>CAWJJG010000001.1:0-474529 GCA_963843085.1 uncultured Solirubrobacterales bacterium
ATGAGGGCCGCGATCGCTGCGGCTTCGATCATGTCGATGACCTGAAGGCCGAGTAGCCGGTCGGCCATGTCGTGGAGCAGGTTCGGGTCGGTCGGGCTCGGCGACGTCGCCTCGTAGAAGGGCTCGAACGCGTCCTTGATGTCCTCGGCCTCGTTGCCGAAGTCGAGGACGAAGGTGTCGTCTTCCCCGGGTGGGTCCGGTTGAGCCGGGACAGGGTCTGGACGGCGGCGACCGCGAGCTTCTTGTCGACGTACATCGTGTGCAGCAGCGGCTGGTCGAAGCCGGTCTGGTACTTCTCGGCGACGACGAGGACGCCGGTACTCGTCGGCTCGTCGAACTGCTCGGCCGTCTGG
The DNA here is from genome assembly GCA_963843085.1 of uncultured Solirubrobacterales bacterium. Lineage (GTDB taxonomy): Bacteria > Actinomycetota > Thermoleophilia > Solirubrobacterales > 70-9 > DASUPK01. Next base: position 354 of record CAWJJG010000001.1, read on the forward strand.
CCCTCGGGGAAGCCGTTGATGGCGGCCTCGGTGAACTCGGCGTCGTCGTCGATCGACCGTGCCCGGAGAACGCGACGAGCGCCTCGCTGTCGTCGTAGCCCTTGCTCGCGATGTAGGCGTCGACGCCTGCTTGTAGCGCACGGCGTGCAGCCGGGACGGGTGACGACCATCGCCTTGGCCCGGCCGCCGATCTTGTGGCGGGTGTGGTCGCGGAAGTGCTCGACGATGACCTCGGCCTTCTGGGCGAGGTTGTGCGGGTGCAGCGACGACGAACCGGGCGATGCGCGCCGCGCCTTGCGCGTGTCGAACTCGGGGTCGTCGGCGATCGGCCTTGGCGAGCTTCCAGTACGTCTGCGTAGGTCGATGTAGTTGGCCAGCACGTCGAGGATGAACCCCTCCTCGATGGCCTGGCGCATCGAGTACAGGTGGAACGGCCGCGTGTTGCCCGTCGCGCGTCGGGCTGCCCGAACAGCTCGAGGGTCCTGGCCTTCGGTGTGGCGGTGAACGCGAAGAACGACAGGTTCGGCTGGCGTCCCCGGGCCGCGACCGTGCGCCGCGAGCGCGTCCTGCGGTCCGCCGGCGCGTCCTCGGCCTCCGCGCCTTCGGCGAGCCTCAGCTGCGCCTCGGCGGACGCCCGCCGAGGGCCGCCTTGAGGTCCTTGGCGGCCTCGCCGGTCTGGGACGAGTGGGCCTCGTCGACGATGACCGCGAAGCGGCGCTGCCCGAGGTCGGTCACCTTGTCGAGGACGAACGGGAACTTCTGCAGCGTCGTGATGATGATCCGGCTCTGCTCGCCCGCGAGCGCCTCCGCGAGCTGGGCGCTGTCCTGGTCGATCCGCACGACGACGCCCGCGCGTGCTCGAACTGGTAGACGTGTCCTGGAGCTGGCGGTCGAGGACGACCCGGTCGGTGATCACGACGACCTTGTCGAAGACCGGCTCGTCGTCGGTCGCTGTGCAGGACGAGAGCCGGTGGGCCAGCCAGGCGATGGTGTTGGACTTGCCCGATCCCGCCGAGTGCTGGACGAGATAGTTCTGCCCGGCGCCGTCGGCGCGCGCGCGTCGGCCTCGAGCCGGCGGACGGCGTCCCACTGGTGGTACCGCGGGAAGATGACCGAGCTCGTCTTGAGCTTCGCCGCGTGCGTCGGCCCCTCGCCCGGCTCGACGTGGACGAACGGCCGAGGAGGTCGAGCCAGGCGTCGCGCTCCCAGACCTCCTCCCACAGGTACGGTCCGGTAGCCGGTCGGGTCGGGCGGGTTGCCCTTGCCGCCGTCGTCGCCGCGGTTGAACGGCAGGAACCGGGTCTTGCCGGCCCGTCGAGCCGCGTCGTCATCTCGACCTGGTCCGGGTCGACCGCGAAGTGGACGAGCGCCCGCCGGGCGAGGGTCAGTTCGGGGGTCGCGGTCCGTCCGGTACTGCTCCTTCGCGTGCTCGACGGTCTGGCCGGTCAGCGGGTTCTTCAGCTCGGCGGTGGCGACCGGGATGCCGTTGACGAACAGGCACAGGTCGAGGGCTTCGTCGGCGCCGCGTCGTAGGGCAGCTGGCGGGTGACGGTCAGCCGGTTCGCCTCGTACTGCTCGACCAGCTCGGGCGTCAGGCCGTGGGCGGGCGGAAGTAGGCGAGCCGGAACTCGAGCCCGTGGTCCTTGACGCCGTGGCGCAGGACATCGACCGTGCCGCGCTCGTCGATCTGCTTCGCCAGCCGCTCGGCGAACTGCTGGACGGGCGCCGGCCTCGCCGCCGTGGACCTCGACGAGGCGCTCCCAGGCCTCGGCTGGGTCTCCGCGAGGAACGCGAACAGCTCGGCCGTGTCGAGGCCGCAGCTTCGGTCGAAGTCGCCGGCCCACTCGGGCTTCGTCCCCCACTTGCAGACGCGGTAGCCGCCGTCCTCAACGAGCGACCGGTGATGGCGTCCTCGAACGCCGCGCTCGTCGGCCTTCACGCGGCGACCCCGGGATCTCGAGCTGGCCGGTGACGGCCGCGGTGATGAGGGCCTGGCGGCGCTCGAGCAAGCAGCTCGATCTGGCGCTCCAGCGCCGTCGACGTGGGCGTCAACGCTGCCGAGTCGCGCTCGACTCGCTCGACGCTCCGCCGCTGCTCCCAGCGGCGGGACGGGCATCGGGAGCTCTCCGATCGATCCGCGAGTTGAGGCCGCGGCACCGTGGTGCCGCGAGCATCGCATCTGCCAGCGAGCTGACGCGTCGCGAGCTGAGTAGCACGGACCCAGGCACGGAGTCAGACGCCTGACGGGCCGCATGATCACAACATCCTACCGATACGCCATTCGGTCGCCGAGATCGGCGCGACGCAGCCGCGCCCAGCCGGTCCAGCGCGAGTGCGAACACGATGTCGCCGGGCCACGGACCTCGCGTGCACTCGAGGGCGCTCGACGTCTCGTCGGTCGAGCGGCAGCCTGGTCCGGTCGAGGCCATCCCGACATGCCGCAGTCTGGATCGACGAGACCCGTCGCCGGTGATGAACGGCCGCGATCCAGTCGCCGTCGGTGCACGACGCTACCCCCGCAGTTCGGTCGACGTGCCACTCGACCGAGTCCGCTCGACCGTCAAGTGCCCAGGGACTGAGCCCGTCGATGCCGCGGCGCTGCTCGAGCAGAGCTCGACCTGTCGCGCTTCGTACCTCGATGAGGGCGTCGATGCGTGCAGTCTCGGCGTCGAGGTAGTCGGCGATCGCCCGCTGCTCATCGAGCGGCGGGACACGGAACGGCGAACTCCCCGAACGTGTCCGACGTTGAGCTCGGATGGTCGACGCCACCGCTCGGCAGCGACTCCGCGAGCGACCGTCTGCGACTGCGAGCCATACGAGGAACCGCGGCATCGACGTCCGCGGTCGCGGCCGAGCAGGACGCAGTACGCCGACGTCATGCCGACGAGGTCCGACGGCGCCGACCGATGCCGCTCGCCGAACGCCCGCAGTCCGTCGAACGACAACGTCGCCCGGCTCGGAGCGACCCGTAGCTGCGCGATCTCGGCGGCGTGTCGTCGCAGCGTCGATCCTCCGGTCGCTCGCGACCATGACGATCGCGCCGCGAGTACGCGAGATCGCAGTCACGGACCTCGTCGACGTCGCTGACGATCCGGCGTGATCGACCTGCCGAGCTCCGCGAGCACTCTTGCAGGCCGGCGACGTCGCGTCACTCCGTGACCTCGCGGAGCAGCCGCTGGATCTCCGCCTCGAGCGCCTTGATCTCGGCGTCGATCTCGGCGAGCGGGCGCGGCGGCACGTACATGTAGAAGTGGCGGGTGAGCGGGATCTCGTAGCCGATCTTGGTCTTGGCGTGGTCGACCCAGGCGTCGGGGACGTACGGGAGGACCTCGGCCGCGAGGTAGTGCGTCGATGGCGGTGCGGTACGGCGGCGAGGCGAGGCGCTCGGTCGGGTCCTCGTCGAAGCCGTCGACCGGCCCCGGGAGCGGGACGTTCTCGTTGTCGCGCAGGTCGGGGTCGGGCTCGGGTTGCCCTTGCGGTCGGTGATGACCGGGGCGTCGGGGTCGCGCACCGCGAGGGCGTCCCAGACCGCCTTCTCGATGGCCTTCGGCAGCGGGCCGAGGCGCTTGGGCGACCTCGGCCCGGTCGGTCGACGCGAGGCCGTCGAGCGCCGTCGAGTCGGTCCACGAGCGCCAGGCGCTCGGGCTCGGTCAGCTTCGCCCAGCCCGTCGACGCCTCGATGCGCCGGCAGGGTCGCGTCGGTGACCTCCCAGCGGAGCCGGAGCGGGCGCTCGACGGTGATCCGCAGGAAGCCGAACGCCTCGTTGGGGAAGATCTTGACCCGCTCGTCGTCCTCGAACGTCGCCGTACAGGCGGGTGATCTCGGCGATCTGGTCGTCGCTGATCTCCTTGCGCTTCTCGCCGAGGCTCTTGCGCATCTTCGTGAACAGCTCGCGGGCGTCGACGAGCTGGACCTTGCCCCGCCGCTCGGGCGCTTGCGGTTGGTGACGATCCAGAAGTAGGTGGAGATGCCGGTGTTGTAGAAGAGCTGGTCGGGCAGGGCGACGATGGCCTCGAGCCAGTCGTTCTCGATGATCCAGCGGCGGATCTCGGACTCGCCCGAGCCGGCGCCGCCGGTGAACAGCGGCGAGCCGTTGAAGACGATCGCGAGCCGGCCGCCGCCCTCCTCGGGGCGCTTCATCTTGCTAGATCATGTGCTGGAGGAACAGGAAGCGAGCCGTCGTTGATGCGCGGCAGCCCGGCGCCGAAGCGGCCGGCGAAGCCCTTCGTCTCGTGCCTCGTCCTTGATCGCGTCTGCGACCTTCTTCCACTCCACGCCGAACGGCGGGTTGGCGAGCAGGTAGTCGAACGTGCGCCCTGCGTGGCCGTCCTCGGTGAAGCGAGTTGCCGAGCACGATGTGCGACGGCGTCCTGGCCCTTGAGCATCATGTCGGAGCGGCAGATCGCGTAGGTCTCGGCGTTCAGCTCCTGGCCGTAGACCTCGAGCGCGCGCCTGCGGGTTGAGCTCGCGGAGGTAGTCCTCGGCGACCGACAGCATCCCGCCGGTGCCGCAGGCCGGGTCGAACAGCGTCCGCACGATGCCCGGCTTCCGGAGCAGCGTCGTCGTCCTCGATGAACAGCAGGTTGACCATCAGCCGGATGACCTCGCGCGGCGTGAAGTGCTCGCCGGCGGTCTCGTTCGAGAGCTCGGAGAACCTGCGGATCAGCTCCTCGTAGAGGTAGCCCATCTCCAGGTTGCGAGACGGCGTCGGGGTGCAGGTCGATGTCGGCGAACTTCGACGACGACCAGGTAGAGCAGGTTGGCCCGGTCGAGCCGGTCGATCTGGGCGTCGAAGTCGAACTTCTCGAGCACGTCGCGGGCGCCGGTCGAGAAGCCGGCGATGTAGGCGCGCAGGTTGTCGGCGATGTTGGCCGGGTCGTCGAGCAGCTTCGTGAAGGTCAGCGGCGAGGTGTTGTAGAACTGCTCGCCCGTGACGCCTGCGAGGATCGGCTCGACGTTCTCGACCTTGCCCTGCGAGCTGCGGCGTGGCGGTCGAGGACCTGCGGCCTTGGTCGGCTCCAGCACGCAGTCGAGGCGGCGCAGCACGACGAGCGGCAGGATGACCTGGCCGTACTCGGACTGCTTGTAGTCGCCGCGCAGCAGGTCGGCGACCGACCAGATGAAGGCCGCGTGGTTCTTGATGCTTGACGAACTCACGTCTGGCCCCGATTCCTTCTACAAGGCGTGGATCTGCCACCTCCGGGGTTCCCTGTGATCCGCTTGGCGTTAGGGCCGATCGGAGAGCCAACCACGCTCTCGCGCCTTGCTTCGGCCATCTATGAGAACCGGGTGTCCCAGTATGCCTTGAGTTGGCTCGGCGGAATCTCCTGAGAAGAATTGCCGCTCCGCGCGTAGAACCTCTCGGCCGAGGGGCCATTCTTCATCGCGACCTTCATCAGTACGGGCGCCGTTGCCGGCCCTACATCGACGCGGCAGATCTCTTCGCCGGCCAATTCTGGGAACGAGATCTGTATGTTCGAGGCTACAAATGCGACTCCGATTGACTGGTTGAGAAATTCCTCCAGGTGGAGCTCAAATCCATCGCGGTCGACACCGCCAAGCGAAGCGCAATCGTGACCTAAACCGACTACTCCGCCGTCATCGCTCACGCCGATCAGTAGGGAACCGCCGTGCGAGTTGGCGAATGCTGCGACCGTCTTCACGATGGCTTCTTCGAGGCGCTTGTTGACGATCTGAATGCTCAAGTCCCAACGGAGGGTCGCCTTCAGTTCTAGCTCGTCGCTCTCACCTTCAGCAATCTCCTGCTCCAAGGTCACTCCGGCGACAGTGTCCTCGGTGGATGTAATCCCCTCGAGGAATTCGGTCAATCGCGTCGCAAGGAGGGCCCTCCTCGCTGCGAGGAAGTCCTCGTAGCGATCGATCGCCCAGAGGTCAGGATCTTCGGGCACACACTGCAACTCAAGCGCCTTCGGAAATCGGGTGACCACGTCCGCCAGATAATCCGCCGCTTCCATGGTGGCCTTGGTCCGGTTGGCCACTTGGGTAAGAATCGCTCGGTTGGTGAATTCCTGGGCGAGCGCGTACTTGACGTGGTTGCCATGACCGTAACCGGCCATCTTGAGACGCGAGTAGGGGAAAATATGATCGAGCTCGAGTTGATACTTCTTGCCCATGTTCTGGCGTAGTGCAACGCCCGTGCTGAAGCACACCGCCCCACGACTCTTCAGATACCAGCGCACCATGCCGAACAACGGATGCTGGATTGCCCTTCCCTCGAACTCGTAGGGCATCACCTCGAGGCGACCACCCTCCTCGACGATGACCTGCAACAGATCGTCGAAGGGCTGCTTTGATTCCTCGATGATTCGGAGATCGCGGTCGAGTTTCTGCGGTAGCTGACTCGTATATCGGGCTCTTATCTGAGCGTAATAGAACCATTTCACTAGCTTCTTGATCTCAGCGTCGGTGAGATGGGATCCGTTCTTGTCAAAGCAATAGACGACGATCGGCACCAACGCATAGATCGAATTGATCTCTGCCGTATGGTCGACATAGGCCGAGCTTCGCATCAGGTTGACCACATAGTCGAGAACCTGCTTGTCGAGTCGTTGCCATGCGGCTACCAGCGTCGACTTGTTCTCATCCCCGTGTAGCTTGCGCATGTCTGATCCGACGTGGTGCAGGCAACCGAGCAGGACATACATAAGCCAATCAAGTCGGAAGACGAATCCTTCCTTTTCAAGACTCGCGAGCTTGGCCTTGAATAGGTCCCGCGCCTGCGGCCAATAGCCAGATATTTGAGCAAGTGCCAGCTCCGCGTCCGTCAGCGCGACACCACTCGCGTTCACCTTGTAGAAGATGTTGATCGCTTCTCGAACCGTTGCCTTCACGGGGATGGTCTGTTCCGGAAACTCCCGGTCCTTGATCCGGTGGACTGCGTTGATGTTGTCGTTGAGCTTCTTCAAGGCCGCGGTCCCGGCGTCCTTGCCAACCTCGGCCAGCTGATCACCGAGTTCGAAGGCGCTCACCTTGCCCTGAAAGACGTCCGTGATGTTCTGCCAAATAGGGTCCTTCGCCATCTTCTGTCTCTGGTAGTACGCGAGCTCCAGCGTCTCAAGGTTGACGAAGAGACCCCGCGTGTCGTGCGTTATCTCTGGCAGCGTGTAGTACGGAGGAATTGATCCCCGAATCAGCATGTAGAGCGTTGTCACCCGTTGTTGTCCGTCGAGCAGTATGCGAACGGCTCCTTGCTTGGGATCGTACTTGTGAGGACCCTTCAACTCGGGCGGGGCACCTGTTTCCCACAAGAGCATCGTGCCGGTTGGGTATTCCTTGACCAGCGAGTCAATCAGCTCCTTGGCGTCGTCGCGCCTCCAGACGTACTCACGTTGAAACGCCGGTACGAACAACTGCTGCTCATCGATCTTGTCAAGGATGTTTGCGATCTTCATCGGCTCCTCCTGGGTGAACAACGGGCCTGCCGGCGCGCCTTATTTCTTTGTAGACCAAGGGCCTTGCCGACCGATTCTCAACCGACAACATCACACGCGCTCCGGGCACATCGCCCGGTAGTCGCAGTACTGGCAGGCCCACGCCGAGGGCGTCGCCGCGAACGCCGCCGGCACGCATCTGCGACACCCGGGCCAGCACGTCCGCCCGGGCCGCATCGAGTTGCTCATCGGTCCGGGTCGTCGACAGCCGCAGGGCCGACTCGGTGAAGTACAGCGTCACCCGCTCCGGCGTGCCGAGGCCGAGGGCGTCGCGGCAGGCGAGCGCGTAGATCGACAGCTGGAGGCTCTCGTCGACGCCCTTCTGGCGATGAGACCTTGCCGGTCTTGTAGTCGATGACCTCGATGCCGCCGGAGGGCAGCCGGTCGATCCGGTCGATCTGGCCGGTGATGATCACCGGCGCCGAGCCGTCGTCAGGCTGGGGTGCGGTCATCGAGTCGGTTCCGTCGACCACGACCGCACGAAGTCCTCCTGCCGATCATTCTCGATCGTGCCGTGGCGGCTCTCTCTGGTCAATGCGATCGCCTCATCAGCCGCGAGGCCACCATCCCTCAGCAGGCACGCCACGAGGGTACCGGTCCGGCCGAGGCCGCCCATGCAGGCGACGGCCACGAACCGGCCATCGCGGATGCGGGTCGCCAGGGTGGCGAGCAGGTCGGCGAACGCGCTCGGGTCGGTGGGGACGCCGCCGTCCGGGATCGGGTGGCGGATGGTCTCGATACCGTTCTCCGCCATGCGCTCGACGATGTCCGGCACGCCGGCCCTCACCAGCTCATCATCTTCGACGAGCACGACCAGCGTCTCGACGCCGAGCCAGCGCAGCGTGGCGGCATCGATCGCGAGGTCTCGGTCGTGGGCTCCGGCCTGGCCGTGGACGCCGTGCTTGCCGGGCAGGAACGTCATGCCGAGGCGACCGGGCGCATCGACGAACCCCGGGACGCGGCTGAGCGGCACCTCGTCGACGCGGATCAGGGCCGTGCCCATGGTCGCGATGAGTCGATCGACGAGCGGCTCGGCGATCGCCTTGCCGCGCATGCCCTTCAGCCACTCCGGCGGGATGCCGCCGAAACCCCAATAGGTCCCCGCCAGACCACCGGCGATCGCCGCGGTCGTGTCCGTGTCGTTGCCGTAGGCGACCGCGCGCTGGATGGTCGATCGATAGTCGGTCGCGCCCGCGAAGGCGTCCCAGGCGGACCAGAAGCTGTCCCAGACGCGACCGAGGCCGCCGCGGTCCGGGTACGCCTCGAGGTGGTCGAGCGCATCGAGGTGGTCGGCCATGGCGTGTTCGACGTAGGCGGCTCGAAGGCTTGCTCGGGCGTCCGCGAGGGCGTTCGTGCGGCTGTCGTCGCCGGTCAGGAGTCGACCGACGATCAGGGTGTAGAGGGCACAGGCGACCTGGGCGCGGGCGGTCCCGTGGGTCACCCGCGAGGCTCGGTGGGCGTGGCGGATCCGGAGCATCTCGTCGGCGCGGCGCTCCACGAGCGCGAGCGGCAGGATGCGCATGAGCGAGCCGTTGCCGTTCGCCCGGTCGTGGCTCGGGCCGGCGTCCTCGGCGGGTGTCCCGGACTTGAAGGCGCGAATGGCCGCGGCGGTCGCATTGCCGATGTCGAACCTGCCGTCGTCGTCGGGCGTGTACGCCTTGTCGTCGTACCAGGCGAGGGCGCGGCGCGCCTGGTCGGTCGTGTCGAAGCCGGTCGTCAGCAGCGAATCGAGCAGCGCCAGCATGAGCGACCCATCGTCGCTCCACGTCCCCGGCGGCTGACCGTGGACGCCCTTCGTGCCGAAGACGACGGTCTCCGCGCGGGCGCGCCGGCCCGAACTCGTAGGGCACCCCGACCGCGTCACCGATGAGGTGGCCCCACACGGCCCCGGCCAATCGGTCCTCGAGCGTCGGCATCAGGTGAGTCCCGGGTGGTAACGTCCGAGGGCGGCACGAAGCCGCGGATCATCTCCGCATGGCGCGCCACGAAGCGCGAACGACATGAATACGAACGTCGCTGAACGCCCTTCCCGCTCGGATCCCGACGACGAGCGCCCCGACACCAGCCACCTCGACTGGAGCAAGGCCGAGATCGGCCGAGGAGCACGAAAGCCCGGGGAAAAGACCGAGATCTTCGTCGATGGTGCGGTCGCATACCGGCTCCGACTCATCCCGTCCAATCGTGTTCTCGCACGGTTCGACTCGACGCTGGAAGCCTGGCCCGTGATCATCGCGACCGTGGACGGTGGCCGGTCGCCGCGGACGTTGTCGCTCGATGCCGAATTCGCGGACGGGACCTTCCACCTGGTTTCCGCCGGCCCGCGGCTCGTGCGATGGGCACGCTTCAACGACGGGGAACCGAATCCGTATGGCGACGGTCCCGTGGAGGCGCGCCGCCGCGTCGCCGAGGGCGCTGCCTGATCAACGGTCAACCGCTTGGCGCGCCTCATGGGAGGAGCGAACCCTGATAAGCGCCAGTGCAGCCAGTCTGGCGATGATGTCGCCCCGCCGATCGAATCGGCGAGGTATGCGTGCCAGTCGTCCACCGCTTCGGGCCGTATCGGTTCTACTTCCACTCGAACGAGAACCGAGCCATCCGGGAACCGCCGCATGTCCATGTCCGTTCCGCCGACGGCGGCGCTGCATTCTGGCTGAAGCCGGTCAGGATCAGGGACTCGCGGGGGTACACTCCTCGCGAAATCGCTCGGATCCGGCGAATCGTGGTCGCCAGCCGAGAATCGATGATGAGGCAATGGAATGACTTCTTCGGTCAGCTCCCCGATCAGCCACCCGACCGCCGTCGCGGCTGAGGTCACCGGCGATCGGCTGCGCGTGACGCTCGCCGATGGGCGAGAACTCCTCGTTCCGGTCGAGTGGTTCAAATGGCTGGCAGACGCCACGCCCAAGCAGAGGCAGGATCTCGAGATCATCGAGGACGGTGCTGCCATTTGGTGGGAGTCCCTCGAGGACAGCCTCTCGGTCCCAGGCCTGCTCGGCCTGCCCCACGTCTGACCCATCACACGCGCTCCGGGCACATCGGCGTCGCGGCGGCGCGTGTCACAGGCGCGGTATCCGAACGAATGAGCGTGGCGGGGTCCCAGATTCGACGATCTGGGTCGAAACGGGGGCCCGGTCGAGCGTGTTTGTGTTCAAAGCGCGTGTACGGCACGCATCCGTGGCGCAACGTCTGACCCATCACACGCGCTCCGGGCACATCGCGCGGTAGTCGCAGTACTGGCAGGCCCAGGTCGAGGGCGTCGCGGCGAACTCCCCGGCACGCATCTGCGAGATCCGGGCCAGCACGTCCGCCCGCGGCCGCGTCGAACTGTTCATCGGAACGGGTCGTCGACAGCCGCAGGGCACTCTCCGTGAAGTAGAGCGTCACCTGTTCCGGCGTCCCGAGGCCGAGCGCGTCGCGGCAGGCCAGCGCGTAGATCGACAGTTGGAGGCTCTCGTCGACGCCCTTCTGGGATGAGACCTTGCCGGTCTTGTAGTCGATGACCTCGATGCCGCCCGAGGGCAGGCGGTCGATCCGGTCGATCTGGCCGGTGATGACGACGGGCGCGCGAGCCGTCGTCGGGCTCGAGGGTCAGCTCGAAGTCGAGTTCCTCGTGGAGTGCCTCGGACAGGCTGCTGACCTCGCCCGACCAGAAGTTGTCGAGCAGGGTCGCGACCCGCCGCTGGTAGCTCTCCTCGGTCGCCTTGTCGCCGAACCCGGTCGGGGTCCAGCGCGCCCGGAACGCGGCCTCGAGGTCCTCGCGAGTGGGCGGTTCGTCGCCACGGGCCGCGCGCTCGCGACGGTCTTTGGTGAACGCCTCGAAGGCCTCGTGCGCGGTGGACCCGAACGCGAACGCGGCCACGGGCTCCTCGCGCGGCGGCATCCGGTAGACGTAGTGGAAGGCGTACTGGAGCGGGCAGCGGTCGTAGGTGCTGAGCGACGAGTAGCTGTGCTTGTCGGGCAGCGGCGCGACCTGGAGGAGGTTGGCGCCGGCGCCGTCGTCGAGCGCGATCGTGCGGAAGGTCAGGGGGTCGAGACCCAGGGATCGAGCCTCGTCCGAGGTGGTCGCCGCGGACCGGGCGAGAGATTCGAGCTCGCTGGTCAGCTCGTCACGTGCCGCCGCGGCCTCCGGATCGGCGATGTCCGTCGCCTCCATGAGGCCGACGAGTTCGCTGGCACGGAGTCGCAGGGCCAGCCGTCGTTCGCGGGCACTCGGCAGCGGCATGACCCGTCGCGCGGCCACGACCGGCGCATCGATCGGGACCGGGGCCGCGGCCGAGGACGTCCAGATCGTCCAGCCGCAACGTCCCGTCGAACTCGCGCCGCGGCCATGACCTCGGCCATAGCCCAGACCTCGTCCGCGTCCTCGCGGCCACCGCGGCACGTCCCGGTCCGGTCGATCTGCCGCAACTCCGCCCCGGCGCCGTCCAGGATCTCCCCGACGAACTGCGACGCTGTCACCCACGGGAGGTGGCTCAAGCCGTTCGAGCCTTGACCCAGCCCTGACGGGGGTGGTTCCGTCGGGGGCCGAACTCAAGATGGTCGGATGGCCTCGACCGGACCAGCGCGAGCATTCCAGGCTGATCCGTACGACTACGGCGAGGTCAGACGCCTGGCCGCGGAGCTCGAGCTGGCCGAGCCCGTGGCCGTGACCTTGGTGCGGCGCGGCTACCGGACGGTCGATGCCGCCCGCCGCTTCCTCGAGGCGCGCGAGGCCCACGAGCCCAGCGAGTTCAGCGGCATGGAGGAGACCTGCGACCTGATCCTCTCGGTCGCTCGGGACCGGGGCCGGATCACCATCCACGGCGACTACGACGTCGACGGCGTCACCTCGACCGCCATCCTCGTCTCGACCCTCCGCTCCCTGGGTGCCGAGTCCGACTGGTTCATCCCGGACCGGCTCTCCGACGGATATGGCCTGACGATGTCGAGCGTCGAGCAGCTGAGCCGCCGTGGGACCGAGCTCGTCATCACCGTCGACTGCGGGATCGGCTCGGCCGAGGAGGTCGCGGCCGCCCGGGCAGCCGGGATGCAGGTCGTGGTCACGGACCATCACCTGCCGCCCGAGCAGCTGCCGGACTGCCCGATCATCCATCCGGTCGTCTCCGGCTACCCGTTCGAGGGTCTCTGCGCCGCCGGCGTCGCCTACAAGCTGGCCACCGCGCTCTGCGACGCCGCGGGCCGAGGCGCGACCGAGACGGTGAGGGGCCGGCGGCACCCGACCGACGGCCAGCTCGATCTCGTCGCGCTCGCCACCGTGGCCGACATGGTCCCGCTGGTGGGGGAGAACCGCCGCCTCGTCCGCGAGGGCCTGCGGATCTTCCGCGAGAGACCGCGTGTCGGCCTGCGAGCGCTGATGGCCGCCGCCTCGGTGGATCCGGAGACCGTCGACGCGGGCTCTCTCGGCTTCCGCCTCGGGCCGCGGATCAATGCGGCAGGGCGCCTCTACCGGGCGGACGCGGGGGTCGAGCTGATGCTCACCGACGACCCCGACCGCGCCGCCGCGATCGCCGCCGAGCTCGATCGCGCCAACGCCGAGCGGCGCTCGACGGAGCGAAAGGTCATCGAGGAGGCCGAGCGCGCCCGCTCGACGCTGCCGGATTCCCTCGCGGACGCACCCGCGCTGGTGCTGGCCGGCGAGGGCTGGCACCCCGGCGTGGTCGGGATCGCCGCGTCGCGCCTGGTCGAGCGGCACTTCAAGCCCACGATCCTGCTCTCCCTGGACGGCGAGCGAGCCAAGGGATCGGCCCGCAGCATCCCCGGCTTCGACCTCGTCGCCGCCCTCGACGCCACAGCCGAGCACCTGACCCGGTACGGCGGCCATCGCGCCGCGGCCGGCCTCGAGCTGGAGGCGGGCCGCCTCGATGAGTTCCGTGAGGCATTCATCGAGCATGCCGGGTCGGCGATCGGCCCGGAGGACCTGGTCCGCCACCAGCGCCTCGACGCCCTGGTCGGCGTGGGGCGCGAGGGCATCGGAATGGACCTCGCGCGCCAGCTGGAGAGCCTCGGCCCGTTCGGCATGGGAAATCCGGGCCCGCGGCTGCTCGTCCCGTCCGGCCGCCTGCGCGAGGTGCGTCCGCTCGGCGAGGAGGGAAAGCACTCTCGCTTCCAGCTCGAGAGCGGGGCGGGGCGGGCCGCCGGCGTGGCGTTCGGGATGAACGGCGAGATCTCCCGCCGCGAGGACCAGCAACTGGACCTGTCGGTGGAGCTCGAGGTCGACCGCTGGAACGGCGCCGAGCAGCCACGTGTGGTGGTGCGGGAGCTCTATCCGCTCAGCGCCGCCCCGGGCGAGTCGGAGAGCCGACCCTGCGGCGATGGCTGCCCCGCCGCGGACGTCGAATGGTGGGAGCGGCTGGAGCATGAGCTCGATCGCGTCGCGGCCGGGCGTCCCGGTGCGCTCCTCGACGTCCGTGCGGCGGAGGGCCCGGGACGCGAGTTGATCGACCGCCGCGGCGGCGCGGCAGTCGCCTCGCTCGCCGAACTGATCTCCAGCGGCGAGCCCGTCTTGGCGATCTGCGCCGATGCCGGCCGCCGCGCCAAGCTTGCGTCCGCCGCCGCGGATCCGCGCCGGTTCGGCGCATCCCTCCCGCGGATCGCATGTTGCCGCTGCGGCTCCGAATCCTCTGACGCGGCCCTGCGCACTCCCAAGGGCGCCGGCCTGGTCCTGGTCGATTGGACGGTGGTGGCTCGGCGGCCCGATGCCCCGCGCAAGTTCCGGCATGTGGTGGTTATCGATCCCGCGCCGAGCGAAGCGCTGGAGGGCCTGGCCCAAGCCAACCCGGACGACCGTGGCTACCTCCATCTCGCCTACGGCCCCGCGGAGCTGCAGCTGGCGGATCGCCTGCTCGGCCGGGAATGGGACCTCCGCCGCTCGATCGCCGAGATCTGGCGCTCGCTTGTCGAATGCGGGGGAGAGGCTGAGGGCCCCGCCCTCCGCGCAGCCCTCGCCGGCGACTCCGATTACCCACGCACGCCCGAGACGGCCGCCCGCTGCGTGCGGGTTCTCAGCGAGCTCGGACTGTGCGAATGGAAGGGTGATCGCGCCACCCCCGCCGTGCGGGTCTTATCCTCGGAGAGGACCGATCTGGGGCGATCCCGGGCCTACGGGGCCTGTATCGCCAGACACCAGGAGGCCATCCGATTTCTCCAAGCAAGAGCACAGACGTAACCGAGACCGGCAAGGGTGGGGCCCTTGACGGCAACGGCGCCGTGCGCGACGCCGATCGCCGCGGCCACACCCGCGTCGGCGAGGTCGACGGGCACGGTCCGGCGCCGCGCGCCGACCCGATCACCCGCGAGCTGACCGCGGACCAGCGCGCCCTGCTCGGCGACCTCTTCGCGGTGATCGAGGAGCACGCCTCGGATGCCACCGAGACCATCGACCGCCAGGAGATCGAGCGCGCCTTCGCCTTCGCCTGCGAGAGCCACGCCGGCCAGGAGCGGAAATCGGGGGAGGACTTCATCACCCATCCCCTCGGCGTGGCCCGGATCTGCGCCGGCCTGCGCCTCGACACCGCGACCCTCTGCGCGGCTCTCCTCCATGACACCGTCGAGGACACGAGCGCCAGCCTCGATCAGGTCCGCGCGGACTTCGGTGACGAGATTGCCCAGCTGGTCGACGGTGTCACGAAGCTCACGGAGATCACCTTCAAGAGCCGCGACGAGAGGCAGGCCGAGAACTACCGGAAGATGATGGTCGCGATGGCCACCGACGTCAGGGTGATCCTGATCAAGCTGGCCGATCGCCTCCACAACATGCGCACGATCGGCGCGCTGCCGAAGCAGAAGCAGCAGGAGAAGGCGCGCGAGACGCTCGAGATCTTCGCCCCGCTGGCACACCGACTCGGCATCCACGCGATCAAGTGGGAGCTCGAGGACCTCTCGTTCGCCACGCTCCACCCGCGCAAGTACGACGAGATCAAGGAGCTCGTCGCGCAGCAGCGCGCCGAGCGCGAGCGCTACGTCGAGGAGGCCGGCGAGTTTCTCGCCAAGGAGCTGTCCAAGGTCGGGATCGACGCCGAGATCTCAGGCCGCGCCAAGCACTTCTATTCGATCTACACGAAGATGACCCGCAAGGGCCGGGAGTTCAACGAGATCTTCGACCTGACCGCGATGCGCGTCCTGGTCGGCTCCGTCAAGGACTGCTACGGCGCGATCGGCATCGTGCACTCCCTGTGGAAGCCCCTGCCCGGGCGCTTCAAGGACTTCGTGGCCATGCCCAAGGCGAACGCATACCAGGCGCTCCACACCACCGTGATCGGGCCGGAGGGCCGGCCGCTGGAGATTCAGATCCGGACCCCTGGGATGCACGAGCTCGCCGAGTACGGCATCGCCGCGCACGTGATCTACAAGGAGGGCGGCGCCGACGGGGATCCGAAGCAGAAGATGACCTGGCTGCGCCAGCTGCTCGACAACGAGCAGAACCAGGGCCCGCAGGCCTTTCTGGAGGCGCTCAAGGTCGACCTCTTCGAGGACGAGGTCTTCGTCTTCACGCCGAAGGGCGAGGTCAAGAACCTGGCCGCCGGCTCCACGCCGCTCGACTTCGCGTACTCGATCCACACCGACGTCGGTCACCACTGCGTCGGATCCAAGGTGAACGGCAAGATAGTGCCGCTCCACTACCAGCTCCGCAGCGGCGACATCGTGGAGGTGCTGACCGCCAAGCAGGGCAGGGGCCCGTCGCGCGACTGGCTCAAGCTGGTCCGAACGAGCCGAGCCCGCAACAAGATCCGTGCCTGGTTCCAGCGCGAGGGCCGGGACGATGCGGAGCACAAGGGCCGCGACGACCTCGCCCAGGCCTTCAAGAAGCAGGGCCTGCCCTATCCCAAGCTGGCCGGCTCTCCGCTGATCGTCGACGTGATCCGCGAGATGGGCTTCCGCAAGGCGGACGACTTCTACATCGCGCTCGGGCAGTCGAAGATCTCCACCAAGGTCGTCACCAACAAGGTGATGCAGCGCCTGAAGCGCGGCGAGGTGGTCGAGGAGGAGCCGGCCGAGGGCCTGATCAAGGGGACCGACGAGGCCCGCCGCCGCACCCGCGAGGCGACCAGCTTCGGCATCAAGGTGAAAGGCATCGAGGACGTCGCCGTGCGGCTCGCCAAGTGCTGCCGCCCGGTGCCCGGGGACGACATCGTCGGCTACGTCTCGCTCGGCCGAGGCATCACCGTCCACCGCGCGGACTGCAAGAACGTCGCAGCGCTCAAGAAGGCGCCGGAGCGCTTCACGGAGGTGGCGTGGGACGGCGACAACGAGTCCTCCTACCGCGTGGAGCTCCAGGTCGATGCCTGGGACCGAACGCGCCTCCTCGAAGACCTCTCGCGCACCTTCGCGGAGGCGGGCCTGAACATCCTGGAGGCGCGATGCACGACCAAGCACCCGATGGTGAAGAACCGCTTCGTGCTCGAGGTCGGTGACACCGAGCAGCTCAAGCAGTGCATCTCGCGGCTGCGGAACGTCGACTCGGTCTTCGACGCATACCGAGTCACTCCGACCGGCTGAGTGTTCCAATACCGTCTGACCGAAAGTCAATCCGCCAAGGCCGGCGGGACGTAGGAGGGAGTACACGTGTTCCGACGCAGGGAAGAGTCGAAGCAGCGAGGGAATCGCCGGCGAGGGATGGTGTTCGGGCTTGCCATCGTGGCGGTGGGAGTCCTGTTCGCGGGGGGATCGGCGCTGGCCGCCTCCGACACCATCGTCGCCGGCCCGGCCGACGCCTACTCGTCGTCGGTCTACAACACCGAGCAGGGCGCAGTGGTCCCGTTCCGGGACGACGGCGGAAGCCACAACGTGACGGCGCGGCAGTCCGGCCCGGACGGCCAGGCCCTCTTCCGGACCCCGACCCTCTCCGGCGGCACCGCCGGCGTCGAGGGAACGCAGTACCTGCCGGCCGGCGACTACATCTTCTACTGCACCGTCCACCCGACCACGATGTCCGGCACCCTGCACGTGACGTCGAGCGGAGCGCCGCAGGCCCGCCCGTCATCGTCGATCAAGGTGGCGCGGAGGAACCTGAAGCAGACGATCAAGAAGGGCCTGAAGCTCAACATGACGCCGACCACCCGGGTCGAGGGCGTCACCCTGACGGCGAAGCTGGGCAAGACGACGATCGCCAAGGCGACCACCACGCTGCTGGAGGGCTTCAACGCGCCCGTCCTGAAGCTGAACAAGGCCGGGAAGGGCAAGTTGAGCCGCAAGAAGAAGGCGAAGGTGACCGTCACCGCTGGCGTCCCGTTCGGCTCGCCCGTCAGCGCAAAGGCGAAGCTCAGCTAGGTGCGGCGACGGCCTTCCGGATCCGCTCAGCGACCTTCCCCATCTCGTCCTCCGAGGCGTACTTCGTGCGCGGCCAGAAGAACCCGCGCAGCCCGTCCTTGGGTTTGCGCGGCACCACGTGGATGTGGAGATGAGGAACGCTCTGGCTGACGACGTTGTTGAGGGCCACGAAGGAGCCGGGCTTCCGCATGGCCTTCGGCACCGCCACGGAGAGCCGCCGTGCGTTGGCGAACAGTGGCCCCACCAGGTCATCGGGCAGGTCCGCGAGCGTCTCGTGGTGCTCGCGCGGAACGAGCAGCGCATGACCCGGGAAGAGGGGGCGATTGTCGAGGAAGGCGATCGTGCGCTCGTCCTCGAAGACCCGGTGCCCGGACTCGTCGCCGGCGATGATCTGACAGAACCGGCAATTAGGGTCCTGGGCGCCCACGTCCACGATACTGTCAGAGCGGGCCGGGGAGGAGAGGAATGTTGAGAGGACCCAGGACACTTCGCAGGATCCCCATCGCCATTCCGCTGGCTCTGCTCGTCGTCGCCATGCAATGGGCGGTCGCCGGGGCCGGGACGCCGATCAAGACCGGGAAGTACAAGGGCAAGACGACTCAGCAGGCGGTCGCCGACTCGTTCCGAGCGATTCAGTTCACAGTCAAGAAGGGCAAGGTCACGATCACGACCGAGCCCTCGGTCGCGCGCGATAGCTGCATCTCAACCCCGGTCTTCACGCAGGACAGCAACGCGAGCAAGAAGCTCGGCCGGAACCGCAGCTTCACCCTCACCCACACGTTCTTCGGGAACAAGATCGACATGATCCACGGCAGGTTCGTGGAGCCGAACGAGATCCAGGGCTACGCCATCTACCACTTCGCCCAGCAGGACCTCTGCTCAGCAGGCAAGAGCAAGGTCAACTTCACGGCGAAACACAAGTAGCGGCCACCAAGGCCGCTCCACCTTGGAGCGGAGGCCGAAGGCCGTAGCGACTCATGTGGGGCGGCCGCTTGTGGCCGCGGCTATATGGCGAAGCCGTCCCTACGCAACGACCGTGAGCGCCTCGGGGTCGACCCCGAAGGTCAGCTCGGTGTGCTCGCCGATGTAGTCGCCGTCGACCTGCACAGGGAAGGGGCGCGGCTGCCCGTCCTTGTCCATGGAGATCGAGCGGACCATCGCCTCGGCGACGTCGTCGAACTCGTCGATCTGCCGATGCTTGGTCGCGTGCAGCCGCTTGCTCAGCACCCGGGCGGCGATCGGCAGCATGTCGCGCTGCTTGGCGCGGTGAAGCAGGGCCATCGAGAGCGTGCCGTCGTCGAGCTCGATGTCCTCGCAGATCCGGATGGGGACGCGTGCGAAGTAGGTGAACGGGTCCGAGTTCTGAGCGATGGCGGTCACTCCCTCGTGCCGCTCGCCGTCAATCTCGAGCTCGAGCTGGACCGGGTTCCGCAGGTAGTGGCGGTAGAAGCCTTGCACCGCGGCCCAGGTGTAGTACCACTGACGGGCCCTTGCCTTGAGCCTCGGGTGGGCGTCGACGCGCTTCACGACGGTGGCGTCCAGCCCGACACCGCAGGCGAAGACGAAATGGCGTCCGTTGCAGCGGCCGAGATCGATCTTGCGGGGCCGGAAGTCGTCGGCGAGGCCGATCAGATGCTCTGTCGCGTCGACCACGTCGTTCGGGATGCCGAGGGTGCGACAGACGACGTTGGTCGAGCCGCCCGGCAGAACGGAGACGGGAACGTCGGTGCCGGCCAGCCCATTGGCGACCTCGTTGAGGGTGCCGTCGCCGCCGAAGGCGACGACGATGTCATATTCGCCGTGGCGAGCCTCCCTGCCGATCTCGATCGCGTGCTCGGCGGCCTCCGTGTCCACGGCCTCGACCTCGTAGCGAGCCTGGAGGGCGTAGACGACCAGGTTCTTCAGCCGATCCGAGACGGTCGTCGCGTACGGGTTGACGATGATCAGCATCCGCTTCTTCTCCGCGTCCGGCTCGAGCGGGACGGCGGTTGCCGCCGGAGCGGGATCTCTTTGGGCAGGGGCGATCGTGGGCACGTCCTTTTCCTAACCCCTGCTTGGGGCCGGGTTACCGCCCGGGATCAGGTCGCCGAGCTCGTCGGCGGAGGTGTCCGAGGTCGCCTCGTAGCGGATGACCTCGCCGTCGTCGGCCTCGCGAACGTGGCCCGCGTTGACCAGCAGGTCGACGTGCCCGATCACCTCGGAGAGCGTCAGGAAGGCCTGGGTCACGGCGACGTCGCCCCAGAGGGCCTGGGCTAGCTCGTGCCCGGTGCGCGGCTGCTCTGAGATCAACCCGTAGAGCCTCTCGGCCCGCCGCTGGTGCATGGCGAAGCGCTCGTCGATCAGCGCGACGTGGTCGGTGATCGGTTCGCCGTGTCCCGAGAGGACGATCTCGGCCGGCAGCTCCCGCGTCTTCTTCAGGGAGGAGAGGTAGGTGACCAGGGCCTGGGTCCGCTCCGAGGAGCCGTCCAGCGGGCGGGAGATCAGGGGGTTCGAGGAGATGTGCTTGATCAGGTGGTCGGCCGCCAGCAGAATGTGGCGCTGCTCGTCCCAGAACACCGTGTCCGACGGGCTGTGCCCGGGCCGGTGCTGGACCTCGAGCCGGCGGACGCCGAGCTCGAGCACCTCGCCGTCGTGCAGCGGCCTGGTCACCTTGGTCTTCGAGCCCCAGGCGCGGAAGCTTCCGGTCACCTGACGGAGGGCGGTGACCACCTCCTGTGAGATCCCGTGGCGAAGCATCAGGGCCGCCGCCTCCTCGTCGTCCCGCTCGGCGTCGTCGCCGAAGTTGGCGACGAACGGTGCGAGCAGGTCGAGGGCGGCCACCTCCGCGCCTGAGCGCTTGGCGACGATGTCGACCAGCCCGAGATGGTCGATGTGCTGGTGGGTGATGATCACGAGCTCGATGTCCTCGATCTTGTGATCGAGCGCCTCGAGCTGGCGCTCGAGCTCGTCGAGGGCCTTGCCGGAATTGGGACCTGAGTCCACCAGCGTCAGCGGCTCGCCTTCGAGCAGGTAGGTGTTGACGCGGCCGACCTGGAACGGGGTGGGGATCCTCAGCACCCGGATGCCGGCGTCGGAGATCTTCTGCCAGACCTCGGCGGGCGTCTCGTCGCCGCTCACGACCGGATCAAACCGAGGACCTCGTCGCGCTTCGCCTCCATGTCCTCACGGGAGGCGAGCGATTCGAGGTTGAGGCGAAGCAGCGGCTCGGTGTTGGACGGCCGGACGTTGAAGTGCCAGTCCGGGTAGTCCACCGAGATCCCGTCGAGGCGCGTGATCTCCCCGTCGGAGTAGCGCTCGGCGATCTCGTCCATCTTCGCCTGCTGGTCGTCGACCTCGGAGTTGATCTCGCCCGAGATGAAGTACGCGGAGCGGAACTCGTTCATCAGCTCGCCGAGCGAGCGACCCTCCCGGGAAACCAGCTCGAGGATGAGCAGCGCCGGCATCGTGCCCGAGTCCGCGCAGTAGAAGTCGCGGAAGTAGTAGTGGCCGGAGACCTCGCCGCCGAAGACCGCATCCGTCTCGCGCATCCGCGTCTTGAAGAAGGCGTGCCCGACGCGGCTCAGATCCGATTTGCCGCCCGCCGCCGCGACGGTGTCGGGCACCGCTCGGCTCGAGCGAGGGTCGTAGAGGATCGTCGCACCGGGGTTCTTGCCGAGCGCGGCCCGGGCGAGCAGCGCGCAGACGAAGTCACCGTCGCAGAAGCTGCCCTCGCCGTCGATGAAGAAGCAGCGGTCGGCGTCTCCGTCCCAGGCGATCGCGAGATCCACCTTCTCGCCCTTCACGTGCTCGATGATGAAGCGGCGGTTCTCCTCGAGCAGAGGGTTCGGCTCACGGTCCGGGAAGTTCCCGTCCGGTGTCCAGTAGGTGGTGGTCACCTCGAGGTTGAGCTGCTCCAGCAGCGGGCCGACCATCGGGCCGGCCATGCCGTTCCCGCCGTCGGCCAGGATCTCGAGCGGCCCGATCGCGTCCCGGTCGACGACGCCGAGCATGTGGCTGTGGAAGTCGGGATAGATGTCGACCTGCTCGACGCTTCCGCCGGCGGGCGGCTCGGGCATCCCGCCCTCGATCTCGGCGCGCACGTCCTGGATGCCGGCGTCGCCGGAGAGGGCGAGCGCTCCTTCGCGGATCAGCTTGACGCCGGTGTAGGCCTTCGGGTTGTGGGAGGCGGTCACCATGGCGCCGCCGTCGAGCTCGCGCGAGCCGACCAGGAAGTAGCTCATCTCCGTGGCGATCTGGCCGGCGTCGAGGACGGCGACGCCCTCCTCGACCAGGCCGCGCCGGACGGCGGCGGACATCTCTGGAGCGGTCAGCCGCATGTCGTGACCCAGGCCGACGCGGAGCTCCGAGGTCTCCTTGTCCCGCAATCGTGCGAGCACGCGCGCGAAGCCGCGCCCGATCAGGTGCGCGGTCGCCTCGTCCATCTCCTCGCCGTAGAGGCCGCGGATGTCGTAGGCCTTGAAGATCCCGGCCGGGGGAGAGGTGATCGGCATGATCAGAACGCCTCGCGGACCGTTTTGAAGCTGTCCTCGAGGGTCTGGTTCATCACGCGAGTGTCGCCGAGGACCGGCATGAAGTTGGTGTCGCCGCCCCAGCGCGGGACGACGTGCATGTGGATGTGATGTTCGACTCCGGCTCCGGCCACCCGGCCCTGGTTGAAGCCGACGTTGTAGCCGTGCGGCGAGTAGCCGGTCTGCAGCGCATTCATGCCTCGCTGGGCCAGGGACATGAGCTCCGCCACCGTCTCGGCGTCGAGCTCCTGGATCGCCGCGGCGTGCTCGTACGGCGCCACCATCAGGTGCCCGTTCGTATAGGGGAACTTGTTGAGGATCACGAAGCAGCGCTCGCCGCGATGGACGATCAGGTTCGCCTCATCGTCACCGGCCTCGAGGGCGGCGCAGAAGACGCAGGCATCGGAGTTGTCCTTGGAAGCGTCCTTCACGTAGGCGAGGCGCCAGGGCGCCCAGATCCGCTGTGTCGCCACAACCGGGATCGTATGTAAGACGGCTTCGCCGCTCGTGGCCGCTACAGCCAGCCGCGCTTGCGGAAGAACGCGACCATCCCGACCAGCAGAGCCACCATCACCCCCGCGATCACCCAGAACGCGGTCATGTTCTGCTCGCCCGGGACGCGCACGTTCATGCCCCAGATGCTGGCGAGCAGGGTAAGGGGAAGGACGATGACGCTGATCGAGGTGAGGACGCGGAGGATGTCGTTGACTCGGTGCGAGATCACCGACTCGTTCGTCTCCTCGAGCGCCTCGACGACCTCCTTGTAGTTCTCGAGGTTGTCCCAGATGCGCTCGTGTGCATCCACGATGTCGTCGAAGTAGATCTCGAGGTCCATGTCCGGCGCCAGGTAGCGCTGCTTGATCTTCTCCAGGTCGCGGAGCACGGGGCGCTGCGGGCGAATCACCTTGCGGAAGTTGATGATCTCCTGCTTCACGTTGGAGATGTCGCGCACGATCTCCTCGGAGGAGGTCCCTTCGAAGATCTCCTCCTCGAGGACGTCGAGCTTGTTGCCGATCTTGCGCAGCATCGGGAAGCAGTAGTCGAAGCCGTCGTCGACCAGTCGGTAGAGGAGGTAGCCAGAGCCGCGCGAGAACAGCTGCTCGCGGATCTCCTCCTTCTGGCGGCAGCGCTCGAACAGATACTCGACCGGCTGCAGCGGCTGGTTCGGGATCGTGATCAGGAAGTCCGCGCCGACGAAGAGGTCGAGCTCGCCGGCGCCGAGGCGCCGGGCCGAGCGGTCGAAGATCGGGAACTGCAGGACGATGAAGAGGTAGTCGTCGTAGACGTCGAGCTTCGGCCCCTGGTTGCGTGAGAGGACATCCTCGTAGTCGAGGGCGTGGAACTCGAAGTTCTCCTCGAGCCAGGCCTGCTCGAGGGCACCCGGCCGGTCGATCTTGATCCAGCGCAGGCCCTCGGCCGCGATCTCCTCGACGTTCGGGGTCTGCGGCTCAGGCGGAAGCGGCGCGACGAGCTCGCCGGCGCGGGTGCGGCGCAGTCTGGGGCGAGGGAGGTTCGGCATCTTCCGGACCCATCGTGTTCGTCGCGTCGACTTCCATGGTCAATTCACTGTACTGAGGCGAGAGGGGTGTGGCGCAGGACGATTCCCGACTTCGTACCTGCATTTGCGGAAATGGCGCGTTGCTATATTCCCTCGTCACATAGTCACCACATCAAGAGGGGTGGAGGGACTGGCCCGATGAAACCCCGGCAACCCCCTCGGACTTCGGTTCGAGGAAGGTGCCAACTCCAGCAGGTGAAGTCAAAGAGCCTGGAAGATGTGGGAAGAGCGCTCCTTCTAGGACCTCCGCCCACATCAAGCCCGGCGGAGGTTTTTTCGTAGAGGAGCCAGATGGCAGTCGAATCTCTCAAGTGCAAGGAATGCGGCGAGGCCTATCCGCTCAAGGCCCACTTCGTCTGTGAGCAGTGCTTCGGCCCGCTCGAAGTCACGTATGACTTCTCGGATCTGGATGCCGAGGAGACGCGCCGCAAGATTCAGGCCGGATCGCACGGCATCTGGCGCTATTCCGACTTCCTCCCGTTCGACGGCCGCCCGGGCGACCCGCTCGAGCCGGGCCTGACCCCGCTGATCCGCGCCGACCGCCTGGCCGACCGCCTCGGTCTCGGCGAGCTCTGGATCAAGAACGACGCCGCCAACCCGACGCACTCCTTCAAGGACCGCGTCGTCGCCGTCGCGGTCGCCAAGGCCAAGGAGCTCGGGTTCGAGACCGTCGCCTGCGCGTCCACGGGGAACCTGGCCAACGCGGTTGCAGCGCACGCGGCCGCGGCGGGCCTTGACTCCTACGTCTTCGTCCCCGCCGACCTCGAGGAGCAGAAGCTGCTCGCGACCGGTATCTACGGGACCAACCTGGTCGGCATCCGCGGCACCTACGACGACGTCAACCGACTCTGTACGGAGCTCAGCCAGATGCATCCCTGGGCCTTCGTCAACGTCAACCTGAGGCCGTACTACTCGGAGGGGTCCAAGACGCTCGCCTTCGAGACCATCGAGCAGCTCGGCTGGAGCCTTCCCGACCGGGTCGTCGGGCCGATCGCCTCCGGGTCGATGTTCACCAAGCTCGCCAAGGGGATTCGCGAATGGCTTGACGTCGGCCTGGTCGAGGGAGAGCTGCCGATCTTCTGCGGCGCCCAGCCCGAGGGCTGCTCGCCCGTGGCGACCGCGTTCGCTGAGGGCTGGGACGTGTGCAAACCCGAACGGAAGCCGGACACCATCGCGAAGAGCTTGGCGATCGGGGATCCGGCCGACGGCCCGTACGCGCTCGAGCTCGCCAGGCAGACCCGTGGCCAGATCGAGTCGGTGAACGACGACGAGATCCGCGCGGGGATCAAGCTGCTCGCCGAGACCACCGGCGTCTTCACCGAGACCGCCGGCGGAGTGACCGTCGGCGTTCTCGCCAAGCTCGCGGCGGCCGGGAAGATCGACTCTGACGAGCGCGTGGTGGCCTACATCACCGGCGAGGGCCTGAAGACGCTCGACGCCGCGCGCGAGTCCTTCCGGATGCACGAGATCGATCCGACGCTCGATGCCTTCGAGAAGGAGTTCGATGGAGTGCCGGCGTCGGCCTGATGACTAAGATCTTCGCCCGATGAGCATCACCGTGAAGATTCCAGCTCAGCTCCGTGCCGCGACCGGCGGTGACGGGGCGATCGAGGTCGAGGGCTCGACCGTCGGCGAGGCGCTCGACGCCGTCTTCGATCAGCACGATGGCCTGCGCGAGCGGATCACCCAGGATGGAGACCTCCGCCGCTTCGTGAACGTCTACGTCTCCGGCGAGGACATTCGTTTCCAGGATGGCCTCGACACCGCCGTCAACGACGGCGACGAGGTGACGATTCTCCCCGCAGTGGCCGGCGGCTGACGCCGCGATTCGCCTCGCCTTCTCGGGGCTAATGAGGTTCCGTGGCGCCGTCAGCGCGCCCGGCAGGATTCGAACCTGCGGCCTCTCCCTCCGGAGGGGAGCGCTCTATCCAGCTGAGCTACGGGCGCGAGATGGTCAAGTCTAGGTCGGTAGCGATGGATAGCGCGGGCGGTAGCGATGGCTATCGCAACCGCACGGGGCACGTCCTCCCGGGCGTCCCTAGGCTAGGCCCGTGGATCTCTCGGTCGTCTTCCTCGGCACCGGCGGCTCCGTGCCCTCGGCGCGGAGGGCGACCGCCTGCGTGCTGATCCGCGCGGGCGGCAGCCGGATCCTGATCGACGCAGGGGAGGGCGCGCAGCGCCAGATGATCAACTCGACCGGGCTCGTTCAGGTCGACGACATCTTTGTCACCCACTTCCACGCCGACCACTACCTCGGACTGCCGGGGCTGCTCAAGACCTACGACTTGATGGAGCGCCAGGCGCCGCTGCGGATCGTCGGGCCCGCCGGGCTCCACGACCTGTTCGCGGCGCTCCGGCGGATCTTCGGCCGGCTGCGCTACGAGGTGGAGCTGGTCGAGCTCCAGCCGGGGGAGGGGGTCGAGCACGACGGCTTCGAGATGCGCGCCTTTCCCGTTGAGCACCGGATGAGGGCGCTCGGCTACGCCTACGTCGAGCCCGAGCGGCCGGGTCGCTTCGACGTCGAGGCCGCGCGTGGTCTCGGGATCACGGACGACCGTGACTTCGGCAGGCTGCAGCGCGGCGAGACGGTCGCCGTGGACGGGTCGGAGATCCGGCCCGAGCAGGTGCTCGGCGAGGCTCGCGCCGGCCGGAAGATCGTGATCACCGGGGACACGGCGCCGTGTGAGATGACCCGCATCGCGGCGCATGCCGCTCAGCTGCTGGTCCATGACGGCACGTTCGCCCTCGAGGAGTCGGCCCGGGCGGCCGACACGGGCCACTCGACGGCCCAGGGCGCCGCACAGCTCGCTGCGGAGGCCGACGTCCACATGCTGGCGATCGTCCACGTCTCCTCGCGCTACAACGTCTCGGCCGTTCTGAAGGAGGCGCGCGATGCCTTCCCCAACACGTTCGCGCCGCGCGACTTCGACCTGGTCGAGATCCCGTTTCCGGAGCGGGGCGATCCGGAGCTGATCCAGGAGGGCGCGAAGGAGCGCCCCGAGCCGCTGGCCGAGCCGGCGCCCGCCGGCGACTAACCGCCGCAACCTGCGGCTTCGCGACCGAGAATCGTCGCACCCCGCTGCTACGCTGGCGCGGCAAGCCCCTTTAACCACGGTCCCGTGAGGCCGGGAAGGAGCAAGGCATTGAACGACGAGAAGGTCGTGCTCGATCACGACGATCTACGGCGGACGCTCGTCCGTATCGCCCACGAGATCGTCGAGAACGCCTCATCAAGTTGCGGCTCCTCCGCTTCGCGTCCGGGGCCGCTGGACTCGGACCGCCTGGCGCTGGTCGGCATCCACACGCGCGGCGCCGTCATCTGCCGCCGCCTCCACGCCCTGGTCGGCGAGCTCTCCGGCACCGAGGTGCCTCTCGGCGACCTAGACATCTCCTTCTACCGCGACGACATCGAGCGCCGCGAGCCCCGGGACGCCCCGGTGGTCCACGACTCCCATCTCGACTTCGACCTCGCAGGCCGCACGATCGTGCTGGTGGACGACGTGCTCTACACGGGCCGCACGGTGCGCGCCGCCATCGACGCCCTCTTCGACTACGGCCGCCCGGCACGGGTCCAGCTGGCGGTGCTGGCGGATCGCGGCCACCGCGAGCTCCCGATCCGCCCGGACTACGTCGGCAAGAACCTGCCGACCGCGCCCGGCGAGCGGGTGAACGTCCGGCTCGAGGAGACAGACGGCATCGACGAGGTGGCGATCACCCCAGCCGGATCGACGGTTCAGGGGCGTGCGGAAGCGCGCCCCGTTTCAGGAAGCGAGGACGCATGAAGCACCTGTTGGGAGTCGAGGAGCTCTCGCGCGAGGAGATGGACCGCATCCTCGAGCGGGCCCAGAGCTTCGCCGAGGTTGGCCGGCGCGACATCAAGAAGGTCCCGACCCTTCGCGGCCGCACCATCGTCAACCTCTTCTACGAGGCCAGCACCCGCACTCTCTCCTCGTTCGAGCTGGCCGCCAAGCGCCTCTCCGCAGACGTGGTCAGCGTCAAGTCGGCCGGCTCCTCGGTCGACAAGGGCGAGTCGCTGAAGGACACGGTCGCGACCCTCTCGGCCTACGATCCCGCCGCGATCGTGATCCGCTCGCCGCACGCCGGCGCGGCCGGCCTCGTTGCTCGCTGGACCGAGGCCTCGGTGATCAACGCGGGTGACGGCAAGCACGAGCATCCGACCCAGGCCCTGCTTGACGTCTTCACGCTGCGCCAGCGGCTCGACTCGTTCGAGGGGTCGAACATCTGGATCGTCGGCGACGTCCTCCACAGCCGCGTCGCCCGCTCCTGCCTCCTCGCCTTCCGGAAGATGGGTGCGAAGGTGACGCTCTGCGGCCCCCCGACGCTGATCCCTCGAGGGATCGAGGCGCTCGGCTGCGAGGTCTCGTACGACCTCGACCGGCTCGGCGAGGCCGACGTGGTCTACGCGCTGCGGATGCAGCGGGAGCGGATGAGCGAGAGCTTCGTTCCCTCGCTGCGCGAGTACGCGACCCGGTACCAGATCGACTCACGACGGCTGGGCCCGCGCCAGCTGCTCATGCACCCCGGCCCGGTCAACCGCGGGGTGGAGCTCTCGCCCGAGGTGATCGACTCGCCGCAGTCGCTGATCACCGCGCAGGTCGAGAGCGGCCTGGTCGTCCGGATGGCGATCCTCTATGAGCTGCTCGCGGGGAGCGAGCGGGCACGGCCCGACCGCGGGCCCGCCCCCGCCGACACTCCGACGATCGGACAGCCGGCGTGACCGTCTCGGAGAACGGAGCCGAGGGCGCGGTGGAGGCCCCGAAGCTGATCTCCCGGCCGGGCCATGCCGCCAATCTGGTGATCAGGGGAGCCCGTCTGCTCGATCCGCGCACCGGCCTCGACGGCGCTCGTGACCTGGTCGTGCGAAACGGCGAGATCGCCGAGATCACCGAGGTCGGGAACGCCCCCGAGGTGGAGGGCGCCGAGCTCGTCGAGGGCGAGGGCCTGCTCGCTCTGCCGGCCTTCGTCGACCCGCACGTCCACTTCCGGGTCCCGGGGCAGGAGCACAAGGAGGATCTGGAGACGGGCACGCGGTCCGCGGCGGCCGGCGGCTACTGCGCGGTGATCGCCATGGCCAACACCTCGCCGCCGATCGACTCCGCCGCCGTGCTCGGCTCGGTCCGGGACCGCGCGGAGCGCGAAGCGTCGATCCCGGTCGGCTTCGTCGCCAACGTCACCCGCGGGATGGACGGGCAGGAGCTCACCGAGATGGCCGAGCTCGCGGAGGCCGGCGCGATCGGGTTCTCAGACGACGGCCTGCCGATCGCCAACGCCCGGGTCCTTCGCCGCGCCCTCCAGTACCAGCGCCTCGCCGGCGGAGTGATCGCATTGCACGAGGAGGACCCGGATCTGTCGGGCGGCGGCGTGATGAACGAGGGCGAAGTCTCCGCCGCGCTTGGCATGGAGGGGGTCCCGGCGGTTTCGGAGTCGACGATGATCGCCCGCAACTGCTCGCTCGCTCTATATGAGGGGGCGCGAATCCACGTCCAGCACCTCTCCGCACGGGCCTCGGTGGAGGAGATCGCGCGCGCCAAGGCGGCCGGCGTCCAGGTCACCTGCGAGGCGAGCCCGCATCACCTGACCCTCACCGACCAGGCGGTCCGCAGCCTCGACGCCCGCTTCAAGATGAACCCGCCGCTGCGCACTGAGGACGACCGCGAGGCGCTGATCGAAGGGCTCCGCGACGGCACGATCGACTGCGTCGCCACGGATCACGCTCCGCACGCCTCGGAGGAGAAGGAGGTGCCGTTCGAGGAGGCCGCGATGGGCGTGACCGGCCTCGAGACCGCCTTCGCCGCGCTCTACACGGACTTGGTGCTGCCGGGCGTGCTGCCCCTCGAGCTCCTCGTCGAGCGGATGACCTGCGGCGGCGAGCCCTTTGGCATCGAGGCGCCGCGGATCGAGCCCGACGCGGTGGCGAACGTCGCGCTGATCGATCCCGAGCTCACCTGGACGGTCGGCGAGGACGGCTACGAGAGCCGCTCCTACAACAACTGCTTCGGCGGCCGGGAGTTGACCGGCCGCGTCCTGATGACGGTCGCGGCCGGGCGGGCCGCGTTCCGGCAGCGCAGCTTCGCCCTCGGGGTCGCCTCGTGAGCAGGCTCGAGCGGGATCGAGCCGCGCTGGTCGTCGTCGACGTCCAGGAGGGCTTTCGCAAGGCGATCCCCGACTTCGAGCGCATCGCGAGGGCCACCGCCACCCTGATCCGCGGAGCCGAGGCGATCGGCATCCCGATCGTGGTCACCGAGCAGTACCCGAAGGGGCTGGGGGAGACCGCGGCGGAGGTGTCGGAGCATCTGCCCGACGGTACCGCCCCGATCGAGAAGGTCGTGTTCTCGGCGGCCGAGGCGGAGGGCTTCGACCTCTCGGACCGCGACCAGGCTCTCGTCTGCGGGATCGAGACGCACGTCTGCGTCAACCAGACGGTCCTCGACCTGCTCGCGGAGGGCAAGGAGGTCGAGGTGGCCGAGGACGCCGTCGGCTCGCGGACCGAGGAGAACCGGCGGATCGGGCTCAACAAGATGGAGCGCGCGGGAGCGACGCTGACCAGCGTCGAGACCGCGCTCTTCGAGCTGCTCGGCCGCGCCGGCAGCGACGAGTTCAAGGCGATCCAGAAGCTGATCCTCGAATACGCCCCGAACCCGGAGACCATGCCGAAGCCGAGGGAGAGGGTCACGTGAGCGGGTACGTCCTGCTCGAAGACGGCACGCGTCTCGACGGCGAGCTGCTCGGCTCCGGCGAGGCCATGACCGGCGAGGTTGTCTTCAACACCTCGATGACGGGCTACCAGGAGGCGGTCACCGATCCCAGCTACGCAGGCCAGATCATCACCTTCACGTATCCGCTGATCGGCAACTACGGAGTCTCGGGCGAGGCGATGGAGTCCGAGCGCGTCCAGGCCCGCGGCGTGATCATGCGAGAGGGCAAGAACACGGAGGACGCCGCGACCGCCGAGGGCGGCTGGCTCGACTGGCTTCGCGACTGCGGCATCCCGGCGATCTCCGGAGTCGACACCCGTGCGCTCGTCCGCCACATCCGGGACCGGGGCGCCATGCGGGGCGGGATCTTCCCGGCCGGCCTCGCGGAGTCCGAGGCACGCGAGCGTGTCGGGGCCGAGCCATCGATGGACGGCGCCGACTTCGCCACGACGGTGACGCCGGATCAGCCGGTCGAGATCGACGGCGACGGGCCGCATGTGGTCGGCATCGACACCGGCATCAAGCTCTCGATCGTCCGTCAGCTCAAGGAGCGGGGCGCGCGGATCACGCTGCTGCCCTGCGACACCTCGGCCGAGGACGTGCTCGCCCGCGACCCGGATCTCGTCTTCCTGGCCAACGGCCCCGGCGACCCCGGTGCGCTCGACTATGTGGTCGAGAACGTCCGCGGCGTGGTGGGCAAGAAGCCCGTCGTCGGCATCTGCCTCGGCCATCAGCTGCTCTGTCGCGCCGTCGGCCTGGAGACCTTCAAGCTCCCCTTCGGCCATCGCGGCGCCAACCACCCGGTCAAGGACCTGGAGACCGGGAGGATCGACATCACCTCCCAGAACCACGGCTTCGCGGTACTCGGTCCGGGCGGCGACGAGACGATCGAGGGCGACGAGCCGGTTCGCTGGCAGACGGACTTCGGCGAAGCCGAGCTCTCCCACCTGAACCTCTACGACCGCACGGTCGAGGGCTTGGTCCTGAAGGACGTCCCCGGCCGCACCGTCCAGTACCACCCGGAGGCCGGTCCCGGCCCGCACGACGCCCGCTATCTCTTCGACCGCTTCCTGGAGCTCGCGGGTATGCGAGGGCCCAGCGGAGGCGAAGCCGAGCAGGGACCCGTTTGATCATGCCCCGGCGCGACGACATCCAGAAGATCCTCCTGATCGGCTCCGGGCCGATCGTGATCGGGCAGGCGGCCGAGTTCGACTACTCCGGTGTCCAGGCCTGCAAGGTCCTCTTGGAGGAGGGGTACGAGGTCGTGCTCGTCAACTCGAACCCGGCGACGATCATGACCGACCCCGAGTTCGCCGACCGCACCTACATCGAGCCGCTTCTTCCCGGCCCGGTCGCGAAGGTGATCGAGCGGGAGCGACCGGACGCGCTGCTCCCGACCCTGGGTGGTCAGACCGCGCTCAATCTCGCCAAGTCCCTGCACGACGACGGCACCCTGGAGCGCTTCGGCGTCGAGCTGATCGGCGCCGACTACGACGCGATCCACCGCGCCGAGGACCGCGAGGCCTTCCGCGAGACGATGGAGGGCGCCGGGCTGCGCGTCCCCTGGTCGCAGATCGTCACCTCGGTGGCCGAGGCCGAGGCCGGAGTCGCGGACGGCACGATCAGCCTGCCGGCGATCGTCAGGCCCGCCTTCACTCTCGGCGGCCACGGCGGCGGCGTCGGCAACACCGCGACCGAGTTGGCGCAGGTCGTCTCGGAGGGGCTCGCGGCCAGCCCGATCAACCAGGTCCTGGTCGAGGAGTCGGTGCTCGGCTGGGGAGAGTTCGAGCTCGAGGTGATGCGCGACCGCAACGACAACGTCGTGATCATCTGCTCGATCGAGAACGTCGACCCGATGGGCGTCCACACCGGCGACTCGGTGACCATCGCGCCGGCGCAGACGCTCACCGACGGCATCTACCAGGACCTCCGAGACCAGGCGATCCGCGTGATCCGCGCGGTCGGCGTCGAGACTGGCGGCTCCAACGTCCAGTTCGCGGTCAGCCCGGAGACCGGCGAGATCGTCGTGATCGAGATGAACCCGCGCGTCTCCCGGTCATCGGCGCTCGCCTCGAAGGCGACCGGCTTCCCGATCGCGAAGATCGCGGCGAAGCTCGCGGTCGGCTACGCGCTCGAGGAGATCCCGAACGACATCACCAAGGCGACGCCCGCCTCGTTCGAGCCGACGATCGACTACGTCGTCACCAAGATCCCCCGCTTCGCCTTCGAGAAGTTCCCCGGAGCCGAGGGCCGTCTCTCGACGCACATGAAGTCCGTGGGGGAGTGCATGGCGATCGGCCGAACCTTCCGTGAGTCCTTCGCCAAGGCGCTCCGCTCCCGCGAGCTCGACGACGAGCCCGACATCCCGGCGTCCACGGGCGAGCTGCTCGAGCGGCTCTCATCTCCCTCGTCGGATCGCTTCGACCTGGTCCTCGACGGCTTCCGGCGCGGGGTCGAGCTCGAGCGGATCCATGAGGCGACGATGATCAACCCCTGGTTCCTGCGCGAGCTGCGTGAGCTCGCCACGAACGGCGACGGCACGGAGGGCCTGGAGCGCACCTATCGCTCGGTCGACACCTGCGCGGCGGAGTTCGAGGCGCGGACGCCCTACTTCTACAGCGGGCATGACCGCTCGCCGGTCAACGGCACGGCCGGTGAGGTCGAGCGCGGCGAGCGGCCCTCGGTGGTCATCCTCGGCTCCGGGCCGAACCGGATCGGCCAGGGCATCGAGTTCGACTACTGCTGCGTGCACGCAGCGATGACCGCGCGCGAGCTCGACCGCGACGCGGTGATGGTCAACTGCAACCCCGAGACGGTCTCGACGGACTACGACACCTCCGACCGCCTCTACTTCGAGCCGCTGACCGCGGAGGACGTGCTCGCGATCTGCGGAGTTGAGCAACCCGAGGGAGTGATCGTGCAGTTCGGCGGGCAGACGCCGCTTCGCCTCGCGAAGTCGCTCGAGGACGCCGGCGTCCCGCTGCTCGGCACGCCGGTGGACGCCATCGACCTGGCGGAGGACCGCGGACGCTTCGGAGCCCTGCTGCGCCGGCTCGAGATCAAGCACCCGCCGTACGGGACCGCGCTCTCGGCCGAGGAGGCCGTGGCGATCTCCGAGGACGTCGGCTTCCCCCTGCTTGTTCGCCCCTCCTATGTCCTCGGCGGCCGGGCGATGGAGATCTGTTACGACGCCGAGACCCTGGCGGCGTACCTGGAGGCAAACGTCAAGGCGGATCAGGAGCACCCGCTGCTGCTCGACCGCTTCCTGGAGAACGCGATCGAGGTCGACGTCGACGCCCTCGCCGACGGCGAGCGCTGCTTCGTCGCGGGCGTCATGCAGCACGTCGAGGAGGCGGGGGTCCACTCCGGGGACTCCGCCTGCGTGCTTCCTCCGATGAGCCTCGGCGAGGAGATGCTGGAGGAGATCCGCGAGACGACTCGCAAGATCGCGCTGGAGCTCGGCGTCATCGGCCTGATCAACGTCCAGTACGCGGTCGCCGACGGCGAGCTCTACGTCATCGAGGCGAATCCCCGCGCGTCGCGCACCGTGCCGTTCGTGAGCAAGGCGATCGGTACCCCGCTCGCCAAGATCGCCTGCCGCCTCATGCTCGGCGAGTCCCTCGACGACCAGGCCCTGTCGAGCGAGCAGCCGGATCACATCAGCGTCAAGGAGGCCGTCCTGCCCTTCGCGCGCTTCGCCGGCGCGGACGCGGTGCTCGGCCCCGAGATGCGGAGCACGGGCGAGGTGATGGGAATCGCCTCCGACTTCCCGACCGCCTTCGGCAAGGCACAGGCGGCCGCCGGGGTCTCGCTGCCAGAGAAGGGAACGATCTTCATCTCGGTGACCGATTCCGACAAGCCCGCCGCCACCCAGCTCGCGACCCGCTTTCACGACCTCGGCTTCAAGGTGATCGCTACCGCCGGGACGGCGCAGGCGATCTCGGCGATGGGTGTCCCGGTGCGCAAGATCAACAAGATCGGCGAGGGCTCGCCGCACGTGGTCGACTGCATTCGCTCCGAGGAGGTCGACCTGGTGATCAACACCCCGACCGGCTCCGGGGCCCGGACCGACGGCTACGAGATCCGCACAGAGGCCGTTCGCCATGGCATCCCCTGCGTGACGACGATGACCGGCGCATCCGCGGCCTCGCGGGCGATCTTCGCGGCGGCCAGCGGGGAGGCCGAGGTCCGCACGCTCCAGGAGCTCCACGCCCCGGAGGAGCGCGAGCCATCGAAGAGATGACCGCCGCCAAGGCGCAGCGCCTGGGGGAGAGGGTCGTGGCCCCCTTCGGCCGCCGTCTCTGCGAGGTGACGCGCAACCTCCCCTCAGGCGGCTATCGGATCTTCTCGGTGATCGACCCGGCCGGTCCCGAGCCGGCCGCCGGCCAGTTCTACATGCTGGCCGCGGACTCCGGCTGGGGCGGCGATCAGGGACGCCCGTACCTCGCCCGCGCCTTTTCCGTCGCCGATGCGGAGACCGAGAGCGGGGGGGTGAGACTCGACTTCCTGGTACTGGCCGTGGGGCCCGGCACCAGTCGGCTGGCGGCGCTGGAACCCGGTGAGAGCCTCTGGATACACGGGCCGCTCGGCAGGCCGTTCGCTTCGCCGACGGACCTCGCGCCAGGCGCCGCCGGCGCCATCCTGGTGGGCGGCGGCATCGGGGTCGCTCCGCTCGCGCTCTGGCGGCGGCGCCTGCTTCGGGCCGGGATCCCGGCGCGGGTTCTCCTGGGCTTCCGCGACCGGCCGAACTCCGGTGGCCTCGACCTCTTCGACTGCAGCGAGATCCGCCTGGCCAGCGAGGACGGGCACATCGGCCACCGCGGCTACGTCACCGACCTGCTCGGCGTCCTGCTGGAGGGCGACGACGCCGGCACCGGCGCCGTCTACGCCTGCGGCCCGCCGCCGATGCTGGAGGCAGTGCGGGTCATGTGCGCCGATCGCGGCGTGGCCTGCGAGCTGGCGCTGGAGGCGCCGATGGCCTGCGGCTTCGGCGCCTGCTTCGGCTGCGCGATCCCTCAGACCGGGGGTGGCTACATGCGGCTCTGCGTAGACGGCCCTGTCGTCCGCGGCGACGAGATCGAGACGGCGCTCGTCCCTGGATCCGGGCATTGACCGACTTCTGCGGCATCGAGCTGCGCCATCCGGTGATCAACGGCTCGGGCACCTTCGACGCCATCGCCGCCCGCCGCGCCTTCGGAGATGCGCTCCTCGATGAGTTCCCCTTCTCCGCCTTCGTCTCCAAGACCATCACGCCGGAGCCGCGGGCCGGCAACCCGCCCCCGCGGCTCTGGGAGACGCCGTCCGGGCTGATCAATTCGATCGGGTTGCCGAACAAGGGGCTCGACGGCTTCCTGGATCACGACCTCCCGCAACTCGCCGAGCTCCCCGTCCCGCTGATCGTCTCGGTGATGGGGACCAGCCACGACGACTTCAGCCGGCTGGTCGAAGGAGTCGGCGAGCGGGAGGAGGTGGCGGCGCTCGAGCTGAACGTCTCCTGCCCGAACGTCAAGTCGGGGCTGATCGTCGGCGAGTCTCCCGATGAGGCGAAATCCCTGCTCAGAGCCATAAGAGCGCTGACCGGCAAGCCGCTGATCGTGAAGCTCACCCCGAACATCGCCGATCCGGTCCCGGTCGCGGTCGCCGCCGAGGAGGGAGGGGCGGACGCGGTCTCCCTGATCAACACGCTGCGCGCCGTGGCATTCGATCCCGAAGAGGGCGACCGCTGGCTCGGCGGCGGGACCGGCGGCCTTTCTGGGCCGGCGGTGCGAGCCGTGGCGCTGGCGCAAGTTCATGCGGTGGCGGCCGCCGTCTCTGTGCCGATCGTCGCGATGGGGGGCGTCTCGAGCGGACGGGACGCCGCCGAGATGTTGCGTGCGGGTGCAAGTCTCGTTGCCGTCGGGACAGAGAGCTTCCGAGATCCGGCGGCCGGCTCGCGGATCGCCGCCGAGTTGGGCGGAGAGCTCGCTCGGATCTCCGGATAGACGGGAATTTTTTTCGGAAACCCCGAAAAGGTCTTTCCGCTCCTCGCGGCCGCGGATATACTGCCGCCCCGATGCAGGCCCCGGTCCAGTCCTCCAACGCCGCCCCCGAGAGATCATTGGACCAGAGGATGGAAGCCCTGAAGAGGGCAAATGACATCCGTTCCAAGCGGGCCCAGCTGAAGCGCGACCTCAAGGGCAACAAGGTCAAGATCCAGACGCTGCTCATGGATCCGCCCGAGTACGTCCAGACCGCCAAGGTCATCGACATGCTGATGGCCGTCCCCAAGTACGGGCGGGTGAAGACGAATCGGATCCTGAACCAGTGCCGGATCTCGCCGTCGAAGACCATCGGTGGGCTCTCCGAGCGCCAGCGCGCCGAACTCGTAGCCCAGTTGCGTAAGTAACGCCGCACTCCAGGAGCTTTTCGCGGCCGTCCCGGCGGTCATGATCTCCTCGTCGTGGGGAAGGTCTTCGTCATCACCGGCCCGTCAGGGGTCGGAAAGGGAACGCTGATCGAGCAGCTGCTCGCGCGCGTCCCGGAGCTCGAGCTCTCCATCTCCGCGACCACCCGGGAGCCGCGTCCCGGGGAGACCAACGGCCGCGACTACTTCTTCCTGACCCCGGAGGAGTTCCGCCGCCGGCTGGAGGCCGGTGACTTCCTCGAACACGCCAGCTACAGCGGCAACTACTACGGCACCCTGCGACAGGAGGTACAGGAGCGCCTGGCGCAGGGGCATTCCGTGGTCCTCGAGATCGAGGTGCAGGGCGCCCGCCAGGTGCGCGATTCGCTGGGCGACGACGCCGTCCTGATCTTCATCGCCCCGCCCGACGAGGAGGTCCTGCGAGAGCGGCTGGAGGGGAGGGGCACCGACACCCCAGAGGCGATCGAGCAGCGCCTGCGGACCGCCGAGGTGGAGCTCGCCGCCCGCTCGGAGTTCCCGCTCGAGGTGGTGAACGACGAGGTGCAGAAAGCCGCCTCGCGACTCGAGAAGCTCGTCCGTGGTCAGCTGTCCCTACACTGACCCCATGTCAATGATCACGCCAAGAGTCGACAAGCTTCTCGAACACACCGACACCCACTACGCCGCCGTCTGCGTCGCGGCGAAGCGGGCTCGCCAGATCAACGCGTACTACCACTCCCTCTCCGAGGGCGCCTACGGTGAGTACACGCCTCCGATGGTCGAGGTTCCCAGCGGGAACTATCTGACGATCGCTCTGGAGGAGACCGCGGCGGGCAAGCTCAAGTACGAGTACAAGGCCTAACCAGCTACTAGGAGGGCGTGATGGCCCGCATCCTGCTCGGGGTGAGTGGTGGCATCGCGGCTTACAAGTCGCTCGAGTTGGCGCGCCTCGCCACCAAGGAGGGGCACGCCGTCCGCGTCCTGATGACCCCGGCCGCGGAGCGCTTCGTCGGCCCGGCCTCATTCGAGGGGATCACCGGCGCGCCCGTGCTGAGCGACGAGTTCGAGCGCGACTCGGCGCGCGGCGCCTTCCCAGGCGACGCGGCCCCCGACCACGATCCGATCGGTCATCTCGAGGTGGTCGCGAACGCCGATGCGTATCTGATCGCTCCCGCCTCGGCCAACACGATCGCGAAGGTCGCGGCCGGGATCGCCGACTCGATGGTCACCACCTCGTTCCTCGCCTGCTCGGCGCCGCGGCTCGTGGCGCCGGCCATGAACGACCGGATGTATCGCGATGCCGCGACCCAGGCCAACCTGTCCACACTCCGGCAGCGCGGGATCACCGTGATAGAGCCGGAAGAGGGCGCGCTCGCCTCCCGTGGGGAGCATGGCGTCGGCCGGCTGCCCGAGCCGCGCGCCCTGCTCGACGCGATCGAGCATGCCGCCCCCGCCCCGATCGGGCCCTGGGACGGTCTCCGGGTGCTGGTGTCCGCCGGTGGTACCCGGGAGCCGATCGACCCGGTGCGCTTCATCGGCAACCGCTCATCGGGCCGCATGGGCCTCGCAATCGCCGAGCGTGCCGCTCGGCGTGGTGCGGAGGTCACCGTCGTCGCCGCCAACGTCTCACTGCTCGCCGCGCCCGGTGTCAGGCGCGTGGACGTCGAGACGGCGTCCGAGCTCGCCGGGGCACTCGGCCGCGAGTTCGATTCCACCGACGTGCTGGTGATGGCGGCCGCCCCCGCCGACTTCCGTCCCCGGAGCGCGGCCGGCGAGAAGATCCACCGCGAGGGGAGCGGCGGGATGGAGCTCCACCTGGAGCCGACGGAGGACATACTCGCCGGGCTTTCCGCGAACCGGCGCGAGGACCAGACGATCGTCGGGTTCGCAGCCGAGACCGATCACGATCCGGGGCGCGCGCGTGAGAAGCTCGAGCGCAAGGGCGCCGATGCGATTGTCTTCAACGACGTCTCCCGCTCCGAGATCGGCTTCGAGAGCACTGAGAACGAGGTCGTGATCGTGGAGCCCTCGGGTGAGCACCCTGTTCCGCTCGCCTCCAAGGAGCAGGTCGCCGACGCCATCCTCGATCGCATCGACTCCATCAGGTCGGAGCAGGCAGTCCGCCGCGCCCACGCCCAGGACTAGCGTTCACGACCGCCCAGGGGAGTGGGTTGCGCGCCCGCCTAAACTGGGTTCATGGCCCAGAACGAGCGCACATCCCAGAGCGAGTCCCTCTACTCCCTGTATAGGAGGGGGATGGAGCTGCTCGAGGAGGGCGACTTCGAGGAGGCCACCGTGCCCCTGAAGGAGGCCGCACGCCAGGCGCCGGAGAAGAGCTCCGTCCGCGAGGCCCTGGGCCGCGCGCTGTTCCGCACCCGTCACTACGCGGAGGCCGCGACCGAGTTCGAAGCCGTGGTGGAGACGCACCCGGTCAACGACTACGCCCACTTCTGCCTGGGCCGAGCCCTCAGCAAGACCGGCGAGACGAGGCGCGCCCGGCACCACCTGGCGCTGGCCTCCAACCTGAGGCCGGAGCGACGCGACTACCGCATCTACAGAGAGCGGCTCGCGTCCAGCGCTTGAGGGCCGGCGAGGGCGAAGCGCAAAGTTGAAGGCCCTGGTCCAGCGCGTCAGCCAGGCGGCAGTCGACGTAGAGGGGGAGAGGGTGGCCCAGATCGGGCCGGGGATGCTCGTGCTGCTCGGGGTCTCGCGCGAGGACACCGAGGCCGAGGCCGACCGCCTCGCCGAGAAGGTCCGGGCGCTTCGCATCTTCGACGACGCCGAGGGCAAGATGAACGAGCCGCTCGGCGACCGCGAGATCCTCTGCGTCAGCCAGTTCACCCTCTACGGCGACACGAAGAAGGGAACGCGGCCGAGCTATATCCGGGCCGCGCCGGGAGAGGTGGCCGAGCCGCTCTACGACCGCTTCTGCGAGCGGGTCGGCGCGAAGAAGGGCGTCTTCGGCGCCTGCATGGGCGTCGCGCTGATCAACGACGGCCCCGTGACCGTGATGCTCGAGGTCTGAGCTAGCCGTCCAGCCGGCGCCGGGCCTGCTCCACGGCCGCCGCCTGTGCCGCACTTTGCTTCTCGTCGGTCTCAGCCTTTACCGCCTGGGTGTCAACCACCGCGTCGGTGTGGTCGTCCGGGTCGTAGCGGACGGGCAGGATGTCTCCTACCCGGAGAAGTGGCGCGACGTCGGCCTAGCTGACCTTGTCTTGCATCTCCGCCGTCCCGCCGTCCTCGAAGTGGATCTCGAGCACGAGCTTCCAGTTGCTGAAGCCGTTGCGGGTGAGGTCTGCGCCTTCGCACTCGGTCACGACCGCCTCAGCCTGGTCCCCGTCGCGCAGCAGCTTCTTGCGGTGTCCGGGCAGGCGCATCGCTTCCAAAGAGTACCTTGGCGCGCCCAGGAACCAGGGCTATACTCGCCTCGGAACCTTTTTTCGCACCTAACCGCGGGTCGAAAGGTGGGCGAGCGCCCGCCTTTTTTTGGGCCTTCAGATGGATACAGAACTCACACAACTCCAAGAGAAGATCGAGGACCGGCTGGCTGCCGAGCAGCCCGACGTCGAGCTGCTCACGCTCGAGCGACCCGCCGCAGAGCGGTTGCGGCTCGTCATCGACCGGCCCAGCGGAGTGGACATCGCGCTCTGCGAGAGCGTCACCCGCTCGCTCCGCGATCTGCTCGAGGACTGGTCGCTGGAGGTGTCCTCGCCCGGCCCGGAGCGGCCACTGACCAAGCCCGAGCACTACCGCCAGTTCCTCGGCAACCGCGTACGCGTCAAGACGAGCGAGGAGATCGCGGGCCGGAGCAGCTTCACCGGCACGCTGACCGCCGCCGATGCCGAGCGCCTCAGCGTCGAGGCCCCAGATGGCGCGGTCACCATCCCACTGCAGAGCGTTCGCCGTTCAAATCTTGTCCCGGAGGAGGAGGTCGCATGACCCAGGAGATCGTCGATGCCGTGAAGATGCTCGAGCAGGAGAAGGGCATCGCCGCGGACACGCTGATGGATGCCCTGCAGGACGCCCTGCTCTCGGCCTACAAGAAGACCCCGGGCTCCGCGAAGTACGCGAAGGTCGAGCTCGACCACTCGAGCGCCGACTTCCGCGTCTACGAGCTGGTCGTCCCCGAGGACCTCGAGAAAACGCTGCTCGACGAGCAGTTCGAGGAGCAGCTCCAGGCAGCCGAGGCCGCCGAGGCCGCCGGCGAGCCTGTGCCTGAGATCCAGACCGCCGGGCCCACGATCGACCCCGAGACGGGTGAGCGCCGCGAGGCCGAGGAGGAGGAGCTCGAGCCGGAGCGCCTCGAGCCCTACATGGACCAGGTCAAGACCCAGGACGTGACGCCCGACGACTTCGGCCGCATCGCGGCCCAGACGGCCAAGCAGGTGATCCTCCAGCGGATCCGCGAGGCCGAGCGGGGCATGATGTTCGAGGAGTACAAGGACCGCGTCGGCGAGCTGGTCACCGGGATCATCCAGCAGTCCGACAACCGCTACACGCTGGTCCAGCTCCGCGAGCGCGTCGAGGCGCTGCTGCCTCGCTCCGAGCAGGTCTACAACGAGCGCTACGACCACGGCATGCGCGTCAAGGCCGTGATCACCGATGTCTCGGCCGACACCAAGGGCCCGAGCATCGTCGTCTCGCGTCGCAATTCGGAGCTGATCAAGAAGCTCTTCGAGCTCGAGGTCCCCGAGATCGCCGACAAGCTGGTGGAGATCACCGGCGTCGCGCGTGAGCCCGGTTGGCGCTCGAAGATCGCCGTCGTCTCTCACGCCGATGGCGTCGATCCGGTGGGCGCCTGCGTCGGGCCGCGAGGCTCGCGAGTGCGCATGGTCGTCTCCGAGCTGCGCGGCGAGAAGATCGACATCATCCCCTACAACGAGGAGCCAGCCCGGTTCGTGGCGAAGGCGCTCTCCCCGGCCCGCGTCCGAGAGGTGCTCGTCGACGACGAGACCAAGGAGGCGACGGTCATCGTCCCGGACGACCAGCTCTCACTGGCGATCGGCCGAGACGGCCAGAACGCTCGGCTCGCCGCGCGCCTCACCGGTTGGAAGGTGGACATCACCTCCGAGACCGAGTTCGCGCAGCAGGAGGACGACATCGAGTACGAGGGCGAGGAGGCCGCCGACGGCCGCTGCATGGCCGTGATGACCACCGGCCGCCGCTGCCCGAACGCCGGACTGCAGGGCTCGCAGTTCTGCGGGCTGCCGCAGCACCAGGCGCTGTCCCGATTCAGCACGAACCAGGTCGCCGTGCTCAGCCCGCTCTCCGACGAGGAGGTCGCGACGCTGGCCAACTCCGACGCGGACGGGGGCGAGGTGAAGGCGATCGTCGAGAAGGCCGAGAGCCAGTTCGACGAGAACGCCGAGGCCGAGGAGGCTGAAGAGGCCGTGGTTGAAGAGGCCGAAGAGGCCGAGGAGGCCGAGGTGACCTCCGAGGAGACGGAGGAAGCCGAGGCGTCCGTGCCCGACGAGGGCGAGGAGGCTGAGGGGCCCGAGCAGAACCTGGAGCCGGAGTCCGATGGCGAGAACGCCCAGGGCAGCTCGACCGAGGCCTCCGAGGACGGCGATGCGCCCGAGGCCGAGGAAGCCGAGGCCGAG
Organism: uncultured Solirubrobacterales bacterium; assembly: GCA_963843085.1. Lineage (GTDB taxonomy): Bacteria > Actinomycetota > Thermoleophilia > Solirubrobacterales > 70-9 > DASUPK01. The sequence goes on from CAWJJG010000001.1 coordinate 42,836, forward strand.
GAGCCCGCCGTCGAGGAGCCCGTGGCCGCCGCTGAGGAGCAGACGACCGAGTAGTGGCGAAGAAGCGCGTACACGAGATCGCCAAGGCCCAGGGTCTGACCAGCAAGGAGCTGCTTGCCAAGCTGAAGGCCGCCGGCGTCGAGGCCAAGGCCGCTCAGTCGAGCGTCGAGGAGTCCGACGCCCTCGCGGCCCTGAAGGGCTCTGGCGACGGCGGCTCAGCCGCAGCCACCGCGACCAAGACCGCGCCGAAGGCGCCGGCCGCCGGGAAGGCTGCCCCGAAGTCCGATGGGGCCCCCAAGGCGAAGGCCCAGCCGAAGGCCGGTGCGGGTGACGGTGCCTCCGCTGCGGCCCCCAAGGGACCGGCCAAGAAGCGCCGCCGCGTGGTGATCGACTCCCAGGCCGCACGTCGCGACCACATCGCGAAGACCCAGCCACCTCCCCGGCCGCCACGTCGCCGTGGCGGTCGCCGCCGGCGCCCGCTGCTGGAGGAGCCGAGTGACAGGGAGCTGAAGCAGCCCGAGGAGCAGCCGGCGATCAAGGTCAACTCCGGCGCCACCGTTCGCGAGGTTGCCGAGAGCCTCGGTCTGTCCGCCGCCGAGGTCATCAAGGCTCTGATGAAGGAAGGCCAGATGGCGACCCTGACCCAGACGCTCACCGACGAGTCCGTCGAGTCGATCGCCAAGGAGTTCGACCGCGAGATCGAGATCGTCACCACGGCCGACGAGGAGGCCGACGAGGAGGTCGTCGCGGAGGACGAGGAGGGTGACCTCGTCGACCGGCCGCCGGTGGTCACGGTGATGGGCCACGTCGACCACGGCAAGACTTCCTTGCTCGACGCCATCCGTCAGACGCAGGTCGCCGAAGGGGAGGCCGGTGGGATCACCCAGCACATCGGTGCGTACCAGGTGTCTCACGACGGCAAGACGCTGACCTTCCTGGACACTCCCGGTCATGAGGCATTCACCGCCATGCGCGCCCGTGGCGCCAGCGTCACCGACGTCGCAATCATCGTCGTGGCCGCCGACGACGGCGTCATGCCGCAGACGGTCGAAGCGATCGACCACGCCCGCGCCGCCGGCGTCCCGATCCTGGTCGCCGTCAACAAGGTGGACAAGGAGGGCGCAGACCCGAATCGCGTCCGCACCGAGCTTGCGCAGCACGAGCTGAATCCGGAGGAGTGGGGCGGAGACACCGTCTACGCCGACGTCTCGGCGAAGACCAAGGACGGCCTGGACAACCTGCTCGAGATGATCACCCTGGTCACGGATCTCGAGGAGCTCGGGGCCAACCCGAACGTTCCGGCCTCCGGCACCGTGGTGGAGGCAGAGCTCGATCCGGGCCGCGGGCCGGTCACCGGCGTCCTGGTGCAGCGCGGGACCCTTCGGGTCGGCGACGCGGTGGTCGCCGGACCGGTTTGGGGCAAGGTGCGCGCGATGCTCGACGACAAGGGCGAACGCGTTCAGGAGGCCACTCCCGGAACTCCCGTCGAGGTCCTCGGCTTTGACGGAGTCAGCGAAGCCGGCGAGCGCGTCCAGGTCGTCGAGAACGAGCGCAAGGCGCGCTCGCTTGCCCAGGAGCGCGAGACCCGCCTCAAGACCGAGCAGCTCGCCCGTCGCCAGGCCCGCAAGGTCACCCTGGAGGAGGTCTTCCAGAGGGCCAGCGAGGGCCGGCTCAAGGAGCTCAACATCGTTCTCAAGGCCGATGTCTCCGGTTCGCTGGAGGCGCTCCAGGACGAGATCGCCAAGCTGCCGCAGGAGCAGGTCCCCGTCAACGTCATCCACGCCCAGACCGGGGGGATCAACGAGTCCGACGTGATGCTGGCCGCCGCCTCCGACGCGGTGATCATCGGCTTCAACGTGCGACCGCTCGCCGATGCCCGTCGCGCGGCCGAGCAGGAGGGCATCGACATCCGAACCTACACGGTGATCTACAAGGTGACCGAGGACCTGCGCGCCGCCATGGAGGGACTGCTCGAGCCAGAGGAGGTCGAGGAGGCTCTCGGGCAGGCCGAGGTCAAGCAGACCTTCAAGGCGTCTCGGGTCGGAACGATCGCCGGTTGCCAGGTCACCGACGGCAAGGTGGTCCGCGGCGCCAACACCCGTCTGGTCAGGGACGGGACGATCGTCTGGACCGGGAGGATCGGCTCGCTTCGCCGCTTCAAGGACGATGTCGCGGAGGTCGACGAGGGTCAGGAGTGCGGCATCGTGCTCGAGGGCTTCGCCGACGTCAAGGAGGGCGACGTCCTGGAGTTCTTCGAGACGAAGCAGGTCGAGAAGACCCTCGAGGCATAGCGGGCGGGCGCTAGGCTCGGGCCGTGACGGCGTTCGTCGAGCTGGTCGAGATTCACCTGCATTTCGGCGACGTGCACGACCTGAAGGGCAAGCGCAAGCTCGTCAAGTCGCTGAAGGACTCGCTCCGCCGGCGCTTCGGCGCGTCGGTCGCGGAGATCGAGGGGCACGAGAAGTGGCAGCGCTCCACGCTGCTCTGCGCGCTGGTCGGCGATGGCAACGTCTCAGATCGCGCCGATCGCCTCGTGCGTTTCGTCGAGAGCCGGGTCCCGGACGGCTGCTCGTTCGAGCGGGATCTACTCAGTCTGCGCGACATCCGCGATTAGACCGATCGTCGGGCGGACGCAATCACCGCTGGACGAATCGTCGCCGTGATGGCTCTGATCGCCGCCATCGGGGGCACGGCCGTTGCGGGTGGCGTCCTCAACAAGAAGAAGGTCAACAAGATCATCAACCACAGGGCACCGGGCCTCTCCGTGGCCAAGGCGAAGAACGCCGACAACGCGACGAACGCCGACAACGCGACGAACGCCGACAACGCGAAGAACGCCGACAGCCTGGGCGGCCTCGCGGCGGGCAGTTACCAGCAGTCCTGCAAGCCCGGAACGATCAAGGGGAGCCTGGTGGTCAGCCAGACCCAGGTGTCTGCGCTCCCGTCCAACGGGAACTTCCAGGACGTGGCTGGGTTCAACTGCGCCGCGCCGGGCAACACGACCACTTCCGTGCAGTGGCGACGCACGGCTGCAACCGGCGAGATCCGTGTCCGGTTCGTGCCGAACCCGGAAAGCGGCTCGAGCATCGTGAGCACCCAGAACTACGTCCACCAGATCTCCTCGTTCGCACGGTCGGACGACCCGCAGGCACCGGGAGAGACGGTGTTCGCCGTCGACGAGGCCGATGCGGCGGGCGCCCCGACCGGGCCGGCCGACGGTTTCTCGCTCGTCATCTTCTGATCGACGAGACGGCACGTGTGTTGAACGGGGCGGCCTGCGGGCCGCCCCGTTCGTTAGGGCTGCCTGACTCCACCTTACGTTCGGCTGTTATCGTCGCCGGGCGATGGGGACCGCCCGGATGCGGCGCGTCAACGAGGCGATTCGAGAGATCCTCGGCGATGCGATAGCTACTGAGCTCAAGGACCCGAGAATCGGATTCGTGACTGTGACCGACGTAGACACCTCTCCCGACCTGCGCGCTGCGCGCGTCTACGTCAGCGTGCTCGGCTCCGAGGAGGACCGGCACAACTCGCTCGCCGGACTGCGCTCATCCCATGGAGTCCTCCAATCGAAGATCGCGAGCGGCATGCGCATGAAGCGGACGCCGACCCTGAGCTTCGAATACGACGAGACGGTGGAGCGCGGCGATCGCATCACGCGCCTGCTCGAGGACGAATGACGGGGCAGACCGAAGTCTTGACCAGCGACCTCGACCTCGTCGCAGAGGAAATTCGTACGGGCGAACGCTTCCTGCTGACCACTCACGAGAACCCGGACGGGGATGCCCTCGGATCGCTGCTCGCGACGCACCGCATCCTGGAGGCTCTCGGCAAGGACTCGGTGATGTTCCTAGCGGCGAAGGAGTTCCCGCTGCCGGTCGAATACCGCTTCCTGCCGCTGGAGGAGGTCTTCCACGAGCCGCCGGCCGACATCAGCGATCGCGTCGTGATCTTCCTTGACTGCGGGAACATCGACCGGATGCCCGTCGACTTCCTGAAGGAGGGCGACAACAGGGTGATCAACATCGATCACCATCACGACAACACCCGCTTCGGCCAGGTCAACCTGATCGACGTCGACGCCTCCTGTACCGCCGAGATCGTCTACGACCTGGCTGGGCTTCTCGGCGTGGACCTGACTCCGGAGATGGCGAACGCCCTCTACGTCGCGCTCGTCACCGACACCGGCAAGTTCATGTACGAGAACACCGACGCGCGCTCGCACCGCATGGCCGCCGGGCTGATCGAGGTCGGGGTGGAGGTCAACGACGTCTACCGGCGCCTCTACGAGCACGCCCCGATCGAGAAGCTCAAGCTGCTGGCGCAGGCTCTGGAGAAGATCGAGCTGATCGACGACGGCCGCCTTGCCGTCACCTACATCTCGGGCGACGACTACGCCGCCACCGGAGCGAGTGAGGCTCTCACCGAGGGCGTCATCGACCACCTCCGCACGATCGACGGGACCGCCGCCGCCGCGGTGGTCCGCGATCAGGCCGACGGCGGTCGCGCCGCCCGCAAGGTGAGCATGCGCTCCACCGACGGCAGCATCGACGTCTCGGCGATCGCCCGCGTGCACGGGGGAGGCGGCCACCGCCGCGCGGCCGGATTCGGTACCGACCTGCCCTATGGGCAGATCGTCGAGTTCCTGGTCGCCGAGATCGACTCGCAGCTCGAGTCCTAGAGGCCCATGACCCAAGGGGAGCCGATCCCCGCTCGGGGGCTGCTGGTCGACAAGCCGGCCGGCGTCACCTCCCACGACGTGGTGGCGCGGGTCCGTCGCGAGCGGGACGGGAAGGTCGGACACGCCGGGACGCTCGATCCGTTCGCGACGGGCCTGCTGCTCGTGCTCCTCGGCCGCGCCACCAGGCTGCAGCGCTTCCTGCTCGAACTGCCCAAGACCTACGTCGCAACCGCGCGGCTCGGCTGGCGCTCCTCGACCGGGGATCCGGACGGCGAGCTCACCGAGACGGGCCGGATTCCGGACAGGCTCGAGCTGCCCACTGGGGAGATCGAGCAGCGGGTGCCCATGACGTCCGCGATCAAGGTCGACGGGGAGAGGCTCTACCGGAAGGCCCACCGGGGCGAGACGGTGGAGACGCCCAGCCGTCGGGTCTTGGTGCATCGAGCCGAGCTCGCAGAGAGCGACGCCGAGCGCGCCACCTTCGAGATCGAATGCTCCTCGGGCACGTACATCCGCACGCTCGTCGAGACGCTCGAGGACGCCTACTGCGAGTCGCTTCGCCGGACCGCCATCGGCGGCCTGGTCGTTCCCGCCGGGGAGCCCATGGAGGTCTCGGTCGAGGAGCTGATGTCATTCCTCCCGGAGCGCCTGCTCGATGAGCGGGAGGCGGCCGCGGTGGGCCACGGGAGGCCCGTGATCGAGCCGTTCGACGTGCCGCCCAAGCACGTCCGCCTCACCCACGACGGCCGCCTGATCGCAGTCGCACGCCCCGATGGAGAGAATCTACGACCCGAGGTCGTTCTCGTATGAGCATCCAGGTCACCAGACTCCCCGACGCGAAGCCGCGCGAGCGCCATGTGGCGATCGGCGTGTTCGACGGCGTGCACAGGGGCCATCAGGCCGTCATCGACGAGGCCGACACCGTCCTCACCTTCGATCCCCATCCGCTCAGTGTCATCAACCCGGATGCGGCGCCGAAGCTGATCATGCCCTTCGACGTGAAGCGGGACGTGATCGACGGGCTCGGCGTCGAGGAGCTCGTCGTCATCCCGTTCGACAAGGAGTTCATGAAGATCCCGGCCGAGGACTTCATCTCGAAGATCCTGGTCGAGCAGCTGGGCGCGAAGAAGGTGTCTGTCGGCGAGAACTTTCGCTTCGGGGCCAAGGCCAAGGGAACGCCCGAGATGCTGGCCGGCCGCGATGAGTTCGAGACCCGGATCGTGCCGCTGGTCGAGGTCGATGGCGAGACCGTGTCATCCACCCGGGTCCGCGCGCTGGTCGCCGCCGGCGAGGTGGGCGCCGCGATGCGCTGCCTCGGCGCCCCCTTCATGGTCGAGGGCAGGGTGGTGGAGGGCGATCAACGTGGGCGCGAGCTGGGGTTCCCGACCGCGAACCTGGTTCCCGACGATCGCCTGGTCGTCCCCGGCCACGGCGTCTTCGCCGCCTTCGCGAATGGCCACCCGGCGGCGGTGAACGTCGGCATCCGGCCGACCTTCGAGACGGGCCGCGGCCTTCTCATCGAGTCGTACCTGATCGACTTCGATGGAGATCTCTACGGCCAGAACCTGCGGGTCGCCTTCGTCAGCCGGTTGCGCGGCGAGAAGCGATTCCCGAGCGTCGAGGAGCTGGTCGCACAGATGCACAAGGACGTCGCCGAGGCTCGGGAGATCTCCGCCAAGTACGAGGGCCGCGGCGCCTGAATCGCTACCCTGTCGCGTCGATGCCGCTGACGAAGGACCAAAAACAGGAGCTGATCGGCAAGTACGGCCGGTCCGGCGAGGACACCGGATCCGCTGAGGTCCAGGTCGCGCTGCTCACCCAGCGCATCAACGAGCTCACCGAGCACCTGCGCACCCACAGCAAGGACCATCACTCCCGCCGCGGCCTCCTGAAGATGGTCGGCAAGCGCCGCCGCATCCTTCGGTATCTCGAGAGCAACGACCTCGAGCGCTACCGTGCCCTGGTCGCGGATCTCGGTCTGCGCCGCTAAGGCCGCCCACACAGAGTGATCGAAGCCGGCACGAAAGCACCGGACTTCTCGCTGCCGGACCAGGACGGGAATCGGGTCTCGCTCTCGGACTTCACCGGCCGCAAGCTGGTGCTCGTCTTCTATCCCGGGGACTTCAGCTCGGTGTGCTCCGATCAGATGAGCCTCTACCAGGAGGTGCTCGACCAGATCGAGGCAATGGGCGGGTCGCTCGTGGGGATCAGCGTCGATTCGACCGATAGCCATCGGGCATTTCGTGAGCGGCTCAACCTGACGATGCCGCTGCTCTCGGACTTCCACCCGAAGGGCGAGGTCGCCAGGGCCTATGGGGTCTACAGCGAGGAATACGGAAAGAGCGGGCGCGCCCTGGTCCTGGTCGACGAGGCCGGAAGGGTCCGGTGGGCGTATGAATCGCCGCCGCTGGAGGTCCCCGGCGCCAACCTGATCTTCGACGCGCTCGAGGCGTAGGAGCGCTCCCGGGAGGTCGCTCCATCGGCCGTGGCGAGGCGCCAGGCGGTGATCCGATCGCTATGGAAAGAAGGGGCGAAACCAGCGTTTCTTGTCTCTATGAAGAAGGACCGTCTGTCAAGGGCGAAGCACGACAGCTCCGCTGGCGCCCCCGGTTGCTAGCGCCAAGGCCGCGACGGCATCCTCGAGCGGAAACGTCGCCGCGACCGAAACCTCGAGCTTCCCCGCCGCGAGCAGCTCGGCGAGCTCGCCGAGCGCGGGTCCGTCGGGCTGCACGATCACCGATGAGATCCCGATGTCCCGCTGTTCGTCCGGAGGGTCCTGGGTGATCGTCGCAAGGCGACCGCTGTCGCGCACGCTGCTGATCGCGTCGGCCGAGCCGTTAGGCGCCGCGTTCGCCACCGCGGTCACGCCCAGGCCGCCGCCAATGGCGCGCGCCTGCTCCGGCCATTCAGGGTCGTGGTAATCAAGTACGTGGGCGGCTCCCAGTCGCAGCAGGCGCTTATGGCTGGCCGGTCCTGCGGTCGCGATCACCTCGGCGCCACGCGCCGCTGCCAGGCCGACGAGCACCGTGCCGGTCACCCCGCTCCCACCATTGACGAGGACCAGGTCGTCAGGTTGCACCGCCAGAGCTCCGTCGATCACCTGCGTGGCAGTCAGGGCCGGAACGGGGAATGCTGCAGCGGCCTCCCACGAGAGGGCTCCAGGCTTTCGCGCGAGCACCGTCATCGAGGCGATCTGCAAAGGGGCCCAGCTTCCCTGGTCCCGCAGGGGGAGGGGATGGGTAAGCACCTCATCGCCCGACTTCCAGTCCTCGACGGAATCTCCGATCGCCGTGATGATCCCGGCGGTCTCGACACCGAGCGCCATCGGAGGGGCGCGGCCGACGTCCCACTGACCCGTCCGAACGTACTCCTCCCAGTTGCCGACGCCTGCGGCCCGGATCTCGATCAGGACCTCGTCGTCCGCGAGGGGGCGCGGATCTGGGAGGTCGATCCGCCCGGCAGCATCGCCGAACTCTCTGATGCCGACGGCCCGCATCAGAGAGGCGCCGTTTGAGCGTGGGCGGGCTCGACGATCGAGGGCCAGCAGATGAAATCTTCAGGCCTTTCCTGCGGCATCGCCCGCAGTATTTCGAAATGGAGTACTGCTTCCATGCAAAGCGGTGGTTTTCCCGCCTGGCGGTAACGTCGCCCGAGTGAGCGAGCTTACCAGCGCCGCGGTGCCCCCGATCGGCGACGAGGACCATGTCACCGGCGACGGTATGGAGGCGATCATCTACGCCGACTTCGGCTGCGCCTACTGCGCCGCCGGGTGGGCGCGGATCCGCGAGCTGGGCCTGCTCCTCTGCTTCCGGCACTTCCCGATGGCCTCCAAGCACCCGAGGGCGCCCGCGCTGCACGCGGCCGCCGAGGCGGCCGGCGCCCAGGAAGCCTTCTGGGAGATGTGCGACTCGCTCTATGCCGACCGCGGGCGGGTGGACGATCCGCATCTCTGGGAGCGGGCGGAGCGGTTCGGCCTCGATCTTGAGCGCTTCCGCGCCGACAGCCGCTCGGACGCGGTCCGCGAGCGCATCGAGCGCGATTTCGTCAGCGGAATACGGGCGGGCGTCGGCGGAACACCTGCAGCTTTCGTCGAGGGCCGGCGCCTGACGGGCGATGTGGTAGAGGCCCTGCGCGAAGTCAGCGACCGCTAACATCGCCCGCGACAGAGAACGAGAGTTCTTAAGCGAAAGGCCGTCAACCGGACGGCCGAAGGGATACAAGACATATGAGCATGTTCGACGTAAGCCGGGTCTCGGTGGAAGTAGGCGGCGAGGAGATTTCCTTCGAGACCGGAAAGCTCGCCCGTCAGGCGAGCGGCGCCGTCGTGGTTCGCTCCGGCGACACGATGGTTCTCTGCACCGCGACCGCGGGCAACGACCGCGACGTGGACTTCCTGCCCCTCACCGTCGACGTTGAGGAAAAGCACTACGCCGCGGGCAAGATCCCGGGCTCCTTCTTCCGCCGCGAGGCACGGGCAGGCGAGAAGGCCACCCTGACCGCGCGGATGATCGATCGCCCGATTCGCCCGCTGTTCCCGAAGGGCTGGCACCGCGAGACCCAGCTGGTCTCCCAGCCCCTCTCGGTGGACCACGTCCACCCGTACGACATCCTGGCGATGAACGGCGCCTCAGCCGCGCTCGCCATCTCCGAGATCCCCGTCGCCAAGCACGTCGGCGCCGTCCGGATCGGAAAGCTCGACGGCGACTTCGTCGTCAACCCGGAGGAGGAGAGGCTCGAGGAGCTCGACCTGGACCTGATCGTGTCGGGGACCGACGAGGCCATCCTGATGGTCGAGGCCGGCGCCGACGGCGTCACCGAGGCCGAGATCCTGGACGCGCTCGACATCGCGCACTCCGAGATCAAGAAGCTCGTGGCTTCGATGGAGGAGCTGCGCGAGAAGGCCGGCAAGGAGAAGCTCGAGATCGAGGCTCCGCAGGTCGACGAGGCCACCGTCGATTCGATCAAGAGCTCGCACGGCGCCAAGCTGGACGAGGCCACGCAGGTTCAGGCCAAGCTGGAGCGCCAGGACGCGATCGACGCCGTCGAGGAGGAGGTGCTCGAGCAGTACGCCCCTCCCACCGAGGACGAGCAGCCCGATCGCGAGCGGCTCGCCGAGGTGAAGGCCGCCTTCGCGAAGCTCGAGAAGGACACCATCCGCAGGCGCATCGCCGTCGACAAGAAGCGGCCCGACGGCCGCGCCCAGGACGAGATTCGCCCGATCGAGACCGAGATCGACATCTCGCCGCGCTCACACGGCTCCGCCCTGTTCACGCGCGGTGAGACCCAGATCCTCTCGAACGTGGCGCTCGGCACCACCCGCATGGACATGAAGGTCGACAACCTGGGCCTCCAGGAGACCAAGACCTTCTGGCACCACTACAACTTCCCGCCGTTCTCGGTCGGGGAGGCGGGCTTCATGCGCGGCCCGAAGCGCCGCGACATCGGTCACGGCGCGCTCGCCGAGCGGGCGCTACAGGCCACGATTCCCGATGGCGAGGAGTTCCCGTACGTGATTCGCGTCGTCTCCGACACCCTCGAGTCGAACGGTTCATCGTCGATGGGTTCGGTTTGCGCATCCTCGATGGCCCTGCAGGCCGCGGGCGTGCCGGTCACCGCACCGGTCGCCGGCGTCGCGATGGGGCTGATCAAGGAGGGTGACGACTACATCGTCCTCACCGACATCGCTGGCGTCGAGGACCACCTGGGCGACATGGACTTCAAGGTCGCCGGGACCGCTGAGGGCATCACCGCCCTGCAGATGGACATCAAGATCACCGGCGTCACGATGGAGATCCTCAAGGACGCCCTGTCCCAGGCCAACGAGGGCCGCCAGTTCATCCTGGGGAAGATGGCCGAGGCGATCGACGCGCCGCGCGAGAACCTCTCGCAGTTCGCGCCGAAGATCACCTCGATCAAGATCGACCCGGAGAAGATCGGGGCCCTGATCGGCAAGGGCGGCGAGACGATCCGCGGCCTCTCCGAGGAGTTCGAGGCCGAGATCGACGTCGACGACGATGGCTCGGTGCGCCTCTACGCGCCCACCGGCGATCAGGTCGACGCGCTGGCCGAGCGGATCACGTCGATGACCAAGGACGCCGAGATCGGCGACCGCTACTCCGCCGGGAAGGTGGTCAAGACCACCAACTTCGGCGCCTTCGTCGAGCTCACCAAGGGCACCGACGGCCTGCTTCACATCTCCAACGTGAAGCCGGGCGAGCGGGTCGGCACGGTCGAGGATGTCCTAAACCAGGGTGACGAGATCGATGTCACCGTCGTCGAAGTCGACAAGGAGCGTGGGCGGATCGGCCTGCGGCTCACCCAAGACCCCGACGTCGAGGGCAAGTCGGCCGATGAGCTCGCCGGTGTCGGCACCGGCGACCCGGGCCCGCCCAGCCGTCGCCGTGAAGGTGGCGGTGGAGGCCGTGGTGGTCCCCGGCGCGATCGTGACGGCGGCGGTGGCCGCCGCCGGGAGCGCCAGGGCGGTCGGGACCGCTAGTCCCATCCGCGTGGCGTCCGAAGCGCAGATAACCGAGCTCGACTCCGGGGTCCGGGTCGTCACCGAGGCGGTCCCCTCGGTGAGATCCGTCGCCCTGGGGCTCTGGGTTCGGACAGGCTCGAGGGACGAGACGCCGGCGCAGGCCGGCGTCTCGCATTTCCTCGAGCACCTGCTCTTCAAGGGCACGAAGCGCCACTCGGCGATCGAGATCGCGGAGATCTTCGACGGCCTCGGCGCTGCGATCAACGCGGCAACCGGCAAGGAGTCGACGAACCTCTACGCGCGCTTCCTCGACACCCACACCGACGAGGCGTTCGATCTCCTCTCCGAGATGCTGCTCGGCCCGACCTACCCGGAGATCGACTCCGAGCGCGAGGTCGTCCTCGAGGAGATCGCGATGTACGAGGACGAGCCGCAGGACAAGGTCCATGACGTGCTCGACCGCGCCGTCTTCGGAGGACACCCGCTCGGCAGACGCGTGCTCGGCGAGGCCGAGGTGATCAGCTCGATCCCGATCCCGGATATCGACGCCTATCACCGGTCGCACTACACGGGGGCGAACATCATCGTCGCGGCGGCGGGCAACGTCGAGCACGCGAAGATCGTCGAGCTCAGCAAGCGTCACGTGGAGCCGCCGGCGTCCGGCGGAAACGGAGCCGCGGTCGAGGCGCCGAAGGTGGACGGCGCGCAGGTGGCCTTCCAGCAGAAGGACACCGAGCAGTTCCACATCTGCTTCGGCGGCCCCGGCATCGACCGCGGCGACGATCGCCGCTATGCGCTCAGTATCCTCGACGCCGTCTTCGGCGGCTCGACCTCCTCACGGCTCTTCCGGGAGATCCGGGAGAAGAAGGGCCTGGCCTACTCGGTCGGCTCCTACACGCAGCAGTACGTCGACAGCGGCATGGTCGGCCTCTACGTCGGCACGCGGGCCGACAACGTGCAGGAGGCCTGCGAGATCATCGGCCGGGAGCTCGGCTCGATCCACGCGGACGGGATCACCGACGATGAGCTCAACCGCGCCAAGGAGCACGTCAAGGGCCGTATGGTCCTCTCCTCGGAGTCGACCGCTGCCCGAATGGGCCGGATCGGCAAGTCGGTTCTCTTCGACATGCCCGTCCTCACCCTCGACGAGCTGCTCGAGCGCGTCGATGCCGTCACCTCGGAGGACGTCGCGGAGCTCGCCCGCGAGCTCTACGCGCCGGATGCGCTGTCGGCCGCCGCGATCGCGCCGGACGAGGACCGCTTCCGGGCCGCCCTGGCACCGGTGAGCGAAGCACTCGCCACTGCGTAGACGTGGCCGACATCGACTCGAAATTCCGGGGGCAGCTCGAGGCACAGGCGGGAGAAGGCCTGCGCGGCCTCTGTGTCGCGTCTCAGCAGAAGGGCATGTTCAGGGGCGGCGCCGTGGTGATCGGAGTGACGGATCACCGCCTCCTGATTCAGCCGCTGGATCGCCGCGGCAACCCCGACGGGTCGATCCAGTCGATCACGCCCGAGCAGGTGGCCTCCGCAAAGGCGGGGCCCGCCGGTGGCGGGTGGTTGGAGGTTGATGCCGTCGTGCTCGATCACGCCGCGGTCAGGCTGCAGATCCAGACCACCGACGGCGAGAAGCTCAAGCTGATGCTGATGCGCGGCGAGGGAAAGCTGCTCGGCAAGCTCGGCGGCGGTGAGGCCCAGCGCCAGGGCGTCCAGGCGCTCGGGGCCTGGTTTCAGGCGATCGACAAATAGGATCGCGGCATGGGAGATCCGATCAAGGTCGTCGTCTCCGGCGCAGCCGGTCGTATGGGGGAGACCACCTGCGGGGCGGTGGAGGCCGCCGAGGACATGGAGCTGGTCGGAAAAGCTGATCCGGCGCTCGACACGTCGGTCAACGACGTCCTCGAGGGGGCGGACGTGATGGTTGACTTCACGACCCCGGATGCGGCGCCGGCCAACGTCTTCGACGCGATCGAGGCGGGCGTGCACGCTGTCGTCGGCAGCACGGGCTTCGACCTCGAGGAGCTCGAGGCGCACGTGCACCGCGCGGACAGCACCGCCAACTGCTTCGTCGCTCCCAACTTCGCGATCGGCGCGGTCCTGATGATGGAGGCCTCGAAGCTGATCGCCCCGCACATGCCGGAGGCTGAGATCGTCGAGCTGCACGGCGAGCACAAGAAGGACGCGCCTTCCGGCACGGCCAAGCGCACGGCCGAGCTCATCCGCGAGGCGGGAGGGAACGTCCACGAGCCGATCCACTCGGTGCGGCTGCCCGGCCTCGTCGCGCATCAGGAGGTCACCTTCGGCGGCGAGGGGCAGACGCTCTCGATCCGCCACGACTCGATCGACCGCTCGAGCTTCATGCCGGGCGTCCTGCTGGCGATCCGCAAGGTGCCGGATCTGCCGGAGCGGTTCGTGATCGGGCTCGAGAGCCTGCTCTGAGCCGGCCCTTATACCGATCCGAGGGTCCCAAGTGCACGGTCGGGTGCGTGTCTCCGACGGCCCCTTGATGCTCATCCCGTAGGGTGCTTGGGAGTGACCGAGGACCTCGCAAGGCTGGACGCCACCGCGCAGGCTGAGCTGGTGCGGATCGGGGAGGTGAGCCCCGAGGAGCTGACGCTCGCCGCCATCGAGCGCGCCGAGCGGATCAACCCCGAGCTCAACGCCATCATCCACCCGCTCTACGAGCAGGGCCTCGAGGAGTCGAAGGGCGACCTTCCGGACGGCCCCTTCCGCGGCGTGCCGTTCCTCTTCAAGGACCTCGGCGCGGGTCTCGCCGGGCAGCCCCTGCACATGGGGATGAAGGCGCTGAAGGAGGCCGACTTCCGGCTCCCGGTGGACACGTTCCTCGGGTCGCGGTTCCGGGAGGCCGGGTTCGTCACCATCGGCAAGACGAACACCCCTGAGCTGGGGATCGTGCCGACGACTGAGCCGGCCGCCTACGGGCCGACGCACAATCCCTGGGATCTCAGCCGCTCACCGGGCGGCTCGAGCGGTGGCTCGGCGGCCGCCGTAGCCGCCGGCATCGTTCCGATCGCCCATGCGAACGACGGCGGAGGCTCGATCCGCATCCCGGCCAGCTGCTGTGGTCTGGTGGGACTGAAGACCAGCCGAGGGAGAACGTCGCTCGGCCCGCTGATCGGGGACGTGATGAGCGGCCTCACCGTCGAGCATGTGGTCTCACGATCGGTCCGGGACGTTGCGCAAGCGCTCGACGCCACTCACGGCCCCGCGCCGGGCGACCCGTACGTGGCGCCCGAGCCGCTGCGCCCCTTCATGGAGGAGCTGGATACCGATCCCGGATCCCTTCGAATTGCGGTCCTCACCGATCCGGTCGGCGCCAGCCACATCCAGGTCGATCCGGCCGTCGTCGCGGCGACCCGCGAGGCGGCGACGATGCTTGAGGGTCTCGGCCACCAGATCGACGAGGACATTCCCGCCATCGACGAGAGCTTCGACCTGATCGAGACGTTCCTCACCCGCTGGTATGCGGGACAGACCGAGATCATCGATCAGCTCGGTGTCCTGCTTGGGCGAGAGCTGGAACCGGATGACATGGAGCCGCTCACCTGGGCGATGGCGGAGGAGGGCCAGCGCCGTCACTCGGGCCAGTACCTGGCCGCCGTCAGCCAGCACCAGGCGGTCAGCCGCATGATCGGCATCTGGTTCGACCAGGGTCATGACCTGCTGCTCACGCCGACGATGGGCGAGCTGCCCCCGCCGCTGGGAAGTTTCGCGACCGACCCCGAGGACCCATTGGCCACGATCCATCGCGGAGAGCGGACGGCGGCCTTCACGGCCCTGATGAACGCGTCCGGACAGCCGGCGATCTCGCTGCCCCTCACCTGGAGCGAGGAGGGGCTGCCCATCGGCGTTCAGCTGACCGCGCCTCTCGGCCGCGAGGACGTGCTCCTGCGTGTCGCCTCGCAGCTCGAGCAGGCACACCCCTGGGCCGAGCGGTTCCCCGAGGTGTTCTCGGTACCCTCCGGCTGATGCCTGAGATCGGAGGGGTACTGACGGCGATGGTGACCCCGTTCGCCGAGGATCGCTCGGTGGACGAGTCCGCCGCGCGCGCGCTCGCCCGCCATCTGGTGGACAACGGCTCGCATGGCCTGGTGCTCTCCGGCACCACCGGGGAGTCGCCCACGACGGATGACGCCGAGAAGCTCGCGCTGCTGCGCGCGGTTCGGGACGAGCTCGGCTCCGACGTCCTGCTGATCTGCGGCACGGGCTCGAACGACACGAGGCATTCCGAGCGGCTCTCCGCCGCGGCCGCCGACGCGGGCGCCGACGCAGTTCTCGCGGTGACGCCGTACTACAGCAAGCCGAACTTCACGGGGATCAGGGCCCACTACGAGGCGCTCGCGCGGGCGGCCGGGATCCCGGTGTTGCTCTACAACATCCCCTCGCGGGTGGTGGTCAACCTCTCGCCCGAGCAGCTGGCGGAGCTCGGGCAGATCGAGAACGTCGTCGCGGTCAAGCAGGCCAACGACGACGAGCTCCAGCCGGTCGACGGGCTGCGCGTCCTCGCCGGCAACGACGGCACCTTCCTGCGCACTCTCGAGCTGGGAGAGCCCGGCGGCATCCTCGTCGCCTCGCATCTGGTCGGCCCCGAGATGCGCGAGATCTACGACGCCATGCAGACCGGAGACACCGAGCGAGCCCGCGAGATCGACGAGGGGCTGCGGCCGATCTACGAGGTGCTCGGCAAGGCGAACCCGATTCCGGTCAAGGCCGGGCTGGAGCTGATGGGGATCTGCTCGGCTCGCGCCAGGCTGCCGATCGTCGAGGCTGGCGAAGAGCAGAGGGCCGAGGTCAGGCGGGCGCTGGAGGCGCACGGTTTGATGGCCGGGAGCGCAGCGTAGGTTTGAGCAGCTCGGGCGTCCGGATCCTCCCCCTGGGTGGCCTGGGGGAGATCGGCAAGAACATGACAGCCGTCGAGGCCGACGGGCGCATCGTGATCGTGGACACGGGCCTGATGTTCCCGACGGCGGACATGCTCGGCATCGACCTCGTGCTGCCCGACTTCTCGACCCTCCGCGAGCGCGCCGACGACATCGACGCGATCGTTCTCACCCACGGCCACGAGGATCACGTCGGCGCGCTCCCGTACGTGCTGCGCGAGATCGGCATCCCACCGGTGATCTACGGCGGCCTGCTCACGATCGGCATGGTGCGCTCCAAGCTCGACGAGCACAAGCTCCGCGACGTGCCGCTCCAGGAGCTGCCCGCCGGCCAGCAGGTGACCGCCGGACCCTTCGGAATCGAGCTGATCCACATGGCGCACTCGATCCCGGACGCTCGGGCCGTGGCGCTCAGGACGGATGCCGGCACCGTTCTGATCACCGGCGACTACAAGTTCGACCAGACCCCGGTCGATGGCATCCCGGCTGATGTCTCCCGGCTCGCGGAGCTCGGGCGCGAGGGCGTCCTCTGCCTCTGCGGCGACTCGACGAACGCCGACCGACCGGGCGTCGCGCCCTCGGAGTCGAGTGTCGGCCCGGCGCTGCTCGATGTCTTCGGGAGGTGCACGGGCCGGATCGTCGTCACCTCGTTCGCCTCGAACGTCCACCGGGTGCAGCAGGTGATCGACGCGGCCGCGCGTCTCGACCGCCGAGTCGCGCTGGTCGGGCGCTCGATGCGCAAGAACTTCAACATCGCCTCGAATCTCGGCATCGCCTCCGCGCCCGAGGGCCTCTTCATCTCCCCGAAGGAGATCGAGGACTTCCCGGACGAGAAGGTCGTCGTGATCTCGACGGGGAGCCAGGGGGAGCCGCTCTCGGCTCTCCGCCGGATGGCCCATCGCGACCACCCGGACGTCGAGCTCCACTCGGGCGACACGGTGATCTTCTCCGCGACCCCGATCCCCGGCAACGAGCGCTCGGTCAACGAGACGATCGACCGGATCTTCCAGATCGGTGCCTCGGTGGTGACCGCAGCCGACGCCCCGATCCATGCCTCGGGCCACGGCTGGCAGGAGGAGCTCAAGCTGATGCTCAACCTCACCAAGCCGCAGAACGTCTTCCCATTCCATGGGGACCACAAGCGGCTCAAGCTGCACGGCGACCTCGCCGAGTCCGTGGGCGTCGACCGGGACCGCATCTTCATGGGACGAAATGGCCTTGCACTCGAGATCGACTCCTCGGGCGCCCGCTTCGGCGAGGACGTCCACGCCAGCATGATCTTCGTGGACGGCGTCTCCGTCGGCGAGCCGGACGAGTTCGCGCTCCGCGATCGCCGCAAGCTCTCGGACGACGGTGTCTTCATCGTCGTCGCGACGATCTCCTCGGACGACGGCTCGCAGGTCGCGGACCCCGAGGTGATCTTCCGCGGCGTGCCGTTCGCCGAGGAGGCCGACGGGCTGCGCGACGAGCTCAAGGAGGTGGTGCAGGACACGCTCGACGAGGCGGCCGAGGAGGAGATCCGGGAGATCTCGTTGCTGCAGCAGGACCTCCACGACGACATCGCCGAGTTCGTCTACGAGAAGCTCCGCCGGCGCCCCCTGGTGCTGCCGGTCGTCGTCGAGGTCTAGCCGGGCGCACGGCGCGCATGTCCGATACGGCCTCCGGCGCGCGGGTTCCGTCCACCTCCGACGAGGAGATCATCCACGCGGAGGACCCGTCGGTTCGCTCCCAGCGCGAGGACGCCGAGCGCCTGGAGCGGATCCAGATGGAGCTTTCGGTCGGCTTCGATCTCCTGCGCGAGATCGGCCCGGCGGTCTGCGTCTTCGGGTCCGCGAGGACGCCGCCGGACAGCGAGGACTATGCGAGGGCGCGGGCGACAGGCCGCGCCATCGGCGAGGTAGGGCTCGCCGTGATCACGGGGGGCGGCCCCGGGATGATGGAGGCCGCGAACCGCGGGGCCCAGGACGCGGGGGCGCCGTCGGTGGGGCTCAACATCGAGCTGCCTCACGAGCAGGCACTCAATCCCTATGTCGACGTCGGCATCCAGTTCCACTACTTCTTCACGCGGAAGCTGATGTTCGTCCGATACTCGAATGCCCTGGTCGTCTTCCCCGGGGGCTTCGGGACACTCGACGAGCTCTTCGAGGTGCTGACCCTGATCCAGACCGGGAAGGCAATCGACCATCCGGTCGTGCTCGAGGGGTCCGAGTACTGGAGCGGGCTGGTCGAGTGGATCAGGGCCCGTCCGCTCGCGGAGGGGAAGATCGCAGCCGGCGACCTCGCTCAGGCCGAGCTGGCCGACGGGGTGGAGGAGGTCATGGACCGCTTGTTCGCCGGGCTCTCGGCAGCCGAATAGCGGCCGCGCACGTCGTCCACGAACTTCGCGAGGCGATCCGCGATGGATGCGTCGTGGATCTCCAGCACCGACTCCGCGTTCTGCTCGCCCGACCGCGAGAGGTTGAAGGAGCCGATGAAGACCACGTCGTCGGCGACGGTGACCTTGGCGTGCATGAAGTCGTGGACCTTCGAGTCGGGTGTCCACGGAGTGGAGGGCTTGGCGGAGAAGGGCAGGTTGCCGAGGATCGCCGCGAGCAGGGGGATCTTCCAGGCGGTGTGCCCGTTCTCCGACCACTGGTGAAAGACAGTCTCCGTCTGGGGACCGTCGACGACCCCGGCGATGTCCCGGCCGCCCTTGTCCGCGAGCTCGGCGAGGGTGCCAAGGACCGGACCCGAGGTGATCACCGGCGATGCGATCCGCACCCGGGCCCGTGCGGAGCCGATCGCCGTCGCGATCCGCTGCGAGAGCTGCTCGCCGTGTCCCGGGGTGAACCAGGCGGTGACCTTCGTTCCGCCGACGTCGACTGGCTCGGGCTCGACGTGCCCGCTCTGGTCGACCTGCTGCCGAGACCAGAGCTCCTCGAAGTTCTGCCGGAAGCGTCTCGCGATCTCAGCGCTCTCGACGATCGCAAGGACGTTCTCCTGCCGGGTCCAGGAGTCGACCGTCCAGTTCGCCGATCCCGCCCAGACCGCCTCGGCGTCCCTGATCGCGTACTTGTGGTGCATCAGGTCCGGAATCCCCGGCACCGGTCGCGCATCGATGGGGAGCTCCGCGAGGATGTCCGGGCGCGTCTGCGGCGGGGGATGGAGCTCCGCGGGGCGCTCGGAATCGACGTTGTAGAGCAGCCGCGTGGCCACGCCCCGCTCACTGGCAGCACGAAGCTGGTCGGCGACGATCGAGCCGGTCGGGTCGGGCAGGCGAACGTCGTAGAGCGCCAGCTCGAGCGTGGACTCGGCGGGCTCGAGGAAGTGGGCCACCCGGCGCGCGATGTCCTCGGCGTGCTGGCCGCCGTCGGTCAGCGTGACGATCTCGATTAGCCTTGTGGGGTGGCGTTGCACAGGGGGTATGTCCAGTATGTCCACCTCGTCCACGAGGCGTTCGAGTGCTTCGAGCGGGGCGATTGGGACCGCCTGCGTCCGCTGATCGCGGAGGACAATGTGATGAGCCCGCTAGAGACCTGGCCCGAGCCGGGCCCGTTCATCGGTCCCGAGGCGAGCATCCGGGAGTACCAGAGGCTCTTCGATCTCTTCCGGGGCATCGGGATCTCGGTCAGCCACATCGTCAGTCACGAGTCCTGGGTGATCGCGCACTATCGGGGCGTGATCGAGGGTGAGGAGCCGGGCATGCCGATCGAGTTCGAGTTCACCGGGGTGCATCGCTTCGAGGGCGAGCAGTTCGCGGAGTCCCACTACCGCCTCGATCGCGACACGGCCCTGGCTGCGGCCGGCCTCTGATCAACGCTCCGCCTTCTCCGCTTCGCTTCCGGAGGCTACGCGAACAAGAAAAGCCCCCGGTGGTCGAGGGAGGGGCGACCACCGGGGGCGACGCTTTGGACCGAAGTCCTCAGCGGGTCTCACCGAGGTATGTGGGGTTTCGTACCCCGGCGAGGTGTCTCGTCCAGTCGTGAATCTATGAGGCGTTCTTGAACGTTTGCTAAAGCCTCTCGGGCGCGCTCTCGCTGCCCTTCGCGGCCTGATCCGGCGCCTGCTCGAGGGGCAGGCGGACGGAGAACCGGGCGCCGCCGTAGGTGCTGCGCCCCGCGGAGACCGAGCCGCCATGCGACTCGGCGACGGCCCGCACGATCGCGAGACCGAGGCCACTGCCACCGCCGCCGGCGGTGTCCGCGGGTCCATCCCCGCGGACGAAGCGGTCGAAGACCTGGTCCTCCATGTCGGCCGGGATGCCGGGCCCGTCGTCGAGCACCTCCAGCAGGGCTTCGTCGCCGTCGCGACGCGCGGTCAGCTCGATCGTCGTCTGCTCGGGGGTATGCCTGATCGCGTTCTCGAGCAGGTTGCGGATCAGCCGGTGGAGCTCGTCCGGATTGCCCTCCAGCGGGAGGGGCCCGTCGAGATGGCTCTCGATGCGCCGGCCGCCGGCGATCGGCTGGATCTCCTCCAGCGCTCCGGCCGCGATCGATCCCAGGTCCAGGTCCTTGGTGGCCGCCTTGCGCCCAGCATCGGCGCGGGCCAGCAGCAGCAGGTCCGAGACCAGGCCCGACATGCGTTTGGTGGACGAGAGGGCCGAGTCGACGGCATGCTTGTCGTCCTCGGACCCGACCTCGGCCGCCTGGAGCAGCTCGAGGTTCGCGTGGATGCTCGTCAGCGGGGTGCGGAGCTCGTGGGAGGCGTCGGCGACGAACTCACGCTGGCGCTCCAGCGACTGCTCGCGCTCGGCGCGCGCCTCGTCGAGCGACTCGAGCATGCCGTCCATCGTGCGGGCCAGCTCGCCCACCTCGTCGTCGGTCGCGGGAACGGGGATCCGCTCCGAGGGATCGCGGGTGTGGCTGATTCGGCTCGCCAGGCCGGTGAGAGCCTTGATCGGGCGCATGGCGCGGTCGGCGACGGCGAGACCGGCGAGCAGGGCGAGCACTGTGCCGCCGAGCACGCCCGCGCCCAGGAAGAGCCAGAGCCGCGAAACGGTGTCGTTGGTTCCCGTATTCGGGCGGGCGTACTGCACGTAGCCTGGATCGGAGCCCGCCGCGGTGAGCGGCTCGCTCACAACGCTCAGTGCCCCGACGGTGTGGATATGGGTGCTGGGCGGGCCAAGGCTGACCCCGGGGCTGGTTCCGGCCAAAGCGTGGCCGTAGTTGTCGAGGATTCGAATGTGTGCGTCCTCCGGCAGTGCGAAGGCCCGCAGATCCGGGCTCTTCGTCACCACGGGGCCGAAGGCGGTCGAGATCTGCGTCTCCGCCGCGAGCGAGCGGGCGGCGCCACGCAGCTCCTCGCGGAAGTCGCTGCGGATCCGGTTGCCGACGACCTGCCCGAGCACGGCGGCGAAGCAGACCAGGATGAGGAGGGTGAGGCCGGCGGTGGTGATCGCGATCCGCCAGCGCACGGGAATGCGCTCGAAGAGCGGGAGCTTCCTGCTGCGGATCCAGCTCACGCGGCGCCCTTCAGCACATAGCCCGCCCCTCGCTTGGTGTGGAGAAGCCGCGGCTCGCCCCCTGATTCGAGCTTGCGCCGAAGGTTTGAGATGAAGACGTCGATCGTGTTCGTCTGCTCGAAGGGGTCGTATCCCCAGACGTCCTCGAGCAGCCGCTCGCGCGAGACCACCAGCTTCTGGTTGCGGGCGAGGTATTCGAGCAGCTCGAACTCGCGATTGGTGAGCTCGATCTCGCGCCCGGCGCGCTTCACCTCTCGGGTATCCGGGTTGAGCATCAGGTCTCCGACCACGATCGAGGCGCTGCCCCGCGGCGGGCGGCGTCGCAGGAGGGCTCGGATCCTGGCGAGCAGCTCCGAGCGCTCGAAGGGCTTGGGCAGATAGTCGTCGGCGCCGGTGTCGAGGCCCTTGACCCGGTCCTCGGTCTCGGTGCGAGCTGTGAGGATCAGGATGGGCACGTCGCTCTCGGCGCGCAGCCGGCGGCAGACCTCAATGCCGTCGAGGCGGGGGAGGCCGAGGTCGAGCACGACGAGGTCGGGGCTGAACTGCTCGGCGGCGGTGAGCGCCTCGGCGCCGTCGCCCGCGCTGCGGACCTCGTGGCCCTCGGCGCGCAGGGAGCGCCGCAGGACGTCGGCGATCGCCTCATCGTCCTCGACGACGAGCACGCGCGCGGATCCGATGGTGGCCTGCTCCATCACGATCTTTAGGTTAGGCCCGAATTCGGCTCCACCAAGCGATATTGAGGGAACGTTTAGGCACCCTTTCCACCCCGACCGAACCCTCGGGGTCAGACCCCTTCGACAATCCCTTCATTAAGGGGTCTGACCCCCTCGGGTGTGGGGGGTCAGGCACGAAGGGGACGGAGCCCACGCGTCGAATGAGGTGGGCGAATGCTTGCAGACCGCATTTTCGGCGCGCCGGAGCGGCGGGATCCGCCCCGGCGCAAGAGGCAGCCTGCGCGCGGGCAGAAGCGCAAGCCCGCCGCGCGTGGGCGCGGGGGGGCTCGCGGCCGCACACGCGGCCGGACGGCTCCCGAGGTGATGCAGCGCCGCCTCGATCTGGCCGGCCTCTGCTGCATCGGGCTCGCGATCTATCTGGGCTACGTCATCTATCTGGGGTGGAACGGGGGAGCCATCGGCAACGGCTCCGAGACGGCGCTCGACTACGCCGTCGGCGCGGGCGCCGTGGTCGTCCCGGTCGCGCTCGGGCTCGCCGGGATCGGCCTGATCCTGAGGCCGTTCCTCCCATCACCGAAGTCCGTGGCGGTTGGGGTGGCGGCGATCGCCGCCGGTCTCCTGCTCGCTCTCGCCGCTCAGACCGCCGGGCTCGGCCCGGAGGGCGTGCGGAAGGGGCTCTTCGACCCGAGTTTCTTCCCGCACCACGGCGGTGGCATCGGCGAGGTCCTGTACTGGGCCACCAGCACCCTCTTCGATCGGATCGGGGCGCACATCATCGCCATCGTGCTGCTCGTCTCAGGAATCCTGGTGCTCACCGGCCGCTCGGTATCGGAGATGGTCCGCGCGGCCCGGCGCGGCGCGGCGCGCGCGAAGCGCGGCACCGTCGGCTTCGCGACGGCGGTGAAGGAGAGCCGGGTCAACACCGACCCCGACCTGGTCGACACGACCCCGGCCGACACCGAGCCGGTCTTCGGCCCGCCCGAGCCGATCGAGGACGGCGACGACTTCCAGGTGCATCTCGGCGACGAGCTGGAGACGGAGAAGGTCGCGAACTTCGACGACGCGGTGCGCATCGCTGACGAGCCGGACACGAGCGAGCTCGAGGACTTGGAAGGCAACGAGAACGAAACGATCAGGGTCGCCAAGCCAGAGGCGCCCGAGCCGCATGTCTCCGGAAGCGAAGCTGAGGAGATGGGCGTTGACGGCGAAGCCGCCGAAGATCCCTCTGAAGAGGTCCCGGTGTCCCTCACCCCGATGGGTGAGAAGCGCGGTGGGGTGACCGAGTCCGAGGAGATCGACTACCGGGTCCCGAACCCCGAGGCCGTGCTCGAGCGCGGTGCCCCCGACAAGGGCCCCGACAAGCAGGACCACGAAGCGGTGGCCCGCAACCTGCTGGAGACGCTCGGCCACTTCGGCGTCGAGGCGAAGATCGTCGGCACCGTCACCGGGCCTCACGTGAGCCGCTACGAGCTCAAGCTCGCTCCGGGCACCAAGGTCTCGAAGATCACCCAGCTGAAGGACGACCTGGCCTATGCGCTGGCGTCGACCGACATCCGGATCCTGGCGCCGATCCCCGGCAAGCAGGCCGTCGGCGTGGAGGTGCCGAACCAGCGCCGTCGCCTCGTCCGCCTCGGCGACATCTACGGTGGGCGCCCGCAGGGTGGCTCGCCCCTGGTCGCCTGGCTCGGCAAGGACATCTCCGGCAGCGCCGTCTGGACCGACCTTCAGAAAATGCCGCACGCCCTGATCGCCGGGACCACCGGCTCGGGGAAGTCCGGCAGCGTGAACGCGATTCTCAGCTCGATCCTGCTACACGCGTCGCCGAACGAGGTGCGGTTGGTGCTCGTCGACCCGAAGCGGGTCGAGCTCAACCACTACGAGCGGATCCCGCACCTGCTGACGCCGGTCGTCACCTCGCCGCGGCTGGCCGCCAACGTCCTGAACAACCTGATCGCGGAGATGGAGAGCCGGTACCAGATCATGGAGCAGGCGCGGACCCGCAACCTCGGGGAGCTCAACCAGGCGCGAAAGCGGGAGGGCGAGGCGCCGCTGCCCTACATCCTCTGCGTGATCGACGAGCTCGCGGACCTGATGATGGTCTCGCCGGCGGAGGTCGAGGACGCGATCATCCGCCTCGCGCAGAAGGCGCGTGCGGTCGGCATCCACCTCCTGCTCGCGACCCAGCGGCCCTCCACCGACATCATCACCGGGACGATCAAGGTCAACATCCCGTCTCGGATCGCCTTCGCCGTCTCATCGCAGGTCGACTCGCGGGTGATCCTGGACCAGGGTGGCGCCGAGACGCTGCTCGGCCAGGGCGACATGCTCTTTCGCCCGGCGGGCACCTCGAAGATGCAGCGGATCCAGGGCGCCTTCATCACCGAGGCTGAGATCGCGAAGATCACCGACTTCTGGTCGGATCAGGGCGAGCCCGACTTCGCCGACGAGCTGCTCGAGACGCCCCAGATCACCAAGGACGAGGGGGATGGCGACGACGACTTCGACCCGGACTCCGACGACCTGCTGAACCAGGCCGCGGAGCTGGTGGTCGAGAGCGGCACGGCGTCGGTCTCGATGATCCAGCGCCGGCTGCGTGTCGGCTACACGCGCGCCGGCAGGCTGATCGACATGCTCGAGCGGCGGGGGATCATCTCCGGCTATGAGGGCTCCAAGCCCCGCCAGGTGCTCGTCTCGATGGCCGACCTGCCGCGGGTGCTGGGCGGCGGCGAGGCTCCGGCGCCGGCCGGCGAGAGCCAGCCCGAGCCGGTTGCGGCGCCCGGCGACGAGTAGAGGCGGGCGCTCAGGGAGAATGCCCGTGTGAGCGTTCGCGCGGGAATCCTCGTCACCGGCACCGAGGTGCTGAGCGGCTACGTCACGGACCGCAACGGGCCGTGGATGTCCGAGCAGCTGGCCGACCTGGGCGTCGAGGTCGCGGAGATCAGGGTGGTCGGGGACCGGCCCGAGGACCTCGAGAGCGCCCTGCGGCAGATGCGCGACGCGGGGCTCGATCTGATCTTCACCAGTGGCGGCCTCGGGCCGACGGCGGACGATCTGACCGCCGAGGTCGTGGGGCGGTTCGCCGGGCGGGAGCTGGTCCTCGACGAGGAGATGGAGCAGAAGATCGCCGACATCATCTCCCGCTACGCGCGGCGGCTTCGGTTCGACCCCGAGGCGGTCCGCGAGGCCAATCGCAAGCAGGCGATGGTGCCGGAGGGAGCGGTGGCGATCGATCCCGCAGGGACGGCGCCCGGCCTGGTCGTGCCCGCCGACGGGCAGATCGTGGTCGTCCTGCCGGGCCCGCCACGCGAGCTTCAGGAGATGTGGCCGCGCGCCCTGGCGGCTGGACCGGCACAGGAGGTGCTGAGCCGGGCCGAGCCCTTCCGGAACATGTCCATCCGGATGTTCGGCATCCCGGAGTCCGAGCTCGCCATGGCGCTGCGGGAGATCGAGGACGAGGGCGTCGCCCTCGACCAGCTCGAGGTCACCACCTGCCTGCGCGGAGGGGAGCTGGTCACCGACGTGCGGCATCGGGAGGACTCTGCCGAGGCGGCCGAGGGGCTCCGCGCGGGTCTCCAGCAGAAGCTCGGGCGCTTCACCTACACGGAGACCGGCGAGTCGATCGAGGAGGTCGTCTTCCGGCTGCTCGGCGACCGGACGATCGCCGTGGCCGAATCGGAGAGCGGGGGGCTGCTGGCGGCGCGCCTGACGCTGCAGCCTGGATCGTCCGCGTGGTTCGCGGGCGGGGTGGTCTCTTACTCGAACGAGTCCAAGGCGGAGCTGCTCGGGGTCGACCCCAAGCTGATCGAGAAGCACGGGGCCGCCTCACCTGAGGTTGCCGAGGCGATGGCGGACGGGGCCCTGGCTCGCTTCGGTGCCGATGTGGCCTGTTCCACGACGGGCGTGGCGGGGCCCGATGGCGGGAGCGAGGAGAAGCCGGTCGGCTACGTCTGCTTCTGCGCCAAGACGGCGGACGGCCAGAAGCTGCCGCGGGACATCGTGCTTCCCGGCGCTCGCAACGACGTGCGGGAGCGCTCCGTCGTCGTCGCCATGCACCTGGTCCGCTATCTGCTGGAGGGGCGGGAGCCGCCGCGGTGAGGCTGTTCGCGCTCCTGATCCTGGCCGGTGCGGTCCTCCTCGCCGGGTGTGGCGCGGACACCAGCAACGAAGACCGTCGCCAGGCGCTGGAGGACTATGTGGCCGCGGTCCAGCCGATCCGGCTCGGAATCAACGAGCTGCTCGACAAGGCGGATCCGATCCTCGAGGGGTACAACGGCGGCGACCTGAGCGCGACGCAGGCGATGCGGCGCATGGGGCGGATCGAGCGCGGGACCGCCGCCTACGTGGTGAAGATCGCGGAGGTGGAGCCCGTGCCCGACGAGATGCAGGCGAGCCAGGACGCCTACGCGCACACCTTCGTCCTCCAGGACACCTACCTGAGCGCGCTGACGGCGGCGCTCAAGGACCGCTCCTTCGACGAGCTGCCGCATTTCCAGAACGAGCAGCGCGCGGCGATCATCGCCTGGCGCACGAGGTTGCAGGTTCTGGCGAACCGCTGGGGCGCGACGCTGCCGGCGAACCTGCAGGTCGCGGGGCGGGGGGAGATCTCGCCGGCGCCGACGGGGGACTAGTCCCGGCCGTTCGCCTCACGGCGAGACCAACCGGGGCCGCTTAGGCCCCGGTTGGTGCTCAGTTTTCTTCTGATCGCCCTAGCTGTTGGGAGCGCAACCGGTCAGCCCGTAGGGGTGGGCGATCGCCGCGAAATCCGCGAATGGGTCGGTCTTGCCGTTGTAGGCGAGCGAAGGGTCGCTCTTGATCTTGTTCAGGTCGGCCTGAGCCGTCGCGAGGTACTTGTTGACCACCGCCTCATCGCCTGAGGGTGCACCGAGAGCCTTGACCTGGTCGATTTGGGACTGGATGTTCGGGACCTGTGTGCCGGTCACGTAGGCCGTCACTTGCGCCTGGCTCGGGTTCTTGCCGAGCGCCGTCTGGGCGGCTTGCTGCTTCTCATCGCCGGCCTTGCAGATCGCGTTCGCCTTCGCGAGATATGAACTCTTGGAAAGGGCGGTGGTTGACGTGGTGCTGCTGCTACTGCCGCAACCGACAGCCAATCCGACGATCAGCGTCGCGCCGACCGCCATCACGATGAAACGAAATCGAGCTTCCACGTTGCTCCTCCAGATCTTGCGTATCCCCATCTCCCGATGCGAACCCCCGTCACGGTTGGTGGGGTACTCGCGCGGCGGACTCTCCCCTGTACCTCGTTTGCAGGCAACCGTAGAAGCCCGCACCCGCGGGGAGAGAAAGCGAAGCAGCCCACTCATCCATCGGTGATGTGTCGAGACACGGGATTTCGGCCGGATCGGTGATTAGCGTTCGGGCGTGGCCAAGGAGAGGCTCAAGAGTCCGCGGGCTCGCCTGTTCGTCGCCCTCGATCTGCCGCAGGACGTGCGCACCGGCGTGGTCGACTGGCAGCAGGCCGCGCTGGCCGACCCCGCTCTTCGGATCGTGAGGCCCGAGGCGCTGCACATCACGCTGGTCTTCCTCGGCTACCAGGCCGAGAAGGACGTCAAGGCGATCGCCAAGACCGCTTTCGCGACCGGTGCGGAGGCTCCGGCCGTCGAGCTGCTCTCCGGCCCGGTCGGGATCCCGCCGGGCAAGCGCCCGCGGCTGATCGCGCTGGGCGCGAGCTCGGAGGAGACGGTGGAGCTGCAGGCCGGGGTGGAGGGGCGCCTTGACGCCGCCGGCTTCCACGAGGCGGAGAAGCGGGCGTTCTGGCCGCACGTGACGGTCGCGCGGGTCAAGCCGGAGGCGCGGGGGAGCCGGAAGCCCGCCCTGATCCGAAACCCCCCGCATTCACTACCCGAACATATGTTCCGGTTCTTCCGTCCGACTCGTCTGGTGCTCTTCAAATCCCACCTGCGCAGGACCGGTGCGGAGTACGAGGCGTTGGCCGAGTTGGAGCTTCCGACCGCCCACGATGACCAAGAGACAGAGAGGTGAGTGAGATGGCAGATCAGAAGCCCAACTTGAGAGACCCCGGCGAGAAGGAGGCGAAGGCGCGCGATCAGGCGCTGAACGCGGCCGTCACGCAGATCGAGAAGGAGTTCGGGCAGGGCGCCCTGATGAAGCTCGGGGACATGGGCGCGCTCAACGTGGAGTCGATCTCCACCGGCGCGCTGCCGCTCGACATCGCCCTCGGCGTCGGCGGGGTGCCGCGGGGCCGCATCGTCGAGATCTTCGGCCCGGAGTCCTCCGGCAAGACCACGCTCGTCTACCACATCATCGCCGAGGCCCAGGCTCGCGGAGGCGTCTGCGCGTTCGTCGACACCGAGCACGCGCTGGACCCCGTCTACGCGCGGAGGATCGGCGTCAACACCGACGAGCTGATGATCTCCCAGCCCGACTACGGCGAGCAGGCGCTCGAGATCGTCGACGTGCTGGTGCGCTCCGGCGCCGTCGACGTCGTCGCCGTGGACTCGGTCGCCGCGCTCACCCCGCGGGTCGAGCTCGAGGGGCAGATGGGCGATTCCCACGTCGGCCTCCAGGCCCGCCTGATGTCCCAGGCGCTTCGCAAGCTGGCCGGCAACCTGAACCGCGCCAACACGATCTGCCTGTTCACCAACCAGATCCGCGAGAAGATCGGCGTCATGTTCGGCTCCCCGGAGACCCAGCCGGGCGGCCGTGCGCTCAAGTTCTATTCCTCGCAGAGGCTCGACATCCGCCGCATCGAGACCCTCAAGGAGGGCACCGAGGCGGTCGGCAACCGGGTGCGAGTCAAGGTCGTCAAGAACAAGGTCGCGCCGCCGTTCCGCCAGGCCGAGTTCGACATCGAGTACGGCGTCGGCATCTCCAAGGAGGGCGGCCTGCTCGACATGGCGCTCGAGCACGACCTGATCCAGAAGTCGGGCTCGTTCTTCTCCTACGGCGAGACGCGGCTCGGCCAGGGGCGCAACAACACCAAGGAGTTCCTGCGCGACAACCCGGAGCTGGGTGCTGAGGTGGAGAAGAAGCTCTACGCCAAGCTCGGGATCGGCGAGGACGCCGAGGCCGAGAAGCCGGAGCAGAACGGCAAGCCGGAGGTCAAGGCGGTACCTGACGAGCAGGCCGAAGGCGACAAGGCGGACGCGAAGAAGCCCGAGGCGAAGAAGCCCGAGAAGAAGGCGGCGTAGGGAGCGCAAGGCCGCTGCACTTTGGAGCGTAGGGCGAAGCCCGAAGCGACTTAGGCTTGCGGCCGCAGCGCTCCCGACTGATGGCGAAGCCGGATGACCCATACAACTTGGCGCTCAAGGCGCTGAGCTACAGGGAGCGCACCGAGTTCGAATTGCGGTGCCTGGCTGGCCGAGCGCGAGGTCGCCGACGCGGAGATCGAGGAGGTGCTCGCGCTGCTGATGGAGGCGGGGGCGATCGACGACGCGAGCTTCGCGCGCCGCTACGCGGAGGACAAGCGGGCGCTGGCCGGCTGGGGGCCGGACCGGATCTCGGCCGCTCTCGAGAGCCGTGGCGTGGCGCGCGGACACATCGAGTCGGCCCTCGGGAGCGAGGACGCGGACGCCCAGCTCGAACGGGCGGTGTCGTTGCTCGGCGACCGTGGCATGTCCTGCGCCGACGAGCGGGAGCGCGAGCGCGCCCTGGGGCTGCTGGTCAGACGCGGGTATCCCCTGGAGCTCGCCTACGACGCGGTTCGCAAAGTCGGCCGGCTCGCCGACGCGGCGTGAGCCTCGACGGGTAGGATCCGCGCCCAGTGGACGGCAATTTCTTCTTCGTCATAGGCGGTGTGCTCGTGTTCGCGGCGCTGGCGATCTCGTTCATCGGGATCCGCAGGGGCGAGTCGTTCCCGCCCAGCCGCGGCGTCCTGCTCGGCGTGATCGCGCTCTTCGCCCTCGTCGTGGGGACCACGATGGCATTCGCGATCGTCAAGTCCGTGGATGAGCAGAACAAGCGGAACGACAAGCTCGCCCAGGAGCAGGGCACCACCACGACGACGCCGGCCGGGAAGACCACCGACCTGAGTGTTTCGTCGCCCGCCGACGGCGGCCTGGTCTACCAGCCGAACGGGCTGCAGGCGCAGCCCGGCAACGTGGCGATCACCTACGACAACCCGTCGCAGGTGCCTCACAGCATCGCCGTGGCGACGGCGAACGGCAACGTGCTTGGGCAGGTTCAGCCGTTCACTGCCGGCAAGCAGACCGTCACGCTCACGAATCTCGCTCCAGGCAAGTACGTCTTCTACTGCACCGTTCCCGGGCATCGCGAGGCCGGGATGCAGGGCGATCTCACGGTCCTGCAGAGCAACACCAACGCCGGGCCCAAGGGCAACAACCCCTAGACCTGTGTCCGTATAGCCCCTTGAATGGGTGCTATACAGAGCCGATGATCGCCGACCTCGAGGCGAAGCGCCTCCGGGAGGCGCACACCGCCTTCGAGCGGGCCCGCGGCCGGGTCTGGGTCGACCGCGTCAGGGTGGGGCTCGAGTACCGGCGGGCGATGCGCCGGATCGATGAGGACGTCGCTCGCGTGCGGCTGGAGCGCGACCGGACGATCCGGGACGCCGTCGCGGAGGGCGGCAGCTACCGGGAGGTCGCGCGGGTGCTCGGCCTCTCGCACAGCCGGATCCAGCAGATCGTCAACTCGACCTCGAAGTAGCCGGGGCGCCGCTACATTGACCGCCATGCGCACCTACCACGTCACCACCTTCGGCTGCCAGATGAACGAGCACGATTCCGAGCGGATGAAGGGCATGCTCGACTCGCTCGGCTACACGGAGGCGCCCGATCGCGACGGGGCCGACCTGATCCTCTTCAACACCTGCTCGATCCGCGAGTCCGCGGACAACCGCTTCATCGCCCACCTGGGGGAGGCGAAGAGGCTCAAGTCCGAGGATCCGGCGCGCGTCGTGGGGGTGGGGGGCTGCTGGGCCCAGTCCGTGAAGGACGAGGTCTTTCGCCGCTTCCCGTTCGTCGACGTCGCCTTCGGCCCAGGGCAGATCCACCGCCTGGCCGAGTTTCTGACCTCGGACTCGCTCACGGCGCAGGGCTACTTCGAGTTCGAGGACGTCTCGGGCCACCTGCCGATGAAGCGCGCCCGCGAGTTCCAGGCCTGGGTGCAGATCTCACAGGGCTGCAACTGCGTCTGCTCGTACTGCATCGTCCCCTCGGTGCGCGGCCGGGAGGCGAGCCGCGACCCGGCCGAGCTGATCGCGGAGGTTGAGCGGCTGGCCGGCGACGGGGTCGACGAGATCACTCTGCTCGGCCAGAACGTGAACAGCTATGGCCGCGACCTGCCCGGGGAGTCGCGGATCAGCTTCGCCGAGCTGCTCGGGCGGGTCGACGCGATCCCGGGGGTCGACCGGATCCGCTACACGAGCCCGCATCCGAAGGACATGAAGGAGGACGTGATCCGCGCTCACGCCGAGCTGCCTTCTCTCTGCGAGCACATCCACCTGCCGCTGCAGTCCGGCTCGTCGCCGGTGCTCAAGCGCATGCGGCGCACCTACGGCCGCGAGCGCTATATGGACCGGGTCGCCCTGATCCGTGAGCACGTCCCCGACTGCGCGATCACCACCGACATCATCGTCGGCTTCCCGGGCGAGACCGAGGAGGACTTCGAGCAGACGCTCGAGGTGGTCGACGAGGTCGGCTACGACGGTGCCTTCACCTTCATCTTCTCGCCGCGCCGAGGCACCGAGGCGGCCGGGTTCGAGGACCAGCTGCCGCATGCGACCAAGCGCGAGCGGATGGGACGCCTCGTGGAGCTGGTGCAGCGGAGGGCGCGAGAGCGCGCCGAGCGCTTCGTCGGGCGCTCGATGGAGGTTCTGGTCGAGGGCCCGAGCCGCACCGATCCCACCAGGCTGCGCGGCCGCACGCGGCACAACAAGACGGTCAACTTCGATGGCACGGGCGCCCCGGGCGAGCTGGTGGACGTCGAGATCACCGGCGCGACCTCGACGACGCTCTCGGGGCAGGAGCGCCTGCTCAGCCGAGCGGCTTGAGGATCCTCGCCCTGTTCGGCCCGACGGCCGTCGGGAAGACGGGCGTCTCCCTCGAGGTCGCCGGGCTGCTCCGCGAGCGCGGCGAGGATCCCGTCGCTGTCAACTGCGACTCGATCCAGGTCTACCGCGGCCTCGAGACTCTCAGCGGTGCGGCGAGCGCGGGGGAGCGCGAGCGCCTCGAGCACCGGCTCCTCTCCTTCGTCGAGCCGGGCGAGGAGTTCAGCGCCGGCCGCTATGCGGAGGCCGCGCACCGGGAGATCGATGCATTGCTGGCCGAGGGCCGCAGGCCGATCGTGGTGGGCGGCACGGGCCTGTACCTGCGGGCGGCCCTGGCCGAACTTGATCTGCGGCCGCCCGTGCCGCAGGAGATCCGCGACGAGGTCGAGAGCGAGATAGCCGAGCGCGGCGCGGAGGCCCTGCACGGGGAGCTCGATCCGACTCTGGCGGAGAACGTCGGTCCGAACGACCGCAAGCGAGTGGCGAGGCTGACCGAGCTGGCGCGCGCGGGGATCGAGGCGGCGGGCGGAAGCGAGGGGATGTGGACCGCCGATCTCCGTCATCCGACGCTGCTCGTTGGCCTGACCATGGACCGGGAGCGGCTCGCGGAGCGGATCGGGCACCGCGTCGACGAGATGATCGCCGCCGGGGCGGCCGAGGAGGCGCGGGCGGCGCTCGAGGCGGGTCCCTCGCGAACCGCTCGTGCGGCGCTTGGTTTCGAGCAGCTGGTCGCGGACATCGATGCGGCGCCCTCGGCGGAGACGATCGATCAGATCAAGGCCGCCCACCGCTCATACGCGCGCCGGCAGCTCACCTGGATGCGCCGTATGGAGGGGGTGGAGCTGATCGACCGCACGGATCGCGATGATGGGGGCGTGGCGGCTGAGATCGCGGAGAGACTGGGCGCGGGATGAAATTCGAGAAGTGGCAGGCGCTCGGCAACGACTACCTGATCGTCGAGGCGGCGGCGCTTCCCTGGGAGCTGACGGAGGCGCGCGTCAGGCGCATCTGCGACCCGCACTTCGGAGCAGGATCCGACGGGGTGCTTCTGCTGGCGCCGGTCGAGGACCCCGCATACGTCGCCGAGCTGCGCATCTTCAACCCCGACGGCTCGGAGGCCGAGCTCTCTGGGAACGGCGCTCGTGAGGCCGTCATGTACCTGCGGCGCTCAGGCTGGACCGATGCCGACGAGTTCACGATCCTGACCAAGGCGGGTCCGATCACCCCGACGATCCGCTCCGAGCGCGAGTGCACGCTCGAGATGGGTGGGGCGAGCACCACGTCATCGGACTTCCCCTCGGGGGGAGAGAACGGCCGCGGGGAGCTCGAGGCCGGCGGCAGAACCTGGTCCTTCCAGCACGTGTCGATCGGCAACCCACAGTGCGCGATCGCGGTCGGCGACGAGCTCGAGTCGCTCGACCTGCCGGCTATCGGTCCGGAGATCGAGAACAGCGTGCTCTTCCCGAACCGCACGAACGTGAGTTTCTTTCGCGCCGAGGGCGAGCGGGTGCGCGCTCGGATCTTCGAGCGCGGCGTGGGGGAGACGCTCTCGTCAGGCACAGGTGCGTCCGGGGCGGCGGTGGCGGCTCACCTGGCGGGAGCGCCGGCCGGGCTCACGGTCGAGCTCGATGGCGGCGAGCTTCGGGTCGAGATCGGCGAGGGCCTGTCCGTCCGGCTCACCGGCTGGGCCGAGCCCGTCTACGCCGGGGAGCTGACGCCGGAATTCGTCCGCGCCCTAGACGGGCTCGGCTAGCGCCGCTTCCGGCTCGTGCCGTGGCCCTCGTGCCGGGCGTCGATCAGCATGTGATCGGGCGGGTTGTGGGAATCGAGGGTCCGGCGCGCGAGCGTGGCCAGCTCGGATGCCTCCGTCTCCACCTCGCTCCAACTCGCCATGTCCCTAGTCTTCCGGATCCGATGGCAGCACCCGTCAAGAAGAGAGGCCTGGCCGCCCCGTCCCAGCGACTCGAGGCCATGCCCCCCTACATGTTCGCCGAGCTCGAGCGGCGGATCGAGGCGAAGCGCGACGAGGGCATCGACGTGATCAGCCTCGGGATCGGCGATCCCGACACACCGACCTTCCGCTACGTCGTCGAGGCGATGCGGGAGGCGGTCGGCGACCCCTCCGCGCAGAAGTACCCGAGCAACCGCGGCCGCGCGGAGTTCCGGGAGGCCTTCGCCGACTTCTACCTGCAGCGCTTCGGCGTCGAGATCGACGCCGTCAACGAGGTGATCCCCGCCATCGGAGCAAAGGAGTGCATCTACAACCTCTGCTTCGCGTTCCTCGACCCCGGCGACGTCGCGCTCGCCTCCGACCCCGGCTACCCGGTGTACACGGGAGGCCCGGTGCTCGCCGGCGCCGAGGCCTTCCTGCTTCCGCTCCGGCCGGACCTTGGCTTCGCGCCCGACCTGGACTCGATTCCCGCAGAGAAGCTCGAGGCCGCGCGCCTGCTCTTCATCAACTATCCGAACAACCCCACAGGCGCCGTCGTCCCGGACGGGTTCTTCGAGCGGGTGGTGGAGCTGGCGCAGCGACATGAGATCCTCGTCGTCCACGACAACGCGTACTCCGAGACGACCTACGACGGATATGTCGCTCCCAGCTTCCTGGCGACGCCCGGCGCGAAGGAGGTCGGAGTCGAGGTCTTCTCGCTCTCCAAGGGCTACAACATGACCGGCTGGCGTTGTGCGGCGATCCTCGGCAATCCCGAGGCGATCAAGACCTACTGGCGCCTGAAGACGAACGTCGACTCGGGTCTCTTCGAGGCGGTCCAGCTAGCGGGCGCAGCCGCCCTGCGCGGCGCGCGCAAGGAGGTCGAGGAGATGTGCCGGATCTACGAGCGCCGGCGCGACCTCGTGGTCGAGGCGCTGGATGCGATCGGGGTCGAGGTGCAGAGCCCGAAGGGGACGATCTACATCTGGGCGCCGGTGCCGGATGGCCATACCTCCACCTCCTTCGCCGAGCTCGTGCTGGAGGAGGCCGCGGTCGTGGTCTCGCCGGGCTCGATGTACGGGCCGAGCGGCGAGGGCTTCTTCCGGATCTCGCTGACCACGCCCGACGAGCTGCTCCGCGAGGCGGTACAGAGGCTCAAGTCGCACTTGACCCCCTGATGGCGCACTGGCGGGTCGGGATCCCTACGGTGGGGTAGGCGGGATTCTCTGAGCCGGGGGCGAATCGGCCTTTATCGGCGCCTCAGCTAAAGGCGGCAACCTGTCCCGCCGACCCCTTCTCAATGAGCGAAATCGGAGTGATACTCGCTTTGGGCTGCGCCCTGATCTCGGGCGTGGCGTTGCTGTGCAAGCACCGCGGCGCGGTGAACGCGCCCGACGTGGCGATGCGCAACCCGCTGCGGAGCGCGTCGGCCCTCTTTCGCTCTCGCTGGTGGGCGATCGGCTTCGCCCTCGCCTTCTGTGCCTGGTGCCTGCACGTCGCGGCGCTCTCGATGGCTCCGCTGTCGCTGGTCCAGGCGACGATCGCGGGCGGCCTGGCAATGCTCGCCATTCCCGCCCGCCGCTGGTTCGGCATCGCGGTGAGCAGGCGGGAGATGGCAGGAATGGCCCTCTGCGGCATTGGTCTCGCGTTTCTGGCGCTGACCGCGGGCCATGCTCGCGCGGAGAGCGGCTTCGACCCGGTGACGATGCTCGGCTTCCAGACCGGGTTGCTGACCCTCGGCGGCATGCTCATGCTGACCTCCAGCCGCCGCAGCTCCCACGGCGCCGTGCTCCTCGCCGTAGCCGCCGGCATCCTCCTCGGCGTCTCCGACGTCTCGCTGAAGGCGCTATCCGAGCTCGTTCCCGCACAGCCCCTGAGCCTGCTCAGCCCCTGGACCTTCACCGCCATTCTCGGTGGCATCGGTGCGTTCCTGGCCCTCGGGCGAGGCCTTCAGATCGGCGAGCCCGTCGCCGTGATCGTCGCCTTCTCGGCTGCCGCGACCCTCGGCGCCATTGCCGGCGGGATCGTCGTCTTCGGTGATCCGATGGGCTCCGACGCCCTCGCGGTGATCGGGCGCTCCCTGGCCTTCGTGGCGGTCATCGGTGCCGCGGCGCTGCTGCCGATGGTCCCCTCGCGCGCCCTTGCGGCTCGGACCGCGCCCTAGCCTTCGAGGCATGTGGCACAGATGCGCGGCGCTCCTGGTGTTGCTCGCGGCCGGGTTGCTGTCCGTGGCGCCGGCACACGCGGTGCCGGCGGATCCGCGTCTTGCGGGGGTGCACGACTTCGCCTTCGGCCTCGGCGTCGATGCGAACGATCCGGCCGTGCTCGACTCGCTCTCCCACTACGACCTCGTGGTCGTCGACGGTGAGCTGACGAAGCCGGCGAGCGTCGCGAGGCTTCATCAGGGAGGCGCGATCGTGCTCGGCTACCTGAGTGTCGGCACGAACGAGCCATTCCGCTCCTGGTATCCGAAGCTGAAGCGGTATGGGCTGAACGACCGCTTCAAGCAGTTCGGGGAGACCTATGCGGACGTGGACGCCCGTGGGTTCCGGCGCGTCATCGCCGGTCGCATCGCGCCTCGGTTGCTGCGAGGCGGCTTCGACGGCCTGTTTCTCGACAACACCGACATGGTCGAGACGCACAAGCGGGAGCGGCCCGGAATGAGGCGCCTGGTGAGATCTCTCGCGGCCCTCGTCCACGCCCGCGGGGGCCTTCTGTTCGCGCAGAACGGCGACGCGTCGATCGGCCCTTTGCTGCGGTACTACGACGGGTGGAACCGGGAGGACGTGACCTGGACGTACAGCTTCAAACGGCGCCGCTACGCCCACCAGCCGGCGCGTGAGGTTGCTCAGGCGCAGGCTGCCCTGATCAGGATCGCCGCTCGCGGACTGCTCGTGACGGCGACCGACTACACCGCCCCAGGCGATGTGCCGGGCGCTCAGGAGGCCGTGGCGAACGCCTGTGCCGCGGGGGCCCTGCCGTTCGTCAGCGACATCGGCCTGACCAGGCTCCCGGTGGCGCCGATCGCATGCGGGCAGCCCTGAGCGGCGCCTAACATCTGATCAGTGCAGAGAAACCGCAACGGGCGTCAGTCGGAGAGCCACCGCGAGAGCGGCTCCGCCGGCATCAGCAACCCTCGCGCCCGCCAGCGCGCCATCGCTGTCGGAGTCGTCCGAGACGACGAGCACCGCGACGATCCGCTGGCCGAGCTGAAGGAGCTGCTGCGCACGGCAGGTGTCGCGACGGCGGGGGGGATGACCCAGGCGAGATCCGCGCCGGATCCCGATCGCTATCTGGGCCGCGGGAAGCTGACGGAGCTGAAGCGGCAGATCGCCTTCGACGACGCGAACCTGGTGGCGGTCGACGACGAGCTGGTCCCGCGACAGGAGCGGAACCTCGAGCAGGCACTCGGTGTGCCGGTGATCGACCGCACCGCCGTGATCCTGGACATCTTCGCCGACCACGCCCACAGCGCCGAGGGCAAGCTGCAGGTCGAGCTGGCGCAGCTCGAGTACAACCTCGCCCGCATGAGAGGCCTCTGGACCCACCTGGAGCGCCTCGGAGGCGGGATTGGGACGAGAGGGCCGGGCGAGTCGCAGATCGAGACCGACCGGCGCCTGGCGCGCGACCGCATCACCTCGCTGCGGCGCCGCCTGCAGCGCCTGGAGCGGAATCGCGCGGTGATGAGGGCCGAGCGCGAGCGTGCCGTGATGCCGACCGTCGCGCTCGCCGGCTACACGAACGCCGGCAAGTCGACGCTGCTGAACGCCTTGACCGGGGCCGGGGTGGGCGTGGGGGAGCGCCTCTTCCACACGCTGGACCCGACCACGCGAGCGTTCGCGCACGATGGACGCCGGTTCTTGCTCACCGATACGGTCGGTTTCATCCGGAAGCTGCCCCACGCGCTCGTCGAGGCCTTCAAGGCGACTCTCGAGGAGACCGCTCTCGCCGATCTCATCCTCCATGTCGTAGATGGCTCGGGGCCCGAGGAGGAGCGAATGGACTCGATCTCCGCCGCGGATGCCGTGCTCGACGAGATCGGGGCCGGGGAGTCGCCCCGGCTGCTCGTCATGAACAAGGTCGATCTCCTGGACGCCGAGGAGCGCCGTGAGCTCAGGCTCCGTCATCCCGACGCGGCCCAGGTCTCCGCGGAGACCGGGGAGGGGCTCGAGGAGCTGCGATCGCGGATCGCCTCCTCGATCACCGCGGGACTCACCGAGGTGGAGTTGCTCGTACCCTTTGACGCCGGTGAGCGTCTATCTGAGCTTCACGAAATCGCTGGTGACCTCGAGCGTGAAGATCGCGAGGACGGGGTTCTCGTTCGCGCGCGACTACCTGCCGCCCTCGCCGATCGCTTCGCCGATCTTTCGGTCAACGGGCGAGCGCGAGGAGGATCTCGAAACGGAGTTCGAGCCTCCGGCGACTAACGGAGCCGACCCTTTCGAGGGAATCGTGGCCGAGTTGCCGACCGAACC
This sequence comes from uncultured Solirubrobacterales bacterium, assembly GCA_963843085.1. Classification (GTDB taxonomy): domain Bacteria; phylum Actinomycetota; class Thermoleophilia; order Solirubrobacterales; family 70-9; genus DASUPK01. The sequence continues at coordinate 81,397 of CAWJJG010000001.1, forward strand.
CGTATCTACGCTTGGCCCGATGGAGGAGCTTCGGTTCACCAAGCTGAGCGAGAAGGCGACGATGCCGACTCGTGCGCACGACAGCGACGCCGGCCTCGATCTCTACGCGGCCGAGGCCGCCCGGATTCCTCCCGGGGCCAGGGTGAGCGTCGGCACCGGCCTGGCGATGGCGGTCCCCGAGGGGCTCGCGGGGCTCGTGCTGCCCCGGTCGGGGCTGGCGCTGAAGCACGGCGTCACGCTGGTCAACTCGCCGGGACTGATCGATCCGGGGTACCGGGGCGAGGTCCGGATCGCGCTGCTCAACACCGACCAGACGATGGATTATCAGTGCAAGCCGGGTGACCGGATCGCCCAGCTGCTGCTGGTTCCCATCGCCACCGCCAGCCCGATGCAGGCCGACGCGCTCGACACCTCCGCCCGTGGCGAGGGCGGCTTCGGCTCCAGCGGGTTCTAGGCCCTCAGCTGAAGGAGACCTGCGGGGTCTCTCGGTCGGCGGCGTCGGTGATCTCGAAGAAGGGCTTGGCGGTGAAGCCGCCCTGGTTGGCGATGATCGACCACGGCCACTGCTGGATCCGGGTGTTGTACATCTGGACGTTCGAGTTGTAGATCCGGCGAGACGCCTGGATCTCGTCCTCGAGCTCCGACAGCTGGCGCTGGAGCTGCTGGAAGTTCTCGGTCGCGCGCAGCTGCGGATACTGCTCGGCGACCACGCGCAGGCCGCCCAGGGCCGAGCTGAGCTGGCTCTCGGCCTTGCTCGCCTCGGCGGGGCCGCTCGCCTGCATCGCTGCGGCGCGCGCCTGCGTGACCTTCTCGAAGGTCTCGCGCTCGTGGGTCGCGTAGCCCTTGACCGACTCGACGAGGTTCGGGATCAGGTCGTGCCGCCGCTTGAGCTGGACGTCGATGCCGCTCCAGGCCTCCTCCGTGCGGTTGCGGAGGCTGACCATGTTGTTCCTGGCGAAGACGTAGATCAGGCCCGCGAGAAGCAGCAGCCCGATCACGATCAGCACGATGACCATGGCGAGGATCCTATCCAGTTGACGCGGCGCGCAGAGCGGATTCGTGCGACGCTGTCTCGAGCTCGTCCGGCAGAGGGGCCAGGTCGGGCCTGGTCCCGGTCCGGCGCTCGATCGCCAGGCCGACCAGGTGGTCGGCAAGCCAGGCGTTTTTGGGCAGCAGAGGACCGTGGAGGTAGGTCCCGATCAGGTTCAGCCGCTTCGTTCCCTCCATGCCGTCCCGGTCGTTGTTGCCGTGCCCGTGCATGACACGCCCGAGGGGCTCGGCGTCGGGCCCCAGGAAGGTGCGCCCGCCGTGATTCTCGAATCCCGCGAGCACCTGAGAGCCGCCGCCGAGGTCCACCTCGATGGAGACGTTGCCGATCAGGCGGGGACCCTCTTCACGCACGGTCTCGAGATCCGCGACCCCGAGTCCCGGGATCGACTCGTCGCCCAGCTGGTAGCGGTGGCCGAGCAGCTGGTACCCGCCGCAGACGGCCAGGAGGGCTGCGCCGTCTTCGACGGCCGAGGCGATGGCGTCGCGCTTTGAGCGCAGCATGTCCTCGGCGACGAGAACCTGGTCGCGGTCCTGTCCGCCCCCGATGTAGATGAGGTCGTGGTCGGCCGGATCGAAGCTCTCGCCGGGGCCCGATGCCGAGTAGCGGAACGGGATGTTGCGCCACTCACAGCGGCGCTGGAGAAAGAGGATGTTGCCGCGGTCCGCGTAGATGTTCATCTGCTCCGGGTAGAGGGCGAGCAGCCTGAGCTCGGCGGAGGCGGCGCTCATTCGGGGGCCTCCAGGAGCACGGCCGTTGAGTCGGCCTCGCTCTCGCTCGAGCTGATCTGCCGCCTGCCCGCGGGACGGAACCCGGCGTCGGCCCCCTCGCGCTCCAGCGTCTCCGGGGGGATCCGGTAGAGGATCTCGTCGTGGATGTCGCGCTCCATGTGCCCCTCGGGTGAGACGGTCTCGCGCAGCCTGCGGACAGTGAGGGCGTCATCGCCGACCTGCACCCAGAGGGGCTCGCTCGAGAAGACCCAGCCGTCGATCTCGCGCATGTCGGGGAGGATCTGCGTCGACGCCGTGCCGGCGCTGAGCAGGGTGGACTCGTCGACCAGGGTGAGCGCGAGCGTGCCGCCGGGTGCCATCACCTCGCGCAGGCGGTCGAGCAGCGGTCCGCGGGCCCCGGTGTCCAGGACCTGGATGACGTGGAGGGGTCCGATGACCAGCGCCGGGGCGACCGGCAGGGCGACCTCGGCGGGGGAGCCGAGGTCCGCTGCGACGATGGAGAGCGAGACTCCGCGCTCCTCCGCGAGCCGCTCGAGCTCTCGGATCAGGTCCAGGTCGCGCTCCATCGCGATCACCTCGTGCCCGTGTCCCGCCAGGTGGAGGGAGACCCGGCCCGCCCCGGCGCCGAGCTCGGCGACGGGCCCCCTGGCTTCCCGGGCGAGCTCCACCCAGAGGGGAAGGTCCCCGCCGTAGGAGCCGAACTCCACCTCCTGCCAGACGGAGGGTGAGGTCATTGCCAGTAGTCCGCCGCGAGGCCCCGCCGGGCGAGCATCGTGCGGAGCTCGAGCAGGGCCGTGTAGGTGGGCAGGGCGAAGAGCCGCTCCGGTGCGGCCGTGACGGCCGCGTCCAGCGAGCCCTCGATCGGGCCCATGACCTCGATCGCCTCCTCCGGCCAGCCCGCGTACTTGAGGCGCAGGGCCATCTCCGGCGCCCGGGTGCCGGCGCAGACGACCCTGCGGACCGCCCCGGCCAGCAGCTCGAAGTCGGCGTCCCAGATCCAGGAGACGTCTCGCCCGTCGGCGATCCGGTCGTTGAGCGCGAGCCAGAGGTCGATGCCGCCGTTCGAGGACTCGAGCGTCAGCGTCCGCAGCACCTCGTTGGCGCCGGCGGGGTTCTTGATCAGCAGGATCGAGACGGGCTTGCCCGAGACCTCGATCGTCTCGACGCGGCCGAACACCGCGCGCATGGACTCGAGCCCCTCGCGCACCCGGTCGAGGGACACGCCGGAGCGGAGCCCGGCCGCGACGGCGGCCAGCGCGTTGTAGACGTTGTAGAGGCCGGGGAGGGGGAGATCCACCGTCAGCTCGCCCTCCGGGGTCACGATCCGAACCCGCGACCCCGAGATGCCGTGCAGCTCGATCTCGGTCGCCGCGATGTCGGGCGCCGGCCGGTCGGCGTGGCAATTGGGGCAGATGTAGTGCCCGAGATGCCCGACGAAGGCCCGCTCGTACGAGTACGGGGCGCCGCAGCGCCGGCAGTGCTTCGCGTCATGGGCGTGCTGTAGCTCCGGGAGCGCCTGGCTCGTGTCCTCGATTCCGAAGTAGGTGACGCCGGGGCGGCGGCGTAGCTCGTGGTCGCGACCGAGGTCGGCGATCAGGGGGTCGTCCGCGTTCAGGGCGAACTCGCACGATCCCTCCAGCGAGGCCACCAGCAGCGCCCATTCGTCGGCGAGCCGCTCCAGCTCGCCGTAGCGGTCGAGCTGATCGCGAAAGAGGTTGCCGAGGACCAGGAGGCGCGGCCGTAGGCTCGGGGCGACGCGAGGCAGCCAAGCCTCGTCGAGCTCAAAGAGGCCCTCCTCACCCGACTGCTCGAGAAGCGCGGTGGCCACGCCCCAGTGCATGTTCGACCCGGCCCGGTTGTGGACCGGATCGCGCCCCGCGGCCTCGAGGATCCCGGCGATCATGCCGGCCGTCGTCGTCTTGCCATTCGTCGAGCTCACGACGATGGAGCCGTGTTCGAGCCCTGACGCCAGTCGTTCGATGGCGTCCGGCGCCATCCGGACCAGGACGCGGCCGGGCAGGGTGGTCCCACCACCACGGCCGCTGCGCCGGCTGAGCGCGCCGATGCCGCGGGCAACCCGGCGCTTCGCCTCGAAGAGAGCGCTCATTGCCTGGCCAGGTTAGGCGGGCGGCGCCGGCGCGATCACCCGGAGGGCGCGCTCGAGCGTGCGGATCGTCGCCGGAAGGTCGGTGAGGTGCTCGCCGTCGGCGTAGACCGCAAAGTCCCGGTCGGCGCTGATCTCGACGGTCGCGCCGCGCATCTCCCTGACCTCCTCGTTCTCGAGATGCTCGCCCTTGAACACCTTCGGCAGTCCTCTGATGTAGCGAAGCTTGCTCACGTCACTGACGGTGATCACGTCCAGCAGCCCGTCGTCGAGCTGCGCGTGCGGCGCGATGAACATCCCTCCGCCGTACGCCTGGCTATTGCCGACCGCGACGGAGTAGCCGGCGAACTCGAATGGCTCGCCGCCGTCGAGGACGACTCGGAACGAAGCCGGCCTCCAGGCGGCCAGCGTCCTGAACGCCGCGTACGCGTAGACGAGGTTCCCGCGGATGAAGGTGGCCTCGTTCGCGATGCGATTCGCGTCCGAGTCGAAGCCACAGGAGGCGATGCAGAGAAACCGCTTTCCGTTCGCCTCACCGACATCGATCTCGCGAACGTTTCCCTCGGCGAGTACCGCGACCGATTCGGAGGGTTCCTTCGGGATGCCGAGCACCCGGGCGAGATCGTTGCCGCGGCCGCCGGGAAGGATCCCCATGGTCGCGGTCGTCTGCGCCAGTGCGCCGCCGATGGCGCCGATCAGGCCGTCTCCGCTCATCACCACCGGGATCTCGCCCGCCTCGGCGGCGGCCCTGGCCTCGCTGACGCCGTGCTCCAGGCTCTCCGTTCTGACCACCCGATAGGCGACCTCCCGCACGGCGAGCTCACGCTCCACCTCGGGCAGGAGCTTCAGGGCGCGCCCGCTCGCGGAATGCGGGTTGACCAGCAGCAGGTGGCGGCGTTCCGGGCTGATCCGGTGAATCTATTGGGAGGGCGCTCAGGCGGCGCGGCGGGCGACGAAATACGTACCTTCGGCCGCCTGGCCGCGCTCGACCTCGGCAAGCCCGGCCTTGCGGAAGCCGCGCGCCAACACGGAGTCGGGCGTGTAGAAGGGGGTGCGCTCGCCCCAGGTCGCCGCGACGACCGCGAACCCGCCCGGGCGAAGCACGCGCGCGATCTCGCCGAAGAAGGGAGGCACGTTGAGCTGGGTGACCAGGTCGAAGGAGTCTTCGTCAAAGGGAAGATGGGAGGCGTCCCCGACCTTGAAGGCGACCCGCCCGTCGGGATCGAGCCCGATCCGGCCCTGCGCCCTGCGAACCATCTCCTCGGAGAGGTCCACGCCGCGAACCCTGGCGTGGGGGAACTCGCGGGCGACCAGCAGCGCCCCGTCGCCGAGCCCGGTGCCGATGTCGAGCGCTCGCTCCGGCTCGGGCCGCACGTGCAGCAGGGCGGCCGCGAGCGGGGCGAGGTGAACGGGTCCAGAGCTATCGACGCGCTGACCCCAGTTCGCCGCCCGGCCCTCCCAGTAGCGGTGGCTGATGCCGCGGAGCAGCGGCCAGGCGAAGGGCGCGTGCGCAACGAGGCCGTTGATCGCTCGGCCGGCCAGGCGGTTTCGCCTGCTCGGGGGTGCGGGATCCGTGCCGGTCGCCACGGGGCCGATCATCGCAGGCCCCGCGAGTAGGCTTCGGCGCTTGAGAGCGGGGCGGACAGCGCTTGCGGCTCTGCCGGCGATCGCTCTGCTGGCGGGTTGCGGAGGTGGAGGAGGAGGAGAGACATCGAGCGTCGCCCTGCCCGCGGGTTGCGCCAAGGTCTCGCAGCCGCCCGCGAAGCAGGTCCACCTGGCCCGTCCGACCGGGAGCCTGAGCGGGCCCGCCACCGCGACCGTGGTCACCAGCTGCGGCGACTTTGAGATCGCCCTCGACAGCGTGAGAGCGCCGAAGACGACGGCGTCCTTCGCCTACCTCGCGCGGCACGGCGTCTACAACGAGACGACCTTTCATCGGATTGTCCCCGGATTCGTCATCCAGGGCGGAGATCCGACCGGCACGGGCACCGGTGGTCCCGGCTACTTCGTCGACGAGACGCCGCCCAGCGGCCTCTCCTACACGCGAGGGACCGTGGCCATGGCCAAGAGCCCGGTCGACCCGCCGGGACGCTCCGGGAGCCAGTTCTTCGTGGTGACGGCCGCCGACGCGGGATTGACCCCGGACTACGCGCTGGTCGGCCAGGTCGTGAGCGGCCTCGACGTGGTCCAGCGGATCGAGAAGCTCGGCACGCCCGGGCCGAGGGGCACGCCGAAGGCGCCGGTCCTGATCAGGGCCGTCACGGTGAGGCGGGGCTGATGGCGAAGCCCAAGGTGGGTGACAAGGCACCGGACTTCGAGCTCGAGGGCACGGGCTCGCGCCCCTACCGGCTCACGGACTTCGCGGAGACCGGCGTGATCCTCGCCTTCTACCCAGGCGACTTCACGCCGGTCTGCACCCGGCAGTTCTGCTCGTACCGCGATGACGGCGACCGCATCGAGGCGCTCGGGGTGCCGATGATGGGCATCTCGCCCCAGACCGTCGACTCGCACGAGCGCTTCGCGGACCAGCACGGGCTGACGGTGCCGCTGCTCTCCGATCCCGGCAAGAAGGTCGCGCGGTCCTACGGCGTGGTGGGGCCGGGCGGTTTCATCCGCCGGGCGATCTTCCTCGTCGACCGCGAGGGCATCCTGCGCTACCGGCACGTCGCGCTCTTCGGCCTGCGTTACCAGGACGTCGGGGACCTGGAGCGAGCCGTGGCCGCTCTTCCCTGAGATGGCGCAGCAGTTCGAGCAGACCCCATTCGAGCTCGACTCCTCGGGGACGACGCTGAGCGGCGAGGAGGTGGGGGAGGGAGACCCGGTCGTCCTCCTGCACGGCATCACGGCCACCAGGCGGTACGTGCTTCACGGCTCCCTCGCCCTCGCGCGGCGGGGATACCGCCAGATCTCCTACGACGCGCGCGGCCACGGCGAGTCCGCGCCGGCCGGGGACGGCCGGTACGGCTACGGCGAGCTGACCTCCGACCTGCGGGCCGTCGTCGCCGATCGCGGCACTGGCGGGCCCGCGCTCGTCGGGCACTCGATGGGCTGCCATACGGCGACCTCGTACGCGCTCGACCACCCGGGCGAGGTGGCGGCACTGGTCCTCGAGGGCCCGGTGACGCTCGGCCTGCCGGCGACCGAGGAGACACTCGCCTACTGGGACGGGCTTGCTGACGGGCTGGAGGGGGGCGGGCTCGAGGGGTTCATGCAGGCCTACGAGGCCAGTCTCGAGACCGATCCCGACTGGACCGAGACGGCCCTCCGGATCACACGCGAGCGGATGCAGCTGCACCGCCATCCCGAGGCGCTTGCCATCGCTCTGCGAGAGGTCCCGAGGTCGCTGCCCTTCGAGGGCCTCGCGGAGCTCGAGGCGCTCGACGTGCCCGCGCTCGTCGTCGCCAGCTACGACGAGGCCGATCCGGGACATCCGTACGCGATCGCCGAGGAGTGGGCGGAGCGGCTGCCGCGGGCCCGGCTGGTCAGCGAGGAGAAGGGGAAGTCGCCGCTCGCCTGGCAGGGCGGGCGCCTCTCCCGCGTGATCGCGGACTTCCTGGACGAGCCGGCGGTTCGAGAGCGGCTCAGCTAGGCCGATCCTCGGTCGCTTCTATATTTCATCGCGTGGCAGACGACGACGGCTATCCGATCCACTACGCGGCCGTGAAGCGCGGCACGCCGGTCTACGCGGCCGACGCCCAGCAGGTCGGCATCATCGACGAGGTGGTCGACAACTACCGGGAGCGCATCCTGGACGGATTCGTCATCGAGAACACCCAGGGCGAGCTTCGCTTCGTCGACGCGCCGGAGGTGGCTCGCACCGCCGAGCGGGCGGTTCGTCTGACGATCGACTCGGCCACGGCGGCTCAGCTGCCCCCACCGGAGCGCGCCGCCCCGGAGTTCGCTCCGCGCCGTGCGGGCCGGCTCGGCAAGCTGCTCGGCGGCAACTGGCGCCGGCGCTAGTGCCGCTCAGACCCTGAGGAGGTCCTTGAGCAGCCTCGCATTGCGCAGCGCGTACCCCTCCCAATCGTTGTTGAAGTACATGTGGATCTCCGTGTTCCGCCGCCACTGGGAGATGCGGCGGGCCCAGGTCTCGATCTCCCGCCGCGAGTAGTTCCCGTGCCGTCCCCGACTGCCGTGATGGAGCCGGATATACGTCCAGTCGGCGGTGCGGACGTGCGGGGTGCTCACCCAGCGGGTGGACTCGTCGCCGATCACCAGCGCGGCCCCGTGCCTCCGCAGCAGGTCATAGACCTCATCGGTGAACCAGCTCTCGTGACGGAACTCGAAGGCATGACGCCCGCGGGGCAGGGCTCGCAGCGCATTCGAGAGGCGCTCGACGTTCCGGTGGAAGTTCGCCGGGAACTGCCAGAGCAGGGGCCCGAACTTCTCGCTCTCCGTCAGGGGGCCGAGCGGTTCGTAGAAGCGCTCGATGTAGGGGTCCAGCGTCTTCAGCCGCTTCACGTGGGTGAGGTAGCGGCTCGCCTTCACCGCGAAGATGAAGCCGGGAGGGCTCTGCTCCAGCCACCCCTGGACGGCCGACGGCTTCGGCAGGCGATAGAAGGTGTTGTTGATCTCGACCGTGTCGAAGTGCTCGGCGTAATAAGGGAGCCACTGGCGTTGCGGGAGACCCTTGGGATAGAGACGCTCGCGCCAGTGCGGATACACCCAGCCGGAGCAGCCGACGCGCACCGCTTTCATCAACCAGCGCCGTTGTGATGCAGCACCAGAACGGCGATGTCATCGCGCGGCTCGCCGCCGTGTCGCTTGATCGCGGCCTGTGAGACCGCTTCGGCGATCTGATCGGCGCTTCTCCCGGCGAACTTGGCGAGCTCGTGCGAGAGCCAGTCCGGGTCGTCGCCGTCGCCGCGATCACGGACGTCGAGCACCCCGTCCGTGTAGAGGATCAGCGAATCACCCTTGGCGAGGGTCGCATCCGTGTCGGCGATCACGGGCGAGGGGAGGGCTCCGAGCAGCGTCCCGGGCTCACCGATCGCGTCCACAGCCCCGTTCTTGCGGAGGATCAGCGGCAACGGATGGCCGCCGAGAGCGACGGTCACGTGCGCGGAACCGCGTCCGTTCGACGGCGCCTGGATCCGGGCCAGTGCGGCGGTGCAGAACTGCAGGTCCGCGCGCTCGGAGCTGATCGAGTCGTGGAGCGTGCGCAGAACCTGGCTCGGAGCGCTGTCCCGGGAGGACGCGGTGCGAACTGTGTAGCGAGCCAGGGCGGTCAGCGACGCCGCCTCCGGCCCCTTGCCGCAGACGTCCCCGATCACCGCGGTCCAGGAGCCCGACCCACTCGGGAAGACGTCGTAGAAGTCACCGCCCACCTCGTAGGCCTCGCCGGCCGCCAGGAAACGTGATGCCGACTCGAAGCCGCTGATCTCGGGGAGGGAGCGCGGCAGCAGGCTGTGCTGGAGCACCGCGGAGATGTGGGCCTGCTGCTCGTGCAGCCGCGCGTTGTCGAGCGCCAGGGCGGCTCGATCGGCCAGGCGCTTGGCGGTCCGCCGCGAGACGTCGTCGTAGGTCTTGGCCGGCCGCATGATCCAGAGGGTCAGTGCTCCGAGCACGGAGCCACGAGCGCCGAGGGGAAGGACGATGCACCACTTGAATCGGTGCCTGCGGAGCAGTTCCCGCTCGTTCTCCCGGGTCGTGATCCGGTCGATCTCCTTGTCGGAGAGCTGGTCGAGGTTCACAGGCTGCCCGGTGCGGATCACCTCGGCCACCGGATGTGGCCCGTGTGGGTCGATGGGGGCATCGGCGCGCAGCCTCACGAAGATGTCTGCGACCTCGGTGTTCCGTCCCTTGGCCGCCATTCGCTGGATCGAGCCGTCCGCCATCACGATGTCCACCATCGCGACGTCCCCAAGCCCGCTGACGGCAAGGTCGGCGAGGTGCTCGGCGCGCTCCTTCTGATCGAGGGCGTCCTCCATCAGCCCCCCGGCGTCCGCCAGCAGCTCCGATGCCGCCTGCTCGCGGTTCAGCCTGAGCCGCAGGCTCGCGACCCAAAGCCCGGCCAAGGACCCGGCCAGAACGGTGGCGAGGGCGACGAGGCGCTGGCCACCGTCGAGGCCCTGGTTCCAAAGGATCGAGAGAAGCGCCAGGCCGATGCAGAAGGTCGCCACCACCGCGGTCTCGGGAAGCGACGCGCTCATCGCCGCGATCACGGGAGGAATGGCCAGCAGGCCGACGATAACCAACTCGTTCCCCGCCACGCCATCCAGCACGGCGATCAAGCTGGCCAAAACCATTGCGATCAGCGCCGGACCCGAGATCTCCTGCAGGCCCGCGAGAGTCGGAGGTGGAGCAACCAGCTCTCGATCCCTGACCGTCATGTGTTTAATCGTAATTCGGTCGACATGGAAACAGAGGACTCCAAGGTTCCCAGCGAGGGCTGGGATGCGATCCGGCGCACCAGGCTCGCCGCCGAGCGCACGGAGCTCGCCTGGTGGCGCACGGCGCTCACCTCGATCGCCGTCGCCATCGCCGTCGGTCGCGTGGTTCCGGAGCTGAGCGGCACCAGCACCGAGTGGCCGTATCTAGTGGTCGGCGTCGGCTGGGCGCTCTATTCGGTCGCGCTCTTCGGGTACGGCTCGATCAGATCGCGGCAGGTCGAGATGGCTCTGGACAGTGGGGAGATGATCCAGAGCTCCCGCGTGGAGACCCGGTGGCTGATGGGGGGAGGGGTGCTCCTCTGCCTCGCCACCGTCGGCCTGATCGCCGCCTCGGCCTGACGCTTGCTCCTTTGGTCGAGGTGCCGCCGGATAACCGCGTGCACCGTTATGTCAACTTTGGGCCGATGGAGATCGAGCTGAGAGACGCCCCGCCCGGGGACCCCGTGACCCTGCGCCTCGCCGAGGCCCTGCGAGACGAGGTCGAGGAGCGCGACTTGCACAACGGCGCGGCGCGATCGGACATGTCGCTGGCCAGCGCGATCGACCCGGACAGCGACAGGCTCGTGGCGTGTGTCGGTGCGGAACCCGTGGGAATCGGCGCGCTGCGGTTGCTCGGGCGCAAACACGGTCAGCCCGCGATCCGCCCGGACACGATCGCGCGGCTGGTCGAGGCGAACGGGATGTAGGTGGCCGCGGGTTTCCGCCGGATCGAGGACTACAACTCGAATCCGCGGTCCGATCGCTGGTAGAGAAGTCCCCCGCCTGAGTTTCCATAACTCATCTTCCCGTGCATTCCCTACGCACGGCTCTGGGGACATCCGGGCCACCCGGTGGAATCGAGGCATGAGGCAGGACCCGGCGCATCGGCCCTGGCGCGCACTCTCAGCGATGGTCACCGCCGGTGCCACATGCGTCGCCTGCGGGTCGCGTGAGGACCTGGTGGCCCATCACAAGATGCCCCGGCGCTACGGAGGGCTCGACGTGCTGGAGAACCTCGAGCCCGTCTGCCGCAGCTGCCATCCCTCGGTGGAGCAGGAGGCGATTGCGCGGGCGAAGCTCGCCTGGGAGCGGCCGGAGTGGCCGGAGCGACCTCGCTCCAGGCCGAGAAGACCTCGACTGATCCCTCCTTACTGACCTGGACTCAGTCCACCCGCTCGATTACGGGAGAGGACTCGCGCCGGTCGATGAGGTCGAGGACGGCCTCCTCGATCGGCCTCTGCACCTCGAGCCAGTCGGCGGGATCCTCGGGCAGCCGCTCGAAGACCCCGCCGACCGTCAGCCCTCCGTCGAAGCGGTCGAAGACGCGGGGATCGATGTACGAGGCCCGGCACACCGCCGGGGTGTTGCCGAGATATCGCGACACTTGCTTGACGGCGTCCCGGGTCGCCCGGGCGCGCCCTCCCCTGGTGCTCAGGTCTCGCTCGCGAGCGGAGGCGGCGAGAACCACGGCGGCGAGGACCGTCGCGTTCCAGGTCCTGAAGTCCTTGGCGCTGTGCTGCTCGCCGATCGTCTCCTTGATGTAGTCGTTGATGTCGTTGGAGCGGATGTCCCGCCACGAGCCTTCGTCGCGGTAGGCGAGTAGCTCGTGGCCGCCACCGCGGCGCGAGCGCAGCTTCCTGACGAGGCCGGAGATCGCGCGGTCGCCGACGGTCTGTACGCGCCGCTTGCCGCCCTTGGCCTCGTAGTCGAAGATCACCGAGTCCCCCTTGATGCTCACGTGCCGCTTGCGCATCGTCGCCAGGCCGTACGTTTCGTTCTCCTCCGCGTACCCCTCGGACCCGATTCGGAAGAAGCCGCGGTCGAGCAGCCGCACCGCACAGGCCAGCACGCGCTCCCGCGAGATGCTGCGCTTGCGGAGGTCGCGCTCGACCTGCCCGCGCAGCTTCGGCAGGCAGCGCGCGAACTCCGTCATCGCGTCGAACTTCTGGCGGTCCCGGCGCTCGCGCCAGAGGTCGTGGTAGCGGTACTGCTTGCGCCCGCGGGCATCGGTCCCAGTTGCCTGGATGTGCCCGAGCGGATCCGAGCAGATCCAGACGTCCTCCCAGGCCGGCGGGATGGCCAGCGCCCGGACACGCTCGACGGTGTCTTCGTCATCGATCCGCTCACCGTCCTCGTCGAGGTACTCGAAGCCCTTGCCGCGCCGTCGCCTGGTTATGCCCGGAGATGCACAGTCGATGCGTCTCAGGCGGCCCGCCATGCGGCGTCAATACCCGGCTGACGCGATAGTTAGCGCGTGACAATCGTCGTCGGCACGTCGAGCTGGTCCGACCCTGGCTTCGTCGAGCACTGGTATCCGAAAGGCCTCGCGGCCTCCGAGCGCCTGGACTTCTACGCCGAGCGCTTCGAGGCCGTGGAGCTCAACTCGAGCTTCTACGCGATCCCGTCGATCCAGGCGGTCGAGGGCTGGGTCAAGCGAACGCCGGAGGGCTTCCGGTTCGATGTCAAGCTCCACAAGCTCCTCTCTCACCACGCCGGGCAGCTCAAGGAGCTGCCCCCCGACCTGCGAGACGAGGCCGAGACGAACGAGCGCGGCCGGGTGATCCTCGATCCGGCGCTCCTCGACGAGATGGTCCGCCGGACCGCCGAGACGATGGAGCCCCTCGCGGAGGCCGGCAAGCTCGGTTCGTACCTCCTCCAGCTCACCCCGGCTTTCGACCCGCGCGATCACGACCTGGACGAGCTCGCCCCGGTGGTCGACGGCCTCGCGCCCACCCCTGTCGCGGTCGAGTTCCGGCGCCGGAGCTGGGCGTCTGAGAGGAGGCTCCAGCTGGTGCTCGACTGGCTGGCGGCGCATGACGCGGTGTTCGTCTGCGTGGACACTCCGCCCGGTGACCACGTGCCGATCTTCCCTCCGATCGACGCCGTCACCCGGGACTCGCTTGCCTACATGCGCTGCCACGGCCGCAACACCGAGGGCTACCTCCACGGTCGCAGCGTGGCCGAGCGCTTCGACTACGACTACTCGGAGCGTGAGCTCGAGGAGATCGCGGGGCGGGTCACCTCGCTCGAGTCCGACGCTGAGCAGGTACACGTGATGTTCAACAACAACGCCCGCCAGGCCGCGCCGAAGGCGGCTCGGGCTCTGCGGGTAATCCTGGGTCAGGACGCCGGACCCGAGCCATAGGCCGGTCTTGTTTACCCGCCGAGCGGGACGGACCCAACAAGGGGGTCCGGAAAAGAGACCGGCGAGGCGACCCCAGGGGGATGAAGGCCGCCTCGCCGGGTTGGCCAACGTGCTGGACGCCTGAAACGGGTGCCGTTGGCCGGGGGATCCGGATGCAGCCCGAACCCTACGGGCGCCCGTATCCATCAACATCAGGGCTGAGCCGCACATTCAGTCAGTACAAATCACCCAATGACCAGCGATCCCACGGCCCTTCCCGGCGTCCTCACGGCCCTCGCCGCGGGGATCGTCTCCTTCCTCTCCCCGTGCGTGCTGCCACTGGTGCCCGGTTACCTGTCGGCGGTGACGGGGGTGGCCGCCGCCGATCTCGAGACAGCCGGCTGGCGGCGGGTGATCGTCCCCAGCCTCCTCTTCGTCGCAAGCTTCTCGGCGATCTTCATCCTGCTCGGGCTCGGAGCGACGTCGATCGGCAGCGCGCTGCAGGAGCACCAGATCCTGCTGGACAAGATCGCGGCGTGGGTGATCATCGCCATGGGCGTGTTCTTCATCAGCGCTCTCTTCCTCCCGCAGCTCAACCGGGAATGGCACGTCGAGGGCCTTCTGGAGCGAGCCGGCACCGGCGGGCCCGTGGTCGCCGGCCTCGCCTTCGGCCTGGCGTGGACGCCCTGTATCGGCCCAACCCTCGCGGCGATCCTGAGCGCGGCGGCGGTCTCCGGCTCGGCGCTGCACGGCGGCCTGCTGCTCGCGGTCTACTCGGCTGGCCTGGCGATTCCCTTCCTGCTCACCTCGGTCGCGTTCACCCGGATGACGACCGCGTTCGCCGTCGTCAAGCGCCACTACCCCCTGATCATGGCGATCGGCGGAGTGATCCTGATCGCCTTTGGCATCGCGATCCTCACCGGCTGGTTCGACACCTTCAATCGCTGGGCGCAGGACCTGCTCAACAGTCTCGGCATCAACTGGTCGGCGGAGGTCTAGCGGCGAACGAATCCCGGCCCAGAGAGACCTCGCACCCACCACGTAACCCAAGGATGGAGTGAACGATGAATGCGAACAAGGCACTGTGGGAGAAGGGCGACTTCACGCGCATCGCGGAGACGATGCGGGAGAGTGGCGACGAGGTCGTGGACAAGCTCGGCCTCAAGGACGGAATGCAGGTGCTCGATCTGGGCTCCGGTGACGGAACCACCGCGATCCCCGAGGCCCAGCGAGGTGCCGAGGTGCTGGCCGTCGACATCTCGAGCACCTTGGTCGCTGCCGGCAACGCGCGCGCGAAGGAGGCCGGCCTCACCAACGTCCGGTTCCAGGAGGGCGACGCGACCGACCTGAGCGACCTCGACGACGAGAGCTTCGACCTGGTGGTGAGCATCTTCGGTGCGATGTTCGCTCCGAAGCCGTTCGACGTCGCGAAGGAGATGGTCCGGGTCACCAAGCCCGGTGGGCGCATCGTGATGGGCAACTGGATCCCCAACGACCCCACATTGGTCGCGCAGATCCTCAAGATCAGCGCCTCTTACTCCCCCCCACCGCCGGAGGGGTTCGTCAGCCCGATGACCTGGGGAGTCGAGGAGAACGTCATCGAGCGGTTCGCCGAGGCCGGGGTCTCCGAAGATCGGATCTCGTGCGAGCGCGACACCTACACCTTCGACTTCGGCGGCACCCCCGCGGAGCTGGTGGCGGTCTTCAGGGACTATTACGGGCCGACCATGAACGCGTTCGACGCGGCAGCCTCGGACGGCCGCCAGGGCGACCTTCAGCGCGAGCTCGAGGACCTGTTCGAAAAACAGAACACCAGCGAGGACGGAACCTACATCCCCGCGACGTTCCTGCGGGTGACCGTCGAGCGGTAGCTCCTGGCCAGCCAGCCAGTCTTCCCTAGACTCCGTCGGGCCTCGATGTCCGCCAAGCCAACCACCTGCGTAATCGGCGCCGGGATCAGCGGCCTGACCACCGGCAAGGCCCTGTCGGACTGGGGCCTGCCCTACACCTGCTTCGAGGCGAGTGACGACGTCGGCGGCAACTGGTACTTCGGAAACCCGAACGGCCGCTCCTCGGCGTACCGGTCGCTTCACATCGACACCTACCGCGACAGCGTCTCCTTCCGGGACATGCCGATGGGCGACGAGTACCCGGACTATCCGCACCACGAGCGCATTCGCGCCTACATCAACGACTACGCCGACGCCTTCGCTCTCCGTGACCGGATTCGCTTCCAGGCCCCCGTCAAGCACGCCGAGCGCCACACTGAGGGCGGCTGGAAGGTCACGCTCGAGGACGGCACGGTTCAGGAGTTCGACTTCCTTGCGGTCGGCAACGGCCATCACTGGGATCCCCGCTACCCCGACTTCCCCGGAACCTTCGAGGGCGAGACCCTCCACTCCCACCACTACCTCTCTCCCACCGAGCCGCTCGATCTGACCGGAAAGCGCGTGCTGGTGGTGGGCATCGGCAACAGCGCAGTGGACATCGTTTCGGAGCTCTCGCGCAAGGGGGTCGCCGATCAGGTCTTCATCTCCACGCGGAGCGGCGCCTGGGTGATGCCCAAGTACCTGTTCGGGCAGCCGGTGGGCAAGCTGGTCAGGACCAACCCCCACCTGCCCGTGAAGCTCCAGCGCTGGCTCGCACGGCCGCTGCCGTATCTGGCCTCAGGCCGGATGGAGGACTTCGGGCTCCCCCACCCCAACCACGACTTCCTCGAGGCCCACCCGACGGTCTCCAGCGAGCTGCTGCTGCGGCTCGGGTCCGGCGATGCAATCGCGAAGCCGAACATCGAGGAGCTGCAGGGCGACAGCGTGCGCTTCGAGGATGGCTCGGTCGAGGAGGTCGACGCGATCATCTACGCGACGGGCTACAAGATCACCTTCCCCTTCTTCGACGAGGACTTCATCTCGGCGCCCGAGAACCGGTTGCCGCTCTACAAGCGGATCTTCAAGCCTGGAATCGACGATCTTGCGTTCGTGGGCTTCGCTCAGACCGTGCCGACGCTCTTCCCGTTCATCGAGCTGCAGAGCAAGATCGTCGCCCGGTACGTCGGCGGCGACTATGCGCTGCCGAGCGTCTCCGAGATGGAGGAGACGATCAGGCGCGATCACGAGAAGCACTACGGCAAGGTGGTCGACCGGCCGCGACACACCATGCAGATCGACTGGTACATCTACGAGCACGACATCCGGACGCGTGAGATCCCGGCTGGCCGCCGGCGGGCCGAGCAGGGGCTGGGCCCGAAGCTGGCCGGCCGCGTCCTGACGGCGGAGGCTGCAGCTGCCTGAGCGGCGCGAACTCTCCTTCCCCTCCCACGGGGAGACCTGCGCCGCCTGGCACCTGAGCGGCGAGGGCGACGCGTTCGCCGGCGCGCGGGGTCGTCCCTGCGTGGCGATGGCCCACGGCTTCGGAGGAACGATGGACTCGGGCCTCCTTCCCTTCGCTGAGGCATTCGCGGAGGCCGGCCTGGACGTTCTGCTCTTCGACTACCGCTGCTTCGGGAGGTCCACCGGCGAGCCCCGGCAATTCGCCTGGCCGCCGCGCCACCGCGAGGACTACAGAGCGGCGGTGGAATTCGCCCGCGGGCTCGACGGCGTCGACCCGGAGCGAATCGTCCTCTGGGGTACCTCCTGGTCTGGCGGTCACGTCGTCTACGTCGCCGCCGACGACCCCACCATCGCCGCGATGATCTGCCAGACGCCGGACCTCGACGGCGTCGCCACGCTTCGCAATCTCGGGGACTACGCCGGCATCGGGCAGCAGCTTCAGCTGAGTCTTCGCGGCGCCCGGGATGCATGGCGGATGCTGCGGGGCGAGGAGCCGCTGATGATCCCCACCGTCGGGCCTCCCGGGTCGCTCGCCGCGATGAGCAGCGGGGAGTCCGAGCCGGGCATGCGGGCCGTCGCGGGGCCCGAATGGCAGAACGAGGTCACCGGGCGAGCCGCATTCGCCGAGTGGACGAACCGGGCGATCTCCCGGATGGAGAAGGTTCGGTGCCCGATCCTCGTTCAGATCGGGGATCGCGACTCGATCGCGCCGCCGGCGGCTGCCCGCGCGGCCGCCTGGAAGGCGAAGGGGCACGTCGAGGTCCACGAGTACCCGATCGCCCACTTCGACATCTACGTGGGCGAGGGTCGCGAGCACGCGATTCGCGACCAGCTCCATTTCCTGCGCCGCCACCTGGGCGCCACAGCCGCGAAGTCCACGGGCCGGTTCGCGAAGCAGGCGACGGCCGCCACGGCCGGCTGACCCGCCCCACTACCCTCAGGGACAGTGATCAGCGACGTCTCAGAGCAGGAGTTTCAGGCCAAGGTCATCGAGCGCTCGAAGCAGGTCCCGGTGGTCGTCGACTTCTGGGCAGAGTGGTGCGGGCCGTGCCGGACGCTCGGCCCCGCCATCGAGGATGCAGTCCGCAAGCGGAACGGCGAGATCGAGCTCGCCAAGGTCGACACCGACCGTAACCCGGGTATCGCACAGGAGTTCCAGATCGCCAGCATCCCCGCCGTCAAGGCGTTCAAGGACGGCAAGGTCGTCTCCGAGTTCATCGGCGCGATTCCGCCGGCCCGGATCGAGGCCTTCCT
Organism: uncultured Solirubrobacterales bacterium; assembly: GCA_963843085.1. Classification (GTDB taxonomy): domain Bacteria; phylum Actinomycetota; class Thermoleophilia; order Solirubrobacterales; family 70-9; genus DASUPK01. The sequence continues at coordinate 99,358 of CAWJJG010000001.1, forward strand.
CAACGAGATCGTGCCCTCCGAGGCCGACCGGCTCGCGGAGTCCGGCGGCGAGGATGATCTCCGCGCGGCGCTCGAACTCGATCCGCGAAACGCCAGAGCGGCGGTCGGCCTGGCCCGGATCCTGCTCGGTCGCGGCGAGGACAGCGAGGCACTCGAGACGCTCAGGCCGTTCCCGCATGACTTCGTCGCCGACGGCCTGATGGCCCGCGCCGAGCTCTCGGCATCCGGAAACGGGGCCGAGGCGGAGGAGCTTCCCAAGGCGTTCGCCGCCTGGGACGAGGACAATCCGGAGGAGGCGCTCGAGCAGCTGCAGGCCGCTTTGACCGGCGAGCAGGACTCGAGTCGCAAGGACCAGTTGCGCCGCGTGATGGTTGCGATCTTCACCGAGCTCGGCGCGGATCACCCGCTTGCGCGGGAGCATCGTCGCCGCCTGGCTGCGGCCCTCAACTAGGCCGGGGGCTTCTCCATCGGGCCGCTTGGCACGGCGACTTCGATCGGGATTCCGAGGGCCTCCGCCTCCTCGATGCCCTCGCCCTCCTGATCGCGTGAGCAGATGATTCGGAAGGCGCCGGTGCCGAGCTCGGGATCGGGGACGATCGGCAGGCCGCGGATCTCCTCCCAGCCCAGGCGCTCGCATTCGAAGGGGTTCATGCGCACCTCGCTGGCCGGGAACGGACAGTTCGAGTTGTGCTGGTCGATCGCCTTGGAGATCGCCTCGAGGTTCTTCGCTTCGGCGTTCGTCACCGCCGCCCAAAATAGCGCCCTCCGTCGCCCACCGGGCGTAATCTCGCTGCTCGCAGGTGATCGCCCACGTCGACATGGACGCCTTTTACGTCTCCATCGAGATGCTGCGGCATCCCGAGCTTCGCGGCAAGCCGGTGGTGGTGGCCTACGACGGCCCTCGGGGCGTGGTGACGACCGCGTCCTACGAGGCGCGCAGGTACGGCGTCCACTCCGCGTTGCCGATGGTGACCGCCCGCCGCCGCTGTGCGGACCTCGCGGTCCTCCCGGTCGACATGCAGCTCTATAAGCGCGGCTCGGTCAAGGTGATGGAGACCCTGCGGGAATTCAGCGACGAGGTCGAGGTCGTCGGCCTCGACGAGGCGTACGTCGACCTCTCGGGCTCCCCCGTCCCCCAGTCGCGCGCCCACGAGATCAAGCGCCGGATCAAGGACGTCACCTGGCTCGTCTGCTCGATCGGACTCGCGCCGAACAAGCTGATGGCGAAGATCGCGTCTGATCTCGACAAGCCGGACGGGTTCTTCAAGCTCGATCACGAGAACTGGCTGGAGACGGTCGGAGAGAAGCCGGCCTCGCTGCTGCCCGGCGTCGGCCCTAAGACGTTCGAGCGGCTCCGATCCATCGGGATCGAGACGGTCGCCCAGCTGGCGGACACCGATGAGCTGACCCTCGCTCGGGCCTTCGGTCCCAACCATGGAGGTGGCCTGCGCGCCCGTGCGAACGGCGTCGGGAGCACGAAGCTGAACGAGGACACGGTCCGCAAGTCGGAGAGCCGTGAGACGACCTTTCCCGAGGACGTCACCGACCGGGAGTTCCTGCGCGAGACGGTCGAGCGCCTCGCCCGCTCCGTCTGCGAGAGCCTCGCCCGGAACAGGCGGCGCGGCCGCACGGTGACCCTGAAGATCCGGCTGCAGCCATTCAAGACCTACACGCGCTCGCGCACGCTGCCCGCTCATACGTGCGACCCGGATCAGGTCGCCGCGACCGCTCGCGAGCTGCTCGAGCGCTTCGACCCCCAGCGGCCCGTTCGGCTGGTGGGAGTCGGCCTGGCCGGGCTGGCGGAGGACGAAGCTCCTCGACACCAGCCCGGACCACAACCAAGCGGGTTGCTCTTCGGCTGACGCCTCAGAGCACCCTTGCATCTACTGAACCCCGACTAGCGCGTGGTGAGCACGGTTCCCGTGGACGGGAAGCCGAGCTTGGCCTTGGTGGCCGCCGTCAGGTCGTACTCGCGGTTGCCCGCGTAGGGACCCCTGTCGATCACGGGGACCTTGACGGTCTTGCTGTGATAGCGGAGCGTGACCTTCGAGCCACAGGGGAGCGTCTTGTTCGCGACGCCCAGTTTCCCGGGGCTCAGCGTTCCACCGCAGGCGAGTCCGCCTCCGTAGAGGCCGGGGCCATAGTAGGAGGCCTCGGCTGGACGGAAGGCGTTCACCGTCATCCGGTGCGAGCGAACGGTCGAGTTGACGACCTTTGCGCGCGCCCGGTAGGTGCCGGAACCGCCCGCATGCCAGCGCACGCGGTAGCTGCCGTCGGGCCGGGTGTGCGTGCGGATCTTCCGCCCTCCCACTCGAACGACGACCCGTCGGCTGCCACCCGGCGTGACCCGGCCGCGGAACTTGACGGTGTCATGCGCCATCACGTTCCGGTGACCGGCGAGGGTGATCCCGGTGGCGGGGCTGCCGGAGGCGGTCGCCTCCGGTGCGGTTCCGGTGCTGGGAACCACCGCAGCTCCAGCTATCCCTGCAGTGACCATCATTGCCAGGGCGGGCAGCAGCGCTAGCGCAGCCCGCCTCCGCTTCCAACGGAAGCGACGCAAGTGAAACACCTGCCTCTCTCTGCCGCCTACGGGGTTAGCTGACGGGCTCGCGACGCTGATGCGAGGGTGCGCCGCTAGGCGCAACCCGTTTTGTTCACATCAGTGCCGTTAAGGGCGGAACACCGCCCCATTCGCCCCTGCTACTTGGGTCCCCCGCTGGCCTGATTTCCGTCAAGGCCACTCGGCGAGTTGTTTGGCGACTATCGAACGATGCAGGGTAGGTGCGCAATTTGCGTATTTATGTGACGGTCCGCACACGTGGTATGCGACGATCATGGGCATGACCGACCGGCTGAGCGGCCTGGATTCCTCATTCCTTCATCTGGAGCGGGATGGGACGCACATGCACGTCGCCTCGACGACGATCTTCGAGGGCCCCGCACCCCCCTACCTCGAGTTCCGCGACCACATCGAGTCGCGACTGCACCTGGTCCCCCGCTTCCGGCAGAAGCTGCGCTTCGTCCCCTTCGGCCAGGGTCGTCCCGTCTGGGTCGATGACCCGCACCTGAACCTCGCCTACCACGTGCGCCACACCTCCCTGCCCGAGCCCGGCTCCGAGCAGCAGCTGCGGGTCCTTGCGGCGCGGATCTTCTCCCAGCAGCTCGACCGCTCCAAGCCGCTCTGGGAGCTGTGGCTGATCGAGGGGCTGAAGGGAGACCGCTTCGCGATCGTCGGCAAGACGCATCACGCGATGGTCGACGGCGTCTCGGGAGTTGACATAACAACGGTCCTCTTCGACGTCGAGAAGGAGCCGGCCGACCCTCCCCGGCCCCCCGAGCGATGGGTTCCCGCGCCCGAGCCAAGCCGTGCGCAGCTGCTCTCCGAGGCGCTGGTTCAGCGGGCGTTCGACCCGCGCGAGGCGTTTCGCGGGCTCCGCCGCGTCGTCCGGGGGCCGAGGCGCGCCTTCCGCAAGGCGTCCGAGGCAGTCGTCGCGGCCGGCAGCTTCGCCTGGGCCGGGATCGCGGCTCCCAAGAGCCCCTTCAACTTCGATGTCGGGCCCCATCGCCGCTTCGCCTGGGTGCGCGCGTCGCTCTCGGACATGAAGCAGATCAAGAACGAACTAGGCGGCACCGTCAACGACGTGATCCTGGCGGCGGTCGCGGGCGCGCTCGGACGCTACATGCGCAAGCGCGGGCTGCCGACCCACGGGCTGGAGCTTCGCGCGATGGTTCCCGTGAGCGTGCGCACGAAGGACCAGCACGGTTCGCTCGGCAACCAGGTGACGTCGATGATGGCTCCGCTTCCGGTCTGGTGCGAGGACCCGGTACGGCGGATGGAGGTCGTTCGCCGGTCGATGGGCGACCTCAAGCAGTCCAAGCAGGCGATGGGCGCCACGCTTCTCACCCAGCTGGCCGACTTCGCTCCCCCCACCGTCGCGGGGCAGGCTGCGCGGTTGCAGTCGCGGCAGCGGTTCTTCAACCTCGTGGTCACCAACGTCCCGGGCCCGCAGTTCCCGCTCTTCCTGCTCGGCCGGCGCATGGAGCGCGTCTTTCCCATGGTGCCGCTTGCCAAGAACCAGGGGATCTGCGTGGGGATCATGAGCTACGACGGCCAGGTCAACTTCGGCCTGATCGGCGACTACGACGGCATGCCCGACCTGCAGGACCTGGCCAAGGACCTGGAGGAGTCGATCGCGGAGCTGGTCGAGGCCGCCGGCGGCCGCCCCGGGCTCCTGCGGCGCTTCGTCCCGCAGGCGGGCGACGAGTCAGCCCAGCAGAACGGGCACGGCGAGCGCGAGGAGTCGCCCGCCGGCTAGTCGCCCGGGCCCTCGGCCCCGGGATTCGGAGCCTCGGCCCACTTCGGGTCGAACGCCTCCTTCATCGGCGAGCGACGCGCATCGCCCCAGACGGGCTCGTCGAAGCGCGCCCGGACCATGACCTTCTGCAGCAGGGCCAGGTCCTCCTGGCGCGCCTTGTCGTAGGTCGATCCGGATTCCTTGTCGGGATGCCCGGGGTGAGTTACCCATTCGGTCACACCGGGATCCAGGTCGCGAATCTCCTTCGGTTCGGCCGGCTCCTTGCTCTCGGTGCGCCCGATCAGGAGGTCCGGCGTGGGGATCCCGCGCTCGCGCAGCCACTGGCGGTGATCCGGATTCACCGAGCGGACCGGCACCCCGATCTGCTTGGCCATCTGGAAGACCGGCGTGGCGAGCTCAGGTCGCGCATGGCAATGGTGATGGCCGTTCAGGAAGGCGGGCCAGCGCCCGAAGATGTCGCCGAAGCGCTCCAGCTGGACCCGCAATGCGGTTCGCGCGGGCGCTCCACTGCGAGGGCCCCAGCGACCCTCGAATTCGATGTGGAGGCCGATCTCCACCCCGGTCTCGAGCAGCGGATCCGCCTCGCAGTGCTCACGCTCGACCATCGCGCCGACCGAGTCGATCGCGCCCATCTCGATGGCCTCGAGGATTCCGTCGTTGTAGGAGGGCCAGTACCCGTAGTCGTCCCCCGTGATCACCAGGACCCGGCTCGTATCTCCTTGGCTCGCGGCCATGTGGCCAAGGTTAGGTACTTCGAGAGTTGCCTAGCTGACCTGCTGGATTGCGGCCTGGATCTCGGAGAGCCCGAATCCGTTGATGGTCTTGGTGCCGTTCGGGCCCTGGGCGACGAGTGACGGCGTTCCGTTGAAGCCGAAGCCCTCCGCGTCGGTCGTGCCCTTGGCGGTCACCGCGTCCCACTTCGCCGAGTTCCGCGAGGCGTTCCAGCTGGCCAGGTCCGGGACCTGAGCCGCCTTGGCGATGTTGGTGAGGAACTCGTCGGTGACGTAGCCGGAGTTCTCGCCGCCCTGGTTCGCGTAGAAGAGCTGGAGGTAGGTCCAGAAGCGGTTCTGCGCGCCCGCCGCGAGGATCGCCTTCATCGCCGGCTTCGAGTCCGGCCCGATGATCAGGTACGGCTCGTAGACGTACTTGGCGGCGCCGCTCCTGACCTCGCTCGAGATCACGTCCGGCGCGATCTGCTGGGCGAACTCCGCGCAGATCGGGCACTGCGGGTCGCCGAACTCGGTCAGCGTCACGGGCGCACTCGCATCGCCGAGCGTCTGGCCGCTCTGGTTGAGGCCGTGCAGCTCCGAGTTCACCCGGGAGACCCCTTTGACCCCGGCGACCGTGGTCGGCGTGGTGTTGGTGTTGTTGTCGCCACCGGATTGGCTGATCACGATCAGCGCGACGATCACAGCCACGGCCGCGAATCCGGCGATGATCAGGAACTGCTGGCGGCGCTTCTGGGCGCGCGCCGCCGAGGCGTCCAGCGACTCCGCCGCCCGCCGCTCGGAGCGCAGGCGTTCCCGCTCCTCGTGCCTACCTTCCATGCGAGGACTCTATCCGCGTTTGGCCGAGCTCCTCTCCCATGTAGGCGAACGCGCGAGCGGCGGCGACCGCGAGCGAGAGCGCCATCACGACCGCGCTGGCCACGCACCACTGGCAGATCGCGTCGATCACGAAGAGCTCCAGGTAGGTGAGGTACAGGCTGAAGCCGAAGCCGACCAGCGCCGCGAGGAAGCCGCCGAAGCGACCGGGGTCACCCGGGACGAGGGCGGCGGCGAGCAGGACCACGTAGCCGGCGATGCCGATGGCCGCGACGTTGATGCCGGCCAGATGGGCGTAGTGGCTCTGGGCGACCGTCTCGCAGCCGGTCCCGCCCGCCAGGCACTTGGGCGCTCCGCCATTGCCCTCGGCGATCGCGATGTAGGTCGCAACTCCAATCCCGATCAGCGCGAGCACGGCGGCCACGATTCGCAGGTTCCGTTCGGCCGGCATCCGCCAATGCTATGAAGCTGACGTGAACGAATCCCAAATCGGGTCGCTATCGGTCCGTCCCGCGGTGCCGGCGGACGCCGCCCGGGTGGTGGAGATCTTCAATCAGGGGGTCGAGGATCGGGTCGCCACCTTCGAGACACGTCAGGCGGACGCCGGCAAGGCGGCCGGATGGATCGAGGAAGACCTGATCCTCGTCGCCGAGCGCGACGGAGTCCTCGTGGGCTGGGCCCGCGCCGGCCCGTACGCCGATCGGCACGACTACTACGAAGGGGTGCGAGAGGCGACGCTCTACGTCGAGCGCGAGGCCCGGCGAACCGGCGTCGGCCGCGAGCTGCTGTCCGCCCTCGCGGGCGCGGCGGCGGAGGCGGGCGCTCACAAGCTCGTCGGCAAGATCTTCACCTCCAACGAGCCCAGCATCGCCATGGTCGGCGGCCTCGGCTGGCGCGAGGTCGGCGCGCACGAGCGCCACGGCGCGCTGGACGGCGAGTGGAAGGACGTGCTGGTTGTGGAAAGGGTTCTCTAGCCCGCGCACCTACCGGCTTTTGGATGTGTTCGAGAGGGTGATGAGGAAGGTCTCGTTCGCCGTCATCCTGGGAGCCGCAGCCGTCCTCTGGGCGGCCGCGCCCGCCCTCGCGTCCAGCGTCACCGTCAGCGGGGGAAACACCGTGCGCGTGCTCGAGTCCGGCAGCGAGGTCAACCGGGTGGCCGTGAGCTACGACGCGGGCCCGGACCTCTATTCCGTAACGGACTCCGCCGCGAACCTGACCGCGAACGGCACCTGCTCGACCGTAGACGCCCACACGGCGACCTGCCCGGGAGCGGGGATCAAGACGATCGTGGTGGACACGGACGCGGCCGCTGACGTGATCTCGATGGACCTGGGGACGATTCCACCCAACGTGACGGGGAACCTCGACGGCGGCCCCGGCGACGACTCGGTGAGCGGACACGGAACGCTCAACGGCGGATCGGGCAACGACACGATCGTGGGATCTCCCGTCGCCGACAACATCCGCGCAGGCAGCGGCAGGGATTGGATCCAGGCGGGTGATGGACCTGACGACATCGAGGGCGGTCGCAGCACCGACACGCTGGCCTACCCCGGGATCCGCACGACTCCCGTCAACGTCACCGTGGGGTCAGGGAACTTCAACGACGGCGGAATCGAGGACCAGGCCGCATCGGGCAGGCGCGACACGGTTCACGGCGATATCGAGGTCGTTGCGGGTACGCCGCAGGCGGACCTGATCGCGGGCGACTCGAGCTCCGAGACGTTGATCGGCGGCGCCGGGAATGACGTCCTGAACGGCAACCGCGGCAACGACGCGCTCCTGGGCCTCGAGGGCGACGACGTCATCGTCGGGGGCGACGGGAGGGACCTCCTCCGCGGCTGGACCGGGGCTGATCGGCTCTTCGGCGGCCGGGGCAACGACTTCGTTGTGGGCGGCCCTGACCGCGACCTCGTCGTCGGGAATAAGGGCCGCGACGTGCTCAAGGGCAAGGGCGGCATCGACCGCCTGCGCGCCAGGGACAGGACTCGCGACTTCCGGATCGACTGCGGCCGCGGCAACAACCGCCGCGAGGGCGCCAAGCGCGACAAGCGCCTGGATCCGCGCCCCCGCTCCTGCTGAGGGGTCCGTCCACCGGGCGGACGATCATGCCCGCGTGCAGAGGATCCACTACCACTTCGGAATCGTCCTCGCCCTGATCCTGGTCTCGATCGGGTTCCAGCTGGCCGCCGGCGAGAGCGACTTCTCGAGGCTCGCCGCCGTGGTCCTCCAGGCGATCACCCTGGTCGCCGCGGTCATCGCTTCGCGCGCGCATCCGTTCGTAGTCAGATTGGCGGTCATCGCCGCCGTGCTCTCGATCGTCGGCGCCTCGCTCGCGATTCTCGGCACCGCCGAGTTCGGAAACAGCTCTGGTCGCGGCGTCACCCTGCTGCTCGTCGGTCTGGTTCCGCCCGCGATCGTCACCGGGCTGGTCAGGCTGTTCCGGAAGGAGGGCAGCGTCACCGTGGAAACGATGTTCGGGGGCCTCTGCCTCTATCTCATCGTCGGCCTCTTCTTCGGCACTGCGTTCGCGGCGATCGAGGAGGCCGGCGGCCACGCCTTCTTTCACCAGCTGACGGCCGAGCAATCCGAGACGAGCGATTTCCTGTACTTCAGCTTCACGACGCTGACGACCGTCGGCTATGGGGACCTGACCGCGGCGACGAACTTCGGCCGCTCGCTGGCCATCACGGAGGCGCTGATCGGCCAGATCTACCTGGTGACCGTGGTCGCGGTGATCGTCAGCAACATGCGTCCCTCCCGGGCCAGAGCACAGCGTCGCGAGAACCGAACGACCTAGCCGAGCTGGAGCAGCGCCCAGAACGGGTGCTCACGGGGCGGGATGCGCGGTGGGATCCGCCGGTGCTGGCGGTTCCGCGCCCAGGCGAGATAGCCCTGGAGGCGGCGGGAGATGGAGCGCTTCGTGGCCGGCGTCGGCTCGACCATGCTGTGCTCCAGGGCGAACAGCCACGCGTTCGCCTCCGACTCGAGCCGCGGCGCCGAGCGGCCCTTGCCCACCAGGTGCCCTATCTCGTGCAGGGCGATGAAGTAGGAGACCTGGCCCCGGATCGGCGGGATCGAGATCTCGAGCCTGCCGCCCCGCCAGCGGATCGCACGTCCGCGAGCCGAGGAGCCGGCGAGCGCGATGTCGTACTCGCGGCAGAGGTCCTCGATGTGGGCCTCCATGAGCTCGACCCCTATGCGCGTGCGAGGTGATCTTTCCTGCCTGAACACGCGCGGCAGGGTAACCGCCTTCACGGATGGGTCTCACTCGCCGCCATACTTGGGCTCATGGCCGAGACGACGCATCTTCGCCTGGCGCTCGCGCAGATCGACCCCACGGTGGGCGACATCGAGGGGAATGTCAGGCTGATCACCGAGTCGATCGAGCGCGCGGGCGACCAGGGTGCCCAGCTCGTCGTGCTTCCCGAGCTCTGCGTGTCCGGCTATCCGCCCGAGGACCTGCTGCTGCGCGCCGACTTCCTCGATGCCGTCCGCGAGGGACTCGATGGGATCGCCGGTGTCGCCGACGGGATCGTCGCCCTGGTCGGCTTTCCGGAGCGCCGGGAGCGCCCGCAGGAGGAACTCGTCGACTTCGACCCGCTGATCGATCCACCCCCTCCCCCGGCCTACAACTCGCTGGGGGTGCTGGCAGGCGGCGAGGTCCGGGCGGTCTACCGCAAGTGCCAGCTGCCCAACTACGGAGTCTTCGACGAGCGCCGCTACTTCGAGCCGGGGACCGAGCCGGCGCTGATCGAGGTCGAGGGCGTCCAGGTGGGCCTGACCGTTTGCGAGGACATCTGGCATCCGGGCTTCCCGGAGTCCGACGAGGTTGCCCGTGGAGCGCAGCTCGTCGTCAATTCATCGGCATCGCCGTATCACCGGGGCAAGGGCCTGGCGCGGGAGCGCATGGTCGCCGACCGCGCGCGGACGAACGGCGTGGCCTTCGCCCTCTGCAACACGGTCGGTGGACAGGACGAGCTGGTCTTCGACGGCGCGAGCGTCGTGGTCGGTGCCGACGGAGAGACGCTCGCCCGGGCCGCGCAATTCGAGCCCGAGCTGCTGATCTGCGACCTCGAGTTCCCCGGTGGGGCGCAGGCGCCGGAGCGGATCGCCCAGCCGCTCGAGAGCGAGGAGGCGGAGGTCTACTCCGCGCTGGAGCTCGGCCTGCGCGACTACGTCGAGAAGAACGGCTTCGATCATGTCGTCATCGGGCTGAGCGGCGGGATCGACTCCGCGCTGGTTGCACTGATCGCGGTCGATGCGCTCGGGGCCGATCGCGTCAGCGTCGTGGTCATGCCCTCCCCCCACTCCAGCGACGATACGCAGTCCGACGCCAGGGCCATCGCCGCCAACCTCGGCGTCGAGCTGATCGAGATCTCGATCGAGGAGGCGATGAGGGCCTACGAGCACGAGCTCACCGAGAGCTTCGAGGGGACCGAGCCGGACATCGCCGAGGAGAACCTCCAGGCGCGGATCAGGGGCAACCTCGTCATGGCGCTCTCCAACAAGTTCGGCTGGCTCGTCCTGACCACCGGCAACAAGAGCGAGATGTCGGTCGGCTACGCGACCCTCTACGGCGACATGGCCGGCGGCTTCGCCGTGATCAAGGACATCTTCAAGCTGCTCGTCTACCGCCTGGTGAGCTGGCGCAACGAGCGCGAGGAACGGGAGCTCGTGCCCGCCTCCGTGATCGAGCGCCCGCCCTCCGCCGAGCTGCGCCCCGACCAGCTCGACGAGGACTCGCTGCCTCCGTACGAGACGCTCGACCGGATTCTCGAGGCCTACGTGGAGCGGGACGAGGGGATCGACGCCCTGGTGGCCCAGGGATTGGCCGAGGACACCGTTCTGGACGTCATGCGGCTGGTCGACCGGGCCGAGTACAAGCGGCGACAGGCGCCTCCGGGGATCAGGGTGTCGACGAAGGCCTTCGGCCGCGACCGCCGCCTGCCGATCACGAACCGGTTCGGGTCGATGCGAAAGCTGCCGCGCTAGCGCCGCGGCCTGATGGCGATCGTCATCCGGGAGAGCGCGCAGATGCGACCCTCGTCGTCGGACATCTCCACGTCCCAGACCCAGGTGGTCCGGCCACGGTGGCGGGGCTTCGCCGAGGCGTTGATGTGCCCCTCACCCGTAGCGCGCAGAAACGTGGTGTCGTTCGACTGACCCATGATGACCATCTCGTCATCCCGCACGGCGCTGTACGTCGACGCCGAGCAGATGCTTTCCGCGAGCGTCGCGTAGACCCCCCCGTGAACCATGCCGTAGGGCTGCAGGTGGCGCGACTCGATCTTGATCCGCGCCGTGGCGTTGTCGGGGTCGAGGTCGACCCACTCGACCCCGATCTCCTCGGCGAAGCTCGGGGGGATGTCCTCCGGCTGACCCATGCCGCGGCACCATAGTCTGCGCGGCATGGCGTTCATCGTCTGGACCGGGGTCGAGGAATGGCTCACCGAGGCCGCCGGCGTGGCTCTGGAGGAGGACGGCCTCCTGCGACACGACGGCTCCGGCGGCTGGCACGCCGAGGTCTCCGATTCGGGCGACGTCGCCGGCGGCCCGTGGGACGGCTCGCTCCCGGACCTCTCCGAGGCTCGCGACATCGACATCGAGAACTCGCCGCTCACCAACACCATGCCGATCCTGCGCCACGGCTTCCAGCACGGTGGCTCCGGGGACCTCGTGATGGCCTTCATCAGGACGCCGAGCCTGCGCGTAGAGGCCTCGCCCCAGCGCTACGAGCACGTGCGCACGACGGACGAGGGCTCGGTGGTCCGCTACATCAGCCGCGACGGCGACTTCACCGCGGACCTCGAGCTGGACGCCGACGGGCTGCTCGTCCACTACCCCCGCCTGGCGAGGCGCGTGGAGCCCGGGCTAAAGGCCCGATAAGAGCTGCGTCACGCATCGGGTCGCTGCCCTAGGCTTCCACGCTCGTGCCGGTCACGGACGAACAACGCGCGATGCTCCAGCTGCTGCTCGAAGGCGGGCAGGGCTATGACGACATCGGCTCCCTGCTCGGCATCGCGCCCGACGAGGTGCGCTCGCGGGCGCGCACCGCGCTCACCGAGATCGGCGGCGCGGATCCCGACTCACAGGTCGGTCTGAGCGACTACCTGCTGGGACAGGCCGATCCGATCGGCCGCGCCGACGCCGTCCGCCACCTGCAGAGCGACCCGGACGCAAATGCGCTCGCGCAGCGACTCGTCCAGAACCTGAGGCTGCTCGCGCCCAGGGCCACGCTTCCCGAGGTCCCAGAGCCGCGGGGCGGCCGACGGGCCGCGGCGCCAGCTCCACCCCCTTCCCCCGCCGCCACGCCGGCGAGCGCGACGCCTCCGGCTCCACCCCCTGCCGGCGCCCCACCGAGGGGCCCGGGCGTCGCATCGCGCGCCGCGGGATTCTTCAGCGGGCTCGGCTCGCTCACCGGCCGGCGGCGCACCCAGGCCATCGTCGGCGGGGCTATCGCCCTCGTCCTGGTGGTCGTGATCATCGTCGTCGGGACCGGCGGCGGAGGCGGCGGATCGAGCGATTGCAAGCCACTCGATACGAGCTCACAACAGCCCGGGGCTCCCACCACCAAGCTCTCCCCGATCGGCGATTTCGCGAACCAGAATTGTTCACCGACCGGTCAGGTCCAGCTGACCGCCGTTCAAGGGCAGAATAAGAAGAGCTCGACGAAGGCCTCGATCGCGGGCTTCGCACTGCAGACGCTCGCGGCTCATCTCGATCCCACCTCCAACGGCGACGAGTACGTGCTCTGGCTGTATGGCTCCGATCAACAGGCCAGGCCCGTCGGCAAGGAGACCGTGGGTGACAACGGCACCCTGACCGGGGCGGCGCCACTTCCCACACAGGAGCTCGTCTACCTCCAGGCCCTCCAGAAGATCAGGCTCTCAAAGGTGACCTCGGCCCAGGCGAATCAGATCCAGCAAGCGCTCCAGGCCCAATCCGGCAACAAGAAGGCGACGGGTGTGGTTGGGTTCGTCGGTGCGCCGGTCCTCGAGGGCAGCGGGACCGCGCTGCTTCAGCAGCTCCAGCAGCAGCTCCAGCAGGCCCAGGGCCAGTCGGGAACGACGTCCACGGGCTCGAAGGGCTGAGCGAACGCGCCACGCGATGGCGTTGAGCGACGATCAGCGCGCCCTGCTCCGCCTGCTGGTCGCCGGAGATACCTACGAGCAGGTTGGCAGCGTTCTCGGGACCGGGCCGGATGACGTTCGCCGCCGGGCGCACGAGGCCCTCGACGATCTGAGGGGAGCGCCCGACCGGGAGTTCCCCGAGGAGCCCGTCAGGAGCCGTCTGGAGGCGCTGGACAGCCCGGAGGGAGCGGAAACCCCCACCCCAGCGCGCCCGCCCGAGACGGGCGGGAATCGGCCCTGGCTGCTCTGGCTGGTGGCCGCTGCGGTGGCCGTCGCCGCGATCGTCGCGCTCGTGGTGGCGAGCGGAGGCGGAGGCGGAGGCGGCTCTCAGACCACCACCCAGAATGCCCGGGAGGACGTCGTGCCGATCAGGCTCGCGCCCGTCGGAGGCTCGAGGGCGACCGGCACGATCGCCGTCGTGCGAGTGGCGGACCAGCCCGCGGTGGATCTGGCGATCGACGGCCTCCGGCCGAGCGGCAGTGGCGAGAGCTACGTGCTCTGGTTCGTGGGCTCAGGAGGGCGGAGCCTCCCTGTGGCCTTCCATGCTGTGGGGCGGGACGGCAAGATCACCGGAAGGACGCCGATTCCGACCGCGGCGGAAGGCCTCCTCCCCAGCTTCACCAGCGCCGAGCTGACGCTGGCGAATCAGCGCGAGGCTGCCGCGGCCGTTCAGCAGGCCGCCCAGCGCGCGACCCTCCCTCAGGTGGTCGGCACCCCTGTGATGCGCGGCGCGCTGCGCTAGCGCACGTCAGGCCGGCAGCAGCTTGCCGGGGTTCATGATCCCGGCAGGATCGAGCCGCTCGCGGACCGCTCGGATCGCCTCCAACCCGAGCTCTCCGACCTCGGCGGCCATGTAGGGCGCGTGGTCCCGGCCCACGGCGTGGTGATGGGTGATCGTGCCCTCGGCGCCGACGATCGCCTCGCAGGCCGCGGTCTTGGCCTCCCGCCACTGCTCGAGCTCCTGGCCGCGCCGCGCCCGCGCGAAGAAGGTGAAGTAGAGGGAGGCTCCGTCCGGGTAGGCGTGCGAGACGTGGCACATCACGATCGAGCGCTCGCCCAGGGCGCTGCGGAGGGCCCCATGGACCGCTCGGTAGAGCTCGTCCAGACGGCTCCAGGTGTGAGCCGTCTCCAGCGTCTCGACCATCACCCCGAGGTTCATCAGCTCGTCCCGAAGGTACGGCCCGCCGTAGCGGTTGCGGCTCCAGGAGCGGCCCGCGGCCGAGCCGAGCGGTACCGCGCCGCCGAGGCGCAGCCGCGTCTGGCCCAGCGACCGGCGTCGGCGAACCGACTCCCGCTCCCCCTCCCAGCCGCAGATCATCAGGCAGCCGCCCTTTCGCCGGCGAAGGGAGAGATACGCGTCCAGCGCCTGCTTCTGGAAGCCCTGCGTCCCGGCGAGATCCAGCGATACGCGCGTCTCCTCCTCATCCGAGAGACGGAGGACGTCGGGTGCCTCGTGATGCTGCGCGAGATCGCGAACGATCTCCCGCCCCGCTTCGAAGCTCTCGGCCATCCAGCCCTCGTAGCGGCGCTCCCGCGGCGCCGGGCGCACCCGGCAGGTGACCTCGGTGATCACTCCCAGGGTCCCCTCGGATCCGAGGACCAGCTCGCGCAGGGACGGGCCGGCGGCCGTGTGCGGGGTCTGACGAGTGCGCACCCGGCCGGCCGGGGCGGTGAGCTCGAGCGCAGTGACCACCTCGTCGAAGCGGCCGTACCCGCTCGATGCCTGCCCTGCGGAGCGGGTGGCGGCGAACCCGCCGATCGTGGCCTGTTCGAACGACTGTGGGAAGTGGCCGATCGTGGTGCCGCGCTCTCCGAGCGCCGTTTCCGCGTCGGGACCCGAGAGGCCCGCGCCGAGCGTGGCGGTGAGGGACGTCGTGTCCAGCTCCACGGAACGCAGGCGAGCCAGATCCAGGGAGACGACCGCGGAGTGTCCGCCGTCCACCGCATCGAGTCCGCCGACGACGCTCGTCCCGCCGCCGTACGGAACGGCCGCCACGCCGGCGGCCGTGCAGGCGCCGAGCACGGCCTCCACGCCGGCTGGATCGGGGGGTCGCAGGACGGCGTCGGGAGCCTCATCGAGGCGGCCCGAGCGCAGGCGGACGAGATCGGGATAGCTCCGCCCGGCGGCGCGTCGCAGGCGGTCCTCGGGGCCGTCCAGGACCTCGCCGGCGGCCGCCCGAACGGCTTCGGGGAGCGCACGCGGCTCCGGCAGCGAGACCTGCTCGAGCGAGACCGGCGAGACCGCATCCTCCGGCTTCACGCCGAGTTCCTCCCTGAGCGCGTCGACGGCTCCGGATGGCAGGTCGAGGCGGCGGTCAGGGTCACCCCATCCCCACCACTTCATCTCGGCGGTCAGCTCGGCTCCCCGGTCGCGGCGGCCTCGAGCCCGGTCAGCGCCTCGTTCAGCGTGCGGCCGATCGCCCGCCGCATCATCGGCGAGCCGAGCCGCGAGAGGCCGCGCAGGCGGCGATCGAGGGACATCGTCACGTCAGTCTCTCCGTTCTGGGGGGTCAGCCGGATCTCGGTCCGCGCCCGCTTCACGAAGCGCTCGAACGGAGTCCCCTCCACGGTCTGCTCGAAGACGTAGCGCTCGCCGTCGGTCGCATCGACGCAGTGATAGTCGGCGCGGACGCCCCGGCCGTCACGCGTCTCGAGGACCTGCGTCCAGCTGCGCTCTGCGGGCTCCCCCTCGGTGACGTTCTCGACCCGTTGGGTGTTGGGCCACCAGCGGGGCAGGTGGTAGGGGTCCGTGATCACGGCCCAGAGGGCGGTCGCGGGCGCTGCGATGCGGCGCCTGCGCACGACGCGTGCCACTAGATGAACGACCCCGCGACCATGCACGCCTGGATGACGGACGTGCACTTCGCATCTCGGCGTCCTCGGGCTTGCCCTTGCCACCAGCAAAGGCTGCGCCCTGCGTCCACCGATCTGCTCGGGCACGCCTGCCCCCAGGCGCACATCGCCGCGGGGTCGCTCATCAGCGGTTTTACTCCTCGCCGGTCAGCTTCCGCAGATCGCGGACTAGCAGCATGTGGGTGAGGTTGTTGCAGGCGGCGGCGAGGCTCTCGAGGTTCTCCATCGCCTCGCGCCGGGTGTTGTGGTTGGAGGAGCGCAGCGCAGCGCCGACAACGGCCTCGAGCAGCTGCGCCTCGCGGTCGGCGGCCGTGCGCAGCACCTTCAGGTTTCGTCCTCCCACGCCGAAGCGGGCGAGCTCCGCGCTCGCCTGGACGATCTCGCGATCGGTGTCGTCGTAGAACTTCGTGCCCCCGAGGGTCTCCGGCTGCACGAGCCGCCAGTCCTCGAGGTCCTTGACCAGGTCGGGGGCGACTCCGGTGACGTCGACGAGCTCCTCGAGCGACATTCGCGAGCCCTTCCCGGCCTCGACGGTGGCAGCGCGGCGGAGGGCAGCGCCGGTCCGCTCCTCGCGGGCGCCCGCCGCGAGCTCCTGGCGGATCACCCGCAGCGGCAGGAACTCGTCCCGCTGCATGCGGAGGATGGACCGCAGGCGCTCGACATCCGCCTGGCTGTACAGCCGGTAGCCGCCGGGCGTCCGGCGCGGGGAGAGCAGCTTCTGATCCTCGAGGTAGCGGATCTTCGAGATCGAGACGTCCTCGAACTCCCGCCCGAGGATCTTGGCGACCGCGCCGATGGTGAGCGCCTTGCGGTTGGAGGGCGCGCCGTCCGAGGCGGTATCGGTGCTGCTGCGATCGAAGGGAGTGGCTTCCATGGTCACTTCTCCAGGTAGCTCAGCTTGTACTTGCCGATCTGGATCTCGTCGCCGTCGGCGAGCTCATGCGACTCGATTCGCCTGCGGTTGACGTAGGTGCCGTTGAGCGATCCGAGATCGTCGATGTAGAGGCCGTCCTTCCTCCGGACGAGCAGGGCGTGGTTCCGGGAGACGGTGACGTCGTCGAGGAACACGCCCGCTTCCGGAGTGCGGCCGATCGAGATCCGCTCGTCGTCGAGAGTGAAGCTCTCCCCCGCGCGGCCGCCGCCCGAGCGGATCACCAACGCCGCCCCGTGCTTCTCGACGACCTCGTCGATGTCGACCTGGTGCATCTCGCCCGACTCGTCGACCGTGTAGGTCATGGTGGTCGGCTCGTCCTTCCCTTCGGGTCGGGACAGGTACGCGCCGCACTTCTGGCAATAGTTGGCCCCCTCGGCGTTGACGAACCCGCACTCGGGGCAATGGATCGCCACGATCGACCCCTTGTCTAGGTCGGAGGCTTGGTCGGGGGCTCTGAGCGGCCGGCGAGGATCTCGCTCAGCCGCTGTACGTCGTCGCCCTTGATCAGTGTGCCGCCCTCAGGGCGATTCTCACGCAGGCGGTTCACCAGCTCGGCACGCAGGATGTCGATCTGCCCGTGCAGGATCCGGCGGCGATAGGACACCTCCTGCTCCTCAGCGGTCAGATTTTCGATCAGCTCCTTGAGCTCCTGGTCACTCATCGAGCCGATATCGGGAAAGGTGTCGTCCTCCACGGATCCTCTTTCACTAAGCGGGTTTGCGCTGAACGCGCACCCTCGCATATGGGTGAGCGATTATATGGCTGATCGCGCAGTCTCAACCGTGGCTTGAAGGTTCGGCAGAGGGATTGCACCGCTCACCCTGGGCCTAGGCGGCCTGGGCCGCGAGCTCTCGCAGCCCGGATCGCACATAGGCGATCGTCCCGAGGATCCCGAGCGCGACACCGGTGATCAGCATCGCACTCCACACCCAGCTGTCGGAGACCATCGCGAAGAAGAGCGACGCCATCACGGGAGCCACGGCAATCCGGCCCAGCCAGTTGATCTTCAGCTCCCCGATGCGCCTCAGCGCGAGCTCGGCGAGCAGCGCGGTGATGAGCTCCCGGGCCACCAGGAGCGCGAGCGCCCAGCGCGGCAGCAGCTCGAAGTGCCAGCAGACGACGACTCCCGAGAGGATCGTGAGCCGGTCGACGATCGGGTCGAGGATCGCCCCCATCCGGCTGTACTGGCCCGTGGCTCGCGCCAGGAAGCCGTCCACGTAGTCCCCCGCCGCGATCAGCCAGAAGATCGCTGCCGCCCACGGGTCGCGTCCGTCGCCCGATGAGAGGGCGAGGTACAGGAACACCGGCAGGCCGGCCAGGCGCAGATATCCGACGGCGTTCGGAATGGTCCAGGGCCGCAGGGGCTGACCCGGCCTGGTCTGCTTCGGCGGTGGCCCCGAGCGGTCGAGGCCGAACTGGCGCCGGAATCCCTTTCGCCGTCCCTTACGCAAGGATTGTCCTCGGCTCCTCGACACGGGGCGAGCATATGGAAGGCAAGGCGAAAACCGGTATCTCACCCACGCGCGCTGAGGACTTCCCTCAGTGGTTCCAGAGCGTGGTCCGCGACGCGGAGGTCGCGGAGCTCGACCACGTCCGTGGGGCGATGGTGATCCGCCCCTGGGGATACGGCACCTGGGAGCTGATGCAGCGAGCGTTGGACGACGGGATCAAGGAGACCGGCGCCCAGAACGCCTACTTCCCCCTCTTCATCCCGCTGAGCTACTTCGAGGAGGAGGCGAAGCACGTGGAGGGCTTCGCCAAGGAGATGGCGGTGGTCACCCACCACCGGCTGGAGCAGGGCGAGGACGGCAAGCTGCATCCGGCCGCGGAGCTCCCGGAGCCCTTGATCGTCCGTCCCACCTCCGAGACGGTGATCGGCCGTTCCTTCGCCAAGTGGATCAACTCCTACCGGGATCTGCCGCTGATGGTCAACCAGTGGTGCAACATCGTTCGCTGGGAACTCCGGCCGCGCGTGCTCCTCCGCACCACCGAGTTCCTCTGGCAGGAAGGGCACACCGCCCACTCCAGCGAGGAGGAGGCGCTCGAGGAGACGCGCCGGATGCTGGGCGTCTATCGCGAGTTCGCCGAGTCCGTGCTCGCGATCCCGGTGGTTCCCGGCGAAAAGCCCGAGTCCGAGCGCTTCCCCGGCGCGGAGATCACGCTCTCGATCGAGGCGATGATGCAGGACGGCAAGGCCCTCCAGTCCGGGACCTCCCACTACCTGGGACGGAACTTCTCTGGGGCGATGGAGATGGAGTTCACCGACGAGGACGGCGAGCGGAAGCTCTGTTACACGACCTCCTGGGGGGTCTCGACGCGGATGCTGGGCGCCGTCGTGATGACTCACGCCGACGACAACGGCCTGCGCGTCCCGCCGCGCGTGGCGCCGAGGCAGGTGCAGATCGTCCCGATCACCAGGGACGACCCGACGCGGGTCCTCAAGGCGGCCCGGGAGCTGCAGGCCGAGATCGCCGGGCGGACCTGGGCAGACGCTCCGATTCGCGCCGAGGTCGACACACGCGACCGCAAGCCCGCCGAGAAGCGCTGGGAGTGGATCCGCAAGGGCGTGCCCGTCGTAATGGAGCTCGGCGAGCGAGACATCGACCAGGGCGTCGTCACGATGACCCGCCGCGACGATGAGGGCCTCACCCGCGACGCGATCCCACAGGACGGCGCAGCCGACGCGGTCGTCGGCGTTCTCGGCGACATCCAGCTCGGCCTGTTCGAGGAGGCGTCCAAGCGGCTCCGCGAGCGGACCCGTGACGACATCACGACGCTCGAGCAGTTCCGGGAGTTCTTCTCCGGTGACGAGACCGACTCCGGAGGGTTCGTCCGGGCCCCATGGAGCGAGGAGCCCGAGACCGAGAAGACCATGGGCGAGCTCGGCGTCACGGTGCGCTGCATCCCCTTCGACGCGGAGCTGCCCGGCGACGCCCGCTGCGTGATCACGGGTGGCCCGGCGAAGGTGATGGCGGTCTTCGCGAAGGCGTACTAGCCAGGCCGGCCAGTTCTAAGAGAACTCTCACCCTTATGATCGGCGCGCGGCACTAGAGTCGCCGCAGAGGGGAAATCCTGCTTGGAGCGAGGGGCCGATGCACCCAGCGCGCCGGAAGGAGGTCCGTGTGGAAGCTAGGTGGTCAGCACCTAGAAGGGTTGGGTGTGCGCCGCCGATGCCTCAGCCCGCCCGTGAGGGGAGGCTCCTGGCATGACGGCCATGGTCTTCGACCTGAACGGGCCCGCGCACTATGTCCACTGGCACTTCTTCCAGATGTCGGTGGCCAACGTGATCGTGATCGGGCTCATGGTCGTCGTCTTCATCCTCGCGATCGTCATCCCGTTTCCCAAGCACGAGATCGAGGAATGAGCCCGGCCGCCGAGAAGCGCATGTGGACCGAGAGGGTCCGCTCGCGCGCCGTCGGCGCCCTGCCCCCCGAGAAGCTCCTCCCCGACCGGCAGCCGGCCTACGTCTCCTCGTGGATCTACGTCTTCGGCGTGGCGACGATCGCGGCGCTGCTCGTGGTCGTCGGATCCGGAGTGATCCTGGGCCTCAAGGGCCCGGCCTGGTGGCATGAGTCCGGAGTCGGGAAGTTCTTCAACAGCGTCCACCTCTGGGGCGTGGAGGTCTTTTTCTTCACGATGGTCGTGCACCTCTGGGGGAAGTTCTTCATGGGCGCATGGCGAGGCGGCAGGGCATTTGTCTGGGTCACCGGCGCGGTCGTCTTCCTGGTTTCGATCGGGACCGCTTTCACCGGCTACCTCTCGCAGCAGAACTTCGACTCCCAGTGGATCGCCAGCGAGGGGAAGGACGGTCTCAACTCAGTGGGGATCGGGGCCTTCTTCAACGTCATCGACTTCGGCCAGATGTACACGTGGCACGTGATCCTGTTGCCGGTCGCCGTGGTTGCGATCGTCGTCGGGCACGTCCTCCTGGTCCGTAAGCACGGCGTGGTCCCGCCCTACGCGGCGAAGGTTGCGGCCGCGCGGGCGACGGAGGAAGCCGGGTGAGCCCGCGGAAGCCCAAGCCGGCCCCACTCGAGTCCAAGGATTGGGAGGGCCCGTACGTTCGCTACGACCTGGTCAAGGAGTTCGTTGTCGCCCTGGGCGTGATCGTGGCGCTGGTCGTCGTGCTCGCGGTCCTGTTCTCCTCGCCCGATGACAAGCCGGTCACGATCCAGCAGTGGGCGAGGACCGACCCCGGTGACTTCGCCGCCACCGCCGTGACGGAGCTCGATGGGTCGAGCGAGGTTGCCGCATACGGCGCTCCGTATACCCACACGCCGGACACCGGACAGAAGATTGGCCCGCTCAACCTGCAGAACGCGGCCGGTGTCCACTACCCGATCAACACCAGCGAGGACTTCGTGCTCAATCCCCTGCGGAGCATTCCCGGCGACGCGGCTTTGACCAGGGCTCTCCAGGAGTACCAGGCGGCCCCCCCGGCCCAGCAGAAGGCGTGGACCGACGCGTACACCAAGGGCCTCGATGGCGCCAAGTACCCCGCCGGAATTCCTCAGCTGCCGCCCGGCGATTACGGGCCGGTCGCCCCGATGATGGCTTCCCTGGCCGGCCTGGCCTCAAGCGGCGGCCTCGACGGCGCGCTGCTCAACGCGAATCAGTTCTACCAGACGAATTACACGAAGCCGCTCCTGTTCCTCTCGGGCGGCGGTTACTTCGAGAGCCGGGCTGAGGATCAGCATCTGCTCGGCACGCAGTGGGGAATGATGAACGAGACGGGCAGCTATCCGGGTCAGGTCTGGCTCTGGCTCTACACGTTCTGGTACCAGATCGCCCCGTTCAACACCTCGGACAACGCGGACGCCCAGATCTGGGCGCTGATGATGCTCCTGTCTCTGGCCTTCATCTGCATACCGGTGATCCCGGGGCTGCGCAGCCTGCCCCGCCACCTCGGGGTTCACCGCCTGATCTGGCGCGATCACTACCGGCGGGTCGAGGGCGGCAGCTGAGGCCTAGGTGCGGCTGAAGCGTCGGCCCGCCGTGGGCGATGCATCCTCGTCCAGGCTGATGCGCTTGCCGGCCTTCACCGGCTGGAGGAAGTCATCGGGCTCCGTGTCGGATGCCTCGGCCTCCATCTGCGCGATCCGCTCAGGGGTGAGCTCCCCGGCGTTCTCCTCCTCGATCTTGGCGAGCCAATCGGCGCCCTCGCGTGCCTCGGTCTCGTCGACGTGGACCTTGCCGCGGTCGAGCGACCTGTCGATCTCGGCGAACAGCGCGTCCACGAGCTCGCCCTGCTTCACCTTCCGAAGCGGCTTGCCGTGGGCGAAGATCAGGCCCTCATCCTTGGCGCCGGTGATGCCGAAGTCCGCGTGTGAGGCCTCGCCGATCCCGTTCACCGCGCAGCCGAGCACGGCGACCTCGACCGGCTCGGTGTAGGCCTCGAGGCGCTTCTCGATATCCGCGACCACCGTGTCCATGTCGAACTGGAGGCGGCCGCAGGTCGGGCAGGCGATCAGCACGGGGCCGCGCTCGCGGAGCTGAAGCGCCTTGAGAATCTCCCAGGCGACCTTGACCTCCTCCTCAGCATGGAAGGTCGAGAGCGAGATGCGGATGGTGTCCCCCACCCCGTCCGCGAGCAGCGTGCCGAGGCCGACGGAGCTCTTCAGCGAGCCCGACCACTTCGTCCCGGCCTCGGTGATGCCGAGATGAATCGGATACGGGACCTTCTCGGCCAGCAGCCGGTTCGAGGCGATCGTGTTCGGGACGTTGGTCGACTTGATCGAGATCTTGAAGTTCTCGAAGTCGAGCCGCTCCATCAGCTCGACGAACTCGACTCCGGCCTGGACGAGGGCTTCGACGGAGTTCTCGCGCTCGAGCTCGTGCAGATGCTTCGGCAGCGAGCCGGAGTTGACGCCGATCCGCATCGGGACGTTCTTCGCCGTCGCCTTCTCGGCGACCTCCGCCACCTTCTCGGGCCCGCCGATGTTGCCGGGGTTCAGGCGGATGCAATCGGCGCCGGCGTCGATCGCCTTCAGCGCCAATGTGTGGTTGAAGTGGATGTCGGCGATCACCGGGATCGGCGACTCCTTGACGATCGTCTTCAGGGCCTCGACGTCCTTGTCGCGGGGAACGGCGACGCGCACGAGGTCGGCGCCCGCGTCCGCCACCGTGCGGATCTGCTCCATCGTCGCGGCGAGGTTGGCCGTCTCGGTTTTGCACATCGTCTGCACGGCGACCGGGAGCGCCGCCCCCGATCGGGACGTCGCGCACGAAGATCTGGCGCTTGGAAGCCACGCGCACAGGGTAGCCGTGAGGCCGATTCGGGCGTTTCGCAATCCGGTGAAAGCGACGTCCCGTATGCGCTATTGCAAGCCCGGTAGCCGTCTGAGAGGATCGGACTTCTTAAGGACCAAGGAGGGAGAGGGGAATGAATCGCCGCCTGACCAGGATCGCGCTCGCCGCAACGCTCGCCGCCGCCGCCGGCCTCGCGGTCGTCTCGAGCGCCAGCGCCACGTACCACCTGACGAAGATCCGCCAGATCTCCGGGGAAGGCGGAGCCTCGCCGAACACCAGCTACATCGAGCTGCAGATGTACGCGCCAGGTCAGAACCTCGTCAGCGGCCACCACATCACGATCTGGGACCACGATGCCCTGCTGTTTGGCAGCCCGACGCCGATTAAGGACTTCACCCTAACGGGCCCCAATCCCCCCTTTGCCGACAATCAGCGCACGATCCTGATCGGAGACACCGCAGTTGCCGGGCGCGACTTCACTCTCGACCTAGGCACCTATCTCAGCGATATGTCGGGCGGGACTGAGCCGCCCTGGATAGGAGGCGCCGTCTGCTTCGACAACATCGACTGTGTCTCCTGGGGTGGCAGCACGTTCACCGGCGCCAACAACCTGCCGGACCCCACCTCCCCGAACGGCAGCGTCCTTCCGGTCACCTACTCGCTGCAGCGCACCATCGCTCCCGGCTGCTCCGCGCTCCTGGAGGCGAGCGACGACACGAACAACGCACAGACGGACTTCGCGCCGGGGCCGAAGGAGGGCCGGCCGAACAGCGTCACCCCGCCTGAGGTTCCATGCGGCGGCAAGGGCGGCGGAGGCCGCGGCGGGGGTGGTTTCACCACCTGCGCCGGCAAGCTGACGACGATCGCCGGCACCGACGGCAACGACAAACTGGTGGGCACCAGGCGGGCCGACGTGATCGCTGCCGGCGACGGCAACGACGTGATCAAGGGGCTCGCGGGCAACGACACCGTCTGCGGAGGTGCCGGCAAGGACACGGAGCTGGGCGGCAAGGGCCGGGATCTCCTGCGCGGCGAGGTCGGCAAGGACAAGCTGAAGGGCGGCCCCGGCAAGGACAAGCTCAAGGGCGGCCCGGGGGATGACGTCCAGATCCAATAGACGAGTGCCGCGCGATCTGAGAAGATCGCGTCCTAGGAGGGAACTCAAATGAGGGGAGAGGGATGAATCGCCGCCTGACTCGCATCACGCTCGCTGCGGCCGCAGCGCTTACCGTCGTCCTGCCGCCATCTATGGCCTCGGCCGACACGGCCAGGATCGGGAGCGCGCTGACACATCCGGCGGCCACCCCCGAGTTGTGCACCACATGCATTGGTGTGCAAAGCGCCGCTACGCCGGCGCTCTCGCCGAACCCATTCGCCGCCCCCTCAGACGGCGTTCTGACGTCCTGGTCGGTTCGGAGCAACGACATGGGCGCCCTGTATTCGCTCCGCATCCTGCGGAAGGTCGGCACCTCTTCCTACCTCAGTGCGGGACGGAGCGCTGCCCCGGCTGCCGTGCCCGACAACACCGACACAATTCGAAACTATCCCACCTCGTTGTCGATCAAACGGGGGGACCTGATCGGGGTCGAGCTTGGCGGCACAGCCACCGGTCTGCCCAGCTGGGCCGACAATGTCAACGGCGATGTAGTCAGCTACGCGACGACGTTTGCGGACGGGAATGCGGCGCCATTCACCGATATCCCGGGGCATGAGCTGCTCCTGCAGGCAACGATCAGGTTCTGCAAGGTCCCGAACGTCGTGGGACAGCCTAAGGCCGCGGCAACGGCAGCCGTCTCCGCCGCCGACTGCACCTCGACAGCGACCCAGCAGAAGCTTCAGCTGAAGGCGATCAAGAAGACCTTCTCGAAGAAGAAGAAGAGGAAGATCAAGGCCAAGAACAAGGCATTGAAGGCTCAGAACGGACTTGTTCTCAGTCAGGGCACCGCGCCGGGAACAACGGCTGCGCCGCCCGGACCGGCTGTCGCTCTCAAGGTTGGCGAGGTCGTCAAGCCGAAGAAGAAGAAGAAGAAGCGGAAGTAGCTACGCGCCGGGCTCGTTCAGCTTTTGCTCCAGTCCGGCGACTCCGTCCGACCCATCCACCCTGATTCGTTTCAGCGTGAAGATCTCACTCTTTTGGGCGAGTCCCTCGTCGGTCGTCGTGGCGCCTAGGTAGCCGGCCGCGCGGACCGCTTGGACGGCCTGGTCGTCGTAGCGCCCGGACGGATAGCAGAAGAAGTTGACGGGCTGGTGGAAGCGCTGCTGGAGCATCCGGCGTGAGCCGGCGATCTCGTCATGGAGCTGAGCCCCACTCGCTTGCGAGACGTCGACGTGGTTGATCGTGTGCGAGTCGAGCTCCCAGCCGTCGTTGATCATCGTCCGCACCATCTGGTCGCTGAGCTCCGCGTTCGGCCGGCCGATGCGGCCGGCGATCGCGCTGAGGACTCCGGGCCAGCCGAGCTTGCGCAGCTCCGGGCGGGCGTAGACGTACTGGCTGCGGTAGCCGTCGTCGAAGGAGACGACGACGGGCTTCGGGGGCAGCTCGCCGCCCTTGAGCCACGCGTCGTAGACCTGGTTCAGGCTGACTCCCACGTACCCCTTCTTCCGCAGCATCTCCATCTGCGCGTCGAAGCTCTTCGGGTCGACGTAGAGCTCGGGCAGCTGCGCGCTGGACGGCGGGGCCGCGATCACGTGATACATGAGGATCGGGACAGGTGACTGCGACTTGACCATCTCCCCAGTCGGCGGAGGCGGCCCAAGCCCGCCGGGTTGCAGCTTGGTGCCGTCACCCGAGCGCTTCTTACCGTGCGCGTTCGCGGTGCTCGAGCCGGAGTGGCCTCCGCCGGAGTCACGGGATGCCCCAACGGCCACCCCGACGACGAGCGCGGCGACCGCGACGAACCCAAGCGCCAGCCGCCTTCGTCTCTGGAGCCGCCGGCGCTGCTCGCGCCGGCGGCGCTCAGTCCTGGTCTCGGGCGAAGTCGAGGGCGTCGTCATGCTCGAAGAAGACGTTGAGGCGCGAAGGTAGCCCCCCGTCGAAGGCGACAACGGCACTGAACTCGATCTTGCCCGCGATCCTAGACGCGCGGCCCCTGCCCGACCAGGCACCGCGCTCGATCAATCTGCCGTTCACCTCGCTCGGCTCGGAGAGAGCCTCGTAACGAACCTGGTCCCACGGGTCATCGAACTCCTCGATGAAGGGCTCGATCTCCTCGCGGCGGTGAAACTCGCCTCCGCCCGGCCAGGCGGGATCGGTGCTCAACGTCAGGTCGTCGCCGACGAGCGTGAAGAGCCGGTCGTAGTCGCGTTCGTTCCAGGCGTTCATCACCGAATGGAAGGCGTCCGCCATCTCCTTGACCCCGAGACGCACCTCTCGCCGCGAATCGGGCTCGCTCACGAGGAGTAAAGCGCCTCGATCTCCTCGGCGTACTTCTCGTCGATGGGCTTGCGCTTCAGCTTCATCGTCGGCGTGAGCTCTTCCCCGCCCGGCTCCCAGGGCTCGGCAAGGATCTTGAACTTCTTGATCTGCTCGACGCGGGCCATCTTCTCGTTCGCCTGATCGACGGCGGCTTGGACCGCGTCCTTGGCCTTCTCCTCGTCGGCCAGCTCTTCGAGCGACTTCCCCTCGAGCCCGTTCTGCGACGCCCAGACGGGCGCGAAGTCGGGATCGAGGACCACCAGCGCGACGTTGTACGGCCGACCGTCGCCGATCGCCACGGCCTGGCCGATGAGGGGGCTCGCCGTCTTCAGATGGGCCTCGATGTTGGCCGGCGACATGTTCTTGCCGGCGGCGTTGATGATCAGCTCCTTCTTGCGATCGACGATCTTGAGGTAGCCGTCCTCGTCGATCTCGCCGATGTCGCCGGTCCGCAGCCAGCCGTCATCGGTGAAGGCCTCCTCGTTCTTCTCCGGGAGCTTGCGATACCCGGGCATCACGCAGTCGGCCTTGACCAGGACCTCGCCGTCATCGTCCAGCCTGATCTCGATGCCGGGGGTCGGCGGGCCGACGGTGCCCAGCTTGATCCGATCGGGCGGGTTGATCGTCCCAAGCCCGCAGGTCTCCGACATGCCCCAGAGCTCACCGATCGGGATGCCGATCGCGTGGAAGAACTCGAGCACCTCGAGCGGCGTGGGCGCGGCCCCCGCATTAATGGCGATCGCCTCGTCTAGGCCGAGCTGCTTCCGCAGCTCGGCGAACATCTGCTCATCGGCCTTTGCGGCGGCCTCCGCGATCTCGGGGGGAACCTCCTCCCCGGCCTGTTCGAGCCGGACCTTCTGTATCGATGCGTCGAGGCCCTTCTGGGCCGCCTCGCGCGGCTCGTCGGGCAGCCCCGCCATCATCGCCTCGAGTCCGCTCTTGAGCTTCTCGAAGATGCGCGGCACCGCGAAGAACCAGGTCGGCCTGACCTTCGGCAGGAATTCCGCGATCCGCCTGGGATCCGCGCAGACCGTGACCGAGACCCCCTTGGTCACCGGCAGGTAGTAGTGAGCGTTCCGCTCGGCGACGTGCGCGGCCGGCAGCCAGGAGATCACCTTTCCGCCGCGCTCGGGCAGCTCGATCATCTCGTCGGCGGTGGCGACGGCGAAGAGCAGGTTGCGGTGCGTGAGCTGGACGCCCTTCGGTGGCCCTGTGGTGCCGGACGTGTAGATCAGGGTGAGGAGGTCGTCCGGGCCGAGCTGCTCGACCGACTCCGCGGGGTCGAACTCCGGGTCCATCTCCATCACCTCGTCGAGACTGTGATCGCCGCCGTCGCTGTCCACGACGATCACGTGCTCGAGGGAGGGAAGGTCATCGCGGATCGCCTCGAACTTCTCGAGGTAGGCCTCCTCGATGATCGCGACCTTGCTCTCGGCGTCCGAGACCAGGTACTGAATCTGCTCCGGCGCATAGGTCTGGTAGATGGAGAACGGGATCGCGCCGAGCGAGACCGCGGCCAGGTCGCACGGGATGAACTCCCAGCGGTTGCCGAGCATGATCGCGACGGTGTCGCCCTTGCCCACGCCGAGCTTCGCCAGGCCGCCGGCGATCCTGTGGACGATGGCCTTTAGCTCGTTCCAGCTCAGCTCCTGATCTCGGGCCTCATCGCGGATCGCCATGTCGTCGCCCAGGCGGTCGACGACCTCGTAGAACGCCTTGACCAGGTTCTCGGCAGGCAGCTCAGGCGCGTCGCCGCCGCTCGCGTGGCGCTCTGAAGTCGTGACCTCCACTGGCAACTCTCCTCTCCTCGGAAAGACCTGCCGGAAAACGCTACACCAGCGGCGGCCGTGGGCCCCGCCTACTTGGGATTGAGGGCATCGGTGCCCAGTCGTCCGAGGTCATTTGTGAGGCCGACGACGAACAGCAACATGATGAGCAGGAAGCCGATGGCGCTGGCACGCTCGATGACGACGAACGGAACCCGCTGCCCCCGGATCTTCTCGACCAGGCTCCAGAAGATGTGGCCGCCGTCGAGCGGGAGGAACGGAAAGAGGTTGATGATGCCGAGCGAGAGGCTGATCACGGCGAGGACGAACAGGCCCTCCTTGGGCCCGAAGCCGATCGCCTCGTTCAGCGCCCGCGAGCTGCCCACCGGACCCGAGAGCTGCTTTCGCTCCTGGGGCAGGAAGAGCCGAGAGATCGCGGACACGGTCTTGGAGGTGATCAGCCACATCGTGTCCCCGGCATAGCTCGCAGCCTGGGAGGGCGTGTCGATCGGGGTTATCGAGGTCGGCTCGAAGCGAACCCCCAGCAGTGCCTGCTGCGCCCCCGCGTCGTAGCGGGGAGTGATCCGGAGCGGCACCTGCTTGCCGTTCCTTGAGACGACGATCGCCACGGGTGTCGTCGCCCGGCAGCCTGTCGTCGGGTCGCCGGAGCACTTGTGGGTGCCGATCTGCTCCCGAAACCTGTCGGCCCGATCGTTCCCGTTGAGGTTGTCGAACGTGCGCCCATCAATCGAGACGACCTTGTCTCCCGGCTTCAGCTGCCCCGCCGCCGCCGCGTTCTTCGTCAGCTCCGCGACCTTCAGGTCAGGACCGGTCACCTGGTTCAGGGTGAAGGCGAGGAAGAAGAGGATCACGAAGGCCAGGACGATGTTCACGACGGGCCCAGCGGCGATCACCGCGACTCGCTTCCAGACCGGCTGGTTGTAGTACGCCCGCTTGAGCACGTCGGGCGTCATCACCTCCTGGTCGGCCGGATTCTGCCCGGCCGATTCGATCCGCTCGAGCAGGCCCTCGGGCGTGTCGCGACCCGCATCCGTCGCGGTCGCAAGCTCCGGCCGGCCCGTCAATGAGCCCCCGGTTCCCTCGGCGGCGACCTCCGCCTCCTCGAGCTCCTCGGGGTTCATCCCGGTGATCTTCACGAAGCCGCCGAGGGGGATCATGCCGATGCCGTACTCCGTCTCCCCGCGCTTGATGCTCCACAGCTTCGGTGGAAAGAATAGGAAGAAGCGCTCGACCCGCATGCCGGTCATCTTCGCGACGACGAAGTGCCCGCCCTCGTGCAGCATGATGAGGGAAGCGAAGCCCACGATCACCAGGACCCAGGTCACGCGACTGCCAGGCCTTCGACCAGCGCACGCGCGTGCTCGCGTGCGGCTGCGTCGACCTCGAAGAGATCGTCGAAGTGGCGAACCGGGCCCGCGGGAAGCGCCTCCAGCGTGCGCTCGATCACCTCGGGAATGCCCGTGAAGGGGATCCGCTGCTCGAGGAAGGCCTCGACGGCGACCTCATCGGCGGCGTTCAGCACGCAGGGCGCGGTACCACCGGCCTCCCCGGCCTCGCGTGCCAGGCGCAGGCAGGCGAACGTGTCGGTGTCCGGTGTCTCGAAACTGAGCTCCCCGACCGCGGCCAGGTCGAGGGTGGGGACGTCCACGTCCGCACGCTCGGGATGCTGGAGGGCGTACGAGATCGGGACCTTCATGTCCGGGTAGCCGAGATGGGCGAGCGAGGCGCCGTCGTTTAGGTCGATCAGGGAGTGGACGATCGACTGCGGATGGACCACGACGTCGATTCGCTCGTACGGGACACCGAAGAGGTGGTGCGCTTCGATCATTTCGAAGCCCTTGTTCATCAGGGTGGCCGAGTCGATCGTGATCCGGCCTCCCATCTCCCAGGTCGGGTGGGCGAGGGCCTCCTCGGCCGTCACACCCGAAAGGTCGGTCCGGCCTCGGAAGGGCCCGCCGGAGGCGGTCAGCACGAGCCGGTCCACGGTTCCCGGCGGCTCGGCCGCGGTCAGCTGGTAGAGCGCCGAGTGCTCGGAGTCGACCGGAAGGATGCGGGCGTCGGTGGCCTCGGCGAGCGTCATGACCAGCTCCCCGCCGATCACCAGGCTCTCCTTGTTGGCGAGGGCCAGGTCGATGCCCTCGGTGAGGGCGACGATCGTGGGGCCGAGGCCCGCCGCGCCGACGACGGCGTTCAGGACGAGGTCCGGCTTCGACTCGGCGATCAGCTCGCGAACGCCATCCTCGCCGGCGAGGACGCGCCCGCCCCACGCCGAGCCGGCCCGTTCGGCCGATTCCACATGGGCGAGCGCCACCGCCGGGACGCCGTGCTCCTTCGCCTGAGCGAGCACGCGTTCCCAGCTCGAGTCGGCCGAGAGCCCGACGACCTGAAGCTCCCCGGAGGCACCGATCACCTCGAGGGCCTGGGTGCCGATCGATCCCGTCGACCCGAGTATCAGCACTCGTTTCACGGCCGCCAGTGTAGGCGTCAGCCGAAGCGCGCCCTAAACGAAGACGGGAGGCCCGAAGGCCTCCCGTCCACCAATCTCGCGTTGCTTCGAGCTATCGAGTCTGAACAGCGGAGAGCTCGAACTGCGGGACCTTCAGGTCACCCACCGTCTCGGTGCACGCCAGCGAAATCGTGTGCTTGCCGCCCTGCGGGGTGGTGACGATGTTGATGCCGAACGACGCGGTTCCGCTACCCGGGTCGTGCACGTTGGTCTTCGTGCCGTTGATCTCGACGCCGTCGAGATCGATATGGCACACGCCCTTCGCCTGGGCGCCGCCACCATCGACGGTGCCGTCGACGACGACGAAGTAACGACGCGGGAAGGCGGTCGAGCCATTCACGTTCACAGACGTGCACTTCGTGAACGTCGACGAGCTGGCCGGGTCACAGGGCGTCGTGCCCGTCTGGGCGTTGGTCGAGCCGACCCCAAGGACCTTGAGCCGGGCGTCCTTGCTCAGGCCCTTGTACTCCACCTTCTTGCTGGTCGCGGCATACGCGCCTCCTCCGAGAGCCACGCAGAGCGCGATGAATCCGATCACAGCGCCGGCGGATGGCCGGCGACTGAGCAGCTTCTTCATCCAGAACCACTCCCTTTCAGGGTGTTTGTGAGCCTTCGCTGACGAAACAGCATGAGGCCGAGAAGTTGCGGCCTTGCGAGTATGCATGCATGCCGCTGAGGAGGCGTAGTCGCAAGAAACCCGATCCTCCGCTCGACCCGGAGGGCATCCGGGACGTGGTCCGTCGCACCGACGCGAATCCGCAGCTGGTCGCGACCGCCCGCTTCCTGCGCCGCCTGATCCCGGGCGGCGAGCCGGAGACCGCCGAGATGCCCGAGGCGATGCAGCGTCTGATGCATGAGGTTCAGCCGACCGGCGAAAGCGCCCTGCGGGAGATCGGCAAGGGAGCGCTTCAGGCGTGGCAGGCGCTCTCCGAGGCTCAGCGGCGCAGGCAGGGTACGGCGGATGTGGCGATCCTGTTCACCGACCTGGTCGGCTTCTCCGACTGGGCGCTCAGGGCGGGCGACGAGGCGGCGCTCGAGGTCCTGCGGAAGGTCGGCGACGCCGAGCAGAAGGCGATCTCCCAGCACAAGGGGGCGATCGTGAAGCGGCTCGGCGACGGCGCCATGGCCGTGTTCAGCCACTCCGATCAGGCGGTCAACGCCGCCCTGGACGCCCAGAGGGAGATCGAGAAGATCGAGGTCGAGGACTACAGTCCGTCCCAGCGGGCAGGCGTGCACCGAGGGACGCCGCGCAAGGTGAAGGGCGACTTCCTCGGCGTCGACGTCAACATCGCGGCTCGCGTCGGCGACTGCGCCAAGGGGGGCGAGGTCCTGATCTCCGAGCCCGTTCGCGAGGAGCTCGACGAGAAGCGCTTCAAGTTCGGCCACTCGCACGAGCTGTCCGCTCCCGGCGCTCCGGCGGAGCTCACGGTCTGCACGGTGAAGTCCCGAAAGCGTCTCTAGTAGACGAACGCAACGCTCAGGTAGTACCCGACTACGACGGTGAAGAGCACGGCATCGAGGCGGTCGATCAGGCCTCCGTGGGGGCCGAAGAGGCGGCCGGTGTCCTTGACGCCGAGGTCGCGCTTGATCAGGGACGCGAACAGGTCCCCGACCGGCGCGATCACCCCGATCGCCATCCCCATCAGCAGAGCGTCGATCCCGGGCAGCCAGTCCTGGTAGAGCCCCGCGAACCAGAAGCCCATTGTCGCGCCGATGAACCCGCCGATACCGCCCTCGAGAGTCTTGTTCGGCGAGATCCGCGGCGTGATCTTGCGCGAGCCGAAGAGGCGGCCCGCGGCGTACGCGGCGGTGTCGCCCAGGAAGGTCGCGACGAGCACGTCGATCAGCAGGGCGCCGCCATGGAGCGGCAGATCGCGCAGCAGAACGGCGTGCGAGAAGCCGATCCCCATCCATGCGACCCCGAGGATGGTCATGGCGATCGAGATCGTGATCGCTTCGTGCGAGCGCCGAGCGGCCGCGAAGGCGAAGGCAAGCGGGAAGATCGCGGCGAAGGTGAGCAGGATCTGGAAAGCGCTGCCGTAGTGCGCGGCGAGCACCATCCCCCCGGCGACCGCATAGGCGGGCAGCATGATCGGCTGCTCCGGCTCCGCCATCCGGAAGAACTCGCGCAGGCCGAGGATCGCGAAGACGACCAGCGCGAGGGTGAAGAGGAGCCCTCCGACGCTGACGATCACGATCGCGAAGATCGCCCATGGAATCGCGACGACGACCCGCGCGGTCGTCTCCGACATCTGAGGGATGAGGCGCTTGAACCGGCCGCCCCCGCCCTCCTCGGGCTCCTCGTCGACGCGCCGCACCACTATCTCCGGCTCGAGGGACTCCTCCTCGGAGAAGGGGTCGATGCCCTCGGTCATTGAGCTCGCGCCCCGAAGCGCCGCTGGCGCTCCTCGTATTCGACCAGCGAGGCCTCGAAAGCCTCGCGCGTGAAGTCGGGCCAGAGCTCATCCCGGAAGACGAACTCCGAATAGGCACACTGCCAGAGCAGGTAGTTCGAGATCCGCTGCTCGCCGCTCGTCCGGATCAGCAGGTCGGGCTCGTGCATCTCGGGCGCATAGAGGTGCTTCTCGAACTCCTCCTCCCCACCACCCTCGTACTTGGCAGCCGCATCGAGGATCTCGGCGCGACCGCCGTAGTTGAAGGCAACGAAGAGCGTGATCCGCTCGTTCCCGTTGGTCTTCTGCTCGGCCCAGTCCATGCGCTCCGTGAGTTCGTCCGAGATCCCCTCGCGCCGCCCGATGAAGCGCATCCGGACGCCCTCCTCGTCGAGCTCCGGGGTCTCGCGGTCGATGCGCTCGGCGAACATGGCCATCAGGCCGTCGACCTCCTCCTTCGGCCGCGTCCAGTTCTCGGTCGAGAAGGAATAGACCGTGAGCTCCTTGACGCCGAACTCGGCTGCGTCGCGCAGCCGCGCCTTGACGGCGTCCGCGCCCGCCTGATGTCCCTCGATGACGGGCAGGCCTCGCTGTTGAGCCCAGCGCCCATTCCCGTCGGTGATGATCGCGACGTAGTCGGCTGGCATGTCAGGTGGCGAGAACCAAGCAGGTCGGGGGACGCAGGTCCATCGGCGAAGCGAGCGTACTGGTCACGTACGTGAGCGAGGCGATGGACCGGGGACCCCGAGATGCGCCGGTTCGCAGCCGCCTGAGCTAGACCTCCATGATCTCCTCTTCCTTGCCCTTCAGGAGAGAGTCGATCTCGCCGATCGCGCCATCCGTCGCCTTCTGCAGGTCGGTCTCGCCGTGGTGCTCTTCGTCGGAGCCCGCCTCCCCTTCCTTCTTCAGCTCGCGAAGATCGTGCATGACGTCGCGGCGGATGTTGCGGACGGCCACGCGGCCCTCCTCAGCGACGCCGTGGACGACCTTGACCAGCTCCTTGCGGCGCTCCTCGGTGAGCTCCGGGATCGAGAGGCGGATCACGTTGCCGTCGTTGGAGGGAGTCAGGCCGAGATCGGACTCCATCACCGCCTTCTCGATCGTGTTGATCGAGGACTTGTCGTAGGGCGTGACGGTGAGCATCCGTGCGTCCGTCGCGGCCACCTGGGCGAGCTGCTTGAGCGGTGTCTGCGCGCCGTAGTAGTCGATGTCGAGCCGGTCCAGCAGATGCGGCGAGGCACGGCCGGTGCGGATGGTCCCGAGCTCGCTCCGCGTCGAGTCGACCGACTTCTGCATCCGGTCCTTGGCGTCCGCCAACAGCTCATCGATCATCTCGCTCATCAGCTGCGCACTCCCGGAGTTGGCTCCGTAGCGGGCTTTGAGGACACCAGGGTGCCCACCCTCTCTCCGCTGACGATCCTATCTATGTTGCGCTCGTCCGCCATGTTGAAGACGTAGATGGGCAGGTCGTTGTCCATGCAGAGCGAGAGGGCGGTCGAGTCCATCACGCGGAGACCCCGTTCGATCGCCTGGCGGTGGCTGATTTCGGGCAGGAACTCGGCCGCGGGGTCCACTGAGGGATCCGCGGTGTAGACGCCCTCGACCCCGTTCTTGGCCATCAGGATCGCCTCGGCGTGGATCTCGAGCGCCCGTAGCGCCGCGGCGGTGTCCGTTGTGAAGAACGGGTTGCCCGTACCGGCGGCGAAGATGACGGCGCGGCCCTTCTCGAGATGCCGGATCGCGCGCCGGCGGATGTAGGGCTCCGCGACCTCGGTGACCGCCATCGCCGAGAGGACGCGGGTGTCGACCCCGACCTTCTCCAACGCGTCCTGCAGGGTCAGGGCGTTGAGAACCGTCGCGAGCATGCCCATGTAGTCGGCGGTGGCTCGGTCCATGCCCTCGGCGGCGCCCTCGAGCCCCCGGTAGATGTTGCCGGCGCCGACGACGATCGCGACGTCGACCTCCTGCGCGCGCACCTCGCGGACCTGGTTGGCGATCCGCTCGATCTGCGCGGGATCGGTCCCGTACTCGAGGTCGCCCATCAGGGCCTCCCCGGAGAGCTTCAGCAGGATGCGGCTGAACGCGGCCGAGGCCAAGGCGTCCTACTCCTGCCCCACCTCGAAGCGGGCGAAGCGGGCTATGCGGACGTTCTCGCCGGTCTTGGCGGCGAGCTCGGCACGCAGGTCCTCGATCGTCTTGCCCTCGTACTTCTCCTCGTTGAAGTGGTTCTGATCGAGCAGGACGAGCTCGGAGGCCCACTTCTTGATCTGCCCGTCGACGATCTTGGCGACGATGTCGTCCGGCTTGCCCTCTTCCTTCGCCTTCTCCTCGAGAATGCGGCGCTCGTTTGCGACGTCCTCCTCGGGGATGTCGTCGAGGGAGACGTGCAGCGGGTTCATCGCGGCGATGTGGACGGCCACGTCGTGCGCGAACTCCTTGAAGTCGTCGTTCAGGGCGACGAAGTCCGTCTCGCACTGGACCTCGACGAGGACCCCGACTCGCTGCTGCTTCCGCTCTCCGGTCCCGCTCGAGTGGGTGTAGGAGGTGACGACGCCCTCCGCGGTGCCCCGGCCGCTGCGCTTGGCAGCGGACGCCGCGCCCTTCTTGCGGAGGAGCTCGATGGCCTTCTGCTCATCCCCCTCCGCGTCGCTGAGCGCATTCTTCACGTCGACGATCGGAGCGCCGGTCTTCTCCCGGAGTGCTTTCACCTCGGCCGCGGATGGCTTGTAGGGCGACATCAGGATGACTCACCACCGGTCTGGGTCGGAGCCGGCTCGGAGGCAGGCTCGTCGTCGGTCGGCGGCGGCTGCGGGACCTCGATCGCCGCCTCCTTGTTCGCCTCTGCCTGATCGCCTTGGCGGTTGTGGGCCGGCGGGGCGTCCTCGGCCTGCGGCTGCGGGACCTCGTTGGCGGCCTCCTTCTGGGCCTCCGCCTGCTGCGCGGCGGCCCTCTGATCGGCTTCGGTCTTCTCGGCCTCCCCCTTCGCCTTCTGCTCGGCTTCGGCCCTGGCCTTCTCCGCAGCTTCGGCCTTCGCCTTCTCCTCGGCCTCCTGCTTCGCCTTCTCCTCCGCCTCGCGGCGCTTCCGCTCTTCCTCCTCGCGCCGCTTCCGCTCCTCTTCCTCGGCGCGGCGCTTCTCCTCGGCTGCCCGCCACGCGGCGGCGGCGCCCTCGATGGAGGAGCCCAGCGCACCGATGACGAGGTCGCACGAGCGGATCGCGTCGTCGTTGCCGGGGATCACATAGCGAACCGGGCGCGGATCGCAATTGGAGTCGACCAGGCCGATGATCGGAATCTCGAGGCGCTCGGCCTCGCGCAGCGCGATCTCCTCGGTCTTCAGGTCGATCATGATCACGGCGTCCGGAATGCGCTGCATGTCCGCGACCCCGCCGAGGTTGTACTCGAGCTTGCGGAGCTCGGCCTCCATCGACATCCGCTCCTTGGTGGGCAGCAGATCGAGGCGGCCGCTCTCCTTGAGCTCGCGCAGCTCATGCAGCCGCTGGATTCGCTTGCGGATCGTGTGGAAGTTGGTGAGCAGGCCGCCGAGCCAGCGACGGTTGACGTACGGCATGCCGCACTTCTCCGCCCACTCCTCGACCGAGTCCCGGGCCTGCTTCTTCGTCCCGACGAAGAGGATGACTCCGCCCTTCGCGGCGACCTCGGTCACGAACTCGGTCGCCTGCTTGAGCAGCTCCTCCGTCTGGAGGAGGTCGATGATGTGAATCCCTTCCCGCTCCCCATAGATGAAGCGGCGCATGCGCGGGTTCCAGCGCCGGGTCTGGTGACCGAAGTGAACTCCGGCCTCCAGCAGCTCTCTGATGCCTACCTCGGCCATCTGATCTTCCTATCGCTTGAAGTTGTGATCCGGGGGTCTGGCTTCAGCCTGACCCCCGGCCGTCTTATCCCGTCGTGGCCGCGGGAACCCGGGCGTGCCCGGGCAGCGTCCCGTGCCTCTCGGCGGGGGTTGGGTGCAAAGTCCGCGGGATTGTAGGCGGTGAGCGGCAAATCGCCGGTCCGGGCGAGTTGCTTCCGCCCAGTGAAACGAACTCGCCCGGCGGGCGTCTTACCGAGCGCGCTCCAGCGCCGCCGCCAGGTCCGGCGGGAGATCGGACGTGAACTCCACCCTCTCCCCGGTGCGGGGGTGCGTGAATCCCAGCCGCGACGCGTGCAGGAACTGTCGCTGGAGCCCGTGCCGCCCGCGCGCTCCGTACTCCGGGTCCCCGACCACCGGATGCCTGATCGCGGCGAAGTGAATGCGGATCTGGTGCGTCCGGCCGGTCTCCAGGCGAGCGTGAACGAGCGTGTCGACCGGCAGGGTCTCGACCACCTCGAAGTGAGTTCGAGCCTCTCTCGATCTTGCCCCTTTCACCGCCCGTTTTGTGCGCTGTCGGCGATCGCGTCCAAGAGGCGCGTCGATGGTCCCCGTGCGGCTCCCCAGCTGACCCTCGACCAAAGCGGTGTACTCGCGGAGGACCTCACGGGCCTTCACCATCCGCGCCAGCTCCCTGTGCGACTCGTCGTTGCGGGCGACCACCATCAGCCCCGAGGTGTCCTTGTCGAGCCGGTGGACGATCCCGGGCCTCTCGCCCTCTCCACCGCCGGCGACGTCCTGGAGCAGCTCGACGAGGGTCTCACCGCGATGGGAGGGCGCGGCGTGGACGACCAGCCCTGCCGGCTTTTCGATCACGGCGAGGTCATCGTCCAGGTGGACGATCAGCCGCTCTGCCGCCATCAGCTCCGCGAGCGCTCGACGTCGAGCAGGAGCAGGAGCACCCCCACCACGATCGCCACGTCCGCCAGGTTGAAGGTCGGCCAGAGCGGCAGGTCGATGAAGTCGGTGACGGCGCCGTCGCGCACACGGTCGGCCAGATTGCCGAGTGCCCCTCCAATCAGCAGCGCCGCCGGGACCCAGACGAGCCAGCCGCTCCGCGAACGCGAGGCGAGATAGACCAGGAACCCGAGGAGGACGACGATCGTCGCCCCGATGAACACGGCCGAGATATCACCGCCGATGCCGAACGCCACCCCCTCGTTCCGTACGTTCTCGATGGCGAGGAAGGGCAGAACCTCGACACGATCGCCCCGCGAGACCAGTGAGGTAGCCAGTGCCTTGGTTCCCTGATCGAGGGCGACGACCAGCCCACACGCCGCGAGGGCGGGCACCAGCAACTCGAGCCACTTCCTCAACCGTGGATCAGCGATACGACCACGCGCCCGACGATGATCAGGATGAGGATCGCGAGGATCGGGCTGATGTCGATCGCCATGCCGCCTCCTCCGAGCGGCGGGATCACGCGCCGGAAGAGATTCAGATACGGATCCACCACCTGGTGGACGAAGTCGACGGTCGCTCGCAGCCACGGGTAGTAGGGCATCCGGGGGATCCACGAGAGCAGGACCCTGATGAAGATCAGGATGAAGTAGACGAGGAAGACCGCCCCGACGTAGTCGGCGACATCCACGCGGGTGATCGCGAGCAGAGGGCTCACCTGCGGACTCGCTCCAGCGAGGCGACGACGGCCGCATTGAGCGTCTCCTGGAACTTTCGCTCCTCGAGGGCGTTGAGCCCCGCCTCGGTCATCCCGCCAGGCGATGCGACGGCCCGCTTCAGAGCGCCGGGCTCCTGGAGGTCGAGCAGCCCGCCCGTCGCCGTCATTGACCGCGCCACCATGCGCAGCGCCTGATCCTCGGTCAGGCCCTCGCGGACACCGGCCGCGACGAGTACCTCCGCCATCAGCGCCAGGTATCCAGGCGAGCAGCCCATGATCGCCGTGGCCGCGTCGATCAGACCCTCCTCGATCTCGATCACGTCTCCGAGCAGGGTGAGCAGGCCGCCCATCCGCTCGCGCTCCGCCGGCCCGACCCTCTCGCCGTAGACGACGCAGAGCACGGCCTGACGGAGCTGCGCGCCGAGATTCGGCATCACGCGGACCAGGTCGATTCCCGGGAGGGCCTCGTGCAGGGCGTCGAGCGTCGTCCCCGCGAGAATCGAGAGAACCGGGGTCCCCGCCTGGACGAGATCGGGAGCCACCTCGTCGAGGACATTGGGCTTGACGGCCAGCACGACGAGATCCGACCCATCCGCGACTGCGACGTTGCCCGTCATCGCCTCGCCACCGACCTCCTGGGCCAGGGCCTCGGCCTTCGCCGGGTCCGCATCGGCGAACAGCATCGCCTCCGGCGCGCCCGGCTCCTCCGCCGCTGCGGCCCAGCCGCGGGCGAGCCCAGCGGCCATGTTCCCCGCGCCGATGAATCCGACTCTCATGGTCAGGACTCTATTCGGCGCCCACCGCCCGGCCGCTCAGCGCTTCTTCTTGCAGCCCCTCTTCGCCGCTCGCGCCGCGCGTTTGTGGCGCTTCTTCTTCCTGCACCCCGTCCCGGACGAACCCGGTGGTTCCGAGGCGGCGTCGGCCGGCGGCGTGTACTCCACGTCCGCGTTCAGGAGCAGCTCCCTATCGGCCGGGGATGATCCGGTCGGCTTTGCGCTCCCGCCAGGCGGCAGCGCCGGGCTGAAGTAGTCCCAGGCCGAGCCCGCAACCGCCGAATGCCCGGCAACCCCCTGGCCGGCAGGCACGTCGACCGCGATCAGGTCGCCCGCCTGGATCGGCAGGCCGGCGGTGAAGGTGTTCGCGCCGGAGAGCACGACGTTGCCCGCGCTCGAGCCCTCCTCGAGGTATGGCCCCGGGGAGGTCGGCCGCAGGACGTGGAGGGTGTACGCGCCGATGCCCAGGGTCGTGATCCGCCAGCGGACGATCCTGCCGGTGACCGGGGATGTCACGTGCGCGCCCGCCTCGCCCAGTGAGGTGTTCGCGACCGTGATCGGGACGGAGCCGAAGTTGAGCGCAGAGCCGCCGCCGGCGTTGCCGCCGCCGGGGGCCCCGAGCAGGATCGTGTCGGCGCGGGCGGCCGGCGCCGTCCCGAGCCAGATGAGGGCGATCAACCCCAGGCACAGGCGGAAAACAGAAACTAGCCGTGCTTGGGGCATCAGGAACGGCAACCTATGCGGGCTCGCAGGACCTCAGCAACCGTAGAAACTACGACTGGTTGAAGAAGCCGCCCTCGAGCAGGCGGGCCTTCTCCTCGGCGGAGACCTCGACATTCTCGGGCGTCAGCAGGAAGATCCCCTGGGAGATCCTCTGCATCCCCCCGCCGAGGGCGTAGGTCATGCCGGAGGAGAAGTCGATCAGACGCTTGGAGAGCTCGCGGTCCGTCGACTGGAGGTTGATGATCACCGGCTTCGAGCGCTTGAACTCGTCGGCGACCTGCTGGGCGTCGTTGAAGCTGCGCGGGGTGACGACGTGCATCGAGGCGACGCTTCCGCCGTTTCCGGCGGGAGCGCGGCGACGGCCCCGGCGCGGCTGGGGCTCCTCGGACGTGTCGTCAACGGAGCGGATGCGGCTGCGGCCCGGCGCGGGCTCGTCCTCGCCGAAGATGTCGTCGATGTCGTCCTCGCGGCCGCGGCCGCGGCGGGAGGGCGCGCTGCGAACAGGCTCGCGGGGCGCGACGCTCGGGTCGAGCGCCATCTCGCTCCCCGTATCGCCCTCGTCGTACTCGCCCTCCTCGATGTAGTCACCCTCGACGAGTCCGAAGTACTCGAGCGCACGTCTCCATGTGTCCCTGATCGCCATCTCGGCTCAGATTCGGCTTCACCGACGTTATTCCTCCAGTCGGTGTTCACCGATTATGCCCAAAGAACGGACCCCAGGCGCACGATGGTCGCCCCCTCCTCGACTGCGACCGGCCAATCTTGGCTCGTTCCCATCGAGAGACGCCCCAGGCCACGCTCCCCGCCCAGCTCGGCGAGGCGCCTGAAGTAGGGCCGTGAGGCCTCCGGAGCCTCGGTGAACGGCGGCATCGTCATCAGCCCGGAGACCCGCACGGGGCAGCGCTCGATGAAGGCATCGAGCTCATCGGGCGGGATCCCGCCCTTCTCCGTCTCGCCGGAGAGGTTCACCTCGACCAGGACCTCCGTGTCCGGGCCTCCGTGGCGCCCCAATTGCTCCAGCGCGGACTCGGAGGCGACCGAATGGATCAGCCGGACGAGCGGCAGGATCCTCTTCACCTTGCGGCTCTGCAGGTTGCCGATGAAGTCCCAGGTGAAGCGTTCCCCCCAGCGCTCGCGCTTGGCCTCCAGGTCCTGAAGCCGGTTCTCACCGACCAGCTCGACTCCGGCATCGGCCAGGGCTCCCATGTCCTCGGTGCGGATGTACTTCGCCGCGGCGAGGATCTCGACGTCGGGGCCCGCCCGCTCACGGATCCGGGTCAGGTTGCTGCGAACCCGCTCGGCATTCAGGTTTGTGACGGGCTCGACCATCGCTAGTCCATCCAGGCCAGGCCGGCCTGGCGTCCGGTGCGCTCGCCGTCCCGGCGGTGGGAGTAGAAGAGCTCGGGATTGCAGCTGGTGCACAGATCGGCGGACTCGACCTCGGTCACGCCGGCGCGAGCGAGCAGTTCCCGGGCGACGGCGGTCAGATCCAGCATCCGCCCTTCGGCTACGCCCTCCAGGTCCTCGAACTCCGCCAGCACCTCGTCGCCCACCTCGTAGCAGCATGGACCGATTCCGGGCCCCACGGCGGCCGCCCGCGCGTCGATGGCCCGGGCGGTCTCGCCGACGATCCCGCCCGCCAGGCCCCGCCAGCCGCAGTGCGCCATTGCGACGCCGCCCGGGCCGTGCATCGCCACGGGTAGGCAGTCGGCCACCATCACCAGCGGGGTCAGCGCCGCGCCGGTGGCGCTGTGCGCGTCGACCTCCTCGGGACTTGCGACCACGTCGGCGAAGACCATGGGCTCTTGCGGCCGCCGGTGCTCTCGCAGCTCGGCCCCGTGAACCTGCCGTCCCATCACGACACCCTCGGGATCCCGCCCGAGCGCGGCGGCCAGCCGGTGGCGGTTCTCCCTGACGGCCAAGCGCTCGTCCCCGGTCATGATCGCGACATTGAGCGCGTCATACGGCGTCTCGCTGACGCCGCCGATCCGCGTGGAGAACGCCGCCGTCGCTCCGTCCAGCTCCGCCGCGAGCCACCGGACGCCGTCTTCCTCATGCCATTCCATGGCGGGCAAGGCTAGATCAGGCGGGGTTCAGTCCTCGGGAATCTCGCCACGCGCGGCGGCGACGGCGATCCGGAGCTCCTCTTCGCGGCCCGAGAGCTCGCCGTCGAGCTTGCCCGACAGAGCGGCCTCGAGGCCCTGGCCGATCGCAGGGCCCTCCGGGACCCCGGCGGCGATCAGGTCCTCGCCAGTGATCTCGAGCCGCACGTCCCGCCACTTCTCTGCGTAGTCGTCGAGCCAGCCCGCCCCGAGCGCCCTCGCCACGAGCAGCTGGGCGGGGTCCCACGGCCTGGCCAGCCGGAACGCATCCGACGGCCTCTCGGGCTCCGCCCTCACCAGCTCGCGGATCTGGGGCAGCGGCCGGACCACGGCGAGCATCACCGCCAGCTCGCGATCCACCCAGTCTCTCCACGCCGGATTCGACACCAGCCCCACCACCTCGGCCACCCGGTCGGGCGCGCCCGGATCCAGGCTCGGCATGACCCTCCACTCCGCGATCTCGCGGAGGGCGCGCGCGGGATCCCCCTCGGCGGCGATCTTTCGCAGCTCGTTCTGGATCCGGTCCTCCGAGACGGTCGAGAGGTCCGTGTCGACCAGCAGGCTCGCGGTGGCCGACTCGAGGTCGAAGCCGAACCGGGCCGCGTAACGGGCGGCCCGCAGCGCGCGGGTCGGGTCGTCGACGAAGGAGCGGTCGTGCAGGACGCGGAGCAGGCCCGCCCGGAGATCCTCCAGCCCTCCGTGCGGGTCGAGGAGCTCCGCGTCCTCGGCGACGGGAAACGCCATCGCGTTCACCGTGAAGTCGCGCCGTGCCAGGTCCGCTCCGATGGGCGCCTGACGGACCTCGGGCAGGGCGCCGGGGCGCGGGTAGGTCTCGGCGCGCGTCCGGGCGACGTCGATCTCATGACCCCCGGCCTCGAGCCTGCCGGTGAGGAAGTACTCGTCGCGCTCGGGCCGGTAGCCGGGGAGATCGGCCAGCGCGTCCGCATCACCTTCGATCGCGACATCGAGATCCTCGCCGTCCGTGCCGAGCAGGAGATCCCGGACCACCCCGCCGACGAGGTAGGTCGGAACCCGCTCGGCGAGTCGCCGGACGGCGTCGATGCCCGGCAGGGCGTCGATCGCCTGCGGCAGTCGGGCGGGGTCGATTTCCCTTGAGTCCGGCATTAAGTGCGCTTGCCTATCGTGCGGATCGTATGCGCGCGAGGCTGAAGACCCTCTGGACGGATCACCGCTGGGCGACGCTCGGCGTCGCGGCAGGGATAAGTGTCGTCCTCGTCGGCCTGATCGGATACCTGGTGCTGAAGCGCCCGGCCGACAAGTCGTGCCCCGATCCATGCACGATCGAGACGACTACGAACCCGGGCCCGGTGACCAAGACCGTCAACTGGCCCTTCTACGGCCGCGACAAGGAGCGGACCCGGTACCTGGACGCACCCCACGTGAAGCCTCCGTTCACCACCAGGTGGACATTCAAGGGCCGGCGCCTGCTCGAGTACTCGCCCATCGCCGTCGGCGGGGCGATCTACGGCATGAACAACAACGGTCTCGCCTTCTCGATCAAGAAGAAGACCGGGAAGGCGCGCTGGACGCGGCAGATCGCCACCGTCAACGCCTCGGCCCCGGCCTATGGCAACCACATGCTCTTCATCTCCAACCTCGACCCCGGGCAGGTCATCGCGATCTCAACCAAGAACGGGAAGACGATCTGGCGGCGCTCGCTTCCAGGCCGCACCGAGTCCTCGCCCGTCGTCGTCGGGAACATGGT
The DNA here is from genome assembly GCA_963843085.1 of uncultured Solirubrobacterales bacterium. GTDB lineage: Bacteria > Actinomycetota > Thermoleophilia > Solirubrobacterales > 70-9 > DASUPK01. The sequence continues at coordinate 143,298 of CAWJJG010000001.1, forward strand.
CATCGCCGGCTGTGAGTGCGGGAACCTCTATGCCTTCGACCTGACCACGGGCAAGACGATCTGGCAGACGCAGCTCGGCGGGCAGATCAAGGCTGCCCCGGCCATCGGCAATGGGGTCGCCTACGTGGGCGATTACTCCGGCACGATGAGCGCCGTCCGGATCAACGACGGCCACATCAAGTGGCAGTCGGACTCGCAGGGGACCGGCGTCGCGGCGGGCGCCTTCTACGGCACCGCGGCCGTCGCGTTCGGCCGGGTGTACGCCGGCTCAAAGGACGGCCGCATCTACAGCTTCAACAAGGACACCGGCGACGTCATCTGGAGCCACACGATCGGCGGCGAGGTCTATGCGGGCACGGCCGCCGCCACCACGTCGACCAGTCCACCCAGCGTTTACTTCGGCACCTACGGCGGGAGCCGCTTCTATGCGCTTGACGCGCGGAACGGGAACGAGCGCTGGTCCGCGGACGTCGGCGGCTCGGTGATCGGCGCCGCCAGCGTGATAGGGAACGTCGTCTACGTCGCAAATCTCAAGACCACGGAGACCGACGGCTTCAACGTCGCGAACGGAAACAGGGTCTGGACCTTCAAGGACGGCGCCTACAACCCGGTGATTTCAGACGGCCGGAACATCTATCTGACCGGCTACAAGACCCTCTACGCGCTGAAGCCCCGAACCCCGGCGGACATCAAGCGCAAGGCCCAGGCCGCGCAGAAGAAGGCCGCCGCGAAGAAGAGCAAGGGCAAGGCGAAGATCAAGCAGAAGGCCGCAAAGAAGAAGAGCGGCTAGCCGGCCAGCCTGACCGGGATCCCGGCCTCGCTCATTCGCTGTTTGGATTCGGCGACGGTGTGGGCGCCGTAGTGGAAGATCGACGCGCAGAGCACTGCGTCGGCGTGCCCGGCCTGGACCGCCTCGACGAGATGGTCGAGCTCGCCGGCTCCGCCAGAGGCGATCACGGGGACGCTGACCGCCTCGGCGACATGACGGGTCAGCTCGAGGTCGTAGCCGTCGTTGGTCCCGTCGCGATCCATGCTCGTCAGCAGGACCTCCCCCGCTCCGAGCTCGGTCGCCTCCTTCGCCCATTCGACTGCCTCGCGGCCCTCCACCCTGGTGCGACCGCCGTGCACGTAGACGTCCCAGTCCGCGTCGCCGAAGTGGCCCGGCGGCGCCTGGCAGGTCTCCGAGTCGTCACCGGCCCCGCGCCGCTTGGCGTCGATCGCGATTACGACGCACTGGGAGCCGAAGACCTCCGCGAGCTCCGAGATCAGCGCGGGCCGGTCGAGCGCGGCCGAGTTGACCGAGACCTTGTCCGCCCCGGCATCGAGCACCGCCTGGACGTCCTCGACCGAGCGGATCCCTCCGCCGATCGTGAACGGGATGAAGACGTTGTCGGCGGTCCGGCGGGCGAGCTCGACGATCGTGTCGCGGCTCTCGTGTGAGGCGGTGATGTCGAGGAAGACCAGCTCGTCGGCCCCGGCGGCGTCGTAGCGCTCGGCGAGCTCGACCGGATCGCCGGCGTCTCGGATGTCGATGAAGTTGGTGCCCTTGACGACGCGGCCGTTGTCCACGTCCAGGCAGGGGATGACGCGCTTCAGGACCATGCCTGAAGCGTAGGCCGTGCTCAGTCCCAGTCGCCCGCGGCGTACGCCCAGGCGATGAAGAGCAGCTGCACCGGCAGCCGCGCGTAGAGAGCGTTCCGTCCTCCGGGAATCCCCTTCTCGTAGCGCTCCGGCTCGAGCGCCATGTGGAGATTCGCCGGGAACACGGCGAGCAGGGTCGCGATGCTCCAGGCACTCCCGGCCTTGCGCGTCGCCGGGTGCATCGTCGCCAGCCCGCCGGCGATCTCGGCCACCCCGCTCAGATAGACGAGCTCGCGGTGCCGCGGGATGTACGGCGGCATGATCCGCTCGTACCAGCGGGGCTTGAGGAAGTGCATGATTCCCGCGAAGGCGAAGAACGGGCCGAAGAGTCTCCGCATGCGGCGGATCCTATGGGTCGAGGGTCGCCTGGGCCTCCGCGACGGTGAAGCGCTGCTCGTACAGCGCCCGCCCGACGATCACGCCGCCGAGGTTGCGCACGCGCAGGTTCGTCAGGGCGCGCAGGTCGTCGACGGAGCCGATGCCGCCGGAGTAGATGAGCTCTCCCGAGGTCGCCCCCGCGGCCTCCCGAAGCGAATCGAGGTCCGGCCCCTCCATCAGACCGTCCACCTCCACCGGCGTGTAGACGAACCGGTCGATGCCTCGCTTCGTGAGCGCGGCGATCACCTCGGCCGTGCCGAGCTCGGACGCCTCGGTCCAGCCTTCCGCAGCGACCTTCCCGGAGCGCGAGTCCACCGAGGCCACGACCCGCCCGCCGTGAGCGGCGGCGATCGCCTCCGCCATGTCCGGATCGCGGACGGCCGCCGTGCCGAGGACGATGCGCTCCACGCCGGACGAGAACGCCTCCTCGACCTTCTTCGAGTCGCGCAGCCCGCCGCCGAGCTGTACGGGAACGCTGACCGCGGCGACGATTCGCCGGACGTGCTCGAGGTTCACCGGTTCGCCCGCCCGGGCGCCGTCGAGGTCGACCACGTGGAGCCAGCGTGCCCCGCCGTCGACCCAGCGCCGTGCGGCGACCACCGGGTCGTCGTCGTAGGAGGTCTCCTGGTCGTAGTCCCCCTGGATCAGCCTGACGGCCTTGCCACCGCGAATGTCGATCGCCGGGTAGAGGATCAACTGCAGATCGCCGTGAAGTTGCTCAGCAGTCGCAGCCCCGCCGAGCTCGACTTCTCGGGGTGGAACTGGACGCCGTAGAGCGGCGGCCGCTCGACCGCGCAGGCGAAGCGAGCGCCGTAGGCGGCCGTCCCGAGCACGTCGTCCTCGGCGGTTGGTCGCGGCGCGAACGAGTGGACGAAGTAGAAGGGCGTCTCCTCGCCCAGGTCCTCGGTGAGCTCCGAAGCGTGCTCCCAGTGCACCGGCGACCACCCGATGTGCGGCACCTTGTAGCCGTTGGCCTCGAGCGGGGCCACGATTCCGCCGAGCAGGGAGAGCCCGCTCGCCCCCTCGTTCTCCACCGAGGAGTCGAAGAGCAGCTGCATGCCGAGGCAGATTCCGAGGACGGGGACCCCGGCCTCGACCCGGCCCGCGACGAGCTCGTCGAGCCCGATCTCGTGGACCCGGCTCATCGCCGTCGGGAAGGCGCCGACGCCCGGCAGGATCACGCCGTCGGCCGACTCGATGCGGTCGCGCTCGGCGGTGATCTCGGCCTCGGCCCCCAGGCGCTCGAGCGCCTTCTCGACGGAGCGGAGGTTGCCCATCCCGTAGTCGAGGATCGCGATCCGGGTCATTCGGTGAGCGTGCCCTTGGTAGAGGGCACTCCACTCTCGTCCGGGTCGATCGAGACGGCCACTCGAAGCGCGCGGGCGAAGGCCTTGAAGGAGGCCTCGATCATGTGGTGCGCGTTCGAGCCGGAGCGGACCCAGAGGTGCAGCGTCATCTTCGAGTTGTTGGAGACGGCGCGGAAGAACTCCTCCGTCAGCTCGGAGTCGAAGCCCGCGATCGTCACATCGGGCAGGTCGGCGTCGAAGGCGCAGAAGGGTCGCCCGGAGATGTCGACCGCGCACTCGCCGAGAGCCTCGTCCATGGGGACCAGCGCCGAGCCGTAGCGCCGGATCCCGGCGCGGTCGCCAAGCGCCTCGTCGATGGCCTGGCCAAGGCAGATGCCGACGTCCTCCGTGGTGTGGTGTGCGCCGGTCTCGAGGTCGCCGGAGGCCTCCACCCGGAGCCCGAGCCTGCCGTGGCGGGCCAGCAGGTCAAGCATGTGGTCGAGGAAGCCGACGCCCGTCGAGACCTGGGCGTCGCCGCCGTCCAGGTCCAGCCCGAGGCTGACCCGAGTCTCCTTCGTCTCGCGGTTGATCTCTGCTGTGCGGCTCAAGTCCTCACTCCTTCGTCCGCGCCTCGGCGGAGTCGGCGTGCAGCGGGAAGCCCTCGGCGCGGGCCAATGTAGCGACCGCCGGTGCGAGCTCCCGGGCCGCATCCTGCGTGACCTCGACCGTCGAGATGCGGCGCCTGAAGGCTCCCGGCCCGAGCGGTCCCTGGAAGCGGCCCGCCCCACCTGTGGGCAGCACGTGGTTCGACCCGGCGGCGTAGTCGCCGAATGCCGTCGCCCCCAGCTCTCCCACGAAGACGCAGCCGGCCGCCGTGACGCGCTCCGCGAGCAGCTCCGCGTCCTCGGTGACGATCTCGAGGTGCTCCGGCGCGACGGAATTGGCGAGGGCCACTCCCGCCTCGGTGTCGGGAACGGCCACGAGCGCCAGAGCCGCCTGATCGGCGATTCCGTAGGCCGCCGCGATCCGCTCGACGTTCTCCTCGATGGCGTCGAGGATCACGGTCTCGACGGCCGCTGCGACGAGCAGCCCGTCTGATCCGTGCTCCGCCTGCGAGCACAGGTCGAGCCCCATCCACTCGGCGTTCGCGGTGTCGCCCGCGATCACCATCAGCTCGGAGGGCCCGGCGATCCCATCGATCCCGACCTCACCGGCGAGCTGGCGCTTCGCCTCCTGGACGTAGCGGTTCCCGGGGCCGGCGATCACGTCCACCGGGCAGATCGTCTCGGTTCCGAGCGCGAGCGCCGCGATGGCCTGCGCACCGCCCATCGCGTACACCTCATCCGCCCCAGCGATCTCGGCGGCCGCCAGCGTCGCGTCCGAAACGGGCGCCGGGGTGGCCACGACGACGCGCTCGACCCCCGCAACCTTCGCGGGAATGCAGCCCATCAGCACGGTCGACGGGTAGGCCGCGGCGCCGCCGGGCGCGTAGACCCCGGCCGACCCGATGGCCACCTCGCGGAGCTCGATCGTCTGGCCCTGGGCGAGCTCGAGCTGTTGAGCTCCAGCCAGTTGCGCCTCGGCAACCGCTTGGATGTTCGCCGCAGCGAGCTCCATCGCCTCGATCAGCTCCGGCTCGAGGCGCGATCCGGCCGACGCCACCTCCCGCTCCGGACGCCGGATCGAGTCCAAATCGACGGTGCTCCCGGCGAACCGGCTCTCGATCTCGACCAGGGCCGAGTCGCCCTCCTCCCGGATCGCGTCGACGATCACCCGGACGGGATCGCTGACCTCGCCGAGCGCCGGCTGCAGGTCGCGGATGCTGCTCGCCAGGGCGCCGGGGTCAGCCCCGTCCCAGTCGAACCGCTTGATTCGCATCAGCTCTTCCCCGGGCGCAGTCGCTCGACGAGGTCGTCGACCTCGGCGGCGCGCAGCTTGTGGGAGACCCGGTTGGCGACCAGGCGCGCGGTGGACGAGGCGATCTCCTCGCGGATCTCGAGGCCGTTCTCCTCCAGCGTGCGGCCGGTGGCGACGAGATCGACGATGCCATCGGCCAGACCCACCAGCGGCGCGAGCTCGACCGAGCCCTTCACCTCGATCACCTCGGCTTGGCGGCCGGTCTGCTCGAAGTAGCGCTCGGCGATCCGCGGGTACTTGGTTGCGATCCGCATGCCGCCGAGTCGCCTCTCCGCCTCGCCGAGGCTCTCGTCGCCCTTGCGTCCGGCCAGCACCATCCGGCAGGCGCCGTAGCCGAGGTCGAGGATCTCGTAGACGATCTGCTCGGTGTGCTCGAGGAGCACGTCCTTCCCGGTGATCCCGAGATCGGCGGCGCCGGACTCGACGTAGGTGGGGACGTCGGACGGCCGCATCGTCACCAGGCTCATGCCGTTGACCTGGAAGATCAGCGAGCGGGAGTCACCGCGCATCTCCGCGGTATCGACGCCGATTCCGTCCAGCGCGTCGAGCGTCTCGCCCCAGAGCGCTCCCCGGGGGATCGCCAGCTTGAGCGGCCCGCCCGGGCGGGCACGCGGAGCCTCGACCGTGGGGCTCATTTCCTTCCTTCCCTCGCGAGCCGCTCCTCCTCCATCTGGGCGAGGTGCACTCGCTCGAGGTAAAGGCCGAAGCCGGCGGCGGGCATCGCGCGGCCGAAGCGGCCGACGAGATCGTCGTAACGGCCTCCGCCCCCGAGGATGTGGCCGAGGGCCGGGTCGTAGATCTCGACGATCGCGCCGGTGTAGTAGCCGAGGTCACGCAGCAGGCTGAGGTCGAGCTGGACGCGGCCGGCGACTCCCCGCTCGACGAGCAGGTCATATGTCTGCTGCAGTCGCTGCGCGGCCCGCTCCACGGCGACCCCTCCGAGCTCGCGGGCCTGCTCCAGCACCTCCGCCCCGCCCCGCAGGCCGGGCAGCCGCAGCAGCGTCTCCCGGCCGTGCGCGTCGAGACCCTCCACCTCGTCCACCGCCATCTCCAGGCCCACCAGGTTGTGTTCGGCCAGGCGATCGAGGATGCGCGTCCGGTGCTCGCCCTCCACCCCGAGCTCGTTCAGCAGCTGGCGGTAGAGGTCGGCGTCGCCGAGCCCGAGCACGGCCCGGTTGAGTCCGACCGCATCGAGCGACACGCTCAGCACCTCGAGGACCTCGGCGGTTCCCTCGGGCGCCGGCGAGCCGAGCAGCTCGATCCCGGCGTGCAGGAACTGGCGGACCTGGCCTCGCTGTGGGCGGACGATCCGGTAGGCGTTGCCGACGTACGAGAACCGGTGAGGCGGCTGCGCGTCGGCGAAGCGGGTCGCCACCAGGCGCGCGATCGGGATCGTCATGTCGGAGCGCAGCGCGAGCAGCTCGCCGCGCTCGTCGAAGAAGCGGTAGGCGCCGACGCCGCTCCGCCCCTCCCCGCGCGCGAGCACCTCGTCGTACTCGAGCGTCGGCGTGGCAACCTGGCCATAGCCGTAGCGCTCGAAGACCTCGATCAAGGTCGCCTGGAGCGCGCGGAGCTCGCGCATCTCGTCAGGCAGGATGTCCCGGGTGCCCGGGGGTATCGGGTGGATCATTCTTTAAACGGGTTGCTCCTCGGCTTCGCCTACGGAGCACCCTCGCATCATCATCCAGGGCTGGCCGTTCACAGGCTGCAAGCTCGTGGGCGGGGTCATAGGTAATAGGGTGGTCGACAGGGGCTGGACAACCGGAGGAGGTGGCTGAGATGGCCGTAGTCGTGATCCAGGAGTTCGAGGCAACGCCCGAGAATTACGAAGCGGTGAACGAGAAGATCGGCGACGCCGTACCCGAAGGGCTGATTCTTCACACGGTGTCCGATCTGGGCGGAGACAAGTGGAAGCTCGTCGACGTCTGGGAGTCGGCCGAGAACTTCCAGAGCTTCGTCCAGAACCAATTGATCCCGGCGATCGCCGAGGTGGACCCGGACGCACCCCAGGCTCCGGAACCGGAGATCCTCGAGGTGCACGACCTGCAGAAAGCCTGAGCAGTACCAATCCGCTAGCCCGACTCAAGGAGAAGACGAAATGGCCGTATTCGTGGAATTGGATTTCGAGGGGTTCACCACGGACCAGTACGACGCAGTCGACGCTGCGCTCGACCCCAAGGGAAACCCGCCCGACGGGCTGATCGCCCACAGCGCCCGGCTGGATGGGGACACCATTCGCATCCTGGACATCTGGGAGTCGCCCGAGGCCTTTGGCGCCTTCGCGGAGTCGAGGATCGGGCCGACCATGGCCGACACGCTTGGCGACGACGGTCCGGCCGTCCCGGACCCGAAGTTCACCGAGCTGCACCACGCCTACAGCGTCTGAGCTAAGCCGGAACTCGCTCTGAGGCGACCCGGTCGATCCGGGCGCCGAGGTCACGGAGGCGCAGGTCGATCCGCTCGTAGCCGCGGTCGATCTGCGCCACATTGCCGATCTCCGAAGTCCCATCGGCGGCCAGCGCCGCGATGAGCATCGCCATGCCGGCACGGATGTCGGGGCTCTCCAGTCGAGCGCCATGAAGACGGCTCGGACCACTGACGACCGCCCTGTGGGGGTCGCTGAGGTGTATCCGAGCGCCCATCGCGACGAGCTTGTCGACGAAGAAGAGGCGGTTCTCGAACATCTTCTCGTGGATCACGATGGTCCCGTCGGCCTGCGTGGCGAGGGCCAGCGCGATCGAGGTGAGATCGGCGGGGAACGCGGGCCACGGGCCATCGTCAATCTGCGGGATCGCCTCGCCGTGGTCGTCGCGGACCGCGAGCTTCTGGTGCGGCGGGACGAGCAGCGTGTCGTCCTCGATCAGCGTCTGCAGCCCGACGCGGCGGAAGTGCCTGCGAATGCCCTCCAGGTCCTCGGCGACGACGCCCGGGATCCTGAGCTCGCCTCCGGTCGCCGCCGCGAGAGCCATGAAGCTCGCGATCTCGATGTGATCCGGGCGGACCTCGTGGTCGGCGCCCCCGAGCTTCTTCTGGCCATGGACGGTCATCACGTTTGACCCGATCTGGTCGACCTCAGCGCCCATCTTGCAGAGCAGGCGGGCCAGGTCCTGAACGTGCGGCTCGCAGGCCGCGTTGACGATCGTCGTGGGCCCCGGGGTGAGGGCGGCGGCGAGAAGCGCGTTCTCGGTCCCCATCACCGAGGGCTCGTCCATGAAGATCCGGGTCGCCTTCAGTCCGTCATTGGCGGAGGAGAGCTCGATCCAGACGTCCCCATCGATCTTCGCGCCCATGTCGCGGAACGCGTCCAGGTGGGCATCCAGTCGCCTTCTGCCGATCGTGTCGCCGCCGGGCGGAGGCATGTGGACCCGGCCGAAGCGGGCGAGCAACGGCCCGGCGACGAGGAACGAGGCGCGAATGTTGCTCGCGAGCTCCTCGTCGACGTCGGTGCCGGAGATCGAATCGGCCTGGAGCGTCACCTCGTTCTCGGCCGTCCAGTTCACCTTCACGCCCATCCCCTCGAGCAGGCCGAGCATCGACTGGACGTCGCGGATGCGCGGGACGTTGCCGATGACGAGCTCCTCCTCGGTGAGGAGACAGGCGGCGAGGATCGGAAGCGCGGCGTTCTTGTTGCCCGCCGCGGCGATCTCTCCCGACAGCGGAACGCCGCCCTGGATGATGAATTTCTCCATGGGCGCCTAGAGTAGCCAGCCTCATGGCGGACGTCTCAAGAGACGATGCATGGGGTCTCGTCACCGAGTGGATCGACTCCGACTCGCTCAGAAAGCACCTGCTCGGAGTCGAGGCCGCCATGCGCGCGTACGCCCGCAAGTGGGACGAGGACGAGGAGCTCTACGCCGTGACGGGCCTGGTCCACGACCTCGACTACGAGCGCTACCCCGACCTGGAGACGGGCCACCCGCGCCATGCGATCAAGGAGCTGGAGGAGCGCGGCTATCCGCAGGACGTGATCGACGCCGTAGCCGGCCACGCCGACTTCATGGGCGTCCCACGCAAGACGCGGATGGCGAAGACGCTCTACGCAGTCGACGAGCTCTCCGGCTTCGTTGCCGCCTGTGCCCTGGTTCGCCCCACCGGGATCGAGGGCATGAAGCCGAAGTCCGTGAAGAAGAAGCTGAAGCAGCCGTCGTTCGCGGCCGCCGTCAACCGCGACGAGGTCCAGAGGGGGATCGATGAGCTCGGCGTCGAGCAGGACGAGCACATCGCCCTGATCATCGAGGCGCTCGCTGAGCGCTCGGACGAACTGGGGCTGTGAGCCGCTGGCTCAAGATCACCCTGGGCGTGATCGGCGGGTTGATCGTCCTCCTGCTGCTCAACGCCCTGGTGGTCTCCAACGAGACGAAGAGCGCCTATGTGCGGGACGAGGGCGCCCGCCTGATCGACACCTCCGGCGGGACACTCCAGGTGCTCGAGCAGGGCGATCCGCAGGGCTCTCCCATTGTGCTGCTCCACTGCGCGACCTGCTCGATGGACTGGTGGGACCAGCTGGCCCCGCTGCTCGAAACCGATCACCGCGTGATCAGGATCGACCTGCTCGGCATGGGCGGCTCCGACAAGCCCGGCTCCGGATACTCGATCGACGACCAGGCGACCGCCGTAGCGGAGGCTCTGGCGCAGCTTCACGTCGTGGGCGCGACGGTCGTCGGCCATTCGCTCGGTGGCAGCGTCGCCGTGGCCCTCGCCCAGCAGAGCCCGCAGATCGCCACCCGGCTGGTGATCATCGATCAATCTCCCCAGGATGGCTTCGAGCACGAGTCCCTCGGGGAGCATCTGAGCGGCTGGCCGGTCATCGGGCAGGCGATCGCCAGGCTGGTGCAGATCGCGCCGGCGTCGACGGTGCGTGACGAGTACGACCAGGCCTTCGCGCCCGGCTTCAACATCGCGAGCGGCTTCGACAACCCCGACCAGCCCGTGGACGACCTCAGGGCCATGACCTACACGGCCGTGCGGGAAACGGTCGACGGAGAGCAGAACTTCGTCGACGAGAGCCCGCTCGACCAGCGGCTGGCCGCGCTGCACGTCCCGGTGCTCGTCATCTTCGGAGCCGAGGATCAGATCTACGACCCGCAGGCGGCCATCGCGGGCTACCGCTCCAACGTGCCCGGGGTCCAGACGCAGCTGATCCCCGGCGCCGGCCACTCGCCCAACGTGGAGAAGCCCGATCTGGTGGCGCCCCTGATCCTCGCCTTCGCGAAACCGCCGCCGGCGCCGAAGCAGCCGGCCACTCCGAAGAAGAAGGCCTCGACCAAGAAGCCGCCGGCGAAGAAGCGTTCCGCGCCGTCCAAGAAGGCCCAGAAATAGCGGAAGGGCCCGGCGAACCGGGCCCTTCCTAAGAACAAGCTTTCGCTTGTTCCAGTGATGAGCACCCTACGCCTCGCAACGGCGAAGTCAAGGCGATGTCAACGGACGTTTTCGCAATCTGCGGGATTCGCGAGGGCGCCCAGAAAAGCGAAACGGCCCGGTTTCCCGGGCCGTCTCTGTTTGAACTGACCTGATTGACCTTGCGGCCAACCCGTCCTGCTCAAGTGCGATCACCCTAGCGGCTGAAACAGCGACGTCAATGGTGTGAAAACGAGAGATCCCGCGTTTTGCGGCGATGCGCTGATCCCCGGCTCGCGCACGACTTCGCAAACTGCGACATCGCGGCCGTTGGTGCCTTTGGCCCCCCGTAGGTCCACAACTCGCCAACCGTCCCCAGAACAGCGGAAGGGCCCGGTTGCCCGGGCCCTTCCTTTGAACGGAAGCTCGATTGACCTTTCGATCAACCTGCTTTGTTCAAGTGCGATCACCCTAGCGTTGCCGGTGACGGGATCAAGAGGGTGTGAACACGTGATCCCGCGTTTTGCGGCGATCGGCGGATCCGGCCGAGATCCGCATCGCCGCAAAGTCCGGCCTCACTGCCAGCGCCCGCCGGCCTTCGCCCAGGCGGTCATGTGGTCGACCGAGCAGAAGCCGTCGGCGACGCGGTGCTCGCCGCGGTGCCGGATGAGCAGCACGTGGGTGTCGGTGAGCTCCGCCTCGCAGTGCGAGCAGCGGGTGACGCGCTCGTCGAGGGATGGCAGCTCGGTCAGGGCGCCCGCGTCCCAGTGAGCCCCTTTGATCGACCAGGGGATGAGGTGCTCGAGCCGGCAGAAGACCGCCCGCCGTTCTCCTGCGGATTCGTAGGCGCGGAAGCCGTCGCCCTCCTCGACGTCGGCTCCACACCAGGTGCAGGTCTCGCCCATCCGGGTAGCCTCGCATCGAATGGCCGGCCTGCGCATAGTCGTGCTCGAGGGCGACCAGACCGGGCAGGAGCTGCTTGACCAGTCTCTCCGCGTCCTCGCGCCCGACGTGATCAGGCTGGAGGTGGAACTCGAGCGCTTCGACCTCTCGCTGGAGAACCGGCGCCGGACGAAGAACGAGGTCTGCACCGAGGCCGCCCGGGCGATGGCGGAGGCCCGCTTCGGCATCAAGGCCGCGACGATCACCCCCGAGGGGGCCGATGACGTCGGCAGCCCCAACCGCCTGATCCGCGAGGCGATCGACGGCAAGGTGATCGTCCGGACCGGCCGGCGGATCCCAGGTGTCAGCCCCGTGGCCGGGATCCACCATCCGATCTCGGTCGTGCGCATGGCGGTCGAGGACGCCTATGGCGCGGAGGAGTCTCGCTCCCGGGAGGACGGCGACGAGGTCGCGAAGCGCACGGAGGTGATCCACCGCTCGATTTGCCGCGCCGTGGCCGAGTACGCGTTCCGGACCGCCGAGGAGATCGGCGGCCGCGTCTTCGGCGGCCCGAAGTGGACCGTCAGCCCGGTCTACGAGGGGATGCTGAAGGAGGAGATGGATGCAGCCGCGGAGCGGCACCCCGAGGTGCCGTACGAGCCGCTGCTGATCGACGCGACCTACGCCGGTCTGCTCACCGGCCGCGCCGACGCTCCCCTCGTCATCCCCAGCCTCAATCGCGACGGCGACCTGCTCTCCGATTTCGTCCTGCCGCTTTACGGATCGATCGCCGGCGCCGAGTCCGTGCTGCTCGCCCTCGATGACGAGCTGCGGGTGCGGGTGGCGATGAGCGAGGCGCCGCATGGCACGGCGCCGGCCCTGGAGGGCAAGGACATCGCCAACCCGATGGGCATGATCCTCGCGGCGGCCGCCGTCCTCCACTATGCCGGCGTGGCAGGGGTCGATGGCGCCGAGCGCGCCTCGCGGGCCGTCTACGAGGCCGTGATCGACACGGCGGCGGCGGGGATCCGCACTCCGGATCTGAAGAGACACGCCGGCACCACGGAGTTCACCGACGCGGTGATAGCCCGGGTCAGATGAGCGGTGCTGTGCTGGTCGGACCCGTCGGCTCCGAGTCGACGACGCGGCGCCATTCCCTGATGTGCCCGGCCTGGATCACGAAGGCGGTCTTGGCCGCTTCGCCCACGCCGCCACCGCACCGGCCCGGCCCGGGGCGCTCGGTGAGCACGAAGGTCGCGACCGTGAATCGGCCCGTCCTGGTAGCGGCGGTCAGCCTCGCCCCGCATGGCAGCGACTGATTGAAGGCCTCGACCTGCTGCCGGTTGGCGAGCTGGAGCAGCGGGCTGCCGTTCTGCACGTAGCTGGGGATCGCGAACCGATCGCTGGCCGACTGGATGTCGCCGGCTCGAAGCTCGTCGGACCACTGGCGGATCACGTTGACTGCATCGGGGTCGGCGTTGCCGGCGACCGTGGTCGTGTCGCTGGAATGCGACGATCCGCCGCAGCCCGCCACCAGGAGCAGGGCGAGGAGAGCCGGCAACGCGATGACTCGCAGGGCCACGCCTCTCATCATGGCAATGCCAGGTGGCGGGCCTCGATCTTTCCGTGCCTCACGATCGCCTCGCCCATCGAGCGGTGGGGCGCCCGCCGCCGCTCGGTCGGGCTGCCGGGGTTGAAGATCTGGAAGCCGTCGAGCTCCTCGTGCAGCGGCATGTGGGAGTGGCCGAAGACCACGGCGTCCGCGTCCGGGAAGCGAGCGCGCAGGCGCTCCAGCCGGCCCTTCGCCGGACCGGCATCGTGGATCGCTGCGAGGGTGGCGCCGTCGAGGTCCAGGGAGAGCGACTCGGGGAGCTCGCGCCGCAGCTCGGGGCTGTCGACGTTGCCGTGCACCGCAGCGACCTGGCCCAGCTCGTGCAGCTCCGCCAGCACGGAGATTTCGCTGAAGTCACCGGCGTGGACGATCAGATCGGCGGCCCGGAGGACCGCGACGCACTCATCGGACAGCCGCCGCTCGCCGCGCGGCAGATGAGTGTCGGCGATCAGCGCGAGACGAATCAGTCGTCCCGCAGCTCCGAGCGCTCGCGCTCGGCCAGCTTCCGCTCGAGATAGGCGGATTTGGCGGCGCGACGGCGATGCTGGCGCTCCTCCTCCGGCGTGATCGAGTCGGGGATCGCCTCGTGCTCCTCCGTCGCCCGCTCCTGCTGCGCGCGCCGCAGCTCCTCGGTGGTCGGCTCTCTCTTCGGCATTCCGGCGAGAGTAGTACCGCGCGATCTCGCTAGACGGGTGACTTGGACCGACCCTCGCGGCCCTTCGATCCGCTCTTGCGAACCGCCTTGCGGGCGGTCTCGAACGGCTTCTGCAGCCAGCGTCCGGCCTTTCCCGGCGCCTCGCTCGCGCCTCGCTCGCCGAGCTGCAGCGGCTTGTCGCCCGCGCGCTGGAAGTGGCGCGAGAGCCGTGGCGCGAGGAAAGCCAACACAGCCAGGACGATGCAGAAGACGATGACCGCGGCGATCAGCATGTTGCTCCGGAGGCTTCCCGGTGAAGCCGATCCCTAATCGGCAGTTCCTTGACTGATGGGCCCGGGTATACGAACATACGTTCGATGCCTGTTGCATGCGCCCTGATCCCCCGCTTCCGGCTGATCGCAGCGACAGCCGGACCAACATCAAACGGGTCGCGCAGTCGCGCGCCCTCGCATCTACTGGCGCGCCCGGCGGCCCTGGCCCCGGAGCCGGGCGCCGCGCAGCTGATCGGCGAGGTCACCGAATCCGCGGAGCGCTTCGGCCTGCGGGCCGGGATGAGGATGGGCGAGGCGCTCTCGCGCTGTCCCGAGCTCGCCCTGGTCCCCCCGGATCTCGAGCGGGCCGAGCGCTCCTGGGAGGAGGGGCTCCGGCGCCTGGAGGGCATCGGCGCGCAGGTCGAGTCCGGTCGCGCCGGCGAGGCGTTCTTCGAGGCGGGCGGCCTGAGCCGGCTCTGGAGGGGGATCGAGGGAGTGCTGCGGCGGGCTCGCGAGCAGCTCGGCTCCACGGTTCGGCTGGGCGCCGGGCCGGGCCGCTTCAGCGCCTACGTTGCGGCGACGAGCGCGGCGGGCGTCGTCCCGGATGGCGGAGCGGCCGAGTTCTTGGATCCGCTGCCGGTCTCGCTGCTCTGCGGCCGTCTCGGTGAGGATGGAGACGACCTTCCCAACGAGCTCGAGCGGCTCGGGGTCTCCACCCTGGGCCGGCTCGCCGGGCTTCCGCGAGACGCGGTCGCCGACCGCTTCGGGCGTATCGGCCTTCGGGCGCGGCGATTGGCGGGCGGCGAGGACGACCCGCTCCGGCCCAGACCGGTCCGGGAACCGCTTGCGGTCGAGCTCGAGCTCCCCGAGGCCGTCTCCGGGCAGCAGCTCGAGAGATCCCTCGAGCTGCTCATCTCCCGCCTCCTCGCACACGGCGCGCGGCGCGGCAGGACACTGCGGACGCTCCGCCTCTCCGCCCGGCTGGCGGCTGGCGGCGGCTGGCGGCGGCAGGTCGCGCTGCGGCGAGCGAGCGCGGACCGGGCGCGGCTCGCTGACGCCCTCCTCCCCCACCTCGCCCTGCTGCCGGCACCGGCGGAGACGCTGCGGCTCGAGGCTCTTGGCCTGGGGCCGGAGACCGGCGACCAGCTCTCGCTGTCGGGCCCCGAGGAGGAGCGCCGCGGGCGCATCTCCGAGGCGGTTCGCCAGACCCGCTCCGCTGCCGGCGCGGACTCGGTCCTGAGGGTGCTCGAGGTGGATCCGGAGTCGCGGGTGCCGGAGCGGCGCGAGGTCCTCATGCCCTTCCCTGAAGAGCAGCGTTGATGCGGCCGGGCCGCATCAACAAGCCCTGGCCGGTCCCGGTCCAGGCCGGCTCCGATGGGACGCCTCAGACGATCGGCCGCCTGGCGGTGGAGTCGATCCGCGAGGAGTGGCTCGTCGAAGACGGCTGGTGGACCCAGAAACCCCTGCAAAGACGCTATTTCGAAGTGGTGCTGGAGGACGGCTCGGATGTGGTCGTCTTCGCCGAGCCCGCATCAAACGGGTCGCGCTCACGCGCGCCCTCGCTTAACTGGTACCGGCAGCGGGACTGATGTCCTGGATCGAGCTGCACTGCCACAGCGCCTACTCCTTCCTGGATGGCGCCTCCGACCCGGCCGAGCTGGCGGCCACCGCGGCCGAGCTCGGCCACGAGGCCCTCGCGCTGACAGACCACGACAACGTCTGCGGCGCGATGGAGTTCGCGCACGCCTGCAAGGGGGTCGGCGTCCGCCCCATCATCGGCTGCGAGCTGACCGTGGAGGTGCCGCGCCGGATGCCCCGCCCGGTCCACGTCACGCTCTTGGTGGAGAGCGCGCGCGGCTGGGCCAGCCTCTGCCGGCTGATCACCGAGGCGCACTGCGGGACGCGAGAGGGAGCTGGGATGAGAGATCCCCTGCCCCCATCAATCCCGATCGACGAGCTCGAGCGCCATACCGGGGGACTGGTCTGCCTCTCCGGCTGCGCCCGCGACGGCGCCGTGGCCGGCAGCTGGGAGCGCGGCGATCCAGCCGGGGCGACCCACCTGGCCGAACGCCTGCTGCGCGCCTTCGGCCCGGATCACTTCCGGATCGAGCTGCAGCGGCCGCTCTGGCGACATGACCGCTCGCGCAACCGCTGGCTCGTCTCGCTGGCGGAGCGGCTCGGCGTTCCGGCGGTGGCGACCGGCGACGCGCATGCCCACGAGCGCTCCCGCCTCGCCCTCCAGGACGCAATGGTCGCGGTGCGTCTCGGGGCGACCCTGGACGAGACCGAGGGGATGCGACGGGGGAACTCCGCCTCCGCCCTGCTTGGATGCGAGGGTGCGCCGCAAGGCGCAACCCGTTTGACGTCTGCGGCGGCGCGGTTCCGCGATCACCCCGAAGCGGTCGTCGAGACCGAGCGGCTCGCCGAGCGCCTGCGCTTCGACCTGACCAGGGAGATCGGCTACAGCTATCCCGGCGCGGAGGACGCAGGCGCTGACCGCCGCCTGGCCGAGCTCTGCCGCGTGCGCCTGGTTCACCGCTACGAGGGGACCGCCCACCGTGCCGAGGCCGAGCGGCGCCTCGACGAGGAGCTGGCGCTGATCAGGAAGCTGCGGCTCTCGGGCTTCTTCCTGCTCCATCAGGACATGCTGGAGCTGGCCCGCGAGGTCGCGGCCGAGGTGCGCGGCCCTGAATCCGCGCGCAGGCTGCTCCCTCCCGGCCGCGGTCGCGGCTCCAGCGTCAGCTCGCTGGTCTGCTACCTGACGGGCCTCTCGCACATCGATCCTGTGAAGAACGACCTCTTCCTGGGGCGCTTCCTGAACGAGGAGCTGACCGAGGTCCCGGACATCGACCTCGACTTCCCGCGGGATATCCGCGAGAAGCTGATCCCACGGGTCCACGAGCGCTACGGATCGGAGCGCTCGGCGCTGGTCGCCTCCTTCGCCACCTACCGGGCCCGCGGCGCCATCCGCGATCTCGGCAAGGCGCTGGGGCTGCCGATCGGCGAGGTCGAGCGCTTCGCCCGCGCCGTGGACGTCTGCGAGGCGAGCCGAGACGCCTGGGCCCGGATGGAGGAGACCCTCGGCAAGCTGCGCGCCCGCTCCCCCCGCTGGCGGGCGCTGGCCGAGCTGCTGCCGGAGATCGCGGGTCTCCCCCGGCACATGTCCCAGCACCCCGGCGGCATGGTCATCTCGACGACGCCACTGATCGAGCTCTGCCCGGTGCAGCCGGCGGCGATGGAGGGGCGCCAGATCGTCCAGTGGGACAAGGACTCGTGCGCGGACGCGGGCTTCCTGAAGATCGATCTGCTCGGCCTCGGGATGCTCTCGGCGGTCGAGCGCTGCGTCGACGAGATCGCCCGCACCCGCGGCGAGCGGATCGACCTCTCCCATGTGCCGTTCGATGACAGCGAGGTCTGGAGCGCGATCCAGAAGGCCGAGACCACGGGCGTCTTCCAGATCGAGAGCCGGGCGCAGATGCAGATGCTCCCCCGGACGCTTCCCGAGGACCTCGACGACCTCACCGTGCAGGTCGCGCTGGTGCGGCCGGGACCGATCCAGGGCGGCGCCGTTCACCCATACATCGAGCGGCGCAAGCGGCTCCGCTCCGATCCCGACTACGAGATCCCCTACGAGCATCCCTCGCTCGAGCCACCGCTCCGCGACACCCTGGGGGCGATCGTCTTCCAGGACCAGGTGCTCGAGGTGTCGATGGCGCTGGCCGGCTTCTCGGTCGGCGAGGCCGAGGGGCTGCGGCGGGCGATGAGCCGCAAGCGATCTCAGGCCGCGATGGAGCGCTACCGCGAGCGGTTCATCGAGGGCGCGATCGGTCGCGGGGTCTCGCGGGAGGTCGCCGAGAGGGTCTTCGGCCAGATCGAGGGCTTCTCGGGCTTCGGCTTCCCCAAGTCGCATTCCGCCGCCTTCGGCCTGCTCGCCTACCAGTCGATGTGGCTGCGCGTCCACTACGGGCCGGAGCTGCTCTGCGCCCTGCTCAACGAGCAGCCGATGGGCTTCTATCCGCCCGACGCGCTGGTTCACGAGGGGCAGCGGCGCGGCGTCGAGATCCTCCCTCCGGATGTCAACGTCAGCGAGCTGGACTGCCGGGTGGAGACGACGGGCGCAGAGGCGGGATCGATGGGCAACCCGCCGGTCCGGATCGGCCTCGGCTACGTCGCCCAGGTGGCCGAGATCGAAGCCCGGGCTGTGATCGACGAGCGCCTCCGCGGCGGCTCGTACCGCAGCATCTCGGACCTGGCGGGGCGCTCCGGAGCGAGCGCGGCGGCCCTGCAGCGCCTCGCCTGGTCGGGTGCCTGCGACGGGCTCGTCCAGGACCCCTCCATGCCGGCTGACCCGGATGTCGAGCTCCGGCGTCCCGCTCTCTGGGAGGTGGGCGCCTCGGCTCGCGCCACCCGCACAGAAGACGGGGCTCAGCTGGCTCTCCCGCTCGATGGCTCCCCCACCCCGCCGCTGCCCGAGCTCGGGCCATGGGAGCGGATCGTGGCCGACTACCGGACCACCGGGATGACCCTGGGCCGTCATCCAATGGAGCTGATCCGAGGGACCCTGTCCGCGGAGGTGCTCAGCAGTGAGGGCATTGCCCGGACCCGCGATGGCAGCCGGGTCAAGGTGGCCGGGATGGTGGTCGCCCGACAACGCCCGGCGACCGCCAACGGCGTCGTCTTCATGCTGCTCGAGGACGAGCGCGGCACGATCAATTTGATCGTCCCTCCCCCGGTCGTCGAGTGCCATCGCCTCGCCGTCCGGACCTCGGGCTTCGTCTTGGCCGCCGGCAAGCTCGAGCACCGCGAGGGAACCACCAACGTCGTCGTCACCCGGATCGACCGCCTCAGCACGGACGAGCTGCCCCCACCGCGAATCCGCGAGCTCGAGCCGCCGGTCGATGCGAGGGTGCGCCATAGCGCAACCCGTTTGGGGGAGACCGGCCGCGAGGCGGCGATGGCGGAGCTGGCCGCCTCCCTGCCGACCCCGCACAGCTTCGGCCGCCGCGGCCGTTAGAGGGAGCGGACCGCCTCGACGATCGGGGAGAGATCCCCCCGCTCGTAGAGGTGCCCATAGCCATCGAGCGGGTGCACGCTCGCCTCGGGGAGCCTCGCCGCGCAGCGATCGAGTTGCTCGAACGGGATCACCTCGTCATCGCGGCTGTGGAAGAGGTGGGTCGCCGGCGGCGGCGGGCCCTCGCCCGGCCAGCTCTCGGGCAGCGCCCACTCGCGCTCCCAGCCCTCGGATCCCCAAAGTGGCGTCGCGGCGAGGACCAGTCCCGCCACCCTCTGATCGAAGCCCCTCTCTGCCCAGTACTTCAACGCCACCGAGCTCCCCAGCGAATGACCGAAGACGACCACCGTCCCGTCCAAGGCCTCGAGCTCGGCAGCAATGCGGTCCCGCCACGGCTCGTAGTGCGGGTCCAAGGCGGTCCCGGGCATGACCGGGAAGAGGACTTCGTAGTCCGGCCCCAGCTCCTCCCGCAGCCGTCGAGCCAACGGCTCACTGCCCTCACCGGGCCCCTGCGGGCCCGAGCTGTGCAGGAACAGGACGGGCGTCGCCAAGCTCAGCCCAGCCCTGGTTTGGTCACCATGGTCCGGGGCAACATATCTCGCCGGGAGCGGCCTGCAACTTCCCCTGCAAATGAGGCGGTTCCGTCCGAGCTCATCCATAGCTTGCCGGCCATGGGAAAGCTCATTGACATAAGAGAGCGGCTGCTCGACGCGGCCGACCTGGTGATCGACTTCGCGACGCTCGGCGAGTACGGGATCGAGCCCGAACCCGTCCGGGAGTGCGAGAGGCAGCCCATCCGGCTCGCCTCCGGTGCTCCGCACCACCTGCACGACCGTGCTGGCGTGCAGGACCGCGTCGCCGCCTAGCTTCACGCGGCGACTGCTTCGCGGCGCGCCGCCTAGTCCGCTTCGCCGCGGTCGATCGCGGCCAGCATCTCACGCCCGACCTCGATCGCGCGCCCCAGCGCTGACGGATCCAGGTTCTCCACCGTGTCGGTCGACGAGTGGTAGTTCGGGATCGTGCCGTCCTGGGTGCTCAACGTGATCGCGCGGCCGCGGCGGGCCAGCACCGGCGTCGTGTCGTAGGTGAGCCCCGCGTTGTGGCTGGTTCCCTCGAGCTCCAGCTCGGGGCGCCGCTCCGAGACCTCCTGGGCGATGCGCCCCAGATGGGCATCAGCCGGCCAGGTGCGCAGCACGCCCTCCTGGCGGAGGAAGCGCAGCGTGGCCGGCGCGCCCACCCCGTCGAAGTTGACGAAGAGCCAGGAGCGCCAGTCCTCCTCCGAGGCCTCGAGCTCCCTGAGGAACGCATCAGCGCCCAGCACCCCAGCCTCCTCGGACCCGGTGAACAGACAGGTCACGTGGGTGGAGCCGAGCGGATCGGACTGAAGCTCGGTGGCGAGAGTCGCCACAGCGGCCACACCGGTGGCGTTGTCGTTGGCGCCGGGCACATCAACCCCACGGAGCTCGCGCTCGATCAGGATGCCGAGACCCGCCAGCAGCACGCCGTAGGCCCCCGCCAGCAGGCGCCGGCCCGCTCGCAGACGGCGAATCAACGGGCCCGCGACCGCGATGCCGAATGCCGCGGCCTGCACGCCGATCCAGGCGCGCAGGAACCGCAGGAAGCGACGGTGGAACATCAGCCCGCTGCGCGAGCTGTCCAGGTGGCAGACCAGGCAGACCGTCCTGGCAGTCTCTCCCGTGCACTCGATCGACGCCACCAGGTTCCGGCTCGAGTGGCGGCTCATCAGCCTCGTCAGCGGGCGCTGGATCAGACCGTCCTCGGCCGATGTCAGCGCGGCGCCCGCCGCGGCGAAGGCAGCCGCGGCCCGTGGCCGGCTGCGGAGGATCGGCAGGCCCAGGAGAGCGACCGCGAGGGCGGCTCCATAGGGCTGGGCGAAGCTGGAATAGGCCTCGAAGGGACGCTGCTCCACCGACAGCCCGCTCCTCGAGAGGCGGTCGGCGACGAGCTCCGCGGCACGGCGCTCCGCGGGCCCGGCCGGCCTCCGCGGGCCGATCTCCTCGACGAGCAGGCGCACCCACTCGAGGGGGGCCTCCTGTGCGGCGGTGGTCTCGGTCGCGGTCTTCATGCGCCGAGCATATGCGGGCAAAAAGAGAGCCGCCCCCGCGGGCGGCTCAAGGAAAGACCGGCGGCGACCTACTCTCCCGGGAGGTTGCCCTCCAAGTACCATCGGCGCTGAGAGGCTTAACGGCTCTGTTCGGAATGGGAAGAGGTGTTTCCCTCTCGCTATCTCGCCACCGAAAAGGGTAGAGACGGCCCCCGTGGAGCTTGAAAACCGCACTAGACCGGCAAGAAGCAGAAAAAAATCCGTCAAGCCCTCGACCCATTAGTACCGGTCTGCTGATCGCATTGCTGCGATTACACAGCCGGCCTATCGACCTGGTGGTCTACCAGGGGTCTTACTCCCTCAAGGGGATGGGAGAGCTCATCTCGAGGCTGGCTTCCCGCTTAGATGCTTTCAGCGGTTATCCGTGCCGCGCGTAGCTAACCAGCGGTGCCCTTGGCAGGACAACTGGTACACCAGAGGCGCGTTCATCCCGGTCCTCTCGTACTAGGGACGACTCCTCTCAACTCTCCAACGCCCACAGAAGATAGGGACCGAACTGTCTCACGACGTTCTGAACCCAGCTCGCGTGCCGCTTTAATGGGCGAACAGCCCAACCCTTGGGACCTGCTCCAGCCCCAGGATGCGACGAGCCGACATCGAGGTGCCAAACCGCGCCGTCGATATGGACTCTTGGGCGCGATAAGCCTGTTATCCCCGGAGTACCTTTTATCCGTTGAGCGGCCGCAATTCCACATTCCACGGCCGGATCACTAAGCCCAACTTTCGTTCCTGCTCGACCCGTCGGTCTCGCAGTCAAGCTCCCTTGTTGCCTTTACACTCTGCGCACGATTTCCAACCGTGCTGAGGGAACCTTTGGGCGCCTCCGTTACATTTTAGGAGGCGACCGCCCCAGTCAAACTGCCCACCTGACACTGTTCACGCCCCGGATAACGGAAGCGTGTTAGAAGCCCAAAACACCCAGGGTGGTATCTCAAGGTTGGCTCCCCTACAGCCAAAGCCGTAGGTTCAAAGCCTCCCACCTATCCTGAGCAGGATATTCCGAACTCCAATATCAAGTTGCAGTAAAGGTTCACGGGGTCTTTCCGTCTTTCTGCGGGTACTCGGTATCTTCACCGAGACTCTAATTTCACCGAGCCTATCGTTGAGACAGCGTCCATCTCGTTGCGCCATTCGTGCAGGTCGGAACTTACCCGACAAGGAATTTCGCTACCTTAGGACCGTTATAGTTACGGCCGCCGTTTACCGGGGCTTAGCTTTGCTGCTTCGCCACCGAAGTGGCTAACAACGCCGCGTAACCTTCCGGCACCGGGCAGGCGTCAGCCCCTATACGTCGTCTTACGACTTAGCAGAGGCCTGTGTTTTTGGTAAACAGTCGGATGGACCTTTTCACTGCGGCCCCCTCGGGCTCCACTCGTATGAGCTTCACCCTACCGGGGCGCCCCTTCTCGCGAACTTACGGGGCGAATTTGCCGAGTTCCTTAACGATAGTTAGCTCGCTCACCTCAGTATTCTCTACCTGTCCACCTGTGTCGGTTGTAGGTACGGGCACGTATGTCCTGCCTAGAGGTTTTTCTCGGAGGCATGGCTTCAGGGACTGGCCGGCGGTCAAGCCAGCTGGCATCGCACCTCGCCGTAACGCCGCAGCGGATTTACCTACCGCGACTGGCTACGTACTTGCCCCAGGACGACCATCGCCTGGGTTCCCTTAGCCTTCCCCGTCACCCCATCGGTCATAGCGGACACGACGTGGTACAGGAATATCAACCTGTTGGCCATCGGCTACGCCTTTCGGCCTCGCCTTAGGTCCCGACTGACCCTGAGCAGACGAACTTTACTCAGGAAACCTTGGACAATCGGTGAAGGGGATTCTCACCCCTTTCTCGTTACTCATGCCGGCATTCTCACTTCCGGCTCCTCCACGGCGGCTTCCGCCCCCGCTTCACTGGCACCGGAACGCTCTCCTACCGCTCACAAAGTGAGCTCACAGCTTCGGAGGGTGGCTTGAGCCCCGTTGAATTCTCCGCGCCCGAACACTTGACCAGTGAGCTGTTACGCACTCTTTCAAGGAATGGCTGCTTCTAAGCCAACCTCTTGGTTGTCTGTGCATTCGGACATCGTTCTCCACTTAGCCACCACTTAGGGTCCTTAGCTGGTGATCTGGGTTGTTCCCCTCTCGCGTACGAAGTTTATCCCCCGCACACTGACTCCCGAGTTTAACGTAACGGTCTTCGGAGTTTGCCTGAAGTCGGTAACCTGGTAGGGCCCCTAGTCCAAGCAGTGCTCTACGGCCGAAACGCATATAGCCCGAGGCTATACCTAAATATATTTCGGAGAGAACCAGATATCTCCTGGCTTGATTAGCCTTTCACTCCGATCCACAGGTCATCCGCCCAGTTTTCAACCTAGGTCGGTTCGGCCCTCCACGAAGTCTTACCTCCGCTTCAGCCTGCCCATGGATAGCTCGCCAGGTTTCGGGTCTAGCGCGCATGACTGTGTCGCCCTATTCAGACTCGCTTTCGCTACGGCTCCGTTCATCACTTAACCTTGCCATACACGACTAACTCGCCGGCCCGTTATGCAAAAAGTACGCCGTCACCCCGAAGGGCTCCGACCACTTGTAGGCACGCGGTTTCAGGTACTATTTCACTCCCCTTCAGGGGTGCTTTTCACCTTTCCCTCACGGTACTAGTTCACTATCGGTCACCAGGGAGTACTTAGCCTTGGAGGGTGGTCCCCCCGGATTCAGACCGCGTTTCACGGGTGCGGTCCTACTCAGGAACTCGATCGGCAGGTCAGTGCGTTTTCGCCTACGGGACGATTGCCCTCTGTGGTGCGAGGTTCCACTCGCTTCGACTAACACCTGACTTGATAACTGCCGCCGGATCGGACACGATCCGGACACGAGCCCTACAACCCCAAACAGGCAACGCGTGTCCGCTTGCACCTGCTCGGTTTAGGCTGATCCCCTTTCGCTCGCCACTACTCGGGGAGTCTCGGTTGATTTCCTTTCGTCGGGGTACTGAGATGTGTCAGTTCTCCCGCTTACCTCCCAGGACCTATGTATTCAGTCCTGGGTGACGCCGCATTACCGGCGTCGGGTTTTCCCATTCGGAGATCCACGGGTCAAAGGCTGTTCAGCGCCTCACCGTGGCTTATCGCAGCCGTCCACGTCCTTCTTCGTCTCCTGGTGCCAAGGCATCCACCGTGTGCCCTTACTATCTTGACGGTGAGCTGCTCTACGGACACGAGTGTCCATAGAGCTCGGCTTCTTACCTTTATGCGCTTCCCGATGTCATAGGAAGCGCAAAAGTCCTCCTCAAAGAGGAGAACTCGGCCTAGTGCAGTTTTCAAGGTCCACGGAGGCGCCCGGACGGGGGTCTCCCGCCGGCGTCTCTGAAAACTGAGCAGCGCAAAGGACGCTCGAGAGCGTCCAGTTCAAGCCCGGTCGACGTTTCTAGGTCTCCCTAGAAAGGAGGTGATCCAGCCGCAGCTTCCGCTACGGCTACCTTGTTACGACTTCACCCCAATCACGAGTCCCACCTTCGACGGCTCCCTCCCGTAAGGGTTAGGACACCGGCTTCGGGTGTTACCCGCTTTCGTGGTGTGACGGGCGGTGTGTACAAGGCCCGGGAACGTATTCACCGCGGCGTTGCTGATCCGCGATTACTAGCAACTCCACCTTCATGGAGGCGAATTGCAGCCTCCAATCCGAACCGAGACCGACTTTTTGGGATTCGCTCCACCTCGCGGTATCGCAACCCTCTGTATCGGCCAATGTAGCACGTGTGTAGCCCTGGACATAAGGGGCATGATGACTTGACGTCATCCCCACCTTCCTCCGGTTTGTCACCGGCAGTCTCCTATGAGTCCCCAACTTAATGCTGGCAACATAGGACGGGGGTTGCGCTCGTTGCGGGACTTAACCCAACATCTCACGACACGAGCTGACGACAGCCATGCACCACCTGTGTAACTGTCCCGAAGGAAGATCGTGTTTCCACGACTGTCAGTTACATGTCAAGCCCAGGTAAGGTTCTTCGCGTTGCATCGAATTAAACCACATGCTCCGCTGCTTGTGCGGGCCCCCGTCAATTCCTTTGAGTTTTAGCCTTGCGGCCGTACTCCCCAGGCGGGGCACTTAATGCGTTAGCGCCGGCACGGGAGGAGTCGACACCTCCCACACCTAGTGCCCATCGTTTACGGCGTGGACTACCAGGGTATCTAATCCTGTTCGCTCCCCACGCTTTCGCGCCTTAGCGTCAGTTCCGTCCCAGCGAGCTGCCTTCGCCGTTGGTGTTCTTCCTGATATCTGCGCATTCCACCGCTACACCAGGAGTTCCACTCGCCTCTTCCGGACTCTAGCCCGGCAGTATCCGCTGACATTCAAAGGTTGAGCCTTTGACTTTCACAGCGGACTTACCGGGCCGCCTACGCGCGCTTTACGCCCAATGATTCCGGACAACGCTAGCTCC
Organism: uncultured Solirubrobacterales bacterium; assembly: GCA_963843085.1. Taxonomy (GTDB): domain Bacteria; phylum Actinomycetota; class Thermoleophilia; order Solirubrobacterales; family 70-9; genus DASUPK01. The sequence goes on from CAWJJG010000001.1 coordinate 168,826, forward strand.
CTACGTATTACCGCGGCTGCTGGCACGTAGTTAGCCGGAGCTTCTTCTGGAGGTACCGTCAGTACAGGACGCTATTCGCGCCTGCACCTTCGTCCCTCCTGAAAGAGGTTTACAACCCGAAGGCCGTCTTCCCTCACGCGGCGTTGCTGCGTCACGCTTTCGCGCATTGCGCAAGATTCCCCACTGCTGCCTCCCGTAGGAGTCTGGGCCGTGTCTCAGTCCCAGTGTGGCTGATCGTCCTCTCAGACCAGCTACCCATCGTTGCCTTGGTGAGCCGTTACCTCACCAACAAGCTAATGGGCCGCGGGCCCATCCCAATGCGGAGGCCGAAGCTTCCTTTGCTCATGGCGCTGATGCGCCGTGAGCACATCCGGTATTAGCTCGAGTTTCCTCGGGTTATCCCGGTCATCGGGGCAGGTTACCCACGTGATACTCACCCGTTCGCGGCTTTGCCCCGGGCCGAAGCCCGGTTCGTCGCTCCACTTGCATGTGTTAAGCACGCCGCCAGCGTTCGTCCTGAGCCAGGATCAAACTCTCCGTAAAAAATGTGACGTGACTAAATCGTCAGTCACAAGAGAGCTGTCATGTAGCTGACTTCTGCCACCGCGTACACAGGGCGGTGACCAGACATGACGGAGTTAATTATCAACCCCCGCCCGGTGCATGATGGGCGGGAGTCGGGCTCGAGTAATGAGGGACGAATGTCCCTCATCACGCGCTGCTCAGTTTTCAAAGACCACTCGGCGGGTGCGACGGGTCTCGTCGCCTCCACTGCTCAGGCTTCGGTCACGAAAAAAGCCCCTCGTCGAGGGGCCCGGTGACGCGCCGGCCGAGGTCTCGGCCGATTTGGACCCTCTTACGAGGCTGCTCCTTTCGTGATCCAAAGCAAGAGCGACCGGGGAGTATAGCCCGATGCCGGGGGCCAGCACAAGAGCCCGAGCAAGATTTCTTCAGGAGTCAGTCAGCCGGACGAATCGGCGCTTCCCGACCTGGAGCACCCGCCCGCCGAGCTCGTCGGCCGGCAGGTCGAGCCGCTCGGGCGGCAGGCCCTCCCCGTCGAGCTTGACGCCGCCCTGGGCGATCAGCCGGCGCGCCTCGCTGCTGGAGAGGCCGAAGACGCCGGCGATCAATGCGGGGAGGTGCACCTCCCCCCCGTTCAGTCCGTCGGCCTCGGCGAGCGACAGCTCGGGGATGTCGTCGGGCACGCCGTGCTCCTTGTGGACGGTGTCGAAACGCGCTTCGGCCGCCTCGGCCGCATCCGCGTCATGGAAGCGCTCGATGATCCGCCTCGCCAGCGCCCGCTTGGCGACGACGGGCTCTTCCTCGGGCGCCGGCTCTCCCAACAGGAGCTCGTAGTAGGTCCCCATCACGTCGTCGGGGATGCGCATCAGCTTCCCGAACATCTCCTCGGGCGCCTCGGTGACGCCGACGTAGTTGCCGAGCGACTTGCTCATGCGCCGCACGCCGTCGATCCCCGGCAGGATCGGCATCGTCATCACCGACTGCTCGGGCACGTCGTAGGCGCGCTGGATGTCGCGGGCGAAGAGCAGGTTGAACTTCTGATCCGTGCCGCCGAGCTCGACGTCCGATCGGACCGCCACCGAGTCATAGCCCTGGAGCACGGGGTAGAGCAGCTCCAGCGACGAGATCGGCTGGTCGGCCTTCATGCGCTTGGTGAAGTCCTCGCGCTCCAGCAGGCGCGCCACCGTCACCTTGGCCATCAGCCGGAAGAGGTCCTGGAGCGGCATGTCGAGCCACTCGCTATTGAAGCGGACCTCGGTGGCGTCGCGGTCGAGCACCTTGAAGGCCTGGTCCTGGAAGGTCTTCGCGTTCGCGTCGATCTCCTCTGGAGTGAGGATGGGCCGTTGCGTGTCCCGCCCGCTCGGATCCCCCACCCTCGCGGTGTAGTCGCCGATGATCAGCACCACCCGGTGCCCCTGCTGCTGGAACTGCGCGAGCTTGGTGAGGACGACCACGTGTCCGAGGTGAATGTCGGGAGCCGTCGGATCGATGCCCAGCTTCACCCTGAGCGGCTCGCCCGCGGCGAGCTGCTTCTCCAGCCGGCCCTCGGGCAGGGCCTCTTCGGAGCCTCGCTTGAGCAGGTCGGCGTCAGACATGCATGACCGCGGGGATCATCCAGGCGCGGGCGGTCGCGAAAACCGCACTGTAGAGCCGGAATTCCGTCACGGGCCCAATGCTAGACTGCCCCCTTCGCCTGGCCGGGCGCGGGTGGTTCGTGCGCGCTCCCTTTCCGACTGACAGGCGTTGTCTGATCCGGGCACGGACCGAGCACAGAGTCGCCCTCGCGACATGACAGACGATTTCGACTTCGACTTCGATGTAGACCGGGGCCGATCGGCTTCGCGGACCAAGGACCGCGAGCCGGATCAGGAAGCCCCAGGGAACGGCGATAGCCGGGAACTGCCCGAACTCGATTACGACCAGACGGATGGCGGGAACGGAGCCGGGAAGGGCGGCCGCCGCACGCGTCGCCCTCGCCGCAACGGCAACGGGGATGGAAACGGGAACGGGTCCCTGGACGTCGCCCCGCCCCCGCCCGCGCAGCCCGCGGACGGCGACTGGCTGAGCCTCGGCGATGACGACTTCACCCCCGGCGCGCGAACGCCGCTGCGGGAGCACGACGACGGGCCGGCTGGGCCGCCCACCCCGGGCGAGGCGCGGAACTTCGCGAAGGAGGCGCGCCGGCGTGCCTCCCGTCGCCCCAGCCCGATCCTCGACCTGGATCAGGAGCGAGAGCGCCTCGAGCGGCGTGACGACGAGCCCGAGGACGTCGACTTCGAGTCGGTTCTCGAGCACCAGCCGCAGAAGAGCGGCGTCGCCCGCAGAGGATCGGCGATCAGGAACGCCCTGGCAGGAGGGGTCGAGAGCCTGCGAAGGGTCGGCGGAGAGCGGATCGCCGAGAGTCGTGACCGCGTTCACGCCCTCCGCGAGCGCGTCCCGACCAGCCTGCCTCAGGTGGATACGGCCGGCGGCGACGGCAAGCAGCCTCCCCCACGCCTGCCCCGGCGGATCAGCGCGCGGCGGCCGCGCAAGCCGAAGCCGGGGCGCATCAAGAAGCTTCGCCTGCTGATCATCCTGGCCGGCCTCGGTCTGCTCGCGATCGTCTCGACCTTCTTCGGAATGATGATGGCAATCTCGCAGGACCTGCCTCAGCTCGAGAACAAGAAGGAGTTCGCCGAGGCCAAGAACTCTGTCGTCCTGGACGACCAGGGCAACAAGATCGGCACCCTGCTCAACAACAACAACCGGGTGCTCGTCGCCTCCGACCAGATCTCTCCCTACATGAAGCAGGCAGCGGTGGCGATCGAGGACCGGCGCTTCTACGAGCACAGCGGCGTGGACATCAAGGGCATGTTCCGAGCGGGGCTCGCCGACGTCCTGCCCGGCGGGTCCACCCAGGGCGCCTCGACGATCACCGAGCAGTTCGTCAAGAACGCGCTCGAGGCGCAGGGCTCGAGAACCGTCTTCGAGAAGTTCCGCGAGGCGGCGCTCGCCTACCACCTGGAGCGCCAGTGGACAAAGGACAAGATCCTCACCGAGTACCTGAACACGATCTACTTCGGCGAGGGCGCCTACGGCATCGAGGCCGCGGCCCGCACCTACTTCGGCAAGCAGCTCGCTCAGGAGGGACACCCGAACTGCGGGCAGGGCAACAACGATCCGTGCGCCAAATACCTGACCGCACCGGAGGCCGCGATGCTCGCCGGGATCATCGCGTCGCCCTCGGCCTTCTCGCCGCGGATCAACCCGCAGGCGGCCGTGGACCGCCGCAACCTGGTCCTCCACGACATGCTCGACCTGGGCGACATCCCCGAAACGGAATACAACCAGGCGATCGCCACCCAGATCCCGGTCGCCTCCGACATCGAGCGGCCGAGCGATCAGTCGCTCTCCCCGTACTACACGTCGTGGCTGCGCCAGCAGGTGGTCGACCTTTACGGGGCCGGGCGGGCGTTCGGCGGCGGTCTCCAGGTCCATAGCTCGCTCGACCTCGACATGCAGAACACGGCGCAGGACATCGCGCAGAGCACCCTCTCCGGGGTCGCTCCGACCGCCTCGGTGGTGGTGATCGACAACGCCACCGGCGAGGTCAGGGCGATGGTCGGCGGCAACAACTTCCAGGAACATCCCTTCAACCTGGCGACGAACGGGCACCGGCAGCCGGGCTCCTCCTTCAAGCCGTTCACCCTCGCCACGGCGCTCGGCCAGGGGATCTCCCCGTCGACGACCTACACCTCGAACGAGAAGATCTTCAAGGTCCCCCACTCGAAGAACGAGTACTTCGATGTGCACAACTACGGTGACGAGTACTACGGCAGCTCCAGCCTCGAGAGCTGCACGATCCACTCGGACAACTCCTGCTTCGCGGAGCTGGGCCTTGGCGACACCCTGAGGTGCACCCAGGGCTGCGGCGGCAGTCCCGCCGTCAAGGGTGGCACCAAGGCGATCGCCAGAACCGCACACAGGATGGGTATCGGGACGAAGTTCTCGACCAATCCGTCGATGATCCTGGGCGCCATCGACCCGGGCGTCACCCCGCTCGAGATGGCGTACGCCTACACGACGCTCTCCCACGGCGGCCAGCGGGTCGGCGGCAACCTCGACTCCACCGCCGGGCCGAACAACACCCCGTTCGACCTCGCCCCGGTCGCGATCGACAAGATCACCGACCCGAACGGCAAGACGGTCGCCGAGAACAAGACCAAGACCGACCGGATCCTCTCGCCGAGTGTCGCCTCGACGGTGAAGAGCATCCTCCATCTCAACGTCCTCGAGGGAACCGGCAAGCTCGCCCAGTTCGGGAACGGGACCGAATGGGGCAAGACCGGGACGACGGAGAACAACGGCGACGCCTGGTTCTGCGGCGGTGACGAGCACTTCACGACCTGCGTCTGGGTCGGCCACGCCGACACCAACACGCCGATGACGACCGACTACAACGGCGGCCCCGTCGACGGCGGCACCTACCCGGCCCTGATCTGGGGCCGGATCATGTCGGCGATCGAGAACATCTACTCGGAGCACAAGGCCGCGGCGCGGAACGGCGGCGGTTCGAGCTCCAGCACCTCCTCGAGCTCGAGCGGCACGTATATCCCGCCTTCCAGCAGCTCGTCCAGCACTTACTCCGGATCCGCGGGTGGCGGTGGCGGAGGTGGCGGCAACACCAACGCACCCGCGCCCGCCCCAACCGGCGGTGGTGGCGGCGGTGGTGGCGGCGGCGGTGGCGGCGGAGCCACCGGCGGCACCGGCGGCACCGGGCTTTAGCGCCCACCAGGCCACTCCACTTCGAAGCGGAGGGCGCAGCCCGTAGCGACCTATGTGGAGCGGCCGCCTGTGGCGGCGACCTGATTGCGAAACCGTCTGCCACGCACCGGCCACGGCCTCGAGACGAAGCGACTGCCGGCGACGGAGTAGCGCCACGGAAGCTCGGCGGCTTTCGTGATCCCGATTCGCGGGGATGCCGTGACCTCGATCCCTGTCCATGCCGAAGACGCCGCCGAGAGCTCGAAGGGCGGCCGGAGGAGGTCGGCCCCGTTCAGATCGAGCCCCACCCCCAGCGCTTCGCTCAGCCTGCCCGGCCCGGCGCAGAGCTGCTCGATCCCATCTCGGCCGCGCCGCTCGCGCATCAGCTCGATGCCGTCCGTCGGCTCCAGGGCGCGGATCAGGACCGCCGAAGCGCTTCCCTCGGCCTCTGTGACGAAGTTGAGCAGGCTGTGGATCCCGTAGGAGAGGTAGACGTAGGCGTGTCCGGGTGGGCCGAACAGGACTTCGTTGCGCGCCGTGCGGCCGATGTGGGCGTGGCAGGCCGGGTCGCTCTCCTCGTAGGCCTCCGTCTCGACGATCACGCCCGCCGTAGGGCCAACGCGGAGATCGCACCCGATCAGCTCGCGAGCCACCTCGTGGACGGAGCGGTCGAAGAAGCCGCGATTCACGCCTGGAGCGCGGCGAGCGCCTCGCGCGCCCGCTCGAGTTGCTCGCCGAGACGCGCCGACGAGGTGCCGCCGGCGGAGACCTTCGACTCGATCGTCTGCTCCGATTCGAGCGCGCGGCGCACCGCCTGCTTCGCGTCCTCCGGCACACCGTCGAGCTCGCTGTCGGCGAGCTCCCTGAGGGGCTTCCCGGACTCGACAGCCGCCCTCACCAGGCCACCCACCAGTCCGTGTGCTTCGCGGAACGGGACGCCCCCCTGGACCAGCGCGTCGGCAAGATCGGTCGCCGCCAGCATCTCGTCCCCGGCCGCCTCGGCAAGGCGGTCACGGTTGAAGCTGATGCCGCCCAGCATCCCGGTGGCCACAGCGAGGCAGAGCTCCAGGTTGTCAATCGCGTCGAAGAGAGGCTCCTTGTCCTCCTGCAGGTCCTTGCTGTACGCGAGCGGCAGGGCGTGCATCGTCCCGAGCAGGCTCTGAAAGGAGGCCGCGATGCGCGGGCCCTTGCCCCGGAGCAGCTCGGCCGCGTCGGGGTTCTTCTTCTGGGGCATGATGCTCGAGCCCGACGCGAACGAGTCCGGGAGCTCGCAGAAGCCGAACTCCTGGCTCGACCAGAGCACGATCTCGGAGCCGAGCCGCGAGAGGTGCATCGCGCAGATCGAGGCCGCCGAAAGGTAGTCAAGGGCGAAGTCACGGTTGGAAACGGCGTCGAGCGAGTTCGCGTACGGACGCTCGAATCCAAGGTCGGAGGCGAGCGCGTCGCGGTCGACGTCCCAGTTGAGACCGGCCAGGGCGCCGGAGCCCGCGGGCATGTCGGTGGTCGCCTCCGCGGCGCGGAAGAACCGGCGGGTGTCGCGCTGGAACATCCAGAAGTAGGCGAGGAGGTGGTGGCCCAGGTAGACCGGCTGTGCTCGCTGCAGATGGGTGTAGGACGGGGCGGCCCAGTCACGATGCGCCTCGGCCTGGGCGACCAGCGTCCCCATCAGGCTCTCCAGGAGGGCGATCGCGCGTGCGGCGTGTGCTCGAACGAGCAGTGAGAGGTCGGTGGCGACTTGGTCGTTCCGCGAGCGCGCCGTGTGCAGCTTGCCGCCGAGGGGGCCGATCAGCTCGGTGAGCCGCCGCTCGATCGCCATGTGGATGTCCTCGTCGTCCTCGCTGAACTCGAAGCTGCCGGCGTCGAGCTCGCCCCCCACCTGCTCGAGCCCCTCGGTGATCTGTCCGAGCTCGGCCTCGTCCAGAACCTCGAGCTTCGCCAGCGCGCGGGCGTGAGCCTTCGACTGTTGGATATCGAACGGGGCAAGGCGCCAGTCGAATGAGATCGAGGAGTTGATCCGCCTGAACAGCGGATCCTGTTCTTCGCCGAACCGACCCATGGTTGAGCTGAGTCTAGGGCTGGATTCCCAGCGCTTCGCCCAGCGTCGTGCAGACCCGATCGACCTGGGATTCGGTCATTGAGGTGAAGAACGGGAGTGCCAGGGAACGCTCGGCGACACGCTCGGCGATGGGGAACTCCCCTCCCACGAAGCCGAAGCGCTCGCGATAGGGCGGCAGCAGGTGGATGCAGGGCAGGTACGCCTTCGACTGGATCCCGTTCGACGCCAGCGACTTGATCACGGCGTCACGGTCGGTGCCGTCCGGCAGCTGAACGCAGAAGACGAACCAGCTGCGACGGGCATCTCCGATGTTCTCGCAGGGCAGAACGATGTCGTGGTCGTCGTGGTCACCTGCCGGCTCGCCGCCGAACTGGGTGAGCCGCTCCCGGTAGAGCGCCGCGACGTTGTCTCGGGCGTTCAGCATCTCCTCGAGCCTCTCGACCTGCGCGATTCCGATCGCGGCGTGCAGGTCGCTCATCCGGTAGTTGAAGCCGAGCCGGTCGTGCTCGACCTGCTCCATGTCGGGTGCACGGCCCTGGTTTCGCTCGCTTCGCACGGCCTCGGCGACGCCCTTGTCCGGCGTGACCAGGACGCCCCCCTCCCCGGTCGTCATCTGCTTGTTCGCGTAGAAGGCGAAGGTGGCCAAGTTGCCGTCCAGGCCGATTCGCCTGCCGGCCTTGTCGATTGCGCCGAGGGCCTGGCAGGCGTCCTCGATCAACCGCAGATCGCGCTCGCGGGCGAGGGCGGCGAATGCCGGCAGGTCGGCGGGATACCCGAAGATGTGCACCGGCAGCAGGCCGGCGGTCTTCCCGGAGACCGCCTCGGCCGCCTTCACCGGGTCCAGGTTGAGGGTGACCGGATCGATGTCCGCGAACACAGGCTTTGCGCCCTCGTAGAGCAGGCAGTTGGTCGACGCCACGAAGCTGAGCGGGCTGGTGACGACCTCGTCGCCCTCGCCCCAGCCCGCGGCCCTGACCGCGAGATGAAGCGCGGCCGTCCCGCTGGAGACGGCCACCGCGTACGCGTCGCCGCCCAGCCAGTCCGAGAAGTCGTGCTCGAACTGGTCGAGCTTCGGCCCCAGGGAGAGGGAGCCGGAGCGGACGACCTCCAGCAGCAGCTCCTCCTCGCGCGGGCCGAGCTCAGGTCGTGCGAGCGGGATCTGTTCGTTCACTGGGTGGGCCGCCCTGTTCGCGTGGCTGGAAGGCGTACTCGAGCGAGTCGACCAGAGCCTCCCAGGACGCCTCGATGATGTTCTCCGAGACGCCGATCGATCCCCATTCTCGCTCGCCGTCGGACGAGTCCAGCAGCACGCGCGTCACCGCGCCGGTGCCGTGGTGCTCGTCCAGGATGCGCACCTTGTAGTTGGTGAGCTCGATGTCGGCCAGATGCGGATGGCGGTCGCTGATCGCACCGCGCAGCGCCTTGTCGAGGGCGTTCACCGGGCCGTTGCCCTCGGCCGTGCGCAGGTAGCGCTCGCCCTCCACCCACACTTTGATGGTCGCTTCGGTGACCACCTTGCCGTCCTCGCGCTTCTCGACCAGAACGCGGAAGCCCTCGAGCCGGAAGAGCGGCTCATAGTCCTCGGTCTCCTTGCGGAGCAGCAGCTCGAAGGAGGCGTCGGCGGCCTCGTAGTGGTAGCCGCGGTGCTCGCGCTCCTTCAGGGTGCGAAGCGCCTTGGCGGCCTGCTCGTCGTCCAGCGGGATGCCGGAGCGCTCCGCTCGCGAGAGAACGGTCCCCTTCCCGGAGAGCTCGGAGACGACCATCTCCCGCTCGTTGCCGACCTCGACCGGATCCATGTGCTCGAAGGTGCGGGCGTCGGCGCTGACCCCGGCCACGTGCATGCCGCCCTTGTGGGCGAAGGCGTTGCGGCCGACGAATGGCTGATCCGGATTCGGTGTGATGTTCAGGAGCTCGTCGATGAAGTGTGCGATGCCGGTGAGCCGGGCGAGCCTGTTCTCGCTGACGCACTCGTAGCCCAGCTTGAGCTGGAGGTCCGGCAGGATCGACGTCAGGTTCGCGTTGCCCGTCCGCTCGCCGATCCCGTTCATCGTGCCCTGGACCAGGCTCGCACCCTCCCCCACTGCGGCCAGCGAGTTCGCGACCGCGCACTCCAGGTCGTTGTGGGTGTGGATTCCCACCGCCACATCCAGTGCCTCGACGGTCGCCCTGGTCGCCTCGGCGATCTGGAACGGCAGGCTCGAGCCATTCGTGTCGCAGAGGGTGACATTCTCGGCACCCGCCTGCGCCGCCGCTCGCAGGCACTCCAGCGCGTAGATGGAGTCGTCGCGGTAGCCGTCGAAGAAATGCTCGGCGTCGTAGATGACCCGCTTGCCCGCCTGCGTCAGGTAGGCGACAGAGTCGCGAATCATCGCCAGGTTCTCCTCTCTGCTCACCTTGGTGACCTTCTCGAGGTGGAGGCCCCAGGTCTTGCCGACGAGGGTGACCACCGGCGCGAACCCAGTTGCGAGCAGGCGAAGGGACTCGTCCTCGGCGGCCTGGGTATCGCGGCGGCGGGTCATGCCGAAGGCGCAGATGGCCGCCTGCCGGAGCTCGACCTCCGCGAGCATCTCGAAGAGCTCCATCTCCTTCGGGTTGGAGCCCGGGAAGCCGGCCTCGATGAAGTGAATGCCGAGCTCGTCGAGCTTGCGCACAACGCGCGCCTTCTCCTGCGCCGAGAGCGACATGCCCTGGCCCTGCATGCCGTCCCGCAAAGTCGTGTCGTAGAGGAGTACCTGTCTCATCGCTGCCTTTCTAGCTTCGAGGGGGAACGTGAAACCCCTGAACGGGGTCGTGCGGGACCGGGGCCGCTAAGCGGCCGCGGCCTGCGTAATTCGCCCTGTGAAGCGGTGCAGCATCAATGACTCAATCTACTGGACCTCGGCCCTCGCCCCCGCAGGAGCGCGGTCGGCGACCGGGGTTGGCTCGTCGATGAAGTCGAGCCACTCGAGGTACTCCTCGGCGCGCCCGTGCAGAGCGTCGTCGAACTTGGCCGCGAGCACGCGGGTGATCTCCCCCGGCTCACCGAGGTCGGCGTGGTCGATCTCGCGCACCGGCACGAGTTCTGCCGCGGTGCCGGTCAGGAAGACCTCGTCCGCGAGGTAGAGCTCGGAGCGGGCCATGTCGCGCTCCTCGACCGTGTAGCCGAGGTCACGCGCGATCTGGATCACCGACCGCCGGTTGACGCCGTCGAGGATCGAGGCCACGAACGGCGGGGTGAGGATCACCCCGTCACGGATCACGAAGATGTTCTCGCCCGTTCCCTCGCACACCATCCCGCGGTGGTCGAGCAGGATCGCCTCGTCGTAGCCCGCCTCGACCGAGGCGTTCTTCGCGAGGATCGAGTTCAGGTACTGGCCCGACGCCTTCGAGGCCGGGATCATGCTGTCGGGCGAGATCCGGCGCCAGGGCGACACCGTCGCGCGGACGCCGTGCTTCTTGCCCTCCTCGCCGAGGTAGGCGCCCCACGGCCAAGCGGCGATCACCAGCTCGACCGGCGCGTTCTTCGCGTGGAGGCCCATCTCGCCGTATCCGCGGAACGCGATCGGGCGGATGTAGCAGCTGCGGAGGCCGTTGCGGCGGACCAGCTCCTTCGTCGCCTCTCGGATCTCCTCGGTCCCGAAGCCGAGTGGTATGTCGTAGAGGCCGGCCGAGCGCTGCAGGCGCTTGAGGTGCTCATCGTGCCTGAAGATCGCCGATCCACGCTCGGTCTCGTAGCAGCGGACGCCCTCGAACACCCCGGTCCCGTAGTGGAGGCCGTGAGTGAGCACGTGGATGTTGGCCTCGTCCCAGGGGACGAATTCGCCACTCATCCAGATGAATTCAGCCTTCTCCATGAGGCGATCAGTATGAACGATGAATCGGGCTAGAGGGATCCGAGAACGGCGTCTCTCATCTCGTCAGTCGTCGCCTCGCCGCCCAGGTCGGGCGTCCGGAGGCCCTGGTTCAGGACGGAGTCGACGGCCACATCGAGTTTCGCGGCCTCCTCGTGCATCCCGAGCCCGTACTTGAGCATCATCGCGACCGAGAGCAGGGTCGCCAGCGGATTCGCCTTGCCCGTTCCCGCGATGTCCGGCGCCGAGCCGTGCACCGGCTCGTACAACCCCGGTCCGTCCTCGCCCAGGCTCGCCGAGGGGAGCATCCCCAACGACCCGGTGAGCATCGCCGCCTCGTCGCTGAGGATGTCGCCGAAGAGGTTCTCGGTGACGATCACGTCGAAGTCGGTCGGGTTCGAGACGAGCTGCATCGCGGCGTTGTCGACCAGGAGGTGGTCGAGCTCGATCTCCGCGTACTCGGGGGCAAGGCGGGTGACGGTCTCGCGCCAGAGCCGGGAAGTCTCGAGGACGTTGGCCTTGTCGACCGACGTGACGCGCCCGTTGCGCTCCGCCGCCGCCTCGAAGGCGACGCGCGCAATCCGCTCGATCTCCTTCACCGTGTACGCGCAGTCGTCGTGGGCACGGTCGCCGTCGCGGCCCGAGTCCCCGAAGTAGATGCCTCCCGTCAGCTCGCGGACGACGAGCAGGTCTGTGCCCTCGATGCGCTCGCGGCGCAGCGGGCTCGCCTCCAGCAGAGCCTCACTGGGGCGGACGGGCCTCAGGTTCGCGAACAGGCCGAGGCCCTTGCGGAGGCCCAGCAGGCCCTGCTCCGGTCGCGGCTTGTCGGGATCGGTCGTGTCCCACTTGGGTCCGCCGACGGCACACAGCAGGACGGCATCCGACTGACGGCACGCCTCGAGCACCTCGTCGGTCAGGGCCGTGCCGTGCTCGTCGATCGAGGCGCCGCCGATCAGATGCTCGGTGATCTCGAAGTCTCCGAGCTCCGCGAGTGCTCTTCTCGCCGCGGCGCCGATCTCGGGGCCGATCCCGTCGCCCGGGAGCAGGACGATCCTAGGCACGGCGCGCTTCGATGTTGAGGCGGACGTAGTTGAGGACCAGGGGATCGTCCTCGAGCTCGAGCACCGCCTCCGCGAACGCCCGGCGCTTCTCCTCCGGGAGGCGCGCGAGATGCGGTCCCATCGTCACCGTGGTGGTGAAGTCGTACGGGTTCTCGGGCTGGACGGGCTTGTCCTCGAGCCAGCACGAGACGTCCTCGAAGCCGGCATTCCGCAGCCGGTCCTGGGTCTCGTCCGGCGGGGCGAAGTTCCACATCACGGACATGTCCTCGAAGTAGCGGGCGAACTCCGGGCGGGTGGCGACGGAGACGATCGCGTGGGCGTGCCTGGCCACGTTACCCCGTCCTCCGCACTGCGCCACGAGGCGCCCACCGGGCTGAAGCGCGCCGTGGAGGCGGGAGAAGAGGAGGTCATGGTCCGGAAGCCAGTGGAAGGTCGCCGTCGAGAAGATCACATCCACCGGCTCGTCGATCTCCAGCTTGGAGAGGTCGGCGACCAGGTAGTCGGCCCGGTCGCCGAGCGCCTCGCGAGCCTTCTCGATCATCGACTCGGACGCGTCGATGCAGAGCATCCGCCCGTTCGGGAGGCGCTCGAGCAGCTTGGCCGTGACGCGCCCTGAGCCGCAGCCGGCATCCATCACGAATTCGTCCCCGTTCAGCTCCAGCCGCTCCAGGACCTCGAGGCCCCAGTTGAATTGCGGGTCGGAGACCTTGTCGTAGGTCTGGGCGTCCCACTCCCGAGGGCCCGTATTCATGGACGAGCTCACAGGGAGGTCGTCACCGGCCCCGCGTCGGCCCTGCCGGCGGTCTCGAACTCGTCGATCTTCTCGCCGCGTCCGAGCGTCATCGCGACGTCGTCGAGCCCGTTCGAGAGGCGGTGCTTGATGTCCTCGTCGATCTCGAACGGGAACACGCCCTCCGCGCAGTTCACGGTCTGGTCGTCGAGGTCGATGCGCGCCTCGCCCGCCGCCGCGACCGCCCGGCAGTGCTCCTCGTCGAGGATCACCGGCAGCAGCCCATTCTTGGTGCAGTTCGAATAGAAGATGTCCGAGAACGAGGGCGCGATCACAGCGTCGAAGCCGTAGTCCTTCAGGCCCCAGACGGCGTGCTCGCGGGATGAGCCCGAGCCGAAGTTCCGCCCCGTGACCAGGATCGGATGCGCCTCCAGCTCGATCTCACCGGAGCGGAACCAGTCGTAGAAGAGGAACTCGCCGTAGCCGCTCTTCTCGACCCTCTTCAGGAACTGCTTGGGCATGATCTGGTCGGTGTCGACGTCGTTGCGGTCGAGCACCGCCACCGGCCCTTCGATCACTTCGATTGCGTCCATGGCTAGCTCCAATCCCTGATGTCGACGAAGCGTCCCTCGACGGCCGCGGCAGCGGCCATCTTCGGGCTGACCAGGTGGGTGCGCCCTCCGGCGCCCTGGCGGCCCTCGAAGTTCCGGTTGGAAGTCGAGGCGCAGCGCTCGCCCGGCTGCAGGATGTCCGGGTTCATCCCGAGGCAGGCCGAGCAGCCCGACTCGCGCCATTCGAAGCCGGCGGACTCGAAGACCTCGTGGAGTCCCTCCTCCTCGGCCTGAGCCTTCACCTGCTGGGACCCCGGCACCACCATGCCGCGCAGGCTCGAGGCGATCTTGCGGCCGTCGACGATCGAGGCCGCCTCGCGGAGATCCGAGATCCGGGAATTGGTGCATGACCCGATGAAGATCCGGTCCAACGGGATCTCGGTGATCGGCGTTCCCGGTTTCAGGTCCATGTAGGCCAGCGCCCGCTCGGCGGCCTCGCGGTCGGCGGGCGAGTCCATTGCCTCGGGGTCAGGCACCCGGTCGGTGACCTGGGTGACCATTCCAGGGGTCGTGCCCCAGGTCACCATCGGCGAGATCGCCGTGGCGTCGACCTCGATCTCGTTGTCGAAGCTCGCGCCCTCTTCCGTCGGGAGCAGTCTCCAGCGCTCGATCGCGGCGTCGAAGTCCTCCGGAGCCCCGGGCTTACCCCTGATGTAGTCGAAGGTGGTCTCGTCGGGCGCGACCATGCCGGCGCGTCCGCCGCCCTCGATGGTCATGTTGCATATCGTCATCCGGTTCTCCATCGAGAGAGCGCGGATCGCTTCCCCGGCGTATTCGACCGCGTAGCCCTGCATGCCGCCGACGCCGAGCCGGCCGATCGTCGCCAGGATCAGGTCCTTCGCGGTGACGCCGAAGCTCAGCTCGCCCCGGTAGTTGATCCGCATCGACTTGGGCCGACGCTGGACCAGGCATTGCGTCGCCAGCACGTGCTCGACCTCGGAGGTGCCCATGCCGAACGCCAGGGCGCCGAACGCCCCGTGGGTGGAGGTGTGCGAGTCGCCGCAGACGATGGTCATTCCGGGCTGCGTGGCGCCCAGTTCCGGCCCGATCACGTGGACGATCCCGCGACGCTCCGAGCCCAGCGAGTAGAGCGGGATCCCGAACTCCTCGCAGTTCGCCTCGAGGGCCTCGACCTGCTTGCGGGAGAGCTCGTCGGCGATCAGCCGCGCCGCGGGAGTCCCATCCGTCGGGACGTTGTGGTCGGCGGTCGCCAGCGTCTTGTCGGGGCGGCGGACGCCGCGCTCGGCCAGGCGTAGGCCGTCGAAGGCCTGCGGGGAGGTCACCTCGTGAACGAGATGCAGGTCGATGTAGATCAGGTCCTTGTCGACCTCGTGCGCTTCCCAGATCTTCTCGAACAGGTTCTTCGGCATCGGTCCCTCCTATCCACGTCTCAGCCCGGCGGCGACCACGGCGATCAGCCTGGCCTCGGACGAGGAATTGTTCTCGAAATGGTGCGGCAGGTCGGCGTCGAAGGTGACGCTGTCCCCCGCAGCAAGCTCGTGGCGCCGGCCGTCGATGAAGAGCTCCACCGTGCCATCCAGCACGACCGCGGTCTCGCGGCTGCCGGGCTCGTGCACGGGCGGATCGTCGGCAGCGCCGGTGGTGGCGCCCGGTCCCAGCGAGTGCTCGGAGACGTCGGCGCGCTGTCCCGGCAGGGGCGGCGTCAGCTCCTCCACCCTGTGTCCGCGCCGGCGGCGGGTTCGCCGGTCTCGCTCGCGGACGACGACCACGTGGCGATCCTCGTCCAGGCGCAGCAGCTGCGACAGGGTCAGGTCCAGGCCGGCCGCGATCTTCTGCGCGACCGCCAGGGTCGGGCTGGTGTCGCCGCGCTCGACCTGCGAAAGCATCGGCGCGCTGACGCCGCTCCGTTCGGACAGGTCACGGAGCGAGAGGTCCATCGCCTCACGCAGGCTCTTGACCCGTGCGCCGACGGCCCCGTCAGGCGTGACGGCGGCGTCGATCGGGGTCTTCGTGCCGGTCTCGGTCGCCATCCGATGTCGTACGCTATCACATACAGATGTATGCAACGAGGGTCGCTAGGGTCGTGATAGAACATCGAGTCACGGAGGTCTCGTCTTGGCGTCTACTCCCCCAACCGGGAATTCGACAAACGACATGACTCCGCGCGGCATCGCGTCGCACGCCGGGCTGTGGAGCGCCCGCCATCGCAGGCTCGCCATCTGGGGCTGGCTCGCGTTCGTGGTGCTGGCGATGTTCATCGGGGGCGCAGTCGGGACCAAGACGCTGGAGCACAGCGATGGGAGCGTGGGCGAATCAGGTCGAGCCGACCGGACGATCGCGGATGCCGCGCCCGAGTACGCCCAGGAGATGGTGCTGATACAGGGCGCGCACGCAAGCGCGCCGGACCCCTCCTTCAAGGCGGCCGTTCTCGACGTGCAACGAAGGCTCGAGGCCGTCCCGCACACGCAGAACTTCGAGAGCCCGCTGAACCCCGCGCACGTGAATCAGATCTCAAGCGACGGCCGTTCGGCGTTGCTCCGCTACCAGATCGCAGGCACCGACACCGAGGTGAGCGATCGCGTGAAGCCCGCGATCGACGCCGTCGCGGCGGCCGAGCGGGCGCATCCCGGGTTCACCGTCGGGGAATTCGGCGATGCGAGCACCAACGAGCAGATCAACAAGGTCGTGAGCGACGACTTCGGCAAGGCACTCAAGACCTCCCTGCCCGTCACCCTGATCATCCTGCTGGTCGCCTTCGGGGCACTGGTCGCCGCGGGAGTTCCACTGCTGCTCGCCATCACCGCGGTGATGGCGACCATCGGGATCATGGGGCCGCTCAGCCACGTGATCGGCGGAGTCGACAACTCGGTCAACGAGGTGATCCTGCTGATCGGGTTGGCCGTCGGCGTCGACTACTCGATGTTCTATCTGCGGCGTGAGCGCGAGGAACGGGAGTCCGGGCGCAGCGAGGAGGCCTCGCTGGCCGCGGCGGCGGCGACCTCAGGTCGCGCTGTGATGGTCTCGGGCTTCACGGTGATGATCGCCATGGCGGGGATGTACTTCGCCGGCACCCCGACGTTCGAATCGTTCGCCACGGGCACGATCCTGGTCGTGGCCGTCGCCCTGGTCGGCTCCCTGAGCGTGCTGCCGGCGATCCTTTCGTGGTTGGGCGACCGGGTCGAGAAGGGCGGCGTGCCGATTCTCAAGGACCAGGCATGGAACGCCGGCGAGAGCCGCATCTGGAACAGCGTCCTCAATCCGGTGCTCCGCCGCCCGGGGATCGCGCTCGCGCTCGCCGCGGGGCTGCTCGTGTTCCTGGCAATCCCCGCCCTGCGCCTCCACACGGCGAACCAGAGCGTGCAATCCCTCCCTCAGGATGTCCCCTCGATCCAGACCTACAACAGGATCCAGGCGGCCTTCCCGGGAGGCGGGATTCCGGCGGCCGTGGTGGTCAAGGCCGACAACGGGGTGACTCCTTCGGTGCGCCGCGGGATCCGGCAGATGGTCGCCAAGGCGAGGGCGAGCTCGCTGTTCAAGCCGTCCCCCATCAACGTCCAGACGTATCCGGACCCCAGGGTGGTCCAGGTGAGCATCCCGATCGCCGGCAACGGGACCGACTCGGCGTCCTATGACGCAGTCAATCAGCTGCGAGATTCGATCATCCCGAGCACGATCGGCGCCGTACCGGGCGTCACGGTCGATGTCACCGGCCTTTCGGCGGGATCGAAGGACTGGACCGCCGCCATCAAGTCTCACCTGCCGATCGTCTTCGGTTTCGTGCTCGGCACCGCGTTCCTTCTGCTGCTCTTCACCTTCCGGTCGATCGTGATCCCGATCAAGGCGATCATCCTCAACCTGCTCTCGGTCGGGGCCGCCTACGGGGTGCTGGTCTGGGTCTTCCAGGATGGCCACTTCCAGTCGTTCCTCGGCTTCCATTCGACCGGGTCGATCATCTCCTGGATGCCGCTGTTCCTTTTCGTCGTTCTCTTTGGCCTCTCGATGGACTACCACGTCTTCATCCTCACCCGGATCCGCGAGTCCTATGACAGAGGCATGTCGACGAAGGAAGCCGTGTCGCACGGGATCAAGACCACGGCGGGCGTGGTCACGAGCGCCGCCGTCGTGATGATCGCGGTCTTCGCCGTGTTCGCGACCCTGTCTCTGATCTTCTTCAAGGAGCTTGGGATCGGGCTCGGCGTGGCCGTCCTGATCGACGCGACGCTCGTGCGCGCGATCCTGCTGCCCGCCTCGATGACGCTGCTCGGCGACTGGAACTGGTACCTGCCGAGCTGGCTCGACTGGATCCCGCGACTCGGGCCGGTGGCCGCTCCGTCGATTCCCCGGGGGCCGGGGCCCACCGACAAGGGCGCGGCGGCGGCGTCCCGCTAGGCGGGCTCGAGGACGACGACCGGGATCTGGCGGTCGGTCCGGGCCTGGTAGCTCTCGTAGCCGGGATAGGCGTCGGCCATCATCCGCCAGAGGCGCTCACGCTCCTCGCCTGCCGCCTCTCGCGCCCGGACCCGCCGCTTCTCCCCCTTCCACCACGCCGTCGTCTCCGGACTGGCCTTGAGGTTGTAGTACCAAGCGGGATGGCGGTCGGTTCCTCCCTTGGAGGCGATGATCGTCAGGTTTTCGCCGTCGGGCAGGCAGAGGAGCGGGTGGGTGCGGTGCCTGCCGGACTTACGCCCGACAGATTCGATCAGCACGACCGGCACGCCGTAGGCCTTGCCGCCGATCCGTCCGCCGCTCGCCTTGTAGGCGACGGTGTGGAAGTCGGTGAAGCGCTCCCAGAACCACCAGAGCCGGGAGCTCGACGGAGGAGCCTCTGGCAGCTGCAGCTTCACGGAGGGGACCCTATCCGGCCGCGCGCCTCACCTCGGCGCCGTGGCGGGCTTCCTCCTCGGTGCGGGAGACCTCCCACCACACCGCTTTCCCGTTCCGGACCTCGGCCAGGTTCCACATCTCCTGGCCTCCGCGACCAGCGAGTTGAACTCGATCTCGGGATCCATCAGCTCGAGGAAGCCGCTGAGGTCGCGGGCCTGCAGTCCAGCCTACGCTTCCTTCGCAACCTCGATGTCGAACTCGGGCATGTGGCCACTATCTAGGGGCCGGGAGTGCGCTCGACGACGGCCTCGGCCGTCGCATCCTCCGCCTCGCGGACCGCGACGCCCTCGAGGGCGTTTGAGATCGCTCGCACAAAGGCGCGAGCCGAGGCTTCGAGG
The DNA here is from genome assembly GCA_963843085.1 of uncultured Solirubrobacterales bacterium. Lineage (GTDB taxonomy): Bacteria > Actinomycetota > Thermoleophilia > Solirubrobacterales > 70-9 > DASUPK01. The sequence goes on from CAWJJG010000001.1 coordinate 187,562, forward strand.
ATGTCGGTCGCCACGCCCTGGCCGCTGGCCAGCCGGCCGTTGGCGCGGACGGAGACGCTCACCTCGCCAAGAGCATCCGTGCCGCCTGTGACCGCCTCGACCTCGTATCGCTGCAGCTCGGCGTCGGTGCCGGTGGCGTCGCGGATCGCGCCGAAGATGGCGTCGACGGGGCCGTCGCCCGAAGCCTCGGCGATCGACTCCTCCCCGCTCGGGAGCACCACGCTGACCCGGGCGTTGGGCGGTTTCACCGAGCCGGCCACGACCTCGAACCACTTCAGGTTGTAGGCCTCGGCGCTCTCGCGCATCTCGTCTGAGACGATCGCCTCCAGGTCGAGCGCGGTGACGTGCTTCTTCTTGTCCGCGATCTCCTTGAAGCGCTTGAACGCCTGGTTGAGGGCTCCGCCCTCGACCTTGAAGCCGAGATCTTTCAGGGCGTCCTGAAGCGCGTGGCGACCGGAGTGCTTGCCCAGCACGATCGAGTTGGACTCGAGCCCGACCTCGGTCGCGTCCATGATCTCGTAGGTCGAGCGCTCCTTGAGCACGCCGTCCTGATGGATGCCGGACTCGTGGGCGAAGGCGTTTCTCCCCACCACCGCCTTGTTCGGCGGCACCGAATAGCCGGTCAGGCGCGAGACCAGGCGGCTGGTGCGCGCCAGCTCCCGGGCGTCGATCCCGGTGTCCAGGCCATGCGAGTCGCGCCTGGTCCTGAGCAGCATCACGATCTCCTCCAGCGAGCAGTTGCCGGCCCGCTCGCCGATGCCGTTGACGGCGCACTCGACCTGGCGGGCGCCGGCGACGACGCCCGCGTAGGAATTGGCGACGGCGAGGCCCAGGTCGTCATGGCAGTGGACCGAGACCTCGACCCCGTCCAGGCCGGGGACCAGCTGGTAGAGCTTGCGGAAGTAGGCCGCGTACTCCTCGGGAGTCGTGTAGCCGACGGTGTCCGGGATGTTGACGGTCGTCGCGCCCTCGGCCACGGCGATCGCGCAGACCTCGGCCGTGAACTCGATGTCGGCGCGGGTGGCGTCCATCGGCGAAAACTCGACGTTCTCGGTGTAGGACTTGGCGAGCGCCACCGCGGCCTTCGCCTGACCCTTGACGTCGTCGCGCGTCGTCTGCAGCTGGTGCTCGATATGGATGTCCGAGGTCGAGATGAACGTGTGGATCCTCGGCCGCTCCGAGTCCTTGATCGCGTTCCACGCCGCATCGATGTCGGCCTTGTGGGTACGCGCCAGGCCGCAGATCACGGGCCCTTCGACTCCACGGGCGATCGCCCGGACGGCCTCGAAGTCGCCGGGCGAGGTGATCGGGAAGCCGGCCTCGATCACGTCCACGCCGAGGCGAGCGAGCTGCTGTGCGATCTCGACCTTCTCCTGCGTGTTCAGCGAGATTCCCGGCGACTGCTCTCCGTCGCGCAGGGTGGTATCGAAGATGTGGACCCGGTTCTCCTCCGAGACCGGACCGGTTGCACCGCCTACGTCGTTCATGGCTTCCTCCTTCTCCTAAAGCTTTCGATGAGTGGTTCCTGAGTTCGCGGCTCTCGCGCCGCCAGCGCTTATTCCCCCCGGAGGGGGAGGAGAAGGAGAAGCGCGAGGCTGTGGAGCCGGTACGTCATCGAAGCCAAAGGAGAGTAGCGCAGGCCGCTCACCAGTCAATGACGAATCGGTCCGGATGCTTGGGATCGACCAAGGCATCGAAGGTTGCGCCGTCCACAAGGTCCGGAACCGCCAGCCGGGGGACAGTCATTCGCCTGCGAAGTCGGCGCGATGGATGCCCGGGCTGATCCAGCTCCACCTCGAGCAGCAGAAAGGGTTGGTCGTTCACGGTGGTAACGCCGCCGAACGCCTCCGACGATCGCAGGACCTTGACCTTCGCCTTGATCCCTGCCGCCCTGGTACGCGACTCGATGCGCGACTTCCGGATGTAGAACGCCGGAATCCCGAAGCCGAGCGCGATCGGGATGAGCAAGATGATCCGCGTCGCCGTGTCGTCACTGCGGACAACCTCCACAACCAAGAACACCGCGATCGCAGTCGACAGAAGCATCCCGATCCATTGTGCGGGCCTCATTCCGGCCTCACTATGACGTTTGCGGTCCGGGTCACGCCTTACGGTCACCTCGATGCGCGCGGACCAGATCCAGGCGCGAGCGGTCGCCAAGATCGTGCTCGTGGCGTTGTTCTGGGCGGGCGTCGCCGTGCTCCTGGCGATCTCGCTGCTGCACACGCGGACGACGTTGCAGTGGGTGGCCGCTGCGGTCTTCCTCGCGCTCGCCCTCGACCCGGCCGTGAACCTGGTGCAGCGCGCCTGGCCTCGGGACGGCGAGATGCCGCGCGTCCTCGCGATCTTGCTCGTCTACGTCGTTGCCCTCGCCGCGCTGGTCTTCCTGATCCTGCAGGTCTTCCCGCCGATCGTGCACGACATCGAGGGGCTCGCGCACAAGCTGCCGCGCTACGTCCACGACTTCGAGAACTGGGCGAACGGCAACAAGCACTTCCAGGACCTGAACTCGAAGTACCACATCACCGCGAAGCTGAGCCAGGAGGCGGCCACCCTGCCCTCGCACCTTTCGAGCGGGGCGAGCACGATCGGCTCGTTCACGGTCAGCATCCTCGAGCATCTGCTGGCGGCGATCACGATCATCGCCCTGACCTTCTTCCTTCTGCTCGACGGGCGAGGCATGGTCGAGCGCGGCACGGGGCGCCTGCCTGCTCTACAGCGGGATCGGGCCCGGCGCATCGCCGCCCGCGTCGGCGAGGTGGTCAAGGCCTACGTCAGCGTCAACCTCATGCTGGCGATCGCGGCGGGTTTCCTCACCTGGGGATTCCTGCAGGCCGAGGGTTTCCACCTCGCAGTGCCCCTTGCCGTGCTCGTTGCGTTCCTGGATCTGATCCCGCTGATCGGACTGACGATCGGCGGCTTCTCGGTCTTCGCGGTGCTGCTGATCGATGGCGGGCCCGGTGACGCGATCGTCTGGCTGGTTCTCTTCCTCGTCTACCAGCAGGCGCAGGACCGGGTGATCCAGCCGCTCCTCTACAAGGGCGGCGCGCTCAAGGTCAACCCGGCGGTGGCGATCGTCGCTGTGATCGTCGGGGCTGAGCTCGCGGGCATCCTCGGAGCGCTGCTGGCGATCCCCACCGCGGCTTCGCTCGGAGTCGTGATCGACGAGCTGGTCTTCTCAGGTTCCGCCGACGGGGCCCCGGAGCCTGAGCCGGGTAAGTAGCTCCCCCCCGCGCTTCCAGAACGGCCTGCCGCGGTCGCCCGCGAACCGCTGCTCGGAGCGCTCCTTCTTGCCGTGCCGGTAGAAGAGCTTGGCCCAGACCGAGTGGGGCTTGGCGAGGCGAAAGGCGCTGGCTAGGCCGACGATCGGGACCAGGATGCTCCAGATCGCCATCCCGAACTTCTCCTTGGCGGCGTTGATCAGGGCGAGGATCACGCCGGCCAGCCCGATCGTGCCGACGATTGCCTGGACCTCGTCCGCGACCCTTGTCGTGACGTCGATCCAGCCGCGCAGGCTGACCAGCAGCAGCCCTGAGACCGCGGCGGCGATCACCACCGCGTCGATCGAGGCGCGTCCCTGCTTCTCCCAGTAGACGTCCTTCAGATTGAGCCAGAGCGCGAACTCGTCGAGCGTGAGCCCGGTCCCGACGCCGAAGAGCACCGCCACGACCTCGCGCCACGGGCTGTCCGGGGCGATCGCGACGGCGATATAGCCGCAGATCAAGATCAGCAGGATGCCCCAGACCAGATGATGGATGTGGGTGCCCCCGACCGAGACGTTGCCCGGCCACCAGCTCACCTGCGCCCGGATCATGTGCGTGCTCGTCCGGATGAAGCCGAACGTGACGAGAAAGGCGACGAAGAAGAGGAAGTGCGGCTCGCGCCCGGTATCGACGATCCCGTGCTGATAGGCGCTCCCGATGCTGCCGACCGCCAGCATTGGGCGGAAACCTAAGGGATCGTCCGGATCAGCTCGCAGCTCTTGGCCGTGTCGGGGCCGCCTCCACCGCGGCAGACGTCCTTCCCCGCGCCGCCGGCGAGCCTGTCAGGTCCAGCGCTTCCCAAGAGCTTGTCGTTGCCGGCCCCGCCGGCGAGGGTATCCGGGCCGCGTCGCCCGACGAGCAGGTCAGGCCGTGCTCCCCCGATGAGCCGATCGCGTCCAGAGCCACCGAACAGCGGACGGGGCTGACCGCCGATCACGGCGCCGACCATCACGGACAGCCCGGCGTCGGCATCGAAGGTGTCGTTGCCGGCAGCGAGGTCACCGGCGATCGCCCCGATGTATCCCGGGACACAGCTCACCTCGGTCGCGCTCGTCTCCCCGTTCTTCGCGTTGTCGAGGCTGCAGTTGGCGCCGCTTCCATCCGGGTCACCGAGGCCCTCCGGGGCGCTCAGGACGAGCCGCCCGTCGGAACCGGTGTAGGCGCTGATCCGGTTGGCGATGTGCCGCTGGTCGTTCAGCGTCAGGACGTTGACCGACGCTGAGGTGCTGGCGCCATGCCCGTGCACGGTCCAGACGGCGTCGCTCAGGCCCGGACGCGCCGAGGCAGCCGTCGGCGCCGCGACGGCACCGGCCGCGAGCATGCAGAGGACGAGCGCTGCGTTGCCACTCCCTAGGTTCATCTCACCGATCGTAACCCGGCGAGACCCCGATCAGAGCGGCCTCAGGGGACGAGCACGACCTTGCCGATGTTCTTCCGCTCGCCGATGAAGCGGTGGGCGTCGCCGGCGCGGTCGAACGAGAATGCCTCTGAGACGACGGGATCGATGGAGATCGTGCCCGCCTCCAGCTCACCACTGATCGCGTCCAGCACCCTGTCGAGGCCCTCGCGGTCCTGCCAGGCCAGCATGTTCAGACCGAAGACGCCCTTGTTCTCGTTCATCAGCTGAAGGCTCTTCCACCAGGGAACCGTTGCGAAGGGCATGCGGGCCAGGCTGCTGAAGAGCCTCTTCATGTCCCGTCCGGTCCCGGTCGAGGCCTCTGAGAGCCCGTACATGACGAGGCGGCCTCCCTCCCGAAGCAGGCGGTAGTCCTTGCGGAAATTCGTCGGCCCAGTCGCGTCCATGACCACGTCGATGCCCTCGCCGCCCGTGATCCGCCGGACCTCCTGCTCGAAGTCCAGGCTGCGGTAGTCGATCGCGTGCTGGACGCCCTGCTCGCGGATCGCATCGTGCTTCGACGCCGAGGCCGTTCCGAAGATCTCAGCCTTCCGCGATCGGGCGATCTGGGTCGCGGAGATCCCCACCCCGCCCGCAGCGGCGTGGATCAGGACTCGCTCCCCCTCCCGCAGACCGCCCATCATCACGAGGGCGACGTAGGAGGTCGCGTAGTTGACCGGAAAGGCGGCCCCCTGCTCGTAGCTCCATCCATCCGGGAGCGGCAACGCCTGGTCGGCCGGCACCGTGACCATCGAGGCCTGGCCGCCGAACCGCGTTCCCGCCATCACCCGCTCACCGACCTTGACGTTCTCGACGCCGTCGCCCACCGATTCGATGTCGCCGGCGACCTCGTAGCCGACGACGCAGGGCGGCTTCGGCGCCTCCGGATAGAGGCCGACGCGCGCCATCGTGTCGGCGAAGTTGATGCCCGCGGCCTTCACGTCTATTCGCACCTCGCCGGGTCCGACAGGCGGATCCGGCTTCTCCTGGACCTGGAGGACCTCAGGGCCTCCGTGCTCCGTGATCACCACCGCCCTCATGGGCGGACCCTATTCGCTACAGGGACACGGCGCGGCCGACGGCGAAGCCTGGGAGCTCCAGGATCCGGTCGATCGTGGCCGGGTTAACCGGCGCGTCGGTAGTGAGCGCCATCACGGCGGTCTCGCCGTCAGGCTGGGCGCCGACCGCCGCCGAGACGATGTTGACTCCCTCCTCGCCGAAGATCGTGCCGACCCGCCCGATCATCCCCGGCTGGTCGGTGTAGCGGAAGATCGCCAGGTGCTCGGCGAAGGGCAGGTAGAAGTCCTCGCCCCAGACCCGAGCCAGATAGGGGATGTTGCGGGGGCCGACGCCGGTCCCGGCGACCTCCACCACGTCCTCGCCGGTGTGAAGCCGGACCACGATCAGCTCCGTGAAGTCCTCCGAGATCGCATCCCGGGTCTCGGTCAGCTCGATTCCCCGCTCTTCGGCCATGTGCGGGCCGTTGACGAGGTTGACCGGCTCCTCGGTGTGGCCGGAGAGAATCCCCACGAGGCTGGCGATGCCCAGGATGCGCGTGTCCAGGTCGGCCAGCCGGCCGCGAAACTCGACCTCGACCCTGTCCGGGGCGCCCTCCGCGAGCGTCTGCGCGAGGCGACCGAGCTTCTCGCTGAGAGGGACGAAGGGCGCGAGCTGCTCCATGACCTCGGGGCGGACCGCCGCGATGTTGACCGCCGTGGTGACGACGCCCCCCGTGAGCGCGGCGGTGACCTGCTCCGCGGTGACCACGCCGGCGCGGTCCTGCGCCTCGGTGGTCGAGGCGCCGAGATGGGGCGTGACGACCACGTCGCCTCGCTCGAGGACCGGGTGCTCCGTGAACGGCTCCTCGGGGAAGACGTCCAGCGCGGCCCCGGCGAGCTTGCCGGAGTCCAGGCCGGCGACCAGCGCGTCGAGGTCGATCAGCTCGCCGCGGGCGCAGTTCACGATCCGCGCGCCGTCGCGCATCCGCTCGATGGCCTCGGCGTCGATGAAGTCGACGGTCTCCGGGGTCTTCGGCAGGTGAAGGGTGATGAAGTCGGAGCGCGCGTATAGCTCCGCCGGCTCGTCCACCCCTTCGACGCCGAGCTCGCGGAAGCGCTCCGCGGTGACGAACTTGTCATAGGCGACGACCTGCATGTCGAAGGCCTGCGCACGAGCCGCGACCAGCTGGCCGATCCGACCGAAGCCGAGGACGCCGAGGGTCTTGCCGTAGAGCTCTGTCCCCTTGAAGCTCGAGCGGTCCCACCTGCCGGCTGCGAGCGAGGCGTGCGCCTGCGGGATGTTCCGGCAGAGGGCGAGCATCAGCGCGACTGTGTGCTCGGCGGCCGCGATGGAGTTCGCCTCCGGGGCGTTGGCGACGATGATGCCGCGCTTGGTGGCCGCTTCGATGTCGACGTTGTCCACGCCGGTGCCGGCGCGGCCGATCACCTTGAGCCGCTCCCCGCGCTCGATCAGGTCAGGGGTGAGCTTGGTGGCCGAGCGGATCAGGATCCCGTCGAACTCGCCGATCCGCTGCTCGAGCTCGTCACCATCCCAATCCAGACCGAGCTCGACGTCGAACTGCGCCTGCAGGAGCTCGACCCCTGAGTCGGCGATCTTTTCCTTGACGAGGACCTTCATCGGCGCACGTCGTCCGCGTTCTCGAGGACCCAGTCGATGCAGCCGGTGAGGGCTTCGACATCGCCCGGATCGACCGCGGGGAACATGCCGACGCGGAGCTGGTTGCGGCCCAGCTTGCGGTACGGCTCGACGTCGACGATGCCGTTGGCGCGCAGGGTGCTCGCCAGCGCGGCGGCGTCGATCTCGTCGGCGAAGTCGATGGTTCCGACCACCAGGGAGCGCTTCGCCGGGTCGGCGACGAATGGGCTCGCGGCGTCAGACGCCTCCGCCCAGCCATACAGCTGCTCCGACGAGGCGCGGCTCCGCGAGACGCCGAAGTCGAGACCGCCGCCCTCGAGCAGCCACTCGATCTGGTCCGCGAGTAGGAACAGGGTTGCGACGGCCGGCGTGTTGTAGGTCTGGTCCTTGCGCGAGTTCTCGAGGGCCGTGGCGAGCGAGAGAAACGTGGGCTGCCAGCGCCCCTCCGCCCCATCCAGCTCCTCGATGCGCGAGGCCGCGGCGGGGCTCAGGATGGCCAGCCAGAGGCCGCCGTCCGAGGCGAAGGCCTTCTGCGGCGCGAAGTAGTAGACGTCGGTCTCGCCGATCTCGACCGGCAGCCCGCCGGCTCCCGAAGTGGCGTCGATGAGGACGAGGCTGTCGCCGGCGTCGCTCGGTCGCTCCACCGGGACCATCACGCCGGTCGAGGTCTCGTTGTGCGCCCACGCGATCGCGTCCGCGCTCGGATCCCCGGCGGGCGCCGGAGCGTCGCCCGGCTCCGCCTCGATCAGGACCGGCTCGCCCAGGAAGGGCGCGCCGGCCGTTGCCTTGGCGAACTTCGACGAGAACTCGCCGTAGGTGAGGTGCACGGCGCGCTCCCGGATCAGGCAGGCGGCGGCGGCGTCCCAGAAGGCGGTCGTGCCCCCATTGCCGAGGGCGACCTCGTAGCCATCGGGAAGGCCGAAGAGCTCGCCGAGCCCGTTGCGGATGCGCGCGACCAGATCCTTCACCGGCTTCTGCCTGTGCGAGGTCCCCATCACCTCGTTCTGGTTCGCCAGCTTGGCGAGGGCCTCGGGTCTGACCTTCGAGGGCCCGCAGCCGAATCTGCCGTCGGCGGGCCGGAGAGCGCTTGGGATCTCGACGATTGTGGGTGGCATCGGGGGACCGCGGAGGGTAGTGATCGCGACTGCTGGACTGCCCTCCGTCACGTCGGATAGGGTGGCCGCGCGTCCGAAGGGGCCGGCTCCGCCGGGGACGTGACATGCCCCCAGACCTCGACCTGGAGAAGAGATATGTACCCCATTAGCTACGAGGCCGATCCTGCCCTCGAGGGCAGGAACCGCCTGACCACGTTCTTCCGGTACTTCGTGGCGATCCCCTGGCTGATCGTCGCCTACATCTACGGCATCGTGGCGGAGATCGTGACGATCATCGCCTGGTTCGCGCTCGTCTTCACGGGCCGCTATCCGGAGGGCCTCTACAACTTCAACGCGGGCTATCTGCGGATGGTCACTCGCGTGAACGCTTTCGAGTATCTGCTGGCCGACGAGTGGCCGCCGTTCGGCGGCGACGAGTCACCCGAGTATCCGATTCGCATCGGGGTCGCGCCGCCGCTCGACATGTACAGCCGCATGAAGGTGCTGTTCAGGATCATCATCGGGATTCCCGTGATGCTCCTTGCCTTCGTCCAGGGGCTCATCCTGCTCGTCTGCACCCTGATTGCCTGGTTCGCGATCCTCTTCACGGGCAAGCTCTCGGAGGGCCTGTTCAATCCGATGCGGTCCGCCGCCGCGTACCTGACGCGGACGAGCGCGTACTTCATGCTGATGACCGAGGACTGGCCGCCGTTCTCCTATGAGGAGGGTGGCGCGGCTCCGCCCGCCGGTCAGATCAGCAGCGAGGCCGCCAGCCGGGAGAACTAAAGATGTCCGAGGTGATCCGGGGCGACGGCTGGGCCGTCGCCCCGGACCTCGAAGCGATGGGCGAGGGCTACGGCTTTCGCAAGCTCCGCCGCGAGCTGGACGTCACCGAGTTCGGGGTCAACGTGATCACGATCCCGCCCGGCTACTCGACCGGCGGGCACTACCACGAGCGCCAGCAGGAGCTCTACTTCGTCCACCGTGGCACGATCGAGATGACCTTCGGGGACGGCGCCAAAGCCGAGCTGCGCGAGGGGGGCGCGGCGCGGGTGGACGCCGCCACCGTTCGATCCGTTCGGAATCCGAGCGAGTCAGAGGACGCCCAGTACCTGATCGTCGGCGCAGAGTCCGGCTATGTCGGTCGGGACGCGCACGCTCCAGAGGGTGAGACCAACCCTCGCGGGCCCGGCTTCTAGCCAGACGCCGCCCGGTGATCTAGCGTGTGGCCGGAATCGGGCGCAACCCCTGACGCCCGATCACTATGGAGGGAGAAGAGAATGACGTTTAGCGAAGCGGTGAAGGACGGCTTCGATCACTACACGAAGTTCGATGGCAGGGCCGGGAGACCGGCCTACTGGTGGTGGTTCCTGTTCGGGATCCTGGTCTCGATCGGCGCCAACATCATCGACGCCATCATCGGCAGCTTCGGGGTCGTGAGCGGACTCGCCGGACTGGCGCTTCTGCTGCCCGGCCTCTCGGTGTCGATCCGCCGGCTCCACGACACCGACCACAGCGGCTGGTGGCTGTTCATCATCCTGATCCCGATCGTCGGGTTCATCGTGCTGCTCGTCTGGTACCTGCGAGAAGGCGATGCGAGTGAGAACAAGTACGGGCCGCCTCCCGTCGAGGGAGTCCCCGCGCCGAGCCCCGCCTGATCCACCCGTAATACGAGTGGCGGCAAGAGCCTTCGGTCAGTCCTCGATCCAGGGCATCATCGACCGGAGGCTCTTGCCGACCTGCTCCACCTGGGAGCCGGCCGCCTCCTCTCGCATGCGCTGGAAGTTCTCCTGTCCGGCCTCGTTCTCGGCGATCCACTCCTTGGCGAACTCGCCCGACTGGATGTCGGCGAGGATCTTCCTCATCGCCTGACGGGTCTCGTCGGTGATCACCTTCGGGCCGCGGGTCATGTCCCCGTACTCGGCGGTGTTGGAGATCGAGTGGCGCATCCCCTGGATGCCGTGTTCGTACATGAGGTCGACGATCAGCTTGAGCTCATGCAGGCACTCGAAGTAGGCGAGGCGCGGGTCGTAGCCGGCCTCGACGAGCGTCTCGAAGCCGGCCTGGACGAGCTCCGTAGCGCCGCCGCAGAGGACGGCCTGCTCGCCGAAGAGGTCAGTCTCGGCCTCGTCCTTGAAGGTGGTCTCGATGATCCCGGCCCGGCCCCCGCCGATGCCGGAGGCATAGGCCAGCACCAGGTCGTGTGCGTGGCCCGTCGCGTCCTGGTGAACCGCCATCAGGCAGGGCACGCCGGCGCCGTCGACGAACTCGCGACGCACCAGGTGGCCGGGGCCCTTCGGGGCGACCATGCCGACGTCGACGCCCGGCGGAGGCTCGATCTGCTCGAAGCGGATCGCGAAGCCGTGGGCGAACATCAGCAGGTTGCCGTCGGCGATCCCGTCCGAGATCTCCTCGCGCCAGATCTGGGCCTGCTTCTCGTCGGGGAGCAGGATCATCACGATGTCGCCGGCGCTGGCGGCATCCGCGACGTCCATCACCTCGAGGCCCTCGCCCTCCGCCTCGGCGCGGCTGGACGAGTCTGGGCGGAGGCCGACGACGACCCTGACGCCCGAGTCCTTCAGGTTGAGGGCGTGGGCATGCCCCTGGGAGCCGTACCCGAGGATCGCGACGGTCTTCCCCTCCAGTACGGAGAGGTCGGCGTCCTTGTCGTAGAGAACCTCGTCAGCGGCTGCCATGCGGCGGCGGATGCTAGCGGGAGGCGGGCTCCGGCAACCTGCCGCGCAGCAGCTTGCCGGACGCGGTGCGTGGCAGGCCCGAGACGAAGTCGACCTGCTTGGGGACCTTGAACCGAGCCAGCGACTCCGTGCAGTGGAAGCGCAGCTCCTCCTCGGATGCCTCGGCTCCCCCGGCGATCACGACCAGCGCGCAGACGGCCTCCTGCCACTCCGGGTCCGGCCGCCCAACCACCGCCGCGTCCGCGACGGCGGGATGGGAGAGCAGGACGGCCTCCACCTCCGCGGGCATCACGTTCTCTCCCCCGCTGACGATCACCTCGCTGCGGCGACCGGTGACGTAGAGAAACCCCTCGTCGTCGATGTGCCCGAGGTCGCCCGTATGCAGCCAGCCATCCGGATCGATCGCCCCGCGTGACACCGTCGGGCCCTGGACGAGGATCTCGCCGTCCTCTATCCGGACGTGGGAGGTGAGCAGGGGCCGTCCGGCGGAGCCCACCTTGCGCCCCGCGTCGGCCGGGGCGAGCGTCGTCACCTGGGAGCAAGTCTCGGTCATGCCGTAGGTCTGGACGACGGTTGCGCCCTGGTCCAAGGCCCTGTGGAGGGCGTCCTCGGGCACGGGACCGCCGCCGATCAGGATCGCCCGCGGCGCGGAGAGGTCCGCCTCGGCGTCGAGCAGCCTGATCAGCTGCGTCGGCACCAGCGAGAGCACGCCGATGTCGCCGCTGACCAGGGTGCTGGCCACCTTCTCGGTGTCGAAGGCGTCCATCAGCACGGCGGTCGTCCCGTAGATGACCGAGCGCAGGATGATCGAGAGGCCGGCGACGTGGCTGAGCGGCAGGCAGCAGAGCCAGCGGTCCTCCGGCTCGACGCCGATGTTGAAGGCCGACCCCACCGCGCTGAACAGGAAGTTCCCGTACGTCAGGTCGACCGGGCGAGGCGTCCCGGAGGTGCCGCTGGTGAGGATCCGGCACTGGAGGTCTTCCATGTCGTGCTCGCCCAGCAGCGGCAGGTCGGCCTCGGTCTGGGTCAGCTCCGCCGCGTCGTTCAGATCGACGGCCGGGCGCTGCTCGGCCAGGATCGCCGCCCGCTCCGCCTCCGTGAGCTGAGGGCTGAGCGGCAGCGCCACTGCACCCAGCTTCATCAGGGCGTGGAGGAGGACGACCTCCTCCCGGCGGGGGTGCATCGTCAGGGCCGCCAGGCCCTCCCGTCTCACCCCATAAGCGGCGAGCCGGCGTGCCACCCAGGTCGCCTCCGCCTCGAGCTCGGCGTACGTGACGCTGGACGCCTCCGTGACCAGCGCCGTTCGCTCGGGACAGCTCTGCGCCCGCTGTGCGAGCCAGTTGTCGAGCTTCACATCCGACAGCCTAAGAAATTGGCGCATGGCTATCGTTGCCGCCGTGCCGAGACGCCACAAGGACGCCCCGCCCGAGGAGCAGCTCTACGCGCCGATCGAATGGCGCTCCGAGGGCTCCTACGAGGACATCCTCTACGAGCGCGGCGACGCGATCGCCAAGATCTCGATCAACCGCCCGGAGGTTCACAACGCCTTCCGGCCGCCCACGCTCGCCGAGCTCAGGGATGCCTTCACGAAGGCTCGCGACGACACCGGCGTCGCGGCGATCATCTTCACGGGCGCCGGCGACGACGCGTTCTGCTCGGGCGGCGACCAGCGGATCCGCGGCGACGACGGCTACATCGGCGACGACGAGGTCGCCCAGCAAGGGGTCGGCCGCCTCGACGTGGGTGACCTCCACGTCCAGATCCGGCGGCTGCCGAAGCCGGTTGTGGCGATGGTCAAGGGATACGCCGTCGGGGGCGGCCACATCCTCCATCTGGTCTGCGACCTGACGATCGCCGGCGACAACGCGGTCTTCGGGCAGACGGGCCCCAGGGTCGGGAGCTTCGACGGTGGCTTCGGCGCCTCTCTGCTCGAGCGGAACGTCGGCGTCAAGAAGGCAAAGGAGATCTGGTTCCTCTCCCGGCTCTACGACGCGCAGGAGGCGCTCGACATGGGGCTCGTCAACGTCGTCTTCCCGGTCGCCGAGGTCGAACGGGAGACCGTGGCGTGGTGCCGCGAGATGGCCGCCCTCTCCCCCCTCTCCCTGAGGCTGCTGAAGTCGAGCTTCAACGCGATCGAGGACGGCGTCACCGGGATCCAGCAGCTCTCCCACGACGCGACGCTGCTCTTCTACATGACGGAGGAGGGCCAGGAGGGCCGCAACGCCTACCAGCAGGGCCGCAGCCCGGACTTCTCCAAGTACCCGAAGAGGCCCTGACTTGAGGATCTGGCTGATGGCGGCGCGTCCGCGGACGCTGCCCGCGGCGATCGCGCCGGTTCTGGTCGGGACCGCGGCCGCGATCGAAGATCACGGCGACCTGCGCCGCGTCGGCGCCTTCCTCGCCGCGCTGGTCAGCTCGATCTTCATCCAGATCGGGACCAACCTCGCCAACGACTACTCGGACGCCAAGCGAGGGGCCGACACGGTCGACCGGCTGGGCCCCGTGCGCGTCACCTCGGCCGGCCTGGTCGCCCCGCGCAGCGTCTTGATCGCGACCTGGCTGGCCTTCGGGATCGCGGTCGCCGCCGGCATCTACCTCGCCACGGTGGCCGGCTGGGTGATCATCGCCGTCGGCGTCGCCTCGATCGCTGCGGGTGTCCTCTACACGGGCGGCCCACGGCCCTATGGCTACGCGGGGCTCGGCGAGGTCTTCGTCTTCCTCTTCTTCGGGCTGGTCGCGGTCAACGGCTCCTACTACGTCCAGCTCGAGCGGCTCGACTGGCTGCCGTTTGGTCTCTCGGTCGCGGTCGGCTTCCTCGCGACCGCGATCCTCGTGGTCAACAACGTTCGCGATCTCGATACCGATCGCCGCGCCGGAAAGAACACGCTCGCGGTCCGGCTGGGTCGTCAGGGAGCCCGGCGTCTCTACCTCGCGCTGATCGTCGGCGCCTACGCCTGCCTATTCGGGACCGTGACCAGCCATGGCGGCGCCTGGTGGGCGCTGCTTGGGTTCCTCTCCGCCCCGCTGGCGCTGAAGCCCGCTCGGGCCGTACTCAACCGCACGGACGGGCCGTCTCTCAACGGTGCGCTCGCCGGGACCGGTGCGCTGCTCGGCATCTTCAGCCTCGCCGTCTCGGCGGGGCTTCTGATCGCGGCATAGGATGGGCGGCGATGACCACGATCAGACGCAGGCTGACGTTCGCGAACGTGTTGTCGGTGGTCGCCGTCTTTCTGGCCCTCGGCGGGGTCGGGTACGCGGCGTTCAAGCTGCCCAAGAACAGCGTGGGCTCGAAGCAGATCAGGAACGGCGCGGTCAAGCCGGCCAAGCTCAGCGCCAGCGCCAAGGCCACCCTGAAGGGGCCGAAGGGCGATCAGGGCCCGCCCGGCCCGGGAGCGACTTCGTTCACGACCACCCTCCCGCAGGGAACGGCCCTCACTCAGATCGCGACGGCTTCAAACGGAATCACCGTGGAGGGCAGTTGCCTCACCGGACCCTCGGCGGTGGGCCTGAAGATCAAGACCACGGCTGGCACCAACACCCTCGATCTCTCCGGGACCGTGAACAACGGCCCCTTCACGACCTCGCCCGAGGACGTCGACAACATCGCCGGAGCCGCGCAGTCATCGGACGCGAGCGCCATCGACTTCGATGTGATCGCACGGGACAAGAACGTCGGCCCGTTCGCCCGCCTGGACATTCACGGGCACTTCGGATCGCCCTGCACCTACTGGGGGATGATCACCCCTTCGGCGTAGCATCCGCCGATGCGGTTGGAGGAGCTGGACGTCGTCCCATACTCGCTGCCGTTTCGCGAGCCCTACGTGACGGCGCGCGGCGAGCTGACGGAGCGGCGGCTGATCCTGATCCGGATTCGGGGCGAGGGTCTCGAGGGGCTCGGCGAGACAGCCGCTCTCTCTCTTCGCGGCGGCGCCGGCATCGAAGCGATCGCGGCGGAGATCCGGGACCGATGCTGGCCCGCGCTCCTGGACGGCGGCGTCGATCCGGCGAGGATCTGGTCGGCGATCGCCCGCTGCCGCAACCGAGGCGCCTCGGCGGAGGCCCTCGCGGCGGTCGACATCGCCGTCCATGACCTGGTTGGGCGCTCCACCGGAAAGCCCGTCTGGCGACTGCTCGGTGCCTCGGATGCGCAGCCCGTCGTCTGCAACGCCACGCTGCCGGCCGCCAACCCGGCGGCTACGCGGAAGCTGGCCGAGGAGTGGAGCTCGCAGGGGTTCCGCACCTTCAAGCTCAAGGTGGGCCTGGCCGGCGACGTGACCCAGGTCGCCACGGTTCGCCGGACGCTCGGCGACGCGGCCACGATCCGGGTCGACGCGAACGGTGCCTGGAGCGTCGATGACGCGGCCGACCGATTGGGAGCGCTGGCGCAACACGGCATAGAGCTTGTCGAGCAGCCCGTTGGGACCTTCGAGCAGATGGTCGAGCTGCGCGCGCGCGTGAACGTCAAGATCGCGGCGGATGAGAGCCTCGCCTCGCCCTTCGACGCCCGGCGCGCCCGCGAGCTCGGTGCGTGCCAGGTGGCGGCGGTCAAGGTGGCCAAGGTCGGAGGGCTGGGTGCGTCCCTCGACATCGCCGAGGTGATGCCCTCCTATCTCTCCAGCGCCCTCGAGGGGCCGGTCGGGATCGCAGCGGGCGCCCACGCCGTCCAGGCGCTGCGGGCGAGCGGCGGAGATGCCGGGGTCGCGCACGGGTTGGCGACAGAGCGGCTCTTCTCCATGTCGATCGGCGAGGGCGTCGCCGCCGAGCGCGACCAGCTGATCGTCGGCGATGGCCCCGGGCTCGGGGTCGAGATCGACGAAGACGCGCTTGCGGCGCGGCGGCTCGCCTGATCTACGGTTCTGAGGATGGACCCCACGAACCGCAACACCGCGCTCGCCTCCGCGATGGCGGAGGAGCTGGCCCGGTCCGGAGTGGGGCGCGCCGTGGTCTCTCCCGGCTCACGCTCCACGTCTCTCGCGGTCGCGCTCTGGCGCCAGCCCGAGATCGAGGTCACCGTGATTCTCGACGAGCGCAGCGCGGGCTTCTTCGCGCTCGGCACCGCCCTTGCCACCGGCCGGCCCGCCGTGGTGCTCTGCACGTCGGGATCCGCCGCCGCCAACCTCCACCCCGCCGTGGTCGAGGCGGACGAGGCTGGTGTCCCGATGATCGTGCTGACCGCCGACCGCCCGCCGGAGCTGCGTGACATCGGCGCCGGCCAGACCATCGATCAGCTGAAGCTCTATGGCGACGCGGTGCGGTGGTTCTGCGAGATGGGCACCCATGAGGCCGACGACGACGGGCTCCTGCATTTCCGGGCGGTCTCGTGCCGCGCATACGCCACCGCGGCCGGCGACCCCCGACCCGGCCCGGTTCACCTGAACGTCCCGTGGCGGGAGCCGCTCGCGCCGATCGCCGAGCTGGACGCCGTCACCGCGACGGATCCGCTGGCGCTCGAGGGACGGGGCGACGCGCCGCTCAACGAGATCTCCGCAGTCAGGGCCCGCGCGCCCGAGGGCCTGCTCGACACGCTGGCGGAGCGGATCGAGTCCACGTCCGCGGGGTTGATCCTGGCCGGGCGCCGGATGGACCCCGCGCTTGCGGAGCCGGTCTCGGCACTCGCCGCCGCCGCCGGATATCCGATCCTCGCCGAGCCGACCTCCCAGCTTCGCCGCGGCCCTCACGACCGCTCGCTGGTGGTCTCGGCGTACGACCACATCGCGCGCGACCGGCCGGCAGGGCTTCAGCCGGAGCTGATCGTGCGCGTCGGCGACCTGCCCACCAGCAAGCCCCTGCGCCAGTGGCTTGCCGCGATCGAGGGCCTCGAGCAGATCGTCATCGACCCGGGGGGCGAGTGGCGGGAGCCCACCCGCCGCGCGAGCACCATCGTCCGAGCCGAGCCGGCCCCGACCGCGCGCTCGCTGGCCGAACGGCTCTCCCGGCTGCGCCCCGGCGCCAGCACGGTGGCGGGGTCCCCCTTCGCCGCCGCCTGGTTGGAGGCGGACTCGGCCGTCCGGTCCAGCGTCGACGGACGGCTGGGCGAGCTCGAGGAGCTCAGCGAGCCGGGCGTCTGGATGGCGCTCGCGAGGGTGCTCCGCGACGGCGACTCGGTCTTCGCCGCTTCGAGCATGCCCGTCCGTGACA
Organism: uncultured Solirubrobacterales bacterium; assembly: GCA_963843085.1. Lineage (GTDB taxonomy): Bacteria > Actinomycetota > Thermoleophilia > Solirubrobacterales > 70-9 > DASUPK01. Next base: position 204,804 of record CAWJJG010000001.1, read on the forward strand.
TGGAGACGTTCCTCCGCCCCGGACCGGAGGGAGTGCGGATCGCGTCCAACCGCGGAGCGAACGGCATCGATGGGCTGACCTCCACGGCGGCCGGGCTGGCCGCCGGGAGCGGCGCGCGCACCTGGGCCGTCCTCGGCGATCTCGCCCTCTTCCACGACCTCGGCGGCCTGGCGGCCGTGCGACATGCCCCGGAGCTCCGCCTGATCGTGATCGACAACTCCGGCGGCGGCATCTTCCATTTCCTCCCGCAGGCCGAGGCATTGGCGGGGGACGAGTTCGAGGCGCTGCTCGGCACACCCAGCGGGCTCGATCCGGCCGACGCAGCGCGTCTCTACGGGCTCAGCGTGGACGCCCCTGGGGACCCGGCGGCGCTCGACGCAGCCCTCGCCGGAGACGCACGAGTGATCGTGGTGCGCACGGAGCGCGCCCGGAACCTCGAGCTCCATCGGGAGCTCAGCCAGCTAGCAGCGGAAGCAGCGCCTCGAACTTGAGCTCGGATTCCTGAAGCTCTGCCGCGGGGTCCGAGTCCGCGACGATCCCGCAGCCCGCGAACAGGTGCGCCTCGCGGTCCCGGAGGAGCGCCGAGCGCAGCCCGACACAGAACTCACCGTCCTCGGTCACGTCCATCCAGCCGACCGGGCCCGTGTACCAGCCACGGTCGATTCCCTCGAGCTCGGCGATCAGCTCCAGGGCGGGGCCGCGAGGCTCGCCGCCGATCGCCGGCGTCGGATGCAGGTAGCCGGCCAGCTCGATGGCGCTGTGTGACTGCGCCAGCTGCGCGCGGATGGGTGTCGCCAGGTGCTGGAGGTTCCCCACCTTGACCACGAACGGCTCGCTCTCCGCGTGCACCCAGACGGAGTGAGGCCGCAGGATCCGCTCGATCCGGCGCACCACGATGCCGTGTTCCTCACGGACCTTCGGGCTGCGCATCATCTGCTCGCCCAGGTGGTCGTCGACGGCGGGATCGGCGCTGCGCGAGGTTGTTCCGGCCAGCGCCACCGTGGCGGCGACTGCGCCCGAGCGGCGGACCAGCAGCTCCGGGCTCGCGCCGATGAACGCCGCCTGCGGGGTCCCGAAGCAGAAGCAGAAGCAGGACGGGAAGAGATCGCGCAGTGCCCCGAGCTTGGAGGTCGGGTCGATCGCGGCGGGTGCTTCGACGGTCAGCTCTCGAGCAAGCACGACCTTTTCCACCCCGCCCGCGCGAATGCGGGCGACTGCCTCGGCCACGATCTCCTCGTAGCGCTCGGGTGGGTGGCGGCCCGCGACCGATGTGGAGGCGCTCGGATGCGGGTCCTGAGGGGTCAGCGGGGCGGCTCTCAGCGAAGCGAGCCTTCCCGCGACGTCCGTATCCGCTCCCGCGATCGCGCACACGGTCAGGAAGCTCCGCCCCTCGCTCCTGGCGATGGCGAGCTCCGGCAGCACCGCGAGCGCGGGTGGCAGCGATGACCAGATCGGCGCTCCGCCGCCGTCGGGATCGAAGGCCAGTCCCGTGGCCCACACCGGTCCGGCACCCGCCGGCAATCCGGCGGGCTCGTCGGCCTCGCGGTCATGGGCGACCCTCGAGCAGCCGGCGGCCAGGTCCGAGAAGCGGTCCGGTCCCCTGCTCTGGATCTCAGCCGCGGTCCCGATCCCCGCAAGCGCGAACCCGCGGTCGGGTTGCTCCCAGCAGAACCAGCGATCCATCGCGAGCCGCGAACCGGCGGCGATGGCCGTCGGATCGACGTCGCCGTCGAGCTCGACGGTCGCCGAGACGAGGCGGCCGTCGCCGGAGCGGGCAAGCGCGCTCTCGAATCGGGAGAGAAGCGACCCGGCGTCGAGCGCGACGCTCATGCGCAGACTCTAGTTCTCGGACTTCGTGCGGGCGATCGCGACCTCGCCCGTGCGGACCATCTCCATCAGGCCGTGCGGGCGGATCATCCGCTCGAAGGCCTCGATCTTGTCGGAGCTGCCGGTGACCTCGATGGTCAGCGAGCGGCGGGAGACGTCGACGATCTTCGCGCGGAAGATCTCGGCGAACTGCATGATCTCCGCGCGGCTCTCGATCGGCGCCGAGACCTTGAAGAGGGCCATCTCGCGGGCGATCGTCTCGCCCGGCTCCATGTCGCGGATCTTGATGACGTTGACGAGCTTGTGGAGCTGCTTCGTCACCTGGTCAATCGGGTGAACGGCGCCGTCGACCGTCAGCGTGATCCTGGAGATCTCGGGGTCGTCGGTCGGGCCGACCGCGAGGGTGTCGATGTTGAAGCCGCGGCGGCTGAACAGGCCGGCGATCCGGGCGAGGACGCCGGGGCGGTTCTCGACCTGGATCGAGAGGACATGCTTGCGGCCGGTGAGGGCGCCTGCGGCGGCGTCGAGGTCCTCGAGGTTGATCAGATCGGGGGTGCCGGCTTCCATCAGCCCACCATGTCCCTCGCGGCCGCGCCGGCGGGGATCATCGGGTAGCAGTTCTCGTCCTTGGTCACGCGAACGTCGAGGAGGACCGGGCCCTCGGTTGCGAGCGCGTCGCGCATGGCCCCTTCGACCTCGTTCTTGTCGTCGACCATCATGCCGCGGGCTCCGAAGGCCTCGGCGAGCTTCGGCCAGTCGGGGCTCGGGCCCATCTCGACGGAGCTGTAGCGCCCGTCCCAGAAGAGCTCCTGCCACTGGCGGACCATGCCGAAGTAGCCGTTGTTCATCAGGAAGACCTTGACGTCCACCTCATGGCGGACAGCGGTGGCGAGCTCCTGGCAGGTCATGATCAGGCTGCCGTCCCCCGCGAGGCAGACGACGGTGTCGTCGGGGTTGGCGACCTTCGCTCCGATCGCGCTCGGAAGGCCGAAGCCCATCGTGCCGAGGCCGCCGGAGTTGATCCAGCGCCGTGGCTTGTCGAAGCCGTAGTACTGCGCGGCCCACATCTGGTGCTGGCCGACGTCGGAGGTGATGATCGCGTCGCCCCCGGTGGCGGCGAACATCGCCTGGATCATCCGCTGCGGCTTGATCTCGCCGTCCCCCGAGTCCTCGTAGCCCAACGGGTACTCCTTCTGCCAGGCGTGGATCTGCTCCCACCAGGGGTCGAGGCGCGAGCGCTCGGCCTGCGAGGCCCGGTACTCCTTCACCAGCTTCGGCAGGACCTCCTTCGCGTCGCCGACGATCGGGATGTGCGCGGGGACGTTCTTGGAGATCTCGGCCGGATCGATGTCGATGTGGACGAACTTGGCCCGCGGGGCGAACTCGGAGAGCTTGCCGGTGATCCGGTCGTCGAAGCGGGCGCCGACGTTGACGATCAGGTCCGCGTTGTCCATCGCGTAGTTGGCGGTGCGGGTGCCGTGCATGCCGAGCATGCCCAGCCACTGCTCGTGGCTCGCGGGGAAGCCGCCCAGCCCCATCAGTGTGCAGGTGACCGGGAAGTTGTCGGAGGTGCAGAGCTCACGCAGCTCCTCTGACGCGTTGGCGTTGATCACTCCCCCGCCGGCGTAGATCACCGGCCGCTGGGCGTTCGCGAGAGCCCTGGCGGCGATCCGGATCTGCTTGATGTTGCCCTCCGTCGAGGGCTTGTACCCGGGCAGGGTCGGCGTGTCCGTGATCGGCTCGTAGTCGATGTCGGCCCGCGAGAGGTCCTGCGGGACGTCGACGAGCACGGGCCCCGGGCGCCCGGTGGAAGCGATGTGGAAGGCAGCGTGAACGTAGTCCGGGATGTAGCGGGGGTCCTGGACCATGAAGCTGTGCTTGACGATCGGCATCGTGATGCCGTTGACGTCCGCCTCCTGGAAGCCATCCGTGCCGATCAGGTCGGTGCGGACCTGCCCGGTGATGAAGACCGTCGGGACGGAGTCGAGCATCGCGTCCGCGATCGGAGTGACCAGGTTGGTAGCGCCGGGCCCGGAGGTGGCGAACGCCACGCCGACGCGACCGGAGGCCTTCGCGTATCCCTCGGCCATGTGCCCGGCGCCCTGCTCGTGCCGCGCCTGGATGTGATCGAGGTCGGCGTCGTGGACCGCGTCGTAGATCGGCAGGTTGGCTCCACCGGGGATGCCGAAGATGTGCGTGGTGCCCTCGGCCTTGAGGGCCTCCATCAGTGCGTCAGCGGCGCGCATGGGCCGATGGTAGCCAAGCGGTCAACGCGCGCGCGAGCCGTGGCTGTCACGAGGCGGTGTTCTCACATTCGGCGTGACACCGGCAGTGAATGGGTGCCGAGCGTTCGCGACGTGATGAAACCGGATCAGCAGAGGGACCCGGGTGGTGTGTCCCGCCCCGGTGGCCACCGGTATCCAAATGGGAGCGACGGCTACCAGCAGAGGGAGCCATTCGAGCCAGGCTCCGATCAGATCGCCAGCGGCGGCGATCCAATTGGTAGCCACGGCGATCAAATGGTTAGCAACGGCGAACAGGCGGATAGCGCCGGCCATCAAGTCGCTAGCGCAGGCACCCGGTCCTCGACACATACCCCCTCCCCCGTCTCCTCCGAGGGTCGCGAGGAGCGAGGAGACGGCACGGACCGCGACGCGCCCGACTACGCCAAGAGCATGGCTAAGGCGGCGGCGCAGAAGCAGCAGAACGAACGCAATCGCGCGCCGGGCACCTGGATGCCCGGTCCGGAGGACCTGGATCGCGACCCGGAGCCTGGGGATGACACCGATTTCGGCACCGACGGGCCGGAGAGGGATTACACGAGCCGCCAGCTCGGCATCAGGCTTCGCCCCAAGCACTGGGAGCGACTGCTCGAGGCCGCGCGGCTCTACGGCGTCCGGCCCACGACGATGGCGCGGATGATGATCGTGCGCGGGACCAACGCGATTCACGACGCGGAGATACGCGCGCGAGCGCGTGAGTGGCGCGAGGCCGGCTCGGAATGAGGTCAGCCGGAGGTGGCGCCCGCGGGTGAACCTGGCTTCCACTGCGTCCGCGGGTCGATCGCCGAGTCGATCACGCGGCCCCGCTGCCGCTCGATCGTCTTCAGCATCGAGCGGACCAGCTCGTCGCCGAGATAGCTCGGCTTCAGACCCAGGTCCAGAAGCTTGGTGTGGACCGGGTTGTAGTAGTGCTCCTCGAGCTCGACGCGGGGGTTCTCGATGTGGTCGATGTCGATCTCGAAGCCGACCTCGGCGGCCGAGCGCTGCACCAGCTCGGCCAGCTCGCTGACGGAGAACTGCTCGGTGAACTGGTTGTAGACCCGGAACTCGCCGGCATCGGCGGGGTTCTCGACGGCGAGCTCGACGCACTGGAGCGTGTCGCGGATGTTGAGAAACCCACGGGTCTGGCCGCCCTTTCCGTAGACCGTGAGCGGGTGTCCGACGACTGCCTGCACGCAGAAGCGGTTGAGCACGGTGCCGAACCACTCGTCGTAGTCGAAGCGGGTGCAGAGCCGCTCGTCCTGGGCGGTCTCTTCGGTCTCGATGCCGTAGACGACACCCTGGTTCAGGTCGGTCGAGCGCAGGCCCCAGACCCGGCAGGCGAAGTGGATGTTGTGCGAGTCGTGGACCTTGGAGAGGTGGTAGAGCGATCCCGGGAGCTTCGGGAAGGGCAGCGTGTCCTTGCGGCCCTTGTGCTCGATCTCGATGTATCCCTCCTCGATGTCGATGTTGGGCGTGCCGTACTCGCCCATCGTCCCGAGCTTCACCAGATGGCAGTCGGGGGCATGATCGCGGAGGAAGAAGAGGAGGTTGAGCGTGCCGATCACGTTCGTGTACTGGGTCTCCACGGCCTGCTCGCGGTTCGCCATCGAGAACGGCGCCGATGGCTGCTCGCCGTAGTGGATGACCGCCTCGGGTCTGGTCTCGACGATCACCTCCTCGAGGAAGGCAGCGTCCTCGATCGCGCCGACGTAGGAGCGGATCTCCTTGCCGGAGACCTCGTGCCAGGCGGCGATCCGCTCGTCGAGGCCCGCGATCGGGGTCAGGGAGTCCGTGCCGTGGCGCTCGTGCCAGCGGCGGCGGGAGAAGTTGTCGACGACGGAGACCTCATGGCCACGAGCCGAGAAGCGCATCGCCGTCGGCCAGCCGAGATAACCGTCGCCCCCGAGGATGAGGACGCGCATGAGACGGGGCAGAGTAGCGAGCTATTCTGGCCGCCGCCTTGACGATCTTCCTGCTCGCGTCCCTGTTCCCCGAGGAGCTCACCGCACTGCGCGCGGTGGGCCTGATCCTCGCCGTCCTGTTGTTCGCCTTTGCGGTCTGGAGGCGGCGCTCGCTTTCCAACGGCGCGGTCCTCCTGGCGATCTTCGGCTCGCTCGCCCTCCTGATCGTCTCGGGCACCGAGTTGCTCAACGGCCTGCTCTCCGCGCTCGCCTTCAAGCAGGGCAACGGCGGCCGGATCCTCGGCCTCGCCGTCTTCTCGATCGTGATCCTCTTCTTCCTGGTGCTCCGGGCGTTGACCGAGAGCGCGCGGATGAACCAGCAGCTCTCCGCACTGCTCGAGGGACTCGCCTGGGAGGAGTTCCGTCAGGCCAAGCTTCCGGAACGCTTCCGAGACAAGATCGCCGTGGTCATCCCCGCCTACAACGAGGCGGAGAGCGTCGGCGAGGTGGTCCGGCAGATCCCGCCCGAGGTCTGCGGTGAGAGGACGGCGGTGCTGGTGGTCGACGACGGCTCGCGCGACGACACCAGCGAAGCGGCCGCCAAGGCAGGCGCCATCGTCGCTCGCCACGTGATCAACCGCGGCGGCGGTGCCGCTCTGCGCACCGGGTATCGGCTGATGGCGGAATCGGCCGCGCTCGTCGTGGTCACCCTCGACGCCGACGGCCAGCACCTGCCCAGCGAGATGGAGCGCCTGGTCAAGCCGGTCCTGGACGACGAGGTGGACGTCGCGCACGGCTCCCGTGTCCTCGGCGACGCCGACCCAAATACGCGCTCGCGCGAGCTTGGGATCGTGCTCTTCAACAAGCTGATCTCCTTCATCACGCGCACCAAGGTCTCCGACGCGTCGAATGGCTACCGGGCCGTACGCACCTCGGTCCTCCCCCAGCTGGTCCTCCGCCAAGAGCAGTTCCATACCTCCGAGTTCCTGATCGAGGCGATCAAGCGCGGGGTACCGGCGAAGGAGGTGCCGGTCACCGTGGCAAAGCGCACGCACGGCCACTCCAAGAAGCCGGCGGTGGTTCGCTACGGCCTCGGCTTCACCAACGCGATCGTCCGCACCTGGCTCAGGTAGGGCGCTGGGCTGGGCCCGGCCGCACCTCGGCCGGATCCGGCAGGTACAGGTCGGTCCCGCAGCGGGGGCAGACCTGGACGTGGAGCTTCACGATGTTGTTGCAGATCGGGCAGCGGCGCTCGGGCTCGTCGTGCTCTGAGCGGTAGAGGATCGCTGCGATCAGGCCGAAGATCGGCACCACCGTGCCGATCAGGAACCAGATGAAGAAGGAGCTGCCCTTGCCGCGGCCCACGAAGCCGGTGGCGAGCCCGAAGAGAAGGGCGATCAGGATGTATGGCGCTCCGGCCACCCGCTAGAGCCGCTCCTTGATCAGCTTCGTGACGGTTCCGCCGTCTGCTCTCCCCTTCGACTCCTTCATCACGGCGCCGACGAGGCGCCCGATCGCCTTCTCGTTTCCCCGGCGGACCTGCTCGGCGGCCTCCGGCTCCGCCTCGATCGCCCGGTCGACGATGCCCTCGAGCTCGGAGCTGTCGGAGATCTGCGCCAGGCCCTCGCTCTCCACGATCTTCGCCGGATCACCTCCGTCGGTGACCAGTTTGGCCAGGACCTGCTTGCCGGCGCCGTGCGAGACCGTCTTCGCCTCCACCAGACCGGCCAGGGCAGCGACTGCCTCCGGTGTCGCCGTGCTCGCGAGCGGATCGTCCTCGCCGCCGGACTGGCGCAGGGCGGCCACCAGCTCGCCCGTGATCCAGTTGGCGATCGCCTTCGCCGGCACGCCGTCCCCGGCCGCGAGCGCACGCTCGAAGTACTCGCCGTAGCCCTCGTGGAAGGCCAGCGTGGTGGCCGCCTCCTCGGTGAGGCCGACCTCGCTGACGTAGCGCTCCCGGCGATGGGCGGGAAGCTCGGGGAGCGACTCCTTCGCCTCCTTCAGCATGGCCTCGGTCGGGACCACCGGAACCAGGTCCGGCTCCGGAAAGTAGCGGTAGTCGTGCGCGTACTCCTTGGAGCGGAGCGGCGTGAGGGAGCCGTCCTCCGGATGGAAGTGGAAGGTCTCCTGGGCCACCTCCCCGCCGCCCTCGAGCACCTCCGTCTGGCGGGCGATCTCGGCGTCGATGCCCCGCTCCAGGAAGCGGAAGCTGTTCATGTTCTTGAGCTCGGTCTTGACCCCGAGCTCCTCCGACCCGACCGGCCGGATCGAGATGTTGCCGTCGACGCGGAGGCTGCCCTCCTCCATGTTGACGTCGGAGACGCCCAGCTGGCGGATGGTCTCCCGGAGCAGCTGCGCCCACTCGCGGGCCTCGGCGGCCGAGCGGATGTCGGGCTTGGTGACGATCTCGACCAGCGGCGTGCCGCCGCGGTTGAAGTCCACGAGCGACGCCCCTGACCCGTGGATCCGCCCGCTCTCACCGACATGGGTCAGCTTTGCAGCGTCCTCCTCCAGGTGGGCGCGGTGGACGCGGACGTCGCCGAGCCTGCCGTTGACCGCGATCGGCTGGTCGTACTGGCTGATCTGGTAGCCCTTCGGCAGGTCGGGATAGAAGTAGTTCTTGCGGGCGAACTCGGAGCGCTCCGGGACCTCGCACTCGAGGGCGGCCGCGATCTTGAGTGCGTAATGGATCGCCTCCTCGTTCATCGTGGGGAGCGTCCCCGGGTGCCCGAGGCAGACGGGACAGGTGTGCGAGTTGGGCTCGTCGCCGAAGGAGAGCGCGCAGCCGCAGAACATCTTGGTCTTGGTGGAGAGCTGGACGTGGATCTCCAGCCCGATCACGGCCTCGTAGTCGGTCAACTCGCCCCTCCGTTGAGCTTGAACCCGATCGCGCCCTCGAGGGCGTGCGCCGCGTCGAGCATCGCCGAGTCGCTGAAGGCGGGCCCGGCGATCTGGAAGCCGACCGGCAGCTCGGGGCCGCCGCCGTCCGGCTTCGCCAACCCCGCCGGGATCGAGATCGCGGGGATGCCCGCGAGCGGCATCGGAACGGTGCAGTAGTCGTTCATGTACATCGCAAGCGGGTCGTCGGTCTTCGACCCGAGCTCGAAGGCGACCGTCGGCGAGGTCGGCGTGACGACGAAGTCGAAGCGCGAGAAAGCCTTGGAGAAATCCTCCGCGATCTTGGTGCGGACCCGTTGGGCCCGTCCGTAGTAGGCCTCGTAGTAGCCGGAGGAGAGCGCGTAGGTGCCCAGCATGATCCGGCGCTTCACCTCGGCGCCGAAGCCCGCGGCGCGTGTCTCCTCGTACATCTCGGTGAGGTCGTCGCCGTTGACCCGCATCCCGTAGCGGACGCCGTCGAAGCGCGCGAGGTTCGCCGAGGCCTCCGCCGGTGCCAGCACGTAGTAGGCCGAGATGCCGTGCGGGGCGTGCGGGAGCTCGGTCTCCGAGACCTCCCCGCCGAGCTCCTCGATCACGGCGACGGTCTGCTCGAAGACCTCCTTGACCCCGGATTCGATCCCCTCGGCCTCGGAGGCGAGCTCCTTGGGGATTCCGAAGCTGAGCCCCTTCAGGTCCTCACGGTCGGGGAGCTGGATGCCGCCATCGATTCCGATCGAGGTCGAGTCGCATGGATCCCGTCCCTCGACCGCCCCCAGGATCAGCGCCGCGTCGGTGACGTCCCTGGTCAGCGGCCCGCACTGGTCGAGCGAGGAGGCGAAGGCGATCATCCCGTAGCGCGAGACCGCTCCGTAGGTGGGCTTCATGCCCACGATTCCGCAGAGCGCCGCCGGCTGGCGGATCGAGCCGCCGGTGTCGGTCCCGATCGCGCAGGGCGCCAGGCGCCCGGCCACAGCGGCCGCGCTGCCCCCGGAGGAGCCGCCGGGCACCCGGCCGGGGTCCCACGGATTGAGCACCGGCCCATAGCCGGAGTTCTCGTTCGAGGAGCCCATCGCGAACTCGTCCATGTTCGCCTTGCCCAGCACGCGCGCCCCGGCCTCGCGCAGCTTGCGGACGGCCGTCGCCGTGTAGGGCGGCCGGTACCCCTCCAGGATCCGCGAGCCGGCCGTCGTCGGGATGCCCTCCGTGCAGAAGATGTCCTTGACGGCCACCGGGATGCCGCCGAGCGGGCCATCGGCGGCATCCTCGGGTTCGTCCGCCGTCCAGAGGAAGGCGTTCAGCGAATCCCCCGCAGCAGCAGTGCGGTAGGCGTCGAAGTACTCGTCCGGCGGCAGCTCGCCGGAGCGGATCCGATCGGCCGCCTGCGCGACCGTGAGATCGATCACCTCGCCCGCCATCTAGGCCTGCGGCGAGGGCACGCGGAAGGCGCCTGAGGCCGGATCGGGAGCGCTCTCCAGCACCTCGTCGCGATCGGTGCTCGGGCGGGGCTCGTCGGGCCGGAAGACGTTTTCCAGGGCGACCACGTGCGAGGTCGGCTCGACTCCGTCGAGATCGAGCTCGGAGATCCGCTCGACGTGGCCCAGGATGCCGGAGAGCTCGCTGGCCATTCGCTCAACCTCCTCGTCGCTCAGCTTCAAACGGGCGAGCCGCGCGACGTGCAGGACCTGTTCGCGGTCGATCATCCGCGGGATTCTAGGTCGTGGCCTCGGTTCGCTCCCTCGACGCGATCGCGCGGTCCTGCCGGTCGGTGGCCGACCTGACGAAGAGGATCGCCAGAACCGCCGCCGCGATCCCGCAGAGGTTGGAGACGGCGACCGCGATCGCGGCCGAGTGCTCCTGCACGAGGTCCGCGTGCGAGGGAGGGTTCGCGACGGGAAGCAGGCCCGGCCCGACGACCGAGTTGCTAAGCAGGGGCCATGAGCACGAGGGAGCCGACCTGCAGGGACATCCATTCCCGGTTGCCTCGCGCCGCCGGATCGCCGGCCCGCCAGATGTCGTTGCCGATCTGCTTCGGGCGCCAGAGCGAGAGGATTGGGACGAACCAGGCGCCGACCGCCCAGCCGCGTCCGAACCTGCGGGAGAATCCAGTGAGGCCGGGCAGGTTGTCGTAGGCCCGGTACCACCAGACGAGGAATCCGATGGCGCCGGCGACCAGTCCGATCAGCCAGATCACGCTGCCGACGGCGAACAGGTTCTCCGCATCCTCGGCCTGCTGGACGGTGAGTGAGTGGATGTCGATCTGCTTCTGGACCTTGCCCGCGTAGATCAGCGCGGCCGCGGTGTAGAAGGCATTGGCCAGCACCGAGAAGGCGAGCACCGAGTACGCCCACCAGGCCAGGCCGTGGAGCGGCTTCGGAGCCTCTGGGTCGTTCGGGTCCGGATACCAGCCTGCCGGAGGGTTGTCGCTCATTCAGCCGTCGATGCGGTCGGCCGCCTTAGGCGGCGGTGCATCGGGAACGTCCGACTGCGGCGGCGAGGGCGCATTCCCGATCTCGACTTCGTCACCCTCGGCCGACGGATAGAGGCGCCACACCTTGTTCAGGCCACTCTGCACGTAGGGCGGTATGGCGATCAGCGTGAACACGATGAAAAAACCGAGCACGTAGAGGAGCGCGATCACCCAGCCCTCGATCGGCGTGACGTTGCAGGCCCTCTGCATGCGGCGGATGCGACCCGTGGTCTTCCAGTACGAGACGATCGCGGGAACGATCACGAGGGCCCCGATCGTGACCGCGAGGATCGAGAGAACCGGATTGCTGTTCGCGAGCTGCTCGTCCCCGTGGGCGCGGCCGAAGTCGCGCATCTCGCGGTTGATCCGGTAGTACCAGACCCAGGTGTAGATCCCGAGGGTGAGGATCGTCCAGAGCACGACGAGCCCCTCGTCACGGATCTTCGCGCGAGCCCCGCTGGGCATCACGACCTCTCTGGCTGCCACCGAAGACTCCTCCGCTCGCCGACCCGGTGACCCTAACGACTAGGATCCCGCGCGCAATGACGGGGGAGAAAGCCGAGCGCTTCGTCGTCCTCAACCTGCGCCTGATGGCTGTCGGATTCGCCATCACCGGGTTCTTCTTCATCGCCTGGCCGGACGGCACGCTCGACCGCATCACCGAGCTCGGCCATCACTTCGGCTTCCACACGCCGGCTCCGAAGACCGAGGAGCGGCTCTGGCTCTCTCTCGGCTTCGCCTACATGGTGGTGATCACGTTCCTCGCCTGGATCGCGTCCACGGACGTCGTCCGCTACCGGCCGATGCTGTTGGCGCTGGCGGCGGGCAAGGCCGCCTCGTCGATCACCTCCTGGATCTTCTTCATCGAAGACGACGTCTTCGCCTACCTGCTCAACGGGCTGGTCGACGGTTTCCTCGTCTTCGCCACCCTGTTGCTCTGGTCGCTCGCCGGCCGGGTCGGCTCCCCCGCCGCACCCCCCTGAAGGCGCCCGCCGGGGCTCCGGGCCGCCGAGCTCAGGACTCTGCGAGCGATCGCGGAGGCAATCGCCCCTGGTGGGGACGGCCTCCCGGCGGCCGAGAGCGAGGTCCCGGTCGCCGAGCCGCTGGCGCGCTTCCTCGCCCGGATGCCGGCGCGAACGGTGCAGGTGGTACGCCTCGCCCTCCGCACCTTCGAGTTCCTCCCGTTTCCCTGGCGCTTCAGCCGGATGAGCGTCCAGGCGCGTTCGCAGTACATGACGAAGATGGAGGGCTCGCGCTTCTCGCTCTACCGCGACCTCCTGCTGCTGGCCAAGCTCCTCGCGATGATCGGCTGGGCACGGGACTCCCGCGTGCAGTCCGTGGTCGGCTTCGAGTCCCGCTGCGCGGTCGCGGAGGGCGAACCTCAGCCATCGTCGACCGGTGTGGGCGACCTCGAGCCTCGCGGAGCCGGTGAGGAATGCGACGTCGCGATCGTCGGCTCCGGCGCGGGCGGCGCGGCCGCGGCGGCCATCCTCGCAAAGGCGGGTCTCGACGTGATGGTGCTCGAGTCCGGGCCCTATGTCGACCACGCGAGCTACCCCACCGACCCGCTGGAGGGGCTTCCGCTGCTCTACCGCGACGGCGGGATGACCATCGCCTCGGGCAAGCCGGCGATTCCGATTCCGGTTGGCCGCACTGTCGGCGGGACCACCGTGATCAACTCCGGCACCTGCTTCCGCGCGCCGCGGGAGGTTCTCGACGAGTGGCGCGACGTCGCCGGAGTCGACTGGGCCGGCGATCTCGGGCGCTTCTACTCCGAGGCGGAGAAGGTGCTCGCAGTCACGCCCCTCAACATCGAGACCCTGGGCCGCAACGGCCAGCTCTGCGCGGAGGGAGCAGCGGCGCTCGGGGCCAGCGGCGGGCCGATCAGCCGGAATGCCGGGAAGTGCGTGCAGTGCAGCTCCTGCCCGCTCGGCTGCGAGATCGACGCGAAGCGCGCGGCCCACGTCTCATATCTGCCCCGCGCCGTCGCCGCCGGCGCGCGGGTTCGCGCGGGGGTCCAGGTGCAGCGCATCCTCGCCGAGGACGGCCGCGCGACCGGCCTCCACTGCAGGGCGGGAATGCCGACGACCGGAGCCCAGGAGGCCAAGCGCAACGGGCGACGCCCGGCGGGACGCGACTGGGAGGTGCGCGCCAGGGCCGTGATCAGCGCCGGGGGCGCTTTCGGCACACCGGAGCTGCTGCTTCGCTCCGGCATCACCCATCCCGCCCTCGGGCGGCACCTCCACATCCACCCCGCCGCCTGGATCGGTGCCCGCTACGAGGAGGAGGTCCGCGGCTGGGAGGGCGTCATGCAGAGCTACTACGTGGACCAGTGGCAGCCGGAGGGGATCCTGCTCGAGGCGACCTTCACCCCACTCTCCTTCGGCGCGCAGTGGCTGCCGGGCGTCGGAGCCGCGTTCTCGGACCGCGTCGCCCACTTCGGCAACATCGCCTCGATCGGCGTCCATCTCCACGATCGCTCCGAGGGCCGCGTGGGCCTCAGCTCGAACGGCTCCCTGCGGCTCTCCTACCGCCTGATGGAGGAGGAGGCGCGGACCATCCAGTTCGGAATCGCACGCGCAGCGGAGATCCACTTCGCAGCAGGCGCGACGGAGGTCTACCCCAACGTCGGGCCGGTCTCGGTCCTCAAACGCGAGGGTCTCGCCGACTTCGAGTCGATGACGCTGAAGCCGTCGGACCTGCGGCTCGAGGCGTTCCATCCGATGAGCAGCGCGCGGATGGGAAGCGACCCGGACACCAGCGTCTGCGATCCGCGCGGCGCGGTCCGAGGCGTCGAGGGCCTCCACATCGCCGATGCGAGCCTGCTGCCGACCTCAGTCGGCGTCAACCCGATGATGACCGTGATCGCCTGCGCCACCCACGTGGCGGGGGACGTCGGGGTAGCGCTAAACGGCTGAGGGCGCGTCCGGGGACTTCAGGGGCTGCATACCCCGCTGACCGCCGACCGTGATCGCGATCGCGGATGCGAGGCCCAGCCAGGCGCCGAACTCGAGGCTGGGATCCCCGGCCCCCGGCGGATCGATCATGCGGATCACGATCAGCACAACGCTCACGAACCCGAAGCCGGTCGCCGCGGATGACCCGGCCACCGGGTAGCTGACGGAGATCCGGAAGAGCACGCAGAACGCGACGGAGAGCGCGACCACCGCGGCGGCGGCGAGCACGATGTCCGTGATGCTGAAGGCCTGCCAGGCGGTGGCGTACTCACCGCCCGCGGAGTACCAGGGGAGAAAGCCCGCGACGAGCAGGCCGAGGCCGCCGATGGCCCCGACCAGCTCGCCCGGCCTCAAACCGCGGCGTTTCAGTACCTCTCTCCTCCGGATGTCTCCTGCATCGTCAGGTAGCCGCCCACGGCGATCCCCGCGCATGCGATCAGGCCGAGGAACAGGCCGATCTTGCGGTCGGCATCGCCGGGCGTGTCGAACACCTGGTAGAGGATCAGGATCGTCCCGACGCCTGCCAGGAGTGCCGTCGCCATCGCGGCCATCGGCGCGTCCGCGCCGTCTCCCATCACCGCCAGCACGGCGGGAACCAGCGCCACCAGGATCACGATGAGCAGATAGATGTCGAGCGGGTTCTCAGCCTCCCAGAGGCTGAAGTTCTGAGATCCGCCGATCGTGGTCCCGCCGACGGTCACGGCTCCTGAAACGCCGAACCAGGGCAGGAAGCTGATGATGAACAGGGCGATCGCCGCAATCGCGGCGACGAGCTGGCCCTGAGACAACCTGTTCGCGTCCAATGCTCCTCCTCTATCCGTTGGCCAGGCCCGAGCCTATATCTCCCCGGCGGCCTCTTCCTGCATCGCCCTGAATCCTCCGACGGCGATGGCAATCGCAGCGACCAGCCCGATGAACGATCCGATCTTGCGATCGGCGCCGTCCGGGAAGTCGACGGTCAGGAAGGCGGCGATCAGGATCACCGCGACGACTCCGAGCAGGAAGGCCGCCGCCGAGACGAACGAGAACTCCTCGGCACTGTCGGTGAGCGCGAGCAGGGCCGGGAGCAACGCGACCACCGCGGTGATCAGCAGATAGATGTCGAGCGTGGAGCCCTTCCAGACGTTCCATGAGTCACTGACCGTCGGCCCCGTCCCGCTCGGCACGGTGATGCTTCCGCCTCCGGGAACACTGATGGTGCCGCCGCCGCCGGCGCTGAAGCCGATCCAGGGCAGAAACATCGCGACCAGCAGGACGACGGCCGCGACCGCCGCGATCAATTGCCCCTGAGACAGCCTTCCAATCATCTTTCGTCCTCCAAGCCTTGAACGGGTCGGGTGAGCGCCGTGACCCTACACAGCGAACCCCCGGGGGCCAGGTCTTCCTGCCCCCCGGGGGTCGCGGTTACTTCTTGCGGCTGGCCGAGCTCTTGCTCTTGCTCGAGCCGGACTTCTTCTTGGCCGAGGTGGAGCGTGAGCTCGATGACTTCGTCTTTGCTTTCGGCTTCGAAGCGGACTGCGCGGCCGGCTTCTTCGCCGTCGCGCGCTTCGTAGTCGTCGAGCCGCTCGAGCGCAAGCCGCTGCTCGCCGGGACTGCGGCCGGTGGCGGCACCGGCGTCGCCGCCGGAGCGCTTGCCGAAGCCGCCCGGGTGCGACCACCCGCAACGGCGACCAGCGGCTCGAATCCATCCTCGCCGAGCGCCATCAGGGCGCCCGCGGTGACGGCGATCGCCGCCGCCAGGCCGAGGAACACGCCGATCTTCAGAGTCGGCGAGCCGGCGAACATCCGCCACAGGATCAGCAGCACCGCCAGCGCGCCCAGCAGGGCCGTGACCGCGCCACGCCGCAGCGGGATGTTCACCCGCTGGCCGGCGGCGGCAAGATACGCCAGCGCGATCCCCGAGACGCCCGACAGGATGATCAGGAACCCCGGCAGGTCGACGAGAGCATCCCAACCGCTGATGCCCGGGTGCGAGAGGGTCGCGGTCCCGTTGACCAGGCTGCCGCTCACCTCCGCGCCTCCGCCGAACCAGTCGAAGAACAGGAACACGAACAGGGCAACGCCGCCTATTCCGGCGACGATCTCCCCCGTGCGCAACCGTGATGAGTCCAAAGGTCAGCCTCCGTCGATGGATTTGACGGGGGGATTCAAGCAGGCTAAGCGGCCACCAGGCCGCTGATTTCAGGAGCTCAGGGCGGAGCCCGGAGCGACTTACGACGGGCGGCCACTTGTGGCCGCGACTTGATGGCGAAGCCGACCGGCTTCCACCGTGTTGGACAGCAGCATCGCGATCGTCATCGGGCCGACTCCGCCCGGAACGGGAGTGATCGCCCCCGCCACCTCGACCGCGGCGTCGAAGTCCACGTCGCCGACCAGGCCGTCATCGGTGCGATTTGTTCCGACGTCGATCACGGTGGATCCCGGCCGGATCATGTCCCCGGTGACCAGCTTCGGCTGACCGGCCGCCGCGATCAGGATCTCCGCCCGCCTGCAGACCTCCCCGAGATCGCGAGTTCGGCTGTGGCAGATGGTCGGCGTCGCGTTGGCGCCGAGCAACAGCGAGAAGACCGGGCGGCCCACCAGGTTGGAGCGGCCGACGATCACCGCCTCCTTCCCGGACGGATCGACGCCCGCCGAGGCGAGCAGCTCCATGATCCCTCGGGGCGTGCACGGCACCAGCCCCGGCTCGCCGCGGGCGAGGCGGCCGGCACTGATCGGGGTGAGCCCGTCCACGTCCTTGTCCGGGTCCAGCGAGTTGACGATCGCCGCGGAGTCGATCTGATCGGGAAGTGGCAGCTGGACGAGGATGCCGTCGACCTCGTCCGAGGTGTTGAGCTCGCGGACCAGTTCGAGCAGGTCGTCCTGCGAGATCGACCTGACCGGCTCGTGGTGGATCGACCGAATCCCGACCTCCTCGCAGGCCTCGCGCTTGCGGCGGACGTAGATCGCGGACGCGGGGTCATCGCCGACCAGCACCGTCGCCAGTCCGGGCGGGCGGCCGAGCCGGCCCGAGAGCTCCTCGACCTCGCCGCGGACTCTCTCCCGCACCGTGGCGGCCACAGCCTTGCCGTCGATCACGGTGGCGGCCATCAGCTGATGCGAGGGTCCCCGTAAGGGGAACCCGTCTTGTGTTTGAGGGGTGCGTAGTCGGCCATCAGCTTGCGCTCGGCACCATCGCCGGCGAAGCGGACGACGATCACGCCGCCGGGCTCCACCGCCGTCACCACCCCGTCGCCGAAGCTCGCGTGGACGATGTCGTCGCCGGTGGCGAAGGAGAGCGAGGGGTCGGCCTTCGGAGCCGGTGCGCTCGTCCCGCCGAGGGCCCAGCCCGTCATCGCCTGCTCCTGGGTCCCCTCCCGCTCGACAAGCCCCTCGGGCAGCTCCGACAGGAAACGGGACGGGAAGCCGGTCTCCCTCCCGCCGAAGAGGCGCCGGCTGCGGGCGTGCGTCATCCAGAGCCGCTTGCGCGCCCGGGTGATGCCGACGTACGCAAGGCGTCGCTCCTCCTCCTCGTTCCCCTCTTCGAGAGAGCGGGAGTGTGGGAAGACGCCCTCCTCACAGCCGATCACGAAGACGGCGTCGTACTCGAGGCCCTTGGCGTTGTGCAGGGTCATCAGCGTGACCTTGGACTCGTCGCGGGTCATGTCGTCCTGGTCGGTGTAGAGCGAGATCGCCTGCAGGAATTCGTCGAGCGCAGCGATGTCCGAGGGCCCCTCCAACTGGCGATTGGCGTCGAACTCGGCCGCGACCCCGACCAGCTCCTCGAGGTTCTCGATTCGCCCCTCCGCCTCGATCGTGCGCTCGGCGCGCAGGGCGTCAAGGTAGCCGGAGCGCTCCAAGATCGCCCTGAGGAGGTCGGCGACGGGAGCGTTCTCGAACTCGGCCCGCAGCTCCCCGACCAGCTCGGTGAAGCGGCCGATGGACTTGATCGCCGCCCCGGAGAGCCCCGGGACCGCCTCGGGCTCGAGCGCCACCTCCCAGATGGTCCGGCCGGTCGTGTTCGCGTGATTGAGCAGGCGACCCTGGCTGGTGTTGCCGATCCCGCGTCGGGGCGAGTTGATCACCCGGGAGAAGCTCACCTCGTCGGCCGGGTTGACGAGCAGCTGGAGGTACGCGATGGCGTCCTTGATCTCCGCGCGCTCGTAGAACTTCGTCCCGCCGATCACCTGGTATGGCAGCTCGTAGCGGACCAGGATGTCCTCCAGGACTCGGCTGTGCGCGTTGGTCCTGTAGAAGACCGCGACCTCGTCGCGCGAGAGCCCCTCCTTGTCCGTCAGCTCCTCGATCTCGCCGGCGACGAAACGGGCCTCGGCGTGCTCGTCCTCGAGCTCCGCGACGTGGATCTTCTCGCCCTTGCCGAGGTCGGTCCAGAGGTGCTTGTCGAGGCCCCCGCTGTTGTGGGAGATCACCGCGTTCGCGGCCTCCAGGATGGTCTCGGTCGAGCGATAGTTCTGCTCCAGCTTCACCACGTGAGCGTCGGGAAAGTCCTTCTCGAACTCGAGGATGTTCCGCACGTCAGCCCCGCGGAAGCCGTAGATGGCCTGCGAGTCGTCGCCGACGACCGAGAGGTTCCCCTCCTCGCCCGCCAGGAGCTGCAGCAGCCGGTACTGGGCCGGATTCGTGTCCTGGTACTCGTCGACCAGGATCCAGCGGAACCGCTCGCGATAGCGCTTGCGGACGTCCTCGAAGAGCTCCAGCACGTTGACGGTCCGCATCAGCAGGTCGTCGAAGTCCATCGAGTTGGCGTCGAGCATCCGCCGCTCGTAGAGCCGATAGGCCTGGCCGACAAGATCCTCGAACACTCCGCCCAGCTGCTCCTGATAGCTCTCGGCGTCGATCAGCTGGTTCTTCGCGTCGGAGATCCGGGCGCGAATGGCGCGCGGCGGGTAGCGCTTGGTGTCCACCTCGAGCTCCTCGAGGCAGCGCTTCAGCATCCGCAGCGAGTCGGCCTCGTCGTAGATCGTGAACTTGCTCGTGTAGCCGAGGCGCTCCGCCTCGATGCGGAGCAGCCGCGCGCAGGCCGCGTGGAACGTCATCACCCACATCCGGCGGGAGACCCCGCCGACCAGCGCCGAGACGCGGTCGCGCATCTCGTTGGCCGCCTTGTTCGTGAAGGTGATGGCCAGGATCTGGTTCGGGTGCGCGCGGCCGGTGGCGAGCAGCCAGGCCACCCGATGGGTCAGGGCCCGGGTCTTGCCCGAGCCCGCCCCCGCCAGGATCAGCAGGGGCCCCTCGCCGAAGGTGACGGCCTCCCGCTGGGGGCCGTTCAACCCCGCCAGCAGGCGCTCGACCTGGTCCGCGCCCACTTCGACGGGCGCAACCTTCAATTCCTCTCGTCCGGGGGCCACGGGCCAAGCATAGGCCCGGCCCCCGCCGGCTAACCGCCGGCCGAGCTCGGGCCCTTCTTGGGTCGCAGCTCGGTTACGTCTGCCTCCCGGGGCTCCTCCCCGGTGGCGTCGGCGAGGCGCTTCTCGAGCTGCGCGATCCGCTCGGAGAGCTCCTTCATCGCCTCCGCGATGGGATCGGGCAGATGGATCCAGTCCGTGTCGGGGCCTTCGACCGGCCTCCCCTCCACGCGGACGGGGTGACCCGGGTTGCCGACCACCGTCGTCTGCGCAGGGACGTCCTCGATCACGACCGTGTTGGCCCCGACCTTCGCATTCCGCCCCACGGTCACCGGGCCGAGCAGCTTCGCCCCCGAGCCGACCGTCACGTCGTCGTCGAGCGTCGGATGGCGCTTTCCCCGCGCGAAGCCCGTGCCCCCGAGGGTCACCCCCTGGTAGAGCGTGACCCGGTTCCCGATCTCGGCCGTCTCGCCGATCACCACGCCGGAGCCGTGGTCGATGAAGAAGTCCGAGCCGATCCTGGCCGCGGGATGGATCTCGATGCCTGTGAACGCGCGGCTCGTGTACGCGATGGTCCGCGGCACGAGAGGCACCTCGGACTCCCAGAGCGCGTGCGCGACCCGGTGGGCGAGCAGCGCCTGGACCCCCGCCCAGCCGGTGAGGATCTCCAGCGTCCCGATCCCGCGGGCGGCGGGATCGCGCTCGCGCGCGGAGGCGACGTCGGCGGAGACCTCCTTGAGGACCCGCCTCATGGTTCCAAGGCCGAGCACGCCCAGAAGCTTAGGGTGGCGAGGCCGCTTCTACGGGGCGAAAAACGGCAGCGACATGTATCGCTCGCCCGAGTCCGGCACGATCACCACGATCCGCTTGCCCGCCATCTCCTCGCGGGCGGCGAGATCGAGCGCGGCCCGCACGGCGGCGCCCGCAGAGATGCCGATCAGCAGGCCCTCGCGCTGGGCCGAAGCGCGAGCCGTGTCGAGGGCGTCCTCGTCGCTGACACCGACGATCTCGTTGATCACGTCGCGGTCGAGCACGTCCGGGACGAAGCCGGCGCCGATTCCCTGGATCTTGTGGGCGCCGGGCAGGCCGCCCGAGAGGACGGGCGATGAGGCCGGCTCGACCCCGACGATCCGGATGCCGGGGCGGCGCTCCTTCAGCACCTGGCCGACTCCCGTGATCGTCCCGCCGGTGCCCACCCCCGCGACGAAGGCATCGACCCCGCCGTCGAGGTCGCGCCAGATCTCCTCGGCCGTCGTGCGGCGGTGGATCTCGGGGTTGGCCGGATTCGAGAACTGCTGAGGGATGAAGCCGTCATGCTCGGCAGCGAGCTTGTTGGCCAGCTCCACCGCCTCGTTCATGCCGCCCAGCGAGGGCGTCTCGTGGACCTCGGCGCCGTAGGTGCGGAGCAGCGCGGTCCGCTCCCGGCTCATGCCCTCGGGAAGCGTGAGGATCAGGCGGTAGTCACGCGCGGCCGCGACCAGCGCCAGGGCGATCCCGGTGTTGCCGCTGGTCGGCTCGATGATCACGGAGCGGCCAGGCTCGAGAAGCCCGTCGCGCTCGGCGGCATCGATCATCGCCACGCCGATCCGGTCCTTGACCGAGCCCCCCGGATTGAAGAACTCAAGCTTGGCGACGACCTCGCCAGGCAGATCGGCGCCGAGACGCGGGAGCGCCACCAAAGGCGTGTTGCCGACGACGGCGGAGCTCTCGGCTCCGACCCGCAGCGTCGTGGATGTCCCGTTCGACCCGGCCATTGAACAAAACTAGCGGAACCGGGTCAGGTATCGGGGGTTTCCGCTCCCGTCTAGTCCTCGAGCCCCGCGTCCGTCGGGGCCTGCCCGTGGGAGAGCTGGTTGGTCACCTTCGCCACCTCGCCGTCCCGCAGCTCCAGATCCAGCCGAGCTCCTGATCGATCGAGCTGACCTCCCGCTCGAGGCGCCCGCTGCCCAGGACGAGGATGCGGCCGTCGGCGAGCTCCCCGTACTCGCCGGGAAGTGACAACCCCAACGCCGCGCCCCGCGACCTCAGCCATGTCGTCCATCCACTGCCTGACGCTGCCCTCGTAGTCGCAGGTGCCCGTGAGGAAGCCGGTCGGATGTGGTACGTCCCGGCGCCGGCATCCTCGGCCTCGCGGCGGGCGATGTCGCCGATCGGAGGTCTCCCGGGACCCACCGGCAGGTCCGCGCCACCGCGCCGGATCCACCGCCCGTTGCTGGGATCGCTGCCCCGGCCCCGGCGGTCGACCGACGGCGACCCTGCCGGTTCCCCAGGTATGCGGACTCCGACGCATGGCAGGGGCCATGGCGTTTGTGTCTAATTCTCGATTGGATGATCCGCACGATCTCAGTCCTGGCCCCGTTGAAGAACGAGGCCTCGAACGTCGATGGCTTCGTGCACGACATCGCGGCCCAAGACTTCGACGGTGACGTCGAGGTGCTGGTCGCTGATGGGAACTCCCAGGACGGCTCGGCCGAACGATTGACCGCCGCCGCCAAAGGCGCAGGCCTGAACCTGCGCGTGCTCAAGAACCCGGCCGGCTTGGTGTCGCACGGCCTGAATGCATGCATTCGCGAGGCGCGCGGCGACCTGCTCGTGCGACTCGACTGCCACTCGCGTTACCCGAGCGACTACTTGCGCCGCTGTGCAGAGGTTTCAGATCAGACCGGGGCGTGGAACGTTGGCGGGCGACTCGTACCAACCGGCACCACGCCCGCCGAGCGCGCCGTTGCCTGTGCAATGGACAGTCCCTTTGGCGGAATCGGCTGGACCCGCGTCGCCGAATCCTCCGGACCGGTCGAGACGGACACAGTCACCTTCGGGGCCTTCCGTCCCGAAGCTTTCAAGCACGCCGGGCTCTTCGACGAGACACTCGTCCGTAACCAGGACGACGAATTCAACGTTCGCCTACGTCGTGCCGGCGGGCACGTCCTGCTCGATCCTGACATCACCGTGAGGTACCGGCCGCGCGGCTCGCTCGCCGCGGTCTGGCGCCAGTACTACGAGTATGGCCTGTGGAAGGTGCCCATCGCCCTCAAGCACCGACGCGTCCCCAGCATGCGCAGCCTTACACCGCTCGCCTTCGTCCTCGCGAACTTGATGTTGCTGGTGTTCCCCCGCTCTCCGCTGGCGAGACGCTTGCTGGCGGTTCAATGGGCCCTCTACGGCGTGGCGGGCGCCGTGTTCGGCGCCCGCACGGTGCGCAAGCACAACGAGTCGTGGAGCCTGATGCCGCGCGTCCTCGCCTCATTCCCCGTGTTCCACTTGAGCTACGGCTTGGGCCAGACGGTCGGCTGGCTGCGAGCGCTCGGACGCTGCCTCCGATGAGGGCGCGAACGCTGATGTATCACGACCTCCTCGACACGGGCGGCGGCGTCGAGGACGGTGATTCAGACGTCTACTCGGTCACGCTAGAGGACTTCCGCGACCACCTAGATCGCATCGACCGGTCCGTCGGTTCGCCACCGCACAGAGCGGACACGCTTTCGGACGGTGCGGAGCCGTGGCTGATTACTTTCGACGATGGCGGCGCCAGCGGCCTGGTGGCAGGTGAGGAGCTTTCCCGGCGCTCGTGGCTCGGACACTTCTTCATCGCCACCGACGCGGTGGGTCGTCCCGGGTTCATGAAGTGGGACGAAATCCGGGCACTCGCCGGGATGGGCCACGTGATCGGGTCGCACTCCTGCAGCCATCCCGACCGGATGGCGGCCTGCAGCTGGGGGCAGTTACTCGACGAATGGTCGCGCAGCGCCGCCATCCTCGCCGAGGAGCTGGGAGCCCCAGTGTTGACCGCGAGCGTGCCTGGCGGCTTCTACTCAAAGGCAGTCGGCAGAGCGGCGGCCAAGGCCGGCTACACGACATTGTTTACCTCTCTGCCCAGCCAGAAGGTGGGTTCGATCGACGGGTGCGCCTTGATCGGCCGGTACGCGATCCGACGCGACACCCCCGCCGCCCAGGCGGCCGCGGCTGCTGCCGGAAGTGCCGCTCCGTGGGTTCGCCAGCGGGCCGCGTGGACCCTGCGAGGGGTCGCGAAGTCCTTGACTGGGCGACGCTACGAAACCATCCGGCGTGCCCTGCTGGGCCGCCGCCGATAGAAACGTCCGGTCAGCGATCACCGAACATTCCTAGATGTGGTAGGTCCCGGCGCCGGCATCCTCGGCCTCGCGGCGGGCGATGTCGGCGATCGTGGCCTCGCGGAAGGTGGCTCGCAGGGCCTCCACCCCCTCCTCCCAGATACCGCCGGCCTCCTTGCCCTCGTGGCCGACCACTCCGTCGAGCGCCTGGACGACCTCCAGGACGTTGATCTCCTCCGCGGGCCGGGCGAGCGTGTAGCCGCCCTTGGCGCCGCGGTGGCTGACCAGGATTCCGGCTCGACGCAGCGTCGAGAAGAGCTGCTCGAGGAACTGGACCGGGACGCCGCGACGCTCGGCCACCTGGCCGATCGGCATCGGGCTCTCGCCCGCTCGCGCCAGCTCAGCCAGCGCGACCACCGCGTAACGTGACTTCGAGGTGACGGAGATCACGACAACCCTTTTAGCGGGCCGGGCGGCGTCCCGTTGAATCGCCGCAACCGCGCACTCCTGCGCGCGCTCGCCCCCCTCGCCCTGATGGGCGTGATCTTCTGGTTCTCCGCGCAGCCTGCGGGAGGACACCACGCCTTGTGGGTGATCGTGTTCCGCAAGCTCGGGCACATCACGGGCTATGCGCTGCTCACGGGAGCGTGGTGGTGGGCGCTGCGCGATGTCGCCCGGCGCCCCCTGCTCTGGGCCGTGGGGATCTCGCTCCTCTACGCCTGCAGCGACGAGTTCCACCAGACCTTCGTCCGCGGCAGAGAGGGCACGCCGAGGGACGTCGTGATCGACGCGATCGGCATGGCGATCGCAGCCCTGCTGATCAGCATGCGTCGGTCCGCCCCCACCGGCTGGGGGCGGACCGACGCAAGAGGCCGAGCCTCTAAATCCAGCCTTGCTCGGTCGCCATGAGGACCGCCTGCGCGCGGTCGAGGGCGCCGAGCTTGCCGTAAACGTTGTGGAGGTGGCTGCGGACGGTGCTCGCCGAGAGGTCGAGCTCGACCGCGATCTGCTTGTAGACCTTGCCCTCGGCGAGACGCCTGAGGACGTCCAGCTCTCGCGTGGAGAGCGGGCACGGGCCGGTGGCCCGGCGACGTGACCCCTTGCCCTGGGGAAGCTCGTAGAGGACCATGCGCACCGCGTGCTCGTCCATGCCGCAGTTCTCCGCGGCCTCGACCAGGTCCTGGGTGCTGACGGGGCAGTCCTCGATGTGGGCGGCGACCATGTCCGCCACGCGGATCACGGCGGCCATGCCCTCGGCCTGACGGGTGTGGTGGCGCTCGATCGCCTCGGCGATGCGAGCGTGGACGCCCCAGCGACGGGTGAGGACCCCGCCGACGAGGGAGTGGTCGATCCCGAGCTCGCGGCGCTCCTCGGCGATGCGGTCGTCGGGGGTTGCGCCGCGGCGGTCGAAGCGCTCGGCGTAGCCGGGATGCAGCCGCGCCAGGACCGGGCGGCCGATGTCGTGGAGGATCGCGGCGAGCGCCAGCTCGTCACGGTCGCCGATGCCGCTCACGTCGGCGATCCGGTCGGCGGCGCGCTGCACGTCGAGTGCATGCAGTCGGAACCGGTCCGGGGCGAGGGCGAGATGCCCGTCGCCGTTGAAGATGTCGTAGGAGGGCGCGGAGCGAAGGATCGCCTCGACCGCGCCGGGGCCGAGCCGCTCGACGCCGTCAGTGACGCTGCAAATGCGGCCGGCGCCCTGGATCTGGCCCGCCGCGCGGACGATGGCGCAGGTGAGGCCGACGTCGGCCTCGACCACCGCGGCGACCTCGTGCGGAGGCGCACCTCGGTTGACCTGCTCGAGGGCCTGCTCGCGGCCCTCGGAGAGTGCGGGCTGGCGCTCAGCCTCGTCGAAGGCGGCCGCCAGGACGCGCCCGCGTCCCTGCCCCCGTGTGCCTGCATTTGTGCGCGTTGGTGTGGCTGTCGCCATGGCTGTCTAATCGGCACACGCCCGCCGATTGTTTAGCCCATGCGTCGATCTACCTAGAAGTTCCGTTGTCCGTATCCGTGGAAAGCCGCTGTACGGCGCGCTCGATGCGCTCCAGCGAGCACTCCCTGCCCAGGACGGCCAGGGATTCGAAGATGCCGGGCGACACGGACGTGCCCGTAATCGCGACCCTGATCGGCTGGTAGAGCTTGCCCGGTTTCACGTCGTGCTCGGCGAGGATCCGGCCCAGGGAGCTCTCCAGCTCGGCGGGCTCGAACGAGTCCGCGCCCCGCAGCGCGTCGAGCGCCTCGCTGAGGAGGGGCAGGGTCCCGTCCTTCATCACCTTCTTCCAGGCCTTCTCGTCGGTCTCGGGCTCTTCGAAGAGAAAGCCGATCAGCGGCCAGACCTCATCGAGGGTCTGCGCCTTCTCCTGCGCGATCTCGCAGGCGGCGCGCAGGCGCTCGTCGGGCTCTCGCCCGAGGTGCTTGGCGACGGCCTCGGTGTACGCGTCGAGGTCCATCTCCCGCATGAACCGCCCATTCAGCCAGCGCAGCTTCTGCTCGTCGAAGATCGCACTCGCGCGGCCGACGTCCGCGACGTCGAAACGCTCGATCAGCTCGTCGGTGCCCATGATCGTCGTGTCGTCCTGGGTCCCCCAGCCGAGCAGGGCGAGGTAGTTGCGGACCGCCGCGGGCAGGTAGCCCGAGTCGCGGAGCTCCTGGACGCTCGCGGCTCCGTGGCGCTTCGAGAGTTTCTTGCCGTCGGGACCGTGCAGCAGGGGCAGGTGCGCGTAACGCGGCGGCGTGACCCCCAGCGCCTCCATGACGAGCAGCTGCTTCGGCGTGTTGGAGAGGTGGTCGTCGCCCCGGATGACCTCGGTGATCCCCATGTCGAGATCATCGACAGCCACCGCGAAGTTGTAGAGAACCGAGCCATCGGCCCTGGCGATGACCGGGTCATCGATGACTGTGTTGTCGAAGCTGATGTCACCGCGGATCTCATCGCGGACCACAGTGGTCCCGGGAGGGATCCGGAGCCGCACGGCTGCGCCCTCGGCATCCGGCGGAGCGGGCTCGCCCCGAAAGCCGACGTTGGCCTGTTCCCTATGCGCCTTCACCGTCTCGGACGTGGCCAGCGAGTAATACGCCTTGTCAGCGTCGAGCAGCTCCTTGAGCCGTTCACGATGGCGCTCCGCCCGCTCCGCCTGGCTGAGCGGCCCCTCGTCCCAGTCGAGCTCCAGCCAACCCAGCGCGTCGAGGATCTGGTCGACGTTCTCCGGAGTGGAGCGCTCGCGATCGGTGTCCTCGATCCGCAGCACCAGCTGCCCACCCCGGCCGCGGGCGTAGAGCCAGTTGTACAGTGCCGTCCTCGCTCCCCCGATGTGGAGGGCGCCCGTCGGTGACGGGGCGAAGCGGACTCGAACGGGATTTGACGGATCGGAGCTCACGATGCTGATCGGCGCCCATGTTTCCACAGGGGGTGGCCTCGCCAAGGCGATCGAGCGCGCCAGGGAGATGCGCTGCGAGTCGATCCAGATCTTCAACCAGAGCCCGCGCATGTGGCGCCCGACCCGCTACTCCGATGACGACTTCGCCGCCTTCAGGGAGGCGATGGAGGCCTCCAAGGTCCAGGCGGTCGCGATTCACGCGATCTACCTGATCAACCCGGCGACGAACGACAGGGAGATGCGCCGCAAGTCGCTCGACTCGCTGACGCATGCGCTCCGGGTCGGCGACGGCATCGGAGCCATGGGAGTGGTCATCCACCCGGGTGCGCTCAAGGACGACACCCGCACAAACGCACGCAAGCGGGCGGTGAAGCTGGTCAAGGAGGCGCTGGCCGAGACGGACCGCTGTCCGATCCTCTACGAGAACACGGCGGGCTCTCCGCAGCTCCTGGGCCTGGACTTCGACGAGACGGCCGAGCTGATCGAGAAGACCGGCGGCCCCAGGCGCCTCGGCCTCTGCATCGACTCCTGCCACCTGCACGCGACCGGCTACGACGTCCGCACGCCGGAGGGGATGAAGGAGCTCGTCGACGAGATCGACTCGAAGATCGGGCTCGAGCAGCTCAAGCTCCTCCACGTGAACGACTCCCGCGATGCCCGCGGTTCCAATCGCGACCGGCACGCCCCGATCCCCAAAGGGGAGATCGGCCGGCGGGGGATGCGCGCCTTCATCGGCGAGCGACGGCTGCAGGGGCTGCCCGCCGTGCTGGAGGGCCCCGGCGTCGACGGCAAGGCGATCGACCGCAAGGACATGCAGATCATCCGGCGCCTCCACCGCGACGCGATCCGCAAGCGGGCCTGAGCTCCTCAACCGCCGGGCGCTCGACGGTCGCTCTTCGCGAGGCCGCCGCGCTCTCGGCGGAGGAGCGCGCGGAGCTGGACGAGCGGCTTGAGACCCTCGCCGCCGACCTGGCGGCGTCCATCGGGATGGAGAAGGGCCCGTTCAAGCGGGACGTGCGCAAGCTCAGGGAGCTCGGCCTGACCGAGAGCATGCTGGTCGGCTACCGGCTGTCTTCTCGCGGCAGCGCCTACCTGGCCGGGCGCTAGGGCAGCCAGCAATAGAGGTAGTAGAGCCCGTAGGGGTTCGCGGCGATCTCGCGCGCGTAGCGCGTGACCGCGTCGACGTAGAGCCCTGAGTCGTTGTAGGCGCGGAGGGCTCGCGTGTACTGCGGCGGCGCTCCGTTGTGGTGGAGCAGGTTGGCGGCGGCGAGGATCGCGTCGTGCGGGTCGTGGATGTCGCCCCCGTTGCCGTAGATCCGCCAGGTCGACGGGATGAACTGCATCGGGCCCTTCGCACCGGCGACGCTGTCGCTCTTCACCCGCCCGAACTTGGTCTCCACGAAATGGATCGCGGCGAGGTAGTTCCAGCCGACGCCGTAGCGGCCCTGCGCCTCCCGGTAGAAGGAGACGAGGTCGGAGACCGGAGGCGGCGCACCGACGCTGAGCTTGCGGGGAATGGCCCCGCGGGAGAGCCGCAACAGGTCACGCTCCGCAGCGGTGAGACGCTCCACCTGCGCCGCCGGCGGGCCGGAGAGGAGCGGGAGCACCTGCGCGGTCAGGCCGGCGTGGGTCGTGAGAAAGCGCGTGTTGACCTGCAGGGCCTTGGCCTGGTCGAGGACGTTCTGGGACGGGGGGCCTGAAGGTGGGTCCCCCCCGGCCCGCCACCGGTCGATCGCCGCGTTCAGATCGCCGATGTTCTGGCCGAGCCTGTCGGCCACGACCTGCGGCGAGGAGGCTGACGTCCCGCCGCAGGCGACCAGAGCGGCGCCCGCGATCGCCGCGGCGGCCAGCGCCATGAGAGCCCGTCGACCAACACCACCCATGGTTGAACTGGATAGCGGGTCCGAGCCTAGGATGTCGCTGGATGATCGACGGGCTGACCCTGGCACTCACGCGAACAATCGCGGCCCCCCGCAGGGAGGTCTGGGGAGCCATGACCGATGCCACCCGGCTCGCAGACTGGTGGGGGCCGCAGGGCTTCAGCGCACCCGGCGTCGACTTCAAGCCGCGCGCCGGGGAGCGCTATCGAATCGCGATGCAGCCGGCCGAAGGCGAGCGCTTTCACCTCCAGGGTGAGTTCCTCGAGGTCGAGCCTCCCACAAGGCTCTCCTATACCTTCGCCTGGGAGCCACCCGATCCCGACGACCGCGAGACCGTCGTGACTCTCTCGCTGGAGGATCGCGGCGACAGCACGGTGATCTCCCTCAATCAGGGCAAGTTCGCCACGGAGGAACGTCGCGCGCTCCACGAGGGAGGCTGGACGGACAGCTTCGACCGGCTCGAGGCGCTTCTCAGCTGAGCGAGTTGCGCAGGTCGAACGCGCGGATCGACTCGGGCGTGTCGTCCGGCGCGTCGAAGAAGCGGCGGTTGACGCATTCGTGAGCCGGCCCATCGCCCTCGTAGGCGCGCTCGACGCTGAACTGGCAGTGCGGCAGCGGAGCGCCGGTCATCTTGATCCCGCCGAAGCCCTCACGAGCTCTCTCGGCGAGCAGGAAGAGGTCGAAGTCGATCTCCGCGCTGAACACCTTGTTCATGCAGCCCATGAAGCGGCCGCCGGTCCGCGCGTCCTCGTAGGTGTAGAGGAACCTGCATCCCATCTCGAGGCAGCCCGCGGGGTTGACGAGCTTGTCGCAGAAGGTCCCGCACTGGCGGCACTCGCCTGAGCTGTTTCTCTGGGTCTGGGTCTGCCTCGGCACGGCGTTCAGTCTAGGCGCCGTCGAGGCGGGGATGGCCATCTTGACCCCGCCCCGCCCCTTGCGAATCCGGTGGTTGATCTGCTAACGCGCAAGGACTCGGGACCGGAGCTGCTCCGAGATCTCGGCGGCCGGCAACGGGGGCGAGTAGTAGAAGCCCTGCCCCCAGAGACAGCCGATGTCGTCGAGCACGGTGACCTGCTGGGCCGACTCGATTCCCTCCGCGATCACCTCGATCTCGAGGCTGTGGGCCAGATTGACGATCGCGCGGGCGAGCCTCGACTGGGAGCCCGAGCGCTCGACCTCGTCGACGAAGAACTTCGCCATCTTCAGCCAGTCGATCGGGAATCGCCGCAGGTACTGCAGCGAGGAGTAGCCCGTTCCGAAGTCGTCGACCGCCAGGCGGATGCCCTCGCGCTTCAGCGCGGCAAGCCGCTCGAGGTTGCTGGTGCTGACGTCCATCAGGACGGTCTCGGTGATCTCGAGGGTGAGGCGGCTGGGATCCAGCCCGGTGTGGTCGAGGACCTCGGCCACCTCCCGGACGAGGCTCGCCTGTCGAAGCTGGGCGCTCGAGAGGTTGACGGTGAGGTGGAGCAGCCCGTGCTCGGCCTGCCAATCGACCATCCGCTCGCACGCCTCCCGGAGGACCCAGCGGCCCAGGGCGTGGATCTGGCCACTCTCCTCGGCGATCGGGATGAACTCCTGCGGGCCGATCAGCCCGCGCGTGGGATGCATCCAGCGCATCAGCGCCTCGACCCCGACGATGCTGCCGGTCCCGAGCTCCACGATCGGCTGGTAGTGCAGGATGAACTCGTCGCGCTCCGCGGCGCCCCGCAGGTCGGTCTCGAGCTCCAGCCGCTGGGCCATCGCCTCGTGCATGTGGCTCTGGAAGAGCTCGTAGCGGCCCTTCCCCTGTCCCTTGGATTCGTACATGGCGAGATCCGCTCGCCGCAGCAGCTCCTCCGGCTCCTCGAGCCCGGCCGCCACGCCGATGCTCGCCGTGATGAAGATCTCGCGCCCGTGGATCTCGATCACCTTCTCGAGCACTTCGAGCGCTCGACGCGCCAGACGCGCCGCGTTGATCGGATCGCCGGCGTCCTCGATGAGGATGGCGAACTCATCGCCGCCGAAGCGGGCGACCGTATCCGTCGGCCCGACCACTGAGACCAGCCGCTGCGCGGCGATGATCAGCAGCTGATCGCCGGCGGCGTGCCCGAGGCTGTCGTTCACGGTCTTGAAGCCGTCCAGGTCTGCGAACACGACGCCGACCGAGCCGCCGGAGCGAGCCGCTCTGGCTCTCGCCTGGGTGAGGCGATCGAGGAACAGGGCCCGGTTCGCCAGCCCGGTGAGCGGGTCGTGGAATGCCTGATGAGCCGTCTCCTCCGCGGCCTTCGCGTCGTTCAGCGCCAGGCCGGCGTGCTCCGCGAAGGCGACGACGGCCTCTCGTTCCATCTCGCGGTACCGGCGCCCGGGCCGGCGGGTTCCGAGCGAGAGGGCGCCCACCAGCTCGCCGCGCTGATAGATCGGCGCTGAGATCACCGAGCGGAGCCCGTCGACCGCCATGTCAGGGATGTGCCGCGGATCGGAGCCGTAGTCCTCGACGACGATCGGCCTGCGCCCGGTGATCGCGTGGCCCGCGGTCCCCTGGTCGATCCGGGTTCGGCCGATCTGCGCGAGCAGCTCGTCCGAGAAGCCGACCGACGCGACTATCTCCAGCATCGACGGCTCATCCGGGTCGATCAGGCTGAGGTCGACGACCTCGTCCCCGAGAAGCTCGCTGGCGCCGGTGACGATCCCGCCGAAGACCTCCTCCAGGTCGTCGCGGCTCGCGATCGAGCGCTGCAGCGTGCTCAGGCGTTCCAGGAGGGTCTGCCGGTCACGGAGCTCGCCGATCAGCCTCACGCCCCGCAGCGACAGAGCGAGGACCCTTCCCATGCCGCTGAGCAGCCCCGTCTCCTCGGGAGTGAAGCCCTCGCGGCCGGCACGGGCGGTGAGCAGCGCCATCCCGTCGTCGCCGACCGGGCAGGAGATGCCGGTGCAGATACCGAGCTCGCCGAGCTCCCTCTCGAAGCTCGTCTGGGCGGCGGCCTCGACGAGGTCGTGCACCGGGGCGACACCTCCGAAGAAGCCGATCGAGGCCTCGATGTGACCGTCGCGGACCAGCGCCGCGATGTCTGAATCCATCGCTACGACGACGTGCTCGACGCCGCTGCGGAGGACCTCGCTCGCCTCCGTGAACGCCGAGACGGCGGACAGGAAGTCCGTCAGCTGCCGGGTGGTCCAGTGCTCGCCTCGCCCCATCTACATACCCACCCCCAAGCGGGTCTGCAGATTCTAGGTTCAGGCGGCGCGGGCCGCGGCACCGAACAGTGCATCGAGCTCGGCGTCGAGCCCGGCGGAGCGCCGGACGCAGTATCCACGGCCGAACCTGAGCTCCCTCGGCCCCTCCCGCATCTTCATGACGAGGACGACCTCCGAGTTGCCGGGGAAGTGCCCGAGGATGACCTTCAGCTCCTCGATCAGCGAGGCGCCGAAGGCCCCCGCGTCGATGTTGATCCGCAGCGGTCCCGTGTCCCGGGCCGCTCTCGCCCGCGCCACCTCGTCCTCGGTGGGCTCGAAGAGCTCCACCTCCTGCGCGACGAGCTTCGTCTCGCCGCGGCCCTTGTGGTCGAGCCTGCCGCGGACGATGAGGATCGCATCGGCGGCGAGGAACTCCTGGGAGGCCTCGTAGGCCTTGCCCATCACCAGGATCTCGATCTGGCCCTCGACGTCGTCGAGCGTTGCGAACGCCATTTTCGAGCCGTTCTTGGAGGTGTGCCGCTTGAACTCGGTGACGATGCCGCCGACCGTGACCCAGGAGCCATCCTGCTTGTCGGCGAGGCTCGAGAGCGCGCAGTCGACCCGCTGGCGGAGCGCGTCCTTGACCTCCGCGAGTGGGTGTGAGGAGAGAAAGGTGCCGAGCGTCTCCTTCTCGAGGCGGAGCAGCTCGTTCTGCTCGAACTCCTCAGCTCGGATGGGCGCGTGGTGCTGTCGCGTCGGGCCCGTCTCCTCCACCCCGCCGCCGAGGTCGAAGATCGAGGACTGCCCGAGGCGGGAGTCCTCCTGGGCCTTCTGGCCGAAGGCGGTGGCCGCCGGCAGCGCCTCGAGCATGCCTTTACGCGACGCGCCGGTGGAGTCGAGGGCTCCGCACTTCACCAGGCACTCGACGGCGCGCTTGTTGACGGCGCGCGTGTCGACCCGCTCGCAGAAATCCCACAGCGAGGTGAAGTTCCCGCCGCTCGAACGTGCGTCGAGGATCGCCTGGACCGCGATGTGGCCGACGTTCTTCACGGCGTCGAGCCCGAAGCGGATGCAGTTGCCGGAGACGACGAAGCCGTGGTCGGAGTTGTTCACGTCGGGCGGCAGCACCTCGATGTCCATCTCCGCGCAGCGGTTGACGAAGAACGGGACCTTGTCCTTGGTCGACATCACGGTCGAGATCAGGGCCGCCATGTACTCGGCCGGATAGTTGGCCCGCAGCCAGGCGGTCCGGTAGGAGATCAGCGCGTAACAGGCGGCGTGGGAGCGGTTGAAGGAGTAGTCGGCCGCGGCCTCCATCAGGGACCAGAGGTCCTTGGCGACGCGCGGGTCGGTCTTGGACGCGGCCATCCCCTCGAGGAACTTCTCCTTCATCGTCGCCATCAGGTCGCGCTTCTTCTTGCCCACCGCCTTGCGGAGGTCATCCGCCTCCGCGGGGCTGAAGCCGGCCATCTGCTTCGCGATCTCCATGAGCTGCTCCTGGTAGATCACGCAGCCGTAGGTGGTCTCGGTGATCGGCCGCAGGCGCGGGTCGGCGTAGCGGACCGAGTCCGGTTTGCGCTTGCCCTTGGCGTAGTCGGGGATGAAGCGCATCGCCCCCGGCCGGTAGAGCGCGCCGATCGCGACGAGGTCCTGGAACTCCGTCGGCTCGATCACCTTGAGCGCATCGCGCATCCCATCCGACTCGAACTGGAAGACCCCGACCGAGTCGCCCCGCGCGAGCATCGCGTAGGTCTTCGGATCATCGAGCGGGATGTTCTTGATGTCGACCTGCTCGCCGCGCGAGCGATCGATGATCGCCACGGCGTCCTCGATCACATCGAGGTTGCGCAGGCCGAGGAAGTCCATCTTCAGCAGCCCGATCTCCTCGATCGGGCCCATCGAGTACTGCGTGACCGTCTTGTAGGCCCGCTCGGCCTTCCCGCTCCCGTTGCCGTTTCCGTTGCCGGCTGCGCCCCGGTCCTCGGCGAGCTGCAGCGGGACGATCTCCTGCAGCGGGCGGTCCGCGATCACGACCGCCGCGGCGTGGATCGAGTGGTTCCGGACGATCCCCTCCAGGCCCTGCGCGGTGTCGATGATCTTCTGGGCGTCGGGGTCGGAGTCGTAGGTGCGCTTCAGCTCCTCGCCCGGCTTCAGGCATTCCTCGAAGCTCGGGCTCCGGCCCATGATCGGCTCGGGGATCTGCTTGGCGAGCCGGTCGCCGGTCCCGTAGTCGTAGCCGAGCACCCGCGCGGCATCGCGGGTGGCGGCGCGCGGGGCCATCTTGCCGAAGGTGATGATCTGAGCGACACACTCGCGCCCGTACTTGTCGGCGACGTAGCGGATCACGCGTTCGCGCCCGCGGACCGAGAAGTCGATGTCGATGTCCGGCATGGACTTGCGGCCGGGATTGAGGAACCGCTCGAACAGCAGGTTGTTCGCCAGCGGGTCGAGGTCGGTGATCTCGAGCGCGTACGCGACGATCGAGCCGGCCGCCGAGCCGCGCCCCGGGCCCACCGCGACGCCCTCGTTCTTGGCGTAGTGGACGAAGTCCCAGACGATCAGGAAGTAGGACTGGAAGCCCATCTCGTCGATCACGCCGAGCTCGAACTCGAGGCGCTCCATCGCGTCGGCCGGGATCGGGTCGCCGTAGCGCTTGCGGAGGCCCTCGATCGCCAGGTTGCGAAGCATCTCCCCCGGCTCGGTGCCGTCCGGGGTCGGGAAGCGCGGCAGCAGCAGCTCGCCGAGCTGCATCTCGATCTCGCAGCGCTCGGCGATCTCGAGGGTGCTCGCCACCGACTCGGGCATATCCGAGAAGGACTCGGTCATCTCGTCGGAGCTCTTCAAATAGAACTCGTTGGTGTCGAAGCGGAGCTTCGGCTGCTCGATCGTCGACTTGGTCTGCACGCAGAGCAGCGCGGCGTGGCTGTCGTAGTCCTCGCGGCGGAGATAGTGCACGTCGGCCGTGGCGACCAGCGGGCGGCCGAGCTCGCGCGCGACCTTGACGATTCCCTCGTTCGCCTTCTCCTGCTCGGGAACGCCGTTGCGCTGGACCTCGAAGTAGACCTGGTCGGGCCCGAAGGCGTTGACGAGGTCGTCGACGTGAGCCATGGCGTCGTCGGGGCGGTCCTCGACGAGACGGCGGCAGAAGCGCGACTGCAGACAGCCGGTCAGCGCGATGACCCCCTCCGAGTGGGCGGAGAGGAGCTCGAGGTCGACGTTCGCCTTGCCGCGGGAGAAGCCCTCGAGGAAGCCGGCCGAGGTGAGCTTCACCAGATTGCGGAAGCCCGCCTGGTTGGAGGCCAGCAGGGTGAGGTGGTTGCGCTCGTAGCGCGCCGCCTGCGGCGTCAGCTTGCGGTCGTCTACGAAGTAGGCCTCGAGGCCGATGATCGGCTTGATCCCGGCCGCCACACACGCCTTGTAGTGCTCGACCGACCCGTTCATCACCCCGTGGTCGGTCAGCCCCAGCGCCGGCATGTCGAGCTCCGCCGCGCGCGAGGCCAGCTTGTCGATCTTGCAGGCCCCGTCGAGCAGCGAATACTCGCTGTGGACGTGCAGATGGACCGCTCCGGGGCTCACCCGTCGATCATGCCTGGGGGTGCGGACAGAGTCGATACGAACAACGCATCGAAGAAGCACCATTCCCGCACTCCCCGGACGAAATCTCGGCCCTTGGCGAGTTAGGGACCGACGGGGGTCCGTAACTCGCCAACGACGGTGGATACGACCCTCGCGATACGTTCCTCGAAGTGATCTGGATCCTGAGGCACGGGGAGGCGGAGGCCGGCGATGGCAAGCCCGACGCCGACCGCGACCTGACCGAGAAGGGCGAGCAGCAGTCGGTCAACGCGGGCCGGGCGATGAAGAAGCTGGGCGTCGAGATCGACGCCTGCCTGACCAGCCCGAAGGTCCGAGCCCACCGAACCGCCACCCTTGCCTGCCAGGTGTTGGGTGTGGACGTCGAAATCGACCAGCGCCTGAGAGGCGGCGACTTCGACCCTCTCGAACTCGCCGCCGGCCGCGGCGAGCTGATGCTGGTCGGCCACGAGCCCGACTGCTCGCAGGCCGTCGCCCTGGCCACCGGCTCACGGGTGAAGATGAAGAAGGGTGGCCTCGCCGGCTTCGACGACCACATCCTGCACGTCCTGATGCGGCCCAAGGAGCTGCGGCGAATCGCCGAGTAGAGGCTTGAGAACCGCCTCTGCGTGAAAGGATGCGTCCGTGGGATTCGACCAGTACCACGAGCCGCCCGGGGAGCTCCCGGCCGAGACGAGGACCTTCGCCCGCCTCTGCGCCTCGGTGACCGAGGAGGCCGAGGCGATCGGCTGGTACGAGCAGCGCCTCGCCGTCGAGCCCGACCCCGAGGCCCGCGCGATCATGAGAGACGCTCAGGGCGAGGAGTTCAAGCACTTCGCGATGGACCTCGAGTTCCTCCTGCGCAGAACGCCCCTCTGGCGCGAGATCGCCCAGGGGATCCTCTTCACCGACGGCGACATCGTCGAGCACGGCGAGGAGGCCGAGGAGGGCGCCGTCGAGGACGAGGCATCGAAGGGCGCGCCTCTGGTCGGCAGCGAGTCGCTCGGCATCGGCAGTCTCAGGGGGAACAACCGGTGAGCCACCTCCTCCGCGGCACGGCCCCGATCACCGAGAACGGCTGGCGCGAGCTGGACGACGAGGCCCGAGAGCGCCTCGCCCCGGCCCTCGCCTCGCGCAAGCTCGTGGACTTCGACGGGCCCCACGGCTGGGAGCACTCGGCCACCAACCTCGGCCGCTCCGAGGACCGCTCCGACGTCCCGGGCGACGGCGTGACCGGCCGCCAGCGGCGCGTGCTCGGCCTCGTCGAGCTGCGCGCCCCGTTCACCGTCTCCCGCACCGAGCTCGACGACCTCGAGCGCGGCGCCGAGGACATCGACCTCGACACGCTGGATCAGGCCGCCCGGCGCATCGCCGCCACGGAGAACTCGGTCGTCTTCCACGGCTGGAGTGCGGCCGGCATCACCGGCGTGATCGAGGGCTCGCCCAACGAGCGGATCGCCCTGGGCGAGGACTGCGAGCGCTACCCCCGGCACATCGCCAAGGCCGTGGATGACCTGCGCGCCGCGGGCATCGGCGGACCCTACGGCCTCGCCCTCAGCCCCGAGGCGCACACCCGCGTCCTCGAAACCGGCGAGCACGGCGGCTATCCCCTCATGCAGCACCTCGGCGAGGTTCTCGGCGGGCCGATCGTCTGGGCCCCAGCCGTGCAGGGCGGCGCGGTCCTCAGCCTCCGTGGAGGGGACTTCCTCTTCGAGTCAGGCCAGGATCTCTCGATCGGCTACCTGAACCACGATGCCGAGTCGGTCGAGCTCTACCTCGAAGAGAGCTTCAGCTTCCGGGCGGTGACGCCGGAGGCGGCGGTCGGCCTCGACCCCTAGGCGCAGGACCAGGCGCTCGGCCCGGAGTCGCGCCAGATCTCGGCGGCGATCCGGTCCTGCTCGGCCTTGGGCGCGTCCTGCGGCGCGCCGTGGCCCCCGTAGGCGGCCCAGGTCGAGGGAAGGATCTGGTAGGCGCCGCCCGCTCCGCTCGAGGGGTTGAGCGCGTGGTAGTTGCCGCCCGACTCACACATGACGATGTAGGTCGGGATCGAGTACGGGCCACCCAGATAGGCGGGGCTACCGGTGCTCGAGCCGGAACCCGAGGACGCCTGCTGATCGGCCTTCTGCTGCTCGAGCTGCGCGACCTGAGCCTGCGCGTCCGAGAGCGAGGACTGCGTCCCCGAGCGCGCCTGTGCCATCGCGGCGGCGCTCTGGTCGGCGGCCTGCTGGCTCGCGACGAAGCTCTGCCTGGTGGAGGTGAGCTGCTGCGCCTCGGCGTCGGACTGCTGCTTCAGGTCCGCCACCTGGTGCGTGTGGCCCGCCATCTGGTCGCGCAGGGTCGCAACGCGGTCGGCGACCCGCATGTCGGCGTTGTGCAGCGCCTGCAGGTAGTCGGCGCGGGTGGAGAGGTCGTCGAAGCCGTTCGAGTTGAGCAGGACGGTGACGTAGTCGGGCGCGTCGCTCTCGTAGATGTCGATCAGGCGCCGGTCGAGCACCTTGACGGAGCCGGCGTAGCGGCCGCGCAGGGCAACGAGCTGCTGCTGCGCCGCGTCGAGCTGCTTCGCGAGCTGCTCCGAGCGAGCCTCCGTGTCCTGGACCTGGGCGTTCAGCTCCATCGCCCGCGCGCCGGCCTGATGCGCCTGCGTGGTCAGGGAGGCGATCTGCGCCGTCTGCGAGTCCACCTTGTGGGAGAGCTGGCCGGCGTCCGAGCGCGCCGCGTCGATCTTGTCCTTGAGCGATGGATCCCTGGCGCCGGCGAAGCCGACCCCCGCCGCCGCGACGACGACCAGCGCGATTCCCGCCCCCAGCGTCATCCGGCGTCGCCTGAATGGCCGGCGAGGCCGGGTGGCTGCACTGCGGGCGTATGTGGTCGCTGCTTCCATCTCCTTGGATGCCTGCGGGGTTAGCTGACGGGCTCACGCGGAAAGGAGTCGCGTTACGCCGGAGCTGCTGCCGGCGATTCGCCCCAACAACCTGGGTTCCCCGCTCCCTCGATCTGGCTGAGGGACTCGGCTCTGAACGAGCCAGGAACGGTAGCGAACGCTCTCACAGGGGCGTCGCGCTTGCCGCGCCCGGATCGCGGGCACTCCCTGCTGCAAGGATTCCTGCAGCTCAGGCGTGAGATGGGCCTGATTCAGGCCGCGAGCAAAAGGTCCCGGTCATCCCGGTAGGTGCGGCAGACCTCGCGCAGGATGCCGAGCATCTCCTCCGCGGCGGGCGAGCGCGCCTCGATCACACGGGTGACGGACCAGACGCGGCGGATAGGCTTGCGTCCTCGAACCGCGCGCAGCTCGATCCCCGGGTGTCCCCCGGCCAGCTCCGGCAGGATCGTGACGCCGAGGCCGGCCGCGACGAAGCCCTTGATCACCTCGTAGTCCTCGCTGCGGAAGCTGATGTTCGGCTCGAAGCCCGCGTCGCGGCAGAGCTCGAGCACCTGGTCGCGGCACGAGCTCGGCAGCGCCCCACACAGCCAGTCCTCCTCCGCCAGGTCCTCGATCCGCACCGACTTGGAGCCGGCGAGCGGATGCCCGGGCGGCAGGGCGACCCGCATGGGCTCCTCGTAGATCAGCTCGGCTTCGACGTCGCGGGCGAACTCGAGCGGGAAGTCGGGATAGTCGAAGACGACGGCGAGATCGAAGTCGCCCCGCTTGAGCGCGGGGAACGAGTCCTCGGGCTCGTCCTCGGAGAACTGCAGCTCGATCTTGGGAAAGCGCTCGCGGAAGAGCGACAGCGCCCTCGTCATGATCGTCGCGCTGGCGGTGGGAAAGCTCGCCAGCCGCAGACGGCCGCCCTCCAGCCCGGCGATCTGCGCGAGCTCGCGCTCGGCCTCCTCCAGCCGGCACATCACCGCGTCACCGTGGGACATCAGGGCCTCCCCGGCAGGCGTCAACTTCGGCCCCTCGCTGGTCCGCTCGAGCAGCGAGACACCGACCTCGCGCTCCAACACCGCAATCTGCTGGCTGACTGCGGACTGCGAGAGGTGAAGGGACTCGGCTGCGGCGGAGAAGGAGCCGCGGGTCATGACCTCCTGCAGGACCCTCAATCGCCTCACGTCGAGCATAAGAGAAACTTATCAGTCTGAGAAGCAATCCATGTTGCGCTGATACCTCACAAAGAGGAGCATCGGTCCCGTTGAAGCGATGAGTTCAACGAGATGAAGAGGTCTTAGAGGAAAAGCGAGAGGAGCTGAGATGGAGGCGCATACAGGAGCAGTCACCTTCCCACGCGAGTGGTCGCGGAGCCGGCGCCGGTCTCGGCTCGCAGAGATCAGGGCGGCGATTCGCCGGCGGCGAGCAGCGCGCGCGGAGCGCGCGTACAGCATGCGGGTCAACGGTCCGGACGCCCATTCGGTTCTAGGCTCGGAGCATTCCCACCTGGTTCGCCGGCCGCGGGGCTTCTAGGCCGAGGTTTTCTCCTCGCCGCCGCGTGAGGCGAGGTACGCGCCGACGCCGAGAGCGGTGAGGGCCACGGCCGCGCCCGCGGCGATGCGCAGCTCGCGGCCGTATGCCCTCCAGAGGAACCAGACGATGGCCCTGCCGATCAACTCGTAGATCACTTCTCCTCCTTTCGGATCCGGTGGGCGAGCCGGCTCTGGAGCGTGAACAGCTCGATGAAGCCGGGGCTCGCGTGTTGCGAGAAGTCTCCCCCGGATTCGCCGAACGAAGCCAGCGAGCGGTCATACAGGGCGAACGGGGAGCTCCTCCGGATCGGAGTGACCGAGCCCCGGTAGAGCCGGAGCGCCACCTCGCCGGTGACGAACTCGTTGACCGAGTCCATGTAGGCATCGAGATCCAAGCGCAGCGGCTCGAGCCAGAGCCCGGCGTAGCAGAGATAGGCCCAATGGCTCTCGAGCGCGCCCTTGAAGTTGTTCTGGTGGATCGTGCAGACGAGCTTCTCGAGCTCGCGGTGGGCCGTCATCACGATCTCCGCTGCGGGCACCTCATAGAGATCGCGGACCTTGAGGCCGACAACCCGGTCCTCGATGTGATCGACGATCCCGACCCCATGGCGCTGGCCCATCTCAGCGGCGCGCTCGAGCAGCTCGACCAGCTCGAGCCGCTCACCGTCGATCGAGACCGGGCGCCCCTTCTCGAACCCGATCGAGACCTCCTGCGCCTGGTCGGGCGCGTCCTCCGGGCGAGTGACCAGCTGGAAGACGTCATCCGGGGGAGCGGCGTCCAGATCCTCGATGTCCCGTCCCTCGGAGGAGCGCCCCCAGAGGTTGTCGTCGATCGAGTAGGGCGAGACCTCGGTTCCGCCCTTCACCGGGATGCCGTGCTCGCGCGCGTAGGCGATCTCCTCGTCGCGGCCCATCTGCCACTCCCGCACCGGCGCGATGATCCGCAGCTCGGGGTCGAGGGTGGCGATCGTGGCCTCGATCCGCACCTGGTCGTTGCCCTTGCCGGTGCAGCCGTGGGCGATCGTGTCGCAGCCGTGCTCGCGGGCGGCCTGGACGGCCAGCTTTCCGATCAGAGGCCTGCCGAGCGCCGTGAAGAGCGGATAGCCGCCACCGTAAAGCGCGTTCGCCTTGATCGCGCGCAGCACGTAGTCGTCGGCGAACTCCTCGCGCGCGTCGACCAGGACGGTCTCGACGGCCCCGAGCTGCTCGGCCTTGCCGGTGACCACCTCCCACTCTTCGCCCGGCTGCCCGAGGTTGACGGTGAGCGTGACGATCTCGGCGCCGTAGCGCTCCTGGATCCACTTCAGCATCACGCTGGTGTCGAGCCCGCCCGAGTAGAGCAGCAGCACGCGACCCACCTGCTCGGGGTCGGCTTGGTAAGAGGCGATCCTCGGGGCCTCGCGCTGATTCTCATCGGCGGCCATTGAGCCGGGAAGTGTGGCGCTTTCGCTCTGCCGCCGCTGAGAGAATCAGGATCGTGAGTCGCTTTACGCGCAACATCGCGATCATGTTGGTACCGGGCGTCGACCTGGACGTCAAGAGCCGCCGGTCGGCGCCGTAGGGAACGCATATGGAGAATCACGTAATCAGCCCGAGAGGCGCCTGGCGACTGGGTGGCGCGCTGCTGATCGTCACCGCGGTGACTTCCTACGCGACCGCCCTCTTGCTCGGGGTGCATGCCACCCTGGAGATCGACGCCCTCAGCGCCGTCACGGCCGTCATCGGACTGGTGTGCCTGCGCCTCCCATGGGAGAGCGTCGATGAGCGGTGGCTGTTCGCCGTCCCCCTGATCGCAGTGGTGCAGGTGGCGATCGACGTCGGCCTGGTCGACTACGTCCTCACGTCCCTCTTCCTGCCGATCGCCCTATACGTCGCCCTCGTCTTCCCGAGCCAGCGCATAGCCGCCGCGTATCTCGCACTCATTGTCGTCGCGCTGCTGACACCCTTCGTGTATGCCGCGGAGCCCACCCGGGACACCGCGCTGTGGGTGCTTGTGGTCGGTCCCGCGGCGATCTTCGTGGCTGTGGTCACCGGCCGCCTCACGGCCGGGCTGCATACGAGCAGGGAGGCATACCGCCGCCTCTCGATCGTCGACGGGCTCACCGGCGTCGGGAACTACCGTGCCCTGATGACAAGGTTGAACCACGAAACCGGCCGGCACGCGAGGAGAGACCGCGAATTCGCCCTGCTCACGATGGACCTCGACGGGTTCAAGGTCGTCAACGAGTCGAACGGCCACCTCGTCGGCGACGCATTGCTGGCAACAGTCGGCTCACTCTTGGACGTCAAGGTTCGCGATGAGGACGGCGTCTACAGGCAGGGCGGCGACGAGTTCTCCGTGGTCGCTCCCGAAACCGGTCGTGAGGATGCCAAGCTGCTTTCGCGCCGAATCCAGCGGGCTCTGCAAGGCATCAAGTCGGGTGAGGTGCGGATCTCGGCCAGTATCGGGACGGCTGTCTTCCCGCATGACGGGTCAAACCCGGCCGAGCTGCTTGATGCCGCCGACCTGGACCTGCGCACACGGAAAGCGAATCCGCGCACCGTCTCGCGGTTCGTCTGAGCGGAATACCGGTGGGGTCCCTAGAGGCCCATGGTCTTCAGGATCGGCTCAGGATTCTCGATCGCGAAGTCCTTGCGAAGGCACTCGGCGATCTCCCGCCCATCGGCGCCGGCCGCCGACATCTGGGAGGTGAGCAGCCGGAGGCCATCGGGGAGCTCGTTCTCAGTCTTGGTCTTGACCTTTGCCTTGGATGCGGGCATGGGCTTTGAATCGCTCGTGGCCTTGAACCTCCGCTTCGGCGCTGGCCTTCGGCCCTCGGCTGCCTCGCGTTCCGTGTCTGACTCCAACAGCCGCTGTCGGGCATCCTCGAGAAGCTCGATCAGCTCATCCGACCGGCTGGCGATCGCCCGAGCCTTGACGATCAGGTCATCCGAGAGGTTTGCCGTCACCCTGCCATGTCCGTTCTCGGTCACCGGTCGGCCCTCGCCGATGAGAGCTTCTCGGCCAAGCTCGACCTCTCGAGCTCCGCGCTGATGTGAGCCGTCTCGGCGAGCTGACGGGCGGTCTCGACCTCGAGGATGACCTTGAGGCGCACGAGCTCCTGGTACT
Organism: uncultured Solirubrobacterales bacterium; assembly: GCA_963843085.1. GTDB lineage: Bacteria > Actinomycetota > Thermoleophilia > Solirubrobacterales > 70-9 > DASUPK01. The sequence goes on from CAWJJG010000001.1 coordinate 247,999, forward strand.
CCGGCGAGGAAGTAACGTCTCCGGAGGAAGGGGCGGTCCGGTCACTCAGCTCGCCGGCCAGCCTGTCGGCCGCCGCGAGCGCGTGCTCCACTCGCTCCGGAAAATGGGGAATTCCCTGCGTTGGCATTTCGTTTGACCATCGGCATTTGAGGGTGCCGAGCTGAGCAGGGATCGTACGGTCGCCAACCGCGGCTGACATCCGCAATTTGTCGCAAGCCTGGCGGTGCGGCCCGCGCTTGGACGCATCGACAGGGGACGGACGGTCGTCGCTCATACGGGTCTGAAGCTCATGGCCACCGCGTCCGTCGTACGTCTCGCCTCCGCCGAGGACGGCTTGCCCAATCGCGTGAGGATCAGATAGCTGTACCCGCCGGCCACGAGGACGGTGGCCGACTCGGTCCCGCCCGGATATGTGACCCGTACGCTCCGGGCCTTCCTGCCGCCCGTTTCGGTGCGTCCGACGGCCGCGACACGCGCCCCCGGATGTCGCTGGAGAAGGAACGCCCTCGAAGCCCGCGCGAGCTCGGTATCCGACCGTGCCCCCTGCTCGTAGTAGACCTGCACCTCAGCTCTTCCATTCGCGGCCAACAGGGTCACGGCTCCTCCGTTCACCCCGGCGCTCCAGCCCCTCGGAACCCCGATGGAGACTCGGTCGGCGAGTCGTCGCTGGTCGAGCCTGGTCTTCTCATGCGGCGGCCTCGATTGCCGCTTGGCCGACGGCGCCGGAGCGGTGGGAGTTGCCGTGCTTGGCGGCGGCGCGGTGGGGGTCCCCGAGTTGGCCGACTCGCCACCGGGAACCGATCCGTGATCGGAACCGCCGCCGCCGGATGCGATCGCGAGGACGATCAGGACGAGCGCACCTCCGATCAGCCCGGCGATCAGGCCGGGTAGCCAGCTGCGCCAGTTGATCGATTGGGCTCCGGAATCCCTTCGCCGGGGCTCGCCCTTCTTCCTCGGCGCTGCACTTCTCGCGGATCCTTTCTGGTCGTTCGATGGCGGTCCCTCTGTCGCACGCTTCCTCCTCGCCGTCCGCTGCGACGAGCTCCGGGACGCCGGCTGATCCACGATCAGCTCCTCATCGGACGCAGCCGGGTATTCGATCGACTGTCTGCACCCGCCGCAGATGACCCGAACGATCGACCCGGCGGAGTCCTCCCGGCGCTGGACCTCGAAACCCCCGCCACAATCCTCATGCTCGGCGAGGAAGGTCGAAAGACCCCTCCTGCTGAGCTTTTCCACCCCCGGGTCTCCCACTACGTCAACCTACCGGTCGGCCGCAAGACGGGACCCGGCGGGTCCGCGCGGGGGCGTATCCCCGCGGCCCGTCGCGGTGCTTCTCGTGCGCCAGTCCCTTGTTCCGACTTCCAGCGGTTATCTCTTCCCTACGTGTCCAGAGCCACCCCCTGGGGCACGATACAGCCGACCCCGGGCCCTGCGCCTCGCTGAGCGTGGTGGCTGGTTTGGCCAACGATGCGAGAATCCACACCGTGCGCCGCCTTCTTCACATCGGCTCGATCATGCTGATCACCGCCGGGGTCTTGGTCCTCGCGGACGCAGGGCTCACGCTGGTCTGGCAGGAACCGCTCTCAGCTGCCTATGGCGCGTTCAAGCAGGGCCAGGCGGCGGACCAGCTGAATCGGCTCGAATCGCAATATCCGACCGCCGCCGACCTGCAGGCGATCAAGGACGTACCGGGGAGCCCCGCCAGGGCGAGGGTCCTGGCCGACCGCTTCGAGCCCCACCTCCAGGAGGGCCACGCAATCGGGCGAATCAAGATTTACCGCATCGGGCTCAACATCGTCGTGATCCAGGGGACCGATACGGCGTCGCTGGAGAAGGGGCCCGGGCACTACAGGAACACGCCGATCCCCGGGCAACCGGGCACTGTCGCCATCGCCGGGCACCGGACGACCTACCTGGCGCCGTTTCGCCACATCGACGAGATCCAGAACGGCGACGAGATCCGGGTCGAGATGCCCTACGCCGCCTTCACCTACACGGTCCAGAGGCATCAGATAGTCGACCCAAGCGACGTGGGGATCATCAAGCCAGTGGGCTACCCCCAGCTCGTGCTGACAGCCTGTCACCCGCCCTACAGCGCGGCCCAGCGCTACGCGATCTTCGCCAAGCTCACCAGGATCGACACCTTCGACGTCACCGGCGAGGGTCGTTGGTCCGCTCCGTAGCCGGGCGACAGCGCGTCAAAGGCTAAGGCTCTCGAGGATCGCCTCAGCGTTCTCGAGCCCGAGCCCGTCGCGCATCAGATCAAGCAACTCCTCGCGGCTGCTTCCGGTGATCGCCATCCCGGTGATCATGAGGCGCGCTCCATCCGATATCTCCAGGTTGTTCGCGGTGCGCTGGATCTCGGTTCTGTTCTCGATCAGCTCAGTTGCGGTCCGCTCGTTCGCCGGCGCGAATCGCCGCGGTCCTGGCGGAGGCGACGCGCTGACCGGGAGCTGAGATGCGACCTGGTCAAGCGAGGCGTTCAAGCGCTGTGCCCCACGCCGGAGCTCCCGCGCCAGCTGCATCAGTTGATTGGCCTGATCGAGCAGCTCGGCCGCGTGCCTCTGCGCGTCCGTGGGCCTGTACCGCCCCTCGTCGGACTCAGTGGCAGGCGGCTCGCGCCGCTCCGGGGACGGACCGGTACCTTCGGTCGGCACCTGACCTTCGCCACGGGCGGGATTTAGATCGGATTGTTTCAATTGTTTGAACGCCCGAAGATCTGTATTCGACTTTCCCGTCCGCCGGTCTCTCGGACTGGTACATCTGCCTCCCAGGCAGGCGATCGGGTCGGCAGCGACCGGAGCGGCATACTAGTCACCTCTCTTGGGACAGGTGCCGCTAAGGGCCTGGCATAGCGACCATTCCCTCCGTGCGAGGCGCTGGGCCATCGGTCCGGATGGAGGGCTACGGCTCGGTCGCGGCGGTCAGGTGCTGGGGCCGCGCGGTGCAGACAGCTTGCGGAGCACGAACCCCGAAGCGACCAGCGCCAGAGCGGTCCCGGCGACGACCACGAGGTCCATTCCCGTGAAGGGCAGCGTGCCGCTGCCGCCCTGGGCGGGGCTGTTGCTCGTGTTGGCCGCAACCGGCCCGCCGTCACCGCCCCCACCGCCGGTGGTGTTGGTTCCCTGAATCTGCGACTGGGGCTCGTACTGAGCCTCAGTCGGATTGGAAAGGCCATCTTGGGCAACCGCAGTAGCCGGTGCCATCAGGACGGCACAGGCTCCTACCGCGAGCACGACCCGAAAGTTTGAACGCCTGAATTTGAACATCTCTGGTACCCGCCTTCTGTTCTGAGTCGTTTGCCTTCGGACCAGACAATGCGGGCCGGACTCGCCGCAAGGCCTCCCAAACGTTCGTCCATACTACTGGGTATATGCCGAAATGCGGCGTTTATCTGGTAACGGAGGGCGACGGCGAATCCGAGCGATAGGCGACGATGAAGCGCTCGTCGGGGCGATTGATCGGCTCCGGGACGAAGATTGCGGTCGCAGTCTCGGCCATGATCAGCAGATCGAAGAACAGCGAGCGGCGCTTCAGGTAGTAGAGGTCGTGACAGAGCTTCCATGCCTCGCCGATGGGCGTGCCCGAGTATCCGCAGCGCACCGTCGCCCAGCCGGTGATTCCCGGCTTGAGCAGGTGGCGACGATCGTAGTAGGTGAACTCGGACTCGAGCGAACTGACGACCGCGGTAATCTCGGGCCGGGGACCCACCAGGCTCATGTCCCCCCTCAGGACCTGCCAGAGCTGCGGCAGCTCATTGACGTGTAGTCGCTGCAATATTCGACCGACCGAAGTCACCTTCTGGTCGGCCGGTCGGGGATCGGAGTCCGCATCCGCGGTTAGAGTGCGCAGCTTGAGCAACTCGAACTCCCGACCCCCCTCGCCGACCCTCGTTTGCCGGTAGAAGACCGGCCCGCCATCGCCGAGCTTCACCGCTGCCGCGGCGACCGCCACGAAAGGCGCCGCCAGCAGCGCGAGCGCACCCCCAAGAACGAGATCGAAGACCCGCTTAGAGGCCGGCCAGCTCCGCTTGTACTCTGGGTGGAGCATGTACTGGAACCAGGCCGAGGTGGTCGTGCCAAGAGGGACATGGGCCAAGAGCGTCTCGTAGAGCTGTCCCGACTCGATCAGGGTCACCGGTAGATCGAGACAGGCATCGGCGACCCGCTCGAAGACTTCCAATCGCGATGGCGCGTCCGCGACCGCAACCGACTCGTCTCCTTCTGCACTGCTGAGCGGCCCGAGCACGAGCAGCTCGACGCCATTGTCCAGGACTGTCTGTCGCAGCAGAACCAGGGAGCCGAGACAGCGGACCCCGGCTACGACCCCCTCGCTACATGAATGCTTGGGATCGATACACCCGATCACCTTGTAGCCGCGGACGCCGACGGCCTTGAGCTCAGCCTGCAGGCCCCGGGCGAACTCGTGAGATCCGATCACCGCCACGCGAACCTCGCGCTCGTTGCGGAACCCGTGGGTGATCCAGGCTCCGAGTCCGGTCACGACCCACGCCCCCAGAACCGGGGCGACCATGTGGGCCGGGGTAACCGCGGTCGTGGAACCGTCCGAGGCGCTGATCAATACGGCGGCCGCCGCCCCCAGGGGGGGAGCTAGCAGGTAGAGCAAGCCGGAGGCGAGTGGGATCAAATGGAACGGGTACCTGGGACGGCGCAGCAGCGTGACCGTCGTGAGCATGCACACGAAGACGAGTAGGCCCTGCCACTCCGAGTTGAGGTGGCTATACGCGATCAGGCCGCCGGCGACCGCCGGGGCCAGGCGCAGGGTCAGAAACTCGATCTTTCGCTGCGCACTGAGCCCGCTCAGGTACGGAAAACTGCTGCGTGCCTGAGTCACGTCTCGCATCTCGTGGGAGACGGCGGTCACCGCTTGTTCCCCAGATTAGGCTCCGGGGGCCTTGGGACTTGACAGCCGGCGAAGCGCAAAGCCTGTCCCGATCAGTCCAGCCGCAACGATGGCCAGGACGATCACGTCCAGACCCGTGAACGGCAGTGAACCGACGTTCGAGTTGAGCCCCGAATTCGAGGTGTTCGCAGCAACAGGACCGTTCGAGCCGTCGTTCGAGCCGTTGGTGCTGGTGCCCTGAACCTGTGACTGGGGCTCATACTGGCTGGCCGTGGGGTTGGACAATGCATCCTGCGCCAAGGCCGTCGCCGGAGCGACCGCAACGGCGGTGATTACCGCGAGAAGGGCAAGGCCCCCAAGTCGCTTAAGCGTGAACTTTCGCATGATTCTCATCCTTTATCGGCACGGGGAGCATCAAGCTCGAGGGCCTCCCGGTCAAGCCCCCCGCAGGAGGCCCTATCCCCATCTGGGCCGGGGTTGACTCCCCTGTTCGCCTTGATACTAGAAGGGGACTCGGCAATGCGAATCCGCAATTTCCCGTAATCCTGCTCCCCCATCGGGATTTTGGACTAATGGCTACCAGCCAGGTGGTCCGTAACCTCGCGGATTTCGGGGCCCGTGGGGTTCAGCTTGCGTGCCCTATCCAGCGCCATACGGGCGCCGGCGGGATCGCTGCGCAGAAGAACCTTCGCCTTCTGCAGGTAAAGGAGCCAGTCATGCGGGCTTCGGTCGATGGCGTCGTCGATCGTTGAGAGCGCTCGTGCATCATCTCCTACCTGCAACGCAATCACAGACTCGGCCGCCAATGGGCGTGCGGTGAAGGGATTGAGGTCGGCGCCCCTGTTCAGGTCGTCATAGGCAGCCTGCGCATTCGACCGACCGGTCCGGATCCCCTGGTTCGTGTATCGGGCGCTGAGGAAGAAGGGGACCATAGTCAGAGCCAAGGCGAACGCCGTCAGGGCGAGGGCCATTCGCGCAGGCGAGTCTCCCTTCTCCTCCTCACCGCCCAGAGAGGGTGCAGCCGCGGCCCCCAGGGCGAACGGAACTGGGAGCGTGATCGCCGCATAGGACCAGAACCAGTCAACCGATGCATGCGCGAGCCAATACGCACTCAGAGCGAGGGCCCCGGCGGCCAGCGCGGCGGCAGACGATCCAAGCCGCCGGGCACGGACGACCGCCACCACGGATCCGAGTATGAACGCGAGGAACAGTAGGGCCCCCGGAAGGCCAAGCTCCGAGATCATGAGTATCTCGACGCTGTGCGGGTCCTCTGGCGTGGTCTGACTCCGACGGTGCTCGAGGTAGCTGGTCCGGAAGCCGCCCGCCCCGTCGCCACGAAGCGGATGATCGACGAACTCGTCTAAGCCGACCCTCCAATAGTCCCCCCGCTCGGTCCGCACGTCCAGCCCGAAACGGCTGCCCTGGCCGATGAGGTTCGGGCTGGACTGGGTGAGCTCGTCGATGTGGCGGCTGACGAATCCGCCCGGGCCACCCTCAGTTCGGAGCAGAGCCACAAAGCCGGCCAGGACCACCAGCCCGACGCATGCGATCAGCCCCCAGCCGATGCCGGACCTGGCCCGTTCCGGCAGACGAAACCCGCGGCCCAGGCGAGCCGCGGCCAGTCCGACGGCGATGCTGAGCGCCGACGTCAGCGCCATCGCCACGCAGGCGTGATGAATGGGTGGGATCTCAGCAGCGGTGTTGCCGGCGTCCATCTGGAACACCTCCAAGAGCCAGGGGAGGGCGATTGCCGTCATCGCCGTGGCCATGCCGAGCCACCCGAGAACTCGCAGCCGCTCCGGGTGAGCCGCGACGAGGACGCCTATCGCAATTACGATCGCGAAGACCGAGGCGCGGCTTTGCGCAAGCACTGAGAGCTCGACCATCAGGGTTGCGGACCCGAGCAGGACTCCCCGGAGACGCCAGTCGAGCTCGCGAGAAGTTGCGAGCACGATCGTCGGCATCAAGGCCATCAGAAAGAAGGCCGCCTCGCCATTCCTGTAGCCGATCGGGTAGCGGAGCGTGGCCTCGTTGTCGAGGAAGTCGAGCGAGTTAGTGCCGGTCCAGAGCACGATCAGGGTGAGCAAGCCGACCGCGGCGCCGGCGAACGCGAGCGGAGCGAGCGCCAACAGCTTTCGCCGTCCGAGTAGGAGCGACGACCAGACGCCGATAACGAACGCAGCCGCATAACCCACGGCTCTCTGCGCATCGCTCCATGGAATGTCCGGGATCGTGGACCAGAGCCCGGAGATGAGGGTCCATGCGGCCAACCCGACCAACCCGAGGAACGCCACCAGCGTTGGTCCCCGCAGCACTCCCGGCAGCGGCACGAACAACAGCAGGAGTCCCAGCACCGCCAGCAGCAGCATCGTGCCGGGCAGGAAGGTGACTTCGAAGTAGCCGCCACTTTTCCAGCCCCACCATGCGACTACGAGGCCGAAGAGACCCAGCGGCAGCGTGGCGATGATTTGCGCCCTGTCCGGGGCGCTCGATGACTCGCGCTCCATCGCCGCAACGTAGCCAACGGTGGCGACGCCAGTTGGTGTCACAATGGCGGACTCGCAGGGGAGGAGACGTGGCCGACCGACTTGACAAAAGAACGAGTGCCTGGCTCAGCCCGCCCGCTGAGGCGGAGGGGCTGCGCCGTTACGTCGAGACGATTCGGGAGCGCCTCCCGATTGTCGTCATCGCCGTCGCCGTGACGACCCTGATCGCCGTGGTCTACGTGGCGGCTGCCAACAAGACCTACAAGGCCACCGCCCAGATCCTGGCGACTCCCCTGGCGACAGATGATCCGGTCATCCACACCCTCCCGCTCGTCTTCCAGTCCTCGGACCCAACCCGAGACGTGGAGACCGCGGCACAGTTCGTGAAGAATCTCGGTGTCGCGGAGCGGGTGAAGACAAACACCAGGTCCTCTTCGAGTGCCCAGACGCTGCTGAACAAGATCAGCGCCGAGCCTGTTGGCCAGAGCAACGTCATCGCGGTTACCGCCACCGGCGACTCACCCGAACAGGCCAAGGCGCTCGCCGATGGCTTTGCCAACGGGACGATCAAAGAGCGGAGCGACGAGCTTCACAAGTCCGTGCAGGCCGAGTTGCCCACACTTCAGACCCAGCTGCAGAGGTCCGGGAACACCTCGCTCTCCCAGCAGCTCTCGACCGAAATCGCGCAGCTCCAGACGCTTGCATCGTCGGACGATCCGACGATGCGGATCCAGACCGAGGCTCAGCTCCCCACGAGCCAGGCGTCGCCCCGCCCGCTGCTCAGCATCGCCGGAGGCATCCTCGCCGGCCTGATTCTTGGAATCGTGGGGGCGTTCGCCGCGGACACGCTGGATCCGCGGCTGCGCCGCGAAGCGCAGCTCCGCCGGCTCTACCAGCTGCCGATCCTGGGCAGGATCCCGAAGGAGAGCCGGACAGCTGGGCGCACGCCACTTTCCCCCCGCCGCATGTCTGTCGCCGGCATCGAGGCCTATCGCACCCTTCGCGCCTCCCTCGAGGCATCGGAGGCCACCGACGGCCTGGCTAGCCACGCGATCGTGGTCACCGGTCCATCCCCGGCTGAGGGAAAGAGCACGACGGCGGCGAACCTCGCCTCGTCCCTGGCGCTCTCTGGGAAGAAGGTGATCCTGATCGAAGCTGACCTGAGGCGGCCGGCGCTTGGCAAGGCGCTCGGGCTCAACCCCACGTCCGGCGGCGTCACGGGTGTCCTCATCGAGAGCGTGCGGCTGAAGGACGCCCTCACCCCAGCCCCCGCGTACGGGTCGAATCTCCATGTTCTGCTCGCTGACCACCAGGGCGGCTGGATCGCTGACCTCTTCTCGATCCCTGCAGCCACCAAGATGATCGAGGACGCGCGCCGACTGGCGGAGTACGTGATCATCGACAGCCCGCCTCTCAACGAAGTGGTCGACGCCATGCCGCTGGCAAGACAGGCCGATGATGTCCTGATCGTCGTCCGCCTTGGCAAGACGCGCCTCGAGAAGCTCGCCCAGCTGGGCGAGCAGCTGGTCGAGAACGGGATCCGCCCGGTGGGATTCACGGTCGTCGGGGTCCCCAGGCCCAGCCGCAGTGCGTACGCGTACTACGCGGAGCCCCAGGCGCAGGTGCCCTCGCGGAGTCGGCCGAAAACGCGCGCTCCTCAGGGGGCTCCTCAGGGGGCTCCTCGGGGGGCTTCCCAGTAACGCGAGCATGACCGCCAGTCTCGACTGGTCTCGATGGCTGGGCGCACTCATCGCTCTGTTCGCGATACCGGTTGGCGTGCTGGCCGGCATCGATCCGAAGCTCGCGATCTTTGCGGCACTCGGGCTCGCCTTCGTGGTGATCGCGTTCAGCGACTTGGCGGCTGGACTCTCGATTTTCACGTTTCTCGGCTTCGTGCAGGTTGTGCTCGGTGGGAGGGGCGGCGAAGGTCGCCGGCCTGCTTCTTGCCCTCTCCTGGTTCGCCCTGATTGCGACCAGGCCACGAGCGGAGCACCAGTTCCTCACCGTTCATCCCCTGATGTCCGCGGTGATCGGCCTCTTCATCGGCTGGGCTCTGCTGAGCTCGACGTGGGCGGAAGCCCCGGGACATGCGGTCGCCTCAGCCAGCCGCTACGCCCTCGATGCGATCCTCTTCCTGATCATCTTCACGGCGATTCGCACCCCGAAGCAACTCGGCTGGATCCTTCTCGCGTTCACGCTCGGTGCGGCTGTCGCGGCCATCGCTGGAATCGCCTCACCCCCCACGACCGAAGGCGGAAGGATCGGAAGCTACGAGCTCGATCCAAACCAGCTCGGTGCCGCACTCGTCGCCGGCGTCCCTTTGGCAGTGGCCCTCGTCACGCTCCACCGAGAGCCGCCCCTACGGTTGCTTGGAGTCGGGACCGGGCTCTTCGGCCTGGTGGCGATCTGGCTGACCGCCTCCCGAGGCGCCATCGTCGCGACCGCTGTCGCCCTGCTTGCCGCGCTGGCGATCGGAGCGCGTTGGCGACCAGCCATCCTGCTGGCGGCGATCGTCATCGCTTTCTCGACCTTCACCTACTACAGCAACTTCGCGAGCACCGCGACGCAGCAGCGCGTATTGGCCGCCGCGACGCAAGGTGAGTCGGATGTCGCAGGAGGCGCGCGTCACGCTCTGGCAGGTCGCCGGGCGTGCATTCCGGGAGAATCCCGTGGGAGGAATCGGAGCGGGCAATTTCCAGACCATCCGAGAGGCACTTCATCAATCAACCAGGGTTTCTCGCGCGGACCGACAGAGTGATCGACACGCCGTCGGTGGTCCACAACTCCTGGCTCGAGATCGCCGCGGAAACCGGCATCGTCGGGATTTGCCTGATGGCGACGATCGTCCTGTTCTCTCTCGTTCCACGCTTCGGGCGGCGCGCCTCTTCCGGCGGCGTCGGGGAACGCAAGGATGCAGGGCGTCGCTCTCTGCGTGGCCACGGCATCTGATCGGCTACATCGCGGCGCTCACGTTCATCTCTGACGAGTACAGCAAGGGGTTGTGGGTATTGCTGGCGTTGGGTCCGGCGATCTTGGCGATGGCGCAGAACGGCGGAAGCCGAACGAGCCGAACCTCCTCGGCCCACCTAGGGTCGCAAGCGTGAGGAGTCACGCCGATGCGACCGATTGCGATTCAGCTTGACCGAGACGCCAGGCAGGCAACGGCGAGAAGGTGGATGAGGTGACCGATCCGGAGAAGCCCTTCAGCGACTCACGACAGGCGGATCTGTTCGATCCAGAGCTGCCGACCGAGGGCTTCATGGGAATGGTGGTACGGGGTTCCGGCTTCGCAGGAGTCGGCTTCGTCGTCGCGCAGCTGCTGACTCTGGGGTTCTATGTCGCGCTCGCCCGGATCATCAGCCCTCACGATTTTGGAGATTTCGCAGCCGGCTCGATCGTGATCAACGTCGGCATCTTGTTCACGGAATCGGGGATGGTGGCGGCGCTGGTCCAGCGCCGCGGGCGCCTCGAGGAGGCCGCCAACACCGCGGTTCTGGCGACGTTGGCGGGCGGCCTGCTGTTCTCTCTCTGCGCCCTCGCTGCATCACCCCTGGTCGGGCACTTCTTCCAGAGCTCACGGGTTGGTCAAATCGCGGCTGCCCTCTCTGGCGTGATGCTGGTACGGAGCGTCCAGGTCGTCCCGGAGGCCTTGTTGCAACGGCGCTTCTCCTTCCTTCGCCGGGTCGTGATCGAGCCGGCCCAGGTGATCGCGCTCGGAGTCACAGCGGTCATCGCGTGCTCCAACGGCCTGGGCCCGTGGGGCCTCGTGCTCGCCTACTACGCGGCGGCTCTAACCGACGCCGTCCTCTCCTGGGCGCTGATCCGGTGGCGACCCCGGCTCCGTCTCGCCTCGTTTGCCATGTGGCGCGAGCTGGTCTCCTTCGGACGTCACATCGTGGCTGTCAACCTGGTTCTCAGAATCGGTGATCAGATACCAACTGCGCTACTGGGTCGATTTGTGAGTCAGGGTGCGCTTGGCCAATACCGCTACGCCGACCGTATTGCCACCACCCCGCTCGGGCTGGCACTGGCGGCCGCCTCCTACGTCGTCTTTCCGGCCTTCGCCCGTATCTCCCACGACCGCGACCGATTCTCGGATGCGTTCCTGACCTCCCTGCGATGGTTCTCAACGCTCGTAATGCCGCTCAGCATGATCCTCGTACCGCTGGGGGTGCCATTGGCGGTGGTGGTGTTCGGTCCCCAATGGGAGGAGGCGGGGAAGGCTGCGATGACTCTTGCGCCGTACGGGATCGGCGCGACAATGGTCTCGGCGGTCTCGGAGGCGGCGAAGGCCGAGGGTACGCCGCGGATCCTGATCGCAGTTCACGTCGTGACTTTCGGTGTGGCCACCGTGGCGATGGTCGCCCTCTTGCCGCTTGGCCTGCTCGGAGTGACTGCAGGTCTCTCCGTTGGGCTGGTCGTCGGCGCGGTCTACGCCATGAGGCGAATCGGCCGCATCCTTCAGATCCACCTGAGCTCGATGCTGCTTCAACTGTGGCCGTCCGCGGTCGCCGCCCTCGCAATGGTCGCGGTGCTCCTGCCTCTCGATCGCCTGGTTCTCGACCCACAGTCACACGCAACGATCGTGGCCCTGGCCCTGCTCGCCGCCGAGGGGTTGATCGGGCTGGCGACCTACGCGGCTACTTTGATCGCCGTGGCTCCGCATACGCTCACCCAGATGCGCTCCATGGTCGCCGCCGCTAGGGATTCGCGCTCGACCGAGGCGAGGTCCAAGCCGGACCCCGGGACAGCCGCCACATGAGCGAACCGGGATTCAGTGTGATCATCGCCGCCTACAACGAGGCCGAGTACATCGGTGCGGCGCTCACGTCGGTGCTGCGGCAATCGGAAGACGACTGGGAAGCGATCGTCGTCGACGACGGCTCCACCGATTCGACGGCGGAGGTGGTGCGAGAGTTCGAAGGCAAGGACTCGCGAATCCGACTGGTAAGCCAGGCGAACACGGGGCTCGCGGGGGCACTGAACACGGGGATTGAGCACTCGCGCGCTCCCTACGTGGGGCTACTCGACGCCGACGATCTCTGGATGCCCGGATTCATCGCTGTGATGAGGAAGGCGCTCGATGACGCGCCTGAGGCGGGATTCGCCTACACGGATGCTTACTGGTTCGACCTCACCACTCGACGGTTCAGGCGCGGCCTGTCGATGTCACCGTGGAATCCACCCGAAACACCCCCGAGCGATCCACTCGAGATGCTCCGGCTGGTGATCCGGGCGAACTTCATCTTCGGGCTTACGACGATGCGGCGGTCCGTCCTCGATCGGATCGGTTACTTCGACGCCTCGCTGCGGTCCTCTGAGGACTACGACATGTGGATGCGGATGCTGGCCAATGGATACGCCGGGATTCGTCCCCCGGGCGTCCTCGCAATCAGGCGCCGCAGGGAGGACAGCATGTCGGTGAATGCGTCGAGGATGCTCGAAAACGCCCGCAGGGTCTATCTCCGGATAGCGGAGGATGAGCGGCTCCCCGGCGACATACGGGACACCGCGCGACGACAGGTCGCACGGTGTGAGAGATTCATCGGAGGCCTGAGCGGCGAGAACCGTTCGAAGGCCGCCATCATCGCCTTGCGCCGGCGCCTGTCGCCCATTCGGGCGATCGTCGAGCGGCCCTTCGTCTGGCGAGCGAGTCCGCCGACCGAGGTGGCCGCTGCGTTCCCAGACCTGGAGAGCCTCTGAGCCGGGTCAGACTCCGAGGCCACCCCCGATGAACTCGGCGACCCGTGCGCTCTCCGAATCGATCGTCACTCCACGGGCGAGCTCCAGGGCCCTCACCCCCAGCCTACGCCGCAGGTCCGGCTCGCTCGCCAGCCGCTCGATCGCCCCGACGAGGGCGTCCTCATCGTCCGGGGGCACCACCAAGCCCGCTCGCCCGTTCTCGAGTGCGTCGCTGACGCCGCCGACGTCGGTCGCGACGATGGGGAGACCCGAGCCCATCGCCTCGTAGAGCACCTGGGGCAACCCCTCGGTCAGCGAGACGTGGACGAAGGCATCCGCATCCCGGTAGCGCTCGAGCAGCCGGGGACCGAACGGGATGAAGCCCGTGAGCTTGAGATACTCGCCGACACCGAGCCGCTCCGCCTCCGCCTCAAGATCCCCGGCCATTGGTCCGTCGCCGACCCAGGTGAGCCGAAAGCGACGTCCGTCGGATTGCTCGAGCGCCGCGAGGACGCGCGCCACGAGCAGCGGGTTCTTCTCGAGATCGATCCGGCCCACGGTGAGCAGGTCCACCATGGCGCCCCAGTCGGCGTCGGGGCTGCGTTGAACGAGCTGGGACTCCGCGAGCAGGTTGACCCGAATCGGAAGGAGGTTCGGTCGCGGGGTGCCATACCGCGACGCGACGCCGATGACCGTGGTGCGGAGGCGCCGGGCGAGCAGCCGCACCGTCCGGTCGAGCAACCAGATCGGAGCCGCGAACAGCGCGCGGGCCTTGCCCTCGACCCGGTGCCGGAAGTAGCCCCGTGTGTCCTGGCGGATCAACAGGATCACGCCGCGCCCGCGGAGCCCCGCCATCGCAGCGAGGGCGAGCGCGAAGGGATGGTCCGCCTCGACCCAGACGGCATCCAGGTCGGCCAGCGACCTCCACATCGCCGCCAGGGTCCCGGGGATCGCCTTGACGACGCTGCCCAGCTCGCGGAGGCTTTGGTAGTGCGGAAGGGGGATCAGCTCGATCCCCGCCGGCAGCAGGTTTGGGGTCTCGGCGGCGTCCTCGGTGCGCCGCGCGATCACGGCAAACAGCTCGAAGTGGGCGCCGACCGCCGCCGCGAAGTGCAGGAACCCGAAGTCGCCGGATCCCCTGTAGAGCCTCGGCTCGCCATCGACCATGCCCCTGCGGAACGACGAGTCCAGGTACAGGCCGAGTCGTTTGGCCTCACGGGTCATTTCCCTGCCGCCTGAAGGGCGTTCACCACCATCCCTATCTGCTCCTCGGTGATCGACGGAAAAAGCGGCAAGGTGACGGCGCGTGCGGCATATTCCTCGGTCAGCGGCAGGCTCACGCCGTCGTCGTAGATACTGAACCGGTGGATCGGGGGATAGTGGAGGCTCGTCTGGATACCTCCCTGCTCGAGCTTCTCCCGAAGCGCGGTTCGGTCCAAGCTCTCGTCGAGCACGACGGTGAGCAGGTGATGCGCCTGCTCGGCACCCGGCTGATCGGGCATCGCCTGGACCACGCCATCCACCGAATCGAGCAGACTCCGATACATCCGAGTCGCGGTCGCCCGTCGCTCGTTGTCGCCGTCCAGCCGAGCGAGACGCGCGCTGGCCAGCGTCGCCCGCGGCTCGTCGATCCTGTAGTTGAACCCCAGCTCGACCACGTCGTACCCGCTGGCATGGCCCTGCTGGCGGTCCCAGCTGATCGCGGTCATGCCGTGCGAGCGCAGGAGCTTCACCTTCGCCGCGACCTGATCATCGTCCGTGACGACCATCCCGCCCTCTCCTACCGGGAGGTTCTTGTTGGAGAAGAAGCTGAACGCCCCGGCCAGGCCAAAGGTGCCAAGGGGCCTCTCATCGAATCTGCCGCCAAGGCCATGAGCCGCGTCCTCGAGCAGCGCCAGGCCCCGATCCGCGGCGAGCACGGCCAGCTCTGCGCTGTCGCCCGGATGCCCGCCGTACGTCATGTTCATGATCGCCCGCGTCCGTTCCGTGATCGCGTCCGCCGCCGCCTCCGCCGAGAGCCAGGGACGCTCCAGGCCGGCGATCTCGGCGAAGACGGGGGTCGCGCCCGTGTAGCGGATCGCGTTGGCGGTGGCGACGAAAGTAAGCGAGGGCACGACGACCTCGTCGCCTGGGCCAAGGCCCGCTGCCAGACAGATCAGATGAAGTGCCGCGGTGCCGCTGGCGACAGCAAGTGCATGCCGGGAGCCGGTGTAGTCGGCGAAGCGCTCTTCGAGCTCAGCGGTCCGGGGGCCCATGCTGAGCCAGCCGCTTCGATAGGTATCCGAGACGGCGGCGATCTCGTCCTCGCTGATCTCGACGTCGGCGAGGGGAACGCGCCACTCAGGCATCGTCGAAGAGCTCCGGGTGCGCCTCGATCTCCGCGGTCGCCCGCTCGTGCTCGCCGACGGTCCCGATGTCGAACCACACCCCGTCTCCGGCGTAGATCGCGACCTTGCGGTTCGCCTCGAGCATGGCGTTGACGACGTCGGGGAAGTCGAAGCGCCGCTCGGGGATCAGCCCGACGACGTCCGGGTCGTAAACATAGACGCCCATGCTCACGTCGAAGCGCATCGTCGGCTTCTCGACGTACTCCTTCACGAATCCATCCTCGGACTCGATCACGCCGAGGTCGATGTCGACGTTCTGACGATGCGTGGCGATCGTCAGGGCCCCCTCGTGACCGAGATGGAACCGCATCAGCTGCGAGTAGTTGAGCGTCGTCAGCACGTCCCCGTTCATGGCCAGGAACGGCTCGTCGAGGTCCTCGATCCGAGTCAGCGCACCGGCCGTGCCCAGCGGGGCGTCCTCCCAGACGTAGTGCAACTCGAGTCCGGAGGGAAGCTCGATGCTGTCGAGATACGACTTGATCAGGCCGCCCATGTGACCGACGGACAGGTCGATCCGCGTAAATCCATGCCGCGCCAGCTGGCGGATCACGAGCTCGAGGATCGGCCTGTCGGCAATGGGCACCAGCGGTTTGGGCAACACCGTCGTGTACGGCCGCAGCCGGGTTCCCTTGCCGCCAGCGAGGATCACAGCCCTCATGACCCTAGAATCTAAGCCCTCTGGTGGCGGTGTAGAGCTCCTCGTAGAGTGCCTCGATCCGGCCCAGCATCGTGTCGATCGTGAATTCGCTTCGGCGCAGCTCCCGGCCGGCCCGGCCCATCGCCGCTGCCCGCTCGCGATCGCCGAGGAGGCTCGCGATCGCCGCCGCCAGCCCAGCCGGATCGCGGGGCTCTACCAGCAGACCGGTCTCGCCGTCGCGGACCATGTCGGGAACTCCCCCGACCCGCGTCGCCACCACCGGCTTCCCTGCCTCCATGAACTCCAGGATCGACTGAGGGCTCCCCTCAAAGTCGGACACCTGTGCCGCCACGTCGAAGCCGCCGACGATGTCGAAGGCGTCAGCGCGGAAGCCTAGGAACGTGACAGATTCCGCAACCCCCAGTTCGCTCGCCAAGTCCTGCAGGCGTGAGCCTTCCGTCCCCCCGCGCTGCCCTTCTCCTCCGACGATCAGCACGCGGAGCCCGGGGAACCGATCCCGCAACGCCGGGATCGCCTCCAGCATCACCTCATAGGCCTTCTGCGGGCGCAGGAAGCCCACCAGCCCCACCACAGGCTGGGCCGAATCGATCTCCAGCTCCGCCCGGATGTCCGTGTCCCGTCCGGCCCGACCGGGAAGCGGGATGCCAATCGGGATGTAGCGGGTCTTTTCGGGAGGGATCCCCTCCACCTCCGTCATCTGCCTCTGATCGAAGCGCGACACGGCGACGAAGGCGTTAGCGCGCCGCGCGATCAGTCGCCGGTCGAGAAACCGGCGGACGGGCTTTCCCTGCCATGACCAGGAATGCTCATGCGGAATGAAGACCGGCACCCTCGCCTTGGGGGCGAGGAGAGCGCCCCAGAAGTTCGACCCGATCTTGTGTGTGTGGAGTACGTCGATCTCGCGCTCCCGCATCTCCTTGATCAGCCTCGGCCATGGCCTCAGGGTGAATCGAGAGCCGCGATTGAGCTCGATCAGGTCGACTCCGGCGGCCTCCAGGCCTGCCAGCACCCCCTCGACCGCCGGGCTTCGCCGGCCCTCCTGAGCAAGCGGGTCGCCTCCACGAGCGATGGAGTCGGCGAGCGCCATCGACCGGGTCACGCAGATTGTCGAGGTGAAGCGCTCGGGATCGAGCCGCTGGGCGACCTCCACCGCGATGCTCTCCGCGCCCCCGACGATCCCGTCGAGCATGGTCATGACTCGCAACTTGCGCCTCTCCACAGATTCGGCCACTAGCCTGCAGTTTCGACGATGCGGCGGACTGCCCTTCGGAGCGGGCGATCCGCCGCTGCATCCGGCACCCAAAATGGTTATCTCGAAGACCCCGCTACGCATGAGCTTCGTCGGAGGCGGCACTGACCTTCCCGCCTTCTACGAGAAGCACGGCGGCGCGGTGCTCTCGACCGCAATCGACAAGTGGGTCCGCGTCGGAGTCGCACCGCGCTTCGAGGGAGACGTCCGGGTGAGCTACTCCCGCACCGAGATCGTCGACAGCGCCACGGAACTCGAGCACGAACTGATCCGCGAGGCGATGCGGCGCACGGGCCTCTCGCGGGGAGTGGAGGTGATCACCCTCTCCGATCTCCCCTCACGCGGAACTGGTCTCGGCTCTTCGAGCACCGTCACGGTGGGCGCCCTGATGGCCCTCTACGCCCATCAGGGGCTCCAGAAGTCGCCGCAGGACCTGGCGATGGAGGCCTGCCGGATCGAGCTCGACGTGCTGGGCAAGCCGATCGGCAAGCAGGATCAGTGGGCGGCCGCTCTGGGCGGGATGAACCTGATCGACTTCAGGAAGGACGGCAACGTGATCGCCGATCCAGTCATCGCCCCCGCCGAGGCGATGGCCGCCTTCCACCGGAGCCTGCTGCTGTTCTACACCGGCCAGCCCCGGCAAAGCGGCGACGAGGTGCTGGCCAAGCAGTCCAAGTCGGCGGCGGACGGCGACAATACGGAGCAAATGCTCGAGATGCGCGACCTCGCGTACCGCCTGCGTGACCTTCTTCACGAGGGGAATATTGAGGGCATCGGCCGGGTATTGCACCGCAACTGGGAGCTCAAGCAGAGCTCGGCGCCCGGGACTTCGACAGCCGAGATCGACGGGCTCTACGCGAAGGCCCGAGAAGCCGGCGCCTGGGGAGGCAAGCTGCTGGGCGCGGGCGGAGGCGGCTTCTTCCTGATCTGCGCCCCGCCCGAATCCCATGTAGCGGTGCGCGGCGTCCTCTCCGACTACCGGGAGATTCCCTTCCGCTTCGCTGCCCGCGGAACCCACCTGCTGCTCGTGGAGCACGACTGATGGCGATCGACACCCATCTCCGGGACTACCTGGGGCGATTGATCTCGACCCTCGAGGCGCTGCCGATCGACGCCGTCGAGGATCTCAGCGAGCTGCTCTACAGGGCTTACACCGACGGCAAGCAGGTCTTCATCCTCGGCAATGGGGGCTCGGCCTCGACCGCGAGCCACATGGCGGCGGACCTCGGCAAGAACACCATCGGCCCGAACATGCGCCGCTTCCGGATCATGAGCCTGAACGACAACATCCCGCTGATGACCGCGCTCTCCAACGATCTCGGATACGACAACATGTTTGCCGAGCAGCTACAGAACCTGATTCAGCCTGGCGACGTGCTGATCGCCATCTCGGGGTCAGGGAACTCCCCCAACGTCGTTCGCGCAATCGAGTACGCGCAGAGCCAGAGCGCCGAGGTCGGCGCACTGCTCGGGTTCGACGGCGGACGGACCATGGAGCTGGCCGACCTGAGCGTGCTGGTCGGCTCGAGCGACTACGGCGTCGTCGAGGACGCCCACCTGATCATCAATCACATCCTGGTCGAGTACTTCCGCAAGCGACTCGCCGAGGAGCAGCCCTGGAGCAGCTGAGCCGAGCGGGCGCCCTGCTCGACCGGGACGGCACGATCAACGTACAGCCCCGCGAGCACGAGTACGTGAGGCGAGTCGATGGTTTCGAGCTTCTGCCGGGCGCGGTGGAGGGGATCGCGCGGCTTGCGGAATGTGGCTTCACTCTCGCGGTGGTCTCCAATCAGCGTGGGATCGCGAGAGGCCTGGTCGACCGAGCGGTGCTCGCCGGGATCGAGGAGCGGCTTCAGGCCGCCTTGGAGCCGCTGGGGGCACGGATTGCCGGCTTCTATTACTGCCCCCATATGGACGAGGACGACTGCGACTGCCGCAAGCCGAAGCCCGGCATGCTGCTCGACGCGGCGCGAGAACTCGGCCTCGACCTGAACGCCTCGTGGATGATCGGCGACTCAGAGACCGACATCCAGGCCGGGGCGGCGGCCGGCTGCCGGACCGCGTATCTCGGAGAAGCGGGCGGGGCGGGCGCCACGCTGTCGGCGAGGTCGCTCGACGAAGCCGCCTCGGCCATCTGCGCGGCGGATTAGCTCGTCTCGGCCTCGAACTCGGCGATCAGTGCCCGATAGGTTTCCGCGATCCCGTCCTCCAGCGTGATCTGAGCCTTCCAGCCCAGCTTCTCCGCCGCGGCCGAGGGATCCATGCGGGACCGCTCCAGCTCGCCCTCGCGGAGCGGCGCGAGCTCGGGCTCGCGGTCGATGCCGGAGGCCCCGGCGATCAGGTCGTAGATCTCCTGCACCGGGACCTCGCGGCCGGTGGAGATGTTGAAAACCCCGCGCGTGCCAACCGCCCGGATCAGCGCATCGGCGACGTCGGTGACGTGGACGTAGTCTCGGGTCGGCTTGCCGTGTCCGAAGAGGACCGCCCGCTCGCCCGACCAGAGCCTGTAGCTGATGATCGAGACCACACCGGCCTCGCCATGTGGGCTCTGGCGCGGCCCGTAGACGTTTCCCAGCCTGCAGACGGCATGCGGGATTCGGTCGGCATTCGCCCAGGTTTGCAGGTAGGCCTCCCCTGCCCATTTGGAGGCGCCGTACGGGGCGAGCGGCGCGGGCGGCTGCGACTCGTTGGTCGGGATGGGAGCCTCGTTCCCGTAGAGGGCGCCCCCGGTCGAGGTGAAGACGACCGGCGTGTGGTGCTCTCGGGCCACCTGCGCGACGTTCATGGTGCCCTTGACGTTCACGTCGAGGTCGAACCAGGGGTCGGTCACGGAAACGGTCACCATGGACTGCGCACCGAGGTGGAGGATGACCTCGGGCTTCACCTTCGCGGCGAGCTGCTTCAGGGCATCGAAGTCGACGATGCTGATCTCCTCGAAGTCGGCCTCGTCGGCGACGCGTTGGCGCTTTCCGGTGGTCAGATCGTCGACGACCGTGACGGAACAGCCGTCGCTGAGCAGTCGGTCGACCACATGCGAGCCGATGAAGCCCGCTCCTCCCGTAACGATGGCGCTTGGCATCAGGTGGGCAACCTACAGCCGGGGGCGGCGTAGAGGATGACTAGGCTGCGCCGATGGCCACTGTCACGCAAGCGATGGTGCTCGCCGCCGGCCGCGGCACGCGGCTCGGCCGGCTGGGTGAGCAGGTCGCAAAGGCGCTGGTCGAGATCGACGGCAGGCCTCTTCTGGCACAGCAGCTCGACTACCTGGCGGGACAGGGGATGAAGCGGGTAGTGGTCAACGCCTCCCATCTCGCCGAGCAACTCGAGGAGTTCGCCAGCCGATACCGGGGACCGATCGAGCTCGAGATCGTCGTCGAAGACGAGCCGCTCGGCACGGCGGGCGGGGTCGTCAACGCCCTGCCCAGACTGTCGGGCGAGCCGCTGCTGGTCCTCTACGGCGACGTGGTCGTGCGCGAGGACCTGCGGCCAATGTCGGATCAGCACGAGCGCGAGCGGCCGGCTGCAACGCTCGCCGTCTACCAGGACGAGGGGGTCGAGGACAAGGGCATCGTCGAGACCGAGGGCTCCCGGGTGATCGGCTTCGTGGAAAAGGACCCAGATGTCACCAGCGGCTTGGTGAACGGCGGGATCTACGTCGTCGATCCGGCCTGGCTCGAGGACTACTCGGGCCGGTTGCCGCTCGACTTCGGCCACGACGTCTTCCCGGATGCCCTTGCCAACGGGGAGGATCTGCGCGCCTACGCTCTGGCGGACCCAGTCCTCGACATTGGGACACCTCCCGACCTCGCCAAAGCGCGCGAGCGGCGCTCGGACTAGCCCGCGGCCTCGACTATTCCGAAGCCGGCGTCGAATCTGGGCTCTATCCCCTGCTCTTCGCAGAAGCGCATGTAACCGTCGGCCGCTCGCCAGCCGGAGCCGCCCGGGTGACAGTCGTCGACGTAGATCACGCCAGCGGGAACCAGGCGCGGATACAGCTTCCGCAGGCCGGCAAGGGTGGGCTCGGAGAGGTCGACGTCGATGAGCCCTACCGAAACATGGGACGGAAGGGAAGTCTGCGGAAATTGAGTTATGTCAGCCGCCACGACCTCGATATGCGAGTAGCCGAGATGCCGCGCCACGCGCTCCAGGGTCCGGCGGCTGTTGACGTCGAACGAGTGCCTGAAAGCCGAGGGGGTGCCGAGCCGCTCGTCGTCGGCGAATTGCTCGTCGACGAAACCCTCGAAGGTGTCGAGACAGAGGTAGCGTCGCTCCGACCGCCAGATCTTGAGCAGCCGGTTTGCCTCGAGCGCGGTGCCCCCTCGGTAGCACCCTATCTCCACTACCGCCCCCGGCTCGTTACGCCGACGTGCCAAGGCGCGGAGCAGGATCGTGAGGCGCTCTGGCTCGAGCTCGGGACGGATCGGACGCAGCCGCATCAGCAACCTGACAGGGAGCCTTGTCCACATCACCTGCGCGAGCCTTTGCCGCTGAGGGATATCCGCCGGCATCCGATGACCCTATCCGAGCACCGGCGGCGATCGCTGAACCAGCCGCCCCAAACTGTCGGGCTCAGACCACGTAGCTCTCTGTCGCGTACAACCCTGGCTCGGACTCGATCCACTTCATGGTGCACTGCAGGCCGTCGGAGAGTGAGGTGTCGGACTCCAACCGGTCAGCTCCCGCATGCGGGTCGGGTCCGAGACGAGGCGCACGACCTCGCTCTTCTCGGGACGAATCCGCACCTGCTCCTGGAGGACTCGAGCTCGCGGCCAAGCAACGAGCCGACGGCGTCGATCAGATCGGCGACCGAGACGTCATCCCCGGTGCCCAGTTGGAGCGTCTCGCCCACTCCTCCCTTTGCCTCGGCGGCCGCAATGAACCCCGCCACCGTATCGGTGACGTAGGTGAGATCCCGCCGGGGCTCAAGAGAGCCGATCCGAACGGGGCCGCCGTTGAGCGCCTGGGTGATGATCGTGGGGATGACCGCTCGCGCCGACTGACGCGGTCCAAAGGTGTTGAACGGGCGCAGCACCGTCACCGGCACCTCGAATGAGCGCTGGAAGCTGAGCGCCAATTGGTCGGCACCGATCTTGCTGGCCGCGTACGGCGAGTGGGCCGTCACGGGATGGGTCTCGGTGATCGGGAACTCTCTGCGTTACCGTAGACCTCTGAGGTCGAGGTGTGCACAACCCGGACTTCTGCGCTCCTGCACGCCTGTAGGACGTTCAGCGTTCCGAGGACATTGGTCTCGAAGTAGTCCCGAGGGTTGACGTACGAGTAGGGGATCGCGATCACGGCGGCCAGATGAAAGACGACCTCGCACCCTTCGACCGCTGCGGCGGCCGATTCAGGGTCCCGGATGTCCCCCGCAACGACCTCCACCCCGGAGAGCACTCGCGGGGCACCCAGGCGAGGGCTCCCCGGTCGTCTCGCGAGTTGTACCGCACCATCCGCCGAACATGTGCCCCCTCGCTGACCAGGGATTCCATCAGGTGACTCCCGATGAACCCCCCGGCTCCGGTGACGAGAACCCTGGCATTGGCAAGACCAGCTGCTCACGGCGCTAAAGCCTATTGGGGAACCCGGCGCAGATTTGGAGTTCGCTACGCAATCCGAACTCGCTCAGTCCGACCGATCGAGACTCGCCGGCGGGATTTAGCGATCACCGGACCGCCGAGCGAGGCGATCCGGCCCGAGCCGCGACCTGATCGCGGACGGGAGCCGGCGGCCGGCGCGGCGCAGGGCGTACCGGGCATGAGTGACATCGTGGCGCGGTGCGGGAATGCACGGGCGAAGGTCACATCGCTGACGCTCGGGCTTCGCTCGGCGAATCGGGCCTTGTAGCTCTCGTCGCCGAGCAGCAGGTCGAACTCGGTCGCCCTCTCCGCGAACGCCGCCTCGATCACCGCCGCCATCAGGATCAGGCCGGGGCGCGCCGCGGACCAGGCGGGGTCGAAGCCGCCGTTGTAATACGCGTAGCGCCCTCCTAGACGCCACCCGTACCAGCTCGCGACGGGGGCACCATCGAGCTCGAGGAACCAGAGCCGCAGCCACCCCCTTTCGAACGCCGCCGCGGCGAAGTCGGTGTGGAACGCGCGGGCCGCAGGACTGCGGAGCGAGGAGGCACCGCCGTGCCGGAGGTCGTGCAGATCGAACAGCGTTTCGATGTCGGTCGCGATCTGGTCCGGGCTGTCGGTCCGGCGGAGGCGCATCCCATGATCGCGCTCAGCCCTGCGCGTGAACCGACCAACCTGCTGGCGTAAGTTCGAGCTGCGGGTTGCCAGATACTCATCCCACCCGGAGTGCGACGAGAGGTCGATCATCGGCAGGGCGTCCTTCGTACGCTCGAGCCTCAGAAGCCTTCGGCCCGTCGCCTCCGCGAGCGCATCAACCCAGGGCTCCGTGAGGTCCACCTTCTCGAGTGCGAGCACGCTCCAGGGATGTCCCGCCTCGCCGAGCGCGATTCCGGCAGCTGCCGCGACCTCCGTCTCGTCGGCGACGCTGCAGGCAGGGTGAAAGCGATCGCCGAGATTCGAGCCCGCGATCCGGCAGGTTCGCGGACGTCCTGCCAGCGAGAGCGTCAGCGGCAGAACCCCGCTCAAGCCGGTCGCCCTCGGCGATGAGCGCCGCAACCAGCGGCTCCTGGCCCTCGCCGTAGTGGTCGAGCCAGCACCGAAACCACTCGGGGGTGATGAACGCGTTCCCTCGCAGCTCGGCGAGCCGGCGCCACTCGTCCTCGATCTCCCCGAGCTCCTCCCGTCTGGCGATGGTCCGCAGCACGGCGGGAGTCACCGGCGCAGCCTACGCACCAGGCGGGACGAGAGCACGCTGCGCACCGCCGGCGAGACCTTAAGGCGGAAACGGCGCAGATCATCCTTCCGGTACACGCCGACCCGAGGCCAGCGGAGCGCGTCGCGAGGCCCGTACTCGAGTGCAGCCGCCGCGGCATATCCGGCATCCCGGGTGGCCTGGCGCACGCGTTCGTCATGGGCGCCATAGGGGTAGGCCAACCACTCGCACGGCGCGCCGATTTCGTGGCTGCACTCCTCCCTCGACGCGCTCAGCTCGGACTCGAGTTCGATGTCATCGGTCTCGGTCAGCAGAGGGTGGGTCCGGGTGTGCGAGGCGATCTCCCATCCCTCGGCTGCGAGCCCCCTCAGATCGTCCCAGGACATGCAGGTCAACTCGCGCTCATATGGGCCGCCCACCCAGTGGTCGGTGCCCGGCCAGGCCATCGGAGGAGAAAGGCCAACGTAGCCCGTGGGCACGAAGACCGTCGCGGGGATCCCGAGGTCGCGCAGGATCGGCAGGGCCCGCTCGCGCACCGGAGCTGAAGGCGTCGTCGAATGTGACGACCATGGCCTTGGCGGAAGCCTCTCCGCGGAACATCTGCCCGAATGTCGCGGGTCGGTAGCCCTTGCGCAGGAGATAGGTGAGCTGATTGCGAAAGCGCTCGGGGGTGACCGACAGATCGGCTGGCCAGTCGGGGCTGACCGCGTGGTAGCAGAGGACGAGTGGCGAGCCTGAGCGGCCTCTTCGGCCCTCGCCTCGCAAGGCCACTCAGAGCCCGCCCGTACCGCCCGGAGTGGTCGCCCCGCCTGGGCTCGGCACCGATGTGCCGCCGTTGGTCTGGGTTGGCGTCGCCGAGGTCGTCGTCTGGCTGGTGGTGGTCTGGGGCTGGGTCCGACTCGTGCTCGACTGGATCGACTCGGTCGTCGTCGAGTTGGGCTTGTTGTCGTCCCCCGCCACGATGATCAGGCCGACGACGAGACCGATGACGAGTGCGACCAGGATTCCGATGGTCCACCGGGCGCGATTGTTCACGCCGCCGATGCTAGCCCAGGGTTCGGCCGAGATTCTCAACGGCTTCGTCGACCTCCGCCTCTCCAATCACGAGCGGCGGCAGAAAGCGCAGGGTATCGGTGCCGATCGCATTGACGATCAGACCCTCGGCGAGCAGGCGCGAGGCGGCCTCCTTCGCGTCGATCCCAGTCAGCCTGGCCCCGAGCATCAGGCCCCGGCCCCGTACCTCCGCGACGGCATCGATCGCCTCCAGGCCCTCGCCGAGCCTGCGCCCCGAGGTCCCTCACGCCTCGCAGCAGCTCCGGATCGTCGAGCACGCCGAAGGCGGCCAGCGACGCCGCGGCGACCAGCGGGCCCCCGGCGAACGTGGAGCCGTGATCCCCGCGCTCGAGCACGCCGGCCGTCCGAGGACTGGTCACACACGCTCCCACCGGCAGACCGCCGCCCAGCGCCTTCGCCGTGGTCATCACGTCCGGTCGCGCCGGCAGCTGCTCGTAGGCCCAGAGCGAGCCGGTGCGCCCCATCCCGGTCTGGATCTCGTCGAAGACGAGGAGCGCCCCCGTGACGTCACAGAGCTCGCGGGCCGCGACGATCATCTCGTCGGGGATGACGTGGACGCCAGTCTCCCCCTGGATCGGCTCGAGCATGATCGCGGCGGTCCGGTCGCCGACCGCGGCCCGGAGCGCATCAACGTTGTCGCGCGGCACGGCGGGGAATCCCGGCAGATACGGCGTGAAGCTCTCGTCCGTTGCGAGACCGGGCGTCGCGGAGAGTGAACCCATCGTGCGGCCGTGGAAGGCGCCCTCCAGCACGACGATCTCCGGCTTCGAGATGCCCCGACGGTGGGCGTGCTTGCGGACCACCTTGATCGCGCACTCGTTGGCCTCGGTGCCCGAGTTGCAGAGGAACGCCCTGCCGTCGAGGCTCGACTCGCAGAGCCGCTGAGCGAGGCGGACGCCTCCCTCGGTCAGGTAGAGATTGGAGGTGTGGGTGAGGGTGCCGACCTGCTCCCGCACGGCCTCGACCACATCGGGATGACAGTGGCCCACGGAGCAGACGGAGATTCCGGCGAGGAAGTCGAGGTACTCCTTGCCCTCGGAGTCCCAGACGCGCGCGCCCTCCCCGCGGACGAGCTCGACCGGCGCGCGGGGATAGGTCTGCATCACCCAGCGCGACTCCAGCTCCTGGAGATCGGCGAGCTTCATGCGGTGATCTTGGTCCCGATGCCCGCGTCCGTGAAGAGCTCGAGCAGGAGGGTGTGCGGCCGTCGGCCGTCGACGATGTGGGCCGCCTCCACCCCGCCGGCGATCGCATCGACGCACGCCTGCAGCTTGGGGCGCATCCCGCCCTCGATCCCCGTCGAGCGCGGCCGCGAACCTCGTCGGCCGTCGCCTGTGAGATGCGCGACTCCGGGTCGTCGGGGTCGCGCAGCCAGCCGTCGACGTCGGTCAGGAAGATCGCCTTGTGCGCCGGCATCGCGGCGGCGACCTTGCCCGCGGCCTCGTCGGCGTTGACGTTGTAGGAGGCGCCCTCGCGGTCGGTGCCTACGGAAGCGATCACCGGAATGTAGTCCTCGGCGATGTGATCGATCACGTCCACGTTCACGTTGGTGATCTCGCCGACGAAGCCGACGTCCGCGGACGCCCCCACCGGCCTGACCTCGAAGAGGGAGCCGTCCTCTCCGCCGAGCCCGACCGCCGGCTGGCCGTGCCGGTTGAGCCTGGTGAGGATGTCCGAGTTGATCTTGCCGAGCAGGACCATCTTCGCCACCTCGACGGTCTCAGCGTCGGAGACGCGCAGACCCTCCACGAACTTGACCTCCATGCCCATCCGCTCCATGTAGTGGGTGATCTCGGGACCGCCGCCGTGGACGATCACCGGGTTCATCCCGACGTACTTGAGCAGGACGACGTCGCGGGCGAAGGCCTCGCGCAGCTCCTCGTCGCGCATCGCGGCGCCGCCGTACTTGATCACGATCGTGCGGCCGTGGAACTCCCTGATGTAGGGGAGCGCCTCGAGAAGCGTCTCGACCGAGCTGGTCACGTCGTGTACTCCGCGTTGATCCGGATGTAGTCGTGGGTCAGGTCACTGAAGTAGACGTGGGCGCTCGCCCTGCCGCGGCCCAGGTTGACCGACAGCTCAGCCTCCGCCCCCTCTGAGGCGAGCTCCGCCGCCTGGATGCGGTCGGGGCCGAGCTCCTCGAGCTCCTCCCCAGCCAGCGCCATGCCGGCGGCCTGGGCAATCCGGCCCCAATTCGAATCCCTGCCGAACAGCGCCGTCTTCACCAGCGGAGAATTGGCGATCGCCCTCGCCACCCTCTCCGCCTCCTCGGGGCTCTTCGCTCCGGTGACCTCGGCGCGGCCGACACGGGTCGCTCCTTCGCCGTCAGCGACGATCTCGAGGGCGAGCTGAAGCAGCACGGCCTCCAGCAGGCCCCTCGGCAGGGCCGCGCCAGACGAGCCGGTCGCCTGCAGGAGGACCGTGTCATTCGTGCTCATCTGCCCGTCGACCGTGATCCGCTCCATCGAATCCGCCAGCGAGGAGCGGAGCTCCTTGTCCGGGTCGTCGATCACGGCGTCCGTCTGGACGAAGCAGAGCATCGTCGCGAAGCCCGGCTCGATCATTCCGGCCCCCTTGGCCTGCGCCGAGACCGTCACCTCGCCGGCCCGGATCGCGCAGCGCTTCGAGCCCTTGTCGGTGGTCATGATCGCCTGGGCGAAATCCTCGCCGCCGCTCGCCGAGAGGCCCTGGACCGCCTCGAGGACTCCGCTGGTGACGGCCTCGATGTCCAGCGGCACCCCGATCGTGCCGGTCTCGGCGACCGCCACCGTGCGGGGCTCTACGCCGAGCGCCTCGGCCGCGGCGTCCCGCATGGCGAGCGCATCGCGATAGCCCTGCTCTCCCGTTGCGGCGTTCGCGTTGCCCGAATTGACCGCTACGGCACGCAGCGCGCCTGCATCGCATTCCTGCCGGCAGACCCGGATGGGCGCGGCGGCCGCCGCGTTCCGGGTGAGCGCCAATGCGGACTTGACATCTTCCACGTCGCAGGCCAGCACCCCGACATCGGTCGCGGCGCCCCCCTTCAGCCCACAGGCCACGCCGGCCGCCCGAAATCCCGGCGCGAGCTCGGCCGGATCGAGCTGCTCGAATTCCGGCGGCGGCGTCACCCAGCGCGAGCGGAAGAAGGTCTGAGTCGCGGGGCTCATGAGATGCCCTTCCCCTCGGGAAGGCCCAGCATCAGGTTGAGGTTCTGCATCGCCTGGGAGGCAGCGCCCTTCCAGAGGTTGTCGATCGAGGCGAAGGCGAGCGTCCGGCCCGACGCCTCGTTCAGCGCCAGATGGATGCGGCAGAGGTTGGTTCCACGGACTCCGCTGACTCCCGGTGGCTCGGTGGTGACCTCCACGAAGGGCTCGTCTCCGTAGCGCTCCTCATAGAGGGAGAGCAGACGCGCGACGTCGAGCGGCGCGGCCGTGCGCACGTAGCAGCTCACCAGCTCGCCCTGGTCGAAGGGCATCAGGTGGGGAACGAAGGTCAGGCCCGCCGCGGGATCTCCCGCCCCATTTCCGCCGGCCAGCTCCGCCAGCTCCTGGGCGATCTCCGGCGTGTGGCGATGCCCGGCGACCTTGTACGGCTTGGCGTCGTCGGTCTCCTTGACGATCGCCATCTCCTCCTCGGCGGCGCGGCCGGCGCCGGAGACACCGGACTTGGCGTCGATCACGACGTCCTCGATCAGTCCCTCCGCGGCGAGCGGTGCGAGAGCCAGGATGCTCGCGGTCGGATAGCAGCCCGGGTTGGCGACAAGGTCGGCGCCGGCGATCTGCTCGCGGTGGAGCTCGGTGAGGCCGTAGACCGCGTCGCCCAGCAGCTCGGGCGCCCCGTGCTCGCCGTACCAGCGGCCGTAGGTGTCCAGGTCGTGCAGGCGGAAGTCCGCGGAGAGGTCGACCACCTTCGTCCCCTGCTCGCGCAGCGCGGAGACGACAGGCGCGGCAGCGCCATGCGGGTAGGCCACGATCGCTGCATCGACGTCCGCCCCGTCCTCCGCCGCGGGCTCCTCGAGCACAAGGTCCACTCCATACTGCGGGTAGAGCTCGCTCAGTCGCTTGCCCGCGTCGGTCCGAGCCGTGACGCGCGCGAGCTCCAGGCTCGGATGCTCTCTGATCAGCTCGGCCGCGAGCGCCCCGGCGTACCCGGACGCCCCGGCCACCAGGACCCTATTCACGGAGCGACCCTCCGACCTTCTCGACGGCGGCCTCGATGGCCTTGCGCCGCTCGGCCACCTCCTCGTCGGTGAGCGTCCGGTCGGCGGCCCGGAAGGTGAGCCGCAGCGCCAGGCTCTTGCGCCCCGCGCCCACCTGCTCGCCGCGATAGAGGTCGAAGACCTCCGCGGAGCGCAGCAGCTCGCCGCCGCCCTCGAGCACCGCTGAGCGGACCTCGGCCGCCGGGACGGAGTCGTCGACGACCACCGCCACGTCCTGGTTGACGGCTGGGAAGGTGATCACGTCCTCGTATGACTCCTCGCCGACCGGCGAGGCGGCGACCAGCGGGGCCAGGTCGACCTCGAAGCCGGCGGCGGACTCCAGGTCCCACTCGCGGCAGACCAGCGGGTGGATCTCGCCGACCCAGCCCACTTCCTCGCCCTCGACGAGGACGCGGCCGCTGCGGCCGGGATGCAGGAAGGGCTCCTCCCCGGGCACGACATCGACGTCGGTGCCCAGCTGCCGCGCGAGCGCCTCCAGCACGGCCTTGGCGGAATAGAAGTCCGCCGCCACCTCGTCGCCGCGCCAGGAGCCGGGACGCAGCGGTCCCGCCGCGATCGACGCGATCCGCCAGGGCTCGTACGCCGGCGCCGGGCGCTTGCCGACGAACTTGCCGGCGAGCACCCCCTCCAGCGGCGAGCTGCCCTCGCGCAGGTGGGCCCGCCCGGACTCGTACAGCGCGACGCGCTCGGCACCGTGGGCGCGGTTGTAGCTCGCGGCGTCAAGGAGGGAGCCGATCACGGCGGTCCGCTCGACGGAGTGCTCGGCCGACAGCGGGTTGGAGACGCGAATCGGCTCCGCCCGCAGGTCGCCATCCGGAATCCGGAGCCTCCCCGCCAGGCCCGGGTCAGTGAGGCTGAGGTCGACAACAGCGTCGAAGCCGAGATCGCGCATCGCGTCCTCCGCACGGCGGCGCAGGCGCTGCTCGCGGGTGAGCCGGCCGGCCTGGCCGCTCGTCGACGGCAGGGACGCGGGCAGGTTCTTCGCGTAGCCGTGGATCCGCCCGACCTCCTCGATCAGGTCGACCTCCCGCGTCACGTCGTAGTGGCGATGGAGGGGCACGGTCGCCTCCAGGTCGTCACCGTCGCGGTCTACCTCGAAGTCGAGCCGCTCCAGGTATTCGACGCACGCCTCAGGCGAGATCTCCATGCCGAGCAAGCGCGCGACCCTTTCGTGGCGCAGGCGGAGCCGGTGGGGCTCGGGGACGTCGGCCGCCTCGTCGATCGTCCCCGGGACCAGCTTGGCCCCGCCGAGCTCGACCATCAGCTGCGAGGCGATCCGCTGGGCGCGAAGCGCCAGCTCCGGGTGCAGCTGCTTCTCGAAGCGGTTCGAGGCGTCCGTGCGCAGGCCGAGCTTGCGCGAGGTGCGGAGGATGTTGACCCCGTTCCAGGTCGCGACCTCGAGAAGCACCTGGGTCGTCTGATCGGACACCTCCGAGACCTGGCCGCCCATGATCCCGGCGATGCCGGAGGGGCCGTTGCGGTCGCAGACCAGCACAGCGTCCTCGTCGAAGGTCCGCTCGACGTCGTCGAGCGTGGTCATCTTCTCGCCCGGCTTCGCCGTGCGGACGATCAGCGTCCCGTCCGGGACCTTGTCGAGGTCGAAGGCGTGGAGCGGCTGCGCCGTCATCAGCATCACGTAGTTGGTGATGTCGACGACGTTGTTGATCGGCCTCATCCCCGCGCCGATCAGCCGCGCCTTGAGCCAGAGGGGCGACGGCCCGATCTCCACGTCAGTGAAGACCCGTGCCGTGAACCGCGGGCAGAGCTCGGGGACCTCGACGGTCACCGAGGCGTAGTCCTCAACCGAACCCTCACCGGTCGCCTCGGCGTCCCCGTCCCAGGGCGGCGAGGCCAGGGACTCGCCCGTGATCGCATGGACCTCTCGCGCGACCCCGTAGATGCCGAAGCAGTCGACCCGGTTGGAGGTCGGCTCGAGCTCGATCACCGGATCGGAGACCGGGATCACCTCGCCGAGCGGCGTGCCAGGCGACCATCCGTTCTCCAGCACAGCGATCCCGGCGGCGTCGTCGCCGAGCTCGAGCTCCGCTTCGGAGAGAATCATCCCGTTCGACTCGACGCCGCGGAGCTTCGCCTTGCCGAGCTTCGTCCCGTCGGGCATCACCGCCCCCGGCAGCGCAACCGGGACGGTCTGGCCCTCGGCCACGTTGGGCGCGCCGCAGACGATGGTCCTGCCGCCGTCCCCGGCGTCCACCTGGCAGACGCTGAGTTTGTCGGCATCGGGATGCTTCTCGACCGAGAGCACCTTGCCCACGACGAAAGCGTCGGGACGAGGGCGCGCCGACGTCGGTGATGCGCTCGACCTCGATCGAGTGCATGGCCAGCTCATCCGCCAGCTCCTCCACGGAGAGCTTCGGGTCGCAGTAGGCTCGCAGCCACGAGTCGGGGGCCCTCATCGGAACTGCTCCAGCACGCGGACGTCGTTCTCGAAGAACTTGCGCAGATCGGGGACGCCGTACTTGAGCATCGCGATCCGCTCTATGCCCATTCCGAATGCGAATCCCTGGATTTCCTCCGGGTCGTAGCCGGAGTCGCTGACGAAGCCGTAGACGTTTGGATCGACCATCCCCGCGCCGAGGATCTCGATCCAGCCGATCCCCTTGCAGAGCGGGTCGCGCGAGCCGTCCGGCAGCTCACCGCTGCCGCCGCAGCGGAAGCAGGAGACGTCGACCTCGACGCTCGGCTCGGTGAAGGGGAAGAAGCCGGGCCGGAAGCGCGTCTCGCGCTCGGGGCCGAAGATCGCGCGAGCGAATTCGTCGAGCGTGCCCTTCAGGTCCGCAAGGGTGATGTCCGGGCCCACGGCCAGGCCCTCGACCTGATGGAAGATCGGGCTGTGGGTGGCGTCGAAGGGGTCGGAGCGGTAGCAGCGCCCGGGGACCACGATGAAGATCGGCGGCGGCTGAGACTCCATCGAGCGCACCTGCATCGGCGAGGTGTGAGTTCGCAGGACCACGTCCTCCGGGCCCGGGGGCAGCTCGTCGCCGTTCGAGGGAATGCGGAGATCGCCTCTGAGCGTTGACGGATCGACGTAGAAGGTGTCCTGCGCCATCCGGGCGGGGTGGCCGGGCGGGTGATTGAGGGCCGTGAAGTTGTAGTAGTCGAGCTCCATCTCGGGCCCGTCCATCACCCGGTAGCCGAGGCCCACGAAGATGTCCTCGATCTCCCGCTGGGTGCGGATCAGCGGGTTCTGGGCGCCCACCGGCGCCAGCGGGGCGCCGGGCAGCGTGACGTCGATGGCGTCCTCGGCTAGGCGTTTTCCGAGCTCGCTTGCGTCGAGTTCGACGCTCCTCGACTCCAAGAGCCCCTCGAGCTCGCGCCGTGCCTCGTTGCCGGACTTGCCGACCGGGCCGCGCTCCTCCGCAGGCAGCCCGGAGATCCCCCGGAGGATCTGCGTGAGCTCGGCCTTGCGGCCCAGGAACCGGACCCGCAGCTCCTCGAGCTCGGCGGTCGTCGACGCATTGCCGATCGCCTCAGCAGCCTCGTTCCGGATCTCCTCGATGCGCTCAACCATGCGTCGCCTCGGACGCTATCCGGTGGAGCGCGATGGCCGCCGCCGCGGCGACGTTCAGTGACTCGGCTCTCTCACGGACCGGAATCGTCACCCGAACCTCACACTGGGCCTCGACCTCGGCCGGCAGCCCCTCGCGCTCGGCCCCGAGGCAGAGCGTCACGGCCCCGGCGAGGGCCTCGAGTGGATCGCCTCCGTGCGCGACCAGCGCCGCCCGCGGGCGCCGGCGTGGCCTCGATGCCCGTCCGCACAAGCGGCTCGGCGAAGACCGCCCCCATGCTCGCCCGGACGGCGTGGGCCCCGTATGGATCGGCGCAGCCCGGACCGAGCACGACCGACCCGCCGAGCAGCGCATCGGCCGTCCGGATCACCGTGCCGACGTTGCCCGGATCCGAGACCCCGTGCAGATAGACGCAGGGCGCGACCGGCCGATCCGCCCAGTCCTCCCTCCAGACGCCGATCGCGCGGGTGCCGGAGCCGAGCTTCGACACCTGGGCGAGCAGCGCAGGCTCGACCTCGGTGCCGCCCAGCCCCTCGCCGGCCGCGGTCAGCAACTCGACGGGCTCCACGCCGGCACTTCGCCCGGCGGCGAGCAGGTCCTCTCCCTCGGTGACGAAGAGGCCCTCGCGCTCGCGGTTCCGGCGCCGGCCGAGGCGGCGGATCAGCTTGAGCTTCTCGTTTTGTGGGCTGGTGATCATCTGGTCGGGTCCTCAAATGAAAAAGGCGGCCGCTTCGCGGACCGCCCGGGGAACCTGCTCTGGCTGCCATCGGCTAAGCGGCGGCAGCCTCCCGGGCGAGTTCCACAAATCGGCGAAAGCCATCGGGGTCGTTGACGGCGATGTCGGCGAGCATCTTGCGGTTCACGTCGACCTCGGCCTTCTGGAGGCCGTGGATCAGCTGCGAGTAGCTCATGCCCTCCTGCCGGGCGGCGGCGTTGATCCGGGTAATCCAGAGCCGCCTGAAGTCACGCTTGCGGGCGCGCCGGTCGCGATAGGCGTATGCGTCCGAGCGCATCACCTGCTCGTTCGCGAACCGGTAGCTCGAGTGCTTGCGCCCGAAGTAGCCCTTGGCCCGACCGAGGACCTTCTTCTTGCGCTTCTTCCGCGCGACGGCGTTCGTGGCGCGCGGCATCAGCGACCGCCCTTCACGAGCAGCTTGTTGACCCGCTTGCGATCTGCCTCGGAGATCTCCGAGGGCCGCCCAAAGCGCCGCTTCCGCGCGGGCGACTTCTTCTCGAGGATGTGGCTCGAGTAGGCACGCCTGCCGCGCAGCTTGCCCTTGGCGGTCTTGCGGAAGCGCTTCTTGGCGCCGGAGTGGGTCTTCATCTTCGGCATCGGGACGTTGCATTGAAGCAGACGCCTGGGGCACCCGGCGCTCGATCGGAGCCCGAGAGCGCCGTCCGTTTAAACCGCGCCACAACGCTAGGGGGCGCTTTTCCGCCCGCGGCGCGGTGATCTCCAGGCACGCGACCCCGACGATCGTCCAATCGGTCAGTTTCACACTCATGCGTAGCGCGTCCATCGCTCTCCTCATTTCTCGGCAATCGCCCCCGGGGACCGATCTGACCGGGGATGAACCACATGACACGGACAATGGGACCGTTGCGGAAGCTGGCACTGCTCGGTGTCATCGCCGCCTGCGCAACGCTCGGCGCGACTGTTGCGGCCGCGGCCTCGAGCGTCCTGCCCGCGGGCCCCTCCAACCGCCAGTACCGGACGACCTGCGTGAAGCCGAAGCTGAAGCCGAGGACCCGCCAGAAGCGCAACCGGTCGGCCAACGCGAAGGCAGTGGCCCCGCGCTCGCGCCCCTGCAAGCGCCCGGGCGGATCCGGCGGCGGCACCACCACGTCTCCTTCGACGACCACCCACTTCCTGACGACGACTCCTCCGACGACCACAAGTCCTCCTCCGACCACCACGACTTCTCCGCCCCCTACAACCACGACTCCTCCTCCGCCCCCTCCACCCCCGCCTCCCCCCACCGGATGTGACTTTTATGCCTCCCCGAGCGGCGATGACTCGAACCCCGGAACCGCAGCGGCTCCCTTCCGCAACGTGGCCCGTCTAGACGCGGCCCTCTCAGCGGACAAGAGGGGCTGCCTGACGACCGGCGACTACGGCTCCTCTACCTCCCGCCTGGACCTGACCAAGGGCGGGACGGTGGGGCATCCGGCGACGATCACCGCCGCTAACGGAGCGTCCCCGGTCATTCACGGCTACTTCGAAATCCACGCGAGCAATCTCACCCTGAGCAACATCAAGTGGGATCTGAACCTCATTCAGGGTCGCACTCAGCACACGGGTTGCAGCACCACTGCGGCGGAGGGTGTGGACATTGAGGCGAGCAACGTGACCTTCACGCACAACGAGGTCACGGCCCAGAACGCACCACTCGCTCAGCGAGACAACGGCATCGGGGTCGCCTGGAATACCACCGTCACTGGAGTCGTCATCACCTACAACAAGATTCACGACTTCGGTTCCTGCAACCAGTTCGACCACGGCATCTATTACGACCACGCCTCGAACGGGACCATCGCCAACAACTGGATTTGGAATGGGCCGTGTTCCTACGGCACCGGCGGCGGGGATCACACCAGGGGCTGCGGCGCAGGGATTCAGCTCTACTCCGACCCCAGCAACAACCAGGTCTTCAACAACGTCATCGACGGAACCGGGGTCGGCTGCTTCTGTGACGGCTCCGGGAACAACATCTACCACAACGTCTTTACCAACCTGCGGGGCGTCTTCTACGACAACGGAGGCTTCGAGCCGGGGTACGTGTTCCAGACCTACGGTGGCAACAACTTCCACGACAACCTTTCCAACGCAGACCCACAGTACGTCGATGCGGCAAATCAGAACTACGCCGTCAAGCCGTCTAGCCCGGCCGCCTCATGGGGGTTGTGGACAGGTTGAGGATGTACCTCGAGCTGAACGGTGGTGGAGATGCCCTCGGCCCTTGAGGGGCGTCTCCTCACTTCACCAAACAGCCACGTCCGCCCAAAACACGAAAGACTGCCCAGGTTGAGCTCGCTCAACCGCCACCGCTATCTCGTCCTCTCCGCAGCGGTCGTCGCCCTGGTGACCAGCCAGACCCTGAACGGGGCCTGGGTCGGCGATTTCTGGGAGCACGCGGCTGCCGTCCGCGAGCTCGCCCGGGCGCCGTTTGATCCGAACCATCCACTGTTCGCTCTAGACGACCCCCACCTTGACTTTGCTCCATATCCACTCCTGCTCGGATTGGTTTCGCGGGCCACCGGACTGAGCGCAGTCAACACCCTCGAGGTGGCGGGGCTGGTCAACCTGGTTCTGCTGCTGGTTGGCCTTCGGCTGTTCGTACGCGTCTTCACGTCACGAGGGAACGCGCCCTTCTACGCGCTCCTGTTTCTCCTGCTTCTATACGGTTGGTCGCCCTGGGAGGCAAGCGGCTTGCTCAACCTGAACTCGATTGGGTTCGTGTTGAGCTACCCCGCCACGTTCGCCATCATGACCTCCTTCTTCGCGGTCGCATTGTTCGATCGCTGGCTTCGACGCGATGGAAGCCTCTGGGCCCTGGTGCTCGTCGGCCTGCTCGCCGCGGTCGGCACGATCACTCATCCGGTCTCCGCGAGCTTCGTCTATCCGGCGCTTGGCGTGGTCTCGCTACGGAACCGGTCAACAGAACGGAGAGTGCTGGTCGCCACCGCAGCGACGGTCGCCGGATCGATCGCCCTGGCCCTCGTCTGGCCCTATTTCTCCCTTGTCAGCCTGTTCACCGACAACGTCGGGCTCTATGACCAGACGAACAAGTTCATCTACGACGGCGTCGCCACCAAGGCCACCCCGCTCATCCTCGTGGTTCCGCTCGTATGGATACGGCTCCGCCGGGATCCGAGAGACCCAATTTCCCTGCTCGCGGTTCTCTACGCACTGCTCTACGCCTACGGAGCCATCTCAGAGCACTGGAACTGGGGCCGGACCATCAGCTTCGAGTTCATTGTCGCGTTCATCCTGCTGGGCGACTTCGCGGCGAACCTGGAGACCGGGGCTGAGTCCGGAGAGCTCGGTCGCGTGGCTCGGGTGGGCCTGGCGATCGCGGCATCTCTGCTCCTGGTCGTCGAGCTGGTCAACATGCGCTCCGGCCTCGAACACGCTCGGCCTGGGGTAACCGTCGATGAGGATCAGGGCACGGACAGGTTCCCGGACTACGCCGCCATATTCCGCGGAACCGATCGTGACGCGGTGACCCTCGCCGGCTTGCGGACTGGCCGGGGCATCCCGGTGTACGGCGGAAAGGTCGTCGCGTACAACAACCCGCAGGCGTTCGTTCACGATCATCTACGTCGGCAGGCTGATGTCAGGAGCTTCTTCTCCTCCTCCACCTCGAAGGCTGAGAGGCGCGCCATCCTCGCCCGCTATGACGTCAAGTTCGTGTTTCTGGATCGTGACCAGGCGGCGGACGCCACACTGAGCCCCGCCGAGATTCGGACGATAGGCCCGGTCGTCCGAAACGAGAACGGCCTGCTCCTGATCCGGGTGGCACCGCCGGTGTCGTGAGCGTGACCTCTAGGAAGCAGCCGCTTCCTTCTCTTGGCCCGCGCCGCGCGCCGGGCCCAGCAGCATCGTCATGTTCCTGCCCTCCTGGAGAGGCGGCTGCTCCAGCACGCCTATCTCCGAGACGTCCTCCAACAGCCGATCGAGCAGCATCCGGCCACGCTCGGGGTGGCTCTGCTCGCGTCCGCGGAACATGATCGTCACCTTCACCTTGTCGTGCTGCTTCAGGAAGCGCTCGACGTGGCCGCGCTTGGTCTCGTAGTCGTGCTGGGCGATCTTGGGGCGCAGCTTGATCTCGCGGACGTTGGTCTGCTGCTGGTGCTTGCGGGCCTGCTTGGCCTTCTGCTCCTGCTCGTACTTGTACTTCGAGTAATCGAGGATGCGGCAGACGGGCGGCTTGGAGCTCGGCGCCACCTCGACCAGGTCCAGGTCGCGCTCGCGTGCCCGCTCCAGCGCCTCGTTGGTCGCCACGATGCCGACCTGCTCGCCGTTCTCGTCGATCAGGCGAACCTCGGGCACGCGGATCCGCTCGTTGATACGAGTGGAATCGCGCTCGGGCGGACGGCGGTCGAAGCGGGAGACCGCCACTAGCTGCGCATGAGGTAGAGCGTCAAGAAGGAGATGGGCGAGATTGGATCGATGAGGCGGGCACGGGGCGCTTAGATGCGCGTCGTGGTGTGGGTGCCCGGCATTGCCGCCAGTATAGACGCCTAGTTACCCGCTTCTTCACTCATTCGCGCAATCAGCGAATCGAGAGCCATCGCTCCCAGGTCACCGTCACCGTGATGGCGGACCGAGACCGTGCCCGACTCGGCCTCCTTGTCACCGACCACGAGCATGTAGGGGGCCTTGGAGAGCTCGGCATCGCGGATCTTCTTGCCGACCGACTCGGTGCGGTCGTCCACCCGGGCCGGAAGCCCGCGACCTTGAGCTCCTCGGCGAGCTGCGTGGCGCGGTCGTTGTTCCGGTCCGCCACGGGCAGGATGACGGCCTGCACCGGCGCCAGCCAGAGCGGGAATCGTCCGCCGTAGTGCTCGATCAGAATGCCTGCGAAGCGCTCCATCGACCCGAGGAGCGCGCGGTGGATCATCACCGGCTGGTGCTCCGCGTTGTCGGGGCCGGTGTAGTGGAGCTCCAAGCGCTCAGGCATTTGGAAGTCGAGTTGGCAGGTCCCGCACTGCCAGGAACGCCCGAGGGCATCGGTGATGTGGAAGTCGATCTTTGGCCCGTAGAAGGTGCCCTCGCCGGGACTCTCGTCGTACTCACGGCCTTGGCGCTCGAGCGCCTCGCGGAGCGCACCCTCAGCGCGCTCCCACTGCTCGTCGGTTCCGATCGACTTATCGGGGCGGGTTGAGAGCTCGACGCGGACCTCGTCGAACCCGAAGCGCTCGTAGAGCTCGTCGATGCCGGCGCAAATCGAGTCGACCTCGTCCGTCACCTGATCGAGCGTGCAGTAAACGTGGGCGTCGTCCTGGGTGAAGGCGCGAACTCGGAGCAGTCCGTGCAGGACCCCCTCGCGCTCGTAGCGCGACACCAGTCCGAACTCGGCGAGGCGGAGAGGCAGCTCACGGTACGAGTGCCGGCCGGAGGCAAAGACGAGACAGGCCCCCGGGCAGTTCATCGGCTTGAGCGCGTATTGGCGCTCCTCGCCCTTCCCCTCCCGCTCAGCCAGCGCCGTAAAGAACATGTTCTCCTTGTAGTTGTCCCAGTGCCCGGAGCGGTGCCAGAGCTCGACGTCGAGGACCTGCGGAGTCTTGATCTCCTCATAGCCGCGAGCGTCGAGCTGATTGCGCACCTCCGCCTGGATGAGGCGCAGCAACACGGTTCCCTGCGGCAACCAGAAGGGCATTCCGGGCGCCTCGGGCCGGAACTGGAAGAGGTCGAGCTCGGGACCGAGCCTGCGGTGATCGCGTTCGCGAGCCTGCTCGAGGCGCTCGAGATGCTGCTCCAGCTCCTTCTTGTCGAGGAACGCCGTCCCATAGACGCGGGTCAGCATCTGGCGCGTCTCGTCGCCGCGCCAGTAGGCCCCGGCCAGCGAGGTCAGCTTGAAGGCTCCTATGCGGCCGGTCGATGGGCCATGCGGGCCGCGGCAGAGGTCTTCGAACACACCGTTCCGGTAAAGCGAGACGGTCTCGGCGCCCTCATCGCGGATCAGGTCCTCGATCAGCTCGACCTTGTAGTCCTGACCCTGCTCGCGGAAGTGCTCGATGGCGTCGGTGGCGGGCAGCTCGCGCCGCTCGAATGGCTCATCTGCCTTGACGTGCTCGGCCATCCGCTCCTCGATCCGGGCCAGGTCCTCCTCGCCGGGGCTGCCGTCCGGGAAATCGATGTCGTAGTAGAAGCCATTGTCGATCGGCGGCCCGATCGAAATCTTCGCCTCGGGCCAGATGTCCAGTACCGACTCCGCCAGGACGTGCGCGGCGTCGTGGCGGATCAGCTGTAATGCCTCGGGGCTCTTGTCGGTGACGATCTCGATCCGCTCCCCGTCCTCGACCGGCGCCGACAGGTCGCGAAGCTCGCCGTCCACCTTGAGAGCGAGCGCAGCCTTAGCCAGCCCCGGGCCGATCGCGCCTGCAGCATCGGCGCCCGATGCTCCGCTTTCGAGCTCAAGCTCGGAGCCGTCTGGCAGCTTCACCCTCACTTGGTCCGCTGACATTCCGCTGATGCTAAACGCGGCGTGCGCTACTTCCGGTACTCGACCAGGCGGTGGCTGAGAAGCGGCCGGATCCTGGCGAGCTTCGGGTACACCTTCGGAGCGAGAGATCCGAGACGGTAGGACAGTGGCGGGAGCACGGTGAGCCGGGTCCCTGCCCAGTCGGACCCGAGCGTCCGCTCCAGGGTGCGCCTCGAGATCCGGCGAACCTTGCTGTTCAACGGATTCGGCAGCCGTGGTTCGTAGACGAGCAGGATCCCCCCGGGCTCCAGCACCCTGACGGCCTCTCGTAGAGCGGCGTCGACGTCCCCTTCGGTCTGCAGGTCCGAGAGCACGCTGACGATCAGCACGACAGAGAAGATGCCGTCCCCGTAGGGAAGCCGGCGTATGTCGCCCACCCGCAGGTCCGAGTCGGGCAGATGCTCCTGTCCGGCCGTGATGCGCTCCGGGATCGCGTCGACCCCGTGCAGCCGAGCGGGGTCCACCCCGCGCTCCCTGAAGACGTCCAGCCACCAGCCCGATCCGCATCCCATGTCGAGGATCTCGACGTCCTTGTCAAGCCGGTCCGCAACCGTGGCCAGGACTCGCTCCAACAGGGCGGCGCGGATCTCCGCGTTCCCGGGATTGTCGAGGCCCCAGAGACGGTTCTTGCGCTGGTCATCCGCGTAGCCCGCGTAAACCTTGTCGAGGCGCTCGGATTCGTCCGACTCGGGCACCGCACCAGTCTATGTCGGGTAACAGAAGGGGCGAGCGCGTTGGGCGCTGGCACCCAGCTTGCAGGGATGCGCAACTCGGGCGCCGTACACCAGTTGAGAGAGCCAATGGGAATGGGCAGACCCAGGTCGTTTGCGTGCGCCGTAGTGGCGCTTGCGCTGGTCGCGGTGCCAGCGCCGGCGGCGCCCGCCAGCGCTGCGCCGAAGGGCAAGCACCATGTCTGGCGCTTCGGCGCGCGCCCCCTCGCGAAGGGTGCGAAAGGCAAGGACGTCCGCTACCTGCAGCGCGCGCTCAGCCGCCTCGGGGTCGCGACTTCGATCGACGGTGTCTTCGGCAAGGGCACGTACAAGAGCGTCAAGGCGTTCGAGCGCCAGCACGGCTGGGCGATCAACGGCGCGATCTCGAAGAAGGATGCGAAGCGCATCAAGAAGCTGCTGGCGAAGAGGCGCGTGACGGGCGGCTACTTCATCCAGGGCTACGTCCTGCCCACGCTGCAGCTGAGCGCACGAAAGGCCGGGAGCGCCAAGGTCAAGGTGCTTGATCCCGACGGCAACCTCGTGCAGACGATCGCAATCGATTTCACCGGCGCCGCTTCGAAGTCAGTCGCCTGGAACGGGATGAACTCCGCCGGCGGCGTCGCTGGTGACGCCATCTACCGGATGAAGCTCGCAGACGCCGGCACGGCCAGCGCCACGGTCAGCGGAGGCCAGACTCAGCCGTTCGGCATGCACCTCCACCAGTTCCCGGTCCCGGGGCCACACACCTACGGAGGCTCCGGCTCCCGCTTCGGCGCCCCGCGCTCGGGCCACGTCCACCAGGGACAGGACCTCCCGGCGTCATGCGGGGAGAAGCTCTACGCCTTCGAGAAGGGCGAGGTCAAGGTGAACGCCTACCAAGCCGGCGGGGCCGGCTACTACGTCGTCATCCACGGCCTGCTCACCGGCACGGATGCGGTCTACATGCACCTGAAGGCCCCGAGCTGGGCGCCCGTCGGGACCGGCGTCACTGCGGGCCAGCAGATCGGCAAGGTCGGCGAGACCGGAGACGCCCAGGGATGCCACCTGCACTTCGAGCGCTGGAGCGCCCCCGGCTGGTACGTGGGAGGCGCGGCATACGATCCGCTGCCCGAGTTGCAGTACTGGGACACCTACTCCTAGTGGGCACAGCTGGGCTCGAACCAGCGACCTCCGCCTTGTCGAGGCGGCGCTCTCCCAACTGAGCTATGCGCCCTGGGACGAGAAATCTAGCGGCTGGCGACGGCTACGCGACAGGCGCCGTCGGCGCCTGAACGGTGGCGGTCGCCTCGGGGAGGAGCCCCTTGGCGCGCATGGTGATCTTGAACGTCTCGAGCGTGTCGTACTTCGGCTGCCAGCCGGCGGTCGTCTTGAGCTTCTCGGTCGACACGACCCAGGGGTAGCGGATGAAGTCGAGGTTGCCCGCCGGCGCCTCGGTGCGCGGCACGTGGAGCTTCCACATCGCGTTGTTGAAGCGCTTCATGTTCTTCAGCGACAGGTTGCGCGTCTTCTTGCCGACGATCTCCGCCGCCCGTCCCCAGGTCAGCAGGCCGTCGCCCGCGAGGTTGAACGCCCCCGCGTGCTTCCCGTCGATCAGCGCGATCAGCGCCGAGACGACGTCGTCCTCGTGCACGAGCTGGAACTCCTCGTCAACTCCGTCGAGGATCGGGACGAAGGGGTTGTTGCCGAAGGCGCGGACGATGTAGTTGTCGACGCTCGGGCCGAAGACGATCGAGGGCCGGACGATGGTCATCACGGCGTCCGGGTTGTTGAGGGCCCAGAGCTGCGCGACGCGATCCGAGTCGGCCTTGTGCTTCGCGTAGGAGAAGTCGGGGGCGCCCCGGACGGGCCAGTCCTCGGCGATCGGCTTCGGGTTGTCCGGGAACGCGCCGTATGCCGTCGCCGATGAGGTCTGGAGCACCTGCTTGATGCCGGCATCCTGGGCCGCCTGGAGGACAGCCTGGGTGCCGTTCACATCGATGTCGTACATCTTCGCCTCGTCGCGGATCGGGTTGAGAACGAAGGCGAGGTGAATCAGCGCGTCGATCTCGTGGCGCTCGAGCAGGGCGCGCATCTGCTTGCGATCGCGGATGTCCGCCTTGACGAACTCGTGCTTCGGCCAGCTGCGGGGCGGCGGGCGGAGATCGACGTCGACGATCTTCTCGGTCTCCTCGCGAGCGGAGAGCTCGTCGGTGAGCCGGCCGCCGATGTACCCGGATCCGCCAGTGATCAGGTAGCGCACGCTGGCATCCTATCCTGGCTGGGCGGCCAATGTCTACGAGCGGTTGCTCACGGATTCCGTAGTTGTGGGAAATCCGCAGTCTTCGCAAAATTGCCCGCAATCCAACCGAGAACTGCAACCTCTCGCGAGGACTCGTGTTAGTTTCTCCTGACAGGCTCAAGTCAGGCCACCGGACGGCCGACATTGAGCCCATAAGACTTGAAGGACCGACGGGCCGGCTGAAGCTCAGATTCGCCGGCGGCACGTCCTTTCGGAACAAAAGGGCCCCCTCGCCGGGGCCCTTTTCCGTGTTGGACCCCCGTCCCGGATCCGTGTTCACATAAACCTGCGGATCAATCGGATTCCCGCTCCACGCGCAGAGTGAGGCCGTGGACGCCCGTCACCCTCACTCGAGCCCCAACCCCCGCCCCGCTTTCGCACTCGGCGTACCAGATCTCGCCGCGGAAGCGGACCCGCCCCCGCGGATCGCACGCCTGGATCACCTCGGCCGAGGCCCCGATCAGAGCCTCCTTGCCGGTCGCAATCCGATAGCGCCGCAGGAACCGGATCCAGAAGCCGACCTCACCTAGCTCGATCACCGCAGCCGCCGTCACCAGCGCGATCCCCCATCCGGGCGGCAGGACTAGCAATGCAAGCGCGATCGCACCGATCAGAAGCACCGGCCGATCCTACGGGCGGCTGCCCAGTGGTCCCGACCGGATCCCGCTAGGAGCGCTCCAGCCTCTGCTGGAGCTCGGTGGCAACGCTTCGCTCCTTCGGAGTCAGCTCGATGGGCAGCTTCTCGACCGTGACGGTTTCACGCGAGCCCCGACGGCGCAGCCGCATCAGGCACGCCTCCCGGAATCCGGCTTTACCCACCGCCTTCCTGGACGGAGCATTCTCGACGTCGACCTTGGTGATCAGCACCTCGAATCCGTCCCCGGATAGCCCGTGCGCAATCTTGGTCCAGGCCGCGCCGGCGATGCCGCGCCCGCGGTGCGAGGCGCTTGTGAAGGAGTCCTCTAGACACGCGACGCGCGACGGCAATTCCAGCCAGCGATCGGCCGCCGCCCGCACCGGTGTTGTCTGAGGAAAGATCCAACAAACGAAGGCAGGATCACGGTCCTGCTTGACGAGCCATGGCTGGGCGCCGCGGGAGCGATTCTCCTCGATGTCATCCGTCGAGCTCCCGCTCAGTGCACTGACCAGGTCCAGGTCGGCATCGGTTGCGGGCTCGAGCACATAACCCTCGGCCAGCGGGAGCTGTTCGATCTCTGTGAGGTCGAGCGTGTACCAGATGTGTTCCTCGTCGAGGTAGACGAGGCTCCGCAGCCGCTGGCTGATCCGGCGCCATACCCCCGTCACACCCTGCTCTTGTACGACACGTCTCAGACTTGCGATGCGGTC
Source organism: uncultured Solirubrobacterales bacterium (assembly GCA_963843085.1). Taxonomy (GTDB): domain Bacteria; phylum Actinomycetota; class Thermoleophilia; order Solirubrobacterales; family 70-9; genus DASUPK01. Next base: position 292,458 of record CAWJJG010000001.1, read on the forward strand.
AGTCTACGACCGTCCGCCATGATCGGGTGGAGAACCAGGGTGAGCATGCCAGCAAGCCGGACCATAGCCGGGCGAGACGACACTCGCGATCAGTGCCCACTCCCCTAGCGCCACCGAGAGGCGCCTACCGGAATCGAACCGGTGTAAACGGCTTTGCAGGCCGCTGCGTAGCCACTCCGCCAAGGCGCCGGGCGAGCCGCCGTACGAAGCCGGCTCGGCTCCTCAGCTTAATCCGAGTCCCGCCGAGCTTCAGCGCCGGTGCTTGCTCGGGACGAAGGTGGCCGAGTAGAGCAACCGGGTTCCCTGATAAGTGCAGCGGTAGGCGCGAAGGGAGCGCGGTTGCTGCTGCGGCGCGCCGCTGTCGATGTTGGCGCGAGTTCCGTTGACGAGACAGCCGCCCCGCTTTGGCGCCCGGCTCGCGCGCCAGCGCGAGCTCACCGGCTCGGCGGCGGCGAAGACGGGGGCCCAGGTGGGAATGGTCAGCGCGGCGATCTGGCCCTTGCCGATCTTGAGCCGATGCGGCAGGACGAAGGTGACCCGTTGCCCGAAGAAGGGCTTGAGATTCACGACGGGGCCCTGGCGCAGCAGGCGGTACTTGAGCTTCCCTCGCTTCCAGCGCGTACCGGAAGGGCTCCTCGGCCTGACGCGGACCGGCTTCAGGACGGCGAGGCGGGCCGACGATGGGCCGAACTCGCGATTGAAGAAGCGGATGTCCGAGCCGGCCGGCCTGCCGAGCCTGATGGACCAGGCGAGGATCCGACCCGGATTCGGAGCCCTGAAGGCCCCCTTCCTGCCCCCGACCGAGAGCTGAAAGCCCGTGACCTTCGCCTCGACCAAGCAATTGTCGGGGCAGCTCGCCTTCGGCATCTTGGCGGCGCCGAGAACCTGCGCGCCCGAGGCGCGGGAGGCAAGCAGTCCCGCCGTAAGCCCCAGGAGGACAAGCAAGGCGAGCGAGGCCAGGAGGCCGCGGGCGCCGTTTCGGTCAGATGCGATTGCCATCAGGGAGGAGAACAACCGATCTCCCCCTCGGTCGCGCCCGCTGGGGTCGCAACGTCCGCTTCCTGACGTCCGAGCTCGCCGGAGCGCGACCGCGGACCGGCGGGCGGGTTCTCTTCCCCTGGAAATACAGGCCTAGCTGAACCGTCGCGCGACAGGCGCGGCGGCCGGGGGACCCAAGTCCCAGGGGCGAATCGCCGTCATCGAGACGGGGTAACGCGACTCTCTTCCGCGTGAGCCCGGCAGCTAACCCCGGAAGCGCAACAAAGAGAGAGGTCCAACCGCATGACATCCCGAGCCCGCTGCGCGGCGCGAGCGACCGCCGCCCTGCTCTTGGCCGCAGCCCTCACCGGAACGGCCTTGCTGACCACGGACACCGCCTCGGCCAAGAGGCGGCATCACCGACTGATGAAGGTGCGCTACGGCACCCGGCCGCTGCGCCCGCACACGCGGGGAACCGACGTCCGCGTCCTCCAGCGCAACCTGACGCGCCTCAAGCAACGCACCGCCGCCGATGGGGCATACGGCAGGGGCACGTACAAGTCCCTTCGCCGATTCGAGCGCGGTCGCCGCTGGCACGTCGACGGCTGGGCCGGCCGCCAGGAGCTCGCCGCGATCGGATACCTCGTCGGAGAGCAAAAGGCCCGCCGGCTGGCGCGGATCCAGGCGAACACCGCGCAGATCCTCCCCGACGGGACTGCGAGCGTCCCGGCTAATGCACCCCGGCCTGTGCGCAAGGCGATCAACGCCGCCAACCGCATCCACACCAAGCCGTACGTCTGGGGCGGTGGACACGGCAACTGGGAGTCGAATGGATACGACTGCTCCGGTGCGGTCAGCTATGTCCTGCACGCCGCCGGGCTGCTGCCCTATCCGATGGCGTCGGGGGCGCTTCGGCACTGGGGCTATCCCGGGTCCGGCCAGTGGATCACCGTCTACGCCAACAAGTCACACGCCTGGATGACCGTCGCCGGCCTTCGGTTCGACACCTCCAGCGTGGGCGAATCGTGGAACCAGGGCTCTGGCCCGCGCTGGCGGGCGACGATGCGCTCCGGCGCCGGCTACGCCGTCAGATACTCGCCCGGTCTCTAGCAGTGGCGGCCCGACCGCCGGGAACGAAAACGCCCCCGCGAGGCTTCCATGCCCGGGGGCGGATGAGTCGAGGCAAGCGGCTGATGGGATTCGAACCCACGACCTTCTGCATGGCAAGCAGACGCTCTAGCCAGCTGAGCTACAGCCGCGCGAGGCGATCAGTATAGGCGGGGCCTGAAGATCAGCCCGCATCGAGCGCTTCGTTGAGCAGCTCGTCGGCGCGGATGTTCTCGTCGCGCTTGACGTGGCGAATCGACCACTTCGGCAGCTCGCGCAGGGCGTCCTTCGCCTTGGTGTGGAGCGGGCGGAGGTGCTCCTGCTTCACCTTCCAGTTGCCCTTCACCTGCTCGACGATCAGCTTCGAGTCGCCCACGAACTCGGCCTCGTCCGCCTCCAGCTGCTTGGCGAGCTCGACCCCCAGCAGCAGGGCGCGGTACTCGGCGACGTTGTTGGTCGCCACGCCGATCGTCTCGCTGCGCTCCGCGAGCGCCTCTCCGTCGGGGTCCGTGGCGACCGCCGCGATCGCCGCCTCGCCCGGATTGCCCCGGGATCCGCCGTCCACGTTGACCACGACCTTCACCGGCGGGCACCGTAGCAGCGGCCCTGGCGGCCACCCGCCCCGCTTAGCGGCGCTTCGAGCGCGCCTGGGCGTAGCCGGTGATCGGCTTCGCGAGAGCCCGGAAGGTTCCGCCTGACTTCACCCGGATGCTCGCCGAGCACTTCTTCCCGTCGGCGATCGGGCTCTTGATCTTCCGGAAGCGGTGCCGGCGCCTGCGCTCGAAGGTGATGCGCTGCCAGGTGACCTCGGGGCATGGGGTGAGGCGAGCCGTCAGCCGCAGCCCGCGGCCGGTGCGGCGAACTCCGAGCTTCAGACGGCGCTTCAGCGCCGTGACCGTCTGGGGTGGGCCGAAGGACTGCCACGTCCCGGCGAGAGGTTGCTCCCCCACCCCCGCCTTTCCGAAGTCGCAGACGCCGTCCGGGAAGACCTGGTGCAGTCGGGTGACCTGCGCGGGCGATGGGGATCCATAGTCCGCGGGATCGACCGACTCGAGCTGACACTTCTCAACGAATGAATCGATCGGCAAGCCCGCGACCATCCGGGGGAGGCTGTGCGGCGGGTATGCCGTCTGGCAGGGGCCCGTGCCGCCGATCACCGCCGGCTCGTCGATTCGGTTCCCGCCGATCCAGCAGGCGTCGACCGCCGCCGGGGGCTTGTCGACGATCACCTTCTCGGCGGGGCTCCGAGACGAGGGGTCAGCCTTGACCGCGTCGAGCCACTGGCCCATCAGATCCAGCGCCGCATCCTGCATCGGCTGAACGTTCGCCCCCCCGCTCGCGCGGAACATCACCTGGTTGGCGTAGGTCCCGTTGGTGCGCTGCAGACGGGCCCGCATGATGTAGCCGTTGATCTCCTGGTGGACGTTGGCCGTGTTGTCGGCGTAGTTGCGGGCGTCGATGATCGGCAGGCTCGGGACGCCGCCGGCGCCCTGGTTCATGCGCCCGGTCCGGTAGAGGATGTTGAGACCCACGGGGTTGGCCACCGAGCGCTGGGCGACCGGCGTGCCGTCGTCGTCGAAGCCGCCTACACCCTCGTTCAGGTCGAGGAACTCGTCGAGGGTGATGTCGCCATGCTGGAGGGCGCCGAGCCCGTACTGGACGCCGATGTTGTCGAAGGTGCGCCTGGCCTTGCCCGTCCCGGGGTCGGTTCCGTAGACGTTGATCATCGAGTCCCAGAGCGTGCACCTGACGCCGCCGGGATTCGTCACCGGATCGAAGATGACCGACGGCGGGACGATGCTCTCCTGGCAGCCCTCGCTGGCGTTGACCACGTCGGCTCCTGCGCTCATGCTGTTGCAGCTGCCGGTGTTGGAGAGACCGGTGATCGCCTCCTGCTGCGCATCGCTGAGAGCTGAGCCCGGCGAGGTTCCGAAGTAGTTGGTCAGGAGCCGGCAGTCCGGATACGAAGGCTGCGAGTTGTCGGGGAAGCTCTGCTGCGGAAGCAGGCCGTCGAGCAGCCCCGGGTAGTTCTGGCCGGTCATCTGCGCCTGGACCGAGCCGCCGGAGCCGCCCTCGCCGATGGTCCACACCGGGGCCCTGCCGAGCGCCTCGATCACGCGCTCCTTGACCATCGAGGCGGTCTCGCCCGAGAGCACGTCGTTGCAGGCGGTCTGGAAGACGTTGAGGCTCGAGCTTGCGACCGCGTATCCCTCCGAGAGCTGGCGGTCGTCGAGGACCGAGCCCATGCCGATGTCGCCCTGCTGGTGGCCCGCCGAGCAGCCGCCACCGAAGGAGAAGATCAGGCGGCCGTTCCAGCCATTCGCGGTCTGGCCACCTGCGGCCAGGACGGCCCAGCGGTAGATAGAGCGGTTGATGACGCCGGATTCGATGCGGACGACGTAGTCGACCGTCTGGCCGGTGCGCGTGGTGGTCTGTGCGAGATCCGCCGGTCGCGCCGCCGGGTCGGGAAGCGGCTTGAAGGTGCCGGCCGTCGACCGGTAGCGGTACTCGACCGCCATCGGCGCCGCGCAGTCGGAGTCCGTCGGAGAGCCGAGCCCGTTCTGGACCGTGCGACAGTAGAACGGCTGCTGGTGCGGCCCGGAGATGATCGGCCCGTCGATCGGGCTGTCGAAGAGGCTGAGCTCCGCCGGCCCACGCTGTCCCTTCGCCTTGACGAGCGCCGAGATCCGATTGGAGCCGTTGCGGAGGCCCTGCACCAGCCCGAGCAGCCGGCGCGGGTTCTGTGCGTCGGGTGCAAAGGCGCCGGTGACGTCGAGGCCGTTGCGGCGCACCCGTACCTTGCCAACCGGGTCCGGCTTCGGCACGTCCACCGCGATCAGCGCGTTTCCGCCACTGACCATGTCGGGCCGCGAGGACTGCACCGAGAGCGAGAGCGGCTGCGACTTCGGTCTGTGCTTGTGCTTCTTCGGCTTGGCCCCGGCGAGACCAGGCGCCACGGCCGCGATGAGCAGCGTCATCGCCACGGTCAGGAGTCCCTTCCTCATTGCGACTTTCAAAACCCGGCACGTACGTCCGGGTTGCGGGGGCTAGGCCCGGACTTCCTCCTGCGATCCAGCCTCGGCGATCACCTTCTGCGCCAGGTGCGAGGGGATCTCCTCGTGGCGCGCGAACTCCATCGTGTAGTCGCCCCGTCCACCGGTGATCTGGCGCAGGTCGCGCGCATAGTCGAGCACCTCGGCCATCGGCACCTCGGCCTTGATCTCGGTTGCGGATCCCTTCGCCTCCATGCCGAGCGGCCGGCCGCGCCGTGAGTTCAGATCCCCCACCACGTCGCCCACGACGTCCTCGGGGACGCTGACCGTGAGCAGCATGATCGGCTCGAGCAGCACGGGGTCGGCCTTCTCCATCGCCTCCTTGAACGCCATCGACCCCGCCACCTTGAAGGCGTTCTCGGAGGAATCGACGCGGTGGTACTGGCCGTCGTAGAGACGGACCTGGAGATCCTTGACGGGGTAGCCGGCGAGGACGCCGTGCTGCATCGCCTCGGCGATGCCCTTCTCGACCGCCGGAATGAATCCCTTGGGGATGGCCCCGCCCTTGATCTCGTCGACGAACTCGAAGCCCGCACCTGACTCGGTGGGGGCTATCTCGATGTGGCAATCGCCGAACTGACCCCGGCCGCCCGTCTGCTTCTTGTAGCGGCCGTGTGCCTTGGCGGGCTTGCGAACCGCCTCCAGGTACGGCACCCGCGGCGGGTGCAGCTCGATCTCGGCGCCGAAGCGGCTCTTCATCCGCTCGGTGATCACCTCGACGTGGATCTGGGTGAGCCCGGCGATGATCTGCTCGCCGGTCTGTTGATCCCGGTGGACGTCGAGTGTCGGGTCCTCCTCCTCGAGCCGGCGGATCGCCCCGGCGGCCTTGTCGTCGTCGCCCTTGGTCTTCGCCTCGAAGGCGAACGCCATCACCGGTGCGGGAAGGTCGAGCGCGGGGAACGAGATCCTCGTGTCCTTCTCCGCCAGCACGTCGCCGGCACGCGTCTCCTTGAGCTTGGCGACGGCACCGATGTCACCGGCGCCGAGCTCGTCCGTCTGCTCGTGCTCCTTGCCGCGCGGGATCAGGATCTGCCCGATCCGCTCCTTGGCTCGCCGGGTGACGTTGTTGAGGTGGGAGTCGCCCTTCATCACCCCCGAATAGACGCGAAAGAGGTTGAGACGGCCGGCGTACGGATCCGCGAGCGTCTTGAAGACGTAGGCGACAAGCTCGCCGTCCTCGTCGGGGGCGATCTCGATCTCCTCTCCCTCGCCGTCCAGTGCGGTGACCGGGCCACGCATCGCCGGTGAGGGAAGGTCCTCGACGAGCGCCTCCAGCAGGCGCGTGGTGCCCAGGTTCTTGGTGGCGACGCCGCAGGTGACCGGGAAGATCTTTCCGTCGGTGACGCCGCGCTTCAGCACCGTGACGATCTCGTCGTGGTCGATCTCCTCGCCCTCGAGGTAGCGCTCCATCAGCTCGTCCGAGTTCTCGGCGACCTCGTCCATCAGCTTCTCGCGGTACTCTCGGGCCTGCGCCTCGAGCTCCTCAGGGATGTCCTGCGGCTCCGGCGCGCCGCGCCCCTCGCCCTGAGCCACGAACGCCTTCATGTCGATCAGGTCGATCACACCCCGGGTCTCGTGCTCCGAGCCGATCGGGATCTCGGTCGCGACGACGTGGTTACCGAAGGCGCTCTGCAGCGATTCGAGCGCACGGAAGAAGTCGGCCCGCTCGCGGTCGAGCATGTTGACGAAGACAAGCCGGGCGAGGCCCTCGTCATCGGCGCGCTGCCAGAGGCGATCGGTGTGGACCTCGACCCCCATGACGGCGTTGACGACGACCACCGCCGCATCGGCGACGCGCAGCGAGGCGACCGTGTCCGCGATGAAGCTGGGTTCGCCGGGGGTGTCGATCAGGTTGATCTTGCGGCCGTCGTGCTCGAAGGACGAGACGGCTGCGCCGATGGACATCCCGCGCTCCTGCTCGTCGGGCTCGTAGTCGGAGGTGGTAGTTCCGTCATCAGCCCGTCCGAGGCGATTGATGACGCCGGCCTCGAACAGCAGCGCCTCGTGAAGCGAGGTCTTCCCGGCCCCGCGATGGCCGATCAGCGCGACGTTCCGGATCCGGTCGGCGGCCTTATGAGACATCGCTGGCAACCCTATAGACACGGACAAGGGTTGCCAAGGCATTGGCGCCCGAGCCCCGCACGCCCGGACGCGAAGCGGAGGACGTGCGGGTTATGGCGAAGCCGTCAACCGGTGCTCTTCAACCGCGACCGCAGTCGCAGGACGGCCTTCGAGTGGAGCTGCGAGACCCGGGACTCGGTGACGCCGAGGACCTCGCCGATCTCCCGAAGGGTGAGGTTCTCGAAGTAGTAGAGGGCGACGACCAGCGTCTCCCGCTCGGGCAGGTCCTGGATCGCCTCGCCGAGCCGGTCCTTGACCTCGCTGGTGTCGAGCGCAGCCTGCGGATCGGGCGCGGACTCGTCCTCGATCGTGTCGAGCAGCGAGACCTTGTCGCCGGAGGAGTCCGGCGTCATCCAGAGCTCCTCGAGGGCGAGAATCGACGAATTGGAGATCTGGAGCAGGGCCTCCTGGAGTTCCTCCTCCTTCATTCCCATCCGCTCGGCGAGCTCGGCGTCCGTGGGCGGGCGGCCGAGCTCATGCTCGAGCTTCGAGTTCGCCTCCTCGATCTCGCGCGCGCGGGAGCGAACCGAGCGGGGAACCCAGTCAAGCGAGCGCAGCTCGTCGATGATCGCGCCCCGAATGCGCTGCATCGCAAAGGTCTCGAATCGGATCTGGCGGCGCGGCTCGAAGCGCTCCATCGCCTCGATCAGGCCGATCATCCCGTAGGAGATCAGGTCGGCCTGGTCCACATGGGAGGGCAGCCGGGCGCCGGTGCGGCCGGCGACGAACTTGACCAGCGGCGAGTAAGCGACCACGAGTCTCTCCCGTGCGCCTTGGTCTCCCCCCTCCTTGTACCTGCGCCAGAGCTCCCGGAGCTCGAACGCCTTTACCTCGGCTTCCATGGACCTTTCACCTGCACTTGGGCGCTTTCGTCAAGCGCGGGGATGACTGCGAGCGTACTGGCTTTGCAGCCACGATGGCTCAACTTGGGTGTAAACCTGCGTCGTCGAGAGGCTGGCGTGCCCGAGAAGCTCCTGAATGCTCCGCAGGTCCGCGCCTCCCTCGAGTAGATGGGTCGCGAATGAGTGGCGCAGGGCATGCGGCGAGACGCCACCCGCGATCGCGGCCTCGCGGACCCAGCGCTCCAGCCGACGCCGCACATCGGAGGGATGGAGCCGCCGCCCGCTCTTTGAGACCAGAAGTGCATCTTCGCCGCCGGCACCCACCAAGGCGCGCCGGCCGCGCTCCAGGTACCGGGTGAGCGCCGCCTGCGCGGGCTCTCCCATCGGCACGAGGCGCGTCTTCCCGCCCTTTCCCTCGATCCGCAGCCTCTCACCGTCGAAGTCGGGGGAGCCCATGTCGAGGTTGACCACCTCCTCGGCTCGCAGGCCGCAGGAGTAGGCGAGCTCGAGCATCGCCCGGTCGCGCATCTCCAGGGGTGTGCCAGTGGGGATTCGATCCAGCAGAGTCTGCATCTCCTCACGGCTGAGAACGCGAGGGAGCTTGCGGTCCTGCTTCGGGCTCGCAACCAGGTCGGCCGGATTCGCCTCCATCTCGCCGGAGCGCACCAGCGCACCGTAGAAGGCGCGGATCGCGGCGAGCTTGCGCCCCACGCCCGCCTTGGAGATCCCGCGCTCCGAGAGGACGGCTGCGAAGCGGCGCAGGTCGCGGTGACCGAGCGAGGCGGGCTCGCGGCCGAGGGCGTCCGCCCAGACGGCCAGCTGCCCCACGTCGTTGGAGTACGCCTTCCGTGTGGCCTCGGCGGCGGAGCGAGCCGAGAGGTCGCGATCGAAGAGAGCCAGCGCGTCGCTCCACGGTTCGCTCAGCGTGACTTCCGGGGCCGGGGCTCCCATGTACATAACTTCGCCGCGCAGCGCCTGGACCCTGCGTTACGGCGACGAGTTGCCGAGCTACTGGACGTAGATCGGGTCGCCGACCTGGACACGGTCGTAGAGGTCGATCACGTCCGGGACCGCCATGCGTACGCAACCGTGCGAAGCGGCCGAGCCCAACGAGGAGAGCTCATCGGTGCCGTGGATCCCGGCGCCGTCGAAGATCCCGATCCAGCGGGCCTTGAGCGGATCCGCCGGCCCCGGGGGGATCACCTGGCCGGCGAGGCTGCCGGCCCAGGCCGAGTTCGGAACGTGCCAGGAAGGATCGACCTGCTTGTCCTGCGCGTGGTAGAGGCCGGCCGGAGTCTCGAGGCCCTGCTGGCCGACGGCGATCGTGTAGCTCTTCTCCAGCTTCAGGTGGTGGTAGAAGCGAAGCGTGAAGCTGCCCCGGTCGATGTAGACGTAGCGGGGATAGGCCCCAGCGAGGTCCTTCTTGCTGACGTCGGGCTTGGTCTCGTGAACCACCGCCGGAATGGCCTGGTCACGGCCGGGGGAGCGAGCTGCATGGTTGATCGCCGCGGTCATCTGGCCCGCGTTGACTGCCAGGCCGTTCTGACCCGCCTCCTGCTGCAGCCTGCCGCCGCTCGGCACGACGGTGGCGTCGACCGGTTCCTGGTCGATCCTGTCGGCGATCTCGTGGACGAAGTCCTTGACGGCCGACTTGTCGTATCCGACCCGCGGCTCGAGGTTCGTGTTCACGTCTCCCCCGCTCGCGTAGCGGGTGACGCGGTCGAGGATGCTGCCCTGCCGGGAGCGGTCGATCGCCTCCTGAACCATGCCGTCGACGTCGGCGTGCTCGTGCAGGCGCTTCGGGCTGAGGGTGTACTGCTTGCCGCCGTAGCTCACGACGACGGGCTGCTTCAGCGGAGCGACGACCTTCTGCTCGATGAGCCTTCGCGCTGAGTCCGCGTCGCGGCCTCCGACGTCGACCCCGCCGATCTTGACGCCCGGCGCGATCTGGTCCTTCTGGGCGTCGTCGTAGGCCCAAACGCCCACCGCAAGCAGCAGGCCCAGCGTGAGGATCGCCGCGACGGCGATCAGGAGCTTCTGGTGCATTTTCAATCTTGCGCGCATCTCTCCGCTTCGGATCAGCTTTCCCCTGTCGCCGAATTCTACGTTTCGCGTTCCCCGGCTCCTTGTCCGAGCGCGTTTCGCAACGGTCGTTGCGGTACCCGCGCGGGTTTGTGAGCGTGAAGGTAGAGCAGTCGCCGGGCACGTAGGATCCGCTCCGCCATGTCCCCGATCGCCCTCGCCGCCTGATGCGGACCAAGGACCAGGTACGCCGGGATGTCTGGAAGGCGATGGACCGCGAGGGGGTCTCCCGGTTCCCCGGCGCCGAGGGCAGGATCCCCAACTTCGCGGGTGCCAAGCTCGCCGCCGAGAAGCTCGCTTCTCACCGCCTCTGGAAGCGGGCGCAGGTGATCAAGGTCAACCCGGACTCCCCCCAGACTCAGGCGCGTCGCGCTGCCCTCGAGGACGGCAAGACGCTGATCATGGCGGTGCCGCGACTCCGCGACGCGCATCCGTTCCGCCTTCTGGACCCTCGCAAGCTCTCCGCCAAGCAGGTTCGCGAGGCGGCCACCATCAAGGGGGCCATGAAACACGGCCGGGTGGTAGCGGAGGAGGATCTGCCTGACATCGACTTCGTCCTGTGCGGCTCGGTGGCCGTCAACCTCAGCGGCGCCCGGGTCGGCAAGGGCGGCGGCTTCTCCGACCTCGAGTACGGCCTCCTGATCCACGCCGGCAAGATCGACGAGCACACCACGGTTGCGACCACCGTTCACCCGACGCAAATCCTCCGCGAGCACCTGCCGATGACCACGCACGACCTGCCGGTCGACCTGGTCGCCACCCCCCGGGCGGTGATCGACCTCGAGCGCCAATACCCGCGACCCCGCGGGATTCTCTGGGACCACCTCCAGCCACCGCAGATCCGCGAGATCCCGATCCTCGAGCGGATGGGATACGCGTGACGCCGATCTCGGTCCGGCTCGGCCCACGCGGATAGGGTTCCTCCACCTCGGTCGATCTCGATGGGGTCAGATTTGCGTAACTCGACCGAAGTCCAAAACAGACAACAAGGGGAGTTTCGATGACGAGCTCGAAAGGACGTCGACCGTCGCCCGCGATGATCGTAGCGGCGACCGCTCTGATCGTCGCATTGGCGGGAACGGCAATGGCCGCGCCCATCGCGATCAAGAGCATCCTCAACAAGAAGGAGAAGAAGCAGGTCAAGAAGATCTCCAAGAACCAGGTGAACGCGCTGGCGCCGGGGCTTTCGGTGAAGCACGCCGACTCTGCCGGCTCGGCGGACACGGCGAAGGACTCCAACGCGCTCAGCGGCCACACGATCGTGGCTGTGGGCGACCTCGATGGCCCTGGCCTGGTCACGACCAACAGCTGCACCCCGATCACCAAGGCGGCTCCCGGAGTACTGCCTGGCGACCACGTCATCTTGACCCCGCCGGATGCCTGGCCGACCTACAAGATCGACCTGACGGGGCGAGTCGCGACAGGCACGGTCAAGTACGAGATTTGCAACGAGAGCGGGACGAACCAGAACTTCGGGACGTCACCGCCAGTGAGGTTCCTGGTCATTCACTAGATCGGATCTCTCGCCAGCGTGACCGCGACGGGGGTCGTGACGGCCCCCGTCGCGGTACTTTTCCGCTCGTGAGCGCTGCAACCGCCGAGCATCCGGTCCGCGATGAGCTTCGGCGGATCGCCTCCGACACGACGTATGTCCTCAACCTCGCGAGGGGCAAGATCGAGCTGCCCCCGGCGACCCCCGCGGATGGTCCCGACCCCTATGGCAGCCCGGACCCGGAGTGGCTGCGGGTCGACTGGTCCGAGCACCGCGGCGAGATCGACGTGGTCGGAGCGCGGGTCAACTACGTGGAGATGGGCGAAGGCCCTCCCCTGCTCTTCCTCCACGGCCTCTCGGGCGCGTGGCAGAACTTCCTCGAGAACATCCCCCGCTTCGCCCGCACCCACAGGGTCGTCGCCCTGGATCTCCCCGGATTCGGGTCGAGCCCGATGCCGCCTTGGGAGATCTCCATCCCGGCATATGGCCGGTTCGTTCGTGACTTCTGCGAGCGGATCGGCGTCGGCCGCTGCTCGCTCGTGGGCAACTCGATGGGGGGCTTCATCGCGACGGAGGTGGCTATCACCGAGCCGGAGCGCGTCGACGACCTGACCCTGATCTCCGCCGCCGGGATCACCTGGGCCCGCGCCCGGCGTGAGCCCGCGGTGATGGTGGCCGGGATGGGCCGGGCCGCCACGCCGCTCTTCCTCAAGTTCCATATGGCGGGGATCAGGCGCCCACGCCTGCGGAAGGCGTATTTCCAGGGGGTCTTCTTCGATCCCGACGAGATCCGTCGCGAGATGCTCTGGGAGAACGTCGTCCCCGCCCTGCAGAGCCCCGGCTACTACGACGCCCTGACCACGCTCTGGGGCTACGACATCCGCCACCGGCTCGAGGAGATCGACGTGCCGACCCTGATCGTCTGGGGGCGGAACGACCGCGTGGTCCCGGTGCCGGCTGCGCTGTCCTACGAGAAGCGGATCGGGTCGAACGCCGATCTCGTCATCTTCGATCGCTGCGGGCACGTCCCGATGATCGAGCGACCGGTGCGCTTCAACCGCGTCCTCGAGGGCTTCCTCGCCCGCGAAGGGGACCCTGGACTAGCCCTCGAGTCGGGATCGCCGGGCAGCTAGTCTCGTTTTCGTGCGGAGCACCGAGGTACTTTCCCGAGAGCAACTCGACCTCATGGCCAACCACGGCGAGGAGCGCTCCGCGGAGGCCGGAGAGCTGCTCTTCGACGTCGGCGACCGCGGCTACCCCTTCATGGCGATCCTCGAAGGCGAGGTCGCGATCCGGACCGAGTCCGGGCACGAGCTGATCCGGCACGGCGCCGCCGGATTCGTCGGCGAGCTCAATCTGCTGACCGGGCAGACCGTCTTCCTGCAGGCCGTGGTGACCGAGCGGGTGCGCTACATCGCCGTCGACAGGATGGTGCTGCGAGAGCTCCTGTTCGAGAACCCAGACCTCTCCGACCTCCTGCTGGATGCCTTCGTGGCGCGGCGCGAGCTGCTCCAGGGCGAGGACGGCGTCGGGATCGAGGTGATCGGCCCCCGATCGTCGGAGCGAACCCGGGGAATCGCGGAGTGGCTGAGAAACGCCCGGATCCCGTATGTCTGGCGCGATCCCGAGCACCGCGCGCATGCTGAGGACCAGGAGGCGAAGGAGCTGGTCGAGTCGCTCGGACCGGATCGTCTCCCGCTGGTTCGAGCGCCCGGCGGCATGGAGCTCGTGCGCCCCAGCAACGGCGAGCTCTCGCGCGCACTTGGGATCGGCCTGGAGCTGGCCCCACGCGAGGAGGTGGATCTCCTGATCCTCGGCGGCGGTCCCGCCGGGCTCGGCGCCGCCGTCTACGCGGCGTCGGAGGGTCTCGAAACCCTTGTCCTCGAGCGAACGGTCCTGGGGGGACAGGCCGGGTTCTCCCGCCGAATCGAGAACTACCTGGGCTTTCCAGCCGGCATAGGCGGTGGAGAGCTCACCAGCCGGGCCGTGACGCAGGCGCGCAAGTTCGGCGCTCGGACCGCCACCCCGTACGTCATCGCCGGGCTGGAGTGCGACGGGGAGCGCCGTATCGTCCGCGTCGAGGAGGGCAACGAGATCGCCGCGCGCGCCGTCGTGATCGCGACCGGCGCCAGCTACCGGCGCCTCCCGGTGGAGCGGCTCTCCGAGTTCGAGGGGATCAGCGTCTTCTATTTCGCTGGTCCGCCCGAGGCGAGGCGCTGCGGGGGTAGCCGGGTCGGCGTCGTCGGCGGTGGCAACTCAGCCGCCCAGGCCGCGATCTGGCTCGCCCGGGGAGGCGCCCTGGTGACCCTCCTCCATCGGCGCGCAGACCTCAGCGAGACCATGTCCGACTACCTGATCCGCGACCTCGACCGCTACGGCGTTCAGGTTCGCGACCAGAGCGAGATCGCCGAACTGCACGGGAGCGGCGGAGAACTCGAGGCGGTCACGCTCACGGGTGGTGAGCGGCTCCCCTTCTCCAACCTGTTCCTCTTCCTCGGCGCAGCGCCGTGCACGGACTGGCTGGGCGATGAGGTCGCCCGCGATGAGAACGGCTTCATCCTGACCGGATCGGACGCCGGCAGCGAGAACCTGCTCGAGACGAGCGCCCCCGGCGTCTACGCGGTGGGCGACGTGCGCGCCGGATCGCCGAAGCGCGTCGCCACAGCGGTCGGTGAGGGCGCCATGGTCGTGCGGTTCGTGCATGGGCGGCTCGATCAGGCCGCTCCAGCGAACGTTCAGGGGCCGGAGCCCGTCAGGAAGTGACAGCGCCCTCGGAGGCGCTCGAGACCGCAGCCGCGTACTTGGCCATCACGCCGCGCTTGTAGGGCGGCTCCGGAGGCTCGTAGGTCTCCACCCTCTTCGCGATCTCCTCGTCCGAGAGGTCGACGTCGAGACGGCGCGCGTCAATGTCGAGCGTGATCACGTCGCCGTCCTCGACCGCCGCGATCGGGCCGCCGCGGATCGCCTCGGGGGCGACGTGGCCCGCCATCAGGCCGTGCGTTGCGCCCGAGAAGCGGCCGTCGGTCAGCAGCGCGACCTGGTCCCCGATGCCCTCGCCGACGAGGGCGGCGGTGACCTGGAGCATCTCGCGCATGCCGGGACCTCCGGACGGGCCCTCGTTGCGGATCACGACCACATCGCCGGGCTTGATGCCCTGCTTCTCGACCACTGCGAAGCACTCCTGCTCGGAGTTGAAGACCCGCGCCGGACCGCTGTGCTTGCGCCGCTCCTCGCCGGCCACCTTGACGACGCAGCCCTCCGGGGCCAGGTTGCCGCGCAGGATCACGAGTCCTCCGGTCGGCTTGAGCGGGTCATCGAGCGGGCGGACCACCTGCTGAGCGGGGGTCTCCTGGGTGGCGTCGGCCTCCTCTCCGATCGTCTTGCCGGTGACGGTGATGCAGTCGCGATGGAGCACGCCCGCCTCGTCGAGGCGCTTGGCGAGCACACCGACCCCGCCGGCCTCGTAGAGGTCCTTCGCGACGAAGCGGCCGCCGGGCTTCAGGTCACCCAGCAGCGGGGTCTTCTCGGAGATCCGGTCGAAGTCGTCGATCGTCAACTCGATGCCCGCCTCGTTGGCGACCGCGAGCAGGTGGAGGACGCCGTTGGTCGAGCCTCCCGACATGCAGACGGTGGCGATCGCGTTCTCGATCGAGTCCTTCGTGATGATCTGGCTGGGCCGCAGGTCGTCCTCCAGGACCTTCATGACGAGCTCGCCCGCCTGCCGCGCCACCTCGTTGCGCGCATCGGCGACCGCGGGCACCATGCCCGAGCCCATCGGGGTGATGCCCATCACCTCGAAGGCGCTCGCCATCGTGTTGGCGGTGAACTGGGCGCCACAGGCGCCGGCCCCCGGGCTGGCACAGCCCTCGAGCTCGTGGAGGTCCTCGTCGGACATCTCACCGGCGGCGTGCTTGCCGACCGCCTCGAAGACGTCCTGGATGGTCACGTCCTGGTCGTGCCAGCGGCCGGGAAGGATCGAGCCGCCGTAGAGCATGAGCGAGGGGATGTCGAGGCGCGCCAGCGCCATCACGCACCCGGGGATGGTCTTGTCGCAGCCGGAGAGCGCGATCACGGCGTCGAACTGGTAGCCGCGCGCCGTCAGCTCGATCGAGTCCGCGATCACCTCGCGGCTGACGAGGGAGGTCTTCATCCCCTCGGTGCCCATCGTGATCCCGTCGGAGATCGCGATCGAGTTGAACTCGAGAGGCGTGCCGCCGGCGGCGCGGACGCCCTCCTTGACGCGCTCAGCCAGCCCGCGGAGGTGGAAGTTGCAGGGCATCGCCTCGATCCAGGTGTTCGCGATGCCGACCGTGGGACGGCTGAGGTCGTCGTCGCCGAAGCCGATTCCCTTCATGTAGGCCCTGGCGAAGGCGCGCTCCGGGCCGTCGAAGACGGCGCTGGAGCGGGTACGCATGCCGTTGGTCGTCACCTCTGCCATGCGCCTATTTAATCGGGTCGTTCCTCGGCTCTGCCTCGGAACGCCCTCACCTGAATCAAATCGCGCCTCACCATCGCCGGGTCGAGCTGGCGGCCCAGCGGATGGACGTTCGCGGTCCGGATCAGCTCGTGCTCGTCGGCGCGCAGGGCCATCCACTTGGCGAGCACGTCGTCGGCGTCGGGGAGCCTCTCCCCCGCCTCCGGATCGGATCCGTCCCTGAAGCGGACGCAGTACTCGCTGAGCAGCTCGCCGGTCGCGGCGTCATAGGCCACCAGGGGCCGATGGGGATAGATCAGATAGCCGTACTGGCGGTTTTCGACCGCCAGCAGCCCGAAGCGCTCATAGGTGTCGAGCGCGTCGGGGCCCGCCGTCGAGCGCAGCAGCTCACGGGCCCGCTGCTCCGCGCGGCGGTCTCGCGCCGTGTTGCGAACGTATCTGCGCCGCATCAGCCGCCGGCCGCCTGCGGGAAGAAGATCACGCGGTCGGCGTTCTCGGGGACCTCCGAGAGGTCGCGCACCATCGTCGCCTCGCGGCTGCCGCCTGTCCCCTCGTGCGGGACGGCGGCCCACATCCCGAGGTCGAGCTGGCGCCGGAACTCGCGGACGAGGCGCTCCTCGTCCTCCGCCACCGATCGATCGCCCTCGGCGAGCAGCACGTCCCCCTTCCCCGGAGTCATGCGAAGCAGCTTCATGAGTTGATTATGCCCAGCGCATCGACCGGCCCGGAGCCGGAGCCGATTTCGCGCAGTCCGTTCGCCACGGCCTCGGCCGCGATTCGCCGTGCCTCGCGAGCCGCCTCCAGCGGGGTGTCGCCGCGCGCCAGCCGCGCCGCCAACGCCGAGGAGTGCGTGCAGCCTGAGCCGTGGGCCGCGCCGTCTTCGTGGCGCGGTCCCTCGATCTCCACGAGGGTTTCGCCATCGAAGAAGCGATCGGAGCCGTCGAGGTGCCCGCCCGTGACGACCGCGACCTTCGGGCCGAGAGCATGGACCGCTCTGGCCAGGTCGCCGGGCGACGCATCCTCGCCGAGGCTGGTGAGCTCGCGCGCCTCGGGAGCGTTGGGGGTGACCACGGTGGAGCGCGGCACGATTCCCTCGATCAGGGCCTGCCTGGCCTCGGGCTTGAGCAGGACGGCGCCGCTCTCGGCCACCATCACGGGGTCGAGCACCACGGGCGCGTCTCCGACCAGGTCGAGGGCCTCGCCCACCGCCTCGATCGTCGGCTCGTCGAAGAGCATCCCGATCTTCACGGCGTCGACGCCCATGTCCTCCACTACGACGCGAACCTGGTCGAGGATGAACTGCCGGGGCAGCGTCTGGATGGAGACCACCTCGTGCGTGTTCTGCGCCGTGAGCGCAACGATCGCGGAGGTCCCGTGCACGCCGCAGCGCGCGAATGCCTTCAGGTCAGCCTGGATCCCGGCGCCGCCGCCGGAATCAGAGGTCGCGATCGTCATCGCCACGGGGATGCGCCGCTCGGCCGTCACCCGGCTAAGGCTAGTGACGCCCGCTACGCGGGTTCAGGGGCGGTCAACGAGGTGCGCTCGTAGCGGCCGGTCGAGTCCGAGCTGAGGTATCCGCTGAGCTCGAGGCGAACCAGGGCCGCCGCCAGAGGCCCGGGCTCAAGCCCGGAGGCACGTGCCAGCGCATCGGGACTGCATGAACCCCGCTCCACCAGCTCCAGGACGCCCGCCAGCTCCTCCTCGAGGGCCGGTCCTCGGAGGGTGGGGATGCGCGACGCGGCTGCTCCGGGGCCGATCAGCGCGTCGAGCACGTCCTGTCCACCTCGGATGACGTGCGCACCGTCGTGCAGCAGTGCGTTCGTGCCGGCGGCGGGCGACGAGCCGACCCTGCCCGGCACCGCCCCCACCTCTCGGTTGAGCTGCTCCGCCAGGTCCGCGGTGATCAGGGAGCCGGAGCGCTCCCGGGCCTCGACCACCACGGTCATCCGGCCGAGGGCGGCCATGATCCGGTTGCGAGCCGGGAAGGTCCAGCGGCGCGCCGTCGTCCCGGGTGGCAGCTCGCTCAGCACCAGACCCCTGTCGACGATCTCCTCGTACAGCCGGGTTGAGCGCGGCGGGTAGGGGACGTCGACGCCGCAGCCGAGCACAGCCACCGTCAGGCCCACGGCCTGCAGTGCACCCTCGTGAGCAGCCGAGTCGATGCCGAGCGCCATCCCGCTCACCACGGGCAGCCCGGCCGACGCGACCTGACGGCCCAGCTCGGCGGCGAACTCGCGACCGTGCCGGCTGGGGCGCCGTGAGCCGACGATGGTCACCGTCGTCGCCGGGTCGAGCCGGGCCAGCAACTCCGGATCGCCCCGGCCGAAGAGCGTCGCGGGCGGATCACCCAGGTCGCAGAGCGCCGACGGGTGGAGCGGGTCGTGAGGACAGGTCGCCCAGGCTCCGGCAGCCACGACGGCACCGCGAAGGACCTGCGCCTCCTGCTCCTCGGCTCGGCCCATGAGCTCCCTCCAGCTCCCCGGCGCCATCGCCCGCGCGAGTGCCTCATCGGGCAACGCGAGCAGCTCCTGCGCTCGGCCGCCCGGTCCGCCATCGACCACCTTGTCGATGTGACCGGCGAGGGAGCCGACCAGCCAGGAACGGCGCAGACAGGCGGCGCAGGCTCGCGGGTGGGACGGGTCGCTCACCGCTCCCCCCTTCGGCGCTTGTCGAGCGCCTCCGAGACATGCTGGGCCGAGATGCGCTCCTCGCCGGCCAGGTCGGCGATCGTCCGCGCGAGTCGCAGGCAGCGATCCCAGCCGCGCGCGCTCAGACCCAGCTGTCGGTGGCCGGCTTCGAGGGTCGCGCGTCCTGCACGATCGAGCTCGCAGTGGCGCCGCAATTCGCTGGGCGTCATCTCCGCGTTCGATTTGCCCGCGCCGAGCCGCTCCTCCTGGATCCTGCGCGCTGCGATCACGCGCTGCCGGATGGCACCGGAGTCCTCGACGTCGTCGCCGTGGAGCTCCTCGGGCGGGGGCGGGTCGACGATCAGGCTGATGTCGATCCGGTCGGCCAGCGCGCCGCTCAGCTTCGCCATGTAGCGGGTGACCGCTCCGGGGTGGCAATCGCATTCGCCCGAGTCGGGACCATTCCCACAGGGGCACGGGTTCGACGCGGCCACGAGCATGAACCGGCAGGGGAGATCGACCGTGCCCGTCGTCCTGGTGACGGTCACGACGCCCTCCTCCAGCGGGACGCGAAGCGCCTCGAGGGCGTCACGGCGGAACTCGCCCAACTCGTCCAGAAAGAGCACGCCCCGGTGGGCGCGGGTGACCTCGCCGGGCCGCGGCGGCGACCCGCCGCCGACGAGGGCTCTCCCGGAGACCGTGTGGTGCGGGGCCCTGAACGGGCGGCGGATCCGGGGTCCACCGTTCTCTCCGCACACCCCGGCGATTCGGGTCACCTCGATCACCTCGCTTCCGCTCAGGGGCGGAAGCAATGAGGGCAGCCGCTGCAGGGCAAGGGTCTTTCCTCCGCCGGGCGGCCCGATCAGGAGCAGGCTGTGAGCGCCGGCTGCGGCGATCTCCAGGCAGCGCCTCAGGACGGGGTGGCCGCGCAGATCGCGGAGGTCAGGGAGATCGTCCGTCGGCGGCTCCGGTGGGAACACCTGCGGGACGGGCTCAATGGTGCCCTCGCCCAGTTCCCGCAGCTTGGTGACGTGCTCCACCGCGATCACCTCGATGCCTCGGACGAGAGCCGCCTGCGCGGCGTCCTCGGCTGCGACGGCGACGCCCGTCATGCCCCACTCTCTGGCTCGCTCCGCCATCGCCAGCGCTCCGGGCACAGGCCGGATCGCGCCGTCGAGGGCCAGTTCGCCGGCGAGTGCGAAGCGATCCAGGACCGTCCGGGGGAGCTGGCCCGTGGCGACCAGGAGCGCCGTCGCGATGGCCAGGTCGAATCCGGGACCCGCCTTGCGGATGTCCGCCGGCGCCAGGTTCGCGGTGATCCGGTGCTGCGGGTAGCGAAAGCCGGAGTTCGTCAGCGCCGAGCGGACGCGCTCCCTCGACTCGCGGACGGCGGCATCCGGCAAGCCGACGATCGTGAAGGACGGCAGCCCGGACCCGATGTCGACCTCGACGTGGACGGGCTCGGCGTTGACGCCGATCAGGGCGAAGGTGCGAGCCATCGCGAACACGCATCGAAGCTAGGCGCGTGCCCAGCGCGGCAGGTGCGCGGATCGTCTCGATGCAGTCACGAACTGGTTGCGCTTCGCGCGCGAGCGTGGCGGGCCGGAGGGTCAGCCTCGAGGCATGACCTTCGCCAGGCAACGACTGGGACGACAGGCCGAGGAGCTGGTGGCGACTCGGCTCCGCCGCTCCGGATGGACGATCGTCGCCCGCAACGAGAGGCTCCCGTCGGGGGAGCTCGACATCGTCGCCCTCGACGGCTCGACGCTCGTCTTCGTCGAGGTCAAGGCGGGCAGCGCCGGAGCCGTCCGCGGGCCGGAGCGGCCGGCCCACGCCGTCGGCCGGCGCAAGCAGCTCAAGCTGCGCCGCCTCGCCCGCGAGTGGATCGGGGAGGGGCGGGGACCCTCAGGCGTCGCCGGCTACCGCTTCGACGTCGTCGGCGTCAGCTTCGGCCCGGATGGCCTCGCGGATGTCGATCACATCCGCCAGGCCTTCTAGGGGCGGCGAGGCAGCACCATCTGGAGCAGCCGCTTGCGGCCGCGACTGATCCCCGCTGCCGCCAGCCGCCCCGACATGTGGCGAAGCCGGCCCCCAATCCCCGAGGTCGAGCTGGGAGTAGGCGACCGAGGCGAAGGAACGCCGGTGCAGCGGGCAGATCCCGTGCCGCATGATCGCCTCGCGGTGGTCGGGGGTCGAATAGCCGACGTTGCCCTCGAAGCTCCACTCGGGATAGAGCGGCGCCACCCGGCGCATGTAGCGGTCGCGGGTCACCTTGGCGATCACCGAGGCGGCGGCGATGGCGGCGCTGCGTGCATCGCCGTCGATCACCCGCTCGTGGTCGAGCTTGCACGCATGAAGCCGGAAGCCGTCGACCAGCCGGGTGGAGTCGACCTGCGCAACCGCGTGCATGCAGTCCGTGAGCGCAGCCATGTTCGAGACGTGCAGCCCGTTGCGGTCGATGCAGCGTGGCGAGCGCACCGCGACCGACAGGTGCACCGCAGCCCGGACCACCGCCGGGTAGAGCTGCTCCCGCTCCTCCTCGCTCTTCTGCTTCGAGTCATCGAGCCGGGCGAGAGCGAGCCGCTCGGAGCGGCCGATCCGCTCGAGGTCGAGCAGGACGCCGGCGGCGAGCAGCGGGCCCGCCAGCGAGCCGCGGCCGGCCTCGTCCACCCCGGCCACGAAGCGGCGGCCGAAGGAGCGGTCGAAGCGGAAGAGCCTCGCGGCGGTTCGCTTCTTCCGCCGCTTCTTCGCCGGTTTAGAAGATTCCGATCCTGTCGGGAGGCCAGTAGGTGGCGAAGGCCTTGCCGATGATCCAGTCTCGGGGGACCGGCCCCCAGAAGCGGCTGTCGTCGGACGACCCACGGTTGTCGCCCATCATGAAGTAATGGTCGGGCGGGATGGTGATCTGTTTGGGCAAATTGCAGGCTCCGCCCGGCGTGCATGGGCGGATGAAGTCCTCCTGGGCGACCTTGCCGTTCACCACCGGGTGACCGTTCTGGACGCTCAGGGTGTCACCCGGCCCGGCGACGATCCTCTTGATGAAGTTGACGCTTGCCTCATCGGGTGTCGGCCGGTCGCAGGCCGAGCCGCTCGAGCCGCTCGCGCCCGTTCTCGGGTCGCCGCACTCGCCGCCCACTCCGCCGCCCTCGGCCCCCGTCGGTGGATGGAAGACGACGATGTCTCCGATCTGGGGGTCCTTGAAGTGGTAGAGGAAGCGGTTGACCAGAACCCGCTGGCCGACGTCGAGGGTCGGCTCCATCGACTCCGACGGGATCTGGTACGGCTTGACGATGAAGGCCTGGATGCCGAGCGCGAGCCCAAGAGCGAGCGCGACGATGACGACGAGCTCGAGGAGCGCGCCCTGGGTGCTGTGGGGCCTCGGGACCTTCAGTCTTCTGCCTTTTCGGGGGCGGCGTCGGCCGTAGCCTCGGGCTCCGGCTCCTGGTTCGCCTCCGCCTCATCCCCAGCCGCATCAGCGGGCTCGTCCGCCTTCTCTTCGGCGGCCTCGCCCCCCTCGCCTGCGGCCTCGCCCTCCTCCTCGGGGGGCTCGACGAGCTCGGCCTCCGCCTCGGTCACCGCGACGCCCTCGGCGTCGACGGCCTCCGCCTCGTCCTCTGCCACGAGCACGTCGTCCTCGATCCCCCAGCGGCGCTCCGCGACGCGGGCGCTCTTGCCGACCTTGTCGCGCAGGTAGTAGAGCTTCGCGCGGCGGACGTCGCCCCGGGCCGCGATCTCGAGCTTCTCGATCTTCGGCGAGTGCAGCGGGAAGGTCCGCTCGACGCCCACGCCGAACGACTGCTTCCGCACGGTGAAGGTCTCGCGCACGCCGCTGCCCTGGCGCTTGATCACGATGCCCTCGAACACCTGCGTCCTGCGCCGGCTTCCCTCGACCACCTGGAAGTGGACCCGCACGCGATCTCCGGCGCCGAACTTGGGGCGCTTCTTCAGGTCGCGCTTCTCGAGGCTTTCGATGACGGAGCTCATAGGGTCAGGTGATGGGTGCTGATGCTGGGAGTCCGGTCTGAGCGACGCCTAAAGCGAAGCGCAACCGGGCTCAAAAAAATGCGCGTTCCGGGTGGCCCGCGCAGACGAGAAATGTAGCGGAGAAGAGCTACTCAGCCCGAAGGCGAGCTTGCTCCAGCCGCCACTCCTTGACCTTCGCGTGATTGCCGGAGAGCAGCACCTCGGGGACCCCCCAGCCGCGATAGCTGGCGGGCCGCGTGTAGTGGGGGTACTCAGGCGCTCCTTCAAGGGCGGCGCTGTAGGACTCCTCGACCGCGCTCTCGGCGTCGCCGAGAGCGCCCGGGAGCTTGCGAAGCACCGAGTCGGCGATCACCATCGCTGGCAGCTCGCCCCCGGCGAGGACGTAGCGGCCGATCGAGAGCGCCTCGTCGGCCAGGTGCTCGACGACCCGCTCGTCGAAGCCCTCGTAGCGGCCGCAGAGGAGGGCGACGTGCGATTCCGCGGCGAGCTCGGCCGCGAGCTGCTCGTCGAGCAGGCGCCCCGATGGCGCCAGGGCGATCTTGCGCACCCCGCCGCGATCGGAGCCGTAGGCGGCCTCCAGCGCGGCGTCCACCACGTCTACCCGCATCACCATCCCCGCCCCGCCTCCGTACGGCGAATCGTCGACCTGGCCGGCACCGAGCGGCGTCGAGTCGCGGTAGTTGCGGAAGCTCAGCTCGTTGCCCTCCGCCACGGCGTTGGAGACGTGGCGCTGGCGCAGGAACCACTCGAAGTGCTCGGGGAAGAGCGTGAACACATCGATGCGCACTGCCGGGGCCTCAGTCCAGGATGTCGACGACCACGCGCTTGTCCTCGCGGGTCGCCGCGGCCTTCATCACCGAGCGCAGCGCGTTGGCGACGCGCCCACCACGGCCGATCACCCGGCCGAGATCCTCCTGGGCGACCTCCACCTCGAGCACCACCTCGCCGTCGATCTCCTCGACCTCGGTCACCTTCACCTCGTCGGGGCTCTCAACGAGCGACTGCGTCAGGAACTCGAGCAGCTCGCGCACCGGCGTCAGCTACCGGCCGACTCGATGCCCTTGGTGCGGAGCAGGGTGGCGACGGTCCTCGTCGGCCGCGCCCCCTGATCCAGCCAGTGCTTCGCGCGATCCTCGTCGATCACGATCAGCGACGGGTCGGGCTGTGGGTTGTACTGACCGATCGTCTCGATCGTGCGGCCGTCCCGCGGCGAGCGCTGGTCGGCGACGACAACCCTCCAAATCGGGTTCTTCTTGGACCCGACCCTGCGAAGTCTGATTCTCACGGACATGCGGCGGCGGAGGTTAGACGACGCACACGGTCATCGCATGTTTCGCATCAAAGCCGCCGGATCGAGGGTCTTGCCCTCGGAGAGCTGCTTCATCAGCTTGTTCATCTGGCCGAACTGCTTGACGAGCCGGTTGACCGCCTGGACGGTCGTCCCCGACCCTGTCGCGATGCGCTTGCGTCGCGAGCCGTTGATGTCGCCGGGATGCGCACGCTCGTAAGGCGTCATCGACTGGATGATCGCCTCGAGCCGGTCCAGCTCCCGCTCGTCGACTTGGCCCATGCCCTGCATCGCCTTCCCCATCCCCGGCACCATCTTCATCAGGTTGCCGAGTGGGCCCATGCTTCGGACCTGCTTCATCTGCTTCAGGAAGTCGTCGAGCGTGAACTCCTGCTTGCGGATCTTGCGCTCCAGGTCCCGCGCCTGCTCCTCGTCGAACTCGCCCTGCGTCTTCTCGATCAGCGACATGACGTCGCCCATGCCGAGAATCCGGCCGGCCATGCGGTCCGGGTGGAAGCGCTCGAGCTCGTCGAGCTTCTCGCCGGTCGAGCCGTACATGATCGGCTTGCCGGTGACGGCCCTGACCGAGAGGGCCGCGCCGCCCCTGGCATCGCCGTCGAGCTTCGTGATCACGACGCCGTCGAAGTCGGCGACCTCGGCGAAGCTCTCGGCGACGTTGACCGCGTCCTGCCCGGTCATCGCATCGACGACGAGCAGGACGTCGTGCGGCTTCGTCACCTTGCGCACCTCCGCCAGCTCGTCCATCAGGTCCTGATCGATGTGCAGTCGCCCGGCGGTGTCGACGATGAGCACGTCCCGGTTCTCCTGAACGGCCTGCTCGCGCGCCCACTTCGCGACCTTGACCGCGTCCTTCTCGCCCGGCTGCGAGTAGACATGGGCCTTGGCCTGGGCGCCGAGCTTCTCGAGCTGCTCGACCGCCGCCGGCCGCTGCAGGTCGCAGGCGGCGAGGGCGACGTTCTTGTTCTGCCTGCCCAGGAGCTTCGCGAGCTTCGCGCACGCCGTCGTCTTGCCCGAGCCCTGCAGGCCGCTGATCAGGATCACGGTCGGGCCCGAGGGGGCGAAGACGAGGTCCCGGCCCGCGCCGCCCATCAGCGAGGTGAGCTCGTCGTTGACGGCCTTGATCACGGTCTGGCCGGGATTGAGCGCCTCCGAGACCTGCTCTCCGGCCAGGCGCTCCTTGAGCGCGGCGGTGAAGTCCTTGACGACCCTGAAGTTGACGTCGGCTTCCAGCAGCGCGAGACGCACCTCGCGAAGGGCCTTGTTCACGTCGTCCTCGGAGAGCTTGCCTCGCGAGCGAACGTCGGAGAGCACACCCTGCAGGCGGTCTGAGAGCTGGTCGAACATCGCGGTTCAGCTTAGACGGCAATCCGCTCGCGGCCGACCGCCGTAGGAGCAGGAAAACCAGGGGGACACCAGGGGGACGGCTGAGCGCCGGGGCTCGGTTGTCGGAGGGTCTCTCCGCACAACCGAGCCCGGCGTTCGCGCTGTGCTCAAGAAGACGAGAGGAACGCGATGCGAAAGCTCATTCGGGGGCTGCTGCCCAGCCCTGCACTGGTCGTCGCCTGCGTGGCGCTGTTCGTCGCCATGGGAGGCGCCGGCTACGCCGCGCTGAAGGGGAAGGACAAGAGGAAGGTCAGGGTGATCGCCGACCAGGAGATCGCCAGGAACGCCCCGAGCCTGAAGGTCGCGAACGCCGCGAGCTCGGTCAACGCCGCCGACGCCGCGAAGCTGGGCGGCTCACCGCCCTCCGACTTCCAGCGCTTCTGCAGCGCGGGCGGGATCAAGGCGACGGCGGTGGTCAACACCGCGGCTGTGGGCGGCACGTTCGGGAACGTCCCGGGCTTCAACTGCTTCCAGCCCGGCAACCGTTCCACCTCCATCCAGGTCGAACGCCTGGCGCAGGGCCAGTACCTGGTCCGCGTCGACGGGAACTCTGGCCCGAACGCGTCGGGGTCGGCGGTCGCGTCCATGGTCGGGGCGGACGGCTACATCAACTACGTGCTGGCGGATCCGTCGCCGATCCCGGGCGAGAACGTCTTCCAGGTGATCGTCCACAACGCCGCCGGAGCCGTGGTCGACAACCGGACGTTCTCCCTGCTCGCCTTCTAGCGGCTACGGGCAGCGGTCGAGGCGCGCGGTCAGCGGGTCAGCCCTGCGGCCGCGCGCATCGGCGTTCGGGCGGCACTTGCGGCCGTGTCGAGAGGCATGGGCCGTGTGCGCCGCCCGATAGCCGAGCAGATACGGAGTCGGATCGACCGGGGTGCCGAAGTGCCGGACCTCGAAATGCAGGTGGGGACCGGTCGAGTGGCCGGTCGAGCCGACGTAGCCGATCGTCTGGCCGCCGGACACCGACTGCCCGACCGAGACCGCCGTCCGCGACTGGTGCGCGTACCAGGTCTCGAAGCCGAGTCGGTGGCTGATCACGATCAGGTTGCCGTAGCCGCCCGTGTTGAAGCCCGCGAAGGAGACGACCCCCACCCCACCCGCGTGGATCGGCGTGCCCAGTGGCTCGGGGAAGTCGAGGCCTGTGTGCAGCCGCCCAGGCGGGATCCAGCCGAAGCCGTCGCCGATCGCGCCCGGGACCGGGCGGAAGAAGCGCACCGGCCCGCGTGGCGAACCGGTGGGACGGGTGATGACCGGCCCGCTGCGCAGCGCGTTCACCGTCGACGGGCCGGCCACGCCGTCGACGCTCAGGTGCGCCGCCCCCTGGTAGCGGCGCACGGCGCTCAGCGTGTTCGGGCCGAAGCCGCCGTCGAATCCGCCGGGCTCGAAGCCGCGCTCGTGCAACAGGAACTGGAGCGCCGCGACGTCCCAGCCTCGCTTGCCCTCTCGCAGCGGCCGAGCGCCCAGATTCGGCTTGCCGCGCCTGCCCAGCGCCGCCCGGGTCTTCGGGCCGGCGATGCCGTCCACCGCCAGCCCGCGCCGCGACTGGAAGGTGCGTACCGCCCCCTGGGTCCACGGGCCGCTGATGCCGTCGACCCGGTGCGGATAGAGGCCGATCCCTCTCATGGCCACCTGGAGCGCGGCGATGTCGGCGCTCGCTGCGCCGGCCGTCGCCGGCAAGGCGAACAACGCCACGACCACCGCCCAGGCCAAGGCCAGGGCCCTTGCGCCTCCCGAAGGCACGGGATAAGCCTTCCCTCGATTTCGGCTTTGCCTGCCAGAGCCGTTGCACCCCGGGTAACGCGGGTCTACTGCTCCAGCAGCGCCCGGGCGAAGTCCTCGGCGTCGAACGGGCGCAGGTCCTCGAGCGACTCGCCGATGCCGATCAGCTTCACCGGGATGCCGAGCTCCGAGGCGATCGCCAGGGCGACCCCGCCCTTCGCGCTGCCGTCGAGCTTGGTGAGGACGGCCCCGGTCACCTCGACGGACTTGGCGAACTCCTGGGCCTGGCGCACCCCGTTCTGCCCGGTGGTCGCGTCGATCACGACGAGCGTCTCGTGGGGCGCCTCCGGCAGCTGCTTGGTGATCACTCGCCGGACCTTGGCCAGCTCCTCCATCAGGTTGCCGTGCGTATGCAGCCGGCCGGCCGTGTCGCAGATCACCACGTCGGCCGAGCGGGACTGCGCCGCAGCAACGCCGTCGTACGCGACCGCGCCCGGGTCTCCCCCTTCGGTTCCGCGCACGATCTGGGTCCCAGCGCGGTCCGCCCACTCCTGAAGCTGGTTCACGGCGGCCGCCCTGTACGTGTCCGCGGCCGCCACGATCACGTCGAGGCCGAGCTCCTTCTGCAGGTGCCAGGCGATCTTCCCGATCGTCGTGGTCTTGCCGGTGCCGTTGACGCCGACGACCATCAGGACCGACGGGCGGTCGGGCAGGCGGATCTTCGCGGCATCGTCTCCGCCCGGAGAGGCCGTCTCGGCCAGCAGGGCGATCAGGCGCTCGCGAAGGGCCTCTCCGCCGGTGAGCTCCCCGGCCTCCACCTCGTCCTCGAGCTTCCGAACGACCGCCGCCGTGGTCGGGGCACCGACGTCAGCGAAGATCAGGGCCTCCTCGATGTGCTCCCAGGTCGAGTCGTCGATCCGCTCGCTGAAACTCGACGAGAGCTCGGCCGTGAGCGCCTGGCGGCTGCGGGTCAGCCCTTGGCGAAGTCGCCGGAACACCCCGGCGCGCTCCTCCTGGTTCTCAACCTCCGGGACCTCGCGGTCGCCCAGGTCGAAGGCCTCCTGCCAGCTCGTCGCCATGGCGGCGGACTGTACCCCGGGTTTCGCCGTCAGACGGCCTGGAGGGTGTTAGGGTCGCTTGGCAGGGGGTTGCAGCATCGACATTGGGGCTGAGGAGAAATCCATGGGATCAGAAGAGAACGTGGCGATCATGCAGCGCGCCTACGACGCTTTCAACGCGGCCGACATCGACACCCTGACCGAGGTCTTCGACGAGAACATCATCTGGCACCTGCCGGGAAAAAGCTCGATGGCGGACGACTACCAGGGCCGCGACGCGACCCTCGCCTACTTCGGCCAGATCGGCGAGAGGACGAACGGAACCTTCCAGGCAGAGCTGCAGCAGCTGTTCGCCGGCCCGGACGGCCGGGTGATCGGCCTACAGCGCAGCACCGGGGAGCGAGACGGGAAGAAGCTGGATGTCAGCAACTGCATCGTTTTCGAGCTCAAGGACGGCAAGGTCGTCGACGGCCGGGAGCACTTCAACGACCTCTACGCCTGGGACGAGTTCTGGTCGTAGGCCACCCTCGGCCCCTGCCAGAGACGGGCATCTAGCCGTAGAAGACGATGAAGAAGCCGGCGTCGTCCGTCGCAGTGCCGTTGGGCATCAGGACATAGGCCTGTGCGTTCGGAGTGCAGACGCTCGGCTGCTGGTCCCCGAATTGGGGGCCGAAGGTCCCGGCCGAATCGTCGTAGTCGGTGGTGACCTGTGCCCCCTTGAACGAAAAGCCCAGGTTCCTGAAGCAGTAGAGGCCCGCGACCGACCCATCCTCGGTCACGTTCGAAGGACCGATGTTCTTCGAACGAGTCGGATCGACCGTGCCATCGGATGCAACGTGCGCGAAGGCGACGGGATTCGCGCTCCCGGCCGTGTTCGCGGTATCCGCGTGTCCGGCGCTGGAGGCGTTCGTCGCGTTGGCGGCGTTTGCGACTGACAGACCGGGGGCCTGTGCCGCGATCTGGGCGTTCGCCACCGACGTGGCGATCCTCCTCACCTTCTTGGCGCTCACGCCCTTGCTCTTCTTCGAGCTCGTGGCGATCGGGTTGGCGATCGCAACCCCGGCCGCCGCTGCCACCAGCGCCAGCACGGCAACCACCAGCGCCGGTGAGGGACGAAGCTTCCGTGTCGATCTCATCTCGGTTTCGGCTCCCACTAGTAGAGGACGAGGTTGAAGGGGTGGTCCGCCTCGGTGTGAGTGGCGACCTGGTCGTTCGTGACGATGAAGTCGCCCGGACCATTCGTCAGCACGCTGACGTTGTCGTCGAAGGCGATCCCTCCGGCGCCGTCGTTGGACGTCCCGAGGGCGAAATTCGAGGGGTTGCCGAGCCAGCGAACCTCGTACCAGCCGGTGTTGAGCCGCTTCGCCTGCACCGCCTGGCCGCTGCAGTTGTAGCCGCCGATGTTGGCGAAGCTCGACGAGAACGATCCGCTGGCGGGTACGGTCGCGAACCCCTTGACCTGCCCGGTCGTGCTGTTGCAGTCGCTGTGCGTGTAGCCGGACGGCGGGACACCGCCGAGCGCTGAGGCGTTGGAGGCGCTGTCCGCGCTGGTGGCGTGGCCCACGGAGAGCCCCCTAGAGCGCTTCGTGATCTGACCGTTGGCGACCTTCCTGATCACCTTCTTGTCCTTCTTGTTGAGCGCAACCGCGTAGGAGCCTCCCCCGACGGCGACGACGAGCGCCACCGTCGAGATCACCAGCGAAGCTGAGGGCCGCCTGCCCCCGAACACTGACCGCATCTGAGCCACCTTCCTTTCGTCCCTTTCGCCCTCCCGAGCGCCTAGCTGCCGGTCGATTCTCCGGCCCCCAAGCCGGTTCTTCATCGGGGAGGCACCCCAATCTTTTTCCGCCCCCAGGTACCCTGGAACCTCTCGAGGAGGAGGGAAGTGAACGGGACTACTCTGAGGAGGAGGGCGCCGGGCGGCGGCGTCGTTCCCGCCCTGGTCGAAAGGGGCTCAGAACTCGCGACGATGTCGGGGGCGCTCGATGCGGCGTTGGCGGGTTCCGGCGCCGCGCTGCTGATCGAGGGCGAGGCGGGGGTCGGCAAGACCAGGCTCGTTTCGGAGGCCCGGATCGCCGCCGAATCCCGCGGGATGCTCTGCCTTAAGGCCCGAGCGGCGGAGCTCGAGCGCCCGTTCGCCTTCGGGGTGATCCGGCAGCTGCTCGAACCCGAGCTGCGGGACGCCGACACGGCCGCTCGCGTCCTCACGGGAGCTGCGGCGGTCGTGGCGCCCCTCATCGGCGCGGGGGCGCCGGGCCCCTCCCTGCCGCCTCAGGACCTCGACTCCGCCCTCTTGCATGGCATCTACTGGGCGCTTGTCCATCTCTCGGAGCAGCGCCCGACGGCGTTGCTGGTCGACGACCTGCAGTGGGCGGACCAGCCCTCGATCAGATCGCTGGAGTACGTCGCCGCGCGAACCGGGGAGCTTGCGCTTGCCCTGATCCTCGCTTCGAGGGGCCAATCCGTCCCCGAGGCCGGCAGCTTTCCCGAGCTTCCCACGGAATCGCGAATCCGGCCGCGTGTCCTCACCGAGGAGGGCTCGAGCCGGGTGCTCGAGGATCTGCTCGGGCCGTCGAGCCACGACTTCTCCGCGACCGCGCATCGAATCACCGGCGGCAACCCCTTCCTGCTGCGGGAGATCGCGCTGGCCACGGCCACGGGGCACATCCCCGCGGACCGGCGGGGCGCCGAGCGAATCGCCGAGCTGGGGCCGGCCTCCGTAGCGAACTGGACACTGACGCGGCTCGCTCAGCTGGGCGAACCGTCGCGACGGGTGGCAACCTCGCTCGCGATCCTCGAGCGGGCCGAGGTTCAGGTCGTCGCCGCGCACTCGGCTCTGGACCCCGCCATCGCCGCCCAGGCCGCCGACGACCTTGCCGGACTCGGCTTGGTCGAGGGCGAGCTGCCGTTGCGGTTCTCTCATCCCATCGTCAGAAGCGCCCTGTACGACTGGCTCGCGCCTGCGGCGCGAGAGCGCGGCCACATGCTTGCGGCGAGGGTGCTCCACGAGAGGGAACACCCAGCCGAGCAGGTCGCCTCCCACCTGCTCCGGACCGAGCCGAGGGGCGAGCAGTGGTCGACGGACGAGCTCCGGGCGGCTGCTCGGGAAGCCAGGGCACGTGGCGGCGCGGAGCAGGCGATCGCGTTCCTGCGTCGCGCGCTGGTTGAGGGGACGAACTCCAGCGATCCGTCGCTGCTCCTGGAGCTCGGGCTGGCCGAGCTGGCGGCCAGCAATGCGGAGGCACTCGAACATCTCGAGGCGGCTTCCGAGGGCGACCCGCCGCCGGAGCTTCAGGGGACCATCCATGGCGCGCTGGCACAGAGCCGGTACCTGGCCGGCGACACGCTGGGCGCATTCGAGGCCGTCCGGGCGGCGCTCGACGCAATCCCCCCGGGCGGCGGCGGGGCGATCGAGGCGGAGCTCCTCTTCAGCTACGGCATCGCAGGTCGTCCCCGCGCAGAGCTGATGTCCGAGGTCAGGCGGCGGCTGACCGTCCCCCGGCTGGGAGCCCGGGGCGAGACCACGGCGGCCGAGGTGGTGCGGCGGCACCTGCTCGCACTTGACGCCTACCTCCGCGGCGACCGCGAGCGGGCTGTGGCGGCAGTGACCTGGGCTGCGGAGTGCATGTCGGATCCGGACCTCGCCGACGTGCTCCCGACGCTGACCGGCACGGGCCCGGCGTTCGTCCTGGCCGGTGTCGACGCGCACGCGGACGCCGAACGGCTGATCGCAGCCAGCCTGGGCCGAGCTCGCGGACGGGGAAGCCGGCTGGAGACCGCGGAGGCTCTGCACGATCGGGTCTGGTCGCGGTGGCGGCGCGGCGACCTGATCGGCGGGCTGGCCGACGCGGAAACGATCTTCTCGATGACCGAGGGTGCCTGGGAGGTCGCGAAGCTTCCCCTGCGAATCGCGTACTCCTGCATGAAGATCGACCGCGGCGAGCTCGACGCCGCGGAGCGACAGCTGAGCCTGTCCCCGCAGCTGGAGTCGGCCGCGCCGGGAACGTGGGGCTGGGGATGGCTTCCACTCGGGAGGGCTCATCTGGCGGTCGCCCGCCGAGACTGGGAGCCCGCGCTCGCGATGGCGCTGGCCGCCGGCGAGCGACTGCTGGCGATCGACGCTCCCAGCCCCGGGTATTGCTGGTGGCGAACGCTGGCCGCTCGGGCCGCCGCTGAGCTTGGTCAGATCGGGCGCGCGACCGAGCTCGCGACCGAGCAACTCGAAATCGGCCGCCAGATCGGCTCGCCGCGCGCGATCGGGCTTGGCCTCGCGACACTGGGAGCCCTCACTCCCGGCGATCGGGGCGTGGAGCTGTTTCGGGAATCGCTCGAGCCGCTCGCCACCGCGCAGGCTGAGCTCGAGCGCGCCCGGGCGCTGCTCGGGCTCGGCATGGCACTGCGCCGCGGTCGCCACACCCGCGACGCGCGCGAGCCCCTGCGCTCGGCGCTCGATCTCAGCAGGCGGCTGGGAGCCGCCCCGCTTGCGGACGTCGCGCTCACAGAGCTTCGCGCCGCCGGCGGCAGACCCCGCCGTGAGCGCAGCAGCGGACTGGATTCGCTCACGCCGCGAGAGCGCCAGGTCGCGGAGCTCGCGGCCTCGGGGCTCGCGAATCCCGAGATCGCGGAGCAGCTCTTCGTCACCAGGAAGACCGTGGAGGCGCACCTGGGCTCGATCTACCGCAAGCTCGAGGTCTCCTCTCGCGAGCAGTTGTCCGGTCTCGAACTCTGAGCAGCCGGCTCAGGCGGCTTCGGCTGCCGCGTCCGCTGCCTCGGGACCGCCGGGGATCGTCTCCAGCTCGTCACGGGGAAGCTT
This sequence comes from uncultured Solirubrobacterales bacterium, assembly GCA_963843085.1. GTDB lineage: Bacteria > Actinomycetota > Thermoleophilia > Solirubrobacterales > 70-9 > DASUPK01. The sequence goes on from CAWJJG010000001.1 coordinate 325,464, forward strand.
GCGGGAGACCACCTTGGTGATCCCGTCGCCGCCCATGCTGACTCCGTAGAGGATGTCGGCGGCGTCCATCGTCCGCTTCTGGTGGGTGACCACGATGAACTGCGAGCGCTCGGCGAAGCGGCGGACCAGGCGCAGGAAGCGGTCGATGTTGATGTCGTCGAGGGCCGCCTCGACCTCGTCCAGGATGTAGAAGGGGCAGGGGCGAGCCATCAGGACGGCGAAGACGAAGGCCAGCGCCACCAGCGACTTCTCTCCGCCCGAGAGCAGCGAGAGCCGCCGGGTGGACTTGCCCGCGGGCGTCACCTCGATCTCCACGCCGCCGTCGTCGTCCGGGGGAAGGATCTCCTCGTCCGGGTCGGCCGGCCCCTCCTCCTCACTCTCCGGCGCCTGTCCCGCGAAGGGACGCGGGCCGACGTCCACGCGGCGCAGCCGGCCCTTGCCGCCGGGAAAGAGCTCGGCCACCATCTCCTCGAATCCCCGGGCCGTTGCCTCGAAGGTCTCCTCGAACGCGGCGGCGATCTCGCGGTCCGTCCGCCGGATCAGGCCGCGGAGCTCGGTGATCGCCTGCTCCAGATCCTTGCGCTGCTCGGCCAGGTCGGTGACGTGCTCGCGCGCCTCTGCGTACTCCCGCTCCGCCAGCGGGTTGACCGGCCCGATCTGCTCGCGATTGCGGTCGAGCCTGGCGAGCTTGGTCTCGGTCGCCTCCCGCTCCTCGGCGCCGAGAGGCTCCGCGGCGGCGGCCAGCTCCTCGCCCAGCGCTCCGGCGAGCCGCTGCAGCTCCGTGGTGCTCTCGTCCCGGTGGCCGCGCAGCTGCGTCGCCTCGACCTCTGCCACGGTCATCGCCTCGCTCGCCTCGCGGAGCTCCCCCTGCAGCCCGAACTCCTGCTGCGAGCACTCCCCGAAGCTCGGCGGCGACGTCGCCGCCATCCTCGCCCTCGGCCCCCGCGAGCTTCGCGGCCCGGGCCTCGAGGCGCTCGGCGACCCGGCGCAGCGCATCGCGTGCCCGGCCCAGTGCGGGGAGCGTCTGCTCCTCGAGCGCAATTCGCCGCTCGAGCTCCTGGCGGTCTCGCAGGCGCCTCTCGCGGGCCCGCTCGGCCCCCTCGGCATGGCGGCGCTCCGCCGCCAGTTCGGCCTCGAGCTTGGCCCGCTGGATCGCGGTACCGGAGCCGTGACCCTCGCGCTCGGCGTGGCGCTCCGCCAGCCACCCGGTCCGGCTCGCCTCCTCCGCAGCCTGGTCGAGCGCCCGGCGCGCCTCCCGGATCGCCCTCTGCGAATCCTCCTCGCGCGTGCGGGCCTCCGCGAGCGCGGACTCGGCGCGCTCCAGGTCTCGCTTGGCCCGCTCCTCCGTCTGCTCGCGCTGCGCGAGCCGGGAGGCCAGCTCCTCGCGCTCGGAGCGAGCAGCAAGCGCGGGGTCGGTTCCCTCACGCGGAAGTCGGCGTATCTCTCCCGCCGCCGCATCGAAGCATTCGCCGCCGACGGTCACCGCGACCCCGCGGAATCCGTCCGCGATCTCATCGAAGTCATCCACCAGCCAGGCGTCGGCCAGCAACCGCTCGGTGATCGGCGCCGCATCGCCGCGAGCCTCGATCAGGTCGAGCAGCCGCCGAGCTCCGTCCTTTGGAGCGGCGGTGGTCTGCGTCTCGCCTGCGGAAGTCGTGAGCAGGGCACGTGCTGCGCCCTCGGCTCCCGCGAGCCGCTCCCGGCCCTCGCCGATGGAACCGACGATCGACGCGCGCAGCCGCTCACCTAGCACGGCTGAGACCGCACGCTCGAGCCCCGAGCCTGCCTCGATCATGCCCGCGAGCGCCTCGTGCTCGCCCTCGACGGCCGCGGCCGCGAGCTTCGCCTCGACGGCACTCAGCTGACCGGCCAGGGCGGCACGACGTTCGGCCGCCTTCAGCGCCTCGGCCCGCGCCATCTCGTAGACCTGGGTCGCGCGGGAGAGCGCCGCGGCGATCTCCTCTTCGGCCTTCTCCAGCGGCTCGAGGACGGCCTTGGCGTCGACCCGGCGCTGCTCTGCTTCAGCGGCCTCCCTGCTCAGGCGCTCGGCCTCCTCCGAGGCGTCCTCGCCGAGCTTGGCGAGCTCGGCCTCGAGCTCGGCCATCCGAGCTGCCCCGGCCGCCTCGTCCGGTTCCTCGACGAGTGCGTCGAGGCGCAGCTGCCGTTCCCCGAGGGCGCCGCGCAGATCGCGCTCCGCGAGGTCGAGTGACTCGGCCCGTGCGCGGACGCGCTCGGTCGCCGCGCGGGCCTCGGCCAGGGTCTCGCCCTGGCGCCGGCGTCCCTCCTCCCCGGCCGCGATCCGCTCTTCGATCGCGGTCCGCCGGGCGCGAACCTCCTCGAAGCGCTTCTCGACTGAGTCTCGGGTCGCACGCACCTGCGCGAGCTTCGCCTCGGCGGCGGCGAGCTGTTCTTGCTGAGCGCGGAGGTCGTCGGCGATCAGCATTGCCCGCAATTCGTTTGTCTGGCGCAGCAGCTTCGCGGTGCGCTCCGCCGCCTCGGCCTGGCGCTTCAGCGGCCGCAGGCGCGAGCGGGCCTCCCGCTCCACGTCCATCGCACGCTCGAGGTTGTCCCGCGTACGGTCGAGCTTGAGCTGGGCGCTGTGGCGGCGCTTGCGGTGCTTGCCGAGCCCGGCCGCCTCCTCGATCAGCAGCCGCCGGTCGCGGGGCTTCGAGCTGACGATCGCCTCGACCTTGCCCTGGCTGATAACCGAGTGGGCCTCGCGGCCCATGTTCGTGTCGGACAGCGCCTCGACCACGTCCGTCAGCCGGCAACGGGCTCCGTTCAGCCGATACTCGCCGTCGCCGTTGCGCTCGATCCGGCGGGAGATGGCGATCTCGGAGAACTCGCTCGCGGCGCGGCCCTCCGAGTTGTCGATCACGACCTCGACCTCGGCAAAGCGGCGGGGTGACTGGCCGTTGCCCCCGGCGAAGATCACGTCGCGCATCTGATGGCCACGGACGGCGGAGGGGCTCTGCTCGCCGAGCGCCCAGAGCACGGCGTCCGTGATGTTCGACTTGCCCGAGCCGTTCGGCCCGACGATCACGCTGACACCCGGCGAGAAGGTCAGCCGGGTGCGGTCGGGGAAGGACTTGAAGCCCTTCAGGTTGATGGCCTTCAGATACATGGGTGTCCCAAGGGTGGCAGGGCGTGCGTAGCGTCGCGCCTAGCCCGGACGGCTTAGGCGCGCAGGCGCTCCAGGGCGAGCCGAGCCGCACCCTGCTCGGCCTCCTTCTTGCTGCGGCCGGACCCGACGCCGAGCTCGTCGCCGCCGACGGTCGCCCGGATCTCGAAGCGACGGTCGTGCGGGGGCCCCTCCTCGCCGGTGACCTCGTACTCGACCGTGTCCCCGTTTCGAGCGAGACGCTCCTGAAGCTCGGACTTGAAGTCCATGCGCTCGCGGGTGGCCTGCTCGATCTCCTCGGCGAAGGCGTCCGTGATCGCCGCCGACGTGCGCTCGAAACCGTGGCTCATGTAACAAGCCCCGATCACCGCCTCGCAGACCGAGGCCAGGGTGCGCTCCGAGGCGAGCAGGGTGTCCACCGGCAGGCCGTCGCCACCATCGGGTGCCTCCTCCGAGAGCAGCCTGGGCAGCCCGAGCTGCCGGGCGACCTCGGCGCAGGCGCGGCCGCTGACCGCCTGGTTGAGGATCTTGGTGAGCTCGCCGATGTCGGCGTCCGGGTGGTCCTCGAAGAGGAGCGTCGCAACCGCGAGGCCGAGGACGCTGTCGCCGAGAAAGGCGAGCCGGCCGTAGCTGTCGGTGCGCTTGTCGACCCAGGATGAGTGAGAGAGTGCCTGCCGGTGCAGCTCTTCGGGGGTGTCCGCGAACAGCTCCGCCAGCGGGGCGGTGGCGGATGTCATCGGTTCAGCTCGCTCGCTCCTCCCAAACCTACGTCGCCGGCACTCGCGCGCAGACGAAGTCGACCGCGTCTCCGACGGTCGTGATGTCGGCCGCCTCCTCCTCGCTGACCCGGATTTCGTAGCGGTCCTCGAGCTCCATGACGAGCTCGTACAGGTCGAGCGAGTCGGCGTCGAGGTCCTCCCTGAACCTGGTCTCGGGCTGGATCTTCTCCGGCGCCACCTCGAGCTCGGTGCTCAGGTGGTTTCGGACCAGCCCCATCACCTCTTCGCGTTCCATGCCGGTGATTATCGCCTATCGATCCGCTGTCTCTTCGCGAAGGGCGTCTCGGGTCGCGCCCGCGGCCGCGAGCAGCTCTCCCGTTCGCTCGACGGCGCCCTCGCGCACCGCTTGGTGGGCGAGCCTGACGGCGTTGGCGATTCCCTCCGGCGTGGAGCTCCCGTGGGCCACGACCGCGACTCCGCGAAGCCCCAGCAGGATCGCTCCGCCGACCGAGTTCGGATTCATCGAGGCGCGCAGCCCACCGAGCGCCGGGCGCAGGAGCAGCCCACCGGCGGCCGCCATCGGGCCGCGGCGCGCTGCGGCGCGCACCGCATCGGCGACGGCGCGCGCCGTGCCCTCGAGGGTCTTCAGCGTCACGTTCCCGGTGAAGCCGTCAGTCACGATCACGTCGGCCTCGCCCGTGAGCAGGTCGCGGCCCTCGAGGTTGCCGATGAAGCGGATTCCCTCCGCGGCGGTGAGCGCCTCATGCGCCTCGACCACGTCGGGCCGCCCCTTCTTCTGCTCCTCGCCCACCGACAGCAGGGCGACGCGGGGGCTCTCGACGCCGAGGACGGCGGTGCTGAACGCGGAGCCGAGGAAGGCGAACTGGATCAGGTGCTGGGGCCGCACGTCGGTGTTCGCGCCGCAGTCGAGAAAGAGCAGCGGCGGCCCCTCCGACGCGGGAACCGGGATCTGGGCAGCGAGCGCCGGCCGGTGAACGCCTTGGGCCCGCTTCAGGGCGAAGAGCGCGGCGGTCATCGTGGCGCCGGTGGAGCCGGCGCTCACCAGCGAGCTGCAGCGGCCCTCGGCGACGGCGGCGGCGGCGCTAACGACGGAGGCTTCCGGTGTGGACCGCACCGCCGCGACCGGCTCGGCTTCGTTGCCGATCCAGTCGGCGGTCGGCTCGACCTCGACGCCCTCCGGCGGCTCGATCGAGGCGGGACCGAAGATGCGAACGGGAATGCCGTCGGCGGCAGCGAGCCGGGCGCCCTCGACGACGACCTTGGGGCCGGCGTCCGTCCCATAGCCATCCAGGGCGACGGGAGCGGGCATGTGGGGCTAGTCCTGCGGAGAGGGCTGCTGCGCCGGGGCGGAATCGGGCGCGTCGTGGCGGATCACCTCACGCCCCGCGTACGTGCCGCACGTCGGGCAGACGCGATGAGGCAGGCGCGGGCTGTGACAGCGCGGGCACTCGTTCAGCCGCGGGGTCTTGGCCTTGTGCTGGGCGCGGCGCTTGTCGCGCCGGGTGCGGGACTGTCTCTTCTTGGGGACCGCCATGAGGGCGGCATGGTAGCTACTCCAGCCGGAGGTCCCTGAGCTTCGCCATCCGCGGATCGCCGCCGGTCTCGTGCCGGTGCGCCTCCGGGTCGGCGTCATTCAGAGATTCGCCGCAGACCGCGCAGAGGCCCGCACAGTCCGGGCGGCAGAGCGGCTGATCGGGAAGCGCGAGGACGACCGCGTCGTTCGCCCAGCGCCCGACGTCGAGCTCGCCGTCCGTCACGTACGGGCTGCGCAGCTCCTCGTCCCTGCTCGGAGGCTGGTCGACCTCGCGGGCGTCGATCCGAATCTCGGTGGCGGCCGGCTCGAGGCAGCGCACGCAGGGTCCGGTCAGCTCGGTCGCGAAGCGAAGGCGCAGGGCATGGCCGCTGCTGGTCCGCGAGACGTCGAGCCGGGCGTCGACCCGCCCTCCCTCCGGCACGTAGTCCTGGCCGCCGACCTCGATCGAATCGAGGGCGAGGTCGAGGTCGATGGCGCGAGCCTGTCCCGACGACAGGGCCAGGCGCTCCAGATCGACGATCCCACCTTCCAAATACACTCGCTGCGAGGGTAGCGAGCCGACATGTGCGCCCAATTCCAGTGGAATCCCGAGACCTACCTGGAGGAGATCCGGGAGGAGATCCCGCGCTACGACGAGCTGCAGAAGGCCGCGATCGACGCGATCCCGTTCGCCCCCGATCGGGTCCTGGAGCTCGGGATGGGCACCGGGGAGACCACGCGCACCCTCCTCGAGGCCTACCCGGACGCCTGGGTGATCGGGCTCGACTCGGACACGAACATGGTCTACCGGCTGCGGGAGGAATACGACGACGTCCAGCTCGCGCGCATGGAGGACCCACTCCCGGACGGCCCGTGGGATCTGGTGATCTCGGTGCTCTCGGTGCACCACCTCACCGACGAGGTGAAGCATCTGCTCTTTCGGCGCGTCCGTGAGCAGTCGCGAGCTCTGGTGATCGGTGACGTTGTGAAGGCCGAGCCGCAGGTGACGCCGATCGAAGAGGGCTTCGATTTTCCGGACACCGCCGAGGAGCTCGCCGAGTGGTGCGGCGGGGAGATCACCTGGACCGCGGACGACCTCGCGGTGGTCCGGGCCAACTACGACTAGGAGGAGCTGCCATGCATCACAACCCGGAGAAGCCGGGCCCGCCGCCGTCCGCCGACGAGGGCGTCGTGCTCTACGAGAAGCGGGATCGGATCGCCTACGTGACGATCAACCGCCCAGAGGCCCGGAACGCGGTCAGCCCGGCGGTCCATCGGGCGTTGATCGCCGCGTGGGCGGACTTCGCCGAGGACGATGCGGTCGACGTCGCGATCCTCACGGGGACCGGGGACGCATTCTGCGCCGGGGCCGACCTGAAGGAGTACATCCCGCCGATCGTCGTCGACGGCGACGTCACCGACATCCGCGAGATCGTCGACCTCGGCCTGAACGGTTTCACCCGCGGCCAGCACCGGATCTACAAGCCGATCATCGGGGCGATCAACGGCTGGGCGCTGGCGGGCGGGCTCGAGACGGCTCTCGCCTGCGACATCAGGATCGCTTCGGATCGGGCCATGTTCGGCTCCTTCGAGGCGCGGCGCGGCTTTCACCATGGCGACGGCGGCATCGTCCGCCTGGTCAACACCTGCGGCACCGGAATCGCCCTCGAGATGCTGCTCACCGCGGAGCCGATCGACGCCCAGCGCGCCCTGCAGTGCAACCTCGTTTCGAAGGTGGTCCCGCACGAGACCTTGATGGAGGAGGCGGAGACGGTCGCCCGGCAGATCCTGCGGAACTCCCAGCGCGCCGTTCGCTCCGCGAAGCAGACGATCCTCGACACGGTCGGCAAGACGCTCGACGAGCAGCTCCGCAACGAGGCCTGGAACGCCTACAGCGCCGCGGATCCGAAGGAGACGACCGAGCTGCTGGAGCGCTTCTACGAGAAGACCGACGCGGGTCGCGCCGGGTCGCACGAGACCGAGCTGTGACACGGGCGCTGGTCACTGGGGCGGCCGCAGGAATCGGCGCGGCGATCGCCGAGCGGCTGAGGTCCGATGGCCTAGAGGTGACGACGCTCGATCGCGCCGAGGGCTGCGACCTCCAGGTCGACCTTGCCGAGGACGAGCTGCCGGACCTCGGATCGGTGGACGTCTGCGTCTCCAACGCGGCGATCACTGACACGATCGCCCCGGCCCACCGGATGTCGCCCGAACAGTGGAGCCGCGATGTCGACGTGAACCTCACCGGGGCTTTCCGCGCGATCCAGGCCTGCCTGCCCGGAATGCGCGAGCGCGAATGGGGCCGGATCGTCGCGATCTCATCCGGCGCCGCGAAGTCAGGGCTGCGCGGTCAGGTCGCCTACTCCGCGTCGAAGGCCGGACTACTCGGGATGTTGAAGACGCTCGCCGCCGAGAATGCACACCATGGCATCACGGCCAACGCGGTCCTGCCGGGGATGGTGGCGACGGAGAAGGTCCGAGCCATGCCGGAGGAGATCCTCGAACGCCTCAAGCCGATGCTTCCCTCGGGCCGAATGGTCGAGCCGGCTGAGATCGCCGCGACCGTCGCCTATCTCTGTTCGGAGGAAGCCGCCCAGGTGACGGGTCAGGAGATCGCCGTCGACGGCGGCGCCGGGCTCAACACGTTCACTCTGGGCTCGGAGCGCCCCGACTGACCTTGGCTTTGCCGTAGCGCTCCCAGTGACGCTCCGGGATGTCGGCCGGGTCCTTGTACCAGTGCCAGACGCACGGGTCGCGGTCGAAGTCCTCCGGCGGCTCGGACGGGTACACGGGATAACCGATCCAGTTGATCGGCCCCAGCTCGTTCATGAAGGCGCAGTGCGTGCAGTAGAGAGGGAACCCCTTGCGGCCGTAGCTCCAGTCGTGCGCCTCATCGGTGACCCCCCAGCCGTCAGGCCCGTAGCGGCCGTTGCGCACCAGGCGCTGGCCTGAGCCGCACGGATTCATGGTGAAGGTGAGCTTCTCTTCGTCTTCGGAGATCTCGAAGGCACCGGGGTTGGGTCCGACGCCGCCGGTCGAGTGACCGCGCCAGGTCGCCGCCAGGGCCTGGGCGATCGTCTTGCGGTCGGCGGCGTCGATCTTCTCCACGCTCTGCTTCCAGCTTCGCTCCAGGCTCCACTCCCAGGCCTCGCGGACCCCCTCGTCCCCGAGCTTCTCCTTGAGGAAGGAGATCAGGCCGGCCATCCCGTCGACCAGCATGTCGTGCATGAACTGGGATTCGTGCTTCTCGCGCTCACACAGCCCCTTGGCCGTCTCCGGATCGGCGGCATCGATGGCCTCGATCGCGACGTCCATGGTCGGCCGGGACATCTCCTCCAGCTCCTCATCACTGAACCAGCGCTCGGACACGGCAACTCCTCTCCTCGACTGAAGACGGAGCCTAGTCGCCGTCGTAGCCGGGACGGGCGATCTCCAGCTTGCGCCGGACGTGCTCCTCCAGCCGGGGGACGAGCTCGTCGATCCGATCGTCGAGTTCGCCCGCCCGCAGGCGGCGCGAGAGCTCCGCGGCGGCGGCGTGAACATCATCGGCCGGCTGCCCGAGGAGGTCGGCGAAAAGGGCGAGGTCCTCGCGATCCGGCTCCTCCCCCGCCCTGAGCTCGCGCGCCACGACGGCGCAGACGTTGGCGGCAACCAAGACCTTGAAGCGCTGCTCGCGCGGCACCTCGGGCCGCAGCTCGCTGAACAGGTACTCGGCGACCGAGTCGAGCAGCTCCGGGGCTGTGGGCCGGTCCTGCATCACGAGACCAACTGGAGAAGATCCCACTCCGGCTCGCAGATACGGCGTCCGAGCGACGCCAGCTCGTGGCTGCGGCGGACGCCGCTCAGGTGGTCGTGCGCCTGGCGAGCGCAGATGATCGCCCACTTGACGTTGCCAAAAGCCTCCCAGTAGCGCACGCGGTCGCGCTCCGCCGGCTCGCCCCCGGCCGCCTCATACGCCTCGATGAGCTCGTCGAGACCGCCGACGCCCGCCACCGGCAGCTCGTCGTTCCCGAAGCGCCAGGAGCGGATGCAGAGCCAACCGATGTCCTCGGCCGGGTCGCCGAGGTGCGCCAGCTCCCAGTCGATCACCGCCGCCAGCCCGTCCTCGTCGACGATGAAGTTGCCCAGGCGGAAATCGCCGTGAACGAGGCGCGGATCCGCGGATTGGGGCGGGTTCGCCCGCAGCCAGCGAAGGCCGAGCTCGACCGCGGGCAGCGGCTCGCCGATCTCGTCGAGCTGTCGCTCCCACTCTTCGATCTGGGCTAGAGCCGGATCTCCGGCGCTCGCCGGCAGCAGCCCGTCCAGGCCTGAGGGATCGATCGCGTGGATTCGGGCGAGTGCCTCGCCAAGCTGCGCCGTCAGCCGCGCACGGGCCCGCTCGAACTCCGGCTTGCGCAGGATGCGGGGGGCGACCGAGGTCCCCGCCACGAACGACATCAGCATCCCCGGTGTCCCGAACCGACCGCCGTCCGGCTCCAGGGCGAGCGGCGCCGGAACCGGGACCCCCGCATGTGCGGCTCGCTCGATCAGGCCGAATTCCTCGCCGATCGGCACGAGGGAAACGGACCCCTTCGGGTCACGTCGGAGGACCCAGCTGCCGCGCTCGCCCTCGATCAGCCACGTCTCACGCGAGGCGCCGCCGGGGATCGGGGCGATTTCGATCTCGCCCGGGTCGAGTCCCCTCTCCGCCAGGACGGTGACAACGCCGGCGGCCAGCTCCTCGTTCATGGGGTCGGAGCCTAGTTGTACGGTGGGCGGCCCAGACGGAGGAGGAGACCGATGTCGGAGGAGAACCTTTCCCGGCGCGCCTTGCTGACGCGTGCCGGCGCTGTGGGCGCGGCCGTGCTCGTTCCGCCCGCCGCGGTGGACGCGATCGCAGCGCAGAGCACCGGGCGCAAGGCGCCCCATCCCGCCACTCCAAAAGCCGGGCTCCACCTGCTGCAGGGCGGCAACAAGCGCTACCGGGTGGAGGCGATACCCGCGAGCCAGCGCACGCTCGACGCATGCATCTCTTCCAACGCCAGCAATCAGGCCGCCGACCCCGCCAACAGGGACGCGATCATCAAGCCCGCGATCCGTGGCGCCCTGTGGGTCGTCCCAGCCGTTTGCAATGTCGCGAATGGCAGGGTGCGACTGGTGGCCCCGCCCGTGATGCCGAGCGGCTGACGGGGAGCCGGCATCTTCTTCTTCGACCTGAGCAGCTTCGAGCTGGCGGCATCGCTCGCGGTGATCGTCCTCGGGGCCACTGCGCTCGGCGCTTTTCTTGGACGCCGGGTGCGCCACCTCTCCGAAAGTCTCAGCGAGCCCTTCGGGGTTCTGCAGGCCGCCCTGCTGGGCGTCGTGGGACTGATCCTCGCCTTCGGTCTCTCACTCGCCGTCTCCCGCTATGAAGATCGCCGGCAGGCGATCGTGGACGAGGCGAACGCCATCGGGACGACCAATCTGCGCGCACAGACCCTGAGCGAGCCCGAGCGCAGCCGCTCGCTCAGGCTCCTCGTGAGATACACGGAGAGTGCCATCCGGCTGTCCGACTACGTGCCCGGCAGCAGCCAGGAGACGGACGCCGCGGCGACCGAGGATCGGATCCAGCGCGGGCTCTGGGCCCTGAACGGTCAGGCCCTCGCCGGCGCGCCCGTCGCGAGCGCGCCTCGGCTCTACGAAGAATCGCTCAACACGATGATCGACGCTCAGGGGACCCGCATCGCGGCCCTCAACAACCGGGTTCCGAACGCGGTCCTGTTTCTCGAAGTTCTCGGCGCGGCGCTTGCCCTGGGGCTGCTCGCCGCCTACCTCGCGATCGTCGGCAGAGGCGTCGTCGCCGTCTTCCTCGCGGCCGTGCTCGTGACGATGCTGCTCTACATCACCTGCGACCTCGATCGTCCGACCCGAGGACCGATCCGCGTTCCCGACGCCACGCTCAGGACCCAGCTGGCGTCGATGCGCCTGCCGCCGGCCGCGGGTGCCCCGGTCAAACCCAGTCGCTGACTAGCCGATTTCGGAGGGCTCGCGCTCGCGGCCCTGGAGCCGGTCGCGGCCTCGCTGCACGGCCTGCAGGAACTTCTGGAGGTTGACCTCAAGCGTCGAGAGGATGTCGTCGGCGTAGTCCTCGGCGCCAAGGCGGATCTCACGCTCGCGCTCACGCGCCTCCTCGACGATCTCCTCGGCGGCTCGCTCGGCCTGGCGGGTGATCTCCTCGTTCGCGACGAGGCGGGCCTGCTGCTCGCGGGCCTCCTTGACGATCCGCTCGGCCTCACGCTTCGCCTCGGCGAGCATCTCCTGGCGCTCCTTGACGATCCAGCGGGCCTGCTTGATCTCCTCGGGGATCGTGGCGCGCATCTGATCGAGGAGGTCGTAGATCTCCTCGCGGTCGACGCGCACCTGATCCGTGAGCGGCACCGGCCGCGCGTTGTGGACCAGATCGTCGAGCTTGTCGATGAGTACTAGAACGTCCATTTGCAGTCGCTAAAGCTTACGCATCGGCCCAGTTGGCGCGCGACGGTTCGTCTTTCTGGGCCGGATTGCAAGCTCCTGCCCACCCCCCACGCACGGAACATCAGGCGGGGCGCTACCTGCCGCGGCCAGCCGCACGAAGATTTGCAGCGTCGCGCCCCTAGCGGGCGAGCCGTTCCGCAAGAGCCTCAGCAACCGGTGCCGGGACCAGATCGCCGATATCGCCGCCGAAGGTGGCGATCTCCTTGACCCCGGTCGAGGACAGGAAGCTGTAGTGCGCGGAGGCGAAGATGTACATCGACTCGATATCCGCGGCGAGCTTGCGGTTGAGCTGGTTCATCTCGAACTCGTACTCGAAGTCCGAGATCGCCCGGAGGCCTTTGATGATCGCGGTCGCCCCGTTCTCGCGGGCGAACTCCACGAGCAGGTTGGACATGATCCCCACCTCGACGTTGCCGAGATCAGCGGTCGCGTCCTCGATGAACGCCTTCCGCTCCTCAGCGGTGAAGAGCGTCTTCTCCTTGCGAACCGGGTTGTTGACGACGCCGACCACGACCCTGTCGAACACATTCGAGGTTCGCCCGATCACGTCGAGATGGCCGTTGGTGACCGGGTCGTAGCTGCCCGGGCAGATCGCCGTGCGGGGTCCCTCAGCGCCCATCGCTGCTCCCATGAACTCGGATGAGGGTGTCGCCGTAGGTCCGCTCGGTGAGCAGGGGAAGCTCGATTTGCAGGGGATTGTCGGGGGAGGACTCGATCATCGCTCTGCCATGTTCCGCGAGGGCGCCTCGGATGAGAGGGTCGAGGTCGGCCGCCAAGCGGTCGGCGAGTCTATAGGGAGGGTCGCAGAGCACGAGATCGTAGGAGGCCTGATCGGCTCGACGCAGGAAGCGCACCGCATCGGCCCGGACCGTCCTGGCGCGATCGGTCAACTCGAGGGCTTCGAGGTTCCGCCGTGCCGCCTGCGGATGGGTGTCGACCAGGGTGGCCTCCGCGGCACCGCGAGAAAGCGCCTCGATCGCCAGCGCGCCCGTGCCGCAGAAGAGATCGAGCACTCGGATGCCCGAGACGTCGCCGAGAATCGAGAAGACCGCCTCGCGCACTCGCTCTGTGGTCGGGCGGAGCTTGGCGCCCTTCGGAGCGTGAATGCGGCGGCCGCCGAGATCTCCGCCGCTGATCCTCATACTCATGAAACGGGTTGCTCCTCGCTCACTCGGAGCACCCTCGCATGATCGCTAAGCGGCGAGCTGCTCGATGCGCTCGTCGCCGAAGCGCCGCCGCGCCTCGTCGAGCAGCGGCCCGATCCCGGGCGCCTCCAGCGAACCGAAGCGCTCGCGCAGTTCCAGCACGCGCCGGCGAGCCTCCAGCAGCAGCGCGGTGTCCTCGGGCAGCGAGGCCGCCCGGAACCTCGGCAACCCGTGCTGCCGGGTCCCGAGGATCTCCCCCTCGCCGCGGATCGTCAGATCGACCTCGGCGAGGGCGAACCCATCCCCCTCCCCCGCGATCGCCTCGAGCCTCGCCTTGGCGGCCTCCGACTCCGGATCGCCGAAGAGGATGCAGAAGGACTCGTGTTCGCCACGGCCGACCCGGCCGCGAAGCTGGTGGAGCTGGGAGAGCCCGAATCGCTCCGCCCCCTCGACCAGCATCACCGTGGCGTTCGGGACATCGATGCCGACCTCGATCACCGTGGTGGCCACAAGGACGTCCGCCTCGCCGGAGACGAAGGCATCCATCGCGCGGGCCTTCTGCTCCGAGGGCATCTGACCGTGCAGCAGCGCGACCTCGAAGTCGCGGAGCTCGGTCTGTGCGAGCCGCTTCGCCTCCGCCTCCGCGGCACGGGCCTCCGTCAACTCGGATTCGCTCACCAATGGGCAGACGACATAGGCCTGGCGGCCCTCCCTGAGCCGCTCCCGGATGAAGTCGTAGGCAGCGGTCCGGTGCTCCTCGTCGACGACGCGCGTTCGGATCGGCTGCCGGCCCTTCGGCAGCTGGCGCAGGGCGGTGGTGTCGAGATCGCCGTAGGCCGTCAGAGACAGCGTCCGGGGAATCGGCGTCGCGGTCATGTGCAGAACGTGGGGAAGGCGCCGACCGGGTCCCTTCGCATCGAGTGCCGCGCGCTGGCGCACCCCGAAGCGATGCTGCTCGTCGACGACAGCGACGAGAAGGGAGGAGAACTCGACCGTGTCCTCGATCAGGGCGTGGGTCCCGACGACGAGCTGCGGCCGTCCGGACGCCAGCGATTCGAGCAGCTCGCGGCGCTCGGCCGGCGGGGTTGCCGAGGTCAGCAGCGTGGCCCGTGCTGCCTCCGAGGCGCCCAGGGCCTCGAGGGTCCGGAAGTGCTGCTCCGCGAGCGTCTCCGTCGGCGCCATCAGGGCGGCCTGGTGGCCGGCCTCGATCGCGCGCAGCATCGCGTAGAGGGCGAGCACGGTCTTGCCGGACCCAACCTCACCCATGAGAAGACGTTGCATCGGTGTCTCCCCCTCGAGGTCCCGCCCGATCTCCTTCTGGGCGCGACGCTGGTCCTCGGTCAACTCGAAGGGCAGCGAGTCGAGCCAGGCCGCAACCCCTTCCGCGGCGGCGGGCAGCTCGACCCCCCTGGCGCCGGAGACGCGCCGCCCGCGCCGTGAGACGAGGGCCGCCTGGTAGAGGAAGAGCTCCTCGAAGGCGAGCCGCTCCCTGGCGGCCTCGGCCTGGTGCTCGTCGGCCGGGAAGTGAGACGCGGCGATCGCCTCGGTCGCGCTCGCCATCCGCAGCTCACGACGCAGACGGCCGGGGATGGGCTCCACGGCATGCCGGGCCAGCGGCGCAGCCTGCCAGATCCACTCGCGAAGCTTCTGCGGCCGGATCCGCTCGCTGGCGGGATGGACCGGCACGATCCCCGTCGTGTGGAGCCCTGCCGAGTCGCCGCCGTCCAGGAACTCGTGCTCGGAAACGTTGAAGCCGCGCTTCTCGAGCTTGCCGTGCAGCAGCAGCCGCGAGCCGGGAACCAGGCGGTCGGCCAGCCAGGCACGGTTGAACCAGACGGCCTTCGCCTTGCCGCTCGAATCGACGACGTCGGCCTCGAGGATCGTCAGGCGGCGGCGGCGGGTCGGCCTGAGCTTGGCGCTCTTGACCTCAACCTCAACGGTCGCCTCCTCCCCCAGCCTGAGGTCCCCGACCCCGACCGGGTTCGCCCGGTCGCGATAGCTGTGCGGGAGGTGGCGAAGCAGGTCGCCGAGAGTCGAGATTCCCATCTCCGAGGCGGCGGCCGCCAGCTTCGGCCCGGCCCCCTTCAGCTTGGTGATCGGCCCATCAAGGATCGATGGACGCGGAGCCGTCTTCAGCGGAGCGTCCAGCAGGTCCGTCGGCTCGAGGGCCTCACCGGTCGCGAACGCACGCGGGACGTAGACGGCGTCCTCATGGGGCCCGCGCTCGAGGGCAGCTTCCATCGCGACCAGAGGCTAGGCGTAACGTTGGATGGGACATCCGAGACCACCGAACGTGAATGCGCAGAGAGCGAAGGAGAATGTCTGGGATTACCCGCGGCCGCCGCGGGTGGAGCCCGTCGACCGGCATGTCAGGATCGTCCTCGGCGGCGAGACCATCGCCGAGAGCGACCGGGCCCTCCGCGTGCTGGAGACCGCGAGTCCTCCCACCATCTACATCCCGCGCGAGGACGTTCGGGAGGACACGCTGATCGATGCCGGCGACGACGTCCACACGCACTGCGAGTGGAAGGGGAACGCCTCCTACGTGCACGCCGAGGCCGGCGGCAAGCGCGCCAACCGCGTCGCCTGGCACTATCCGGAGCCGCTCGAGGGCTTCGAGGAGCTGCGCAACCACCTCGCCTTCTACCCCCGCCGCGTGGACGCCGCCTACCTCGACGACGAGGAGGTCACCCCGCAGCCCGGCGCCTACTACGGCGGCTGGATCACCGAGGAGATCGAGGGCCCGTTCAAGGGCGAGCCGGGCTCCGAGGGCTGGTAGCCGTCTAGAACGCTGCCGATGAGCCGCGGTGGCGGCGCCACATCTCCGAGATCCACTGGCGGGCCGGATGCTCTCGCAGTGAATCGAAGAAGTCCGATTGTGGCGGGTCCGGAAGCTGGTACTGGAACTCCGGCGGCCAGACGAGCGGATAGAGAAGCGCGGCGCCGGCGAGGTCGGCGACGGTGAACCCCTCCCCCACCAGATAGTCACGACCGTCGCGCTCCGCCTCGATCCGGTCGAGCGCTGCCACGAGCGTCCCTCGGCTGCGATCCACGGCCTCCTCGTTGAACGTGTAGCGCTTGCTCAGATAGCGCCAGACGACCGGGAACGACGCCCGTATGCCCACTCGGCCCACAGCAGCCTTGATCCGCGGCTGGTCCGTCGTCATGAACTCGAGTCCGTAGCCCATGTGATCCCTGAGCTCCCAGAAGCCCACGCGGCGCATGTCGTGGCCGGCGTTCTCATCGAAGAAGTCCTCCAGTTCCAAGGCGCGCCGGCGCTCATCCGGGTCAGAGGGATAGAGGGCCGGGTCGGGCTGACGCTCCTCAAGCGCGGCGATGATCGCGGTGGAGTCCATGACTCGCTGGCCGTCGAGATCTACAACCGGCAGCGTCCTGTCGCCGCGTGACATCCAGAGTCCCAGGGGGCTCCCCGGCATGATCGACCGGCGCCGGTGCTGGATGCCCTTGTAGTCGAGCGCCCAGCGAGCCTTCTCGTTGTAGTTGGAGAAGCTGTACTGCCTGAGGACGGGTGGAGCGTGGCTCACATCACTCCGCCGCGAGCAGCCACCAGTAGTGCGGCTGGCCCCCGTCATGCACCTCGACCTCGACGCCTGCGGGGGCGTGCTTCTCGAGATCGTCGAGGGGAATCGGCGGCCCGTCGCCGACGACCACGGTGAGGATCTCCGCCCCGTCCGCGAGCCGCGACATGGTCTCCGACAGGGTGGTGCCGGCCCCGCCCCACGCGACGATCTGATCGCCGACGAAGCCGACAGCATCCCCGGTGACGAAGCGACCTCTGGCGTCATCGCGGGCCGCTGGAGCAACCGAGCCGGTGCGCATTCCCTCCAGGGCGGCGGTCACCCGCCCTCCGTTCTCCTCGATCGATGCGGCAGGGTCGAGCTCGACCAGCGCCGCGAGGCCCGCCTGCTGAGCCGTGCAGGAGACGACGCGTGCCTCCTTGTCGGAGAGCTCTGCGGCGCGCTCCGCCGCCATCACCACGTTCGGGTTGTTCGGAAACACGAGCACCTCCTCGGTCGGCACCTCGTGGATCGCGGCGAGCAGGTCGTAGATCGAGGGATTGAAGGTCTCGCCCCCGTCGACGACGAACACCCCGAGGCCTTCGTAGAGCTCCCTCATCCCGCGGCCCGCAACGACGGCTACCGCCGAGCAGCGGCCCGCCTGCAGCCGGGCGCTTCGCTCGGCGATCTGCTCGCGCATGTCGGCGACGTCGAGCTGCTGGGTGGTGTGACCCGCCTCCTCGAACAACTCGACGGCGGCCTCCGGCTCGTCGGTGTGCACGTGGACCTTCAGCGTGGCCTCGTCGCCGACGACGAGGACGGAGTCGCCGAGCTCCTCGAGCAGCGGCACGAACGAGCGGCTCTCGAGGGCGCTCCCGGTGACGATGAAGTTGGTGCAGTACCGGTAGCGGCTGTCCTCGTGGTGCGGGCGCGTGTCGGCGGCCGGGGCGTAGTGCGGCACCTCCGGCGACGCATCGATGTCACCCCGGAGGCCTGCGACGACCCCGGCGAGGATCACGACGAGACCGTGTGCGCCGGCATCGACCACCCCGGAATCGCGCAGCACCTCCAGCTGCTCGGGGGTCCGGGCGACCGCCTGCTCGCCGTCGCGCACGGCGGCCTCGAGGAGCTCTGCCAGAATCGCGTCCTGCTGCGCCGGGGTGGTGTCAGCCGGCAGGCGGACCTCCTGCATATGCGCGAGGCGACGGGAGATCGAGTGGGCGATCTCGCGGAAGACGGTCAGCATCGTTCCCTCTGCGGGCTCCCTGACGGACTCGTACGCCGCATCCGCCGCCCGGGCGAACGCCGCTGCGACGAGCATCGGGTCGACGAGCTCTCCCGGCCGGCTGGCGAGCTCCTCGGCGGCGCCCCGGACGATCTGGCTGAGGATCACGCCGGAGTTGCCGCGGGCGCCCATCAGCGCCGCGCGAGCGAGAGCGTTGACGAGCTCCGTTCGGCCGATCTCGTCGACCATCTGGCCGTCAAGGCGATCGAGCTCCTCGCTGACGGCGCGTAGCGTCAGCGCCATGTTGTCGCCGGTGTCACCGTCGGCGACCGGGAACACGTTGAGGTCGTTGACCTCCTTGCGACGCTCCTCGAGGTGGATCGCCGCCGCGGAGACAACGCGCCGGAATCGCTCTATCGACGGGTCGGCCATGCGGGGGGACCTTAGAACGTGCTTGACGGCTTCGCCATCAGATCGCGGCCACACGCGGCCGCCCATCCTAAGTCGCTACGGGCTTCGCCCTCCGCTCCAAGGTGCAACGGCCTGGTGGCCGCTACCTAGGCTGCCTTCGTCACCTTGTTGCTCTTCAGGCAGCGGGTGCAGACGTAGACGCGCGCCGTGCCACCGTCCGGCTCCTGGATCCGCACCTTCTGCAGGTTCGGGTTGAAGCGTCGCCGGGTGGCGACCATCGAGTGGCTCCGCGAGTTGCCGAACGCGGGGCGCTTGCCGCAGCTGTGACAGACCTTCGCCATCGGACGCGTGATGGTAGCGACGTGGCACGCAGGGACATGCGTCCAATCGGCGAAGCCAATCACCTGCAGCGCATCTCCCGGCCAATAATTGGTAGCGAGAGATCCTTGCTGCGACGAGCGAACGCTCTTGGAGTGAGATGAATCCCCGGCAAATCACGCCGTTCCGGTCTCGCGCACGGTTGACGGCCGAAGCCGAGGCCCTCCCCGGATCGATCGCGGATTACCTCGGGGACATGGTGTCCGCCCACGCCCCGGACGGGACCTACCGATATGTCTCGGCGGCTTCGAAGGAGCTGCTCGGCTACGAGCCGGACGAGCTGATCGGGACCTCCGCCTACAACCACTTCCACCCCGACGATCTGGCGAAGGTGAGCGTCGTTCACCAGAGCACCCTGGACGGCGCACCGCTAACCGTCGCCTACCGCCTGCGCCGCAAGGACCGCGAGTACGTCTGGGTGGAGACGACCACCCGAGTCATCAGGGGCGAGAGCACCGGCGACGTCAGCGAGATCGTCTGCTCAACCCGCCCCCTTGGCGACCGCCGCGCCGTTGAGAAGCTGAGCAGCGACGAGCATCGGGAGTCCCTCGATCGCATCCAGTCGATCCTCGATGCCGAGAGCATCAACCCGGTCTACCAGCCGATCTACGACCTCGAGACCGGTCGCGCCATCGCCTGTGAGGCCCTCTCCCGCTTCCCCGGCGACCCGGAGCGCGGCCCGGATCGCTGGTTCGCCGAGGCCTGGGACGTGGGCCTCGGTGTCCCCCTCGAGCTGCTGGCCGTCCGCATCGCGGCCTCCGCCCTGCCTAGGCTGCCGCAAGACATCAGCCTCTGCATCAACGCCTCGCCGCCGACGATCTTCTCGGCGAGGTTCCTCGATTGCCTCGGTCACGACACCGCCCGGGTCACGGTCGAGCTCACCGAGCATCTCCACGTCGACGACTACGAGGGATTCACCGCCAAGCTGGGGCCGCTCCGCGACGCCGGCGGAACGGTCGCCATCGACGACTTCGGTGCGGGCTATGCCAGCCTGCGGCACATCCTCAAGGTGCGCCCGGACCAGATCAAGCTGGACATCTCTCTGACGGAGCGGATCGACACCAATCCGGTCGCCCACGCACTCGCGACCTCGCTCGTGTCCTTCGCCGACGAGGTCGGTGTGAAGGTCGTCGCCGAGGGCATCGAAACCGAGGAGGAGCTCGATGCGCTTCTCGAGATCGGCTTTCGCTACGGCCAGGGCTTCTACTTCGGAGTGCCCGGCCCCCTCGACGAGGTTCTCGGGCAGCTGAGCTAGCGCCGCTTCTTGCAGCTCTTGCGCTTCTTCGCGCTCGCCGCTCGGTGCTTCTTCTTCTTCTTCTTGCACTTCTTCTTTGGGGCTATGGCCGCGGGGGTGGCCGCGGGGGTGGCCGCTGGAGCGGGATCGCCGAGGAGCCGCGTCACCGCATAGTCGGTCGTGCCGCCCGCGGGGCCGGTCTCGCCCACCAGGACGATCTTCCCGTCGGGCTGCAGGGCCATGCCTCGTGCAACGTCGACGCCGGTGAAGTTGACGGTCGCCCTCCCACCTGTGCCGAAGCTCGGGTCGAGCGTCCCGTTTGGCATCAACCTCGCGACAGCGAACCCGTCGCCATCGGTGCCGGCGACGACGATCTTGCCGTCGGGCTGCAGGGCCATCGCGTTGGCGACGTCGGTGCCGCCGAAATCGACGGAGACCTGACCGTTGGCGCCGGGGCCGAAGGTCGGGTCGTAGAACCCGTCCGTCTTCACCCGGGCGACACCGAAGTTCCCGCCCCCGGGACCGGCGACCAGAATCTTGCCGTCGGGCTGAACCGCGACCGCGTTCGCGCCCCGCGGCAGCTCGGTGGTCCCGCCCTCCGAGTGACCGGTGCCGATTCCGAAGCTGGTGTCGACGCCGCCGGTGGTATTCAGGCTGAGAAGGGCCAATCTCGGGTTCCCGCCGGTGGTCGTCGTGCCGGCGACGATGATCTTCGAGCCGGAGAGGGCGACGGCCATGGCCCCATCCGCGTCCCCGGTGAAGTCGGCCCGCTTTCGGCCGTTGCCGTCGAAGGTGTTGTCGATCGTTCCTGCCGACGTAACCCGATCGATGGCGAATTGGTTGTCGCTGAACCCGACGGTGACGACGCTTCCATCCGCCTGGCGAACGAGGTCACTGGCGCCGTCGCTGCCGGTCGTCGCGCCGTCGACGTTTGCGAAGTCGACACTCGGATGCCCGGTGCCGCCGAAACCCGTGTCATAGGCGCCGGTCAGTCCAAGCCGGCCAATCGTGACGTTGCCGCCCATCCCCCCGTTCGTGCCGGCCATCAGCAGCTTTCCGTCGGGTTGCAGTCCGAGCGCGTTGGCGCCGTTACCCGGATCGGAGCCCTCGGAGAAGGTGGAACCTCCGAAGCCGTCCGGTGCGCCGGTCGGCGAGAGCCGTAGGACAGACCATCCCGCGTCGGTGAGGTTCGGCGGATTGAACACGAAGGTCGAGCCCAGGACCACGATCCGCCCGTCGGGCTGCACGACGACATCGCTTGCCGTGTCCGTGCTGGGAACGACGTTGGTCCGGATGTTCTGGACGAACCGGCCGTTGGTCCCGAACGATGAATCCAGGTCACCCGCGGCGGCGGATGCCCATGCTGCAGCAAGGAGATAGACGGCAATCGCGAAAGCGGCTGCAAGTCCGTAGACCCTGGCTGGGTGTCGTCTCCGGATGGCTACCGCGCCCGATTCATTGCGTCGAGCGTACTCGGCCATGGGCCGTGGGACGAGTTCAGGTCGAAAGTTCGCCGGCCAAGAGCGCCATCCGCATGGCGACCAGGGCGGCGCCTCGTCCCTGGTCGCGCTTGTCGCCGCCCGATCGGGCCAGCGCCTGATCCATGTTCTCGGCGGTGATCACGCCGAAGGCGCAGGGCACTCCCGTGTCGAGTTGGACCCGCTGGGTCCCGGCCGCGACCTCGCTGCAGACATGGTCGTAGTGGCTGGTCTCACCCCGGATGACGACGCCGAGGCAGGCGACCCCCGCGAAGCGCCCGGACTCCGCGCAGAGCTTGGCCGCAAACGGGAGCTCGAAGGCGCCGGGGACGCGGAAGGTCTGCACCGAGGCCTCGCTGACCCCGCCGAGATCAAAGCCCTCGGCGGCCCCGTTCTGCAGCCGCTCGGCGATGTCCTCGTAGAAGGTCGCGACGCAGACCGCGAACTCCATCTTCTCCAGGGCCTCGCGCTCGGAGTCGGCGAACTGCTCGAAGGACACGGTCTCGTCGGCCACGACCGCAACCTATCCGGATCGCACGCGATCTAGTCGCCGGGCGGGTAGTCGCCCGCTTCGCGGCGACTCTCCTCGTCCTTGCGGTGCTCCTCGTAGAGCAGCTGCTCGTCGAGCGGCAGGCCCTGGTGATGGAGCGCATGGCCCATCCGATCACGCTTGGCGTTCAGATAGGCCTCGTTGTGTGGGTTGGGGACCGACTGAATCGGCACCTGGTCGGTGACCGAGAGCCCGTAGCCCTCCAGCCCGAGGATCTTCTTGGGGTTGTTGGTGAGGATCCGGATGCTCGACAGGCCGAGGTCCACGAGGATCTGGGCGCCGATCCCGTAGTCGCGCAGGTCGGCGGGCAGGCCGAGCTTGAGGTTGGCGTCGACCGTGTCGAGCCCCTCCTCCTGCAGCTTGTAGGCGCGCAGCTTGTTGAGCAGGCCGATGCCCCGACCCTCCTGCGAGAGATAGAGCAGCACGCCCTTTCCCTCCCGCTCGATCGTGGCCAGGGCGGCCTCGAGCTGCTCGCCGCAGTCGCAGCGCAGCGAGTGGAAGACGTCACCCGTGAGGCATTCGGAGTGGACCCGGACCAGGATGTCCTCCTGACCGGCGACCTCGCCCTTGACCATGGCGACGTGGTGCTTGTCGTCGATCAGCGACCGGTAGCCGACCGCGCTGAACTCGCCGAACTTGGTCGGCAGCTTGGTCGAGACGATGCGCTCAACCAGCTTCTCGGTCCGCCGCCGGTAGGCGATCAGGTCGGCGACCGTGATCATCTTCAGCTCGTGCTTCTCGCAGTAGCCGACGAGATCGGGCACGCGAGCCATGGTCCCGTCCTCGTTCATGATCTCGCAGATCACGCCGGCGGGAATGAGGCCGGCGAGGCGGGTAAGGTCGACGGCCCCCTCGGTGTGGCCGGTGCGCTCGAGGACCCCCCCTTCCTTCGCCTTCAGCGGGAAGACGTGGCCCGGTTGCACCAGGTCGTCCGGGCCCGAATGCGGGTCGATCGCGACCTGAATCGTCCGGGCGCGGTCGGCGGCGGAGATGCCGGTGGTGACTCCCTCGCGGGCCTCGACCGACACGGTGAAGGCCGTCTCGAGGGGCGCCTCGTTCTTAGCGGCCATCAGGTTGAGGCCGAGTTCCTGGCAGCGCTCGTCCGTGAGGGCCAGGCAGATCAGGCCGCGGCCGTGGGTGGCCATGAAGTTGACCGCCTCCGGAGTGGCGAACTGCGCGGCCATCACCAGATCGCCCTCGTTCTCGCGACCCTCGTCGTCGCAAACGACGATCATCCGGCCGCGACGGATGTCCTCGATCGCCTCTTCGATGGTCGCGAAGGGCGACTCTGTCTTGGTCTTGGTCTTAGTCTCGGTCTGGGTCTCGGTCTGCTTGGCCATTCCGCTACTCCTGTTCTGTGCTTAAGGGTGACAGGCCCGCATCAGGGGAAAGCTGGCGGCGGACGTATCTGGCGAGGACATCGCACTCGACGTTGAGGCGGGCTCCGGGCTCGGCCGAGCCCAGGGTCGTGCGCTCGAGCGTCTCAGGGATCAGCGAGACCTCGAGGACGCTTCCGGTCAGCTCGGCGATCGTCAGGCTGACGCCCTCGATCGCGATGGAGCCGCGGTCGACGACGTAGGGCAGCAATTCGTCCGGAAGCTCGATCCGCAGCCGCTTCGCGAAGCCGTCGGCCACGACGTCAGTGACCGTGGCGGTCCCGTCGACATGCCCCTGGACGACATGGCCGCCGAGGCGATCCGTGGCCCTCAGCGCCAGCTCGAGGTTGACCGGCGAGGACGCCTCCAGGTCGCCCAGGGTGGTCAGAGAGAGGGTCTGGTGCATCACGTCGGCCTCGAAGGTCCCGTCGCCCGCGGAGGTGGCGGTGAGGCAGGCGCCGTTCACCGCGACGGAGTCGCCCTCCGCCAGCTCAGAGGAGAGGGCGGCGGCGATCCGCAGGCGCGCGCCGTCGTCGGAGGTCTCGATCGACTCGATACGGCCCAGCTCCTTGACGATCCCGGTGAACATCAGCGGCTCACCATTCCCGGAGCCTCGCGCGAACGAGCATGTCCTCGCCCACCTGATCGAAGGTCGTCGCGAGCGGCCGGGCGCCGTCCGCAATGCGAATCGCGCCCTCGCCCTCCAGGACGGCGCGGGCGTCCGCGGCACCGATCAGGACCGGTGCGATGAAGAGGCGCATCTCGTCGACCTCACCTGCGTCGAACAGGCCGCCCGCGAAGGTCGGGCCGCCCTCCACGAGCAGATCCTGGATGTCCCGGCGGCCCAGCTCCGTGAGGCTCGCCTCGAGGCGCTCCCGGTAGCCCCGGCCCGGGGTGACGATCACCTCGGCCCCGGCGCTCTCCAGGGCGTCGCGCCTCGCGGACGGCGCCGCCGGGGCGCAGATCACGATCAGGGGTGCCTCGTCGATGGACTCGACCAGGGCCGACTCGACGGGCAGTCGCGCGTCGGAGTCGAAGACCACCCGGGATGGCTGCTTCTCTACGCCCTCGATCCGCGCCGTCAGCAGAGGGTCATCGGCGATCGCCGTCCCGATGCCCACCGCTACCGCGTCGCACTCCGCACGCCAACGGTGGACGAGCTCACGGCTTTCGACACTCGAGATCCAGCGGGAGTCGCCCGTGGGCGAGGCGACCCGGCCGTCCAGCGACATCGCGGCCTTGTAGGTGACCAGCGGGCGGCCGGTGCGGGCGCGCTTGCGGAAGGGCTGGTTGAGGAGGCGGGCCGCGCTCGCCTCCTGTCCGCCGGCGAGCTCGACCTCGACGCCGCCGTCGCGGAGCATCCCGGGGCCGCGACCGGACGCCTTCTCGGTCGGGTCCTCGGACGCATAGACGACGCGCGAGATGCCGGCCTCGAGGATCGCCTCGGTGCACGGCGGCTGACGGCCCTCGTGCGCGCAGGGCTCGAGGGTCACGTAGATCGCGGAGCCGGCCACCTCGGCGCCTCGGGCGCGGGCGTCCTCGATCGCCGCGCGCTCGGCGTGCAGGTCCCCGAGCCGGGCGTGGAAGCCCTCGCCGATCACCTCGCCGTCGCGCACGATCACCGCGCCGACGAGCGGATTCGGGCTGACGCGTCCGCGCCCGCCCTCCGCCAGCTCGAGGGCGCGTCTCAGGTAGGAAGCTTCCTGTTCGGTGCTGACCGTGGCGATGTCGCCTCCTTCGTGGTCGAGCTCGACTGATTGACTGGTCAGTCAGCCAAGAATTGTACGCCAGTAGTCTTGCGCCCCGATGGCAAGGGCAAGGCAAAACGGCGGCCAGAGCGAGGCAAGCAGCTACGGGCGCCGCGCCAGCCTGCTCTCGATCGGCGTCGGCCTCACGGGGCTGATCACCTACCTCTACTTCGCGATTGCCTCGCACGAGCTGTCGAAGGACCAGTACGGCGAGATCACCGTCCTCTGGGTCTCCGTGTTCATCGTCATCTCGGTCCTGCAGCGGCCGGTCGAGCAGCTCCTCTCCCGCACCATCTCCGAGAATCTCGCTCACGGCACGCCGATTCGGCGGACGGTCCGGGTCGCCGCCACTATCCAGGTCTCGGTCGCCCTCGCCTTCGACGTCGTCGCGATTGCGCTGCGCGACCCGATTACGAACAACCTGCTGCACGGCAACTCGACGCTGTACTGGATCGGCGTCGCGGCGATCACCGCATACGGGGCGAGCTACTTCGCCCGCGGCTTCCTGGCCGGCAGCCACCGCCTGACGATCTACGCACTCCAGATCATCTGCGAGTCGATCGCCCGGACAGCGTTCCCGACCGCGGTGGCCCTGGGCATCGCCTCGGGCCAGACCGCGGTGGCGCTGGGCATCGTGGCCGCCCCCACCCTCTCGCTGATCGTCGTCCCGTTCGCCTTCCTGCGGAGATTCGGCAGTGAAGAGGGCACGGGGGAAGACGGCGGTGAGGAGAGCGCAGGAGCGGACGGCGGTGAGGCCCTCGAAGGAACTCCCGGCGATAGCCGGCCTGAGAGGGCCTCGCCGGCGGCCGCGCCGGGGGACATCGCCCCCACCACCGACGAATTCACCCTGGCGCGAGGCGGACGGTTCGCGGGAGCGGTGTTCCTGATCATGCTCTCCGAGCAGACCATCTTCAACGCGGGCAACCTGCTGGTCAACGCGACCAGCGGGGCCGCGGCGGCCGGATACGTCTTCAATGTGCTGATGATCGCCCGGGCGCCGCTGCAGCTCTTCCAGGCCGTCCAGACGAGCCTGCTCCCCCACCTCACCACCCTCGGCTCCCGCGGCGAGGAGGATGACTTCCGGGCATCGATTCGGGTGACCGTGATGGCCATCGCGGGCTTCGCGGGCCTGGTTGCGCTGGCGATGCTCGTCGCGGGCCCGGAGCTGATGCAGATCGCCTTCGGCAAGAAGCACACCTACCAGCGCGCCGACCTCGTGGTGGTCGCCGTCGGCATGGGCGTCTATCTCTCGGCGGCGACCCTCAATCAGGCCGCGCTCGCCCGCGGGCAGGTGCGGCGCGCCTCGTTCTGCTTCATCGGTTCCGCAGTGGCGTTCGTGGTCTGGGTCCTGCTGCCGATCGTCTCCAACGACGTGACCCGCGTGGTCATCGGCTACCTCGGCGCCTCGGTGCTGCTCTGCGCGCTGCTCTACTGGCTCTACCGGGCTCCGCTGGAGGCGAAGGAGGTCCCGGTCAGGCCGGGCTCGACGGAGGAGATGGAGCTGCAGCTCGCTGCCGGCGACGAGGCTGGCTAGCGGCCACCAGGCCGCTCCACTTTGGAGCGGAGGGCGAAGCCCGTAGCGACTCATGCGGGGCGGCCGCTTGTGGCCGCGATCTGATGGCGAAGCCGTCTAACCGAGGTCGCCGAGGACCGAGCCGGCCTGTCTCGCCGGGCCAGGCACGAACATCGCCTCGAGCTTCTTCAGGGCGTCGACCGTCCCCATCGCGACGAGGACGTCACCGGCCCGGAGCACGGTGTCAGACGGGGGCTGCGGGTGAACCTTGCCTTCGGAGTTCCGCAGCGCCGCGATCGACGTCGTGCCGCGCACCTGTCCGATCGTCCTGCCCTCGGCCTCGCATCCCTCGGTGACGTCGATCTCCTCCATCCGGTACTCCGGCGCCACGTCGACCACCCCGGTGACCTGCGGCTGCAGCGCGAGCCGGGCCATCTCGGCGCCACTCGACTTGTAGGGGGAGATCACCCGGTCGGCGCCGGCGCGACGCAGCTTCTTCTCGGAGTCCTCGACGCTCGCCCTCGCGACGACCGTGATCTCGGAGCGGAGCTCCCTCGCCGTCAGGCAGATGAAGATGTTCTCGGCGTCCGAGTCCACGCAGGCGAGGACGGATACGGCGCGCTCGATCCCCGCCTCCCTGAGGACGTGGTCGTCCGAGGGCCGGCCCTGCAGGAACGGAACCCCCATCTGGTCGGCGATGTGCTTGTTCTCATCGAGGCTGTCGATGACGACGAAGTCGTCGCCGCCGGCCTGCAGGTCGCGCGCAGCCTGGCGGCCGACGCGACCGAAGCCGCAGATCAGGTGGTGCCCATTGAGGTCTTCGATCTTCTTCAGCGTCCGTCGCTCCTCGAGGATGTCTCCCAGGTGTCCGGCGACGAAGAACTCAGTCACCGTCACCAGGGCGTAGAAGAGCGTACCCACGCCCAGGACGATCAGCAGGACCTTGACGATCTGCCCCGCGAGGTCGGGCGGGGTGGGATCGGACCCCACGGTCGCGACCGTGTCCAGCGTGAAGAGAAAGCCCTTCCAGACCGAGACGCTCTCGGTAAGTGCATACGCGACGCTCCCCGCGATCTGGATCGCGATGATCAGGACGATCAGCGCGGCGAGCCGCCGCAGGAAGGGCTCCAGCTCGCCTCGGTCGCGCCTAAGCAGCGCCTGCAGCCTCCGCGATCGCCGTGTACGCAGCCGCGGGATCATCGGCGCCGAAGACGGCGGATCCCGCGACGAACAGGCTCGCACCGGCCGCCGCCACGCCGCCCGCGGTGCCGGGATCGATGCCGCCGTCGACCTCGATCTTGCCCGCCCCCACCGTCTCGCTCAGCCGCCCGACCTTGTCGGGCGAGTCGGCGATGAAGGGCTGGCCGCCCCATCCCGGGTTGACCGTCATGCAGAGGAAGACGTCGGCGTCGTTGACCGCCTCGCTCACCGCAGAGACCGGCGTGCCCGGGTTGATCGCGAGGCCCGCCAGGCAGCCGAGCTCGCGGATCGCGCTCAGGGTGCGGTTCACGTGCGGCGTCGCCTCCGCGTGAAAGGTGATGTTGTCCGCGCCGGCCTTGGCGAACTCCTCGATTTGCCGGTCGGGGTTCTCGATCATCAGGTGGACGTCGATCGCTCCGCCGGCGTCATGGACGAGGTCGGCAATGGATCCGGCCACGAGGGGGCCGATCGTGATTGGCGGGACGAAGTGGCCGTCCATCACGTCAACGTGGATGACGCGCGCGCCGGCCGCCATCACCTCCTCGATCTGAGAGCCCAGGCGCGAGAAGTCGGCCGAGAGGATCGACGGCGCGACCCGTTTCGACGCGAAGAGGTCGCGCGGCCCCGTCGAGGCGGTGTCGGTTGCGGCTTCCAAGTTCAGATCGAGCGAAGCATCGAGTGACCGCAGGCCTGGCACTTCATGTCCTCGGTGCGGGTCAGGCGGCTGATCGTCCCATGCTCGCCGCAGTTCGGGCACTGAGAGACGAGCTCGAAACGCCGCAGGCAGTACACGCAGACGAAGCGGCCGGGAAGCTGAGCGGGGCGAAGCCAGGGCTCGCCGCAGCCCGGGCAATTCGGGCGCTGGAGGGCGCCCTCCCCCGCGTTGGCGGAGTCAGCCGTCTCTCCCACGCCGCTGTCGACCCGTTCGGCCATGTGACGAGGGTATCGGTAGTCAAATGGCCTTTTCAGGCGGCGCATGTCCGCGCAGGAAATCGGCCGCGCTCATCGGCTTCTTTCCCGGTGGCTGGACCACCTCCAGGCTGAGCGCGCCGTCGCCGGAGCCCAGCAGGAGCTCACCCTCATTGATCTCGATGGCGCCGGACTCCGGCCCACCGTCGACCGCCCGAGCGCGCCGGACTCCGAGGCGATCACCGCCTTCGAGCTCCAGGAACGCCCCGATGTGCGGCGTCAACGCGCGGACGATTCGTTCCAAATCCGCGGCCGGCCTGGACGGAGGCAGGTGGCGCTCATCGGCCATCACCTTCTCCGCGTAGATCGCGAGGTCGTCGTCCTGCTCGGCGAAGTCGAGTTCGCCCGTCGAGAGCGAATCGAGCGCCCTGACCAGGATCTCTCCGGCGAGGGCCGCGAGTCGGCCCGAGAGCGATTCGTAGTCGTCCTCGGGCGAGATCGTCAGCTCGTCGGCCAGCGCGATGGGGCCCGAGTCGAGTCCGGCCGTGACCCGCATGATCGTCACCCCGGTGAGATCGTCCCCCGCCATCAGCGCCCGCTCGATCGGCGCGGCGCCGCGCCAGCGCGGGACCAGGGATGGATGCACGTTGAGCATCAGGAACTCGCTGAGCGCAGGCTCCTTGATCAGCTGGCCGAAGGCGCAGACGGCGATCGCCTCGGGCTTCGCCGCGCGAATCGCGTCGAGCGACTCGGCGGAGTTGACGTCAGCGGTCTGGTGCAGCGCCAGGCCGAGCTCACGCGCTGTCGCCGCCGCCGGCGGCGGCGCCAGCCTGCGCCCGCGTCCCCGCTTGCTGTCCGGCGGCGTGACCACCAGCGCCGGGCGGTGCGGGCTGTCGGCGAGGCGCCGGAGCACCGTCGCCGCGAACTCCGAGGTTCCGAGGTAGGCGGTTCTCAATCCTCGCGGGGTGAAGCGTCCTCGTCCTCGCCCTCAGGCGCAAAGGTGCCGCCCTCGCGCAGAGCCTTGAGCGCGCCCTTCCGCTGGTCGCGCTCCGTCCGGTCGATCATCAGCACTCCGTCCAGGTGATCGACCTCGTGCTGGATCACGCGCGCCTCCAGGCCCGAGGCCTCGATCGAGATCGGATCGCCGTGGACGTCGACCCCGCGCGCCCTGACATGGAGCGGGCGCTCGACGTCGACGATCACCCCCGGAAGGCTCAGGCAGCCCTCCTCGGCGGTGGCCAGCTCATCCGAGCGCCACTCGACCTCGGGGTTGACGAGGACGGTCGGCTCCGCCTCGGACCCGACCTGGAAGACGAGCAGCCGCCGGAGCGCGCCGAGCTGCGTGGCGGCAAGGCCGACGCCGATCGCGTCGCGCATCAGGCCGATCATCCGCTCCGCGTCCACGGCCAGCGAGTCGTCGAACTCGGTCACGGGCGACGCGGCCGAGCGGAGCACGGGATCGCCGAACTTGACGACCTGCGAGAGCGCGGCGGAGCGGCGCTCGAGCGCCTCCTGGTCGATGCCCTCAGGCGCGCTCGCCTCCTCGGCGAGCTCGTCCTCGCGCTCCTCGACCGATGTGGTGTGTTCCTCAGCCACGCTTTCGAGTCTAATCGCGCCTACTGGGGATCAACGTCCACCGAGATCGCGGCCTCGCGCAGCGCACGATCGCGGACGGCGGTCCGAACCGCATCCCTCACCGCCTCCACCGCCCGATGCCGGGTTTCGGACTTGATCAGCAGACGGCGGCGGTGCTTGCCTCGGAGGCGGAAGAGGGGCGCAGGGCCGAGGAGGTCGTCGGCCGCCCCGAGGCGATCGGCAACGAGGTCCCTCATCTTCCCGGCCGAGGTCTCGGCCCGCTGCTCGTCCTCGCTCGCCAGACCGATCGCGATCAGCTGGGAGAACGGCGGGTAGCGGAGAGCGCGCCGGCGCTCGATCTCCTCGGCGAGGAACGCGGTCGCATCGTGGCGTGCGGCGTGGCGTATGCTGGGAGCGCCCGTGGCCATGGCCTGGACGAGGACGCGCCCGCCGGCGTCGCCGCGGCCGCTGCGACCCGCGAGCTGGGTGATCAGGGCGAAGGTCCGCTCCTCCGAGCGGAAGTCGGGCAGGCGCAGGGCGCCGTCGGCATCGAGGATCACGCTCAGGGTGACGTCGGGGAAGTCGTGCCCTTTCGCGACCATCTGGGTCCCGACCAGCACTCCGGAGTCGGCGGCCTCGAAGCGCTGCAGCACCTCGGTGTGCCCCGAGCCGGCGGCGCTGTCGGAATCGAGGCGGAAGACGTCGAGTGGGGCCAGCAGCTCGTTCAGCTCGGCTTCCAGCCGCTGGGTACCCGAGCCGACCCGTGCGATCGTCACCGAGGAGCATTCCGGGCAGGCCTCGGGCATCGGCTCCGCGTGCCCGCAGTGATGGCAGCGCAGGGCGTTGTCTCGGTGCAGGATCAGCGAGACGTCGCAGTTGGGGCACTCCCACGCGTGGCCGCACGAACGGCAGGTGAGGTGGGTCGACCAGCCGCGGCGGTTGATGAGCAGGATGGCCTTCCCGCCCTCACGTGCCACCCGGCCGAAGGCCTCCCGCGTGCGGGGGTGGAGCGGCCCGGGGATGCCCCCGCGCATGTCGACGATCTCCACCGGCGGCATGGGTCGCCCGTCGACGCGGCTCGGCAGGTCCAGGCGCTCGAGCTCGTGCCAGCTCTCCGGCCGCGGAGTCGCGGTGCCGCAGAGCAGAACCGCGCCGGAGTCCGCCGCCCGGCGACGGGCGACGTCGCGAGCGTCGTAGCGGGGGTCGGATTCCTGCTTGTAGGAGGAGTCGTGCTCCTCGTCGATCACGATCAGTCCGGGGTCGGCGATCGGAGCGAAGACCGCCGAGCGCGGGCCGACGCAGATCCGTGCCCCGCCCGACCGGACCCGTCGCCACTCGTCGTAGCGGGCGCCGGCGGGCATCTTCGAATGGAGCAGCGCGACCGAGTCTCCGAATCGCCGCCGGAAGCGGTCCATCGTCTGCGGGGTCAGCGCGATCTCCGGCACCAGGATGATCGCGCCCCTCCCCCGCGCCAGGGTCTCGCGGGCCGCCTCGAGATAGACCTCGGTCTTGCCCGACCCGGTGACGCCGTGCAGCAGGAACGCCGCTGCGGGGCCGGACGATCCCGCCCCCGGCAGCTCACCCACGACCCGCTCCAGCACGCGGCGCTGGTCGGCGGTCAGCTCTATTCCCTCGCGGACGGCGCCGACCCCCGGTGACGCGTGCCGCCGGCGACGCTCCACCTCACGGGTCGTGATCAGCCCGCGCGCCTCCAGCCGCCGGATGGTCGCGCGGTCCGACCCTGCAGCCGACGCGAGCCGCCGCGCCGTCTGCGGGCCGCCGATCAGGGCGCGCAGGACGGCCCTCTGGCGAAGGCCTAGCCTCTCGCCGCCGTCGGCTGCCGCAATCCCCTCCGTGGTCGCCTCGACCTCGAGCTCGACGAGCGGGCGGACCCGGCGCGCCTCGGCCCCGGTCCCGACTCCGGGCGGCAGCACCAGCCCCAGCCCCCGGCCCGTCGTGGAGCAGTACTCCTCTCCGACCCAGCGTCCGAGCTCGACCAGCTCGGGCGGTACACCGGCCTCGAGGGCCTCAAGCGGCTCCGCCAGGCGCCCGTCCGGCAGCTCGCTGCGATCGGCGAGCCCGACCACCACGCCGACCACCTTGCGCCGTCCGAAGGGCACCACCAGGACAGAGCCGACACCGACGTGCTCCATCGCCTCGGGCAAGCGGTAGTCGAAGGGCCCGGAGACGCTCCGGGTGGTGAGCAGCGGTTCGACCTTGGCGATTGCCATCAGGCAATCACCCTAGGCACGGCCACGGACGCGCGCGAGTCTTTCGCCAGCGGGCTGGCCTCGACTCGACGACTCGTTCTCCTGGATGGGATTGCGGCGCTCTGCCTCTCCTCGGCGCCGGCCGTCGCGAACGCGCGATAGCCTGCCGCCCGTGGACTTGCAGTCTGGGGAGAAGGTGATCTACCAGGGGCACCCGTCTTGGCGGGCGATCCTCGGCTTCTACCTGAAGGGCATCGTGATCGGGTTGGTTGCCGGGGTGATCGTCAAGTTGATCGACACCACAGCCACCGGAGTCGGCCTCTTCGCCGCCATCGTGGCGATCACGGTCCTGGCCGGCTTCATCCGGCGAGTGGCGACCGTCTACACGATCACCGACCGCCGGCTCAACATCAAGATCGGGATCATCTCCCGGAAGGTCCAGGAGACGCGGCTGCAGCGTGTTCAGAACGTGAACTTCAATCAGGGCGTCTACGAACGCCTCATGCAGATCGGCGACGTCGAATTCACCACCGCCGGGACCGACGAGTCCAACTTCGTCTTCGCGGGTGTCGGCCAGCCGGAGAAGGTCGTACAGGAGGTCGAACACGCGACCCCCGTCCTCTCCGGCCTGCAGGGCGAGGCCGAGCCAGGCAGCTAGCTAAGCC
Source organism: uncultured Solirubrobacterales bacterium (assembly GCA_963843085.1). GTDB lineage: Bacteria > Actinomycetota > Thermoleophilia > Solirubrobacterales > 70-9 > DASUPK01. The sequence goes on from CAWJJG010000001.1 coordinate 358,465, forward strand.
GGCGCCTCCGCCTTCGTCCCGAGGCCGGCCGCATCGCGCAGCTGATCCGCACGGTCCGTCCGCTCCCAGGTGAAGTCGGAGTCCTCGCGGCCGAAGTGGCCGTAGGCCGCCGTCTTCTGGAAGATCGGGCGGTGCAGGTCCAGGTAGCGCCGGAAGGCCGCCGGGCGCAGGTCGAAGTTCTCCTGCACGAGCCGGGCGATCTCGGAGTCCGAGATCTTCCCGGTGCCGAAGGTCTGCGCCATCACGGAGACGGGGGACGCGACGCCGATCGCGTACGCGACCTGGATCTCGCAGCGATCCGCCAGCCCTGCGGCGACCACGTTCTTCGCCACGTAGCGGGCCGCGTAGGCGGCTGAGCGGTCGACCTTCGACGGATCCTTGCCGGAGAAGGCGCCGCCGCCGTGCCGCGCGGCACCGCCGTAGGTGTCGACGATGATCTTGCGGCCGGTGAGGCCGGCATCGCCGACCGGGCCGCCGATCACGAACTTGCCGGTCGGGTTGACCAGGAAGTTCTCGAGCAGCTCCTTCTCGGTGTAGAGCTCCTTGTACTCGGTATGCAGCACCGGCTCGAGCACGTGCTCCCAGAGGTCGTTGCGGATCATCTGCTCGCCGGCCTCCTCGCGATGCTGGGTCGAGATCAGGACCTTCTGGATCTCCACGGGCCGATCGTTCTCGTAGCGGACGGTGACCTGGGTCTTGCCGTCGGGGCCGAGGTACGGGACGACGGCCGCCTTGCGGACCTCGGCGAGCTGCCGGGCCAGTTGGTGTGCGATCTGGATCGGCATCGGCATCAGCGCCTTGGTCTCACGACTTGCGTAGCCGAACATCATTCCCTGGTCGCCCGCTCCGGCGGCGTCGAACTCGTCCGAGGAGTCGCCCTCGCGCTGCTCGAGGCCCTTGTCGACCCCCTGCGCGATGTCCGGCGACTGCTCGTCGATGGCCGTGAGCACGGCGCAGGCCTTGTGGTCGAAGCCGTAGCGCGGGTCGTCGTAGCCGATCTTGCGGATCGTTTCGCGGGCGATCGAGGGGATGTCGACGTAGGTGTCGGTCGTGATCTCGCCCGAGACGACCACGAGGCCGGTGTTGACCAGGCACTCGCAGGCCACCCGGCCGGTCGGGTCCTCCGTCATCACCGCGTCGAGGACACCGTCGGAGATCTGGTCGCAGACCTTGTCGGGGTGCCCCTCTGTGACGGACTCAGAGGTGAACAGGTACTCGTTCTCTGAAAGCTTTTGCATGGTCCTTATCTCAGTGGTGGATGGCCAAAAAGAGCTGTGATTGAAGCTGCTCGTCGCTCCCCCTCACGGCAAGGCCGAGAGACTGAACGTGCGAGATGTCTTCGCTGAGCGAGGCATACAGTGGGTCCTCTGCCAGGCCGGCCTGTTGGGCCAACCCCAACACCTCATCGAGATTGAGGAAGACTAGCGCCGAGACGCTGTCCGGGAGGCGGTCCGTCGCGGCCTGGTAAGCGCCCGTCCCGGCCAGGTTGTCGCCGCTCGAGCGAACCTGGGAGATGCCCTCGGGCTGCGTGGAGATCACCAGCTTGCCGTCGAAGATCGCGTAGGAGAGGTTCACGCTAGGCGAGACCTGAACCGAATGCACGGCCACGCCGTCGATCTCCTTCGACTGGAAGGAGGGGACCTGCGAGTTCCCAGTCGCCGCCGCCTTCAGCAGCGGCTGCTCGAGCGAGGCGAGCGCCTCCCCAGCCTTCTTCTCGTCCACGCCGTCGACGATCAGGCTCGCGTAGGGAACGCCGCCGGTGGGCTCGGCGACCAGGGCGGCCTGGCCGTCCAGCGCCGGGAGGAGGTCCTTGAGCGGATCGACGCCCGCCTGCTGCTGCAGGCTCTGCGCCAGGGCCCTGAGGGAGCCGGCCAGGCCCTGAGTGCTCGCTCCGGCCGTCTCCAGCGACTTCGTCAATGCTGGGCCGAGGTCCCCGACGCCGATATAGCCGAGCGCGTCCGGCCCGGCCTCGTCCGCGAGGCTTGGCTCGAAGCGGGGCAGGTTCGCGAACACGGTCGGGCTCCGCTGCTCGAGCTTGGGATCGAGGTCGCTGACCAGGTTGACCTCGACCCCATCGTCCCGGGCCCGCATCGAGACGGCCATGCCCGTGCTGGCGCCGTAATCCACAAAGGTGTTGAGCTGAGTCGCGCTCCCGGCGCGGCCGGCCAACATCCGGCTCACCCCGAGACGCGACAGGTAGAGCTCGGCGAGGCGGACATCCGGCAAGTCGGCACGGGCGGCGTCCTGCGGGGAGCCCTCCAGGCGCGGGGCCTGCCCGGCCTTGGCCGCGAGGGCGGCCCGGACCGCGACGGCACTCCCGAACAGGACCTGGTCGCCCGAGCGGGCGGTTGCGAACCCGTTTCGGTGGACGCTGAGGGAAGCGCCTCCCACGCTGGACGGCGTCCCGGCTCCCCCGCCCGACAGGCCGTTGAGGAACTGGTTGGCCCTGGCGTCGTCGCCGACTCCGACGATGTACGCCTCGGACGTTGTCTTCTTCGGGCCCGGCACACCGAGCAGGGCGAGGTCATCCTTGGCCCAGGGAAGGACCCCATGAGGCAGATCGATCGGGGGGCCGCCCGGCGCCGCCAGGGAGCTCGTGTCGCTCTGCAGCAGGGCGGCGAAGTTCGGCAGCTGGTCCTGGAGGTCTTGCGCCAGCTCCCACTGGTGGCTCGAGCTGTTCACGGTCAGGTGCGCGTAGAGGAGTGCATCGCGCGGTACATAGGCGATCGTCTCGTTGGAAGGCGCGCACTCCTTCGCAGCCGAGATCTCGCACGGGACCCCAGGGACCGGCAGGAACTTGACGATCAGATAGAGCAGGACCACGCCCGCCACGGCGAAGACCCGGATCCTTGCCCCCCGCGAGCGGTTGGACCACCAGTAGGCCGCGGCGGCGGCCGCGCGCCGGATCAGGTCCCAGGCGACCTCAGCCTTCTCACGGAGCCAGTACCCGATCGCCCGCAGCCGGGTGGTGGCGCGGAACCGGAGGTCCTCCGTCCCCTTCGGAGCCTTCGGTTTTCTGATCGACGGCAAACCGGGGCGCGGCAGGCTGACGCGTCGCCTGAAGTGCGCGCGCCTGCGCTTCTTCCCCTCGGTGCTCTTGTCGCCGGTCTCGCCGAGGGCCTTCTTGCCCTCGGAGTCACCGGTTTCCTGGTCACTCACGAGCCGCCGGTTATACCCGGCCGGCCCGCTCCGCGCTCCGGTTGATCATGAAACGGGTCGCGCTTTCGCGCGCCCTCGCGTCTTCTTGGGCACGTAGTCGATCACCAGCGGGACTCCCTGGAGCGAGTACGCGTCGCGCAGCCGATTCTCGAGGTGAAACGCCCAGTCGCGGCTGATCAGGCGCCGGTCATTCACCTGAATGGCGAAGCGCGGCGGCCTCCTCCCGACCTGCGCGGCGTAGTAGAGACGGAACCTGCGGCCGTGCCGCTGCGGGGGCGGACGGTCCCCGGTGACGGTGGCGATGAACTTGTTGAGCTCCGGCGTCGGGATCCGCTCGGCCGAGCGCTCGGCCAGGACAATCGCCTGCCGGAGGACCGCCCCCACCCCGCGGCCGGTGTGCGCCGAGCAGGTCAGGACCGGCGGGCGCAGGCGGTTCTTCTGGGTGACACGGGCCCGAGCGTCCTCGAGATCGGTTCGCGAGACATCCCACTTGTTGAGCGCAAGGACGGTGGCGCAGCCTGAGCGCATCGCGAGCTCCGCGACCCGCAGGTCCTCGGAGGTGACCCCCTCGGTCGCGTCGCAGACGACGATCGCCGCGTCCGCGCGCTCGGCGGCACGCTCGGAGCGGAGCTGCGCGTAGTAGTCGACCGTCCCCGCCACCTTCCCGCGGCGGCGCAACCCGGCGGTGTCGACGAGCACGATCTGCTTGCCCTCCACGTCCGCCTCGGTGTCGACCGGGTCACGGGTGGTTCCGGCCACCTCGCTGACGATCACCCGATCGGAGCCGAGCAGCGCATTGAGCAATGAGGACTTGCCGACGTTCGGGCGGCCGAGAATCGCGATGCGCGGCGGTGGATCCTCCTCGTCGGCGACCCCCTCGACCGCGTGGCGCCTGAGCTCCTCGACCACGCGATCGAGGAGATCCCCCGTCCCGAGGCCGTGCGATGCCGACACCGGAAACGGCTCCCCGAGGCCGAGGGAATTGAGCTCCGCCGCGAGGGCCTCGTCCTCGGGGCGATCGATCTTGTTGGCGGCGAGCAGCACGGTCCGCCCGGAGCGGCGGAGCAGGTCCGCCAGGTCCGCATCCCCCGGGCCGAGCCCGGTTCTGGCGTCAGCGACGAGCAGGACGACGTCCGCCTCCTCGATTGCGAAGCGGGCCTGGGCCTGGACCGAGCGGGCCAGCTGGGCGGAATCGGCCAGGTCCACCCCGCCGGTATCGATCAGGTCGAAGGCGAGGCCGTTCCACTCGCAGGTGAGGGCACGGCGGTCCCTGGTCACCCCAGGCTCGGCGTCGGTCACCGCCTCCCGGCCCCCCGCGAGCCGGTTGACCAGGGTGCTCTTCCCGGCGTTCGGGAACCCGACCACGGCGACGGCCGGCCGCCGGCGCACGGTCTGGGCGGGAGCTGACCCCTCCATCAGGCGATCCCCCGCTCCCGGGCAAGGGCGGCGATCCGCTCCACGACCTCGTCCGGGGTCAGGTCGGTGGTGTCGACCTCGACGGAGTCCTCGGCCGCGCGCAGAGCGCCGTGCTCACGGCCGCTGTCGCGGCGATCCCGGTCCTCGATCGCCTCCCGCACCTCGGCGACGGAGGCGCCCGTCTCGGCCGCGCGCCGCCGGGCTCGCACCTCCTCGCTCGCCGTCAGGAAGACCTTGAGGGGCGAGTCCGGGCTGACGACCGTGCCGATGTCCCTACCCTCGGCGACGTAGCTCCCGGCCGCGATCAGCTCCCTCTGGCGCTTCACCATCGCCTGGCGCACCTGCGGATGCACCGACACCTTGGAGGAGGCCACCGTCACTTCGGGCGTGCGAATGCGGCCCTCGACCGGCTTTCCGTCGAGTTGCACCGTGTCCCCATCGAAGCCGATCTGGAGGCCCCAGGCCATCTCACCGAGCCGCTCGCCGTCCCCGAGGTCCAGGTGCCGGTCGAGCGCAGCGAGCGCCACGCACCGGTACATGGCCCCAGAATCCAGGTAGGTGAAGCCGAGCGCCCTGGCGACGCCCCTGGCCACGGTTGACTTGCCGGCCCCGGCGGGACCGTCGATCGCGATCACCATCACTCGCCAATCTAGGGTTTCCCCTGCTGCGGGGTGGATATAGAGTGCCGCGTGCCGATGGACACCTGGAACCTCAACGAACTGCCGGTCGATCCGCACCAGCCCCAGGTGCTCGACTCAGAGTCCGAGGGCCGGGCGATCGTCATCAATCTGCCGAAGGGCGAGCAGCTCCAGGAGCATCAGGTCCACGAGCGGGCCTGGCTACTGGTCGTCGACGGGATGATCGGGATCACCACGCCCGGGGGCGAGGATGCCGAAGGTGCCACAGGTCTGCTCGCCATCTTCGACCCCGCGGAGCGCCATGAGGTTACGGCCCTCGAGGACTCGCGGCTTCTTCTCGTGCTCTCCCCGTGGCCGGGTGATGGCCACCCCTCCCAGCAGGCCTCAGGCGAGTAGCGCCCTCAGGTCGCGCTCGAACCGCGGGTAGCTGACGGCGACGGCCTCGAAGCCGTCGACCTCCACGCCCTCCTCCGAGGCGAGTCCCGCGATCGCGCCGACCATGGCGAGCCGGTGATCGCCGCGGGCGTCGAGCCTCCCGCCCCGCAGGCCGCCGCCTCCGCGGACGACGAACCCGTCGGGTCGCGCCTCGATGTCGGCGCCCAGCGCTCCGAGCCCCTCGACCACGCCGCTGATCCGGTCCGACTCCTTGGCACGCAGCTCCGCCGCGCCTCCCACCACGGTTTCCCCTTCGGCGAAGCACCCGAGCAGGGCGATGAGCGGCAGCTCGTCGATCGCGGCGGGGACATCCGCCTCCGTGATCTCGGCGCCGTGCAGCGAAGCGCTGCGGACGTGCAGGGTCGCGATCGGCTCGGGACCGGGCTCGCGGATCTCGTGCACCGTCATCGCCCTGCCGGACTCGTGGGCTCCGCCCATCTCCACCCCCATCCGCGCGAGGATCGAGAGTAGGCCGATCCGGTTGCGGTTGATGCCGACCTCGCGGAGCTCGACCGAGCTCTCCGGCACCAGCAGGGCCGCTGCGATGATGAACGCGGCCGAGGAGAAGTCGCCGGGCACCGGGACGTCACCCGCCTCGAGGCGCTCGGTGGGAGAGATGATCAGCGCGTCCCCCTCGCGGCGCAGCGACGCCCCCATCGCCGCGAGCATCCGCTCGGTGTGGTCGCGTGTCTCGATCGGCTCGTGGATCGCCGTCTCGCTCTCAGCGAGCAGACCGGCAAGGAGCAGGCAGGACTTAACCTGGGCGCTCGCGACGGGCATCTCGTAGTCGATCCCGTCCAGCTGCGACCCCCGCACCCGCAGCGGCGGGAGGCGCCCGCCGCGGCACTCGACGTCCGCGCCCATCAGCAGCAGGGGGTCGGCGATGCGGTCGACCGGCCGCCGCCGGATCGAGTCGTCGCCGTCCAGGATCCACTCCCCCTCCGCCTGTCCCGCGAGCCAGCCGGGCAGGATGCGGAGAAGCGTCCCGGCGTTCCCCACGTCGATCGGCGCCGGACGCGGCCCCCTCAACCCGATCCCCTCGATCTCGAGGCAGAAGCCGCCGTGCTCGTCAGAGTCGCCCTCGCGAACCTCCGCGCCGACAGCCTGGACCGCCCGCAGCGTCGCGCGTGTGTCCTCGGAGTCGAGATAGCCGGTGACGCGGGTGGGGCCGTCGGCCATCGCGCCGATCAGCGCCGCCCGGTGGCTGACCGACTTGTCGGGCGGCGGCCGAAGCTCACCACGCAACGGGCCAGCGGGCTTGAAGGTCGTCATTCGGCGCGCGAGACGTCGTGGCCCAGCTCGCGCACCAGCCGCTCGGCCCTCTCGGTCTCCTCGTCGCCGGCGATGTAGAGGGAGATCGCGCCGGAGGTCATGTCCGCCGCGGGATAGAGGGCCATGTCCTCGATGTTGACCCCCGCGCGCCCGAGCTCCAGGGCGATCTCGGCCACGATCCCGGGTCGGTTCGGCACACGCACCCGCACCTCGTGCAGCGGGCCGGCGGCGATCTCGGTCTCGATCAGCTCGCGGCGGCGATTTCCGGCCTGCTCGTGCCACTTCGTCACGGCGTCCCGCTCGCCCGATCTGATCAGCTCCGCGGCCTCGGTGAGCCGCGCGACCGTAGCGTCGATCTCCGACGCGACGGCCTCGCGGTTCCCGGCGAAGATGTCCCCCCAGATCGCGGGATTCGCACCGGCCACCCGCGTGGCATCGCGGAAGCTCGGGCCCACCTCCGGCAGGTGCTCCGCCTCCTCGCTGAGCGCGGTGGCCGCCTGCGTCACCAGGACGTTGGCCATCACATGCGGCAGGTGGCTGATCGAGGCCATCAGACGATCGTGGGTCTCCGCCTCGATCGCCTGCGGGCGCGCGCCGATGTCGGCGATCGCTCGCTGGACCCGGTCGTACAGCAGGCCGCTGGTGTTGGACGTCGGCGTCAGATACCAGCGGGACCCCTCGAAGAGGTCGGCGCGGGCACCCTCGACGCCTGAGGTCTCGGCACCGGCGAGCGGGTGACCTCCGATGAAACGGCCCTCGGACCCCAAAGAGAGAATCACGTCGCGCTTCACCGAGCCGACGTCGGTCACGGCGCAGTCCTCTTCGGCGGCGTCCAGGGCCTCGGCCGCGAGGCCGGGGAGCGCGAGCACGGGCGCGGCGCAGAAGACCAGCTCGGCGCCCTCGACCGCGGAGGACACGGAGTCGTGAGCCGCATCGATGGCGCCGAGCTCCTTCGCCCGGTCGGCCAAGGCGTGATCCGGATCGAACCCGGCGACCTCGGCATCGAGTCCGGCGCGGGCAGCGAGCCCGATCGACCCGCCGATCAGCCCCACGCCGAGGATGGCGATCCTCATGGCCTAGGACGCTGCTTCGCGCCGCTTTCGCACGGCCGAGGCGAGCCGGTCCAGGGTTAGGACGGTGCTGTCCCAGTCCATGCAGGCGTCCGTGATCGACTGGCCGTAGATCAGGTCTCCGTCCGGCTCGAGGTCCTGGCGTCCGGCGACCAGGAACGACTCCATCATCACCCCGACGACCGCACCGTCGCCGGCCGCGATCTGGTCGGCGATCTCGCTGACGACCTGCGGCTGCCGCTCATGGTCCTTCCCGCTGTTGTCGTGGGAGGCGTCGATGACGATCCGCTCGGTCAGACCGGCGTCGACGAGTTGCTTGAGGGCGGCCGCGACACTGTCGGCGTCGTAGTTCGGTGCGCCCTTGCCGCCGCGCAGGATCACGTGACAGTCGGGGTTGCCCTCGGTGTAGAGGATCGCCGGCGTCCCGCTCACGTCCACGCCCGCGAAGGCGTGAGGCCCGGCCGCGGCCTTCACCGCGTCGACGGCCAGCTTGACGCTCCCCGCCGTGCCGTTCTTGAACCCCACGGGCATCGACAACCCGGAGGCGAGCTGGCGATGGATCTGGCTCTCGGTCGTGCGGGCGCCGATGGCACCCCAGGCGACCACGTCCGAGATGTACTGCGGCGTGATCGGGTCGAGGAACTCGCAGCCGACGGCGAGGCCGAGGTCGGTGACCTCGAGCAGCAGGCGACGTGCGGTGTGCAGCCCGAAGTTGACGTCCCGCGAGTCGTCCAGATGCGGATCGTTAATCAGGCCCTTCCAGCCGGTGGTCGTGCGGGGCTTCTCGAAGTAGGTGCGCATCGCGATGCAGAGGTCGTCCTTCAGGTCCTTCGCGCGCGCGCTCAGCCGCTGTGCGTATTCCATGGCGGCCTCCGGGTCGTGCACGCTGCACGGGCCGACCACGACCAGCAGGCGGTCGTCGTTGCGATCGAGCACGGACTTGACCTCGGCCCGGCGGCCGAGCACGGCGTCCTCGCGATCAGAGCCGAGCGGCAGGTCCTCGAGGATCCCGGCGGGCGAGACCAGCTCGACGACGCGCTCGATCCGCTGGTCGCGAACGCGGTCCGACTGCTGTCGAGGTAGCTCCTTCATCTCGAAATTCATGCTGCTGGTCCCTTCTTTCTACTGTCTGTGGGCGATCCCTGGGGTACGGGTCATTCAGAGGCAAGAGCGGCGGCCGGCCGGTGGGTCTCTCTGCGTCGGCGGCTAGTGGCAGCCGCGGGCCGGACGCCTAGGTAAATCGCCAGAAGTAGAAATACGCGCGCGTGTGGGCCGCGTAGCGGCTCAGGGGTGAAGCGGTGTGCGCGCCATACTGCATTGCGGACATTGAAGCAGACGGCGCAGGGGAAGTCGAAGGATTCAGCCCGCGATCTCGCGCATCGCCGCGAGGAAGCGCTCGTTCTCGGCACGGGTACCGTACGAGACGCGCAGGCACCCGGGGCCGCCCAGCGGCGTCCCCGGCCTGACCGCGACGCCGGCCCTGGCGAGCGCCGCCACGACCTCGCTCTCGTCGAGCTCCCCGAGCTCGACCCAGGCGAAGTTGGTCTGCGATTCGGCGGTCGCGAAGCCCAGCTCGTGCAGCGCCTCCTCGACGAAGACCCGCTCGATCAGATTCTTCTCGACGCGGTCGGCGACGTCGTCCTGATGCCGGATCGCCTCCGTAGCGGCAGTCTGCGCGATCGCGTTGACGCTGAACGGCTGGCGCACAGCGTCGACGGCGGACCGGAACTGCGGCGAGCAGACCGCGTAGCCCACGCGCAGCCCCGCGAGCCCGTGGCATTTGCTGAACGTCCTCAGCAGGACCACGTTCGGATGCTTCGTGACCAGGTCCACGGTCGCGTCCGGGTCGTCGTTGGTCTGGTACTCGACGTAGGCCTCGTCGAGGATGATCGTCGTGCGCGAGGGCACCTGCTCCACGAACGCCGCGATGCGGTCGGCGGGGATGTGCGTGCCGGTCGGGTTGTTGGGGTTGCATACGATCAGAAGCTGGGTCGCGGCAGTGACCTCCTCCAGCATCGCGTCCAGGTCGTGGACGTAGCCCTCGGCGAGCGGCACCTGGATCTCGCGCGCGCCTGAGAGGGCAGGCAGGTGCGGGTACATCGAAAAGGAGGGCCACGCAAAGAGGATCTCGTCGCCCGGCTCGCAGAGTGCCAGCGAGGCGGCGAGCAGGATCTCGCAGGAGCCGTTCGACACGGCGACGCGGGCAGATTCGGTCTCGTGGAGATCGGCGATCGCGCGGCGCAGCGCCCGGGCCTCCGGGTCGGGATAGCGGTTCACCTCGGTCGCGGCGCTCCTGATCGCCTCGATCACGTCGGGGTGCGGCGGGAAGGGCGACTCGTTCGACGCGAGCTTGACCGCATCGGGGGTCTCCGCCTTCGCCTTGGCCTCGTCGAGGGACGTGCCCGGCTCGTAGTGCGGGATCCGCGAGAGCTTCTCTGCGAACGTGACCGTCATGGGGCGCTCATTGTGACGGGTCGCCTGAACCGAACGGCGGGCTCTCCCGAGCGCGAATGGATCTTCTCGGCGCCGTCGCGGCGCCAGCCGTGGCGCTCATACAGGGCGATCGCCGGCGCGTTCTCGGCGAACGTCCAGAGGACCACCTTGTCGTAGGGGAGCGTCGCGAGGCGCTCGAGGGTGATCCGGACGAGTGCCTCCCCGGCGCCGTGCCGCCAGTGCGCCGGGTCGACGTAGAGCGCGCCGAGCTCGGCGGCCGTTTTCGGGAGGTCGGCGTCCTTCGCGGGCGCGGCGACGTACGCATAGCCGGCGAACCTTCCGTCGATCTCGGCGACGTGTGTGAACGCGTCCTCGACCGGGCGCCTCAGCCCGACCCCGATCTCGTGGCGCCAGCGGTCGATCGGCAGGTCCGCAAGTCGCTCGGGCGAGACGATGTCGCGATACCCGGCCCGCCACCCCGCCACGGTCACCGCGACGATCGCCGCCGTGTCCTCGGGAGTCGCCTCGCGGATCTCGACGGCTATTGCGCCGCCTTCAGGTCGGAGCGAAGCTCCTGCGCCTCACCCAGGTAGGCGTGGGCGGGGGTGTGGTCGGCCGGCGCGTAGTAATGCAAGAGCACGCGGATCACCGATCGCATCGCGTTCGGCACGTCGATCTCCTGCGCGCAGAGCAGGGGGACTGAGTCGAGGCCGACGTTGCGGGCGGCAACGGCCGGGAACTCGGCGTTCAGGTCGTGCGTCGAAGTGAAGATGCAGCTCACCATTCGGTCGATTGCCAGGTCGTTGCGCGAGATCAGCTCGCGCATCAGCTCCTCGGCCGCCTCCACGATGGTCTCGGGGTTGTTGCTGCGCGCCTTGGTGGCGCCGCGGACCGCCCAAAGCCTGAGGTCGTCGCTCATGGCGCCGAATCTTCCCAGAGCGAGGCAACCTCCCCCTGCTCGAGGCGCCGCGCCTCCCCTTGACGGAGGTCGCCGAGCTCGAGGGATCCGATCCGGATCCGCCTCAGATCCTCGACCTCGTTCCCGACCGCCTCGGCCATCCGGCGCACCTGGCGCTTGCGCCCTTCGCGCAGCGTCACCTCGATCTCGCGCTCGCCCTCCCGGTTGACGTCCGCCGGAGCGGTCGGCCCGTCCTCGAGTCGGACACCCCGCCGCAGCCGCTCCAGATCGTGGTCGGACGGCGGACGGGCGAGCCGGACCCGGTACGTCTTGGGGACGCCGTAGCGTGGATGGGTGAGCCGGTTGGCGAGCTCGCCGTCGTTCGTGATCAGGATCAATCCGGTCGAGTCGGCGTCGAGCCGGCCGACCGGGTAGAGGCGGCCCTCGGAGTCGACGAGCTCGGTCACCGCGCGGCGCCGGCCGGGCTCGCGGGCCGTCGAGACGACGCCGGGGGGCTTGTTCAGGGCCCAGACCTCCCTCGGCTCCGGCGCCACGGCTTCTCCGTTCACGCGGACGTCCGAGCTCTCGTCCACGTCCCGAGCGGGATCGGTGACGACCTCGCCCCCGACCCTGACCTGGCCGTCCGCGATCAGCCGCTCGGCGGCGCGGCGGGACGCGACACCGGCATGGGCCAGGTACTTGGCGAGCCTCACGCCGCCATTGTCGCGATGCTCAGCAGTTGCCGAGCTTGGTCAGGTCCGCGCGGTAGGTCTGCATGTCGGCGTGAGTCCAGTCGCCATGCGTCTGGCCCTTGAAGCGCGGATCGAGCTCCTTGTAGAAGGGCGAGGAGAGACTCTCGTTGTGCCCGATCACCTGGTTGACCGGGATCCCGAAGCGGCAGCGCAGCCACTGGACGAGGTGGAGCGAGCCGTTGAGCTGGGCCGGGCGGCCGAGGATGTCCTGGTCCGAGAAGCCGACATGCTCGACGCCGATGGCGGTCCAGTTGAGGCCGACCGTGTGGCGGCAGCGGATCGTCGGGGGGACGAACTTGTACGCGGCGCCCGATGCGGCAACGGCGTAGTGCGAGCAGACGTTGGGCAGCTCGTGGAACTCGACGTCCGGCCGGTCGGTGCGGAATGTGTTGAAGATCGTGCTGATGCTGCCCGCCACGGCATAGTGGATGACGATCACCTTCGGGTTGTTCAGTCGCCACTTGTAATGGCCGTAGTGGCGCTTGGAATAGGCGGCCATCTCCCGCTTCCGCTTCTTGGGATACGGGATCAGCTTCTTGTGGATCGGTGGCTTGGTCGCCACGGAGGTCGTGGTCGCCGCCGGCGGCTGTGCGCCCGCGCCTGACCCGGCGCCGGCTCCGATCACGGCGGCCATCGCGAACACGGCGATCAGCACCCGGCTCATCTCAGCGGCTCTCCGCCACGGCCAGCGCGGCGCGCGCCTGGCGGTCGGCGATTCTCCCGGTGAGGATCCTCGGCGGCATCTCGACCACGAACGCGGCGCTGCCCGGGAACGCGTGCATCTCCCAGGTGATCGCCGTGCCTCGCAGGCCCTTGCCCCTGCAGCTGGTGCGCATGCCGACCAGCTTTGCGTACTTCGCGGCGATCGGCGGTCTCCCCCGGCAGGCCAGCACGGCCCCCCAGGGCTGGTGGTACCAGATCGAGAGATCGGGATGGATCCGCCGGGCAAACGCCATCACGGCTCGCGTCTCCGGCTCGGAGGCCGGTCGCGGGCCCGGGTAGTAGCCGCTCGATTGTGGGACGTGTCCTTGCCATCGGAAGGGGAAGTTGCGGTTCAGGTCCACCCCGTGCGCGTTCTTGCGGGCGTGTGCCCTCTGCCCATCGGGATTAACCGTTTCGATCGCCCAGAGTTGCGTGCCGTCGAGCGAGCCGCCCTCCCTTCCCGCCAGGCGCTTGATCGTGGCGGCGATGCGCAGGCCCCCGTGCTCGTCGCCGTGGATCTCGCCCACGACCAGAGCCACCCGGGTTCCGGCCGGATCGCCGAGCTGGACCGCGGTGATCGGCCGCTGCTCGACCGAGTGGCCGATCACGACGCGCTCGCCGGCCCGTGCGGCGGCCGGCGCCGCCAGCGCAAGACAGGCGATGAGCGCGGCGGCCCGCCTCACTCGACCCGCTGCTCACCCGCCTTCAGCAGGCGCTCGCGCAGCTCACGCTCGTCCTCCGGCGTCGGGTCGAACTGAGCCGGATCGGGCAGCGCGTCCAGGCCGGAGAGCCCGAACAGCTTCTCGAAGAGCGGCGTCGTGCCGTAGGTGACGGCCCCGAACTGGGTCCGGCCCCGCTCCTCGATCATCCCGCGCTCGGTCAGCGAGGCGACCGCGGAGTCAGAGGAGACGCCTCGGATGCGAGCCACCTCCGGCCGCGAGACGGGCTGCAGGTAGGCCACGATCGCGAGCACCTCGGCCTGCGCCTGGGTGAGCGGAGGCGTGCGGGGCTTGGCCAGCAGGCGACGAGCGGCGGCTTCCGCCTCGGGCACCGCGGCCAGGGCGAAGCCGCCGGCGACCCGGCGCAGCTGCACTCCTCGCCCCTCCTCTCTGAGGCTCCCCTCGAGCTCGTCGAGCGCGCCGGCGACGGCCTCCTCCTCCACCTCGATTGCCTCGGCCAGGTCCGCGGGCGAGACCGGGTCCGGAGAGAGGAAGAGCAGGGCCTCGACCGTCTGGGTCAAGCCGTCGAGGGTCACTGGGCATGCACCTCGATCCGGCCGAAGGTCTCGGTCTGCGTCCAGGTCGCCTCGCCGCGGCGGTAGAGCTCGAGCAGGGCGAAGAGCGTGACCGCCTGGGTGAAGCGGTCCTCCTTGCCGAAGGCCTCGTCGAAGTCGAGCGTCTTCCGCGTTCGCAGCAGGTCCCTGACGACGCCGAGGCGCCGCTGGAGCGTGACGGTGGTGCGGATGTGACGCGTGTCTGGAGCCGGCGGAACCATGAGCAGGTCGCCGAGCGCCACGCCGACGCGGTCGGGGTCGTAGGCCTGCGTCGCCGCGTCGAGCGCAGCCCGCCTCAGCTCGGCCGGCAGGGGCGCCGAGCGGTACATGACGCCTCCCTCCCGCTCGAGCCGCTCGCTGAGCATCGTGGCCGCCTCGCTGTAGCGGCGGTACTCGAGCATGCGAGCCAGGAGCTCATCGGCCGCCTCCTGCGGCCCGAGCTCCTCGTCGCCATCCTCTGTCGGAAGCAGCAGCCGTGACTTGAGCTCGCACAGCGCGGCGATCAGGACCAGGAACTCGGTGACCGCCTCGAGGTCGAGGTCCAACTCACCGGCCTCGCCCATGTGGTCGACGTAGGCGACCACGATCTCGCCGAGCGGAACCTCGGACAGCGAGATCTCCTCGCGGAGGAGAACCGCGAGCAGCAGGTCGAACGGCCCCTGGAATACGTCCAGATCGAGGTCGAGCTCGGCGACCGAGGTCACGCGGCCACGATAGACGGAGGTGCGGCTAGCAGCGACGTGCCTCTACCGCTTGTGCTTCCGGCACTTCTTCTTGGCCGCCCTGGCCTCGCGGGTGTGCTTCTTCTTGCACTTCTTCTTCTTTGTCTTCGTTGCGGTTGGGATCCCGGTGCCGACCGGACAGGCGCCCTGGGCGGCCGCGTTGCCGGGGCAGCCGTCCTGGCTCTCGTCGCCGAAACCGTCACCGTCGGCGTCGGGCTCGACGATCGCCGACGCGTTCATCACTCCGGTGCTCTGGACGTTGTTGAGGAAGGCGTTGCTCCCGATGGCGGGGTCACCAATCAGGTGGTGGTAGATCTCTTGGGCGCACGCGCCCCCGCCCGCATCCGGGCAGGAGGGGTCCGTGTAGGAGAGACAGAAGGCCCCGGCCGGTGGCACGTACACGCCGATGAAGTCGCCGGCGGCGATCGGCAGATGCAATCCGGTGAAGGTCACCCGCGCGTTCGTCGCCGGAATGTCGCGCAGGACGTCCTTCTGCTCGACGATGAAGTGCTCGGCGCCGCTGGCGGGATCCGGACGCAGGACGTCGAGCTTCATCTGGGTTGCCGTGGTGCCGGCGTAGGTGGTCCAGGAGGTGATCACGCCGCTCGCTCCCGACTGGAAGCCGAGGCCGCTGTAGACGGAGTCCTGGACGTAGGTCGCGTCCGTGTCACACGCGCCGGTCGGAGCAGGTGGTGCGGCCTGACCAACCGTCTGTGCCCCTGATGCCGCCGCTGGAGCGACGATGGCGATCGTCACGGTTGCTGCTGCGAGTGCTGCCCCCACCTTCCCGGTGGCCCCTAGGGTCATCGCGGCCAAGCCTACGGACCGTCGGAGCGGTCGTGTGGGGACTTCCCGTTAAGAGCGGGGTCCGACGCCGATGGCCGAACGAACGTCCACCAGGGTCTCCGCCGCCATCGCGCTTGCCTTCTCCGCGCCGCCGGCGAGGATGCGCTCGAGCGCGGCCTCGTCCGGCCGCAGCTCCTCGTAGCGCTCGCGAACCGGCGCGAGGTAGTCGACGACGGCCTCAGCGACCGCGGCCTTGAAGTCGCCGTAGCCGGAGCCCTCGAAGTCGCGCTCGACCTCGTCTTCGGTGACCCGACGGGCCACGGCCAAGATCTCGATCAGGTTGGCGACGCCCTCCTTGCCCTCGCCGCGCTTCACCTCCGAGCCGGAGTCGGTGACCGCGCTCTTGATCTTCTTGGTGACGGCCTTCGGGTCGTCCAAGACGAGGATTGTGCCCGCCTCGGTGCCGCCGGTGGTCGACATCTTGTTCGTCGGCTCCTGGAGGTCCATGATCCGCGCGCCGACCTCCGGGATACGCGCCTCCGGCACCACCAGGATCTCGCCGAAGCGCTCGTTGAAGCGCCGGGCGATCTCGCGCATCAACTCGACGTGCTGGAGCTGGTCGTGGCCGACGGGGACCTCCTCGCCGCGGTAGGCGAGGACGTCTGCCGCCATCAGCACCGGATAGAAGAAGAGCCCGGCCGAGACCAGCTCCTTCTGCTTCGCCGACTTGTCCTTGAACTGGGTCATCCGGTTGAGGTCGCCGTGCGAGGTGACCGCCGCCAGGTACCAGGTCAGCTCCGTGTGCTCGCGGACGTCGGACTGGCGGAAGAGGATGCAGCGCTCCGGATCGAGTCCCGCAGCGAGCAGGATCGCCGTCGTGTCGTAGACGCTCTCGCGCAGCTGAGCCGGATTCCACGGGACCGTCAGCGCGTGCAGGTCGACGATGCAGAAGATCGCCGGGTCACCGCGATCCTGTCCCTCGACGTACTGGCGGATAGCCCCGATGTAGTTGCCGAGATGCTTTCGCCCGGTCGGCTGGATGCCGCTGAAGATGCGCACTGCGGCGAGAGTATGCCCGGAGCGGCCTGGTGGCCGCTAGACGCTCTTGCCCGTCCACGGCCCGACCCCGCCGATCCGCTCGGGAGTCGTCCGGATCACGTATCCGGCGGGCGGATCGTCCATGGGGGGGAACTTCACATCGGGCCCGAGGTACACGTACGCCAGCCGCTGCAGCAGCTCGGCCGCACCGCCCTCCTGGATCCGCGCGGTCCCCCGGACGACGAGGTACTCGGTGAGCCCCATGTCGCTCAGGGTGTCGGTCTCGATCGAGATCGCCACACGCCCGTCGCGCTCGACGTTCTTCACCTTCTGGTTGCGCAGCAGGTGCCCGCTGACGATCTCGTCGCCATCCATCCCGACCCAGATGCAGCTCATCTGCGGGGAGCCGTCGGGATTGAGAGTGACCATGTGGGCCAGCCGATCGAATTCGATCAGCTTGCGAGCCTCAGGATGGATTTCGGCCATGGCGTGCAGCCTACGCAGGTTCGCCGACGGGCTCGGGCTCTCCCTCGCGGCGCGGAGTGTCCTCGAGATGCTCCGGGCAATGGGCGCACTCGCCGGCCGTCGCCGCACCGGGGCCCTCGTATTCGGTCTCGCGACGCGGGTTCCTGAGGCCAATCCCGGCGATCACCCCTCCGACGATCATCAGGATGCCGCCGGCCGCGAGCCCGAGGTGGAAGGACTTGGTGGATGCGTCGGTGACCGCGCGGTCGACGGTGGCGGCCTCGGTCGCTGCCAGCTCAGCCGTGTCCGCAGCTCCGAGCGGCTTGTCCTTCGCCTTGGCGACCGCGCTCTGCGCCTGCGGCGAGAGCCGGGTGCCCGAGAGGTTGTCGTCGATCGTCGAGGTGAAGCTGCCGGCGATCAGGGCGCCCAGGACCGCAATCGCCAGGAGGCCTGCGATTCGGGAGACGCCGTTGTTGATCCCCGAGGCGACGCCGACCTGGTGCTCGGGCACCGAGTTGAGGGCGGTGGCGGTCAGCGGCGCGACCGTCGCCGAGAGGCCGAGACCGAACACGAGGATCGCGGGCAGGACGTCGGTGACGTAGTTCGGGTCGGATCCGACCCGAGTCATCAGCAGAAGCCCGATTCCGCCCACGATCGGCCCGATCGACATTGGCACGCGCGGCCCGATCGCCGTGGAGAGCTTGCCGAACCTCGGCGACAGCACGAAGAGCACCAGGGAGACCGGCGTGGTCGCGAGCCCGGCCTCGATCGCGGTGTAGCCGGCGGTCTGCTGAAGAAAGAGCGTGATGAAGAAGAAGGCACCGATCAGTCCGGCGTAGACGACCATAGTCTCGATGTTGGTGATCGAGAAGTTCCTTACCTTGAACAGGCTGAGGTCGAGCATCGCGTGGCGGTAGCGCGACTCCCAGAGCACGAAGAAGGCGAAGATCGCGATGCCGGCGATCAGGGAGCCGTAAACCAACGGATCGCCCCAACCGTGGGTCGGCTGCTGGATCAGGGCCATGACCGGAAGGCCGAGTCCGACTGCGGAGAAGACGATCCCGAGCCAGTCGATATGGCGGTCGGCGTCGGGGTTCACGCTCTCCCGCACGGTGCGGTGAGCGAGCCACATCGTCACCACGATCAACGGGACGTTCACCCAGAAGATCGCGCGCCAGGAGATCGCCTCGACCAACGCGCCACCGCCCGCCGGCCCGATCACCGTGGCGATCCCGGTCCAGGCGGTCCAGGTGCCTACGGCCCGGCCGCGCTCCGCGCCCTCGAAGGTCGCAGCCAGGATCGCGAGTGAACCTGGCACCAGCAGGGCGCCGGCGAAGCCCTGGAGCGCCCGGGCCCCGATCAGAACCCCGGTCGACGGCGCGATTGCACAGAGGATCGAGGTGGCGCCGAACAGGCCCAGCCCGAGAATGAAGATCCGGCGGCGTCCGAACTGGTCGCCCAGCGAGCCACCCACGAGCAACAGCGAAACCAGGGCCAGCAGGTAGGCCTCCACCACCCACTGCTGGTCGGCGAGGCCAACCCCGAGATCGTTGCTGAGCGCGGGGAGCGCGACGTTGACCACAGTCGCGTCGAGGAAGACGACCGTTGAGCCCAAGATCGTCGCGACCACGGTAAGCCGATTGCGGCGAGCGTCAGACAAGACCCAAACGAGTCTACGGAGGGTCGCGCTCCGGCCCTTGCGCATCCGTGGTTTCCCACCTTGCGCAACGTCCGCAGGACCGAGAGACTGGTCGGGTTCGATGCGGGCACGGGCACTTTTCATCGCGTTGGCGAGCGTCGCGCTCGTCGCAGCTCCGGGAGGCGCAGCACTGGCACGCCTTACCAAGCCGTGGTCACGGGGCGCCAAGACGGTGCTGCCGATTGGCTGCACCCACGGCGGCGCCCATTTCGTGACACATGGGCCGCGCGGCCGCAAGCGGATCGCGATCGGCTTCGACGATGGGCCGAGCGACTACACCGAACGGGTCCTCCGGGTGCTCCGGCGCTTCGACTCGCACGCGACCTTCTTCGAGATCGGCCAGGAGACCGGCGGGCGCGCCGAGATCATGAAGAAGATCCTCCGCCAGGGCAACGAGATCGGCAATCACTCGCTCCATCACGAGACGTACCCGTCCTCGGGCTCCATTCACGAGACGGACCGGCTCATCCGCAGGGCGACCGGATTCCGGCCCTGTGACTTCCGGCCCCCCGACGGCGCGGTCAACAGCGGACTGATCTCCCGCGCCCACGCCCAGCATCTGGTCACCGTCAATTGGGAGGTGGACCCGCGGGACTGGGCGACACCGGGCGTCGGGGCGATCGCCTCCAACGTCATCTCCAACGCCCACAACGGCTCGATCGTCGTCATGCATGACGGGGGCGGCCCCCGCAGCGAGACCGTCGCGGCGCTCCCGGCGATCCTCAGCCACTTCCGTCACCGCGGCTTCAAGTTCGTCACCGTGGCCGAGCTGCTCGGCCACCATTTCATCTACCCGAAGCAGCCTCAGGGACGGAGCTAGGGCTCGGGCGGCTCTCGCAGCTGGTGCGCCGGCGTGAAGAAGTTGCGGCGTGCCAGCGTGATGGCCATCAGCGCGGCGATCGATACGGCACCGAGCAGCACGTAGAGGAGGATCAGCTGGAGGCGCACCGCATCGGTCGGGTTCGCCCCCGCGAGCAGCATCCCGACCATCGTCCCCGGGAAGAAGATCAGGCCCGTCGTCTTGGTCGAATCGACCAGGGTGATCATCCCGGAGCGCAGACCGCGGCGGACGAGCGGTGTGACCGCCTGCGAGGAGGTGGCGCCCAGCGCAAGCGTCGCCTCGATCTTCCGCGACTGCTCGTGGACGTCCTCACCGAGCCGGTTGAGCGCCACGGCGGCGGCCGTCATCGAGTTGCCGATCACCATCCCGCCGACCGGGACCAGGTAGCGCGGTGTCGCGGGGAAGATGCCGAGGGCGATGACCAGCCCCAGCGTCGCAGCCGCGGCGACGGCGAGAGCGGCCAGCAGGGGCCAGAACGCGTTTGGAACCCGCGTCGCGCGGTGGCGTGCCGTGAATGCCCCGAAGACGACCATCACGGTGATCAGGGCCAGGACGAGGAGCGCGGAGTCCTGGTCGAAGATCAGCGTGATCACGTAGCCGATCGCGGTCAGCTGGATCAGGGAGCGGACGACGGCGATCCCGATGTCCTCCTCGAGCCCAGCGTGCCAGGCACGCGAGGCGATTGCGGCGATCGCGACCAGAGCAAGCGCCGCGGCGACCTCGCCGATCGTCACGTGAATCGAGGAGGCCGCGACGATCATGTCGCGTCCACCGCGGTGGGGATGGCGGGCTCGACCTCCTCGTCGAGGACCTCGGCCGCCGGTCCTTGTGCGGTCACGCTCCCGCCCTCCATCCGAATCACATATTCCGCCAGCCGGCGGGCCTGCTCCATGTCGTGGGTGACGACGACGGTCGAGATCGCCGTACGGACGCGGAGGCCACGCAGCGTCGTCTCCACCGCGTCCCGAGCGGTCTGGTCGAGAGCGGAGGTGGGCTCGTCGAGCAGCAGCACCCGTGGGTCGAGCGCAAGCGCCCGGGCCAGCATCACCCGCTGCTGCTCGCCGACGGAGAGCTTGGCGGCATCGCGATCCTCGAACGCCGGGTCCAGTCCGGCCAGCTCGATGCAGCTGCGCGCGTCGAAGCTGTGACCCGCGAGCCGCGGCCCGTAGGCGACGTTGTCGTGGACGGTGCCGTCGATCAGCGCCGGCAGCTGGGGCACGAGGCTGACCTCTCGGCGGAGCTCGAGCGGATCGCGCTCGCGCACGTCCTTGCCCTCGTAGATCACCCTGCCCCTGTCCGGATCTGCGAGCCGGTTCAGCAGGCGCAGGAGCGTCGACTTGCCGCTGCCCGAGGGTCCGACGATCGAGCTGGCGCCCACCGGCAACCTGGCATCGAGATCGCGCAGCACGAGCTTTCCCGATCGTGAATAGCTGACGTCCTCGAGCTCAAACAGCACCGCTTGATTATCCGACCGTGGCCTAAATCCGCCCGCACGAACGGCGGCGTCTAGTGCCGCGGCTTCCTCTTCAGCTTCAGCTTCAGGGGGATCGTCTGCGTGCTTGGGCTGCCGCCCGTCGGCGTGTAGACGAACCTGACCGTGGTCTTCAGCTTCCTCTTCTTGCGCAGGATCCTGCGTCCAGCGCTCGAGGCGGTCAGGACGAACGTCACGGGGCCCGCACTGGCCGGGGTGATGGTGTCGCGGGTGAGCACCGGCTTCGAGTTCTTCTTTCTCTTCTTCTTCTTCTTCGCGGGCACGGCGAAACGGTTGTCATTGAGCGCCCCGGCGTCGAGCCTGCCGGGGTTGGGAACCGTGACGACAACGGCGGCTCTGCCCTTCCTGCCGCCCGTCGGTGCGCCCACCGTGAAGGAATTGGACGGATCGATCTGGGCGTTGTAGAGGAGCTCGCTGTCGGCAAAGCCCCCGATGGCAGCGACCGGAGGTCCACCGACCGGGACCGAGCTGGTCGACTGGAACTGATAGGCCGCACCCGGGGTGATCGCCCGCTCCAGGCCCAGGGTGGCCCGGATCGCAACGATGTCGCCGGCCGCGACGGGGATGCCGCCCTTGAGCGGATAGGTGCCTGCCCCCGCTCCGAACAGGTTGTCCGGGCCGGCGGCAACCACCTGGATGGAGCCGTCTGCGAGGCGGTGGACGATCCGCAGGCTGACGTCGCCGGACGACATGCTGCCCTGCTTGAGGTGGCCGCCAGTCACGGTGCCGTTGACCGGCGAGAGAGTGCTTCCCGCCGCCGGCGAAACCGCGAAGGCGGTGATGTCTCCGCCGATCGGGCTCCCCGGGGCGAGGGGCGCGGTGAGGCTGCTGCCGACGGTGATCGTGGCGTGGGCGGACGGAGCCATGAACGCAACACCGGCAACCGCCACTACGGCGATCCAAGCCCCCTTGTCCCTCATAGACGGATGGTATCCCTTCAACCGTGAGCCGCAAGGAGCGCTTCCCCCAGCGGATCCACCCCATGCTCGCCAAGCCGGGCATGGTTCCCGCGTCCGACTCTGAGGAATGGGCATATGAGATCAAGTGGGACGGAATCCGCGCGCTGGGCTATGCCCGGCGTGGCAAGTGGTCGATCCTGAGCCGCCGGCTGGAGGACGTCACCGCCCGCTATCCCGAGCTCGAGGGAATCGCCGAGGCGCTCGCGAATCACGACGCCGTCGTGGACGGCGAGGTGGTCGCCCTCGACGCCGACGGCCGCCCGCGCTTCCAGCTGATCCAGAGCCGCATGGGCCTCACCTCTCCGGGGGCAGTGAAGGCGAAGATGAAGCAGCAGCCCGTCGACTACGTGATCTTCGACCTGCTCCACCTCGACGGGCGCTGCGTCCGCGACCTGCCCTACCTCGAGCGCCGGGAGCTGCTCGAGGATCTCGATCTCGACGGGGCCCGGTGGCGCACCCCCGGCTATCGGCTCGACGGCGGCGCCGACCTGCTGGAGGCGGCCCGCCGGCAGGGGCTCGAGGGCATCGTCTCCAAGCGCGCGGACAGCCTCTACAGGCCCGGAAAGCGGACGGGAGAGTGGATCAAGACCCGGGTCTGGCGCCGCCAGGAGTTCGTGATCGGGGGCTACATCCCGGGCGAGGGCAGTCGCGCGAAACGCGTCGGGTCGGTTCTGGTCGGCTACTACGACAGGCGCCGCTCCGAGCTGCGCAAGGGGCAGCGCCAGAGGTTGCACTTCGCCGGCGGCGTCGGCTCCGGGCTGAAGGAGGCCGACCTCGACTTCCTGACCGAGGAGCTGCGCAAACGGGAGCGTCCTGAGAGCCCGTTCCAGGTGGGCGCGCCGACCGGCCCGAAGGCGCGCTTCGCCCTCTGGTGCGAGCCCGAGCTGGTCTGCGAGGTTTCCTGGACGGAATGGACCAACGAGGGAACGCTCCGCCAGCCGGCCTTCAAGGGGATGCGGCCGACAAGCGACAAGGACCCGCGTGAGGTGGTGAACGAATTCCCCGACCGATGAGTTTCCAACAGCGGGGGGGTCTCTGAGGGTGTGGAACGCAAGCTCGCGCCCGATTGCCGGCGCCTGCCCAGGGGTAATCTCAGCTATGTCGAAGGATTCGGATCGAGGTGATTGAGCGTGGCTAGGGCCATATGGAGTGGATCGATCAGCTTCGGGCTTCTCAACGTGCCCGTGAAGCTCTACAGCGCGGTCTCCAAGCAGACCGTGCGCTTCCGCGAGCTTCGCGAGGGCGACGGCTCCCGCGTGAAGCACAAGCGCGTCGCCGAGTCCGACGGCAAGGAGGTCCCGTACGAGAAGATCGTCAAGGGCTACGAGTACGCGCCGGACCAGTACGTGGTGCTGACCAAGGACGAGCTCGCCGACCTCGAGCCGCAGCGCTCCCGGGCGATCGAGATCCAGGACTTCGTCGACCTGGACGACATCGACCCCATCTACTTCGAGCAGCCCTACTTCCTCGGCCCCGACAAGGGCGCGGCCCGCGCCTACGCGCTGCTGGTACAGGCGATGAAGGAGTCGCGCAAGGTCGCGATCGCCCGGTTCGTCCTCCGCAACAAGGAACACCTGGCGGCGATCAGGCCCATGGACGACGTGCTCACCCTGACCACGATGCGCTTCCACGACGAGGTCACCTCCCCCAAGGACCTCGGCGGAGAGGTCTTCGACGAGGAGAAGCCGAAGAAGCCTGAGGCGCGTGAGCTCGAGATGGCCAAGCAGCTGATCGGGTCCCTGACCAGCGACTTCAAGCCCGGCCAGTACCGCGACGAGTACCGCGAGGAGCTGCTCGACCTGCTCGAGCGCAAGGCGGCCGGCAGGGAGGTCGTCAGCGCGCCGACCGAGGAGCCGAAGCCGACCAAGGCGCCGGATTTGATGGCCGCACTCGAGGAGAGCCTCGCCGCAGTGAAGGGCGAAGAGGCCAGCGGCAACGGCAAGGCGAAGCCCAAGGCAAAGCCGAAGGCGAAGCCGAAGCCGAAGTCCTCGTCGGGATCCAAGTCGAAGTCCTCGTCAAGGTCGAAGTCCTCCAGCTCCAACGGCCGCAAGTCGAGCTCCGGCTCTCGCAAGAAGTCCAAGGCTCGTTCCTAGGCACTCGCCCCCGTTGGCGAGCACCAAGCCAAAGAAGCGGGACCAGGAGGTCACGGTCGGCAACCGCCGGCTGAAGTTGACGAACCTGGACAAGGTGCTCTATCCGGAGACGAAGACCACCAAGGCGCAGGTGATCGACTACTACGCCCGGGTGGCCGACCTGATCATTCCCCACCTGAAGGGACGGCCGCTCACGCTCCGCCGCTTCCCGGAGGGCGTGGGCAAGCCGCAGACGTCCTTCTTCGAGAAGAACTGCCCGAAGCACCGGCCCGATTGGGTGAAGACGACGCCGATCTACGTCGACCGCCGCGCCGGCGAGATCGACTTCTGCCTCTGCGAGAACCGGGCCACGCTGGTGTGGATGGCTCAGCTGGCCGCGCTGGAGCTCCATCCCTCCCTCTCGAAGTCGACGCGGATGGAGCAGCCGACGGTGCTCGCCTTCGATCTTGATCCGGGCGCCCCGGCCGGGCTGGCCGAGTGCTGCAAGGTGGCGCTCCGGGTCAGGGAGCTGTTCGCCGCGTTCGGGCTCGAGGGCTTCCCGAAGGTCTCCGGCGGCAAGGGCCTGCAGGTCTACTTCCCGCTCAACACCAAGGTGACCTACGAGCAGACGAGCCCGTTCGCCAAGGCGGTCGCGCAGCTGCTCGAGAAGCAGACTCCGAAGGAGGTCGTCTCGAAGATGGCGAAGGTGAACCGGCGCGGCAAGGTCTTCGTCGACTGGAGCCAGAACCACCAGAAGAAGACGACGATCGCCGTCTACTCGCTCAGGGCGCGCGAGCATCCGACGGCCTCGATTCCCCTGCACTGGCGCGAGGTCGAGCGCACGGCCAAGGGCGGCGATCCGGAGCGGATCCGCTTCGAGATCCCGGCGGCGGTGAAGCGCATCGAGAAGGAGGGCGACCTGTTCGGGCCCGTCCTCAAACTGAAGCAGAAGCTGCCCGACCTGGGCGAGCTCGAGACCGAGTAAGCAGCCGCCGATTGCCCTCCGAGCGCCGTGCAAGTGTGCGCGGCGTGCGCCCGCGTCCGGGCGCGAGGCAACCACAAGGAGGGTTTGATGACGTTTCTGAAGAGAGGAGCCGCGCGCTGGGTCGTGCCGGCGGCCCTCGCCGCGGTGCTGATCGCCGCCCTGCTGGTCACCCCGGTGATCGGGGCAAGCAGCGGTGTCAGCGCGAAGAAGGTCAACAAGACGATCGCCAAGAAGACGAACGTCACCCAGCTGACCATCGCGGGAGCGCCGAACCTGAGCAGCTCGCAGACGGTGCTGGGGACCCTGAGCCTCGGCCAGGGCAGCTACGACGTGACCAGCACGTTCGACGTCCGGCAGAACGCGGCCGGAGCCAACATCCAGTGCGTTCTTCGCCTCAATGGCGTGGGTCAGGACCAATCCGACACGTTCGTCGGCACCGGGACGATCTCCGATCAGAGCAGCGTCTCGATGGACGTCGCGGGTCAGGCGAAGGCCTCGACCACCGCGCAGCTGCTCTGCTCCTCCACCCAGGCGGCGAACATCAACCACGCGGAGATCACTGCCCTGAAGGTCCCGCGGGTGAAGAACCTCAGGGGCTAGTGCTCAGCCGAGAGGCTGCCTGACGACGGGGTTGCGGTTCGCCGCAACCTCGTCGAGTCGGCGGACCGGGGTCGTGTAGGGCGCTCCCTGCGCAATCCCGGGATCGTCGCCCGCCTCGTCGAGGATCGACTCGATCGCCTCGGCGAAGGCGTCGAGGGTCTCCCGGGTCTCCGTTTCGGTCGGCTCGACCATCAGGGCCTCGTCGACCAGCAGCGGGAAGTAGACCGTCGGCGGGTGCATGCCGTGGTCGAGCAGGCGCTTGGCGATGTCGAGGGTCTTGATCCCGAGCTCCTTCTTCGCGGGCGCTCCCGAGAGGACGAACTCGTGCATCGGGCGGTTCTGGAACGCGACCGGCGTGTAGGTGCCGGCCTTCCCCTCGCTCAGCTTGGCCAACAGGTAGTTGGCATTGAGCACCGCCGTCTCAGACGCCTCCTGGAGCCCATCGCCGCCGAGGCTGAGGATGTAGGCGTAGGAGCGGACGAAGACGCCGAAGTTGCCCTGGAAGCCGCGGAGGCGACCGATCGACTTGGGCCGGTCGAAGTCGAGGTCGAAGGAGGGCTCTCCCCCGTTCTGCGGCTCGCGGCGCACCACCTGCGGGCGCGGCAGGAAGGGCTCGATCCGGTCCGAGCAGGCGATCGGGCCGGCGCCCGGGCCGCCTCCGCCGTGCGGCTGGGAGAAGGACTTGTGCAGGTTGACGTGGACGATGTCGAAGCCCATGTCGCCCGGCCGCGAGCGGCCCATGATCGCGTTCAGGTTGGCGCCGTCGTAGTAGAGGGTGCCGCCGGCCTGGTGGACGATCGAGGCGATCTCCTCGATGTTCTCGTCGAACAGCCCGAGCGTGTTCGGGTTGGTGAGCATCAGGCAGGCCGTGTCGTCGCCCGCCTTCGCCCTCAGGTCGTCGAGGTCGATGCCGCCCTTCTCGTTCGAGGCGAGCTTCACCACCTCGTAGCCCGCCATGGTCACCGTGGCCGGGTTGGTGCCGTGGGCGGTGTCAGGCGTAAGCACCTTCGTGCGGCTCTCGTCCCGGTCCGCGTGATACGCCCGGGTCAGCAGCAGGCCCGCAAGCTCACCGTGAGAGCCGGCCGACGGCTGGAGGCTCAC
The DNA here is from genome assembly GCA_963843085.1 of uncultured Solirubrobacterales bacterium. Classification (GTDB taxonomy): domain Bacteria; phylum Actinomycetota; class Thermoleophilia; order Solirubrobacterales; family 70-9; genus DASUPK01. The sequence goes on from CAWJJG010000001.1 coordinate 385,273, forward strand.
GTGCGGCAGGCCGCAGATCTCCGACAGGGACTGCTGGAGCAGCCACATGAGCTCGAGGGCACCCTGGGCGCGCGTCGGCTCCTGGGCCGGATGCAGCCGCGCATGGCCCGGCAGGGCGGCCACGCGCTCGTTCAGCCGTGGGTTGTGCTTCATCGTGCACGAGCCGAGCGGATAGAAGCCGGTGTCGAGATCGAAGTTCCGCCGCGAGATCCGGTTGTAGTGCCGGACGATCTCGGGCTCCGAGACCTCGGGAAGCTCCGCCGGCTTCGAGCGCAACAGGCTGCGCGGGATCAGGTCCTCGATCGGCCGCTCTTCCACCCCGGGCTCGGGCAGCGTCGCCGCCCGCCGCCCCTCGACCGACCGCTCGTAGATCGTTGTCGCGTGATCGCGCTGCATTGGGGTCTCCGTGATCTCGGGGCCGAGCGGCTTGCTCATGACGCCACCCCCTCAGCGACCTTCGACCCCGTGAGGTCGGCGACCGCGCGCCCGAGCGAGTCCGCCAGACGGTCGATGTCGCCCTTGCCGTGCCTCTCGGTGATCGCGATCAGAAGACCGTTCTCGTACTCGGGATAGTCCCGCCCGAGCGGGTAGCCGGCGCCGATGCCATCCGCAGCGCAGCGGTCGAGCACCTGGGCGACCGGCGCGTTCAGGCTCACGGCGAACTCGCGGACGGCGGGAGCGTCGTGCAACAGCTCGATCCCGTCCACCTGGGCGAGGCGCTCCCGCGCGTAAGCGGTGCGCCGAACCAGGAGCTCTCCGAGCTCGACGAAGCCGCGCTTGCCGAGCCAGGCCAGATGGATCATCCCCGCCAGCGCGTTGAGCGCCTGGGCGGTGCAGATGTTGTGCGTCGCCTTCTCGCGGCGTATGTGCTGCTCGCGGGTCTGCAGGGTGAGCACGAAGCCGCGGCGCCCGTCGACGTCGGTCGTCTCGCCGGCGATCCGGCCCGGCATGCGGCGGATGTGCTCGTCCGTCGCGCAGAAGAATCCGAAGGACGGACCGCCGTAGTCGAGCCGGTTGCCGAGAGGCTGGCCCTCGCCGACCGCGATGTCCGCACCGCACTCGCCCGGCGGCTTCAGGATCGAAAGCGCCATCGGGTCGCACGCGACGACGAGCAGCGCACCGCGCTCCTCGGCCTTGGCGCCGAGTGCCTCGATGTCCTCCACCGCCCCGAGGAAGTTGGGCTGTTGGAGAAAGACGGCGGCGGTCTCGTCGTCGATCGCCTCCGCGAGCGTGGCGGCATCGGTGACCCCGTCTGCAAGGGGAACCTCCAGCAGGTCAGTCCCGTAACCCTCGCCATAGGTGAGCAGCGACTCGCGACTGTGCGGATGGACGCCGCGGGAGGCGACCAGCTTCTTGCGGCCCGTCGCGCCGATCGCCAGATAGGCGGCGGAGGCGACCGCCGAGGGGCCCTCGTACAGCGCGGCGTTGGAGACCGGGAGGCCGGTGAGCTCCGACATGGCCGTCTGGAACTCGAACATGACCTGCAGCCCGCCCTGGGAGATCTCCGGTTGGTACGGCGTGTAGGGCGTCAGGAACTCGGAGCGGCCGATGATCGCGTCAACGATCGCCGGCACGTAGTGGTCGTACATGCCAGCGCCGAGGAAGCTCGTCTCGGCCTCGGCGTGCGCGTTCCTGGAAGCAAGCGAGGAGAGCCTGTCGTACACCTCGGTCTCGGGCTTGCCGTCGGGCAGCTCGAGCGAGCGGTCGAGGCGAACCGCCTCGGGGATCACGTCGAAGAGCTCGTCGATCGAGGCGACGCCGATCGCGTCGAGCATCTCCTGGCGGTCCTGATCGGTGGCGGACGTGTACCTGCTCACGGCCAGATCATCGTAGACGGGGGCACCGATGGGCCGACCCGGCGAAGCGCTCTAGTCGGCCTTCTCCTGCGCCCGGTAGGTGACCACCTCAACTCGCTCGAGCGTGACCATGCCGTCGGTGACCATCTCATCCAGCTTGGGCATGATCGCCTCGATCTTCTCCGCCGTGTCCGCGACCTCGATGACGATCGGCAGGTCCTCGGAGAGCCTGAGGATGCGAGCCGTGTGCAGGTGCGAGTTCGCGCCGAATCCCTCGACGCCTCGCAGAACGGTGGCCCCGGCCATCCCCTCCTCGCGGAGCATCTCGACGATCGCCTGGTAGAGCGGCTTGCGACCGTGCTTGTCGGACTCGCCGATGAAGATTCGCAGCAGCTTGCCGTCGCCCTCGAGCTTCACAGCGTCCGCCCGACGGCCAGGCCCGAAGCAGCGGCGAGGAGCCCGAGTGCAAGCATCGCGACCGAGTACAGCAGGGCCAGGCCGATCGCCCCGTCTTCGGCCAGCTTGACCGTCTCGTAGGTGTAGGTCGAGAAGGTGGTGAAGGAGCCCAGGAACCCGATCCCGAGCGCCACCCGCCAGTTCGGGTGGGGCAGCAGCCGCTCCGTGGTGAGAGCGACGAGCAGCCCGAGGAGGAACGCACCCACGACGTTGATCAAGAACGTCCCCCAGGGGAACTGGCCATGGACCAGGTCGCTGACCCGGCCGTCGAGCCAGTAGCGGCTGATGGCGCCCGCGGCGCCGAAGATTCCGACCAACGCGTAAGTCACTGCGGACCTCCTGCTGTCTTTGACGACGACGTAGAGGCCATCAGCGGCGGCGAACCGCGGTTAGGAGCGAGCCTCATCGCTCGGGCGCGCAGGATAGCCAAGGCGATCAGTCATGGCGCACCTTCCGGACCTCCCTCCAGATCGAGAGGGCGAGCAGGACCGCGACGGCCACGGGCATGACGAGCCACGCTGATCCTGCGTCAATCACCGCGGTGAGGGCCAGGGCGCAGACCACCCCAGCGGCGGTCAGCCAGTCATCACCGGCGACGAACTCCCAGATCCCCAGGGCTGCGTTCCGCACACGAGTCACGCCCGAACCGCCGCACCTTCGGGGACGTGCGGGCGGAAGACGCGAACCAGTAGGAGCGAGAACGTGAGAACCGCCGGTACGATGACGAGCAGAGCTGCGTCATCCCCGGGCCAGTCCGCTCCAGCCCCCTCGGCACCCCAGAAGATCCCGAATGACGTGAGCATGACCCCGACGCTGAACTTCATTGCGTTCTCCGGCGCACGAGCAAGCGGATGGCGGACCGCGACCCCCACGCCAGCCACCAGTAGGACCGCGGCGGCCGCGGAGGCGGCGGCCAGGCCGAGGCGGTGCTGGTTGGCCCCGAAGGTGAGGGCGATGAAGACGACCTCGAGACCCTCCAGGAGGACGCCCTTGAAGGCGATCGTGAACGAGTAGCCATCGAAACCCTCGTGCAGCCCGCCCGCCGCCAGAGCCTCCGCCGATTCCTCACGGTAGATCTCCTCCTCGTCATGCTGGGCCTTGATCCGCGCCGCGCGCAGGATCGCCTTGCGCAGCCACTGCAGCCCGAAGACGAGCAGCAGGCCGCCGACGACCAATCGCAGAGTGTCGAGCGGCAGGGATGTCAGCCGCGGTCCCAGAATCGCCGTCGTCGCCGCCAGCGCGATGACCGCCGCCGCACAACCGCTCAGCGCCGAACGCCAGCTACGCGTGATGCCGACAGCGAGAACGATGGTGAGCGCCTCGACCGCCTCGACCGCGCAGGCGAGGAATACCGAGACCGCGAGTCCGATGGCCTGGCCGCTCACGACGACCCCGCCACCGCCGTTCCTAGGACTCGTCCTCGAGCAGCTTCTTGTACGCGGCGACGTCCATCAGGCCGTCGGCCTCAGATGGATCTGAGAGCTTCACCTTGACCATCCAGCCCTCGCCATACGGGTCCTGGTTGATCTTCTCGGGATTCTCCGCCAGTGCCGAGTTCACCTCGGTCACCTCGCCGGAGAGGGGCGCGTAGACGTCCGAGACGGCCTTCACGGACTCCACCTCGGCATAGGCCTCGTCCTTCTTGACCTCCTTGCCAGCCTCGGGGGGCTCGTAGAAGACGACCTCGCCCAGGGCGTCCTGCGCGTACCAGGTGACCCCGAAGGTGGCGGTGTCCCCTTCGACACGCGCCCAGTCGTGCTCGGGGTGGTAGCGAAGGTCTTCTGGATAGCTCTCTTCGGCCACGGCGGAAACCTAATCCTTCGAGTAGAGCGGCGCCTTGCGGATCTCGGCCTGACGCCGCTTGCCGCGGACGTCGATCTCGATTCCGGTCCCGGGCTCGGCGAGATCGCTCCGCACGTAGCCCATCCCGATCCCGGCCTCGAGGGAAGGCGAGAGGGTCCCACTGGTCACGATGCCGGCCTCGTCGTCACCCGAGACGATCGGGTTTCCCTGTCGGGGGATTCCCGCCCCCGTGATCACGAAGGGCTCGAGCACTTCACTCGGCCCGTCCTCGCGGACCTTGCGGCATGCCTCCGAGCCGATGAAGCCCGTGTCCTCCTTGACGCACCAGCCCAGTCCAGCCTCGATCGGTGTTCGCTCATCCGTGAGGTCGTTGCCATAGAGGCAGTAGTTGACCTCGAGTCGCAGGGTGTCCCGCGCGCCGAGTCCCGCGGGGCCCGCCCCGCCCCCGATCAGGGCGTCCCAGACCGTCCTCGCATCGTCCGGCGCGACCAGCAGCTCCACCCCATCTTCGCCCGTGTAGCCCGTGCCGCAGACGAGGGCCGGGCATCCGGCCACCGGCAGCTCGGCCGTCCTGAAGCGAGGCGGGAGCTCGCCGTCGGTGATGCGCTGGACGATCTGGCGGGCCTCCGGCCCCTGCACCGCGAGCATCGCGTACGCCTCGATGCGGTCGCGGACCTCGGCGTCCTCGAACTCGACCGCGTGCGCCTCGAACCACTCCAGGTCGCGCTCGTGGTTGGCGGCGTTGGTGACCGTCAGGTAGCGCTCCTCACCGAGCCGGTAGGTGAAGAGGTCGTCGAGGACGCCTCCGTCCTCGCGACAGAGGCAGGAGTACTGCGCCCCGCCGACGGCGATGTTCGAGACGTCGTTGGAGAGCAGCCGCTGGAGCAGCTCGGCCGCCTGCGGGCCCTCGGTCTCGATCTCGCCCATGTGGGAGACGTCAAAGACGCCGCAGTCGTTCCGCACCCGCAGATGCTCCTCCTTGATCCCGTCGTACTGGACGGGCATCTCCCAGCCGGCGAACGGCACCAGCTTGGCGCCGGCAGCGACGTGCGCCGCATAGAGCGGAGTCCTCTTCAGCGTTCCGGCTTCCATCGCGGGGCACGATACTGCCGCGCGTGGGACTGACCGAGGAGCAGATGATCGCCGGCCTCCGGGAGACCAACGATGCCATCAACCGGGGCGAGTTCGACAAGGCGATCGAGCTGGCCGACCCCGACATCGTCCTCGTCCGCACCGGCTCCCTGCCCGTCCTCCACGGCGCCGACGCGCTGCGAGCCTGGATGGAGCCGGACGCCTTCGAGTCGCAGCACTTCGAGCTGCTCGACCATGAGGTCAGCGGCCACCGGGTTCTCGTGCACACGCTGACCAGGGCTCGAGGCGCGGGCAGCGGAATCGAGGTCGAGATCCAGACCCAGACGCTGTGGAGCTTCAACGACGCGGGCAGGATCAGCCGCGTTGAGATCTTCCTGCTCGAGCAGGAAGACGAGGCCCGTCGCGCTCTGCGCGGCGAGTGACTACTTCAGGAAATCGGGGACGTCGATCTCTGACTCAGAGATCCGGAGATCGGACAGCGTCTCCCGGCTACGGCCGACGGCCGCCGGACGGCGCTCGGCCGCGCGGGCCGCGAACTCCGGCGCGCGGGCGATCATCTCGAAGCCCTCGAACCCGGTGGCGATCACGGTGACGCGGACCTCCTCGTGCATCGAGGAGTCGACTACGGCTCCGAAGACGATGTTGGCGTTCGAGTCGGCTGCCTGGATGCACATGCGAGCGGCCTCGTTGACCTCGAAGAGGCCGAGGTCCTCGCCGCCGGTGACGTTGAGAAGCATCCCCTTGGCGCCGTCGATCTGCTCCTCGATCAGAGGCGAGGTGATGGCCGCCTTGGCGGCCTCGACGGCGCGGTTCTCGCCGGTTCCCGTGCCGACGCCCATCAGTGCCGAGCCGGCCTGATGCATGACCAGGCGGACGTCGGCGAAGTCGAGGTTGATCAGCCCGGGGATCGTGATCAGGTCGGTGATGCCCTGGACGCCCTGGCGGAGGATGTCGTCGGCCTCGCGGAAGGCCTCGAGGATCGTGGTCCGCCGCTCGACGATCTGCAGCAGCTTCTCGTTCGGGACGGTGATCAGGGTGTCGACCTCCTTGCGGAGACGGTCGATGCCCTCCTCGGCCTGCGCCATGCGCTTCTTTCCCTCGAACTCGAAAGGCTTGGTTACGGCACCGACGGTGAGAGCGCCGATCTCCTGCTTGGCGATCTCGGCGATCACGGGGGCCGCGCCGGTACCGGTGCCGCCACCCTCGCCGCAGGTGATGAAGATCATGTCCGCGCCCTTCAGCGCGTCCTTGATCTCATCGCGAGATTCGGCGGCCGCGCCGGCGCCCACCTCGGGGTTGGCGCCCGCGCCGAGGCCTTTGGTCAGGTTGTGGCCGATGCCGATCTTCACGTCGGCGTCGCAGGCCTGCAGCGCCTGCGCATCGGTGTTCACCGCGACGAACTCCACGCCGCGGAGACCCGCGTCGACCATCCGGCTGACGGCATTTGAACCGCCACCACCGACTCCGACGACCTTGATTACGGCCAGATAAGACGTTTCCATTGTTGGTCCTGCTCCGAGCCCCTCACCGCCGATTCGGCTGCGGGGCACTACCGATTTACGGACACGATACGCGGTTTCCTGCAGTCCGCAAGCCTGCAGTCTCAAGTCTGCCTTGAGGGTTGCCCCGGGGTGAGTCTAGTGTCGAGGTCGAGGTATAGGCTTGGTTGAGGCTCCAGAAAAGCCCTGTAAATCGAGCCTTTTCAGGGTTGCCCCTCGCCCCATGCCCGGTCGTGTGCCACGCGGGCCCCTCAGGCCCAAATCGGGGTGCATGGCTCGTTGCAAGTCCGTTTCACGAGGGGTCGCGCGGGCCCTAGCCACCCGCGACGGGCCGGTCCGGGACGCTGACGTCGAGGTAGGACGGGGTGCCGCGCTCGTCGCTTGAGAGCACCGCGACGGCCGCCCTCCACTTGTCGGCGGCGCGGAAGCCGTCGCCGAAGCGGATCTGGGGGCCGTTGTTCAGGTCCACCACGACCCCTCCCTCGGCCTCGTTCCAGGCAGACGAGGTGATGCGGTTCCTCAGGGGCCCGGGGGTCGCTCCGAGGATCGCCGCCTGGGCCGCGGCATCCTGGTCGAGGCGGACGCCGTTGGCGGCCGCGCCCTCGATCCGGGGCAGCGCCTTCGAATCGAAGTCCGCGCCGGCGAGCAGGTAGCCATCCGCCGAGACCGCGGTCTCCTGGCCGTGGACCCGGACGAAGGCGACGGGCAGGCGCTCGGTGATCGTCACCTGGAGACCGTGGGGGAAGCTCGTGCTCGCCGCCACCGAGGCGACCGTCGGGAAGCGCGCCACGGCGTCGCGCAGCTCGCCGTCCTTGATGTGGAGAGTCGTCATGTCGCCGGCGGCCCGCTCGACAGCCGACTTGATCTCCCGCTCGTTGGTCGTCGCTCCCTTGATCGTCACTCCCTGGATGGCGAACCACGAAAGGTCCCGGAACCAGAGCATGTAGCCGCCGTAGAGAGCGAGGAGCACGATCGCCGCTGCCAGTACCCGCCGGCGGATGACCGCCCCGCGTGAGACGGGCCGCGGCCGCGCCCGCGGGCGGGAACGGGGCCGCGCGACCGGGCGGCGCGGGTTCAGCGCTCGGGTTGCCATTCCCTCCGATTCACCGCTCGAGGCTCCATTCCTCCGGCCAGCTGACCTCGCCGAGGATCTGCACCTCGGGCTCCAGCGTCACGCCGAAGCGCTCGTGGACCTGGCGGCGAGCCTCCGCCATCACCTGGAGGATGTCCGAGGTTGTGGCACCACCGGTGTTCTCGACGAAGTTGGCGTGCTTCGGCGAGAGCCTGGCGGCGCCGACCTGCAGTCCACGGCAACCCGCCGCGTCGAGAAGCTGGCCGGCCGAGCGACCCTCCGCCCTGGGATCGTCCGGATTCATGAAGGTCGAGCCAAAGGTCTTGATGCCCGAGGGCTGGGCCTCCTTCCTCCTTCGCCGCATGTCCGCCATGGTGGCCTTGACCTCGGCTGGATTTGCCTCTCGGAGAGCGAAGGTCGCGAGGGCGACGACCTCCCTGTCACCCAGGTCGGAGCCGCGATAGCGAAAGCCGAGCTCGTCGGGGCGGCGCTCCTCCGAACCGCTCGGCGTGCAGACCACGACCCGCTCGAGCACGCGCCCGAGCTCCCCGCCGTACGCGTTCGCGTTCATCCGCACCGCGCCTCCGACCGTGCCGGGGATGTTCACGCCGAACTCCAGACCGGTCAGGCCCCACCCTGCCGACTTGGCGGCGGCGGAGGGAAGCCGTGCCCCTCCCCCGCAGATCACCTCCGTCTCGTCGCGCTCGATCCGGGCCAGCTCACCGTTCAGCTTCATCACGAGACCGCGAAAGCCGTCGTCCGAGACGAGCAGGTTCGAGCCCGATCCGACAACGCCGACGGGAAGATCCTCGCTCTGCGCCCAGGAGAGCAACTCGAGAACGCGCTGCTCCCTTTCTGGGCGAGCGAAGTAGTCGGCCGATCCGCCCGCCCGAACCGTGGTGAGGCGAGAGAGCCGGTATTCGCGCTCGACCCCCTCGGGAACGCTCACCGACCATCGCCTCCATTCACCAGCGCCTCGCCGAGCTTGTAGACGTCGCCGGCGCCGATCGTGATCAGCACGTCGCCCTCGCCCAGCCGAGGAGCGAGCGCGCGTGCGGCCATCTCCGCGGTCGGCAGCCACCAGACGCGGCGCCCGCCTCCGTGATCCGCCGCGGCGGCGGCGACCATCATCCCGCTGACCCCCTCCAGTGCCCCCACGGGCTCCTCCCGAGCGGGATAGACGTCGAGGACGGCGACCTCGTCGGCAGCGGACAGCGCCGCCCCGAACTCGGTCGCGAGTGCCTTGGTCCTGGAGTAGAGATGCGGCTGAAAGGCGACGATCAGGCGGCGTGGATCGAGATCTCGGGCGGCCTCCAGGGTGGCGGCGACCTCCGTCGGATGGTGGGCGTAGTCGTCGTAGATGCGGGCGCCCCGGGCCTCACCCTTCAGTTCGAGCCTGCGGGCGACGCCCGGGAAGTCGGCGAGAGCCCGAGCGCACGCCTCGACATCTGCCGAGGCCAGGGAGAGGCTGCCCAGCGCGGCGAGGGCATTGGCGACGTTGTGCCGTCCCGGGACTCGCAGCGAGACCTCGGAATCGATCCCCGCGCCGCGGGCTCGGAAGCGAACGCCGCCGGCGTCGGGCCTGATGTCCTCGGCGATCAGCTCAGCCTCGAGCGGAGGCTGCCCCGCCGCCGGCTCCAGCGCGAACCGCACCAGCCGCCGCGACTCCTGGCCGGGCAGGCGCACCTCCGCGCCCGTGATCAGGCCGCTTGCCGGCGCCGCGAATGCCGCGAATGCCTCGGAGAGCTCGGACAGCGAGCTCCATCGGGAGTGATGGTCGAGCTCGAGGTTGGTGATCACCGCGACCTCCGGCCGGAGCTTCAGGAAGCTTGCGTCGCTCTCGTCCGCCTCCGCGATGGCCCAGTCGCCCTCGCCCCAGTCGGCGTTGGTGGGCTGCCCGTCCGGCCCGGCGCCGGGCAGCTCGCCCCCCAGGAAGAAGGCCGGGTCCGCACCGGTCGCGCGCAGGGCCCAGATGCACATTGCGGCCGTCGTCGTCTTCCCATGGGTGCCGGCGATCGCCAGCAGACGGCGCTGTGAGCAGAGCTCGGCGAGCAGCTCCCCGCGGTGGATGACGCGCTGGCCGCGGTCGCGAGCGCGCGCGAGCTCGGGGTTGTCATCCGGCACGGCGGTCGAGACGACGACGTCCGCCTCCTCGGGGACCTGGTCCGCGTCGTGGCCCAGGCGCGGGTCGATCCCGGCCGCCCTGAGGCGCTCCATATAGGAGGACTCCGCGCGGTCCGAGCCGCTCACCTCAGCCCCGAGCCGGCGGCACACCAGTGCGAGGCCGCTCATGCCCGCCCCGCCGATCGCGATGAAGTGGAGCCGGCGACCTTCCATCGGCCTCGACTCAGTCATCGCCCGCCGCCTTCAGCACCTCTCCCGCAATTCTCTTGGCGGCGTCCGGCTTCGCCAGCCGCCTGGCTGCGAGGCTCATCTCGCGCAGGCGGTCCTCGTCACCGAGCAGCTCGCTGATCGTGGCGCTCAACCGATCCGCCGTCAGCTCGCCGTCGGGGATCACGACGGCCGCGCCCCCATCGGCCATCCAGCGCGCGTTCGCGGTCTGATGGTCGGCGGTCGCATGTGGATAGGGAACCAGGATGGCGGGGCGCCCAGCGGCGGCGATCTCCATCACCGACCCGCCGGCGCGGCCGACGACCAGGTCGGCCGCGGCCACGACGTCGCCGAGATCAGGCTCGTACTGCAGCAGCGTGTAGCGCTCGGGCCTCCCCTCCTCGTCCCAGCGGCGCCGAAGCTCCGGATAGTCGCGCCGTCCGACGACGTGCACGACCCAGGGCTGCCCGACGTGGTCGCCGCGGAGGCCGACGAAGGCCTCGAAGGCCGCTCGGTTGATCGAGAGGGCGCCCAGGCTGCCGCCCACGACCGTCACGCAGTCGGCCGGCTCCGGAATGCCGAAGCGGCGGCGCGCGACCGTGGCGTCGGCCTCCAGGACAGCCTGAGGTACGGGGCGGCCCGTCACCACATACGGGCCGCCGTCCCGACCCGGGATCGGGAAGGCTAGGCAGACGCGCTCGGCCCTGCGGGCCAGCATGCGATTGGCGAGCCCGAGATGGCTGTCGGCCTCCGTGAGCACCAGGGGCAGGCCCATGCGGACGGCCGCCAGGCCGGCCGGTCCGGCGACATAGCCCCCACCTCCCAGCACCACGTCGGCCCTGCGGGCCTCCAGCACTTTGCGGGCCGCGCCGACGGCGCGCGCTGCACGCCAGGCCGCCCGCATCGCCTTCAGCGGATTCCGGCGATCCAGGCCGCTGACGCGCAGGAAGTCGATCTCGTACCCGGCGGCGGGAACGAGATCCGCCTCGGCGCGCTCGCGCGTCCCGAGGAAGCTGACCTCGGCGCCCTCAGCCCGAAGCGCGTCGGCGACGGCGATCGCCGGTACGACGTGCCCCGCCGTGCCGCCGGCCGCTATCACGACTCGTGCCACTTGCTGCGCGTTTTCTCCTCTTCGCATGACGGGTTGCTCCTCGGTCCCCTCGGAGCACCCTCGCACTATCGCCCTCGACCACGCGCAGTCTCGCAGGGCGCGCGGCCGTGCCGCGGCCGGAGCCGCTCCTCGAGCTCGCCTGCGCGGGCCGTCGGGCGACGTTCAGGATCAGGCCCGCTGCGGCGAGCGTGATCACGAGACTCGTCCCTCCATATGAGACGAAGGGCAACGGCACCCCCGTCAGCGGCGCCAAGCCGAGCACCGCGAAGAGGTTGAGGGCCGCCTGGGCCAGGATCAGCGAGGTGAGACCGGCGGCGAGCAGCTTGCTGAAGCGGTCTCGGGCGCGGTGTGCCGCCCTCAGGCCGGCGTAGCCGAACATCCCGAAGAGGCCCACGAGCACGAACATGCCGACCAGGCCGAGCTCCTCGCCGATCACCGCGGCGATCATGTCGGTGTGGGCCTCGGGCAGGTAGGAGGCCTTCTGGACGCTCTCCCCCAGGCCGACGCCGGTGAGGCCGCCGGAGCCGATCGCGATCGTCGCCTGCTTCGCCTGGAAGCCGGCGCCGCTCGCGTCGCTGTTCGGATGTAGGAAGCCCGTGAGGCGCTGCTCCTGATACGGGTGCATCGCGATCATCACCACGGCGACGAACGCGATCACCGCGCCGACGGGCGCGAGGGTGCGCGGCTTGACGCCGCCGAGGAAGAGGACGCAGCAGACGGCGAAGGAGACGACGATCGAGGTGCCGAGATCGGGCTCCTTGGCGATCAAGAGGACGGAGAGGCCCACCATCAGCAGGTATGGCCCGAGGCCAGCGAGGGTCCGGGCGCGCTTCGGCTCGGACGAGAGCAGGTAGGCGCCGTAGAGGACGAGCGCGATCTTCGCCAGCTCGGAGGGCTGGAACTGGACGAAGCCGCCACCGACCCAGCGCTGTGCTCCGTTCACCGTCGTGCCCACGCCCGGCAGCAGGACCGCGAAGAGCAGGAAGAGGGAGGTCCCCAGGATCAGCGGCGTCATCGGCTTGAGCGCCGCCACGCCGCGCACCGAGGCGACGCGCATCACCAGCAGGCCGATCGCGCCGAAGATCACGGTTCGCTCGAGGTAGTAGAAGCCGTTCCCGCCGCTGTTGAGCAGCGAGCGCGCCGAGCTCGCGCTGAAGACCATCACCGCTCCGAAGGCGAGCAGGCAGAGCGTCGCGGTGAGAAGCAGGGAGTACTCGAGCGGCGGCGGCGTCTGCTTGCGACCAACCTTTTCGGGTCGCGCTTTCGCGCGCCCTCGCATAGAGGCGCTCATCCGAGCCCCACCACCAGCTCGCGGAAGCGGTCGCCGCGTGCCTCGAAGTCCTTGAACGCATCGAAGCTCGCGGCCGCGGGCGAAAGCAGGACGACCTCTCCTGGCTGGGCGTCCGCGCTCGAGGACTCCACGGCACGCTCCAGCGTCCCGGCCTCGAGGACCTCGACGCCCGCTCCGGACAGCTCCGTGGCCAGGCGCTCGGCGGCCTCGCCGATCGCATAGACGGCGACGCAGCGCTCGGAAACGGCAGCGGCCAGGGGCTCGAAGCTCTCCTGCTTGGGCCGCCCGCCCGCGATCAGGCGAACGCCTCCCTCGAAGGCCCTGACCCCCGCCACGGCGGAGGCGACGTTGGTGGCCTTGGAGTCGTTGACGTAGAGGACGCCGTCGAGCTCGCGGACCCGCTCGAGACGGTGGGCGACGCCCTGAAAGCTCCGCAGCCCCGCGGCGACCGAGTCCTGAGGCAGTCCGAGGGCGAGCGCCGCCGCGGTGGCCGCCATCGCGTTCTCGACGTTGTGGGCTCCCAGGAGCTGAAGCTCGTCGCCGCGGATCAGAGGCTCATCGGCCGCGAAGATGACGCCGTCTCGCATGCTGACCTCGCAGTCGGGATCGGCTGACTCCCCCTCGACGGGACAGAACCGGATCCGCCGGGCACAGCCACCGAGATCGCGATTCCGCAGCTCGGGCGTGTCGCCGTTGTAGATGGCCGCGTCGTCGTTGCCCTGGTTGGCGAAGATCCGCAGCTTCGCCTCGAGATAGGCCTCGAGAGTGCCGTGGCGGTCGAGGTGATCGGGCGCCAGGTTGATGAAGACGGCGCACTCCGGCGAGAAGTACTCCGTGTCCTCGAGCTGGAAGCTGGATGCCTCGCAGGCCACCGTCGCGTCCGCGTCGATCGCGCCGACGAGCGAGGCGAGCGGCGTGCCGACATTGCCGGCCACGGCGACGGGGCGGCCGGCCGTCCGGTGGAGATGGCCGAGCAGCTCGGTCGCGGTCGTCTTGCCGTTGGTGCCGGTGACGACGCAGAAGGGGTTCGGGAGCAGCCGCCAGGCGAGCTCGAGCTCGCCGGTGACACCGATGCCACGCTCGCGCGCCGCCGCGAGGACGGGCGCGTCCTGGGGCACTCCGGGGCTCTTCACCACCGTTCGGGCACGATCGAGTTGCCGTGTTCCTTCCACGCCCAAACTGACTTCGACGCCCGTCCCCTCCAGCCCTTCCGCCTCTTCAGGCGTGCCGGAATCGACGCCTAAGACGGTCTCGCCACGCCCGGCGAGCAGGCTCGCGATGGCAGCGCCGGAACGCGCCAGGCCCACCACCAGGAAGGGGCCCTCAGGCAGGGGCGGTCGCGGCTTCTCGCCTGAGTTCACATAACCATGTTCGACCTCGGCCCCTCACTCCCTGCGTGCCCAGGCGTGCCTGGAGAGGCCGAAATCAAACCAATTGGCGCCTTCTTGGCGCGCCGACGCCGCTCAGGTCACTTCCGCTTTTTCTTCTTGCACTTCTTCTTGGCTGACTGCGCCGAACGCTTGTGCTTCTTCTTGCACTTCTTTCTGTGCGTGGTGCCCGCTGGCGGAGGCGGTGTGACGTAGGTCTTGAACGCGAAGTCGTCCCCTGGATCCATGATCCAGCCCCCCTCCGGAGGGGCGGGGTCGTTGCTCTCGAACGCAGCACCCCCGGAATACGGGTCCGTAGCGGCTTTGTAGTACCAGCCGCCGTAGTTATTGCTCGGGAACGTGTTGTAGGCGACGAGCGCGTACTGAGTGCCCGCCGTTACGGCTGCGGGCGTCGCGAAGGTGGCCGGCACGAACGCTTGATCGGTTCCTATCGCCGAGGCGGGAATGGCCGCGCTTGCGAGAACCGATGTACCGGGTAGGCCAGCGGACGTGTTGCGTATCTCGACGGTGACGGGGAGGACCTGGCTGCCGGTCTGGACGAGCAACAGGTCGGCTTGGTCCAGTCCGCCGCTGATGCCCGCCGTGAAGGTCTGAGCGAGGCTTGACGTCGCATACATGCCCACGCTTGTGGTGAAGCTGGTCTGTTGCTGGTCAAGCGTCCCGGCCGAAGCCGAGGCAGCTGTTCCGAGTAGGAGCGCCGCGCAGGCCGCGGACGTCAAGACGAGCTTGTGCGTGATGCGCCCGAACGTTCTCTTCATGTTCTTCTCCCCGCGTTTTGTTCCCCCTAGGAGGCCTCAACATACTTCTGGAGCGACGGCCAGGTCAACGCTTCTCGCGCAAGCGCGGTCTACTTACACGGGCAGCTTCTGCGCGTGCTTGCGGCACTTCTTGCGGGCCTTCTTGGAGGCCTTCTTCTTCTTTTTCTTGCACTTCTTGAGCGCCGCGGCGCGCTCACCAGTGGGTCCAGCGGCTGCCGTCGATGGCTCGAGGGTCGCGCTCAGATCGGCCCGGGCATGCGGTGGGCCCGCGATGGGAAAGGCCTGGGGTGCGCCGAGCACGGGGTCACCGCTGGGGCCGAAGTAGTGGAAGTGGTCCGCCGCATTGCTCGTGGACAGTCCGCAGATGTAGCCCCAGTCGCCGATCACCTGGCCGGCTCGTACGGAGATCTGTGTGGGAAAGCTCTGCACCCCGGCTGCGGTGAAGGTTCCCGGATCGCTCTTTGCGACCACGTTGTACGTCGTGCCCGACACCGGCTGCAGGACCAGCAGCTTGACCTGGTGGGAACCCGCATCGCTCGCCGCCGAGAAGGATGTGATCACTCCGTCAGCCGGGATCGTGTAGGCCGGAGCGCTACCGCCCGCGTCCTGGACCTGGCCGAAATTGTCGCTGCAAGTGCCGGGAGACCCTGTCTGTCCGAGGGCGGTTGCGGCCTGAGCCGATGCCGTCATCCCCGCAAGCAATCCCGCACTGCTTACGATCGCCGTTGCCGACACGGACAGCCACCTACGGCGCCTGCCAAACCCGTCACTCAACATGAGGTCTTCTTTCTTTGCCCTGCGGCCCCCCAGCGAGGCCACCCTACCCTAGGTCCCGATCGACTGCTGGTACAGCGTGAAGCCGATGCCCGAGCAGACGGCCGCGATGATCCAGAAGCGGAGCATGATCTTCGTCTCCGACCAGGCCATCAGCTCGAAGTGATGATGAACCGGGGCCATCAGCAGGATCCGGCGGCGGAAGGCCTTGAAGGCGGCGACCTGGAGGGCGACCGAGAGCGCCTCGATCACGAAGATGCCGCCGGTGATGATCAGCAGGATCTCGGTCTGGGTCATCACGGCTAACGCGCCGATCGCCCCTCCGAGGCCCAGCGATCCCGTATCCCCCATGAAGATCGACGCCGGGAAGGCATTGAACCAGAGGAAGCCGATGCAGCCGCCGACGAAGCAGGCCGAGAGCAGCGAAAGGCTGTGCTGGCCGGTCGTAATGAAGGTGATCGCCGTGTAGGCGAGCAGGACGATCGCGCAACAGCCGGCGGCGAGGCCGTCCAGCCCGTCGGTCAGGTTGACGGCGTTCGAGGACCCCGCGATCACGAGGAAGATCACGATCGGATAGACGAAGTCGGGGATGTCGAGCGAGGCGTGGGAGATGCGCAATTCGAGGCTCGACTCGAGCCCGACCGAATGCCGCGCCACATACCAGAGGCCCAGCGCGAGGCCGAGCTGGAGCAGCAGCTTGTAGCGCGCCGACAGGCCGAGCGAACGGCGGCGGGTGATCTTCAGGTAGTCGTCGGCGAACCCGATCAGGGCGCAGCCGAGGGCGACGCCGAACACCGCGAGGCTCTGGGTGTCGCGATCGGACAGCACGAGATACGGGATTGCGACGGCCGTGAAGATGATCAGGCCGCCCATCGTCGGCGTGCCCGCCTTCTCGTGGTGCTCCTGCGGGCCCTCCTCGCGGATCTGCTGGCCGAATTCGCGAACGCGCAGGTACTCGATGAACTTCGGGCCGAGGAAGATGCAGATCAGCATCGCGCCCATCGCCGCGATCAGGATCTCGCCGAGCATCAGATGATCGAGTCCAAATCCGCGCGCGGCCGGGGGCGTGCCTGGCCAAGCAGATCAAGGACGCAGGGCGAAGCCTTTGGTGGTGCCAAGGGCGAGCCCGAGGACGCAGAGCTGCGAAGCACCGGGCGCGTCAACCGGGCGTGTGGGGATTTGGAGTCGGTCATCTAGGCCTCCGCCGTCAGCTTCTCGGCGACCCGCTCGAGCCCGACGGCACGGGAGCCCTTGACCAAGACCGCATCGCCCGGGCCGAGCGCCGCGGCGAGCGCATCGGCGGCGGCGTCCGCGTCCGCGACGTGCTGGTCCGGTTCGTACGCGGCCGCCAGCTCCCCCACCCCGATGATCAGCTCGACTCCCTGCTCGCGGGCGTGCTGGCCGACCTCACGGTGATAGGCGGCGGCGTCGGGCCCGAGCTCTCGCATCTCGCCAAGGACCGCGACGCGTCGGCCGCTCACCTTCAGAGTGGCGAGATGGTCCAGCGCCGCCCGCATCGAGATTGGGTTGGCGTTGTAGGAGTCGTTGATCAGGATGGCGTTCTCCGGGAGCTCCACCAGCTCCCCACGAAGGCGCGAGAAGACTATCCCGGGCGCCCGATCCGCCATCTCGGCGGCGGGATACCCGAGCGCCAGGCCGGCTGCGATCGCCGCCAGGGCGTTGGTGAGGTTGTGAGCTTCGACGAAGGGCAGCTTGAAGGCATGCTCGCCATCCGACGATCGAACGAGCGCATCCGTCTCCCCCTCCTCGGCGAGGACCCAGGTCGCCTCGACGTCACCGCCCGGCCCGAAGCGAAGGAGCTTCTGGGCGCGCTCCAGGTGCGGCGTGAGCGGTCCGGGATCGGCCGGCACGACCGCGGTGCCGCCCTCGCGCAGGCCGTCGATGATCTCCGCCTTGGCGGCCGCGATCGCCTCCACCGAGCCCAGCAGCTCCACGTGCACCGGGCCGACGTTCGTGATCACGCCGACGTCCGGCGCGGCGATGGTGCAGAGCTCCGCGATCTGCCCGGGGCCGCGCATGCCCATCTCGAGCACCAGCACCTCAGTCGCCTCCGGCGCGGCCAGCACGGTGAGGGGCAACCCGATCTCGGTGTTGTAGTTCTCCGGGCTCGCGTGCACCTCGGCGGGCAGCAGGGCGCGGCAGATGTCCTTGACGGAGGTCTTCCCGGTCGAGCCGGTGATCCCGACCACGAGCGCGTCGAGCTCCGTCCTCCAGGCCCGCGCCAGGGACTGAAGCGACGCCAGGGGGTCCGCTGAACCCAGGATCCAGCCGGCTCCGTCGAGCGCGGCACCGGCCTTCCGCTGGGCGGCCAGCTCACGGCCCCACTGCGTTCCGACCAGGATCCCCCAGGCTCGATCGCGGAGCGCGGCGGCGGCGAACTCACCGCCGTCGGCCCGCTCGCCGGGGAGGCCCACGAAGAGGTCGCCCTCGCGAACCTCGCGGGAGTCGATCACGGCGCGGATGGGACCGCCCTCGTCGCCACGGGCCAGCACCTCCGCCCCCGCCATCGAGGCGAGACGGTCGCCGTCGAGGGAGATCAAGTCGCGGTCGTCCTCAGCTTGCGGAGCTCGTCCCGGGCCACGTCACGGTCGTCGAACGGGATCTTTCTGCCGTTCTCGAACTCCTGTCCCTGCTCATGGCCCTTGCCGGCGATCACCACCAGGTCGCCCTCCTCGGCCCGTGCGAGAGCCGAGGCGATCGCCGCCCGCCGGTCGGCGTCGATGAGGACCTCGGCATGCGATGGGTCGGGGATGCCCGCGCGGATCTGCTCAATGATCGCGTCGGGGTCCTCCGAGCGTGGGTTGTCGGAGGTCACCACCGCGATGTCGGACAGCTCCGCCCCCGCCCGCCCCATGAGCGGGCGCTTGTCGCGGTCGCGGTCGCCGCCGCAACCGAACACCGAGATCAGCTGTCGGCCGGTCAGCCGCCTCGCCGCGCCCAGCACGTTCTCCAGCGAGTCCGGTGTATGCGCGTAATCGACGATCACCCCGAAGGGCTGACCCTCGTCGATGGACTCGAACCGCCCCGGGACCTGCTCGGCGGAGGCGAGCGCCGCTGCAGCCTCCTTCAGGTCGAGGCCGAGGGAGTGTGCGACGGAGAGAGCGGCCAGCGCGTTCGAGACGTTGAACTCACCCGGCAGGGGCGTCTGCACGTCGATCTGGCCCTCGGGCGACATGCACAGGAAGCGGGATCCGCTCGGGTCGAAGGTGACGCCGCGGGCGCTCAGATCGGCGCCGCCGCCCGCCGCCGAATAGGTGATGCAGTCCCCGCCGTCGCCGGTGGAGAGCTCCTCGGCGAGCCGCTGCCCGTACGGGTCGTCCAGGTTGACGACGGAGACCCCTCCCTCGAGCTCGATCGCCGGAGCACCGCCCTCGCTCGTGAAGAGCAGTCGCTTGGCGGCGAAGTAGTCCTCCATGTCGGCGTGGAAGTCGAGGTGGTCCTGGCTCAGGTTCGTGAAGACCTTGACGGCGAAGTCGATCGCGTCGGCCCGGTGCAGGACGAGCGCGTGCGAGGAGACCTCCATCGCGCAGGCATCGTCACCCGCCTGGAGCATGCGGGCGAAGGTCCGCTGGAGATCGATCGCCTCCGGGGTCGTGCGCTCGACCTCCTCGACCCGGCCACCGACCACCTGCCGCACCGTCCCGAGGAGGCCGCATTGCCGCCCGGCGGCCTCGAGCAGGTGCCGGACGAGGAAGGCCGTGGTGGTCTTGCCGTTGGTGCCGGTGATCCCGACCACCGTGAGCTCCGAGGTCGGGTCCTGGTTGAAGGCGGCGGCGATCGGCGCCATCGCGGCCCTGGCGTCCTCGACCTGGGCCTGAGGCACGTCGAGCTCGAGCGGGCGCTCCACGACCAGAGCCGAGGCGCCGGCCTCCACCGCCGCGGCAGCGAAGTCGTGTCCGTCGGTCTTCTCGCCTGCGAAGCAGAAGAACAGGGTCCCGCCGCCCACCCGGCGGCTGTCGTAGGCGAGATCGCGAATCTCCACGGAGGATTCGCCGCGCACCTCGGCGGCGACGCCTGCGGCTCTGAGCAGGTCCCGAAGCTCCATCCCGACGCGATTCTAGGAGCGGCCCCCCGGAACCGGCTTGCCGGCCGTCCGGCCTAGTTCGGCGAGATGCCCAGGTACGGCAGCGCGAACTCAGCGATCTGCCCGAAGACCGGAGCGGCGACCTGGCCGCCGACGTGGACGTACTGCGGCTCGTCGACGACCACGGCGACGAGCAGCTTCGGGTGATTCGCGGGTGCGAAGCCGACGAACGAGGCGACGTAGCGGGTATCGGAGTAGGTGCCGTTCTCGACCTTCTGCGCCGTCCCCGTCTTGCCCGCCAGCGTGTAGCCCGGGACGCTCACCTCCGACGCGGTGCCGCCCGGGGCGAGGACGCCCTCGAGCATGCGGCGGAGCTGCGCCGCGGTCCGCGGGGTGATCACGCGGTGCGGGTCGGTGTTCCCGTCGACCGGCTGGCCGCCGACGGTCTTGACCAGGGTCGGGCGGCGCAGGATCCCGCCGTCGGCGATCGCCGAGTAGGCGGTCGCGATCTGCATCGGGGTCACCGACAGGCCCTGGCCGATCGGCAGGTTCCCCATCGTCGAGCCCGAGTAGTCGTTGCGCGCCGGGACGATCCCGCGCTCCTCTCCGGGATAGCCGACGCCGGTGGGCTGCCCGAAGCCGAAGCGGTTGATCCACCGAGAGAAGTGGTCCGCGCCCTCCTTGAGGCCGATCGTCACCGCGCCGACGTTCGAGGACTGGGCCAGGATCTGAGCCGTGGTCAGGGTCTCCGGCGGGCGCGCCTCGGCCTCGCCGATCGTCCGGTCGTAGACGTGGATCTCGGACGGCAGGTAGAAGCTCGAGCTCGGGGTGACGACGTGGTCCTCGAGGGCCGAGGCCACGGTGAAGGCCTTGAAGGTCGACCCGGGCTCGTAGGTGAAGCCGGTGGCGCGGTTCTCGAGCTCGTTCGAGGTCGCATTCGAGAGATCCGAGGGATCGAAGCCCGGCGTGTTCGCCATCGCCAGGACCTCGCCGGTGTTCGGGTTCATGACAATCGCGGTGCCGCCCTTGGCGCCGTAGTGGCTGACGGCCTCGTTCAGCGCCGACTCGGTCTTGTCCTGGATCGCGGCGTCGAGCGTGGTCTGGACGTCCTCCCCGACGCTGGCGGGCTTGACGGTCTCCATGCGGAGCGGCCGGCCGACGGCGTCGTGGACGACGTCCTCCTCGCCGTTGGCGCCGCCGAGGACGCTGTTCTCCGAGTGCTCGAGCCCGGTGAGCCCCTGGTTGTCGGTCCCCACCGCGCCGATCACCTGCGAGGCGAGCTCGCCCTGCGGATAGAGGCGCTTGCTGGTCGGGACCGTCGAGATCCCGGTGATGTTGAGCTGCTTCACCTCGGCCGCGACGTTCGGATCGACCTTGCGCGCGAGATAGGCGAAGCCCGAGTTGCGGTCGGAGAGGGCGTTGAGCAGGTCCGAGGTCGGCTCGCCGAGCACCTCGTGGAGCTTCAGCGCCGTCCGACCCGGGTTCTCGACCTGGTACGGCGTGGCGACCACATCCGCCGCGTCCTCTGAGGCCGCCAGCACCTTGCCGTTGCGGTCGAGCACCCGGCCGCGCTCGCCCGGGATCGTGACCGTGGTGACCTGCTGGGTGCGGGCCTCGGCGCGGAGGGTGCCGCCCTTCACGCCCTGCAGCCAGAACGAGCGCAGGAGAACGAGGGAGAAAAGCAGGAAGAACGCGCAGAAGAGCAGGCCCAGCCGGCGGTCGATGAGCCGCATCGCCAGGCGCTCCTAGAGCCCCACGCCTCCGGTTGAGCTCCCGGACGAGCCGGAGGAGGATCCGCTGCCGTTCGAGCTGCCGCTGTTCGACGTGCCGGTGCCCGAGGGCGTGCTCGCCGGGGCGGGCGTCGCCGTCGGCGCCACCGTGGTCGTCGGAGCGGCGGTCGCGGTGGAGCTCGTGCTCACGGGCGCGTAGGACGTGCCCGGGTCCGGATAGCTCGAGGGCTGGCTCGGCGCCAGGAGGAAGCCGTCGGTGCCCAGCAGGTGCGCCAGGCGCGCCGCGTCCCCGTCGCTCGCGTCCAGGTAGGTGATCTCCTTGGGATTGGGGTTGGCCAACCCGAGTCGCGCGGCCTCGGCCTCCACCCTGGCGGCCGACAGCTTCTGGTCGATCTCGGCCCGCAGCGCGGAGATCTCGGTCTTGAGCCCGTCGATCTGCAGCGAGACCCGGCCAGAGCCCGCAGTCAGACTGAGGCTGACGACGTTGAGGGCGACGATGCCGACCAGCATCGCGCCGAGCACGGCGATCCAGCCGCGACCCCGGGTGAGGCGCATGATCAGCGTCGAGTCGGAGATGTCGCGGACCGCTCCGGCGCTGCGGACGGCGGCCTGCGGGAAGAGAGCGGCGCCCGCCACCGCCGGGCGGACGAGCCGGGCGGCCGGAGCCTGGCGGGAGCGAGCCCTCTGCGGCTGGCGCGTGCGGGGCTTTCGAGCGGGACGGGGCCGTGAGCGCGGTGCGGTGGCGGGGGCACTGCGTGCGGTTGCGGCCTCCATCAGCTCTCCTCCTCGCGGATCTTGAGCGCGGCGCGGAAATGGGCAGAGGAGGCGCGCGGGTTGCGCTCGATCTCCTCGGGGCCGGGCGCGATGGCGCGCTTGGTGAGCAGCTCGGCCTCGGGCTCACGGCCACAGACGCAGACGGGCAGCTCGGGCGGGCAGACGCAGCCGCGGGCACGGTCGGCCAGGAAGCGCTTCACGCGCCGGTCCTCGAGGGAGTGGAAGGAGACCGCACCGAGGCGCCCCCCCGTCGGCAGAATCGCCCAGGCGAGCGGCAGCGCATGATCGAGCGCGTCGAGCTCGCCGTTCACGGCGATGCGGATCGCCTGGAAGGTTCGCTTGGCGGGATGCCCGCGCCCGAATCGCTCCGACGGGGGAATCGCGGCCTTGATGGCGGCGACCAGCTGCGAGGTGGTGTCGATCGGGCGGCGCTTGGTGATCTCGCGCGCGATCGAGCCTGCGCGGCGCTCCTCGCCGAGCTCGCGGATCACGTTCGCGATCCGGTCCTGCGGCCACTCGTTCACGACCGTCGCCGCCGAGAGGCTCTGGGTCGGGTCCATCCGCATGTCGAGCGGGGCGTCGTAGGCGTAGGAGAAGCCGCGCTCCCAGGCGTCGATCTGCATCGAGGACATGCCGAGGTCGAAGACGATGCCGTCCGGGCGGGTGCCCTCGCCGCGCAGGCCCTCGAGCGCGGCGACGAAGTCGGCGCGCAGGAAGCGCGAGCGGGACGGCGCGACGCTGGCGAACTCGCTCCAGCGCTCCTCGGAGGTTGGATCGCGGTCGACGGCGATCAGCTCGCCCTCCGGGCCGATGCGCTCGGAGATCAGGCGGGCATGGCCGCCGCCGCCGAAGGTGCAGTCGACGAAGGTCTCGCCGGGCTTGGGGTCGAGGACGTCGACCAGCTCGGTCGCCAGTACGGGTTCATGTTCGGTGGGCACATAGGAAAGGTTCGCTGACTCGGCAAGGGATCCCACTACCCGGTGCGTTGCTGTCGCCATCTCAGCCTCCTCGCTCCTCTTCGGAGAGGTTCTCCGCGACGTCGGAAACCTCTGCATCCATCTCCTTCTCGTACTCGGCCCAGCGCTCGGCGCTCCAGATCTCGAACCAGTCGTCCGAGCCGACGATCACGCACGGGCCCTCCCCCAGGCCCGCGTGCTCGATCAGCTTCTTCGGCAGCCGGATGCGGCCTGCCGAGTCCAGGGTGTCGTCGAAGGCGCCGCCGTGGAAGTGGCGGCGAAGCATGCGCCCGCGCTTGCCGAGCGGGTTGGTCTCGCCTAGGAAGCTCTTCGTGAAGTTCTCGTAGCCCCCGGGCGCGAACACCCAGACGGAGGGGTCCAGGCCCTTGGCTAGAACGACTCCATCAGCAAGCGCCGCGCGGAACCTCGACGGGACCGTGAGGCGGTCCTTCGCGTCGAGATTGTGCTCGTACTGACCGAGAAAAGACAAGTGGGGCGCCCTTGAGTTCGGAGCGGGCCGGGGTGGTGAGGTGGGAGGAGCCTCATCACCCCGGCCCTATTGACCAACTCTGATTTGCCACGCTAACCCACTCTGCCCCACTTTGCAACACAGATTGGGCGGCCGCATTCCAGCCGATCCGTCGGACGGAATTGCTACCCGGGTCCGGAACAGGATGAATTCCGCATTCCCATGCGGTTTGCGTCGTTGGTCAGAGCGCAGAGAAGGACGCGGAGAGACGCTCCTCCTGCAACTCCGGTTGCAGCAAAGAGGAGCGCTAGGGGGCCATCTGTCAGACGCCGACGGCGTTGCCGGCGGGATCCCGGAAGACCGCGACCGTGAGATCACCCTCCGGATACGGGCCGGTGATCAGCTCTCCCCCGTTCGCCGCCACACGCTCGAGCACCTCCGGCACGCTCTCGACGAAGACGTAGGGGCGAATCCCGGCTTCACCCGCCACCGCCATGTCCGAGTGGATGTGACCGATCACGTGCCCCGTGCCGTCCCGGAAGCTCGGATTTTCGCGATCGGTGTCGACCTCCCAGCAGAACACGGCCGCGTAGAAGTCCGCCACCCATTTGGGGTCCGGCGCCGGAATGCGCAGATAGGAGATGCCGCCGGGCCTGGCGATCTCCGACTCGACGCCGTCGTTCATGCCCCCATTCTGGCAACGACGCCTCACGTGCCGGCTCGCGCGCTCGTTTCAGAAGGAGCGATCAACCTGAGGAGGACAACATGGACTTCGAACAGCGCTACCGGGCGATGGAGACGAGGGACGACCGCTACGCAGGCGAGTTCTTCGCCGCCGTCCCCTCGACCGGGATCTACTGCCGGCCGGGCTGCCCGGCGCGGACCCCGAGGCGCGAGAACGTGCGCTTCTACCTGACGGCTGGGGCGGCACGGAGCGATGGCTTCCGCGCCTGCCTGCGATGTCATCCGGACTCCATCGCCTGATCAGAAACCCGTCATGAAGCGATCGACGTTGGCCAGGAGGCCCGCGGCGATCATCAGGAGCACGGAGGGCACCAGGAGCAGCGCCACAGCGAGCTGGATCTTCGGCGCCGCCCGCGCCGCGTGCTCCTCGATTCGGCGGCGCTGAACGCCCCGAAGGGCGCTCGCCTGCTCGCGAAGCTGATCGGCGAGCGGCGAGCCATAGCGGTGAGAGCGCTCGATGACTCCGCACATCGCGGCGACCTCGCGGACCGGGGCCCGCCGCCGGAGGGAGGCGAGCGCCTCGCGCTGGGACATTCCACACGAGCTCTCCGCCGACAACATCGCGAGCTCACGCGCCAGCGGGCCCTCTCCTTTGCCGAGCTCGCTGAGGCCCGCGAGCGGGCTCCGTCCCGCAGCCGTCCCGACGGCGAGCAGGTCGAGCGCATCGGGGAGCCCGGCGCGCAGCGCACGCAGCCGCATCCGGGCGCGCCGTTCGAGCCAGGCGTCGGGCGCAAGAAAGCCGGCGGCCGGGAGCCCGGCGGCAACGATCCAGGCGAGGCGGCTCGGGGCGACGGGCGCGATGACCATCCCCCAGAGAAATCCCGCCAGGGCCCCTCCGACCTTGCCCGCGAGCAATCCCTGGACGGAGATCCGGTCGGCGAGCCCCGCTTTCGTCAGGCGGCGGGTCAGGCCGAACCTGCCGTCCGCGACCCCCGTGAGCAACGCGCGCCGGGGCGGTCGCAGTGACCCCGATTGTCCCGCGGGTGGCGGCTCGCGACCCGCAACGACTTCGGCGATCGCGGCGAACCCGAGGATGAGCGCCCCGGCGGCGAGCAGCAGCGCCCCGGTCACTCCGCCGGTCTCCCCAGCCGCCGGATCAGGGCGAAGCCGGCGACCTGCAACCCGCCGGCGATCAGCAGCATCAGTGCAGAAGCGGGCTCCGAGAGCACCCGCGAGACGAAGCCTGGCTGCAGCAGCTCGGCGAACAGCGCCGCCCCCGCGGGCAGAGCAACAACGAGGAGACCGGTGAAGCGAGCCTGGACGGTAGCCGCACGCGCCTCGTCGGCGACCCGGTCTCGATCCGCCGCCGCCCCGGCGAGACGGCGCATCAGCGCGGCGACGTCTCCGCCGGCCACCTGCTGGCTGAGCAGCGCAGTCGCCAGCGAGTCGACCCGGTCCGAACGAAGCCTTGACCGCATCGCCGACAGAGCCTCCGCCGTCGAGGCGCCCAGCTCCAGATCCGCAGCGACGCGGGCGAGCTCGGCGGACGAGGGCCCCTCGAGCGAGGAGGCGGCCGCGGCCAGCGCGCCCCTCACGGAATGTCCGCCGGAGATCGCATCCGCGATGGCCGAAGAGACATCGGGGATGGATCGCTCCACAGCTCGGCGATAGCGCTCTCGGCGCCCCGCGACCAGAACGCCCACGCACCACGGTCCCGCCGCGGCGACGATCGCGAGCGGGCCAGGGCCGGCGATCAGGACAGCCGCCAGCGCGATCGCTCCGCTGCCGAGCATCGCGAGGCGGCGCTGTTCCTCGGCGCTCGGCGCATACCCCTCGCGCGAGGCCCGTCGCAGGGGCGCGATCGATGCACGGAGCCAGTCGGCCACGCCCGGGACGGAGACGAGAGCGTTCCGGACGGCCACCGCCGCAAGCCCTCCCGCCATTGCGATCAGAGCGATCAGGACCTGGCCGCCCACCGACCCTCCTTCTCGGTGCCGAGCCGGTAGAGCTCGCGAACCCCGACCGAACCGACGGTTCGCACGACCTCGGCCACCTCCACCACCCTCCGCGAACCGTCGCTGAGCCGAGCCAGGTGGATCACGAGATCGAGCCCCCGCCCGAGCTGCTCGCGAATCGCCGCATGCGGCAGCCCCACCCCGGCCATCAGCGCCAGCGTCTCGATCCGGCGAAGCGCGTCCTCCGGCGAGTTCGCATGCACCGTGGAGAGCGCGCCTTCGTGGCCGGTGTTGAGTGCCATCAACAGGTCGAGTGCCTCGCCGCCCCTCACCTCCCCGATCACGATCCGATCCGGCCGCATCCGCAGCGCGCCGCGCAGCAGGTCGCGGATCTCGACGCGTCCGCGACCCTCGATGTTGGCCGGGCGGCTCTCCAGACGGACCACATGCGGCTGGCGCAGGCGGAGCTCGGCCGCGTCCTCGATGGTGATCACGCGCTCGTCCGGATCGACGAGGGCGGAGAGAGCGTTGAGCAGGGTCGTCTTGCCGGAGCCCGTGCCGCCGCTGACCAGAATGCTCCGGCGAGCCGCCACGGCGGCAGCCAGCTGGTCGTGGAGCTCCTCGGTGATCGTCCCAAGCTGGACCAACTCCCGAGGTCCCGGGCGAACGGCCGAAAAGCGGCGGATCGACAGCGAAGGCCCGTCGATGGAGAGCGGCGGAATCACGACGTGTACGCGGGACCCGTCCTCCAGCCGGGCGTCGACCATCGGGCTGAGCTCGTCGACCCTGCGGCCCAGCGGCGTCAGGATCCGCTCGATCGCGTCCCGCAGCGCCTGCTCCGACGGGAACGAGACCTCGGTTCGCTCGATCCGGCCGGCTCGCTCGACGTAGACGTACTCGTGGCCGTTGACCATCACCTCCTCCACAGCCGGATCGGCGAGCAGTTCCTCCAGCGGGCCGAGCCCAACTGCCTCCCGAAGGATCAGCTCGCAGAGGCGGTCCCGCGTCGGTCGTTCGAGGATCGCGGCGTCCTCGTCGACGAGCTCGCGCACGGCGTCCGGAAGCGGCCCCAACGCGGCACCGCCGGAGGCCGCCTGGGCGCGGCGGCGCTCCACCAGCCGACGCTGCAGCTCGGCGGCCAGCTCATCCAGGTGTCTGCGGCGGACACGCTCGTCCACCCTGAGGTAAGGGCCCAGCGGTTACGCCTCGCCCCGGTAGCCTCGAGACATGGCTGAGATCGAGGTCCAGCAGGCGGACATCACCAAGCTCGACGTCGATGCGATCGCCAATGCCGCCAACACCCGGCTGCGGCACGGCGGCGGGGTCGCGGGCGCCATCTCCTGTGCGGGCGGCCCGGTCGTCCAGGCCGAGAGCGACCGGCGTGCCCCGATCGGGCTCGGCGAGGCCGTGGAGACGACGGCCGGCCAGATGCCCGCCCGCTGGGTGATCCACGCGGCGACCATGGAGCTCGGCGGCCCGACCTCCGCGGAGATCATCAGAAGCGCGACGGCGAGCACCCTCGCGAAGGCCGACGAGCTCGGCGCTCGCAGCCTCGCGCTCGTCGCCTTCGGCACCGGCGTGGGCGGCTTTCCGCTCGACGAGGCCGCCCTGATCGAGGTCGAGGAAGCTCGTCGCCATCTGGAGTCCGGCAGCGGCCTCGAGCGCGTCGTCTTCGCCGTGCACGGCGACGAGGCAGAGGCGGCCTTCGACCGGGCGATGAGTCAGCCGGGCTGATTCAGTCTCAATGAGCAGCGATGGCCTTCGCCCATCCGGCAAGACACCTGCTGCGAGCCAAGGACCTCGCTGACGCCCGCTACTCCGAGCGGCTCGACGTCGGCGACATGGCCGGCGCCGCCGGGCTCTCCAGGGCCCATTTCAGCCGCGAGTTCCGCCGCACCTTCGGCGAATCGCCCCACCACTACCTGCTGACGCGCCGCCTCGAGCGCGCCGCCGAGCTGCTGCGGATGACCGATTGGACCGTCGCCGAGGTCTGCCTCGAGGTCGGCCTGCAGAGCATCGGGTCCTTCACCACCAGCTTCAAGCGCGCCTACGGCCGGACCCCGACCGCGTACCGGGCGAGCCAGCCGCCCGCGGCCACCTTCGCGAAGGTGCCGAGCTGCGTACTGCGCACCTACCTCCGGCCCGAGACAGCACGTTTCAAGAAGACAGGGGACTGAGCGGGAACTAGCTTGGCCCTACCTCGCAATTCGACGAAAGGAGACGAGATGATTCGCGTTTCGAACGGGCAGGTCTGGGTCCACGACCAGGACGAGGCCCTCGAGTTCTGGACCAAGAAGATCGGCTGGGAGGTCCGCTCCGACATCACCATGGAGGAGCTCGGCGGCTTCCGCTGGCTCAGCGTGGGGGCGCCGGGCCAGGACTTCTCCTTGGCGCTGATGGCGATCCCGGGCCCGCCGGTCGTGGACGAGAACACCAAGGAGCAGCTCGAGGAGCTGATGTCCAAGGGCTTCGCCGGGACGGTCTTCCTGACCGCCGACGACGTCCAGGCGGAATACGAGGAGCTCAAGGAGCGCGGCGTCGAGTTCACCGAGGCGCCGGCCGAGCAGCCGTACGGGCTCGACTCCGAGTTCCGGGACCCCTCCGGCAACAAGTACCGGCTCGGCAAGCCGACGGTTGGCTGATTCAGGTCCTGGGCAGCAGGCGGATCTCGCGGCCGGCGCTCTGCGCGCCGATCAGCGAGAGCGCCTGCTGCTCGGTGACGGCGAGGGTGGCGGACCAGCCCTCACCCGGATCGGCGGGGCCACGGAGCGCCAGGAGCCTCACTCCAGTCGCCGCGATGCGGGCGGTGGCCGATCGGCCGAGCCCGGCCTGGCGTGAGACCACCACGTCGACGCGACTTCCCTCCGGCGATCCGTCGCCGACCATGAGCGCCTCGGCTCCGGCGACGGGCACCTCGAGCGGGCGGAGACCATCCGTCACGCCTAGAGCCGGGCCCTTTGCTTTGCTCGGCACCGTGAGCTGGGCACCGAGCACGTACGAACCCGTGGGGATGAGCGCGCTTGGGGCGCGCCCGATGGCCTCGGCGGCGCTGACGAGCGCGCCGGGCGGAACGAAGGTCGCCGGCACCCGACGAACCGAGAGCGCCGAGCGGACCCGCTCCGGGGCGATCGCCTCCCCCGCAGGCAATTCCGCGGTGGCGACGAGCACCGGCCGCAGCGGGCCGTAGCGGGCCTCGACTCGCGAGCGGTACCGCCCTGCGACCATCGCTGCGAGCAGCGCGCAGACGAGCGCCGCGGCCAGAAAGAGGACGGCCCGCTTCCGGCGGCTCACGCCGCCAGCGCGAATCCGGGCTCGGCGAGAGGCAACTCCAGGGCGGCGACGCAGCCACTGCCCGTCCGGCAGAGCGCGAACCGGCCACGATGAGCGCTCGCGACCTCGGAGATGAGATCGGTGCCGTGCCCGCGACGCGGGTCGCGACCTCGCCTCGGCGCCCGGCTCGATGCCCCATTGGCGATCGTGAGCCGGAGGCGACCGGCGACCTGCGCTCCGGTCATGACGACCGGGGGGCCGCCGTGCTCGAGCGCGTTGGAGATCAGGTTGTCGATGGCCTGCGCCATCCGGACGGCGTCGCCCTCGACCTGCGCCGGCCCGGCGTCCCAGTAGACGCGAATCCCGCCGGTCCGCGCGGCGATCGGGCGCCAGCGCTCCAGGGCCGCGAAGACGACCTCTCTGCACGAGAAGCGCCCGACTGCCGGAGAGCTGGCTGCACCGTTGACCGCGCCGTCAAGGTCGCGCAGCGCGCTGGCGGCGACTTCGAGCAACCCACGGCGACTGGCTGCGGGCGGCGAGGCGCCCGGCTGGGGAGAGGACTCCTCCATCAGGACCAGCGCCTGCAGCGGGCGCCGGAGCTCGTGCAGCGCGCGGTTGAGGGCCCGCCTGTGCGCCGGAGTGATCATGACTCGAGCAGCCGGTAGCCGACTCCCCAGCAATTGAAGACGTAGCGCGCCCCCACGGGGTCGAGCTTGCGCCGCAGCCGGCTCGCGTGGGAGTCGAGCGTCCTGGTTCGGCCCTTCGAGCGGAAGCCCCAGACGTCGCGCAGCAGCTCGTCCTTTGTGAAGACCCTTCGCGGCTCGGCAGCCAGCGCGCGGAGCAGTGCGAACTCCTTGTTCGCCAGTTCGACCTGCCGGTCGCCAACCGTGACCCGGCGGGTGGCCGGGTCGACGGTCAGATCGCCGAGGCGGATCGGCCCCCGCCGCGCGCCCGAGCGCCGGCGCAGCACGGCCGCCACGCGGGCAAGCAGCTCCGGATAGTGGAAGGGCTTCCCCAGGTAGTCATCGGCCCCGGCCTCGAAGCCCCGCAGCCGGTCCGCCTCGCTCGAGCGCCCCGACAGGACCAGCACGGGCAGCTCCGGGTCGAAACGCTCACCCGCAGCCCGGATCTCCCGCAGGACATCGATTCCCGGAGCGTCCGGCAGCCCGAGGTCCAGCAGCATCAGGTCCGGCTGGTTGTAACCGCAGAGACGGAGTGCGTCGGAGGCGCTCGGCGCCGGCAGCGCCCGGTATCGATCGGCGGTCAGGTGGTCGCAGAGGAGCTCCCGCGTCGCGTCGTCGTCCTCGCAGACGACCACCGTGGCGATCTCTTCGACGTTGGGCAGCACGCCCACATAAGCGCCCGGCGCCGCACACTCTCCCCCGCGTCGCTAGAGGTGAAGGCGCCGGCGCTCGAGGTGATGCTCGGGATGCTCCTCCGGCTCCGGATGGTTCTCCCCGGTCCGCCGCACCAGCGCCCAGGTGAGCACCGCGCCGACCGCCACGAGGCCGACCAGGACCCAGGTCGAGTCCGCCAGCGCCGTCGCGAAGGCGCCCGCGGCATCGCCGGGATGGAGATCGAGCTGGTCGGCCTGGATGCTCTGGAAGACCGCCGAGACGACAGCCAGCGCCACCGCGCCCGCCGTCACCCGGATCATCGCCAGGACCCCCGCCGCGATCCCGGCCTTGGCGCGGGGCATCGCCAGCATCGCGGCGGTGGACATCGGCGCGTAGACGAGGCCGAGGGAGATGCCGAAGAGGAGATATCCGGGCAGCAGCGCTCCGTACGAGCTCGACGCGTCGATCTGGGTGAGCAGCGCGAGGCCCACCGCTCCGCAGACCATCCCGAAGGTCATCAGCACGCGCGGCCCGATCCGGTCGATCAGGGGACCGCAGAACGGCGAGATGAAGACCATCGGCGCGGTGATCGGCAGGACCAGCAGCCCGGCCGCGACCGGGCCGTGGCCGAGCACGCCCTGGAGGTACTGGGGCTGGAGGAAGATCACCGCCCAGTAGGCGCCCACCAGCGCGAAGGCGGCTGCCGAGGCGCCGAGGTATGGGCCGTTTCGAAAGAGGCTGAAGTCGACGATCGGCGACTCGACGCGGTGCTCGATCACCCAGAAGGCGACCAGCAGGAGCACGCCCACCGCGAGCAGCCCGAGCGTCTTCCCGGAGCCCCAGCCCCAGTTGTCCGAGCGGACCAGGGCGAACACGACGAACAGCAGGCCCGGGGTGAAGGCGGCCAGCCCGCGAAGGTCGAGCTTCGGAGGCGCGGTCTCGTCGCGCGACTCATGTGCCGACGCCCAGGTGATGAAGATCCCGAGCGCGCAGATCGGCAGGTTGATCCAGAAGATCAGCCGCCAGTCCAGATCGATCAGCAGTCCGCCGACCAGCGGGCCGATCGCGAGCGCCAGCGCCGAGACGGCGGCCCAGATCCCGAGCGCCTTGCCCTGCTCCTCGACCGGGAAGGCATGGCTCACGATCGCGAGGGAGAGCGATAGCATCGCGGCGCCTCCCGTCCCCTGCACCACGCGAGCGACGACCAGGACTCCGTCGTCGCCGGCGAGCGCCGCCAGCACCGAGCCCGCCGCGAAGATCCCCATCCCGATCAGGAAGACCAGCCGCCGCCCGTAGATGTCGCCGAGCCGGCCCGCGGTCACCACCAGCACGCTGATCACCAGCAGATAGCCGTTCAGGATCCACTGCACGTTGTCCGCGGAAGCGTGCAGATCCTTCTCGATCGTCGGCAGCGCCAGCGCGACCACCGTCGAGTCGAGCATCAGGAGGAACAGACCGAGGCAGGTGCCGACGAGGACCCACCACTGGCGGTTCGGTCCGCTGATCACGGGGAAGGCAGCTCGAGCACAGCCATCGCGCCAGGGCAGCGTATGAGCCGGCACGGCGGCACGGAGCGGCGCAGATCGATCACGCGATCGCGCTCATCGAGGAAGAGGACGTCGATCGCAAACCGCATGCCGAAGGTGTGGACGCTGCGGCAGCGCGGGATCAGCAGTCCCGGCCCGGCGCGCTCGCGGCGCAGCAGCGCGAGGCCGAGCAGGCGGCTGGGCACAGTCGTCGCCACCGGCACCGTGGCCCCCACGATCTCGGCGCGCCCGAGCCCACGGAAGCGAAGCGGCGTCCCCACGCCCACATAAGCTTCCGGCCGCATGGAATACGCGGCACAGGCACCCGTCGCCGTAGCGCGCCCCGACTCGACGTTCCTGCAGAGGGTCTTCCTCTGGATGTTCGTCGGGCTCGCGATCACCGGCGGCACCGCGGCGGCGATCGGCTCCTCGGACAGCCTGCTCACGAAGATCACCCAGACCCCCGGGATCGTCCTCGGCGTGGTGGTCGCGCAGCTCGCGCTGGTCCTGCTGCTGGTCTTCCTGCTCCCCAAGATCTCCGTCGGGCTCGCGACCTTCCTGTTCCTCCTCTACTCCGCGACGGTCGGCGTCACCTTCGCCTTCCTCTTCGAGCTCTACACGACGCAGTCGATCTTCACGGCCTTCCTGATCACCGCCGGCATGTTCGGCGCGCTGGCCGTCTGGGGCGCGGTCACCCACATCGACCTCTCCAAGGTCGGCGCGATCGCCTTCATGGCCCTGATCGGGCTGATCCTGGCGACGATCGTGAACATCTTCTGGGCCAACTCGACGCTCTACTGGATCACCACGTACGCCGGGGTCGGGATCTTCGCCGCGCTGACCGCGTACGACATGCAGAAGCTGGCTCAGATCAACAAGCAGGGGCTGACCGGCGAGGCCGAGGGACGCGCGGCGATCATGGGCGCGCTCGCGCTCTATCTGGACTTCATCAACCTCTTCCTCTTCCTGCTGCGGATCTTCGGGCAGTCGCGCTAGCCGCACCCCGGCGCCGGGTTCGCGAGATTGCGGATCTCCTGAAGCGGCGGTCGCCGTGGTAGCTTCAACCACGGGCCGATGTTCGGCCGCCGCTGGGGGGAGAAGGAGAGGGAGCTATGGCGATGCTGGAAGCAACGCCGAGGCGCTTTGCGCCGATCATCGCTGTCCTGGTCGCCCTGTTGATGTGTGGCACCGGGGTGGCACAGGCGAAGAAGAAGAACCACAAACTCAGCGCGGACTTCAAGACCGCCCCTGTGAGCGTCATCGATGAGCCCACGCAGAACACCGTGGAGTTCTCCGATGACGCCAAGCTCGTCGGCAGGCCGTTCGGCAACAGGAAGGCGCATCTGACCGAGGATTCCCTCTTGACGTACAACTCGAGCGTGATCCCCAGGTCGGATTACAGCGGCACCCAGCACACCACCTTCAAGGCTGAGTACTTCAATGGCGCCCCCGGCAGCTTCAGGGGCTTCTATGACTACTCGCTCGACGCGAACGGCGATGTGACGGGTCCGATCACCGGCTCCATCACCGGGGGCAGCGGCTCGTTCAGGGGCGCCAAGGGCAGCTTCCAGATCGTCGACTGGGTCGTGTTCCACCCGGAGTCGGCGCAATACAGGGGGCATTGGAAGGGCTCGATCCGCTATTAGGCACCGCATCGGACGTCCGCGATACTGCGGCAATGTCTGAAGAGAACGTCGAGCTCCTCCGCAAGGCCACCGAGGCCTGGAACTCGGGTGGGATCGAGGCGATGCTGCCCTTCTATCCAGAGGACGTGATCTGGTACCCGTTTCCGGATGCGCCGGTCGGTCGTGACGGACTCCACGGGCATGACGGAATCAGGGAGATCATGGCCGGCTGGATCGAAGGCTTCACCGATTTCCAAGGCCACGACTCATGAGCTTCGCGACCTCGGCGACATGGTCCTCGCCCTCGGGGAGATCTCCGGGGATCAAGGGGTCGGATGTGCCCGTCCGTCAACCAATGGGGAGCGTCAACTGGGACTTCCGTGACGGCGTAATCGGCAGAGCCCCCTTCTTCCCGTCATGGGAAGCCGCTCTCGAGGCCGCCGGTGTCTCCGAGTAGCGACCCACCGACGCTCTGCGAGTGGGCCGGAGCAGCAGGAGGCGCCGACCCCGCGCTGGGCTGGGGAGTCGCCCCGCCGTACCAGCCGTGAGCGGGGTCGAGTCGGGACCCGACGCGAAGCTCCGCTGCCCATGGGGACTGATCGCCCCCGAGTACATCGAGTATCACGACGCCGAGTGGGGGCGGCCGGTTCACGGCGAGAACGAGCTGTACGAGCGGCTCACGCTCGAGGCGTTTCAGTCCGGGCTCTCGTGGCTGACGATCCTGCGCAAGCGCGAGAACTTCCGGCGCGCCTTCGACAGCTTCGAGATCCAGAGGGTCGCCGCCTATGGAGACGCGGAAGTCGCTCGCCTGCTCTCCGACGAGGGCATCGTCCGCAACCGCAGGAAGATCGAGGCGGCGATCACGAACGCAAACGCCGCCCGGGAGTTGCATGCGAGCGGCGAGAGCCTCGACGGGCTGCTCTGGAGCTTTGCGCCTTACCCGGACTCCCGGCCGGTCCGAAGCAGCTCTCCGACCTGGAGCCGACCACTTCGGAGTCCAGGGCCCTCGCAAAGGAGCTCAAGCGCCGCGGCTTCGCCTTCGTCGGGCCGACTACCGCCTACGCCACCATGCAGGCCGTCGGCCTGGTCAACGACCACCTCGCGGGCTGCGCATTTCGCTAACAGACGTCGACGCGCACCGCGGGTTCCCTTTTGCTGCAACGGCTCTCCCAGCTCTCCCGAAACGCTGGCGGCGAGCACCCTCATCCGCAAAGATGCACGAACCGCATGGACGAGACCGCACGCAGAGGAAATTACGAATCCGGGGCCGACTACGTCTTGGAGTACGGAGAGCTCCGCTTCGCCTTCAACGAGCGGGACTTCGCCCAGCGCGTCGAGCAGGCGGCGGTGAAGCTCGACTTCGTGCGCCAGGGCCTCGACGAGCACGAGCTCGAGGACCTGCTGGAGCTCGCCGTCAACGGAGAGATCCGGGAGCCCTGCTCCCCCCTCGGCGGGCACGTCAACGAGAACTGGGACGAACTCGTCGGCCCCTCGAACAAGAGCCTCGTCCACTGGCTTCGCCGCCTGGTCTTCCGCGGCGCCTGGCTCGACCAGCGCGTCAAGGAGGGTGAGCTCGACATCGTCTTCGACGAGTCGACGCAGACCTTCGGTTACGTCCAGCCGGACCGCGATTCAGAGCTGATCGAGCTCTCCGCGGAGCCGTCCTGGGGCACCGTCGCCTACGGCGGCCGCGACCGCGCGTAGCGGTCACCAGGCCGCTCCACTTTGGAGCGGAGGGCGAAGCCCGTAGCGACTTATGTGGGGCGGCCGCTGGTGGCCGCGACCCGATGGCGAAGCCGTCAGCCGGTCAGCCAGCTCGGCTCCTTGACCTTTGGAACCTCGCCCGCAATCCGTGACATCACGCCGTAGAAGCGCGGCAGCTCCGGGTAGACGATCGCCTTGCCGGTGGTGATCAGGCCGACCGAGATCGCGCGCTCCGGGTCGGCCCAACCCATGATGTTGATCAGCCCGAGGTGGCCGAAGGCGAGGTCGGTGTCGCGGCCGTAGAGGCTGACGTAGTCGGCGCCGAGCATCAGGCCGTACGAGAAGCGCGTCGGGAAAACAAGCGAGAAGTCGATCTCGAGGTGGGACTGCTCGGTGAGCGCCCTCCGGATCGTCCTCGGCTCCATCACCCGCACGCCGCCGAGCTCCCCTCCCTGCCTGAAGATCTCGAAGAAGCGCGAGAGCTCGTTGGCCGTCGTGACCACGTTCGCGGACGGCACCAGCGCGGTCAGGAAGCGGGGATCGTTCGAGAGCTCGACCACCTCGTCGAGAGGCGACCCCAGCACGCGTTTGACGAGCGTGGACAGCGGCGGAAGGATCGGCGGCCCGGTCACGTAGGACGGAGCGACCCGCTCGACGTCCTCCGGCGCGACGCCGTAGTTGCCCCACCTGAAGCCGAGCGGGTTCAGAATCTCCTCGGCGAGGACCTCCCGGACCGTCTTCCCGGTCACCCGCCGGACGATCTCGCCGAGGATGTACCCGCCGGACACCGCGTGGTAGGCGAGCATCCGGCCGGGGCGGATGCTCGGCTTGGACTCGCAGATCAGGCTGACGATCAGGTCCCAGTCGTCGATCGACTCGAGGTCGAGCGCCTCCTTCGGCATGGAGGCGACCCCGGCGCGGTGCGCGAGCACATGGGCGATCGTGGTCCCCTCCTTCCCCTGCTGCGCGTACTCGGGGAGGTACTCGCTGACGCGGTCGCCGATGTGGAGTTCGCGACGCTCGTCGAGGAGGTGGATGACCATCGCGGTGACCGCCTTCGAAGCCGAGAAGATGCAGGCCGGGACGTCCGGGGTCATCGGGACCTTCGGCGCGTCCTCCGGGTCGTCGGGGCCGTTACCGCGCGCGTGTCCGATCGCTCGGTCGAGGACCACCCGGCCCTCGCGGCGTACGCAGAGCTGCAGGCCCGGGTGGACCCCGCTGCGGTAGAGGTCGACCGCCGCCTCCCAGATCCGCTCGACCGTCTCCGGGTCGATGCCGGTGGCGTTCGCCCCGGCCTCCTCCCCGCGGGTCGTCATCGCCTCCAGGTCGTCCGGGACGCGGACGCGATGGAAGACGTCGGGTACGCCGGGTAGGTGTGGCAGATGCAGGACGTCCGAGAGATGTGGACGTCGTGGTGGCAACTAGATGATCGATTCCTGATCGACGTGCGTCCGGAGATTCGCCCGGCCAAGCAGCTCAAGGACGCAGGGCGAAACCTTTGGTGGTGCCAAAGGCGAGCCCGAGGACGTAGAGATGCGCAGCGCCGGGCGGATCACCGGGCGTGCGTGGATCGGGGATCGGTCATCTACAACCGGCTGAGCAGCTCCGCGTTCGAGCTGGTCTCGCTGATCTGATCGGAGAGCGCCCGGGCGCCCTGCTCCGGGTCCATCTCCGCGAGCTCCGCGCGCAGGAGGCGGATCTTCTCCATCTCCTCCGTGTCGCGCAGCTCGTCCTCCCCGGACGCTCGGCAGTCGGCCGCCACCAGTGCCGGGACGATTCCCTTCGCGGCCAGGTCGGCATCGAGCCGGAGCAGGAGGTTCTCCGTCGTCTCCAGCGCCTCACGTACCTCAGCGCCCCGGTCATCGGAGTCGAGGACGGTGGCGATCACGGTGAGCGAACCGCTCCCCTCCTCTTCGAGCTCACGGCCCGCGCCGAAGATCCGCTTGACGCGCGCGGAGTCGCGATAGCCCAGGGCGAGCCGGCTGAGCGAGTCGATCAGGACGACGACGTCCTCCCCGCCCTCGGCCAGGCGCTTCGCGTGACCCATCGCCAGCTCGGCAGCCCGGACCTGGTCGCGCGGCTCCTGATCGGCAGTCGCGGCGAAGATCTCCGCGTTCGGCAGCGCCCGGCCCCACTGGGGTACCTCCTCGGGCCGCTCATCGGCGAGCAGGACGCAGAGGTGAGCTCCGGTCTCCGCGATTGCGCCACCCAGGGCGCGCAGCAGCGCGGTCCGCCCGGAGCGCGGCTGTGCGAGCACCAGCACGCGCTGCCCGAAGGCCAGCGGTCCGAGCAGGTCGACCGCGCGAACGAGCGGGTCTCCGGCAGCATCGGGGGCGAGCAGGCGGCGATGGGGCGGCGCCGCGGTCAGATCCTCGAACTGCGTGCGCCCGTCCTCCGGGCTCTGGCCGTTGACGGTTTCGACCTGGATCAGGGCGCGGTGGCGCTCGCCTCGGCGTGGCTGCCGGGCGGGACCGGTGACCTGGTCGCCGGGACGCAGCTCGCAGCGGCGGATCTGCGAGGCGGACACGTAGACGTCGCCCTCGGCCTCGCTCATCCCCGTCAGGCGCAGGAAGCCGTAGCCCTGGGGCATCCGGTCGAGCACGCCCGTTACCTCCTCCGAAGCCTCGTCGTCATCAGAAGCCTCGTCCTCGCCATCAGAAGCCGCCTCCTCGCCGCCGCTGACCTCCTCTGGGGAATCCTTGGCCTCAGCGGCGGCTGCGGGGGCGACAACCTCCTTGGACGGGGCCTTCGACTGACCTTTGCCCCCGCCGAGCGCCTCGATCAGCTCGTCGCGGGTCAGCATCCGGTACCGCTCCACGCCCTGCTCGCGCGCTCGCTGGTGCAGGTCTGCCAGATGTAGGTCCTTGAGGGCCACCGACGCGCGCATGCTAGACGCCTTAATGCACAGGCCGCGCTAAGCCGGCACTCGCCCGGGATCGAGCCCCTCTGCCTCCGCCACCCGGCCCCATGCCGTCACCTCATCGGAGACGCGCGACGGGCTCCAGCCGAGCTCGCTGCCGAGGAGCGCGGCGACCGCCTCGACACGGGCCCCGTCGCGGAGCTCGGGGGCCGTCACGAGCCCGAGCCTGGTCCGCCGCAGCAGCACGTCGGCCACCGAGCGAGCCTGCTCGCGCTGGGCGGCCAGGACGACCTCGGCCATCAGGTCCGGATGGCCGGGGACGATCGGCTCAGCCAGCTCCGGGCTCTCCCCGCAAAGATCGAGCAGCGCGCGCGCCGCATGCCCGTAGCGGAAGGCGAGCTGGTCGGTGGCGCCCTCGGGCAGCTCGACGTCCGTCCGCAGGTCCTCCGGGCGAGCGGACATGCCCAGCGGGATGTCGTCCGTGCGGCACTCGGCCTCACGGCCGTCGCGCTCGACGATCCGGTCGACGACCTGGGCCGCCATGCGCCGGAAGGTGGTCAGCTTGCCGCCCGTGATCGTGAGCATCCCCGAGGAGGTCTCGTACAGCTCGGCCTTCCGCGAGATGTCGACCGACTTCTTCGGATCGCCCGTGGAGATCAACGGCCGCACGCCTGCGTAGGCGCCGGTCAGCTCGTCCGGGCCGATGCTCGTGCCGAAGTAGGAGTTGAGGGCGTCGAGCAGGTAGGCGACGTCGTCGGCGCCGGCGGGGACCTCGTCGATCTCGCCCTCGTAGTCGTTGTCCGTCGTCCCGACCAGGACCCGCCCGTACCAGGGCAGGGCGAAGATCGTGCGGTCTGCTCCGGCGGGAACGATGCATGCGGCGGTGCCGATGTCGAGGTCGTCGCTGGAGAGAGTCACGTGCGAGCCCCGGCTCGGGCGGATCCTGGGGATCTCCTCCTCTGTGAGCAGCTCGTCGGGCCGGATCCGGTCGGCCCAGACCCCGGTCGCGTTGACGACATTGGTGGCGCGGACCTCGACCCGCTCCCCGGACTCCGCCTCGGTGAACGCGACGCCCGCGGCACGGCCGTCCTCCTCCAGCACCTCCGTCACCTCGGCGCCGTTCACGACCACCGCGCCGAAGCGCTCCGCCTCGCCGAGGACCGTGAGCACGAGCCGCACGTCGTCGGTCTGGCAGTCGTAGAACAGATAGGCCGAGCTCGGGTCCATCGGCTCCAGCGCCGGAATCAGCTCCACGGCCTCCTCCCCGGAGATCGTGCGATGCCGGTCCGGGGACCAGAACTCCGCCTCGTCGCGGTGCTCGTTGCGCTGGCTGCGACCGCGCCCGATGCGCGAGGTCGCCATCACGTCGTACATGTTCAGGCCGATCCCGATGGCGCGGTTCTTCCTCTCACCGCCGACCGCCGGGACCAGGAACGGCGTCGGATAGACGAGGTGCGGCGCCAGCCGGACGAGCAGCTGGCGCTCGAGCAGCGCCTCCCGAACCAGACCGAGATCGAAGTTCTGCAGGTAGCGAAGGCCGCCGTGCACCATCTTCGAGGAGCGGCTCGAGGTGCCCTGGGCGAAATCCCCTCGCTCCACCAGGGCGACCGAGTAGCCGCGCGAGGCCGCATCGAGCGCCACCCCGGCGCCCGTGATGCCGCCGCCCACCACGACCACGTCGAAGGGGTCATCGCGCATCGCCGCGATTGCCTGCTCCCGGGAGATCATTCGAGGAACTGGACCACCTGGTCGACGGGCAGGCGCTCGGGCGGCCGCTGCTCCTGAACGGGCGTGCCGAGGTGAAGGAGGCCGACGAACCGCTCGTGCTCGGGCATCCCGACGGCGGCGCGGCCCTCCGGCGTTCGCAGCACCTCCGGGGTCCGCCAGTAGGTGGCGAGCCCCCTGTTGTGGCCGGCCAGGAGGACGATGTATGCGGCGCAGGCCGTGGCGTGCAGGTCCTCCTCGACCTGGATCTCATCTCCGGTGAGCACGCAGGAGCAGACGACGAGCGTGGGGGCGCGGTCGAGCTTCGACGCGGACTCCGGCCCGGCCGCCTCCTTGAGCCGCCCCAGGGCGCGCGGGCCGATCACCCGGAAGCGCCACGGGTTGGTCAGGTTGTGGTTCGGCGCCCAGCGCGCAAGGTCGAGGATCTCCTCGAGCAGCTGCCGGTCGACCGGCTCGGGCCGGTAGGCCTTGTGGGTCCGGCGGGTGCGGATCGCCTCCTCGACTTCCATGGGTGGAAACCTAGGGCAGGCGGCGCCTGTACCTCACCCAACCGCCCCAGATCACGGCGGTCCCGAGGAGGACGATCGCGAGCGCGATCAGCCATCCGGGGAGGCCTCCGTCGCCACCCCCGGCATCGATCGCGGAGGACGCCGGCGAGAGGGGCACCGGACTCGTTCCCGTCGTCGGGGTCCCGGCGACCGCCGAAGCCACGGGGGCACCGGCCTTCGCCTTCCCGGTGGCCGCATGGCCGGCGCCGCCGCCGGCGGTCCCGCCGATGGCGGCCGTGGCTCCACCGGCGCCGGCCCCAACCGTGGAGCGCGCCACGGGGCTCAACGGAAATGCCCGTCCGAGGACCGCGACCAGCGCCTGCCCGGTCACCCAGACCGGAGTCTGGTCAGTGGCAGACGAGTACCGGTAGTGGCCGTCGCGGGCCTGCACGGAGGCGAGGAAGTCGAGCGGAGAGCTGCCGCCCTTCCTGACGGAGGAGGGCGAGACCCCGGCGGCGATCAGCCCCTGCGCGGCCCAGGCGGTCGACTGGGCGTTGACCGATCCGCCGGTCAGGTTGAAGCCGCCACCGGGATGCTGGGCCGCGCGCAGGTAGGCGACACCCTTCCGGACGGCCGAGGCGCTTCCGGCGGCGGCGATCCCCTGGAGCACCGCGCCCGTCGTGTCGGCGTCGCTCGCGACCCCCTCGGCGAAGCCCCAGCCCCCGTCGTCGTTCTGGATCGAGCGAAGCCACGCCGCCGAGCGTGAGTTCCCGGAGCTGGATCCGGCGGCCCTCAGGGCGAGAATCCCGTACGCCGTCGAGTTGACCTGCCCTCCCCACGAGCCGTCCTTGCCACGCCGGGCAAGCAGGCGCTGGACCAGGTCGTGGCCGCGGAAGTTCCGCGGATCGAGGCCGGCGCCGCGCAGCACAAGGATCGTCCGCTCGATGTCACCCGTCGTGGTGATCTCCCCCACCGTCCTGGCGAGATACGAGATCGGGGTGGCGTCGCCGTGGTCGAGGTCGAGCGGGTTCACGCCGGCGGCCTCGAGACCGAGCGCCGCCCAGCCCGTCATTCCCGGATTCGATTCCTCCCCGGGCCCGAAGCCGAAACCGCCATCGTCGTTCTGAGCGGAACGCAACCACGAGGCCGCGGCCGCCGGCCCACTCGCCGAGGCGCTCGCGCGATCGCCGGCGACGGCGGAGCCGACCAGCGGCACGGCGAGCAGCAGCACCGCCGCCCCCGTCGCCACCCGCTTCGCCGCCGCGGGCGGGAGCGGCCCCCAGGCGAACTCGAAGCGGGCCCGATAGCGAGTCAGCATCCTGATCATCGCCGGCCCGGCCACCAGCGCGAGCGCTGCGTTGCCCACGGCGTGGGCGATGTTGAACGGCACGCCTCGCGCGGAGATCGCCAGGAAGCGGTCGAGCGACTGCTCGCCGCCGTAGGTGACCATCAGGGAGAAGTCGAGAAGGGCGCCATAGGCGAAGCCGGTGAGCGCACAGATCATGGCGAGGCCGACCCGCCCCAGGCGGCGTCCCGTCGCCACGGCGAGGCCGGCGCCGAGCACGCCGGTCAAACCCCACCCGGCCATCTGCCACGGCGTCCACGGCCCTTGCCCCAGCCAGAAGTTCGACACCAGCCCCGACAGGGCGCCGACGGCGAAACCCGCCTCCGGACCGAGCGTGAAGCCCGCGATCAGCGTGATGTCGGTCGTCGGCACCACGTTGGGAATCGGCGAGAAGGCCACTCTGCCCGCCACCGAGATCGCGGCCAGGGCGGCGACCAGCGCGACGATCTGCGACGCCGGCCGCGAACGCTCGTACCAGGCGAATCCCCCGAGCAGGACGAAACCGAGGATCGCGAAGGACGCCGACTGCCAGCTCACGCGCCGCCCCCCGTCGTCGCGGGATCTCCGCCGCGGGTGAGGGCCCGGCGCAGCACCGCGAGCCCGTCCTCGACGCCGATCGCGGCTCCGTCGAGGATCCGCGCGACCTCGCTGGAGAAGTACCAGCCGCCGGCCAGCAGCTCGCTCGCCGAGCCGTCGGCGGCGACCTCGCCGCGCGCGAGCAGTACGACCCGATCCGCGAAGGTCGCGGCGAACTCGACGTCGTGGGTGGCGATCACGACCGCCGCCCCAGCTTCCGTCAGCTCGTGCGCGAGATCGGCCAGCTCCGCCTTGCGGAAGCGGTCCATGCCGCGGGTCGGCTCGTCGAGCAGGACGGCGCCCGGCAGTCCCCCGTCCTCTGCCTCGCGGCCGGCAGTGACTATGGCTATCGCGAGCCGCTGGCGTTCCCCGCCGGAGAGATCGCGCGGATCGGCATCCAGCTTCCCCTCGAGCCCGAGATGGCTCAGCGAGGCACGCGCCAGATCGCCCTGGAACTCGTCCCGAACCCTCTCGTGGACGAAGAGGTCCCCGGGGCGTTGCGGCAGGAGCGCGACTCCGCCGGGCGCCCGAAGCCGGCCACGCTGCGGCTCCACCACCCCGGCCGCCGCTCGCAGCAGGGTGCTCTTCCCAGCCCCGTTGCTCCCCATCAGGGCGATTCGCTCTCCCGGCGCGATGGCCAGGTCGAGCCCACGCAGTGCCTCGGTCCGCTCCTCGCCCTCGCCGAGCTCCACCCACAACCCGGCAGCCTCGAGAGCAGCCTCCCGGCGAGTGGCACGGAGCGGAGCCTCCGGCTCCGGCGCGCGCACCGAGACGCCCTGGCGCCCGAGCGCGCGGCGGGCTTCCCGCACGCTCGTCGATGGACTCAGCCCGGCGCCATGGAGCAGCCGCGCGCCGGGGGTCGCGAGGGCCTCGTCGCGAACAAGCGCCCAGGCCAGGAAATCCGACGGCGGGCCGTCGAACGCAACACTGCCGCCGGCGAGCGCGACGACCGTGTCGGCCGCGGGCAGGCAGCGCTCCAGACGGTGCTCGCCGAGCAGGACGGCGACCCCCCACTCTTCGTTCAGCCGGCGCAACAGCGAGATCAGCTCGTCGCCCGCCACCGGGTCGAGCTGGGACGTCGGCTCGTCGAGCAGGACCAGGCTGGGGCGGGTCGCGAGTGCGGCCGCGAGCGCGACCCGCTGGAGCTCCCCACCCGAGAGCGTGTCGGTGGTCCGCCCGAGCAGCCCGTCGATCGCGAGCGCGAGCGCGACCTCCTCAACCGCCCGCGAGCGGGCCGCCGGAGAGATGCCTCGCAGCTCGAGCGGCAACTCGATCTCCGCCTGAACCGTGGTGCTGACGATCTGCGACTCGGGTTCCTGGGCGACCAGCCCAACGTGCTCCGCAAGCTCCGCCGGGCCATGCGCGCGGACGTCGAGCCCGGCGACCTCCAGCTCACCCTCGATCTCGCCTCCGTGGAAGTGCGGCACCAGGCCGCACCCGGCGCGCAACAGGGTGGACTTTCCCGATCCGGAGCGCCCGGCCAGGACAACAAACTCGCCGGGCTCGACCGTGAGGTCGATGCCGCCGATCGCAGCGGTCTCCGCATCCGGGTAGCGGTAGGTGAGTCCCGCAAAGCGCAGAGCCGGGTCAGGCACGCTCGCGCCACCTCCTCAGGGCGAAGGGAACGGCGGCCAGCCCGACGACGATCGCGCTCAGCGCGACCGTCATCGCACCCAAGTCCACCCTGACGCCGGGAAAGGCCTCGAACTCGCCGACCCCGGCGATCGCCGCGGCCCCGGAGACAATCAGCATCGCCGCTCCCGCCGCGGCGACCGGCGCGCTGTCCCGCGAGCGCGAGCGGCGCGGCAGCGTGCGCCCCGGAAGGGAATGACCCCTGAGCTCGAGCGTCGCCGCCACATCGACGGCCCGATCCAGCGAGCTCTCCACAATCCTCCGCGCGAGAGCGCCCCTTCCGACCGGAGTGGCCGCGGGGCCGCGAAGCGCCGCCGCCTCCCGCAGCCTCGCGCCGTCGGCGACCGCGAGCGGGACCATCCGGGTGACGAGCCCGGCGCTCATCGCAGAGCGGCGCGCGACCGGCCGAAGCGCGCGCAGCACCCGGTCCGGATCCACGCAGGCGGAGTAGACGCCGAAGACCAGCACCGCGACCATGACGCGAAGCCCGAGGACGATCCCCTCGACCATGGACTCGAGGGTGACGTCGGTGTTGCCGAGCACCGGCAGGTCCCAGCCGCGCACGAGGACGGTGTCGCCACGGTGGTTGACCAGGATGTTGATGGTGACCATCACGACGAAGAGCGTGAGGCCCAGCCGCAGCGACGCGAGCACCGCCCGCCGGGCGCCCGCCGCATACCCCGCGAGCACC
This sequence comes from uncultured Solirubrobacterales bacterium, assembly GCA_963843085.1. Lineage (GTDB taxonomy): Bacteria > Actinomycetota > Thermoleophilia > Solirubrobacterales > 70-9 > DASUPK01. The sequence continues at coordinate 430,036 of CAWJJG010000001.1, forward strand.
GCCCCCACCCCAGCGGCGAGCAGGACGACCGGGTTCGGATAGACGAAGGAGATCGCGGCAAGTGATCCCAGGTACAGGATCGAGGCACCCACCGAGGCCCGGTGCAGCGGGCTGCGGCCCGGTGTATAGGCAAGCCCCGGCCTCACTGTACGGGCACCCCGATCGCGCCCGCTCCGGGCTGAGTCGCCACCGCATAGTGGTTTCGCAGGGCCGGCCCGACGAGCCGCGCCGCCGCCATCACTCCCTTGGCGTCCGTGCCGGTGACGACCCAGACCGGTGCGCCGTCACCGGTCCGCAATGCTGCAATCAGCCCGCCGCCCTTGCCGATGCTTCCGGCGGGCTGACCCTGCTGGTTTAGCAGTTCCAGCAGGGGCCTCCCCTCCCCGAGGAAGCGCGCGAAGACGCCGCTTCGATCCGGAGACTCGGCGAGGAGACCCGCGACTGGGTCGGTCCGTAGCGCGTCCCATGGACCGATCAACAGGTGAATGCCGTCGTTGTGGCTGGGGCGCAGATGCTTTGCGCCATAGCTGTCGAGCGTCATGAGCGGAGCCGGCAGCATCGTCTGCATCCGCTGTTCGACCTGGTCACAGGCCGGCTTCAGCGCGACACAATCGCCAAACGTCCTCCAGCGGCGACCCCGGAAGCCGTGCACGAACGGCTCCGGCCACGAGCCGACGACCGCCGGCACACGCATCGCGGCGGTCCAGTCCCGGTGGTCCCACCAGATGCGATCTCCGTCCGAGAGGTCGTAGTCCGTGGAACCGACCGGGGACTCGATGCCGTTCACGTAGAAGAACCAGTCGAAGTTCCGGCCGCCGCCCGTGCTCCCCGACAACCCGTCGATCGACTGGACGAAGCCGCCGCCGTAGCGGGTGGTGATGTCCGTGTTGCGGTCGAGCACGCGCAGGACGGTGTCGGACTCATGGATCGAGTCGGTCATCTGGACGAGGACGCTGCCACCGTAGTCGCGCGTGACCGTGAGCGAGACGTCGCCCTCGTCCTTGCCGGGCCCGAGACCGCAACCGGCGGCCACCACGGCGCCGAGCGCCAGCGTGGCCGCCAGGATGCGGGCGGGCTTCACTTCCTGCCCTTCCCCTTCTTGTGGTGCTTGGACCCGCCCTTGCGGAGGACCTTCTCGCAGTGCTTGGTGTGGTCGGTGCGGTCCGCGATCACGACGTCCTTGCCGCTCCCGCAATTGACTCGATCGACACCGCCCCCGAGCACACGGACCCTGTCCTTGCCGCCACGTGTACGGATCCGGTCCGGTCCCGGACCGCCCTTGAACGAGTCGTGCCGGTTCGTGCCGACGATGCGCTTGCCGGGCGCGCGCGGGCAATCCGCCAGCGCGGCCGCCACGCACACGGGCAGCTCGTTCGAGGGGATCTCGGTGGGCGCAGGCCCGGCCCCGACCGCGCGGAGCGTCGTCGATGCCGACAGCGGCACGGTGGCGACCCCACCGGTCGTGGTCGCGGTGGCCGAGCCTCCGGTGATCACGGTGCCGTCGGCGGCCGGGTGCGTCGTCCCGTCGAAGGCGACCGCCGAGACCTGCACCTGGATGGTTCCGGGCGTCGCCCGGAACGGCCCGCTGAGCACGAGCTCGTCGCCCGTGTTCGCGTTCGTTCCGAAGTTGGCGAACACCCAGAGGGTCTGATCGCTCTCCTGAATGGGCACCAGTTCCGCGCTCATCGTCGGCGCGACGTGGTTCTCCCTGAAGAGCCAGCCCGTGAACGGCGAATCGGTCTCGTTGAAGCCATCCATCCGGCAGATCCGCTTCCCGAACGAGTCCTCGACGACGAGCGTCGGCTGGAGGGCCGGCGAGGCTTCCGCCGCCGCGACGGCGAGGCCGAGCGCGGTCTTCCCGCCCACCGGGATGTCGCCTCCGGAGCGCACGCAGTTCCCGGAAACAGGGGTCTCGCCGCGCTGGGCGGCGACCTGATCCGGGAGCGCATAGTAGGTGCCGGGATCGAGCGTTGCGCCCGGTGCCTCCACGCGCAGGTAGTAGGTCGGCGTGGCGAGCGCCACCCCGGTCATCATCAAGGTCGCGGCGAGCGTCACCGCTCCGGCGACCAGCGAACGTCTCATTTCTGAGCCACCCCTTTCCTCGAGGGTTGTGTTGGCGGGCCGGGGACAGGTCTCCTGGCTTCCGGGCTCGACTGAGGCGCCTTCCCGGGGAGTCGAGGACTCCCCAGTGGTCTAGTGCGACAGCATCGCCCGGTCACAGTGGCGGGACCGCGCCGGCTTCTCACCGGACTTCCCTTGACCACCGGCCGTTATGAACGCCGCGCATCCTACATCGGCGGGCGCCAAAAAAAGAGGGGCGGCCCGAAGGCCGCCCCTCTCGCAACTCGAAGGGAAGGAGGTCCTACTTCTTCTTCTTGGACTTCTTCGCCTTGCACTTCTGCGTGGACACAGCGGTCTGCGAGCTGTTGTCCCAGAAGGTGGTCGTCTCGCTGCTGACCATCTTGTGCTTCTTGCTCTTGCAACGGGCCATGACGTAGAACTTCTTCTTCTTGCCCTTTCCAGCGGTCTTGACCTTGGTCTGCGTCGTGTCGAACAGCGTCAGGTCGGTGCCCGGCGTGTTCGGGAGACCCGTCACGTCGAGGGTGTTCGGGCCTGATGCGTACTGGCCGTTCAGGACCAGGGTCAGCGAGTTGGCGATGCGGGTCCAGACGAACAGAGTCGTCGGACCGCCGCTGACGAGCAGAACCGGGTTCGGCTGGGTGAAGAACCCGGTCTTGTTGTTGACCTCGTTGGTGCCCGTACCCACGATGCTTCCGCCACAGGCGGACTGAACCGCGGTCGTGGTGGTGGCTGCATTGAGGGTCGCCTGCGGGCAGGCGGGCAGATTGCCGTTGACGAACTTGAGCTGATGATCCAGGTGGAAGATCGTCTCCTTCGCCGCCGGTGACCCGTTGAAATCGCTGTAGGTCGTAGCGATGATGTTGTGCAGCGTGACACCTGTCCACGTCTTCTTCTGAAGCTTCGAAGGCGCGATCGTTGCATTCAGGGTCTGGCCTGTCGGAGCACCCGCATAGGCGGTGCCCGAGACGGCGAGCGCCCCGGCCACGGCCAGCGTGGCTCCGATCAGATACTTGCGCTTGCGCATACCACTCCTTTTCCGTTGGGCAAATTCCCTGGCAGCGGTGCGGATTGCGGCGCCACCAGCCCTTGGATTTGCCTTCTCTGGCTGAACCTAACACAGCAAATTGGGCCTAGTTGTGCGGATCTTTCGCTCTGCAACCGAGTTACCCAACTACTGAGTAGGTCCCTCTCAGGGGTTGGCGTAGACGTGCGTGTAGTCGCTCATCTCGGCGATCTGGCCGATCGAGGGCTGCTGCGCCTGCTTCGTGCAGGCCGGTGCGGGCAGCGCCGAGGTGCTCGTCTGGCCGCCGAACGGGAACTGCTTGATCGTGTCGAGGAGCTCCTGGGGGGTGTCGAAGGTCGCCCGGTTGGAGAAGAACGGGTTGCCGGTGTAACTGGCGTCGGGCCCGAGGGTGGCGATGAGGCCGGGCGGGCTCGCGCACGGCCGGGTGTCGAAGGTGTCGAGCCCATTCGCGACCTTGAGAGCACTGTTGGGCGCGATGTATGGGTTGGTCCGCGAGTAGGCGAGGCGATGGGACGTGAAGTTCGCGAACGACTCCGGATAGCTGGGAGCGGAGCTCCGAATGTAGTGCCCCGCCCCACCCGACTCGGTGGTGCCGACTGCGTTGGTGGCGACGGCGAAGTTCGCGATCAGGCCCGTGATGTCGTTCTGGTAGCGCCCGAGCCCCGAGATGATCGGAGTGAGCTGCTGGGTGAACGGGTGCAGCTCGGTGAGCAGGGGCGGGAGATCGCTGTTGAGCAGCGTCTGCAGGGCCGGCAGTCCGGTCAGGCCCCGCTTCTGCGTCTTGCGCAGGCCCACGAAGAAGCCCTTGAAGTCCGGCGTCACCTTGGCGATCGGCTTGAGGTCGGCGCTGAGCGCCCTCGCCGACGGATGGAGCTGCGTTACGACCGGGTTGGCGAGGCGCGAGAAGCTGGCGAGCCTGTTGAGGGTCAGCTTGGACTCGTCGAGGAACGTCGGCAGGGCCCGGAAGGTGGCCTCGAGGTCCTGGTTGCGAACTGCCGTGGTGCGGAACACGGTCCCCGAGTTTCGGATCAGGCCCTGGAGCTGGCCCTGCCGCTCGCTGAGCGCCCCGAAGACCTCACCGGTGTTGCGCACCAGTTGCTGGACCGCGCCCTGCTGTGTGTCCAGCACGCGCAGCAGCTTGTTCGCGTCCTCGGCGAACGGCGCGAGATTGGCGATCGCGGCGGAGAGGTCGGCGCCACGCCCGTAGCTCGCGATGGCCAGCTGTTGCATCCACGTCTGGAACGCGGCCCGCGTCTTGGCATCGAATGTCCTGAAGATCTCGTCCAGCTGCACCGACGGCTCCACCTGCGCCTTGGGCAGGGTTCCGCCCTCCGGGAGCTTCGGCCCGGTTCTGTCTCCCTGGGTGAGCTCGACGTATGTCTCTCCGAGCAGCGTCTTCTGCCGGAGCATCGCCCGCGTGTTGACGGGAATCGGCGCATACGGTGTGTCGATCTCGATGGTGGCGACGGCGAGGTCCTTGTTCGGGCCCGAGTTCTCCAGGCTGATCGACTTGACCTTGCCCACCGAGACGTTGTGGATCCGCACGTCCGATTCCTGCGCCAGCTGAGTCGCCTCGTTGAAGGGAACCTTGACCCTGTAGCCCTCAGGCTTCAGCGGAACCGGGCCACCGAAGGTCGCCCACAGGAAGAGGAGCAGACCGAAGCACGAGAAAGCGAATGCGACCGCCACGGCGATCTGACCGACGGTGGGTGCTCGCTGGCCCATCAGCCGCACCCCGGAATGCTGGTTGCCCTGGGCTGCCCGGTGAGCTGGTAGAGCATGCGCAGATACGGCTCGGACCGCAGCACGCTGTCCGCCGTCCGGGCGGTTCCGCAGCTCTCCAGGACGATGCCGCGGCGGATCGGCCCGTAGGCGTCCTGGAGGAGGTAGGTGGCGTTCAGGTCGTGGTTCAGCCAGGGGACGTAGAAGAGGAAGCCCTCCTGATCACCCGGCGGGTTGTAGGCGAGCGCGTTCAGCCCGGAGTTCAGGTCCGTGAACCCGGTGCGCAGGCCCGGGGAGGCCTTGCCGAGGCCCTGCGAGATCTGCGCCAGGTGCGTGACCGGGCTGGCGACCTGCTGTGTGAAGGGCCGGATCTGGTTCTCGATCGGCCCGGCTGTCTGCTGGAAGAACGGTCGCAGCGCCCGCAGCGCCGGGGCGGTCGCCTTCGCGCCCGGGATGGACTTCTTGAGCGCGGGGCCGGCCTGGAGAGCGAGACTGTTCGCGCTGGTGAGCGCCCCCTTGGCCTCCTTCAGCGTCGATGGGAGCTCGTGGATCGAGCTGCGGATCGACGCCTGCTCCTTGGCGAACGAGGCGAGCACGGCGTTGGAGGAATCGACGAAGTTGACGAGGTCCTGGTCGCGGTTGCCGAGCTCGGTCGAGAGGAGCTGGAAGTTGTGGATCGAGCTGGCGATGTTCACGCGCCGTGTCGCGAGGGCGCCGGAGATGCGGCCGATGTCGCGGGCGAACGGATCGAGGCGGCGCAGCGCGTTGGAGAGCTTCACGTCACGGCCCTGCGCCGGGTCGAGCGCCTCCGCCCCATTCGCGAGCAGGAGCTTCAGGAATTGCTGCGTGTCCGCGTCGAGCGAAGCCAGGACCTCGTCCGGGTTCACCTGGGGCTGGGTGGATGAGAGCGGGATCGTCGAGCCCTCCTTCACATTGGCCGCCGACTGGGTGCCGGGGTCGACCTCGACCACCATGTCGTTCAGGCCCGTCTTCGGCCGCAGGAGAAGGGACGAGTTGGTGTGGATGAGGGGCGCGTACTTGTTGTCGATCTCCATTCCGACCACGGCGTGGCCGTCCTGGAGCGTCACGCTGCTGACCTCGCCGACCTTGATGCCGGCGATGTCCACCGACTGGCCCTGGCCCGGGGTGACGGCCTGGGCGGTCGAGAAGTCGGCCTTGAGCGCGAAGCGATCCGTGCCGATCAGGGGCACCCAGCTCGGCAGGACGGCCCGCTGGTTCACCAGGATCACCGTCACCGCGAACAGGCCGGCCAGGATGAGCCCGGTGATGGCCAGCACGTCGCGCAGGTGGGTTCTCAGGGCGTGTCTCATGGGTAGGGCAGCGGGTCAGCCGGGCCCTGGTCGGCCGCCGGGCCGTTCAGGTCGGGGATGGGATTGCTCTGGCAGGCGACGTCGGTCCTGAAAGGGGGCTTGGAGCTGGTGACGGGCTTCGTGCCGATCGGCGGGACGGTCGAGCCTCCCCAGAGGGCCTCCTGCGGCGGGGGGCCGCCGGTCGAAAGCCGCAGGTTGGGAACCGGGCCGCCCGCCGGGACCGCGCCGCCGGCTGAGAAGAAGCGGAGCGAAGGGCCGTTGCCGTCGAACGGCTGGGATTCGCCGGCGAGGCCGGTCACCGTGTAGCCGAACTCCTTGTAGTTCGGCACTCCGGTGGTGAAGTTGTATCCGCCGCCCGAATCGTTGAGGGTGACGTCGCCCGTGGGAAGCAGGACGTTGTCCACGCAACCGCTCAGCAGGCCGATCTGCGAGAAGAGAGGCCTGCCTTCGTCCGTTGACTTGCCGGCCCCCGGACCGGCGATGCGCAGCTGACTGGCGATGTAGCCCAGCTCGTTCTTGCTGAGCAGCGCCGCGGTCTGGTCGATCCAGGGCTGCGAGGCGGCGATGGTGGCCGGCAGCTCCCGGATACCCGGGGTGAGGTCCCGGGCGAAGGTCCGCAGATAGGGCAGCGTCGCGTTCGTGTGCCGCAGTGAAGGCTCGGCGATCTGGAGCGTCGGACCGAGCAGCCTGATGGTGCGCTGCAGGTTCTCGGACTCGGACGCGAGCGCGCCGGTCACGATGTTGAAGTTGGAGATCAGGCCCTGCAGCTGCGACTCGTGGCCGTTCAGTGCGCCGAAGATCTTCGCCTGGGCGGCGATCAGGTTGGACAGGTCGTGCGGTGCGGTCCCCTGCAGCGCCTGGTTGACGATGGCCGAGTCCCGAGCGGCCGTCTGGCCGTAGGTGAAGGACTTGTTGATCGCCTCGGCGGCCGTCAGGCCCTGGACCTCCGGGTCCTGCGTCACCTCGTCCGCGGCGGTCGGCTTGTGCGTGAGCGCCGTGCCGTATCCCTCGAGGAGCTTCTGCAGGTTGGCGCGGTCCGGGGCCTGCAGCGAGGTGAGGATCTGATCCAGCTGCACCGCCGTGGAGGTCTGGGTGACCGGGATCGTGCCCCCGTTCGAGAGCGAGTGGGCGCTCGGGCTGCCGGGCCGCACGTCGAGGAAGAAGTTGCCCTCCAGGAAGATGCGCGGCCGGATCTCCACCTGCGCGTCGCTGTGGACCGGCTGGCCGTTGTCGTCGACCGTGAAGGTGACGTCGGAGTAGTTGCTCGCGCAGTCCCCGGTCAGGCCGTTGTCGCAGACGCTCTTCACGCTGACGACCTTGCCGACGTTGACGCCGGCGATCCTGACCGGCGAGTCCTTGCGGATGTTGGCCGCGTTCTTGAAGACAGCGTGGAGCTCGAAGTGGCTCTGGAACGGAATCGTCTTGGTCCAGGCCAGGTAGGTCCCGACGACGACCAGGGCGATCAGGATCAGGGCGTTCCGGACCCGGTGAGGCGGATGGCCCTTGCGGTAGACCCGCTCGTCGTAGTCCTTGCCTGCCACCTGGACGGGCGGCTTGTTGGCGCGCTCGTCCGTCACTTCTTGCCCTTCTTCTTGGACTTCTTCTTCGTGACCTGCTGGAGGATCTGGCCGTCGGTGTGGATGCCCTGGTTGCCGGGCACGTTGCCGATCGTCTGACCGGCCGGGTAGCCCTCGTTCCCCGACTCGCACTCATGCGTCTGCCCCGGCGACGCGGTGTTCGGATACGGGTTGTAGTGGAGGAAGTTCGTCGTCTGGCCGCCGCCGTTGGCCGGCGCGGAGCTCGGGCCGATCTCGCTGTTCGGCCCGATCGGCGGCTGCAGGACGATGAACCGCTGGCTGGCTCCCACCCCGTCCTGCGAGCCCAGGAAGCTCGCCACGTTGCGGAAGAGCAGCGTCGCGTAGTTGCAGACGGACTGTGCCGGGGTGATGAACGCCAGCGGCGGCGCCAGCGTGTTGTTGAAGGTGGTGAGGTCGTTGATGCCGGTGCGAGCCCCCGAGTTGTTGGAGAGGTTCAGGACCGCCTGGGCGGTCGGGTCGAGCTGGGCGTTGAACGCCGGGGAAAGCGCAAGCGCCTTGACGCCCTCCACGATCGAGTTCCCGAGGTCCTTCTGGACCGGCGCGATCGCGTGGAAGCCTGGCCGCAGCTCGCTGAACAGCTTGGCGGTATTGGCCAGCAGCGGCCTGATCGTCGGCAGGGTCGCGATCGTGGTGTCCTCGGTCGAGGGCGACTTCGAGATCGCCTCCTGAATGAATGGGCGCGAGACCCGCGCGAAGGCGCCGAAGGTCGTGTCGAGGTCGACGAAGAGCTGGCCCTGAATCTCCGCTACCGGCGCGACCTCGGCCGCGGTGGCGGACAGCGAGGAGACGAAGTTGCCGAGCCCGGTGTTCGGGTCGGCCAGGTTCCGCATCACCGGCGTGAGCACCCTGACCAGCGGCTTGAGCTGGCCGATCGCGTCGTTCAGGTCCACCCCGCGTCCGGCCAGCGCGTTTCCGAATTCGAGCAGGTTCGACTGGATGGCCGTCCTGGTGGGAGCGTCGAACATGTTGAAGACCTGATCGATCTCGACGGGCTCCGGCCGGGCCGCGGTCAGCGGGACCGTAGATCCGGGCTTGAATCCCTGGCTCGAGTCCCCGCGGTTGATCTCCAGGTACTTGAGGCCGAGGGCGGACTTCGCTCGGACGACCAGCGTCGAGTTCTCGGGCAGTGGGTCGATGTCCTGATTGAGCTCCATGTTGACCTTGGCCACCTGCGTGGTGCACTGACGGGTCGGGTCGTTCGGGCAGGGGGCGTCGTTGACCGTCTCGGGATCGACCGACTTGATCTGACCGACCCGGATGCCGCCGATGCGGACCTCGTTGCCCGGCACGAGGCTGTCGGCGTTCGGCAGCTCGGCGGAGAGCTTGTAAGTGGGGACGAACGGCAGGCCCTGGTTGGCCTGGTAGGAAAGGAAGACCGCCACCACGACCACGAGCACGGTCACCGCTCCGACGAGCGTCGGGCTGGCGGCCAGGCTGCCGGCGCGTCCGCCCCTCATGCGCCGTCTCCGAGCAGGAACTGGAGGAACATCTGGGCCTGCCTCATCGAGACCGCCTGTGGCTGGGGCGAACCCTTGCTCTGGTCGCCCTCAGGCGTCGTGGTGGTCGTGCCGGAGCCCGAGTTGGAGTCCGTGCCGGAGCCCAGGTTGGAGTCCGTGCCGGAGCCGGAGTCCTGCGGCGTCGTCGGGGTCTGCGGCGGGAGGAGCTGCGGGATCAGATTCCGGATGTTCGGGACGTTCACCTGCGGCAGCGGCGAGGCATTGTGAATCCCCGCCTTGGAGATCTTGGCCTTCTTGCCCTGCTTCTTCGTCGCGGACGCCGCAGTCGCGGCGTGGAACGTCGCGCCGCAGACGTCCTGGAAGGTGTCCGCGACCTCGACGCAGCTCGTGAGCTGGAGGTTCGAGCGGAGGAAGTGCCCGTACGAGTCGAAGCCGTTCGCCGTGCCGACCGAGTTGTAGATGAAGTCCATCAGGTTCTGGAAGCCCTGGGTCTTCTCGAAGGTGTTCAGGAACGCGGAGAAGTTCTGGCCGATCGAGACCGAGGAGTTGGCCGTGTTGGCCAGGTCGCTGAGCAACCCGTCGGACGCGGCGAGCTTCGGCCCGGCGGTCTCGGCGGCGTTGCCGAGGCTGGTCAGAGCCGGGATTCCCTCCCTCGCGAAGGCCGGCAGGTTCACGGTCGCCTTGCTCAGGCCTGGTGCCGCGATGTTGAGGTCGGTGAAGAGCGGCGTCCCCTGGTCGGCGAAGTCCTTGAGCTTGGTCATCGTGAGCCGGACCTGATGGAGGGTCGCGGGGAACTTCCGCAGTCCGGCCTCGAGGTCGGCGCTGCGCTCCGCGGTGGCCTGTCCCGAGATCGCCGCGTTGTGGAAGAAGCCGGTGATGTGGGCCCGCTCCCGCGCGAGCGGGGCGAGCACCTGGTCGCCATTGCTCGCCAGGCTGGCGAGCTGCTGGTTCTGCTCGGCGAGGATCGCCAGCACGCGGTCGGTCTGCCGCAGCGCCGGATTCGCACGGTCGATGACCTCACCGAGATTTTGACCCTGCCCCGCAAGTCCGGCGCCGAGGCTGTTCAGGATGAGCCGGAAGCGGTCGTTGTAAGGCAGGCGCTGGATGTTCTGGATCAGGTCCAGGTCGACCGTGGTGCCGTTGTTCTCGAGCGGCAGCAGATACTGGCCGGCACCGTCCTGGCCATCGGGGATCTTCTGCAGCGGGGGCGGCAGCGGAGTACCCGGCGCTCGCGGCTGGGTCGGGGTGCAGTCGACGAACTTCTCGCCGATCAGCGACTGCGGCCGGATCAGGCAGCTGGCGTCCTGGCGGAAGTCCTTGAAGCCGGAGTCCTCGATCTTCATCACGACGATCGCCTTGCCCGGGACCGCGTGCGGCCCGCCCTCCAGGCTGGCGGTCTCGGTGTCGTTCGAGACGTCGACCGACTCGACCGACCCGACCGTCGCGCCGGCCACCCGGACCTGCTCGCCTGAAACCACGAACGAGCCGTTGTCGAAGTAGCCCCGCACCAGATAGGTGCCGCTGGTGCCGTTCGAGCCGATCGCGGGCAGCGCGATCAGCATCGCGGCGAGCAGCACCCCGGCGCCTATGAGGGCGATCCGCCTCATGGCCCGGGCACCGATTGGCTCGAGTTACAGGACGAGGGGCTGGCCGGGGCCCCGTTCGGCGGGCCGAGGAAGGCCCCGGCCGGCGACGGAGCGGCGAACGGGTTGCTGCCGAGCAGGACGGGCGAGGAGGCGCCCGGGCAGCGGCGGAACAGGTTGTAGGTGGGCCCACCGAACGCGCCGAAATCGGCGAACGGTGTGGCGGAGTTGGCTGCGGTGAGAGGCGAGGTCGGCTGGAAGACGCCCATGCCCGCCGGCTGCACCCGCACGTAGTGGCCGTTCGCGTCGTAATAGCCGGCGGTCTGGTTGAGGTGAGCGATTCCTGCGGTCAGGTCGGGCGTGTAGGGACGGAGGAACTCGAGTTGCGGCAGTGAGTCCTGCATCGCCTGGACGGCGATCGGGATGTTGTCCGCCGCCCGCTTCTGCAGGGCGACCAGGTAGCCGGTCGCATCGGCGAGGTCGTTCGACTTGCCTTTCAGGTTGACCGCCCGGTTCAGGTCCCTGAACACCGGAACCGAGCGCGTGAGCAGCGGATGGAGCTGGCGGAGGAACGGCGCGAGGTTCTTGGTGCTCGTCCGGGTCGCATTGACCAGCGGGGTGAGGTCGTCCAGAGCGGGCCGGAGGTTGTGGAAGGTCGTATTGGCCTGGCGGAGCGTGCCGGGCAATGCGACCAGAGCCTGGTCAAAGGAGCGGTTCTCAGCGGCGATCGAGCCGAGGGCGATGTTCGCGTTCTGCGTCAGCGAGGAGAGATCTGCGCGGCGCTCGGCGACGGCCGAGACGACATTTGCGCCGTTGACGATGAAGTTGGTGAGGGTGCCCTCGTCCCGGTTGAGCTCCTGGATCAGGCGGTCGGTCGCAACGAGCGAGGGGCTCAGGTACTTGTAGGTCTGGTTGGCGGCCGGGCCCTGTCCGGCGTAGACGGTGGCCGAGCCCTGGATGACGTTCCGCAGCGCCTGGCGCTCCTGGCCGCGCAGGGTGTTGAAGAGCTGATCGAGGTCGACCGGGCTGGTCGTGTCCGTCTCGGAGATGATCGCGTCGCTCGCGAGCTCCGGATTGTTGTCGGGCCCGGGCTCGAGCGAGACGTAGCGGTTCGCGATCCCCGAGAGCGAGGTGGCGCGGATGATCGCCGTGGTCCCCTGGTGCAGGGGCCGGTCCACCGAGATGTCGACCTGGGCCTGTCCGTTGTCGGTCAGCTTGACGTCATCGACACTGCCGACCGGCACACCGCCGATCAGGACCTGGTTGCCCTTGACGAGCTGCCCGCCCGTCTCGAACAGCAGGCGGTAGTGGTTGGAGTTCCCGCCACCAGAGAGCAGCAACACGAGGATCGCGAGCACGACCAGCGCCAGCGCGCCGATCGCCGCCAGGCGAGCGAACCTGCCGCCCCCTCGTACGCGTCCTCCGCCCCGTGGTGTGGCCGTCCCCTCTCCGGGGCTCACATTCGCTCCACCTGGAAGCAGACCCGTTGCGAGCCATGAGCGTCCGTTCGGGTCCCTATGACGGTCCCATCCTCCAGCAGCTCCTCACCTGCTTCCCAGCAGCGTTTCTCTCCTGCCGCAATCCAGCAGCTCCACAGGCGATCCTATCTAGGACCTCAGGCGCCGAATCGGTATTTGGCCGTACTTTCCTCGCTGTTAACGGGTACTTAATCGCCTCGTTTTCGACCCGTTTCGGGGCATCCCTGCCCCTGGCGGCCCTCGCTAGGGAAGCGCGACGTAGCCCGCCAGGAATGAACGGGCGAACGGCGTGTCCAGCCGGTAGTCCACGTTCGTCGAGCGGCAGGCCGTGTCGCCGGTGATCGTCGTCGCGGCGACGACCCTGGTCTCCTGCGCTCTGGCCCCGAGGAAGTTCGGGCCGCCCGAGTCTCCATAACAAGTGCCACCGTTCCCGGTTGAGGCATTCTGGGAGATCCGCAGCCAGCTCGGGGTGATCGAGTTCAGGGTGCCGACCGAGAAGAAGCGCACGTCCGTGTAGGTGTACGTCTTGCCCCCCGGCCCGTTGTTGACGGCCTGCGCGCCGTAGTTCCTCCATTTCCCGGTTGACGATCGGGCTCGAGCCTACAACGGCGGTTCGCGCGCGACGGACGGTCTCGAAGTTCGCGCCGGCAGGCGCGGGTCCTAAGACTTCTCTAACCGGGCGCTCACGCTGCCGAGAGACGCAGGTGGTTGGCTGACCCCGAGATGTCCTCTGCTCCCGTAGTGATGGACCGACCGAGTCCACCCCCGGCCCAGGAGAGTTAGGTGCACGGGCGATCGATCTGCAGGCTGGGTGCATGGACCGGGTTTATCTGCGCGCTGTTCGGCTTCAGCTCGCTTCTGCATGGTGAGCTCTCGGCAGGCGTCGTGATGATGCTGGCGGCGCTTCTCGTGTTCGGTTGGGCAGTCCTTCTGGAGCGCGGCCAGCATTGACAAAGTTCCTACGGTGCCGACCTCCCGAAATGAAAAAGGCCCCGCTTCCGCAGAGCTTTCGAGAGGCACCGCTACCGGGATTCGAATTGCCTGTCTCGGTGCGTAACCGATGGGTTCAGGCGTGATTTGGGGAGACGCCTCCTAATCGCGCCAACGAGCAGCGACGGATCAGCTCCTTCCGCCTACTCGCCTAAATGGCCGCCGGGCCCTGGCCCCGCCGGTGCCAGCCGCTGGGACGATCAGACCGGCAGCCGCTTCGCCTTCCTCTTGCACTTCTTGCGGCGTTCATGGCCTGCAGTACCTCGACTGAGCTGATCCTGGTACCGGTTCACGCCAGCCAGCGGACTGCGGCCTACCGGCTGGCGGATCTACGGTCGGTCGATTGGAACCCTGGACGCCGCAACGCCTCCCTGGCTCTCGATTTCGCCACGGAACGGTTCGTGCTCCAATCGACCAAGTCGGAGCTGGCTGGGCTCCACGCGCCGGTAAATAGCTAGCCGCTTCGGACGAAGAGCGGCGGTTCTGACTCACCGCTCCAAGCGAGCCTGTCGGCGGCGGGCTAGGCAAGGGGCTGCTTCTCGAGGCGTAAGTCCGGCAGCCCGGTGGCGGCCCGGCGCGCCGGGCTCGGCGGCGGCTCGATAGTGGGAGGGCCAAGCCTCGGAGGGAATCATGAACCGGGGTAAGCTCCCGCCCTCCAATGATCCTGCGACTCACCGTCATCGCTGTCGCATGTCTGCTTCTTACACCGGCGGGCGCCCGAGCGGCGACGGTGTTCGGAGCGGATCTCAACCATGATCCGACGAATTCCACCGCGCACGACTCGGTGACGAACCTGACCCTGCCGGGCACCGCCTCCGACGTCGCCCCGATCAGCGGCGTACTGACGGCGGTGCGGATCAGGACGGCCGGCAGCGGCGGCAACGGCGTGATCCGGATTCTGAGCCAGACCTCTCATCCCGACGCCACGACCTACGGATTCCTGAACACCGCCCCCGAGATCCCCATGACCGTGACGGCGGACGCGTCGTCCGCGGGGCACCTAACCGAGGTCCTCACACGCCGTCCCATTGCGGCTGGGCAGCAGCTTGCCTGGTATATCGACGATAACCCGACCGGCTCGGTCCACTCAACCTACATCGACGCGGCAGCGACTTGCGCTTATCTCCTTCCAGGTACTCAACCGGTGGGCACAAACGCCGACTACACGACGAGCGGATGTGGGAACGGCGCCGTGATGATCTCGGGGACGATCGACGCCGACGCCGACGCCGACGTCTTCGGCGACGAAACCCAGGACAAGTGCGTCGGCACGGCCGGAACGTTCAACGGCTGCCCGAGCGTGGTGACGATCAACGGCGTGAGCCAGCAGGGCAAGAAGCCCCTGGTCAAGGTGACGGCAACCGTGCCCGGCCAGGGAAAGGTGAGCGCGAGCGCCTCCAACGATCCGACCGTGCTCGCCGCCGCCGCCGCGAAGAAGAAGAAGAAGAAGAAGAAGAAGAAGAAGAAGAAGAAGCGGCCGCTGATCGCGCTGAGGCCGGCGAGCCAGACGGTTACGGCGACGACCGAACAACAGCTGCTGCTGACGCTGGCGCTGACCAAGCCCGCCAAGAAACGGCTGAAGAAGAAGGGCAAGCTCGGTGTCGCAGTCAAGGTCGCATACACGCCGACCGGTGGTCCAACGGCGACGCAATTCTCGAAGCTGACACTGAGGGTTAAGAGGAAGCGGTAAGCCGCGCGATCCCAATCACCTGGCGAATCGCCGCTTCTCGTTCTAAGCGCCTATTCGGAAGGCGAAGAGGTATCCACCCGGATGAGCAGCACGGCGGGATAGCGCCAGCCGGTCGGGGACTCTGGATCGGGAGCCATTGCGTGCGACATGTGAAGAACATCCACGACTGGACTTCGCGTCCGTGCGACGTCGATCTGAGCAAAGCAGCGCTCTTGTCCTCACGCGTTCTCTGGAAGCCCAACTGCAGATTTCGCGACAGATTCGCGACAACGTTTCGGACTCGCCCGAACCGCCGAAATACAAAAGCCCCGCTTCCGCAGGGCTTCCGAGAGGCACCGCTACCGGGATTCGAACCCGGGTTTCCGGACTGAGAATCCGGCGTCCTAGTCCCCTAGACGATAGCGGCGTGTTTTGCAGCGGCCGTGAGTGTAGCCAGGCTCAGGCTAAGCTTCCCGAGCCCGCGGCTGTGGCGGAACTGGTAGACGCGCAGGCTTCAGGTGCCTGTGTCCTTCGGGACGTGGAGGTTCGACTCCTCTCAGCCGCATCCGGTGCTGCCCGCTAGGCGCCGGCGCCGATCAGGGACTCCAGCGACTCGGGTGGGCCGAGGCAGTGGCCCTGCGCCTCGTCGATGCCGAGGTCCTCCAGCAGCTCGAGGGTCGCGAGCGTCTCAACTCCCTGGGCAATGACCCGCTGTCCGGCGCGGTGCGCCTTGAGGACGGCGCTGCTCACCGCCCGGCGCTTTCCCCGGTCCTCCGCCAGGCCGTCGATGAAGGGAGAGCCGAGCTTCACGAAGCTGATCGGGAGCCGGCGCAGCAGGAACGACTCGGGGCCACCTTCGACGAAGCCATCCAGTGCGATCCGGCAGCCGAGATCGGCAACGGCGCTGACGAAGGCACCCGCCGCGTCGAGCCCCTCTGTCATCTGCTCCTCGCTGAGCTCGAACACGAGGTCCCCGGGCTCGGCGCCCGTCTCCTCCAGGCGGTCTCGGATCAGGCCGATCATGGCCTCATCCGTCGACCTCACGCTGAGGTTGAGGTCCACCGGAGTTCCAGACGCCGCGACCTCGATCGCCCGGGCGACCACCCAGCGATCGATCTCACGGATCGATCCGAACTCCTCTGCGACGAGCACGAACTCGCCGGCGGGGATCAGCCGGCGCCGGTCCACCATTCGCAGGAAGAGCTCATGGCGCATCGTCTCGCCGCTGATGACATCGACGATGCGCTGGCCGTGCAGGACGAAGAGGTCCCTCTCCAAAGCCTCTTCGATCCTGCGCGACCAATCCAGCGGGCGCAGCAACCCCCCTGACCCGGATTCCTCTCCAGAGGTCATGTCCAATGATCACCCCAGCCGGCGGGCAGGCGCAACGTGACGAAGTACTGGACGAACGGCGGGGAAACTACGGAGGAAGGGTGGGTCAGCCGAGATGCCGCAGGGCCGAGCGGGCCGCGTTGAAGCCGTTCATCCCATGCGCGCCGGCCCCGGGGGGCGTCGCCGCCGAGCAGATGTAGACCCCGTCGATTCCGGCGCTGTAGGGATCGAGGGCGAGGCGAGGCCGGATGAGAACCTGGACCGGCGAGTTGGCCCCGGTGATGATGTCGCCCCCGGTGTAGTTGGCGTTGTAGCTCTCGAGGTCGGCCGGCGTTCGGATCGAGGTGTCCCGGATCCGCTCCCTGAATCCGGGAGCGAACCGCTCGATCTGCCCGAGCACCGCCTCGGTCGCGTCTCCTATGTAGCCGCGCGGAACGTGCGCGTAGGCGTAGAGCGGATGGAGGTCTCCCTGTGAGCGGCCCGGGTCCGCGAGGTACTGCTGGCCGATCAGGACGAAGGGGCGCTCCGGCATCTCCCCGCGGTTGATCGCCCGCTCGGCGGCCCTGATCTCCTCGAAGGCACCGGCGGCGTGGACGGTCCCGGCCCGCCGACAGGCCTCGTTCGTCCAAGGCACGCCGCCCTCGACCGCGAGGTCGACCTTGAATGCCCCGGGGCCGTGGCGGTAGCGGCGATAGGCGCGCGCGACCTGGGCCGGCAGGCGGTCGCCGGCGATCTCCGCCACGGCCGCCGGCGCCAGGTCGAAGACGACGACGTCGGCGCCCGCCACCTCGTCATAGCTGCTCACGCGCCGGCCGGTCTCGATCCGCCCGCCGTGCTCGGTCAGCACTGCGGCCAGCGCGTCGGCGATCGTCTGCGAGCCGCCTTTGGCGACCGGCCAGCCGAAGGCGTGGCACGCGTCGATCAGCGCGCATCCGACCGAGGAGCTCATCGGCCCGCTCAGCGGAGCGAAGGCGTGGGCAGCCACACCGCCGAAGAGGGCGCGGCCCTGCGGCGTGCTCCACGAGCGGACCAGCACCGATGCCGGCGCGGCAGCCGGGATGCCGAAGCGGGCCAACCGGAGCGGGTGGCGGGGCAGGTGGACGATCGGCGCGAGCATGTCCTCGAGCAGGTCCTCGAAGTGGGCGGAGGAGGAGCCGAAGACCCGGCGCCAGGCGTGACCGTCGTCCCCGAGGCCGCGGGCCGTCTCTTCGATCGAGCGGACCATGACGCCGGCGCTGCCGTCGTCGAGCGGGTGGGCGAGGTCCACTTCCGGAAGGAGCCACTCGAACCCGTGCTTCGCCAAATCGAGGGAGTTGAGGAAGGGCGAGCCGGCGGCCATCGGGTGGATCGCCGAGCATTCGTCATGGAGCAGGCCGGGAACCGTGAGCTCGCTCGACCGGGTGCCGCCGCCGATCCGCTCCTCGGCCTCGAGCACGGTCACCCCCACGCCGTTCCGGGCCAGCTCCACCGCGCAGGCCAGCCCGTTCGGGCCGGAGCCGACGACGACCGCGTCGCTCAACGACTCGCTGCGGGCGACTCCGCGCCGCCGACCGGAAGTGGCTCGGCCGGAGCGTCGGAACCGCCCTCGACGACCACCGGGAAGTCGAACGACTCGTCGAGCCAGGGCTGGCTGGTCACCATGTCCTTGACCGCGATCGTGCCCTCCTCCAGCAGCCCGTCGACCGCGTCCCAGATCTCGTAGTGCTGGTAGCCGCGCCCGCGCATCGTCGGCTCAGACTCCAGGTAGATGAGCCGCACGTCACCCGGCTCGTAGCGGCAGCGCTCCTGCACCGCCGCCAGCAGCTGCGCGCTGTGGAAATGAGCATCGCCGAAGTTCCAGCCGTTGACGACGTTCGAGATCAGCTCGCCCTCCCGCACGTCGTATGACTCGACGTCGTCCACGGCGTGGGGCAGCAGGGCATTCAGGGCCCGCCCGTGCGAGTGCATCGCCCGGAACGCGAGTCCTCGGTTGAGGAGATAGAGCGCGGTCTCGCGATCGTAGATGTCGCCGACCTGCTCGGCGATGGTCCGCGCGGGCTTCTTGATGTCGGTGTCGAGCTTCTCCTCCGCCCCACTTCCCCTGCGGAAGAGCCAGGCGCTCGTCGCCCAGTTGCCGGCGTAGTAGCGCATCGAGGGCAGGAAGGAGACCTTGTCCGGGCGGGTCCCTCCGAGCAGCGGGAGCAGGAGACAGGGGACCGCGAGGACGGCGATCAGCAGAGGGTCGCCCAGCGTCGAGAGCGGCGTGTCGCCGTAGTGCCCGAAGAGGAAGAGGATCCCGAAGATCATGAACAGGTTCCACTCGAGCGGCACGGCCAGGGGGAACATCGAGGTGATGTTCAGATGGAAGAGGATCATTCCGACGATCGCGATGGTCCGGATCGTGGGGTTGTCCTGGAAGACCAGCAGCGCCGGCCAGAGGAACTCCTGAACCGTGCCGAAATGCGCGATCCCGGCCGAGAGGCGCGAGGGCATCATGTCCTCCGGGTAGTCGCGCCAGAGCCTGACCCTCACCGAGCGCGGGATCAGCGGGGCGTTGCTCATCATCGTCGAGACGACGAACGGGAAGTGGCTGTTGAGCTTCGAGGAAGCGGCGCCCCACCAGATGAAGAGGAAGACGAACTGCCAGGCGACGATCCAGTGCTCGATCCCGAACAGCCCGACGACGAGCACGGTGCAGTAGATCTCCGGCCGGGCGCCCAGGAACGACACCTTGTCCCGGAGCCCGAGAAGGCCGAGCAACCCGAGGAGCACCGCGATTCCGGCCGGGGGCAGCTTGCCCGCGAAGTCGCCGGATCGGTCCACGCCCGTGGCCAGGAGAAGGAAGATCCCGGTGGCGAGCACCCCCGCGTAGAGGCCGACGTCGAGCCACGTCCGGGTCGACCCCTTGGTGAAGGGGACCCTGTCCGGCCACGGCGGCAGGCGCACCGTCCCGGGGCGCAGCCAGTAGAGGACCCCGCCGATCGGCGGCGCGAACCGGAAGCTGAGCGGCATCGACCCCGCGCCGAGCCCGAGGATCTCCCAGAGCAGCAGCCAGACGGCCAGCTTCTCGAACACGATCGGCTGCGTCCACCAGTCGCTCAGGTTGGTGAGGCTGCCGAGCCCCGGCGTGAGCGAGATGACCAGGCCCGCCGCCACGCAGAAGACGAGCAGCTTGAGGACGTAGATGAAGTAGACGAAGGTGGGCGACCCGAATCCGTTCGCCCCCCAGTCCTGGACCAGGGGCTTGAGCCGGCTCAGGTGCGGCTTGGCCTTCCACTCCTCCAACTCGAACGGCGGGGGTGCGGGTGTGAAGAAGCCCATGACCCTGCCGCAACCCTATAAGGGCGGGGCGTCAGCCGCCGCCCTGCCTGATGCCGCTCGGCGGATCCGTTGCATAGGTGCGGATCAGCCCGTTGACCAGCTCGCGCTTCTCCGCGTCGGAGAGGCGCGACCCGCCGTGGATCAGCTTGTACTGGAGCGGCGGCATCTCGCCGCTCTGGACCTGATCCACGAGATCGGAGATGTCCGGCTGAGCCTGGTTCCACTCGGAGAAGTTGAGGTTGCTGCGGCCCTCGTCGACGTCGCGCTGGACCAGCCAGGAGACCGGTGCGACGTTCGTGTACCAGGGCCACTTCGTCAGATTGCTGTGGCAGTCCCCGCAGGCCTGGCTCGCCAGCTGCTCGGTCCGCGGGCTGTCCCAGCGGACCGCTCGGGTCACGACCGGGTTTGAATGGCTTCGGCCGTAGGGGACGAGCTGGATCAGGATGAACAGCGCCGGAATCCCGATGGCCAGGTAGCGGAGGGCCTTTCTCCAGTCCATCACCGGAAACTATCCTGCCACGTCTAAGAGCGGGGTGAGCAAGCCCGCCGCAACTTCGCCCTCCGGCGCTCGTTATGGTCGATTGATGCTCCGAACCCGAAGGGCCAGGGCGGGTTCCCTGCTGGCAGGGATCGCCGCCCTCTGCATGCTCGTCCTGCTCGCGCACGGGGAGACCACACGTGCGGCCAGCAGCAGGCCCAACGTGATCATGTTCACCACGGACGATCAGACCGTCCGTGACCTGGCGGTGATGCCGAAGACGCAGGCGCTGATCGGGAGCGCGGGGGCGACGTTCCTGCACGCCTACGCCTCGGACCCGCTCTGCTGCCCCTCCCGCGTCACCGTCCAGACGGGCGAGTACGCGCATAACACGGGCGTCCTCGGCAACACCCCACCCCAGGGGGGCTACCAGTCCTTCAACGACAAGAACGACCTGCCGGTCTGGCTGCAGGCCGACGGCTACCGGACGATCCACATCGGCAAGATGCCGAACGGCTTCGCGGACCCCAGCGTCGGAGGCCCGACCTACGTGCCTCCGGGGTGGGGGCCTTACGACGGCGGCACCGGAGCCGGTTCGAGGGGCGAGTTCTACGGCTTCATCGGCCCGCCCTCCTCCTACACGGGCTTCACCCTCGACGAGAACGGTATGCCCACGGACTACAGCACCGACGACTACTCCACCGACGTGTACTCCGATCTCGCCGTCGAGCGGATCAACAACCACCTGTCGCATTTCCCCAACAGCCCGCTCTACATGCAGGTCCAGTTCTTCGCGCCACACGACCCGGCCACGCCGGCGCCGAAGTACGCCAACGCCTTCGCCACCGCCCCGCTCCCGATCGACCGGAGCTTCAACGAGAAGAACGTCAAGGACAAGCCGGCCTGGATCAAGAGGATCAAGCGCTTCGGCCCCGGCCTGATCGCCAAGATCCAGACCCGCTACCAGCACCGGCTCGAGACCCTGCTCTCGGTAGACGATGCGGTCGAGCGGGTCGTCAACGACCTCCAGGCGCACGGCGCCCTCGGCAACACCTACCTGATCTTCACCTCGGATCAGGGCTTCATGCAGGGGCAGCACCGTCTCCACCAGGGCAAGTTCGTCCCATACGACCCCTCGACCCAGGTGCCGATGCTGATCCGGGGGCCCGGGATCCCCGCCGGCTCCCAGCCCAAGGCCCTCGTCTGGAACGGCGATATCACCTCGACGATCCTGCAGATGACCGGCGCGAGGCCGGGGCTGCCGCAGGACGGGCAGTCGATGCTCCCCCTGGCGCAGAGCCCGACGCAGCGCTCGACCCGGCCGATCCTGTTCGAGACCGGGCCGCCCGGGACCACCTTCGAGCCGGGCACCACCGCCGGGGCATCGGCCGGCGGAGGGCACAAGCTCAGCACCTACGTCAAGAACACCGACCTCGACCACACCGCCCAGCTCTCCCGCGCGATCGTCGCCCCGCGCTACCGGGCGATCCGCACGGGCCGCTACCTGCTCACCAAGTACTCCGACGGCGGGCGCGAGATGTACGACGTCTCGCGCGACCCGCTGATGCTGAACTCGATCTGGAAGAACGGGCGCTACGCGCCGGTCAAGAAGTTCCTCCTCAAGAGGCTTGCGAAGCTCGTCCACTGCAGCGGGCCGGCGTGCACGAAGCAGATCGGCAAGCCGCCGAAACCGCTTGCCAAACCTAAGAAGCGGAAGCGGAAGCCCGTCACGCCATAGAGTCCGCGCCATGGCGCGGAGGATGAGCGCGGACGAAGCCGCCGCCCTGTTCGAACCGAGGGATACGTTCGCCATGCCGCTCGGCCCGGGCCAGCCCGCCGCGCTGCTCGAGGCGCTCGGGAAGCGGGACGACTGGGAGGAGCTCCGCATCGGCACGGCTCTGCTCTTCGTCTTCACGCCGCTCTTCCAGCACCGGAACGTCCACTACCTCTCGGGCTTCTTCGGCCCGATCGAGCGGGTCCTGCGCGACCAGGGCGCCAACATCAGCTTCGCCCCAGCCGACTTCCGGCGCTTCGAGCCGATCCTCGAAGACCAGGCCCCGCGCGTGTTCGCGACCGCGGCCGCTCCGCCCGACGCCGACGGCTGGTGCAGCCTCTCCCTGCACGCGGGCAGCACCTTCGGCGAGATGCAGCGGATCGCCGCGGACCCCGACAGGCTCTTGATCGCCGAGGTCTCCGAGCTCTTCCCGCGGACGCCCGGCTATGAGCCCGACTACCGCCACGCCCTCCATCTCGACCAAATCGACGTCCTGGTCGAGAGCGACAAGGGCCCGCTCCCCCTCGAGGACCCGCCGCCCGGCGACGCCGAGCGCGCAATCGCCGAGCACGCCCGCCGCTACATCCCGGACGGGGCGACTCTCCAGACCGGCATCGGCGCGATCCCCTCGACGATCGCCGGCCTGCTCGCCGAAGGGGACGGCGGGGACTACGGGGCACACTCCGAGATGTTCACCACCGGCCTGATGCAGCTCCACGAGGCCGGGAAGATCACCAACCACAAGGGCCAGTACGACGGCGTCTCGGTCGCGACCTTCGCCGGCGGCACCCAGGAGCTCTATGAGTGGCTCGACGAGAACCCCGACATCGCCTTCCTCCCCGTCTCGATCGTCAACTCCCCCGACGTGATCGCCCGCAACCGGAGGATGGTGACGATCAACGGCGCGCTCTCGGTGGACGTCCACGGCCAGGTGATCGCCGACACGATCAATGCCAATCAGTTCTCGGGGATCGGCGGGCACGAGGACTTCGTCTCGGGCCCCGCGCTGTCCCTCCAGGCCACCTCCCTGCTCTGCCTCTCATCGACCTACACCCATGAGGACAGGCGCTACTCCCGAATCGTGCCCTGGTTCGACGTCGGCGCCGTGATCACGACCCCGCGCCACCAGGTCGACGTGATCATCACCGAGTACGGCGCCGCCGAGCTGCAGGGCAAGACCGTCCATCAGCGAGGAGAGGCACTGGCCTCGATCGCCCATCCCGACTACCGCGATGAGCTGCTCGCCGCCGCCGAGCGCGCCTCGCACGGACACGCCCCCTTCCAGTGAGCCCCGAGCCCCCTGCCCCGCTCTTCGGCGACTACTACCGCGAGATCTACGCGAAGGGAATGCTCGCCGGCGAGCAGCCGACCCTGCCGATGGCCTGGGCCGACCTCGAGGCGAAGGCCCGCGAGTCCCTCGACGAGCGGGCGATCGCGTACGTCTTCGGCGGCGCGGGCTCCGAGGACACGATGCGCGCGAACCTGGAGGCGTTCAGGCGCCAGCGGATCGTCCCGCGGGTGCTGCGCCAGGACCTCTCCACGCGCGACCTCTCGCTGGAGCTGCTCGGGACGCGGATGCCCGCGCCGGTGCTGCTCGCGCCGGTCGGGGTGCAGACCCTGCTCCACGAGGAGGGAGAGCTCGCCTCCGCGAGGGCGGCGGACACGCTCGGGCTGCCGCTGATCACGAGCACCGCGTCGGCCACCTCGATGGAGGAGATCGCCGAGGCAAACGGCGAGGGGCCTCGCTGGTTCCAGCTCTACTGGCCGAACGACGACGAGATCGCGGCCAGCCTGGTCAGCAGGGCCGAGGCCGCCGGGTACTCCGCCCTCGTGCTCACCGTGGACAACTACGTGCCCGGCTGGAAGCCACGGGACCTGCAGCAGGCATATCTGCCCTTCCTCGAGGGAATCGGGATCGCGCAGTACCTCTCAGACCCCGTGTTCCAGCGGGGACTCGAGAAGCCGCCGGACGAGGACATCGGCGCCGCGGTCGGGCACTTCCTCGGCGTCTTCGCAAACCCGAACCTGACCTGGGAGCGCCTGGAATGGCTGCGCGGGGAGACGACCCTCCCCATCGTCCTCAAGGGCATCCTGCATCCCCAGGACGCTCGCGAGGCGCGCGAGCGCGGCATCGACGGGATCATCGTCTCCAACCACGGCGGACGGCAGGTCGACGGTGCGATCGCCTCGCTCGACGCGCTGCCCCCGATCGTCGACGCGGTCGGCGGGGAGACGGCGATTCTGCTCGACAGCGGAGTCCGGTCGGGCGCCGACGCCTTCAAGGCGCTCGCCCTCGGCGCCGACGCGGTGCTGGTCGGTCGGCCCTACCTCTGGGGGCTGGCGCTCGCCGGCCAGGAGGGCGTCGAGATCGTGCTGCGCTCGCTGCTCGCCGAGCTCGACCTGACGATGGCGCTCTGCGGCGCCACGTCCCTGGACGAGATCGACTCGGACCTGCTGCGTCCGGTCTAGCCGCTGAGCGCGTAGGCGGGATAGTTCGCATGCACCGTGACGGAGCAACCCGTCCCGGTGCGGATCTCCACCGCGTCGCACACCATCCGCGCAAGCCAGATACCGCGGCCTCCGTTGCCCTCCGGGGGCGGCGTGAGCTGGCCGGCCAGCGCGTCCCTGATCCCATCCCCGTCATCGCTGACCTCGCAGATCAGCTCGGTGTCCGCCTCCCAGACTCGCAGGCGGGCGGGGGGGCTTCCGTGAAGGACAGCGTTGCTCGCGAGCTCGTTGACGGCGAGGGCCAGCTCGTCGGCGCGCGAGTCCGCCAGTCCACACTCTGTCGCGGCCGCGCTGATCGTTCGGCGCACCAGGCGGAGATCCGCGAGGTTGAAGACGAGATCGGTCGAGGGCTCCCCCTCGGGGGGCCCGACGTAGTCGTTGAGGCGCCGGCAGAACACCTGGGGGTCCTCGTACGGCTCGCTCGTCGTGGGGCCGTCCGGCCGCAGGATCGCCGGATGGGTGCAGTGGGCGTGCTGGATGATCTCGGCCGGCAGCGTTCGCGCGTCATACGGGCAGAGGAGGCTGACCGGCTTGCCCGCGAAGGCGACGTTCGCGGCCGACTCGTTGCGTGCCCAATCACGCACCTGCGCCTCGTTGCCGAGCGTCCAGGGCGGCTCCCCGATCAGCCGGACGCGGCCACCGTCGCTCCTCTCCTCGGCCCAGCGAGCGAACTTCTCGCGGGTCCGGGCAGAGGTCTCGTACCACTCCTCCACGGTGAGCAGGGTGACCCCCTCCGGCTCACCGCCCAGGGCGGAGCGCAGGTTCTCGACGTTCGCGGTCTGCACGGCGACCAGCACCGGCTCGCGCGCCTCGATCCCCTGCTCGACGACGGGCAGGGCGACGTCCATGAACGCGTCATCGCACCCGTAGATCAGGGCCGAATGAACGAATCCCAGGTCCGGGGCGGACGCACCCCCGTTGTACTTCATCAGGGTTGCTCTACCCGCTTGACTCAGATTTGATGCCGCTCGCGCTCCGATCGCCGCCGAGCCCTGTTGCAGAATCAAGCAGATGAGGACGCGTGGAAGAAAATGGGTGCTCCTCTCGGCCGTGGCGCTCGCCGCGGCGGCGCTCGGCATCGCCCCCGGCTCGGCAGGCGCCGGGACGAGGGCGCTCGGAATCGACGTCTCCCGCTTCCAGGGCCCCATCGACTGGCCCACCGTGGCCACGTCCGGCGGCATTCGGTTCGCGTTCGTCCAGGCGAGCCGCGGCAGCGGCGCCGACTGCACCGTGAAGCCCGGGCAGTGCGGCGCCGACCCGTTCTTCACCACCAACCGGGTCGCCGCGGAGACGAACGGGATCCGCGTCGGCGCCTACCACCGCGCCTTCGCCGCGGGCGGAACCACCGCCGACGCCCGCGCGGACGCGATCGCCGAGGCCAGGGTCTTCCTGGCGACGGTCGGCTCGCTGCAGAGCGGCGAGCTCGTGCCGGTGCTGGACGTCGAGACCCCGTTCAGCGGGATGACCGCGGCGACCCTCCGCACCTGGATCCGCGTCTGGGTGAAGAAGGTGAAGAAGCGGCTCGGCCGCAAGCCGATGATCTA
The DNA here is from genome assembly GCA_963843085.1 of uncultured Solirubrobacterales bacterium. Taxonomy (GTDB): domain Bacteria; phylum Actinomycetota; class Thermoleophilia; order Solirubrobacterales; family 70-9; genus DASUPK01. The sequence goes on from CAWJJG010000001.1 coordinate 455,906, forward strand.
CACGAACGCCTCGAGCTGGGGAGCGACGGGCAACACCCGAGAGTTCGCCAAGGCCAAGTACCCGCTCTGGGTCGCAGAGTGGGGGGTCTCCCATCCCTCGGTTCCGGCCTCGAACTGGGCAGGCCACGGCTATTCCGTCTGGCAGTACTCCAGCTCAGGAACCGTGCAGGGGATCTCCGGAAAGGTCGATCAGGACCGGCTCGGCAAGGGCCTCGCCAAGATCACCGTGCACTGACGCCGCCCGGGCCCCCACTCCTCGCGCATCCGAGGCGGACGGCCCAACTACGGATGAGCGCCTGCCGCATCTCCGGCGGGCCGGAAGCGGCGTTGGGGCCCCGCCGCGCGGGTGACGAAATGGCGGTCCTCGAGGCCGCCGAGACGGATGCCCGCGGCTGGACCAGGGGCAATGTCGACCACGAACTCGGGGTGCCCCCACAGCTCGTAGCGGGTGGCGTCCACGTACACTGGCGCGCCACCGATCTCACCCACGCGAAGGTCGTCGGCATCGGGGAGCAGCTCGGCTCGCGTCAGGCAGCGAAGCTCGCCCGTGTCGCAGGAGGAGCCGATGCAGCCGAAGGCGAGTGGGCCGTGGGTGCTCCTCAGGTCCTCGATCAGCTCGATCGCCTCTGCGGTCGCGGTGACCCGGCCGGCGGCGAACTGGGGGGCCATCCCGTCACCACCCGCCCGAGACGACGGCCAGGCCCATCGCCCAGAGCTCCTCGGGCGAATAGGAGTACTCCTCGAGCGTCCGGCAGTCCTCGAGGGTCGCGCGGCTCTCGTGCGCCGGCCACGCGAATCCCCGCACGACCCTGAACAGCTGCAGTCCGTCCGTCAGGTAGACGTCGGGCTCCAGCGCGGTGGTCGAGAGGCGGCCCCTCGCGGTCTCGGTGACGATTGCCATGACGTCAACGTACCCCCGGGCCGGGCCCGTTCCATCGGGGCCAACGACCGGATCGCGCTAGGTACTCTCCACTTAGTCCCCTGAGGTGTGGAAACAACTACGGGGAGAACGCTTTGGCGTCCGAACCCAACAAGCTCACGGATGAGCGCCTGAAGCAGCTGCTCGAGGTCGGCCGGACGATCGTGTCCGAGCTCGACCTGGAGACCCTGCTTCGGCGTGTCGCCGAAGCTGCCCGCGACCTGACCGGGGCGTCCTATGCCGCCCTCGGGATCCTGAACGCGGACAAGTCCGGCCTCGAGCGCTTTCTGCATTCGGGCATCGACGAGCAGACCCGGCGTGAGATCGGGCCATTGCCGCGCGGCCGCGGGGTCCTCGGCGAGCTGATTCGCAATCCGAAGCCGCTGCGCCTTGCGGACGTCAACGCCCATGCCCGCTCCTATGGCTTCCCGCCGAATCACCCTGAGATGAGGACCTTCCTCGGGACGCCGGTGTTGGTCCGCGGCGAGGCCTGGGGGAACCTCTACCTGACCGAGAAGGAGGGCGGCGCCGAGTTCGACGAGATCGACGAACAGGTGGTGATCGTCCTGGCGGCATGGGCCGGAGTGGCGATCGAGAATGCACGCCTTTACGAGCGAATCGACCGGCGCCGGGAGGAGCTCGAGAAGGCACTGCGCGGCCTGGAGGCGAGCTCGGACATCGCCCGGACCGTCTCGAGCGGGATCGAGCTGGACGACCTCCTCGGGCTGATCGCAAAGCGCGGCCGTGGGGTCGTCGGGGCGACGCAGGCGGTCCTGCTGGTGTCAGACGGCGGCTCGCTCTCAATCGCGGCCGCGGCGGGCGAGCAGCCGGGCGGACTCGAGGGACGGCGCGTCCCCGACAGCCCGACGTGGCTCAACGACCTTCAGGCCGAGACCCCCGAGCTGCGCGGCCTCCCCACCCTCGTCGCGGAGCTGGAGTTCCGCGACCGCTTCAGGGGACGCCTGGTGGCCTTCGGCGCGCTGAGCTCGGACGGCTTCGATTCGAACGACGAGCAGGTCTTCGAGTCCTTCGCCGCCGGGGCCGCCGCGACCATCGGGACGGTGCAGGCGGTCGAGGCGGAGAAGCTGAAGATGTCGATCGAGGCCTCGGAGCGCGAGCGCGTCCGCTGGGCGCGTGAGCTGCATGACGAGACGCTCCAGGAGCTGGGAGCTCTCAGGGTCCTGCTCGACGTGGCGGGCACCGACCGGGAGCTGTCGGCGGACGCGAGGCAGATCGCGGTCGATCACGTCGATCGCGGCATCCGAAATCTCCAGGGCCTGATCACCGAGCTGCGGCCCTCGGTCCTCGATGAGCTCGGGGTGGGACCCGCGATCGAGTCCCTCTCGCACCGCTCGAGCGAGCGCTTCGGAATCGAGATCGACGCCAGCGTGGACATCGGCAGCGACGAGTCGGAGGCTCCGAGCCGGCTGGCGCCCGACCTGGAGGCAACGATCTACCGCCTCGTGCAGGAGGCATCCAACAACGCGATCAAGCACGCGAATCCCGACCGGATCTCGGTCACGGTGACCTGTATCGATGAGGCGGTCGAGGTGATCGTCGTGGACGACGGGAGCGGCTTCGATCCGGAGACCGCCGAGCGAAGCTTCGGGCTGGTCGGCATGGAGGAGCGGGTGTCGCTCGCCGGCGGCACCCTGAAGATCGCCTCCGAGCCGGGCCGGGGCACGAGGGTGCGCGCCGATCTGCCGCTGAGCCAGCCGGAGACTGGCCGAGGTCGGCCGACGAGGCCGGCGGCGGAGGCAGAGGCGGAGCGGGACCGAGCGCGCTAGCCCTCTTCGACCAGGCTGTTCTCGCGGGCGAAGGTGACGACCTCCGCGCGGCTGTTCGTCCCGAGCTTGCGGTGAATCGCGGCGCGGTGGGTTTCAACCGTCCGGATCGAGATGACGAGCTTCTCGGCGATTTCCGGGTTGGTATACCCGGCCGCCACCAGCCGGAGGACGTCGATCTCGCGCGGGGTGAGGCCGCCGGGGGGCCCTGAGGGGGTGGCTGCCAGCCTCGCTCCGAGCTGGGGATTGATGTAGGTCTCGCCTTGCGCAGCCGCGCGAATCGCATCGACCAACTCGGAGCCGGCGGCGTGCTTGACGACGAACGCCTTGGCGCCCAGGCGAAACGCCTCCTTGGCGAAGGCAGGGTCGTCCTGCATCGTCAGCACGACGACCGCCGTGTCGGGAGAGCTCTCGTGCACCTTGGGGATCGACCCCAGGCTCGGCTCCCCCGGCATGTTCAGGTCGAGCACGAGAATGCTGGGCTTGAGCCCGGAGGCGCGGCGGCGCGCGGTCTCCGCGTCGCCGGCCTCTGCAACGACCTCCATGTCGCCCTCGGCCTCGACGATCCGGCGCAAGCCGTCGCGGACGATCTCATGATCGTCCGCGAGGATGATGCTGATGCCGTCGCTCTGGCTCTCGTCGGTCGTGTCAGGCGCCATTGCGGTTGAGGGCACGCTACCGGTCTCCATTCAGCCGAGGTGCTTCTTCTGCTCCTTGATCTGCTCGGCCATCGCGTCGAGCGCGTCATCGGTGCGCTGGGCATGTACCGCCCTCACTCCGAGCTCACGACGCATGTCCTCGGTCGCGTCCTCGAGCGTCCGCTGCCATTCCGTGGCGCGCTCCTCAGCTCGATCACGCAGTGTCACGGTCCTCTCCTTCGCGTCCGACCTCAGGTCATCCAGGGCCTCGCGCGAGCGGCTCAGTGCCGAGTCGATGGCTGTCCGGACCTCCTCGGTCGCCTGCTGGCGCGCCTGGTTGAGGTCCTCCACCGCATGCTCCAGATAGGTGGTGACTGTCTGCTCTTCCGTCTGGGTGGTCATCTTTGCCTCCTCTCGAGTCGTGACTTCCTTGCACATTCAGTCTTGACCTCGAGAAGAACCGATCCATCCGTGCAAACCACCGGGATTCCGGATCAGGGAGGGCGCGCCAGTCCAGGTTCAGGCCAGGTCCGGGTCGCTGATCACGAAGCCGTCGGCGCTCACTTGGGGCCCTCCATCTCCTCGAGGGCTTGCTTGCAGGCAAGGCAGAACTCCGCGGCCGCCCGCCGCGGGTCGTCCGCGTCGAGCAGCTCGGAATAGGTGAGCTCCGCGCCGCTGAATCCCGTCGCGTTCCAGAGCTCGCCCTCCGGCTTGGCGCTCCAAGGCCCGACATAGAGGTACGGCTCCGGGTGCTCGTCGTCGCCCGGCGAGAAGCCGTAGTTCGCGCGTCGTCCTGTCTCCTCCGCGCCGAGCTCGATCGCGAGGTCGAAGTGCTCCGGCCACAGGGAAGTCTCCGAGGGGGCGTCCGCATCAGCTGCGGCCGCGCGGAGGTCCTCGAGCACCGCGTCGCCCAGCGCGTACCACTCGCCCAGGGCACCGGCTGAATCTCGGTCGATCTCGAGTCGCTCTCCGGGAAGGCCGGGGGCGTCGGGGAGCAGGTCCGCGACCAGCGCCCCGGCTTCCCTCAGCGAGGTGAGAGCGACGCGCTTCTCCTCGCCGTTGGCCGAGAAGACGAGCTCGTCGTGGTCCACGCGGACCTGGCTCTCGTTGCCTTCGAATTCGAAGACCGGCGTCCCGAAGCCACCCGGCGTCGCGCGCAGGGAGATCTCGTTGTCGGGCTTTCGCGCCGGAGCCACGATGCGCTCGGCGACCTGATGAAGGGCGAGCCTCGTCGGCACGAAATGCTCGGACAGGGGCGCGAGTCTCGGGGCGCGGGATTTCTCCTCAGCCATGCGCCCACCGTCCCGCCCGGGCCGGCTTCGTTACAAGCCCACACGACCTGGGCTCACTTCGGCTAGCGGACAGCCTTGCCGGTTGGCCGGAGCACGTACCAGTAGCCGCCGAACTCGACCGCCGCCTGGCAGTTGACCTCGCCGGCCGAGCGGTCCCCCTCGTAGTAGTAGAGGGGGTGACCCGCGTAGGTGACCTGACGGCGTCCACCGCTCCGCGGGGTCGTTCCGATCAGCCCGCCCTTCGCTCCTGGGCCCGCCCGCGGCTTCGACTTGACCAGGTACGGAGGCCAGGCCACCGCGCAGTCGCCGAAGCAGGCGCTGCCCCCGGCCTTGCCGTTGTCGGCTGTGAACAGATAGAGCGCGCGGCCGTGACCGTCAGCGAGGATTCGGCCGTAGCGGGAGGAGATCCCCCGGACCTTCGGCCCCTTCTTGGCGTGCGTCACCGCGGGACTCGTCTGAGCGGCGGTGAGCGAAGGGCTCTGGGGTCCGCTGGCCGAGGAGCTTCCGCCGCAGCCGGCGACGGCGAGCGCCCCCAGGACGGCGGCGAGGCCAAGACAGGAAGCGATCATGGCGAACCGTCCCCTCGCCGGCCCTGGCGTTACGGCCCTCGGGGTAACGACCTGACGAGCAACAGGACACTGCATCCGGAAACCCGACGAGGAGGAGAGCTGTGAGCGACGTGAACCTGAACGAGAAGCAGACGGAGATGATCGAGTCGAACGAGACCGACCACTCGGATCTTCGTGCCCTGTTCATCAACTGCACGCTCAAGCGGAGTCCCGAGCTCTCCAACACCCAGGGCCTGATGGACCTCTCGGAGGAGATCATGCGCCGCAACGGCGTCGAGGTGGAGAACATCAGGGCGATCGACCACGGCATCGCGACCGGCGTCTGGCCGGACATGACCGAGCACGGCTGGGATGCCGATGAGTGGCCGGCGATCTACGAGAAGGTCATGGCCTCGGACATCCTCGTGCTCGGGATGCCGATCTGGCTCGGCGAGAAGTCGTCAGTCGCCACGCACGTGATCGAGCGGCTCTACGGCAACTCTCACCTGCTGAATGACGCCGGCCAGTACGCGTACTACGGGCGGGTCGGCGGCTGTCTCGTGACGGGCAACGAGGACGGGATCAAGCACTGTGCGCTCGAGACGCTCTACTCCCTCCAGCACCTCGGCTACACGATCCCGCCGCAGGCGGATGCCGGCTGGATCGGCGAGGCCGGGCCGGGCCCCTCATATCTCGACAAGGGCTCAGGCGGTCCGATGAACGACTTCACCAACCGGAACACCACGTTCATGACCTGGAACCTGCTGCACCTCGCTCGGATCCTGAAGGACGCCGGCGGCATTCCCGCCCACGGCAACCAGCGCACCGAGTGGGATGCCGGCTGTCGGTTCGACTTCCCGAACCCGGAGCACCGCTAGGGCTCTCTAAGCCGCCGCGAGCCAGTCCTCGAAGCTGGGGCCCGCGAGCTTCGCGCCGGGGTTGGGCAGCGCGGCGCCTCCCGCGTATGCCTCCGCGTCCGGATCGTCGGGACCCGACACCAACACCGACTCGCGCGTCTCGCGGACCTCGACCGGCTCACCGCGGCTCGCAAAGAGAGCGGCGGCCACGTCGGCGAGGCGCTCCGCTCGGGGCCCTGCGACCTCGCTGATCCGGCCGTTCTCGATCTCCGGCTCCTCGGCCGCGTCGGCGAGCGTCTCGGCGACGACGCGAGCGGCCACGAGCTGGGTCTGCATCTCCGGAAGCCGGGCGACCCCATCCTGGACCGACCAGCCCACCAGCGGCTCGACGAACTCATGGAACTGGGCCGCGCGAACGATCCGGACCGGCAGCGGCCCTTCGAGCAGGGCCTCCTCCTGGGCCAGCTTCGCGGAGTTGTAACCGCCGTGGAACTTGTCGATGCCGATGATGGAGACGACGACGATCCCCCGGGCGCCGGCCGCGGCCCCCGCTCGCTGAATGTTCCCGGCCGAAGCGGTGAAGAACTCCGTCGCCGACTCCTGGTCGGGTGAAGGACCTGTGGCCGTGTCGATGATCGTCTCGACCCCTTCGAGCGCCTCATCGAGGCCCTCGCCCGTGACCACGTCGATGCCCGTCGAGCGCGAGATCGGGACGACCTCGTGTCCACGCTCCTCGAGGATCTCGACGAGAGGCACGCCGACCCGGCCGGTGGCGCCCGTGACTGCGATCTTCTGCCCGTTGCTCTCGGTATGCATTGCTGGTCCTTTCCTTCACCGGGCTCGACGCCGGCGGGTCGGGCGGCGCCGTTCGCCGCTTCACCCCTAGGACGTACCGGCTCCACTCAACGTGACAGGGCCGCTTCCCCCTGTAGGAGCGGTCCCCCGAGGAGTCGGACGGTTCAGCGGAGCTCCTCGACCAGCCCGATGACGACCCCCTCCGGGCCGCGGATATAGCAGTACCGGTAGATGTCCTTGTACTGCGTGACCTCGCCGACGAGTTCGGCGCCGTGGGGGCGCAGGCGGTTCAGGACGTCGTCGACGGCGTCGACGACGAACGTGAGGCGAGGGATGCCCGGGGTGTTCACCGGCTCCCTCGGCGCAACGCCGGTGGCGGTCGGCGAGTGGAACGTCGACAGCTCGACCCGGCCGTGGCCGTCCGGGGTCCGCAAGAAGGCGAGGTCCGCCCGGACGCCCTCCAACGCGACGAGCTGGTCCACCCACTCGCCCTCGACCTCTGCCTCACCCTCCAGTTCCAGGCCCAGTTCGACGAAGAACGCGATGCCAGCCGGGAGATCCTCGACCACGACGCCGACGTGATCCATCCGGTGGATCGTCATGCCGCGCAGTCTAGGTTGGCGTTTCCTGCTTGACCTGCCTGACTCGATCGAAGCGACTGGATTTTGAACCAGCGACCTTTCGGGCTCGCGCTCGGCGGTCAGCCGTACCGATCCGGTCCCGCGCGCTCGAGCTTGATTCGAATCAATACGCGCCGTTCGCGCTCCATCCGGGCGCGGTAGTCGTCCCAGTCGGGGTTCTCATCGGGGAAGCGCTTGTAGTAATCGATCAGAGGGTCCATTGCCTCTGGCAGAGAGAGCACCTCCGCGAGCCCCTCGACGAAAAGCCACTGCCCAAAGAACGCTTCCGTGAAAGCACAGACCTGGGCCCAAGGGTCGCGACGAAGATTCGCGACCTTGTATGCGGTTTCCCGGCTGGAAATGATCGCGTGACCCGCGCCATCAATGTTCACGAGAACAGGGCTCTGCTGGACGCGATCCCCCGCCCCCCGCGTAGCCAGCACACCTCGATGATGCTCGCGGAGAAAGGCCCGGGACTGGTCAAGATCCACGATCGAGAACTCTAGTCGGGGCGACTGGATTTGAACCAGCGACCTTTCGGCCCCCAGCCGAATGCGCTACCAGACTGCGCCACGCCCCGTGACGGGTCAATCCTAGAGGGAAGCGGGCGACGGGACTCGAACCCGCTCCTCGAGCTTGGAAGGCTCACGTGCAACCGTTAACACCTCGCCCGCGCCGGGCCGATTATAGGATCGCGATCAGGCCTTTCCGGCAAGGCGAACGCCGTCGGGTTTGCGAAACTCAGCGGCCGCGGGACGGTTCTACGGGCAGGGTCGCCCGGCGGGACCTCGACCACTCAGCGAATGCAGCCTCTCCCCAGGCCAAACCGGAAGCACACGCGCGCGTACGCCATGCTCGGCGCCGCCCTCGCGCTGCTCGCGATCGCGGGAGCGGGGCTGCTCGCCCGGGCCGCTCACGGCGCTCCCTCGCAGAAGAACGTCGTCTTCATCCTTACCGACGACATGACCACCAGCGAGCTGGCGGCGATGCCGAACGTACAGTCGCTGCTCGCCAGCCAGGGGACGAGCTTCAACCGGGCGTACGTGTCCTTTCCCCTCTGCTGCCCCTCTCGCGCGACGATGATGAGCGGGCTCTACATGCACAACCACGGGGTGCACGGCAACCTCGCCCCGAACGGCGGCTGGCCGAAGTTCCGGCCGCACGAGTCGAACGACCTGGCGGTCTGGATGCACGACAACGGCTACTACGATGTCCACATCGGCAAATACCTGAACGGCTACGGCGCGGACGACGGCGGTCTGCCGGTGCCGCCGGGGTGGGACGAGTGGTACGGGAAGGTCTCCGAGGACGCGCTCTACTTCAACTATGAGCTGATCGAGAAGACGGGGTCGTCCGCTACACCCAAGATCACCTTCTATGGGGACCAGCCGGCTGACTACCAGACGGACGTCTTCTCTGACCGTGCCGTCAACTTCGTCGACGACAAGGGGCTCGAGAGCCAGCCGTTCTGGCTGAACGTGTGGTTCAACTCACCGCACGGCCCGTTCGACCCCGCTCCCAGAGACCTCCACCGGTTGGACGCTGCGCCGCTGCCGAAGCTGCCGGGTTTCAACGAGAAGAACATCACCGACAAGCCGAAATGGCTGCGGAAGCAGGTGCGGAAGCGGCTCAGCAAGAAGCAGGCCGCCCTGATCGCCAACGAGCGGCGGCGGCAGGAGGAGCAGCTGATCTCGGTCGACCAGTCGGTCGGCGATCTCGTCCAGTCCCTGAAGGACAGGGGGATCCTGGACGACACCTACATCATCTTCGCCTCGGACAACGGCATCTTCCGTGGCGAGCATCGGATCGCGAGCGGAAAGTTCCTGCCCTACGACCCGGCTTCGAGGGTGCCGCTGATCATCCGAGGCCCGGGGATCCCGGCGGGGGGCGTCAGTGACGAATTGGTCTGGAACGGCGACATCCCCCAGACGATCCTCCAGATCGCCTCCGGCTCACAGAACGATTCTGTGGACGGTCGCTCCCTCCTGCCGTTCGCGGAGAACCCGGGCCTGCGCTCGACCCGTCCCATCCTGCTCGAGGGCGACACCGGCCCCGGCGGGACCGGCACCGAGTCCTCGGCGCAGTCGAGCAGCGCGCTGAGCCGCGAGGCTCGGGTGCATGTGGCGGGCAAGCGCGGCGTGTCGAACCTGGAGCAGGAGCCGGACGCGATCAAGTCCGCAGACCAGACGAACCACGCCCCGGCCTACCGCTCGATTCGCACGGCTCGCTACGAGTACACCCTCTATGCCAACGGCCAGTCGGAGCTCTACGACATGCAGCGGGATCCGTTCCAGCTCCGCTCCGTGGTGCGCGACCCTCGCTACCGGTACGTCCGCAAGTGGCTCTATTCCCAGCTGGTCCCGTTGTCGGCATGCGCCGGCTCGTCGTGCAGGGTCGAGCTCGGCCCGGATCCGGCGCCGCTGCCGAAGAGCGCCATCCGGCCCAAGGGCAAGAAGAAGCCGAAGACGCCGCAGACCAAGCACTAGCCCTCGCAGGCCGCGGGTTACGATTCCGCGGCAAGGGGCACTGGCCAAACTGGCTAAGGCACCGGTCTCCAAAACCGGCGATTCCAGGTTCGAGTCCTGGGTGCCCCGCTCCTCGGCCGCGCGTTACTCCGGGCGGCGCTTCGCGACAGCCGTCCGGGTGGCATCGCGCAGTTCCTGGATCGGCGTCCCCTTCTCGATGTAGCCGTCCGCACCGCGCTCGATCGACGGCGGGCCCATCCGGTCGGCCGAGAAGCCGGAGAGGACGATGATCGCGACGTCTGGGTCGCCCTTGCGGATCTCGGGGATCGCCTCGAGGCCGTCCATGTCCGGCATGGAGAGATCGAGCAGGACCGCCTCCGGACGGGTGGCGGCGATGCCGTCGAGCGCCGTCCGTCCGTCGCCGGCCTCGCCGACGATCTCGAAGCCCGGGTCCTCCTCCATGCCGAAGCGAATCAGCTCCCGGAGCTCGGGAACGTCGTCTACGAGGTACACCGAAATGGGCTTGCGCTCTGTCATGCGCCCCCCAAAGCCGCTCTCCTCAGCTGGAAGCATCGCTTCCCGCCACGGTTGCCGGCCTCTGTCGCCTCAACTCTCCAGGGCCCAGGGCCACCTCGCTGTCTTCATCACCGAGAAGCTCGGTGATGATCATTCGGGCCTTCGTCAGCGTCTCCTCGACCGCGTTCCGGGTCTTCTCGTCCTGGCCCTGGTCGAGGGCATACTTGGCCACCGAGAGCCCATGGACGACGTTGTCGTTGATCTCGAGGGCCTGCCGCTCCCTCACCTTCATGTCCTCGAAGAGCTGCGCGCCGCGCAGAACGCTCGCGTAGCTGAAGATCAGGCCCGTTGCCAGTCCCAGCTTGTTCGTGGTCAGCTGGTTGGTGCGAATCAGTCCCCCGAGGATGATGTAGGCGATCACCAGGTACGCGATCCCGATCACCCCGTTCGCGGCAGCTGAGATTTGCCAGGTCATCCCGACCTCCTCTCGAGTCGATGCAGTCCCACACTGGGTGACGCCCGGATGGGGCGGCATTCTTCCAGAGGCCCCTTACGGGGCACATCCGTATTTGCCACGAGACATGAAAACTAGAATCGAGCGCCCGCGGGCGTGGTGGAATTGGAAGACACGCTGGCTTTAGGTGCCAGTGCTCGAGAGAGCGTGGGGGTTCGAGTCCCTCCGCCCGCATTCGCCCGTCAGTTGGGTGTAGCGCACATCCAGCCGAGTCCATAGACTTGCTCGCCATGGAAGCGGGGTCGATCCGTCCCGGATACGAGCTCTGGCGACCGAACAGGGAGAAATCCGAGTCGAACAGCGCTCGGGTCCTGGTCGTCTTCCTTCTGCTCCTCTCAGCCGGGCTCGCGCTGGTGATCACCCTTGGTGGATGGACGCGGCTGGAGGGCGGGAAGATCTTCGCTCTCGCCTACGTGGCGCTCTATGTGCTCTTCGCCTTCCTCGTGGCCCGCTGGAACCGAGGCTCGCTTCCGGTGATCTCGGCGCTGGCGATCATCCTCGCCATCTTCGCCGGGATCGCCGCGCCTGCCTGGTTCGACCGGGCCAAGCCCGGTCTCAGCGGCCCGGCACTTCCGGATGACCTGCTGGGATTGCTCTGCCTCGTGCTCGTCCCGGTTCAGGTGATCCTGATCGCGGTCGCGATGGTGGCGTTCAACCAGGAGTGGCACGTCGAGGAGGAGCGACCCATCGGCGATGAGCTGCCGCCCGTTGAGCCTCCAGACAAGCCGGACAAGCCATCCAAAGCCGCCTCCTCGCGACGCGGTGGCGGCCGGAAGACCACCGGCACGAGCAAGAGCCGCGCCGGCACCCGCCGGTCGACGGCGACGCGCCGTCCTAAAAAAGCCTGAGCGGCGGCTCGATCAGCGCCGGCCCGTCCTGTCGTACGTCGTTCACCGCGTCCGAGACCTCGGTGACGATCAGATCGTCGGTCGGCGCGAGCAGGCCCTGTAGCCCCGCCTCCCCCGCCCCCGGATCGAGCCAGTTCGCCTCGTCTGACTCGGAGAGGATCACCGGCATCCGGTCATGGATCGGAGCGACCACCTCGCCCGGCGCGCAGGTGACGATGGCGCAGGAGTGGACCGAGGACCCATCCGGACGGCGCGCCTCGGCCCAGAGGCCGGCGAAGGCGAACGGCTCCTTCGACGGCCGCGTGATCCAAACCGGCTTCTTGCCCGTTTCCTCGGCCCGCCATTCGTAGAAGCCGTCGGCGACGATCAGGCAGCGGTGCGTGCGGAACGCGTCCCGAAACGCGGGGAACTCCGCGACGGTCTCGGCCCGGGCGTTGATCAGCAGCCGGTCGAAGCTGTCCGGATCCGCGAAGTGCGGAATCAGCCCCCAGCGCAGCACCCCCGACTCGCGCCGGCCGTCGTCGTTGAGCCGGATGGCGAGCACGGGATCGGTCGGCGCGACGTTGTACCGAGGCTTCTGCTCGATCTTCGCCTCCTCGGTCAACCCGAACCGAAACCGCAGCAGCCGAGGATCGGGGTCGGTGAGTGTGTAGCGGCCGCACATTCCCCAAGCCTAGGCGGGGAGTCGGCGCGCGCCGAGCCTCCCGATCACGCGGCCCATGACGTCGATCACCTCATCAGGCTCGCGGCGAACTTGCGCGCGTGTGTGAAACGAAGCGTGGTCAGCCCGGCCGCCACATGAACCTGGTCGCGTCGACGATCGCGAGCCTGCTGGGCGGGCGTCCGGTGGTACCGCAGCCCTTCGGTCTCGACGATGAGGCCGAGGTCCGGCCAGTGGAAGTCGACGCGGAAGCCGCGGACGACCACCTGCGTCTCAGGCATAGGCAGGCGGGCGTCCCGGATCAGCCGCAGGAACATTCGCTCCAGCTCGGAATCCGTAAGGCGGAATATCTGGCGGTCGAGGAGGCGCGCCACTCTGGCCACACCGTCCTCACCTCGCATCTCATCGAGTACCAGTAGCAGCCGCTCCGGGTCGATCAGCTCGAGCCTGTCCGCCTCACTGATCGCTGATTCCAGGTCGGCATCGCTGAGACGAGCGGCGAGGTCGGTCAGTGTGCGCACCGGACTGGTCACGGGAATTCCGCGCCTAGCTCGGCGATCCTGGGAAGTCAGCACGGTGCGCCGATGAATGACCACGCCGCGCAGCCGGCGCTTGCTTCCGCCCATCAGCGAGACCTCGATTGGGCCCGGGGATGGCCCGCAGATCTCCCACAGCTCCGCAGCGCTCTGGTGACTCAGTAGCGAGCGACCGCCGCACGCCATGACGGCGGCTAACCAGCGTCCATGCCGCCCAACTCGGGCGTCGCCAAGGGCGAAGACCCCGCGATGAAGAGAGCGCAGCCGACCGGATCGCGACCGATGAGCGATCGCGCTTGGCGTCAATCCGAGGCGCTCGAGCTCTCGCGAGCCACAACTCCGTGCTGGCGATTCGCAAGCTGCCGGATCCTGGCATCGAGGTTTTGGTCCCCGCGTGTCGCTATAGCGACATCAAGGGACCAGAACCTCAAAATCGCCCCCCTTCCCCAGCAGGTTTTGCGCTTCAGGCGATGCCGGAGGTGGGAGTCGAACCCACACGTCCCGAGGGACACGGCATTTTGAGTGCCGAGCGTCTGCCATTCCGCCACTCCGGCGCGTGAGCAACGATAACCCGGCCCCTGCTTCCCAGTTGAACGCGATAATCCGCCGGCGGTGGACTCAGCGGGACGACTCGACGTGATCCGAGACCTCAGCTCCTTCGAGGGGCGAGGTCCCGGTACCGATGCCGAACGGCGCGCGGCCGGCATGCTCGCGGGGCGACTGCGCGGCGCCGGGCGGCGGGCGGAAATCGAGCCGTTCTACTCCCACCCCCAATACGCAGTCGTCCACCTGGTCCACGCCGCGATCGGAGTCGCGGGGAGCATCGTTGCCACCGTTCAGCCGGCGGTCGGCTTCACCCTCGTCCTCATTGCCGCTGTTTCGACCTACTTGGACTTGAACACCCGCCTCTACCTGGTCCGCTCACTGCTCTTCCGCCGCATCTCGCAGAACGTCGTCTCCCCGGGCGATCGCCCGGACGCCCCCGCCCGGCTCATCCTGATGGCCCACTACGACGCGGCCCGCACCGGCTACCTCTTCTCGAAGGGCTCCAAGCGGATCCGCCGGCTCCCCGAGCGCACCCGCCTTGCCCTCGGCCCATTCCGAATCTTCTTCTGGCTCGGCCTGGCCCCCCTGCTCCCCATCCTCGGCGCCCGGATGGCCGGTCTCGACGCGACCTGGCTCAACGCGCTTCAAGCGATTCCCACGATCGTTCTGATCGTCGCCGGCTTCCTGATGATCGACATCGCCCTCTCCGACATCGTCCCCGGCGCCTACGACAACGCCTCGGGGGTCGCGGCCGTCCTCTCCGCCGCCGAGGAGCTCACCGCGAACCCGCCGGAGAACCTCGACGTCTGGATCGTGCTCGCGGGCTCGGAGGAGTCGTTCTGCGAGGGAAGCCGCGCCTTCGTACGCTCCCGGCGCAGGGAGCTGGACCGCGCCACCACCGCCTTCGTGAACGTCGACTCGGTTTCCTCCGGCCAGGTCGCCTACGAGATCAGCCAGGGCCCGGTGATCAGCCTCCCGCACGACCCGCAGCTCATCGAGCTCTGCCAAGCCCTCTCGGACGCGGGCGCGGGCGGCGGCGCCCGTCCCATCCGACACCCGGTCCTCGACGACGCCATGCCCGCCCGTGCACGCCGCTTCCGGGCGATCACCCTGCGAACCACCGACGAAGCCGGCAACCTCGCCCCCTGGTACCACACGCACGACGACACCCCCGAGCGCGTCGACGCGGAGGCACTGACCCGGGCCACCGACTTCCTCGTCTCCCTCGCGCGCCTGATCGACCGCGACGCCGGGCGCGACGGCGGAGTGGCCGCCTCCCAGCCGGCCGCCGCCGTCGAACCCGTGTAAAGATCGGGCCGTGGAGGAGACCACCGCCGCGGCGCAGATCCTCTGGGCGCCCACGCCCGAGATGGTCGAGCGCTCCCAGCTGACCCGCTACATCCGCTGGCTGGCCGAGAACCGCGATCTCCACTTCGAGGACTATCACGCGCTCTGGCGCTGGTCGGTCACCGAGATCGAGGAGTTCTGGGGCACCCTCTGGGAGTACTTCGAGGTGATCTCGGACGGCCCCTACGACCAGGTCCTCGCCGAGCGCGTCATGCCCGGCGCCCGCTGGTTCGAGGGAGCCAACCTGAACTACGCGGAGCACATCTTCCGCGGCAAGGACGAGCACGAGGTCGCGGTCCTCTACGCATCCGAGCTCCGCGAGCTGTCCGAGCTCCGCTGGGGAGAGCTGCGCGAACAGGTCGCGGCCATCCGCGAGGGCCTCCAGGCGCTGGGCGTCGGCAAGGGAGACCGCATCGTCGCCTACCTGCCCAACGGCCCCGAGGCCCTGATCGCCTTCCTCGCGACGGCCAGCCTCGGCGCAATCTGGTCCAGCTGCTCTCCGGATTTCGGCCCGGGCAGCGTCATCGACCGCTTCGCCCAGATCGAGCCGAAGGTGATGTTCACGGTGGATGGCTACCGCTACGGCGGCAAGGACTTCGACCGCATGGCGGTCGTGGCCGACGTGGCCGCGGAGATCCCGAGCCTGGAGCGGGTCATCGTCGTCCCCTACCTGAGCGCCCTCCCAGAGCTGTCGGTCCTCGAAGAGCGCGAGAAGGTCGCCCCGCCGATGACCTGGGGCCAGCTCGCCGACCTCGGCTCCGGCGCCGAGCTGCACTTCGAGCGGGTCCCCTTCGACCACCCGCTCTGGGTCCTCTACTCCTCCGGCACGACCGGACTCCCCAAGGCGATCGTCCAGGGACACGGCGGCATCCTGCTCGAGCAGCTGAAGAAGGGCCACCTCCACCTCGACGCCCAGCCCGGCGACCGCCTCTTCTGGTTCACGACGACGGGCTGGATGATGTGGAACTTCCTGATCGGCGCCCTCCTCACCGAGGCCACCATCGTCCTCTACGACGGCAACCCCGCCCATCCCGACATGGGAGTCCTGTGGGACGTGGCGGAGCGAACCGGCGAGACCTGCTTCGGCACCAGCGCGGCCTACATCGCCGCATGCATGAAGGACGGCGTCGAGCCCGAGAAGGGACGCGACCTCTCCCGCCTCCGCTCGGTCGGCTCGACAGGGTCTCCGCTCTCCCCCGAGGGCTTCGACTGGATCTACGAGCACCTCGGCGCCGACACCTGGCTCTTCTCGACGAGCGGCGGCACCGACCTCTGCACCGCGTTCGTCGGCGGAGTCCCCACCCTGCCCGTCTACAAGGGCGAGCTGCAGGGCCGCGCCCTCGGCGCCAAGGTCGAGGCCTTCGACGAGGGCGGCAACCCGGTCACCGACGAGGTGGGCGAGCTCGTCATCAGCGAGCCGATGCCCTCGATGCCCGTCTTCTTCTGGGGCGACGAGGACGGCTCCCGCTACCGGGCCAGCTACTTCGAGATGTATCCGGGCGTCTGGCGCCACGGCGACTGGATCGAGATCACCTCCCGCGGCACCGCGATCATCTACGGCCGCTCCGACTCGACCATCAACCGCGGCGGTATCCGGATGGGGACGGCGGAGATCTACCGCGCCGTCGCGGACCTCCCTGAGGTCCTCGACTCGCTCGTCGTCGACGTGCCGAGGCCGGGAACCGAGGGATGGATGCCGCTCTTCGTCGTCCTGCGCGAAGGCGCCGAGCTCGACGACGACCTCACCGGGGAGATCAAGCACCGGATCCGGGAGCAATGCTCGCCGCGTCACGTCCCGAACGAGATCTTCCAGATCAAGGAAGTGCCCAAGACGCTGAGCGGCAAGGTCCTCGAGGTCCCGGTCAAGCGGATCCTGATGGGCGATCCGCCCGAGAAGGCCGCCAGCCGGGACTCGCTCGCCAACCCGGCCGCCCTCGACTACTTCACGGAGCTGGCGCAGGCAAGCACCTGATTCGCTGATCCGCTCCGGGCAGACAGGCGTAGTGACTGCCATGACCGCCGCGGAGATTCCCTCCCGCAGGGACTGGAAGCAGGACCTCGCCCCCTACCTGGCGATCGACCGGCGGCGAAGCCTCGGGCAGATCGCGAGTGTCGTCATTCCCTATCTCGGCGTCTGGGTCGCCGCCGCCCTGATCGAGCCGAGCCTCCCCGTCGCGATCGGACTCGGGCTCATCGCCACGGTCTTCCTGACCAGGATGTACTCGCTCTTCCACGACCTCACGCACAACTCGATGTTCTCCTCGCGCGAGGCGAACGCCCGCTGGGGCCACCTCCTCGGCTACCTGCTGTTCACGCCCTACCGCTGGTGGCAGCGCCAGCACCGCATCCACCACGCCCATACGGGGGACCTCGAGCACCGCGGCGTCGGAGAGATCAACACGATGACCGTGACGGAATACGAGGAGGCGTCTCCGCTGCGCCGGCTGGGTTACCGCCTCTACCGGAACCCGCTGCTCCTGCTGCTGGTGGGCCCGAGCCTGGTCTTCCTGGTCGAGCGCCGCTTCCCGCAGCGAGGCATGACGCCCAGGATCCTCGCGAGCGTCGTCGCGACCAACCTGGCGCTCGTGGTCTGGGTGGTGGGCTGGTCCTCGGTCGTCGGCTGGGGAACCTTCGTGGCGATCCAGGGCACGACCCTGCTCGCCGGGGGGGCGATCGCCGCCTGGATGCTCTACATCCAGCACCAGTACGAGGAGACCTATTACTCCGAGCCGGAGGGCTGGCGGTTCGAGCTCGCCGCCCTGCAGGGCAGCTCGTACCTCGACCTCCCGCGCCCCCTGGCCTGGATGGTCGGCAATGCGAACTCCACCACGTCCACCACCTGAGCGCGAGGATCCCGAACTACAACCTGCGCGCCGCGCACGAGGGGCACCGGATGCGAGCGCACGCCGTCGTCCCAATCGGCAGCAGCTTCCACACCTTCCGCCTGAAGCTCTGGGATGCCGAGACCGAGTCGCTCGTCCGCCTCCCGAAGCGCCGTGCCCGGTCGGGGGAGCTAGGCGGGCGTGACTGGGTTGCGCCGGTCCGCGAAACCACGATCCTTGCTCGCGGCGAGCGCGAACCGCTGAACTAGCTCCCGCCGCAGCGCATCGGGTCTGATCACCGAGTCCACGACAAGCTCCGAGGCAAGGTGGAGGATGTCGATGTCCTCGGAGTACTCCTCCCGCCTCCCCTCGACGAACCGGCTGCGCTCCTCGGGGTCTTCGATTGCCTGGATCTGGTTGAAGAAGACCGCGTTGATGGCCGCCTCGGGCCCCATGACCGCGATCTGCGCTTGCGGAAAGGCGAGGCACGCATCGGGCTCGAAGGCGGGGCCGGCCATCGCGTAGAGGCCGGCGCCGTAGGCCTTCCGCACCACCACCGAGAGCTTGGGCACGGTGGCCTCGGAGACCGCACTGATCATCTTGGCGCCGTGACGGATGATCCCCTGCCGCTCGACGTCCTTGCCGATCATGAACCCGGGCACGTCGGCGAGGAAGAGCAGCGGCACGTTGAACGCGTTGCAGGTCATGATGAACCGCGCCGCCTTGTCGGCCGAGTCGACGAAGAGCACCCCGCCCTTCACCTTCGGCTGGTTGGCCACGATCCCGATCACCCGGCCATCGAGCCGCGCGAAGCCGACCACGACCTCCTTCGCCGAGCGGCCGTGCACCTCGAGGAACGAATCCGCATCGACGGTGGTGGCGATCAGGTCCCTGATGTCGAACGGGTCCTTCTCGT
>CAWJJG010000002.1:0-352246 GCA_963843085.1 uncultured Solirubrobacterales bacterium
GCTCCTGGTCCCGATCGAGGAGGACGCGGGCGGCGCCAAGCAGATGCGCGACGTCGTGGACGCCCTGGGGCGGTGGGACAAGCCCGCGCTAGTCGCCTTCTCGGACAGCGACCCCGTCTTCCCGTACCCGCGGTCGGGCGAGCGGTTCATCGGCTGGATGCCGACGGTCGCCGAGCAGGTGAAGATCGAGGGTGCCGCGCACTTCCTGCAGGAGGACCGAGGTGAGCAGATCGCGGGGGAGATCCTCCGCACCTTCGCTTGACGCCTGACGAGACCACCGCCGAGCTGGCTCGGCTCCCGTGGCGTGGCCGGGAGGACGATCGACCGCGCCTGGCGGTGCCCCCGGCGCCCATGCCGCTGCTGAACGGCAGACGGCTTCGCAAGCGGTGGAGGTGGGTCGGCGCGTTCGACGGCAACCTGATGGCGTTCGCGGCGGTGGCCCAGGTCGGACCGGTCTCGATGTCGTTCTGGGGCCTCTGGGATCGCGAGCGCAGAAGGCTCTGGGAGCGAACGCGGCGCAACCTCCCGGGGCGCCGGCGCGACGTCGAGATGCGGGGGCGCTCGGTCCAGGTCCGGGCCGGGAACATCGAGTTCGACCTCGAGCTCTCCGACGGCAACCCGATCGAATGCATGTGCCCGAACGGCGAGGGCGGGTACACGTGGACGAGAAAGGCGGCCGGGATGCCGGTCCACGGTGAGATCCGCATTGGGCGCAGAACCAACAGGCTGGAGGGACTGGGCGTCGAGGACGACTCGGCGGGCTACCACCCGCGCTACACGTCGTGGAAGTGGTCGGCCGGCGTCGGCACTGCGACCGACGGGCGCTCCTTCGCCTGGAACCTGGTCAGTGGCATCAACGATCCTCCGAGCTCGAGCGAGCGGACGATCTGGGTGGCGGGCGAGCCCACCGAGCCCGGGCCCGTCCGGTTCCAGGGGCTCGATTCGATCCACTTCGAGGACGAGTCGCGGCTCAACTTCAGCGCGGAGACCGAGCGCTCGCATCAAGAGGGCATCCCGCTCCTGGCGCGCTCGGACTACGAGGCTCCGCTCGGCACCTTCAGCGGCACCCTCATGGGCCTCCACGTCGAGTCGGCGCTCGGTGTGATGGAGGCGCACGATGCCGTCTGGTAGAGCCGAATGGGTCGCCATGGCGAAGGCGATCTATGGCCGCTTCGGCGAGGTGCAGGTCACCGATCGAGCCGCAGCGCAGACCTACTACTCGATCCTCTCGCTCTTTCCCGGGCTTCTGGTGGTCGTCGCGCTGATCTCCCTGCTGGGGAGCTATCCCCAGACCTACGAGAGCATCGTCAACACTCTGCGCGACGCGGCGCCGGGGACGGCCGTCGACACGATCAACAGCGCGCTTCGCGACGCAGTCTCGAATCGGAGCGACGCGGGCCTGCTGCTGGTCGTGGGAATCGTCCTCGGGCTCTACTCCGCCTCGGGTGCGATGGGGGCGTCGATGCGCTCGCTGGAGGCGATCAACCGCGTGCCGAAGGGCCGCGACTTCCTGCCCAACCTCGGCGTTCGCCTGGGGCTGACCCTCCTGCTGACCCTGCTGATCTTCGTCGCGTTCGTATCCGTCGTCCTGGCGGGCCCGCTGTTCGGTTCGATCGCCGATGCGGCGGGATTCCCCAGCTTCGTCAAAGGGCTGGTCGGCTACCTGCGCTGGCCGATCGGCGCCGCCGCGCTGCTCACCGCCTTCGCGATCGTCTACGCGCTCGGGCCGCGCCGCACGCCGCTGCCGGGGGACCGCTCGTTGCGCTCTGTGCTGCCCGGCGCGGTGGTCGGGACCATCCTGTGGTTCGCCATTTCCCTTCTCTTCACGCTCTACGTCTCCCACTTCGGCTCTTATGACAAGACCTATGGCACTCTCGGCGCGATGATCTCGCTGCTGATCTGGCTCTGGCTCGGCAACCTGGCGTTCCTGCTCGGCGCGCTCTTCAACGCAGAGGGCTATCGCGCCGTGGACAAAGCTTGATGGCCATCCCCCTCGGGGTGGACCTGGGCGCCAGCTTCGACAGCTTCCAGCACGGCGCCCAGGAGTTCTTCCACCGTCTCTCGGAGATCGCCTGGCCCTCGATGGCGATCGCGCTCGTCCTCTATCTCGCCCACCTGCTGGCAAGGAGCCGCGCCTGGCGGAACACACTCGTGGCGTCCTACCCGGACCGCAAGGTTCCGTTCCCGCGGATCGCGGCCGCGTACCTGATCGGCGCGGGGATGAACAGCGTCATCCCGGCCCGGGTCGGTGATGCGGTGAAGATCTTCCTCGCCAAGCGCTCGATCCGCCGCTCGACCTATCCGACCGTCGTCTCCTCCTTCTTCGTCGCGTCCGTTTTCGACACCTCGGCCGGGATCCTGGTGTTCGTCTACGCCCTCACGCAGGGCCTGCTGCCGAAGCCGCCCGAGCTACCCGACCTGCCCGCCTTCGACATCGCCTTCTGGGCCCAGCACCCGGACTTCCTCGTCTTCACGCTGACTGCGCTTGCCATCGTGGCCGTCGTCGCCTTCGTGCTGCTCGCTCGGCGCGTCGAGGCATTCTGGGACCGCGTCAAGCAGGGCGCCATCGTCCTGGCGACTCCGAGCCTCTACCTGAAGACGGTCGCCTCCTGGCAGGGGTTCGGCTGGGTCCTGCGCTTCTTCGCCTTCTGGTTCTTCCTCGACGCCTTCCACATCGGAGGCTCTTTCCAGAACGTGATGTTGGTGATGAGCGTGCAGACCATCGCGACGCTCCTGCCGCTGACCCCGGGCGGCGCCGGCGCCCAGCAGGCGCTCCTCGTCGCCACCCTGGTGGGCCCGGGCCCGATCGCCGTGCTCACCTACTCGGTCGGCCAGCAGATCGCGGTAGCGGCATGGACGGCGATCCTCGGCACCCTGGCCCTGATCTTCGTCTTCCGGACGACCAACTGGCGAAGCCTGATCCGGAGCGCGAGCCGGGAGGCCGAGCAGCACGCGAAGGCCTAGCCCGCCGGGCGGGAGGGAAGCCGCCAGCGCCACGGTGGCTCTTCGCCGCGGGAAAAGGGGTAGTGATGCTTGCCGGGGAGCGTCTCCAGCGGGACGAGGGCGGGTGTGTCCTCGAGGCTGAGCCGGAGGTGGGACGCGCTCTGGATCTCCGCCGCGCCGGCGGTCCGGACGATCCGCTCCCAGGCGAATCCGGGGCGGTAGAGCCAGTAGGTGACCCGGACCGGCCCGCCCGAGCGGCGGAGGTCCTCGACGACGGTGAACTCGGTGACGCGGCGGCGCGATGCGGTGAGGCCGGGGTCTGATCCGGGCGCCGCGCAGCTCGGCTGCCGGCAGTAGCGGAAGTCGACCGGGAGCTCGCCGTCCCTGGCCGCCGGGGCGGGAGCCAGGCTCCGGACGAGCTTGCCGAGCGGGAAGCCGTAGGCGAGCGCCAGCGGATTCCGGCCGCACGGCACCGGATACCGCGGGGTGCACGCGATCCGGCGGGCGAGCATCTCGCCCAGTTCGCGCTCGCCCCGGTTGGGTGGCGACGCCACCAGTGCGGCGAGGGCGGTGACGATCAGGATCCCGATCATCCCCGCGAGGGCGACGTACTCGATCGAGGCGGCGCCTCGCTGGGGCCCTGCAGCGGAGTCCACCGGCGCACGCTCTCGCGAGGGCCGTGCCGGGAGGCGAACATGAGTGCCGGATCGGTGACCGGTCTATGATCGAAGCCATGGAAGGTTTCGGTGGGCTCTTCGGCGATCCCGAGGAGATGCGCAGGCGGATGGAGGAGCTCCAGGAGCAGATGCAGGGAGCTCAGAAGGTCGCCTGGGCCGACAACGCAATCAAGCTGGCGGTGGAGATGACGGTCGCCGCGATCAGCTCGATGGAGCTGACCGGATCGAGCGACGAACAGGCCGTCCAGGTCCGAGACGCCATCCGGATCGTCTTCCCCGAGGCTGTGACGCTGGTCAGAGAGGCCCGCGAGGGCCTGCAGGACTGAGTGGGGCTTCCCGAGCCATCGGTGGCCGGCACCTCGGTGGTCACCGGGGCGTCATCCGGAATCGGCGCGGCGATCGCCAAGGAGCTGGCTTCCCGCGGCCATTCCATCGCGCTCGTGGCCCGGCGCGAGGAGCGCCTGAGGACGCTTGCGACCGAGCTGACCTCTTCCTATGGCGTGTCCGCCGAGGTGATCGCCGCCGACCTCGGTGCGCCCGAGGGCCGCGACCGGCTGGTGGATGAGCTGCGCAGCCGCGCCCGGGTCGTCGACGTCCTGGTCAACAACGCCGGCTTCGGCCACCAGGCGGACTTCGCCACCAGCCCGCGCGAGCGCATGGTCGAGATGGTGGAGCTCAACATCACCGCCGTCGTCGACCTGACCAGCCGCTTCCTGACCGGGATGGTCGACCGGGGGCGCGGCGGCGTGATCAACATCGCCTCGACGGCCGCGTTCCAGCCCCTGCCCGGGTCGGCGGTCTACGCCGCGACCAAGTCGTTCGTCCTCTCCTTCAGTGAGGCGATTCGCACCGAGCTGCGCGGCACCGGCGTCACCGTGACCGCCGTCTGCCCAGGACCGGTGAAGACCGAGTTCACCGAGGTCGCGGGGTTCGGCGGGGTCGAGGACCGCACCCCGAGCATGGTCTGGATGTCGGCCGAGGAGATCGCCCAGCACGCCATCGACGGCGCAGCCAACGACCGGCGAGTCGTCGTCCCGGGCACGCTCAACCGCGCCACGGCGCTGGCCGGCCAGCACAGTCCGAGAGCGCTG
Source organism: uncultured Solirubrobacterales bacterium (assembly GCA_963843085.1). GTDB lineage: Bacteria > Actinomycetota > Thermoleophilia > Solirubrobacterales > 70-9 > DASUPK01. The sequence continues at coordinate 4,712 of CAWJJG010000002.1, forward strand.
GCACTGCCGCTGATCAGCCGGATCTGGCGCAACGTCTAGGAACCGTGCCGACCCTCGAGGCTCGCGGCGTCGACATCGCCTGGAGCGAGCGCGGCCGCGGGACCCCGGTCCTGCTGATCCACGAGACCGCCGCCACGAAGGCGGTCTGGGCCCCGCTGGCGGAGGCGCTGTCCTTCGGGTTCCGCTCGATCGCGTACGACCGCCGCGGCTGGGGCGAATCCAGCGAGCCGGACGACTACCGCCGCACCACCGTCGAGGAGCAGAGCGAGGACGCGGCGGTCGTGCTCGAGGGGACGGCTGACGAGCCGGCGATCGTCTGCGGGGCGGGATTGGGAGGGGTGATCGCCCTCGATCTGATGCTGCGGCGAGCCGAGCTCGTTTCCGCCGCGGTCCTGATCGAACCGATCCTGCTCCAGGTCACGCCGCTCGCCACCGCGGCTCTCTCCGAGGACCGCCATCGGATCGAGATCGCCGCCACCGCCCGCGAGAACGTGATCGACGTCTACCTCTCGGGGGCGCTGCCCGCGCTCGGCCCGGGGGTGGGCCGATTGCCGGAGCCGACGGCGGAGGCCGCACGGGCCCGGCCGCGAAGCGCGATTGCCGAACTGGGAATTCCCGCCGCCTGGCGGATGCCCCTGCCGCGCCTTGCCAGTGCGGATCGCCCCTCAGCGATCGTCACCGCCGAGTCGACGCCGCGGCTGCTGCGGGAGGCCGCCCAGTCGCTGGCGGCGCGGCTCGGCGAGAGCACCGCACACCAGGTCAGCTCCCCCGAGGCACCTCCGCACGTCGGCGCGCTCGCCGAGGTCGCCTCGATCGTGGCCGAGCTCAGCTCGTAGAGGGCAGTCGCTCCGCCCGGATCTCGATCGCCCCGCCGCGGCGAGCGACGACCGCTCCGCTCTCCAGGAGGACGGCGATGATTGCGGTCGGGATTGCGGCGAGCACCGTCACGACCGCGTCGATCCAGAAGGCGCCTCGGCCGCGTCCGGTTACCGGGCGGAGCCGGCCCGAGGCCGCCTCCGAGGCGAAGTCACGGTGAAAGGTGAGCAGGTTGAGGAGCGTCTGCCACATCGATGCCATCCCGGGCCTGATCAGGTGCCGGATGCGGCGCACCTCGAGACCGCGGCGCGCCAGCAGCAGGCGGGCGGCCCGGGGGGTCGGGTGGATCGCGCGGCCGCCGGGCCGAAGCGCAGCCCAGTTCTCCGCCCCCAGCCAGGCCTGCAGGCTGGCGGCGTTGTCGGCTCGCACGGACACTCCGCCCTCGTCGTCCTCCTGGCGCCCGAGGAGCAGCTCGTCGACCGCATGGTCCGGCGTCGGCACCGCATCGCGTACGACCACCAAGCCGCAGTTCTCGCAGCGATCGATCACCTGATCCTCGAGCGGGCCATAACCCTCCGTTTCGAGCCAGACGAAGAGAGGCTCGCCGCAGGCCGGGCAGCGCGCCGAACCCGGAGCGGCCCCCTCCTCGAGGCTGACCGTCCGCCCCTTGCGGGTGGGAAGTCCGATCTGCCGGTCCACGCTAGACCTCGACCGCGACTGGGGCGTTGGCCTCGAAGACCCGCCAGTGGACGTCGAACCGCTCGAGCCCTTCGAGGAAGTGCTTCGAGTCGAAGGCCTGGGAGGGCGCCAGGCCGCCGCGACCCTCGAAGCCCCTGCGTGAGGTGAGCAGCGCCCCCTGGACGATCGCCGCCGCGGTCAGCCCGTAGACGTCCCTGCCGGTAATCACGCCCTCGCGCTCGATTTCGCCGCGCTTCGCCTCGCAGACGATGGCCCAGGTCTGTCTCTCGCGCTGCTCGGGAGTCTGCCCCTCCGGGAGCCGTGAGATGGCGGCGTTCGCGAGTCGCTTCAGCGGCGTCCGCATGGCCAGGCCGGCCGGGCGGACCATCGCGCTGAAGACCGGCGCCAGGCGGTCGCTCGAGAAGGCGCCCGCGTTCATCGATGCCCGCACGTTGCGGGTCGCGATATGACGCGGCACGGTGATCTGCTCGCCGGACGGGTAGCGGAACATCCGCTGGCGGCCGAACGGCTCCGGGAAGTCATACGTCCCGCGGGAGACGCCTCCCTTCGAATCGACCCACTCCATGTTCCGCCACTCGACGTCCCTGCCGCCGATCATCTCGAGCGTGGTCCGCGCGGTTCCCTGGCTCGGTGCGAAGTCCCGCCAGCAGTAGTGCAGCGCCAGCTCGTCGAGCTCGCCCATGCCCTCGGCGGTGAGGGACGCGAGCATGTCGCCGGGCACGTAGTCGAAGCCCATCGCGGGGATCACGGCCACCCCGGCGCGGGCGGCGCCGGGGCCGTAGCGCTCGAAGGCCATCCTCATGTAGGGCTGCTCGCCGGTGGTGTCCAGGTAGTGGGTTCCGGCCTCCACCGCGGCGGCCAGGACCGGCTCGCCGAACTTGACGAAAGGACCGGCGCAGTCGATCACCGTGGCGCAGTCCGAGAGCAGCTCGCGCAGGGAGGAGGGGTCCTCGATCCGGGCCGGCTTGGCGGGGGCGTCGAGCTCGAGGTCCCGCCTCAGCGCATCCAGCTTCTCGGCGCTGCGGCCGGAGACGACGAAGTCCGCCTCGGCCCGGACGAGCTCGGCGACGACCAGTCGGCCGGTATAGCCGGTGGCTCCGTAGACGGCGATCGGCCCGGTCTGGCGGGAGATAAGCGGCACCGCGGCCAAGATACTGGGAGACTGCCGACCTCGTGAACGCGGTGCCGCCCACCCCAGGCCGTCCCCTCCCGAGCAAGGAGGAGCTCCTCGGCTTCCAGTCCACCTGGATCAAGCGCGCCGGTTTCGCCGCGCTGCTCGGCGCGCTCATCGTCGCGGCCTCGATCGTCCTGCAGCAGGCCGGCCTGAATCCGCCGAGCGGCAACTCCGACGCCGACCAGCTCGTGTTCGAGCACGCGCATGCGGACCGGCTGGTCTACACCTCGATCCTCCTGGGCGTCGGCCTGGCGCTGTTCGCGATCCCGCTGACGTTCCTGTTCCGAGCCGTCGCGGGCCGAGCGCAGCGCGTTCGACCCGCGTTCCTGGCACTGATCGTGCTCGGTCCGCCGGCGCTCGGACTCGGCGCGGCCATCTCCTCGATCGGCAGCACCCAGGCAGCCCAGAAGTTCCACGACCAGGAGCCCGCCGCGGTGCAGCAGGCCCGCCAGCAGGCGGAGCAGGCCCAGGCCACGCCCGCGCAGGGGACCAAGACCGGGACGACGGCGACCACCACCACTCCGACCGGATCGACCACGATCAACCTGAACGGGACGACAACGACCGTCTCGACGCCGGTAACCCCGACCCAGGCCGGGAGCAACGCGCGGGAGAACCTGGCCGACCACATCAACAAGCACACGACGCTGCTTGTGGCGGGTGGGCTCATCGGCTTCATCGGCAGGCTCGCGCTGGTCTTCGGGCTGATCTACACGAGCCTCTGGTGCATGCGCACCGGACTTCTGACTCGCTACGGGGGCGTGGCCGGGATAGTCGCCGGAGTCGGTCTCATCCTGCTCGGCGCCGTCGGCTTCGCCGTCCTGGTGCTCTGGTTCGCGGTGGTCGGACTGATCCTGCTCGGGGTCTGGCCACCCCCGCTGCCGCCCGCCTGGGAGGCGGGCGAGGCGATCCCGTGGCAGCCAAGAGAGGACGATCTCGGGCCGCCGGCGGCCGAGCCCGGCGGATCGGGGACGGTCGAGGGGAGCGGGCGAGAGGTCTCGGAGGCGTCCCTGCCCGAGGAGGGCGATCCGGGCGAGGAGCCTCCCCAGGCGCCCAACGGCGAGACACAGGGGCAGCGGCGCAAGAAGCGAAAGCGGCGTCGCTAGCTTTTCGGCGGAGGCGGAAACGCCATCAACTCCACCCGGTGCCCTCCCGGTGCGATCGCGAAGGCGCGATCGGCCCCCCAGAGCTGGCGGGTGTCCTCCACGGTGAAGCCCGCGGCGCGGAGTCGCTGCTTGGCCTCGGCGTGATCGGGGGCGACCACGGCGGCATGACCGAGGGCGGGTGCGGTGTGGCTCTCGGTGAGGATCAGGTGGATCTGCGTGGCGTCGCGCTCCAGCCAGCGAACCGAGTCGCCGAGCACGTCGGCGGCCGGGACCTCCTCGAAGCCGAGCAGGCGCCAGAACTCCACCGAGCGGTCGGCCTCAGCAGGAGGGATCTCGAGTGAGACGTGGTGGAGCACTCCGGCGAGACTAGAGGTGCGAGAACCAGCGGCGCCGGGACTCGTCCCCGGCGCGACGGGCGAGGAGCCCCGAGGCGAGCAGTGCAGCTCCGACCAGGGCGAGCGCTCCGACCGCCATTCCGGTCATCGGCAGCGTGGTGGATGTCCCGGCTGCGTTCGGCGACGCGACCGCGGAGGACTCCGACGTTCCCGAGGTGCTCGAGCTCGTACCGCCGCCACTGCCGCCGCCGCTGGAGCTCAGAACCCGCACCGTCCCCTTCATGTTCGGGTGGATAGTGCAGATGTAGCTGAAGGTCCCAGGCGAGTTGAAGGTATGGGATCCGCTGCCGCCGGAGTTGATCGTCCCGGTGTCGAAGCTCCCGTCGTTGGCTGTGGCGGTATGTGGCGCCTGGCCTGAGTTGTGCCAGGTAACGGTGTCGCCGACGTTGACCGTCACGGATGCGGCGCTGAAGAAGAAGTCGCCCATCGTGACGCTGGTCGAGGCAGCCTTGTGCGCCTTGGCGTCGCCGCCGCCGGGGGGGCCGGTCGCGGGCAACCTGTCGCCGATCGGCGTGGACGCCGTCCCAGATTGGTCCCGCGGCTCAGTCGGAGTTCCCGCGCCCGGCCCCCCCGACGCCGTCGGTGCGGTGGACGTCGACCCGCCTGGATCCACGGGCGTTGCCGGGTCCGCCGGCGCGGTGGACGTCGTCGTGGTCTCCGTCGTGGTGCCTGTGTCCTGCGCAGCCGAGAACGCCGGCACGGCGCAGATCGCCACCAGGACGAGCATCCCGCTCGCCAGGGCTCTCGCTCCCTTCACCCTCGGCATCGTACGGTGCATTGACTTGTGGTCAACTACGGAAAATGAGGGCTTTCGGATTGGCCGGTGCCTAGCCCAGCGCGCTGACGCCCGGCGGGGCGTCCGAGGCCTCTGGCTCAGCCTCGGCCGCGACACTCTTCCGGTGGGTGCGGATCTCGCTCATGATCCGCTCGAGCCGTGGCTCGGTGGAGGCATCGACGTGCGTCATCGCCGCGGCGATCGCCGGATGGACCGAGGCGATGCGCTCGTGCATCGCCTGGGCCACGGCGCGATAGGTCGGATGCCCCTCGCGGCCGGAGCGCAACTCGATCAGGTGCATGGCCTCGCGGGCGTTCAGGTCGAGCAGGTAACGGATCCGGTAGCCGAGGCAGAGCGCGTACGGCGCGGCGTCCGGCATGCCAGCGGCGACGAGCCTTTCGTACTCGGTCCGCGAGATCTCGAGCGCTCGCTCGTACTCGGGGCCCGCGCCCGCCTCGCGCACCTCCGCGGGGATACCGGCGCCCAGATCGGGGCTGAGGCGCTGCCACTGGCAGGTCAGCATCCGGTGGCGCTGCAGATCGCGGAAGCCGCCGTAGTCCGAGACGATCTCGAAGCGGTACCGCACCGCCTCCCAGCCGCGGCCGGGGCGGTGACGGCGGTTCGGCCGCTCGCCGACCAGGTCGGCGATGATCTCGGCCTGCTCGTCGGGCGGGAGGGTCCGGACGCGGTCGAGGATGGCGCGCTCGGACGTCGCTGACGATTCGAACAGCGAGGCCGCGATCAGGTCGTCTTCGGATCCCTCGACGTCGATCAGCTCGACGGAGGGGACGTCGTCGCCCTCGGCGCGATCGAGGCCCATGCGGGAGACCCAGCGCTCGGCGGCCTCTCGGCGCCGTTCGAGGTAGGAGACCCACTCACCGCCGCGGTCCGGTCGCTCGACGCGCGCCACGAAGCTCGGCATCACCTTCTTGAGCTCCTCGAGGATCATCGTGGCGAAGTGCCGCGACTCCGGCAGCGGGGAGGCGAGCATCCGCAGCATGAGCTGCTCGTAGGCCTGTCCGGAGGCGAAGATGCCGACATGGCTCAGCGTTGCGGCTGGGAGCAGCCCGCGCAGCAGGTCGAGGGCCTTCGCCTTGATCGACCGCTCCCAGGCGGCCTCCGGCTCGTCGCCGCGCGGCCAGCGCTCGGCGGCCCACTCCCTGACCTGGGCGAGTGAGCGGGAGTAGATCGCGAAGATCTCGTCCATCGCCGTCGCGTACTCGGGGCCGAGCTCGTCATCGCGATAGAAGCGATAGCCGCCGCCCCCGGACTCCGGCAGGCGCTGGTCGTACGGGATGTAGCGGGTCGACTGCTCCAGATAGGCCGCGAGCCGGCCGCGCTGGAGGACCTTGGTGAGCACGTTGGAGACCCACTCGCACGCCACGTGCGCCCCGCCCACCTGGGCGATCGAGTCGTCGCCGTAGCCCATGAAGACGCGCTCGTAGAGGCCGGCGGCGCGCTCGCCCTCCTCGCCCTCGAAGGGGCGGCCCCCCTCGGGCACATCCGACGCGAACTCGTCCAGGTAGAGCCGCCGCAGCGTCCCCGGGTAGCGCGAGTACCTGGCAAAGAGCGCACCCTTGATCGTCTCCGGGAGGTTGACCAGCGCGAAGACGGGTCGGTCGAGGTTGGTGAAGTGGGGGGAGAGGAGCCTCCGTTCCTCTTCCGTGAATTCCTCGACCGGGTAGCGCACGAGCGAGCCATCGTAGATCTATCCCCAGATCGATTGGGCGGCCAAAGCCGCAACTACCGCGATCGCCGTCGTCCAGGCCACCGCCTGCGCGGCCAGCTTGGAGTCCAGTCCATAGACGTGCGCCACCAGCAGCGTGTTCACGCCGCAGGGCATCGCCGCCAGCAGCAGGTAGGGGCCCGGCAGGTCGATGAACGGAAGCGAGAGGAGCAGCAGCAACCCCGGCGCGATGACCAGGCGCAGCAGGATCGTCGCCCCGACCGGCGGGTCGAGTGGCGTGCCGAGCCCATATGCGAGGGCGCTCCGCGGGCGAAGCCGAGGAGAGACCCGTTTTGTGGTGACTTCGACCTCCTCGGCGAGGACGGCACCGACCGCGAAGAAGCCGATCGGAAGGAGGGCGACCACGACGCCGCGGGAGATGTCGACCAGGGTGTCCGGCGCCCAGGAATCAGGCGCGAGCAGGGCCAGGATCGCCGCGTAGAGCGGCGGATTACGGGTGAAGAAGGCGATCAGCCGGTCCCTCGGGCCCTCGCCGGCCTTCGTGCCGAACGCCGCCCCGATGCCGAAACCGAACAGCAGCAGGTTGGGGATCGAGACGACCACGTCGTAGACGACCGCCTGCCCCAGCGCGTGGAAGCCCAGCAGGGAGGCGCACAGCGGGTAGCCCAGATAACCGGTGTTGGGGGCGAGGGTCCCGACGATCACCGAGCCGGCCGACGGGCGCGCCAGGCGAAGCAGCCGCAGGCTGACGAGCCAGGCCAGTGCCGCCGCCAAGAGGATCGCGACCCAGCCGACCAGCAGGCCGCCGGTCACGTTCGCATTCAGGTGAGCGCGGTTCAGGTTGAAGAAGACGATGAATGGGACCAGCGTGTAGAGGGAGAGCACCAGCAGGCGCCGAGCCACCCGCACCGCCTGGGCGGGCCAGCGTTGCTCCGCGGCGATCCCGGCGGTGCTCGAGATCGCGATGGCCGCGATGGTGAGGAGGACGCCCAAGGGCCGGACATCCTCCCGGTTCGGCGGGCGCCTCGGTCAGGCGGGGGCGCGGAATGGCCTCCGCCGCCTGATACCTTCCTTTGCGGAGAAGGGGGGGAAGCATGGAGGCTTCAGTCCGTCCTGGGAAACGCATTTGGTTGGTGGTGCTGAGCAGCGCGTTCGCCGCGCTGCTGCTGGTTCCACCCGCGGCAAGCGCGGGGGTGGACGGCGGCTGCCCGACGATCGCGAACAAGCCGGGCGAAATCTCGCACGTCGACTACCAGGGCGTCCAGCACATCACCTACTGCTACGGGCCGATCACGATCCGGCCTGGCCAGAACATCATCAAACTCCGGCCGGCGAACGACGGCACCCAGAAGCTCTGGCCGCAACAGGACGGGTACATCACCCGCTTCGATCCGGAGTTCATCTATGCCGATGGGACGGTTCCCCCGGTCGACGTCCTGCACCTGCACCATGCCGTTTGGCTCGTCAACGGCAACCCGCAATTCGCGGTCGGCGAGGAGAAGACCATCCAGCAGCTTCCTCAGGGTTTCGGCTGGCCCAGCCACCCCGGCGACTCCTGGATCCTCAACGACATGCTGCACGACCTCGTCGCGAAGCCGGCGCAGGTGTACGTGGTCTGGCGGGTCGACTTCGTCCCCGATGACTCACCCGACGCCCCCTCGATCAAACCCGTGCACACCAAGTGGCTGGACGTCGCGGGGGATCCCAGCGTCTATCCGGTGTTCGACGCCCTGCGCTCCGATGGGCACAACGGCACCTACACGTTCCCCGATCAGGCACCGGCCGCGGATCGGGGACCGTGCGGGCCCTTCGGCCGCCCGAAGGGCACCCACGGATGTCTCGGGAAGGCCCAGAGCTGGACCCCGGGCCAGGACGTGACGCTGATCGAGACCGCGGGGCATCTCCACCCGGGCGGCCTCGACACCCAGTTGCGAGACAAACGCGACGGGATCGGAACCAACACCCTCTTCACGTCCGACGCCCACTACTACGAGCCGGCGGGGGAGGTCTCCTGGGACGTCGCCATGGGCGCGACGGATGGAAACAACTGGCGAGTGAAGGTCCCAGCCGGGGACCATGTGAGCGTGCACGCCACCTACGACACGCGAAGAGCCGACTGGTACGAGGTGATGGGCATCATGCCCGTCGCCGTCTACAACGGCACCAATGTCGGAGGCAAGGACGCGCAGGACAAGACGATCCCGCAGACGGAGGTGCTCACCCACACGCACCTGAGCGAGAACGACAACCACGGCGGACAACCCACCGGTGCCGTGGACCCGTTCGCGATACCCAGCGCACCGGTGCCGGGCCGCACGATCGGGATCCAGGACTTCACCTACCAGGCCCCTCCGAACGCCGGCTTCAGCGTCCCCACGATCCAGCCGGGCCAGACGCTGACCTTCCACAACTCCGATGCCGTCCCGAGCGTGAACGCCTTCCACACGATCACGGCGTGCCAGGACCCCTGTAACGCCAGGACCGGCGTCGCCTACCCGATCGCCAACGGGCCCGTGACCTTCGACTCGGGGGAGCTCGGATTCAACGGGAACGACGGCGGTCTCGCGGGTGAACCCGCTGCCGACACCGACTCCTGGAAGACCCCCAAGGACCTGCCGTCCGGCACCTACACGTACTTCTGCCGGATCCATCCCTTCATGCGCGGTGCCTTCCGTGTCGAGGCGCAACCCAAGCCGGTCCAGAAGCTGAGGGCGAAGGACCAGCAGAGGCTCGCCAAGGCCGCCGTCACCGACATGGTCGACAAGGCCGCCAGCGTCAAGCTCGGCGCGAAGCTGATCCCGGCGGGGAGCGCCCGCTCCTCGCGGGGCTCCAGGGCCCTCTCCCAGGCATTGGATGCCAAGAAGAACACGGCCTCGCTCGAGGCGAAGGCCAGGACCAGGATCAAACTCAGGTTCTCGAAGACGGCACGCAAGAAGATCAGAGCGGCGCTCGCCAAGGGCCGGGCGTGGAAGGTCGTCGTCACCGCGACGGCCACCGATGGCTACGGGAACACCTCGAACGCCAAGACGCGATTCCGACTGACCGGCTAGATCGTCGCCCGAGTGCTTCGTCAGGCCGGCTGCGGGACCGGCTCGGCCTCGGCCACGTCGAGCGTGTCCGCCGGGTTGTCCTGACGCCGGGAGAGCGCGAGGAAGGGCACCGCGAGGACGCCGATCGCTCCCGAGATCACGTATGAGGTCGGGTATCCGTAGGCGTCGGCGGCCTTGCCGAGCACCGGCTGCGTCCAGACCCCTCCGGTCGAGGACATCATCGAGTCGAAGGAGAGGATCGTCGCCCGCTGCTGCGAGGGGATCATCCCGTTGATGTAGGTCTGCCTGATCGGCATCGTCGCCGCGAAGAGCAGCCCCCAGATGGTGGTCAGCCCGATCACGGGCCAGAAGCTCTTGACCGATCCGACCAGCACGAGCGTCACGGCGCTCGCGGCGGCCATCAGGAGCAGCGCGGAGGTGCGGCGGCGGAAGAGCCCGCGGATGCGGGGCGCCGCGATGCCACCGAGGATCTGGGCGGCGGCCACGATCGCGGCCGCCAGGCCCGCCACCTGGTAGGCGTGGGGGTCGCCGTAGAGCTGGAGCAGGTACGGCTGCAGCGCGTAGAACGCGTAGATCCCGACGCCGCCGGTGAACAGCGCCTCGACCATCAGCCACTTGACCGCGGGGACGCGCCAACCGTAGTCGACCGAGTTGGAGGCGATCTTCCTCATCTCGGTCAGCGGTCGCCCGCCCTTCACCGGCGTGAAGCCTACGTCGTGCATGAGCCTGAACGCCACGGCGAACATGACGATCAGGATCACTCCGCGCAGCACGAAGGGGAAGCCGAGGCTGACCTGCTGCGCGAGGAAGCCGCCCGCGATCGACCCGGTCAGCATCCCGATGCCCGTGACGATCTGGCCGCGGCCGAACACCGTCTCCAGGTCGCCGGTGTAGCCGGTGGCTGTCAGCGCGTCGACGAGCCAGGCCTCGACCGCGCCGGAGAAGAAGGTGAAGCCCAGGCCCAGGCCGAGTGAGACCGCCGCCCACCCCCAGAAGGGCGCCCCGACCTGCCAGAGCAGCACGTAGACCAGGCTCGCCGCCGAGAGCGTCAGCGTGCCGAGCAGATAGGAAGTCCGCCTGCCGATCGTGTCGGCGACGATCCCGGTGGGGATCTCGAAGATGACCATGCCGGCGGTGAAGAACGCATTTGCCGCGAAGGCCTCGAGGTTGCTGAGCCCCGCGTCGAGAAGGAAGATCGTGTTGATGCCCCAGATCAGCGAGGTCGCCAGGGTGTTCCCCAGCATGAGCATCAGGTAGGTGCGCTGGATCGACCGCGCCGTGGGCATCTCCACTGAAGGTAAAGACCCGGCGATGCCGGGATTCTCATCGGCCGTGGGGTGGCTCTAGACGGTGGTCGCGAGCGACGAGGCCGCGTGCGCGGCCCAGTCGATCAGCGGCGAAGGAGCCACGCCGAAGACGACCGTCGCCGCGGCGCAGATCAGGGCTGAGCCCAGGATCAGCATGCAGCGGCCGGTGCCCAACACACGGGACGTTGCCTCCTCCGCTTCGCGTCCGGGGGCGGCGTCGGCCTCGGGAGAAGCACCCGCGATTGCCGGCATGGCCTCGGTGCTCGGCCCGGGACGCATCCACATCGCCGCGACGACGCGCAGGTAGTACGCCAGCGACACCATCGACCCGACCACGATCACGACTCCAAGCCAGGCGTAGTCGCCGTCGACCGTCGCCTCGATCAGGAAGAGCTTGCCCATGAAGCCCGAGGTGCCCGGGATCCCGGCGAGGGCAAGCATGCCGATCGTGAGCGGCCAGGCGAGCAGCGGGCGCGAGCGGCCGATCCCGGCGACCGACTCGATGTCGTCCCCCGTCTCGGTCTCCCGCTCGCGCGCGACGATCACGGCGAAGACCGCCAGGTTCATCAGCAGGTAGGCGGCCAGGTAGAAGACCAGCGCCTCGAGGCCCTTCTCGGTGGCCACGACGACGCCGGCCAGCATGTAGCCGGCCTGGGCGATGCCGGAGTAGCCCATCAGCCGCTTCAGCGAGTCCTGGCCGAGCGCGCCGATGTTGCCGACGGCGATCGAGATCACCGCGATCGCGGCGAGGGCGGGCTTCCAGTCGTGAGCGATCGGGCCGAGAGCGACCTCGAAGAGGCGGGCCAGGGCGATGAAGGCGGCGGCCTTGGTGGCGACCGCCATGAAGGCGGTGACCGGGGTGGGCGCGCCCTGGTAGACGTCCGGTGTCCACTGATGGAAAGGCGCCAGGGAGGTCTTGAAGGCGAGGCCGGTCATCACCATCGCCGTGCCGATCAGGACGAGAGTGTCGTTGCCGTTCCCGCCCGGGCCGAGGGCGTGGGCGATCCCCGAGAACTGCATCGAGCCCGAGGCGCCATAGAGCAGGGCGAACCCGTAGAGCACGGTGGCCGAGCCGATCGAGCCGATGATCAGGTACTTGAGCCCGGATTCGAGCGACTCCTCCCGGCGGCGGGCCGAGGCGCAGAGGACGTAGAGCGGGATGGAGAGGAGCTCCAGGGCGACGAAGAAGGCGACCAGGTTCTGTGCCTGCGCGATCAGGGTCATGCCGAGCACCGAGCCGAGCAGCAGCGAGTAGAACGCGCCGTGCCCGGCCTCCTCGGCGGCGGGCTCACGGATGGAAAACAGCACGACGATCGCCGCCGCGGTGCAGGCGATCAGGGTCGCGGCCAGCCCGAAGGCGTCGAGACGCAGCGCCCCCGCGACCAGGTTGGTGTTGGTGCTCCACTCGATGATGCAGCGGGCCGCCGTGACGGCCAGCACGGCGAGCGTCAGCGAGGCGACCGTGAAGTGACCGATCCGCGGGATCAGGCCGACGAGCAGGACGACGACCACCCCCGCCGTGAGCGCGATGACGGGTGAGAGCCCGCCGTAGTCGATGTGGGGGGCGGTGAAGCTGGTCATCGCTCCGCCACCTGAGTCGGAGCGGATTGACGCGAAGCGGCGACCGACGCCGCGGCCGAATGATCAGCCCGGTGCAGGATCAGCCCGGGGTAGAAGGCGAGGGCGACGATGCACGCGATCAGCGCGGCGATCACGCCGCCGTCCCAGAGACCGACCTCGCGCGATTCGATCCCTTCCGGTTTGCGGTTGTGCATCGCGTGCTGGTACATGCGCAGCGCGTAGTAGGCGGCCATCGCGATGCCGATCGCGGCGATGAAGGCGAAGACGATCTTCTCCTGGAAGATCCCGTTGAGGATGTAGAACTCGCCGATGAAGTTGGAGGAGCCGGGGATGGCGAGCAGGGCCATCGTCGCGACCAGGAAGAGCGCGGCGAGCACCGGTGCCCGCATCGCGAGCCCGCCCATCTTGGTGATGTCATCGGTCCCGGCTCGGGCCACCAGCACGACGGCGATCAGCATCAGCGGCGCGATCACCAGGCCGTGGTTGACCATCTGCAGCACCGCGCCGTCGGCGCCGTCGGGGCGCAGGCTGAAGATGCCGAGCGTGATAAAGCCGAGCTGTGCGACCGAGGAGTAGCCGAGAACCAGGCGCGCGCTGGTCTGCGTGAACGCCATCACCGAGCCGTAGAGGATCGAGGCGACCGCGACGATCAGGATGACCTCCTGGAAGTGCGTGGTCGCGGCGGGGAATATAGGGAGGACGATCCGCAGGAATCCGTATGCGCCGACTTTGGAGAGCACCCCTGAGAAGAGGGCCAGCGCGGGGAGCGGCGCCACGCGATAGGCGTCCGGCATCCAGGCGTGCAGCGGGAAGGCGGGCATCTTCACCAGGAAGGCGGCGGCGAAGAACCAGAAGATCCAGTACTGGCTCCCGGTCCCCAGCGGATGGGCGGCCAGGTAGGAGATGTTGAAGTTGATCGGCCCGCCGTTGGCGGTGAGGATGCCGGCGGCGATCGCGCCCACCAGCATCAGCAGCGAGCCAACCAGCGTGTAGACGAGCATCTTGATCACGGCCGGCTGCGGGCGGATCGGCTCCTCGTCCTCCTCGGGGCGCCCGGGATGCTCGGTCCCCCACGACCCGAACAGGAAGTAGAACGGGATCAGCATCAGGTCGAAGAAGAGGACGAAGAGGATCAGGTCCTGGGCGAGGAAGGCGCCCAGCGTCGCTGTCTCGGCGATGCCGAGCATCAGGAACCAGGTCCTCGACCGCTGCGGGGGGTTGATCGTCGACCACACCGTCGTGGCGAGCCAGAGCACCGAGGTGAGCATCGCGAGGAAGAGGCTGATCCCGTCCACACCGAGCTGGTAGCGGACGCCGAGCGCCGGGATCCAGCTCTCGTCGACCGTGTGCTGAAGGCCGAGAGACGGATTGAAGCGTGCGACCACGTAGATCATCAGGACGAGCCGGGTCACCGCCGTCAGCAGCGGCGGAAGCCAGACGATCCGGCGCGGCATCGCGCATGCGACCAGACCGGCGGCCAGCGGCGCCCAGAGCAGGATCTGGATCACGGCAGCCTCCTCATGACGCCTGCAGCAGGAAGTAGAGGCCGAGGCCGGCGAAGCCGGCGACCAGGAACAGGGCGTAGGAGCGGAGGTAGCCGGACTGAGCGCCGCGGACGCCGGCGCCGGCCCCGCGGACCAGGTCCGTCACGCCGACGACCAGGCCCCGGACCACGAAGCGCTCGAAGATCGCATTGGACCAGCGGCCGACGGCGAGGACCGGGCGGACGACCAGGATGTCGATCGCCTCGTCGAAGTACCACTTCTTCTCGAGGAAGTCGTGGAGCCAGGGCATGCGCTTCTGGAGAGCGGCCGTGGTGCCCGGGCGGCGCAGGTAGGCGTAGTAGGCGATCGCGATCCCGAGCACCGAGATCAGGCCGCCGATCAGCAGGCCGTGGTAGGCGGCGGTGGTGCTCGGCCCCTGCTCGTAGAGGTGGGAGTCGAGGAAGGACCCGTGCAGGAAGCGATGGACGACGTCGTCCACCCCCGGGATCTGGATGAAGCCGGCGAACAGGGCTCCGAAGCCGAGGATGCTCATCGCGATCTTCATAGGCCAGTTGTCCTCGGCGATGTTGTGTCTCTCTCCGGGGAACCCCACGTCGGTGTCCTCGGGCTCGCCGGTCGCCGGATTCTGGGGCTCGACGTGCTGGTGGACCCCCTGCTCGAGGTCGCGGGCGACCTCCGACGGCGGCCCGAAGACGACCCGGAACCCGATCCGGAAGGCGTAGAACGCGGTCAAGAGCGCGCCGATGTAGCCGCCGATCGTGAAGATCGCATAGAAGCCTCCCCGCCAGGCCGCGAAGTCGAGAATCTCGTCCTTCGAGAACCACCCCGAGGTCAGCGGGAACGCCGCCAGAGCCAGGGCACCGATGATCATCATCGCCGAGGTGAAGGGCAGCGATTTGCGGAAGCCGCCCATCAGGTCGATGTTCTGTCGGTTCGCCATCGCGCCGATCACCGAGCCGGCCGCCATGAAGAGGAGGGCCTTGAAGAAGGCGTGGGTCATCAGGTGGAAGAGGCCCTCCGAGTAGGCGCCGATCGAGACGCCGACGACCATGTAGCCGATCTGGCTCATGGTCGAGTAGGCGATGATCCGCTTCAGGTCGGTGACGACGCAGGCGATCGTCGCCGCGATCAACAGCGTCGCCAAGCCGACGAAGGCGGCGATGTCGGCGGCGGTCAGGCCGATCTCGAAGAGGGGGTGGAAGCGGGCGATCAGATAGACGCCGGCGGTCACCATCGTCGCCGCGTGGAT
This sequence comes from uncultured Solirubrobacterales bacterium, assembly GCA_963843085.1. Lineage (GTDB taxonomy): Bacteria > Actinomycetota > Thermoleophilia > Solirubrobacterales > 70-9 > DASUPK01. The sequence goes on from CAWJJG010000002.1 coordinate 20,056, forward strand.
CAGGGCGGAGACGGGTGTTGGGCCCTCCATCGCGTCGGGAAGCCAGGTGTGGAGCGGGATCTGGGCCGACTTGGCGAAGGCGCCGACCAGCAGGAGGCAGCAGATCGCCACCACGACGCCCTGGTTGGTGTGGAACGTGTCGGGCGCCTTGCTGAAGATCGAGAGCAGGTCGACCGTCCCAAGGTCCCGGAGGATGAAGAAGGCTGCGAGCACCATCCCCACGTCGCCGATCACGTTGATGACGAAGGCCTTCATGCCCGCATTCGTCGCCGTCTCGCGCCGGTACCAGAAGCTGATCAGCGCGTAGGAGGCGAATCCGACGAAGGCCCAGCCGACGATCAGCAGGACCAGGTTGCCGGCGAGGACCAGGAGCAGCATCGAGAAGACGAAGAAGTTGAGATAGGAGAAGAAGCGGTTGAAGCCGCGGTCCGAGGTCATGTAGCTGATCGAGTAGAGGTGGATCAGCATCGAGACGCCGCTGACGATCAGGCACATGTAGACCGAGAGCGGGTCAACCAGGATGTTGAGCCGGATGTTGATCCCGGCTGCGCTCGCGTAGTCGTAGAGCGAGTCGGTGACCTGGCGGTGCTCGACCGGGAGGTCGAGGATCTTGACCAGCATCCCGATCGAGGCGAGGAAGGCGAGGCCGATCGCCGCGGTCCCGATCCAGCCGGCGCTCCGCCCGGGGAGCTTCCTGTAGAGCAGGCTGATCGCGAGGCTGCCCGCGAGCGGGAAGGCGAGGACCAGCCAGCCGTAGGACGTCGCGCTCAAGCCGCTATCCCCGGAGGCTGCGCAGATCGTCGACGTTGAGCGGAATCCGGCGTCGGTAGGCGGCGACGATGATCCCGAGGCCGACCACCACCTCGCAGGCGGCGATCACCATCACGATCAGGGCCAACACCTGCCCGTCCTGGTTGCCGAGCGAGCGCGAGAAGGCGAGCAGCGCCAGGTTGCCGGCGTTCAGCATCAGCTCGAGGCAGAGCAGGATCACCAGCGGACTGCGGCGGAGCAGGACGCCCGCCACGCCCACGGCGAAGATCATGGCGCTGAGCACCAGGTACCAGGTGATGTCCACTAGGCGGTCTCCGTGGGGGCGGGGGAGGGGGGCCCGGCGGGCGACCCTCGGCGGAGTGTCGGGGGCGTCTCTCCGTTGCTTTCGGCCGCCTCGCCGGGAGTTCCCGCCGGACCTCCCTCCCCCGCCCCATGGCGGCCTGCCAGGACAACGGCGCCTACGGCCGCGATCAGCAGCAGTAGCGAGGATGCCTCGAACGCGATCAGGAAGCGCTCCAGCAGCAGCTTGCCGATCGCCGACGGGGAGCCGAAGCCCAGCTCCACCGTTGGGCCCTTGGTGTCGATCGCCTGCAGGCCTGATCCCGTGATCGCGATCGCCAGCTCGACGAAGAGGGCGAGTCCGATGGCCGGCGCGAGGAAGCGCTGGCCCGGGATCGGCTCCCAGAGCGGCTCGTCGACGTTGCCGACATAGGCCGCCACGAAGACATAGAGCACCATCACCGCTCCGGCGTAGACGACGATCTGCGCGGCGGCGAGGAACTCGCCCTGGAGCAGGAGGAAGAGCCCGGCGAGCGAGATCAGGTGGACGATCAGCGCGAGCACGCTGTAGAAGGGATTCCGGAGGGCGATCACCGCGATCGCGCCTCCCAGGCAGCCGATCGCGCCCAGGAAGAAACAGACGCTCGTCAAGAGCGGCCTCCTCCGCTTCGCGTCCGGGGGCCGCTCACTCGCCCTCGCTCCTCAGCGGCGTGCGGTCGATCGGCTCGGCGAGCAGCATCTCCTTCGTGAAGATCAGGTCCGAGCGGTTGTAGTCGGACATCTCGTAGTCGTGGCCCATCGTGATCGCGTCGAAGGGGCACGCGACCTCGCAGTAGCCGCAGAAGATGCAGCGGGAGAGGTTGATCTCGTAGACCTCGGCGTAGCGCTCGCCGGCGGACACGCGGTGCTCAGGATCGTTCTCGTAGGCCACCACCCGGATGCAGTCGGCTGGGCAGGCGGCGGCGCAGAGCGAGCAGCCGACGCACTTCTCGAGCCCGGAGTCCTCGAAGCGGTGGAGCTTGTGGCGGCCCCGGAAGCGCTGGTAGACCGGCGTCTTCTCCTCCGGGTACTGGATGGTCACGGTGCCCTCGAGCACCCGGCCGAAGGTGGTGCGCAGCCCGCGCAGGGTCTCGCCGAAGGCGCGATAGGCGCCGCCTGCGCCGCCGGGCTCGGGGCCGCGCTGGACCGAGATCACATCCTCGTGATTCTCCAGGTAGGGGAACTCGCTCCAGTCGGTCTTGTCGGTGTTGAGCTTCGCCTGCATCAGCTCACCGTCACGATCACCGCGGTGGCCAGCACGTTCAGGGTCGCCAGGGGCAGCATCACCTTCCAGCCGAGCGCCATGAGCTGGTCGTAGCGGAGGCGGGGGAGCGTGGCCCGGATCCAGATGAAGAAGCAGACGAGGGTCAGCGTCTTGGCCACCATCCAGACCGGGTCGAGCCAGCCGGGGCCGGGGCCCATCCAGCCTCCTAGGAAGAAGGTGACCGCGATCCCTGAGACGACGAAGATCTCCAGGTACTCGGCGAGCAGGTAGGAGCCGAAGCGCATCCCGCCGTACTCGGTCATGAACCCCTGCACCAGCTCGGCATCGGCCTCCGGCAGGTCGAAGGGCGCTCGGTTGGTCTCGGCGAAGCCGGCGACCATGAAGATCAGGAAGCCGACGATCTGGGGGACGATGTTCCAGATCTCGCCCTGCGCGTCGACGATGTGGGTGAGCGACAGGGAGCCGGTCATCATCACGACGCCGAGCAGCGACAGGCCCATCGAGACCTCGTAGGAGATCAGCTGCGCCGCCGAGCGCATCGCGCCGAGGAAGCTGTACTTCGAGCCCGAGGACCAGCCGGCCAGCAGCAGGCCGTAGAACGACAGTGACCCAAAGGCGAAGAAGTAGAGGACGCCGATCGATACGTCGATTCCGTACAGCCCGATCCCGTCCTGGACGTTGCCGAATGGCAGGATCGCCAGGGTGACGATGCCCGAGAAGATCACGATTGCCGGGGCGATCGCGAAGAGCAGCGGGACAGCCGCATCCGGCCGGAACATCTCCTTGCCGGCGAGCTTCACGATGTCCGCCAGCGGCTGGACGAGACCGGCCGGGCCGACGCGGTTCGGCCCGTAGCGGTTCTGGAAGCGGCCGATCAGCTTGCGCTCGACGACAGTCAGGACCGGGACGATCATGAAGACGCCCAGGAAGATCACGATCGACTTGACCACCATCACCCAGGTCGCCTCGACGTAGTCGACCTGCGCCAGAGGGATCAGCGGAAGGCTCATCGCTTCGTCACCCGAATTCGCCGGGGAACGCCGTTGGTCAGCAAGTTGCCGTTCGCGTCGTCGGTGCCCTCGATCAGGAACGCGGCGCCCCGCGCCATCCGGTCGCGAATCGCGACCGTCGCCTCGACGCTGTGCCCGTTGACGGCAACGGTGACTGCGTCGCCGTTGCCCACCTCAAGAGCCGCGGCGTCCTTGGCCGCCAATTCGAGCTTCTGCTTCGGCATCAGGAACCGCAGCGCCGGATTGCGCTTGGTGACGTCGGCCGCCCAGAGGTCGCGGTAGGTACCTAGGACCAAGCCGTCGTCCTCATCCCGCTCCATTAAGGGGTCAGACCCCTTAATGAAGGGGTCTGACCCCGAAGTCGGTGGGGTCCACGACTGACCCGGGTCCCTATCTCCCCAGCGCAACCCCGTGCCGCCGATCTCCTCGTAGGTGATCGAGTCGTAGAAGGGCACTTCCTGCGAGACGGCGTCGAAGACCTCTGCTGGTGACTCAGGTGTCAGGTCGCCGCCGAGCTCGGCGGCCACGGCGGCCAGGAAGCGCCAGCCGGGGATCATGCCCTCGGGGAGGGGGACGTTGCGGCGCAGACGCTGGAGGCGGCCCTCCGGGTGGGTGACCGTGCCCTCCTTCTCCGCGAAGGTCTCGGCCGGAATCACGAGGTTGGCGAGCCGGGTCGACTCGTCGTCGAAGCCCGAGATGGAAACCACGAAGCTGGCGGCCAGTGCCTGCTTCCAGCCGTCGGCGTCCGGATGGGTGCGGACGGGGTCAGCGTTCACCAGCAGAGTGGCGCCGAGCTCGTGAGCGGCCAGGCCCTCCTTGATGCCCGCGCTGTCGCGACCGGAGTCGATCGGCTCCAGGCCGGGCTTCGCTCCGGGCAGGCAGCCGACCTCGCGGAGGCCTCGGCCGTTCGACTCCTCGGGGACCTCGAGCAGGCCCGGTCCGATGCGCTGGTGCATCTCCAGCGCTCGGGCGCAGGCGTGAAGGGCCTCGACCGCGCCCGGCTGCCGCCAGAGGCGCTCGCCCCAGACGATCGTCTGGTCGGGAGCGTCGCGCAGGATCTCCGCGACAGCCGCGGCCTCCTTCTCGAAGGTGCCCTCGGTGTCGTAGCCGTCGGCGCCGAGCGCTCCGGCCAGCGCGCGGACGAAGCTCGCCGCACCGCCCGGCAGGTAGCGAATGGCCTCGGCCGCGCCTCCGTCGAGCGTGGTGGGCCGCTCGGAGGCCACCATCAGCCTGGCGTTGCTGCGCCGCACCGCCTTGCGGATCCGCAGGTCGAGGATCGGCATCTCGTGCAGCGGGTCGGCTCCGATCACGAGGATCGCGTCCGCGTGGTCGAGGTCGGAGATCTTCGAACCGAGCTCGGGGCGCGAGAGCTCGCCCAGCAGGGCGGCGTCGATCGGGCTTGCGGAGCAGTCGACGTTGGACGAGCCGGCGCCGCGGAGGATCCTCTGGACCAGCCAGCCCTCCTCGTTGGAGGTGCCGCCTCCGACCAGCGCGGCCGCCTTCTCGCCCGCGCCGCGGATCGCGTCGGCGGTCCGCTTGACGGCGTCGTCCCAGGAGATCGGACTGAGGCTGCCGTCGCCCGCGCGGATCATCGGCCGGTGGATCCGCTCCTCCGAGTTGAACATCTGGAAGCCGTAGCGCCCCTTGTCGCAGAGCCAGCCGTCGTCGACCTCGGCGTTGTCGCGGGCCAGCACGCGCAGGACACGCTCGTCGCGGACCGTGAACTTGACGTTGCACTGGCTCGGGCAGAGGGTGCAGATCGACCCCGCGTCCTCGATGTCCCAGGGGCGCGCGCGGAAGCGGTAGGTGTAGTTGGTCAGCGCGCCGACCGGGCAGAGCTCAGTGATGTTGCCGTGGAACGGGGCGATGTAGGGCCGCTCGTCGAAGGTGCCGACGAAGGTCTTGTCGCCGCGCTCGAGCAGCTGGAGCTGCTCGTCCTCGGCCACCTCCTGGCTGAAGCGGACGCACCGGTAGCAGAGGATGCAGCGCTCGCGATCGATCGCCACGAGCGGGGAGAGCTCCAGCGGCTTCTGGAAGTGCCGCTTCGGATCCGTGAAGCGGCTCTTGCCGGGGCCCCAGCCCATCGAGATGTCCTGGAGCGGGCACTCGCCGCCCTTGTCGCACACGGGGCAGTCGAGCGGGTGGTTGACCAGCAGGAACTCGACGACCGCGTTCTGGGCCTCCTTGACCCGGTCGGTCTGGGTGTAGACAACCATGCCGTCCCGGATCGGGGTCGAGCAGGAGGTCTGCAGCTTCGGCATGCCCTCGATCTCGACGAGGCACATGCGGCAGGCGCCGACCGGATCCCCGAGCTTCGGCTCGTAACAGAAGACCGGGATCTCGATGTCGCCCATCTTGGCGGCGTCGTGGAGCATCGTTCCCTCGGGCGCGGTCACCTCCCGTCCGTCGACCACCAGCGAGACGTGGTTGCGGATCTGCCGGGTCACGCCATCGCTCCTGCTCGCACCGGCATCGGCTCCTGGCCGCCCGGGGCGATCGCAGGGTCGCCGCTCGGCGCGCCGAGGCTGCCGCCCGGCACTCCGTGCTGGATCGCCTCGATGAACTCGTCGCGGAATTTCTTGACCATCGCCCCGACCGGCATCGCCATCGAGTCGCCGAGCACGCAGAGGCAGTTGCCGATGATGTTGTCCTGGACTGAGGCGACGGTCTCCAGGTCGATCGGCGTCGCCTGGCCGCGAATCATCCGCTCGAGCATCTTCACCGTCCAGTTGGTGCCCTCGCGGCAGGGCGTGCACTTCCCGCAGGACTCGTGGTGGTAGAAGCGCGCGGTCCGCAGGGCGAGCTCGACGACGCTGGTGGTGTCGTCGAAGACGATGATCGAGCCGGAGCCGAGCATCGACCCGGCCTCCTGCATCGCCTCGAAGCTGTAGGGAAGGTTGAGCCCTTCCTCCGGCAGCAGAACGGGCGAGGAAGACCCACCCGGGAAGAAGCCCTTGATCTTCCGGCCCGGAAGGGGTCCACCGGCGAGGCCGTTGATCAGCCGCTTCGTCTCGATCCCAAGCTCGATCTCGTAGTTGCCCGGGCGCTGCACGTCGCCCGATACCGAGACCACCTTGGTGCCCGGAGACTGCTCGGTGCCGAAGCTCTTGAACCACTCGGCGCCCGAGGCGATGATGTGGGGCGCGTTGGAGAGGGTCTCGACGTTGTTGATCAGCGTCGGACCGTCATAGAGGCCCTGGACGGCGGGGAAGGGGGGCTTCAGCCGCGGGTTGCCCCGCTTGCCCTCGAGCGAGTCGAGCAGCGCCGTCTCCTCGCCGCAGATGTAGGCGCCCGCCCCACGATGGACGACCAGCTCGACCTGCTCTCCGGTGCCCAGCACGTCGGCGCCGAGAAAGCCGGCCTCGTAGGCCTCCTCAACGGCCTTGTCCAGGATGTCGCCTTGCAGGTCGTACTCGCCGCGGATGTAGATGAAGCAGCGGTTCGCCATCGCGGCCCGGGCCGCGATGATGATTCCCTCGATCAGCTGGTGCGGGTTCTTCTGCAGCAGCTCGCGGTCCTTGAACGCGCCCGGCTCGGACTCGTCGGCGTTGCAGCAGAGGTACTTGTCCATGTCCCCGCGCGGCAGGAACGATGCCTTCTTGCCCATCGAGAAGCCGGCGCCGCCGCGACCCCGAAGGCCCGAGTCCTCGAGCTCGTTCAGGACCTCCTCGGGGGTCATCTCCTCGTAGGCCTTGCGGATCGACTGGTAGCCGCCGAACTTGCGGTACGTCCTGATCGAGGCAAGCCCCGGCTCGTCGATGTTTCGGAACAGCATGCGGGTCTCGAATGCCTTCAGTGGAGGCATCAGCTGCTCTTCCTCGGTTTCGGCTTCGGCTTGTTGACGGGGTGGCGGGAGAGGCGCTTGTCTGCCGGGAACTTCTCTTTGCCGGCGGCGGTGGGGCGGTCCTGCAGCCTCTTCTCCGGGAGGACCTCCTTGCGGTTCTTCCGCAGCGCCTCGACTGCGGTCTCCGCGTCCTCCTCGGTGAGCGGCCCGTAGTAGCGCTCGTCGATCGAGGCCATCGGCGCCAGGTCGCAGGCGCCCAGGCACTCGAAGCCGCGCACGAAGACCTTGCCGTCCTCGGAGGTCCCCTGGCCGTCGACCCCGGCCGCCTTGCCGAACGCCTCGAGCAGCCGGTCGGCGCCCCGCAGCCAGCAGCTGATGTTGGTGCAGACCAGCACCTGGTGATCGCCCTCGGGCTCCAGGCGGAAGAGGTCGTAGAAGCTCGCCACCGACTCGAGATAGCCCGGGGTGACCCCCATGACGGCCGCGGCCTGCTCGATGCCCTCGGGTGTGCACCAGCCGTAGCGGCGCTGGACGGCCCAGAGCGCCGGGATCGCCGCCGAGCGCTTCTGCGGGTAGCGGCTCATCGCCCGCCGGATCTGCTGGGCCAGGGCGCGCGGCACCTCGACCTCGGAGGTCTCCGGGACCGGAGCCGCCTCGCCGCGCGGCTCGCGCGACTCCGCCGACGCCTGGATCACCTCGATCTCGTCCCCCGGGAGGTCGACGCCGACCTTCTCCTGCTCGTCCGGCATGGGCGGCGGCTCCGGAGCGTCGTGGATGTGCCCGGGGTCGCTGGTCCAGTCGCGCTTGCCCTTCGGCAGCAGCGGGCTCATCTGTCGACACCTCCGATGATCGGATCGAGCATCGCCAGGTTCTGGATCAGGTCGGCGATCAGCCCGCCGACCGACATGTCGCGGAAGCACTGGAGGTTGACGAAGGACGGATCCCGGAAGTGGACCCGCGCGGGCTTCGAGGAGCCGTCAGCCAGGATGAAGCAGCCGAGCTCGCCTCGGGGGGACTCGATCGAGTAGTAGAGCTCTCCAGGCGGCACGCGGTAGCCCTCGGTGACGAGCTTGAAGTGGTGGATCAGCGACTCCATCGAGGTCGAGAGCTCGTCGCGGGGCGGCAGGACGTACTTGCGGTCGTCGGAGATCCAGGGGCCCTCCGGCATCCCGTCGAGGACCTGCTCGATGATCCGCACCGACTCGCGCATCTCCTGCAGACGCACGCGATAGCGGTCGTAGCCGTCGCCGATCGTGCCGACCGGGATCTTGAAGTCGAAGTCCTCGTAGGACAGGTAGCCGGGGGACTTGCGGAGGTCCCACGGCTCGCCGGCGGCCCGGAGCAGGGGGCCGGTGACGCCGAGCTCGAGCAGCCGCTCCCGCGAGACGATCCCGACGTTGCGGGTGCGGTGCAGGAAGATCTCGTTGCGGTCAAGCAGCGCCTCGTACTGGTCGATCCGGCTCGGCATCAGGTCGGTGAACTGCCGGACCTTCCGCTCGAAGCCGACCGGGATGTCCTCGAAGACGCCGCCGACCTGGAAGTAGCGGGTGTGCATCCGCTGGCCCGCCGACATCTCGAAGAGGTCGAGGATCGTGTCGCGCTCGCGGAAGCAGTACCAGAACATCGAGATAGCGCCGAGATCCAGGGCGGAGGTGCCGAGCCAGACCAGGTGCGAGTGGATTCGGTTGAGCTCCATGTGGAGGATGCGCAGGTACTTCGCGCGCTCCGGGATCTCGAGCTCGAGCAGGCGCTCGACGCAGCCGCAGTAGGCCTCCATCTGGAAGAAGTAGGAGAGGTAGTCCATCCGCTCCACGAACGGGATGACCTTCCAGTAGCTCTTGTCCTCGCAGGACTTCTCGATCCCGGTGTGGAGGTAGCCCATGATCGGCTTGCAGTCGAGGATGCGCTCCCCCTGGAGCGTCACGATCAGTCGCAGCACCCCGTGCGTGGCCGGGTGGTGCGGGCCCATGTTGATGGTGAGGATCTCCTGCTCCGGCTCCAGGCCCGGCCCGCCGAGGTCCTGGTGGGCGATCTCGGCGGCGTCCACCAGCGGGGACGCGGGGTCCTCGGCCTCGCGGGAGTAGCCGCGCTCGGTGATGTCCGCCTCGTCGCGGAGGAGGTCGTCGGCCATTACTCGAACCACCTCGGGGCCTCGATCTCGTTGTGGGTGAAGAGCACCGGCTCGCCACCGATCGGGAAGTCCCGGCGCTGCGGCCAGCCGACGTAGTCCTCCGGCATCAGGATCCGGCGCAGGTCCGGATGGCCGCGGAAGACGATCCCGAAGAAGTCATAGGCCTCCCGTTCCTGGAAATCAGCGGTTGGGAAGAGTTCAACGCACGAGTCAAGCTCGGGGAGGTTCTCGGTCGCCGCGAACCCGTTGGATCCGTCGCCCGCGGCGGGATCGGCCAGCAGCGCCTTGACGTGCAGCCGCTCCATGCGCTCGCGGCAGAGCAGCTCGTAGTGGACGGCGAAGCGCGGGGTCGCCGGCAGGTAGTCCGCGGCGTGCACGCTGGAAAGGAACCGATAGCCCTGCTCCGGGGTGTCCCGCAGCCAGGTGAGGGTGTGGAGGATCCCGTCTGGGTTGACGATCAGGGTCGCGCGGCCGTGCTCCACCGAGGTCTCGATGACGGTCCCCGCACGCCCCTTGTCGATTCCCTGGGCGATCAGCTCCAGCCCGGGGGCGTCAGGCATCCGCTGTTTCCTCCGAGTGCTTCGGGCCCACCGCCCGGGCGGCGCGCTCGATCGCCTCGGGGGTCGGCTCACCCGACTCGAAGCGCGCCCACTCCTCGGTGCCGCTCGCGTTGTAGCGCTCGCGCCAGCCGAGGTCGGGCTGGCCCCGGACCAGCCGCTGCAGCTTGTTGAAGCCGTGGAGGAGGGCCTCAGGGCGAGGCGGGCATCCGGGGACGTGGATGTCCACCGGCATGAACTTGTCGGCGCCCTGGACGACGGCGTAGTTGGCGAACATGCCCCCCGAGGAGGAGCAGGCGCCCATCGCGATCACCCACTTGGGCTCGAGCATCTGGTCGTAGACGCGACGGACGACCGGGGCCATCTTCACTGAGACCCGGCCGGAGAGAATCATCATGTCCGCCTGCCGGGGGGAGGCACGAAATGCCTCCGCGCCGAACCTCGCGATGTCGTAGCGCGAGGTGACCATCGACATCATCTCGATCGCGCAGCAGGCGAGGCCGAAGGTCATCGGGAAAAGGGCGTTCGACCGTCCCCAGTTGAGGACGTTCTCGAGGGTGGTCGTGAGGAGGCGCTCCTCGACGTACTCGTCGAGGTCCCTTCCCTCGAGGTCCCCGCGCAGCAGGTCGCGGGCGCGCAGCTGCCGTGATCGCAGGCTCTCGCGCTCTACTTCCAATCGAGCGCTCCTCGGCGCCAGACGAAGATCAGCGCGACGAGCAGAAGCGCGACGAAGACGAGGATCTCCCCCAGCACGAACACGCTCTTGGTGGCGTGGACGAGGACGCCGACCGGATAGAGAAAGACGACCTCGATGTCGAACAGGATGAACAGCATCGCGATCATGTAGAAGCTCACGCCGAAGCGGAAGGTCCGGGTGATGTGGGAGGGGAGCCCGCACTCGTACGGCTGCCCCTTGATCGGATTCGGGCGCTTGGGCCCGGTGATCGAGTTCAGCAGTGCGAAGGCGCCTCCCACGATGACCCCTAGGCCGGCGAACACGAGAACGGGGAGGTAGCTCTGGAGCACGATTCGTTCGGTCTTATACCACCGCGACCGGAACTTTGTAGCAAAGTGTTACATAGTGCTTTTCCGCATCAGCAAGCGGAATTCCGACCCATTCTGGCGGCTTTCGCCGGATTCCACCTCTAAGCTCCCGCGCCCGTGGCGGAAGTCCATCTCGTAGTCGGGGTCGCGCTGATCGCCGCCAATCTGGTGGCGGGGGTGTGGGGCGGGCTCGCCTGGCTCCAGAACCGGCCGACCACTACGGGCTTCTGGTATGCGCTCAGGGTCGCCCAGGTCAGCGTCATCCTGCAGGCGCTGCTCGGGCTCCTGCTGGTCTTCACGGGACATCACGCCGCCCAGCTGCACATCCTCTACGGCGTCCTGCCTCTCGTCATCTCATTGCTCGCGGAGGTGGTTCGCGCCGGCTCCGCCCAGTACGAGATCGGGGATCTCGACATCCGCTCCCTCTCCCAGGAGCGCCAGACCCAGATCGCGCTCGCGATCGTCCGCCGCGACACGGGGATAATGGCGACAGCTTGCCTGGTGATCTTCCTGCTCGCGCTGCGCGCGGCCGGGACCAGCTCGGCCTTCTAGACGAACGCGTTCCGACCGCTAAGCTACGCGTGAGGGAGATGAAACGGCGGGTTCTGCTCTTGATGTTGATCGCGGCTCTGTTCGCGCCGCCGGCTTCGGCGGACGCAGCGACCTTCTTCGGCTCCGGGATGACGGTGCCCGCACAGGGACCGGCGGCGCCATATCCGTCGGCGATCCAGGTCTCGGGTGTCCCTGGCGTCCCCAGCCACGTCTCGGCCACGCTGCGGGGGGTGACCTACAAGTTCGTGCAGGACCTTGACGTACTGCTGGTCGGGCCCGGCGGGCAGAACGTCATCCTCTTCTCGGACGCCTGCGGTGGGGACGAGTGGCAGAACGTCGACATCAGCTTCGATGACAGCGCCCCGACGATGGCGTCGATCGGGACGGAGCCTTGTTTCGAAGACGTGTACAAGCCGACCAACTACGGCGGCGGAGACACTTTCCCCGCTCCGGCTCCTGGAGGGCCGTACGGCTCGGCGCTGGCGCCGCTCGGCGGCGTCGACCCGAACGGCGCCTGGTCCCTCTACGTGGTCGACGACACTCCGCTCGAAAGCGGCAGCCTCGCCGGCTGGGCGATCGAGCTCGACGGCGTCAGCAGCGGACTCAAGTGCGCCGGCCGCAGGGCGACGATGGTCGGGACGCAGGGCCGCGACGTGATCCGGGGCACCGGTCACGCCGACGTGATCGTCGCGCTCGGCGGTAATGACACGGTGATCGGCCGCAACGGCAAGGACCGGATCTGCGGTGGCAAGGGCAAGGACCGGTTGTACGGCGGATCGGGCAAGGACAAGCTCTTCGGCGGCAAAGGCAAGGACAAGCTCTTCGGGGGCAAAGGCAAGGACAAGCTCGTCGGCGGCCCCGGCCGGGACAAGCAGGTCCAGTAGCCGGCATACCTCCCGATTGGCCCGCCGATGCTCGAGCGTTCCCGGTTCAGGGGCCGAAGCGCTCGTAGAGCTCCGGCAGGATCGCGCCGAGGTTCGCGTACTCCTCCGCACAGTGGCGGGCGAGGGCATGCGGCAGCTCCTTGGGCATCGCCAGCCTGCGGACGAAGGCGGGGTGGATCAGGGCACCGAGCCAGAAGTGGCTGCGAAGGACCACGCCATCGCCCTGCCGCAGGAACGTGGACCATCACGCTGTGGCGGATGCGCAGGCGCGCGTCGGCGATCTGGCCGCAGACGATCGTCGCCACTCGCGGATCGTCGAGCGCGTCCGCGGAGAAGCCGACCTCGCTGGGCGAGCGGAAGTAGATCCGGGCGTGGACCGTCCCGGTGCCGACATCCTCAACGGCGCGGTGGGTCGCGCCCCAGTGGGGGCCTCGGTCGATCGGATCCTCGAGCCGCGGTCACGCGCCCAGCTCGTCGCACGGTACGAGCTGGTTCTCGAGGCGACCCGGCGCGACGAGCTCCAGCGAGAATTCGCCGCCGCCAGGGAGCGGTTCGTGGAGCTGGCCGGGGCGGTGCTCGAGGCCACCGGATGCCGGACCCCGGAGAGACACGCTGCCCAGCTGATCGCCCTGCTCGACGGCGTCCTGGTCGACCAGCTGATCGGGGCGCGCAGCTTCCTCGATCGTGACGGGATCCGCAATGCGATCGAGCGCCAGATGGCGGGCTGCTGAGCGCCGCGAGAATCGTCAGGCGTGAGGCGGCTGGGTCAGGGTGAACGCTGCGCCCTGCGGGTCCACGAAGACGCCCTGCCGCATGCCGCCGGGCATGTCGTACGGGGGAGTGAGCACCCGGCCGCCGCCGTCCTCGACCCTCGCCGCGGCCGCATCGACGTCCGCGATCCAGAAGTCGACGTTCCAGTGCGGGTCCACGCCATCGCCGCCCATCTCAAGCGGCAGCATCGCCGCGGCGACGTCGCGCCGCACGGGCTGCTCGGGCTCTCCGCCGACATAGCCCGGAACGAGCCAGAGCACCATCTCGCTCTCGCCCATCGCGAAGGTCTCGGTATCCCAGCCGAAGACCTCGCCGTAGAAGCGCTTCGAGTTCTCGGGATCGCCGGTCATCAGAGAGCTCATCGCGTAGGCGCCCGGCTCGTTGACCAGCTGGGCTCCCCGGTGCGTGCCCGGCTGCCAGGCGCCGATGACGGCTCCGGCGGGATCGGCGATCACGGCGATCCGGCCGCCGTCGAGGGCGTCGAACGGTTCGACCACGACGCTGCCGCCCGCGCCGCGAGCCCTCGCGGCGGTCGCGTCGACGTCGTCGACCCAGACGTAGGTGGTCCAGGCGGTGACCTCGGGCGCCCCCTCGGGGCGGGAGGCGATGGCGGCGACGTCTCGCCCGCGGAGCCGGCAGATGTAGTGCGTTCCCTCGACGCCCTCGGGCATCGTTTCCTCGGCCTCCCAGCCGAAGATCTGCGTATAGAACCTCATCGCGGCGTCCGCGTCAGGCTGCCAGGTGTCGACCCAGCAGGGCACACCGGGCTGAAAACCGTCTCGCTCGCTCATCGTCGTCCTCCTGATAGCTCAGAAGCAAGCTATCGCTCACTCGCAGGAGCTCCTTACCACCCTGTTCCGCGCGTTCGGCGCCTGGGCCTACCTCCTGGTCACCCCCACAGGCGTCAGGATTCTGAGAGCAAGTCCCGGTAGTCGCCCCGGTGGAAGAGCAGCGGGTGCAGCTCACGCGATTCCACCGCGAGCACGCTCCCGGTCAGGATCAGATGGTCGCCGCCGTCGATCTCCTCACGGAGCTCGCAGGCGACCCACATCAGCGCACCGGTCAGGCGCGGGAGGCCGTCGCTCTCCGACCACTCGACGCCCTCCCACTTCTCGGCCTCAGCGCCCTTGCCCGCGAAGCGCCGCGCCAACTCCTCCTGGCCCGCCGCGAGGGCGTTGACGCCGAAGCGCCCCTGCGCCCGGACGGAGGTGAGCGTTCGCGAGCCGCGGTCGAGGCAGGCGAGCATCATCGGGGGGTCGAGCGAGAGCGAGGTCACGGCGTTCGCGGTGGCGCCCGACGGCCCGTTCTCACCGATCGCCGTGACGACGGTCACCCCGGTCGCGTAGGCGGCGAGCGCTGCGCGGAAATCATCCTGGGTGACGGGCATGGCTGAACGCTACGTGAGCACGCTCGCATATGATCCCGCCGCGTGCGAGGGGCATTTCTACTGATCGCAGTCGCCGTGGTCGCGACCGCCGCCGGATGTGGGACGCAGGGTGTCTCGGTTCCGGCCAGCGATCCGACCCATCAGGGCGCGGAGATCTTCGCCCAGCGCTGCTCGGGCTGTCACACGCTGACCCCCGCCGGGACCGAGGGGACCGCCAACCGCTCGGAGCGCGTCCAGGGCCCGAACCTCGACCAGCGCCAGGAGACGATGGCCGACGTGATCTACGCGATCCGGAACGGCGGCTTCTCCGGCGCGATCATGCCCCAGAACATCGTCGTCGGCGCCGACGCGCAGAAGGTCGCCGCCTTCGTCGCCAAGTACGCCGGGCAGGACGTCACGAACTCGCCTGGGCCGGCGTCGACGACCACCACGGCCGCTCCGTAGCGGCTCGCGGGGCGGAGCCACGCTCGACCTCAAGCAGATCCGCAGCGACCCCGAGCCGGCCCGCCAGGCTCTGGCCCGGCGGGGTGCGGCCGATCGGCTCGACGAGCTGCTCGCCGCCGACGAGCGGCGACGTGAGCTGAACACGCGGATCGACCAGGTCCGCGCCGAGCAGAACAAGCTCTCCGGTCAGATCCAGGAGGCCGCGAAGGGAGGCAAGACGGACGAGCCGGAGTTCGTGAAGCTCCGCGACGCCTCCGGCGAGCTCAAGTCAGAGCTCAAGGAGCTCGAGCCGCAGCTGGCGGACCTGAGCGAGAAGCGCGACGAGCTGCTCGCCACCCTGCCGAACCTCCCCGAGCGCGCAGCGCCGGACGGGGAGACGGAGGAGGACAACGTCACGCTGCGGGAGGTGGGGGACCCGCCCCAGTTCGGCTTCCACCCGCTCGATCACCTTGACCTGGCGCAGCGTCACGGCTGGATCGAGATGGAGGCTGCGGCCGAGACCTCAGGGTCACGCTTCGCCTACCTGCTCGGCGACCTGGCGATGCTCGAGTTCTCCCTGGTCCGCTTCGCGATGGAGCGGGTTCGCGCAGAGGGCTTCGAGCCCACCATCCCGCCGGTGCTCGTCCGAGAGCAGGCACTCTATGGCACCGGCTACTTCCCCGGCGAGCGAGAGATGATCTACGAGGTCCCGCGAGACGAGCTCTTCCTGGTGGGGACCTCGGAGGTCTCGCTCGCCGCGTTGCACGCGGACCAGATCATGGAGGCCGGCGAGCTGCCGAAGCGCTACGCCGGCTTCTCCACCTGCTTTCGCCGCGAGGCGGGGGCCGCGGGCCGGGACACGCGCGGGATCTTCCGTGTCCATCAATTCGACAAGGTCGAGATGTTCAGCTTTGTGGAGCCGGAGGCGAGCGCCGAGGAGCACGAGCGGATCCTCGCGATTCAGGAGGGGATCCTCACGGCGCTCGAGATTCCCTACCGCGTGGTCGACGTCGCCGTCGGCGATCTCGGCGCGCCGGCGGCTCGCAAGTTCGATTGCGAGGGCTGGATCCCCAGTCAGGGACGCTTCCGTGAGGTGACAAGCTGCTCCAACACCACCGACTATCAGGCAAGACGCCTGTCCGCCCGGTACCGTCCTGCCCAAGGTGAATCTCCCGAACCCGTGCACACCCTGAACGGAACTGCGGTAGCCGTCGGCCGGACGCTGATCGCACTGCTGGAGAACGGACAGAAGGAGGACGGGAGCGTGGAACTACCGGCTTCTTTGCAGGAATTTGGCTCTCCACAGAGGATTCCCACATAGATGAGCCCCTCGACTCCCAAGCGAGTAGTTCTCTGCGACGACCACGAGATCGTTCGCGAGGCGATCAAGGCAAGGATGGCCGCGGTCGAAGGCGTCGAGATCGTCGGCGAGGCGGAGACCGGTGAGCAGGTCGTCGACGTCGTCAAGGAGCTCGAGCCCGACGTCTGCATCGTCGACGTCGAGCTGCCCGGCAAGGACGGCATTGACGCGACCAAGGACATCCTCAAGGTCCGGCCCGAGACCCGGGTCATCATCTTCACCGCCCACGCCCAGCCCGACCTGCTGACGCTGGCGCTGCGCGCCGGCGCCTCCGGCTATGTGCTCAAGTCGGCACCGAGCGAGGACATCGCCCGGGCGATCGAGGTGGTCGCCGGCGGCGGCACCTTCGTCGGCACGGAGCTCGGCCAGGGTGCGGGTGAGGTCGAGAAGCTGCTCGAGCTGACCCCCCGCGAGCGCGAGATCCTGGAATTGCTCGCGGAGGGCCTGCGCGTCAAGCAGATCGCCGACCGGCTCTCACTGAGCCCCGCCACGGTCCACACCCACGTCCGCAACGCGATCGCGCGGATGGAGGTCGATACGCGGACCGAGGCCGTTGCTCTGGCGGTGCGGTTCAGTTATTTGGGCGCCGGCGGGAAGGTCTAGCGCTCAGGGTTGCCAGGGCGTTGGCGCCCTAACCCCGCACGCCCGGAAGCGAAGCTGAGGACGTGCGGGTTTGATGGCGAAGCCGTCTACGAATCCTCGGGCTTGAACTCGAGGGCACACCCGTTGATGCAGTAGCGCTGCCCGGTGGTGTCCTGCGGTCCGTCGTCGAAGACGTGGCCCAGGTGGGCGTCACATCGCGAACAGAGCACCTCGGTTCGCTTCATGAAGAGGCCGTTGTCGGCCTCGGTCTCCACGTTCTCATCCTCCATCGGCCGGTCGAAGCTCGGCCAGCCGGTACCGGAGTCGAACTTGTTCTGGGAGTCGAACAGGGGCTGCCCACAGGCCACGCAGACGAACTTCCCGGGGTCCTTGACGTCGTTGAGGTCGCTCGTGAACGGCGCCTCGGTGCCCTTCTTGCGGACGACCTCGTACTGCTCGGGCGTCAGCTCCTCGCGCCACTCCTGCTTGCTCTTCTTGATCTTCTCCAAGTTCTCTTACCTCGCTTCCTTGGGTCTCGACCAGCTTAAACCGGTCGAATATCAGTCCTCCGGCGGCGCCTGTCGTTACTAGTCTGCGCGCGTGCCCGACTCCTTCTACGAGCGCGACGGCGACCTCTGCATCTCCACGGAGCTCACCCGCGGGCCCTGGGATGCCACCACCCAGCATGCGGGGCCGCCGGCGGCATTGATCGGGCGAGAGGTCGAGCGCCTGCAGGGCGGGAGGATCGGCGGCGAGGACGGCCCGCTCGCACAGGTGGGCCGGATCACCTACGAGGTCCTGCGCGCCGTGCCGATCGCCCCGCTCCGCGTCGAGGCGAAGGTCGTCCGGCCGGGGAGGCGGGTCGAGATGTTCGAGGCCACCCTTGCCGACGAGGCGGGCGAGATTCTGATGCGCGCCCAGGGATGGCGACTGCGGACCGAGCCGGTCGACTTGGAGGCGCGCGGGCCGCCGCCGCAGGCCCCGCCTGGGCCCGAGAAGGGCGAGCCCGGCGAGTTCTTCCATACCGGCTACGACGTCGGCTACCACAGCGCCATGGAGTACCGGTTCACGAGTGGGGCCTTCATGGAGCTCGGTCCCGCGACCGTCTGGATGCGGATGGCGGTGCCGCTTCTGGCCGGCGAGCAGCCGACGCCGCTGCAGCGCGTGCTCGTCGCCGCCGACTCCGGGAACGGCGTGAGCGCCGCACTCGACTGGTCGAGATACCTGTTCATCAACGTGGATCTCTCGGTGCACCTGCACCGGATGCCGGACGGCGAATGGGTCTGCCTCGATGCGGTGACGCTCCCTGAGCCGAACGGCGTCGGGATGGCCGATACGCGCCTGCTCGACCGGCGCGGCCCGATCGGGCGGGCCACTCAAACGCTGCTCGTCGCCGAGCGGAGCTGAACGGGCGTCCACTCCTTACCAAGCCCTAACCCGGGGCTAACCGATGCGTATCCGCCGCCACCGATAGTTGCCCGGTCAAGTCAAACGGCGGCCGCCAAGTCATCAGAGGACGGCCGCGACAGAGAAGGAGAAGTCATGAGAGGAAAGTTGAGGACCTTCTCGGTGGCCGCCGCCGGGGCGCTGGCGCTGCTCGTCGTCGCGTTCGGTGGCACCGCGGTCGCCAAGGACCGGAACCACGACCGGATCTCCGACAAGTGGGAGAAGAAGTTCCATCTGTCGCTCAAGGTGGACCAGTCGAACAAGGACCAGGACAAGGACAAGGTCGACAACCTGAACGAGTTCCAGGAGGGGACAAATCCCCGCTCCAAGGACTCGAACCACAACGGTCGTCCCGACGGCCGTGAGGACGCCGATCACGACGGCCTCAACAACATGGGCGAGGACCGGACCGCCAACCTCCCCGACGATCGGGACACCGACAACGATGGCATCGAGGACGGCGTGGAGAACCCCGGGACGATCGCCAGCTTCGACGGCACCACGCTGGCCATCGACATCGCCGGTGGCGGCCAGGTCTCGGGCACGGTGGATTCGACCACCGAGATCAAGTGCGAGTCCGAGGACGAGCACGAGGCCGACGACAACTCGGGTCCCGGCACCGCCACGGCGTCGCATGACGGCAGTGGCGATCAGTCCGGCGAGAACGAGTCGGGAGATGACAACTCCGGTCCCGGCGAGGGCGGCAGGGTCTGCACAGCCGCCGACCTCACCCCAGGTACCGCGGTCCACGAGGCCGAGCTCCAGGGCACCACGTTCGAGAAGGTCGAGCTGGTCAAGTAGCCCTCATTCGCATCCCGCGAAGCGAACCGGGCGCCCATCGGGCGCCCGGTTTCGTTCTCTCAGGGCGATTCAGGTGACGGGGACCGGGACCGGGAGGCGATCGGCGGGCTTCGCGCGAACGACCCGCTCGAGGATCTCGACCAGCTTGGGGTCGAACTGGGAGCCGGCGCAGGCCCGGAGCTCGGCGAGTGCGGCCTCCGGACTGCGGATGGCCGAGTAGGGGCGTTCGGAGGTCATCGCGTCGTACGCGTCGCACACCAGGATGATCCGCGAGGCGAGCGGAACGTCCTCGCCCACCAACCGGTCCGGGTAGCCCTTGCCGTCCCAGCGCTCATGCGAAGATCGGATCAGCCTGCCAACCGAGGCGAGGGAGGGAGCGGCGGCGACGATCCTCTCGCCGAGGATCGTGTGCTGGTGCATGAAGTCCCACTCCGCCTCGTCGAGCGGACCCGACTTGTTGAGGATCGCATCGGGGATCGCGATCTTCCCGATGTCGTGCAGCTCCGAGGCCCGGCCGAGCGCCGCCAGCTCCCCGGGGGAGAGCTCGAGCTCATCTCCCATGGCGAGGGCCAGGGTCTTCACCGCGTTGACGTGCTCGCTCAGCTCGGGGGCGCGCTGGTTGAGGATCCTGAGCAGGACCGCCTCGACCTCGCCACCGCTGGTCGGACGGTGTGAGTCCTTGTCCGCGTACATGCGCTGGTCGGCGAGCTGCAGGGCGGTGCTTGCGCTGGTCGCATCCGCGGGAACCTCGGCCGTTCCGCACGAGCAGGAGACCTTGAAGCCCTCCCCGCGCTCGCTCAGGGCCGCGGCGCCCGCAGCCACCGAGGCCGCGGCGGCGGTCGCGTCGCCGGGGAGCAGCATCGCGAACTCGTCCCCGCCCATGCGGTAGGCCCGGCCGCGGTCTCCGACCGCCGCCCCGAGCTGCCGTCCCAGCCGCACGAGCAGCGCGTCGCCTGCCGGATGGCCGAAGGCGTCGTTGTAGGCCTTGAACCCGTCAAGATCGAGAAAGGCGACGACGTGGGGCGGGGTGTCGTCCAGGCCGAAGAGCCGATCGAGGTCGTAGACCAGCTTGCCGCGGTTCGACAGGCCCGTCAGGGGGTCGGTCTCGAGCTCGGTGACCAGGCGATGGTTCTGCGCGAAGGTCAGTCCGAGCCTGACGACCACCGCCATCAGGGTCGCCACCGTCAGGGCGGCGACGGCGGGCTCGTTCATGTCCTGGCGCTCGAGCATCAGCAATGCAAGGACGGCGAGCGCGAAGATCGTGGGGGAGGCGAAGGCGCGCCAGCCCTCGGCGGGCGCGGTCTCCCGGTGCTTGGGCGAGGGCTGCAGCGCGGCGGCCGCGATCAGGACGGTCGCCAGCGGCCAGAGAAAGTTGTTCCAGGAGGCCGAGGTGTAGGTCCCGGCGAGTGACTGGTAGGTGTAGACGGAGTCCCCGATCGCCGCGCAGGCCACGCCCGCCGCGATCAGCCCCAGGCCGCGACCCGGTCGCCAACCGGTGAGTGCGACGGCCCCCGCGGCGACGGCGAGGATGGTGAGATCGAAGGCGGGGTAGCCCACCGCCGCGGCGATCTCGAGCGGAGTCCCGCTCGTGTTGCGGAGGACGAAGTCCATCACCAGGCTGGCGCCGATGGCGGTGACGCAGAGGGCGCCCATCGCCACGTCGGTCCAGACCACCGCAGTCATCTGCCCGACCCGGGTGCGCACGTAGACCACGATCCCCGCGAGGATGAAGAGGTAGCCCGCGAAGTAGAGGGCGTCGTCCACCGACGGGAACGGCGGGCTCGCCATGTCCCGGAGCACGATCGTCCAGTAGAGGTCGCCCACCGCCCAGCTCAGCAGGCCGATCCCGAGGAGCGCCCACTGCAGCCGCTCCTCCTTGCGGACGGCCGCGCGGCCGAGCGTGACGATGGCCGCCGACATCGTCACGAAGTCATAGACCCACTCCTCGATGAAGAAGCTGTAGCGGGGGGCGCCGAGATCGAACGTGTTGTGGGCGATCACGAGCGCGAGCGCCGCAAGGACGATGCCGCAGAAGGCGGCCGTCCCGATGCGGATGAGGGTGCGAGGTTGTCCCGAAGCTTGGTCCACGGTTTAAAGGCAAGACACGACGAGCAATGCCCCCCTCGACTACTTCATCGTCCACGCAGGCTATTCCTGTAGATCGATAGTGAGTAGCCGAACCGGCGCATCGCGGGCGAGGCCGTGAGACACTGCGGGAGCAGGGGGAAATCGTTCTCGAATCGGATGTCGAGCCATAGGGACAAGCAGAGCGGAGCGAAGCGCGGCCTGATTGCGGCCGTCTTCATGTTGATCGCGCTGCTCGCGACGGCGCCCTCGGCCTTCGCGGGCCAGGACGCCCTGAAGGGCGGGACCGTCGTGATCCAGCTGCACGGCTCGCGGGGGCTGAAGCTGAAGCCGGGCAGCCTCACTCTGCCGATCACGGGCGGCGCCGTCGATCCCGTGGACGGCTCGGGCACCGTGCAGGTCTCCGGCCGCCTCAGGGCCAGGCGCGGCAAGCGCAAGGTGAAGGTGACGATCACCGCTCTCAACCTCGGGGCCAACGGCGGGGCGGGAACCCTCTCCGCCAAGGTCGGCAAGAAGAAGGTGCCCGCCTTCGGCGCTCTGCGGGGCGGCTCGGTGGCGCGCGACGGATGGGGCGCGAAGATCTCCAACATCAGCGCCACAATCGCCGGAAAGGGCGCCCGGGCGCTCAACCGGGCTTTCTCGCCCCGCAAGAAGGCGGGCAAGTCCTCAGGGCGCCGGGTGAAGGTCGGGCAGTCCCTTGGAACGGTGGTCTCGGTCACGACCGACCCGTCGTCGGTGGAGGTCGTGCCGGGAACGGGGACGATGACGCTTCACACCAACCTGCTCGGTTCGTTCGCCTCGAAGCTTCCCAAGCACTGTGTCCTGGCTCTGACCGGAGTCACGCCGATCGCCCCGGCCTCTCAGTCCCTTGCGGACTTCACGTTCCCGGTAACGGGAGGCAGCGCGGCACCGGACTTCAGCGCCGGCGAGCTGCTCACCGGGGGGGGCCAGCGGATCACCAAGACCGGTGGGCTCGGCACGCCCAGCGCCTGCGCCAGTGCCGACCCGCCGATCGGCTCGCATCTCGACAGCACCGACCTGGGCGTCGGCTTCACGCAGAACTTCCTGCTTTCGACCGCCGCTCTTCCCAACGGCACCGTCCTTCGTGCACCCCTGGGTGACGTCGACTTCTCAACCGGCACTCGCTCGGTCGATCCGAACACCAAGACGTTGACGGTCACTGGGGCGACCGTCAGGCTTCAGAACCTCGCCGCGTTCACCCTCAACACGGTCTTCCCGACCGAATCCGGGAACGCCAGCGACGACTTCGCCCCGGGTGATCTGATCGGCACTCTCGACATCATGGGTGCCAAGCTGCGCTAGCGGAGGGGGAGGGATTCGAACCCCCGAGGGACCGAAGGCCCCTAACGGCTTTCAAGGCCGCCGCATTCAACCGCTCTGCCACCCCTCCGGGGGCGATGCGCCTGAAGGCTAGTCGCGCGGGCTGCAGACGACGACCGGGATCCGCCGGTCGCCCGCCCGCTCCTGGTAGCGCGCGAAACCCGGATAGAACTCGGTGGCGAGGTCCCAGAGCCGCTGGCGCTGCGCTCCTTCGGCCTCCTCCGCCCGGTAATCGCCCCCGCCGCCCTTGGTCCAGAGCTCGACGTCCGGATTCGCGGTGACGTTGTGGTACCAGGCCGGGTGATCGCGGTGACCTCCTCGCGACGCGATCAGGATCACGTCGTCGCCATCGGTGAAGTAGGCGAGCGGCGTCGACCTCCGCTTGCCGCTCCTGGCGCCGGTGTGGGTGAGCAGCACGGTGGGGGCGTTGATCGTCGTCTTCACGCGCCCGCCGGTCGCCCTCATCAGATATGGGTCGATCTTGTTGCCGACGTTGACGAGGAACCACGTGAACGGCTTCTGGCGCGCCGCCCACGAGAGCGAGCTCATCCAAGGCCCCTTCGGCTTCTTCGGGTCGTATGAGGGAACTCGGCCCACGTTCAGGATCCTTCCAGCTTCGCCATCAGGTCGCGGCCACAGGCGGCCGCTACGAGATCAGCTCACCCAAGCGGGCCGAGCGCAGCAGCTCGCTGAGGGCCTCAGGCGGCTGGGGCCGGGCGAAGTAGTAGCCCTGCCCGCGGTCGCAGTGGAGGGCCTGGAGCTCGCGGAGCTGCTCCTCGCGCTCGAGTCCCTCGGCGGTCGCCGTCAGGCCGAGCCCGTGCGCCAGCCCGACGATCGCCGCAACCCCCGCCGAGTCCTCACGCGCGCGCCCCAGCCCGGCGATGAACGAAGCATCGATCTTGATCGCGTTCAGCCGCGGCAGGCGCTTCAGGCTGCCGAAGGACGAGATCGCGACGCCGAAGTCGTCGATCAGTAGCCGAATTCCAAGCGCCTCGAGGTCCGGAATCGCTCCGAGCGCCGCCGCCCGGCGATCCATCACGGCTCGCTCGGCGATCTCGAGGCAGATGGAGGAGGCCGGGAGCTCTGCGTCGGCGATCGCCTGCGCGATCTTGCCGCTCAATCCCGGGTCGGCCAGCCGCCGCTCGCTGATGTTGACCGACACCGTGAGGCGCTCGGCGTCGGGTAGCTCGCTCCGCCAGCGCGCCGCCTGGAAGCAGGCCTCCCTCATGACCAGGTCGTCGATCTCAGCGATCAAGTCGGATGCCTCCGCGACGAAGAGGAACTGCGCCGGTTCGAGCAGGCCGCGCTCGGGGTGCCGCCAGCGGACGAGCGCCTCGGCCCCGGTGATCTCGCCGCTCATCAGGTCCACCTCCGGCTGGTAGTGGACGACCACCTCGTCATTCGAGACCGCCTCCCGGAGCTCGCGCTCGAGGACTCTCTGGTCGGTCTCGCCTGCCCGCATCCAGGTCTCGAACACCGCATAGCGGGACTTCCCGGCGGCCTTCGCCCGGTACATGGCGAGGTCGGCGTCGCCCAGCACCTCGTCCGGCTCCGCGGGCGTTCCGTCGGCCGAGTAGAGCGCGATGCCGATGCTGGCGGCCTGTGTGATCGTCCTGCCCTGCACGTCGATCGGCTTGCCCATTGCGTCGATGACGCGGTCGGCGATCGTTCTCACCGCGCGCTCCCCCAGGTCCTCGCAGAGCAGCGCGAACTCGTCGCCGCCGAGGCGGGCCAGGGTGTCGCCGGCGCGCAGGAGCCGCTCGAGGCGCCGGGCGACCTCGATCAGGACCTGGTCGCCCGCGGCGTGGCCGAGGGTGTCGTTGACCAGCTTGAAGGCGTCGAGGTCGATGTAGACGATCGCGTAGCCCGCTGTGCCGCGGCGGCTACCCGCCATCCGGACCCGGTCGGCGAAGAGCGTCCGGTTGGGCAGCCCCGTGAGGGAGTCGTGGAGCGCCTGGCGGGTGAGCCGCTCCTCGGACTCCTTGCGCTCGGAGATGTCCTCCATCTGGCTGAGCAGGTAGGTGAACGCACCCTCGCCGTCGTAGACCGGCGAGACGTTCAGCGAGATCCAGACCGGATGCCCCTGCGCGTGGACGTAGCGCTTCTCGGTCCGGTAGCCGTAACGCTCGCCGTCGACCAGGTCCCGGAGCGCATCGAGGTCGGCGTCGACGTCATCGGGGTGCGTGATCTCGCTGAAGGTCCGGCCGAGCAGCTCGTGGTCGGGGTAGCCGGTGATCTCGGACAGCGCGCGGTTGACGCGCTGGAAGCGGCCGCCGGTCGAGACCAGCGCCATCCCAACCTGACTGTCGTCGAAGGCCTTGCGGAAGAGCTCCTCGGTCTCCCCGAGCTCGGTCCTGGTCCGGCGCAGCGCGAGGACGAGAGCGTGGATGGCCGGGCCGACCGTCGCGGCCAGCACGACGGCCACGATCACTCGCTGGACCTGCTCCCCGTCGTACCCGCCCTGCCCGGGCAGGACCATCGGGAGCAGCAGGGTGACGGCCATCGCGACGATCGACACGGCCAGCTCCCGGCCGGTGCCGTAGATCGCGAACCAGCTGATCGGGATCGCGAGCAGCGGGTCGAAGCCAGTCGGGCCGCCGCCGCTCGCATCGCGGAGCAGCGCGAGGATCACGAAGTAGGCGAGGGGCGGGATCGCCTGAGTCCACGCCGGGAGGCGCTCCCAGGGCAAGAGCAGCACGGACCCGATGATGAGCGGGGCCATGCCGGCGGCGATCGCCACCCGCGGATCGGCATACGACAACCCGGCGACCGGCACGAGCGCGAATGGAACCAGGCCGGCCGCCACGAACGGCGCGATCCGCCAGGCCACGTGGGCGCCCTCGAAGAAGCGACCCGGCTCGACCTCGAGGCCGATGACGCGCGAGGAGCCGCGATCGCTCTGCTGGCCCGGTGCGGCGAATGGTCGGTGGCTCACTCTCCGTCCTCTCTCGAAGTCCCCCTTCGAGCCCCAACAGGAAGCGAAGCGGCCGGAACCTTCCCCTGGGAGACGGTCGACCGTAGACCCACGCGCCGGGCGTGAAAAGACCTCTATTCGGTACCGAACGTCCGTTGGACGTTCGTTCTAGCGGCCACCAGGCCGCTCCACTTCATCAGACGGGTCGCGCTTACGCGCGCCCTCGCATCAAGGGCGAAGCCCGAAGCGGCTTGTGTGGGGCGGCCGCTTGTGGCCACGACCTGACGGCGCCTGCCGGAGGCCGCGACCTGATGGCGAAGCCGTATCAGGGGAACGTTTTCCCCTCGCCGCGGTAGGTGGGCACCTCGTCCCGGATGGTGTTGCCGGTGATCAACAGGAGGCGATCAAAGCGCTCGCTGAGCTCGCCCGCGCGGAGATCGCGGAAGTAGACGCGATCTCCGATTGTGAGCTCCTTGGGAGACCTCTGCGGGAACGCGCGCCGAGCCCTCTCGGGGACGGCATCGACGCCGGAGGATCGGGTGACCGGGAGCGCGAACATCGCGGCCGGACGGGGCCGGAAGGAGCGGTGGTGATCGAGCTGCACGGGGGCTTGGAAGCCCGACCCGGCTCCGATCTCGGTGACGGCCCATTCGGCCGCGGTCGTCTCGATCGAGCCGGTGCCTCCACCGACGACGAACTCGAGCTGCGCGACGCCGGCGAGGGCGCTGACGATCTCGGCTCGGCGCTCCTCCACGTCCTTCGCGGAGGCGGCCTGCATCCGCCTGACGAGCAGGTTGGTGATCGCCTTCCCGGGCACGTTGTCGCCGATCGCGGCGATCTGCGATTCGTACGCCCGGACCCCGACCAGCCTGCTCCGGTCCCGCTGGTCGATCTCCTGGGCCAGGGCGACCGCCTGGTCGGCGGTCCGGAGTGGCGAGCGGCGCGCGCCGACCTTGACGATCCCGCCCAGCGGCCACCAGGAGAGATCGATGTCGATCGCGACGCGGATCGGGGCGACGAAGGACGCGGCCGCCTCCTCGATCAGGTCGAGGTGCTCCGTGCTGTCGACCATGACCACCGGCGCCTCGTCGGGGTCCTCGGAGGTGATGCGCGCGAGCCGCGTCAGGCAGGCGCGGTCGGCCGTCGGGCGAGCGAGGACGAGGTCACGAAGGCCGCGCTCCCAGAGCCACAGGGTCTCGGGGAGGGAGTAGGTGAGCGTGCCCTGGAAGCCGGGGTCCAGATCGAGGAGCCGCTCCAGCACGGGGCGCGAGCGGATTGCGTGGCTGGCGATTCGGATCGGCTTGCCGCGAGAGCGCCGCAGCATGTCGGCGGCGTTCGCCCAGACCGCGTCGAGGTCGAGGAAGGCGAACGGCGCCTGCCGGCCGCCGAAGATCGCCTCGAAGCGCTCGTGGGCCTCCAGCGGAGTGGGCAGCGGCAGCGGCGTCGGAGTGTCGATCGCCGAGATCGGCCGCGTCTCCTCGTCGACCGGCGGCGTGGCGATCGGGTTCTCCTGTGGAGTCGGCTTCTCTTGAGTAGTGGGCATTCCGATCCAGCCTACAATCGTGCCGCGGTTCCCCCGGAGAGGTGGCCGAGCGGCTGAAGGCACTCGCCTGCTAAGCGAGTAGGGGGCTAATAGCTCTCTCGAGGGTTCGAATCCCTCCCTCTCCGCTCTGATGGGCTTCCTCGCGCTGATTGCTGCGCTGGCGCTCGCAGCCTCCTCCGGAACCGGGAATTCGGCCGTCGAGGCGCTGCGGGCGAGCGTTCCGCTGCCGCAGGTGCGGATCGATCCCCCGCAGCCGAAGGTGAAGGGTCCGAGCTTCCCGATCGCAACCGTCAGGCCGGGCCATCGAATCGCCCTGCACGCCTCGCCGGGGGGCCGGGTCATCGCTCGCTCCGGGGACCGCACCGACTTCGGATCCGTGCGCGTCTTCTGGATCGAACAGGTCCGGAGCGGCTGGTTCGGCGTCCCGGCCCCAGAGCTGCCCGACGGCGAGCTGGCCTGGATCCGGGACGATCGCTTCGCCCTCGACGTGTCGCAGACCCACTTCTGGATCGACGCGGACGTCTCGCGCGAGATCCTCGAGCTCCACTACGGAGACCGGGTCCTCGACCGGTTCCCGGTCACGGTCGGCTCCCCGGCCTCGCCGACGCCGCTCGGCGACTACTCGGTCACGGACGGGCTGGTCGGCAAGGGCCTCGGGCCCTGGTACGGGTGCTGCGCCCTGGCCCTCTCCGGGCATCAGCCGAACCTGCCGCCGGGATGGATCGGGGGAAACCGCATGGCGATCCACGGGACGTCGGGCTCGATCGGCGGCGCGAACTCGCATGGCTGCCTGCGTGCCTCCGACCCGGACATGATCTCCCTGTTCGCCCGCGTCCCGCTGGGCGCGCCGGTCTTCATCCACCCCTAGGGACGAACCCCAGCAGTGAAGGGGGAGGGAGCAGGGGTCCGTGGCGATCTGGGGTCGTATATCGACCACTAACCGCCACGGTTGCGGCGTCGCAGCCTCCGCTTGCGCCTGGAGGGCGGCTTCTTGGCGGAGGCATCCCTCTTCAGTGCCGCTTTTCGTGCCTTCGGCTTGACCCGCGGCTTCGCTTTCGCCCGAGGCACCGGCTGCTCTCGCAGCGCCTCGCGCAGGGCGGTGGCGAGGTCGTCGAGGTCGGCCACCACGTCGTGATCTCCCGCCAGGCCGAAGAAGACCCGGCCGTCGTAGCTCATCATCCCGATCGAGAGGGCGTGGTTCTGCGGCGAGAGCGGGACGAACGGATAGATCTCCCTGATCTGGCGCCCGAGCAGGTAGAGGGGTCGTTGGGGCCCGGGAACGTTGGAGACGACGAGGTTGAAGACCAGGGGCCGCGCCATCCCTCGCGAGAGCAGCCGGTTGATCGTCGGAGGGGCCCAGCCGGTCGCCTCGATCAGCAGGGAGGCCGCCCGGGCGTTGTCGGACTCCTTCAGCCGCCGGGTCTCGTCGCGCAGCTGCTCGAGCCGCTTCCGCGGATCGGGCTCGGCGAGCGGCAGGCGGACCATGATCGTAGAGATGCGGTTGCCGAGCTCACCCTTTTCGTTCGGGCGGCGGATGCTCACCGGCACCAGCGCGACGAGATAGTCGGGAACCTTGTCGCCCCGCCCCTCGAGGTAGCGGCACAGCGCGCCGGCCGCGACCGAGAGCAGCACGTCGTTGACTGTCGATTCCTCGGCGATGGCTCGGGCGCGCTTCAGGCGGTCGAGGTCGGTGCGCGCCCAGGCGACCCGCCTGTCCCGGCCGATCCTCACGTTGAGCGAGCTGCGCGGAACCTGCGGGCCTCCCGAAGCGAGGCCGGTGAACGCCTCCGCGGTCCGCAGCACCCGCCCGGCGGTCTGGCCCGGGGTGGTGACCGCAGTTCGCGCCGCTCGCCCGGCTGCCCGGAGCGGCTTGCGGACGCGCTCGGAGGCGGCCTGGGTGAGCAGCATCGTCGGGCTGGGCTCGTCCGGGTCCCAGGGCTTCTCGGGCGCCCTGATCCGGGTGCCGCGCTTGCTGGTGTCGAGCAGGATCGTGCCGACGTCCACAGCCGCCACCCCGTCCACCAGGGCGTGATGGGTCTTCGAGATGTAGGCGTGCCGGCCGGCGAGGCCCTCGACCATGTAGAGCTGCCAGAGGGGGCGCTCCATGTCGAGGGGCTCCGACATGACGCGGCCGACAATGTCCCGCAGCTGGTCGAGGCGGCCCGGCCGCGGCACCGACACGTGGCGGACGTGGCGCCTGACGTCGAACTGCGGATCGTCGCCCCAGACCGGGTTCTCGATGCCGAGCGGGATCCGCACGATTCGCTGCCGAAAGCGAGGCACGAGCAGCAGCCTCTTCTCGACGTGCGCAACCAGCTGGTCGTAGGTCGGGGCCGCTCCCTCGACGATGATCGTCGCGCCGACGTGCACATGGATCGGCCCGCGCTCGGCGTTCAGGTTCGACATGTCCGATCCGGAGAGTCGCTGTGGGGCCCTGGCCGCCAAGCGGGCGAGACTAGCGGGGGCTAAGGGCGGCGCTGGACGTGATCTGCGCTCAGAGCGGACGGCTCGGGGGCGCCGAGCAGCGCCAGCGCCAGCCGCAGCTCCTCGGCGAGCATCTCGAGCGCGCGGCGGGCGCCGGCCTCGCCGTTCCAGGCCAGCCCCCATAGCGCGGGGCGGCCGACCAGCACCGCCTCCGCGCCGAGCGCGAGGGCGACGGCGATGTCGGTGCCGCGGCGGATGCCGCCGTCGATCAGGACCGGGATCCGGCCCGCCACCGCCTCGACCACCTCGGGCAGGGCGTCGATCGTCGCCGGGGCGTTGTCGAGCTGGCGGCCGCCATGGTTGGAGACCACCACACCGGCCGCGCCGTGCTCCACGGCGAGAGCCGCGTCCTCGCCCGTGATCAGGCCCTTCACCAGGATCGGCAGCTCGAACTCGGCACAGAGCTGCTCGAGGTCCGTCCACGTGATGGAGGGATCGACCAGGGCGAAGACCTCGGCCGGTGTGAGGCTGCGGCGCCCGGCGGCAGCCTCGATCGCCGGGGCGCGGATCTCGGCCGGGACCTCGAACCCGGTGCGGAAATCCCGCTCCCTCCTGCCCGCGTACGGAGCGTCGACGGTGAGCAGGAGCGCCTCGTACCCCGCCTCGGCAGCCTCCTCGACCATCGCCAGCGTCACCCCCCGATCCCGGAAGCAGTAGACCTGCATCCAGCGCCTGCCGCCGGGCGCCGCATTGGCCACCTCCGCGGCGCGGGTGCTGGTCAGGCTCGACAGGCACATCACCGTGCCGGCGTCGCGGGCGGCGCGCGCCATCCCGGCCTCGCCGTCCGGATGGGCGAGCAGCTGGAAGGCGACCGGAGCGACCAGGAAGGGAACCTCCAGGTCGGTACCGAGGACCGTCGCCCTCGTCGAGACGCCGGAGACGTCGACCAGCACACGCGGACGGAGCTCCCATCCCTCATAGGCCTCGGCGTTCCGCCGCAGGGTGCGCTCGTCGCCGGCGCCGCCGGCGAAGTAGCCGTGCGCGCCCGGCTCGAGCTTCTCGAATGCAAGTCGTTCGAGATCGGCGATGTTGACTGGATCGGAGACGCGAGAAGGCTATTCACAGACCGCCCGACGGGATAGGGTCGGCGCTGGGAGAGGTTGGAGGGGTCAAGAGGGGGACTAGGAGGAGTTCAGATGAAGTCAGCCCGACTCGCCCCGCTCAGCGGGATTGCGTTCGTGGTGTTGTTGATCGTCGGTCTGGTCGTGGTCTCCGGGAACACGCCCAGCATCGACGACTCGGCGTCGAAGATCGCGAGCTACTACGGCGATCACCAGGCGAAGGAGACCCTTGCGGTGATCGTGGTCGCGATCTCGGCGGTGGCCCTGGCCATTTTCGCGGTCACCCTGCGGAACTTCCTGAGGGACGGGGGAGCCGATGGGACCGTTTGGGCCACGCTGGCCTTGTTCGGAGGAGTTGTCGCGGTCGCTGGCCTGTTCTTCGCCGGTGCGGTGCATCTCGCGCTGGTGAACGGTGGCGACAAGCACATCAGCCCGGCGGCGATGGTGGCTGTCAACGCGCTCGACTCCGAAGCTCTGCTCGCGTTCCTCGTGCCGCTCGGGATCATGCTGATCGGCGCGGCGGGCGCGACGCTGAGCGGTGGAGGTGCGCTGCCGAAATGGATGGGCTGGGTGGCCCTGGTGATCGGAATCGTCTTCTTCACCCCGGCCTTCTTCGTCTCGGTGCTTCTGATGTTCATCTGGATCATCGTCGCGAGCATCCTCATGTATCGGCGGGCGGGCACACCCGCAACCGCGTAGCCCTTGCTCAGCCCGGCGTCTCCCCGAGGCGCCGGGCTGAGATCCTTTCCGCATGCCGAGGCGACGCCGCGAGAAGGAGCCCGTCGAGACGGTCGACTACACGGACCCGGAGGGCAACGTGCTCTCCCTCCGCCGCTCGCTCAGCGACCGGACCATCCGCAAGATCAACAAGCCTCACAAGAAGGACGCCTCGTCGGCCGACGACGTGTGGGCGCGCCGCAACGAGATGCTCTTCGAGTACCTCGTCACGCGGTGGGAGATCTCCGGACTGCCGCTCGACGATCAGAAGATGCTGATCGGCCGCTACCGGATGGCCGACTCCGAGGAGCAGCGCTGGGTCCGGGAGACGATCAGCGCGCACCTCGAACGCCACATTCCTGAGCTCGCATGACGGCTGCGCCCGAGCCCTTCACCCTCACCTACCGGATCGCGATGGCCGTCTGCGTCCCGCTCGTCAGTCTCTGGGGGCGCCTGCAGGTCGAGGGGCTGGAGGTCCTTCCCCGAGGTGGGCCGGTGCTGGTGGTCGCCAACCACGACTCCCAGACCGATCCGCTGGCGGTCGGCGTGGCGGCGCGGAAGCGCCGGCAGATCCGCGCGCTCGCCAAGAAGACCCTCTGGGACAAGCCCGGCCTGGGCCGCGTCCTCGACGGCATGGGCCAGATTCCCATCGAGCGCGCCGCGGGCGACGCCGGGGCTCTCGTCAACGCCGTGGATGCGCTGCGCCGCGGCTCCTGCATCGGCGTCTTCCCGGAGGGAACGATCTCGGTGGGCCGCAAGCTCCGGGGGCGCAGCGGAATCGGTCGTCTGGCGCTCGAGGTCCCGGAGGCTCGCCTGGTGTGCGCGGCGGTCGAGGGGACGCCGGCCCTCGCTCGATTTCCACAGCGACCGCGCATCCGCGTCCGCTTCTTCGAGCCGGCGTCGGGTCAGATCGATCCCTCGGAGACCGCCGCGGGCCTCTCGCAGCGACTCCTCGACGAGCTGCGCGCGATCGCGCCGCCGGTCGACGCCGGCCGCAATCCCACTGAGACGCTCGAAAAGTACGAGCGCAAGCTCGCCGAGCGCGAGGAGGCAGCCGCAAAGCGCCGCGCCGAAGCAGCCGATCGCGAGCGAATCTGAGCCCGTGACTCGTCGCTACGCTGTTGCCCGCACGCGCCCGTAGCTCAGTTGGATAGAGCGTCGGTCTACGAAACCGAAGGTCACAGGTTCGAATCCTGTCGGGCGCGCTCTCCGCGGTGCCGATTGTCCGGCCACGCCGGTTGCAAGGTTCCTGCAGCCCGGATAGGGTGGCTTAAGCGTTTTAGGGAGTCCACGATGGACTCAGGGAGAGGAATCGTTGAATCGGAAGCTTTGCCCCGGACGCAGATGGGGACTCGTACTCGCTGCAGTGTGCCTCGGAGCCGTGGCGGCGGTCCCGCAGAGCGCAGGCGCGACGCCGCTCCCGGGCGAGAACGGCCGCATCGTCCTCACCAGCTACCAGAACTTCGGGCAGGCGCGGGCGGAGCTCTTCCTCCTCAAGGTGCCCTTCGCGCCGCCCCCCGCGGGGTCGCTGAGCGCGCCGATCGCGACCTCCGCTACGGAGCGTCACCGTCACCCGACCTGGTCCCCCGACCGCACCAAGATCGCCTTCGCGCGCGGGGTCTCGGCGTCGAACACCTACGACATCTTCGTGCAGGACCTGACGCAGCCCTTGAGTGCCACGAATCCGAAGAACCTCACTCTGTCGCCCACGGTGAACGAGGATCGGCCCGCCTGGTCGCCGGACGGGACCCACATCGCGTTCGAGAAGGGTGACAACGGCAGTCCTCCCGCCAACCGGGACATCTACGTCGCCTCGGCCGCAAACGGTAGTGGGCAGACCCCCGTCTCGGATACCAGCGCCGGCACCATCGAGGGCGCGCCGGCATGGGACCCGACCGGATCGACCATCTACTACGAGAAGGGCAACGCGCAGAACCCGGCGGTCAACACGGACATTGTCAAGCGGTCGATCTCCTACCCCAATGGAACCCCGACGGTCGGCTCGGAGAGCCTCGCCGTGGCGGACGACAGCAACCACCCCGAGATCCAGCCTGCGATCTCACCTAACGGCGACAAGATCTGTTACGGGACCGGCTACCCCGGCGCGCCCAGCACGGACATCAGGGTCGCACTGCTCACCGCCACACCGAGCAGCGGGACGAAGGTCTCGATGAGCACCATCAGCTACGACTGCACCTGGTCGCCCGACAACACGCTGGTCGCCTATACGGCCGGCGGCGGATCCGCCGGCGATCTGGTGGCGGTGAACGCGGACGGCACCAGCCTGTTCGAGGCTCCGCTCGCCACCGGCACCGACATCCAGACGAACCCCGACTGGGCGCCTGACGGCCGGCCTGAGTGCCCGGACTCGACGGCGACTGCCACCAGCGGCCAGGCGACGACGATCCCCGTGCAGTGCAACGACACCGGGCCGCAGTACGAGCGCACCGACGTTAAGGAGTTCGTCTCCGGCCAGCCGCAGCACGGTACCACCACCCAGGACCTCGCCGGCGATCCGATCACCTACACGCCGAACGCGAACTTCGTCGGAACGGACTTCATCGAGATCCAGAGCTTCGACGACTTCGGCTTCGGCTCTGACAAGGGCGTGATTGCGGTCACCGTGAGGGCTCCTCAGGGCAACCCGGCGAGCTCGGCGAAGAAGTGCAAGAAACACAAGAAGAAGAAGCGTCACTCGGCTAGCTCGGCGAAGAAGTGCAAGAAGAAGAAGAAGAAGAAGTAGCTCGACCCTCCGCCGTGGTACCGCTTTTGGTACCCACCGTTGCGTCCAGATCTTCCAGAAATCTGTACTCATCGGACGATTAGATGGCGATAAAGAAGGTGAAGGCGAAGAAGGCCCGGGCGTGAAGAAGGCGGCCGGGCCCCTACCCGGGGTCGATCCGGTGGCGACGTCGCTCGCGCGCCGACGACGACGGCGCCGTCGCAGATGAGCCGCCGTGGTGAGCAACAAGAGGGCAACAGACGGGACGGGGTTCAGCCGAACCGAGACGAACTCGAGTCCCGGTATAGAGCCGAATCCTGAGCCCAGACGAGCTACACCGAACTCCCGACGCGGTCTACGAAACCGAAGGTCACAGGTTCGAATCCTGTCGGGCGCGCTGAGCGCCGCTACGTCCGGGGCCAGCCGGCCCCGTCGCGGGGAGCCTGAGCCAAGACGCTTGGGAGTCCGTACAGTCGCCTGATCCAAACAGGTGCAGCGATGCTGACGCGACTATCCTGTTTCTCAGGACGAGTAAGCGGCATGGGATGGGAAGTCCGATTCGCAGGTGCAGTCTTTGCATAGGAGTGGTGGTGGGCATGCTGGGTCTCTCCAGTACCGCGCTCGCCGGCGTTCCCACGGGACAAACTCTGCAGGCGACGGTCTCGCCGAGCAAGCAACCCAAGGCGAGCTTCGGCGCCGCGAAGCTGCGCGCCATCATCCACACGACGTACAGCGACTTCATGGCCTCCCCGCCGCCCATGGAGACGCTCTTCAAGGTCGACAACCAAATCCGGTTCTTCAACGGCAACACGCCCGCCTGCCCACAGGCGACCCTGCTGGGCGCGATCACCCCCGAGGCGGTGCAGGCGCAGTGCGGCCGCAGTGTGGTCGGCTCTGGCACGGCGGAGGTCAATGCGAGCCAATTCCCGTTTACGGCGCCAAACCCGGTCGTGCTGGTCAGCGGCGGAGGCACCACGCTGTACGTGTGGGTACGGATCGCCGGCGCCCTCACCCTGGTGCTGACCGGAAACTACGCGAAGGGCTCGAACACGCTCGATTTCACCGGGCTTCCCAACACACCGGGCACCAACCTGACGAACTTCGACATCTCCTTCAACAAGAAGAGGACGGGCGGGAGCACGTACTACGTGATGGCCCGCTGCAAGCGCTCCAAGTGGCTGAGCAGCGAGACGACGACTTTCTACGACGGACGGTCCCTGACAGCCTCCGCGGAGCAGAAGTGCAAGCGCGGAGGCGGCGGGACGACGAGCAGGGGGGGCGGAAAGAAGGGGAAGAAAAAGAAAAAGGCCCCGCACAGGGACGGGAAGTACGTCGGCAGCACCACCCAGGAGGCCATCACCCCCTCGTTCCGGAAGATCCGCTTCACCGTGAAGAACGGAAAAGTCAAGCTGACGAGCGAGCCGACCGTCGCACGCGGCTACTGCCTGTCGACCCCGGTCTTCACGCTCGGAGGGACGATCCCGACCAAGAAGCTCTCGAGGCGGGGCGCATTCTCCTTCACCCACACCTTCCTCGGCAACAAATTCGACAAGATCCACGGCAAGTTCGTTGGCGTCGATGAGGTGCGGGGTTATGCGATCTACCACTTCTTCGCCCAGGACCTCTGCTCGGCGGGCAGGGCGAAGGTCAACTTCAGCGCGAAGCACAAGTAGCGACCCGCCTGACCATCAACGGAGTCAGTTGCCCCCCAGCTCTCACACTTGGCTCTGTGCTGCCCAGTCGCCAACTACGAAACCGAAGGTCACAGGTTCGAATCCTGTCGGGCGCGCTCCTGCCCTCTCCGGACTGCTCCGCTCTTGCGCGTATCGGAACCGGGCGGGGTGCTGAAACGATTGACGCTCGCTTCCGCTCCGACCTAAAGGGAAGCATCGAGAATGGGCGCAGCTCCTCGCCGCGCAAGGGAGGCACCCGACATCCCGGTTCGCTGGGCACCGATTGATCACACATGGTCGACGATGACGGATAGTGTCATCCCGACACAGCATGGCCGATGCTCCCGTGTGGAAGACACCGATGACCGGAGGTTCTGATGACGTTACGTCGTAGCCACGTGCTCCTGCTCCCGGCCGTCCTGATTGTCATGGCCGTAGCGGCCGCCGGCTGCGGCGGTAGCAGCAACTCGTCGAACAGCACGAGCTCCGCTGCGGTGACCCCCACGGCCGCTGCCACTACCACCGCTGCGCCAACATCGACTACCTCGACGACCGCCGGCGACCTCACCGGGACCTGGTCGGGTCAGTACAGCGGGGCGTACTCGGGCACGTTCGAGCTCAACTGGAAACAGTCCGGGTCCACCCTGAGCGGGACGATCAAGCTCTCGAATCCGGGCGGCACCGAAGACATCAATGGATCCGTGAATGGCGGCACCATCAAGTTCGGCACGGTCGGCGGTCCCGCGATCACCTATTCGGGGTCCGTCTCGGGCAGCTCCATGTCCGGCAAGTACCAGACACCCGGGGGCGGCGGCCCCTGGAGCGCGAACAAGACGTCCTGAATTAGGAAGCTGCACTGATCGCTGCGCGTTAGCCTCCACCACGTGGCAAATGTTGGACCACTGGAGATTCTGGTCGTCCTGGTAATCGCGTTGGTCATCTTCGGTCCGAAGCGCATCCCCGAGCTCGGGCAATCGCTCGGTAAGGGGATCCGCGAGTTCAAGGCGTCGCTTGATGGCGAGGACGAGCAGTCGGAGGAGGCCAAGCAGGGCACCGCTCTTGATGGCGCGGAAGGCCAGAAATTGGCTGCTAACCCCGGCGCGGCCGAAGCGGCCAAGTCGCCTGAGGCTCGGCGTTGACCCTTCGCCTCATGGGCTGAAGGCCCACGCAAAGAC
Source organism: uncultured Solirubrobacterales bacterium (assembly GCA_963843085.1). GTDB lineage: Bacteria > Actinomycetota > Thermoleophilia > Solirubrobacterales > 70-9 > DASUPK01. Next base: position 56,817 of record CAWJJG010000002.1, read on the forward strand.
GCACCAGACAACCCAGCGGCCCCAGGCGGAGGCGCACTGACCCATCAGCTGGGCGACTCTCCACGGTGCTCGCGCACGGCTGGTCCTAGCGCGCCTTGGAGCAGCGGCAACGCGGATTTCACCCGCCACCCCTTTCGTCCAAGGAGCAGCGATGGCAACCATCCGGCGGCTTTCGGCTCGGGCGAAACGGGAGCTGGGCGAAGGCTACGCGGATAACGTTGCCACCCAAAGCGAGCGATCGGAGACGAATGATCGAGTTGATTACCGACCTGCCGGAGAATGTGCTGGGCATCGAAGCCAGGGGTGAGGTGACGGGCGAGGACTACGAGCAGGTGCTGATCCCCGCGGTGGAGCGACATCTCGACCGCCACACCAAGATCCGGCTGCTCTACGTCCTGGGGTCGGAGTTCGGCGGTTACTCCGCGGCGGCGATGTGGGACGACGCCAAGATCGGGATGGAGCACCCTTTCTCTTGGGAGCGCATCGCGGTTGTGACCGACGACGACGGCTATCGCCGCCTCGTCAAGGGGTTCGGCTTCATGGTCCCCGGCAAGGTCAGGGTGTTCGACGTCGCAGGGCTGGACGCCGCCAGAGCCTGGGTCAGTGAGGCGGAATGATCATGAGGCCGAGGCCGATCCCGTTCCAACTGCTCAAGCGGCGGGGCGAGGTCGCAGCGCTGGCAGGCGCCTGAGGCAGAGGGCGAACGGATGCGAGTAGCCTCGGGCACCGGAGACTCGCAGGTGCGCAAGCCCGCGATCAACGGGCCGAGGCCGCCATACCACCCACGCAGTCACGCACGGCGCGTGCGCGGGGAGGGCCTGCTGGGCCTGCGCGAGGCGAGCGCGATGGCGATCGGGGGGATGATCGGCGGCGGAATCTTCAGCGTCCTCGGCCTGACCATCGACCTCGCAGGCCATCTGGCGTTCGCCGCCTTTCTGATCGGCGGTCTGATCGCCGGTCTGACGGCCCACGCCTATGCAGGTCTCTCCTTGCGTGCGGGCCGGGCGGGCGGCCCGTTCACTTACCTGCGCGATGAAGGTCACGCGCGGCCGGCCGCCTGGGTCGCCTGGCTTCTGATCCTTGGGTACGTCTTCGCGCTGGCCGTCTATGCCTTCACCTTCGGGCACTACCTGGCCAACGTGGTTGGGGCGCCGGCCCCGGTTGCCCGACTGAGCGGGGTCGGCATCCTGGCCGTCTTCGTCGCCGTCAACCTCCGCGGGGTAGCCACGTCGGGGTTGACCGAGGACATCGTCGTGGTCACGAAGCTGGCAGTGCTCGGAGGGGTTGCCTTGATCGGCCTCGCGGCGTTCTCGCCTACCCGCCTCAGTCCCCTCGATAACCAGGGAACGCTCGGGATCTTTCTCGGTGCCGCGGTGATCTTCGTCGCCTACGAGGGGTTTGAGCTGCTGCCCTACGACTACGACGACATCGCCGAGCCCCGACGGACCCTGCCCCGCGCCCTCTACCTCTCGGTCGCCGTGGTGGTCCTGGTCTATGTCGCCGTCACGCTCGCCGCGCAGATGCTGTTGCCGGATCGGACGATCACCGCTCAGAAGGAGGTCGCGTTCGCACTCGCCGGCCAGCAGGCTCTGGGCGGCTTCGGGCTCTGGGCGGCGACGGTGGGCGCCCTGTTCTCCACCAGTTCGGCGATCAACGCGACGCTGTTCGCGACCGCTCGCCTGGTCCGCGACGTGAGCCAGGCAAACGAGCTTCCCGCCGCACTCGCCCGCGAGCGCGGAGGCCTCCCGATCGGCGCGGTGCTCGCCATCGCGCTGCCCGGCGCCGCCTTTTCGCTCTTGCCCGGAATCACCGAGATCGTCTCCTTCGGCTCGCTGGCCTTCCTCCTGGTCTTCGGGTTGGTCAACCTGCTGCATGCCCGGCATACCGCCTCCGCAGGCTGGGACCGGGGCCTCGCCTACCTTGGGTCAAGCGCCTGCTTTGCAGCAGCCGGCGGGCTGCTCTACTACCTGGCTCGCTCCGATCGCGCCGGATTGGTCTTGATCGGCGCCTGCGCGGCACTCATCGCCGTGGCCCGGGCATCTTTCGTGGTCTCGCGAAAGCGGGGCGCACCCTGAGCGGAAGCGTCAGCGTGAAAGGGGAAGTGAGGATCAGCCGAAGGTCCGACTCCACGAAACTTCACCCGAGAGCGGTCCTCGCCTACGAAACCGAAGGTCACAGGTTCGAATCCTGTCGGGCGCGCTGTTTGCGCGGGTCCCTACTGGAAGGGGACGGTGACGGGACCGGGGAGGCGCCGGTAGACCGCGAAGAAGTCGCGGTCGTCGGGGCTGAGGTAGCGGCCGTCGGGCTGGTTCGACGTCCCGACCTGCGCCGGGCGGAGGCCATGGTGGTGGGTGTAGGTGATCAGGGTGTGCCAGTCGGCATTGATGTCGAACTGCATCGCCCGAACAGCGCCGGCGCGCTGCAGGATCCGGGCGAGCGTGGTCACGGTCATGTCGTTTGCGGCCGCGAAGATCAGGTTGCCACGGCGGTCAATGCCGACCCCGGTGCGCCAGACGCGGATGGCGTTCCCGACGGTGAAGCCCCACTCCGTACTGTCGTTCAGGTTGGGGTTGAGGCGCCCGTGCCAGATGATGGGCGGCAGGCTTTGGCGCGACCAGGCGACATCCGGCCCCGCATTCGCCCCGCCGTTCCAAATCTGGATCGCGACCCGACCGTCGCGGTAGCCGAGGAGTGTGGCGTTGCCTTTGGCCAGCGGCTCGTTGATTCGCCCGTTGTCGGTCGAGCCGTTGTTCACGTCTCGGTAGATGAAGCCGCTGTTGAACGTCGCGAGCAACCGCCTTCGTTGGCTCTCCGGGACCATCGCCGGCCCGCGCACGGCCGCGCTCGGCGGCTCATAGCGCCCCGGATAGAAGGCGAGAGCCGTGCGCGTGTGGTCGAACCAGGCGAGGTAGGCGACGTTCCGCGGATAGTCGGTCTCGGGGCGGAAGGTCGTCACCAGCACCGGGGGGCCGCCCCTCACCGGCGGGCCGGTCGACTTCCAGATCCCCTCGCCCGGCAGCGAGTGCGCGAAGACCGGCTTGATGCGCGGCGGCCAGGCGCCCGTCTGGTTGGGGGCCTTCCCGGCCTTTCCGGTCGGGGGCAGGCTCTTCAGCTGCGGACCGCCCTTCGACGGCGCGTTCCAGCTGTAGTAGACGTGCTCGACCTGATCGACCACCTGGTTGCCGAAAGGCACATCGGCTCTCACCCACTCGACGCTGCGCGCGAAGAAGGGCATGCTCGAGGGCCGCAGCATCCAGGTCGCGTACGAATAGATCACCGGCGAGAGCAGCACGAGGGCGACGGCGACCAGAACGATTCTCCGGCGCCGCCGCTGCGCGGCGTCAATCTCGCGTCTGCGCTCCCGGCGGAACGCATCCGCGGGGCCACTCAATGCAGGACCGGCGCCAGACCGCCGTAGACCGGCCATCGGGGAGAACGTAGGCCCGGACGGCCAAAGGGAAGCTAAGCGTGACGGCCGAGCTCTTAGTTCCCGTGCGTGGGAGCGTCGGAAGCTCTAATGATTCGCGTGAAGTTCCCGGACCGGGCTCTTACCGGAGCGGCCTGGTGCTCCTGAGCCAGTGGGCGAGCACGTTGCTCCAGATCGCGCCGATCAGGAGGACGCCGACGAGAACGATCGGCAGCACGGTGATTTCGAGAGATTCCATCGTGTTCCCAGTGTGGAGGGACGTCCTAAGCGGGAGATCAAGGCCGTTCGTGGGTGGGGCACACGGATGCGAGGCCGGTGGAAGACGGCGATGTTCGCTGCCTGGGCTCGCCCTACCGTTCGGTTCATGAAACGGTCCCTCGTCATCTCCCTCACCGTGTTGGTCGCTCTGGCGATGCTCGTCCCCGTCGCCCAGGCCAAGAAGCGCTACTCCTACTTCCAGGACCTCAACGTGAGTCCGGGCGCCGGTCGGATCTTCCTTACCGTCCTCTACAAGGACAACCACGGCAACGGGAAGTTCACGCCGCGGGTGGCCGACAGCTTCCGGTTCGAGACCCCGGTGAGCTGCCCCACGGGCGATCCGGGCGAGCTGCAGTTCAGCGGGAACGAGTTCAACAAGTACGGCTACTTCCGCGAGCCGCTCCGAAACGGCCTCTTCTCCCACAAGTTCGAGAACCAGTTCGAGCAGCCGCAGACCGCTCCGCTGAAGGGCTACGTGAAGGGCAACGTCCTGACGCGCAAGAAGCGGAAGACCCCCCAGATCAACGGATCCTTCTACATCGCCGACTGGGATCCGGCTCCCGGCATCACGGGCTGCATGATGCCCAGCCAGTTCTACTCGGCCACGCCCTGCAAGCGCTGGATTTCGCCCAAGGCGCCCAAGTACAAGAGCTGGAAGAAGCGCAAGCAGCCCGTCTGCAAGCAGACCTGGTAGCCGCCTAGACGTGGATCACCGCGATCGTGACCCCGACCAGGGCGAGGGAGGCCGCGCAGAGGATCAGGAAGAGGCGGCCCCTGCGGCCGGTGACGGCGATCACGATCGAGAGCAGCAGCGCGCCGGCAGCCGAGACGCCGCCCGCGATCGCGATGCCGAAGCCGGCGTCGGCCCGCCGTTTCGATCCGTTGAAGCAGTCCCCGTTGCCCGAGGGCGCCGCCTTTCCATGGGCGACGTCATGGCAGGTGGGAATCGAGGTGTTGTCAGCCGCCCCGGCGATGACCGCGCCTGCGATGAACGCGATGACGAGCGCCAGCAGCACCGCAAGAATCCGCATTGGCACCGCCATTGCCTGGATTCATATCCGCTCCCAGTGCGCGGCGCATGGAACGGAGGGCCCGATCGAAGAGCCCCGGATCCCTCCAGAGCTGAAAGCCGTAGCTGCCCGCCGCCGCGAGGGCGTTGAGCTCGAAGGCGAGATCCGCGGCATCGGTGTCGGGCGGTAGGTCGCCGGCGTCGATCGCGATCCCGGCCTCCCGCTCGAGCAGCCCGAGCCAGCGCTCCATCGTCTCGGCGGTCGCGTCGCGAAGTGGTCCGGGCCGGGCGTCGAACTCGACCGTGGCGGTCGTCAGGAAGCAGCCGCCAGGCATCACCTCGCGCCGGTGGTAGTCGAGCCAGCTCTCGCAGAGCGCCAGCAGCCGGGGGAGGCCCGGCTCGCGGTCGGCGACGGGATCCCAGACCTCGCTCCTGAAGCTCTCGACCGCGGCGTCGAGTGTCGCGCGCTGCAGGTCCTCCTTGCTGCCGAAGAGGCTGTAGACGCTGCTCTTCCTCATCTCCACCTGATCGGCGAGGCCGCCGATCGTGAGGCCATCGAGCCCCTCCACGGAGGCGCGCTCGGTCGCCGCCTCGGTGACGGCGGCCCGGGTTTCGGCGACGGCGGCTGCGGTGCGGCGCGGCATGTGGGAGATGATACCGTACGATCGTCCGATAAAAAAAGGAGGAAGTAGATGAAGGTGCGTTGGCTGGGCTGGGCGGGGGTCGAGATCGAAGCCGGGGGAGCGGCTGTGGTGATCGATCCGCTCGCCGACCCCGCGGCCACCTTCTCGGCGCTGGGAGACCGCGCCGGAGAGGTCGAGCTTCCGGCGGTCGTGCCGGTCGAGGCGGAGGGCGCCGCCGTCGCGGGGTTGGTCAGTCATCTCCACCGCGACCACACCGACGCCGACGCTCTGGCGAGGGCCCTGGCCGACGACGCGGCGGTCCTCCATCCGCACTGGCCCGGCGGGTCCGACTTCGAGAACCTCGCCCTCGCCCAGGCGAACGCCGAGCTGGAGTCGGCCGGCCTGCGCCGCACGCCGGCCGAGCTCTGGCGGAGCTTCGAAGCCGGACCGTTCACCCTCACCGCGCTCCCGGCGGTGGACGGCCTCGGCGACCCGCAGGTCTCCTGGGTGGTCGAGGCCGAGGGCCTCCGGGTCCTCCACCTCGGCGACACGATCTTCCACGGCTACTGGTGGCGGATGGCGGAGCGCCATGGGCCATTCGATCTCGTTCTCGCGCCGATCAACGGCGCCCGGGCGAACTTCCCGCACCTCCAGCCGCCGAGCACCTTCGCGGCCGCCATGGAGCCCGAGCAGGCGGCGATGGCCGGCGAGGCGCTCGACGCCCGAACCCTGGTCCCGATCCACTACGGCGGGTACGAGCTCGATCCGTTCTACCTCCCGGTTGCGGATCCGATCAAGCGATTGGAGACCGCGACCGAGGAGCGCTCCTACGACGTGCGCGTCCTCGAGCCGGGTCAGAGCTTCGAGCCGGTCTCGGTCCCGGCTGCGAGCTGATTCGCGATTCAGATCAAGCTCTTACCTTCTGTACAGGCTCCGCTGAGGTTCGGCCGGTTGACTCGGGGCATGGCAGAGCACAGCCCCCCGAGAAGGGTCACGGCGGTGGTCCGGCGCAGGAACGGACAGGTCCTGATCGCCGTCGCCGCGCTGGCGTTCTCCGGCACCGTGGCCCTCGGCGCACCGCCGCCCCCGGCGCTGCTGTCGGAGCGAGTGAGGCTGGTTCGCGGCCGGGTCCTGGGGCCCGCCGCCGCGAGCCTCACTGCGCGGACTCTGGTGCGGTGGCTTCGGCTGTGCTTGACGCTTCCCGCGATCGGGACGACGCCGTCGAGCCGGTCTGACACGCCGGCCCTGCCGACGGTTGGCCGCCCTCGCGATGGCCCCGTCCCGCGCGCGGTCTCTAGCGCGTCATCTCCTCGAGCCGCTCCGCCAGCCGGTTCATCCCTCGCTCGCGGGCGGCCTTCGCCGCGCCGCGATAGTCGGTCCGCTTGTCGCGCGGCCGGCTCACCTTCTGGTTGCGGAGGGTCGCCATGTCCTTGAAGGCACGCAGCAGATTCGGGTCCGCGGTCAGCGACGTGCGCAGCGCGGGCCGCGTCTCGCGGATCGCCCGGTCGAGCACCTTCTCCAGAGAGCCGTGTTTGCGAAGCAGATCGACGGCGGTCTTCTCGCCGACGCCCTTCGCCCCCGGGATCCCATCAGAGGGATCGCCCCGGAGAGCGATCAGGTCAGGGACCAGCCTCGGCGGGATCCCGTAGCGCTCCTTGACCTCCTTCGGCCCCATCACCTGGCCGCCCTGCTTGCCGGTGCTCACGTAGAGAACCTTCGTCGACCCGCTCGCGCACTGGAACATGTCGCGGTCGCCCGTCATCAGCAGGCTCCTCCCGCCGGCTCCCTCCTCCTTCAGGGCGTAGGAGTTGAGGATGTCGTCGGCCTCGAGGTCCTCGGAGCCGGCGATCGTCCAGCCGAAGGCGCCGAAGAACTCCGCCGAGTCCTCCCATTGCGGACCGAGCTCCACGGGGAAGGCCGCCTCGCGATCGGCGTGGTATTCGGGATAGAGCTCTACCCGGTACGCGGCGGCGTCGGGGCCGAAGCAGAGGACGACCGCCCGGGGGTCGTGCCTCTCGACCTCCCGCAGGATCAGGTTCGCCGTGCCGAGCAGGGCGTTGACCGGCTTGCCGTCCGGGCCCTTGATCGACTTGGGCAGCGCGTAGAAGGCGCGGAACAGCATGGAGGGAGCATCGACTGCGAGGAGGGGCCGCGGCACTCCGCGGAAACTAGCGGCCACCAGGCGGCTCCGCCTCGGAGCGAAGGGCGTAGCCCGAAGCGACTCATGCGCGGCCACCGCTTGTGGCCGCGACTTGATGGCGAAGCCGTGAATCCCTAGCGGCCCAGCGCTCCGCCCCCGCTGATCAGGAGAGCCAGATCGCGACCGCCACCAGCAGGGTGGCGAAGAAATGCGAGAACCACCGGTTCACGCCGACAATCGCTTCGGGCTCGGACAGGTGCCCACGGTCCGCGTCCAGGACCTGGGCTGCCCGTACGGAAATCCTTCACGGGTCTTTGACAAGCGCATTCCGGCGAACCCGATGTTGCGGATCAGGCCGGCACGCCGAGGAGCGCCGCCTCGAGCTCGCGCAGGCGATCGACGTCGCCGCGGATCCCGACGACGGCGTCGTTGAATAGGAAGGCCTGGGCGAGCTTGACGATCGCGAAGCCGAGCACGGAGGCCTCCACCGGGGGCTCGTAGGTCCCCGCTTCGGCCTCTTCGGCGATCAGCGCGGTGATCAGCTCGACGATTCGCGGCTGCACGATGCCGGCGCCGGAGGCGATGATCCGCAGGGAAGCGTCGCGCTCTTGCTCGACGAAGGCCCGCAGGGCGGGCGCGTCTGCCAGGGCGCGGTTGAACCGGTCGAAGGTGTCGAGCAGGCCGGGACCGCCCCTGCCCTCCAGCCCCGAGCGCGCTTCGGCGAGCACGGGCTCAGTCGCGCGGATGATCACCTCTCCGAGCAGCTTCTCCCGCGATCCGAACCAGCGGTAGATCGTCGCCCGGCCGACCCCGAGCTCGCCCGCGATCGCCTGGACGTCGACCCGCCGGCCGCGCAGGTACCGGTGCAGCCCGGCCTCGAGAACGTCCTCGCGGGAGGCAGCGGCCGGACGACCGCGGGGCCTCACCTCCGCTTGCAGCGACTCCGCCGTCGGTGCTTGCCCCGTCTGTGCCTCTTTCGCTTGCACGCCTTGCGCTTGCCCTTTCCGGTCGCGCCGGCAGTGCCGGCGGGTGGAACGGAGGCCGGCTGGGCCGGGACCCCGCCGACCGCTACTCCATGCGCGTCGGCGACGAAATCGTAATCGGGTGGCATGCCATCGGGTGCGAGCGAGGCGCATCCGGCGCGCAGGTCACTGCAGCTCGCGCGGCCACCGCCCGCGAGGCCGATGTCGAGCGGAGAGTGGAAGTAGAAGCTGAACAGGTTGGGATCGCCGTTCGGGTCGACGCCGGCGGCCCGCGCGTCATCGCGCCAGCGCGTCGTAAGGAGGCGCGAGTCCGCCGTCGAGTCGCCCTTCACGTACTTGTCGAACCAGGCCGTCGTGTACCAGGCGATCAGGTCGCCGCCGCGAAGCGTCCCGCAGCCCAGCGGCCAGGGACCGGTGACCGAGCCGGGGATGAACGCTGACTCCTCGTGGCAGCCGCCGCGGATCACCATCTCGCTGCTGTCCACATTCGCCGCCCGGTAGGCGTCGAAGGCGGCGGACTTCTGGTCGGGGTCGGGATCGGCCGTGAAGACCCCGGGGGTCGTGTCGTAGTTCAGCGGGAGAGGCACGATTCCGTAGTCGTTGGAGATCCCGAGCGCGGGCTTGGTGATGGGCGGGACCTGGCGGGTCTGGGGCGCCGACGCGCAGCTCGGAATCCCGAAGGGCCCGGCGTCGGGTGCGGAGAGGTTGTCCCAGGCGACGATGGCGTCCACACGGGGGTCCTCTTGCCCGATGAAGGAGACGGCGGCGGCGCCGAGCGAGTGGCCGGCGATACCGATCCGGCCCGGGTCGACGAGGCTCGAGAGTGGGTCGTAGGCGTCGTCGAGCCCGGCGGCGACACGGCGATCCTGCTTCGCCGCGTGAGAGGTGCCGGAGGTGCAGCTGGGTCGCGGCTCATACGGATGGCTCGGGTTGGAGAGCAGGAAGTCGAGCGCGTCCTCGGTCCCGTCGTAGAAGGGCTCGCCCGCCTGCGCTGGGACGCTCTCCAGGGTGTCGGGCGCCTCCCCGAGGGTGTCGGAGAGGCCCTGTCCCTGGACGTCGTAGGTCATCACGACGTAGCCGTGCTCGGCGAGCGTCGCGGCCTGGCCCCAGTAGAGGGTCTCCGGCGCCTGAACCGAGCCGGTGGTGATCACCACCGCCGGGCGCTGAGCCGGCCCGTCCTTCGTCGCCCAGACGTCACCGGAGATCGTCGCGCCGCTGCGGGCCGTGAAGACCACCGGATGCCGGATGCCGCCGGCACGCTGCGGCCAGTCGTAGAAGCGGACGTCGCCGGCGCACTCGAACGCTCGCGCGCCGCAGACGTTCGCCGGAATCCGCTCCGGATCGCTCAGCGTGCGCTTGACCAGGTCGCTGAGCCCGTTCGCGGTCTGCTGGGCGAGCAGCCTCTGGAACTCCGGGGTGAGGGTGACGTAGCGCTCCCGCTCGAAGATCTTCGACCAGTTCTGCAGCTCGGTGTCCGGGGAGAAGGCCGAGGCGGCGGAGGGAGCGATCAGGCAGGCGAGCAGGGCCGCGACCGCCGCCGGCACCCTCCACCCAGTTGAGACAAGGCGCATCCCACGTCCCAATCTACCTAATACTGGGAGACCGCCGTCGCGGTGCCGGCGAAACCCTGGGGTCAACCCGAGGGTCAACCCCCGGGGTCAGGCACCTTCATTAACGGGTCTGACCCCTTCGTTAACGGGTCTGACCCCTTCGGTTACCCCCCTTCGGTTACCAGGTGACGGGCAGTTTCTTCAGCTGGTTGAGGAAGGCCGAGACCGCCGGGTCCGGCTTGCCGGCCAGCCTCATCTCGGGGAAGCGCTTCAGGGTCTCCTCGAAGAGGATCTTCAGCTCGAGGCGGGCGAGTGCCGCGCCGAGGCAGAAGTGCCGCCCACCGGCGCCGAACGCCTGGTGCTCGGGGTTGCGGTGGATGTCGAATCGGTCGGCATCCTCGTAGACGTCCTCGTCCCGGTTCGAGCTCAGGTACCACATCAGCACCTTGTCGCCCTCGGCTATCTGCCTGCCGCCGAGTTCTACGTCCTTCGTCGCTGTGCGGCGGAAGTGGGCGAAGGCCGGGTACATCCGCAGAGCCTCCTCGACCGCGCCCGGGATCAGCGAGGGATCGTCCACCAGCTTCTTCATCTGGTCGGGGTGCTCCAGCAGTGCGCGCATCCCGCTGGTGTAGGTGGCCTTGGTGGAGTCGTTGCCGGCTGCGACCAGGAGAAAGAAGCCCATGACGATCTCGTGCTCCTCGAGCTTCTGCCCATCGATCTCGGCGTGAACGAGGACGCTGGTCAGGTCGTCGGTCGGGTTCTCGCGCCGCTCGGCGATCATCTCGCGGCAGCGCTCGAAGATCTCCGGGATGTCCTGCTCGAGGACCTGCTCGAGCCCGCCGGGGTTGAGGTCCTCGTCGCCGAAGCCGAGGGCCGAGTTCATCAGCTTGGCCCAGATGGCGTCGTCCTTCTCCGGAATCCCCATGAAGCTGCCGATCACGCGCGAGACGACGGGCTGCGCGACGTCGTTCACGAGGTCGCACTCGCCACGGGGCGCGACGCCATCGAGCACGTTCTCGGCGATCGCGCGGATCTCGTCCTCGTGCTCGACGATCCGCTTCGGGGTGAAGCCGCGCTGGAAGAGCATCTTCAGCCGGTCGTGCTTCGGCGGATCCATGCCGATGAACATGGCCTGCTGGAGCTCCAGCGGGACCGCGTGCGTGAGGCCGGTGACGCCGCCGCGCTCGGACGAGTAGGTCTGGTGGTCCAGGCTGACCTGACGGATGAGGTCGGCCTTGCTCAGCGACCAGAAGCCGTCCTCGTCTGGGTACTCGGATATCACCTCGGTCCGGTGGACCGGGCAGCGCCCGCGGAGCTCCTTGAAGATCGCGTGGGGAGGACCGTCCTCCCAGTTGGGACGCTCGGTGAGCTCGATCGCCTCGAGCTCCTCCTGGCTGAGGCTCGAGGGATCCTTGGCGGCGAGCTCTTCCTGGACGGGCTTGTTCATTCGAAAATCCTCTCCTCCGTGGTTCGCGGGAGCTTAACTGGCCAGCCAGCCAGTTTCCACCCTTTCGGCCCTTCGAGTTCGATGAGGGGCCTCCGACGCCTCACGCGCCGGAGCCTACTACCTGTAAGGTCGCGCACCGTGGCGGATCATCGCGCCGAGGTGGCCGGTGCCGAAGGCAAGGGAGAGGCGCCCGGGAGGGACAGGCTCGCGGGCCGAAGGATCCTGGTGGTCGGCGCCGGCCAGGAGGATCACGGGCTGGAGGACCCTCCGGTCGGAAACGGCCGCGCGATGTCTGTCCTCTTCGGCCGGGAGGGCGCATCGGTCGCGGTGGCGGATCTGAACGAGGAGACGGCGAGGGTGACGGCCGAGCTCGTCAAGGCCGAGGGGGCCAGGGCGGAGGTGATCGCAGCCGACGCCGCGGAGGAGAAGCAGGCGACTCGGATGTTCGAGGCCGCCACCGAGGCCCTCGGCGGCCTGGACGGCCTCGTGATGAACCTCGGCATCGGAGCCGGGCTCGGCATCGGCGGCACCAGCGTCGAGGAGTGGGACCGGGTGATGGCGGTGAACCTGCGCTCGCACTTCCTCGGCTGCAAGCTCGGGCTGGCCGAGATGAGGGAGGGGGGAGGAGCGATCGTCCTCGCCGGCTCAATAGCCTCCCGCGAGGTGATGCCCTTTCCCGCCTACGCCGCCTCGAAGTCCGCCCTGGAGGCGCTCTGCCGCCAGTCGGCCGTGGAGGGCGCGCCCACGGTGCGCACCAACCTGCTCCTCCCGGGCCTGATCGACACGTCGCTCGGGCGGCTCGCGTCGCAGGTCAGCCCCCTTCGCGACCAGGTGCGGATCCCGGCCCGCCGCCAGGGCACCGCCTGGGAGGTCGCCTACGGGGCGCTCTATCTGCTCTCCGGCGAGTCGAGCTACGTCACCGGCCAGAGCCTCGTCGTCGACGGCGGCCTGACCGTCGGGCCGAGGGCGGGCTGATGAGCCCGGAGCCGAGGATCCCTCCACTGCCACCCGACGAGTGGAGCGGGGAGATCAAGCAGATCCTGGAGGCGGTGCCCGGTGGAGTCGAGAACCGCCTCGGCGACAACAACATCTTCCCCACCCTCGCGCAGCACCCCGAGCTGTTCCGAGCCTGGCTTCGCTTCGGCGGCTACCTGCTGACCTCCGGCAAGCTGCCGGGGCTCGACCGCGAGCTGCTCATCCTCCGCACGGCGGTCAACTGGGGCTCCTCATATGAGTGGGGGCAGCACGTCCGGATCTCACTCGCCGGCGGAATCGAGCGGGAGGTGATCGACCGGGTCCTGGACGGCCCGGACGCCGACGGATGGAGCCCCCACGAGTCGGCGCTGCTGCGCGCGGCCGACGAGCTCCACTCCGGCTCTCGCATCGCGGACGAAACCTGGGCGGCCCTTGCCGAGACCCTCGACACCGAGCAGCTCATGGAGACGGCGCTTGTCGTCGGTCACTACCAGATGCTCGCGGGAGCCCTGAACAGCTTCGGCGTCGAGCTCGACGAGGGCCTCGAGCCGCTGCCCTAGGGTTTCAGCGCGTGAAGCCGATCGCCGTCTCAACCGAGGTCCCGAGCTCCACCCACGAGGTGTACGAGTTCCTCGACGTGCTCGGCAACCACGAGTCCTTCATGGACCACTTCATGGTCGACTGGCAGCTCTCGGGACCGAAGCGCGGGGTGGGGGCCAAGGCGAACGTCCGCGTCAAGGCCACCGCCGAGAAGGACTGGACCGACGTGGAGATCGTCGAGGCGGACTCGGGCCGGCGGCTCGTGGAGGAGACGATCGGCGGTCCGAGCGCGAAGCGGCGGACCCGCGGCACCTACCACCTCGAGGCGCTGCCGGACGGGGGCACCCGGATCACCTTCGAGCTCGAGATCACGGAGATGCCGAGAGGCGAGCGGCTGATGGGCCCGCTCAACCGGGCCTACGTCAAGCGCGTCAACCGCAAGGCGATGAGGCGCCTCGCCCGCTGCCTCGCGGATCGGGCTGGCTGAGTGGCGGCATTGCCGCTCGAGATCGCGCGCAGCCCATGGACCGTTTCGATCGGTCGTGCACCGGGGAGCCTCCCTTCTTCGAAATGATCGAGAATCCGCCTCGATGAGCCAGGCCCGTCTCAAGCACGCCCTGCCGGCGCTGGTGGCCGCAGCGCTGCTCGCCGTTCTCGTCGGCTGCGGTTCCGATTCCAGCGGCGGGAGCAGCACCGCCGCGTCGATCTCGATCCCCTCGCCGACCTCGCCGATCCCGACGGCCACCACCCCGAGCACGACCGGAGGCGGCGGCAAGAAGAAGCCTCAGACGACGAGCACCGGGAATGGCGGCGTTTCCCCGGGAGCCTGCACGGTTCCCGATGCGTTCGGTGACTTCAAGTACGCGGGCATCGACTGCACCGCGGCGGTCGCGGTCGCGACCGCCTGGGACCAGAACGGCAAGGACTGCAACACCGTCGACAACCCGAACGTCGACGAGGGGTACCACCGCACCTGCACCGTCGAGGGCTTCACCTGCACCGCCAAGCGGGACGTCCACTCCGACGGGCGGTTCGTCACGTGCATTCAGGACGGCCGGAGCATTCGTTTCACCTGGCTTCCCGCCTAGCCGTACGCTGGCGGGCGGGTCTGAAGCAATCATGGCTTCCGAGCGCCCCCCAACCAACCCGCTTCAGCGAGCGGCCGCGTCCACTGCGCGCGCCGGGTTCCGAGGCGCGCAGGGGCTGGCGAAGCGGCTGGGGCTGGACCGGGCGGTCGACCGCGGCGTCGACCGGGCGCTCGACAGCAAGGCCGCCGCCGACGCGACCGAGAAGTTGCTCCAGACCGACACCGCCAACCGGGTCTGGGACAAGGTCCTGGAGAGCGATGAGGCGCAGAAGCTGGTCGAACGGGTGGCGGAGGCGCCGGAGGTTCGCGCCGCCATCACCAGCCAGGGCATCGGACTGATCGAGGATCTGCGTCGCGGAGTGCGGAGCGCGTCCCGGCGGATCGACACGGTGGTCGAGAACGCGGCTCGCCGCGTCCTTCGCCGGCGGCTGCGGGACCGGCGGCCGATCTTCGCGGGCGCCTTCAGCCGGGTGCTCGCCCTGGCGATCGACGCCGGCGTCGTCTACGGGTCGCTGCTGGTCATCTCCGCGGCGATCGCGGCGCTCGTCAACGTGTTCGCCAAGGGCGATCAGCATGCCGGCACGGCGGTGGTGGCGATCGGCGCGTCGATCTGGGCGATGGTGGCGGCCGCGTACCTCCTGATCCTCTGGTCCGGCGCCGGGCGGACCGTCGGCATGTCCTTCGTCGCGATCCGCATGCTCTCCGAGGACGGGGAGCCGGTGCGACCGGGCCAGGCGATTCGCCGGCTCCTCTGGGTGCCGCTGGCGGCGCTGCCGTTCTTCCTCGGCTACTGGGGGCTTCTCTTCGAGGCCGAGCGCCGAGGCTGGCCGGACCGCCGGGCCCATACGGTCGTCTGCTACGCGGATCCCGAGCTGGACAAGGATCTGGTCTCCCCGTCAGACTGACGAGAAGTGAGCTCGAGGCAGGGAAGGCAGGCGCTGTTTGCTCTGACCGCCGTGTTTGCGGCGGCGTTGGTCGTCGCCCCCACGGCGTCGGCCCAGGGCCCGACCTACCCGAGCGCGGTCGTGCTCGTCTCGGGGTTCACGACGGTCACTCCCTTCACAACTCCGGATCCGTCCTGCGACGGGCGGGAGGGTGAGACCTGGGGACCGGCGACGGGCGTGGCGGCCGCTTTGAATAGCCGCGGCTTCGCTGTCTTCACCGCGCCGGTCAAGCACCTCAACGACCCAGAGGCGCTGCCCTGCCCCGGTTCCGGGTCACCGCTCCCCCCTCAGTCCGACTACGTCGACTCCGGCGGTGACGACGACGCGAACGGCGCGGCGCTGGCCGGGTTCCTCGCATTTCTGCGGGACCGGTACGGGGTCAAGCAGGTCCAGCTGGTCGGCCACTCGGATGGCGGCAATTGGTCGCGATCCGCCCTCACCCAGCGTGGGGCCTATCAGGGCCTCACGGTCGGCTCGCTGACGACCCTCGGGACTCCCTACACGGGGTCGTTCATCGCCGACCTCGCCTTCGAGATGCAGGGGACGACCTGCGACTTCAGCGATCCGATCGAGCGGGGGCTCTGCCACGCCCTGATCGGGGTCGTGGACCTGGTTCTGAAGCAGAAGGGGACGCTTGCCGCGCGGCAGCTCACCAACACCTATCTGACGAGCTGGAACCGGCGGCAGAGCATCGGCAGCTGCCCGGTCACCACCATCGCGGGCAGCTACGTGAGCATCCCTCTTTTCGATTTCTCCTACTACGACCCGTCCGACGGCCTGGTCGGCGAAGCGAGCGGACTCGCCCATCGGGCCCTCGACGTGGCCACGCTGAAATGGATCCCGGCGCCGAACATCCCGAACCTGCGCTCCGGGGGCACGTTCCCGGTGGTCCACTCCGAGTCGCTCAGCTTCCTCACGCCGAACAACCTGCTGAATCAGCAGGTGATCTCCGACGACGTCGCCGGGATCGTCTCCCGGATCCCCGCCGGCGGCCCGCCCTGCAACCCGGCGAATGCGCCGAGCGGTTCACTCACGGCGGCTGCGGCACGGCGCGGTGGTGGCAAGCCGAGGGGAGCGCAGCGCCAGGTCCTGCCGCTCTGGCTGCTCGACGTTCCATCGGGGAGTGGGCGGCTCGGCCGCGTCGGGCTCTCAGACGCCATCGTCGTCAGGCCCGGCGTGCGGGTTCGCTGCGGCGGCAAGAGGGTGCGGGCCACGCCGATCCTCGGTGACCGGCGGCTGAGATTCGTCCTCGGAGCGCGCTGTCACGGAGACGCGACGGTGGGCTCGCGGCGCCGCGGCCGGCCGGCGGCGCTTCTCCTGCACGCCCACCCGAGGGACGAGCTGGTCCTCGCCGTCCATGGGCGCCGGGCCGGCATCAAGGTTCGGGGGCCGGCGGTGCGTCGTCTCACCGTGGTCGCGGTGGCGGGACGCAAGCGCCGGGTGACGCGACTCGGGGACGGCGGCGGCGTGAGGCTCCCCGCCGGCGGCGACGTGGCGCTGCGGATCCGCGCCGTTACCTCGCCGGGCTCCCGCCGCGCGACCGCGAGCGCCGCGATCGCTCGCTGAGCCGGCCGGCCTCGATCACGAGGCCGGCCATCAGCTCGACAGCCTGAGAATCGTCCAGCCCCTCGTTGCGGACGAGCGACTGCCAGGTCTGGAGAGCGAGTGCATGGCCGATCGCGGCGCGGACGCGTTCTCGGGCTGCGCCGCGCAGCCCGCGGCCGGCGAGCAGCGTGTCCCTGGCTGCCTCGAGGTACGCACGGAAGCCACCGAAGTGCCTACGCACGTTCTCGTTGTTCGCCTCGTCGCGGACCATGTTCTCGATCATCCGCTCGGTCTGACGCCAGTAGGCGTACATCTCCTTCAGGGCGTTGCGGAGGCGCTCGTCCGGGTCTGCGGTCGCTGCCCAGGCGGTGATGTCGGGCGGGGGATTGGCCGCAGTCCAGTGCGAGCTGCATGCATCGAACAGAGCGGTCTCGTCCGGGAAGTGGCGGTACAGCGTGGAGCGGGGCACGCCCGCCAGCTCGGCGACGGAGCTCATCGAGGTCCGGGACGGGCCGACCGTCCCATGGAGCTCGACGGCGCTCTCCGTGATCCGCCGCCGGGTGTCAGCCTCGAGCTCGGCGCGCTTCTTCTTTCTGTAAGGACGCTTTTCGTTGGACATATCTGTCCTATGAATCTTGACAGACAGGGTCGACGCGTGTATATGTTCGCGCGACATTACTGTCCGATCAAAGGAGAAGGAGAATGGAGGCGACGAAGGCGAAAGTGGTTGGACCGCAGAATGGGAAGCTCGGCTTCCTGGGCAGCATCGGCGTCCGCTTCATGATCGACGGAGGGGAGACCGACCAGGGCTTCTCGCTCGTCGAGCACCCGATGTCTCCGCGCGCGCTCGCGGCTCCGCTGCACAAGCACAACCGAGAGGACGAGTACAGCTACGTCCTCGAGGGGAGGATGGGCGCTCTGCTCGGTGACGAGGTGCTGGAGGCTGGTCCCGGCGATCTCGTCTTCAAGCCGCGCGACCAGTGGCACACGTTCTGGAACGCCGGTGATGAGCCGTGCCGGATCCTGGAGATCATCGCTCCCGCCGGCTTCGAGAAGTTCTTCGAGGAGCTCGACGAGATGGGCGGGGCCGCTGACGCCGATCCGCAGGCGCTGGGCGAGCTCAGCGCTCGCTACGAGTTGGAGATGCAGCCGGACAGCGTCCCGGGGTTGCTCGAGCGCTTCGAGCTCGTCATGGGGAAGCCGCTCTAGAGCGGTTCATCCAGGAGCTCGTTCGCCTCGGACCACGTGCCGGGCGGTACGCGAAGGGCGATGTCGCCTCGTCCGTACTGGTCCAGCGGGTGGTCCGAGGTGATCGCGGCGTCGTGACCCGCGTCGGTGAGCTGCTGGCGCCAGGCGCGGGCCGTTTCCAGGTCGCCGAAGTCGCGGACGACGTCCCAGTCGTCATAGCTCGCGTCGCCGATCTTGAGCTCGGCGAGGCCGTCGGGATGCAGCGAGTCGTCACCGACGCCGAAGAGCTCGCGGAACTTGTCTCCTATTCCCACCGAACGCAGGCTACGCGGTGGCGCTGACGCCGGTGAGCTGCTCGGAGAGCTCGCGCAGCCGCGCACGCGCTTCCGGATCCTCCGCCTGGGGGTGAGGGGCGGACTCGCTGGTTCCGTCGAAGTAGTGCCCGTTGACCCCATCCACCTCGGGCGAGGTGATCAACCGCATCGTCGCCGCGATCCCGTCCTCGAGTGGGGTGACCGGCTCGACGCCCGCCTTGCGGACCATGTTCGTCGGCATGTAGGTGCCGGGGTGCAGGCAGTTGGCGGTGACGCTGGAGTCCTCGAGCTCCTCGGCGAGGTCGAAGGTGAACATGACGAGCGCCAGCTTGCTCTGGCAGTACGCCTGAACCCCGCTGTAGGAGTCCTCGAGCATGACGTCGTCGAAGTCGATCGGAGCCTGGCCGGCCGAGCTGACGTTGACGATCCGCGCCGGCGCGGTGCGCTCGATCAGCGGCAGCAGTCGCCGCGTCAGGAGGAACGGCGCGAGATAGTTGACCTGAAAGGTGAGCTCGTAGCCGTCGTCGCTGTCCTCGCGTGGGCCGGTGGTCCCGATCCCGGCGTTGTTCACCAGCACGTCGATGCGCTCCTCCTCGAGCAGGGAATCGGCGAGGTCGCGGACCTCGCCCAGCGATCTGAAGTGAGCCAGCTTGAAGTCGATTCCGCCGACGGCCTTCGGCCTGAGCTCCTCGAGCAGCGCTTCCCCCTTCTCGGGATCGCGGCCATGCAGGATCAGCCGGGCGCCGCTCGGCGCGAGCGCGCTTGCCAGTCCCTTGCCGAGGCCATCCGTCGCCCCGGTGATCACGATCGTCCGCTGGTCAGCCACGCTTCGTCCCTTCCCCCGGCCACGCCGCCCTAATCGCTGAGCTCCACCCTCTCGATCACCTGCGGCTCGGTCGGCTTGTCGCCGGGTCCTGTCTCGGTGCCCTCGATCGCGTCGACCGCGTCCATGCCGTCGGTGACCTCGCCGAAGACGGTGTGCTTGCCGTCGAGCCACGGGGCGGCGTCCGTGGTGACGATGAAGAACTGCGAGCCGTTTGTGTTCGGCCCGGCGTTCGCCATCGCCAGCGCGCCGCGCACGATCTTGTGGTCGTTGAACTCGTCTTCGAACGTGTAGCCGGGACCGCCCGTGCCAGTGCCCTCCGGGCAGCCGCCCTGGACCATGAAGTCCTTGATCACGCGGTGGAAGATCAGCCCGTCGTAGAAACCGTCACCGGCGAGCTTCCGGAAGTTCTCGACGGTCTTGGGGGCGTCGTCGTCGAAGAAGGTGACGGTGACCGGCCCCGCGTTGGTGTGGAGGGTCGCCTGGGACATCTCCACAGACCCTAGCTAACCCGCTCCGACTGTCTCGAGCGGTTCGTCGGGCAGCCACGGCCGGCGCCAGCCGCCGTAGCCGTGGAGAAGGTTCGACGCGCCCTCCGGGCCCCAGCTGCCCTTGCGGTACGGCTCGAGCATGCAGGGGTTGTCGATCAGCGGCTGCACGATCCGCCAGGTCTCCAGCACGCTGTCCTGGCGGGCGAAGCGCTGCTGGTTCCCCGCCAGCGCATCGGCGAGCAGGCGCTCGTAGGGCCCCGGCTGATTGCCGAACTGCTGCTTGAAGAGCAGGTCGAGGTGGACTCGCCGCAGTGCCTCCTCGCCGGGCTGCTTGGCCTCGACGAGGAAGCTGACGCCGGCGTCGGGGTCGATGCGCACCACGATCTCGTCGGTCTCGGGAGTCGGCCCTCCGCCGATGCCGAGCGGGGGCGGGCTCTGGAAGATCACGCGCACCTCCGTCACCTTCTCGGCGAGCTCCTTCCCAGCCCGGACGAAGAACGGGACGCCCGACCAGCGCCAGTTGTTGATGTCGAGCCGCAGGGCGATGAACGTCTCGGTGGTCGACTTCGGGTCGACGCCCTCGATCCCCAGGTAGCCCTCGTACTGCCCGCGCACATAACGGTTCGGGTTGATGTCGGGAATCGCCTTGAAGAGATCGAGCTTCGAGTCGCGGATCGGATCCGGGTCGGCGCCGGCCGACGGCGGCTCCATCCCCACGGTCGCCAGGACCTGAAGCAGGTGGTTCTGGAACACGTCCCGCATGCAGCCGACGGCGTCGTAGAAGCTGCCGCGGTCGTCCACTCCGAAGTCCTCCGCCATCGTGATCTGCACCGACTCGACATAGCGGCGGTTCCAGATCGGCTCCAGCAGGGAGTTCGCGAAGCGCAGGTAGGTGATGTCCATCACCGGCTCCTTGCCGAGGAAGTGATCGATCCGGTAGATCTGGTCCTCCTCAAGGACCTCGTGGATCTGGTCGTTGAGCTCGATGGCGGACTGAAGGTCGTGCCCGAACGGCTTCTCGATCACGACGCGGGCGTTCTCGGTGAGGCCGGCCTTGCCGAGGTACTCGATCACCGTCGAGAAGAGCGACGGCGGGATCTCCAGATAGAAGACGGGGTGCTTCGCGGAGGAGAGCTTCTCCTTCAGGCGCTTGTAGGTGCCGTCGTCGGTGTAGTCGCCCTGCACGTAGGTGAGCAGCTCCGTGTAGCGCTTGAAGGCGTCCTCGTCGAGCTCCTCGCCCTTTTCCTTGGTGCGCCCCTCGACCGCGTCCCGCGCATGCTGATGGAGGTCCTCGTCCTTCCAGTTGTTGCGGGCGACACCGATCACCGGGACCTGGAGAGTGCCGTTCGCGACCAGGTCGTACAGCGCCTTCAGGGTCATCTTCTTCGCCAGGTCGCCGGTGATCCCGAAGATCACCAGTGCGTCGGCATGGGCGCCGAAGGGCTTGCCGTCTGACGATGCCTGCGCCACGTGGGCAACCTACCCGACCGGCTTAGGATGATGAGAGGGTGCTCCGATGGCGGAGCCGAGGAGCAACCCGATTAATCCAGACGACGGAGGAGAACGCGATGGCTCAGTTGGGAATGGTCGGTCTCGGCAGGATGGGGGCGAACCTCGTGCGGCGGCTGATGCGGGACGGCCACGACTGCGTCGTCTACGACGTCAACGCCGACGCGATCAAGCAGCTTGAGGGTGAGGGGGCAACGGGGGCGTCGAGCCTGAAGGAGCTGGCCGAGAAGCTCGACGCGCCGCGCGCCGTCTGGATCATGGTTCCGGCCGGCGAGATCACGGAGAGCTCCGTCAAGGAGGTCGCAGAGGTCCTGGACTCCGGCGACGCGATCATCGACGGCGGCAACTCCTACTACCGCGACGACATCCGGCGCGCGGAGATGGTGGGGGAGAAGGGGATCGACTACATCGACTGCGGGACGAGCGGGGGCGTCTTCGGCCTGGACCGTGGCTTCTGCCTGATGGTCGGCGGCCCCGACGGCGCGGTCGAGCGATTGGATCCGATCTTCAAGACGATCGCCCCCGGTGTCGAGTCGGCCGAGCGCACCCCTGGCCGCGAGGGCGACCCCGACACTGCCGAGAACGGCTACCTGCACTGCGGGCCGAACGGCGCGGGCCACTTCGTGAAGATGGTCCACAACGGGATCGAGTACGGCGTGATGGCCGCCTACGCCGAAGGGCTCAACATCCTCAAGAACGCGAACGCGGGGAAGGTCGAGCGGGAGAAGGACGCGGAGACGGCTCCGCTCGAGCACCCCGAGTACTACCAGTACGACCTGGACATCCCGCAGGTCGCTGAGGTGTGGCGGCGAGGCAGCGTGATCGGCTCCTGGCTGCTCGACCTGACGGCCGCTTCGCTCCAGCAGTCCGGCGACCTCTCGGATTTCGAGGGCCGAGTCTCCGACTCCGGCGAGGGCCGATGGACCTCCATCGCCGCAATCGAGGAGGGGGTGCCCGCCGGAGTGCTCACCACCGCGCTGTACGAGCGCTTCGCCTCGCGCAACCTCGATGACTTCGCCGACCGGGTCCTGTCTGCGATGCGCTACCAGTTCGGCGGCCACAAGGAGAAGCCGAAGTGAGTGGACCGCACCGGCTCGAGGTCTTCGACACCCCCGACCAGGTCCACCGTCGCGGCGCCGAGGTGCTGGCGGAGGCCGCGAATGCGGCGGTCGCCGAGCGCGGCCGGGCCGAGCTCGCGGTCAGCGGCGGGAGCGACCCCTGGCCGATGTTCTCCCAGCTCGAGGACTTATTCGGCGACTGGGACAGGGCCGAGATCTTCCAGGTCGACGAGCGGGTCGCCCCGGCCGGCGATGAGGAGCGCAACCTCACCCACCTGATCGAGAGCCTTTCGATCGGCGCCCAGGGCAGCATCAAGCCGATGCCCGTCACCGACGAGGACCTCGACGCCGCCGCGGCGCGCTACGCGGAGTCCCTCCCGGAGCGCCTCGACATCGCACACCTCGGCATCGGGCCGGACGGGCACACCGCTTCCCTCGTTCCCGACGACCCCGTCCTGGAGGTGAAGGACCGCCGCGTGGCCGTCACCTCCGGCGAGTACCAGGGCGTTCGCCGGATGACGCTGACCTACCCGGAGCTCGAGAGCACTCGCAGCCTGCTCTGGGTGGTCACGGGCGAGTCGAAGGTCGATGCGCTTGCGAAGCTGATCGACCAGGATCCCTCGACCCCGTCGGGCCGCATGCGCCCGCAGGGCGACTCGCTGGTCCTTGCCGACCGCGCCGCCGCGCCCGATGCCTAATAGGAGTCGTGGTAGCGGATCCAGAGCGGCTCGTCGGGCGGCTCGTTCCGTCCCTTGGGAGTGCGGTCGAGGAGGGAGTAGTACGACATCGCCGGAACCTCCAGGCCGCGCGCCGTCGACGTGTAGGTCCCGCAGACCTCTCCGTCTGAGAGCGTGAAGACGCTCAGTCCCGGGCCCTCGGCGACGTAGCCGGCGGCGTCCGTTCCGCACATCTCCGCATTCTGGGTGACGGTCAGCGGGATCTGGCCACTCTCGAGGAACGGCTGGAGCTCCTCCTCGGTGCTGAAGTAGCCGAGGTCCCGATGGAAGTCGGTCGCCGCCGAGACCCAGTCGATGTCCCAGCCCATTCGATCCTTGAAGGCGAGCAACTTCTCGAGCGGAGCACGGGACGAGAGCAGCAGGGTCGTGTCGCGAGCCTTCAGGTGGGGCACCTGCGGGGCGAGCGTGTCCGTGATCGAGGAGCACACGGGACAGCCCGTCTCATACGACGGCCCGAACATGAAGTGGTAGATGATCAGCTGCGAGCGGCCGTCGAAGAGGTCGGCCAGCGACTTCGTCCCGTCCTCGGTCTCGAAGCTGTAGTCCTTTTCGACCTTCATCCACGGCAGCTCCTGCCGCTTCTTCGTCAGCTCGTCGCCGCGCCGGGTGAGCTCCTTCTCCTCGGCGAGCAGCGCCTCGCGCTCGGCTCGCCATTCCTCACGGTTCACGACTCTGTGGTCCGGCATCACGGTCCTCCTGTGGAGAGTTCGACGGTCTGTTCCCTATATAGTTAGCAAAATGGCTAACGATCCGTTCAAAGCCCTCGCACACCCCCTGCGTCGCGACATCGTGGAGCGGCTCAGCGGTGGGATCGCCACGGTCGGCGAGGTGACGCGGGACTTCGGCGTCTCGAAGCCGACCATATCGAGGCACCTGAAGATGCTCGAGGAGGCCGGCGTGGTCTCCCGGGTGATCGACGGGCGGACCCATCGCCTGACGCTGCGCCCGGAGGCGCTTGCCGAGACCTCCGATTGGATAGAAAGCCAGAGGGCTCGCTGGGAGCGGCTCTTCGACGTCGTCGGCGAGTACCTCGAGGAGCGAAAGGAGTGAGGGTGGCCGAGGAAGCGGCAAGAGTGGTCCGGATCGAGCGGACCTTCGACGCGACCGCCGAGGACGTCTTCGACGCCTGGACGAGCGAGGAGGTGATCAGCCGCTGGTTCCGGCCACGGGCGGGCTGGCGCGAGGCCGACGCCGAGGTGGACCTGCGGGTCGGGGGGAGGGTCCGAGTCGTGATGCGAACGCCCGACGGGGGACCGGTCGAGGCGGGCGGGGAGTACACCCTGATCGAGCGGCCGCACCGGCTCGCGTTCACCTGGACCTTCGAGGACGACCCCTCCAACCAGCAGATGATCGAGCTGGAGTTCACGGAGCGGGACGGGGTCACGACCGTTCTCTTCGTCAACAGCGACATCTCCGAGCAGAGGCGAAGAGACGCCCAATACGAGGGCTGGTCGACCTGCTTCGATGAGATGGAGCGCGTTCTGGGGTCTATTTAGAAAAGGCCACTCGAACGGAGATCCGAATGGGACGAGCAACCGAGCTGCGAGTGACAGCCCCCTTCCTTCTGGGGGCGGCGGCGATCGCCTGGGTGGTGACCGTCGACCGGATGCAGGGGATGGACGCGGGGCCCGGGACGGACCTGGGCTCCTTCGGCTGGTTCGCGGGGGTCTGGGCGGTGATGATGGCCGCGATGATGCTGCCCTCGCTGGTGCCGATGGCGGGGGCCTATGCGGCGGAGGCGCGCGGCTCCTCGACGGACGTGACGCCGCAGTCGCTCCTGCGGACCACCCTGTTCACGGCGGGCTATCTCCTCGCGTGGGCGCTAGTCGGCGTGGTCGCCTGGCTCGTGTTCAGGGCCGTTCGCTCGTTCGACCTCTCCATTCTGCGGTGGGATCACGGCGGGCGCTACGTCGCCGGGGGCGTGATCGCATTCGCCGCGCTCTACGAGTTGACGCCGCTGAAGAGGACCTGTCTCCGGCATTGCCGCGACCGCGAGCTCCTGGCTGCGGACTGGCGCGAGGGCGCGGCCGGAGCGGTGCGCATGGGCCTGGACCAGGGCGCCTACTGCGTCGGCACGTCGTGGGCGCTGATGGCGGCCCTGTTCGCGCTCGGGGTGATGAGCATCACCTGGATGGTCGTGATCGCCGCGCTGATCGTGCTCGAGAAGGTGCTGCCGTGGCGGGAGACGGCCGAGGCCGTCACGGTGGTCGTCCTGCTGGCCCTGGCGATCGGGGTGGCGTTCTTCCCCGGCCAGCTGCCGGGTCTGACGACGCCCGACTCGCCGGCGGCGATGCGCGCGATGGACTCGATGTCGATGCACGACCCGCCGATGCACCAGGCGCCGATGCACCAGGCGCCCATGCAGGGCATGAGCCCTTGACTTAGAGCGCGCTCGAAGTCCTATCTTCGAGGGGTGGACTCCACCCTCACCATCTCCGACGCGGCGGCCCAGTCGGGCATCAGCGCGCACACCCTGCGCTACTGGGAGCGCGCCGGCCTGCTCCAGCCCGTCACCCGCAACGGCAGCGGCCATCGCCGCTACGCGGGGGACGACCTGGAGCGGATCAGGTTCCTGACCAAGCTCCGCGCCACCGGGATGCCGATTCGCCAGATCCGCAGGTATGCGGAGCTGCTGAACGGGGGAGACGACACCAATGAGGAGCGCCTGGCGCTGCTCGAGGAACACCGCGAGGCCGTTCAGGCCCGCCTCGAGGAGACCGCCGGGCACCTCGAGCTAATCGATTGGAAGATCAGCTTCTACCGAGAAAGGCTTGGAAAGAAATGAAGAAGCGAAAGTTGGGTGACCTGGAAGTCTCGGAGATCGGGCTCGGCTGCATGGGCATGTCCGCCTTCTACGGCGAGACCGATCTGGACGAGTCAGAGGCGACCATCAAGCGCGCCCTCGAGCTCGGCGTCGACTTCCTCGACACCGCGCAGATCTACGGCCCGCTCACCAACGAGGAGCTGGTCGGCAAGGCGATCGAGGGCAAGCGCGATCAGTATGTGATCGCGTCCAAGTTCCAGCGCAACTTGGACGACACCGTTGCCGGCGACATGTCCACGCTCGGTGGGATCGACGGCTCTCCCGAGACCGTCCGCAAGACGATCGACGGGACGCTCCAGCGGCTGGGAATCGACCGGATCGACCTCTATTACCAGCACCGGGTGGACCCGAATGTGGAGATCGAGGAGACGGTCGGCGCGATGGCGGAGCTGGTGGACGCCGGCAAGGTGAAGTACCTCGGTCTCAGCGAGGCGGCCCCCGAGACGATTCGCCGCGCGCACGCCGTCCACCCGATCACCGCGCTGCAGACGGAGTTCTCGGTGTTCGCGCGCGAGCCCGAAGCCGAGATCTTGCCGACCTGCCGCGAGCTCGGAATCGGCTTCGTGGCCTACTCGCCGCTGGGCCGCGGATTCCTCTCGGGCCGCTTCAACTCCCCGGAGGAGCTGGACGAGGGCGACTTCCGCCGCTCGCAGCCGCGTTTCCAGGGCGAGAACCTGGAGGCGAACATGAGAATCGTCGCGAAGCTCCGCGAGATCGCCGAGGAGAAGGACATCACCCCGGCGCAGCTCGCCCTCGCCTGGGTGCTCGCCCAGGGAGACGACATCGTCCCGATCCCGGGCACCAAGCGCCGCAAGTACCTCGAGGAGAACGCTGCGGCCGCCGACGTCGAGCTGACCGACGAGGAACTCGCGCGCATCGACGAGGAGCTGCCGGAGGTATCGGGCGAGCGCTACGAGGAGACCGGCATGGCGGCGGTGAATCTCTAGGCGGTCGCGTCACTCCGATTCGAGGGCGGCTCGCGCGTCGTCCCGGTCGCGGTAGACATCGAACCCGACGATGAGCCCGTCCCGGAAGGTCCAGAGGTGAGCTCCGGGCGCCTCCATCTGCACGCCGCTCCCTCTGCCCCTGCCCCGCCAGCGCATCAGCGCGAGGATCCGGTCGCCCCGCTGGACCAGCTCGTCCAGCTCGATGACGAGCGGCCGCTCCCACGCGCTCAGCCAATCGGCCAAGGTGGCGGCGACGGCGTCGCGCCCGCTCGCCCGCATCGGCTCGCCCATTCCGAAGGTGTCCATCTCGACGTCGGGGTCCCAGATGTCGCCGCGCGAGTAGTCGCCCCGCGCCCACTCCGCGTAGAGCTGCTCCAGCTTCTCCGTCTCGGTCAACTGCGCTCGACCGAGTCACCCCGGCCGACGAGCACCGCGCTGACCATTCCCGCCGGGAAGAGGCCGTGATCAACCACCCCCGGCATCATCGAGAGCCGCGCGGCGAGCTCACCCGGCTGGTGGACCGGTCCGCTGTAGTCGGCGATCACCCCGTCGTCGGGACTGGGCGGGGTGTCCGGACGGATCGAGACCTCCCCGAGCTCGTCGGCGATGCGCGCCAGCGTCGAGGCGAGGCCGAATTTCGAGAGCTCGAGCGGGATCGGGGCGGCGATCTTCTCGACGGTCTTCGAGGAGTCCGCGATCACCACGAACCGCTCGGCGGTGGCCGCCACGATCTTCTCGCGGGTATGCGCGCCTCCGCCTCCCTTGACGAGCCAATGATCGGGTGCGATCTGGTCGGCGCCGTCGATCGCGACATCGAGCCGGTCCAGCTTGTCGAAGTCCTCCACCGGGATCCCCAGCTCGCGGGCCTGATCCTCGGTGGCGACCGAGGTGGCTACGCAGCGGATGTCCCGGACTCCGCGAGCCGCGATCGCCGGTAGGAGGTGCGCGACCGTCGAGCCCGTGCCGAGGCCCACCTTCATGCCATCGGAGACCAGCTCGGCGGCGGCCTCGGCGGCGAGCTTCTTCTCGGGATCGAGGTTTGGGTCGGCCACTGCCGGGAGCAGACTAGTCATAGGATCGTGGAGATGACCACCAAGACCGAGCAGGGGACGGACATCGACGAGCTCTGCATCAACACCATCAGGACGCTCTCGATGGACGCCATCCAGAAGGCGAACTCCGGGCATCCGGGAACGCCGATGGCGCTCGCGCCGCTCGCCTACGTTCTCTGGCAGCGTTTCCTGCGCTTCGACCCAGCCGACCCGATCTGGCCGAACCGCGACCGCTTCGTCCTCTCGGCGGGCCACGCCTCGATGCTGCTCTACTCGCTGCTCTTTTTGACCGGTGTCCGCGCGGTGGACCCCGACTACGAGGTGGAGGGCACGCCCGCCGTCAGCCTTGGCGACATCAAGGCGTTCCGCCAGCTCGACTCCAAGTGCCCGGGCCATCCCGAGTACCGCTGGACCTCCGGGGTCGAGACCACCACCGGCCCTCTCGGCCAGGGGATCGCGACCAGTGTCGGCATGGCGGTCGCGTCGCTCTGGCAGGCCGCCTACTTCAACGGCCCGAACGCCGAGCTCTTCGACTTCGACGTCTACGCCATCGCCGGCGACGGCTGCCTGATGGAGGGCGTCTCGAACGAGGCCGCCTCCTTCGCCGGGCACCAGCGGCTCTCCAACCTCTGCTGGATCTACGACAACAACCACATCTCGATCGACGGGCATACCTCGATCACCTACTCCGACGACGTGCAGGCGCGCTTCCAGGGCTACCAGTGGAACGTGACCACGATCGAGGATGCGAACAGCCTGGACGAGATCGCCCGCGCGTTCGACAACTTCAAGGCAGAGCCGGAGCGGCCGACGCTGATCATCATCAACTCGCACATCGGCTACGGAGCGCCTCACAAGCAGGACACCGCGGAGGCCCACGGCGAGCCACTCGGCGACGAGGAGGTTCGGGAGACCAAGCAGTTCTACGGCTGGCCCGAGGACGCGCAGTTCCTGGTCCCGGACGGGGTGAAGGAGCACTTCGCCGATGGGATGGGCAAGCGCGGGGCGGAGCTGAGCGGCAAGTGGAAGGAGCTCTTTGAGAGCTACCGCTCCGACGAGCCCGAGAAGGCCGCCCACTGGGAGGCGATGCAGCGCCGCGAGCTCCCGGAGGGCTGGGACGCTGACATCCCGAGCTTCGAGGCCGACGAGAAGGGCACCGCGACCCGGAAGGCCTCGAACAAGGTCGAGAACGCCGTCGCGGCCCGGGTTCCGTGGCTCCTCGCCGGGGCAGCCGACCTGACCGGCTCGAACTCCGTCGAGCTCGAGGACTCAGAGCCCTTCGAGCCGGACACTCGCGAGGGGCGCCAGTTCCACTACGGGATCCGCGAGCACGAGTCCGCCGCGATCTCGAACGGGCTCTCGCTCTCGAAGATGCGTCCGCTCTGGTCCACCTACCTGACCTTCTCCGACTACGCCCGCCCGGCGATCCGGCTCTCCTCCCTGATGGAGCTGCCGGTCATTCACCTCTTCACGCATGACTCGATCGGCCTCGGCGAGGACGGCCCGACCCATCAGCCAGTGGAGCAGCTCGCCTCGCTGCGCGCGATCCCCGGTCTCGACGTGATCCGTCCCTGCGACGCCAACGAGGTCGCAGAGGCATGGCGGGCGGCGATGGACCGCCATCACCAGCCCGTGGCCCTCGTCCTCACCCGTCAGGACGTCCCGATCCTGGATCGCACCAAGTACGCCTCGGCCGATGGCCTGCGGCGCGGCGGCTATGTGCTCGCCGACACCGAGGGAGAGCCGGAGGTGATCCTGATCGCCACCGGCAGCGAGGTCGCCCTGGCCGTCCAGGCCCATGAGCAGCTCGTCGGCGACGGGGTCTCCTCGCGAGTCGTGAGCCTGCCGTGCTGGGAGCTCTTCGACCGCCAGGACGACGCCTATAAGGACGAGGTGCTACCGCCGTCCATCACCACGCGCGTGTCCATCGAGGAGGCCTCTACCCTGGGATGGGATCGCTGGGTCGGACCGGAGGGCGCGAAGATCGGAATGAACACCTTCGGCTCATCCGCGCCGCTCAAAGACGTGCAGAGCAAGTTCGGCTTCACCCCAGACAAAGTGGCCGAGACGGCCAAGGAGGTACTCGGACGATGACGCCCACGCAGGAGCTCCACGACCTGGGCCAGAGTCTCTGGCTCGACAACATCACCCGGACGATGCTCGACGACGGGACGGAGCAGGGCTACATCGACGACCTCAACGTCACCGGCCAGACCTCGAACCCGACGATCTTCGACAAGGCGATCTCGGGCGGCGACGCCTACGACGAGCAGATCGCCGGGCTGCGCGAGAAGGGGATGGACCCCGAGGACATCTTCTTCGAGCTCGCCCTGGCCGACGTCACGCGGGCGGCGAAGATGTTCGCGCAGATTCACCAGGACACGGACCGGATGGACGGCTGGGTCTCGCTGGAGGTCTCGCCGAAGCTCGCCTACGACACCGAGGGGACGGTCCAGCAGGCCGCCGACCTTCACGGCCGAGCCGAGCCCAACAACTTCATCAAGATCCCGGGCACGCCGGAGGGCCTGCCGGCGATCGAGGAGTCGATCTTCGCCGGCGTGCCTATCAACGTGACGCTGCTGATGTCGACGGACCAGACCATGGCCGCCGCTGACGCATACATGAAGGGCATCGAGCGCCGGATCGAGGCGGGCCTCGACCCAGACGTCCCGTCGGTCCTCTCGCTCTTCATCAGCCGCTGGGACGTTGCCGTCCACGACGAAGTGCCGGACGAGATGAAGAACACGCTCGGCGTCGCGGTCGGCAAAGCGACCTACGCAGCGTGGATGGAGATGCGCGAGTCCGACCGCTGGAAGGGCCTCGAGGAGAAGGGTGCCCGGCTGCAGCGCCTGCTCTTCGCCAGCACCGGGACCAAGGACGAGAAGGCCTCGGACACGCTCTACGTCGAGGCGTTCGCGGCTCCCGACACGATCAACACGATGCCCGACAAGACCCTGAAGGCCTTCGCGGACCACGGCAAGGTCGGCGATCCGCTGCCGGCCGACGGCGGCGACGCCGACGAGGTCTTCAAGGCGCACCAGGAGCAGGGCATCGACACGGACGCGCTGGGCCTGAAGCTCCAGAAGGACGGGGCGGACGCCTTCGTCAAGTCCTGGGAGGAGCTGCTGGGGACGATCAAGTCGGAGTCGGATCGCCTGGCCGCCTAGGTTCGACCGGCGTTCGTTCCGATACGCGTCCACGGACGCGCGCCACCCGACCCCGGGCGATAGGGTGGCCTGAACGCAACCAGGGGATGGGGAATGAGCACGGACGCTCGAAGCGCGAAGGTGATCGCGGGAGTAATCGCCGCGACCGCCGGGCTGCTCGTCTTCGCTGCCACCGCTTCGGCCGCGACGATCACCGTCGACACCGTGGCAGACCAGTACAACACCGACCCCGCGCACTGCTCGCTGCGCGAGGCGATCAAGTCCGTCGACGGAACGAGCGGCAGCGACCTCACCGGGACCGATTTCGGAGGCTGTGTGGCCTCCGGTGGGTATGCGACAAGCGCCGGTCCCCCCGACACCATCATGGTTCCGGCCGGCACCTATCAGCTGACGCTCTCGGCGGCCGCTGACGACAGTGACGCCTCCGGCGATCTGGACGTGTTCCGATCGATGAACATCGTCGGCACCGGCAATCCCACCATCGAGCAGACGGTGGCCGGAGAGCGGGTCATGGATGAAACGGCTACCGGCAAGGTTCTGTCCATCTCCGGGTTGACGATCAGTGGGGGCGACCAGGCGAGCTCCGACGGCGGCGGCATTCACTACGTCGGGGGGGCGGGAGCCGCCCACCTGACCCTGGACGGCGTAACGGTCACCGGCAACCAGACGGCCGGAAACGGCGGCGGGATCTTCACCGACAGCGCCAGCACGATCACCAACAGCGTGATCAGCGACAATCACACGGTCGTGGCAAGCGGCCTCAAGGGCAACGGCGGCGGGATCTATTCGGACGGCTCCACGGATTCCCTCTCCGGAGTGTCGCTGAGCGTGGATCACAGCTCGATCACAGGGAACTTCGCCGGCGACTCCACGAATTTCGGCTACGGCGGGGGCATCTACCGGACCACCAAGGCGTCCGACAGCACCTCGAGCGGCGTCATCCAGGACAGCGACATCTCCGGCAACACCGCGCACTTCTTCGGCGGTGGGATCTACACGCAGAGCGATTCCACGCTCGACGTCGAACGGAGCCTGATCAGTGGGAACCACGCGCTCGTCCTGCGAGGTGGCGGCATCGCCGCTGACTCGCAGACATCCGCGGTCGGCCAGCTCAACCTCGTGAACTCCACCATCACGGGCAACTCCTCCAACGCCGACGGGGGAGGGATCAAGGCCGGAGGAATTTCCGGGACGATCAACCTGAATCTGCTCTTCACGACGATCGCGGAAAACACCGGCAGCTCGGGAAGCGAGCTGAGTCTCAGCGGTAACAGCAGCACGAAGCCGACTCTGGCCGTCGAGGGGACGGTGTTCGCCGCCAGCAACCCGGCGCTGATGAATGCTTGTCAGATCGATGGGACGGACTATGTCAACACGACCGACGGCGGTTACAACCTCAGCACCGATCCCACCGATCCCGTCGATGCGCTTCTCCCGAGCTCCGGCTGCGGCCTCTCATCGCCACTTCCTGCTGGAGATCGCACCGGACTGGCTGCACCGGTGCTCAACGCTCTCGCCGACAACGGCGGTCCCACCGAGACTATGGAGCCGACAGCGTTGAGCCTCGCAGTGGACAACATGCCCAACTCGGTTTGCGCTGCGGTCAACCCCGCGACGACCTCCGACCAGCGTGCCTTTGCGCGGCCCGAGGTGAGTGGTGGCAACTGCGACTCCGGCGCGTTCGAGGTGCAGCCGCCGGCCCTCAACCCGGTGGGCGACAAGGCCGTCCAGGCGGGTCAGCCGCTGATCTTCACGACGTCAGCGTCGGACCCGGATCCCGGCGACACCCTCACCTACTCCGCGAGCAACATCCCTGCCGGAGCGAGTTTCAACCCGAGCTCGGGGACGTTCTCTTGGACGCCTGCCGCGCCTCAGACCGGGACTTACCCGAACGTCCACTTCAGCGTCAGCGACGGCTTCAGCTCGGATGCCGAGGACGTCACGATCACCGTGACTGCCCCGCCACCAGCAGGCGGCGGAGGCCCGGGAACGGGAGGCCCCGGAACCACGCCCGCGCCGCCGGCCAAGAAGAAGTGCAAGAAGAAGAAGAAGCACCGCGCCGCGGCCGCCAAGAAGTGCAAGAAGAGGAAGAAGAAGAAGTAGGCAGCTAGCTCGCCCGCCCGGCCGCCCGGCGCATTACCTCGTCGATGCGGGCGTGGCGCTCGTCGTCCGGTCCGAGCATGTTCGCGATCACCTCATGGAGGCCTCTTGCCGAGAGCGCGCCGGCGGCGAACATCTCCTCGATGTCGCCCCAGTCACGCGTCCGGTCGAACATCACCTTGAAGACGGCGAGCTCGAGCGGAGCGAGGACCGGGATCCGCTCGCCCTCGAAGGTGACGGTCCGGCGGTCGCTGGCCGCGTCGCGGTGGATCGGCGCGTAGTCGAAGAAGAGGTCGATCGGCGTGTCGTCCCACCAGAGCCGGACCTGTCCCGCTCGCTCGATCGTCGCGGCGGTTCCGCGCGGCTGGGAGATCCCGTCGGGGAGCGCCTCCAGCGCAGGCTCCGGATTGCTGGCGGGAATGAAGATGTTGACGTCGATGTCGCGGGTCCCGCGCGGCTCCTCGGTCCAGTAGGCGAGGGCGATCGCCCCACCGAAGGCGTGCTCGATGCCCTTTCCATCGAGCGCGCGATGAATGGCGACCAGCTTCTCGGCGAGTGTCAGCTTCTCGGCGATCCCGCAGCCCTCAGCTGGAGCGGGTTCAGGCTCGGATACCGCAGGCGGGAACGTCGCTTCGCGGGCAGCGCTTCCGCCAGCGAGAGAACCTGGGCGAGGATGCGGCCGCGCCGCTCGATCTCCCTGGCCGAGGGCTGGCGCGTCGCCGCTTCAGGCCGGACGTCGAGCCGATGCCCCGTCGCCGCGAGCAGCCGCTCGAGCGTCGAGAGCGCGGGCTCCTTGCGGCCGCTCTCGTAGGCGGAGATCGTCGCCTGGGAGGTCCCCGCGCGCCGTGCGAGCTCCGCCTGGCTGAGGCCGGACTGCCGTCGTGCGGTTCTCAGGGTCGTCGCCGCATCCATCGGACGCAGTATATCCAGGTGGATATAGCAGGGGAGATGAATAGTCTTGCGGGCGATGAGCGCGGGCAATGGCCCTCCCCTGAGGAAGCGATCGGCCTGGAAGGCCCTGGAGCAGCATCACGCCGAGATCGGCGAGCGGCATCTCCGCGAGTTCTTCGCCGAGGACCCGGACCGGGGGACGCGCCTGGTCGCCGAGGGTGCCGGGCTCTTCCTCGACTTCTCGAAGAACCGGATCACCGACGAGACGATGAGGCTGCTCACCCAGCTCGCCGAGGAGTCGGGAGTCGCCGAGCGGCGCGACGCGATGTTCCGCGGCGAGCACATCAACGTCTCCGAGGACCGCGCCGTGCTGCACGTGGCGCTGCGGATGCCGAAGGACCGCTCCCTGATCGTCGACGGGGAGGACGTCGTCAAGCAGGTCCACCAGGTGCTCGACCGGATGTCGGCCTTCTCCGACCGTGTCCGCTCGGGGAATTGGAAGGGCCACACGGGCAGGCCGATCCGCAACGTGATCAACATCGGGATCGGCGG
This sequence comes from uncultured Solirubrobacterales bacterium, assembly GCA_963843085.1. Lineage (GTDB taxonomy): Bacteria > Actinomycetota > Thermoleophilia > Solirubrobacterales > 70-9 > DASUPK01. The sequence goes on from CAWJJG010000002.1 coordinate 90,998, forward strand.
CTCCGACCTGGGCCCGGTGATGGCCTACGAGGCCCTCCGCCACTACTCGAAGCGCGAGATGACCTTTCGATTCGTCTCCAACGTCGACGGCACGGACTTTGCCGAGAAGACCCGCGACCTCGACCCCGAGGAGACTCTCTTCATCGTCTCCTCCAAGACCTTCACCACGCTCGAGACGATGACCAACGCCCACACCGCCCGCGAGTGGGCGCTGGCGAAGCTCGGCTCCGGGGACGCGATCGCCAAGCACTTCGTCGCCGTCTCGACCAACGCCGAGGGCGTGTCCGAGTTCGGCATCGACACCGACAACATGTTCGGCTTCTGGGACTGGGTGGGCGGCCGCTACTCGATGGACTCGGCGATCGGCCTCTCCACGATGCTCGCCATCGGGCCGGAGGGATTCCACGACCTGCTCGCCGGCTTCCACGCCGTCGATGAGCACTTCCGCGAGCTGCCGATCGCGCAGAGCCTGCCCTCGATCCTCGGCCTGCTCTGTGTCTGGTACGGCGACTTCTTCGGCGCGCAGACCGTCGGCGTCTTTCCCTACGACCAGTACCTGCACCGCTTCCCGGCCTACCTGCAGCAGCTCACCATGGAGTCGAACGGCAAGCACGTCACCGTCGACGGCGCCCATGTCGACTACGAGACCGGCGCGATCTTCTGGGGTGAGCCCGGCACCAACGGCCAGCACTCCTTCTACCAATTGATCCACCAGGGGACGCGGCTGATCCCGACCGACTTCATCGGCTTCATGCACACGCTCAACCCGCTCGGCGACCACCACGACCTGCTGATGTCGAACGTCTTCGCCCAGCCCGAGGCGCTCGCCTTCGGCAAGACGCCGGAGCAGGTGAAGGAGGAGGGGACGCCGGAGCCGATCGTGCCGCACCGGGTGATGGAGGGGAACCGGCCCTCGAACGTCATCCTCGCCGACCGTCTCACCCCGCACACCCTCGGCTCGCTGGTCGCGCTGTATGAGCACAGCGTCTTCACGCAGGGCGCGATCTGGGGGATCGACTCCTTCGATCAGTGGGGCGTCGAGCTCGGGAAGGTCCTGGCAAAGGCGATCATCCCGCAGCTGCAATCCGACGAGGAGCCGAAGCTCGAGCACGACAGCTCCACCAACAGCTTGATCCGCCGCTACCGGGAGCAACGTGGCTGACACGCAGGCTGTGCTGTTCGACATCGACGGGACGCTGATCACCACGGGCGGCTCGAGTGACCGGGCTTGGAAGCGGGCGTTCAAGGAGCTCCAGGACGTGGACGTCGACGTTCCAGCGGTGACCGGCAAGGGAGTGCCCGATCCGGAGGTGGGGCGCGTCGTCTTCAAGAACGCGGTCGGCCGGGAGCCGACCGCGGAGGAGGCGGAGGCCCTGATGCGCCGCCGGCTCGACCACCTGCCCGAGGAGGTGGAGAACTCGCCCGGCTTCAAGGTCCAGGACTGCGTCGTCCCGCTGCTCGAGAAGCTGATCGACGACGGCGTCCTGCTCGGACTCACCACCGGCAACGTCGAGGAGGCCGCCCACATCAAGCTCCAGCGCGCCAACCTCAACCGCTTCTTCTCCTTCGGCGGCTACGGCTCGGATTCGCCCGACCGCACCGAGCTCACCAAGAAGGCGATCGAGCGCGCCGAGGTGGTCTCAGGCCGGTCGCTCGACCCGGCGAGCTGCTTCTCGTGCGGCGACACCCCGCGTGACGTGGAGGCGGGCCACGGCGCCGGCATTCGGGTCACGGGAGTGGCGACTGGCGAGTTCACCGTGGAGCAGCTGAAGGAGGCCGGGGCGGACGCGACGATCAGCTCGTTCTGCGAAGGCCTCCCGCTGCTCTAGTCGACCAGGCGCCGGCTGACCGCCCAGCGGCTGAGCTCGTGGCGGTTCGAGAGCTGCAGCTTGCGGAGCACGGAGCTGACGTGGGCCTCGACGGTTTTCACCGAGATGTGGAGGCGCAGGCCGATCTCCTTGTACAGATAGCCGCGGGCGATATAGCGGAGCACCTCGCGCTCGCGGGCGGTGAGCTGATCGAGCTCGGGGTCTACCTCCTCCGCGGGGAGGTCGCCGGCGAACGCGTCGAGGACGAAGCCCGCCAGGCGGGGTGAGAAGACCGCATCTCCGTCCCGGACCCGCCGCACGGCGTCCGCGAGCTCCTCGCCGGTGATCGTCTTGGTGACGTAGCCGCGAGCGCCGGCGCGGACGATGGCGATCACGTCCTTTGGATCATCGGAGACCGAGAGCGCGAGAAAGCGTTGCTGCGGCCTCTGCTTCGCGACCTGCTCGATCACCTGGACTCCGCCGCCGCCGGGCATGTGCACGTCGAGAAGGACGACGTCGGGTTCGAGCTCCGTGATCGCCCTGACCGCGTCCTCGACCGACTCGGCCTCGCCGAGCAGCTCGACCCCCTCTCCCAGCTCGGCCTTGACGCCTGCCCGGAAGAGCGCGTGGTCGTCGACGATCACGACCGAGGGGGTGCTCACCGGCGCGCCGCCCTCATGCTCAGCTCGACCTCCGTGCCGTCGCCCGGGACACTTCGGATCTCGGCCTTCCCGCCGTATCTCTCCATGCGCCCGATTATCGACTCGCGGACGCCGTGGCGATCGGCCGGGATGGACTCGGGGTCGAAGCCGGGCCCGCGATCGTCGATGAAGACCCGCGCGTTTCCCTTCTCGATCTCGGCGTAGAGGCGAACCGGGCCTCCGTCCGAGGCGAACTTCGCGGAGTTGGTGAGCGCCTCGCGGCTCGCGGCGACAAGCGCCTCGAGCCGCTCGTCGAGCCCGGCGTCGCCCACGACCACAGCTTCGATCGGGGTGCCGTGCGAGTCCTCGATGTCCGCGGCGGTGGCGCGCAGCGCGTCGGCGAGGCGCTCGTCGGGACGGCTCGGCTCGGTGTCGGAGAGCCACTCACGCAGCTCCCTCTCCTGGCGTCTCGCCAGCCTCCCGACCTGCTCGGGATCCTCGGAGCGCTTCTGGATCAACGCGAGGGTCTGGAGGACCGAGTCGTGGAGGTGCGCCGCCACGTCCGCGCGCTCATCGGCGCGAGCACGCGCAACCCGCTCGGCTCCGAGGCGGTTGAACGTGGCGCGCCAGAACGGCGCGGAGATCAGGATCAGAGCGACCGCGACGACCAGCGCGGCGAGGGCCAGCCGTCCCGCGAACTCGATCGCCCCGCTCAGCCAGAGGACGACCAGGCCGATGCCGAGGAGCCCTCCGACCGCCAGTCCGAGCTTCGAGGCGCGTGTGGTCTCTGGGCTCAGTCCGGTGGCGATCGCCAGCGTGTCCCGTTCCCCGTTGTCCGCGGCCGGCGCCGGCGGCCGGGCCATCGCCCTCGCGATCAGCGCCACGAAGACGCAGCCGCCGACGAGCGCAAAGGACTCGCCGGTCCCGAGATCGAGGGTGCCCTGGGAATGGAGATACAGGAACGCGCCGAGGACCAGGACGGCGATCCCGGTCCCCAGCGTGCTCAGGTCGATTCTTCTCACCTACCGCATACCGTCCTCTGCGTCGCGAGCATCTGCGTGTGATGGTCGTAGTCGGCGCCGCGGCCGTTCTCGGCTTGGTCGGGTGGCTGATCGGTGACGATCATCTGCCCGAGCTGGATGTCGGCGCTCAGGTCGAGCCGGGGGGCATCGGTGGTCGGGGTCCCGAGCGAGACGTCGGGATCCACCCCGTGAGAGACCTGACCCGCCACCACGAGCCCGCCGGCCTTGCCCGTCGCGTGACCGACGACGCAGACGTTCTTCGGTATTGAGACGATCATCTGCCCGATGCCGAGGTGTGACGAGACCGGGATGGTCTTGCCCTTCTGCCAGGGCAATTCCCTGAGATCGACCACCAGTTGCCCGGTGCCGAGCTCGTAGCCGTGGGCCGGCACGTCAATCAGCGCCGTCGGCGTGTAGTTGCGCTGGCCGATCGAGCCGTCGATGTCGATGTCGGCGGCGGCGATCGCTCCGGCGGGGATGCCCAGCACGAGCGCGATCGTGAGCAGCAGCGGAGTGCTGCGCCGCCGCCACTCCGGTGCGAAAGCGAACGCGACCAGAGCGATGCCGAGCGCGATCACCACGGCGGCGACGATCACCCCGTGTCCGGTCGCGGTGGTCCACGCGCTGACGGCGGCCAGGAACACGGCGACCGTAAGCCCTATTGCGACCAGGACGCAGACGACGAACACCTTGCCGAGCCGCGCCCAGACGCTCTCTGGAACCGGCTTGCCGGTGCCGTCGTCCTCGGGAAGGGCGACCGCCAGGACGAGATAGGCGAGCAGCCCGGCTCCGCCGAACAGGGTGGTCACGACGAAGGCGATCCGGACCAGGGTGGCGTTGAAGCCGATGTGCTCGGCGAGCCCGCCGGCGACGCCCCAGAGGACGCGGTTGTCCTTCGAGCGCAGCAACGCGCGCTGCGGCCCGACGTGCTCTTCCTCTTGCTTCTTCTGTCTTGGGTTCTTCGGTTGAGTTGCCATGACGATGACGATGAAGCCCGGGGCCCCGATCGTCTATCGGGAATGGCCCCTAAGAGTCCCCTAACTCTCCCTGTAGCCTCGGATCATGGGCTCGCGACGCATCGTCCCAAGCCATTTCCGCGCGGATGGCAAGCCGAAGACCGCCTACGAGAGCGAGTCGGTTGCCCGCCAGGAGGCGGAGCGCCTGGGGATGACCTACTACCGGTGCGACTTCTGCAACCGCTTCCACCTCGCCAGCAAGCCTTAGCCTGAATCGATGATGTCCGGCCGCCCCCGAAGCGATTTACTTCACGCATGAGCGGCGACTCCGACCTGATCGGCATCCCCGTCGTGCTGGGCACGATCATCGCCATCCTGGCGATCTTTGCGGCCTTCTTCTTCATCGGGCCGGTCGTCGGGATCATCCTGCTGATCGTGGCCGTCCTTCTCGCCATCCTGCTGGTCGTCCGGATCATCCGGGAGAACGAGATCGAATAGCTCGACCCGCAGCCTGGCATCGTCGAGACCGCGTCCCCGACCACCGTCGGTGGGTGTGGTCGTGAGAAGCTGACCCGATGCTGTTCGTCCAGGTCTGCGCGAGCTCGAAACTGGCGGAATCCATTGCGGCGCTGCTCGAGGGACTGAAGGGCGCGAGGGCCGTCACCCTGATTCCCGCCGTCCGGCCGGGCCATTCGGTCGTTTCGGCGACCGTGCCTCCGACGGCGCTGGACCGGCTCCTTCGGCAGCTGAGTGACCTTGGCGTAGGCGAGCAGGATGTGACGGTAAGCCGCCTGGACGGGGTCGGCCGGCTGCGCGGGGACCTGACGGAGACCGGCGTCGCCTGGTCTGACCTGCTCGGTGCCGCGTGGCGCGAGGCTCGCCCGATCGGCCGGTATCTGGTGTTCATGTTCGCCGCGGGGGTGATCGCCTGTTACGGGGTGACGGACGACAACGGGATCCTGATCGTCGGCGCGATGGCGGTGAGCCCCGACCTGTTGCCGATCGTGGCGGTCGGCGTGGGCCTGATCGGGCGAAACCTCGGCCTCGCGAGCCGGGCGCTGCTGACACTCGCGCTCGGCCTCGGCCTGGCCGGCCTGGCGGCCGCGATCTTCGGCTTCGCCCAGGATCAGCTCGATCTGCTCCCGTCGGGCTTCGACCTGCACGAGACGGGAGTGCTCGGCGGCCTCGTCCACGTGAACGACGAGACGATCGTGGTGGCCTTCGTGGCCGGGATCGCCGGGATGCTCGCGTTCGAGACGCGTGCGGGCTCGGCGATAGGGGTCGCCAACTTCACCCCGAATCCGGATGATGCGAACTCGGTGTCGCGCTGGGGTTGAGCGATCTGACCAGGTCCCTCGGCGCAGTCGGCGTCCTTGCGACCAACGTCGCGATGATGATCCTGGGCGGGGCGCTTGCTCTCTGGGTGCAGCAGAAAATCGAGCGCCGGCAGAGCCGGCCCGCAGCATCAGGCTGACCAGCCCGCCAGGCAGATCGCCCGGTCGCGCGGGCCGAGCTCCACTGAAACCGCCGCGGTGATCACCTTTGGCCGACTCCCAGGCGAGCATTGCCAGGCGTCTAGGCCAGCCTCGCGCGCAGCCCGCTGCTCGTCGGCATCGCCGGTCCAGATCCGCACACCGACGCCTGCACTCTTCAGGGATCGGCAGATCGCAAGTGCCCATGGCTGCCCGCCGACCACGAGGATCGTCGGCGCGCCGGCGCCCGCCAGGCCGAGCAGCCGGGTGACGGCGCTTCTCGCTCCGTCCCTGACCTCGGACCAGTCCAGCCGCAGACCCGCCTCGAACAGGATCAGCCCCACGCCCAGCGAGACGAGCGGCTGGAAGGTGGCGCCGAGGAGATTGCTGGGATCGACGTCATCGGTGATCGCACCCGCCGCGAATCCGACCGGCAGCAGCAGGACGATCGCCGGGATCCGGAGCCGGGATGCCACCAGCTGGCAGCCGATGGCGAGCACGATCACCAGGCCCAATCCGGTGAGGATCTCATTGGTGGACAGCATCTGCGGGCCGCTACAGCCTACGAGCGCCGCCAGCGCGGACCATCGCCGCGCCGGGCTGAGCACCGGCCGTTAACAACTCCGGGTTCACTTGGACAGCCCGATGCGATAAAAGGTTGACTCGTGTAAAGCTTCCACGCTGCTGGATGCAGCCTTGACTTGGCATCACCATCCGGAAAACCCAGTAGGAGAAGTCGGAAACCGCCAGCCGCGCCGCGCGCCAGCCGACGTCTTCGTCATCTTCGGGATCACCGGCGATCTCGCCAAGGTGATGACGTTCAACTCCCTCTACCGCCTCGAGGCGCGTGGCCTGTTGGATTGCCCGATCGTCGGCGTCGCGTTCGACGACTGGTCCGAGAAGGATCTCCGCGATCACGCTCGCAAGGCGATCGAGACCTCATCGGGGCGCAAGCCCGACCCGAAGGTCTTCAATCGCCTGGCGAAGCGGTTCTCCTACGTCCAGGGCGACTTCTCCGAGGACGCCACCTACGAGCGGGTCGGCAAGGCGATCAAGGGAGCGAAAACTCCCGTCTTCTATCTGGAGATCCCGCCGTCCCTGTTCGGGATGACGATCGGAGGGCTGGCCAAGGCGGGGCTGACGCAGAACGCGAGGGTGGTGGTCGAGAAGCCGTTCGGTCACGACCTGAAGTCGGCGCGCGAGCTGGCAGACGAGATCCACCAATACATCCGTGAGGACCAGCTCTACCGGATCGACCACTTCCTGGGCCTGATGGGGCTGGCCGAGATCCTCTTCCTTCGCTTCGCCAATGCGATCTTCGAGCCCGTCTGGAACCGCAACAGCATCGACTGCGTTCAGATCACGATGGCCGAGGACTTCGGCGTCTCGGATCGCGGCAGCTTCTACGACCCCGTCGGCGCCGTCCGCGACGTCGTCGTCAACCATCTGATGCAGATCGTGGCCGCCTGCGCGATGGAGCAGCCGGCCGGCCGGGACGCCCGATCGCTGAAGGACGCGATGTTCTCGGTCTTCTCGGCGATGCCGAAGGCCGACCCGAAGCAGTACGTGCGCGGGCAGTACGAGGGCTACCGGAAGGTCAAGGGGGTGGCAAAGGGCTCGAGCACCGAGACGTTTGCGGCGATGCGCCTCGAGATCGACAACTGGCGCTGGAGCGGCGTCCCCTTCTTCATCCGAACGGGGAAGGAGCTCGCGGTGGAGCAGTGGGAGCTGCGGCTCATCTTCAAGGAGCCGCCGCGCCTCGGGTACGCGATGAGGGGCAGGCAGATGCCGCCGTCGGACGAGCTGGTGATCAGGCTCCACCCGACGACGGGCATCCGGCTGCTCGTCGACGCCCAGCGCAGCGATTCCGCCGTTCCCGAGCAGATCAACCTCGACATGGAGTTCGAGGAGCAGGGGGGAGAGGGGCCGACGCCCTACGAGGTGCTCCTGCACGCCGCGATGATCGGGAACAGCACCCGCTTCACCCGCCAGGACAACATCGAGGAGACCTGGCGGATCTGCGGGCCGCTGATCGAGAAGCCGCCCAGGATCCAGCCATACAAGCGAGGTTCCTGGGGACCGAAGTCCGCAGACCGGCTGGTCAAGGAGTTCGGTGGCTGGCGCGACCCGTGGACCGGCTCATGACCCCGCCGAAGGCGAAGGAGAAGGCCAAGAAGGTGAAGATGCCGCAGAGCGCGGCGATGCCGTCGCCGTTCCCGCCGATCGCCGACTACGCCTTCCTCTCCAACTGCCACACCGGCGCCCTGGTGGCGCCCGACGGCGCGATCGACTGGCTCTGCGTCCCGCGGTTCGACTCGCCCAGCATCTTCGGGACCCTGCTCGATCGCGAGGCCGGCTCCTTCCGCTTCGGGCCCTTCGGGATCAACGTCCCCGGCGGCCGGATCTACGAGCCCGGCACGAACATCCTGAATACGACCTGGCACACCCCGACCGGCTGGGCGATGGTGCGTGAGGCCCTGACGATCGGCCCGACTCAGCACAAGGATGAGGTCACCCCCCACACGCGGGCGCCTGCCGACGAGGATGCCCACCACCTGCTGGTGAGAGTGGTGCTCTGCATGGAGGGCTCGGTGGACATGGAGCTGCTCTGCGAGCCCGACTTCGACTACGGGCGCACGCCGGCCGATTGGAACCTGCTGGGAGACCACACCGCCGACGCCAGCGGGGCCGGGGTCACCGTGAGGCTCCGCAGCAGCATGCCGCTGGGAGCCGAGGGACAGGTGGCGCAGGCGCGGCATACGCTCCAGAAGGGTGAGCAGGCCTACTGCTCCCTCTCGTGGGCGGAGGAGCTCCTCTCGCCGGAGGACACCGATCACGCCAACGCCCGCATCAGCGAGACGGTCAACTACTGGCGCACCTGGATCTCCAAGGCTCGCATGCCGGATCATCCTTACCGGGGGGCGATCCAGCGCTCGGCGCTCGCGATCAAGGGGCTCACCTACATGCCCACCGGAGCGACCGTCGCCGCGCTGACGACGTCCCTGCCCGAGACCCCGGGCGGGGAGCGCAACTGGGACTACCGCTTCACCTGGATCAGGGACTCGACCTTCACGCTCCAGGCCCTCCACTTCCTGAACCTGGACTGGGAGGCCAACGAGTTCATGCAGTTCGTCGGCGAGCTCGAGCCGAACGACGACGGTGGGCTGCAGATCATGTACGGAATCGACGGCCGGCGGGACCTGACCGAGACGACGCGTGACGACCTCTCGGGATACGCGGGAGCGTCGCCCGTGCGGGTCGGAAACGGAGCCTTCGACCAGCGCCAGAACGACGTCTTCGGCGCAGCCCTCGACTCGATCCTCCTCCACAGCCACCGCAGCCAGCGTCTTCCCCGCGGGCTCTGGCCCGTGGTCCAGGCCCAGGCCGAGTGCGCGACGAAGGTGTGGAAGAAGCCGGACCAGGGGATCTGGGAAGCGCGCGGCAAGCCGCAGCACTACGTCTCGTCCAAGCTGATGTGCTGGGTCGCCATGGACAGGGCCTCGAAGCTCGCGTCGATCAGGGGGGACAGCGAGCTCCAGGCCGAATGGGGAGACCTCGCGGAGGAGATCCGCGAGGACATCCTCGACAAGGGCGTCAAGGACGGTGTGCTGCGCCAGCACTACGAGACCGAAGCACTCGACGCGTCGACCCTGCTGGCCGCGATCTTCGGCTTCCTGCCGGGCGATGACGAGGTGCTCCGCAAGAGTGTGCTGGCGATCGCCGAGGACCTCACCGAGGACGGGTTCGTATTGCGCTACGTCACCGGTCAGACCGACGACGGCCTGTCCGGCAAGGAGGGCAGCTTCCTGATCTGCTCCTTCTGGCTGGTCTCGGGCCTGGCGATCATCGGAGAGCAGCAACAGGCGAGGGATCTGATGGACCGGCTTCTTCACATCTCCTCGCCCCTCGGCCTCTACGCCGAGGAGTTCGACACCAGCACGGGCCGCCACCTCGGCAACTTCCCCCAGGCCTTCTCGCACCTCGCCCTGATCGAGGCCGCGGCGCGGATCATCATGAGCGAGCGTCTCAAGGAGTTCGGGGTCAACGTATGAGCGACTACGACGTGATCGTCATCGGCAGCGGCGCCGGCGGCGGCACGCTGGTCCATCAGCTCGCGCCGTCCGGAAAGCGGATCCTGCTGCTGGAGAGGGGAGGCTGGCTTCCCCGCGAGCCGCAGAACTGGCTCGCCCAGGACGTCTTCGTCGATGGCCGCTACCAGTCGGCGGACACCTGGTACGACAAGGACGACAAGGAGTTCGCGCCGCAGGTCCACTACTACGTCGGCGGCGCCACCAAGCTGTACGGCGCCGCGCTCTACCGCCTGCGGGCGGAGGACTACGGCGAGATCCAGCACGCCGACGGGGTCTCACCCGCGTGGCCCGTCTCGTATGAGGAGATGGAGCCCTTCTACACCAGGGCCGAGCAGCTCTACGAGGTGCGCGGCGCCCGGGGCGAGGACCCGACGGAGCCGCCGGCGAGCGCGCCATATCCGCACCCGGCCGTGTCGCACGAGCCGCGAATCCAGCAGCTGGCCGACGACCTCGCCGCCGCCGGGTACCAGCCGTTCCACGCCCCGTGCGGCGTGTTGCTCGACGAGGGGAACATGCCGTACAGCCGCTGCGTTCGGTGCAACGACTGCGACGGCTTCCCCTGCCTCGTCCACGCGAAGTCGGACGCGGAGGTGATGGCGGTGCGGCCGGCGCTCGAGCACGACAACGTCACGCTCCTAACCGACGCGATGGCGCTGTCCCTCGAGACGAATCCCGGCGGCACCGAGGTCACCGGGGTGGTGGTGGAGCGCGAGGGGGCGACCGAGACCCACAGCGCGGACGTCGTCGTCGTCTCGTGCGGCGCCGCCAATTCGGCCAGGCTCCTGCTCGCCTCGGCCAATGACAAGCACCCGAACGGCCTGGCCAACGGCTCCGACCAGCTCGGCCGCAACTACATGTTCCACAATAGCCAGGCCGTGCTCGCCCTCTCGAAGGAGCCCAACCCGACCGTCTTCCAGAAGACGCTCGGCCTCAACGACTTCTACCTGGCGGGCAAGGAGTTCGACCACCCGCTCGGCAACCTCCAGATGGTCGGCAAGTCACAGGCGCCGATGTTCCGCGGCGAGAAGCCGGGGGAGACGAAATTCGCGCCGGGCTGGTCGCTCGAAACGGTCGCCGACCATGCGGTGGACTTCTGGCTCTCGACCGAGGACCTGCCCAAGCCGGAGAACCGAGTCACCCTGAGCGACGACGGGCGGGTGAAGATCGCTTACAGCTACTCGAACGAGGGACCGAAGAAGGAGCTCTACGAGAAGCTCAAGTCGATGCTGGGCGAGATCGGCATGCACCCTGACCATCTCCTTCCGCACCACGCCTATCTGAAGAACGAGATCCCGGTGGCCGGGGTCGCGCATCAGGCCGGGACCTGCCGCTTCGGGTCGGATCAGGCGACCTCGGTGCTCGACACGAACTGCAAGGCCCACGAGCTCGACAACCTCTACGTGGTCGACACCAGCTTCTTCCCGAGCATCGGCGCGGTCAACCCGGCGCTGACCGCGATGGCGAACGCGATCCGCGTCGGCGACCACCTGCTGGAGCGTCTCGGCGCTTAGGCGGGACGGACTCGACGGGCAGACCGTGGCTGCGGATTCCCATCGAGTGGTGGTCGTGGGCGGTGGCTTCGGCGGGCTCTTTGCGGCCCGAGCTCTGAGCCGCGGACCGGTCCAGGTCACCCTCGTCGACCGGCTCAACCACCACCTCTTTCAGCCGCTCCTCTACCAGGTCGCGACGGGAATTCTCTCGGAGGGGGAGATCGCGCCGCCGCTGCGGGGGGTCCTGCACCGCCACCGCAACATCGAGGTCGAGCTGGCCGAGGTGACCGCGTTCGACCTGGAGGCGCGGAAGGTGACGGCCATGGGCCCCGACGGCCGGGTCCTCGAGCTCCCCTACGACAGCCTGATCGTCGCCGGCGGCGCCGGGCAGTCGTACTTCGGCCACGACGAGTTCTCGCGCTGGGCTCCGGGGATGAAGACGATCAACGATGCCCTCGAGCTCAGGGGCCGGATCCTCGGCGCGTTCGAGATGGCCGAGCTCGAGCAGGATCCCGAAAAGCAGCAGGAATGGCTCACCTTCGTGGTGGTCGGCGGCGGTCCCACCGGGGTGGAGATCGCGGGCCAGATCGCCGAGCTTTCGAGGCGCGTGCTCAAGGACGACTTCAGGAGGGTCGATCCGCGCAACGCCCGGATCATCATCTGCGACGGCGGAAAGCAGGTGCTGGCGACGTTCGGCGACCAGCTCTCCGGCAAGGCGGCGCAGGGACTCGGGCACCTCGGTGTCGAGCTCCAGATGTCGAGCATCGTCACCGACATCGACCAGAACGGAGTGGTCGTCAAGCAGGGGGACGAGGAACGGCGGATCGGCTGCCACACGAAGATCTGGGCGGCGGGCGTCGAGGCTTCACCGCTCGCCCGGATGCTGGGGGAGGCGACCGGCGCGGAGGTCGACCGGGCCGGGCGAGTCGCGGTGCTCCCCGATTGCACGCTGCCGGGGCGCCCGGAGGTGTTCGCGATCGGCGACATGATGTCCCTCAACGACCTGCCGGGGGTCGCGGAGGTCGCGATGCAGCAGGGACTCCACGCCTCGAGCACGATCAAGCGGCGCCTGCGGGGCAAGGATGGGAAGGAGTTCCGCTACCGCGATTTGGGCAGCATGGCGACCATCTCCCGCTTCCGGGCGGTGGTGAGCTTCAAGGGCATTCGCCTGTCGGGCCTGATCGGCTGGCTCGCCTGGCTCTTCGTTCACCTCACCTTCCTCACCGGGTTCAAGAACCGCATCGCGACCATCCCGCGCTGGGCGATCACCTTCATCGGCAACAGCCGCCCGCAGCGCACGATCACGATGCAGCAGGTCATCGGACGCGTGGCCATCGAGCAGGCCGGCGGCCGCCCGTTCCTGATGTCGCTGGTCGAGGACGACTCGAAGTCCGCGGAGAGCGAGGCACCGGAGTGATCGGCACCCGGCCCATCGACTCGTTCGAGGCGCTGACCCTCTCCTCGGAGGAGGCCGAGCTCGAGGCCGCGTTCGTCCCCGAAACCGGAATGGTCGGCTGCTCGCTGCTCCATCGCGGTGAGGAGCTGCTCGGCCAGCGCGGAGGCCTGGCTCGGTACGTCGCCGACCGCTCGACGATGGGGATCCCGTTGCTCCACCCCTGGGCGAACCGGGTTGCCGAGAGGAAGTTCAAGGTGGCCGGACGAGAGGTGGACCTCTGGGCGCATCCCGGCCTGTACACCCTGGGCCCCATGGGCCTGCCGATCCACGGCCTCCTGGCTGCCGCTTCGGGTTGGATCGTCGAGCGGCATGAGGACACTGCGGAGGGCCCGCGTCTGGTGGGCAGCTTCGACTTCGGCGCCCGCGAGGATCTGATTACCGTGTTCCCGTTTCCCCACGAGATCACGGTCGACGCCGGGATCTCGGATGACACGCTGACAATCGCGACGACGGTGCGCGCCGGCGACGTGGCGGTGCCGATCGCCTTCGGGTACCACCCCTACCTTCGCCTGCCCGGCATCGAGCGAGGTGAATGGATGGTTGAGATACCTGTAAGGGAGAGGGTCGTCCTCGACTCCGAGGAGCTCCCCACCGGCCAGGTCGAGCCAGCGGATGTGGCCGACGGCCCGCTCGGGTCGAGGACCTTCGATGACGAGTTCGTTGCTCCGTCCCAGCCGTTCGCCCTCGAGGGAGGGGGGCGGCGGATCGAGGTGTCGTTTGACCGTGGCTATCCCTTCGCGCAGGTCTACGCGCCTGAGGACGATGACGTGATCGCCTTCGAGCCGATGACCGCACCGACCAACACGCTGGTCAGCGGCCAGGACCTGAGGCTGCTCGAGCCCGGCGAGAGCTATGAGGCTTCGTTCTCGATCAAGGTGACGGACGCGTGATGGAGGCGGCCGACGCGCAGGTCTCCGCGGACGAGTTCGGCCGGCTCTTCGATCGAGTCTCGAACTGGGGACGGTGGGGCGCCGACGACGAGCGGGGAGCGCTCAACTACCTGACGCCGGAGCTGGTCGCGGCCGCCGCCGGCCTCGCGCGAGACGGGCGGACGGTCAGCCTCAGTCGCTCCCTGAACACCGAGCGCGAGCCCGACAACCCGGAGCCGGCCGATCACCACATGACCTTGCTCGGCGCCCGGGAGCATCCGGAAGGCCTCGCCTTCGCCAAGGACTACATCGGAGTCGATTACCACAACGATTCCCACAGCCACCTGGACGCCCTCTGCCACGTCTCCTACGATGACTCGCTCTACAACGGCCGACCGGCGGACTCGGTCTCGGCCGCCGGCGGATCCGTCGGAACGGTCGAGGCGCTGAAGGACGGGCTCGTCGGGCGCGGCGTCCTGCTCGACGTCCCCCGGACTCGCAGCGTCGACTGGCTGGAGCCGGGCGACAGCGTGCTCCCCGGCGATCTCTCGGAGTCCGAGGACCGCCAGGGCGTACGGGTGAAGGAGGGCGACATCCTGCTGGTCCGGACGGGGCACGCGACCCGCCTCGACGAGCGGGGGCCCTGGGACACCGCCAGCTCAAAGGCGGGCCTGCACCCAGGCTGCGCGGAGTTCCTGGCGGGGCGGAAGGTCGCGGCTCTGGGCTGCGACGGGAACAGCGACACAGCCCCGAGCTTCACCGAGGGTGTCGGCTTCCCTATCCACGTGCTGGCGCTGACCGCGATGGGCGTCCACCTGCTCGACTACCTGCACCTCGACGAGCTGGGCAGCGCCTGCGAGGAGGCGGGCCGCTGGGAGTTCCTGTTCGTCGGCGCTCCGCTCCGCATCGCCGGCGGGACCGGATCGCCCCTCAACCCGATCGCGATCCTCTGATGATCTACGTGGTCCACACCGACCTGGCCGCCGTGGCGTCTGATTAGATCGTGCTGATGGTGTCCTTCGTCCCTTCGATTGCCGCTGCGAGCAGCAACCTGCTGGCGGCACGCAACCAGATGGGCTTCACCCTCGGCTTCCACATCGTCCTCGCGTGCTTCGGCGTCGCCTTCCCCGCGATGATGCTGATCGCCGAGTACCGGGGTCGCAAGAAGAACGACGAGGCGGCGCTGCGCCTGGCCCGCAACTGGTCCAAGGCCGTCGCGGTGATGTTCGCGGTAGGGGCGGTGAGCGGCACCGTCCTCTCCTTCGAGTTCGGGCTGCTCTGGCCGCGGTTCATGGACCGCTTCGGGGACGTCTTCGGGGTGGCCTTCGCGATCGAGGGGATCTTCTTCTTCCTCGAAGCGATCTTCATCGCGATCTACATCTACGGCTGGGATCGACTCTCACCGAAGGCTCACATGTGGTCCGCCGTCCCGATCGTGATCTCCGGAGTGGGCGGTGCCTTCTCGGTCATCGCGGCCAACTCCTGGATGAACCAACCCCAGGGGTTCACGCTCGACAGCAGCGGAAACGTCACCAGCGTGAAGCCGTTCGAGGTTCTCACCAACTCGGCGGCCGGCTACGAGTTCCTCCACATGTTCCTGGCGGCGTACATGGTCACCGGCTTCCTGCTCGCCTCGGTCTATGCCGTGGGTCTGCTGCGCGGTAAGCGCGACCGCTACCACCGGCTGGGCGTGATCATCCCGCTGACGGTCGCCGCGATCGCGACGCCGTTTCAGTTCCTCGTCGGCGACACTGCCGCCCGCGCCATCGCCAACGACCAGCCGGCCAAGTTCGCGGCGATGGAGTGCATCTACAAGGGTGGCCCGGACCAGACCGAGTACCTCGGGGGCCGCTGCGTTGACGGCACGGTCAAGGGAGGCATTGGGATCCCGGGGCTCGATTCGTATCTGGTCGGGTTCAGCAAGAACACCGACGTCACCGGTCTCAATCAGATCCCCCGTCAACAATCAGCCCCCGGCCCTGACGATGCTCCATCTCTCCTTCGACACCATGGTCGGCGTCGCAACCCTGCTGATCCTGCTTGCTGCCTGGTTCGCGGTCGTCTGGTTCCGCAAGAAGGACCTGCCGCGGACGAAGTGGTTCCTGCGGGCCGTCGCGATCTCGGGCGTCGCCACGGTGGTCGCTCTCGAGTGCGGCTGGATCGTCACTGAGGTGGGCCGCCAGCCCTGGATCGTGAACGGCTACATGCGGACCTCCGAGGCGGTCACCCCGGCACAGGGGATCTGGTGGGTGTTCGGAGTGACGATGGCTGTCTACATCGCCCTCGGTACCATCGCGGTGGTTGTCCTCCGCGGCCTGTCCAAGCGGTGGAGCAAGGGCGAGGCCGAACCGAGCGAGCTCCCGTACAGCCCACCGCCCACCCCGCCTGCGCCGGAGGGCTCGGGATGAGCACCGCGGACCTCTGCGCGGTGATCCTCTGGGTCGGCGTGACCCTGTACGCGATCTTCGGCGGGGCGGACTTCGGGGCCGGCGTCTGGGACCTCCTCGCGGGCCGAAGCGAGCAAGCCGACCGGGTGCGCGGGCAGATCGACCGGTCGATCGGCCCGGTCTGGGAGGCGAACCACGTCTGGCTGATCTTCGTCCTCGTGGTGCTCTGGACCGCGTTCCCGACGGCGTTCTCGGCGGTCATGACCACGGTCTATATCCCACTGGCGCTCGCCGCATTCGGGATCGTGCTGCGCGGATCGGGATTTGCGTTCCGGCACGCGCTGCCGGGGCCGGTGCAGAGGCCCGCGACCCGGGTCTTCGGTTTCGCCTCGCTGCTCACGCCGTTCTTCATGGGGACGGTCGTGGGCGCGATCGCCTCCGGTGAGGTGCCCGCGGCGGGCGATGGCGATCCCACGGGAAGCTGGACCGGGTTTCTGCCGCTGGTGACTGGCGCACTGTTCGTCGTCGTTGCCGCTTACACGGCCGCGATCTTCCTCGTCCGGGACTCCGGAGCGGCAGGCGACCAGGACCTCCGGGCCTACTTCGCGCGAAGGGCCCTGGCGGCAGCGGTCGTCGCCGGCATCGCGGCCGTCATCGGCGTGATCGCCCTCCGTCAGGACGCCCGATTCATCTACGACGGGCTCACCTCATGGCCCGGCATCGCCCTGGTGCTTCTCTCGGGGGTCTGTGGCCTGGCGGCTCTCGGCCTGCTGATCTCCGGCCGCAATCGCGGCCTGCGCGTGGCGGCCGTGGGCGCCGGGGTCACGATGATCTGGGGGTACTTCGCGGCCGCGTTCCCCTACATGCTGCCCACGTCCCTGAAGATCTCGGACGCCGCCGGCGCCTCGGCCACGCTCACCGAGGTCATCGTCGTCTTCGGCATCGCGGCCGTCACCTGCGTCCCGGCGCTAATCCTGCTCTACGTGCTCTCGCAACGCCAGGCGCTCGAGTAGGCGCGATCTGCGAGGCGATTACCGGCGGCCGCCGGCGCGCTTGCCGTGTTTCTGCGCCCAGTGCTTCGGCGAGACGCAGCGTCGCCCCTTGCGGCGCTTGTGCTTCTTGCAGCGCTTCGGGACGCAGCGACCCTTCTTGCGGTGCTTGCCCTTGCCGCAGCGCTTCGCCTGGTGCTGTGGCAGCGGCGAACCTCCGCCGGGCACGGGCGCGGAGCAATTCGGCCCTCGCGGACTGCCGTCCGGGTGCGGGACGTGATTCGCACACAGCCACGCCGAGAGCCGGCTCGGGTCCGAGGACATGATCCCGTCCACGCCCAAGCCGTACAGATGGGCGTAGCTCGCATCGGTCTCGTCCTGGTCGCCGTTCGTCCAGACGTGGACCGCGTAGCCCAGCTCGTGTGCGTGCTGGGTCTGGAGGAGCAGCTGGGGCACGTCGAAGCCGGACTGCTCGGGCGGGACCTGGAAGGCGGCCACGTCGGGATCGGGGATCGTGCCGTAGAGGGCGAAGTTCGTCGTCCCATTCGTCGCCCCGGCCAGCGCGACGTTGGGCGTGTCGTCCATCTGATGGAACTCGGCGAGGAGCTCGTCGCTGAACGAGACGACGATTACGTTGTCGCGAACCGACTGCGGCTCGTTGTTGAGCAGATCCGCGAGGGCGTCGGCGACCGGGATAGAGGCGTCCGGATCGTCGCAGTAGCGATTCGGCGGGCTGCCAGTGCAGCCGGATCCGGTGCTGGTGTCGTTGTTCAGCGTCTTGATCATCTTGATCTCGACGTTGATCGGGATACCCGGGAACGTGTCGAGCACCTGCTGGAGCGTGGGGATCACGAAGTCATCGGCGGTGTAGCCGGCGGGAGGCGGCACGTCCCCGGTGCGCATGCCGCGGAACGGATAGGCGGAGTCCGGCAGGGCGAAGTCGTGCGAGTAGGTGCCGGGCCGGAACCAGTAGCCGGCGTCGAGCTGCTGGATCTCGGCGGCGGTCATCTGGTTCACCTGGTTGTCCGGTCGCGTCGGAACGCTGCCCGCATCCGTGCAGATGTTCGGCAGGCAGGCGATCCGCGTCCAGGTGTCGTCGTGGATCACCATCAGGGTTCCGTCGGAGCTCAGATTGACGTCGAGCTCGAGCGAGTCCGCGCCGCGGTCCTGGATCGCCGACTTGAGCGCGAACATCGTGTTCGAGGGCGCCTCGTCCTCGCCGCCCTGGTGGGCCATGACGAGGAAGCGCTTCTGCAGCCAGGGGTTGGGATCGGGGGAAACCGCCGAGGCGCCCGTCGCGAAGACGAGCCCCGAGATCGCCATGATCGCCGCGACCGTCGTTGCCACGGCTCCGAACCGCTTCCTGCGTCCAAACATCGTTGCTCCTCTCATTCCCTGACCATCCCTGTCCGGCGTCCCCTGTCGCCGTCTTCGTCTCGGCGAGATTACCCGAGCCAGGGCGCGGATAGAGTGGCCGGGCCGTGAAGTGGAAGCCGGGCAAGACCAGCGGGAACGTCGAGGACCGGCGAAGTCAGGGGGGCGGATTCGGCGGAGGCGGCGGCTTCCCGATCCCGATGGGACGCATGGGCGGCGGCGGGATCGTCGGGGTGATCATCGTGGTCGTCATCTACCTGCTGGCCAGCAGTGGGGGCGGTGGCGGAAGCTTCGACGTCCCCAGCCCGAGCAGCGCCTTCCCGCAGGTGCCCCAGAGTGGCACCGGCGACAACTCGGTTCCGCAGAGCCCCAACGAGGAGAACGAGGTCAAGTTCGTCTCCTTCGTACTCGACGACGCCCAGGGCTTCTGGAAACAGCAGTTCGCCACGGCGGGCAAGCCGTACCAGCCCGCCAAGCTCGTGCTCTTCCGCGGCCGGACCGACTCGGGATGCGGCGCCGCCAGCTCCGCCACGGGCCCCTTCTACTGCCCCCTCGACCAGAGGGTCTACATCGACCTCGGCTTCTTCGACGAGCTCAACAGGCGCTTCAAGGCGCCGGGCGACTTCGCGCAGGCGTACGTCCTCGCGCACGAGATCGGACACCACGTCCAGAAGGAGCTGGGGATCGAGGGGGAGGTCCGCCGACAGAGCCAGGACAGCCCCGGCGACGCGAACGCCCTGTCCGTGCGCCTCGAGCTCCAGGCCGACTGCCTGGCCGGAGTCTGGGCCCGGTCGACCTATGACCGGGGAATCCTCGAGAGCGGCGACCTTCAGGAGGGGCTGACGGCCGCCGCGGCCGTCGGCGACGACCGCATCCAGCAGCAGGCCCAGGGCCGGATCGATCCGGAATCCTTCACCCACGGCACCTCGGCTCAGCGAGACCACTGGCTGCAGACCGGCTTCGACTCGGGGAAGCTCGAGTCGTGCGACACGTTTTCCGGGGACATCTAGACAGCAAGGAGAAGGACGGATGAGCGATCTCTTCGACTTCTATCCCTACGCCGATCGCTACGGCGTCAACCGCGAGATTCCCGAAGGCGGCCGCTCTCGCGAGGAGATCCTCGGCGAGCTCCGCGAGATGGCGACCGAGGAGGACAGGGCGTGGGAGGACGGCAAGTGCTCTGGGACCATGTACTGCGGCGACCGGGACCACTACGCTTTCCTCAAGGAGGCGTTCGGCTACTTCGCCCACCAGAACGCGCTGCAGCGGGACATGTGCCCGAGCGCGACGCGGTTCGAGGGCGAGATCATCGCGATGGCGCTCGACCTGATGCACGCGGGCGAGCTGAATGGCTCCGAGCCGGCCGGGATGGTCACGTCAGGCGGCAGCGCGAGCATCGCGCAGGCCGTCCTCGCCTACCGGGAGCAGGGGAGGGAGGCTCGCGGGATCGACCGCCCCAACCTGGTCAAGCCCGAGACCGCCCATCCGGCCTTCGACAAGGCCTGCCACCTGTTCGGGGTGGAGCTGCGCTGCGCGGAGATCGATCCCGAGACGACGCTGGTCAGGCCCGAAACGGTCGCGGAGCTGATCGACGAGAACACGGTCGCGATCGTCGGCTCGGCCGGGAACTACGGCTACGGGACGATCGACCCGATCGCGGAGCTCGGTGAGCTGGCGAGCGAGAGGGTCGTGGGGCTGCATGTGGACGGCTGCCTGGGCGGGTACCTGCTGCCGTTCGGCGAGCAGCTCGGGCTGCCGATCCCGCCCTTCGACTTCCGCTTGCCCGGGGTGACGACGATCTCCGCCGACACCCACAAGTACGGCTACGGCCTCAAGGGGACCTCCACGCTCCTCTTCCGCGACCGCGAGCTGCGCAACCGCTGCTACTTCTTCAAGCCGGACTGGAGCGGCGGCAAGTACTTCTCGCCGGGGATGGAGGGATCCCGCTCGGACGGGCTGCTCGCCGCCACCTGGGCATCGCTCGTCTCGATCGGGCAGGAGGGCTACCGCACCTACGCGAAGCGGATCTTCGACACCTCCGCCGCGATGCAGGAGGCCGTTCGGGCGCACCCCGAGCTGCGGATCATGGGCGAGCCGACCTTCCTCTTCGCCTTCACCTCGGACGAGTTCGACATCTACCACGTCAACGACGAGATGAAGCGTCGGGGCTGGCGCTTCAACGGCCTGCAGTACCCGAACGCCCTGCACATGGCCGTGACCCGGCCGCAGACGCAGCCGGGCCTCGTCGAGGAGTTCGCGTCGGACCTCGATGCCGCTGTCGCCTACGCGCGCGAGAAGGGCGACGAGCCCGCCGAGTCGAGCGCCGTCTACGGCGGTGTGCCGGGCGGGCTCAACGACGAGGCCGAGGAGATGATCCGCGGCGTGATGACCCAGCTGATGGATTCGCAGCAGGCAGTTCCGACCGCGTGAGCGACGAGCGGTTCTGCCTCGCGGTCGACCTTGGGAGCGGTGCGCTCAAGATCGGCATCGTCTCGCTGGCGGGTGGGATCGAGGCGGTCGCCCAGCGCGACTACGAGACGGAGCGGCTGCCCGGCGGCGGAGCCATTCAGGACGCGGCGGAGTGGTGGGGGATGGTCCGGGAGCTCTCCGCCTCGGTCCTGCAGGGGATTCCGGCGGAGCAGGTCGTCGCCGTGTCCTGCACCGGGCAGTGGGCGAGCACGATCCCCGTCGACGAGGCCGGGGAGCCGGTCGGGCCCTGCCTGATGTGGCTCGACACCCGCGGCGCCCCGCGCTCGCGCGAGGCGATCGGAGGCCCGGTGATGGGCTACTCGCCGCGGGCGCTCGCGACCTGGGTCCGCCACACCGGCGGCGTCCCCTCGCCGTTCGGCGGCGATCCGGTCAGCCACATGCTTCACCTAGAGCGGGACGAGCCGGAGGTCGCGGCCGCGGCGCGCTGGTACCTGGAGCCGGTCGACTACCTGACCATGCGGTTCACCGGGAGGGCGGCGGCCACCCACGCCTCGATGAGCGGCGCCTGGCTCACCGACAACCGAGACCTCGGCCGGCTGGAGTACGACCCCGTCCTGGTCGGCAGGCTCGGCCTCGACGCCGGAAAGCTGCCGCCGCTTGTCGAGACCGGCTCGCTCGTCGGCGCGGTCCGGGCGGAGGTCGCATCCGAGCTCGGGATCAGTCCAGACGCCCAGGTGGTGACCGGAACCCCGGATCTTCACTCGGCGGCCCTGGGCTGCGGCGCGATCGGGGAGGGACAGGCGCACATCACGATCAGCACCACCTCCTGGATCTCGCTGCCCTTTCCGCGCAAGAAGACCGATGCGCTCCATTCCATCGCGACGGTCCCCGGGCTCGACTCGAAGAGCTACCTCGTCGCCAACAACCACGAGGCCGCCGGCCTCTGCCTGCGCTGGCTGCGCGACAGCTTCACCCTGGGCGAGCCCGGAGACTTCGAGCGGCTGATCGAGCTGGCCGAGAGCTCGCGGCCGGGGAGCGGAGGGGTTCTGTTCACACCGTGG
Source organism: uncultured Solirubrobacterales bacterium (assembly GCA_963843085.1). GTDB lineage: Bacteria > Actinomycetota > Thermoleophilia > Solirubrobacterales > 70-9 > DASUPK01. Next base: position 113,044 of record CAWJJG010000002.1, read on the forward strand.
CTCGCGGGTGAGCGCTCGCCGGTCGACGACCGCAACGCCCGCGGCGGCTGGCACAACCTCTCGGTGGAGACGCGGAACGCCGATCTGGTCCGCTCGGTGCTCGAGGGCGTCGCCTACAACAGCCGCTGGCTGGGGGAGGCCGTGGAGGGCTTCGCGAAGCAGCGTCTCGAGCCGCTGCGGATCTTCGGCGGTGGCGCGATCTCCGACCTCTGGTGCCAGATCCACGCCGACGTCATGGACCGAAGGATCGAGCGCGTCGCCGATCCGATGCACGCCAACCTCCGCGGCGCCGCGCTGTTCGCGTCGCTCGGCCTCAGCGAAATCTCGCGGGACCAGGTTCGCGAGCTCGTGCCGGTCGACCGGGTCTTCGAGCCGGATCCTGGCACCCGCGACGCCTACGACCGGCTCTACGCGGAGTTCCCTGGTCTCTACAAGGCGCAGCGCAAGATGTTCGCGCGACTCAACGGCTCTCGCGGGAAGAGGGCCGATGGCTGACGGGACCGAGGCCGTTGTCCGCGCCTTGGACGCGATCGGCCTCGAGCGCTTCGATGCCCACTGGTCGTCGTTTCGATGGGAGCCGCTCGAGCTGCGGATCTCCGGCGACCGCGCGCTGATGCGTGCCCGACTCAGCCTCGTCGGCCGAAAGAGCGGCATCGAGGTGGACCGCGAGTGGAGCTACGTGTTCACGGTTCGCGAGGGCAGGCTGCTTCGCCAAGACGGCTTCGACGGGGTCGAAGAGGCATCGCGGGCGTTTACGGTGCCGGACTAGGCTCGCGCCACATCTCGGCTGGGATAATCGGTCGGCATGCGCTGTCCGTCCTGCGGCAACGAGAATCGTGAGGGCGCACGATTCTGCGATTCGTGCGGCGGCGGCCTGAGCGCGCAGCCCGCCGCGCCCGAGCCTCGACCGGAGGCGCTGCCCGCCGACGTGCCCGCGGAGATCGCGGGCCGCTACCGAGTCCGCCGCTTCCTCGGCCAGGGTGGCCGCAAGCGCGTCTACCTCTCGGACGACACCGCGACGAGCACTGAGGTCGCGGTCGCGCTCTTCGACACGGAAGGCGTGGGGGCCTCGATCCAGGCCAGGGCGAGGCGGGAGGCCGAGGCGATGCGAAAGCTCGGCGATCACCCCCACGTGGTCCCGGTCCTGGACACGGGCGAGCAGGACGGCAACCCCTTCATCGTCAGCCGCTACATGCCGGGCGGCGACGTCCAGGGCCTGCTCGCCGCTGCGGGCGGCCGGCTCGAGGTGGGGCGGGCCGTCGAGATCGCCGCGGACGTCACCCGGGCTCTCGAGCACGCCCACGCTCGCGGGATCGTCCATCGTGATCTGAAGCCGGCGAACGTCTGGATCGACGACGACGGCCACGCCCGACTCGGCGATTTCGGCCTCGCCACGACGGAGGCGCGGGCCCGCGTCAGCGGCGGAACGCTGGTCGGGACCGTGGCCTACCTGCCTCCGGAGCAGGCGCTCGGCGAGGCCGGGGGCCCGAGGAGCGATCTCTATTCGCTCGGCGCTCTGCTCTACGAAATGCTCACGGGGCAGCCGCCGTTCCCCGGGGACGACGCCGTCTCGATCATCTCCCAGCACCTGCACACCGATCCGGTGCCCCCGTCCCGCCACAACCCGGCGGTGCCCGAGGCGCTCGACCGGGCCGTGACGCACCTGCTTGCCAAGCAGGCCGAGGACCGGCCCGCCGGCGGCGCCGAGGCTCGCGAGGAGATCCTCGCCGCGCTCGAGGCCCAGCCCGAGGACTCAGCCGACGAGCGCCCGGCCAATCCGCTGGAGAGCCTCGCCGGCGGCGTCTTCGTCGGACGAGAGCGAGAGCTCGAGCGGCTCCGCGAGGCGGTGGACGCTGCTCTCTCCGGCCGCGGCTCCCTCCAGCTGCTGGTGGGTGAGCCCGGGATCGGCAAGACCCGCGCCTCGGAGGAGCTCGCCACCTACGCACGCGTGAGCGGAGCCCGCGTGTATTGGGGCCGCTGCCGCGAGGACGAGGGCGCGCCCGCCTACTGGCCCTGGGTGCAGGCGATCCGCGCATACGTCCGCGACGCCGACCCGGTGGCGCTCGCATGGCAGCTCGGCGCGGGCGCCGCGGAGGTCGCGCAGCTCGTGCCCGAGATCGCCGAGAAGCTCGACATCGAGCCGGCGTCCGGCTCGGACAGCGAGGAAGCCCGCTTCCGCCTGTTCGATTCGGTCACCAGCCTGCTGCTCGGGGCGGCGCGCGACCGCCCGATCGTGATCGTCCTGGACGACCTGCACTGGGCGGACGAGCCCTCGCTGCTCCTCCTGCGCTTCGCTACTCGTGAGCTCGCCTCGAGCGGGCTGCTCATCCTCGGCACCTACCGCGACGTCGAGCTCGGCCGCCACCACCCGCTCGCCCGGATGCTGGGGGAGATGTCTGGGATCGAGGGCAGTGGGCGGATCCCGCTCCGCGGGCTCTCCGTCGCGGCGGTCGAGCGCTACATGGAGATGACCGCCGGCGCGCCGGCGCCGCCGGGGCTGGCTGATGCCGTCCAGGAGCAGACCGACGGCAACCCGTTCTTCGTCGGGGAGGTGGTCCGCCTGCTCGCGAGCGAGGGCAAGCTGACGTCCGGCGGCAGCGCCGCCGAGCTCGAGATCCCGCAGGGTGTCCGCGAGGTCGTCGGGCGCCGCCTCGATCGCCTCAGCGAGGAGACCAACACTGTCCTCCGAGTCGCCGCGGTGATCGGCCGGGACTTCGATCGGGAGCTCGTCTGGCGGATCGCCAAGCAGGAGCCCGAGCAGCTGATGCGGGCCGCCGACGAGGCGATCGCCGAGCGGCTGGTCACCGACCTCGGCGACGGGCACTACTCCTTCGCCCACGCGCTGGTTCGGGACACGCTCTACGAGGAGCTCAGCCCACCCAAGCGCTCCGCCCTCCACGAGCGTGCCGGCCCCGCGATCGAGGAGATCTGCGGCGGCAACGTCGATGAGCGGCTCGGCGAGCTCGCGCACCACTTCCTGGAGGCGGCGCCGCGCGGCGACCTCGCCAAGGCGATCGATTACGCGCAGCGCGCGGGCGAGCAGGACATGGAGCAGCTCGCTTACGAGGACGCGGTCGACGTCTACGGCCGAGCTCTCGAGGTGCTCGAGCTGATGGACGACCCGGACGAGACGCTCCGCTGCAGCCTCCTGCTCTCGCTGGGCGGGGCCGAGGCGAAGTCGGCGCGGGTGACGGACGCGCGAAGCGCCTTCGAGCGCGCGGCCGAGTCCGCCCGGCTCCTCGGGGACACCGACAGCCTGGTCGGGGCCGCGATCGGCATCGCGATGATGAGCGACGCCGGGCGCCTCGATGAGCAGCTGCTCGCGCTCCTGGATGAGGCGCTCGGGCGGATCGGTGACGAGCGCACCGCGCGCCGAGCCGCCCTGCTAAGCGCCAAGTCGGCGGAGGTGTACTGGGAGAACAACGACATCACCCTGTCGTCGGAGCTGGTCGACGAGGCGATCGAGATCGCGCGGGAGGTCGATGCGCCCACGACTCTCGCCGCTGCGCTTCACCGCAAGATCTTCATCCCGACCGGGCCGGATGCGGCCCGGGCGCGGATGGCGATCGCCGACGAGATGCTCGAGCTGGGGGAGCGCTGCGGCGACCGTGAGGCGATCCTGCGAGGGCATGCCTACCGGCTCTGGAGCTACCTCGAGCTCGGCGACGTGCCCTCTGTGGACCGTGAGCTGAGCCGGTACGCCCTCCTCGCCGATGAGCTTCGAATGCCCGAGCACACCTGGCACACCTACGCGCTTCGCGGGATGCGCGTCCTGCTCGACGGCAGGATCGACGAGGCCGAGCGGCTCGCAGAGCAGGCGCGCGCTGCGGGCGACAGGGCCGAGCAGGCGATCTCGCAGCAGTACTACGGGATCCAGATGATCCAGATCCGCAGCATGCAGGGACGCGGCGAGGAGCTCCTGCCGAGCGTCCGGCGGCTCGCGGAGGAATTCCCGGGGATTCCCGCCTGGCGCGTCGGCGTGATCACTCTCGCGGCCCGTTCCGGCGACCTCGACCTCGCCCGGCGCGAGCTCGAGCGCTTCGCGGGAGATGACTTCTCGGCGATCCCGACGGACGCCAACTGGTTCACCGCGATGAGCCTGCTTGGCGAGGCCATCGCCCTGGTGGGCGACGAGAAGCGAGCGGAGCTGGCATACGAAGCACTGCTCCCCTACGAGGGATTGATCATCGTCGTGGCCCGCGCGGCCGGCTGCAACGGCCCGATCGACCGCGTGCTCGGGATGCTCGCGGCGACGATCGGAAGGACCGAGGACGCGGAACGGCATCTCGCCAACGCCCTCGAGATCGCGACGCGGATGGGCGACCGGCCCGGCATGGCGATCTGCGGCCTGGCCCTGGCTGAGATGCTCCTCGTCCGAGACCAGGCGAACGATCGCGAGCTCGCCCAGGAGATGCTCTCGACCGTGCTCAGCACGGCGCGCGAGATGGGCGCGCGCTGGATCGTCGACCGGGCGCTCCGGGGGCGCCTTGACGCCCAGGGCCTGAGCGGAGTGGACGTGACCACCTCCATCGACGAGATGGTCTCCGCGCTCGAGGAGGAGCGGCCGGACATGCGGGCGCACGCCGCGCCCGACGGGACGGTCGCGATCCTGTTCAGCGACATCGAGGATTCGACCGTGCTCACCGAGAGGCTCGGCGATGCGCGCTGGCTGGAGGTGCTTCGCGAGCACAACGCGATCTTCAGGGAGCAGATCTCCCGGCATGAGGGATACGAGGTCAAGAGCCAGGGCGACGGATTCATGCTCGCCTTCCCGGATCCATGCGAGGCGCTCGCCTGCGCTATCGACGTGCAGCGCGCCTTCGCGGAGCGGGAACGGAGTGGGGGTAGCGAGTCGCTCCGCGTGCGGATCGGCCTGCACACCGGCGAGGTGATCTCCGAGGAGGGCGACTACTTCGGCAAGAACGTGATCCTCGCCGCCCGGATCGCCGCGGAGGCGCTCGGCGGCGAGATCCTGGTCTCCGAGGAGCTGCGGGATGCGGCTTCGAACGGGAACGGCAACGGCAACCCAATGCGCTTTGACGACGGCCGGGAGCTGGAGCTGAAGGGGCTGGCCGGCAGGCACCGCGTCTTCCGCGCCGAGTGGGCGGCCCAAGAGACGGCAGCCTGACCGAGGAATTCGTCACCCATACGATCGAGCTGCCCCGCGGTGAGCTCAAGCTGCTGCAGCCCGCCGAGGCGGCCGAGATCCCCGACGACCACCAGGTCGAGTGGGCCCCGCTCGCGCCCTACTGGTCGGTGCTCTGGCGCAGCGGCATGGCGCTGGCACAGGAGCTGGACACCGAGGACCTGGAGGGAAAGCGGGTGGTGGAGCTCGGTTGCGGCCTCGCCGCTCCGAGCATCGCGGCCGCCATGGGCGGGGCGAAGGCGCTGGCGACCGACGGCGACATAGACGCACTCAGCCTGGTCCGCCGGAATGCCGAGGCGAACGGCGTCGAGGTGATGACCGAGGCGGTGGACTGGGCGGACCCGAACGACCTCGTCGATCGCGGGCCTTTCGACTTCGTGCTCGCATCCGATGTTCTCTACGAGCGTCCCGGCGTGGCGATGCTGCTGAACCTGTTGCCGCGCCTGGCGCCGGTCGCCTGGGTCGCCGACCCTGGAAGGCCCGCCGCCGAGGCGTTCTTCGACCAGGCGAGCAGGCGCTGGCCGATCGAAACGCGCATCCGCGGCGTCGTCCACCTGCATCGGATTCTGCTGAGCTGAGGCATACTCAGCCGGGAGGGCCGGGACGTGCTCTGGAGACTTCGTCGTCACATTCGTGCCGTGGTCGTGATCGCGGTGATTGCGGTGCTCGCCGTGGCCGCGGTTGCTCTTGCCGTGCCGAAGATCACGAGCGGCTCGAAGTCGTCATCGGACAAGCTGGCGGACAGGAAGCTCGCGCCGGAGCCGTGGGCGGCCGATCCGCAATACCGGCCTGGAGCCCAATCCCCGATCACCACGACGACCGAGGCCAAACCCGCTCCGAAGGCTCCCGTGGACCCCAAGACCGGGCTGCCGGCGGCGTCCGCCGGCACGAACGGTTCCTTCGCGCCCCCCTCTCCGGCGGAGCGTAAGCGCGTCTACACGGCGACGCACCCGGTCGGCGGCAACGACTCCGCGCTGCTCCTCAACAGGACCGCGCTCGCCCCGCCCTCGGCGCCTGACCCGATCCGGGCGATGATCAACGCCGCGAACCTGATCGTCGGCCAGCCATACGTCTGGGGCGGGGGCCACGCCTCGTTCCAGTCGAAGGGCTACGACTGCTCGGGCGCCGTCAGCTATGCGCTCGCCGGCGCCGGCCTGCTGCAGGCGCCGCTGTCCTCAGGCGGGTTCATGGGCTACGGGGAGCCGGGCCCCGGCCAGTGGCTGACCATCTACGCGAGCCCGACCCACGTCTACGCCGTGATCGCGGGCCTGCGCTGGGACACCGTGGGCGACGCGCGCGGCTCTGGCCCGCGCTGGCATCCGAACGACGCCTACCCGAAGGGCTTCGTCGCGCGCCACGTCCCCGGTCTCTGATCAGAGCTTGCCGAGGGCGTCCTGCGCCTGCTGCATCGAGGCTCCGGTCTGCTCCCGGAACTGCCTGACGGCCTCCTTCATCTTCCCCTGAGCGACCAGCTCCTGGATCTCCGGAGGGACCGGTGCCTCGTCCGGGCGATGATCGGCGCGCCCATCGGGGTGTACTGCAGGCCGTTCACTCGCCCGAGCGACTCCTCGATCCAGTCGAGGCGCTTGTTGATCAGCTCGATCGGGTCCGGGTCAGCCACGGTCCGACACTCTAGGCTTCCGCGATGTTTTCGGCTCTGCTGGCGGGGGCGCTGATCGTCGTCGCCTCCCTGCTGCTCGGCTCGGCGGTCATGGCGATCTCCGGCCTGCCGCGGCATTCCCCCGTCGGCCCCGCCGCCGGGATCTCGGCACTGCTCGTGATCTGCGGCATCGCCGTCAAGCTGCCCGGCCACGCCGTGACCGCCGCCGTGACGGTGGGGATCGCGCTGGTCGGCTGCTTCGTCGTCTTCGGCCGAACCCGCGCGCCCGCCGGGGCTGTGCGGATCGGAGCGATCGTGGTCGTGATCGGTGCGGCGCTGGTCGTGGCCATCCCATTCGCGACCAGCGGCCGCGTCGGGATCCTCGGCCAGGGACTCGTCAACGACGACATGGCCTCGCATCTGCTCTTCACCGAGTGGATCAGCTCCCACGCCGGACCGACGCCGGACCTGATCAAGGGCGGCTATCCGCTCGGCCCGCACGCCATCGTCGCCGCGACCTCCAAGGTGAGTGGGGCCAGCCTGATCGAGGGCTTCGCCGGGCTGACCGGTGCCATCGCCGTCCTCCTCGCGCTCACCGCCTATGGCGCGCTCGGCGGGATCAGGGGCTGGCTGCGGGTACCGGCCGCCGTATTGGCCGCGACCCCCTATCTCGCCGCCGCCTACCTGGCCCAGGGGGCATTCAAGGAGCCGCTACTGGCTCTGGCGCTGCTCGGATTCACGCTTGGACTGCCCACTCTCCGAGCGGTGTGGTCGCTCCGGGGCGATAGCAATGGCTATCACCCAGGAACAAAGGGAGCCATTCCGCTCGGGATGATCGCGGCCGGCACGATCTACAACTACAGCTTCCCCGGGCTGGCCTGGCTCCTCGGGGCGGCATTGGTCTGGATGCTGGTCATCGCAATCCGCGAACGCGACGCCGCCGCCTCCTTCGTTGCCGGTCTTCGGCTCCGCGAGCGCCTCCGCGGAGCCAGGGGAGCCATCTGGCTCGGCATCGCGATCCCGGTGATCGCGGCGCTTCCTGAGATCTTCCGCCTCGCCAGCTTCTCGAACTTCAAGGCGTTCAGCCCTTCCGGAACGGGCCCGACGGTCGGTTTCGGCAACCTGCGCCAGCCGCTCAACCCGCTCGAGGTCTTCGGTGTCTGGCCCTCGGGCGAGTTCCGGATCACTCCGGCGAACTCGACAACTCCAGAGGTCGCCTTCTACCTCGGTGCGCTGCTCGCTCTGGTGGCGTTCGCCTGGGGCCTCGGCCGCGCTCTGTCGCGACGAGAGTCCGCGCTGCCCTCGGCGCTGCTCGCCGCGACGCTGCTCTATCTCGCTTCGCTGGCGCTCGGCACGCCGTACACCCAGGCGAAGGCACTGGCGATCGCCGCGCCGCTGATCATGCTGGTCGCCCTGCGCGGCCTGCTCTCAGCCGACGCGCTGCCCGGCGAAGAGGGTGACGTCCCGGCTGGGGGAGTGGTCCGCTGGCCGCCCGCGCTGCTTCGACCGGTCTCGGGCTTCGCCGTACCTCTGTTGGTCCTCGCCTTCGCGGCCGCTGCGGCGTTCTCGACGCTGCTCCCGCTGCGCCAGTCCGCGGTCGGGCCGGATTACCACCTCCAGGAGATGCTCCGCATGCGGCCGATCGTCGACGGCCAGAACGTGCTCTTCCTCGGCCGCGACAACTTCGTCTCCTGGGAGCTGATCGGCTCAGAGGTCTACGCGCCGATCACGAACCACTACGACGTCGAGGAGGTTCATCCGCTCTACCGGGCGACCGACCTGAACGCGAAGTTCGACTGGGACAACGTCCCGCCGTTCGTGATGAACAAGTTCAAGTGGGTGGTGACCACGAGCGCGGCGATGCAGAGCGACCCACCCGCTGGGTTCACTGCGCGCCTCCGCACCGGCGACTTCATCCTCTGGCACCGCGACATCCCGGTCGGCCAGCGGCGCACCCTGTATGAGCCGGTCAACCCCGGAGCGCCGCTCGACTGCTCGAACCCCGAGCAGGCGCCCATCACCAAGGTCAACGGGAAGGCGACCGTGTTCACCGTTCAGCCCGTCGTGCGAAAGGTCTGGAGCCCGAGCCCGGCGCTGACCCAGACCAAGCCGGCCCACCTGCGCCTCTATCTCACGCCCGGCAGCTGGGATCTATCGCTCCAGTACGCGAGCACCCAGGCGGTGCGCGTCACCGCTGCCGGGCCGGGATTGGCCACCCCGTTCAGCGGGATCATGCGCTCGAACCTGCTCTTCCGAGGACCCTCTCCCTACTACCCGGTGGGGTCGCTGGACGTGAAGAAGGCCGGCAATGTGCTGGTCACGGTCGATGTCGCCGATCCGCCCCTGATCGGCCGCCTGCTCCATACCGAGAGCAAGGCGTATCTGAGCGGTCTTGCCGCCACGCGGAACGATCCGGCCCGCCAGGCGGTACCGCTCAAACGAGCCTGCGGGCGCTATGTCGACTGGTACAAGGTGGCCCCCGGCACACCCGCGCGTGCGCTGCGCGGAGTCGTCGCGCCGCAGGTCCAGCCGATCGAGCCCGACCAATAGGATCGGTTGGTGCCGAAGCTCTGGGCGGCCAGCATGGTGATTCTCGTGATCTGCCTGATCGCCTCGATGGTGATCGCCATCGTCAAGCTCAGCTGAGGCTCCGCTCCGCTCCGGCGGGTAGTATCGGCGCCGCAATCGGCGAGGAGGGGTGATGTTCGACCGCATAGTGGTTGGAACAGATGGCTCGGAGACCGCCACGGAGGCTGTGGCTACCGCAGTCGAGCTGGCCAAGATCTCGAAGGCGAAGCTCGAGATCGTCAGCGCCTACGAGCCCATTCCGCAGCAGCGCCTCAAGGATGAGGGTGAAGGCATCTCGGGCGATGTGGCCTATGCGGTGAACCCGCGCGAGGACGTTCAGTTCGTGCTCGACAAGGCCGCGGCGGTGGCGAAGAAGGCCAAGGTCGACGTCGTGACCCACCCGCGCGAGGGCGATCCCGCCGACGCGATCCTCGACGTCGCCGAGGAGAACGACGCGGACCTGGTCCTGGTCGGGAACAAGGGCATGACGGGGGCGAGGCGCTTTCTGTTGGGCAGCGTGCCCAACAAGATCTCGCACCACGCCCCATGCGACGTCTGGATCGTCAAGACGACGTAGCGGAACGTGGCTGAATCAGCCGGGCGCGGAGTCGGCCCGGGCGTCCAGGGCCGCCTGCTTCCGTGCAGCCTTCTTGGCCTGCTTCTCGAGCCGGCGCTCCTGGAGCCTCCGTTCACGATTCAGCTTCGCCATCGTGGTCTTCCGCTTGCTGCGTGAGGCCATGCCTCTTCTTCCTAGCTCGCCTGGACGTTCGCGGCCGCCGGGCCCTTGTCGCCCTGCTCGACGTCGTAGCTCACCTTTGCGCCCTCGGCCAGCGACTTGAAGCCGTCGCCCTGGATCGCGCTGTGGTGCACGAACACATCCTTGCTCGCGTCATCCGGTGTGATGAATCCGAAGCCCTTGTCGTCGCTGAACCACTTCACTGTTCCTGTAGCCATGTCGGTACCTCCGTGCAGGTGCACTGCGAACGCGGAGGGTGCCCGAAGGCAACGACAGCGAAAACGCGGGGCACTACTTTGGTCGAGCGCGTGCTCGACCCGAGGAACCAGTCTAGGCGCTTCTCCGCGCGAGAAGCGAGCTAGTTGAACATCCGGAGCAGCGCCTGCTCGTACTGGGCGCGCTCGAAGGTGAAGCCGAAGCCATCGTAGTCCCAGTCCGGCCTGGTCGGCTGCTCGAACTCGTCCCAGGTGACCGTGTCCTCGTCGACCGTGACCCGGGCGAGGAGGGGGGAGCAACCCACCTCGCCGCAGCTGCAGCTCAGTAGCGCGGTCTTGCCCTCTCCCTCCGGATAGAGCCAGGTGCCCGACCCACCGAGGAACTGGCCGGCCAGGTCCATCCGGATGTACCCGGGAACGAGGCCGACGTAGGTGCCGGCGAGCTCCTCCTCGCCGTCGGCCCGGGCGGAGGGAAGCTCTGCCCGCCGCACGAGCTCGATCAGGCTCATCCCGTTCACCTCGATCCGGATCTGCGTCAGGTCGTCCGCGTAGTCGCCCCCGGCGGGGGCCAGCTCGAAGGTCACCTCGTCCATGGCCCGATGGTTAGCAGCCGGGAACCCTGGCCCTGACCGCCGCGGCGGCGTCGATCAGGCCGGCGCCGAAGAGGCGCGGGTCGTACGGCTGCCCGAGCTGGGAGTCCGTGTGACGCGCGGTCCCCTTGAGCTGGCACTCGACCGCGTTGGGCTTGCTGCCGACCACGTGGCTCGCGATAATCATCGCCGCGACGCCGGAGACGTGGGCGGCCGCCATCGAGGTGCCCTCGTAGCCGCCGGGATAGCCGAAGTTGGTGAATCGCGGACCGACGAAGGTGAGCTGGAAGATCGGCAGCCCGCGGGTGAACAGCGAGTCGTCGCTCCCGCAGGTATTCAGGAGCGGGAAGCCGCCGCCCGGCGCGACCACGTCGAGCCCTGCGCCCGTGCGGGAGTCGCTCGCCAGGCAGGCGTCCTTGGTCGTGCGGCCGACGCCGACCACATGGGGCGCGCCAGCCGGGTAGGCGACCGGCTCACCGTTCTCGTTGCCGGCCGCGGCGACCACCAGCGCGCCCCTCTTGAACGCGAACTTGATCGCCGAGCAGATGCCCTTGATCTTGGCGCAGCTGTTGACGCCGAGCGAGAACTCGAAGCTCATGTTGATCACCTGCGCCTTGTGAGTGGCCGCGTAGCGGATCCCCTTGGCGATGTCTCGCGCCGTGCCGAACCCCTCCGAGTCGAGCACCCGCACTGGAATGATCCTCGCCTTCGGCGCGAGCCCGGTCAGGCCGACATGGTTGTTGTCGCGCTCGGCGATCGTGCCGGCGACATGCGTGCCGTGCCCGTCCTCGTCGAGCGGCACCTTGTCCTTGTCGACGAAGTCGTAGCCGGGGAGAAACTGGCTCTTCGAGAAGTCGGGGCTCTTGCGGAACCGGGGCTTCTTGTTCCTGTAGGCGATCCCGGTGTCGAGGACCGCCACCCGGGCGCCCTTTCCGTAGGCCCCTCCGCGCTGCTTGAGGATGTCCCACGCCTCGGGGGCGTTGAGCCCTCCCTTGGCCTGGACGGGTGCCGCGGCCTCGCCGCAGAGCGATCCGCAGGGCAGGAAGTTCCACTGGGTCCGCTCCCAGCCGCCGGGCGTCCCGGAGGGCCCGGGATCGTTCGGGATGGCCGATGCGTGTGCGACGTAGTTGGGCACCGCATAGGAGACAGCGGGGTTCGCGGCCAGAGCCTGCTCCGCCTTGGAGACTCCCACGCCCTGGGGCAGATCAAGCACCCGTTCGGCACCTCCGTCGAACTTGACCAGCAGCTCTCCGTGCACGAAGGGGGCCTGAGCGCGGGAAGCCGCAGCCGAGGCTCCCGCCGCCCAGATGGCGGCCGCGGCAAGGACGAGCAGGGTTGTGGCGATCAGCTTTCGCATGGTCTCCAGGTCACGATTCCCGGTGAGAGGGGCCGGCGCGGGTCGCCAGCTTAGGTTGTAAACACCCTCCCGCTGAGAAAGTTCCTGCCGTGAAAGCGATGGATAACGACGAGGCGATGATGCGCCGCGCCCTGCAGCTCGCCCAGCGGGCGGCCGAGCACGGCGACGTACCGATCGGCGCGGTGGTGGCCCGCGGGGACGAGGTGCTGGGACAGGCCGGGAACGAACGCGAGCTGCGCCGTGACCCGACCGCCCACGCCGAGGTGCTGGCGCTCCGCGAGGCGGCCGAGCGGCTGGGGGGTTGGAGGCTCCTGGAGACCACGATCTACGTCACGCTCGAGCCCTGTCCGATGTGCGCGGGCGCGATCACGCTCGCGCGGGTGCCGCGGCTCGTTTACGGCGCAGCGGATCCCAAGGGGGGCGCGGTCGGCAGCGTCATCGACCTCTTCGCCGAGCCGGTCGTCAACCACAGACCGGAGGTGCAGGGCGGAATCCTCGGTGAGGAGTCCGCCGCGTTGCTCGAGGCGTTCTTCGCTTCGCGGCGCTAGGAGGTGAGCCAGCGGACCGGGTTGTCGACCATCATCGTCCGCTCCTGCTCTTCGGTCATGCCGGCTTCGCGGAGCTCCGGGAGCACCTTCTCGGGCACGATCCGGATCGTCCAGTCCAGCGCCGCCCCCGCCGCGATCAGCTGCTCGATCACGTTCTCGGGGAACCAGTCACTGGTGGCAACCGAGTCGGCCGAGAGGAAGATCCGGTCGGCTCGGCCGCGCTCGATGATCAGCTCCCTGGCCACCTGCTGCCGTTTGTCGTAGGGCAGGAAGAGGTCGAGTCCATACCGGTCGAGCCCGACCCAGACTCCCTTGTCGATCAGGGCCTCGACGTAGTCGGGGTCGTCGGAATCGCCGCAGTGCGCGATCTGGACCTTGCCCAGGTCGACGCCCTCCTCCTCGAAGATCTCGATTTGTCGCGGGGCGGTATCGCTGGCGGGCCGGGAATGGGCCATGATCGGCGCGCCGGTCTTGACGCTCGCCCGCGCAGCGGCCCGGTGGACCTTCTCGATGTTCTCGTTCACCCCGGGCTCGTCGGCGGCGCACTTGATGAACGCAGCCCTGATGTCGGTGCCCTGGATCCCCTCCTCGATGTCGGCGATGAAGAACTCCGCGATCTGGTCGGGATCGCGGGTCGCAAAGAACTGGGGCAGGTGGTCGTAGGTGTAGATCCCGGTGCAGGGAACGACCTGCAGTCCGGACTCCTCCGAGACGCGCTTCATGAAGTTGACGTCGCGCCCGAGGAACATCGCGGTGGGCTCGCCGATGGTCTTGATGCCCAGGTCGACCGCGGCCTTCGCCTCCTGCACGGCGATGTCGTAGTCCTCGCCCGGCGCGATCGCGTGCGGAGGCTGCTCCTTGTTGGCGCCCGCCTGGGGCCACTGGTTGTGGACGGCCTCGTCCTGATTGCGGAGGTGCTCGTGGATCAGCGTGGTGCCGAGCTCCTCCGCCTCGATCGGGCCGGTGACGGTCTGCACCTGCGGCATGGCGGCGAAGCCTATTGGTCTCGTCGTTCGGATCGGCTCGGCACTCGACCAGCGCCCTTTCTTTGAGCCCGAGGTCGACTGCTCGGCGGGCGCCTTCAGTATCTGGGCCTGACCCGCGATGCCCTGCTCGTACAGCTTCCGCTTGGCCGAATCGGTGGTTGCCCCCCGACGTGAGACGACGTTGTAGGGAAGGTCCTCGACCTTCTCGAGCGTTTGTTGAGCCAGCCGCGCTTTCGGCGCGACTCGAATCCACTTCCCTGGTCATCGCTCATCGCTAGGAGAACTGGCCGCTCGAGGTCCCGGCCCAGTCGACGGCGACCTGGTCGGGATTCCCGACGGCTCCAAATGCGACCTCGAGCTCTTTCCCTTCGTCCACCATTTCCTCGGCTCCCTTCGGGACCCTCATGCCGAAGTTGACCTTCCAGGGCCTCGGCTCGTCGTCCGCCTTGAGCTCGAGGTCCAGGAGATAGAACTCGTCGTCGGTACCGGGAGCCTTCTTGCCCATCGGCTCCGAGGAGAGCACGGTCGCCTTCGCCCGCCGGCCGGTGGCGATCAGCTGCGAAGAGTCGGTGATGCGATCGCCGAGGTCCAGGCTCGGCCCCTTGACCTGCTTCGCCGGTTCCTGGAAGCCGGTGGGCATCAGCCAGACGAGCTCGTGATTCTCCGGGTCAACCTTGCAGCCCACCTCCATTCCGGGCTGCATCTGTTTCCACTCGTCCTCCCAGAACGCCTGCCAGACATTGGTCTCGTACGGCTGCTCACCGGTGATCTCGATCCTGACGGTGAAGCGCCCGACGTTCTCCTTCACCGCGGTGATCCGATGCTTGCTGGGCGCCTTCAGGATCGTCGCGACGGCGCTGACCCCCTTTTCGGACAGGTCCAGCTTGGCCGTGTTGCTGATCGGCCGCCCGCGACCCACCACGTCTGCCGGCAGGTCGGCTATCCGTTCCGCGGTGCGTCCCAGCTTCGCGGCGCGGTTGAACCACTTGCGTCGGCCCTCATTGGCCATCGTTTCCCCTCTCCCTCTGTTGTGCCTACCGGAGCGGAGAGGGTGGGATTCGAACCCACGAGGCGGTTTAACCCGCCCACTCGCTTTCCAAGCGAGCTCCTTAAGCCACTCGGACACCTCTCCGGGTGCGCCGTGAAGGCTAGTCGCTGACTAAGATCGCCGCGATGGCCTGGAACGTCTATCTCGCCGGCGAGATCCACTCCGATTGGCGGGAGCGGATCGCTCAGGGCGCGGCCGAGGCCGGCCTCGACGCGGTCTTCACCTCGCCCGTCACCGACCACGGCGCCTCCGACGACGTCGGCGTCGCCATCCTCGGTCAGGAGCCGGACGGCTTCTGGAAGGACCACAAGGGCGCCGGCGTGAACGCGATCCGCACCCAGACGCTGATCCGCCAGGCCGACGTGGTCGTGGTCCGCTTCGGCGAGCGGTACAAGCAGTGGAACGCGGCCTTCGACGCGGGCTTCGCCGCCGCGCTCGGCAAGCCCATCGTCACGCTGCATGACCCGGAGACGGCCCACGCGCTGAAGGAGATCGACCGCGCCGCGATGGCCACGGCCGAGAAGCCCGAGCAGGTCGTCGACGTGCTGCGCTACGTGCTCCAGGGCGAGTTGCCCGCCCAGGCCTCGGGCTGAGATCTCCCACGGTGTCCCGCTAGCCTCTCCGATGCCCCGGAGGGGTGCCGGAGTGGTTGAACGGGGCGGTCTCGAAAACCGTTGTGCGGCGTTCGTCGTACCGTGGGTTCGAATCCCACCCCCTCCGCTGTCAGACCGGCTAGAGAATCGCGACCGGGTTGAACGGCGATCCGGTGCCGCGCGGCAGCCGCAGCGGAGTGGCGACGACCATGGCTCGCGGACCGGGTCGCGATCATGTACCTGGGGCGGATTGTCGAGAGCGGCCGGACGGCCGACGTCTTCGCGAATCCGCGGCACCCCTACACCCAGGTGCTGCTCGAGGCGCACCCGCGGCTCGACGGCAGCCGGGTCCCCAGGCCTCGCCGGAACACAGCTCCGCGTGTCATGTCCTGCCGAACAGGGAGGAGGCCCCGGCGTCACGGGCGCAGGAGGGTGACGAGATGAGCCCGGTGCGAGCCGGCGACCGCCCCTAGGCCCGAGCTACCCGGTGAAGTTCGGCTGCTTGGGCGGCGCGCAGCGCAGGAAGCCGCCCTGGAACTTCGCGGGGGAGGGGTTCTCGCCGCTTCCCTGGGTGAAGGTGACCTTGGCGGTCACCTTGTGATGCCCGCGGGAGAGCTTGAACGCCTTGATCTTGGTCTTGAAGGGCGCGTGGCCGACTGTCGCGTGGCGCTTGCCGTCGACGAAGAAGGTGACGCTTGCGATGTCGGGGCCGGTCACCTTCGCGGTGACGACGCGCTTGCAGCCTTCGGACACCTTCAGGGAGGCGCTGGAGGCCGCGACGTTTCCGCCGGCGGGCGCGCCGAGGACCGTGGTCTGGCCTGAGCCGCTGTTGCGGACGCTGAGGCTGGTGACCGGGCTGAAGGCGTCGATCGCCGCCACCTGGTTGGTTTGGCTGCCGGGCGCGGTCAGGTCGGCGTCGAACTGCGGGAGCTGGTTGGCGGTCGCCGTGAAGTTGATAGTGCAGCTGTGCCCAGACTGGAGCAGGATCGTTCCCGGCGGCGTGAACCGGAAGCGCCCGGGTGCGGCCTCGGCGATCGTCCAGGTCCCGGGTGGGCAATCGCCGGTACCGCTGGTCCCGGTGGTACCGCTGGTCCCGGTGGAGCTGAGCGAGAAGACGCCGGCTTCGGCGGTGGGGCAGTTGTTGGCGGTGATCACCGAGTCAGGGCAGGAGGGGAAGAGGTCGAGGTTCGTTCCGGTGATCGTCACCCCGGCGCCGGCCTCCTGTCCGGTCGAGTTGTTGAACAGCGTGATGGAGGCGTCGAACTGCTTCCCCAGCGTGACGCTCGGATACGGGAAGGTGGGCACGGGGGTGATCACCGCGCCGGCAAGGGCGGTGGCCGGCACCAGGAGGCCGAGGAGCAACGCCAACGCGAGCGCGCTCGTCCATGAGCGAATGATGCGTCGGATCACAGGGACCTGAACCTTTCCTGCCCGCCCCCAAAATCCTGCAAGGTCCGTACCAGAAAGTTGGGGGACCTCAAAATTCGCCGGGGCCACAGGTACGTTGCCGTCATCGGATCTGGATCGAATCTGATGCCGCGACGGACATGGATGACGACAGTGGCCCTGGCAGCGGGACTACTGCTCGTGGCGCTGCCCGCCGGCGCGAGCGCCGCCAAGGCCGGGAAGCACCATCGCCCGGGGTCCGTCATCAGCAGGTCGACGACGATCCAGCTCCCGCCGCATCGGCTCCTCACCGCCACGGCGACCTGCCCGGGCGGGACGCGGGCCGTGGGCGGCGGCTTCGTCGGCGGCGCACCCAGCGGCCTCGAGCCCACGGTGGTGACGGAGTCCCGCCGCTCCGGCGGCAGGAGCTGGATCGCGAGCGGTCTGCGGGCCAGCCCGCTCACCACCGCGACAGGCTCGCTCACGGCGATCGTCCGCTGCCGCAGTGGAGCGCCCAAGATCACGGAGGTGGCGGCCTCGACCTCGTTGCCGGCCGCAACCGGGCCCGGCGATCACCCGAGGGCGACCGTGACCGCCACCTGCGCCGGGAAGCGGCGCGCAATCTCGGGAGGGTTCTCCTCCGAGGCCGATCCGACCCAGGCGCTGGCCGTGCTGCCCGAGGACTCACGGCGCGTCGCGAAGGGCCGCGCCTGGAACTTCACGGCCTCGCACAACAACCCGGCCTCGAGGAAGCTCACCTCATACGCGTACTGCGCCCGGGCGCGGGTGGGAACGCGGACCGGATCCGTTTCGCTCACCGGCGACCTGACCACGAAGTCGGCCGACACCCGGCCCTGCGGGGCGGGGCTGTCGCCGATCTCGGGCGGCTTCCTCACCTCCGCCGCGACGCTGACCAATGGCGGAGACACGATCTTCGTGCTCGCGTCGCTGCCGCAGCGCGGCGGCTGGCGGGCGACCGGGATGCACTCCGGCGCGAAGTCCACCGGCAAGCTGCAGTCGTTCGCCTACTGCGGCTAGCCGACTAGCGAATCTCGACCGCGGTGCCGATGCCGGCCAGGCGCCGCAGGCGGTTGATCCGCTTGTTCTTCATGCGGATGCAGCCGTGCGAGATACGACCCGGGATCAGGTTCGGCTCGTTGGTGCCATGGATCCCGATCACGCCCCCTCCGGGCCAGTCGCTCAGAGTCGGCGAGTAGGCACTGGTCCCGAAGGCGAAGGAGCCGTATGACCCGCCGCCCTGCTTGATCCGGATTCCCTCCCGGATGTAGAAGTCGCCGGGCGGCGTCGGCCACTTGCCCCGGCCGATGCCGATCGGGGCGCTGAAGAGCCTGCGCTTGCCCCGGTACAGGTTGGCCCTGAGCGCCGAGCGGTTGATCACCAGGGTCTCGTCGATCTTGTGCAACGGGCCGAGCGCCTCCTCGGGGACCCAGCCGCTCCTGCCGTTGGGCCTGCCCAGCACGTCGATCCGCAGCCAGGTCTTGCCATCGCCCTGGGTCACGGTGCCGCTCACGCGGTAGACCTCGGGCGCTCGGAGCTCGGTGAGGAAGTGGAGCTTCGAGAGGCTGCCCGAGCTGTTGGTCGGATCACTGTGGATCACCGCCGCGGTCTGGGGGTAGGCCCAGGCATCGACGTCCTCAGTTGTCGGGCCTCCATGCGCCGTTCCGGGCAGGGCCGCCGCGAGCGCCGCGATCGACGCCACGATGATCATCGTCCGTGACTTCACCGCCGGGCACGGTAGAGATCGGGCTCGACGTATCTCGGTCCCAGCGGCGAGAATCCGGTGGATGCGGGTCGCGGTCGTCGGACATGTCGAATGGGTGGAGTTCGTGCACGGGGATCATGTCCCCGCCGCCGGGGAGATCGTCCACGCAACCGACAGCTTCCAGGAGCCGGCCGGCGGCGGAGCCGTGGCGGCGGTGCAGCTGGCCCGCCTCGCCGGCGGCTCCACTCTGCTGACGGCGCTGGGCGAGGACGATCTGGCCGGCCGGTCGCGCGAGCGACTGGACGAGCTCGGCGTCAGGGTCGAGGCTGCGCGCCGGGATGGACCGACACGGCGGGCGCACACCTTCCTCGACTCACGCGGGGAGCGGACCATCACCACGATCGGGGAGCGGCTGGAGCCGGAGGGGGCCGACTCCCTTGACTGGAGCGGCCTCGAGGGCGCCGATGGCGTCTACGTGACGGCTGGGGACGACGGCGCGCTGAACGCGGGCCGCCGGGCGCGCGTCCTGGTCGCCTCCCCGAGGGCCGGCAAGGTGCTGGCCGCGTCCGGGGTGGCTCTCGATGCCCTGGTCTATTCCGATCGCGACGAGCTCGAGAGCGCCTTCGCGCTGGCGCTCCAGCCTCGGCCGGCGCTGCTGGTGGCGACCCGAGGAGCCGAGGGCGGGAGATACGAGACCGCCGACGGTCAGTCCGGCAGGTGGGCGGCGGCGTCCCTTCCGGGTCCGGTGGCGGACAGCTACGGGTGCGGCGACTCGTTCGCTGGAGCGCTGACCTACGGGTTGGCGGCCGGCGAGACCGTCGAGTCCTCGCTCGAGCTCGCCGCGGAGGCGGGCGCCTCCTGCCTGACGCGGTCGGGGCCGTACGGCTGATCGGCGTTCTCCTCGCCCGGGTCGAGCGCTTCGTACGGCCCGTACGGCTCGAAGGCGGCGTCGTCCACCGCGCGGTGGTAGCGCTCGCCCAGGACCCCTCCGGCGACGGCGGCCACCAGCGGCACCACCGCCAAGACGGCGAGGATCACGGCGCGGCTAGCGCCGAGCGGGCCGGCGTCGACGGGATCGCCGGGCAGCGAGATCGACTTGCTCGGATCGAGCTCGCCTCCGGAGATCCAGGCGGCGATGACGAACGCCAGGACCAGCAACAGGCTCAGCAGCCAGACGCCTAGGCCCTGGCGCCAGCCGTCGAAGCGGGCCATTCTGGCGGCCACGTACCCGCCGGTCAGGTAGCTGAGAGCGATCGTCGCGAGCGCGATCGCCCCGCCGGCGATCACCAGGTGATGGAAGAGGCTCGCCGCGGTCTGCCCGAAGTCGGTCACCCCCGCGGCGACGAGGCCGCCGATCAGCATCGCGACCAGGACGGCGCCGAGGCCGACCGCCGCGAGGAGCCCGAAGAACGCCGTCTCCCACTGGATCCTCCGGCCGACGCGCTCCCGGGCACGGCGGCGGAGGACACTGGGGCCGGTTGCGATCAAGGGTCGCTCAGCGGTGGGACTGATTCCCATGCCATCCCATCCTGTGCGGATCGGGCGGCTTTCAAACGTCCGGGCTCAGCTTTCCTTGACCACCGAGTAGACGATCCGCTCCGCGACGTCGATCACCTCCTCGCCGATGCGATCGCAGCGGCGGTAGAGCTCGCGGCTACCGATCCGCTCGGGTCGGGACTCGACGTCGAGCAGCTCGGCCATCCCCTGGTAATAGGCGATGCCCATGCGGCGCACCGTCCTGATCGCCTCGTCGGCCGAGGTGGAGGCAGCCACGCCGTCCGATTGCAGATTCCCGATCGCGCTCTCGATCTGCGTCACCGCCTCACGGAGGAGACCCGCCATCTCGGCGAGCCGCTCATCCGGCGGGCACGCCATCGCAACCGATTCGCGTGCCAGGTCGCGCGTGTAGTCGAGGATCCAGTCGATCCCGCGCGAGAGCGCGAAGAGGTCCTCCGGCGCGAGTGGAGTGACGAACGCCTCTCGCAGCTGCTCGAGCAGCTCCCGCTTCGCCGCGTCACCGCGGTGCTCGATGTCGCGAAGCGCCTCGCCGGCGGCCGTGTCGCCGTCCGCCCAGGCCGCGAACGCCTCGACGCCCTCCAGCGTGATCCCGGCCTGCAAGCGCAGCTGACCGACGAGATCGGGGGTATCGGGCAGGAACCAGTGCCGCTTCCGCTTCACGTCAGCACCCGCCAGACCGCGAGGATCCCTCCCGCGAGTAGCGCGGTGATCGGCATCGTGATCAGCCAGGCGAGGCCGATCTGTCGGACCAGGGACCAGTTCACGTGGCGCAGACGCCTGCGCCCGCCTCCGATGCCGACCACCGAGGAGGCGACGACCTGCGAGGTCGACGTGGGGGCGCCGAGAAAGGAGGCTCCCAGGATCACGCCGGCCGACGAGGTCTGGCTCGCCAGACCCTCGATCGACTGCAGGCGATAGATCCGCTGGCCCACGGTCTTGATGATCCTCCACCCGCCGAACGCCGTGCCGAACGTCAGAGCCACCGCGCAGACGAGCGTCGCCCAGGTGGGGGAGGCGCCGAGCGAGTCGACCTTGCCGGCGCCGACGAGCAGCGCCGCGATGACGCCGACGGCCTTCTGGGCGTCGTTGGCCCCGTGGCTGAACGCGAGCGCCGAGGACATCGCCCACTGACCCGCGATCACCGAGCCGTCCCAGGTGCGGGTCAGGCGGCGTGCCAGGCGACGGAATGTGCGGATCACGAGAAAGGCCACGAGACCGCCGAGGACGGGCGAGATCGCGAGCGCGATCAGCGTGCCGAACACGCCCACCGGCTTGCCGGATTCGATCCCGCCCCAGTTGACGGCGTCCAGCCCGCCCTCGACCACGGCGGCGCCCACGAGGCCGCCGACGAGCGCGTGGCCGGAGCTCGACGGCAGCCCGAGCCACCAGGTCGTCATGTTCCAGCCGACCGCAGCCGCAAGCCCACAGCCGATCACCTCGGTGCTCTCGGAGGGGGACACGGTGACGATCCCGCCGATCGTGTCGGCGACCGCCGCGCCGACCACGAAGGGCCCGATCAGGTTGAAGATCGCGGCCAGGACGATCGCCTGGCCCGGCCGCGCGGCGCGCGTCGCCACCAGCGTCGCGATCGCGTTCGAGGCGTCATGGAGCCCGTTCGTAACCGCGAAGCCGATCGCCAGCGCGATCGCGACCGCGAGGCCGAGGTCCATGGGGGGACTCTATGTGGGGTGGGTCAGGTTCCCGGCTTCGGCGGCGGGTACTGGGTGCGCACGAATCGGTCCCACATCCGGTCGGTCATCACGCCGCGCATGCCCATCACCACGTGGGCCGATGGGGTGACCTTGTAGCGGGTCGCCGGTCGCCGCGTGAGCAGCGCCTTCGCGATCTTCGCCGCGACCGCGTCGGGCCCGGCGCCGAACCGGGCCATGCCGCCCTTGTAGGCCTCCGCGGTCACCTTGGCGACGTCGGCGTTGAACTTCGCGTACGGGCCGTGCTCGGCGACCTCGTCCAGGCTTTCGGCTGCGGTCTCGCCGAACTCGGTGACGATCAGGCCGGGCTCGATCACCACGACGTCGATGCCGAAGCCCTTGACCTCGAAGCGGAGAGCGTCGGAGAGCGCCTCGACCGCGTGCTTGGTCGCGTGGTAGACGCCGCCGCCGGGGAAGGTGAGCTTGCCTCCCATGGAGCTGAGGTTCACGATCTTCCCCGAGCCGGCGCCGCGCATCCCCGGTAGCACCAGCTGGCACATCCGCATCAGGCCGAAGACATTGGTCTCGAACTGCCGGCGCACGCTGTCCATCGGGATCGTCTCGATCGCGCCGCTCTGGCTGTAGCCCGCGTTGTTGATCAGGGCGCCGATCGGACCGTCCTTCTCGACCGCCTCGACGGCCTTCTCCATCGAGCGCTCGTCCGTCACGTCGAGCTCACCCACGGTGCAGCCCCTCCTGCCGAGGTCCTCGATCGCCTCGAGCTTTCGGGCCGTCGCATGCACGTTCCAGCCGTCATCGGCCAGCCGCTCCGCGGTCGCCCTTCCGATCCCGGTCGAGCAGCCCGTGATCAGCACCGGCCGCGACTTCTCGATCGACATTTGCCCTCTCCTTGTCTGAGGGCGCCCCGGAGGCGAAGCCGAGGAGCGCCCGATTCATGCTGGGCGATCCTCTCATAGGCTTCAGGGCCATGCGCGCGGTCACATTCCAGGCTCCCGGGGAGGTCCAGATCGACGACGTTCCCGAGCCCGAGCTGCTCGCGCCGGACGACGCGATCGTCCAGGTCGAGGCGAGCGGCATCTGCGGCTCGGACCTCCACATCTACCACGGGCGGGTGCAGATCGAGGCCGGGTTCGTGATCGGCCACGAGTTCGTCGGGGAGGTGATCGCCGCCGGGGACGAGGTCACCCGGGTGAGCGTCGGGGACCGCGTCCTCGGCACCTATGGGACCGCCTGCGGCGAGTGCTTCTTCTGCAAGCGCGGGGAGTTCCACAAGTGCGACGAGGCTCGCGTCTACGGGCACGGCAAGACGCTGGGCGACCTGCAGGGTGCACAGGCCGAGCAGGTGCTGGTGCCGCACGCGAACCTCACCCTGCGGAAGGTGCCGGAGGGGCTCTCCGACGACGTCGCGCTCTTCGCCGGAGACGTGATGGGCACCGGGTTCCACGCGATCGACTCGCGGCCGCTCGCCGAAGGCGAGAGCGCCGCGATCCTCGGCATGGGGCCGGTCGGCCTCTGCGCGGTGCAGGCGGCCAAGGCCGCGGGCGCCTCGGAGGTGATCGCGATCGACACGGTCGAGGATCGTCTGAGGATGGCGGAGTCCTTCGGGGCCACCCCGGTCCACCTGACCGAGCAGGACCCGCGTGCGGAGGTCAAGAAGCTCACCGAGGGGCGCGGCGCCGACCTCGCGGTGGAGGCGGTCGGCCACCCGGAGGCGCTCGATATGGCGATCCGCCTGGCGCGAAAGGCGGGGACGATCTCGGTGACCGGTGTGTACGCCGAGCGCACCGAGGTTCACATGGGCCTGATCTGGATCAAGGCCCTCACCCTCACCAGCGGCCACGCCAACGTCATCAAGCACCTGGATCGGGTGCTCGGGCTGCTCACGGAGGGCAAGCTCGATCCGGCCCCGCTGGTCACCCACCACATGAAGCTCGACGAGGCCGCGGAGGCCTACCGCGTCTACGACGAGAAAAAGGCGCTCAAGATCGTTCTGGCGCCCTGAACAGCTCCGCCGGCAGCAGGCCGGCGGGGAAGTCGTTGCCGAACTCCGGGACCAGGCGCAGGGCGTGGTCCGCCGCAGGGCGACCGCGGGTGGCGCGGTCGAGATCTCGGACGGTGAGCAGGGCGCGCACCGAGGTCGCGATCTGGAAGTCGGCGGCGTTTGGCGGATCGCCTCCGATGACGCCCTGTTCGATCAGCTCATCGACGTGGTCGAGTGCCTCCCCGACCGCGCCGATCGCGTTCTGGATCTCCCGATCGCTGTCCACCTTGTTCGCCATATAGCGGGCCGTCGGCGCGTTGATCCAGGCTGCGAGCTTCGGCAGCGGGACCCCGATCTCCCGGGCGATCATCAGGCGCGTCTCGGGGCGGTGGACCGAGAGCCAGCGGACGATCCGCCGCGGCACGTCCTGCAGGGTCTCGTCGCCCCAGCGCTCGGCCTCCTCGACCTCGAGCCGCTGCTGCGGGTCGGCCGGGAAGAG
This sequence comes from uncultured Solirubrobacterales bacterium, assembly GCA_963843085.1. Taxonomy (GTDB): domain Bacteria; phylum Actinomycetota; class Thermoleophilia; order Solirubrobacterales; family 70-9; genus DASUPK01. Next base: position 137,208 of record CAWJJG010000002.1, read on the forward strand.
CGGCGGCTCGGGCCGCAGCTCGTCGAGCGCGCGCGAGATCGCCCGGGACTGCTGGAGCTTGCGCCCGTCGAGCTTGATCGAGGGAACGGTGCCTCCGCGGAACCCGCGGGTGCGCAGAAGGGCGGGGTGGAGACCCGGCAAGAGCCAGATCGGCCTGTAGTCGAGGCCCTTGGCCTCGAGCTCCAGCCGGACGGTGTGCGAGGGAGGCGAGGGCTTCGTGCCGTACAACTTGACGCCCATGGACGACACCCTAACCGGCAAGTTGCTGATCGCCTCGCCGAGCATGCCGGACTACTTCCACCGGACCGTGATCCTGATGGTCGAGCACTCCGCGGAGGGCGCGTTCGGCCTGGTGCTGAACAGGCCGTCGGAGACGACGGTGGGCGAGGCCTCGCCCGAGCTCGCCGAGCTGATCGGCGACGAGCACCTGCTCCACGTCGGCGGCCCGGTGCAGCCCAATGCCGTGACCGCGATTGGCGACCATCCCGACCCCGCTGACGCGACCAAGCTGGTCGTCGGGACCGTCGGCATGGTCGACCTCGACGAGCCGCCCGAGCTCTCGCGGGTCCGGGTCTTCGCCGGCTATGCGGGCTGGGGCGCGGGCCAGCTCGACGGCGAGCTCGAGCAGGAGTCCTGGATCGTGGAGGACGCGCACCCGGACGACCCGTTCGGTGACGGAGACCTGTGGGCAGAGGTCCTCGCCCGCAAGGGCGGCGAGTTCGCCCTGCTCGCGCGCATGCCCCCGGACCCGTCGGTGAACTAGAGCGGATGCGGCGGAGCGTCAAAAGCCGGCTCTGGCCGCTCGTCGTTGCGGCGATCGGGGCCACTCTCATCGTGTCCTCCGCGAGCGCGCAGACCACGGTCACGCAGCCGCCTCAGCCGAAGAAGGGGCCGGGTGGCCAGGCTCATCCCAATCGCGGCTGGCGGGTGAGCTCTGGTGGAGTGGGCAGCGACGCCTGGTACGCGTTCGAGCCTACGAAGCCACGGCCTCGACGGGCGCCGCTCGCGATCGTCATGCACGGCTACTACGAGTTCGCGGGCTTCGATCAGCTCCATGCCTTCATCCGCCACACGGTGCGCAGCGGGAGCATCGTCGTTTACCCGCGCTGGCAGACGGGCTTTGCGGACCCATGCCCGGGCCCTTTCGAGATCGAGCCCTGCCTCAACTCCGCCGTCAATGGAATCCGCGGAGCCATCTCCTATCTGCGCTCGAGCAGGAGCCGTGTCCATCCGCGGCTGGGCAAGACGAGCTATTTCGGATTCTCGTTCGGCGGCATCATCACGGCCGACCTCGCGAACCGGTACATGTCGCTGGGCCTTCCCCTGCCGAGGGCGATCTTCCTCGACGATCCCCATGACGGCGGGCTGCGCGGGCCCGGCGAGCCCGCGTTGGACGACTCGCTGGCCGGCATTCCCCCGAGCGTCAAGTTCGAGTGCCACTCCGGGGCGAACGGCATCATCTCGGAGCCCGGGAAGGAGAGCTCCAGCTGCAATGCCGTCTTCCCGCTGCTCGGACAGATTCCGGATCGCAACAAGGATCTCGTCCTGACTCACACCGATGGGCACGGTCTGCCCGCCCTCTCCTCCCAGCATGGGGTCTGTGCCGGCGGGCCGGGATTCGGCGGACCTCCCAATGCCTATGACTGGAATTTCTGCTGGAAGGTCTGGGACGCCCTGCGCAGCTGCGCCTACTCACGCACCTACTGCAACTCCGCCCTGGGCAATACTCATGCCCATCGCTTCATGGGCCGCTGGAGCGATGGCGTCCCGGTCATCCCTCTGAGGATCCAAGACGCCGCCCCGATCGGGCCGTAGGACGAGCCGCAACGAGGAGGTCCCCTATTCGGTGGCCTCGTAGGCGATCTGAACGTGGTCCCGAGCAACCGCGATGAAGGGCCGGTTCACGGGAGGCTCGCCGTCGCGGCCGGTGATCATCGCGTTCACCAGGGGAATGAACTGGACGCCCTCGCGATTGAGGAGGTCGGAGAGGCGGCTGTGGAACCCCTCGGCAGGGAGCGTCACGTCACCGATGATCGTGTAGCGCTCGGTCTCGAGCACGACGCGCTCTCGCTTGACATCGGCGGCCATGCGACTCCTATCGGGACCGGGCCATCCGAGCTTGAGCGGATACGGTGCGGTCGTCCACCCAAAAAAGGGAGTAGGGGAATGCAGAAGATCGAAGGCTGTGACGACCGGGCGCTGGTCCTCGACGGCATCGGCTCCAGGCGCTTCGCTGGGGGGCGGTTCAGAACCACGTGCCTGTGACCGAGCTGACCGCCGGCAAGGTGGTGCGCGACGACAAGGGCAAGACGCTCGGGATGTTCGGCAAGCCGGAGGAGCGAGTTCGAATCGACTTCGACCGACTGGTGATGGCCATCTGGGTCCCGCTGGAGCGCCAGTCGGAGGCCGAGTCCTTCGTCGCCGACGTCAACAAGGCGATCGAGACAGCCGGCTAGACGCCCAGCGCCGCGCTCAGCCCGAGCATCACTCCGGCGCCGGCGAGGGTTCCGGCGATCCCGCGCGCGGCGCCGGGCGCGCGCAAGGCGCGCGGGGCGAGGTCCGAGGCGACGAGCGCGAGCATCGCCCCGGCGGCGAACCCGAAGGAATAGGGGAGCAGGTCCTCGAAGGTGCGAACCAGGAGGTAGGCGATGGCCGCGCCGATCGGCTGAGGGATGCTGGTCAGGACCGCGGCCCAGAACATCTGGCTGCGGCTGTAGCCGGCTTCGGCCATCGGAACCGCGATGCTGGTCCCCTCGGGGACGTTCTGCAGCCCGATGGCCAGGATCACGAAGAGGCTCAGGCCTGAGACATCCGAGGCGTAGGCGGTCCCGATCGAGAAGCCCTCGGGAAGGCTGTGGACCAGCAGCACCAGGAAGACCAGCACCGACAGCTTGGCGCCCGGCCCGGTGCGCCCACCGAACTCCACTTCCGAATGGATCAGGAAGACGCGGGTGACGGCCAGAAAGCTGACGCCGGTTGCCCCCCCGGCCAGCACCGCGGAGGTTGGCCCCTGGTCGAAGCCGGGCTTGAGGAGCCCGACGATCGACGCGACGGTCATCGCTCCGGCCGCCAAGCCGTACAGCGCCGGCTGCCAGGCTGAGGCCCGTCCACCCAGCCAAAAGACGGGTATCGCTCCGAGGCCGGTCGCGAACGTGGTCGCGCTCGCCGCCAGGAGCAGGATCAGCACCAGATCAGCGTATGCGCTGGCGCGGAGGCCCCCGGCGGATAGGGTCCCTGTCGATGGCGGCACTACAGGAGGTCCCGATCACGGCGATCTCCACTGAGAGATTCCGGCCTCTCCTGGGCGATGGGTATGCCGAGGTCGAGCAGGCGATCGCGACGGCCCATGAGGTGCTTCGCGGCCGGATCGTCTGGCACGTCAACTCCACAGCGCGGGGCGGCGGGGTCGCGGAGATGCTCCACTCGCTGCTCGCCTACGGGCGGGGCGTCGGCGTGGACCTGCGCTGGCTGACGATCGGCGGAAGCCCCGAGTTCTTCCGGCTCACCAAGCGCCTCCACAACCACCTGCACGAGTCGCCGGGCGACGACGGGGCCCTCGGGCGTGCGGAGCACGAGATCTACCAGCAGGGTCTCCTGGAGAGTGCGGACGAGCTCGCCGGGCTCGTCCGCAAAGGGGACATCGTCTACATCCACGATCCTCAGCCGGCCGGGCTGGTGCCGCACGTCAAGTCTGCAGACGTCAGCGTCGTCTGGCGGTGCCACATCGGCATCGACAACCCGGGGCGCTACGCGCACGAGGCTTGGGAGTTCCTGCGCCCCTACATCCAGGACGCCGACGCATATGTCTTCTCGCGCACGCGGTTCGCCTGGGAGGGGCTCGACGAGGACCGGACCTGGATCGTCCCTCCCTCGATCGACATCTTCTCCCCCAAGAACCAGGAGCTGGAGCCCGAGGCCGTCCGCTCGATCCTCGCCGTGATCGGCGTGCGCTCCGGGGATCACTTCGGCAACGCTCTGTTCAACCACCTCGACGGCAGCGAGGCCCGCGTCGACCGCCCCGCCGAGCTGAACCAGGACGGGCCGGTCCCGGACGACGCGCCGCTGATCACCCAGGTCTCGCGATGGGATCGCCTCAAGGACCCGGTGGGAGTGCTGCGCTCCTTCGTCGAACACGTCACGAACGAAACGGCTCATCTCCTCCTCGTCGGCCCGTCGGTTGCCGGGGTCGCGGACGACCCGGAAGGTGCCGAGGTGCTCGCCGAGGTCCGCGCGGAGCGGGAGGCTCTCGCCCCGGAGCTCCGCGAGCGCGTCCACCTCGCGACGCTGCCGATGGACGACGTCGCCGAGAACGCCGCGATGGTCAACGCGATCCAACGGCGATCCGACGTCGTCCTTCAGAAGAGCCTCGCCGAGGGCTTCGGTCTCACGGTCGCGGAAGCGATGTGGAAGTCCAAGCCGGTCGTGGCCGGCGCGGTGGGGGGCATCCAGGATCAGATCGAGAACGGCGTCTCAGGGGTCCTCGTCGATCCCTCCGACTTGGCGGCCGCCGGCGCGGCTATCGACCGGCTGCTCGGCGATCCGGAGGGAATGGCGAGGATGGGAGCGGCGGCGCGTCAGCGGGTCATCGAGCAGTTCCTCGGCACCAGGCACCTGCTCCAGTACCTCGGCCTGCTGGCCGGGATGCTCGACGACAACGGGACCTAGCCGGCCGGGCGCTCCTGCTTCCAGCCGCGGAACGCCGTGAGCAGCTCCTCGCGCGCGCCCGGGTCGATGTCGTCCTCGGTGAGCCGGCCGCTGGCCGCGATCACCTGCCGCATCTGCTCGACGTAGGCGGAGCAGTTGCCGCAGCCGCCGATGTGGCGTTTGAAGCGGCGGCGGTCGCGCCGGGACAGGTCGCCGTCAAGGTACGCGGTGACCAGCTCCACGAGCTCCTGGCACGCAAGTGGCGGAGTGAAGATGCTCATGCGGTTCCCCCGGCCACGTCGGGATCCAGGTACTGCTCGAGCACCGCTCGCACCTTGGAGCGCGCACGGTGCAGCAGGACCCGCTGGTTTCCATCGGTGATCTCGAGGGCGTCGGCGACCTCCATCGGTGACCACCCCTCGATGTCGCGCAGGCGGATCACCTCGCGCTGGGCATCCGGCAGCTCCTCGATCGCCATTTGGATCACCGAGAGCGTCTCCTTCGCCAGGAGCCTGTCCTGCGGCCACGCCCGCGGAGGCGCGGCCCAGGCGCCCGGCTCCGCGGAGTCGGGGCCCAGGAAACGATCGGGGTCGACCGCGGGCTCGTCTCCCTCGCCGGCGCCCGCGAGCGAGGAGAACGGGACCGTGCGCCCGTCGCGCTGACCCCTCGTCTTGGCGCGGTTGGTGAGGATCCGGAAGAGCCAGGTCTTGAGGCTCGACCGGCCCTCGAACCGGTCGATGCCGTTGAGCACGGCGAGCCAGGTCTCCTGCACCACCTCCTCAGCGGTGGCGCGGTCGCGTACGAACATCTGGGCTACGCGAAGCATCGTGGCCCCATATGCGTCTATCAGCTCGGCGAAGGCCGATTCGTCGCCGTCGCGCAGTCGTTGGACGAGATCCTGTTCATGGGATTCAGTCATCGGGCGGGCCGTACGGTTACACGCTTTGGGCTCGGCTGCTTGCGCACCGGCCTCGATGGAATACTCGCCGCGTGCCGAACGCGACCGATCCCGCCGCCGCGCCCCATCCGAGCACTCCGCAGGAGGCGCTCGAGCTGCTCATGGAGGGAAACCGGCGTCACCGGGAGGGGAGGCTCGAGCTGCACGACCACTCTCCGGTGGGCGATGAGCGCGCCAGCCGCCAGATGCCGTTCGCGGCGATCGTCAGCTGCGCCGACTCGCGTGTCTCGCCGACCCTGATCTTCGACGTCGATCGGGGCAACCTGTTCTCGTCGAAGGTCGCGGGGAACACGATCGACAGCGGCACCCTGGGCAGCACGGAGTTCGCCGTCAAGGTGCTCGGCGTGAAGCTGGTCATGGTCCTCGGCCACAGCAACTGCGGTGCCGTCACCGCGGCGATCGACGTCGCCAACGGGGAGGCGAGCTACCCGCCCCAGGAGTACGGGGCGATCGGCGAGGTGGTCGACCGGATCGTCCCGTCGATCAGTGAGCTGGCGGGGCCCGACCGCACGGTGCCGGCCTGCGTCGAGCTGAATGCCGCGGCGCAGGCGGCCGACCTCGCGGCGCGGGAGCCAATCGTCAGGCCGGCGGTCGATACGGGGCGGATCATCGTGGTGGCCGCGGTCTACGACCTCGAGACCGGGGGGGTCTCCGTCATTCCGCAGGTCACCTGAAGATCCCGGTGTGGCCCAGCGAGTAGCGGCCGGGCTGCGGGTACACGCAGAGGCCATGCGGCCCGCTGCCCACCGGAATGCGGGCGAGCAGGTGCCCGTTCCGAGTGCTGATCGCATAGACCTCGCCGCCGTAACGGCCTGAGAGCCAGAGGACCCGCCCGTCCGCGGATACCCCGCCCATGTCGGGGCTGCCGCCGGGGATGTGCCAGGTGTGGACGACCTTGCGCGTCGCGAACGAGATGACCGAGACCTCGCCGGCCGATCGGTCCGAGACATAGAGGTACTTCGAGTCCCGGCTGACGTAGAGGCCGTGGGCCCCGCCGGCCGTGGGGATGAAGCCGACCTTCTTGAACGACTTGGCGTCGATCAGCCAGACGCCGTCGGCGTACTGATCCGCCACATAGAAGAGGCGGCCGTCCGGTGAGAGCTTCACGTCCTGGGGCGAGGCCCCTGTGCTCAGGTTGAGCTGACCGACCACCCGCTGGCGGCGCAGATCGACCTTGATCAGGGACTTTCCGAACTCACAGCTCGCGACGAGGTAGCGGCCGTCAGCCGTGAAATCCATGTGGTTCACCCCGGGACAGGGCACCGAGAGCGTGTGGTCGCTCCGCATGGTGTGCGGGTCGCGGAAGTCGAGCGTCTGCATTCGCTCCTCGACGACGATCGCGAAGCGCCCGTCAGGGGTGAAGTAGAGGTTGTACGGGTCGGTCACCGGGACGGGCCTCCCGGGCTTCCCAGTCGCCGGGTTGATCGGCGTCAGCGTGTTCCCCTCGTCGTTGTTCACCCAGAGCGTCTTGAGGTCGTAGGAGGGAACGACGTGCTGGGGGAGGGTCCCGACCGGAAACTGCCCGATCACCTTGTAGGTCCGAGGGTCGATCACGCTCACGGTGTTGCTCTCGCTGTTCGGCACGTAGACGCGCGAGGGGAACCGGCGCACGACCGGGGAGAGCATGCCGGGGCGGTCAGCGGCGTAGACGTCGTGTGGGTCGAGTGAGGGGGGGACATGCAGCCCCCCTGTCCCCTCAGAGCTCTTGCCTCCGGCGGTCACGCCCGTCCGTCCAGCGCCTCCGCCGCCTGGTCCACCCGTCGCGAAGAACCAGACCAGCACAGCGGCGATGGAGCTCACCAGCGCCGCGAGGCGGATCAGACCGCGTCGCCTGGCACGGCTCATCACATGAAAGCCTCGCACGCCCGGATGAAGCGCGCCTAAGAGGCGGAGTAGAGAACGCTCATCATGGGCTTAGGAACCCTTCACGTGCCGCGATCACGGTCATCCGCGATGAGCTCCGAGCGCCGCCGAGGCCTGGTCCGGCTGGGGATCCTGCTGTGTTCGATCGCGGCGCTGGCCGTGGTCGGCCTGAACGCGATCTCGGGCTCCGGCGGTGGGCAGAGCGGGAGTGGCCAGTCGGCCAGCGCGCGATCCGTGCGCCAGGGCCCTGCGAGGTTGACGGCCACATCGAGCCGCGACCGTCTCCCGACCGCGATTCACGGGGAGACGGTCGCCCCGGTCTCGGGAGGCCTCCTCGTGATCGGCGGCGAGGACAGCGGCGGATCGACCGATCGCGTCTATCGGCTCGATCCGGCCTCGGGACACGCCACGCCCGACGGCTCGCTCGCCCAGCCGCTCCATGACGCGGCCGCGGTCACACTGGCCAACGGGACTCTGGTCTTCGGTGGGGGTAACACCTCGACCCTCGACCTCGCCCAGGCTCTGACGCCCGGCGGGACCGCGCAGGTCGTCGGCCATCTTCCCGACGCCGTCTCCGATATCTCCGCTGTTCGCCTCGGCGATGCCGCCTACGTGCTCGGCGGCTACGACGGCCGGCAGCCGTCCGCATCAGTCCTCCAGACGACGAACGGCAGGTCGTTCACCAGGGTCGCGCGGCTACCGACCCCGGTTCGCTACGGCGCCGCGGCCACGGTGGGCGACAAGGTCTATGTCTTCGGCGGCGAGCTGGGTGACGGGAGCGAGACCAGCGAGATCCAGGAGTACGACCTCGGGACGGAGCGGGCCGTGGTCGCCGGCCACCTTCCCGACGCTCTCTCCCACGCCTCGGCGGTCAACCTCGACGGCACGATCTATCTGCTCGGTGGCCGGATCAACGGCGCCGCCAGCGGCCGGATCCTTCGCTTCGACCCCGCCAGGAACGTCGTCGTCCCGGCCGGCCATCTTCCGCAGCCCGTCTTCGACGGCGCCGCCGGGACGGTCAGTGGGCGGGCCTACCTGCTCGGGGGCCTCGGCGCCTCCGAGACCCCGCTCGATTCCGTGATCGAGCTGCGCTAGCCGATCGAGACCAGGTCAATCACGAACACGAGGGTGGCGTTCGGCGGGATCGTCGGCGGCTGGCCCTGAGCGCCGTAGGCGAGGCCCGGCGGGATGATCAGCTCACGGCGACCGCCGGCCTTCATCCCGGCGACTCCCTGGTCCCACCCCTGGATGACCTGTCCGCCGCCGAGCTTGAACGAGAACGGCTGGCCGTGATCGTAGGAGGAGTCGAACTTGCTGCCGTTGTCGTAGAGGACGCCGATGTACTGGACGCTCACCTGGTCGCCCGGCTTGGCCGCCGGCCCAGTGCCCGTCTTCAGGTCCTTCACCACGAGGCTGGTGGGGGCGGCCCCGGTGGGCAGCTTCACGGTGGGGCCGTTTGGCACGGTGATGTCGGCCTTCGCGGCGGTGTCGCTGCTGGAGCCGCCGCCCCGCCCGATCAGGATCACCGCGACCACCACGACGAGAATCCCGCCGGCCACGAGCAGCCCGATCACCCTGCGATCCATGGCGCGGGATCGTACGCGGCCGCTCAGGATGGCGCGGTGCCGTTGACCGCCATCAGGCGGTCGAGGCGTTGCCCGAGCTCCGAGCGCATCGCGGCTTCACTCTGGCTCAGGACCTCTCCGGTGTCGCGATCGACCAGGTTGCGACTCTCGTCTGGATCCCGCTCGAGGTCGTACATCTCGTACTCCGGCGGCTTCTTCCCGGCCGGATCGAAGTAGAGCGCGAACTTCGTGTTGGCGGTGCGCACCGCGCGAATCCGGTTGGGCTGTCCGGAGACATCCTGAAGGGCCGTGGCCGCCTGGTGGTCGTCGTAGGTGAAGTGGATCTCGTCCTGGACGGCTTCGCCGGGGCTGCCGTGAGCGGCGATGGGGCCGAGGTCGACACCGCTTCGGCGCAGCCGGTCGTTCTCCGGCGCGGCGTGCTTCGCCAGGATCGGGGACAGGTCGTGGCCCTTGGCCTGGCCGTTCAGGCCGGTTCCGGCGACCGTCGCGATCGTTGGCAGCAGGTCCACCAGCGAGACGAGCGCGTCCGTGTGCACCGGACGCGGGAAGAGCACCGGGTTCGAGACGACGAGCGGGATGTTGATCGTCTCTTCGTAGGTGTTGAACGCCTTCTGGCGCAGGCCTCCGTGGGAGAGGCCCATCTCGCCGTGATCGGCGCAGCGGAAGACCATGGTCCGGGAGCGGATCGAGTCGGGATCCGTGGGGTCGCCGAGGGCGGCCATCACGCGGCCGAGCTGCTCGTCGACCACGCGGTGGAGGTGGGCGTAGAAGTTCACGTACTCGAGCTGCTCTCGCTCGTCCCGCAGCGGCCCCAGATACGCGGTCATCCCCATCTTCATCAGCTCGTGGACGGAGGGCTTGTCGCGGAGCGACTCGTCCACGGTCGGCGGCAGCTTCACGCCGAGGTCCATGTACCCCTCCTCCTCGTATCCGCCGCGGACGTGCTGCGCCGGGAAGCCGAGGACGTCGTGAGGGTTGACCAGGGAGACGACCAGGCAGAAGGGCTCCGGAAGGTCGGCCCGCCCGAGCCACTCCTCGACCTGGCGCGTATAGACCTCGTCCCAGCCCATCCCGAGGGGCCCGGCGTTGCCCGCCCCGAAGTGCTCGGCCTTCGCGTTCTCGCCCGCGTCGGGCGGCTCCCAGTCGGCGAAGCCGTACTCGTCTCGGAGGCGATCGGCGTCCGACGGCGCCCAGCCGCCGAGCAAGTCGCCGCCGGACGGGTGGGTCAGGTGCCACTTGCCCTTGTAGGCGACCTCGTATCCGCGGCTCCGCAGGACATGGGCGAGGCTCTGGGTGTCCGGAGCCAGCTCGGGCTCTCCGCCCGACTTGGGCCCGGCCTGGACCAGGCCTCTTCCGAAGTTATGGAGAGCGCGGCGACGCGGGGCGTTCGGCCCACGCAACATCCCCCCCAGCTCCCGCAGGACTGCGGGTGAGTTGCCGATGTCGGGACGCAGGTCGGCCTGTGTGTGGGTGAGCGTGACGCCGTGCTGCGCCGGATAGCGGCCGGTGAGCAGGGTCGCGCGGCTCGGAGAGCACATCGACGTGTTGGTGAAGGCGCGGTGGAAGGTGAGGCTGTTCTGCTCCAGGGCATGCTGGTTCGGCGTCAGGTCCCGCAGCCAGCCGGAGAAGTCCGGCCAGTGGCGGGGATAACGCTGCTGATCGGTGATCAACAGGACGACGTTGGGCGGCTTGGCGGCCGTGGTCAGCCCTTCTTCTTCTTGCCGCCGGGACAGCCGAACTGCTGCTCGAACTGGTCCTTGCTCATGTAGGTGCCGGTCGGGTAATACGGGCCCATCACCTGCGCGGCGGTGTTCGGCTGGCTCACATCCCAGGACGTCCTCTGGAAGTGGGGGGACGGGATGACGTTCCGCGTCACGAGTGAGCCGACGTCCGGTCGACCCGCGGCGTCGCCGACCGGGTCGGCGGGCAGCCAGGCCACCCCGCACCGCTTCGTCGCGTTCCGAGGCCGGTAGCCGGCGTGCGCGACCACCATCACGTACCGTCGCCCCTTCCTGAGCGGGAACTGCTCGTCGTAGAGGCATTTGTAGGTGCCAGTCACCGCGAGCGACTCCTCGACGCACATGTCCCATTCGCGCATCTGGCCGCCGCCCATGCGCTTTTCGCCGGAGTCGGTGTGGGGCGTCTTCGGCATCTTGCCCCGGATGACCAGCACCTGGCCGAAGGCGAAGCTGTAGGTGCCGACCATGTAGCGGGCGTCGAGGTTGTTGTAGAAGGTGCCGACCGGCGTGGAGTCGGCCGCGGCATGCTCGGCGGGGCTCTTGTAGGAGCTCAGCGTGTAATTCAGGCTGAAGAACTTCTCGAAGGAGAAGTCCGGCGTGGCCGGGTTCGTCGCCGGGTCCTTCCCCGGCCAGTTGACGTAGCTCTGGTAGACGGGCAGCGGCAGGTTCTGCGACGCATACGAGTGGTTGGAGTTGAGGGCGTCACAGAGCGCCTGTCCCTTGAGGACGCTGCCGTCGGCGAGGTGGAGCTCCGGCTTCGGCAGGGGCTCGCCGCCCGCGCGCTCGCGTCCCCGGTCAGGCACGTAGACGCGGTAGAGGACGTCCTGGTAGGAGTTGTAGTTCGGGTCCGGCTGGGCGTAGAGGGTGTTGCGCGCCGGCTGCGCGGGCACCGGCTGGCTCAGCACCGACAGCGTGTAGTTGCGCTTCCGCACGTCCCGGCGGTGCCCCTTGACGAAGGGATTGCCCGAGCCCTTGTCCGGCCTGGTCAGGTAATCCGAGACGGTGTTGGTCGCCGTGCCGCTGTTGACGTAGGCGGTCATCGACTGGAAGCGCGCGTGGGCGAACTTGCCGCGCAGCCGCAGGACCGCACCCGGCGGTGTGGCGAACTTGGCGCCCCAGTAGGTGATCTCCTGGCCGGGGAAGCCCTGGTTGGTCCGCGGGTCCACGTTGGTGAACGGGCCCGTCCAGAAGCAGCTCGCAACCGGCAGGTTGTTCGGGTTGTACCCGGTGGGAACAGCCGCTCCGGCTGGGCCCGCGGCGGCGCCGAGGAGGAGCGCCGAGGCGGACGCCGCGGCGATGCCTCGGAGGAGTCGTCGCATCAGCGCGCGGCTCCGGTCGCGCTCGCTCCCGCGGCCGCGTTCATCGCCGACATCAACGTCCCGCCGACGAGCTCCATCACCTGCTCGCGCGGGATGTCCTGCTCGATCGCCGACTCGATAACAGTCTCCACGTAGGCGAGAAATCCGTCCAGCGCGATTCGGACGACCACGGGGGGCCGAGTCGTCCCGATCTGGTTGAGGGCGATGTTGTCGATCACCCGCTCTCGGTAGCTGCGCGCGATCTCGAGCAGGAAGGGGTCGACGCTGCCGCGGCCCTGGCGATAGAGCTGCCAGGCGTCCGTCGGCTCGGCGGCGTGATCCATCATCCGGTTGAGGTTGCCCGCCAGGCGCTCGGCCAGGGGTACCTCCGAGTCGGTGATCCAGCCGCTCGAGAGCTGCTCACCGGCACGGTGCGCGGCCGCCTCGAGCAGCTGCTGCCTTCCGCCGGGGAAGTAGTGGTAGACGAGGTTGCGCGTCACGCCCGCCCGGTTCGCCACGGCCTCGAACGCGACGTTCTCGTGGCCGTCGCGCGCGGCGATGGCCAGTGCGCAGTCGATCAGCTGGTCGCGCCGCTCCGCGGGTGGCAGTCGGCGCGGGGGGGAGCTCACCTCCATCGGCGCGACCATACACCCTATTTACGGGATGTACAACTTGAGTATTTGTGAAATAAGCCGCCGTCGCGCGCAGCACGAGATGGGCGCGGTTGGGATCGAACCAACGACCTCTCCCGTGTGAGGGGAGCGCTCTCCCGCTGAGCTACGCGCCCGGGAGGGGGCTGATGATAGGCAGCGCCCGGCTACTGAGAGGGCGGGGTCTCGGTCCGCATCGTCGGATCGCCCTCGACCTCGAGGTTGGGGAGGATCCGGTCGAGCCACTTCGGCATGAGCCAGTTGCGCTCGCCGATCAGCTCCAGCAGCCCCGGCATGATCAGCAGCACGACCAGCGCGTCGATCGCGACTGACACGGCAAGGCCGACACCGAACTGCTTGACGATCGGGTTGCCGTTGATCACGAAGCTGAAGAAGACCGCGAACATGATCGTCGCTGCGGCCAGGATCGGCTTGCCGCCGTTGACCAGGCCCGCTCGGACCGACTCCGAGTTGTCGGCCCCGCCACCGTGTCGCTCCTCGATCCGCGAGACCAGGAACACCTGATAGTCCATCGACAGGCCGAAGAGGATTGCGAACATCATCAGCGGGACGTAGCTAACGACCGGCATCTCGTGGTCGACACCGAGCAGGGACAGCCCGAAGCCCTTCTCGAAGACGGCGGTCAGCACCCCGTATGACGCCGCCACCGCGAGCAGATTGACCAGAGCCGAGACGAGCGGGATGGTTACGGTCCGGAAGGCCATCGTCAGGAACAGGATGCTGAGCAGGACCACGATCCCGATCACGAGCAGCAGCTTGTCGCTGATCTTGATGGCCAGGTCGATGTAGGAGGCGGTGGTGCCGCCGACGTACGCCTTCATCCCCTGCCCCTGCGTGGCGTCCGGGATGGTGGTGTCCCGGAGGTTGTTGATCAGGTCCTGGGTCTTCCGGTCCGACGGCGAGGTCTTCGGGGTGGTGGAGAAGACCGCGGCGGTGCCGCCTTTGTCCGTCTGGGCGGGGGAGACCGACTGGACGTTGTTCTGCTTCGAGATCTGCTGCTCGAGGTTGACCAGGCGCGGATCGCCCGCGGGCGTCGAGGCGATCTGCAGCTGCTCGGAGACCTGCTGCATCTGGGACTGGAGCTGGGGCGTCGGCCCGCTGACCGCCTCCTCCTGCTGGAGCTGGGCCTGCTGCTGCTGGAGCTGAGAGACCTGCTGCGGGTTGGAGGTCAGGGGCTTCCCGTAGACGTCGACTGCGATCAGCAGCGGCCCGTTGGTGCCGACGCCGAATCCCTCGGTGAGGGCGTCGTAGGCCTGCCGCTCGGTCGTGTCGGTCGGAAGGAGGCCGTAGTCGGGGGCGCCCAGATACAGATCGAGGGCCGGAATGGCGATCCCGACCAAAACGACGATCCCGGCCAGGGAGGAGATCAGCGGGTGATTCTTGATCGCGTCCGACCATCTGTCCCACGCCCGGCTCTGCCTCTTGGTGCCATCGGGGAGCTTGCGCACCAGGGGCATGGCCTGGATGCGCCGGCCGAGCAGGCCGAGGATCGCCGGCAGCAGCGTGATGGAGGCGACCACGGCGGTCGCGACCACGATGGCCGTGCTGTAGCCGAGCGACCGGACCAGTGGGATCCCGCTGAAGTAGAGGCAGAGCAGGGCGATGATCACCATCACCGCGGCAAAGATCACGGCTGACCCCGAGCTGGAGATCGAGCGGGCGATCGAGTCGTTGGGCTCGGCGCCCTCGTCCAGCAAGCGCAGGTGGCGGCTGATGATGAACAGCGCGTAGTCGGTTCCCACCGCCAGGCCGAGCATCGTGGCGAGGGTCGGGGCGATCGAGGGCACGTCGAAGAGGTGGCCGGCGAGGCCGACGATGGCGAGCCCGCTCGCGAGAGCGACGATCGCCGTGGTGATGGGCAGCGGCGTCGCCACCAGCAGGCGGAACGCGATCAGCATGATCACGAGGGCGGCGATCACGGCGATGATCTCGCTCGCACGCGTGCTCGGGCTGGAGAGCTGCTGGCCGAGGTAGCCGCCCGCCGACACGTGGATCCCGGTCCCGACGGTGGGCCCCTTGGCCGCGTCCAGGACGCTGTTCGCCTGGTCGTCGGTGATGTCGCCCGAAGAGGGCTTCAAAGCGGCCGACACGTAGGCGATCTTGCCGTCCTTGGTGATGTCGTTCGCCCCCTGAGGCGAGAGCGGGCTGAGGACCTGGGTCACGTACCGGTTCTTCGAGAGCGACGAGACGACCGCGTTGACGGTCTGCGCGTTTTTGCCCTCTGCGAGGGAGGTGCTCGACTGGAGGACGATCGGGTTGCTCCCGTTGGCCTGCTGAGGCAGCTTGTTGTCGAGCAGGTTGGTCGCGTCCTGGGAGCCGGTGCCAGGGAGGTCGACGTTGTCGCTCTCGGGACGGCCCGCGGAGTTGGCGATCAGGACCAGCCCGATCGCGATCACGACCCAGGCCCCGATCATCCAGAGCGCCCGCCGGGCTGCGAAGGCCCCAAGCCTGTGTAGTGCGGCGCTCATGCGGGCGACATCCTCCCATGCGATCCGGTCCCTTCCATCGCGATTACTGAGAGGATCGCCCGGTGAGCCCGAGGCGCGCCGAGAATCCGCCGCTGGACCGGCAGCTGCTGGCCGACGACCCGATGGAGCAGTTCGCCGTCTGGTTCCGGGAGGCGGAGGCCGACGTCGCATTGGAACAGGCGATGACGCTCGCCACCGTCGATGAGCGTGGCCGGCCCGACGCACGGATGGTCCTCCTCAAGGGCTTCGGCGCCGACGGCTTTCGCTTCTTCACCAACTACGAGAGCGCCAAGGGAGTGGAGCTCGAGGCCAATCCCCGGGCCGCGCTGGTGATCTACTGGCGCGAGCTCGATCGCCAGATCCGGATTCGCGGCGCCGTCGAGCGCCTCTCCGGCGAGGACTCCGACGAGTATTTCGCGAGCCGCCCGCGCGACAGCCGCATCGCCTCCTCGATCTCACCGCAGAGCAGGCCGATCGAGCGCGAAGAGCTGGAGCGGCTGTACCGGGAGCGGGTTGAGGAGCTCGGCGACGAGGAGCCCGTCAGACCCGGTCACTGGGGCGGCTATCTCGTCAGGCCAGACGAGATCGAGTTCTGGCAGGGGCGTGAAAATCGCATGCACGATCGGTTCCTATTCACCCGGAAAAGCGGCAATGAAGATGGGTGGACGATCCGGCGGCTTGCCCCCTGATTGGCGAGTTACTCGCGCTATCCGCGACTAAGTCGCCAAATCCGCCAGGCGGCGCTCGAGAAACCGGCGCTCGACTGGATTCGTGGCCAGCTCGAGCGCCCTCTCGTACGCTTTCATTGCCGGTTTTGTCTGCTCCGCCCGCTGCAGCAAATCGGCCCGTGCCGACCAGAACCACTGGTAGCGGTCGAGCGCCTCCGACAGCTCCGGGTCCTCGAGCAGCTCCAGCCCCCGTTCCGGGCCTTCGGCCATCGCCACCGCGACCGCGCGGTTGAGCTCGACCACCGGCGAGGGATGGGCCGCGGCGAGCAGGCCGTAGAGGGAAGCGATCCGCGCCCAATCGGTGTCCTCCGGCGTGTCGGCCCTGGCGTGCTCTCCGGCGATCGCCGCCTGCACCACGTAGCGGCCGGCGGGGCCGAGGCTCCCAGCGCGCTCGAGGATGCCGAGTCCGGTGTTGATCTCCCGCCGGTCCCAGAGCGACCGGTCCTGGTCCTCCAGCAGCGCCAACTCGCCATCCGGCCCGACCCGTGACTCCCTGCGCGAGTCCTGGAGAAGCATCAGCGCGAGGAGCCCGAGGGCCTCGGGCTCATCGGGCATCAGCTTGGCGAGTGTCCCGGCCAGGCGGATCGCCTCGCCCGTCAGCTCTCGCCGGACGAGCGCCTCGTCGGAGGTTGCGGAGTAGCCCTCGTTGAAGATCAGATAGAGCGCCGCGAGGACCGAGTCGAGCCGATCGGGCAGCTCGTGGTCCGCCGGCACCTCATACGGGATCTTCGCGGTCCTGATCTTGCGCTTGGCCCGGGCCAGCCGCTGGGCCATCGCCGGCTCGGAGACAAGGAAGGCGCGAGCGATCTCCGGCGTGGCCAGGCCGCCGAGCGTCCGCAGCGTGAGGGCGACGCGTGCCTCAGGGGCGAGGGCGGGGTGGCAGCAGGTGAAGATCAGTCGCAGCCGGTCGTCGGGGATCGCGGGGGGTTCCTCGAGCACGTCGTCCTCCTCGGCGGCGGGCGGTTCGAGCGCCTCGAGCTCCTGCTGCTTCTCGATCCCCCGACGCTCGCGCCGGAGCCGGTCGATCGCCTTGTTCCGCGCGGTGGTCGTGATCCAGGCGCCCGGGTTGTCCGGAACGCCGCGCTCGGGCCAGACCTGTATGGCGACGACGAACGCCTCCTGAACCGCCTCCTCGGCGAGGTCGAAGTCGCCGAGTACGCGGATCAGGGAGGCGATCGCCCGTTCCGACTCGTGCCGGAACAGGCGATCGACCAGCTCAGCCCCGTCAGGCAGCCGCTTCCTCGACCAGGTTGCCGGCCTCGTCGTAGACCAGGACGGGCCGGATCTCGATGGAGCCGGACTGAGCGCCCGGGATCTTGGCCGCCCACCCGATCGCCTCGTCGAGGTCCTTGACGTCGAGCACGTAGAAACCGGCGAGCTGCTCCTTGGTCTCCGCGAAGGGGCCGTCGGTCACCTCGCGATTGCCGCCCCGGACCCGGACGGTCGTGGCGGTCTGCGTCGGGTGGAGGCCGTCGCCGGCGACGAACACGCCCTTCTCCTCCATCTCCTGCGTAACGGCGCCATAGGCCTGCGACATCGCCTGCTGCTCCTCCTCGGCGGCGGCTGCGCGCTGGCTCTCGTCGCCGTAGATCGTGAACGCGTACTTCATCTCTGAGCTCCTTCTGTCGAGGGCGGCGCGGTTCGCCGCTTCACCCTAACGACGAAGGGTCGAGCCTCAAATCGACAGCGGGCGTGAATAGACTCGCGCCCGCGTGGAGGCCAGGAAGCCCTTCTATCAGCGCGGCTCCTTCTGGCTCGGCCCGTTCGCCTGGGGCCTCGGATTGGTGCTCGCCGTCGGCCTGGCGATCGGCTGGTACATCCTGGGCGGCTTCCCGCGGGACCACGACCGCTACGGCGAGGTGGCCGTTCCGGGGCAGGCCGTGCTCTCCCTCCCGGCTGGCGACGTTCGCCTCAACTTCGAGAACCACGCGACGCAGAACGGGGACAACACCTCCCTCGACGACCAGCCCGTCGGGCTCGCCGTACGCGTCGTCCCCCAGGAGGGCGGCGGGGCACCGCTCAAGATCGACGACGTGCCGAGCTGGCTGTTCAGCTCGACCAGTGGCAGCCGCGGGCATGAGCCCTACGGCAAGATCGATGTACCGAGCGCGGGGAGGTATCTCGTCCAGGCGGTGGACGACGCGAGTGGTCCCGTGCCCGTGGGTGACTCCGGCTGGAAGGGATATGCGCCGCTCCGCGCCTCGGGGACTCCATCCGTCGACTCGGGCCCCGCCATCTCGGTCGGCCAATCCCCCTGGACCCCCGGCGACTCGAAGCTGTTCGGCGCGATCCTCTGCGGCGTCGCCGTGATGGCGCTCGTCCTCGCGCTCACTTTGCCGTTCCGTCGCTTTCTGCCGGACTAGCCAGCGCGTAGGCTGGCGAGACGATGGCCGACGGCAACACGATCGTCTTCTTCCCCGAGGGAGCCTTCGGGCCGACGAACAACTGCATCGGCATCGGAGAGGTGCTGCGGCGGCGCGGGCACCGGGTGGTGTTCGTGGTCGAGGAGTCCTTCGCCGGCACTCTGGAGGAGAAGGGGTTCGAGGAGCGCCTGATGCGGCTCGCCCCGCCGCCAGAGGTCCCGGAGGAGCCGGGGCAGTTCTGGAAGGACTTCATCCGGGAGACCGCGCCGGTCTTCCGGAAGTCGACTTTCGATCAGCTCGGCGAGTTCATGGCGCCCACCTGGCAGGCCCTCATCGACGGGGCTCGGTACGTCGACGAGCGGCTGGTCGAGATCTTCGACGAGCTTCAGCCCGACGCGATCGTCGAGGACAACGTCTGTGCCTTTCCCGCGATCCCCGCCAGCGGTCGGCCGTGGGTGCGGATCGTCTCCTGCAACCCCCTCGAGGTGAAGGATCCGGAGCTGCCTCCTCCCTACACGGGCCTCCCGCTCGCGGACCGCGGCGAGTGGGGCTCCTACCGGGAGGAGTACCTGCGGGCGATCGCGGAGATGCAGGCGGGCTTCAGCGAGTTCTGCGTCGAGCGCGGCGCGCCGCCGCTCACCGAGGGCGAGATGATCCACGCCTCGGACTGGCTCAACCTCACGATCTATCCGGAGGAGATCGACTACCCGCGCTCCATCCCGCTGGGCCCGACCTGGCACAACCTGGAGTCGAGCGTCCGCACCACCGACGCCGACTGGGAGCCGACTCCCGAGTTCGCGGAGGGGGAGGGGGCCCTGATCTACGTCAGCCTGGGCTCACTCGGCTCCGGGGACGTCCCCCTGATGGAGACCCTGGTGGCGGCGCTCGCCGAGACACCGCATCGCTACGTGGTCTCGAAGGGGCCGCAGCACGCCGAGTACGAGCTCGCCGGCAACATGATCGGCGAGGAGTTCCTTCCCCAGGTCTCGGTCCTGCCCCACGTCGACCTCGTGATCACCCACGGCGGGAACAACACGACGACCGAGAGCCTCCACTTCGGCAAGCCGATGATCGTCCTGCCGATCTTCTGGGACCAGCACGACAACGCGCAGCGGATCGACGAGACCGGCTTCGGAATCCGGCTTCCGACCTACTCGCTCGGGGACGCGGGTCTGCCGGAGGCGATCGACCGGCTGCTGGCCGATACCGGGCGCGGCTCGCGCCTCTCGGAAATCTCGAACAGGCTGCAGGCGTCCCCGGGGAACGAGCGCGCCGCGGATCTGATCGAGCGGGTCGCCGTCTCGGGTGAACCGGTCACCTAGACAGCTAGGCGTCTCCGACGACGCGCATTACCTCGGCGACCGTGGTGATCCCCTGGGCGGCCTTCTCCAGACCGTCTTCGCGCATGCGATGCATGCCGGCGGCGACGGCGGCCGACTCGATCTCGCCACTCGCGGTCTTGGAGACGATCAGGGAGCGGATCTCCTCCGTCAGGGTCAGCACCTCGTAGAGGCCGACCCGGCCGCGGAATCCAGTCCCCACGCAGCTCACGCAGCCCACGGGCTCGTAGACGGTGGGCGGGGTGCCGTTCTCAGCCCCGGCGAGCGCGCTCAACTCCGCGGGCGTGAGGGTCGCTGGCTTCTTGCAGGCGTCGCACAACCGGCGCGCCAGGCGCTGGCCGATGATGCAGCGGATCCCCGAGGCGATCAGGAAGGGCTCGACGCCCATGTCGATCAGCCGTGCGGCGGTGATCGCGGCGCTGTTCGTGTGCAGGCTGGAGAGGACGAGGTGCCCGGTGAGGGCGGCCTCCATCGCGACCTGAGCGGTCTCCCGGTCGCGGATCTCGCCGACCATCAGCGCGTCGGGGTCGGAGCGCACCATCGAGCGAAGGCCAGAGGCGAAGGTCACGCCGGCACTGTGGTTGACGTGGATCTGCTTGATGCCGTCCACCTCGTACTCGACCGGATCCTCGATGCTGATCAGGGTGCGGTCGGGAGTGTTGAGCTCGCGCAGCAGCGCGTAGAGGGTGGTCGTCTTCCCCGTTCCAGTCGGGCCGGTGGCGAGGATCGCGCCCTGGATCTGGCCGACGGCATCGAGCACGAGCCGCTGGTCCTCCTCGCGCATCCCCAGGGATCCGAGCTCGAGGACGACGCGGTCCCTGTCGAGGATGCGCATCACGATCGACTCGCCGCGGATGACGGGGAGCACGGCAATCCGGATGTCGATGTGCCGGCCGTCGACGTCGAGCGCCACGCGGCCGTCCTGCGGCATGCGGCGCTCGGCGATGTCGAGCTCGGCCATGATCTTGATCCGGGAGACGAGGCCTGGGACGAGGTTGTTGGGCACGGTGGTCGAGTCGACCATGACGCCGTCCACCCGGTAGCGGACCTGCATCGAGTCCCGCCGCGGGTCGAAGTGGATGTCGGAGGCCCCCCGGCTGACCGCATCGCCGATGATCGAGTGCACCAGCTTGACGACAGGTGCCTCCTTCGCCGAGGCCTGGAGCGCGACAACCTCGCCGCTGTCGGGGTCGGTCTGCTCGTCCTCGATGTCCTTGACCGACCCGCTCAGGCCCGTCAGCCGGGTGACCAGCGCGGCGATCGAATCCGGTGTGGCGACCGCCCGGCTGACCTCATAGCCCGTCGCCATCGCGATGTTGTCGGGGCCCAGGACATTGGAGGGGTCCGAGACCGCGACCAGCAGGCCTCGACCGTCCAGGAAGGCGATTGGGATGGCGCCATACCGGCGCGCCTCGGTGGAGTCGACGAGGTTGGCGGCTCCCTGGTCCACCTCGAACACGTTCAGGTCGACGTACGAAAGCGAGTTCCTCTCGGCCAGGATCCTGGCGAGCTGGCCTGCGTCTATGACTCCGTTCTCGACGAGCAGCGCGCCGACGGGCGTGATGGACCCGTCCTCCCTGGCCATGACCTGCTCGACCTTCTCGCGGTTCGTGAAACCCAGATCGATGGCGACCTCGCCCACGCGGCGGCTGGGGTCGCCCATGCCTGAGGGCGGGATCAGCCCCGGAACGTCAAGTGGGGCGGCAGGGGAAATCGCGTTCGCATTCATCACCCATCTATCGGCCACCGGGGGAAGAAAATGAATCCCCACTACTAGACTCCCTCATGGACCGTGCTAGGCGGGGAATTAGCGGTGCCCTGTAATCCGCAACCCGCTCAAGCGGAGCTGAATTCCCTTACGAGGGACCGGCCCTCGGGGCCGGGTCGCCGCAGGCGGCGTTGACGGCCAGGTCCTGCGCAGTGTCGGCCTGTGAACCAGGTCAGGTCCGGAAGGAAGCAGCCTTAAGCGGTAGCCGACATGTGATGCAGGCAAGCCTGGCCCGAGCCAAAAGCGGCGGCACGCCCGGGAGCCTCGTCTCGAGGATGGGTGCACGGTCCATTTCTTTGCCGTGCGGTCTCGGGCCGAGATCTGCGGAAAATTCCGGATGCACCCAGGTCGTCCATCGGAATAAGGTGTTCGTTCACGCCCGGCCCAGTCCAGGCCGCGGCGACACAAGCGAAAGAGGGAGAACGACGGTGAGACGGAGCTTGAGTAGGGCTTTCTGCGCTGTGCTGCTGGGCGGAACGATGCTGGCGGTGGCCGCACCCGCCGCGAGCGCCACTGATACCTGGGATAGGCCGAGCCAGGATTTCGGCAGCCGGAGCGTGGGGACCACAAGCGACCCGCTCCAGTTCGCGCTCGTCGCCCAATGCGATGCCTTCACGGGTGGCCTTCCGCCAAACGCCTGCATCAGCCCGCCGAACGGCGTCCACAGTTACGGCGCGATCACGACCACGGGACCGTTCGCGATCGACCCGGCTACTGATGTCTGCAACGCCCGTGGCGGAGTGTTGTTGACGCCTTTCAACACCGCGCCCGTCGACGTATGCACCCTCCAGGTCAGCTTCAAGCCGACCTCCGCCGGTACAAAGACCGGCAGCCTGAGCACGACGACCAGCCCGTCCGGCGCCCCGCTGAAGGTCGCTCTGAAGGGAATCGGTGTCGGTAACGGAACTGGAACCACGACGGCCAAGAAGAAGTGCAAGAAGAAGAAGCGCTCGGCTGTTGCGGCCAAGAAGAAGTGCAAGAAGAAGAAGTAGCGCGGGCCTAGCTTCCGTTTGCGGCCGTTGTAGGCTCCGCGGCGTGCGTGGGGTCACGTTCGCAGCCGTCGTCGTCGCTGCCTTTCTGGTCGCCGGGGTGGCGAACGCCGACCGGAAGCCATCCCACAAGGAGAAGGTGCGGATCGCGCGGGTGGTGGGCCTGCCGGCGAAGTGCGCGCGGGTGCGGGTGTCGACCGAGACGAAGAAGACCAAGTGGGGCTCCGTCTCCTTCCGGCCGGGGCCCAAGGACTGCAACCCGTTCGCGAGTAACGGCGTGACCGTCGTGCGGAAGTCCGTCGGACACTGGCGGTTCGTCACCGCCGGCAGCAGCTTCGACTGCTCGAGCCTCTACGCCCGGGTCCCGAAGAACGTCGTCGCGGACCTCGGCATCCGCTGCAGCTGACCGGAGTTTCCGCAATGGCGTCGGGTCGGCGCGCCGGAGCAGCCGAGGCCGGCGGATAGACTCGATTCGTGGCCGAATCCGCGTCTCTCTATCGTCGCCACCGCCCCCAGAGCTTCTCGGAGGTGGTCGGGCAGGAGCACATCGTGCGAACCCTCTCCAACGCGGTCGAGAAGGACCGGGTGCATCACGCCTACCTGTTCGTCGGCTCCCGCGGGACGGGGAAGACCTCGATGGCGAAGATCCTCGCCCTTTCGCTCAACTGCGTGAATGGCCCCACCCTGACGCCCTGCGGCGAGTGCGAGTCCTGTCTCACGATTGCAGCGGGCACGTCGCTCGACGTGATCGAGATGGACGCGGCCTCGAACCGGTCGGTCGACGACATCCGCGAGCTGCGCGAGCGGGTCGGCTTCGCTCCGGCCGCCGGCCGCTGGAAGGTCTACATCCTCGATGAGGCGCACATGCTCACGAAGGAGGCGTGGAACGCCTTCCTGAAGACGCTCGAGGAGCCGCCCCCGAACACGGTCTTCGTCCTGGCCACCACCGAGCCGCAGAAGGTGATGGCGACGATCGTTGACCGCTGTCAGCGCTTCGACTTCCAGCGCCCCTCGCTCGAGCAGATCGCCGAGGTCGTCAAGCGAGTGGCCGCCGCCGAATCGATCGAGATCGAGGACGGAGCAACCGCCCTGATCTCCCGGTCGGCAACGGGCAGTTTCCGAGACGCCTTGGGCACCCTGGACCAGCTGGTCGCGTTCGGAGGCGACTCGGTCACGACGGACGAGGTGGTCGAGCTCTTGGGAGCAGCAGACGCGGAATTGCTCTTCGACACAACTGACGCCCTCGCCAGCGGGAATGCCAAGGCAGCACTCGAAGCCGTCGAACGCCTCTCCCGCTCGGGCCGCGACCCCGGCCAGTTCGCCCGTGACCTGATCGCCCACCTTCGCCAGCTGCTGGTCGCAAGAGCGACGGGCGAGGTCCCCGAGTCGTTCACCGTGACGGTCGCACAGCCGGAACGCCTTGCGGAACAGGCAAAGAACATGGACGACGCAAAGCTGGTCGGTGCAATCGATTCGCTGAGCGCCGCGGTGGCGGCAATGAGGGAAGGCGACGATCCGCGCCTGACCCTGGAGGTGGCCCTGCTCAAGGTGGCAACGCCGAGCCTCGACTCTTCCAGGGAGGCCCTGCTGCGCCGCATCGAGTCTTTGGAGTCGCGCTTGACCGGCGGTGGGGCCGGGGAAGCGGGCTCAGCAGGCTCCGGCAGTCCGATGGCCGGCTCGAATGCGCCCCAGCCCGAACCCTCGGCCACAGCGCCGGCCCTGCCTGCTGAGAACGCTTCCCCGGCCCCGCCGCCAGTGGAGCAGCCGCCCTCCGAGGAGCCGGAACCCGAGGCATCGGTCGCCACTGCGACGATCGAGATCGAGCGTGTCGTCGAGGCCTGGCCCGCGATCGTCGGTCACGTCAGGGACTCGGGATCGGCGATGCTCTCGACGCTCTTCGATGAAGCCAGACCGCTTGCGATCGATGAGGAGCGGTCAATGGTCCGGATCGGGTTTCCGTCGTCGGCGACGTTCAACAAGAAGAAGGCCGAGTCCTCAGCCAATGTCGAGCGTATGACCGAGGCAATCACGTTGATTGTCGGCACTCGGATGCGCCCCGTCTACGAGGTGATCGAGGTGGAGGAACAGCAGGCCGTCCCGGAGGCATCCGCCGACGTCAACGAGGATGATCTGGTCGACATGATCAAGGACAACTTCGACGCGACGGAGGTCGTCCCCGACGACGACGCGCCTGAAAGCGAGGCCGGCTGATGCCACAGGGTCCCAACATGAACCAGCTGCTCAAGCAGGCCCAGCAGATGCAGGCCGAGATGGCCAAGGCGCAGGAGCAGCTCAAGAACGAGATCGTCGAGGCCAGTGCCGGCGGCGGCATGGTGAAGGTGACGATGACGGGGGACATGCAGCTTCGCGAGATCGCGATCTCACCCGAGGCGGTTGACCCCGAGGACGTCGACATGCTCCAGGACATGGTCGCCGCGGCGGTCAACGAGGCGCTTCGTTCCGCGCAGGAGCTGGCGGCGAGCCGCATGGGCGGCATCGCCGGCCTCGGCGGGGGCGGCGGCCTTCCCGGGTTGCCGGGGATGTGATGAAGGGGAGCAGGGCACGGCTCGGGCGGGCGATCGCCGCGGCGCTCCTCACGCTGCTCGTCATGACCGCAGGTATGGCCGCCCGCGCCGGCGCGTCGACTCCCGTCGCGGTGAAGTCGAAGATATGCAGGGTCCACGGTGTCCCGGTCCACAAGAAGAGCTGCAAGAAGCCGGTCTCACGGGTTCGCGCCACGCTGACCTGGTCCGGTGGCGACTTCGACACCGACTATGACCTGTATGTCTTCGGCAGTCACGGTGTGACCACGCCCACCGGGAATGGGATCACCAGGTCGAAGATCTCCCGGAGTGACGCAAATCCCTCCGGGACGGAGAGGTTCACCGACCTGCTCTGGAGGAGGCCGGGGGCGCGCAAGTTCAGGTTCGGTGTCTGTCACCAGAACGGAACGCTCCCGGTGGCCTACATGCTCACCTACGTCACCACGGACGGACGGCACCACACCGACTCGCAGGCCGGTGGAGAGGGCTTCAACGCCGTGTACGGCAACAGTGGCGGCGCGCCCGCGCTGGGGACGATGGAGTGCCCGGCGCTCTAGCGGTGGAGCCCGGACCCGCCCTGCGCCACGGCTAGGCTGACCCAATGTACGCGGGACCGATCAGCCAGCTGATCGCCGAGCTCTCCAAGCTGCCCGGGATCGGACAGCGCACGGCGCAGCGGCTCGCCTTCCACATCCTGCGGGCGAGTGACGAGGACGCCCTCGGACTGTCCGACGCGATCCGCGAGGTGAAGGAGAAGGTCGGCCTCTGCGAGGTCTGCTTCAACCTGGCGGAGGGCCCGCGCTGCCGCATCTGCGAGGACACCCGTCGCGACCAATCGGTGATCTGCGTGGTCGAGGAACCCGCAGACGTGATCCCCTTCGAGCGCACCGGCGAGTACCGCGGCCTCTACCACGTGCTCGGCGGCGCGCTCTCGCCGATCGACGGGATCGACCCGGAGGACCTGCGGATCGCCGAGCTGATCGACCGCGTCAACGATGATGTCAAGGAGGTGGTGCTCGCCACCAACCCGACCACGACCGGCGAGGCGACCGCGCTCCACATCGCCGACGCCCTGCGGGACCGGGTCTCGGTGACGAGGCTCGCGAGCGGGCTGCCGGTCGGAGCGGATCTTGAGCACGCCGACGAGGTCACCCTCGGCAAGGCGCTGGCGGGAAGGCAATCCCTCTCGTAGAGGTCCCCGTATTCAGGTGGTACTCACAACCATCTGACCGAATCAGGGGGAAGCATGAGAGCGAAGAAGGGAATCTTCGCCGCCTGCATCGTGGCGGCGCTCACCCTTGCTGACGCTCAGCGTTCGCCGGTCATCCGCGCGACTCTGACCTGGTCGAACGGCGGCGCCGATGACGTGGACATGGATCTGCGGCGGTTCGGTCCACACCGATTTCACGCTCACCTACGTGACCGCCGACCTCGTCGTTCACGGGGACAGCCAGAGCCCGGGGAGGACCGCCCGCTTCGAATATCTCGGCGGCGTTCCGATCCCCGCGGGGTTCTGCACGCGCTAGCGGACATTGATCCAACTCACACACACGGCGAGCCTGCCCGCTAGTAGGCTCGCCCGAAAACCGGTGACAGCCGGAGAGGGGAACTGAAATGAGAAGGAACAAGGGGCTTGTCCTGCTGGCGCTCATGGCGCTGGGGGCTTTCATGATCACTGCGACCGTCGGTGGAAGCGCCAGTGCTTCCGGCGGCAATGCCGTCGCGGCGAAGAAGAAGTGCAAGAAGAAAAAGAAGAAGAACCACGCTTCGTCGGCGAAGAAGAAGCGCTGTAAGAAGCGCAAGAAGTCGCCGCCGGTCTCGGTGGTTCGCGCGACGCTCAATTGGTCGAACGGCGGTGCCGACGACGTCGACATGGACCTGTTCGTGCTCGATTCGAGCGGTCGCATGGCCGGCAACGGCAGCGACGCGATTCCCGCCAGCGACCTCTCGCCTGACCTGACCGGTCCGGCGGGCACCGAGACATTCACCGATCTGAACGCCAAGCAGCACCGGCCGTTCAGCTTCGGCGTCTGTTACACGGTCGGCGGCTCGGTTCACACGGACTACACGATCACCTACGTGACGTCCGACGGCGTGAGCCACACGGACACCCGCGCTGGCGACACCAGCCTGGGAAGCAGCGGCCACGTCGACTATCCGGCGGATGGAGTCGCGATCCCGACGGGGTACTGCCAGCACTAGCCTGATGGAGCCGGTCACGCGTAGCGTGGCCGGCTCCATCAGCTACATGCGGCGGGTCGGGTCGTCGTAACCGCTGCGGCGCTGCGGAGCCTCGTCCCGGTCCTTAGGGGGCCCGCCCTGCTGGACCAGCTCGTAGAGCAGTGACAGCGCCAGGCCGGCGCCGCCGGCGATCATCAGGATCAACCCGACGGTCTGGATGTTGATCACGTCGGAATTGACGTTGAGCGCGTAGCGCAGGATGGCGCCGATCGCGATCAGGAAGATGGCCGTGGCGATGGTCAAGGCCGCCCAGGATACCCGCGGCCCCCGCCGCCAGCGTGGGCAGTTCCCTGTGTGGCGGCGTGATTTCAGGCAGCCGAGCGGCTGCCGCTGGGGACGATCGTCTCCACCAGGCCGGTGACAACGTCATAGACATGGCCCGAAAGGGGGATTCGCGGGGAGACGGCGGACGCCGACCGAAGCCGTTCGACGTCGCGTGTGACGGTGTCGACCGGGTCCAGGATCGCTCGGTCTGCGAGGGCCAGCTCGTCGGCGCCGGTCCGGTCCGCGTGGCGGCGCCGGAAGCCCTCGTCCGAGAGAGCGGCTGCCCCGCACTGGGTGTGGTGGACCACGGCGACCTCGAACAGCGGCCCATCGGGCACGAGGTTCTCCGCGATCTGGCCGATGAAGGCCACGTCGTTCACCACCTCCGGCGTGACTCGGCCGCCGACGTTGCGGACGACCACCGCGTCGCCGAGCCCGAGGTCGAGGAAGTGAGCCGGGTCGACGCGGGGATCGACGCACGTGACCACGAACAGGCGCAGATTCGGGAAGACGACGGCGCCCTCGTGGCCACCGGTGGCGGCGAAGCTCCGGTTGCGCTCGAGCGCGGATTCGATCCCGTTCATGCGGCCTCCCCCGCGGCCGGGCCCGGCCCGGTCTCGCTCAATCCGAAGCGGGAGTGCAGGCGCCGCAGCGGCCTGGGCGCCCACCAATTCCAATCGCCCAGCAGCTCCATCAGTGAGGGAACCAGCAGCGCACGGATCAGGCTGGCGTCGATCAGCACGGCAATCGCGGTGCCGACGCCGTTCTCCTTGATGAAGATGATCTGCGAGGTCGCGAAGGCGCCGACCGCGATCGCGAAGAGGAGCGCGGCCGCCGTGACGATGCGCCCGGTCCTCTCCAACCCGACGGCGACCGCCTCCGAGCTGTTGATCCCCGAGTCGTGGGCCTCCTTGATCCGGGAGAGCAGGAAGACGCCGTAGTCGGTCGAGAGCCCGAAGACGACGGCGAACAGCAGGATCGGCATCGTCTGCTCGAGCGCGCCCTGGCCGCGGTAGTCGAGCAGGCCCTCGAGCCGGCCGTCCTGGAAGACGAAGACCAGGATCCCGAAGGTGGCGCTCAGGTTGAGCGCGTTCATGAGCAGTTGCTTGACGGGCAGGATCACCGACCCGGTCATCAGGAAGAGGACGATCAGCGTCGCGACGATCACGATCGCCAGCGCGATCGGGGCGTGTGACGAGAGGCTCGATTGCAGGTCGACGAAGTGAGCGGCCGCACCTCCGACGAGCAGCTGCGTTCCGGCCGGCGCCGGCAGGTCTCGCAGCGTCTTCACCGCATTCCGGCTCGTGTCCGAGATGTAGCTCTCCGTCGAGTAGGCCTGGATCACGGCGTCGCCATTGGGCAGGGGCACCGCCGGCTGGACCTCGGCGATACCGCTGACCCCGGAGATCTGGCGGCCGACCGCCGCCAGCGCCTTCGGATTCGCGTTCTCGACCAGGATCTGGTTCGGGGTGTCGCGGAACGGCGGGAATTCGGCTCGCATCACGTTGTCCACCTGGCGGGCGCTGGCGCTCTCCGGCAGCACCTGGGCGTCGACCGAGGTGAACTTGAGCGAGTAGAACGGGATTCCCAGCACCAACAGGAGGACGGCGGTGACGGTGGCGACCCCGACCGGCCGGCGCATGACGAAGCGGGAGAGCCGGTACCAGAAGCCGTCCTGCATGTGGGTCGCGTCGCGCTCGGCGCGGCGCTGCAGGAAGCCCGGGGCCAGCGCGTTGACGCGGTTGCCGAGCAGGGCGAGAACCGCCGGGAGCACGGTCAGGGCGATCAGGGAGGCGAACAGCGCGACGAGCGCTCCGCCCAGGCCCATCGAGTAGAGGAAGCGCTGCGGGAAGACGAGCAGCGAGGCGAGGGCCACGGCAACGGTGATCGAGGAGAAGAGCACCGTACGGCCGGCCGTGTTCATGGTTCGGCGCATCGCCTCGGCGCCCGGGCCGGTCTTCGCGATCTCCTCGCGGTAGCGCGAGACGACGAACAGGCTGTAGTCGATCGCGAGCCCGAGTCCGAGACCGGTCGTCAGGTTGAGTGCGAAGACCGAGACGTCGACCACCTCGTTCGCCAGGCGCAGCATCAGGAAGGTGCCGACGATCGCCAGGCCTCCGATCATCAGGGGCAGGAGCGCGGCGACAGCGCTGCGGAAGAAGAGCAGAGAGAGCAGGAAGAGCAGTGGGAACGCGAGCAGCTCGGCCATCCGGAGGTCCTTCTCGACCTGCTTGTTCACCTGTTCCTGCGCCAAGGCGATGCCGCCGACGCTGATGCCGGGACGGCCTTCGAGGTCGTCGGCGATCCTTTTCGCGGCGTCCTGCTGAGCCTTGTCGTCCGTCGCCTTCAGACTGACCGCGATGTAGGTGATATCGCCCTGGCGCGAGACGAAGTCGCGGTTGTGCGTGTCGAGATAGCTCGCCGCCGAGGCGACGTCCGGATTCCGCTTGAGTTGCGACTCGAGTTGCGCGACGCGCTGACGCCCGGCTGGGGTGGTGGGGGAGGTGTTCTGCACGATCACGATCACGCTGGCCGCTCGGTAGCCGTCGTCCTCGAGCCGGTTCTGCGCCTTGACGCTTTCCGTGCCGGGGTCGTCCGCTCCGTAGGGCGCGAGCTTGCTCGCGACCCCTCCACCGATCGCGCCGGCGATCACGAAGAAGACCGCCGCCAAGATGACCACGCGCCTGCCACGGCGCTGAGCCAGCGATGCCAGTGAGTTGAACATGTCCTATCTCCCCCCGGCGGCTTTGGCCGCCCGATCGGTTTCTCGTTCCAGTTGATCCGCGGCGCGCTCGAACCACTCCGCCGTCCATTCGCTCATCTCGATGCCGAACCGGAGCACCAGCAGCGATCCGGCATCCGGCTTCGCGTCGGGGCCCTCCGGCTCGCCGGTTTCGTCGATCGCCTGCTGGATCGCTCGGAGCTCGGCTGCCTTCGCCCGCGAGGTCGCCGCACGCTTGCGGGCGATCTCCGCGGTCAGAGCCGGTTCGACGGCGCCGGAGAAGAAGAGACGCAGCAGGCCCTCGTCGCGAGACTCGAGCACCTCCGAGTCGCCGGAGATCCATTCCTTCGCCGCCCTCCGGCCCTTGGCGGTCAGCTTGTAGGTGGTGCGTTGGCGGTTGCCCTGGGCCGAATCGCTGCCGGTGATCAGGCCCTCCGCCTCGAGGCGCTTGAGCTCGGGATAGATCTGGCCGTAGCTCGCCGCCCAGAAGAAGCGGGCCGAGGTGTCGACCAACTGCTTGATCTCGTAGCCGGACCGCGGGCTGGCGGACAGCATTCCCACTATGACCTTGCCGGTGGCGTTCAGTTCCATGGCGCCACCAGATATATCAATCCGATATATCAGCCGTGTGTGACGTCGGTCACGCAGCCTCGGCGGCGCGGCCCTGCGGCTCCCACTTGAACCGGCGGGTGGCGACCCAGATGCCGGCGAGGCCCCAGATGACGAGGGCGACGGCATCGCTTGCCGACAGGCCGATCCCGCTCGGATTCTGGGCGACCGTCGACTGCAGGCCCTGGGCGAGGTGGTAGAGCGGGAACAGCCGCCCGACCTCCTGCAGGAAGCTCGGGAGCGTGTCGAGCGCGATGAAGATCCCCGAGACGAAGGAGAGCATCACCACGGTGAACGCCCCGATCGGCTGAGCGCTGTCCTCGTTCTTGGCGAGCGAGGTGGCGGCGATCCCGAGCGCGGAGAGCGTGGCGGTTCCGAGGGCGAGGCAGATGATGAAGCCGGGGACCGTCTGCGCCGGCAGATGAACGCCGTAGAAGATGATCCCGATCGCGATCATGATCCCGCCCACGACCAGCGCGAAGACGACCGAGCGGAGCACCTGGGAGGCCACGAAGGTCCACACCGGCGCCGGCATCCCACGCTGGCGCTTGAGCTGACCCCGCTCGCGCTGGCTGACGAGCGCCATGAGGGGGGTGCTGAAGCAGGAGAGCGCCAGCGCGTAGGCGATCAGCCCCGCCGTGAAGTAGGCGTGGACATCGATCGTGTGCCCCGCGACCGTCGTCGTCTGCGGCCCTCCGTTCGTGAAGAGGGAGTTGAAGAGCAGCAGGAAGATGAGTGGGAAGAGCGCCCCGAACAGCATCGCCCGCGGGGTCCGGAGCGTGGCCAGCAGCGCGTACTTCGTCTGGATCAGGACGAGCCGCAGGTCGTTCATCCGCCGTCCACCCGCGGATCGGACGTGACCTCGAGGAAGACGTCCTCGAGGCTGGGCCGTCTGACCTCGAGATCCGGCAGCTCGATTCCCTCGCCCTCGGCCCAGTTGAGCAGCCGGTGGAGGTCGTGCTGCGGGTCGGTGGTCGCGATCGTCGCCTGATTGCCCGAGATGACCGACTTGCGGCCGATCGCCTCCGCGGCCCGGTGAGCGACGCCGTCGGGGGTCCGAAACCGGATCATGGTCTCTCGGCCGAGCTTGTCGCCCAGGGTCTCCGGCGCACCCTCCGCCACGATCCGGCCTTCGCGGAGGATCACGACGCGGTCGGCGAGGTGCTGGGCCTCCTCCATGTAGTGGGTGGTGAGCACGATCGTCGTGCCCAGGTCCTTCAGTCCCTGGATCATGTTCCAGGCGTCCCGTCGCGCGGTCGGATCGAAGCCCGTGGTCGGCTCGTCGAGGAAGAGCACTTCGGGGTTACCGACGATTCCGACGCCGACGTCCAGCCGGCGCTGCTGCCCGCCGGACAGCGAACCGACCCGCGCATCGCGCCTTCCGCCGAGGCCAACCAGCTCGAGGGTCTCGTCAATCGGGCGCGGATTCGGAAAGAAGCTCGAGTACAGATGCATCGTCTCGGCGACCGTGAGCAGCGGGTTGAGCTCGCATTCCTGGAGGACGAGGCCGATCCGGGTCCGCCACTCTCGAGTGGGACGCATCGGATCGATGCCGAGCACGGAGATATCCCCGGCCGTCCGCTCTCGGTAGCCCTCGAGGATCTCGACGGTCGTCGTCTTGCCGGCCCCGTTGGGGCCGAGGAAGCCGAACACTTCGCCCTTCCCGACTTCGAAGTCGATCCCCCTGACCGCCTCGTGCTCGCCGTAAGACTTGTGCAGGCCGGATACGCGAATCGCTGCGTCCTGCGCCATTCGGCAGCGATCTTAGTGGCCGAGATCTAAAGCTCGCCTATTCTCGGGTGCTGATGGCAACCGACCAGAAGACAGACGGAATCGTGGTGATGAAGTTCGGCGGCACCTCGGTCGCGGGGACCGAGGAGCTCAAGCGCGCCGCGAGGCGGATCGTTGCCGCGCGCGACGCCGGTCATCCGGTCGTCGCGGTCCTGTCAGCGCGGGGCAAGACGACCGACCGCCTGCTCGAGGCCGCCCGCGAGATCTCCCCGCGGCCCGATCCCCGGGAGATGGACATGCTGCTCTCGATCGGAGAGCGTGAGTCCTGCGCGCTCTGCGCCATGGCCATCAACGATCTCGGCCACCGGGCGATCTCGCTGACCGGGTCGCAGGCGGGAATCGTCACCGACTCCTCCCACACCAAGGCGCGGATCATCGACGTGCGGGCCGATCGCATCAAGGCTGCGCTCGGCGAGGACGCCATCGTGCTCGTCGCCGGCTTCCAGGGGGTCTCCACCGAGAGCCGCGATGTCACCACGCTCGGCCGCGGCGGCTCCGACACCACCGCCGTCGCACTCGCCGCGGCGCTCGGCGGCGAGGTCTGCGAGATCTACACCGACGTCGATGGGGTGTTCACCGCGGACCCGCGGATCGTGCCCGATGCGAGAAAGCTGCCGGTCGTCTCCTACGAGGAGATGCTCGAGATGGCCTCCTCGGGCGCCCGCGTCCTCCAGCTTCGAGCGGTCGAGTACGGGCGGAACCACGGAGTGCGGATCCACTGTCGGAGCTCGGCCAAGGACGCCCCAGGTACCCTCGTCGTCTCCGAGCAGGAGACCATGGAACAGCCTTCGGTAACAGCAGTCACCCACTCGACCGACGAGGCGCGCGTCACGCTCACCGGCGTGCCCGACGAGCCCGGTGTCGCCGGCCGCATCTTCGGCGCGCTCGCCGACGCCAACATCAACGTCGACATGATCATCCAGAACGAGCCGGTCTCTCACGACGGGGGCGCTGACCTCTCCTTCACCGTCGAGGGCGACGAGCTCGAGGCGGCCGAGGAGGCGATCCGGCTCGAGGATTCCGAGATCGGCATCGAGAGCGACCGGAACATGGGGAAGGTCTCGATCGTCGGCGCGGGAATGCGCAGCCACCCGGGCGTCGCCGCCAAGGTCTTCCGCGTCCTCGGCGAGAACAAGATCAACATCGAGATGATCTCGACCTCGCCGATCAAGATCTCCTGCGTGATCCGCGGCGACTCGGTGCCGCAGGCCGTCGAGGCGCTCCACGACGCTTTCGAGCTGGGCGCCGACGCGATCCGCAGGGAAGAGCCGACCGGCACCGACCGCCCGACCGTCAGCGGCTGAGCGCGGCCCGAATATCAGGGTTGACTGAACGCTGAGGGCCTGACTAGGGTGACCCAGCTCAGGGGGCCCCGGGGAAGGAGCGCTGGTCGATGAAGATGAGGTTGCTGATTGCGGGACCGCTCGCGATGCTCGCCTCGCTCTTCATCGCAACAAGCGCGTTGGCGGGCGTCCGGCTCACGGTCGACACGACCGCCGACGACACCGCGACTCCCAACACCGACGGGCAATGCACCCTGCGCGAGGCGGTCGCCGTCTCCAATGCCGACGATGCGCTCAGCGAAGACTGCCCGACCAACGGCTCACCTTCCGAGAACCAGATCGGGTTCGCCCCCGCGCTCGGCGGGAACCCGGTCATCACTCTCGCCTTGTTTGGGGACCTTGAAATCGCGGGACACGATGTGGCCATCACCGGGCCCGCGACCGTGATGGCCGCCGACGACTCGCACCACCGCGTGATCAACAGCAACGGGATCAACCTCACCCTGAACTCGCTCACGATCAGCAATGGGAGCGATACCAGCGGCAGCGGAGGCGGCATCAGAGCCATCGCGGGTACCTTGCACCTGAACAACTCCAGCGTGACCGGGAACACGGAGACGAAAACCGGACCGTCGGGCTCGATCGTGGCGCAGGGCGGTGGGATCTTCTCACTCGGCGCGGCGGTCACCCTCACGGACTCCAACGTGTCGAATAATCAGGCGATCGCCACCGCCGGAGGCACCGCGAACGTGCTCGCCCTCGGTGGGGGTATGGAGATTCAAAGCGGTGACGTGACCCTGCAGAACAGCGTCGTCTCCGGCAACCAGGCGCTCGGCTCCTCCTCCGGCGACAGCGGATCGCTCGAAGGAGACGGAGGCGGGATCCGCACCGACGGCGCGGTCACGATCAAGCACAGCACGATCAGCGGCAACCTGGGGAGTGCGGCCGCCACCGGCACCAGCACCAGCCTTCAGGCACAGGGAGGCGGCCTCCTGGTCCACGGCACCGGTGCCGTCGACGTTGAGCTGAGCACGATCGCGAACAACCTGATGAAGTCCACCGGTGGCGCGACGCCGCTGACCAGGGGCGGCGGCATCGCCGACCAAGCTATGGGGACCGACGACAACTTCATCAGCGACACGATCGCGGGCAACGGGCTCGACCCAGGTTCCGCAACCACCGATGTTCAAGGGCTGAATGTCTACGCGAACACCGGGACCGGCAGCAAGAGCTTCTCGAACACGATCATCGCCAACCCGATCGGCTCGGCGGGCACGAACTGCGACCTCGATGTTCCCCTCGCGGACAACGGGCCGAACCTGGAGTTCCCGGGCGACCCGGGCCCCTTCGTTGCGTGCTTCGATCCGACGCACATGAACGTCATGCACGTGGATCCGCAGCTCGGGGCCCTGGGCAGCCACGGTGGGGCGACGGCGACGATGGTCCCGGCCGCGACGAGCCCGGTGATCGACCAGGGCACGGCCGCCCAGCAGACCGACGCGACTCACGATCAGCGCGGTCTGACGCGCCCGGTCGTGTTCTCGGGGATCAAGCCTTTCGACGGCACCGACATTGGCGCGGTCGAGGTGCAGAAGCAGTGCGCGGAGCAGACGACGCCCACCTTCGTCTGTCCCACCCCGCCGGGGCCGCCGGCTCCGACCCCGTCGCAGCCCGCTCCTTCGCCCAAGAAGAAGAAGTGCAAGAAGCACAAGAAGGGCAAGAAGGCGTCGGTCGCCAAGAAGAAGTGCAAGAAGAAGCACAAGAAGTAGGCCCCGTCTGATCCGTACCCTTTGGGCATGAGCTCGAAGGGCGAATACCGGGTCGGGATCGCCGGCGCCACCGGCGCGGTCGGGTCGACCATCCTCAGGGTGCTGGCGGAGCGCAAGTTTCCGGCCTCCGAGGTGAGGCCGCTGGCGTCCGCGCGCTCGGCCGGGAGCAAGGTGAAGTTCGCCGGCGGCGAGCTCGAGGTCCGGGAGATGACCGACGAGTCGATCCAGGGCCTCGATCTGGTTCTCTCCTCGGCGGGCGGCAAGGTGAGCTCGGGGTGGGCGCCGAAGTGGATCGAGGCCGGGGCCGTGGTGGTGGACAACACCAGCTTCTGGCGCATGCACGAGGACGTCCCGCTGGTGGTCGCGGGGGTCAACGACGAGGCCGTCGCCGATCACAACGGCCTGGTTGCCAACCCCAACTGCACGACCATGCAGATGATGGTCGCGCTCAAGCCGATCCTCGAGGCGGCCGGGATCGAGCGGCTGATCGTCTCCACCTATCAGTCGGTCTCCGGTACCGGACGGAAGGCGATCCTGGAGCTGGAGGCCGAGTCCAAGGCGATCCTCGACGGCAAGTCGATCGACCCGCCCGAGGTCTATCCGCACCAGGTGGCCTTCAACGTCATGCCGCAGGTCGAAACCTTCAGGGACGGCGACGACTACACGACCGAGGAGCGCAAGGTGATGGCGGAGACGCGGAAGATCCTCGATCTCTCCGAGGACGTCGGCATCTCGGCGACCTGCGCTCGGGTGCCCGTGGTCACCGGGCACTCCGAGTCGATCAACATCCAGACCGCCAAGGACCTCTCACCGGAGGACTGCCGCGAGCTCCTCTCCGAGTTCCCCGGCCTGATCGTCCTCGACGACCCGGGCGCGGGCATCTATCCGTTGCCGATCGCCGCCGCCGGTCGCGACGAGGTCCTGGTGGGCAGGATTCGACGCGACCCTTCGCACGAGCGCTGCCTCAACCTCTGGGTGGTGGGGGACAACCTCCGCAAGGGGGCGGCGACCAACGCGGTCCAGGTCGCCGAGCTGCTGCACGAGCGGGACCTGGTCAGGGTTCCCGCCGGCGCCAGCCTGGGCTAAGCGCTTCTCAACTCCTTCACAGGCAGATGACGCACGGCCACGCCGGCGGGGCTATATTCGCCGGGACTTGAGGGGCCACGCCAAAAACCCCGGCTCCAGGGGGCGCGGGAAGGGAGAGAGGCCCCAGGCCCTGCTGGTCGCGGTCTGCGTGCTGCTCGCCTTCGCTCTCGGCGCGGGCACGATCGTCGTCGCCAAGACGATCAAGGGCAGCTCATCCGGCGACGTCATCAAGGGCACCAAGAAGCGAGACCGGATCTTCGGCCGCGCGGGCGATGACCTGATCAGGGGGAAGAAAGGCCGCGACCGGATCTTCGGCAACGCCGGTGACGACACCCTCCTCGGGGGCAAGGGCCGCGACAGGCTGCGGGGCGGGCCCGGCAAGGACATCCTCTCCGGCGGGCCCGGGAACGACCACATCGCCGGCGGAGCGGGCAGGAACCAAATCAACATGGTTGACGGCGTCGAGCAGGGGTCGCCGGGCAACGACGTGATCAACGCGCGCAACGGCGAGCTGGACGAGATCGACTGCGGCGCCGGAAACGACACGGTTTACGTGGACCGAGCCGAGGACGGCGTGATCGACTGCGAGCGGGTGATCGCACCGTGACGGACGACGCGATACGCCGCAGGGAGTTCCTGGCGAAGACCGCAGCGGTCGCCGGGGCGGCCGGGCTGGCCGGCGCTTGGCCCGTCGACGCCCTGGTTCACCACGCGGGGCGGGTTCAGGCGTCGGTGCCCTTCCCGAGCCCGTCCAATATGCCCATCGACACCTTCGTCGTGCTGATGCAGGAGAACCGCTCCTTCGATCACTACTTCGGCTGGCACCCGAACGCCGATGCGCGGAACGTCGGCCTGAGCTATCCCGACGAGGCGGGCAACCAGCATCCGACCCACTCCCTCGCCCCGGACTTCCAGGGTTGCGCGTTCGAGGACCCGAACCACGAGTGGAACGGGGCCCGGCTCGAGTACAACGGCGGCAAGCTCGACGGCTTCTTCAAGGCGAGCGACGAGTTCGCCCTCGGCTACTACGAGGAGGGCGACCTGCCCTTCATCCCGGCCGTCGCCGACGCGTTCACGCTGTACGACCGCTACTTCTGCTCGCTGCTCGGCCCGACCTGGCCCAACCGGCAGTACATGCACTCGGCGACCTCGGGCGGGGCCAAGGAGAACGCTTCGCCCGCGGACGTGGTCGCTGCCCTCCCGACCGGCGGCCTCTATCACCAGCAGACGATCTGGGACCTGATGATGGCCGCCGGCCACAGCGTCATCTACTACTTCAGCGACCTCCCCTTCATCGGGATCTTCGGTCCCCGCTTCCTGCCGATCATCAAGCCGGTCTCCGAGTTCTACGTCGATGCCGCGGCGGGCAACCTGCCCAACCTCGCCTTCGTCGATCCGATGTTCCTCGACGGGGGCGGCGGGAACGGGCTCTCGGGCGACGAGCATCCGCACGGCGACATCCGGATCGGGCAGTCGTTCATGGCGAACATCGCCAATGCATTCATCTCGTCACCGCAGTTTCGGCGCGGCGCCATGTTCATCAACTACGACGAGTGGGGCGGCTTCTTCGACCACGTCTCGCCCCGGTTCGTGCCGGACGACCGGTCGAGCTCGAACCTGGAGGAGAACTTCGGCGTGACCGGCTTCCGGGTCCCCGGCGTGGCGATCTCCCCCTACGCGAGGCGCGGTCACGTCAGCCACATGACCGTGACCCACGAGTCGATCCTCAAGCTGATCTCGTACCGATTCGGCCTCGGCTACCTCAGCAGGCGACACCGCTACGCGTCGAACATCGGCCAGTCATTCGACTGGGCGCATCCGAGGTTCGAGGTGCCGCAGCTGCCCAATCCCGCCCCGCCGGTGACCCTTCCCTGTGCGGTTCCGCACGCCTCGGAGGGAGCCGGCGGCGAGGACTCGGCCGCGCGAGAGGCCGAGAAGGGGGAGGGGCTGCACATCGGCTCGCCCGAGATGCTCACCTACCTCGACCACTTCGGCTATCCGACGTCGCCCGCGAAGCCCGATCAGGTCTTCTCCAGTTCGGGCAGCACGGTGCAGCGGCTCGGCAGGCAGGTCTCGGATTGGCAGCCAGGCCGATGAGCCGGCTGCTCGTCCTCGTCGCCCTGCTCGCGGCGAACCTGATGGCCGGCTCGAGCTCGGCGGCCAGCGCCGACGTGCCGCACGTGAAGCACGTCTTCATCGTCGTCCTCGAGAACCAGAGCGAGAGCGCGACCTTCGGATCGGACACCGAGATCCCATACCTCGCCGACACGCTGAAGAGCAAGGGGGCGTTCGTGCCCAACTACTACGGAATCGCGCATGCAAGCCTCCCCAACTACATCGCCATGATCAGCGGTCAGGCTCCGACCCTCGAGAACCAGGCTGACTGTCAGATCTACCACGACGTTCTTCCCGGGTTGCCCACCTCGAACGGCCAGTTCATCGGCACCGGCTGCGTTTACCCGGCGGGGGTGGGGACGGTCGCGACGCAGCTCGAGGGCAACGGCTTCACCTGGCGGGGCTACATGCAGGACATGGCGAATTCGGCCCCGTCCGAGCCCGCGACCTGCCGCCATCCGAGCCTGAACGCGCGGGATTCGACGCAGAGCGCCCGGGCGAACGACCAGTACGCCGCCCGGCACAACCCGTTCGTCTACTTCCACGGGATCACCGACCTGCCCACCTGCCAGCAGAACGACGTCGACCTGAGCCATCTCGCCCCGGACCTGGGCTCGCAGTCGACGACTCCGAGCTACGCCTTCATCACCCCCGACCTCTGCAACGACGGGCACGATGCGACCTGCGCCGACGGCGGCTCGGGTGGGATGCCTCAGGCGAACACGTTCCTGCGGAGCCTGGTGCCCGAGATCATGAGGTCGCCGGCGTACCGGGACCATGGGCTCATCCTGATCACCTTCGACGAGGCCGAGGGCGGCAGCGGGTCGGGCGATGCGACCGCCTGCTGCGGCGAACAGCCCGGTCCCAATACCGTGAACCCGGGCGCGCTCACCGTGGGCCCCGGCGGGGGAAAGACCGGCGCCGTCGCCCTGTCGCCCTGCATCACGCCCGGCACGGTCACGAAGGACGCCTACAACCACTACAGCCTGCTGCGCTGGGTCGAGGACGACTTCGGGCTGCCCCACCTCGGCTACGCGGCCGCCGCCGGGCTGAAGCCCTTCGGCAGGGACATCCTGAACCAGCCGAGCTGCCCCCGGCCGGCATCGCACTGCAAGCGCAAGAAGAGGCACCACAAGAGGAAGCACCGTGGCGCCGCCTCGGCGAAGGCTCACAAGAAGCACAAGCACAAGAAGTGCAAGCGGAAGAAGAAGCACCGGCACCCGAAGCGCGCGGCGGCTTGAGCTAGCTCGCCGCCGGCTCCCTGCTTCGCTCCATCGCGGCCGCCACCTGCGCGCGCTTCGACGCCCCGAGCTTGCCGAAGATCCGTGAGAGGTGGCTCTCCACGGTTTTTTCGCTCAGGTAGAGTTCCGCAGCGATCTCCTTGTTGGTGCGGCCGAGCGCCACCAGCTCCGCGACCTCGCGCTCCCGCGTACTCAGGGAGGCGACGCCCTCGCCCATCGACTCGCGGCTCCGCTTCGGCCTCGCCACACGCTGACCAAGCGCGCGCAGCTCGCTGGCGGCCTCGTCGCGGCAGCGAGCCGCCCCGGCCG
Source organism: uncultured Solirubrobacterales bacterium (assembly GCA_963843085.1). Classification (GTDB taxonomy): domain Bacteria; phylum Actinomycetota; class Thermoleophilia; order Solirubrobacterales; family 70-9; genus DASUPK01. The sequence goes on from CAWJJG010000002.1 coordinate 177,596, forward strand.
CCTCGAGCTGGGTGTGTGCTCGTTCGAGCTGCGCGATCGCCTCGCCGCGGTCGGTGTGCGCCAGCGCCCGGCCGGCGAGAATGCGGGCGCGGGCCTCATCGATCGGAAGATGACCCCGCTCGGCGTGAGCCACCGCTTGGATTGCCGCCGCGCCCGCGGCCTCGAAATCTTGACGGGCGAGCGCAACAGCCGCCCGTGCGCGAAGCGCCTCCGAGCTGCGTCCCTCGAGTCCGATCCCTTCTGCCGCCTCGGCCGCCAGGCCTGCCCAGTTGGACGCCCTCGCCAGGTCGCCGCCGGCGAGCTCGATGCGCGTGAGCAGTTCGTACCAGCGGGATTTGAATCCCCGCTCGACCAGGGGCATGTCCGGACCCCCGACCGCCTGCATGACCTCGTCGCGGAGCCGCGCAGGATCGTCGCCGGCCTCCAGGCTCGCCTCCGCCAAATGACAGGCGGCGAACGCCGAGATCGGATCCCGCGCCTCCCCTGCGACCCTCACGGACTCCTCGCCGAGGCGCACGGCGGCTGAGATGTCTCCCGCGAGGGTGGCTGCCCAGCAGCGCGCCCAGAGCGCCCAGGTGAGGAACTGGTCGTTGCCCGTGAGCAGCGCCTGCTGCGCCGCAGCGTCGAGGAGGTCTGTGGCCGCGTCGAGCTCACCGCGCCAGAGAGCGACGAGGGCCTGTCCGATGCGAGTAAGTGTGGTGACGTGCCCGTGGCCGGTTGCCTGAGCCACCGACATCGCCCGCCCGAACAGCTCGGCGGCCCGGTCGAAGCGCTCCAGATAGACCTCGGTCATCCCGCACCAGACGATCGAGTGGAGACGTTCCGCGATCTGATCGTTCTCGATCCCCTCCAATAGCTGCTCCGCCTCGTCAAGGCGTGCGCGGGCGGCATCGAGGTCATCGGTCATGTACCCGGCGCTCCCGAGCGTGCCTGTGGCCGTCGCCTCGGTCGCGCGATCCCCTCTGGCCCGGGCCTCCCCGAGAGCCTCGGAGATCCAGCGTCGCAGGCCCTCGAAGTCTCCGGTGAAGAAGCAGGCCCCGGCGAGCTGCAGCTTGAGTTCGGTGGCCTCGGCCGAGGCGGGCATCTCCGCGAGCGCGGTCTCGAGGCCGTCCCGCGCCGCCTGGTGGTGGCCGAGCAGCTGGTCGATCTGCGCGGCCGAGGCGACGACCTTGCCCCTGATGGCGAGCTGCCCGGGATCGATCAGGTCGAGGATCTCATCGAGCGTTGCGCGCGCCTCGTCGAGCCGGGCCGCGTACCCGAGCGCCTGCGCCATCGGAAGCATCAGCGCGAGCCTGGCGCCGGAGTCGTCCTCCGGTGTGAGCCTCAGTGCCGCGTCGTACCAGTGAGCGGCTGCGGCGGGCGCGCGCGGGTGTGCCATCCGGCCGGCCTCGGTGAGCAGCTCGATCGCGGCGCTGTCGCCCGGCTTCGCCGAGCATTCGACATGGCGGGCGCGCGCGAGCGCCGAGGCGCCCTGGCTCTTCAGGACGGCCGCCACGCGCGCGTGGGCAGCCAGCCGCCAGCCGGGCTTCGCAGACTCGTAGACCGCCGAGTGAACGATCGGGTGGCGGAAGCGGAACCGGCGGGGCACGTCGGTCGTCCTGAGCAGGTCGAGGCCGAGGAGCTCGTCGATTGCCTCGAGCGCATCCGCCTCCGGGATCCCGGCCGCTTCCGCGGCGAGCTCGGGCTCGAAGCTTTCCCCGGCGATGGCCGCGCCCCTCGCGAGCCGGCCGGCGAGCTCCGGCAACGTCTGTAGCTCGCGGGCGAGCGCCGCGCCGACCGTCTCGGGTACTTCGACCGGCCCGACGCGGTCCGTTGCAGGGGCACCCAGGCCGCCGACGCCCACGGTCCGGGCCAGCTCCTCCAGGTAGAAGGGGTTCCCGCCGCTCAGCCGGAAGAGCTCCTCCCGGTCGGCCGGGTCGAGCGAGTCGAGCAGCGGACGCGATTCCTCCAGGGTCAGACCCCTGAGCTCGATCCGCGTGAGGTGACCGTCACGCTCAGCCTCGTCGACGGCAATCCGGAGCTGCGTGCCGATCTGCCCCGCTCGATGAGCGAGCAGCAGGCAGACGGGTCCGCTCGGAGGCCGCCGCAGCAGGCTGGCGAGGAGCTCCATGCCGGCGACGTCCAGCCAGTGCAGATCGTCAAGCGCGAGGACGAGCGGCTTCTCGGCCGAGAGCAACGCCAGCAGCTCGCGGACCGCGGCGTGCGTGCGATAGCGCTCGTCCTGAGGCGCGGGGGGCGATTCTCCCTGCCCGCTCAGCGAGGGAAAGACCTGGGCCAGCTCGCCCAGCCGGTCCGGGCCGAGACCCTCGAGACGGGCCGGCCCCTGCGCTGCCAGATAGGCGTCGAGCGCGTCCGCGAACGCGCCGAAGGGAAGCCCGCGCTCGAACTCGGCCGCACACCCGCTGAGCACCAGGTAGCCGCGCGCGTCGGCGCGGTCGCAGAGCTCAGCCAGGAGCCGCGTCTTGCCGATTCCGGGCTCACCCGCTAGCGCGATCGCCGTCGGCGCCCCGTCGAGCGAGTCGAACACCGCTTCCGTCGCCGCGATCTCCCGATCCCGGCCGATCAACCCCGAATGCACAGGCTTCCTTCTCCCCTAGCTGAGCAGGGCGAGGGTACCCGACGTAACCGCGCCTGCCCACCCCAAAAACCTGGCCAATAGGCGATCCGCGCAGGTTCAGGGATTCCCCCGATACAACCGTTGGCGCGCCCGCGGCATGCTCGCCACATGCCGCGGTTCATGCTCACCCACAGGCACGGCGCCGACGAATGCCGGGTGGCCTTCGCTTCCTGGAAGGGCTTCGACAGCTCTCTCCGCCACGCCGGGACGTTCGGTTCGTGCATGCTCGTCAACGGCGCGGGCGCGCACGAGATCTGGTGGACGGTGGAGGCTGGGGACGCAGACGCGGCCCTCTCCCACCTGCCCCCGTATGTCGCCGAACGCACACAGGCAACCGAGGTCAAGGAGGTTCCAATCCCATGAGGTCACGAATCCGCCGGCTCGCCGCCGCACTCGCGCTGTGCACCGCAGCCTCCCTGGCTCTGGCCGGGGCTGCGCCGGCCCAAGACTTCTTCGTCGACAAGGACACCGGCGACGACGCCAACGCCAGTCTCAATCCCGCCTGCCCGCAGGCGAACCCCTGTCAGACGCTCGTCACCGGGAGCGGCATCGCCAGCGGGTCAGGCAACGGCAACACCGTGCGGGTCGATGACAGCGCCACCCCTTACACGGCCGACAACATCTCACTCTGTGGGGGCGTCTCGATAGCCGCCGACGAGTTCGTCGATGGCGCCGAGAGCAGTGATGGCAGGCCTGTGGTCAACGCGAGCAGCGCCTCGGCGTTCTTCGTCAGCAGCGGCTGCGACGCGGGCACGATCAGCGGGCTTCGGTTCGAGACGAACGACCTGACCGGAATCAACACCGCGCTCGGGCCGATGACCGCGATCACCGACAACGTCTTCGAGGATCTCGGCGCGAGCGGGGGGGACGTCGGGATCGTGGTTGGCACCGGGTCTCCGACGATCTCAGGGAACTCCTTCTCGGGCGTCCTCAGGGGTGTGCAGGTGAACGGCGGAAGCCCGACGATCTCCGGCAACGAGTTCAGCGGGATGCGGGCGAGCGCGGTCGGCGCCGGGGCCGGCAACCTGACGCTGACCGGCAACTTCGTCCACGATCCGGGCCTCGGGGCCGACGGCTTCAGGATCGGCAATTCGGGACCGACCCAGGCGCTTTCCGCGACGGTGACCCGCAACCGGATCTTCGGGGGTGGGTCCGGGATCGTGGTCTCCGACACCGCCGGGCCCGTCATCCTGGACAGCGATCTGGTCGCCGGGGCGAGCACATCGGCGATCTCGATCGGCGACAGCGGCGACGACGGCGATGCCGCGACCACGATCCGGAATGTGACCGTGGTGGCCGATTCGGCGGCGAGCAGCGACATCATCACGGACGCTGCCGCGATCACCCTCGATTCAACCATCGTCGGGGACATCGGGATCGTGTCGGTGAACGGCGGTACCTGCTCGATCTCCTTCTCGCGTGGCCCGGTGACCGGTGCGGGATGCGACGGCTTCCAGACCACGGCCGATCCCCAGTTCGTTGACGTGCTCGGAGGCGACTTCCATCTGCTCGCGGGGTCGCCCATGATCGACGCCGGGGACACCGCATCGCCGCCCCTGGGAGCCCTGGACATCGACGGCCAGGCCCGCGCGCTGGACGGTGACGGCGCCTGCCCGCTGATCCAGCGCCGCGACATCGGTGCGGACGAGTTCTCGATCGCGCAGCCGACCTGTGCCCCTCCGCCGGACGGCACTCCGCCGTCCAGTCCGCCGTCCAGTCCGCCACCCGCGACCCACAAGAAGAAGTGCAAGAAGAAGAAGAAGGCGAAAAAGGGCGCGGTCGTGTCGAAGAAGTGCAAGAAGAAGCGCCACAAGCGCTAGTCGCTGAGACCTACGGGGGTCGATAGGGGAGAGCCGCACCCCGACTCTGTATAAGCCCCACATGGACGTCGGCTTCGGCACCGCCCTGCTCTTCGCCGGGGGCCTGCTCGCGATCGCCGCGGCGCTCTCCGGCCTGATGCGCGGGACCGTGCTCTCGATTGCGGTCTTCTCGGTGCTGGCCGGGCTGATCCTGGCCGAGGTCGACGCGATCCATGTCTATGCCGGCGACAAGGCGGTCGTCCATCTCTTCGAGCTTGCCCTGATCGTCACCCTGCTCTCCGACGGGCTTTTCGTCGACCGCGAGCTCCTGGTCGTGCACTGGGGACCGGTCGCCCGGGCGCTGGTGATCGCGATGCCGCTCACGTTGGTGCTGCTGGCCCTGGCGGCGAAGCTGCTCTTCTCCTCGCTGAGCTGGGCCGAGGCGTTCCTGCTCGGGTCGGTGCTGGCGGCTACGGACCCGGTGGTGACGTCCTCGGTAGTCACCTCACAGCGGGTGCCGGCATCGATCCGGCATGCGCTCAATCTGGAATCCGGGCTCAATGACGGGCTGGCGCTGCCGTTTGTGCTCTTCTTCATCATCCTCGCCTCTGCCGGCAACGCCGCGACCGAGGCCGCCAAGCTCGCCGGCGAGGCGGCGTTCGGGGCCCTGGTCGGGATCGTCCTTGGCCAGGCCGCCGGGCGCCTCACCCACCATCTACCCGGCGGCGGGATCGTGCGGCGCTACGAGGGGATCTACGCGCTCGGCGTGGGGCTGCTCGCGTATGGCATCGCGGACGTCACGATCGGTAACGGGCTGATTGCGGCCTTCGTCTGCGGGATCTCCCTCGGTGTGGCCGATCGGGCGATCGCCGACGACTTCGTCGTCTTCAGCGAAAACATCAGCTCGATCCTGCAGGTGCTCACCTTCTTCGCCTTCGGGGCGCTGATCGTCACCACCGGGTACCACAGCGACATCGCGCTGCTTATCGTGTTCATCGCCTTCGCCCTGTTCATCGCGCGGCCCGTCGCGATCTTCCTGGCGTTCATCCGCGTCGATCTGCCCAAGCCCCATCGGGCGTTCATCGCGTGGTTCGGGCCGAAGGGGGTGGCAGGCATGCTCTTCGCCGTCCTGGTGCTCAACTCGAACGTCGTGCAGGGCAATGCGATCTTCGAGGCGGCCGCGTTCGTGATCCTGGCCTCGATCCTGATCCACGGCGCCACCGACACGCTGGGGACCAGGTGGATCGAGCGGCGGATCGAGGCGGACGATGGGCCCGCGGAGGAGGCGGATCCCGGACTCGCCGTCGGCGGCGGCACCATGCCCTAGTCCGTCAGGATCCTCTTCTTCTCCTCGCGGAACTCAGCCGCGGTCAGAACGCCCTTCGCCTTCAGCTCACCGAGCTTCTCGAGCCGGTCGAGCTTCGCATCGTCGGGGTGCTTGTCGTCCGAGCCGAGCTCCCGGATCGCCGAGCCCATGCGTCGCCCGGCCTCCTTCCTCGCCCTCCGCGCCCGCCGTCGCATCCCGGTCATCCAATCGCCCCGCTTGGCGTCCGGGAACTCTCGCGCCGTGGCCCTCCTGAGCTTCTCGATGCCGGCACCCGCCAGCGCGATCAGGAGCAGCGTCAGCACGAGCTGGCGCGTACCGCTGGGCGGCCAGACGATCAGGACGAGCAGGGCGACCGCCCCGAAGACGGTCCAGACGATCCCAGGCCGCTCCCGCAGGGTCGGGGCGAGGGCCTGGCGGATGCTGACCGCTCCGTTCTGTGGCGAAGCGAGATAGGAGGCGATCACGAAGAGGATCCCGTAGATGATCACGCTGGACGCGATGCTGTGGAGCAGCGACGTGCCGATGTCCCAAGCGTGCTGTGCCGGGAGCCGGGCATCCTCGGTCTTGGCGAGCGAGTCGACGAAAGGTCCCTTGAGAATTGCCCGCACCGCGATAGCCGCGAGCCCCGCCGCGATCAGGCCGAGGCCGTAGCCCAGGACGATGACCCAGTCGCGGCCCTTGCCGAGCCACATCGCCAGGACGAACAGAGCCAGCGAGCCGATGGTGAAGAACCAGGCGAGCCCATTGAGGATCTTCGTGACGGTCCGTGCGGTGTCGAGCTTCTGAGAGTCCGCGACCTCGAGCTCACCGAAGCCCGGCTTCAGGTGACCGGTCTCCTCTCCCTTCGCGACCGCGTTCGCGACCTGCTTCTTGAAGCCGAGTCGATCGGCGAGCTGGTAGACGATCGGCTTGAGGTCGAGGACGACCTTGCCGTTCTGGCTCGAGACCGCCTGGCTCTTGTCCTCGAGGATGGCGACCAGCTGGGTGTGGGCGACGCGGTTGGCGTCCTGCCAGAGGTTCTGAACCCGCTGCGATTGGAAAGCCCGTATCGCGGCGCGAGTGGCGACCTCGCGAATGCCGGCCGAGACGGGCGACGCAATCTGCTGGAGGTCGCCGGGCAGCCGCTTCTTGACCAGCTTCGTGACGTCGACGTTCGCGTAGAGCTGATCGACCGAGTAGGTTGCCACGGCGTCGGAGATCTCCTTGTCCTCGAGCATCCTGGCGCTCGTGTGGACCCACTGATTCGTATCGAGCAACTGGCGGTCGATCCAGCTGGTGAAGATCGCCAGGAACGCGAGGACCGCAGCGGCGACAACGAGGATGCGGACCTTGACGCGGTGCCGCATCTCGGGCGGTTGAGTCGACGCCATGCACCCGGGACCTTACGAGGGCCGGATGATGCCGAGCTCCTCCATCGTCCTGCGGTCGCTCAGGTAGTGATGCGCGCGGCCGATCAGCCCGTCAGTGATGTCGTAGATCCCGTAGAACTCGGCGACGGTCGCGTGGCCGGGGATCTCGACCGAGCCGACCAGGAGGACCTCGTCCTCGCCGTTCTCTCGAACCTGCTCCATCCGGAGCTCGTGGCGGAGGGTGCTGCTCGTCAGGTCTTCGAACCAGAGGCGGAGCCCTTCCTGCCCGACGTAGACATCGGCGGAACCACTCGTCAGGCGCAGAGGGTGGAACTCCACATCCTGCGTGACGCAGGCGAGCATCCCATCGATGTCGCGGTCGTTGTGCGCCTCCACCCAGCGCGCCACGAGTCGCAGCGCCGCAGTTTCAGGTTGCTGGGGAGAAGAGGTGTCGGACACGATCCCCCTTTCAGCCGGGGGACAATCCTATGCTGCTACGGGCTGCTCGAGGCGCTCCTCGACCCACTTGGTCGAGGCGATGTGCTTCTTCATGCCCAGCTCCTTCGGTGAGAAGCCGAGCGCCAGGCCGACGAGCTGGGGGAGGTGGAGGACGGCAAGCCCCAGGTCGCGGTTGACGACCTTGGCTGCCTCGGGCTGCTGCATGTCGAGGTTGAGATGGCAGAGGGGGCACGGCGTGACCAGGCAGTCGGCGTCCGCGTCGATCGCGTCGCCAATGTGCGTGCCGGCCTGCCGCAGGGAGACCTCGCGGGACATCGTGATGATCGGGAAGCCGCAGCACTTGCGGGCGCCGTCGTACTCGACGACCTCGCCGCCGAGCGCCTCGATCACGCGATCCATGTAGAGGTCGCGCTCCGGGTGGTCCTCATAGCCGAGCCTGTGCTTCGGCCGCAGGATGTAGCAGCCGTAGAACGGGCCAACCTTCAGCCCCCCGAGGGGGTGCTGGATCTGCTCCTTGAGGCGATCGAGGCCGTAGTCCTCGACCAGCACCCAGAGGAAGTTCTTGTTCGAGAAGCCCTCGGGGTCGTAGGACAGCCCCTCCTCGGCGAGTGTCTCGTTGATGTGCGAGCGGTACTCGGAGTCGCGGAGCCGCTGCTGGCACTCGGACTGCGCGCCCTGGCAGGTCGAGCAGATGTTCATCATCGGCAGGCCGGTCTGCTGGGCGAGCGCGAAGGTGCGGGCGTTGAGGGTGTCGGCCAGCTCCTGGTTGTGCTCGGCGATCACGCCGGCGCCGGAGCAGTTCGCGCGGTCGAGCTCGACCAGCTCGATGCCCAGCCGCTCGGCCACCAGGCCCATCGATCCGTGCAGCTCGGTGGTGAAGCCGCGGCTGACGCAGCCGGGCCAGTAGGCCATCTTCAAGTCGGTCACGTTTCTCCTTGCTCGTCGGGCTCGGGCTGGACGTCCGTCTCCGGGACCGCCTCGGCCTCGGGGACGCTCTCGTCGGCGTCGGCCTCCTCGCCGCGGATATAGAGGTTGAGCTCGACCTTGTGCTCCTCGGTGTGCGCGTAGATCCGCTTGACGTGGTTCTGCGCGTCACCCGGCAGCTTGGGGTGGACGCCCGGAATCAGCTTGGGGAGCGAGCGCATCTTGCCGGTCCTGATGCCGCGGATCGCGGTCGGGATGGACTCGAGCAGGCCCTTGACCGCGCCGTGCTTCGGGGCGAGCTTGCCCTTGATCCCCGGCGCGAACGAATCCTGGAGCAGTTGTGCCTCGTCGAGGGTCCCCTTCTTCTCGATGATCTTGGTGAAGGCGATCTCGTGGTTGTGGCCGTGGTTCTGGTCGACGATGCCCTCGCCGCCTGCGGCTCGGCGCAGGCGCATGATCTGATCCATCGGCGCTACGCCCTTCGGGCACGCGTCGATGCACGAGAAGCAGTGGGTGCAGTCGTAGATCCCGTGCGGGTCCTGGGCGAGGTCGTGGAGGCGCTCCTTGGTCTCGGAATCTCTTGGGTCGCCGACGAAGCGATAGGCCTTGGCGAGCGCCGCAGGGCCGATGAAGTCGGGGTCGGCCTCCATCGAGAGGCAGGAGGAGACGCAGGCGCCGCACTGGATGCAGGCCATGGACTGGGTGACGTCGATCATCGACTCCGGCGGGACGATGTACTCGCGCTCGGGCGGATCGCCCTCTGGGAGCAGCCACGGGGTGACCCGGCGGATCTTGGTCCAGTGGGTCGACTCCATGTCGGTCACCAGGTCCTTGATCACCGGCATGTTCCCCATGGGCTCGACGACGATGGGCTCCCCGCCGCCGTTGTTGCGGTTCGCGAATTCGCTTGCCTCGCCGATCATCGTCTTGCAGGCGAGGCCGGACTGGCCGTTGATCTTCATCCCGCAGGAGCCGCAGATCGCCGCCCGGCAGGAGCAGCGGACGGCGAGCGAGCCGTCGTCGCGGTCCTTCGCCTGGAGGAGGCCGTCGAGGACGGAGAGCGTTGGGTCGAGGTCGACGTCGAAGGTCTCCCAGTAGGGGCCCTCGGCCTCCTCGGGCTGGAAGCGCCTCACCTTGAGAGTGAACTCAGCCACGTCTAAAACCTACTGGGGTCTGACCCGGGTTCATGGGGTCTGACCCCGGGTTCATCAGTAGGTCCGCTCCTGCGGCTCCCACTGGGTGATGGTCACGTCGGAGTAGCTGATCTCGGGGCCCTCGTCGGTCTTGGTCAGGTCGATGTGCTTGAGCCACTCCTCGTCGTTTCGCTCCGGGAAGTCGGTCCGGTACTGGGCGCCGCGGCTCTCGGTGCGGTGGATCGCCCCGACGCAGGTGCACTCGGCCAGCTCGAGCATGTAGCGCAGCTCGAGCGCGCCGAGGATGTCCTGGTTGAAGACCTTGCCCTTGTCGTCGACGTAGGCGCTCTCGGCCTCCTCCTTGAGCCTCTTGACGATCTCGAGCGCCTCGTTGATGCCCTCGGCGTCGCGGAACACGGCGACCTTCGAGTCCATTGCCGCGCCGAGCTCCTTGCGGATCTCGGAAACGCGACGGCCGGAGCCCTTCTCGCGGGCGAGGATGCCGTCGACCCGGGCCTCCTCATCCTCCAGGAACGTGTGGGGGACGTGCGTCTGCTCCCGGCCCTTGGCGCGGTCGGCCGCGTCGACGCCGGAGCGACGGCCGAAGATCAGGGTGTCGAGGAGCGAGTTGGCGCCGAGGCGGTTGCCGCCATGAACGGAGACGCAGGCCACCTCGCCGGCCGCGTAGAGGCCCGGGACGTTGGTGCGGCCCTCGCTGTCGGTCTTGACGCCGCCCATCGCGTAGTGGTTGCCGGGCTTGATGTGGATCGGCTCCTTGGTGATGTCGACGCCGGCGAAGTCGCGGCCGACCAGGACGATCTCGCGGAGCGCCTCGTGGATCCGCTTGCGCGGCACCACCGTGATGTCGAGGGCGACCGTCCCGTCCGGGAAGCCGCGACCCTCGTTGATTTCGGTCTGCTCCGCGCGGGAAACGACGTCGCGGGAGGCGAGCTCCATCTTGTTGGGCGCGTACTTCTCCATGAAGCGCTCGCCCTTGGCGTTGAGCAGGTGGGCGCCCTCGCCTCGGGCGCCCTCTGTGATCAGGAAGCCCTTGCCCGCCAGCGTGGTCGGGTGGTACTGGATCATCTCCATGTCCATCAGCTTCGCCCCGATGTCGTAGGCCTGGGCCATGCCGTCGCCGGTGCAGATCAGGGCGTTGGTGGTCGGCTGCCAGATCTGCCCGGTCCCCCCGGTCGCCAGGATCACCGCCTTCGCGCCGAAGTGCTCCATCGAGCCGTCCTTGATGTTCCGGCAGATCGCGCCGATGCAGTTGCCCTCGTCATCGGTGGCCAATGCGGTCGTGAACCACTCTTCGTAGCGGGCGACGTCCTCGGAGTACTTCATGAGCTGCTCGTAGAGGACGTGCATGATCGCCTGACCGGTGATGTCGGCGACGTAGTACGTGCGGGCCGCCGAGGCGCCGCCGAAGGCGCGGGTGCCGAGCTCTCCCTTCTCATTGCGGTGGAAGGTGACGCCGAGGTGCTCGAGGTGCAGGAGCTCCTCTGGAGCGGCCTTGCACATGATCTCGACCGCATCCTGATCGGCCAGATAATCGGAGCCCTTGATCGTGTCGAAGGCGTGCGACTCCCAGCTGTCATCCGGGTTGAGCGCCGCATTGATCCCGCCCTGGGCCGCGTTGGAGTGCGAGCGGACGGGGTGGACCTTGCTCAAGATGCCCACGGAAACCCCCTGCTCGGCAGCGGCAAGCGCGGCCCTCTGTCCCGCGAGGCCCGCCCCGATCACCAGTACGTCGTGGTCCGGCACGAAACCGATCCTATATAGGAGCGGTTTCGGAGTCCGGTGCCGCTACTTCTTCTTCTTCTTCTTGCACTTCTTGGCGGCGCTGGCGCTGCCCTTCTTCGCCTTCTTGCACTTCTTCTTCGCCGGCGCCGGCGCCGGGGCCGGAGTGGGAGTTGCCGCCGGCGGCGGCTGCTGCGTCGTGGCCGGCGCGGGGGTGACCGTGGTGTCGCCCGTCCCGCAGCAGAAGAGGACGGCGCCGCCGCCGTTGTGCTCCGCCCTGACGATGGCGATCTGGTCGGTCTGGATCCCGTCCTCACCCTGGGTGTCGAAGGTGGGTACGGCCAGGGCGGCGTAGGTGAAGTTGATGTTGCATTGCGCGCTGACGGGCATGTTCGGGATCGTGCCCAGGCCCCCTGTGGGGGTGAACTCGAGCGACCCGCCGAACGGGGCCGAGCCCAGATTCACGTTGAACGTAAGCCCCTGGCACGAGGTTCCGGCCACACCGGTCGCATTGGTGATCGAGAAGATGCCGGGCTCGCGGTTGATGCACGGCGGAGTCGAGCCGGGGAGGCGGCACGACGGCTCGAGCACGATTCGCTCGATGGAGTCCGCATCCTCGCTCGCGGTGGACTCGTTCGAGAACGAGAGCGTCCCGGTGCCGGAGGACCCGACCTGGATCGGATCCGTCGTGAAGTCGATCTGCGGATCCATGTTGAAGGTCGCCTGCGCGGCCGGCGCTGCCACCAGGCAGAGGACCGTCACCGAGAGAAGGATGCCCACCCTGTGCTTCATTGCCTCTTGCTCCCTTTCATTGGATTACCTGCGCTTCTTGCATTTCTTGGCCACTACCGCGGACCGCTTCTTGGCCTTCTTGCACTTTTTCTTCGGCGCGACGGTGGGTGCGGGAGTCGAGGCCGGCGGTGGCTGCTGGGTTCCGCCGCTCAACTCGAAGAACGCGGTCACGTTCTTGATGTCGGTGTCCGTGTTGGCCGTGCACTGGTTGCCGCTCACCGAGTCGCAGCCCTGCCACTGAGCGAACCGCGAGCCCGCGGACGGGGTCGCGGTGAGGACGACCGGGTCCCCTGACGGGAACGACGAGGTGCAGGACCCGCCGCAGTCGATGCCGGCGGGAACGCTGGTGACGGTCCCCGAGCCGGCACCGGACTTGCCGACGAAGAGCTGGGTGCTGGTTGAGATGTCCAGCCCCCAGCCACCGAAGATCTTGCCGACGTTTGTGTTCCCGGCGAGGTGGGTGTTGTCGTCGAGCACGAACAGCTTCCATGTGCCGTTCGGGTCGGTGCCATTGAAGTTGCTGAGAGACGTGCCGTACGGCGCGGGCGGGGCAGGGGGACTCAGCTCCTGCGTCGCGCCTGTGCCGGGTGCGTTGTTGGTCGGCTTGTAGAAGCCCGAGACAAGGGGGCCGATGTCGGAGAGCGACCTCGAGGCGCTATCGGAGATGGTGAGCGTGATCCCGTTGGCCGGATAGGAGGTGTCCCCGGCGACGGCGGGGGACCCGGCGTCGGAGGCGAGCATCACGTTCTGGCCCTCCGGTCCCTGGAGCAGGAAGTCGAGGTCGTCGGGGAAGGTGTGGCTGATTCCGGTCAGGCGGACGGTGACCTTGGAGACCCTTCCCCGGAGGCCCGAGACGTCTACGGTCGAGGGATAGGCGCTTGCCTGCCCGGAGTCGCCGCTGGCCGGCACGGTGATTGGGGCGGTGTTCTGGAACGCCGGCGGGTCGAGCCCGCTCGTGATCCTCCCGATCTTTTCGTTTGAGTACTCGGTGAACCACAGGTTCCCGTCGGAGCCGGTGGTGATCCAGGCTGGGCCTGGGACAGGGAATTGACCGATCACCTGCCCCGCCGTGTTCATGCGCACGATCTGGTTGCCGCCGGTCTGGGCAATCCAGATGTTGCCGTCGGGGCCAGCGACGATGCCCTCTGGCTGTGAGCCCGCGGGGAGAGCGAATTCGTCTGCCGTCGCCTGCCCGGCGGACGTGGACGGCGGTGTGATTCGTGCCACCTTGTTCAGGTCATACTCGGTCACCCAGAGGTTGCCGTCAGGGCCGAGAGCGATTCCCTCCGGACCAGGGGAAAGCAGCGCGTACTCGTTGATGAAGTCAGACACCGGTCCACCGCCCGCGCTGACCCGCGTGATCCTCCCGATCTTGCCGGTGTTGTGCTCGGTGAACCACATCGCCGGCCCCGCGGTTGGGCTCGTGTCGCTGGGGCCGGCGACGATCTGCTCCGGGGCAGCATTTGGCGTTGGGATGGGGTCCGCCCCAGTGATGGGTGCGCTAGTCGGAGGGTCACCGCCGCTCGCCAGCCCAATCTGGCCGATGGCGTTGTTTCCGGGCTGAGTCACGCGGATCGTCCCGTCCGGGGACGTTGCCGTGAATCTGGGCTGGGCGTCGGTGCCGGCTCCATACCACTGCTCGAAGTTGTTGCCGCTGCCGGGATTCGCCACCCCGATGAAGCTCAAGAATTGCGGCATCGTGATCCCCGGGGTGTAGGCGCCGTAGTAGAGGCGGCCATCTGGGCCTGACGTGAGTCCGACAGGCTCGAACTGCGTGTTAGTCGTCATCGCGATGCTGGGGGACGCGCTTGTGGGGTTGATGGCCCCCAGCTGGGACGGGGACTGACTTGCGAAAAAGAGGCGGCCGTCCGACGCCGCGGTGATTCCGTAAAGCGTGGTGGCACTGGGATTGAGTCCGTCGCTGAACTCGGTCACCGTCGGGGTTGCCGCCTGCGCGGGAAGCGCCGGAACGAGCAGCGCGAGGGCGACGAGTGGGCCGGCGATGCGCCTCACAGCGGCAGCGCCTGGGCCTTACGACGGCACTTCTTGCGCGCCTTCTTCGTCTTCTTCGTCTTCTTCGCCTTGCACTTTGCGAGTGCCGCGGCCCGCTGGCCGGTCGCCTGAGGCGCAGCGGGTGTGGCGGGCGGCGGCTGGATCTCCAGGTTCAGGGCCCAGGCTGAGAGGTCGAACCCATGGAAGGACGAGTTGTCGTCGAACACGAAGAGATTCCAGGCGCCATTGGGCGAGCCGCCGGCTAGCAGCGCAAGCGAGTTCAGATATGGCCCGGCGGGGCCGCCCGCCGAGGTGAAGTCGTCGAGACCCGGGTCCTCGTAGTTGGATGGCTTGAAGCTCGCGTCCTGGAAGCTGTCGCACGGTCCGCCGTCGGAGAGGAAGGTCGCGGCGGAGTCGTCGAAGGTCCAGTTGTCGTCATCGAGACGGTTGGGATTGATCCCGCAGGCATCGGACATCAGCATGACTTTCTGGCCGTTCGGCCCGACGATCGCGGCGTCTATGTCATCCGGGCTGGCGGAGGTGAGGCCGATCAGGGTCACCGTCACATTCGTCACCGTCCCCGAGAGGGCCGAGACGTTGATGCTTGCCGGGAACTCGTTGGCCGGTCCCTCCGTGAGGGCGCCGTCGATCGGGAACAGGTTCTCCGTGTGCACGAAGGTCCTGGTCTCGGCCCCGGCGGCGGCCGGAAGCACCGCGCCGACGAACAGCGCTGCAACAACCGCAAAAAGGCAGCGGGCGCCCCGCTTCTCCCTCATCCGCTCAGACCCTAACCCACGGGCTGGCGTGCGGCTATCCGCAATAAGCCGTAGAGCTACAGGCTGGTATCCGCGCTGCCCGGCGCGATCGGCCGCAGCGCCTTCCCGATCGCGTCGATCGTCAGCACACCGCGGATCCGTCCTTCCGCGTCCGTGGCGATCAGGGCACCCAGACGGCGCAGCGCCTCATTGCCGAGCACCGATTCGAGCGGCTCGTCCTCCATGATCGTCAGCGAGCCGCTGTCCCGCGCGAGCACGTCGCTGACGTGCGAGGAGGTCCGCTCGACCGCGGGGACGTTGTCCGCGGCGCCGCGGTCGACGAGCCCGATGAAGTGCTGTGCCTTGTCGACAACGGGGAACCAGGGAGACCGATAGCGCAGGAAGTACTCGTCGAGTGCCTGCTCGATCGAGACGCCCTCCGGGATTGCGACCGGGTCCCGCTCCATCACGTCGGCCACGGAGATGCCCTCTATGCGGCTGCTCACCGCGGTCTGCGCGAGCGCCGCCTTGGCCGCCCCGCGCAGGATGAACCCGATGAAGGCGAGCCAGATCCCGCCGAACACGTCGCCGCGGTATGCCACGAAGAAGACGAGGCCGCCGACGATCAGGAGCAGGCCGAACCACTCCCCGAGGGTGGCGGCGAAGCGCGTCCCGGAGTTCCGGCTGCCGGTGCTCCGCCAGGCGATCGCCCGGGCGATCCGGCCGCCGTCGAGCGGGAACGCGGGCACCAGGTTGAAGATCAGGACGAGCAGGTTGATTCCGGCAAGCCAGGCGATCATCGCGGTGATGCCCGAGGATTGTGTGCCCCCGTTCGTGAGGGCGGCGTCCTTGAACTCCTCGCCCCCGATGGCCACAACCCCGACGAGGGTGCAGACGAGGACGATCATGGCGGTCACCATGGGACCCGCGATCGCGATCTTGAACTCGGTGCCGGGTGTATCCGAGTCCTTCTCCAGCCGGGCGAAGCCACCGAACATCCAGAGCGTGATCGCGGGCACGCCGATGCCGTGACGGCGGGCGACGAAGGCGTGACCGAGTTCGTGCAGCAGGATCGAAGCGAAGAACAGGATCGCGCTCGCTACGGCGAGGAAGTACGGCTCGCTGTCGCCCTGCGGGAGGTTGAGCTCGTCGCGATAGGAGCCCGAGAGCCAGATGATGATCAGGAAGAGGACGACGAACCACGAGTAGTCCACCGCGATCCTGATTCCGCGTATGCGGAACAGCGTGACGCCGCCGCCGGTCATGCACCGGATGCTAGACGCCGATGGGTAGCTTTCCGGCATGGCGACGGAGGCACCCGCCGGGCTCTCGGCTCCACCGGGCGAAGATTGGATGCGCGCTCGGCTCGACGAGCTCTGCTCGTGGGAGCGCGGCTCCGCTTCGGAGGGTGAGCGCCGCGCAGCCGAGTGGCTCGCCGGTGAGCTGAGGGAAGCAGGCGTGCGCGAGGTCCGGGTCGAGGAGGAGGCCGGAGCCAACGGCACGTTCTGGTGGCCGATCGGGCTGCTGGCGGGAGCCGGCGCCGTTGCGGGCCTGGCGGCACGGCGGGGAGGGCGGGCGGCCCGCGCTTTCGCGACCGTGACCGGCGCCACAGCGGCCGCGCTGACCGCCGACGAGCTGCCCCCCGGCAGGAGGCGCTTCCGGCGCTTGCTGCCGGCCCGGAGCGCTCACCACGTGCTCGCGGAGATCGGACCGGAGGATGCCGAGCGGACGATCGTCGTCATGGCGCATCACGACGCCGCCCACACGGCGTTCTTCTTCAACCCGTCGATCACGGAGGCGGTGGGCGAGAGCGCGCCGTGGGTCTTCGAGAACAACGACACCAGCCCGCCGCTGATGTGGCCGACGCTCGCCGGTCCGGCGATCGTGGCCGCCGGCGCCGCGCTCGGCAGCAGGAAGCTGACGACCTTCGGGACCGCCGTCTCCGCCGGCGCCGCCGCCTTCATGGCTCACATCGGAGCGGGAGAGGTGGTCCCCGGGGCCAACGACAACGGCACCGGCTGCATCGCGCAGCTGGCGATCGCCCGCGCGCTCGCCGGCCGGCCTCCCGAGAAGACGCGCGTCCTGTTCCTCTCGACCTCCGAGGAGGCGCTCTGCGAGGGCATGGGCCTGTTCATGGAGCGGCACGCGTCCGAGCTGCCGGTCGACCGGACCTTCTTCCTCTGTCTCGACACCGTCGGGTCGCCCAATCTGCTCGTCCTGCGCGGGGAGGGGATGCTGAAGCTGCGCGAGTACCCGGCCGCCTCGCTCGAGCTTCTCGACTCAACCGCCGACGAGCTCGGGATCGAGATGCCCTTCAGCAACCTGCGCCTGCGCAATGCGACCGACGGCATCTTCCCGCTGGCGGCCGGGTACCAGTGCGTCTCGGTCGCCTCCTGCAACGAGTGGAAGAACCCCTCGAACTACCACTGGAAGACCGATACGCCGGACCGGGTGGACTACGGAACGGTCGCCGACGCGGTCAGGCTCTCGGAAGCCGTGATCCGCAAGCTGGACGAGCGCTGGCTCTAGCCGCCTCTGATCGGCGAGCTTCGAGCCTCCGCCTCCTCAGACGGGAAGCTTCTTGGCCTTCGCGGGTCCCGAACCGGACTCCCGAACGGCGAAACAGGGGTAGTGAATTCAGCAGCGCCGTGATGCTGCCCCCGCCTACCATCGGGCGGTGGCCGCTGAGTACGCACAGACCGAGCGAACCAAGGTCTTCCGCAAGCCAGGCCGGGGAAGCTACGACCGCGACCTGGTCCACTCGATCCTCGACGAGGGGCTGACCTGCCACGTCGGCTTCGTCCAGGACGGGCAGCCGTACGTCATTCCCACGATCCACGCCCGGGAGGGGGAGACGCTCTACCTGCATGGTGCCAAGGGCAATCGGATGCTCAACTCACTGATCGACGGAACACCCTGCTGCGTGACCGTCACCCTGATCGACGAACTGGTGCTGGCGCGCGCCGCTCTCCATCACTCGCTCAACTACCGCTCGGCAATGGTTCTCGGGCAGGCGCGCGAAGTGACGGATCCGGCGGAGAAGGAGCTGGCGCTGCGCACGGTGGTGGAGCACATAGCGCCGGGCCGGGCCGATGAGGTCCGCGGCGCCGACGAGACCGACCTGCGGTCGACGCGGGTCCTGGCGATCCCGATCGAGGAGGCCTCGGCGAAGGTGCGCACCGGACCGCCGGTCGACGAGGAGGCCGATCTGGGGCTGCCCCACTGGGCTGGGCAGCTTCCGCTCACGCAGGGCACGGGGAAGCCGATTCCGGCACCGGATCTCGCCGGGGACCCGGAGGTCCCCGGCAGCATCAGCGGTTGGTCCCGAACCTAGGCCGCGAAGCGCGCTTCGTACTTCGCCCGCCGCTTGGCCGCCTCTTCCTCCCGGTTCTTCGGGGGAGCGTTGGTGACCAGCGAGTCGAGCAGCTTCCGCGTGGAGGCGGCGACCTCGGCGACGGCCAGGTCGAACGCCTCGGCGTTCGCCTGCGACGGCTTCATCGATCCGCTCACCTTGCGGACGAACTGAAGCGCCGCGTCGTGGACCTCATCCTCGCTCGCGGGCGGCTCGAAATTATGGAGTTGTCGGATGTTTCTGCACATGGGCTCAGCGTACCGATGAGTTTCGGGACGCCGCGCGGTCTCAGTAGGCACCCATGGCGAAGCTGATCTACGCCGCGATCTGCTCACTGGACGGCTACGTCGCCGACGAGGACGGCGACTTCAGCTGGGCCCGGCCAGACGACGAGCTGCACTCCTTCGTCAACGAGCTTGAGCGGCCGATCGGCACCTACCTATACGGGCGCCGCATGTACGAGACGATGGTCTTCTGGGAGACGGCGGAGGTGACTCCCGATCAATGCGATCCGGCGGCCGAGTACGCCGGCATTTGGCGAGCCGCCGACAAGGTCGTCTTCTCGCGGAGCCTCGATCAGGTCTCCAGTGAGAAGACGAGGATCGAGCGGGAATTCGATCACGAGGAGATCCGACGCCTCGTGGCGGACGCCGATCGAGACGTCAGCATCGGCGGGTCGGAGCTCGCCGGCGAGGCGATCGGGGCGGGGCTGGTCGACGAGTACCACCTGTTCGTCAACGCGATCCTCGTGGGCGGCGGCAACCGGGCGTTGCCGGACGGCGCCCGCGTCGACCTCGAGCTCGTCGACGAGCGACGCTTCGACAGCGGCGTGATCCACCTTCATTACTGCGCCAGACGCTGAGTCCGGGGCCGCCGTTCTAGACCGCGCGGTGGCGGTCGATGATCCGCACGAAGTCGGTCCCCGCCGGCAGCGTGCCGAAGGCGTGGCCCCAGTCGCCTTCGAGCCGCGAGGTGATGAACGCCTCCGCGACCGCCTCGTCGCCGAAGCGGGCCAGCAGAGAGCCCTGCAGTGCCAGGGCCATCCGCTCAACCAGCGAGCGGGCGCGGGACTCGAGCGTCGTGGGATCTGACTGGAGATCCTTGCTGAGCTCCGCGGCGTAGCGGTCGAGCCGGGGCTCGAGCGACGCTCCCTCGCCGACCTCGTTGGCGAAGGCCTGCACCGACTCGGGGTTCTTGATCATCGCGCGCATCACGTCGAGGCACTGCACGTTCCCGGAGCCCTCCCAGATGGAGGCGAGCGGGGCCTCCCGGTAGAGCCGCGGCATCCCCGACTCCTCGACGTAGCCGTTGCCGCCGAGGGACTCCAGGCATTCGACGGCATGGCTCGGCGCCCGCTTCGAGATCCAGTACTTGAGCACCGCGTTGGCGATCCGCTTGAAGGCCTGGGCCTCGTCATCTCCGGCGATCGCCTCGTCGTAGGCGCGGGCGAGCCGCAGCGAGCCGATCGTCGCGGCCTCGGACTCGACGGCCAGGTCGGCGAGCACGTTCTGCATCAGCGGCTGCTCGACCAGCACCTTGCCGAAGGTGACCCGGTGCGAGGCGTGGTTGATCGCCTGGGCGACGCCGGCCCGCATCCCGGTGGCGCTGCCGGTCGCGCAGTCGAGGCGGGTGTGGTTGACCATCTCGATGATGGTGCGGACGCCCGCGCCCTCCTCGCCCACCAGCCGCGTCCATGCTCCGTCGAACTCGATCTCCGACGAGGCGTTGGAGCGGTTGCCGAGCTTGTCCTTGAGCCGCTGCAGGCGGAAGCTGTTGAGCTCGCCGTCGGGCAGCCGCCGCGGCATCAGGAAGCAGGAGACGCCACCCTCGGCCTGCGCGAGGACCAGGAACGCGTCGCACTGCGGCGCGGAGAAGAACCACTTGTGGCCGGTGATCTCGTACTCGGCGCCGGGGCCGCCGCCGTTGACGGGCTTGGCGACCGTGGTGTTGGCGCGGACGTCGGAGCCGCCCTGCTTCTCCGTCATCCCCATGCCGAACAGGGACCCCTCCTTCTCGGAGGCCGGGATCTGTCGCGGGTCGTAGACGTCGGAGAGGATCCGCGGCTCCCACTCCTCGGCGAGCTCCGGCTGCTTGCGCAGCGCCGGGACGACCGAGTAGGTCATCGAGATCGGACAGCCGACCCCGGCCTCGGCCTGGGAGAAGCACATGAAGGCAGCGGCGCGGGCGACATGGGCGCCGGACTGGGGATCGCGCCAGGGGAGGGAGTGGAGCTCGTGCGAGACGCCCAGCCGCATCAGCTCGTGCCAGGAGGGATGGAACTCCGGGATGTCGACCCGGTTCCCGTAGCGGTCGTGAGTCCGGAGCTTGGGAGGGTTCTCGTTCGCAAGGCGGCCGAGCTCGATCACATCGCCGCGGCCGGCGATCTCGCCGACCTCGGAGATCTTCTCGATCGCCCAGTCCGCGCCCTCGCGCTTCACCGCCTCCTTCATCACGGTGTCGGACTCGAAGACGTTGTAGTCAACCAGCGGCGGAGCCTGGTTCTCGACGGTGTGGGTTCTGACACCCGTGGGCCTCTGGACAGTGGACATCTAGTGCTCCTCTCCGATTGCGCGAGTGCAGAAGTCGATCAGCGAGGCGATCAGCGCGTTCGGGTCGCCTCCATTTGCGGTGGGGGACAGGGGGCCGATCATCGTCTCGCCGATCGCACCGATCAGTGCGGCGGCGGTCGCGTCGACGTCCTGCTCGGGCAGATCGCCGGCGGCGATCCCCTGGGAGATGACCTCGGCCATCAGGTCCCGGTAGCTGTGGCGGAACTGCAGTCGCTCGGCCTCGACGGCCGGATCCACCGGCTCCGCCAGCAGAGCCCAGGCAAGGCGTTTACCGCGGAGTGCCCGGCGAGCGAACACCTCGATGCCGGCGGCGACCCGCCGGGCGGCGGGACCGGCGGTCTCGTGGATCGCCTCGCTCATCGCGTCCACCTCGTGCTGCGAGGCTTCCCGGAAGACCTCCGCGAACAGGTCGGACTTCGAGGGGAAGTGGCGGTAGACGGTGCCGACCGCGACTCCCGCCCGATCCGCCACGGCGGCGACCTGGGCGGCGACGTATCCGCCCTCGGCGATCAGCTCGCGCGCCGCGGTGACGATTCGCTCCCGGGTCTCGGCCCGGCGCGCCTCGGTGCGCTCGGTGGATCGATAGGCCATCGGCCAAGTAGTGAACCAGGATTCATTTCTTGTGTCAAACGGAAGCCGTGGGTAGGATCGCCGCATGGCGGACGTGGTGGAGACGCTCGGCGGGGTCCCCCTCTTCCAGGGGGTGAAGCCGAAGGAGCTCAAGAAGCTCGCGAATCGCCTGCAGGAGCGCAGCTTCGGCGAGGGCGACACCATCACCACGGAGGGGAAGAGCGGCGTCGGGTTCTTCGTGATCGAGGAGGGCAACGCGACCGTCAGCATCGATGGCGACATCGTGCGCACGCTGGCGCCCGGCGACTACTTCGGCGACGTCGCGCTGATCGACAGCCGGCCGCGCTCCGCGACGATCGTGGCCACCACCGACCTGCGCTGCCAGGGACTGACGGCGTGGGAGTTCCGGCCGTTCATCGAGGATCACCCCGAGGTGGCCTGGGCGATGCTGGAGACGCTGGCGGCCCGGCTGCGCGAAGCCGAGCAGCGCTAGCTCGGGTCTGTCGTCCCGAGCTTTCGGAAGATCTCGCTCGCCTCGTCCCTCGCCTCGCCGCCCAGCTGCCAGCCGCTGCGCGCCGACTGGTAGGGGCAGTCGAGCTCTTTGAAGAGCTCATACGACTGCCGCAGAAGCTGCTCATCGCCGGAGTGGATCCCCTTGGCCCGCAGGAGGATGCCCATCCCGTAGCGGTGCTCGCCGATGTACTCCTCGGCGACCAGGATCGCGTCGTCCGTCTCCGGGCGTTCGAGCCGCGCGTAGGCCTCGGCGCGGCTCGCCAGGTAGGGCGAGCGGAACCAGGTCGTCGCGATATCCGACGCAAAGCGATCGCCGGCGCGCTCGACCAGCCCCTGGTGAAGCTCGATGTCGGCGCGCATCACGATCACGCCCGCCTTGTTGCCGAGCGCACCCTCGGAGAGCTGGTCGGCGATCTCGAACCACTCCTGCCAGCCGCTCTCGCCGCGCAGGCCCTGAATCGCTCCGGCACAGGCGATCGAGGTGGCGAACGCGCCGAGTGGAGGTCGCTCCGCGGCCACCCACGCCTCCCGCACCTGGCGGGCCATCTCGAGAGCCTCGTCCCAGCGCCCGAGGAAGAAGGCGGGGAGCAGCCCGCGCTGCCAGGCGGAGTAGATGATCCCGCGGGAGAGATCCAGGTCACGCGCCTCGCGGGCGTAGGACTCCGCCTCATGGAAGTCCCCGGTCTGCAGCAGGGACTCGATCATCATGTGGAGCGCGTCGCTGCGCTCCACGTCGAGCGAGGCGGTACGCGGTGCGTCGCTGAGCAGCTCCAGGCGCTCGCGGGTGTGCTCGACGGCGGCGCGATGACGGCCCTGCTGCCAATCGCTCGCCGTGACGGCATCGAGGGCGGACTGCAGGACGGCCGCGTCATCGGTCTGGCGGGCGAGCTCCAACCCGCCCAGCGCAGGCCTCTCCATCTCCAGCGTCTGATCGTTCTTCCAGGCCAGCCATGCCTCGTCGAGCAGGAGTCGGGCCTTCGTG
Organism: uncultured Solirubrobacterales bacterium; assembly: GCA_963843085.1. Lineage (GTDB taxonomy): Bacteria > Actinomycetota > Thermoleophilia > Solirubrobacterales > 70-9 > DASUPK01. The sequence goes on from CAWJJG010000002.1 coordinate 200,470, forward strand.
ATCGTGTCGTCGTCGGTGACCAGCTCCCGTCCCCGCTCGAGCATCGGGCGCAGCTGGTCGGCGTCGGGGCTGCCGCTGATCCCGCTCATCCGGGTGCCGACCTCCACGGCCCGCGCGTAGGCCCTCGCGGCGCGGGGGTCTTCGATCGCCTCGGCCGCCTCGCCTGCCTCCCGGAAGAGGCGCAGGGCATAGTCGCCGCGCCAGCGGCGCAGGGCGACGTCCGCCGCGGCCCACAGCGAGTCCACGCGCTCGGGCCCATCCGAGAGCGCGGCGGACTGCTCGTAGAGCTCCTGGCCTCGTGCGCTCGCTCCGCGGCGGACCGCGCTCGCGGCTGCCTCGGCCACCGCCTCGCACGCGGCGATCCTGCGCTCATCCGTCGGTTGGAGATCGAGGGCGTGATCGAGGTGGTAGGCGACGAGCTCGGCGCGCTCCGCGAACGGCTCGTGGCGCATCAGTGAATCGGCCGCCGCCTCATGTAGGCGCGCCCGGTCAGCACGGGGCAGCGAGTTGTAGGCCACGTCGCGGATCAGCTGATGGCGGAACGCGTAGCTGCCCGCGTCGGCGGTGGTGCGCTCCTCGACTAGAGCCTTCCGGCGCAGCGCCCAGAGGATGTCGCTCGGGTCCTCACCGAGCAGGTCCCCGAGAGGTGCCTGAGCGAATGTATGCCCGAGGACCGAGGCGTGCTGAAGCGCCCGCTTCTCGTCGCGCGGCAGGAGATCCATGCGCGCGGCGATCGCCGCCTGCACCGTGTCGGGCAGCCGCTCGGGCACCGCGTCCTGGCGCTCGTCCCGGATCGCCCGCGAGACCTCCTCGGTGAAGAACGGGTTGCCGCCGGCGGCGTCGGCGATCCGACCCGCGATGACCCGCCGCTCCTCCGGAAGGAGCATCTCCGCGAGGCGGGTCGCGGACTCGCCGTCGAGCGGCATCAGCTCGAGCTGGGTGTTGTTGCGGGCGGCGCGGCCGAACTCCGGCCGCCGTTCGGCCAGCTCTGGCCGGCAGGTGCAGAGGATCATCACGGGCGCCTGCGAGAGGCCGAAGGCGGCCTCCTCGAGCAGGTTGAGCGTTCCCTCGTCCGCCCAGTGCGCGTCGTCGACGCCGATCGCCAGCGGCCGGTCGCCCGCCAGCAGGGCGACGAAGCGTCGCCAGGCGCGCTTCAGCTCGTCCTCGGCGTCCGTGCCCTCCTCGGCCCCGCGCATCGCCACCACCAGCGCCGCGGCCAGCTCGACGGCGTCGTCGGCGCCGAGCTTCTCGAGCACGTCCCGAAGAGCGGGTTCGACCTCGTCGGAGCGGGCCTCGGTCGAATAGCCGGCGGCGTCGTGAAGGATCTCGCCGAGGGCCCAGAACGCGATCCCGTGCCCGTACGGCGGGCTGCGGCCGACCACGGTCCGCCAGCCGTCGTTTCGGAGCTCGGCGAAGAGCTCGGCCCCGAGCCGGGTCTTCCCGATCCCGGCCTCGCCGATCACGGTGACCAGCTGGGGCACCTTCTCCCGTGCCGCGCGCCGCGCGATCAGGCGAAGCATCGCGAGGTCGTCCTCGCGGCCGACGAGCGGGACGTTCGTGACCTCGTCCTCGTCGCAGATGGCGACGGCGCGGAACGCCGTGAGCGGGCTGTCGATTCCCTTCGCGTCGACGTTGCCGTTGCGCTCGAGCTGCGCGCGCCGACAGGCGCGAGCAGTGCGCTCGCCCACCAGCACCTCACCGGGTGAGGCGGCCTGCTGCAGGCGGGCCGCGGCGTTGACGGCCTCCCCGGTGACCCGCAGGTCGCCGCTCTCTGGGACGGCCAGCACCTCGCCGGTCTCGATCCCCACCCGGACCGACAGGTCGCCGTCGATCGCGGCGACCTGGTCGATGACGGTCAGGCCGGCCGCGATGGCGCGATCGGGGTCGTCGCCGTGGGCGACCGGCGCCCCGAAGACGGCCATCACCGCGTCGCCGATGTACTTCTCGACGGTGCCGCCGTGCTGCTCCAGCGCCGCGCGCGCGGCGTCGAAGAACGGCTCGAGGCGGCCTCGCAGATCCTCGGGATCCAGCTCGGTCGCAAGCTGGGTCGAGCCGACCAGGTCGGCGAAGAGCATCGTCGCGATCTTGCGCTCTCCTCCCAAGCTGCTCACCTACTTGAAGATAACGGCGGCCGCAGACCTGCGGATTTGCATACCATCGCCGACCCGGCATGCCGAAAATCAAGGTCAAGAACCCGATCGTCGAGCTCGACGGCGACGAGATGACTCGGATCATCTGGTCCTTCATCAAGGAGCAGCTGATCCTTCCCTACCTCGACGTGGAGCTCATCTACTTCGACCTCGGGATCTCCAAGCGCGACGAGACCTCCGACCAGATCACGGTCGACGCCGCCAACGCGATCAAGGAGCACGGCGTCGGCGTGAAGTGCGCGACGATCACCCCCGACGAGGCCCGCGTGGAGGAGTTCGGCCTGAAGGAGATGTACCGCTCGCCGAACGGGACGATCCGGAACATCCTCGGCGGGGTCATCTTCCGCGAGCCGATCGTGATCTCGAACGTGCCGCGGTTGGTCCCCGGCTGGACCAAGCCGATCGTGATCGGCCGTCACGCCTTCGGCGACCAGTACCGGGCGACGGACATGGTCGTGCCCGGCGAGGGCGAGTTGACCCTGACCTACACGCCGAAGGACGGCGGCGAGCCGATCGAGCTCGACGTCTACGACTTCCCGGGCGGCGGGGTGGCGCTCGCGATGTACAACCTCGACGACTCGATCAGGGACTTTGCCCGCGCCTCGCTGCGGTACGGCCTGGACCGCGGCTTCCCGGTCTACATGTCGACGAAGAACACCATCCTGAAGCGCTACGACGGCCGCTTCAAGGACATCTTCCAGGAGGTCTACGACTCGGAGTTCAAGGAGGAGTTTGAGAAGGCGGACCTCACCTACGAGCACCGGCTGATCGACGACATGGTCGCGGCGGCGCTGAAGTGGGAGGGGGGTTACGTCTGGGCCTGCAAGAACTACGACGGCGACGTGCAGTCCGACACCGTGGCGCAGGGCTTCGGCTCGCTCGGCCTGATGACGAGCGTGCTGATGACCGCCGACGGCAAGACCGTCGAGGCCGAGGCCGCACACGGCACCGTCACCCGACACTTCCGCCAGCACCAGGAGGGCAACCCCACCTCGACGAACCCGATCGCCTCGATCTTCGCCTGGACGCGCGGCCTCGCGGCCCGCGGCCGGATGGATGAGACGCCCGAGGTCACCGAATTCGCGGAGACCCTCGAGCGCGTATGCGTCGAGACGGTAGAGAGCGGGAAGATGACGAAGGACCTCGCCCTGCTGATCGGCCCGGACCAGGAGTTCCAGACGACGCAGGAGTTCCTCGGCTCCATCGACGAAAACCTGAAGAAGGAGATGAATTGACCCCCGTCAACGTCACAGTCACCGGCGCGGCCGGCCAGATCGGCTACGCGATCCTCTTCCGCATCGCCTCCGGCCAGATGCTGGGACCGGACACCGAGGTGAAGCTCCGCCTGCTGGAGATCCCCGACGCGATCACGGCGGCCGAGGGAACGGCGATGGAGCTCGACGACTGCGCCTTCCCGCTGCTCCGCGGCATCGACATCTCGGACGATCCCAAGGAGGCCTTCGACGGGACCAACATCGCTCTCCTCGTCGGGGCTCGGCCCCGGTCCAAGGGCATGGAGCGCGCGGACCTGCTCGAGGCGAACGGCGGGATCTTCAAGCCGCAGGGCGAGGCGCTCAACGAGAAGGCCGCGGACGACGTGAAGATCCTCGTGGTCGGCAACCCCGCCAACACCAACTGCCTGATCGCCAAGGCGCACGCTCCGGACATCCCGGCCGAGCGCTTCACGGCGATGATGCGCCTCGACCACAACCGCGCAATCAGCCAGGTCGCCAACAAGCTGGGGCGGCCGGTCTCAGACATCAAGCGGATGACCGTCTGGGGCAACCACTCGCCGAGCATGTACGCCGACCTGGTCAACGCGCTGGTCGACGGCAGCCCGGCGTGGCCGCAGGTCGACGACGAAGCCTGGATCGCCGACGAGTTCCTCCCGACCGTCGGCAAGCGCGGCGCCGCGATCATCGAGGCGCGCGGGGCCTCCAGCGCGGCCTCAGCGGCGAACGCGGCGATCGATCACGTGCACGACTGGGTCCTCGGGACGCCCGACGGCGACTGGGCCTCGATGGCGGTTCCCTCCGACGGCTCCTACGACATCGAGGAGGGCCTGATCTGCGGCGCGGCCTGCGAATGCTCGGGCGGTGAGTGGAAGCGGGTCGAGGGCCTCGAGATCACCGATTTCTCCCGAGAGCGGATCGACGCCACCGTCGCGGAGCTCAAGGAGGAGCGCGACGCGGTGAAGGATCTGGGGCTGATCTAGCCGGGGTGGTACCCGGTGCCCTTGCGGCGAACTCGGCCTTCCTTCTCCAGGTCCGGCAGCACCCGGTACAGGTAATTCGGGTGGTTGAGCTTCATCTTCTTGCCGAGCTCTGAGACCTTGATTCCCGGGTTGTCGCTGATGATCTTCACGGCCTGGTCGGCGCGCGTGCTGCCCCGCCGGCGCCGTCGTCCCCCTCCGCGCGGACGGCCAGGGCTGCGCTTCGCGCTCCTGCCGAGACCGGCGAGTGCGGCCTCGACCTGTTTGCGCTCGTCGTTGAGCTCCTTGAGCCGGCGCTCGAGTAGCGTCCTGGCCTGATCGACTGTGTTTGGCATGTCCCTCAAGTCCTCTCTTATCCCGGTTGACAGTTACATCACCGTAACGGTTAGTTTCGGCTGAATATGAATGATGAACGCCAACGGGTCGTTATAGCCAGGGTTCTGCTCCCCGCGGGCTTGGAGCGGCTCCGCGACAGGTACGAGGTCACGGAGGGCGGTTTGGATGCCACCCGCGATGACCTGCTGTCAGCGATTCCCGGCGCAAGCGCGATCGTCACCGACCCGAGCGTTCCGGTCGACGCGGTGCTCCTGGATGCCGCCGGGGACCAACTCGAAGTGGTGGCCAACTTCGCGGTCGGCTACGACAACGTCGACCTCGACGCCTGCCGCGAGCGCGGAGTCGCCGTCACCAACACCCCTGACGTCCTGACCGAGGCAACCGCCGAGCTGGCGATCGCGCTCACAATCGCCGCGGCGCGACGGATGAGCGACGCGGAGCGCGACCTCCGGGCTGGGGGGTGGCCTGGCTGGGACCCGGCCGCATATCGGGGAATCGAGATTCGTGGTTCGGTGGTCGGAGTTGTCGGGATGGGCCGGATCGGCACCCGATACGCCCGGCTCGCCCACGGACTCGGCGCCGAGCTCGTCTACGCGAACCCGTCGCCCAGGTCCGCGGAGGAGGATGAGCTGAAAGCGCGGCGGTTGGAACTCCACGAGCTGCTCGAGGCCTCGGACGTGGTCAGCATCCATGCGCCCTCGACACCCGAGACCAAGGGCATGATCGGGGCGGCCGAGGTCGAGCTGATCGGCCCGGCCGGCGTATTGGTCAACACCTCTCGCGGGCCGCTGGTCGACTCGGAGGCCGTGGCTGCGGCGCTGCAGAAGGGAACTCTCGGTGCTGCGGGCCTGGACGTCTACGAGAACGAGCCCGAGGTCTCGCCGCGCCTGCTGGAGGCCCCACGCGCGGTCCTGCTGCCTCACATCGGCTCGGCGACGATCCCGTCGCGCGATGGGATGGCGAGCGCGGTCGCCGACAACGTGATCGCGGTGCTGGAGGGCGGCGAGCCGCCCAGCCGGGTGGCGTAGCGGCCACCCCTTGTCCAGAGTTGTGGTTGCCATTGACTCACAAGTCCGGACAGCCGGCCATCAGAGCGGCGTTTTTCGCCCAAAGCGGCTAGGACCCTACGGACCGTCGAGCACGAGACACATCGTGAGAATCAATCCCCTAGGGTGGGCTCCGGGGAGAGTTGAAAGTGCGTCTGAAGAGAACGCTGGGAGTGGTCCTGCTGGCGGCGCTGGCGGGAGTGGTCCTGTTCGCGGCGATCGCGACGGCCGACGGCGATACCCCGGGGAGCTTCTCTGCGACCGGCTCGATGGGCGTCAAGCGCCAGTTCCCCGCCGCCGCCCCGCTCCCCGACGGCCGGGTGTTGGTCGCCGGGGGCATCGACGCCGTCGACAACCTGGAGAGCGCGGAGATCTTCAACCCGGCGACTGCGAGCTTCACCCCGACCGGCTCGATGGGCGTCAAGCGCGCCGAGCCCGCCGCCGCCCCGCTCCCCGACGGCCGAGTGTTGGTCGCCGGGGGCTACGACGGAGCCAGCTTCCTACAGAGCGCCGAGATCTTCAACCCGGAAACCGGCACCTTCACCCCGACCGGCTCGATGGGCGTCAAGCGCTACGGGCCCGCCGCCGCCCCGCTCCCCGACGGCCGGGTGTTGGTCGCCGGGGGCTACGATGGCGCCAGCTTCCTACAGAGCGCCGAGCTCTTCAACCCGGCGACCGGCACCTTCACCCCGACCGGCTCGATGGACGTCAGGCGCCAGGGTGCCGCCGCCGCCCCGCTCCCCGACGGCCGGGTGTTGGTCGCCGGGGGCTACGATGGCGCCAGCTTCCTACAGAGCGCCGAGCTCTTCAACCCGGCGACCGGCACCTTCACCCCGACCGGCTCGATGGGCGTCAAGCGCCAGTTCCCCGCCGCCGCTCCGCTCCCCGACGGCCGGGTGCTGGTCGCCGGGGGCAGCGACGGCGTCAACTTCCTGGAGAGCGCGGAGCTCTTCAACCCGACGACGGGGAGCTTCACCGCGACCAGCGCGATGGCCCTCAAGCGAGACGGTCCCGCCGCCGCCCCGCTCCCCGACGGCCGGGTGCTGGTCGCCGGGGGCAGCGATGGCGCCAACAGGGTGCAGAGCGCCGAGCTCTTCTCGCTGGCGCCTCCCAACAAGGCGCTGAAGTTCGCCGTGAACGGCAGGAACCTTGTCGTCACATTGGAGATCCCCGGCAAGGTCGACGTCACCAGCGACACGAAGGGGACCAACGCGAAGAAGGGAAAGGGGAAGAACAAGGGCAAGAAAAAGGGCAAGCCCAGGCTTCACCCGCTGCTCAATCCCTCGAGCGGGAGCGGCAGCTCCGGCGCGATCAGCGTGCCGCTCAAACTAACCGGCACGGCGAAGGCTCTGCTGAAGCGGAGAAGCAGGATCGCCCTGAGCGCGAAGATCGTCTTCACGCCGAGGGGCGATGAGTGCCTGAAACGGTTCTTCGACTCCTGCTACTCGAGTCAGTTCGCGACGACCGAAACCCAGACCCTGACGATCCAGGGCAAGAAGAAGCACAAGAAGAAGCACAAGAAGAAACGGAAGTAGCCGCCGGTGCGGATTGCGCGCTGCTCCTGAGCCGGCAAAGCAGCCGCGCGGGTCGCAGACCGACTCGCGCCTCCCTCGCGCGAAAAGCGAGCGCCAGGTCGAAGGGCGCTCCTTTCCAAGCAAAGCAGTAGCCCGGCGGGGCGACACATCACACCTCAATGCTTCGAAGTAGGCCCCTGTGGCCGTGACCTGCTGCTAGGCGGAGGGCGTGGACTCGCTCTGTGAGTCCGGCTCGCGCTCCTGGGCCTTCCGGCTTCTGGGCAGCGTCCCCATGACCGCGTCCCAGAGGGGGGACGAGACGCCGTAACCGTAGCGGTGATCCTGGAAGTGGTGGCGCATGTGATGGGTGCGCAGCCGCTTGCCGAACTGGGTCTTCGGCACGTGGTGATGGACGTGGTAGTGGGTGTAGTCGTAGGTCAGATAGCCGGCGATGAACCCGGAGAAGGCCGGGAAGGCGTCGGTCGATCCGAAGAGCACGACGTAGAGCCCGAGGAAGAGCGCCGCGAGCGGGATGCTGACTGCCGGGGGCATGACCAGCCGCATCGCGTCGTTGGGATGGTCGTGATGGACGCCGTGGATGATGAAGTGCAGGCGGTCGCCGCCCGGGAACCTCGGCTGCCAGTGGAAGACGAGCCGGTGGAGCCAGTACTCCGTCAGGGTCCAGATCGCGATCCCCGCCAGGAAGAGGAGGACGGTGGTGCCGACCGACAGGCCGCGATCGATGCCGAGCCAGATTCCGCCGACCAGGACCGGGAGGAAGACGACGGCGGGCACCGCGGGATGGACTCGCGAGAAGAAGTCGAGGAACCTGCTCTCGAACATCGGGGGCGAGTCCGCGAGGCGTGCTGTGCGCTCGTGTGCCATCGGGGGTGATCTTAGCGACAGACAATTCGGCCCCGGGGTTTCCGGTGGTAGCGGGACTCGTGACCAACCGGTGAAAAAAGAAGGGCGGGATTTGCGGGAACGCGCCTGACGGGGGGTCGCTCGGGTGGCATGATCAGGCCAAGTCGCGGGTACGGAGCCCGGGGCCGAAATCCACACGAGAGAGGGAAAGAGGCGAACTTGGCTGAGGGTCGAGCACGCACTGCTGCCATGACATGCGAGGACTGCTTCTTCCGTAGCCGCGGCCTCTGCGCCCTCGGACTCGACTCGCCCTGCCCGACCTTCAGGCCCAATACGCCCGAGGGTCTGGTCCCGCCCCGGCAGCCCGCGCTTCTGATGAGGGATAGGCACCCAGCCGCCCCGCAGGTTGCCGTGCAGGCTGCCTAGCCTCGGACCAAACCCGGTTACAGTCTCGGCGGTCCCATGGGACTGCTCCCTTGAAGATCACGGTGCTGGGCAAATCGCCGTCCTGGCAGGACGCCGGGGGTGCGTGCAGCGGATATCTGATCGAGACCGATGAGACGAAGGTCCTGCTCGACTGCGGCAACGGCGTCTTCGGCAAGCTCCGTGAGCGGGTCGACTACACCGAGGTGGACGCGGTGGTCATCTCCCACCTCCACGCCGATCACTTCCTCGACCTCGTTCCCTACTCCTACGCGCTCATCTACGCCCCGAAGCAGCAGCCGGTGCCCGTCCACATCTGGGACGGCACCGACGATCCCGCGCGCCCGCGGCTGATCGCGCCGCCGGGGGCCGTCGAGACGTTCCGCCGGGTCGTGGGGGCGTGGGGCAACGACGACCTGATCGAGAGCGCCTTCCGGATCGAGGAGTACTCGGCCGGCAACCGCGTTGAGATCGGTGACGTCTGGGTGAGCTTCCATCCGGTCCCGCATTTCGTCGAGACCTTCGCCGTGCGGATCGGCTCCAGGGACGGAGGCGGCGAGATCGCCTACAGCGCCGACACCCGGCCCGGCGACGAGATCGTCGAGGTGGCGCGCGACGCCGACGTGCTGATCATCGAGGGCACCCTGCCGCGCCCGGAGCGGACCGGCCTGCGCGGCCACCTCACCCCCGAGGAGGCCGGCGAGCACGCCAAGAAGGCTGGGGCGAAGCAGGTGGTGATCACCCACATCTCCGACGAGATCGGGGACGAGTGGGCCCGCGAGCAGGCCGAGAAGGGTTTCGGCGGCCCGGTGGAGATCGCCAGGGAAGGCGCGACATACGAGGTCTAACCCCCGGGGTCTGACCCCGAGGGGTCAGACCCCTTGGTGTTGGTGGCTATGGTTCCCCCCATGAGCAGCCAGCGCGATCCGTTCGCCGATTTCGCCCGGATGCGACGCGAGATGGATGAGCTCCTGGGTGACTTCTGGGACCAGGCCGGCTACCGGCAGCGCCGCCAGGTCGCGGCCTTCGTCCCCCGCGTCGACGTCTACTACTGCGGCGAGAACGGGCCCCACAAGGCGGTGGTCAAGGTCGAGCTGCCCGGCATCGAGCTCGAGGCGGTCAACCTCGAGGTGCGGGGCAGGACACTGGTGATCTCCGGCGAGCGGCCCGTGCGCGACACCGAGGGGCGGACCTACCAGCAGGTGGAGCTTCCCTCGGGGCCGTTCCGGCGCGTCGTCGAGCTCTCGGTGGACGTCAACGCCGATCAGGCGCAGGCCACCTACGAGGACGGCATCCTCCGGGTCGAGCTCCCGACGAGGTTGCCCCAGGCCTCGCGCCAGGTGCCGATTGAGCGCGCCGAGTAGCGAGCCTCCGGGCAGGGAGGGCGAGCTGACACTGGCCGACGTCGAGACCCCCCAGCTCGAGGTCGTCGAGATCCCGGACATCGAGGAGGCCGTCGCCAGCACGGAGCCGCTCCCCGATGCGCTTCCGATTCTGCCCCTGAGGGAGACCGTCACCTATCCCGACACCCTCACGCCGCTCGCCGTCGGCCAGGAACGCTCCATCAGGCTGGTCAACGACGTGCTCTCCGGCAACCGGATGCTGGCGATGGTCGCCTCCAAGGATCCGGAGCTGGACAGGCCGAAGCCCGACGAGCTCTATGGCGTCGGAGTCGCCGGCACCGTCGCCCGCATGATGAAGGTGCCCGACGGCACCCTCCGCATCCTGGTCCAGGGCAGCGTGCGGATCCGGATCCTCGACTACGTCAGCGAGGAGCCCTATCTCGTCGCGAAGATCGAGGAGATGCCCGAGGTGATCGAGGCATCCACCGAGCTGGAGGCCCTCACCCGGAACGTCCAGACCACCTTCAGCGAGATCATCGAGGCGATCCCGTATCTGCCCGAGGAGCTGCAGCTGGCCGTCGCCAACCTCGACGAGCCCTCGGCGCTCTCCCACCTGATCGCCGGCGCGCTCCGCATCTCGACTGAGGAGAAGCAGGAGCTGCTCGAGACGATCGATGTGACCAAGCGTCTGCACAGGCTCTCGGAGATCCTCACCCGCGAGCTCGAGGTGGTCCAGCTCGGCTCGAAGATCCAGTCGCAGGTCGAGTCGGAGATCGACAAGGGCCAGCGCGAGTACTTCCTGCGCCAGCAGCTCAAGGCGATCCAGGAGGAGCTCGGGGAGGGGGACGAGCAGCAGGCCGAGCTCAACGAGCTGCGCGAGCGGATCACCGAGGCCAAGCTCCCGGATGAGGCGCAGAAGTCCGCCGAGCGCGAGCTGTCGCGCCTGGAGAAGCTGCCGCCGGTCGCCGCCGAGTACGGGGTGATTCGCACCTACCTGGAGTGGCTGGTCGACCTGCCCTGGTCGGTGGAGACCGAGGACAACCTCGACATCGGGCACGCCCGCAAGGTGCTGGACGAGGACCACTACGACCTCGAGGAGGTCAAGGACCGCATCCTCGAGTACCTCGCGGTCCGCAAGCTCAACCCCGACTCGCCGGGGCCGATCCTCTGCTTCGTCGGCCCGCCGGGCGTCGGCAAGACCAGCCTGGGACAGTCGATCGCCAAGGCGCTCGGGCGCGAGTTCGAGCGGATCTCCGTGGGCGGCGTTCGCGATGAGGCCGAGATCCGCGGCCACCGCCGCACCTACATCGGCGCCCTACCGGGAACGATCATCCGCGCGCTGCGGGACGCCGGCACCCGCAACCCCGTCTTCATGATCGACGAGATCGACAAGATGGGTGCGGACTTCCGCGGCGACCCGTCCAGCGCGATGCTCGAGGTGCTCGACCCGGCGCAGAACTCGGCCTTCCGCGACCACTACCTCGACCTGCCGTTCGACCTCTCCGAGGTCCTCTTCATCGCGACGGCGAACATCCTGGACACGATCCCCCCGGCGCTGCAGGACCGCATGGAGGTGATCCAGCTCGCCGGCTACACGATCGATGAGAAGCTCCACATCGCGAAGCGCTACCTGGTGCCCCGGCAGCTCCGGGCCAATGGCCTGAAGTCCTCCCAGATCGAGTTCGCCGACCCGGCGCTCAACGCGATCATCGAGGAATACACGCGAGAGGCGGGTGTGCGGAACCTGGAGCGGCAGATCGGCACCGTCTGCCGCAAGATCGCCCGCGACGTCGCCGAGGGGAAGGCCAAGCGCAAGGTGCGAGTCTCGGCCAAACGCGCCCGCGAGCTCCTCGGCAAGCGCCAGTTCTTCTCCGAGTCGCGCCGGCGGACCAAGGACCCCGGTGTCGCCACCGGGTTGGCCTGGACGCCGGTCGGCGGCGTGGTCCTATTCATCGAGGCGACCGCGGTCCCCGGGTCTGGCAACCTGACGATCACGGGCCAGCTCGGCGACGTGATGAGGGAATCGGCTCAGGCGGCGCTTACCTGGGTCAGGCGGCACTCCAAGGAGTTCGCCCCCGATCTGCCCGATGACTGGTTCGCGAAGCACGACATCCACGTGCACATCCCGGCGGGAGCGGTGCCCAAGGACGGTCCCTCGGCGGGCGTCGCGATGACGACGGCGCTCGCCTCCCTGATCTCCAACCGGCCGGTCCGCAACGACGTCGCGATGACCGGAGAGGTGACTCTCACAGGTCAGGTCCTGCCGATCGGTGGCCTGAAGGAGAAGTCGCTGGCCGCCCAGCGCGCCGGGATCAAGCAGGTGATCGTCCCCGACCGCAACGAGGGAGACGTCGAGGAAATCTCCGAGCAGGAGCGGGAGGGCCTCGACTTCGTCTACGCCGATGACATCGGCGATGTGCTGAAGGTCGCCCTGCAAAGGGATGGGAATCGCCCCAGCGGGTAGTCTCCCCATTGCACCCTGGAAACGAATCCGAGGAGACCCATGGGGGCACCAAGCAGAAGCGCGAAAGCCGGAGATGCAGCCCGGTCGGTCGCGTCCAATCCATACGTGCGACGGCTCATCGAGGATGACGAGCTGCGCGAGAACATCCGAGTGGCCTTCGAGGCCGCCAAGGGCGCGTATGCCCGGATGTCGAATGGGAAGGGGCCCGCAAAGGCCCTGATGGACGACAAGAAGGTTCAGCGTGATCTGCGGACGGCGGCAGAGTCGCTTCGGGATGCTTCACAGCAGCTGCGCGGACGGAGCACCCGCCGCCGGTTCGGGCTTGGCAAGGCCCTGCTCGTGGGCATCCTCGGCGCGGCCCTGGTTCTCATCCTGAGCGAGGACGCGCGCAAGCTCGTGCTCGACAAGCTGTTCGGCGCGGAGGAGGAGTTCGAGTACACCTCGACCACCACCCCGGCCCCGGACACTGAGACCGTCCCCAGCGCCTGATCGAGCGCATCACCGGTTTGATGAACGAGGGCGCCTACGGGCGCCCTCGCTTCGTCCTTGGGTAGGGTCAGGCCATGGCCAGCGTGCACGTTCTTCTTCCGGCCCAGCGCTACGTCTTCGCCGTCTCTAACGGAGAGGCCGAGGCCGCGACCATCGATGGCTCCGCCGATGGGTTCCAGCGCTACAAGTCGCTTCAGCAGGGCGGGCGAACGACCGGGATGGTCGCCTTCCCGAACACCCTGCTGGTTCGCGGCGAGCGCGACTACCTGGTCGACCCCGGGCTGATCATGCAGGGAGCGCCGGTGATCGGAGCGATGGCGGAGCTCGGCGTCGACCCGAACGACGTGAAGGACGTGATCCTCACCCACCTGCACTTCGATCACGCCGAGGGTCTGGCGGGCTGGCCGATGCGCAGGACCTACGTTCACCGGATCGAGACGGAGGCTCCCTACGCGCAGATGGTCTCGGGCGTGATGGAGATGGCGAACCTCGAGGTCCTCGATGGAGAGGAGGGGGAGATAGAGCCCGGCCTGCGCTGGATGCTCACCCCCGGGCACTCCGACGGGCTGATCTCGCTGCTGGTCGACACCGACGACGGGCTGGTGGTGATCGCATCGGACTGCGTGGGACCGCTCCCGGAGTACTTCGACCAGATGGACCTGCCGGAGGACTTCGGCCCCGAGCGCGAGGAGCTCCTGCGCCAGTGGCAGCGGATCCGGGGCCTGGATCCCGCCGTCGTCATCCCCGGGCACTACCCGCCCGTCACGCTCCGCTGAGCAAGCTGTCCAGCCAGCCAAAGTCCTAGAGTCCCGTCTATCGAGGCCACTAAGACACGTGAGCTGAGCGGGGAGAAGGCCCAGCGGATCGTCGAGGCGATGCGCTCGAGCGTCGCCCGGCGGGGCATCTCCGGCTCCACCTTCGAGCACGTCGCACGCGAGGCAGGGGTCAGCCGCGGACTGCTCCACTACTACTTCGGGACCAAGGAGGCGCTCCTGGTCGAGGTAGTCCGGCGCGACACCGAGCACCGGATCGCCCGGCTCGACGAGCCGCTGGCCAACGCCGGCTCAGCGGACGAGCTCCTTGCGATCCTGGTCGCCGATCTCGAGGACTCGATCCAGAACGACCCGGGCTTCTGGGTTCTCCTCTTCGATCTCTTCACGGCCGGCCGCCGCAACCCGGAGATCCAGCGCGAGGTCGCCGAGCTCTTCAATCGCACCCGCGGCCACGTCGCGGACGTGTTGCGGGCCAAGCAGAGCGAGGGCGTGATCAAGCCCCGCTTCGAGATCGACGCCGTCGTCGCGCTGCTCTTCGCGCTGGCCGACGGCATCGCCCTGCAGCTGCTCTCCGACCCGGAGCGCGATCACGCCGATGTGATCGCGGCCGGGACCGAGGCCGCCCGGCACCTGCTCGCGGGCTAGATGCCGGCCGCATGATCTGGCAGGAACCCGCCAAGGGCGGCTATCCGGACCGCTCCTTCCTCGGCCTGCCCGGGATCGACCGAATGGGTGCGGGGAGGAGGGGACTGATCCCGTACTCGCCGATGGGCTACCTGACCGAGCTCGAGATGACTGAGGGCTCCATGGGCCATTCGACGTTCTCGATGCCTGCCTCGCCCTGGTTCGCCAACTCGTCGGGCCTGATCTCGGCTGGGATGCTGGCGGTGATCGGGGACGCGGCCCTCGGCTCGGTCGTCCATTCCTCGGTGGAGGCCGGACAGGGGATGACGACCGCCGAGCTCTCGATGTCCTTCCTTCGCCCGGTCATCCCGCGAGACGGCGCCCCGGTCACGGGCTCGGGTCAGCTGATCCACCGCGGCCGCACGATGGGCATCTCGGAGGCCTTCCTGTTCGACTCCGAGGACCAGCTGATCTCGCACGGTACGACCAGGTGCACCGTCTTCCCGCCGGTCGATCCGATCCCGGAGGCCCCGGACCTCGAGGCCCCGCCTCACGAGAACGCCGTTCCAGGCAGCTCGTCCGATGATCCGCTGCGGAGGCCGCTCGAGGGAGAGGTCCTCTCCCAGGAGGAGTTCGAGAATCGCGACGGGCTCACGATCCTGCGAGCCCTGGCCGCCGAGGAGCTGCCGAGGCCGCCGATCCATCACCTCACCGGGCTGCGGCTCGTCGATGCGGAGGAGGGGAGCACCGTCACGGCGCTGCCGTGCAGCAAATGGCTCTCGACGTCCGCGGGCACGATCCAGGGAGGCTTCACCGCGATGCTCGCGGAGAGCGCGATGACCTCGGCGGTCTTCAGCACGGCGGGCGAGGACACTGCCGTGGCGCCGCTCGACTTCAAGGTCAACTACCTGCGTCCCGCCTTCCCCGACGGCAACGACCTGATCGCCAGCGCGCGGATCCTGCATCGGGGCAGGACGCTCGTGATCGCCGCGGTCGAGATCACGAACTCCGAGGGCAAGCAGGTGGCGCTCGCCACTGGCTCGTCGATGTACCTGCCCGGGCGGCCGGCGAACCTGGTGGGCGTCGAGCTCGGTTCGGGATCCTCGGATCCGGAGGACGATCCGGGCGCATAGGATCCTGTCGTGATGGACCCGGGGAGAGGGAGCCGGCCGGCGGCCGTGCTCGCAATCGCAATCGCCGGTCTGGCCTCCCAGGCCGCAGGCGCGCACGCTTCCGTCGCGGGCCGGTCGAAGACGCCGATTCCGGAGAGCAAGCGGTGGAAGCGGTACGTGGTCGATCCGGGCAAGCTCGTCTACCCGCGGGCGGTCTACGTGATCGGAGGATCGCCGGCGAACGTCCACAACACCCGCGGGCTGAAGTCGCCGGGTCACGGAGCCACGACCATCGACGAGAGCGGCCTCAGCGCGAACGGCGTGGGACAGCCGGCGCTTCTGCTCGATCTCGGCGCCAACGTCGGCGGTTTCGTCGAGATCGGCGTCACCTCGTCGAGCGGCACGCCCATCCGGCTGGGCTACTCGGAGAGCGTCGACCGCCTCACGCCGCGCGGCGACACCGGAGGACCCGAGTTCTCCTTCGGCTCCTCCGACGACCCTGACGCCCGAACGGACGTCTTCCAGGGGACGAGCCATGCGCAGTTCCGCTCGCCCGGCATCCGCGGGGCGCAGCGCTACATCGGACTTCAGCTGGAGGGACCCGGCACCGCGACGATCGACTACGTCCGGGTGCGGACCGAGCACCTTCATCCCGGCCCTGACGGCTACAGCGGCAGCTTCCTCTCCAGCGACGATCTGCTCAACCGGATCTGGTACGCGAGCGCCTACACGTTCGCGATTGACTCCTACCGGGACCTGCGCCCGGGCTACTCCTTCAGCCGCACGGTGGTGACCGACGGAGCGAAGCGCGACCGCGCCATCTGGGCGGGCGACATGAACATGGAGGACCTGGTCGGCAACTACTCGTTGCGCGCTGCGCCCGGAATCCTGCGCGCATCGCTCCAGGCCTTCAGCTGCCTGCAGTACAGCGACGGGCAGCTCGCGCCGGTGACCCAGATCGCGACGCAGTGCCCGAACACCCCGCCCGGGCCCGTCTCCGATGCCTCGGCCTTTCCGCCGAGCGCCCAGCCCGCCGCCGCGGAGCTGCGACTCCCGCAGTACACGGCGGCGTGGGTCATCGCCCTGCGCGACTACTGGATGCTCACCGGGGACCGGGGGTTCGCGCGCCGGATGATGCCGGTGGTGCGCCGCGCCCTCGGCTACTTCCTCGGGCATCTCGACGGCGGCCTCTACCGGACCCCGTCGACGGTCCTGACCATCAACTGGCATCCGTTCGACGCCGCCGGCGGGATCGACACCTATACGAACGCATCGCTGTTCCGTGCCCTGATCGCCGGGTCCGAGCTGGAGCGCCGCGTCGGCCTTGGGCGGCGGGCCGCGACCTCCTATCTGCGGCAGGCAGGGGCGGTCCGCGCCGCGATGCTCGCGCGCCTCTGGGATCCGCGCGCGGGCGCCTTCGTCCTCAATCGCGACGATCTGCTGACGAACCACTCCCAGGACGCCCAGGTCGAATCGATCCTCGGAAGAGTGACGTCGCCGAGCCAATCGCAGTCCGCAATCCGTTTCATCGACGCCCATCTGATGACGCCCTTCGGTGTCGTCAACGGGGAATCCGACGACCCCTACATGAGCCGCTACATCTCACCCTTCATCTCCTCCACCGAGCTGCTCGCGCGCATGTCAGTCGGGGATACGAACGGAGCGCTCGGCCTGATGCGGCGCACCTGGGGGCAGATGCTGGCCCGGGGGCCGGGCACCGTGTGGGAGAGCATGCAGCTCGACGGGGCGCCGAAGTCGGGAGGAGTCTCGCTCGCGCACGGCTGGTCCGGTGGGCCGCTTCCGGCGCTTTCGGAGTACGTGCTCGGCATCAGGCCGACCGCACCTGGATACCGGCACTGGATGGTCGCGCCGCAGCCTGGCGACCTGCACTTCGCTCAGGGAAGGGCCCCGACGCCGCACGGCGCCCTCTCCTCACGGTGGCGCCGGGGAGGCCACTCCTTCAAGCTCACCGTCGTCGCGCCGCGCGGGACCGCGGGCGTCGTGAAGCTGCCGCTGCCCCGCCACGCGCGGAGGATCGCGGTGGACGGCAAGGTCGTCCACGTGAAGCG
Organism: uncultured Solirubrobacterales bacterium; assembly: GCA_963843085.1. GTDB lineage: Bacteria > Actinomycetota > Thermoleophilia > Solirubrobacterales > 70-9 > DASUPK01. Next base: position 217,889 of record CAWJJG010000002.1, read on the forward strand.
CAGGGGCGGCGTCGCGACCTTCCGGAAGGTGAAGGGCCAGCACACCTTCGTCGTCGGCTGAGCGCGCGATACAGTCGGGCGGTGGGCCTCTTCGGGTTCCTGAGGAGAAAGGACGAGCACGCGATCCCCAAGCCGGGAACGCCCGAGTTCGATGCCGTCGTGCAGGGCTCCGCCCTCCCCGACTCGAAGAGCGTCTCGATGGGGGAGACCGGCTGGGCCAATCCCGACTCTGCTCCGCGCCAGACCATCGATCTGAGGCGCACCGGCGCCCGCGATGAGATCGAGCAGGCTCTCCGCGAGTCGGGCATCGATCCGGACGAGAAGGGCCAGACGATCAACGCGGCCAGCGTTCCCGGCCTCCAGCAGAAGATCGCCGGCATCCTCGGGCAGATGATGAACGTCCCGAACGCCGGCGGGTTCGGAGGCGGGATCTCGCCGCCGAAGCAGCATCCGCTCGATCAGATCGCCCACCTCGACGAGCAGCGCGACGCGGGCAAGATCACGGACGCCGAGTTCGAAGCTCAGAAGCGCCAAATACTCGGCGAATGACGGCTTCGCCATCAATCGTGACCGCAGACGGCCGCCCCACATAAGTCGCTACGGGCTTCGCCCTCCGCTCCAAAGTGGAGCGGCCTGGCGGTCACTCGACCGGCTGCGGGCGCGGCGGGAAGATCTTCGGCATCCGCGCCAGCTGGCGGAGCGAGCCGCGCGGCTTCAGCTTCCGGCGCAGCATCGCGCGGCGTGCGTCCTGACCGCGGACCGAGACGTCGATCCAGTCGGCCCAGGTGGTCCGCAGCGTGACGTCCGCCTTGTCGGCGACGCCCGGCTCCGCACGCGTTGAGCCGTTGTCAATCCGCAGGTGGTAGGGCTCGGCATCCTCGAAGCGCCACTGGATCGTCACGGGCCGGTCCACCGCGTCGGTGTGGGCGGACCGTGCGATCAGGTCGAAGAGGATCGCCTCGATCTCGGGATTGGCCTCGGGCTTGCCGTTCGGCTCGCCCATGACGCCGGCGCGAAGAAGCTTGATCTGGCGCTGGGCGCGGTCCTCGTGCGACATCTCGGGATCGAAGGGGTAGATCCCGGGTGGCATCTCGTGCAGCGGGTAGCCGGTCGCCTTCCACTTCATTTCGACCGACTTCATCCCGAAGGCGTAGATCTGCTCCAGCGTGAAGCCGTACTCGGTCGTGTAGCGCTCGTCCCAGCCCGGCGGCACGAACACGCCGGTGACCCACGGCAGGACCTCGCGAAGCAGCTCAGACGCGGCGGCCTTGCACTCGTCCGACTCGGCGAAGAGCTCGGAGAGAACCTTGACGCCGAAGCCGATGTGGCGCTGCTCGTCACGCGAGACCTTCTCCATCCCCGCGCTGAAGCCGGGCATCGTCCCGGCCTTGGCGAAGAAGTCCTCGATGAAGTGCTGGCCCGGCTGAGCCATCGTCGCCTCGATGATCATGTGGTAGAGCGTGATCGCCTGGGCGAACTTGGGGAGGGACCGGTCGGTCTGCAGCTCGGTGACCATCCGCTCGAGCCGGCCGAAGACGTTGCGGTAGCCCCAGCCGAGCTGGGGGGTCGTGAAGTCGAGGGCATCGGCGATGCTCCCCTCGACCCCGATCACCTCCTTGAAGAAGCGATGGAAGAAGATGGCGTGACGGGCTTCGTCCACCTGCTGGGTGGCGAGGAAGTACTTCTGCTCTTCCTTGGGGGCGGCCTCGATGTAGGGGGAGAGGCCGTCGGCGACGGCGTCCTCGCCATAGAAGAACATCGAGTAGATCCAGAGGGCGGATTTGCGCTGGATGTCATTGAGGGAGTCCCAGCCCTGGCGGTCCTCCGAGAAATCGAGCTCAGTCGCCTTCCAGTTGCCCTCCTCCCAGCGTCGGTAGAGGTCGTCGTACGTGATCTGCCCGGCGATGCTCTGCTGCGCAACCGACATGACTGCCTCCTGGTAACAGATTTTCCCGCTGCTCAGTGGCGGTATAGTAACTGACTGACCAGTCAGTTAGAAGTCGAAACGAAGTGAGTCCCGTCACACAAGCCAAGACCCGCTCCCGGATGAGCGCCGCGGACCGCCGCGCGACCATCCTCGACGCGGCGCGCGACGCCTTCGCGGACACCGGCTACCACGAGACCTCGCTCGACGCCGTGGCCGAGCGAGCCGGCGTCTCCAAGGCGCTGCTCTACGAGCACTTCTCCTCTAAGCGCGAGCTCTACGTGGCGATGCTCGAGATCCACGTCGCCGAGCTGATCGAGCGGATCGCCGGAGCCATTGCCGGCGCCGAGCCCGGCGAGGCGCGGATGCGAGCCGGCCTCGAGGCCTTCTTCGGCTTCGTCGAGGAGCGGCGCGGCACCTGGCGGATCATGTTCAGCAACGCCACGGATCCCGACGTCGCAGTCCGGCTGGACCGGCTCCGGGACCAGGTCGCCGGCGCGATCGCGCAGCTGATGGGTGAGGAGGCCGAGCGGCGCGGCCTCGACTTCCCGAAGCTGCCTCAGCTGATCGAGATGATCGCCCAGCAGATGGTCGGCGCGATGCAGTCCCTGGCCGACTGGTGGGACCTCCATCCGAAGGTCCCGAAGGAGGAGGTGATCCAGGCGGCGATGGACTTCGCCTGGATCGGCCAGGAGAGGATCAGCCAGGGGCAGCGCTGGCAGGGCTAGCTTCGGCGACCTGGCGCGGCGGCACGGGCGGGCGCGCGTTGAGCAGCAGGGTGAGGACGGCGAAGGCCGCCAGTGCTCCGAAGGCCAGGTCGGCGTCACCGCTGGCGAGGGCCGCGCCGAACAGCGGGATCACCGGGATCGGGAAGAGGCCGGCGCCCACCTGCATCAGGCCCAGGCTGCCGACCGGGCGATCCGGAAGGACCCGCTCGGCTTCGTCGTAGTACAGCGGGTAAGGGAGGGAGAGCCCGATTCCCATCAGGACGATCCCGATCAGCGCGACGGCGGTGGTCTCGCTCTCGCCCAGCAGGACGATTCCCGCCGCTCCGACTCCGAGGCCGACGATGACGAGCATCGCCGGGCCGGCACCGGCGGCGGTCATCCGGCCCGCAACGTCGCGCATCAGCGCGGAGATGGCGAAGAGGATGAACCCCAGCGCCCCGGCCCCGGCGGCGGACATCCCGACGTCGGCGATCAGGAAATGGACCAGCCACGCGCCGACGATCAGCGGGATGTTGAGGGTGGCGATCCCGAGCAGCTGGACCCGCCACCAGGCCTGGTTGGTGAGCGCCTCCCGGACCAGGCCCTCGTTCTCCGACGGCGCCCGCTGCACCTGCACGCGCTCGTTCGGCAGGATCGGGAGCGAGATCGCCGCCAGCGCCGCGGTGATCCAGAAGGCGACGCGCCAATCGACCCCCGCCCCCTGGAGGACGCTGCCGAGCAGTAGCGCAGCCGCCACGCCGAGGGTCAGACCGGCCCCGAAGAGGCCGACCAACTTGACGCCGCCCATCACGCGCGCGTAAGTGGGGACGAAGACCGCGGCGAGCCCGAACGCGAGCCCGGCGAACACGCGGCCCGTCGCCAGCACTGCGACGCTGTCGCCGAGGGCGAAGATCACGTTTCCGACGATCGAAAGGAAGCAGCACGCCCAGATCCCGACGAGGACCCTGATCCGCCTCGCGAGCTCCGCACCGATCAGGCTGCCGGCGGCCGAGCCGGCGAAAAAGAAGGCCCCGGAGAGCAGGCCGACCTCACTGAGGCCGATGTCGAAGTCCTGGGTCAGAGGGCCGACGACGGGACCGACGTTGCCGCAGTTCCACCCGGTGATCGCCAGGGCAAGGACGAAGACGCCGATGCTGCGCCGGGCGCTCACAGCCCTGCCTTCTACCGGAGGGTGCGGACCCAAGCGTGCGCGGTCGGGTCAGCGGTGCCGGCGCTTCGAGTTCTTATGCTTCCTGTGCTTCTTCGCGGGCCGCGGGTCAGGGCCCATCGCCGAGCTGCACGAGGCGCCGGAGCATGAGGCGTATCTGTCGACGTCCGCGAGCAGCCTCTTGCGAACCGTTCGATAGCGCGGCACCTTCGCCACGGACTTGAGCTGGGCGGGGTCACGCCACATGTCGTAGAGCTCGACCTCGCCCGTGGAATAGAGGAAGAGGGCGTAGCGATTCGTTCGAAGACCTCGGTAGGCCGGGGCGTACAGCTTGTAGGCCGTGTCGACGGGCTCCTGCTCGATGTTGCGGACTCCGCGGCGGTGACAGAGGAGGGCGCGCCGGGGACTCTTGCGCTTGAGCTTGCGGCAGCGGCGCTTGAGCTGCTTCCGCTCGCGCTTCTGCCGCTTCTTGAAGGCGCGGGCCGCCACCTGATTCTGCGCAGTTGGCCCATCGGGCCCCTCGTCGTCGATGTTGGCGCCGGTGTCTCCCTCGAGCAGGATCGGGCGCGTCGTGCGCAGCGAGGTCTGCTCCGCGTAGGGGAGGAGGGAGCGGCCGTCCTGTGCGATGGCGGGGGTCGCTCCGGCAGCCTGGGCGATGGTCGAGGCGATGTCAACGTTGGAGACCAGCTCGTCGGATGTGCCGCCGCCGGGGATCCCCGGTCCGCGGATCAGCAGCGGCACGTGGCTCGACGGCTCGTGCGGCAGGTACTTGCCCTGGCGAATCCGGTGCTCGCCGCTGAAGTAGCCGTTGTCGGAGGCGAAGACGATGTAGGTGTTGCCGAGCTGGCCCTCGTTGGCGAGCGCGTTCACGATCGCCGCAACGGCCTCATCGGCGCTGCGGAGCGTCTCCAGCCGGTTGATCCGCCGCTGGTAGATCTGAGCGAGCTTCCCCTTGCCGAGCCGCGGCAGCCGGCGCAGGAAGAAGGGCTTGTCCGACATGTTCCGCTCGTTCGTCCCGGGCTCCGGGGACAGCGGTAGGCCTGCGAGCGTCCCCAGGTCCCTGGGCGCCGGTGTATACGGAGAGTGCGGGGCGTTGAAGTCGACGTTCAGGAAGAACGGCTGCGAGCCGCCACTCAGCCGGTGGATGGCGTTGACGGCCATCTGCCTGAAGACGTCGGTCTGGTAATCGGACGGGTCCTCGCCGTAGAAGCAGGTGAACGGCTGCCCGGGCGCCACCGGATCGCCGCTCGGACATGGGACTCCTCCCGACGCCGGTGGCTTCTCCCGCAGCCGGTAGTGGAAGTAGAGCTCGCCGCCGGGCTGGGAGGCGTCGTACTCGGAGAGCTTCCCGTACCACTCGTTCCAGTCCGGGGGGATCGGCGGAGGCGCCCCGCCGTAGCCGTTCAGGTACTTGCCGATCTGGACGTTGTAGTAGCCGGCGTCGTGGAGCCAGGTCGGCAGGTCGCGCTGCTCGAGACCTTGGTCGTGGAAGCGCTGCCAGCCGCCCTCCGGTGGGCTGTTGCCCCGGACGCCGTTGTCGTGCATGTACTGACCGGTGAGAATGGCGGCTCGCGAAGGGCAGCAGAGCGGATACGAGATGTAGGCGCGGTTGAAGGTCGTGCCCTGAGCTCCGATCAGCGCAGACGTCTGCGGCATGCCGCTCATCTCGTCGAGCGTCTGGTCGTCGGTCAGCAACATGACCACGTTCGGCTTCCCCGACGCCTGGGCCGCGGCGTTGGACCCGCCGTTCCCGGTCAGCACCGCGAGCAGGCCGATCGCGCACAGCAACGCCGCGACGGCCGTCGCGAGCCGGATCCCTCTGCCTGAAGGTGCGTCTGCCATCTGATTGAGGAACGCATAACTCCTGCCGGAGTTGCGTCTCGACGCCTGTTACCCGGGTGCCGCGTGGGGAAACGGAAGCGACTAGGCCGCGGCGCCGAGCTTCGGCGACGTCCAGGGTTCGCCCAGCCGGCGGGTGAGCTCCTCGGCCAGCCCGGAGATCGCGATCCTTGACTGGTCGAGGGAGTCGCGGTCGCGGAGGGTGACGGTGTCGTCCTCCATCGTCTGGTGGTCGACCGTGATGCCCCAGGGCGTGCCGATCTCGTCCTGGCGGCGGTAGCGCTTGCCGATCGAGCCGCCCGTGTCGTACTCCGCGGACATCAGCCTCCTCAGCTCCAGGTAGATCTCGCGAGCCTTCTCGGGCTGGCCGTCCTTGTTGACCAGCGGCAGCACGGCCGCCTTGACCGGGGCGAGCCTGGGATGTAGGCGGAGAACGGTCCGCTCACGTCCCTCGACCTCCTCGACGTCGTACGCGTCGACCATGAAGGAGAGCATCGCCCGGTCGACGCCGGCCGCCGGCTCGATCACGTGGGGGACGAATCGGTCGCCGCTGCCCGAGTCGACGTACTCGAGCTTCTCGCCGGAGAGCTTCGCGTGCTGGGTGAGGTCGAAGTCACCGCGGTTGGCGATGCCCTCGAGCTCGGACCAGCCCATCGGGAAGAGGTACTCGATGTCGGAGGTGGCGCTGGAGTAGTGCGAAAGCTCGTCCTGCCCGTGAGCCCGGAGGCGGAGCTGGTCGGGTCGGATGCCGAGGTCGGTGTACCAGCGCATCCGCTCCTCCATCCAGCGGTCGTGCCACTGCGGGGCCTCGGCCGGGGGCACGAAGAACTCCATCTCCATCTGCTCGAACTCCAGGGTCCGGAAGATGAAGTTGCCGGGGGTGATCTCGTTGCGGAAGGACTTGCCGATCTGCGCGATGCCGAACGGCGGCTTCCTGCGGGCGAAGCTGAGGACGTTCTTGAAGTTGATGAAGATCCCCTGGGCCGTCTCGGGTCGCAGGAAGGCCCTGTTCGACTCGTCGTGGACGGGCCCGACGTGGGTTTCGAACATCAGGTTGAACTGGCGGGGCTCCGAGAGCTCACCGCCGCACTCGGGGCAGCGGATCTCGCCCTCGGCATCCTCGGCGCCGAGCTGCTGCTCTCGCACGTGGTCCTCGCGCCAGCGCTTCTTGCACTCCCCGAGGCACTGGACGAGCGGGTCGGTGAAGCCGGCGAGGTGGCCGGAAGCCTCCCAGACCTTCGGGTTCTGGATGATCGCCGAGTCCAGGGCGACGATGTCGTCGCGCTCCTGGATCATCGCGCGCCACCACTCGCTCTTGACGTTGTTCTTGAGCAGCACGCCGTAGTGCCCGTAGTCGTAGGTGTTGGCGAAGCCGCCGTAGATCTCCGACGCCGGGAAGATGAAGCCGCGGCGCTTGCAGAGGGCGACGATGTCCTCGAGCCGAAGTTCAGCCATGGGCGTCAGCGTAAACGGAGCCTCGCGTGCGGTGCCCGGCGCCGCCGCCCACTACCCTCTCGCCTGCGATGCCGATCTACGAATACCGCTGCACGAACGGACACACCTTCGAGGTGATCCAGAGCATGTCCGACGATCCCGTCGAGGTCTGCGAGGAGTGCGGCGCACCGGTCGAGCGGGTCTTCCACCCGGTCGCCGTGCACTTCAAGGGATCTGGCTTCTACTCGACCGACTACAAGAGCAAGTCGAAGTCGTCCACGTCCTCTGGGGGCGACGGGGGCTCGTCCTCGAGCGACTCCTCGGACTCGTCGAGCAGCGATTCAAGCGAGAAGAAGTCGGAGTCGAGCGGCGCCGACAAGGCCACCACGGGCTCGAGCTCGGACTAGTACGGCGGCGTGCAGGCGGGATGGTGCGGCGGGTCGCCGCCCGTCAGCTGCTTGACCGCCTCCGTGCACGCGCTGTCCGGATAGGCCAGGCTTCCCTCCGGACCGTCGGTCGCCACGCTCTTTGTGCCGGTCCCACCGAGCACGTTCGTGTCACCGTTGCCCCCGACGATCGCGGCGATCGCGAGCTGCGGAAGGGTGAAGCCGCCCATGTCGCTGACGAACGCCTTCGGCGCGTTCCAGCCGATCCAGGGGCCCTTGATGAAGTTGTACGGGAAGCGGGTGAAGCTGGTCAGGCGTCCCTTGATCGCGTTCAGAACCTGCTGCTGCCGGATCGCGCGGTCGCGATCGTCCTCGGTCGGATCACACGTGTTGTGCCGCAGCCGCGCGTAAGCCAAAGCGGTGTCCCCCGCCAGGTGGTGCTCGCCGGGTTTGAAGCGGATCGTGACTCCGCCCTGCGACTTCCCGCCATCAACGTCTCCGCAGACGACCGGACCGTGCTTCTTGTTCGGATGCGTCGGGACCGTGATCACCACACCGCCGAGGGTGTTGATGAAATCGGCGAATCCGTCGAAGTCGACGATGACGATGTGGTTGATGTCGATGCCGAGGAAGTTCTCGACGGTCTTGATCGTCTCGGCGGGGTTCCCGTTCGGGCTCTGCGTGTTGCAAGCGAGAGAGGCGTTGATCTTCTGGGAGCCGCAGTTGGGGATGGCCGCGTAGCTGTCACGTGGGATCGAGAGCTTGCGGAACGAGGTGAGCGAGGCGTGCAGCACCATGATCGTGTCCGCGCGGGGCGGGCCCTGGCCCTCGCTGCCGTTGGCGTTGTGCTGGGTCTTGCCGCGTCGATCGCCGCCGAGGATGAGGATGTTCTGACCGGCGAGGACGGCCGGGCCGCCCTTGAGCGCTTCCTTGGCGGACTGCGGCAGCTTGCCCTTCTGGATCTGCGCCGAGATCGCGAAGGTGATGAAGCTGAGCAGCAGCCAGCCGACCGCGAAGATCAGGATCCAGCGGAGCCAGGGTCGCTTGCCGCCGCCGAGCCGGCCGAAGAAGCCGCGGATGCCGTCGCGATCGCCTCGGCCCGAGTCGCTCCTGATGCCCTCCAGCCCGCCGCTCCGCTTGCGGAATCTGTCCCGCAGGCTGGGCCGGGAGCGATAGACGTTGTACGGAGGCCGCTCACCCTTGCCGGCCGCCATCTTCCTGGGCTGCGGCGACTTGCGCTTCTGCCCGCTCCGGCCGCCCCGCCCGTAGACGGTGTACTCCGGCTTCCCGCCCTTTTCGCGTTTGCCTGAGCTCCCGGAGGCACCAGGCTGCTTGGGGCCGCCAGGCTTCCCGCCGCCTTTGGAGCCCCCTGGCCGCTTCGGCGGCCGATCATCTCCCTCGGGAGACATGGGATATCAATACTTACGCATGCCGATTAAAGACCCTTCCTCCTCTTGACCCCCCGCGAGACCATCGGCGTCGACTTGGGCGGGACCAAGATGGCCGTCGGCGTCGTGGACTCCGACCAGCGGATCCACTACGAGGGGAAGGAGTCATCGATCGGCCTGACCGAGGACGAGCTGGTCGAGGACCTGGGGAGGGAGCTGGTCGAGGCGAGGGACGCGCGCCCCGACGTCCTCTGCGCGGGCCTCGGGATCCCGGCCACCATCGACCACGACAGGGGAGTGGCGATCCAGGCGGTCAACCTCGAGATCTCGGACGTGCCGCTGCGGGACCTGATGTCGAAGAGGCTTGGCCTGCCCGTCTACATGGACAACGACGCGAACGTCGCCGCGCTGGCCGAGTTCCTCTTTGGCGCGGGCCGGGGTGCGCGCAACGTCGTGATGCTGACCATCGGGACGGGCGTCGGGGGCGGACTGATCCTCGACGGTGACATCTACCGCGGGTCGACAGGGTCCGCGGCCGAGCTCGGCCACATCGTCGTGCAGGAGGACGGCCCTCCGTGCCAGGGCAACTGCCCGAACCACGGCTGCGTCGAGACGCTGGCCTCCGGAACCGCGATCGCCCGGGAGGGGAAGAAGGCGGCGGAGCGCGAGCCGGACTCGGCCCTGGGTAGGGCGCTCGCGGAGGGGCCGATCGTGGGCAAGACGGTGACGCAGCTGGCGATCGACGGCGACCCGCTCGCGCGCGAGGTCGTCGCGGATGCGGGGCGCCACCTCGGCGTCGCGCTGGCGAGCCTCGCGAACATCTTCGACCCGGACGTGATCGTGATCGGGGGCGGCGTCTCGGTGGTGGGCGACCTGATGCTCGATCCCGCGAGGGAGGAGCTCCGGAGGCGGGCGCTGCCCCCGATGAACGAGACGCCGGTGCGACTGGCGGAGCTGGGACCCGAGGCGGGGATGATCGGAGCGGCCGCGATGGCTCTCATCGAGCTGGACATGGAGAGCTGAGACATGGCCCCTCTCATCTGATGCCCGGGAAGCTGGTCGTCTGCCCGACGCCGATCGGGAACCTCGAGGACATCACCCTGCGGGTGCGGCGGGCGCTGTACGAGGCCGACGTGATCGCCTGCGAGGACACCCGCCGCACCGGCCTGCTGCTCGAACGGATCGAGATCCAGGCGATGCGGTTGGTCTCCTACCACGAGGGCAACGAGGCCGATCGCGCGCGAGAGCTCGCCCAGCGGATCGAGCGCGGCGACAACGTCGCCCTCGTCTCGGACGCCGGGACCCCGGCGATCTCGGACCCGGGCTTCCGGCTGATCAGGGCATGCATCGACCGCGACCTCGACATCGAGGTGCTCCCCGGACCCTCGTCGATCGTCACCGCCCTCGTCGTCTCGGGCCTGCCGACACATCGCTTCCGGTTCCAGGGCTTCCTGCCTCGGAGGACGGGGGAGCTCGAGCGCGTGCTCCAGTCCACCGAGACACTGATCGCCTTCGAATCGCCCCGGCGTCTTCCCGAGTCGCTGCGCGCTCTGGCGCAACTCGCGCCGGACCGGCCGGCAGCGGTCTGCCGCGAGCTGACCAAGCTCCACGAGGAGATCGTCCGCGGGACGCTCGGCGAGCTGTCGCGCCGCTTCGGCGACGAGGCCCGCGGGGAGATCGTGGTGGTTATCGGCCCGGCGGCCGAGCGTGGCACGGCGGACATCGGCTTCGCCACGGATGCACTCCGTGGCCTGATCCGTGCCGGCGCCCGGCCACGGGCGGCGGCCAGCATCGTCTCAGCGCTCACCGGCGTGCCCGCGAACGACCTCTACAAGGGCATAACCGGGCGCGAACCGCGTCGATAGCGGCCACCGGGCCGCTCCATTTTGGACCGGAGGGCGAAGCCCGTAGCGACTTATGTCGGGCGGAGCTTGTGGCCGCGAGCTGATGGCGAAGCCGTTGTACCGTGGCCTCATGGCAAAGCGCGAGCCCCGCATGATCTCCCTCGGCTACGGCAAGTTCGCCCGGGCCGACCGCATCTACGCGATCGTCCCCCTCGATCCGAAGGACCGAGGCGATGGCCGCCGGACCTACGTGCACGTCGATGACATGGCGGAGCCGATCGTGGCCTCGCGCTCCGAGCGGGCGATCCTCAACGACGTGGAGGACGCGCTGACCGAGGCGGCCGGAATCCCGCGGCGCAAGAGCCGGGCTGGGTCGAAGGGGCAGGAGAAGCTCCTGTAAGCGGCCGCTCGTGGCCGCGACTGGTGGCGAAGCGGGTCCATTCCCCACCTTTATGCTCAGCCGCCCGTGAGCTTCTACGTCACCACCCCGATCTACTACGTCAACGGCGAGCCCCACCTCGGGCACGCCTACTCGACGATTGCGGCCGACATCCTGGCCAGGCACCACCGCCAGCGCGGGGAGGACGTCTTCTTCTTGACCGGAACCGACGAGCACGGCGAGCCCGTCGCGCAGCAGGCCGAGGCCGAGGGCATCACCCCACGCGAGCTCGGCGACCGCCTCGCCCCTCGCTTCAAGGAGATGGCGGCCAAGATCAACGCCTCCAACGACTTCTTCATCCGGACCACGGACGAGGGCCACATGAAGCGGGTCCAGGAGATCGTCCAGCGGGTCCACGACAACGGCCACGTCTACGAAGGGATGTATGAGGGCTGGTACTGCCCGCGCTGTGCCGACTTCAAGACCGAGTCCGAGATCGGGCCGGACAACACCTGCCCGATCCACAGGATCCCGCTGACGCGCGAGGAGCAGAAGAACTGGTTCTTTCGGCTCTCCTCCTTCCAGGAGCCGCTCGCGCGCCTGTATGAGGAGCGGCCGGACTTCGTGATCCCGGCGTTTCGCAAGAACGAGGCGCTCTCGTTCATCAAGCAGGGCCTCCAGGACGTCTCGCTGTCCCGGAAGACCCTGAAGTGGGGGGTTCCCGTCCCCTGGGATCCGGACCAGGTGATCTACGTCTGGTTCGACGCGCTGCTCAACTACTACTCGGCGCTCGGCTACGGGGTGGACGGCGAGGATGTCACCCAGAAGTTCTGGCCCCCTTTTCACATCCTCGCCAAGGACATCCTCAAGTTCCACGCCGTCTACTGGCCCGCGTTCCTGATGGCCGCCGACATCGAGCTGCCCAAGGGCATGTTCATCCACGGCTTCCTGCTGATGGAGGGCCACAAGATGTCCAAGTCGCTCGGCAACGTGCTGGACCCGGACGAGGTGATCGCCAAGTTCGGTGCCGACGCGCTGCGCTTCTACTGCTTCCGCGAGGTGTCCTTCGGCCAGGACGGGCAGATCTCGCCGGCGGGATTCGAGTCGCGCTACGAGACCGAGCTTGCCGATCAGTACGGCAACCTCGCCAACCGGGTGCTCTCGATGATCGGGCGCTACCGCGACGGGGTCGTCCCGAAGGCGGAGGCCGAGGCCGAGCTCGCCGGTGACTTTGCCGGCGTGCCCGAGCGCGTGAGCTCACTGCTTGACGAAGCGGAGCTGACCCAGGCGCTGGAGGAGATCTGGAAGCTGGTCCGGCGCCTCAACCAGTACGTCGAGGAGACCAAGCCGTGGGAGCTCTCCAAGGACGAGTCCGCCTCCGACCGCCTCGACTCCGTGCTCAGCGGCCTGGCCGAGGGGCTGCGCGTCACCACGCTGCTGCTCCACTCCTACATGCCCGAGACGACCGGCCGCCTCCTCGACGCGCTCGATGAGCCCTCTCGCGGGCTGGCGGATTTCGGCTCGCGCGGCGGCGGCCAGAGGCTCGGAGAGCTCTCTCCGCTCTTCCCCAAGCTCGCCCCCGCCTGAGTCGTGAAGGCCGGTTCGCCGGTGCTAGGGTGAGCCGCGTAAGCTGGAATGACGATCAGGGAGGAAGTTCGATGAGCAGGAAGTCTCGGATCTGGAGCCTCGCCGCCGCCGCCGCGGTCATCGGAGCGATGCTGCTGCCGGTCGCCGGCGCCGTCGGCTCGCCCACCGCTCACAAGTCGGGAGCGATCATCAACTACCTCAGCACGGGCAAGCTGAAGATCAAGAAGAAGATCATCGTGCCATTCGTCTGCTCCGTGAACTGTGACGTCGTCTCGACGCTCAAGATCAAGGGCCCGTTCGTCAAGGGCTCCGATACCGAGACGGGGTCCCTGCAGGCCGGAGTGGCGGCGGGCCACTTCATCAAGCCGAGCGGGACGCTGCTCAAGCTGCTCAAGGCCTCGCCCGGCCGTTACAAGATCGTCAGCCATATCAAGGCGACCGATCCGGCGACCGGTGCCACCGACCCGATCGCTCACAGCTTCAAGCTGAAGAGGTAGCGCCTCTACACTGCCGGCGATGCTCTCTCGTATCGCCAGGGTGGGAGTCGTGGCGATCTGCGCCTGCGCGCTGATCGGCGTCACCGGGGCCGGAGTCGCGGCCGCGAGCCCGCGCGCCGGCAAGAGCGTGATCGGGGGCACTCCGGCGAGCGTCGAGCAGTTCCCGTACGTCGCGTCCGTCCTCACGCCCACCACGCTCTGCACGGGCACCGTGATCTCCTCGACGAGGATCCTGACCGCGGGTCACTGCGTCGGCAACCCGGCCACGATGACGGTCCGCACCCAGTCGCCGTCGTCCTTCGCGGGCGGTGAGGCGAGCGGCGTCGCGTCGGTCGCCTTCGCCCCGGGATTCGCCCATCAGTTCGAGAAGGACCTCGCGATCCTGACGCTGAGTACTCCGACGACCGCGACCCCGATACCCGTCGCCGATGCGAACGAGGACGCCGCCTATACGCGCGCGGGGATGCCGCTCTCGGTGGCCGGCTTCGGCAACCGCAATCCGCTGCTCGTCGGCAAGGCGCGGATCGGCGAGCTGACGGCGACGACGGTCAACGTCAAGTTCTGCCCACTGCCGACCTGGGCGATCTGCGACTCCGGGCGGAAGGTGGGCACCGCCTTCCGGCGGCTTCACAGGAAGGTGAAGCGCAGGAAGGTGAAGGCGACGGTCTGCTCGGGCGACAGCGGCGGGCCCCTGGTCGCCAGCACCCCGGCGGGCCCACGGCTCGTTGGCATCGCCGAGGCGAGCACCGCGCCCCCGTCGAAGCGAAATCCGTTCTTCTTCGTGATCTGCGGGCTGAAGGGTTACCCCTCGGTCCACACCCGCTCCGCCCACTACAGCGACTTCATCACGGCCAATCTAGGTCCGTAAGCGGCCACCAGGCCGCTCCACTTTGGAGCGAAGGGCGAAGCCCGAAGCGACTTATGTGGGGCGGCCGCTCGTGGCCGCGACCTGATGGCGAAGCCGGCTCATAGACTCGGTTCCGTGGTCGACACCCACGCGCACCTCGGGCTCTGTGAGCCGGCCGCGGCCGAGCTGGTCGCAGCCGCGCGCGCTGCGGGGGTAGACCGGATCCTCACCGTCGGCCTCGGCGAGGACTCGAATCCCGGGGCCGCGGACGCCGCGGAGTCGAACGAGGGAGTCTTCGCCTCGGTCGGCAGGCACCCGAACAGCGCGACCGGATTCGACGACCGAGCCGCCGCGGCGATCGAGGAGCTCTGCGAGCGGCCGGGGGTGGTGGCGATCGGGGAGACGGGCCTCGACTTCTACCGCGACGGCTCCGACCCGGAGGACCAGCGCCGCGCCTTCGCCGCCCAAATCGGGATCGCGAGGCGGACAGGCAAGGCGCTCGTCATCCACCTCCGCGACCGCGAGGGCTCCGAGGACGCGGTCTCGGAGGCGTTCGAGGCGCTCGAGCGCGAGGCCGACGGCGTCGAGGTCATCCTCCACTGCTTCTCGGCGCACCCCCGCTGGGGCGAGCGCGCCGCGGAGCGGCGCTGGTACTGCTCGTTCGCCGGCAACCTCACCTATCCCAAATCGGAGCTCATTCGCGAGGCGGCGGGAATAGTGCCTGCCGACCGCCTGCTGGTCGAGACCGACTCCCCGTTCCTGGCGCCCCAGCCGGTGCGAGGAAAGCCGAACCAGCCAGCCAACGTGGTCGCGACGGCCGAGAGGCTCGCCGAGGTCCGGGGCATCCCCTACGGTGAGCTCGAGGGGATCGTGGAGGAGAACGCCGCGAGAGTCTTCGGGTGGTGAACGGGCATGCCGGGCCGCCGGAGCACTCGCCACGTCGGCTCGGCCAGAACTTCCTCGCGGACCCGAACCTCCTGGACGCCATCGTCCGTGAGGCGAGTCTCACACCGGAGGACGTCGTCCTCGAGGTGGGCGGTGGGGGTGGGGCCCTGACGGAGCGCCTCGCTCCGGCGGTCAGATGGCTGCATGTGATCGAGATAGACGAGCGGCTACGGGGCGAGCTCGAACCGCTCGCGGAGGAGCTCGGTGGAATCGATCTGGTCTGGGAGGACGCCATGAAGGCCGATCTCAGCCGCCTTGCTCCGGCCCCGACAAAGATGGTCGCCAACCTTCCTTACTCGATCGCGACGCCGCTGCTGATCAGGACGATCGCCGAGCTCGCCTCGGTCGAGAGCTGGTTGGTGATGGTCCAGCGGGAGATCGCAGACCGCCTGCGCGCCAGGTCCGGCACGCGCGAGTACGGCTCGCCGAGCGTGCTCGTGCAGCTGGCGTGCGACGTGAAGATGCTGCGCACCGTGGATCCGGCGGTCTTCGTTCCCCGGCCGCGTGTCGAATCGGCCCTGGTGAGGTTGCGCCGGAGAGGTGACGGGGCGTCCGAGGACCTCGCGGCCCTGGTCCGGCTCGCGTTCGCGCACCGGCGCAAGTCCCTCGCCCGCTCGCTCGAGCTCGCGCGCGCCGGCAGCCTCGAGCCCTCCCGGGCGGCGCTGGAGGCGATCGGGAAGCCGGCTGACGCGCGAGCTGAGGCGCTCTCGCCCGAGGAGTTCCAGCGCTTCGGCGACGCCCTCGCGGAGCGGGGTGGGCCGGTATGAGCGTCGCCGAGATGCCGGGGACCATGCTCGCCCCGGCGAAGCTCAACCTCTGCCTCTACGTGGGCCCGACTCGCGATGACGGGCTGCACGAGATCCGCTCGCTGTTCGAGCCGCTCGAGCTCGCCGATGAGCTGAAGCTGAGCGAGGCTGACTCCGACGAGGTGGTCATCGAGGGCATCGAGGGCCCGGACCTGACCGCCAGAGCGCTGGCCGCCCTGAGGAAGAACGGCTGGGAGGGCCCGCCGCTTCGGATCGAGGTGACGAAGCGGGTGCCGGTCGCCGCGGGGCTGGGGGGCGGGAGCGCCGACGCCGCCGCGGTCCTCAGGCTCGCCCGCGGCCAGGTGGAGGGCCTGCGCGCTATAGCCGCCGAGATCGGGGCCGACGTCCCGTCGCAGCTTCAGCCGCGCGCGTGTCTGGTCGCCGGGTCAGGTGAGGTGATCGAGCCCGCTCCGCCTCCCGCCGAGCATGGTGTGGTCCTGATCCCCCAGCCGGAGGGACTGGCGACCGCGGAGGTCTATGCCGAGGCCGACCGGCTTGGGACGCCGCGCGGGGACTCCGAGCTCGAGGTGATCCGCCGGCAGCTCCGCGATGCCGTCGACCAGTGCGGGTCTCCGCTCGACTACCGCGAGCACCTCATCAACGACCTGCAGCCCGCGGCGATCTCGCTGCGGCCGGAGATCGAGACCGCGCTCAGCGCCCTGGAGGACGCCGGGGCCGCGCACGCGATGGTGACGGGGTCCGGTCCCACGGCGTTCGGCCTCTATCCCACCGTGGATGCCGCGGTCGCGGCCGCCGAGGAGCTCAGCGAGACGTTCCCGGTGACGATCGGCACCGCCCCTCTCGCCGGATGAGCGGCTCCCGCATCAGCTGGAAGTGGGTTCGCCGAGGGCTGCTAGCCGCGGCGATCATCGCCTTCTTCGTCTTCCGCGGGGACCTGCCGCACATCGACCTGGAGCAGGCGATCCAGGACCTCTCGAAGGGGCTCGGGGCCTGGACCTACCTACTGGTCGGGGCGCTCGCCTTCCTGGAGACGGGAGCGTTCGTCGGCCTGATCGCGCCGGGGGAGTTCACGGTGATGCTCGGCGGCGCGGTGGCGGGGCAGGGGGACATCTCTCTCCCGGTGATCCTGGCGATCACCTGGTTCTGCGCGTTCGCCGGGGACTCGGTCAGCTTCCTGCTCGGCGCCCGGCTCGGGCGGGACTTCCTGATCAGGCACGGGCAGCGGGTGCGGATCAGCGAGGAGCGCCTCGAGCAGGTGGAGGGCTACTTCTCGAGGTACGGCGGCCGGACGATCCTGATCGGCCGCTTCATCGGGCTGGTGCGGGCGCTGGCTCCGTTCATCGCCGGGAGCAGCCGGATGCCGTATCGGAACTTCGCCCCTTTCAGCATCCTCGGAACCGGGCTGTGGTCGACGGGGCTGATCCTGGCCGGCTACTTCTTCGCTCAGAGCCTCGACACGGTCACCAAGGTCGTCGGGAAGGGGCTCTTCGTTTTCGCGATCGTGATCGGGATCGCGGTCGCGCTCTTCCTCGCCTTTCGCTTCCTGCGCGAGCCCGAGAACCGTGGCAAGGTCGCGGCCGAGATGGAGAAGCGCCGCTTCCTGCGCCCGCTGCTGGCGCTGGGACGCCGGCTGCAGCCGCAGTTCGCGTTCCTGGGCCGTCGCCTGACGCCCGGCGGCCTTGGCCTCGAGCTCACCACGCTGCTCGCGGCGCTCTCCGTCGGACTGTTCGTGCTGATCGCCTACTGGAGCGTGATCTCGGGCGATCCCGGCCCGACCCCCGGAGATCAGACCGCGCTCAACATGGTCAACGACCTCCGGGCGTCGTGGCTCACCGACGCGGCCGAGGGGCTCACCTACCTCGGGTCAGGCTGGGTGATCTGGCCTCTCGCGTCGCTGGCGGCAGTCGCCCTGGCCGCGACCCGGCGCTGGCTCGAGTTCTGGGTGCTGGTTGCCGGAATGGTGATGACGATCCTGCTGGTCCACGGGATCAAGTCGTGGACCGACCGCCCTCGCCCGCCGGATCCGGTCGTCTCGACCGCGGGCTCCGCCTTCCCGAGCGGACACGCCGCCTACTCGACGCTCTATGTCTGGTTGGCGGTGACGCTCGCGCTGCGGCTGGCGCCGGGGGTGACGAAGCAGGGCCTGATGATCTCGGCGGGATTCTTCATGGCGGCGCTGGTCGGGCTCACCCGCGTCTATCTGCGGGTGCATTGGCTGAGCGATGTGACCTCCGGGTGGGCGCTGGGGCTCTCCTGCTTCTCCGCCGCCGCGATCGTCGCGCTGATCCTCGACTACATCCGCCACAATCCCCGGCGTCATGAACGGGCCTCTCAGCTCGATCCTGGCGCCGGTGCTGGCGCTGGGCACTGAGTACTACCTCTTCGGCGCCGCCGGGCTGCTGTCGATCGCTGCCTTCATCGCGCTGATCCTCGCGCCGGCGCTCGGCTCCTATGGACGCGCCTGGGAGAAGATCGTGGCGGGCTTTCTCTCCCTCTTCGTGCTCGCCGCGCTGGTGCTGATCGGGCTCGTCCTCGGCGTCGTGATCTTCCTGAACTGGGACAACATCAGCACTTGGCTGTAGGGGGCTGCAAGTGCCCCCGCCTGATGGCGAAGCCGAACTACTCCGACCTACCATGTGCGGATGAATGCCAAGGAATCCTCGCGCGAGCGCCACGCCGACCCCGGCAGCCTCGAGGAGCTCTCTGCTGCGATCGAGGCCGGTGCGGGCATGCCGGCCGTCGCCCGGGCGGCCGGGAGGGCGCTGGGCGCCAGCGTCGCGCTGATCGACCGAACCAGCAACGTGCTGGCAGTCGCCGCTGCTTCCCCGGACGAGGAGAAGAAGCTGCTCGCCGGAGGGGCGGGGGTTGAGAGGGTGGACCTGCGGGTGGCGGACAGCTCCGTGGGAGAGCTTCGCTGGCGGCCCCGCGGCGAGGATGAGCCCGATGGTGCGCTGCTGCGCATGGTCGGCACGCTCGTCGGGCTCGAGCTGGAGCGCTCGCGCTCTCCGGAGTGGGCGACCGAGGAGGCGGCGGGAGACTTCGTCCGCGCCCTGCTCGATCGCCGGATCACGGACCGGGGCGACATCGAGGCGCGGGCCGCGGAGCTCGGCACGAACCTCTCCGCGGGCGCCGGCGTCCTGATCGGGCGCGTCGTCCCGCACGTGGCGCAGAGCGGGGAGTGGCGCGCCCGCGTCCTCGCGATCGCGCTGCGCGCCGTCAGGGCGATCAGCCCGGGCGCCCTGGGGGCGGAGGGCAATCAGGAGAACGAGGGCGCGGAGGTGATCGCGGTAGTGCCGGCCGACGAGGAGCAGAAGCTCGCGCGCGCAGCGGACGCGCTCGCAAACGAGCTGGACGCCGGCCTCACCGGGTTCACTGTCGGCGTCTCCCAGAGCCGGGTGGCGGGCGATCCGGTCGACCTCTACCGGGCTGGACAGGAGGCGCTGCTGGCAGCCAACGTAGGCGAAGCCGAGGGCGCGCGGCTGCTCGCCTTCGAGCACACGGGCGCCTACCGCCTGCTCCTGCCGGCGATGAGCGAGGACCCGGTCGAGCTCGAGCGCTTCTACTCGGAGACGGTCGAGCCGCTGGTCGCCTACGACGAGCAGTACGAGACGGATCTGGTCACGACCGTGGAGACCTACCTCGAAAACGACGGGAACGTGGCCGCCACGGCCCAGCAGTTGTTCACCCACCGCCACACCATCCGCTACCGGCTCGAGCGTGCCCGCGAGCTCTGCGGGCATGACGTCACCTCGACGGAGGGGCGGGAGAAGCTCGGCCTCGGGCTGAAGGCGATGCGCGTCCTCGGCATCCACTCGCCGGGCGGACCGGCGGGCGAGCCCGGGACGGCGGCCGGGCGCGTTCCCCCGGCCGAGTCGGACTAACTACCAGTCTGCCCCGAGATCATCTCGCTGAGGACCCCGGTGACCTCTCGGTCGCTGCCGGCGCGGTCGTCGGCGATCACGTGGCTGACGGCGTTGATCAGGGCGAGGTGGGTGAACGCCTGCGGGAAGTTCCCCCAGTGGCGCCCGGTCTTGGCGTCGAGCTCCTCGGCGTAGAGGCCGAGCGGCCCCGCAATCGTCAGGAGCTTCTCGCACATCTCCCGGGCCCGCTGCGATTCTCCGATCTCCGAGAGGGCGGACACCAGCCAGAAGGAGCAGATCAGGAAGCTCGCCTCCTCGCCGTGGAGGCCGTCGTCGGTCTCGTCGACGCGGTAGCGCAGGACCAGGCCGTGCTCGGTCAGCTCCTCGGAGATCGCCTTGACCGTGTTGACCACCCGCTCGTCGTCCGGCGGCAGGAAGCGGACCAGGGGAACGAGCAGAGTGGAAGCGTCGAGGGCATCGGTCCCGTAGTGCTGGCGGAAGACGCCTCGCTCGGAGACGCCATTCTCGAGGATGTCCTTGCGGATCTGCTTCGCGACCTCGCTCCAGCGAGCGAGCCGGTCCTCATCGCCAATGCGGTCGGCCAGTCGGCAGCCACGGTCGACCGCGACCCAGCACATCAGCTTCGATGAGACGTAGTGCTGCGGCTCCCCGCGGGCCTCCCAGATGCCCTGGTCGGGCTTCTCCCAGACCGCGATGGCCGACTCCACCTGGCGGCAGAGCGCCTCCCAGAGCTCGTGCGGCAGGTGGTCCTGGACCTTGGAGTGGATGTAGACGGAGTCGAGCAGGGCGCCGTAGACATCGTTCTGGCGCTGGTCGTAGGCGGCGTTTCCGATTCGCACCGGCTGCGCGCCCTCGTAGCCGCTCAGGTGGTCGAGAGTCGTCTCGGTCAGGTCCCGCTTGCCGTCGATCCCGTACATGATCTGCAGCCCGACCTGGCCGTCCTCGAGGGTCTCGCGGTAGACGTCCGCGAGCCAGCCCATGAAGTCGGTCGCCTCGTAGTCGAGTGACAGCGTGTGCAGGGCCCACAGCGTGAAGGTGGCGTCGCGGATCCACGTGAAGCGGTAGTCCCAGTTCCGCTCGCCCTCAGGCGTCTCCGGGAGGGAGGTGGTGAGGGCGGCGATCAGCGCGCCGGTGGGCGCGTAGGTCAGGCCCTTGAGCACGAGGGCTGACCGCTGCAGATAGTCGCGCCACGGGTGGTCCGGGAAGCTGCCGCCCTCCAGCCAGCGGCGCCAGTAGTCGACCGTGCGCTGCAGGCGCTGCTCGCACTCCTCCGCCGAGGTCGGCGGGATTGGCGCCGGCCCCCAGCTGATCGCGCTGTAGCGGACCTCACCCGCCTTCATCCGGTGGCGGGCGCGCGCATCGGTCCCGTCCACCCCGATGGGGAGGTCCCCGGTGAGGATCAGGTGGATGTTGTCGTGGGTGACCTCGGCATCGGTCCCGCCATCGCCGCGCCGCGCCCACTCGAGCCGCGTGGCGCCGTAGTCGAAGGCGGGCTGGCAGATCATCTCGATGTCGACCTCGCCCTGGAGGCATTCGATCTGCCGGATCAGGACGTGCTCGGCCTCGTCGTCCGGGGGCGGTCGGCGGTGCGGCTGGAAGTCGTTGTCCTGGCGCCAGTCCCCGAGCGTGAGGCCGTCGCGGATGACGACCCAGCCCGATCCGGTCATCCAGGTCGTTTCGAGGACGTTGGTCCCGGGGACGTAACGACGGCTGACGGGCGCGATCAATCCGGGCGGGCCCACCCGCCAGAAGCCGGCGCTGCGGTCGAGCAGGGAGCCGAAGACGCTTCCCGAGTCGAAGCGGGGGAGGCAGAGCCACTCGATCGATCCCTCGGGCGCGACGAGGGCGCCCGTGTGGCAATCCGAGAGGAAGCCGTACGAAGAGATGCGCGGGAATCGGGATTGGAGCGACGGCATGCCTCGGAGACTATTTGGCCGGGATCACCTATCCAGCGAGTCGGGGCGACGTGCTCCTTGTGAGAGTTCCGGGGGGAGGATTCGAACCCCCTCTTCCTGGACCAAAACCAGGCGTGCTGGCCAGGTACACCACCCCGGAACGCGGGCACCAGTCTAGGTCGGCGCGCCGCGGCACCCGGGTGAGGGGCCGCCTGGCAGAAATCGTCTGCTATTGGTCATTGCGGACAGGTTCGGATCCAGCCATGATCCGCCCCATGGCTTCGACCAAGGGCCGCCGCGTCGTCATCCTCGCCTTCCCCGGGGTGCAGCCGCTCGACGTGGTGGGGCCCGCCGAGGTGTTCGCCGGAGCCGATGCCCTGGCAGGCGGGGGCGAATACACGGTCGAGGTCGTAGCGAAGGAGCCCGGCCCGATCACGACCCGCTCGAGCGCCTACGGGATCGTTCCCAGGACGACCACCGCCCGCTGCCGTGGGCCCATCGACACGCTGGTCGTCGCCGGCGGCTTCGGCGTCGCCAAGGCGGAGAAGGACGCGGAGCTGATCCGCTGGATCCGCAGCGCCGCCCGCCGCTCGCGCCGGGTCACCTCCGTCTGCTCCGGAGCCTTCCTGCTCGCCGCGGCGGGGCTGCTCGAGGGGCGGACGTGTACGACCCACTGGGCATCGACGAAGGAGCTGGCCCGGCGGCACCCCGAGCTCACGGTCGACCCCAGTCCGATCTTTGTCCGCGACGGTGACGTCTGGACCTCGGCGGGAGTCACCTCCGGGATGGACCTCTCCCTGGCGCTCGTCGAGGAGAACCTCGGTCGTGAGGTCGCCATGGAGATCGCGCGCTGGCTCGTCCTCTTCCTCCAGCGCCCCGGAGGCCAGGCGCAGTTCAGCACCCATCTCTCCGCCCAGCTCGCCGAGCGCCGCCCGCTGCGAGAGCTTCAGTCGTGGATCGCCGACAACCTCGCCGCCGACCTGCGGGTCGAGGCGCTGGCAGCGCGTGCCGCGATGAGCCCCCGCAACTTCGCCCGCTCCTTTCGGCGGGAAACCGGGATGACGCCGGCCGCCTACGTCGAGGAGCTTCGCGTCGAGCGGGCAAGGCAGCTGCTCGAGGAGAGCGGCGATCCCGTCGAGCTGGTCTCGTCCCGCTGCGGCTTCGGCACGCCGGAGACGATGCGACGCGCCTTCTCGCGCCGCGTCGGCGTCGCGCCCGCCGCCTACCGCGCCCGCTTCCAGCGCTACGAGGGGGCGCTGCGGTGAAGGTCGGGACCCTCGCGTGGGCGCGAACGCGCAACGGGCAGATGACCCGGAGCGAGCGCGTGCGCGGGATCGGGGACGGCATGCTCCTGCTCGCCCGGACGGCGCCCGCGCAGGTCCGTCAGCGCCTCGGGCTCCCCAATCCCCGCGCGATTCAGTACGACCTCGACGAGCTCGTCATCCCCGACTCCGCGATCGCGAGGGACGCCGAGGAGCTCTGCCGGGAGGCCTCCGACGAGGGACTCGTCAACCACTGCATGCGGACCTATGCCTGGGGGGCCATCCTCGGCAGGAACGACGGCCTCGATCCGGACCCTGAGCTCCTCTACGTCGGCTCCCTGCTCCACGACCTGGCCCTCACCGACCGCCTCCGGGAGCACTCGCCCATCCCGTGCTTCGCCGCCCGCGGCGCGATCGCCGCGACGGAGTGGGCGGGTGAGCGGGGCTGGCCAGAGCATCGGTGCACGAGCCTGGGCGACGCGATCAGCCTCCATCTCAACGTCCGCGTCCCTGCCGAACACGGGCCGGAGGCTCAGCTCCTCCAGGCCGGGGCGGCCCTCGACGTCGCCGGGATGCGCCACTGGGATCTCGACCCCGAGACGGTCGCTTCGGTCGTCGGCCGCTATCCGCGGCTGCGGATGAAGGAGGAGCTGTATCCGCTCTTCATCGCGGAGACACGCCCCAGAACCCGCGCGCAGCTGCTCGAGCGCTGGCTGCGCTTCGGGACCCTCGTCAGACGCTCGCAATTCGCCGAATAGAAGGAGCCCCGATGCAGATCGCCTACCTGCTCTACGACCGCTTCACCGCCCTCGACATCACCGGTCCGCACGACGTCTTCAACTCAGTGCCGGGCAACGAGGCCATCTTCGTCGCGGAGGAGGCCGGCCCGGTGCGGAACGAGTCGGACACGCTCTCCCTGGTCGCGGACGCCTCGCTGGATGAGGTGACGAGCCCGGACATCGCCGTCGTGCCCGGCGGCTTCGGCAACCGGATCCTCCTCGAGCACGAGCCGCTCCACGAGTGGATCCGGGGCGTGCACGAGACCAGCACCTGGACCACCTCGGTCTGCACGGGGTCGCTGCTCCTGGCGGCGGCGGGCCTGCTCGACGGCGCTCCTGCCACGACCCACTGGCTGGCCCGCGACGTGCTCGCCGAGCTCGGCGCGAAGCCGGTCCCGGACCGGGTGGTCGAACACGGGAAGATCGTGACGGCCGCCGGAGTGTCCTCCGGCATCGACATGGCCCTGCGCCTGGTCACCAGGATCAACGGCCCCGAGGTCGCGCAGGCCGTGCAGCTCGGCATCGAATACGACCCGCAGCCGCCGCACGATGCCGGAGCTCCCGAGAAGGCGCCGCCGGAAATCGTGGAGCTGGTCAGGGCCGCGTTCGAGGCGCGCCAGGCGAGCGCCACCGGGTAACGCTTCCCAGACGCTGCGGGGCAGCTGTGCCCTGGCGCCGCTGCATCTACGATTCCGCTGTGAATCCTCCGGCCACGACGGCCCTGATCATGGCCGCTGGACAGGGCACGCGGATGCGCTCGGCCGTGCCCAAGGTCCTGCACGAGGTCTGCGGGCGACCGATGATCGCCTGGCCCATCGGCGCCGCCCGTGAGGCCGGCGCCAACCGGGTCTGCGTGATCGTCTCGCCGGACCACGACCTTTCCTCCGCCTTGCCCGAGGGCACCGAGACCGTCACCCAGCCGGTGGCCGACGGCACGGGCGGCGCGCTGCGCGCGGCCGCCGACGTCGTTCGCGAGTCGGACACCATCCTGGTCCTCTCCGGCGACACGCCTCTGCTCAGCGCCGAGGAGATCGAGGGCCTGCTGGCGGCGCACGCCGAGGCCGGCGCCGCCGCGACGATGATGACCACCGAGCTCGACGATCCGGGCACCTTCGGCCGCGTCATCCGCACGGTCGACGGCGACGTCCAGAAGATCGTCGAGGCGAAGAAGCCCGGCGACGCCTCTGCCGAGGAGCTGCAGGTCAAGGAGGTGAACGCCGGCACCTACGCCTTCGCCGGAAAGGAGCTCGCCGATGCGCTGGATGTGCTGACGAACGACAACGCCCAGGGCGAGTACTACCTCCCGGACGTCCTGCCGCTGATCCGCGAGGCCGGCGGCAAGGTGATCGCCCACCTGGTCGGTGACGCCGCCGTCAACCTCGGAATCAACGACCGCGCCGACCTCGCCCGGGTCACCGAGGAGGCGCGCCGCCGGATCAACCTGGCTCATATGCGGGCCGGCGTGACGATCGAGGACCCCGCCTCAACCTGGATCGACGCCGACGTCGAGATCGATCCGGACACGACCATCCTGCCCGGCACCTGCCTGCGAGGGAGCACCGCGATCGGATCGGGGAGCGTGGTGGGCCCGCTCAGCACGCTGATCGACTCGCGCGTCGGCGAACGCGCGACGGTCATCCACTCCTACCTCATGGGCTGCAAGGTCTCAGACGAGGCGAAGGTCGGACCCTTCACATACCTGCGGCCCGACGCGCGCATCGGCGAGGGCGCCAAGGCCGGCAGCTTCGTCGAGGTCAAGAACTCCCGGATCGGCCCCGGCGCCAAGGTGCCCCACCTCTCCTACATCGGGGACGCGGACGTGGGAGAGGGGACCAACCTCGGGGCCAGCACCGTCACCGCGAACTACGACGGACGAAACAAAAACCCCACAAAGATCGGAAAAAACGTGCACACCGGAGTGGACACGACCTTCGTCGCCCCGGTCGAGATCGGCGACGACGCATACACTGGTGCCGGGTCGGTGATCACGGAGGATGTGCCGCCCGGAGCTTTGGGAATCTCGAGGGCAGACCAGACGAACGTCGAGGGCTACGCGGCGAAGAAGGAAAAGGAATCGAGCGAGGGAGAAGACTCGTGAGCACCATCGAGCAGCCTCAGCCGATGTCGGAGATCGTTCAGGACTACCGCAAGCGCCTGATGGTCTTCGGCGGCCGCGCCTCCGGCGAGCTGGCCTCCAACATCGCCCGCCACCTCGCCGTCGATCTCGGCGACGTCACGCTGAAGACCTTCTCCAACGGCGAGGTGTACTGCCGCTACGAGGAGTCGATCCGCGGCGCCGACGTCTTCATCGTCCAGTCGACCGCCGCCAACGAGATCGAGGGCATGACCCCGAACGATGCGCTGATGGAGCTGCTGGCGATGATCGACGCGGCCCAGGGCGCCTCGGCCCACCGGATCATCGCCGTGATGCCCTGGTACGGGTACGCCCGCCAGGACAAGAAGTCGGCCCCGCGCGAGCCGATCTCCGCCCGGATCGTGGCCAAGTGCCTCGAGGGCGTCGGCGTGGACCGCGTACTCACCATGGACCTCCACGCCGGCCAGGTCCAGGGCTTCTTCCACGTCCCGCTCGATCACATGACCGCGATGCCGATGCTCGCGCAGTACGTTGCGGACATGGGCTTCGACGAGGAGCTCGTGATCGTCTCCCCCGACGCCGGCCGCGTGAAGACGGCCCGCAACTTCGCCCGCAAGATCGGCACGCACTGGGCGGTGATGGAGAAGGAGCGGCCCGCCCAGCAGGTCGCCGAGATCGGCTACGTCGTCGGTGAGGTGAAGGACAAGACAGCGGTCCTGGTCGACGACATGATCGACACGGCCGGGACGCTCACCGCCGCAGCCCAGACAGTCCTCGACGAGGGCGCCAGGCGCGTGCTGGCGGTCGCCACTCATGGTGTCTTCTCAGGCCCGGCCTACGAGCGCCTGGCCCAGGAGAACTCCGGCATCGAGCGCATCGTCGTCACCGACACGATGCCCCAGCGCCCGGGCGCGCCCGACAACATCACAGTGATCTCGGCCGCCCAGACGTTGGCCGACTCGATGCGCCGCATCTTCACCGACGACTCGGTGTCCGAGATCTTCGCCGGCGAGAACCAGCTCTTCTAGCGGCCACCAGGCCGCTCCACTTCGGAGCGGAGGGCGAATCCCGCAGCGACTTGTGGTGGGCGGCCGCTTGTGGCCGCGGTCTTATGGCGGAGCCGTGTTCCCGGCGCGACCCGGACCGCCGAGGCCCGAGACCTTCCACTCGCCGCCCTGGCGGGTCAGCTGCACCTCGATCGGCGCGATCGCGTTCGCGATGTTGCCCCCGACTCGCGCCTGAATCGTCGCCGTGGCCCGGTCCCCGTGCTGCGCCACTCGGAGCACCGTCAGGTCGGTGGCCGTTCCGGAGGTCTGCTCGCGGACGAGGCCGACGCAGTTGTCGGTCCGCAGCTGCTGGATCAGCTGCCGGCTGTAGAGCTCGCAGACCGTCGCGGCGTCACCCGAGTTGCGGGCGTTGACATAGGACTCAGCAACGTCCCTGGCGCTCTGCGGGCCGTCGCCGCCACCCCCGCCACAGCCGGCGACCACGGCGGCGATCACTCCTGCGGCGATCCAGACACGCCTCATCGGCCAGAGTCAATCACCCCGACCAAACGTCTAGTGTCCTCCGCCATGCCTTCCAAGTCCAAGGAAGAGGAAAAGAAGCCCAAAGACGAGCCCGAGAAGGCTCCGGAGCAGGCCGCCGACGACCAGGCCGCCGATGAGCAGGCCGCCGCCCCGATCCCCGAGTACCGTCGGATCGGCCACAAGGGCGCCGACGCGATCGTTGCCGGCAATACGCCGGAGAGCTTCGACGCCGCGGTCGATCACGGCGTGGACATCATCGAGCTCGATGTCCTGCGGGAGCAGGAGGGCAGGCTGATCGTTGCCCACGACTTCGACGAGGCCCTGCGCCGCCAGCCCATGGACCTGACCGAGGCGCTGGACCTGTTCACCGAGCCGCCACTCGACGAGGTCGAGATCGATTGCGACCTGAAGCTCCCCGGGAGCGAGGCCGAGCTCGCCGGGGCGCTCGCCGGTCGCGGCCTCCTTGACCGGGCCATGGTCTCAACCCAGGAGATCGAGAGCCTGCGCAAGCTGCGCCAGCTCGAGCCCGACCTTCGCCTGGGGTGGACCTACCCGAGGACGAAGCGGGACTGGACCCAATACCCATGGGCGCAGCCCGCGCTGCGTGCGGGGCTATCCGCCCTTCGCCGCCGCTATCCGAGCACGCTGGCGAAGCAGGCACCGGACCTGCAGGTCAACTCCGTCTGGGTCTATCACCCGATCATCACGCCGAAGTCAGTCGACGTCGCTCACGACCTCGGCCTCGAGCTGATGGCATGGACCGTCGACGATGCCGAACGCATGCGCGAGCTGCTCGCGATGGGCGTGGACGGGATCGTGTCGAACGACCCGAGGCTGTTCGTCTAAACGCGGGTCGGGAACACCGGGGTCTGCTTCGTGCCCCGGCTCTCGAAGTAGCGCCACTCCGCCTCTCCGAGCACCGTGGAGGGCCGGTCCGCGTAGACCCACTCGCGCATGATCCGGTGCCAGTTGGCCGTCGCCCGCAGCTGAGCGAGCACGGCGAGCAGCCCGGTCTCCATGCGGCGGCCCATCAGCTCATCGGCCGGGAGGCTCTCCTTGCGCAGCAGGTCGAAGAAGTCGGAGCGCGGGTCCGAGGTCACCTCGATCATCTTCATCACCCGCTTCGGGCTGATGCGGACCTCAGCGTCCTCGAGATACCAGCCGCCGACCATCTTCACGTGCTCCATCAGCCGCTCGGCATCCACCCGGGTGGGGTCGCTGACGAAGCCCAGGTCGTGCAGCGCCTGCCTGAGCTCCTCGGGGTCGTCGCGGCCGGCGGCGTCGACGGCCCGCTGCTCGAGCTCGATCTGCTGGCGCGTGACCCGCTTGGTCATCCCGAAGTCGAGGAACGCGACGCGGCCGTCCTCCATCAGCAGGTAGTTGCCCGGATGCGTGTCGGCGTTGAAGTGCTGCAGGTGGTAGATCGAGCCGAAGCAGAAGCGGAAGACGATCTCGCCGAAGATGTCGCGTTCGTCCTGCTCGAGCCCCTTGACCTCGTCGAAGCCGCGGCCCTCGACGTAGTCGGAGACCAGCACCCGCCGCCGCGAGAGCCGCGAGTGGACCTTGGGAACGAAGATGAAGGGGTGCCCCTCGTAGGCGCGGGCGAAGGTTCGCTGGTTCTGCGCCTCGAACTCGTAGTCGAGCTCCTCCAGGACGCGCTCGCGCAGCTCCGAGGCCACGGCCTTCGCGTCGAGCCCAGGCGCCAGGACCCTCGCCAGCCGGACCAGGATCCCCGCGTTGGCGACGTCCGACTCGAGGGCGTCGGCGATCCCCGGGTACTGGATCTTGACCGCGACCGGCGTGCCGTCGTGGAGGGTCGCGCGGTGAACCTGCCCGATGGAGGCCGCGGCGAAGGCCTCCTCCTCGATCGACCCGAACACCCTCTCGGGGCTCTCGTCGTACTCCTCCTCGAGCACGTCGCGGACCTTGTCCCAGGGCATCGCCGGCGCGTGGGTGCGCAGCTTGGAGAGCTGGTCCTGGTAGATCTCGCGGTACTCGGGGGGCAGGAAGTCGACGTCGATGAACGACGCCATCTGGCCGATCTTCATCGCGGCGCCCTTCATCTCCCCGAGGACCGACGCCATCTTGAGCGCCGACTCGAGGTGCCGCGTCTCCAGCCGCTCCTGCGCCTTCTCCTCGGAGCGGACCACGTTCGCGGCCGCGGTGCCGGCGTACCGCGTGGCCTGGCCGCCTATCGCGGTGCCGAGCTTGGCCGAGCGCCCGATGCGCGTCTGCGGGATCTTCCGCTCCTGCTTCTCGGGTTCCTGGGGCGTGGAGCGAGCCCTGTCGCTCAGGTCTGCACGCAGAACCTGGATCGCCCAGTTCTGGCTTTCCTCGCGGTTTCCCTGGTCAGATCTGTCGGTGTCTCGGTCGCTGCCCATGGTCTCCCGTCATTTTCTATCCTGCCGCCCGAGCGTACCCTGCCCGCCGCCCGGCTCAGGTGCGTACTCTCACACGAATGGCACAGGCCCGCACCACACTCAAGGTCTCTCCGCGCGACATCTTCGGGTCGCGGGCCACCCGCCGCCTGCGCAAGGACGGCTTCGTTCCCGGCGTCGTCTATGGACAGGGCGGCGAGGCTCGCCCGTTCCAGGTGCCGGCGCGTGAGCTTCGGGTGGTGCTCCAGGAGGGCCAGACGCTGCTCGATTTGGAGGTCGACGGCTCGGCCGCGGTGCCGGTCGTGATCAAGGATCAGCAGCACCACCCGGTGCGCGGTGAGGTCACTCACCTCGACTGCCTCGAGGTTCGCCTCGACGAGGAGATCCAGTCCGAGGTCGCCATAGAGCTCGAGGGCGCCGACAACGCGCCCGGAGTCCGCGAGGGCGGCGTGCTCGAGCACGTCACCCGCGAGATCACCGTCGAGGCGCTGCCGACCGAGATTCCCGAGCAGATCGTCGTGGACGTCTCCGAGATGGAGATCAACGACACGATCAGCCTCGCCTCCGTCTCGATCCCCAGCGGGGTCAAGCTGATGGCGGATGAGCCCGAGGAGATCACCATCGCCACCCTGAGCCCACCGCGCGTCGAGGAGGAGCCCGAGCCCGAGCTCGAGGAGGAGGCCGAGCTCGTTGGCGAGGGCGAGGAGGCTCCCGAGGGCGAGGAGGGCGCCGCCGAGGGCGAGGGCGAGCAGGCGGAGGCCGCCGAGGGCGAGGGCGGCGGCGACGACGCATCCGGCGGGGAGTAGTCCCTGTCCCTGTTTCGCCGCCGGTCGCCGCGCGAGTCGCGGGCCGACGCGCTGATCGTCGGGCTGGGGAACCCGGGGAGCCAGTACGCCGCCACCCGCCACAACCTCGGCTTCGAGGTAGCCGCTGAGCTCTCCCGCCGCTGGGACCTGCCGAAGGCCCGGAAGCGGTATGGCGGGCTGTTCGCGGAGGGACGCACGGCTCCGGGTGGGCCCCGCGTCGCGATCCTCCTCCCTCAGACCTTCATGAACGACTCCGGCTCGGCCGTCGGGCCGGCGCGCGGAGAGCTGGCGGTCCCGCTCGATCATGTGATCGCGATCCATGACGAGATCGACCTGCCTTTCGGCGAGGTGCGCAGCAAGCTCGGCGGTGGTGTGGCCGGGCACAACGGGCTGAAGAGCCTGGATCGGGGGCTCGGCGGCCGTGACTTCTGGCGGGTCCGTGGAGGTGTCGGCCGACCCGACTCGACCGATCCTGAAATCGTCTCCTCCTATGTCCTGTCCCGCTTCCGTGAGCCACGCGAAGAGGTCGAGGTGCTGATCGGATCGGCCGCCGACGAGGTGGAGCGCCTCGTCGGGGGGATCGACTGATGCCGCTGACCAGCTACACGGTCGACGAGAAGCAGGTCGGGTTGATCCGGCTGGAGCGAGCGGAGGCCCGCAACGCGATGAACACCCAGATGCTCGAGGAGCTGCTCGAGCACCTCGACCGCGCCAAGGGGGAGGAGGGGACGCGGGTCGTGGTGATCTCCTCCAACGACCACATCGGCCTCTCCGCCGGGGCGGACGTCAAGGAGGAACTAGACGAGGACGGACGGGTGCGCCGCATGGGGCTCTTCGCCCAGGTCTATGACGAGCTGACCGCCTTTCCGAAGCCCACGGTCGCGGCCTGTCACGGCTCCGTGGTCGGAGGAGGCGCCGAGATCGCCGTGGCCTGCGACCTGCGAGTCGGCGGCTCCAACCTGAGGATGCGCTTCCCCGGCGCCGAGCTCGGCGTGCCGGTCGGGCCGGCCCGCCTGGTCACGCTCTGCGGCCTGGCGGCCGCGAAGTACCTGCTCCTCACTTCGCGCAACGTCAGCGCCGATGAGGCGCTCCGCATGGGACTGGTCCATCGCGTTGCCCCGGCGGCCGGCACGGAGGACGCGGCTCTCGACCTCGCGGCGGAGGTCGCCGTACATCCACCGGAGGCGGTCGCCCGCCTCAAGCAGATGCTCCACCGCTGGGATGGCGTCGTGAAGCGGACGGCCGACGAGGGCCGCGGGCAGGTCGAGTGGCAGCGCACCGGCCCGGGCTTGCCGTACCGAGAACGCCGATGAACCGTCGCGGGGTCGCGCTCGTGGCGATGACCCTCGCCAACAGCATGATTCTGGTCGACCAGACTTCGGTTCCCCTCGCCACGCCGGACCTGATCCGCGATCTCGGGGCGAGCATCTCGGAGGGCCCCTGGATCCTGACGGCGAACATCCTGCCGCTGGCCGCGCTGATGGTGATGGGCGGCCGGCTCGGCGACATGCTGGGTCTTCGCCGGGTCTTCCTCGCGGGCGCGACGCTGTTCGTCGTCTCCTCGGCGCTGGTCGGCTTCTCGCAGGACATCGTCTGGGCGATTGCGGCGCGCGCCCTGCAGGGGACGGGGGCCGCGCTGATGATGCCCACGGCACTGGCGATCGTCAGCTCGATCTACCCTGCGGAGGAGCGGGGAAGGGCGCTGGGAATCCTGGCGGGTGCGTCCGCGTTCTTCGCCGCCCTTGGCCCAGTGCTCGGCGGCGTCCTGACGGCGGTCGACTGGCGGCTCGTCTTCCTGGTCAACGTCCCGCTCGCCATCGCCACCGTCCTGCTGACGCTCTCGTCCGTTCCAGACTTGAAGCCGCTCCCCGGCGCCGTGCGCAAGCTCGA
The DNA here is from genome assembly GCA_963843085.1 of uncultured Solirubrobacterales bacterium. GTDB lineage: Bacteria > Actinomycetota > Thermoleophilia > Solirubrobacterales > 70-9 > DASUPK01. The sequence continues at coordinate 250,116 of CAWJJG010000002.1, forward strand.
CTACCCGGGCGTAATCACCTTCGGGCTCGGGGTGGGACTGATCGTCTTCGGGCTCACGCAGGGGAACGGCAATAACTGGGGCAACCCTGAGGTGATTGCCTCGCTGATCGGTGCCGTGGTCATGCTGATCGCCTTCGTTCTCATCGAGCGCCGAGCCGAGAACCCGTTGATGGACTTTCGGCTCTTCCGCCACCTCAACTTCCTCGCGTCAAACATCAGCCAGGTGCTGGCGGGCATGGTGGAGCTCGGGATGGCGTACCTGCTGCCGTTCTACCTCCTGCTGGTGATCGGAATGAGCCCCATACTTGCTGGCTTCGCTTTGATCCCCGCAACGCTCCCGATCATCCTGGCGGGGCCGCTGGCCGGCCGGCTGTTTGATCGAGTGGGCGGCCGCCCTCCTCTGGTGGTCGGTTTCCTGATTCTCGCGGCCTCCGGCGTCGCCCTGGGCATCGGGGCCGGCGCCCAGTCCTACCCGGCGCTGATTCCGGGGCTGTTGCTACAGGGGATCGGGCTCGGCATCGTGTTGACAGTCAACGATCCGACCGGCTTGACCGCCGTCTCGGAAAAGGACCAGGGGCAGGGCGCGGGGATGATCAACACCAGCGAGCAGCTCGGTGGGGCGGTGGGGATCGCACTACTGACGGCGGTGCTGCTCGAGGACTACTGGCACCGCCTGAGCGACAAGCTCGCTCAGCTTGGCTACCACGCGACCCATGCCGACATCGATCGGGGCAGGGAGTTCGTCCTCGAGGCCGAGCAGAAGGGAAGGGACAGCGTGCAGGCGACCGGGCAAATCAAGCTTGTTCTCGGCGAGATCGTCAACGGTCACGCCGCCGCCTACGAGGTCACCTTCATCTTCACGGGCGGCCTGGCCCTGCTGGGCGCCCTGGCCTGCTTCCTCCTCGTCCGGCGAGGAGACCCGGTCAAGGAGGGGCCCGTCTTCTCGCGCCGTTCCCGCTGGATCTACGCGACGGGCGGCCGGAGCTCCGCGGTCACCAAGCGTCCTCCGCCCGAGCCGCCCGGCGCGCGTCGGTAAGCTCGAATGGGGCCGGGCCTGTGCCCGGATGACGACCCGAATCGGCGATTCGGGCGTTCGTCGTGCCCAATCGATGAGCCTCAGACCACTACTCGAGATCGCAGACGACAGCGAGCGCCTCGTCGCGCTTCGCGAGGCCCTGCGCGTTGGGGGCGACACGTCGCTCGACGCCTACGTCTCGGCCGCGATGCGTCCCTACCTGCTGGCGGCTCTGGTCGGCGGCGAGAACGGAGCGGTGCCCGGGCCTGTGATGGTCGTCGCGGCCGACGACCGGTCCGCCCGCGATCTGGCCGGCGATTTGAAGGCCTTCCTCTCGCCCCGTCCGGTCCACATCTATCCCTCGCGCGGAACGACCTTCGAGTCCCACCTCGATCCGCCGCCGCATCTCGCGGGCCTGCGGATCGCAGCCATGAACGCACTCGCCGATCCCGCGGCCGTGGTCGTGGCGAGCGCGATCGCGCTGGCCGAGAAGGTCCCCGATCCGAAGCTGCGGCCGGAGACGCTCGCGCTGCACAAGGGCGAGAGCGTCGACCTCGACGACGTGACCCTCCTGCTCGCGGACGCCGGATACGAGCGGACCGATCAGGTCGAGGAGCGCGGGCAGTTCGCGCTCCGCGGTGGCATCCTCGACGTCTATCCGGCGACCGAGGAGCAGGCGATCCGGGTCGACCTGTTCGGGGACGAGATCGACTCGATGCGCCGCTTCTCGGTATTCACCCAGAGGTCGCTCGGGGAGGCCGACCGGGTCGAGCTGGCCCCGGCGGCGGAGCTCTCCGCCGAGCATCGTGACGACGCGGACCCAGCCGATTTCCTTGCTCCCCTCGATCTCGTCCCGGCCGAGGCGCTGGTCGCGATCGCAGCCGCGGAGGAGATTCCCGGTGCCCTGCACGACCACTGGGAGGACGTGACCGCCTCCATCCTGGAGGAGGACGCACGGCGCCTCTATGTCGACGTCGCCGAGCCGTTGCAGGCCCGGGCTGGCCTCTCGCTCGGGGCCGACACGGGACAGGAGCACTCCTTCAGGGCGCAGCGAGCCGAATTCCCGTCGCGCACGCTGGGTGAGGCCGAGGGCGAGCTGGAGAAATTGACTCGCTCCGGCTACCGGACCGTGGTCGCCTTCGAGGGCCGCGGTGAGGCCGAGCGCACGCGCTTCAACCTGAGCCGCATCGACGTTCCGTTCCTGGGCGAGAACGCCCCGGAGGAGCCGGGGGTGAGCTTCGCCGAGGCGCGGCTCCGGGAGGGCTTCCTGGCTCCGGAGCTGCGGCTGGCGGTGATCCCGCAGCGGCGCCTCGTCCACCGCCGCAAGTCAGCGACGCCGGTCTCGGCGCGGGCCAGGCTGGCTGCGGCGATCGAGCTGCGCGTCGGCGACTACGTCGTGCACGAGGACCACGGGATCGCCCGGTTCTCCGGCTTCGACACCAAGACCCTCGCCGGAGTCACCCGGGACTACCTGGAGCTGGAGTACAGGGGCGGCGACCGCGTCTTCGCGCCGACCGACCAGCTCGCCCGGATCAGCCGCTACATCGGCGCGGAGGGCGACGAGCCGGCCCTCTCGCCCCTCGGCGGCAAGCGCTGGCTCAACATGAAATCGCGTGCGCGAAAGGCAGCGCACGCGATGGCTGGGGATTTGATCAACCTGTATGCCGAGCGGCAGGTCCGGACCGGGCACATTTTCCCGCCGGATTGCGAGATGCAGATGGAGTTCGAGGCGGCGTTCCCCTACCGGGAGACGGCGGACCAGATGGACGCCATCGACGCGGTTAAGGCCGACATGGAGTCGGAGCGCCCGATGGACCGGCTGATCTGCGGCGACGTCGGCTACGGCAAGACCGAGGTGGCTCTCCGCGGGGCGCACAAGGCGGTGGCCGACGGCAAGCAGGTGATGATGCTCGTCCCCACGACGATCCTCGCTCAGCAGCATTTCGGCACCTTCAGGGAGCGCTTCGCCGACACCGCGTTCAACGTCGAGATGGTGTCGCGCGTGCGCAAGCCGGCGGAGATCAAGGAGGTGCTCCAGCGCTACAGCGAGGGCAAGGTCGACATCCTGATCGGGACGCACCGCCTGCTCTCGCGCGACGTTCGCGGCAAGGACCTCGGCCTGATGATCGTCGACGAGGAGCAGCGCTTCGGCGTCAAGCAGAAGGAGCTCCTGCGCCAACTCAAGCTCAAGGTCGACGTCCTCTCGCTCTCGGCCACCCCGATTCCACGCACGCTGCAGATGTCGCTCGCTGGCCTGCGGGACATCTCGGTGATCGAGACCCCGCCCGAGGGCCGCCGGCCGGTTCGCACCCACGTCGGCCCGTATGACGAGGACCTGGTGAAGCGGGCGATCATGCGCGAGAAGGAGCGTTCGGGGCAGGTCTTCTTCCTCCACAACCGCATCGACTCGCTGCACGAGACGGCCGAGCGGCTCCGCGGCCTCTGCCCCGACGTCCGCTTCGCCGAGGCGCACGGGCAGATGGACGAGCTGGAGCTGGAGGCGACGATGCTCGCCTTCGTCAGGGGCGAGCACGACTGCCTGGTCGCGACGACGATCATCGAGTCGGGCCTCGACATCCCCAACGCGAACACGCTGCTGGTGGAGCGAGCGGATCAGCTCGGGCTGGCGCAGGCGTACCAGATCCGGGGACGGGTGGGCCGGAGCCGCGAGCGCGCCTTCGCGTATCTGCTCTATCCCTCGGCCGAGTCGCTGACTGCTGACGCGGCGGCCCGGCTCTCGACCCTGTCGGACAACACCGAGCTCGGGTCGGGCTTCCGGGTAGCGATGCGCGACCTGGAGATTCGCGGCGCGGGCAACCTGCTGGGCGACGAGCAGTCGGGCCACGTCGCGGCCGTCGGCTTCGAGCTCTACTGCCAGATGCTCGAGGACGCGGCCGAGGAGCTCCGCGCCGGGATCACCGAGCTACCCGCCGAGCCGAGGGAGCCGGTCCGGATAGAGGTCGACGTCGACGCCTACGTGCCGGCCGACTACATCCCCTTCGAGGCGGCGAAGATCGACGTGCACAGGCGGGTTGCCGCCGCCCGGGAGCCGGGCGAGCTGCGCGCGCTTCGCGAGGAGCTCGAGGACCGCTTCGGCCCCGTGCCGCCGGCGGTCGCCAACCTGATGGATCTGCAGCGCGTGCGAATCGCCCTGGGGGACGCCGGCGTGAGGAACGTCGAGTTCCGCGCCGGCCGTCTCCGCGTCTCGCCGCTCGAGCTCGATTCCGAGCGGGTGACCGCGCTGAACGAGCGGGTGCCCGAGGCGATCTATGCGTGGCGGGAGCAAACCATCGCGGTCTCCGTGCCGGAGGAGGCGGGTGCCCGGCTCGGGGCCCTGCTGGCGCTGGTCGAGGGCCTCGGCGCCGCCATGGCCTTAGCGCCGACTTAGGTGATGACGGTTATGCTGCCGCCCCTGTGAAGAGCGGTTTCTTCTCGAAGCGCAACCTGGCGATCATCTTCGGCGCGGCCCTCGTGCTGATGGTCGTGATCGTCGCCGCGGCCGTCGGCCTGGGGCACCCGAGCGTTCCGTCGGACGACGTCGCGGTGGTCGACGACGCGAGCATCAACGTCCCCGGCCTGGTCCAGGACGGGCACATCTCCAAGACGAACTTCAACCGCTTCCTGCTGCAGACGGCCAAGCAAAACGGTCAGCAGAGTGTCCCCCAGCCCAGCGACCCGCAGTACAAGCAGCTCAAGGACCAGGCGATGCAGACGGTTCTGCAGATCGCCTGGATCGTCGGCGAGGCGAGCCGCCAGGGCATCACCTACACGGACACCGAGGTCAACCAGTCGCTCCAGCAGATCAAGTCCCAGTTCAAGACGCAGGCCGAGTACGTGAAGGCCCGGGAGCAGGCCGGCCTCACCGACGCGGACGTGGTGCAGCGGGCGAGGCTTCAGCTGATTCAGAACAAGATCCAGGACAAGGTCCAGAACAGCGTGGGCAGCGTCTCCACCGCCGACGCCCAGAAGTACTACGACGCGAACAAGAGCCAGTTCACCCAGCCGGCGAAGCGCACGATCAGGATCGTCCAGAACAGAGACGCCCACCAGATCAACCTCGCCTACCAGGCGCTCCGCACCGATGACTCCGCCGCGAACTGGAAGAAGGTGGCGGCGCAGTACTCGACGGATCCGACCTCGAAGGACAAGGGCGGGCTCCGCACCGACGTCGTGCCCGGCTCCTTCCAGCAGCCGCTTGACGACGACATCTTCAAGGCTCCTCTCCACGAGATTCAGGGCCCGGTCGTCACCCCGACGGGCAACTTCGTCTTCGAGGTGGAAACGGCGACGCCCGAGAAGGTCACGGGCTTCGACGAGACCTCCGCATCGACGACCGGCGGCCCCGGCGGCAAGCTCAGCGACCAGATCAAGCAGCAGATCAAGAGCCAGCAGCAGCAGGAGAGGCTGACCGCCTTCGGCGCGGACTTCCGCGACTACTGGACGAACCTGACCCAGTGCGCGAGCGACTACCTGGTCACGGGCTGCGACAACTTCAACAACGCATCGCCGACCTGCGATCCGTCCAAGCTGGCACCGGGACAGCCCGGCACGCCGAGCGGCGGTGGATGCCCGGCGCCGGTCTTCGCGTTCTGCCAGGAGGCAACGAGCTCGAGCGGCGCTCCCACCAACGGACAGCTGCAGTGCTCGGGCTCAGGCCCCGCTCCCGGTGCGCCGGGCTCCTTCAAGCCGTTCGCGTCAGTCGGTGGCGGCACCCCGCAGGCCCCACATCCGGCTGGAGCCGCGACTGCCCCCGCAACGCCGAACCTCTCAGGGCTGACCGGCGCCGGCTAGCCTGGAATCGCTCCGCTACCTCGACGAGGTCACTCGCCGCCTGAGGCGGGAGTGCCCGTGGGATCGCGAGCAGGACGCCCGCTCGATCGTCCCGCACACGGTCGAGGAGGCCTACGAGCTGGCCGACGCCGCCAGCCGCGATGACACCGCGGCGATGGTCGACGAGCTGGGCGACGTGCTCTTCCAGGTCATGTTCCTCTCCCTGCTCCTGGAGGAGAGAGGAGAGGGTGACCTGGCGGCGGTCGCCGAGTCCTGCGCAGCGAAGCTGATCCGCCGCCATCCGCACGTCTACGGGGACCGAGATGAGAGGGCGCGCGACAGCGCGACCCGTGAGGTGAGGAACGCAGGCGAGGTCCTCTCCCAGTGGGAGGACATCAAGCGGGAGGTCGAGGGCGGAGGCGATCCCTCCGAGCTCCCCGAGAACCTGCCGGCCCTGCTCTACGCGCGCAAGGTGCTGCGGCGGGTCGACCCGGAGGGGTCGGCCGGGGACGACAAGCCCGGGGGGCCGCAATCCGATCCCGCGACAAGGGCCGAGGCCGAGCAGCTCGTCGGCACCCTGCTGATGGAGGCCGTCGCGGCCTCGAGGCGCCTTGGCGTGGACCCGGAGCTCGCGCTCCGGCAGACGGCCCGCAGTCTTCTCGACTAGCGTTCCGCGTCGATGTCGACGATCAAGAGCATCCACGGCAGGCAGGTGCTCGACTCGCGGGGCAACCCGACGGTTGAGGTCGAGGTCGCGCTCGAGTCCGGCGCGCGGGGGCTCGCCGCAGTCCCATCCGGGGCATCCACCGGCGAGTACGAGGCGGTCGAGCTGCGCGACGGAGGTGGCGAATACGGGGGCAAGGCCGTCACCAAGGCGGTCTCACATGTGAATGGCGAGATCGCCGAAGCCCTGAAGGGAGCGCGCGCCGCCGAGCAGTCGGCACTCGACCGGACGATGATCGAGCTCGACGGGACTCCCAACAAGGGCAGGCTTGGCGCCAATGCGATCCTCGGCGTCTCCCTGGCGACCGCGAAGGCCGCGGCCGCCGATACGGGCCAGCCCCTCTACGACTACTTCGCGGAGCTCTACGCAGCCACCGGAGCCAAGGACGCCGGACCGGCGGAGTTGCTGCCGGTCCCGATGATGAACGTCCTCAACGGGGGGGCGCACGCCGACAACGCGGTCGACTTCCAGGAGTTCATGGTCGTCCCCGCGGGCTCGGCCACGTTCGCAGAGTGCCTTCGGGTGGGCGCCGAGGTCTACCACGGCCTGAAAGGAATCCTCGGAAAGAGAGGGCTCTCGACCGGCGGCGGGGACGAGGGTGGCTTCGCGCCTGACCTCGAGTCCAATCGCGCCGCGCTCGACTTCCTGATCGATGCGATCGAGGAGGCCGGATACGCCCCGGGCGTGGACGTGATGATCGCCATGGACCCCGCGACGAGTGAGCTCTTCGACGACGGCAACTACGTCCTCGAGCATGAGGGGCGCACCCTGACGTCCGTCGAGATGGCCGACTACTGGCACGACATCCGCGCTCGCTTCCCCATCGTCTCGATCGAGGACGGCATGGACGAGGAGGACTGGGAGGGGTGGAAGCTTCTCACCGAGAAGCTCGGAGACCTTTGCCAGCTGGTGGGTGATGACAACTTCGTCACCAACCCGGAGCGGCTGCGGCGCGGCATCGAGCTTGGCGTTGCCAACTCGATCCTCGTGAAGCTGAACCAGATCGGCACGGTGACGGAGACCCTCGAGACCATCGGGATCGCGCGGGACGCCGGCTACACGACCGTGATCTCACATCGGTCGGGCGAGACCGAGGACACGACCATCGCCGACCTCGCGGTGGGCACGCGCGCGGGCCAGATCAAGACCGGCGCGCCATCGCGGTCGGATCGAGTGGCGAAGTACAACCGCCTGCTCCGGATCGAGGAAGAGCTCGGCGACCGGGCGAAGTTCCCGGGCTCCTCGGTTTTCGACCGCTAGCCGGAAGGAAATTGCCGCCCCGGGCACGAATCTCAGGGTATGAGCGGCAGGGCATATGCGGCACCCAGGCGTACGCCGCGCAGGCGCGTGCAGCGGCGCGCGGGGCCGAGCCGCATCCGCTGGGACCGCGTCGGCCGGATCGCCCTCGTGCTCGTCCTCTTCGGAGTGATGGTCTCCTACCTGAATCCGATGGTGAACCTCCTGCAGGCGTGGCAGGGGTCCCGGTCGAGCGACCAGGAGCTCGTTCAGCTGAAGAAGGAGAAGGTCGATCTGACCCGGCAGCTGCGCGACGCCTCGAGTCCCGCATCGCTCGAGCGTGAGGCGCGTCGCCTCGGCATGGTCAAGCCTGGCGAGCACGCCTACGCGGTCAAGGGCCTGGGTCGCTGAACCTAAAGGGAGAGTGCGCGAGAGCGCAACCCGGTTAGGAGAGTGCGCGGATATCATCCGCGCCTCGCGCGCGCGGCATTCGGCTGTGCGCGTTTTGTCTGAATGAGCCGATGAGCCGATGAGCACAGGCCGGTACCTGCTCGGCGCGGCTGAGCTGGCGGTGATCGCGACCGCACTCGGTCTGGGCGCCTACCACCTGCGAGCCCTGCTCGCGCCCGCTTGGACGGGGGCGCTGGCGCGCCTCGCCGAGATCGTGATCGGCTTCTCGATGCTGATCCTGGTCGCTGAGACCCTCGGGGTCCTTGGGCTGTTCAAGGAGGTGCCGCTCCTGATCGGCTTCGTCGCGGCGGGCCTGGGCGTGACGTTCTGGGCCAGGCGCCGCGGGCTTCCTGTCACGCCCGAGACCAAGGAGGCTCGATCAAGCGCGATCATGGTGGCGATCGGCATCGTCGCCGCGGCGCTCGTCGTCGTCCACTGGGCGCACCCCACCGGGCAGGCGGTCGACCAGGGGATGTACTACCAGGACACCACCTGGTACCACATGTCCTTTTCTGCTCGGTTCGCCCAGACCGGTCACGTGGGTCCGCTCCACTTCACCGATCCGCTCAAGCTGGCGGCCTGGTTCTACCCGCAGAACTCGGAGCTGATCCACGGGATCGGGATCGTCTTCCTGAAGACCGACTTCCTGTCGCCTCTGATGAACCTGATGTGGCTGGCACTCTGCCTGCTCGCTGCCTGGTGCGTGGGCCGGCCGTACGCGATCGGTGGCGTCACCGTGCTCGGTGCCGCCGTGGTCCTCGACTCGGAGATGCTGGTCGGTTCCCAGGCGGGACAGGGCCCGAACGATGTGGCGGGCCTCTTCTTCCTGATGACCGCTCTTGCGTTCCTGGTGGATGGGGCGGCCTCCGCGCACGCAGGCTCGTCGGCGCGGGGGAGCGAGTGGAACGCGACCACCGAGGGCGAGCTCGAGGCCGGTGTCGTGGAAGACGTGCCGGTCGAGGGCGATCCCCATGTCCTGGCCACCGTCGGCGCCGGCCCGCTGTTCATGGCCGGCCTCGCGGCGGGACTCGGCATCGGGACCAAGATCACCCTGCTCGCGACGATCGCATCCCTCACTGTGGGCGTAGCGATCCTCGGCGGCCGCCGGCACTGGCTGAGAGCGCTCGGGATCTGGCTCGGAGGCATGGTGATCACCTCGGGCTTCTGGTACGGGCGGAACTTCGTCGAGGCTCTGAATCCATTTCCGCAGGTCCACAAGCTCGGGCCGATCCACCTGCCGGGTCCCGACCAGCTTGCGCTCTACCCGCGCCAGCCGCACTCCCTGAGCGAGTACTACAACGACCCCGGGGTCTGGCACGACAAGCTCTTCCCCGTTCTTCATGACCGGCTTGGCCCGCTCTGGCCGGTGATCCTGGCAGTGGTCGTGGTGGCGCTCGTCTGGGCCTTCTTCCGAGGCGGCAGCGCCCTGATGCGGATTCTCGCCGCCACGGGGATGGTCGCGGGGATCGCATACGTCTTCACGCCCCTGACCGCCTCGGGGAGCCTTGGCGACCCTGCGGGCTTCGACGCGAACCTGCGATACGTCTCACCGGTGCTGATGGTCGGGTTCCTCCTGCTGCCGCTGATCCCGTGGTTCCGGCATGGGAAGCGTCCTTGGATCCTGATCGGCCTCTTCTCGATCCTGCTGATCCAGGGAACCGTCACCCAGGCGAACTGGAAGTTCGAGCACCACCTGGCGTCCGTCGCGCTGGCCTTCCTGATCGTCGGGGTGCCGGCCCTGCTCGTCGCCGGGGCCCGCAGGCGGGTGCCGGTGCTAGCGCTTGCGGTGTTCGGGCTGGTGATGGCGATCACCGCGGTCGCGCTGGGGCGCGTGCGCGAGAACTACTACCTCGACCATCGCTACGTGACCGCGTCGAGGCCGCCGCTCGAGGGCGGCTTCCGCTCCACACCCGAGTGGCAGCCGCTCCAGGACTGGGGCCGCAAGCAGAGCGACCAGCGCATCGGCGTGGTCGGCCGCGCATCGGCCTTCGGCCAGTACTTCTTCTACGGGACCGATCTCTCCAACCACGTCCAGTACGTGGGTCAGGAGCTCAATCGCGGCACCTTCAGGCCGATCGTGAGCTGCGGCGCCTGGCGGCGGGCGGTCAACGCCGGCGACTACGACTACATCGTCACCACGCCGAAGATCGGCGCTCTCGAGGTCAGCGCGCCGCCGGAGGCTCACTGGACCGAGACTGACAAGAACGTGACGACCGTGATCCAGACCGGCCCGGCGGCCGTCTACAAGATCACCGGGCCGCTCGATCCGTCCACCTGCGCGAAGCTGGGAGCGGCGGCCCACACATGAGCTTCGGTCACTACCTCGCCGGCTCGATCGAGCTGATCGCCGTGGCGGTGGCCATGGGCTTCGCCGCCGTCGGCATGCGCGGCCGCTTCCTGCCGGGCTGGGAGGGCGCCTCGGCGCGGCTCGCCGAGGTCGTGCTCGGCCTCTCGCTGCTGGTGGTCACTCTCGAGCTGGTCGGTGTGGTCGGGCTCTACCGGCCGGGCTGGGTGCTGCTCGCCTCCCTCGCCGCCGGCCTGGGGGTCGGATTCGCGCTGCGCCCGGCGGGGGAGAGGATCCCGCTGCCGGCGCCCGCCGTTCGACCATACGCGCTCGGCGCCGCGGTCGCGGCCGCCCTCTTGGTCATCGCCCACTGGGCGATGCCGACACAGACCGGTCTCGACATCGGCATGTACCTGCCCAACACCACGTGGCAGAACGCGCCGTTCGCCGCTCGCTTCGTCCAGGACCACCAGGTCGGCGCTCTCCACTTCACCGAGGTTCTCAATCTGACCGTCTGGTACTACCCGCAGAACTCCGAGCTGCTCCATTCGGCTGGGATCCTCTTCCTCGGGAACGACTTCCTCTCGCCGCTCCTCAACATCGGCTGGGCGGCGCTCTGCCTGCTCGCCGCCTGGGCGTTCGCGCGGGCCTATGGGGGCGGTCCGATCGCCGTGCTCGCGATGGCGCTCGTGCTGGACGCGAACATGCTGCTCCTCTACCAGCCCGGCGATGCCAAGAATGACACGATGGGTCTGTTCTTCTTCCTTGCCTCCGCCGCGATCCTGGTCAATGCGGACGCGCAGCGGCGAGCCGCCGCCGGCTCTGCGCGGACCTTGCACTCGGGCGGCCCGCCCCTCGAGGCCAGGCTGCCCAATGGCGCGCTGATCGTCGCCGGGCTCGCCGCGGGGCTGGCGCTCGGAACCAAGCTGAACCTGCTGGCGCCGTTCGGCCTGCTGACCATCGGCGTGATCGCCGTCAGCGCGGGTTACCGGTGGCGCGCAACCTGGATCTGGGTCGTCAGCTCCCTGATCACCGGCGGCTTCTGGTTCGCCCGCAACCTGGTCAACGCGGGGAATCCGCTCCCCTGGATCAAGGCCGGCCCGCTGCCGGGCCCCGACCAGCTCGACATCAACATCCGCCACCCCGCGAACGTGTTCCACTACCTGGTGCCGCCCGACGGCCAGGTGATTCGCCACCACCTGATCCCGGGATTGCACGACAGCTTCGGCGACCTCTGGCCGCTGGTGCTGGCCGCCGTGATCGGCGGCTTCCTGCTCGCGATCTTCCGCGGCCGGACGCCGATGATCCGGATGCTCGGGATCGTCGCCCTGCTCAGCGGTCTCGCGTACCTGGTCACGCCCCTCACCGCCGCCGGCCCGGAGGGCGACCCCACCGCCTTCACCACGAACCTGCGCTACGCGTCGCCCGCGATCGGGCTCGGCGCGATGTTGCTCGGCGTGGACGCCGGCCTGCTGAAGCCGCGGTTCCAGCCCTGGGTGCTGGGCACCCTCATAGTCCTCCTGCTGGTCCAGGCAGTTCCGATCTGGGACCTCCACGGGCACCTGTGGACCCGCCACTTCCTGCTCGGCGCGATCGGCCTCGCCTTCTTCCTGGTGCTCGTGCCCGTCGGACTGGCGCTCGCACGGCAGCGAGGCGCCTCGGCGGCGATGATCGCGGGGGGAGCGGCCTTGGCCCTGGCCCTAGTGGTGGCTATCGGCTGGCCGAAGTCGGACGACTACGTCAAGAACCGCTACCGAGCGTCCACGGCGCCGCACGATTTCCCGGTCGGGATGAAGGCGGCACTCGCCTGGTTCAACCGCGCGAATCCGCACGACTCCCGGATTGCGGTCGTCGGCGGCCGGCCCGGCTTCAAGCAGTACGTCTTCTACGGCGACGACCTCTCCAACCGCGTCCAGTACGTGGCGAAGCACGCGCCGCACGGCGCGTACCTGCCGATCGCGAGCGAGGCGTCTCAGCACCTGCAACCAGGGCCGGCCTTTGTCGCGCAGTGCCGCGGATGGGTCCAGGCTCTGAATGAGGGCAACTACCAATACGCGGTCATCGGGCCGGACCAGCGGACCCAATCGGTGGCACCGGTGGAAGCCCTCTGGACGGCCGCGGCCGGAGGGACCCGCATCGAGACGACAGATGACGTGTCGGTGTTCCGCCTACCCGAGCGGCTCAGTCCCGCCGTCTGCACGCAGCTCTCCGGAAGTAACGGCCGGCTGAGCGCAGTCGCGGCTGCCGGAACTCAGTCCGCCTCTCAGTGAGCTTCGGCGACTACCTCTTCGGGATCATCGGCCTCACGGCGGTCGCGATTCCGATGGGCATGGCCGCGGTTCGGTTGCGTGGCCGTCTACTTCCCGGCTGGGAAGGGGCACCGGCCCGGCTCGCCGAGGCGGTGGTGGGCGTCGCGTTGTTCACCGTCCTGCTGCAGCTGCTCGGCGCCTTCGGGATCCTCGTCCCAGCCGTTCTGATCGCAGCCGCCCTTCTGGTCGGCCTGGGCGTCTGGTTCGGCGCGGATGGCGCTTTCTTTCCGCATAGCGGAAGGAACGCGCCGGACGACGAGTCGACGGCCCCTCCGGCTCCGGCGGTTCCCCTTCCCCAGCTGCTGTTGGGTTTGGCGGCGGCCGCCTTCGTCGCCGCCCACTGGTTCACGGGTCTCCAGGACGTCTGGGGACGGGGCATGCTCACCTTCGACACGCTCTGGTACCACGGGCCGTTCGCCGCACGAATCGCCGACAGCGGCTCGGTCTGGGGGATGCACTTCATCGATCCCCTCTACCTGAACTGGTTCTATCCGCAGAACTCCGAGCTCCTGCACGCGGCCGGCATCGTCCTCTTCAACCGGGACCTGGCAAGCCCCTTCGTCAACTTCGGCTGGCTGGGAGTGGCGCTGCTCGCCGGCTGGTGCATCGGCCGGCCGTATGGGGTGGCTCCCCTCAGCCTGGTCGCGGTCTGCATCGCGATGGACACCGGCCCGATGGTTCCGCGCGAGGCGGGCACCCCGGCAACGGACACGGTCCCGGTGGCACTGCTCCTGGCAGCAGCGGCGATCCTCATCAACGCCTGGGCAATACGGAGATCTCACCAACGCGAGGCGGGGGGCGGGGGGGCGGCGGGGGGAACTCCGGCGAAGCCGCCCCCCGACACCCCCCCGGCGCCGGCCCAAGTGGGCGCGCTCCTCGTCGCGGGCCTCGCGATGGGTATCGCCCTGGGCAGCAAGCTGACGATCTCGGGAGCGACGGCCGCGATGGCGGTCGGCGTCATCTTCCTGGTGCCGCCCGGTGTTCGTCGCAGAGCGTTCGGCGTCTTCCTCGCGGGCGTGGTGGCCACCGCCGGCTTCTGGTTCCTGCGGAACCTGATCCATGCGGGCAACCCACTGCCGTGGACCCGGCACATCGGCCCGATCGACCTCCCCGGCCCGAATCGCGGGCTCGAGGGACGCGACGACTACACCGTCGCGCACTACATCCTGTCCGACCCGAGCACGTCACTCTGGCGCGCCTACTTCCTCAACCCGATCGAGAACCTGCTCGGCCCGCTCTGGTTCTTGATCCTGGGCGGCGCCGCCGGTGGGGCTGTGCTCGCCGTCTGGCGCCCGCGTTCGCGGGCGGTGCGCCTGGCGGGAGTGGTGACCATCGTGGCCGCCATCGCCTATGTGTTCACGCCCCTGACGGCTGCGGGTCCGGAGGGACATCCGCTCGCCTTCGGGATCAACCTCCGCTACCTGACCCCGGGCTTGGCCCTCGGCCTGGCGCTGCTCCCGCTCGAGCCGCGCCTCGTCCCGGGCCGCCTGCGCCTGCCGCTGCTCGTCGGCGCGCTGATCACGCTCTTCCTCACTTCCCACTACTCGGACGCCAATGTCGCCTGGAAGAGCGCCTTCGCGTCGATCCCCTGGGCTGCACTGATGGGACTCATGTTCGTCGCGGTACCGGTGGGGCTGGCCCTGCTGGCCCGCCGCCGGGCGGTGCTCGCCGCGCTGGCGGGGGCGGTGCTCGTCGTGGCGATCGGCGGGGTCGGCTGGGCCAAGCAGGACGAGTACTTCGCGCATCGCTACAGCCGGGCGGAGGACTTCCGCTTCCAGCTCGATGACGCCGTTCGCTGGGCCAAGCCCACCTCGGACCTGCGCATCGGCGTGGCCGGCACCAGTGGCGCGTACAACCAGTACGGCTTCTACGGCGACGACGTCTCGAATTACGTTCAGTACGTCGGCCGTCACCTCCCCGAGGCCGATTTCCGAGCGATCGAGAGCTGCCCCGATTTCAGACGGGCGGTCAACGAAGGCGACTACGACTATCTGGTCACGACGCCGGCGCTGGACCTGAACAGCCCGTCGACGGCGCAGACCTCCCCGGAGCGCGGCTGGGTCATCAACGATCCGGCCGCGGAGGAGATCGTTCATTCGGGACGCGTCTCGGTCTTCCGGATCAATGGCGACCTCGACCCCGCTGGCTGCGGGAATGGCAACCGGCGCGGCGCCGCCGGGCAACGGGGAGGATCAGCCACAACGAAGAAGTGAGCACCGCGGGCGACTACATCCTCGGCGTGATCGGCCTGGTGGCCGTCGTTCTCTCGATGACGATCGCCGGGAGGACGGCACGCCGCGCCGCTCTGCCGGCCTGGACGGGCGCGCCGGCGCTGCTCGCGGACGCGATCCTGGCGATCGGCATCCTCGTGCTGGTCGCGGAGCTGCTCGGCATCTTCAGCCTGCTGGATGGAGTCTTGCTGGTCTTCGCTTCCCTGATCGTCGGCGGGGGCGCGCTTCGCCTCGAGCCGATGCTGATCCGCGCCGGTGCGCGGGTGGCGCAATGGGGCAAGGGCAAGGAGACCGATCTGTTACCGGCGCCCTCGATCGGGCGGGTCGAGCTCGGAGTCGCGATCGCCCTCGCCCTGATCGTCGCCGCCCAATGGGCGGGTCCGACCCTGCTTGCGCTCGACCGGGGGATCTACGGGGGGGATTCACTCTGGTACCACCTGCCGCTCGCCGCCCACATCGCGGACACCGGCTCGGTAACCACCCTCCTCTACACCGACCCGCTCTATCTGAACTGGTTCTACCCACAGGTCTCGGAGCTGCTGCACGCGGGCGGGATCCTCCTCTTCGGGAACGACTTCCTCTCACCGATGCTCAACATGGCGTGGCTGGGTCTGGCGCTGTTCGCCGGCTGGTGCATCGGCCGCCCCTATGGGACCGGTCCGGTGGGGCTCGCGGCGGTCGCCTCGGTGATGGCCGCGAACCTGCTCTTCTCGCGCCAGCCGGGCAACGCCAACAACGACGTCGTCGCGATCGCGCTCTTCCTCTCCTCGGTCGCCGTACTGCTCAACGTGCGCTGGCCGCAGCGCCGCGGATCGGGCGACGAGGCGCAGGGCTCCGGCCCTCCGTCAGGAGCCCTGCTGGTCGCCGGCCTCGCGTCCGGCCTGGCGCTGGGCACGAAGCTGACGGTCGTCCCACCGGTTCTGGCCCTGACCGTCGGCGTCGTCTGGATCAGCGGCGCCGGGTACCGGCTGCGGGCCGCGACGGAATGGATCGGCGCGCTCGTCGTGGGCGGGGGCTACTGGTACTGGCGCAACCTGGTCGTCTCCGGTAATCCGTTTCCCTGGCAGGACATCGGCCCGATCCACCATGCGGAGGCGCTGCAGGGCCGCCACCCGTACTCGATCGCCCACTACGCGACCGACACGAGCGTCTGGGGCCGCTACTTCACTCCGGCACTCAATGAGCGCCTTGGGGAGCTGTGGCCCGCCTACCTGGCGCTCGCGGTGATCGCCGTGGTCCTGGTGCTCTGGCGCGGCGGGCGGATGGAGCGGATGCTCGGCATCGTCGCGCTGCTCGCGGCGATCGCCTACCTGTTGACACCACTGGGGGCGTCGGGGCCGGAGGGGATGCCGATCGGGTTCCGGCTCAACATCCGCTATCTGGCGCCGGGCCTGGTGCTCGCCATGACCCTGCTCGCGGTCCCGCCCTCATTCGCAGGAGAGCAACGCGTCTGGCGGCTCGGCACGCGGGCTCAGGTCTGGCGCTACGGAGCCCTCGGCGTCTTCGCGATCCTCATCCTCGTCAGCGCGGGCGCCCTCGGGTCGATCGACACCGGCCGCATCCCGGGCACCGTCGCTCTGGCTCTGGCGGTCATCGGCGTGCCCCTGCTGCTCGTCCTGCTCTCGCGTCGCGGGCTCTCGCCTGTGCCGCTCGCCGGGATCGGCTTGGCGGCGGTCGTCGTGCTGGCCGTCTTCGGTCGCATGGCGCAGGCCCACTATCTGGACGAGCGCTACTCGTCGACGGCGGCCGGCTATCCCAAGACCGAACAGCCCGCGATCGAGCTCAACCAGGGCCTGGGGACCGCCTACGACTGGGCGAAGGGCACGCGCGATCAGAAGGTCGCGCTGTCGGGCACGATGGGAGCGCTCTTCCAGTACCCGCTCTGGGGAGGGGACTCGAGCAACAGCGTGACCTACATCGGCCGGCACGGGCCGCGCGGCTCCTTCGACGAGATCCAGGAGTGCCCCGAGTGGATCGGGACGCTCAACGACGGCGACTACGACTACGTCGTCACCACCCCGACCTATCACCAGGACGACCCGGCGGCCGACACCGTCCCCGTCCAGCGCCAGTGGATCTCCCGCGCCGGCAACGTCCAGCACGTCGCCGGCGCGGGCCTGGTCGACGTCTGGAGGATCACCGGGCCCCTCGCCCCCGAGGCTTGCGTGGGCACTCCCGGCAAGAAGCTGCCGCCTGCTACCAAGTAGGGGGTGGCGTATCCACTCGACAACGCCCTCTTCCAGTGGGAGGAGGGCACTCGCCGGCTCGGCGAGCTCGACTCGGACCCTCGGGCTGCCCGCAGCGCCCGCCGCTCCGTGGAGGCGATCCGGGAGGAGCTCCGTCGCCGGATCGGCCCGACCTTCTCAGCCCAGGAGCTCGCGGACCTCTACGGCCAGGGCACCGACTGGTGCCTGGAAGCGGCCCGCGAGGCGGCCCCGATGGCGGCGGTGGACCTCGACCCGCAGGCGATCGTCGACGGTGCCTTCTTCGCGTACCTGCGCGGGGCCTACGACTACTCGGGCGGCAGGGTGACCGCCGAGCAGGAGTGAGCTCAGTCGTCCTCGACGCGCTCGAGGACGATTCGCTCCGGCTCGATCGTCACCCTGAGCGCCTTGCGGCCCTGCCAGTGCTCGGCGTAGGTGGGGTCGTCCTTGATCGACGGGTCGAGCCAGATCCCGTAACCCTCTTCCTCGCCCTGATCGAAGGTGGCCTCCAGCGGCCGCTTGCGGCCGCGTCCGCGCCGTCCGCGGCGGCGTCGCCGCCGCCGGCGTCCAGCGCCCTCGCCGCCCTCTCCATCGCCGCCGTCGCCGTTCTCTGAGTCGCGGTCACCCTCGCCCTCGTCCGTCGCGCCCTCTTCCTCCTCGGGCTCAGGCTCTTCGAGCTCGGCCTCGATCTCGGCCTCGATCTCGTCGCGGAGGTCGATGTCACTGGCGGGCTCCTCGCCCTCGGCGTCCAGTCCGTGCCTGCTGCGGAAGTCGCGGAGCTGCGACGCGGGTACGCCCAGCTGGTGGGCGATCCATGCGTCGGTGCGCCCCTGGCGTACCCAGGCGCGGATCTGGTTCAGTTGCGGTCGCAGGGACTTACGGGCCACGGCGGCGGACTCTAGATGATTCGACGATTCCGCCTTGGCAGGCGGGGCGGAACCCTGTACGCTACCTATTTCTAGGTAGCCGAACCGGTATCGGTGCCTGGGGGGTAGGTAACCGAGCCTTCACAGGAGGAAGCGATGCTGGTGCTGACACGGAAGCCCGGCCAGAGCATCATGATCGGCGATGGGGTCGAGGTGCAGGTTCTCTCGGTCGCCGGTGAAAAGGTGCGACTGGGAATCACAGCTCCGCGCGATGTCTCGATCTTCAGGAACGAGGTCTACGACCGGATCGAGAGCGAGGGTGAGGAAGAGAGCGGCACCGGTGTCGAAGACGACCCGGGCACGAACGAGGCCGTCGCGAACGCTCTGCAGCGGCTCTCGCAGCGCACCTGACGGTTCCTCGTCTAGAGGAGCTCGGCCAGGCGGCGGGCGGCGCGGGCGGCGCCGTCGGTCTCCACATCCCGGTAGTCGACGTCCCGGCCGATCTCCTCCGAGATGGCGTCCGCGATCGACTCCGGAGTCGAGTCATCGAAGTCCATGCGGCGACCGGCGCCGTATTGCTCCAGCCGATGACGGACGTGGAAGTTCTGCTCGAAGTGATGGCGCAGGGGGAAGTAGATGAACGGTCGGTTCTGCGCGGTCAATTCCATCGAGGTGGTCAGGCCCCCCTGCACGACGGCCAGATCAGAAGCCGCGAGATGCCGGTAGAGGTTGTGGACATAGGGCACGACCTCGAGGCCATCGTGGGATGGAAGCGAGCCGGGGTCGATCCGCGGCCCGGCGACTACGATCATCCGCAGGTCCGGCACCCGCTCCTTGGCTGCAGGAAAGGCGGCGATCACCCGCCGGAGCAAGTCCACACCGACACCCGAGCCGCCGACGGTGACGATGCAGACGCGCTCGTCGTCGCCGTACCCCAGCTCGTCGCGCAGCCTGCCGCGGTCACCTAGCTCAGCCCGGGTCGAAGCCGGTCACGTATCCGGTGAAGTCGAAGTTGCCCTCGGTCCAATCGCGGATCATCGGCAGCTGGGGCCCGAGACGCTCGTCAACGATGTCGTCGGGATTTCCCACGAAGAGCGCTTGATCGCGAACTTCGGGGTGGTGGGCGATGTGATCGACCATGTCGGCGTTGTAGTCGGCGGTCAGGAAGGCCTCTCGCTCTGCGCCGTCATCCATCGGGAGGAAGCCGACGAAGTCGGTCAGCCAGGCGAACGGGACCCGCTTCTCGCGGGGATTCTCGTGCAGGTAATAGTCGAGCTCCCGGGCCTCGTCCCCGATCCAGAGGTCGTAGCGCTGATCGCGGACAACGTCGTGGAAGAGCATGAAGTTGGCGGCCAGGATCTCGTCCATGCGACGCAGGGCCTGGAAGCAGTGCAGGTCGTGCTCGGCTGACTCCGACTCGATGTGCCGGGATTCGTTGGCGAGATGGGCGCTGGCGGGGTGGACGCGTTCGCCCTCGGCCTCGAGCACCCGCGTGACCGGGTCCTGCGCGAGCCAGTCGATCTCCAGATCCGGCTCGAGCCGGCGCAGCTCCCGAGCGATCGGGATGTCGCGCTGTGCGTGGCCGAGCCCGATGGGAGAAGAGACGTAGAGGGCGCGCGGACGACCGTCGGGCCGGTGGACTGTCGGGTCTCGCGGGGTGCGCCGGCGCCCGAGGGCGTCCTCGGCGAAATCCCTGAGCGCCAGGTTCACCTGCACCGGCTTGCGCGCGTGCGGGAAGTGACCGGCGTCGCGCACGGTCTCGGTCTCCGCCCCGGAGTGGCGCGCCAATGCCCGACCGTCGCGGAGTGGAGTGATCTTGTCCCGAGTTCCCTGGATCACCAGAACCGGACAGTCGATGCCTTGCGCGAGCCCGCGAAGGGTTCGCCGATCGCGGTGCATCTCACCGAGCGCCGTCGCGATCAGCGTCTCTGGATCGGTTTCGAGTGCCCATCCCACTCCGTCCTCGATCCCCTTCGTCGAGTGCGGCTCCGAGAAGCAGCGCGAGATGAACCACTCGGCGAACTCGGGATAGCTCTCGCGCCAGTGGACCGCGTTCATCCGGCCCCACCAGCGGTAGACCGGGGAGGGCCGCTGAAAGCGGTCAGTGAGCCGCGGGTTGAGCAGAAACGAGTAGTGCGACGGGGTATACGGGAACATCGGAGCGATGAAGACGGCGCCGGCGACCCGCTCGGGGGCGAGCCGTCCGAGCTCCAGCAGGTACTGGGCTTCCTCGCGAGAGGCTCGCGACCACCGCGCGCTCGGTGCCGGTCGCATCCATGACGGCGAGCCAGTCGCGGGCGAACTCCGCTGCCCCGTAGCGCTCCGGATCGCGACATCGATCCGAGCGGCCATTGCCGAGGCCGTCCATCACCAGCACCCGGAAGTGGCGCGCGAAGTAGGGGATCTGCATCTTCCAGTGGCGTGAGTGCACCAGCGACCAGGTCGGGATCAGGAAGAGGGTTTCCTCGCCCTCGCCGTAGATCTCGTAGAAGAGCCGCTGGCCGTCGCGCTCCGTTAGTCCCTCGGTGTGTGGGTACAAGGCGCGGCTCTGTTTGCCCTCGCGTCCGACAGGGTGCTCGGCGGGCGCTGGCCGGACTGCGGTCTCGATGATCGGCTTCACCGCTTCGCCGCCTCCATCGAGTCGAGCCAGCCGTCGATCGCCGCCAGGAGCTCCGCGTGACCGCGATCGAAGCCGAGCAGGCGCTCGTTGAGCAGGCCCTTCTGGAACTGCATCATCAGCGCAGCGAGCGCCTCGGCTGAGAAGCGGTAGTCGTCCAGCCCGTATTCGTCGATCGCCTGGGTGAGCGCATCGCGGAGCAGGGTCCGCCAGTCGTCATTGACCCTGTTGAGTCGCACCCGCATCTCGGGGTCGTTCCAGGCCAGCGCTTCGAGCTCCGCCCAGATCTTCGGGTATCCCGATTCCAGATCGGCCTCGACGTAGCCCATCGCGGCTCGCCACTTCTCCGCGAAGGGAGCGTCTGTCGCATACAGGGCCCGCTGTCGCTCGATGATGCGACCCGTGAAGCGCTCCAGGGTCTGCAGCAGCAGCTCATCGACCGAGCCGAAGTAGTAGTGGACCAGGCCATGGTTCTGTCCCGCCTCCAGAGCGAGCTGTCGCGTCGAGATTCCCGCGGCCCCCTCCCGGGTCAAGAGCCGCTCGGCAGCATCGAGGAAGGCCTCCACGTTGACCTCCCTGACCGAGGGGCGAGCGTCGGCGGAGGCTGCTGCGGTTCTGGCGACCGTCTTAGTCACTTGACTTAGTCAGTCACTAAAGCACACCGGAACTCCGCTGTCAACAGCGCCGAGCATCCGCAAGGGCGGACCAGCCGACAGCTTGAACGGAGTGAGGAGGGCGGCCTGGTGGCACGGCTTCGCCACCGGACTTCGCCCTACGCTCCAAGAGCCAGCAGCCTGGTGGCTGCTTAGCCCATCAGCCAGGCAAGCGTCTCGAACATCGAGACGACCACGGTCACGACCGTGATCGTCAGGCAGACGAGCAGGACGCTGAACCGGACCTTGCCGCGCGACTCGTTGCGGGTGATGCGACGCGCGCGCGAGCGGTTCACCGCGCGCTTGCGCAGCTGATCGCGCCGGCGTCGCTCGAGCGCCATCTCCTGCTCGAACGCCAGCTCGATCTGAGCCATGCTCTGTCGCATTCGCATCTGAGCCATCGCAATTGCCCCCCGGGGCGGTCGTGCAGGCTAGCAATCGATCTTGCAAGAGCCAAGCCGCACAAGTACGACTCCCGCCCAGCTCGGGGCGTCTTCGACTATAGAGCGCAGTGTCCCCAGAGGCCGCGGCCGCGAACGCCGGCGCGGCTCGCCAGGCGGGCGAAGAGCGGCGCGTAGGAGTCGTTCGGCGGGATCGTGAGCGTGCGGGCGAGGCCTCGGCGGGCCAGCTCGGCGTTGACGAAGAGCGGGCGGCGACCGCGGCGGGGGAGGTAGACGTAGGCGAGAAGCCGGCCGTAGACGTCGCGCCGCTCGGCGTCGAACCGAAGCGTGACGGTCTTCCCGTAGACGAGGCGATCGTTCACCTCGTGCGCATGGGGCCCGCCGCACTGGACCGGCGTCCCTGGCTTGACGGTCTCGGGAGTGTCGATGCCGATGTAGCGGACGGTGTCCTCGTCGCCGTCGGCGAGCACCACGTCGATCGTGTCGCCGTCGACGACGTGGGTGACGCGAGCGGTCAGCGGGCCGGACGGTTCAGCGGAGCCGCCGCCGCTGATCCCGCACCGGGATAGGGAGAGGACGATCAGAACTGCGGCAATGAAGAGTGGGACACGCAGGGCCCCCCGGCGCATCGGGCTTGACGTCATTCCTCGATGATGCGCGGCCGGCCGGAACTATCCGGCCCAGGGCAGCTACGGAATGCGCCGCACGTTCGAGAGCAGCGTCTCCTTGATCTGGCCGATGATCTCGACGGCCTGGCTCTTCTCGCGCTGCCAGACGTTGCGGCCGAAGATCACGCCGGAGCCGCCCGCTTCCATGATCACGCGGGTGTGCATGAGGACGGTCTCGTCGTCGGTCTTCGATCCGCCGGAGAGAACGACCAGCGAGCGACCCGCGGACTCGACGATCTGACGGACGGCCTCCTCGGGCGAGACCTCCATCTCGTTGTAGGGGGCGGGCTGATCCTTGTCCTTCTCCGCGTCGAACTTGGGGAAGTTGAGCTTGACCACGTCGGCGCCCATCTCCATCGCCATCCGGGCTGCGTAGTCGATCGCGTAGAAGGAGGTCTGGCCGCCCTTCTTCTCGATGTCGCGGCCGCGCGGGTAGGCCCAGACCACCAGGGGCATGCCGTAGCGCTCGCAGTCCGCGCGAACGCCCTTGAGCTGATGCAGGTCGACGTCCTGCCGGGGAGAGCCGACGTAGAGCGTGTAGCCGACCGCGTCGGCTCCCAGCCTGACGGCGTCCTCGACGGAGGCGTTGGTCGGGGAGAAGGCGTCATCCGAGGGCGGGACGTCGGTCTTGCCGTTGACCTTCAGGATCAGCGGCACCTGGCCCGCGTAGTCCGGGTAGTAGCGGCTCGCCAGGCCGATCTGGCAGGCGATCGCCGAGTAGCCGGCCTCGGCGGCGAGGCTGAACTGGTACTCGGGGTCCTTGGAGGCCGGGTTCGGGAAGAAGTCGCGCGGGCCGTGCTCGATCCCCTGGTCGATCGGCAGCAGCATCAGCGTCCCATTGCCGGGGCCGTAGTCGAACAGCAGCCGGCGCAGCCGCGCGCGCTTGCCGGGCGAGAGCGTTGCGAGCAACGACTTCTGCTCTGTGATCGACTTGACTTCCATCTTCTCCGTTACCTCCTGAATTTGGCCTTGAAGGCCAGTATGGCTGATCTTCGGAGCAGGCTGCATCCGCGCTGAGCACGGAGTGGGGGTCAGAGTGCCCGGTTCCCGGCCGCCTCCAGCGCCTTGCGGGCGTCGTCGCTGATGGAGTGCAGGATCTCCGCCGCCGGGCCTCCCGGCGCGAGCTCGTGTGCCTGGCCGGCCCAGAGATTGAAGCCGTCCGCGTCGCCCCGCTTCCGCGCAGCGGCCCGCAGCGGCGCGGTGGCGTGGTGGACCTGCGGGTAGGCCGACGGCGCCTCCGAGGAGTGCTCGGACATGAAGCGGTTCACGATCCCGCGGGCCAGCCGCCCGCTGAACGCCCGGGTCAGGGCGGTGGGCGTGCGCGAGGGAAGCGCGTCCCGATAGGCGGGCTCGGTGCCGGCCTCGTCGGCGCGCAGGAACGCGGTGCCGAGCTGCGCGGCCTCCGCGCCTGCGACGAGCGCGGCGGCGACCGCGGGCCCATCGGTCAGGCCTCCTGCCGCGACCAGCCGCAGGTGCGTGTCCTGTGCGACCAGCCGGATCAGGACGAGGGTGCTGATGGGCTCCTCGTCGGTGTCGGCGAACGACGCCCGGTGCCCGCCCGCCTCTGCTCCCTGAAGCACCAGCGCGTCAGCTCTGGCGCTCGAGGCGACCTGTGCCTCGGCCGGGGTCGTCACGGTCATCCATGCCTCGATCCCGGCCTGCTTCAGGCGAGCGATCTGGTGCGCAGGCGGAGCGCCGAAGGTGAAGGAGACGATCGCCGGCCGCACCGCGGCCACGAGCTCGAGCTTCTCGGCATAGGAGTCGTCGTCGTACCGGGGATCGCCGAGACCTGCGCCGTAGCGATTCGCCTCGGGCGCGATCCGGCCGAGGAAGCTCTCCAGCCCCGGGGTCTCGGTCCGCGGGTCGCCCGGGACGAAGAGGTTCACTCCGAACGGCGCGTCGGTCAGCTCGCGCACTCGAGCGATGCGGGCCTCGAGCGCCTCGGTGGTCAAATAGCCGCCCGCCAGGAAGCCCAGGCCACCGGCCTCGCTGACCGCGGCGGTCAGCTCCGGCGTCGACGCGCCGCCGGCGAGAGGAGCGAGAACGATTGGATGACGGAGCTCGTCGAGAACCATCTGAAGCCAATTCTGCCTAGCCGCGGCAAGGGCGGACTTCATCCCCGGCTGCTGTCATGGTCCCGGCCGTGCTGGACCACAACTTCAGCGGGACGCCGTTCACCCTCGGCATCGAGGAGGAGCTGATGATCTGCGACGCGGAGACGCTCGAGCTGTCGCAGTCGATCGAGACCATCCTCGGCGACCTCCCCGACGGCCTGCCCGGCGAGGTGAAGCCCGAGCTGATGCAGTCGGTGCTGGAGGTCGCCACCCTGCCCTGCGCAGACGTCGCCGAGGCGGCCGACCAGCTGCGGAGCCTGCGGCACACCGTTCGGGAGGTGGCGGCCCGGAACGGCCTCGCGATCGGGGCCGCCGGCACCCATCCCGCGGCGCTCTACGAGGACCAGCTGATCGTGGACCGCCCTCGATACAGGGAGCTCGCGGCGGAGCTCAGCTGGATCGCTGAGCAGGAGCTCATCTTCGGGACCCACGTTCACGTGGGCATCGACGACGCCGAGAAGGCGATCTACGTGGCCGACGGGATGCGCGGCTACCTGCCGCTGCTCCTCGGGATGTCGTCCAACTCGCCCCTGTGGCGCGGCAGGACCACCGGGATGATGTCCTCGAGGACGCCGGTGTTTCGCGCCTTCCCCAGGGTGGGGGTGCCGCCGTACTACGGCACCTGGGACATCTACTCGCACCGGGTCGAGCAGATGATGCGCGGCGGAGCGATCCCGGACTACACCTACCTGTGGTGGGACGTGCGTCCCCATCCGAACCTCGGCACGGTCGAGCTCCGCGTCTTCGACCAGCAGACGCGCATCGAGCACACCATCGGCTTCGCCGCTCTCGGTCAGGCGCTGGCCCACCGGCTCGCCATGGACTACGACGAGGGTGTACCGAGCATCGAGCACCCGCACGAGCTGATCGACGACAACAAGGTTCGCGCGGCGGTGGTGGGAATCGAGGGCAAGCTGATCGACTTCGATCACGGCCTCGAGGTGCCCGGCGCGAGGATGGCGCGGGGGGTGATCGAGGACCTCCGGGAGCACGCGCGGGAACTCGGCTGCGAGGCCGAGCTGGGGGCGCTGGACGAGCTGACGAAGGACGGCACCGGGGCGCGCCGCCAGCTCAGCTGGCTCTCCGACCACGGCGAGGTCGGCGGGCTGATGAGCGAGATCGTCGCGGCCACCGATCCGGACGCCTGAAACTCGACCGTAAGCGAACCTGTGCGGGGCAGTGCGATACGATTTCCGTAGTGGAGTACCCGCTTCTTGCAGCGTGAACTTCGATTTTCGTATCAATGACCTCAGCGAGACCAGTCGAAAGCGCCCTGGAGCTGCTCGGCAGGCGCTGGGCCCTGCGGCTGGTCTGGGAGCTTCGCCGGAGCACACTCACCTTCTCGGAGCTCCGGGAGCGGACCGGAATCAGCCCCTCGGTCCTCTCGACCCGGCTCGGGGAGCTGATCGACGCCGGTGTTCTCGAGCGGGCCGGCGGGCGGCGCTACCGGCTGAGCGGCCGGGGCCGCGAGCTCGCCCGGCTCCTCTACGAGCTCAATCGATGGGCCGAGCTCGAGCATAAAACGGGTCGCGCCTAATCGGCGCGCCCTCGCATTATCCTCGCGGGGTGAGCTCGCCTGAGTTAAGCGTCGTCTGCCGGAGCTGCGGTGAGGAGGTCAGCCCCTACGTCACCGAGTGCCCCTACTGCGGCACGCGGCTTCGGAAGCGGGCGCCGAAGCTCGAGCTGCGGGGCGAGGAGATCACCCCGAAGCAGTCACGTCGCACACGGCGCCGGCTCGCCCGGGCGCAGCGAACGGATGGCCAAGTCGAGCGGCCCTACGCGGTCATCGCCGCGATCTTGGTCCCGGCGGTGATCGTGCTCCTGCGGGTGGCGAGCCCCGGCCTCGACACCTTCGGCCTGGGGGGAATCCTCGGCCCGGTCGGTGGCGACTGGTGGCGCTACCTGGCAGCACCGTTCATCTATCCCGATATCGGCTACCTCTTCGTCGCCTCGGTCGGGATCGCGATCTTCGGCGTGCCGGTGGAGCAGCGGCTCGGCACCGTCCCCACCGCGGTCCTGATCGTGGCCTGCGGTGCGCTCGGCATGCTCGCTGCCGACGCCATGGAGACCGCCTTCGCGCCGAGCAACGACGTCCTCTACGCGGCCGGCGGCAACGGGATCGCCCTGGGCCTGCTCGCCTGCTGGGCGGTCATCCGTGGAGCCGAGGTTCGTTCCCGGCCCGGTGAGCACGTGGAGGTGATCGGCGCGGCGATCGCCGCGGCGGTCCTGATCCTGCTCCCCATCGTCGACGACTTCGCCAACGTCTTCGCCGGCCTCGGCGGCGCCCTGGTCGGCGCCGCATGCGGGCTCGCCGCCGCCTACGCACACCGGGAACGCCGTCCCGGCTGAGCCGGTGAAGTCGACCGGCTAGCCTCCAGCCCGCTTGGCAGCCGACAGGTTCATCTCCATCACCCCCGAGCTCCATCGCTACGCGGTAGAGCACAGCTCGTTCCGCGATGGCGTCGTCCCCGAGGTCGAACAGGCCGGGGAGGACATGGGCGACCTGGCCGCGATGCAGATCGCCGGCGACCAGGCCGCTTTCATGACCATCGTTGTCGCTGCGACCGGCGCCCGCACGGCGCTCGAGGTCGGTACCTTCCTCGGCTACGGAGCGATCGCGATCGCGCGCGGGCTCCCGGACGATGGCACGCTCGTCTGCTGCGAGCTCGACGAGAACTACGCGGACCGTGCCCGCGGGCATCTCGACAAGGCCGGCTTGGCGGAGAGGGTCCAGTTCCGGATCGGTCCGGCGGTCGAGAGCCTGCGAGCCATGGATGCCTCGGAGCAGTTCGACTTCGCCTTCATCGACGCGGACAAGACCGAGTACGTCGACTACTTCGAGGAGACCCTCCCCCGACTGCGGCGGAACGCGCTGCTCATGCTCGACAACACCCTGCGCAACGGGACGGTGCTCGACCCGGGCGACTCGGACGCCGCCAGAGTGACCGCCGATCTCAACGACCGCCTGGCGAAGGACGACCGCGTCGACGCGGCGCTGCTCGGAGTCGCCGATGGCATCACGCTCGTCCGCAAGCGCTAGCGAGACGTGGCGCTCCCAGCAGACGACGCCGGCTGGCTCGGACTGATCCGCTCCTCGATGCCGCCGTTCTGGTCCCTGCTCGCCGAGAGCACGGGCGGCAGCATCTGGACCGGGGACGGCATCACCGCCACGGTCGTCCCGGGATCGCCAAAGCGCTCCTTCTTCAACTCGGTCCTCTACGCCGACCCGGAGTCGATGGTGGCGTCGATCGAGGAGCTCGCGAATCTGTACTCCGAAGCCGGCATCGAGGCCTGGACCGTCTGGGTCCCGGCGGGAGATCGGGAGGTGGGTGAGGCGCTCCGGGGCGCCGGCCACGTTCTGGATGCGACGCCCCGGGCGATGGCGATGTCCATCCGCGGCCTGACGGCACCCGAGCATGACCCCGAGCTCGAGATTCGCGAGGAGCCCGACCGCGAGCTCGTCTCGCGCATCAACGAGGTCGCGTATGGGTTCGCCCCCGGTGAGTTCCCGGTGATGCGCGGCGATCTGCCCTGCCTGCGGACCTACCTGGGATCGATCGGCGGCGAGACCGTTGCCTGTGCCGGAGCCTTCGCGCACGAGGGCGACTGCGAGATCGTCTTCGTCGCCGTCCTGCCGGAGGGCCGGGGAAGGGGGGTATCCGGGCGGCTGATGGCGCGCGCGATCGCCGACGCGGCGGAAGAGGGACTGGAGACGACGACGCTGCAGGCGACGAAGCTCGGCTATCCCGTCTACGTGAAGCTCGGCTACGCCGACTACGGCGAGCTGCAGATGTGGGAACGGCGGAAGTAGGGTCCAGGCGTGGCGCGTGGGCCCTACAGCGACGAGCAGATCGACGCCGCGATCGACGCGATCTCCGACCCCGAGGTGTTCAGGGACGCCGAGCGGCAGGTCGCCCGCGCCGCGCCGCGCCTGCAGAGGATCCTCGCCGAGGCGCTCGGGGCCGGCGGCTGGTTCGGGGAGTCCCACGACGCAGAGGCCCTGAAGGCGGCGACCACTCCGGACGAGCAGGCCCGCCTGACAGCCGTGCGCACCCTGCTCGCCGAGGAGGCGCGCATGGGGATGATGGTCGGCGTGGCGGTAGGGTGGGCGCTCGCCGAGAAGCTTGATGAGCAACAGGAGGAGTAGACCGAATGCCAGACGTTGAATTCGAGGCCAACGGAGGGAAGGCAAGGGGCTACCTGGCGGAACCCGAGGGCGAGGGCCCCGGGCTGGTGATGCTGGGTGAGTGGTGGGGCCTTGACGACAACACCCGCGGGATCGTCGATAGCTTCGCGAAGGAGGGCTTCGTCACCCTCGCGCCGGATCTATACGGCGGGAACACGACCGAGGAGCCCGACGAGGCTCAGAAGCAGCTGATGGCGATGAACATGGAGGAGGCCGAGAAGGACATGCGGGGGGCCGTCCGCTACGTCCTCGACCACCCCAAATGCAACGGCCAGGTCGGATCGGTGGGCTTCTGCGCCGGCGGCGGACTCTCCGTCTGGGCTGCCGCGTCGAACCCGCAGATCGGTGCCGCCGTCACCTACTACTACGTGATGCCGCACGGCAAACCGGACTTCTCGAACATCAAGGCGCCGATTCTCGGCCACTTCGGGACGAACGACGACTTCGTCTCGGTCGACGACGCCAAGGCACTCGAGCAGGAGCTGCAGGAGGCGGGCGTGGATGCGGCCTTCGAGTACTACGAGGGCGGTGCGCACGCGTTCGCAAATGACCACAACCGCCTCGGCACCTACGACCAGGGCCATGCCGCCAAGGCGTGGGAGCGAACAACGTCCTTCCTGAAGCAGCACCTCACCAAGAACGGCTCAAGCTAGAAACTGGCCAGCCAGCCAGTCCTTGCGCTAGGGTGCAGCGCGTGGAGGCAAGGGAAGCCACCCAGTCGGGACCGTCACGAGCGCAGCGCGAGGACTTCCGCGCCACCTCCGATCCGGCGCTCCAAGAGGGCGGGCGGAGCGACGTCAAACTGCTCGACTACACCCAGCTCTACAACCTCTGGGAGAAGCAGCAGTGGCTCACCCAGGACCTCGACTTCTCCCAGGACCGCGTCGACTGGCATGAGCGGATCCCCGAGGAGGAGCGCTTCCAGCGGATGTACGGCCTCTCGAGCTTCTTCATCGGCGAGCAGAAGGTCGCCGACGAGCTCGGCCCGATCATGCGCGCCGCACCCACCGAGGCGCAGCGGATCTTCCTCTCCACCCAGATCGCCGACGAGGCCCGACACGTGCGCTTCTTCGACCGGTTCTTCAGCGAGGTCGGGGTGCTCGAGGGCACTGACGATCTGCCGCAGCGCCTGGAGGCGCTGGACGAGCACCTCAACGATGCCTTCCACACGCTGTTCGACGATCTCTTGAAGAGCCGGGTGGACCGGCTGGCTCAGGAGCCGGAGGATCTGGACGCACTGGTGGAGGCCGTGACGCTCTACCACATGGTCATCGAGGGAATGCTCGCCCTCACGGGGCAGCACTTCATCATCGACTACAACGAGCGCATGGGCACTCTGCCCGGGTTCGTCGAGGGTTTCTCCAACGTCGCGCGCGACGAGCATCGTCACATCGCCTTCGGCGTCCGCTTCTTGACGGACTGCGTGAAGGCGAACGACCGCTACCGCGATGTCATCCAGAAGATGCTCGAGCAGTCACTGCCGGTCGCCGACAAGGTGATCGACCCGCCGTGGCCCGAGGACGAGGACAACACGGAGCTCTTCGGTGCGACCCGCGAGGAGACGCACGCCTTCGCCGCCCAGGCCCTCAGCCGCCGGCTGAAGGTCATCGGGCTGATTCCCGCTAGCGCCTGACCTTCTTCTTGGGCGCGGAGCGGTGCTTCTTGGGAGCCGAGTAGGCGAGCGGCCTCACGCCGCCGCTCTGGATCGACCCGGTCGGGCCGGTGTCGGCCGGAGAGGGCGGGGGAGGAGCCGCGCCGCAGCTGCCCGCCGGGTCGGCGACGCCGTCGCTGTTTGCGTCGCAGGTGGCTGGATCGACCCCGGTGGTCACCGGGCCCGACTGACTGGGTGAAGTTGCGTTCGGATCGCTGTTGGCGACCGCGTTCTTGTGGTGACGGTGATGCCTGCCGGTGGCTGCGGTCGTGGTGGCTCCCGTTTGGGCACCGGTGGTCGCCGCCGGGTCCGTCGGCTGTGGCGGCACGGTCACGGTGTCGGGAGGCGTGGTCGCTGCGGCGGCGGCCGTGGGAGGCGTCAGGGTTGCAGCGGGATCCTGAGCGGTCGCGTCGGTCTTCGGTGGGATGTTGACCTTTGCCGGCTTGCCGCGATTGACGTGCTGTCTGGTCTTCGCGGTGGCGGGCTTGGCCGGGTGGCCGTTCGAGACGTTCTGGATCTCGGCCGCGCCGCCGGCGAGGATCGCAGCCGTCGCGATGCCGGCCGCGGCCTTGGTTCCGATCGCGGCCGCCGCACCACCTGCGGCGGTGACAGCTCCGCTGCCCGCCGCGGCGCCACCCGCTGCAGCTGCTCCTCCGATGGCGGCCGTGCTACCCGCGGCAGCCGCCCCGGCGCCCGCACCCGCCGCTCCGGCCCCCGCTGCCCCGGCACCCGCTCCCGCAGCTCCGGCTCCGGCCCCGGCTCCTGCACCGGCGCCCGCGCCCGCTGCGGCTCCGCCGCCACCGCCGGCACCGGCGGCCGCACCACCGCCGCCACCGCCGAAGAGGCCGCTGAGCTTGGCGAGCAGCACGCCCTTGATCACAAGCAGTGGACCGGCTGGGAAGATCGCGGCGAGCGCCTTGGTGTCGGAGCGAAGCTGGGCGCGGAACTCGCGGCAGGGGTCACAGGACTTCAGGTGGCGCCGGACCG
Source organism: uncultured Solirubrobacterales bacterium (assembly GCA_963843085.1). Classification (GTDB taxonomy): domain Bacteria; phylum Actinomycetota; class Thermoleophilia; order Solirubrobacterales; family 70-9; genus DASUPK01. The sequence goes on from CAWJJG010000002.1 coordinate 281,482, forward strand.
GTCCGGTGACCTTGGCGATCCCCTCGGCTGCCTCAGCGAGCTCGAGGCGGACGTCGTCGCAGGTCAGCTGGCGGGCCTGACTCGACTCGGCCAGCGCGATCCTGGCCCGGACGAGCAGGCTCTTCACGCCGGGCACCGTCGTGTCCATCGCCTGGGCGATCTCCTCGTAGCTCATTCCGTCGATCTCTCGGAGGAGGAGGGCGGAGCGCTGCGTCTCAGGCAGATGGGAGACGTCGTCGAGCAGGTTGCGGAACTCCTCGCGGTTCTGGACCCGCTCCAGAGTGGTCACCCCGTTCATGTGAGCGTGGGTGTCCATCGTGTCCTGACCGTCCGCGGTCGGCTTGCGAAGATGGTTGAGGGAGCGGTTGCGAGCGATCCGGTAGAGCCATGGCCGCACGGCGATCGGGCGATCGTCGGCGATCATCGCGTTGTAGGCGGCGACGAAGACCTCCTGGAGGACATCCTCGGCGTCCTCGGTCGAGCCCAGCATCTGGCGGCAGAAGCCGAGCAGGCGCGACTGATAGCGCTCGACCAGCGTGTCGAAGGCGTGCTGATGACCCTTGCGGGTCAGCGCGACGAGCTGCGCGTCCTCCTGGAAACGGAGAAGCGGCGAACGCCGGGCGAAGAGCCCGCGTCGCTGTGCGTGTGTGAGAGTTGAGGCTTCCAAACCGGGGGGTGGGGGGATTACGAAGCACCTCTCCTTGCCACCAGGAACACGGTAGCAGCGGGTCTGTTGCGCTCCCTGGGGGCTTAATGCCCCCGAAATCTGCCCGTCAGACCCATGATTTACCCGTTATTTGCGGGGATAATCTCTCCTCGGGCACCCGTGATCATCGCCGATGGGCCTAAGCCCCTCCTAAGCAGCGAGGCGCTCGTCGCGCTCGGTGCCCATCCCGATCGGAGCGGCCTCCTCGATCTCCTGTTCGACCTGCGCGGGGGTCGGCGCCCGCAGGGCGAAGATCGCGAGCAGGAGTCCAACCGCAGCGGCGCCCGCGGCGATCAGGAAGGCGAGGTGGTAGCCGCCGCTGAGCGCCTGGGCGGTGCTTTCGCCCGCCGAGCTGAGTGCATCGGTGCGATCCGTGGCGATTGTCCCGAGCGCCGCAAGCCCGATGGCGGCGGAGAGCTGGATCGATACCTGAATCGTCCCCGACGCCATGCCGGCGTCCTTGGTCGGCACATCCTCCATGGCGATCATCATCAGCGGCGGGTTGGCGGCGCCGAAGCCGAGTCCGAGCAATGCGAGCGAGGCGAAGATCGCCGGGAAGTAGGGGGTCGACTGATCGATCTGCGAGAAGAGCAGCAGCCCCAGGACCGGGCCTGCGATCCCGACCACCAGCGTCCTCTTCGGCCCGAAGCGCTCCACGAGCCGGGCGGCGAGCCCTGCCGACATGGTGGCAAGGGAGACGCTCATCGCCATGAAGGCGAGGCCGGTCTGGACCGGGCTCATGCCGCGGACGTGCTCGAAGTAGAGCGCGCCCAGGAAGAAGGTCGAGTACGCGCCGGTGACCAGGAAGCCCCGGACCAGGTTGGCGGTCACCAGGCTGCGGAGGCCGAGGACCCGCAGCGGCATGATCGGGTTGTCGATGCGCGACTCGAGCGCGACGAAGGCCGCCAGCAGCGCCGCGGAGATGCCCGCCAGGAGGAGCGTGCGCTCGCCGGTCCAGCCCCATTCAGGGATCTTGATCAAGACGTAGATCAGCGCGATCGACGAGGCGGTGATCAGCACCGATCCGAGCCAATCGATCCTCTCGCCCTTCGCGAGTCCCTCGTTCTCGGCAATCAGCCTCCGCCCCATGAAGTAGGCGACCGCGCCGATCGGCAGGTTCACGAAGAAGATCCAGTGCCAGCTGATCGCCTCGGTGAGCACGCCGCCGAGCAGCAGGCCCAGGGAGGCGCCGCCTGCGATCACGAACGTGTAGAGGCTCATGGCCTTGGCGCGGTCCGCCGGCTCCGGGAACTCCACGGCGATGATCGCGATGATCACGGCCGAGGCGAGCGCCGCCGCGGCGCCCTGCAGGAAGCGGGCCACGACGAGAGCAGTGCCGCTGGGCGCCGCGCCGCAGAGAATCGAGGCGACGACGAAGGCGGCGACGCCGGCCAAGAAGATGCGCTTCCGGCCGAAGAGGTCACCGAGCCGGCCGGCCAGGAGCAGCAGGCTGCCGAACGTGATCAGGTAGCCGTCGACGACCCAGGTCAGGCTCGACTGGCTGAAGTGGAGATCCGACTGGATGGAGGGGAGCGCGACGTTGACGATCGTCGTGTCCAGGATGATCATCAGCTGCCCCAGGCAGACGACGAAGAGGGCGATCCACCTCCGGCGGTCGGAATCCCGCGCTATCTTGTGGTTCGTAGCGTCCACGAGGATCGTCACTATAGCAAGGATTATCTTCGAGTCACGGATGATCCGTGAGGCAGGCTACGATTGGGAGAGAGATGAATACGCAAGCTCCATCGGTTGCGGGTTCGATGAACCTGCTCACGCGCCTCTCGCGGGTGATCTACCGACGCGCGGTCCCGGAGTTGATCGGGATCAAGATCAAGGAGTTCGTCGCCCTGGTCTACCTGCGCGAGTCGGGGCGGGCGACCCAGCAGAAGCTGGCCGAGACGATGATGATGGACGCGAACAACTGCGTGATCCTGCTCAATGGCCTGGAGGAGGAGGGCCTGATCGCGCGGAAGCGGGATCCGGAGGATCGCCGCCGACACATCGTCGAGATCACTTCCAATGGCTACAAGGCCCTGGAGAAGGCTGAACACGAGCTCGAGACGCTCGAGGACGATGTCCTGGGCAAGCTCGACCGCTCCGAGCGCGACCAGTTGCGAGACCTCTTAGCCAAGGCGCTCGAGGACCACTCGCTCGCGATCTCGGCCTAGCCGCCGCGAGCACGGCCTCGGCGCAACCAACTCGCCCGCCGGGGTGGCCAAACTGGTCTAGGCAGCGGACTTAAAATCCGTGGCCCTTCGGGGCATGTGGGTTCGAATCCCACCCCCGGCACTCTTCATATAGGTCTACGCGGTTCGCCAGCGATCCGGGTCCTGGCGGTCCACCAGGCGCTTCTCGACGGAGCGCACCTTGTCGTCGAGTGTCTGCTCCTTGTCGCGGCGCTCGTCGAGCTTGAGCACCGAGTAGACGCGAGGAAGGCCCATCTCGAAGGGCACCCGATGGAGGTCGGCGACCACGGCGAGGATGTCCTCGGTCGAGCCCTCGAGTGAGGTCCCCATCGCGTGCAGCTCATAGCGGACCCTGTCCTGGCGGGCGAGGCGGCGCTGGATCTCGGCGATGTACTCACCCGCGCTCGGGTCGGATCGTCCGAGCCCGATCACGGTCAGGTCGGCGGTCGCCATCGACTCAAGTATGGTCGAGGCCGTGAACGTCGTCATCGTCGGAGGTCACGGGAAGATCGCCATGCGCCTCGCGAAGCTGCTGGCCGAGCGCGGCGACAGCCCCCGCGGGATCATCCGCAAGACCGAGCAGGCAGATGAACTGGAGAAGATCGGCGCCGAGCCGATCGTGCTCGACATCGAGAACGTGGACGACATCGACGACGCCTTCGCGGGCGCCGACGCGGTCGTCTTCGCCGCCGGCGCGGGACCGGGGAGCGGACCCGCGCGCAAGCTCACCGTCGACTACGGCGGCGCCGTCAAGTCGGTGGATGCAGCGATCGCAAAGGAGATCCGCCGCTTCGTGATCGTGAGCGCGATCGGCGCGAACCACCCCGAGAGCTGGTCGGACGAGATGAAGCCCTACTACGAGGCCAAGGCGGACGCGGACAAGTTCGTGGCGGAAAGCGGCCTCGACTACACGATCGTCCGCCCGGGAGGACTGACAGACGATCCCGCCACGGGGAAGGTCGATGTCGCCGAAGATGTTGGGCGATCGGGCCAGGTCACGCGGGACGACGTAGCCCTCGTGCTCGCCGAGGTCCTGGTGGCCGACAACACCATCGGCAAGGCGTTCGACCTGCTGGGCGGCGAAAGACCGGTCGCGGAGGCCATAGCCGCGCTGTAGGCGACAATTCGGGGCTGACCATGTCCCATCCCCATCCCCTCACCTGGCTGTACCGGAAGCTCGGTCGGCACTACCCGGCCGTCTTCATCACGCTCGAGCTGCAGACCGCGTTCCTGATCGCGACGGGCGCCGTCGCCCTGTTCAGCTTCTACTACTCGGTCTCGAGCTCGGACTTCGTCAAGGTTCTCGCGATCACGCTCGGGCTCACCGCGCTCGCGCTGGTGATCGTCCTGACGCGCGTGCTGAAGCGGCTGGGACCGCTCCAGGCGTGGATCGGGGGCGAGCGCTCAGCCGAGCAGACGGCTGAGGCCTGGCACCTCGCCGTGAACATGCCGATGACGCTGATCCGCCGCGACTTCCTCGCCCCGATCATCGTCACCGTCGCGGCCGTGATCGGCTCGATGATCGTGCTCGGCTTGAGCTGGCCGGCGTTCTTCCCGATCACGATCGCCGCCCTGCTCACGGTCGCCTACGCGGCGACCCTGCACTACCTCGCCCTCGAGCTGGCGATGCGGCCGATCCTCTTCGACATCAACGACGAGCTCGAGGTGCCGGTCCGGATCGACCGTCCTGTCGTGCCGCTGCGCGTCAAGCTGCTCGGCTCGCTTCCGCTAATCAACGTGATCACCGGGCTGGTGGTCGCGGCGCTCACCTCCGACGGCGGCGGCACCGACGCCCTCGGCATCAACGTGCTGGTCGCGCTCTTCGTCTCCTTCACGATCAGCTTCGAGCTCACCGTGCTGCTCACCCGCTCGATCCTCCGGCCGATTGAGGACCTCGAGGCTGCAACCGAGCGGATCCGCCAGGGCCGCTTCGACGAGCATGTCCCGGTCACGACCTCGGATGAATTCGGCGAGCTCTCCTCGGCGTTCAACCAGATGGTCGACGGGCTGAACGAGCGCGAGCGGCTGCGCGAGGCGTTCGGGACCTATCTCGACGAGGAGGTCGCCGCTCACCTGATCAACGAGGACTTCGAGCCGCACGGCGAGGAGGTCGAGGTCTCGCTCGTCTTCTGCGACGTGCGGAACTTCACGACTGCGGCCGCGGAGGCCGACGCTCCCGAGGTCGTCGCCCGGCTCAACGAGCTCTTCGAGTGCATCGTCCCGATCGTCGCTCGCCACCGTGGGCACATCGACCAGTTCATCGGCGACGCCGTTCTGGCTGTCTTCGGCGCGCCCGAGCACATCCCGCAACACGCCGACCGCGCCGTTCAGTGCGCCGTCGAGCTGGCGCGGACGATCAACAGCCGCAAGCCCGGCGGCTTCGAGGTCGGGATCGGTGTCAACACCGGCAAGGTCGTCGCCGGAGCGATCGGGGGCGCGGGACGTCTCTCATTCAGTGTGATCGGCGACGCCGTCAACCTCTGCTCACGGGTGGAGGCGGAGACCCGGGAGACCGGCGATCCGGTGCTGATCACCGGCGAGACCCGTGCGCTGCTCTCCGAGACGGTCGAGGTAGAGCCCCGTGGTGAGCGGGAGATCCGCGGTTACGACCGCAGGGTGGAGCTCTACGCCCCCTTGGTCCCGGTGGCGCTCCCCACGGGCCCCGGAGCCGACGTCAACGATCCCCTCGGAGACCCGGTCGTCGGCGGCCTCGGTCGCGCGCCGGTCCCCGGGGACGGCCTCGGCCGCCGTGCTCGTCCGGGCCCGGGTGTCGGGCGAGCCGGGACCAGCCAGGAACGCGGTCTGGGCAGCACGCACACGCTGCCCGGGGCCTAGCGGTACCTCACCCGCTCGCAGCCCGTCAGCCGGTCGATCGGGTCGGCGATCGCCGTGTCCACCCCGACGCCGCAGCGGACCCGATCCGGTGTGCCGTCCGCGGAGACGATCTTGTCGTCGCCCGACGTTCCGCGGAGCCGGTCTCGTCCCGGGCCGCCGATGATCAGATCGTCGCCCTGGCGCCCTCGGATCCGGTCGTTGCCGGGGCCGCCACGCAGCACGTCATGGCCGTAGCCCCCGCGTAACAGGTCGGCGCCACCCCCGCCACGGATCTGATCGTCGCCGGTGCCCCCGTAGATGCAGTCCCGGGAGCCACCGCCGTGAATCCGGTCGTCTCCGCCGCGCCCGAGGATGCGCCTGCCGTGCTTCCCGGCGGCGATCACGTCGGCCCCAGGGGTTCCGAGCATGCCGTAACGGCAGCCGCGGCCGCCGGAGGGAGCGAGGGAGTTGGCCGACCAGACGAAGTCGACCGAGGTAGCCGAGTCCTGCAGCGAGTTGTCACCGGCGAGCGGGGCGCCCGGGTCACCTCGGTCGGGCATCGTCACGGTGAACGAGTAGGCCCGCTGCTCCTCTGCGGAGAAGCGCGCGAGGGAGGTCGGCCCCATCGCGGAGATCGGGCCGTCGTAGACGAGCCCGTCCTTCTTGCCGGCGGTCTGCCTGATGGTGAGCTGCAGGTCGTCGTAGAGGCGCCCACCGCCGTCGCCGGGCGATTCCGAGCGCAGCCGCTGGGAGACGGAGACCGCCCCGTCGCTCGACGAGTCGTTCTTCACGATCACCTGCCCGTGAGCCGTGTGGCCCGGCGCGATCCCCGAGGAGCTCAGGATGGCCTCGCCGTCGCCCGAGCTAGAGGTCTCGAGGACGCCGTTGGCATAGGCGACCGGCTTCGCTGAAGGCGGCGGTCCGCCGCGCGCGACCGAGAAGACCAGCGCGGCGGCTGCGAGCGCGACCAGTCCGATGCCGACCGCCGGGCGCGCAACGCCGGGGTTGCCGTTGCGCATCTCAGAACTCCTTGTCCCCGCCGCCCTGCTCGTTCACCGAGGTGCCGCTCATCGAGTTCCCGGCACGGTCGGTGGGCGTCGTGGTGGGGGTCCACTGCATCGTCCCGTTCCCGCCGGCGGTGATGACGTTGCCGCCGGAGCTTCCCAAAGTCACGGTGAGCGCGTTCCCACTGATCGCCATCGACGAGGAGCTGAAGGCCGTGAACTCGCCGAGCCCGAGCAGGCCGCCGACGTAGTCGTTCCGGCCCAGGTCCACGGCACCGAGCGGCAGCTGGGAGCTGTTCGAGGAGTCGTAGACCCGCAGGGTGTCGTCGCCGAACAGCGAGAGCAGGCCGTTGAAGATCCGCACGGTGACCGTCGTCGACGAGCCGTCCCAGCCGGTGAGGATCGAGTTCGGGTCGAGTGGCTCGGAGAAGGTGTAGGTGACCGTGTCCCCCGCCTCGGCGCGGCCGGACGTGCCCCCGCCGGCGTTGGCGCTCTGCACGTCTGAGGCGCTCGGCGCCGTGTTGTCGACGATCACGCTGAAACCGGACTGGCTCCGGGAGTTGCCGGCGTTGTCGCTGAGGCCGAGCGTGTAGCTGTAGGTGCCCTCCGCGAGGGAGGCGTTGGCAGTCAGGCTGGCCGCGCGGTGGCTGTAGGAGAGGCCGCCGGTCGCGAAGGAGCCGGAGGCGAGCGAGGTCGAGCTCGCGCCGGTGGTGACGGTCGCGGTGTCCGAGCTCGCGGTTGCGATGCCGCTCGCCGGATTGCCGGAGTCGGTGATGTCCCCGTAGACGAAGTAGGTCCCGCCCTGGTGGATGAAGCCGGGGGTCCCTCCCTGGGTCTTGCCGATCACCGAGCGCGATGCGCTCGGCGCGACGTAGTCGGCCGCGGTCGCGAAGTTGTCGGAGGGATTGGCGCTCGTCGAGGTGAACAGCCCGAAGACGCCGCCGATGCCGATGGCGAGCCCCGCTAGGAGCGCCGCCGCGCAGAGCGTCGCGGTGGTTGCGGCCAGGCGCCGCCGCATCAGCCGACCTGCCGGGAGGCACCCGCTCCGACCGACCGCGGAGACCAGATCCGCAGCAGCCCGAGGACCAGCAGCGCGATCGCCGGGATCACGATTAGGCCGATCCGCCCGAGCCCCGATCCGATCCAGGTCAGGGGATAGCCGATCGCGGGAACGCGGTAGACGATCCTGCCGATCCGGCCGTCCACCGGGACGCTCCAGCGCTCGAAGGAGTTGTTGGCGTCACCGCGGGTCACGAAGTGGACGGCGTTGCCTCGAGCCGAGATCGCCCGCGCGCGGTGGGTGATCAGCCGGCCGCTCCCGCCGGGGTCCTTGAACGTGACGATGTCCCCGACGTGGGCCTCGGTGGGGGAGATGGGCTCCGAGACGACGATGTCCCCCGTGCGGATCGCAGGCGTCATGGAACCCGAGCGCACCGTGTAGGCGCGCATCCCGATCGCCATCGGCGCAACCGAGGCGAGCAGCAGCGCGAAGCAGAATCCTCCGATGCACCAGCAGAGCGCCGCACCCGCCCGCACCCGCCGCACGTGCCAGTGCCAGGAGAGCATCAGCCTGCGTCCTTCGAGTGGAGCAGCACGGCGTAGTCGAGCAGGGCCGCCTGCCAGCGAGTGCCGGCCGTGGAGGCGACGGTCACCCGGACGGAGATCGGACCGGACTCCCCGGGCCGCAGGACCACGGTCCCACCGCCCACGAAGGCGAAGTCGATGACCGAGGCGAGGGCCGGGTCCGAGGACACGGCCCTGGCCCGCACGCGCTGGGCCTGGCCGGTCTGGTTCGTGACGGTGAAGCTGCCGGAGCCGACCTGCCCCGGCCGCAGCGTGCGGGCGTGGATGAAGTCGGCCGGGTCGGCCGGGCTCACCGAGAGCTCTCCCGTGACGTCGGCATGCGCGGTCACCTCGGCGCCGACCGCCGCCCCGCCCTGCGCGGGGTGGCTCGCGATCAGCAGTGCGCCCGCCGCGACGACGCCGGCGAGCGCACCCCAGATTCGAGCTGACCAGATTCCCGTGCGGACGGTCATCCGGGCCTACTGGTTGCGGGCCTCCCAGGTGTAGCTGTGCGAACCCACCGAAAGACCCTGAGCCGAATCCGGCGCTCCGCTCTGCAGCGTCACCTGGAAGCGATAGACGACCGAGTCGTTCGTGGTCCAGGCGCTGCTCGAGCCCGGATAGTCAGCGAGTCCGTTCGCGTAGCTCGAGTGCGAGCTCGCGAAGTCCTGCAGCGTGCCCGAGTAGATGTCACCGGACCCATCGGCGGTGAAGCCGGTGCAATCCGGGAAGCTGGGGCTCGCCTGAGTGCCCGGCGTGATCGTCAGGTCGACGTACTGACCGAGCGAGCCGATCGTGCCGGTCGAATAGATCTTCACGTCCGAGTCCAGGGAGCCCGTGTAGGTGACCTTGATGCAGCTGGTGGAGCCGGGATCACCGGGCTTCTGGCCCGAGACGCTGTAGAGGGCCTGGTTCGAGTCGTTGTCGCCGATCGTCACCGATCCGGTCGAGAAGTCGTTCCCGGAGTTGGTCGTGGTGCTGGAGAAGGCGCTGAATACGCCGAGACCGGCGAGCCCTCCGAGCAACCCGATCAGTAGGAAGCTGAGCAGAAGCTTTTCCTTGCGGCGCATCCGATTGACCTCCTGTTGGTGCCACTTGACCCCCTGGTTCGCCGTTCCATCGGCTGATTTCGACCGGACCTTGCTACTCAGCTTTCGGGATATCCGTGCCTGAGGCGCAGGTGGAAACAAGTAAGGAGGAGCGGCCGAGGACGACGAAAGTCAGTGGGCCGCCGCCCATCCGGGAGGCGACGACCCACGAACCCCCTAGGTTCCCAATCGACCCCGGCCGCCCTGCGACTATCGGGCACCTGTGAGGGCCTGCGCTACCCCGCAATTCGGTAATTCCCTGCCTGGCCGCTGTGGGTAAACACGGGCACGCGGCCACCCGGTCCTCATACTCCGGGCATGGCCACCCCCTCCGATCCGCTGGAGCCGCCGAAGGCCGTCCCACAGGAGGCACTCGACGGTCTCTATCGGGGCCCGCTCGAGGAGTTCACGGCCTCGCGGAACGCCCTTGCGAAGGAGCTCGGCTCGGACTGGGTGAAGGGCTTGGCGAAGCCGAGCCGGGCCGCCTGGCTGGTCAATCAGCTATCGGCGAGCAAGGCGGATCAGATCGGTGACCTCCTTGACCTCGGCAGGAAGCTCCGCGCCGCCCAGGAGGAGATGCTGGCCGGGTCACCCGACCGCGTCAAGCTGCGCGAGGCCGCGCTGCGCGAGCAGCGGACCGCTGCCTCACTGACTCGCGCGGCCGAGGCGATCGGCAGGGAGCACGGGGTGGGTGCGCAGATCCTCACCCGGGTCGAGGAGACGCTGCAGGCGGCGGCCTCCGATCCCGAGGTGGCCGAGGCAATCGAGCGCGGTCGCCTGACCCGCGAGCAGCGCGCCGCGTCGGTCGGCCTGATCGGAATGGCGGTGCCCGCACAGCGCCCCGCCCGGAAGAGCGGGAGAGACCGCGAGGCGGCCGAGCGTCGGGCTCGCCAGCAGCTCGCGAAGCGCCGCAAGGCCGCACAGCGCAGCCTCGCGGCCGCGGAGAAGAAGCTCGAGCGTGAGCGGGCCGCGCTGGAGCGGGCCCGGGAGGCCGTCGAGCGGGCGGAGGGGAAGGTCCACGATGCCGGGCTCGACGCGAACGCCGCCCGCCGGGAGCTGGACGAGCTCTAGAGAGATCGTCCGCGAAGGACACCGGGGTACTGGCCTGACCAAGGCTCAACCTCTGCCGCCCAGCAGCCGATCACGTGAAGGTGGATCGGACCCTCCACACAGCTGCGGCGGCCGGCACCCACACGGGCGCGTACGAACTGGGCCAGATCATCGGCCTCGTCATTCTCGGGCTCCTTCTCTTCTGGCTGTTTCGCAATGCGCGCAAGCGGGTGGAAAAGCGCCACGCGGCACAAGCGCCGCCGCCGTCGGCCGAGGCGCTCATCGCTGAGGTGAGGGCCGCCGCGGCGGCGAACGGGTCCGAGCCCGGGCCGAGCGATCTCGAGGATGAGCTGCGGGAGATCTATGAGCGCGTCGGGCATCCGGAGGCGTTCGAGGAGGCGAAGCAGAAGGTCACCGACCTCGCCGGCGTGCTGGTCCGGGACGAGGGGATGCCGGGGAGCGAGGCGCTCCGCGTTGCCTACGAGCGCAGTCTCGCCGAGCACCGCGTGTACCTGACCGCTCGCGGTCCCGCCTAGGCGACCGTCCTCGTTGTAGCCTCGCCTGGATGGCCACGTCCGACCAAGTCGAGGAGAGGGCCGAGGGCGCCGAGTCCCACGAGAACGCGGGCCCGGTCCACGGTGGCCGGCTGGTCGCCCAGGCGATGCGCAGCCGCGGCGCGAGCAAGCTCTTCACGCTCTCCGGGGGGCATCTCTTCTCCATCTACGACGGCTGCAAGGCCGAGGGGATCGACGTCATCGATACCCGGCACGAGCAGTCGGCGGCCTTCGCCGCGATCGGCTGGGCGAAGGCCACCCGCGAGCCGGGGATCTGCGCGCTGACCGCCGGCTGTGGCGTCACCAATGGGATGAGTGCGATCGCCTCCGCACAGGCCGACGGCGTCCCGCTGGTCGCCCTCGGGGGCCGGGCGCCCGAGATGAGGTGGGGGAGCGGCTCGCTTCAGGAGATCGACCATCTGCCCTTCGTCTCGCCGCTGGTGAAGTCGGCGCAGACGGTGAGGAACGCGGGAAAGATCGCCAGGACGACCGCCGAGGCGATCGATACGGCCGACACGGCGCCATTCGGCCCCACCTTCGTCGACTACCCCCTCGACGTGGTCTTCTCGGAAGCCGACTCGGAGATCCCGGACGCGCCGTCGCAGTCGGACCGTCCCGCCGAGGGCGCGGGTCGTGTCGCGAAGATGCTCTCGGAGGCGGAGCGCCCGGCGATCATGGCCGGCTCCAACCTCTACTGGGCGCAGGCCGAGACGGAGCTCCGAGAGCTCGCCGAGGACCTCGGCATTCCCGTTTTCCTGAACGGCCTCGGCCGCGGCTGTCTCGCGCCCGACCACGAGCTCTACTTCTCCCGGGCCCGAAGCGCGGGGCTGGGCGGCTGCGACGTCTGTCTCGTGATCGGCGTCCCGCTCGACTTCCGGCTCGGGTTCGGTGCCGCGATCTCCGAGGACGCGACGGTGGTGCAGCTCGACTTCACGCCGTCGAAGCTCGAGAAGACGCGGCTGCCCGATCTCGCGCTCGCCGGAGACATCGGCGCCACGCTCAGCGAGATCCGCGAGTCGGCCAATGCCTCGCCCAGGCGAACCGCGGGCTGGGTCGAGGAGCTGCGCAGGGTAGAGGGGGAGAAGCGCGCTGAGGAGCAGGAGGTGCTCGATGACGATCGCTCGCCGCTTCACCCGATGCGGGTCTACAGGGAGCTCGGGGACTTCCTCGAGCGCGACGCCATCGTGGTCGGGGACGGCGGCGACTTCGTCAGCTTCGCCGGCCGCGTCTGGGAGACCTGGGAGCCCGGGACGTGGATGGATCCGGGCCCCTATGGGTGCCTCGGTGCCGGTCCGGGCCAGGCGATCGGCGCCAAGCTCGCCCATCCCGAGCGACAGGTCTGTCTGCTCCTCGGCGACGGCGCCTTCGGCTTCTCCGGGATGGAGTTCGACACGATGGCCCGCCACAACCTGCCGATCGTCGCCGTGATGGGGAACAACGGGATCTGGGCTCTCGAGCATCACCCGATGAAGTTCCTCTACGGCTACTCGCTGGCCGCCGAGCTTCGGCCCGAGACCCGCTACGACGAGGTCGTCTCGGCCCTCGGCTGCCACGGGGAGCTGGTCCGCACGCCGGACGAGCTGCGGCCGGCGCTGGACCGCGCCTTCGCATCGGGCAAGCCGGCGCTCGTCAATGTGCTTACCGACCCCGAGGTCGTCTACCCGCGCCGGGCGAACCTGGCGTGATGGAGGTGAAGGAATGAGCGCGAACAGGAAGGTCGAGGCCGATGAGGCCCGCGCGATCGGCGAGCAGATCGGAATCGACTGGGACTCCGCCCCCTTCGACGTCGAGCAGTTCCGCGTCGGCATGGAGGTCGAGTTCGAGCACGGGAGCCACGACCCGAGAACCGATGTCACCCAGGACGACCCGGTGATCACCGGCAAGATCGCCTGGGCACACCTCAACGAGTTCGCCGACTACTACACGCGCCTCGAGAAGATGGAGGCGGCGGCCGAGGCGGGCGAGCAGCCCTAGCCGGCGTAGGCCGCCTGCCCCGTCCCTACACTGGGTTGGTGTCGAATCCCGCCGCCGCGGCGCCCAACACCTGGACCTGTTCGCGCTGCGAGGTGACGGTCTCCTTCTCTCCCGATGTCGCGGACACCGGCCTGCCCTCGACCTGGACCGAGGTGGAGGGCGAGCTCTACTGCCTCTCCTGCCGTCGCGAGATGGCCGGCGAGGCGGGCCTCGAGGGCGTCGACGAGAGCACCCCGAACCAGAAGCGCCTCCAGATTCGGGCGCAGGCGCGGATCGAGTTCGAGATCAAGCGAGATCCGACCCGCGAGGACAACCGGATCGCCAAGGCGGTCGGCACCTCGACCTTTGCGGTCCGCAAGGCCCGCGCCCGCCTGGAAGAGGGCCCTGAGCAGGAAGATTGAGCGGGACCGCCCGATCTGGACCGGACACCCTGCTACGGTGGTCTGCGTCGGGTAGATCCGGCGGTGGTGTTTGTGGCCGCCGATGATCTTTATCCCGAGAGGTTCCGTTTCCTCCCTCATTGCGCTCCGAATGCGCCGTTAGTTGGGGTCACAGGATCTCCAACGAACGCACATAAGGAGTTAGCAACACATGTCATCCGAATCATTCGCCGATCTCGGCGTGACTCAGCCCAGTCCTGGGCGCACTCGCCAAGCGCGGCATCTCAGAACCGTTTGCGGTGCAGAGACTTTGCATCGCCGACGTCCTCGCAGGTGAGGACGTCCTCGTCCAGTCACCGACTGGATCGGGCAAGACGCTGGCCTTCGGCATCCCGATGGTCGAGCGCGTCCAGGCCGACTCGCGCCGCCCCGCGGCCCTCGTCCTGGCACCCACCCGCGAGCTCGCCGAGCAGATCGTCGACGAACTTCGCTCGATCGCGCAGTCCAGAGCCTTGAAGATCGCCCCCGTCTTCGGCGGGGTCGGCATCCCGGCGCAGGCCAAGAAGGCCGCGCAGGCCCACATCGTCGTCGCGACCCCCGGTCGCCTCGAGGACCTGCTCGACCGCGGCGCCTTCAACCTCAAGCAGATCCAGCTTCTCGTCCTCGACGAGGCCGACCGCATGCTCGACATGGGCTTCAAGCCCGCCGTCGACCGGATCGTGGCGAAGATGCCGCGCGATCGCCAGACGCTGTTCTTCTCGGCGACACTCGAAGGCGCGGCCGGCAAGGTCGCCGCGGCCTACACACATGACGCACGCAGGCACGTCCACGCGCCGAAGGTGGAGAAGGCGGCGACGGAGCACCGCTTCGTCCATCTGCCGCACGCCGACAAGATCGACGCGCTGGTCGCGGAGCTCCGCCACACCGAACGAGGCCGCACCCTGGTCTTCGTCCGCACCAAGCGCGGCGCGGACCGGCTCGTCAAGAAGCTCGGCAGCCAGAAGGTCAGGGCGGTGGCGATGCACGGGAACAAGTCCCAGAGCCAGCGCCGCCGCGCCCTCGCCGACTTCGAGAACGGCAAGATCGACACCCTCGTCGCCACGGACGTCGCCTCCCGCGGGATCGACGTCGATGAGATCACCCACGTGATCAACTTCGACGCTCCCGAAGACCGCGACACCTACGTGCACCGCACCGGCCGGACCGGCCGCGCAGGCGCCACGGGCGTTGCCGCCAGCTTCGTTCTTCCCGACCAGCATCACGAGATGCGAAAGATTGCGAAGGACCTCGGCCTTCATCGCGAATTCAGCGAAGGCCCAGGATTCGAGCACGCCGCTCGCCAGCACCCCGGCAACGGGCAAGGGAGCGGCAAGAGCTTCAACGGGAACGGACGAGGCGGCCGCAAGCCGAACCGCAACGGGAATGGGAACCGGGGACCGAAGAGCTACAGCGCTCCTCCCTCCCGCAACGGCCGATCGCGTCGCCGCCGCTCTCGGTCATCCGTCTAGTCGAGGCGCATTGACCAAGTAATCGGGGCGTCTGTGCGGAGGCCAGGACCGATGTGTGGCTTAGACCATGCTCGGTCCTGGCCAAACGCACGACGAATCTGCCACCACCAATGGCAACGGATCGGTGGCGTCCAACGGCAACGGCACGGGTGCGACCGGACGGGACGGCCGGGTCGCGACCAATGGCGACGGCGGGGTCAAGACCCTGCCGAAGCCGGCCAAGCTCAATGAGCAGTTGCCGGTCGTCTCGACGAACGGGAACGGATTCCCGGTCGCCGAGAAGCTTCCCGAGGATCACCGCCGCTTCTACCTCCCGCTCAAGCTCAAGCTGCTCTTCGTCGCGATGTGCAGCCTGGGCTGGGTGGCTTTCTCGCTGTGGCTCGCGATCCCGTGGATCGAGGAGCTGGGCAAGTCGATCACCGTCCCGATCGCTGCCGCGCTGATCGCCGGCATCGCGATCATCCCCGGCTATCTGAACGCCCACCTGATCTCCTCGCTGCTCTTCGACAAGGCGCCGAGGCTTCGCTTCGATCTCGATTTCCCCGCGATCACCCTGATCGTCGCCTGCTTCAACGAGGAGGATGTGATCGAGGAGACGCTCGACTACGCCGCGACTCAGGACTATCCGGGCGAGCTCCACATCCTGGTCGCCGACGATGGCTCCACGGACCGGACCGTCGAGCTGGCGACCCTCTGCGCGGAGATGGACGAGCGAATCTCGGTCCGCAGCTTCCCGCACGGCGGCAAGGCCAACACCCTGAACGCCGCGCTCGCCGAGGTCCACACCCCGCTGATGGCCACGGTCGACGCCGACACCCTTCTCATGCCCGAGGCCCTGAAGCGCTGCGTCGCGCGCCTTCAGGTCTCCCCGCCGACGACCGTCGCGGTCGCCGGCGCCGTCTTCGTCCGCAACTCGCGCACCAACCTGCTCACCCAGGCTCAGGAGTGGGACTACTTCCTCGGCATCGCCTCCATCAAGCGCCAGCAGGGCCTCTTCCAGGGCACGCTGGTCGCGCAGGGCGCCTTCAGCGTCTACCGGACCGAGCCCGTCAAGGAGGTCGGCGGCTGGCCGGACCGGATCGGCGAGGACATCGTCCTAACCTGGGCGATGATGCACAAGGGCGCCGGCGTCAGCTACGAGAAGACCGCCGTCGCCTTCACCGATGCGCCGGAGACCATCAAGGCCTTCGCCAAGCAGCGCCGTCGCTGGGCGAGGGGCATGATCGAGGGTCTGCGCGAGTACGGACCGGCACTGATCAAGGGCCGCCGCGCGTACGCCCACTCCGTGATCGTCGACTACGTCTTCCCATACGTCGACTTCGTCTACTCGATTGCTTTTCCGGTCGGGATCATCCTCGCCGTCTTCTTCGGGATCTACGCGATCGTCGGCCCGCTCACACTGCTCGTTCTCCCGCTCAACATGATCCTCTCGGGGATCATGTTCAAGCTCAGCCGTGGCTCCTTCGATGAGGTTGGGCTGAGCGTCCGAAAGAACTGGAAGGGCTTCTTCAGCTACCTGCTGCTCTACCAGCTGGTGATGAGCCCGGTCTCCGTCGCCGGGTACGTGCAGGAGCTCTTCAAGACCAAGCGGAACTGGTAGCTCGGTCGGGCGGCGCTACGCGCTGCCGGCGACTAGCTCCAGCACGTCGGCGCCGTGACGCTTCAGGAACGTCGGGCCGACGCCGTGGATTCCCGCAAGAGCCTCGGGGTCTCGCGGACGTGCCGACGCGATTCCCTCGAGGGTGCGGTTGTTGGCGACGGTGTACGCGGGCTTTCCCCGGGCGACGCCAAGGCGCCACGCCCGGAGCTCCTCGAGGAGAGCCTCGTCGCCGGGGGAGAGATCGGCCGGCCGAGCGGCTGACTTCGCGCTCGTGCGGCGCTTCGCTCGCACCTCCAGGTCCTCCGGTGCCGGCAGCCACGACTCCGGGTCGCAGACGTCGCAGCAGCGCCCCTCCGGCGCACCCGGGGTCGAGTCCCCGAAGTGGTCGAGCAGGCTCCGGCGCCGGCAGCTCTCTCCGAAGCTGAACGACTCGACCGCCCGGTAGGCGCGCCAGGAGCGGTCGGTGGCGGCCTTGCATGCCGCTCGCGCGGCCGCCATGTCGATCCGGTCGTTGAAGCGCAGCTCCAGACGGCCACCCGGGGCGGCCTCCACCTCGAACGCGCCGGCCCGCTCCGCGATCGCCAGCTTGATCCGGTCCTCATCGACGCGCGGGGCATCGATGGTCAGGAGGCCATCCGAGTCAGAGCCGGCCCGCAGGCGCTGTGCGTAGAGGGACACCGATTCAGGCTCGACCGCTCGCATCTGGATGAAGCGCACCAGGCGCCCCAGGTCCGAGCGGCCGGCGAGCAGGACGGCTCGGGCGGGGAGGCCGTCGCGGCCGGCGCGCCCGGCCTCCTGGTAGTAGGCCTCGACGCTCGTCGGGATCGCCCAGTGCCAGACCGACCGGACGTTGGCCTTGTCGACCCCCATGCCGAAGGCGTTGGTGGCGGTGATCACCTCCGCGTCCCCGGTCATGAAGCGGTGCTGGGCGGAGGCGCGCTCGTCGGGGTCCATGCCCGCGTGGTAGCCGGCGGCGGCCAGGCCGGCCTCGCGCAGGGACTGGGCGACCTCCTCTGTGTCCCTGCGAGTGCCGCAGTAGATGATCGCCGGGCGGTTGGCCTCATCGCGCAGTCCATGGAGCAGCATCGCCAGCTTCCGAGCCTTCGAGCCCTTGCCCTCGAACTGGACGATGTCGAAGCTCAGATTGGGGCGGTCGAAGCCCGCGCGGATCATCAACGGGTCGCGGAGGTCGAGCCGCTGGGCGATCTCGGCCGAGACGTCTTCGGTCGCGGTCGCAGTGCAGGCGAGCACCGCCGGGCGCCCGAGCCGCTCGAGCACCCTCGGCAGCCGCAGGTAGTCGGGGCGGAAGTCGTGCCCCCATTCGGAGATGCAGTGGGCCTCGTCGACCGCGAGCAGGTCGACCTCGCGCTGTCCGACCGCGTTCATGAAGCCGGGCTGGGCGAAGCGCTCCGGTGAGCAGTAGACGATCCGGGCCCTGCCGTCGCGGATCTGCGCCGTCGCGTCGCGCGCCACCTCCTCCGGTAGCCCCGAGGCGATCATCACCGCCGGGTGGCCGCCGGCCGAGAGCCGTCGCCACTGGTCAGCCATCAGGGCGATCAGCGGGCTGACCACGATGGTGAGCCCCGCTGTGGCGAGGCCTGGGAGCTGGTAGCAGAGGCTCTTGCCGCCGCCGGTGGGCATCACGACCAGAGAGTCGCGGCCGGCGAGCGCGGCCTCGACCGGCTCTTGCTGCCCGGGCCTGAAGTCGTCGTACCCGAGGTGGGCGAGGAGCGCGTCTGGGTCGGGCGGGCCCTCGTAGACGCGCCGGGTCTCGGTGAGATCCGACCCGACATCCTCCAGGCCGCGCAGCGCCGCCTTCGCCTCTTCCATCTCCGGAAAAGAGGCCTGCGCCAGATTCTCGCCCCGATGGGTCACCCACTCACCATGGCGGAGCCGGCGGTCGGAAGGTCAGGCCCCGCGAGCGAGGAGCGTCGCGATCACGCTGATGAACCCCAAGGACATGCCGATCGTCAGCCGGACCATCCATTGCCGCAGCTCGCGCAGGTCTTGGTGAACGCGATCGAAACCCCGATCAACGCGGTCGAACCGACCGTCGATCGAGTTGGCGAGATCATCCAGCCGATCGTCGCTCCAGCGGCTTCGTTCCATCGCGGTTTCAGGGTACTCCCGCGGATCAGCCACGGGCCGCGCGGACCCGCTCCACCACCGTCTGGGCTCGCCGCGAGATTCTCGACGGCGTGTAGCGGAAGGGGCGCCGCGCCCCTCGCTGGTACGGGAAGCCCGAGGTCTCTCGCGGGCCGAGTGTCAGGTCGATCACGCGGCCCTGCGCGTCGAGGAGCCACCAGTGGCTCTTGCCGCGGTACTTCAGCTGCATCGGCTGCAGGCCGGCGTCGTGGCCGCCGGCGAGATGGAAGTAGGCCTCAGCGGCGATGTAGGCGAACCCGTCGTACGTGCCGAAGCCGCTGCGGTACCGGTCCTGAGCGAGCTCCTCGGTGAGCGCGGACTGGACTTCCTTCTTGAGCTTGTCCGCGGGCGCCAGGACGGCCTTCGAGTTGGACCGCCCGGCGCCCGCGGAGGACCTGCTTGGACGGGAGGGACTCACTGCCCCACTAAGTCAGCGCCAGCGGAAGTTCTCCCCTCGGAGAGAGGCGCTCTAGCGGGCGAGCTTCGCGGCGACGCCGACGGGAATCGGCCGGCCCATGTGCAGCGCGACCATGCCGCGAAACTCATCGGTGGCGTGCGGGCCCCAGAGGGCGGAATGGCAGGGGGAGCAGAGGGTCTCGCCGGACGGCGACCGCTTGCCGTTGGCGAGGATCTCAGTCAGGCATTGGACGCAGTGCTGTCTCACCTTGCCTATATCGGCCGGTCCCGAACCATTTCTTGAGTCCGCCTGGACGCCGGCAGGGGGGCGATCGGCCGAACCGCTACCTCGTCCTGATCGGGGCGGGCGGCTGGGTACGGGGCAGCGGGGTCCGCCGGGCTCAGGTCCTGAGCCCGGGAGCGCGTCCCTCGCGTGACAGCCGCCGCAGGCCGCGGCGCACGTGTCGTTCCTCGTCGGAGCCCTGCAGATGGGTCGTCCTCACGGTCACGGCGGGACGCCCGGCGTAGAGGAACTCGCTGACGTTCCTCATGGCGAACTCGTCGAGGTTCCGCCCCGTTTCGTCTCCTCCGTGACCCTCGTCCTCTTGCATGATCCCTCCTTGGATCCGCCGGCTTGACTTACCCCCACGCATGCCCGGATCGCAGCGGTTTACGCACCGGCTCCGATTGCCGGTGAGACCGCTTGGGTAGGGTGGATCGCGATGCAATTCCGGAAGCTCGGCAGCTCGGACATCGAGGTCTCCGAGATCTCGCTCGGCTCATGGCTCACCTACGGCGTCGGGGTGGAGCGAGAGCACACCGCCGCCTGCACCAAGGCCGCCTTCGAGTCGGGCGTCAATTTCTTCGACACCGCGAACGTCTACGGCCAGGGAGCCGCCGAGACGGCCTGGGGCGAGATCCTCAAGGACTACGAGCGCTCCGACTACATCCTCGCCACCAAGGTCTTCTTCCCGATGTCGGAGGAGGATCGCGGGCTCTCGCGCGAGCAGATTCACAAGCAGATCGACGCGTCGCTCGACCGCCTCCAGACCGACTACGTCGACCTCTACCAGTGCCACCGCCCCGATCCCGAGACGCCGATCGAGGAGACGATGGAGGCGCTCACCGAGGTCTGCGAGGCCGGCAAGGCGCGCGAGATCGGCTTCAGCGAATGGACGGTCGAGCAGATCGAGGCCGGGCTAGACGTGCCCGAGACGAAGGACTGGGTCTCCTCCCAGCCGCAGTACAACATGATCTGGCGCGCCCCCGAGGCCGAGCTGATCCCATTCTGCGAGGAGCACGGCATCTCCCAGATCGTCTGGTCGCCGCTCGCCCAGGGAGTGCTCACCGGCAAGTACAAGCGGGGGGAGGGGATCCCTGAAGACTCCCGCATGGCCTCCGACGAGATGAACTGGGCGATGAGCCGCTACATGCAGGATGACATCCTCGAGGCCGTCCAGAAGCTAGTCCCGGTCGCCGAGCAGGCCGGCATCTCGATGGCGACGATGGCGCTCGCCTGGTGCCTGCGCCAGGAGAACCTCGCCTCAGTGATCATCGGCGCGTCCCGCCCCCAGCAGGTCTTCGACAACGCCGAGGCCGCCGGCGTCGAGCTCACCCAGGATACGCTCGACGCCATCGACGAGGCGCTCGACGGCGTCGCGGTCACCGAGCCGCGCCGGGCGAACTTCGTCGGTGAGGGCATCAAGCACCGCTAGCGGATGCGATTGTCAGCGCGCTGACAATCCCAGGACAATCGGCGCGGCTTTCTACTGATGTGGGTGCGCCGCCATGCTCCTAGATTCGCCCCTCCCGGGGGAGAGGACGGGCAGGGACCTGGGCGGCGCGGGCCTCGGCGGCAGGGAGGATGAGCCGAGGTCCGCGGCGTCGCCCTACTTCAGCTTCGCCCTGAGCGTGTTCGGCAGGCCGCCCTCGGCCCCACGCTTCACGGGGCCGGCCCTGTCCGACGGTGCGCGGGCTACGTTGCGTTCAGGAATTTCTACGGATGCACGCCGTTCTCGGGACGGCATAGGTTCAGCACGTCATACGGCGGGATGTCGAGGGGCATTTGGGGGCTCGCCTGGCAAACCAATCAGAGGAGAGGCTCTAATGCCAGATTCATTGAGGCGCCTTGCGCCCTTGACCGGGATCGTCTTTGCCGTGCTGCTCGCGATCACATTCACGAGCCCGAGCACACCGGGAGTCCATGCGTCCGGTGCCGAGGTGATCAAGCACTACAACGACCACCACGGAGCTCACCTGCTCGGCGACCTCTGCGGAGGGGTCGCGGTCGTCTTCTTCCTCTTCTTCATCTCGTCGCTGAGGAGCTTCTTCGAGGACAAGGAAGGGGCCAACGGCCTCTCGAGGGCGGCGTTCGCCGGCGGAATCATGATCGCGGTGGGCGGAGGCATCTTCACCAGCATCGACGTCGCCCTGGTCGACGCCAGGCACGACGTCACCCCCCAGGCCGTTCAGGCGCTGAACGTTCTCAACAACGATTTCTTCTTCCCATTCGAGATCGGCTTGGTCGTCTTCGCGCTCTGCACGGGTCTGGCGATCATCGCCTCGGGCGCGCTTCCCAAGTGGCTCGGCTGGGTGATGGTGGTGATCGGCATCGTCGCGTTCTCGCCCGTCGGGTTCTTCGGGTTCTTCATCGTGCTGATCTGGTCGGTGATCGTCGCGATCCTGATCTACCGGCGGACTGGAGCTCCAGCGGCGGCTGCACCTTCCGCCGCGTAAAGCGGAGACCTAGGCGGCGCGGGTCTCGGCGGCTGGAAGCTCCACCGAGCCGAGGTCCGCGCCCGTCGCGGGGCTCGCGTAGTCGAGCAGGATCCGCTCGGCGTCTTCCGAGCTGGATCGCCGGGTGGCCGATCACGACCTGCAGCCCGAGCCCATCCTCCATCGCCACCAGGCCCCGGCGCGATCTTCAACCAGCTCTACGTCGTCAACGGTCAATGCGTCGCAGCCGGCGGCGCTCGGGCGGAGCCTGATCGTCGACCCGGGGGATCGTTCGCGCGCAGGCGGGGGAGGGGGAGGAGCTGATCACGGGCGTCCTCGACCTCGAGGCCGACCGATGGGACCGCGCGGCAGACGAGGTCAGGTCGGCCGACCGTCAGCCGAGGCGCCGTCCGCTGAGGGGGCGTTCTCCGAAGACGGGTCCACTTCCGCTGGTCCGAGATAGAAGATCTCGAGCACTCGGTCGGGTGCGGTGAAGGTGACGCTCTCGTAGTTCTCCACTGGGCGTCTGGTCAGTCTCTCGACCGTCTCGATGAACTCGTCTCGCAGGGCGCCGTGGAAGGTCTGCCGGGCCCGTCGGACGATCTCGACCTGACCCCGCTCAACCATGGTGTGCTCCACGGTCAGGAAGACGTCCTCCATCTCGATGAGCAGCAGCCCCGGGTGGGCGAACATCGCCCGCGCCCTGGTCGCGCCGCGCCCGTAGAAGCGCTTGTGCAGCGCGATGAGATCACGCGTCAGCGCGGAGAAGAGATCCCCTCCCTCCAGTGGCCTTCCATCGTTGGCCGGACCGGATGACTCTTCGACTTCCACGTTGCTTCCTTTCCGAAAAATCGGTCGATTCGGGCCCGGTCTCCGCCTTGGCCCTCGACCAGTCTTCGCGCCGGATGCGAACTGCCGTCCCGTCTCCGGTCCGAAAGCAAGCCTCGCCTCGCAAGACTATCGACGGAAAAGAAAGAGCCCCGCCAGGCGGGGCTCTTCCGGAGAATCGAAGTGTGGCTCGAGGCTCCTACGCGACCTGCTTCACGCCAGTCGCGGCCGGGCCCTTTGGGCCCTGCTCGGTCTCGTACTCGACCTTCGCACCCTCTTCGAGCGAACGGTAGCCGTCCCCCTCGATCGAGCTGAAATGGACGAACACGTCGTTAGAGCCATCGTCGGGTGTGATGAACCCGTAGCCCTTGTCGTTGCTGAACCACTTGACGGTTCCGGTAGGCATCTCGCCTCCTCTTACTGTGCTGCGAACGCGAGGAAGCCGAGAAGCAACAACGCGAGCGCTACGCACACCTTTGCCGGTATCACCGGCCTAACGCGCGGGACGGTAGCAGCCCGGGAGACGGAACCCGCGGCGGGGTTGCGACCGCGGGCCGATCGAACCTGCTAGTCGTCGCCCAGCCGGCAGAGAACCTGGTAGACCGACGTGAAGTCGATCTCGAAGCCGTTGCGCGCCGCCCGCAGGTAGAGCCGCCAGACCCTCAGCCGCTCGGGTCCCGCGAGCTCCTCGGCCCGCACGATGTGCTCGTCGAGGTTGCGGATCCAGTGGCGCAGGGTCTCGGCATAGTCCGAGCCGAACTCCTCGACGTGCTGGACGATGAAGCCCGCCCGCTCGAGGGCGAGGTTCACCCGGGAGACGTGGGTCGTCTCCCCGTCCGGGAAGACGTAGCGCTCCGAGAAGGCCCCGCCCTCGATGTTGCCGTGCTTCAACCGCGAGATGCCGTGATTGAGGAGGCGACCGCCCGGCCGCAGCATCGAGGCGAGCTGCTCGGCGTAGAGATCGATCTGCGACTCGCCGACGTGCTCGACCATCCCGATCGATGCGACGGAGTCGAAGTTCTCACCGGCGAGCTCGCGGTAGTCCTGGACGCGGATCTCGACCCTGTCGGCGACGCCTGCCTCCTCGACCTTCCGCCGTGCGAGCTCGGCCTGATTCTCCGAGAGCGTGATCCCGACCGCCTCGACGCCGTGGCGCTGGGCGGCGTGGATGACGAAGCTGCCCCAGCCGCAGCCCACGTCGAGCACCCGCTGCCCCGGCTCGAGGCCGAGCTTCGTGCAGACCAGCTCGCGCTTCGCGTCCTGTGCCTCGGCGAGCGTCGGCGGCTCGCGGCGGAATCCCTTGCGCGGTGGGACCCGCGAGAAGAAGGCGCAGGAGTAGGTCATCGATTCATCGAGGAAGAGCGAGAAGAACTCGTTGCCGACGTCGTAGTGATGGCGGACGGCCTCGCGATCCCGCTCGGTGGTGTGCTTGCGCCCGCGCAGGTGGAGCTCGGCCTTCGGCGGCGGCGGAGGCCGGCGCACCCCTGCGGCGCGGAGCGCGGCCGTGATCAGCCGAGCCTTGGTCGCGGCGCCGACGGGCGGCGGCTTCCACTCGTTCAGGACGTCGATCACCTTGTCGATGTCGTCGATCTCGATCTCGCCCGAGACATAGGCGCGGCCGAGCCCGAGCTGGCCCGGAGCGGCGATGGCGTATGCGAGTGCGTCCTGCGATCGCGCCCTGAAGGTCGGGCCGACTCCGTTGGTGGAGGGGACCTTCGATCCGTCCCAGAGCTCGATCGTGAAGGGACGATCCGGGAAGGCGCGCTCGATCTCGCTTAGAAGAGGTTGAGTGGACATGTTTCGCTCACCACAACCTTAGGAAATGGCGCTAGGGTCAGGAGCCCTGGGACTCGAGTCACGACGACGAGAGTCGGATTGACTCGGTCAGGACCCAACAAAGGAGTCACACATGTCGGACGTTGCCGCTGGAGTGTCAGCGCCTCCCACCGGCCCGCCGACCACCACGGCGATGCCTCCCAGCCCCGCGCGGAAGGCTCCCACGCCGCTCGCTGAGGCCATTCAGCCCGTCGAGCACGAGACCCGCGACCGGATCATCACCGGCGCGCTCACGGTCATTCCCTTCCTGCTGCTGGGCTTCGTCGCCTGGCAGCTCGCGGGCAGCTGGCTGCGCTGGAGCGACCTGGTCGTATTCGCGCTGCTCTACATCCCGACAGGCTTCGGGATCACCGTCGGCTTCCATCGCCTCTTTACCCACCGGGCCTTCAAGACCGGGCCGCGGACCCGCGCGGTCCTCGCCGTGCTCGGCTCGGCCGCGGTAGAGGGCCCGATCATCTCCTGGGTCGCCGACCACCGCAAGCACCACGCCTTCTCCGACGAGGAGGGCGATCCCCACAGCCCGCACGTGGGGCATGGGGAGGGCGTCTGGGCCCAGGTCAAGGGGCTCTTCCACGCTCACGTCGGCTGGCTCTTCATCCACACGCAGCGCGGCTCGAAGGAGCGCTTCGCGCCGGACCTGCTGAAGGACCCGATCGTCAGCTACGTCGACCGGACGTTCCTGGTTTGGGCCATTGGTGGCTTCATCGCCGCCTTCTTCCTCGGCTGGG
Organism: uncultured Solirubrobacterales bacterium; assembly: GCA_963843085.1. GTDB lineage: Bacteria > Actinomycetota > Thermoleophilia > Solirubrobacterales > 70-9 > DASUPK01. Next base: position 306,557 of record CAWJJG010000002.1, read on the forward strand.
CGATCGGCGGCACCGTGATGGCCGGAGTCACCGGGCTGCTCTGGGGAGGGGCGGTGCGGATGATGGTCCTGCACCACGTCACCTACTCGATCAATTCGCTCTGCCACATGTTCGGCAAGCGGGACTTCGAGACGACCGACGAGTCGCGGAACCTGGCCTGGCTTGCGATCCCGACCTTCGGCGAGGCCTGGCACAACAGCCACCACGCCTTCCCGACGTCGGCCGTGCACGGGATGAAGACGAGGCAGATCGATCCATCGGCCGCGGTGATCTGGTCGCTCGAGAAGCTCGGCCTGGCCTGGGACGTCGTCCGGATCGCGCCGGAGCGCCAGGCTGCCAAGGCGACGGCCTAGCCCCGCAACGGCGCGGGCTTCTACGGATGCGTTCCCTCCGCGCGCCCAAATAGGGTGGCCGCCGTGCCTCGGCGTCTCGTCCCCGTCCTGCTTGCCCTGGCCGCGATCGCGGCTGCGTTGGTCGTCGCCTCCTGCGGTGGCAACAGCGACAAGACCGGCAGCGTCCAGGCCGTCGATGCCAACTGCGGTGACGTCCAGTACTCGGGGAGCGGCAAGCCCTCCAAGCTGATCGTCTCCGACCTGCCGCTGCAGGGCGACTCCGCGGAGCGGTCCAAGCAGATGAACGATGCGATCGTCCAGGAGATCGCCCGCAAGGGATGGCAGGCCGGCAACGACACCCAGGTCGCCTTCCAGGCTTGCGACGACTCGCTGTCCTCGACGGGCGAATGGGACGAGGGCCTCTGCCGTTCCAACGCCCAGGCGTACGCGAGCAATTCCGACGTGATCGGCGTGATCGGCACCTACAACTCGGGCTGCGCCGCGATCGAGATCCCGGTCCTCAACAAGGCGCCAGGTGGAGGCCTGGCGATGGTCTCGCCGGGCAACACCTACGTCTGCCTGACTGAGCCGGGGAGCATCTGCAAGCCCAACGAGCCCGACGTCTACTACCCGTCGGGCGAGCGCAACTACGTGCGCGTCGTGCCGAACGACGCCGTCCAGATGGCCGGGCTCGCGACCTTCGCGAACGAGCAGGGGATCCGTAACCCCTTCGTCCTCGTCGCCGCCGACGACCCGACCAGCAAGGGCCAGGCCGACACATTCGAGGGCGCGGCTCGCTCGCTGGGAATGAACATCGCGGGTGTCGAGCAGTGGGATCAGAAGGCCAAGAGCTACGCCGACCTGATGCAGAAGGTGAAGGCCTCGGGGGCAGACGCGGTCCTGCTGGCCGGGCTGCTCGAGCAGAACGGCGCGCAGATCATCAAGGACAAGGTCTCGGTCCTCGGCCCCAACGACGGCCACGTCAAACTGCTGGCGCCGGACGGCTTCGCCCAGCAGAGCACCATCGACCAGGCCGGCGCCGCCACCAAGGGCATGTACGCCAGCCTTCCGGGCAAGGTGCCGAGCAGCCTCACCGGCGAGGGCTCGGCCTTCGTCAAGGAGCTCAAGGCGCAGATCGGCGACGAGCCACTCGAGCTCTTCGCGCCCTACGCGGGGCAGGCGGCCGAGGTCCTGCTGCCCGCCATTCAGTCGGGGAATGCGACCCGCTCGGGGGTGATCGCCTCCCTGTTCAAGACACGCGTCAAAGACGGCATCGTCGGCAGCTTCTCGATCACGCCCAGCGGAGACCCGGTCCCGGCGCCGATCAGCGTCTCCCAGGCGGAGAGCACCTTCGTCCTCTCCAAGACCATCACGCCGCCGGCGCGGCTCGTCAACGCCGCTCGCGGCCAGTAGCCGCTTCGCCCCAGGGCAGCGCGGCGTCCATTTCCCGGGAGAACCGCCCGAAATAGGAGCGCTCATGCTCCGGCGCCTCCCACTGGTTGTGCCAGTGGTACGCGAAGGCTCCTGGAAAGAACTCCCGGTAGGACTCGGCCTTCGGCCCGGGTCGGAAGCGCCAGCTGAACTTCCGGAAGAATCCCTCCCATCCGTCGAACGGGGCGCCCTCGAACCGGCAGATCCCGTCGAAATGCGGCCAGAGCGGATCGAAGAACGCGCAGGGCAGCACGGTTAGGTCGAGATCCTCGGCGCCCTCGAACCGGAGGACCTTCGTCGGGTTGCACGTTCCGAGCTCGACGCTCCGCTCCATGAGCCTCCAGGCATTCTCGGATCCCTGGTGGAAGCGAAGGACGGCGTTGTTCCCGTACGGGAGGTGGGCGGACCAGCGGTAGCAGTAGTCCTCGGTCATGAACGGCTGTACGTGCAGCTCGCCCAGGTCCCTTAGCAGCATCGTGTCGAGATCCAGGTAGACGCCACCGTGGTTGTAGAGGCCGACCAGCCGAAAGAGGTTGGCCCGCTCGAGGGGGTCCTCGTGCTGCTGAAGCTCGGTCCTGCCCTCCAGTGGGGTTCCCCTGGACTCCTCCGCGGCATCGAAGCGCCGCACCGAGATCTCGTCTGCGAGTGAGCGCAGGATCGGGTTCCGCTCATGGCCCTCGTATCCGTCGTCGGGGTCGAGCCAGAGGCAGACCTCGCCATGCCCGCTCTGGGTGGCCAGGACGGACCTGATGGCGAATGCCTGTTTCGTCGAGACCTGGCCTCTCCAGTAGAAGTGGAAGCGCTCGCCCGCGGGCCGTGCGCTCTCGTCCGGGGTCTTCAGCTCCCGGAGGAAGCGCAGGCAGTACTCGGCGTCCCAGTACAGACGCTCGTCGTCGAGGAATCTCACCGGCAAAGCTCTATCAGGCCGATCTCACAGGCCGCGCCCACGGGACGTTTGATCACCGAGCGACGTGAGAAAGGACTAGCGATGAGCAAGCGACCAAGGCTTCGACTCGCCAAGGCCGCGATGGTCCCAATCTGGTCCAGCGGCTTCATCGTCGGAACGCTGGCGGTCCGCCATGCGCCCGGCCTCTCGATCCTCTTCTGGCGTATGAGCGTCGCCGCTCTCGCAATGGCGGCGATCGCGATGGCGATGCGCGCCCCCTGGCCGCGCGAGCGGGCGGCGATCGTCCAGATGGTGGTGGTCGGGCTGCTGCTGCAGGCCGCGCAGTTCGTCGGGATCTTCCTGGCGCTCCAGCATGGAGTCCCGGCCGGGTTGACCGCGCTCCTCGCCGGCTCGAGCCCCATGTTGGTGGCGGTGCTCGCCACCTTCCTGCTCGACGAGCACCTCTCACCGACGCAGTGGCTCGGCTCGGCGATCGGGGTGGCCGGAGTCGTCCTCGCGGTGATCGAGGAGCTCCACGGCGGCGGATCGGCCCTTGGGTTCATCTTCGCGATCGTCGGCCTGGCCGGGTTGGTCGGCGGCACCCTCGTGCAGCGGGCCTACGGCTCGGACGTCGACCCGAAGGTGGCGAACACGATTCAGCTGATCACCGCCACGGTCGTGATCGCCCCGCTCACCGCGCTCACCCAGGGCTTCGGGCTGAGCGCGGAGGTACTGGCGCCGCTGGCCTGGCTGATCTTCGGCCTGTCGATCGGCGCGGTCATGCTCTACTTCTGGCTGCTCCGCAACGAGAAGAGCGGCGAGGCGACCAGCTTCCTCTACCTGGTGCCGGCGACGACGGCGATCGCCGGGGTCCCGATTCTCGGTCAGCCGCTGAGCATCGGCGCGGTGGCCGGCCTGGTCTTCGCCCTGATCGGCGTGCGGATGGTGAGCGCGCCCGCCGAGGGCCTCAGCAGCCGTGAATGGCTGCGGCGCTTTGCACCACCTGGAAGGCCGAGCCGGGAATCGACTTGAGTTGATCGAGGTTCTCGTCTGACCAGCGGCGGTCCGACGTCCCGGAGATGAACCAGTTCGAGCCGTTGTCGGCGACGATCAGGCCGTACTGCTTCATCGCCACGGCGATTACGTGCGCCGGGCCGGTGATGCTCGAGACGTCGTAGCCCGCGCCGAGGCGCAGGCGCAGGCCCATCGGCGGGGCGCTGGTGCTGGAGGTGTCTCCGGCGCAGTGGGAGGCAGGGTGGAGGTAGGCGTTCTGCGTCGAGCTCACCGTGACCCGGATCGCGTGGTTGATGTGCCCCGATGCGGCCTCGTCGTAGCGGACCAGGCCCGGGAAGATCGGGAGTCCGGCGGCATCGGCTGAGGTGAAGCCCTCGGGCCGCAGCGCCCCTGAGCGCAAGTCCCAGATCACGCCGGAGTCGGCATTCCAGCGGGGCTTCGGCTTCTTGCGCGCGAAGGCCCGATAGAGCTCGTAGAGCTTGCAGCGGGCGGCGTCGACCGCCAGCACGTGGCGGTCGCCGTCCGAGCTCTGTCCTCCCTCGACCAGCGCCTTCAACGGCACCCGATAGGCACCGTGGTCGGACTCGTCGCCGTACGCCGTGAACTTGACCTTGCTGCGCTTCTGCTTCCTGCCGACCACCGCGTAGGGGAACCCGTACTCGCGAGGCGAGCCGAAATCCGGGTGGATGAAGTCCCCACCGTGCGCGGCGATGTACGAGATGTACGCGGCCGAGTTCGGGTCCGGAGGGGCGGCCGAGATGTCCTGGTTCCACGCGGACTCGTCCGCCGCCGAGGGGGCGGTGGCGAGCCCTGACGGCGCCGGGAAAACCGGGCAGGACCCCAGGCTGGGGTAGGGACCGCGCGGCAGGCCGTGGTGGCGATGCTTCTTCTTCGCGACTGCGGCGCCCGCCGCGACCAGGAGGAGGCCCAGCACGGCGACGAGGACGACGTTCCCTGGCGAACGGCGCATGCCCGCCAGGGTAGTGCGCTAGACGGTCTCCGTTTGGGTCTGGAGCGGGGGAGGGGCATCCGCGCGGACCGCGGGCTGCTCCCCCTTCTGCACCCGCCGGCGCACCTTGACGTGCTCGGCGAGGACATAGGAACCGACCACGAGGATCCCGGCGAGCAGCTGAGCGCCGATCGTCTCCCAGTAGGAATAGATCTCGAACCAGGAGCCCATCCAGGCCGGGACGGCGAACGGAGTGGGGTGACTCGGGATCCAGCCCAGGTCCATGAAGGAGAGGGCGGTCCCGCCGATCATCACCATCAGGACGATGGCGACGAGAGCGCCGGTCATGATCAGCATGCGGCGGTAGGGAAGCCGCTGGTGCAGCCAGAAGGTGAGGACGCCGACCACCGCGGTGCAGGCCAGCCCGATCGCCACCCCCTCGAGCACCGTGGAGCTCCCGTTCTGAAGCTCCAGGTTCTGGAGGAAGAGAACCACCTCGAATCCCTCGCGGTAGACGGTGGTGAAGCCGAGGGCGACGAGCCCGATCACGACCCAGGGGCCGGTCTGGGTGAGCAGCTTCTGGCGCCGCTTGTGATGCCGGCCGATCCAATCGGACCAGTAGACCTTGTGTACGAACCAGTTGAGCACGACGAGCAGGACGACGATTGCCAGGAAGCCGGTGATCGCCTCGAGCTTGGGCCCGAGGGGGGAGGCGACGTCGAGGAGCGCCTGCGCGATGAACCAGGTGACGATGGCGGCTCCGAAGGCCAGGATGGCGCCCGCGACGACCGGCCGGCGCTTCGACTTGTTGGCGCCGAGGAAGCTGGCCGTGACGGCGGCGAAGATCAGGATCGCCTCGAGTCCCTCGCGGAAGACGATCATCCCCGAGTTGAAGACCGCGGTCCCGTGGCTCATGTGCTGCGTTGTCGGATCCGCTGGGCCGGTGTGGGCCGTGGCCATCAGGTAGACGAGACCTGTCACCACCGCGAGGCCGCTCAGCCACCAGGCGAGGCGCGTGTGCGAATTCTGAGTGCCCTGGTCGGACTTCAAGGTTCGGGCACCCTAACACAGTCCTGATTAGGGTGCCCTAAGCAGCCGTGAGGAAGCCGCAAAGAAGTTTGCTACGCTAATTAGCGATGCAAACTACTTCCGGGACGACGCCCGAGACCGAGGAGGAGCTCGCTCCGCGTCTGCGCTGGGCGATCACCCGGATGGCCCGCCGCCTGCGCCAGGAGGCGGGGACCGATCTCGGGCCCTCGCAGGTCGCCGCGCTGGCCACCGTCGAGCGGCATGGCCCGCTGTCGCCGAGTGAGCTCGCAGAGCGGGAGCGCATCAAGCGTCCGACCGCGACCCGGATCGTTCGCCACCTGGAGGAGGCCGGCCTGGTGGAGCGGAAGAGCGACCCCGCGGACGGCCGTGCCGCGATCCTCAGCGCCACCGCTGGGGCCCGGGCGCTCCTGAAGGGCCTTCGCGCCCGCAAGACGGCCTACCTCGCCAGCCGCCTCTCCAAGCTGGAGGCCGAGGACCGCCGGACGCTGGAGAGGGCGGCCGAGCTGCTGGAGGGGATGCTCGAGTGACGGAGGCACTCGGCCGCTCGTTCGCCAGCCTGCAGATCCCGAACTTCCGCCGCTACTTCGCCGGCCAGCTCGTCTCGCTCTCCGGCAACTGGATGCAGATGATCGCCGAGATGTGGGTGATCCTCTCGCTCACCGGCAGCGGTGTCGCCGTCGGTGTGACCACCGCTCTGCAGTTCCTGCCGATGCTGGTCTTCGGCGCTTGGGGTGGGCTGATCGCGGACCGGGTGCCGAAGCGACGCCTGCTCGTCCTCACCCAGGGCCTCCACATGATCGCCCCGCTGACCATGCTGGCCCTCTCTGCCGACGGGTTGCTGGTCCCGTGGATGGTGTTCTCCCTCGTCTTCGTCCGCGGCTGCGTCAACGCCGTCGACTACCCCACCCGGCAGTCGTTCGTGATGGAGATGGTCGGCTCGGATCGGGTCGTCAACGCGGTCAGCCTGAACAGCGTGCTGGTGCACAGCGCCCGCGTCGTCGGTCCGGCGTTCGCCGGCGTGCTGATCGCCACGGTCGGGGTGGAGCCGTGCTTCGCGCTGAACGCCGCGAGCTTCGCATTCATGATCTGGGTGCTCGCCGGGATGGATACCGACCGCCTGCAGCCCGCCGCCAAGGCTCCGCGCGAGCGCGGCGCCGTCCGAGCCGGCTTGCGCTACGTCCGTCGCGACCCCGAGCTCTGGATACCGCTGGTGCTGATGGCCGTCGTGGGAACCCTCGGCTACAACTTCCAGGTCGTCCTGCCGCTGCTCGCACGGTTCACCTTCGGCGGCGGTCCCTCGACCTACGCGGTCCTGGTGGCCGCCATGGGGATCGGCGCGATCACAGGAGCGCTGATCAACGGCGCGCGCGCCTCGGTCACCCCGATGCTCCTGGTCGGCTCGGCGCTGGTGTTCGGCCTGATCGCACTGCTCGCCGCCGGCGCTCCCAGCCTGGTGCTCGAGATCGCCGCGCTCGCGCCGCTGGGCGCGGCGACCGTGACCCTCGCCGCCAGCATCAACTCCTCGCTCCAGCTCGCCTCGGAGCCGAGCATGCGCGGCCGGGTGATGGCGCTCTACTCGATCGTCTTCCTCGGCTCGACTCCGATCGGGGGCCCGCTCTCCGGTTGGCTGTCGGAGGCGGTCGATCCGCGGGCCGCACTGGTGATGGCGGGGTTCGCCGGGATCGCCGGCGCGGTGATCGCACGGATCGCCTTCGACCGGGTCGCCGATGTTCCCATCGACGCCGAGCCGCACCCCGCATAGTCAGCCCGCTGGCAGAAGCGGGAAAAGTACGGATGGACTGGCGTGCGGCCCGGACTAGAGTGCCGCCCGCATGACTGACTTCTCAGGACTCTCCATCCGAGGCACCATCGCCACCTCCGCCGATTCCGGCTGGGACGAGGCGCGGCAAGCGTGGAACCTCGCCGCCGATCAGCAGCCGGCCGCGGTCGCACTCGTCGAGAGCGCGGACGACGTCAGCAAGGTCATCCGGTTCGCTCGCGGAGGTGGCCTGCGGGTGGCGGGGCAGGGCACCGGACACGGTGCGGTCCCGCTCGGCTCGCTCGAGGGCGTGATCCTGATCAAGACCGGGCGGATGCGTGACGTCGTCATCGAGGGCGAGAGGGCCCGGGTCGAGGCCGGAGCGCTCGCGGAGGACGTGGCCGACGCGGCCATCAAGTCCGAGCGCTGCTCGATGCCGGGAACCTCGCCGAACGTCGGCGTGACCGGCTACACGCTGGGCGGAGGCCTCAGCTGGTTCGGCCGCAAGCACGGCTGGGCCTGCAACCGGGTCGCTGCGATCGAGGTCGTCACCGCCGATGGCGAGGCGCGGACCGCCGACGCCACCAGCGAGCCGGACCTCTTCTGGGCGCTGCGAGGCGGGGGCGGTGGGTTCGCGATCGTCACCGCGCTGCACGTCGAGCTCCTGCCGATCACCGAGGCCTACGCCGGCTCGATCCTGTTCCCCGCCGAGCTCACCAGGGACGGCCTGCGCGCCTACCGGGACTTCACCGCAGCCGCGCCCGAGGAGATCGGGAGCCTGCTGCGGATGATGAACCTGCCGCCGCTGCCAGATGTCCCGGAGGAAATCCGGGGCAAGAAGTTCCTGGCGATCGCCGCGGCCGTGATCGGCAGCGAGGAGGAGGGGAAGGCGGCGATCGCGCCGCTGCGCGAGATCGGTGAGCCGATCATGGAAACCTTCGGGCAGATCCCGGCCCCCGGCCTGTCCCGCATCGCGATGGACCCCGAGCCGCCGGTGCCGGGGATGGGTCATCACGGCCTGCTGCGCGAGCTGCCGGATGAGGCGCTCGACGCCTTCTACGAGACGGGTGGCCCCGAGTCGGACTCGCCGTTGCTGGTCTCGGAGATCCGTCACATGGGCGGTGCGCTGGCTCGCCCGGCGGAGAACGGGGGCGCTCTCGACAAGCTCGACGCCGAGTACGTGATGCTGGGCATCGGGATGCTGATGGACCCCCAGATGAAGGCCCCGATCACCGGGCAGCTCGACAGGATGAGCGAGGCGATGAAGCCCTGGTCGGCCGAGGGCGGTTATTACAACTACGCGGAGCGGCCCTGCGACGTCGATGCCATCCTCCCGGCCGCCACTTGCGAGCGCCTCTCGCAGGTCAAGCGGAGCTGGGACCCGGACGACGTCATTCTCGCGAACCACTCGGTGGCGCTGGCGACGGCGTAGCGAGCCTCTGGCGACGCGGCGAGCGCGCGCCCACGATCGCTCCCCATTCGGAATCCTCGATCAGGCCCGGCTCGGTCTCGTCGAGCCACTCCATCAGCGCGGCCGCGAGGCCGTCGGGATTCTCTAGATTCGGGAAGTGCGCAGCGCGCGGCAGGGTGACGAAGCGGCTGTTCGGGATCCGCTGGTGGGCGGCCAGGCCGTGCTCGATCGGGATCGTGTTGTCGCGGTCGCCCCAGATGATCAGGGTGGGCAGCTCACCGAGCAGATAGAGGCGGTCCATGGCGCTGACGTGCTGTCCGCGGACGTCGATCACCGCGCGGAGGGTCTGCAGGAAGGCGCGCCTGGCTGCGGCCTCCTGGAGTGGGCGCATCGCGCGGGCGAGTGCCTGGAGATAGACGCCCTTCCGGCTGCCGCGCTCGCGCATTTGCAGGCCGGCGCTGTCGATGGCCTCGCGGACGCGGCGGTTGGCGACCAGCCAGATTCCCACGGCGGCGCCCGGCAGGGCGGCGCCGCGGAGCATGGGGCTGACCTCCTGACCGAGCCCGCCGCTCGAGATCAGCGCAAGTCGCTCGACCCTCTGGGGGAACTGGTAGAAGAACTGCATCGCGATCCCGCCGCCGAGCGAGTGGCCCACGATGGTGGCGCGCTCGATCCCGATCGTGGTCAGCAGGTCCCTGATGCTGCAGGCGTGGGCGCCGAGCGAGTAGTCGCCGCGGACCGCCGCCGAGTCGCCGTGGCCGAGCAGATCGGGGGCGATCACCGTGTAGCGCTCGGCAAGCTTCAGGGCGACCTTCTCCCAATGCTTGGAGGAGTTGACCATTCCGTGGATCAATACGACCGGGGGGCCGTCGCCGGCGATGCGGTAGACGACCTGGTGGCCGTGGAGCTCGATCTCCCACTCGTCGAAGATCAGGCCTGGCGCTGGACCCCCTGGTTCAGGCATCCGCCCACACTAGACAACGTCAGGACGGGCCGAAGTCCTATGCGGCTTCGCCATGAGTCTGGGCCCGCTGCGGCCGCCCTCCGTAAGTCGCTTGGGACTTCGTCCTCCGCTCCGAAGGAGAGCGGCCTTGGGGCCCATACGAAGACCGACCGCCATCCATGGCGGCCGGTCTTTGCAAACAGGCCCCATCAGGACGGGCAGGGGTACGTCTCAGGGGCCTTACTTGGGGGGTATGTAGTGGATCCAGGCGACGGGAGGCGCCTTGCGGCAAACGCCCGGACCCTATGAGCCGAGAGGCGGCGTTGGGCGTCCGGCCCAGCACCAATTCTCCCGACCCGCGGAGTATCGATGCGGGCGGGGGCATAGGCAATACCCAAAACTTGGTCGATCCTCCGAAGTCACTACAAACTGGCCAAGCGTTCGCTCACGCGGGGGCCATCGCGGCCGAGAGCGCGGACCCGTGCAGGATGTCGAGCTCGGAGACCTCCACCTCCTGCAGCCCGAAGGCGCGCATGACCTGGACGAGGATCACCGTTCCGGCGACTATCGTCGGGGCGCGGCCGGGGTGCAGTCCGGGCACGCGGAGTCGCTCGGCGAGTGGCAGCGAGGAGAGCCGGCTCAGCATCCGCTGGACTCTGGTTATCCCGAGCCGGTAGCCGTGAACACGGCCGGCGTCGTACGGCTCGAGGGACTGGTCGATGGCGGCGAGCGACGTCGGGGTTCCGGCCACGGCGAGGGCCCGGACCGGCGGGCCGTCCGGCTGCGCTGCGGTCGCCTGCTCGATCAGCCTGCGGATGTCGGTAGCCAGATGCTCGAGCTCATGCGGGTCCGGCGGGTCCGAGGTGAGGTGGCGCTCCGAATGGCGAATCGTCCCGGCCTGAAGTGACGTATAAAACCCGACCTCGCGGCCGGTCCCGACGATCAGCTCGGTTGAGCCGCCGCCGATGTCGAAGACGAGCGTGGGACCCGAGGTCGGCCTGTGGGCGGTGGCGCCGTGGTAGGTGAGGTGGGCCTCCTCCTCGCCGGTGAGGATGCGCGCGTCGAGCTCGAACCGCTCCCGGAGCTCCGCGATGAAGGCGTCCCCGTTGGCGGCATCCCGGACGGCGCTGGTGGCGATCGCCATCACCCGCTCGGCGCCCATCTCCTCGTAGCGCGCCTTGTAGCCGGAGATCGCCTCGCAGACATCCTCGACGGCGTCCGAGCAGATGGTCGCGGTGTGGTCGACGCCGCGGCCCATGTTGGTGACGGTCGTCCGTCGCTCGATCTCGTAGACGCTGCCGCCGTCGACGTCGGCGATCAACAGCCTCGTCGAGTTGGTGCCGATGTCGATTACCGCAACGCGCATCGCGACGTCCATGTCCGATCCCCGAGCACCGCGTCGCATCCTACTCGCGAGCATGGGGGTGCGTTATCTCATCCCTTCCGGAATCCGAAAACGGCGGTGAAGGTCTCCGCCTCCCGGTCTATGCCGGCGACCGGCGAGCCGTCCACGATCCCGATGCCGACCTGCCGGAATCGGCGGGTGAGGATGATGGAGCGGTGCTCGGCGCTCTTCATCCAGCCGCGCACGACATGCCGAGGGGTGGCGGCCCCACCCGTCGCCCATTCGAGGTTCTCGCCGATCCCCCAGGTGCGGGCCCCGACCGTGTAGCCGGCATTGACCGCGCGAGAGGCCGGCGTGCCGTCGCCCTCATGGGAGAAGAAGTTCTGCGAGACCATGGCGCCGGAGTGCTCCGCAGCGGCGGCGTTCAGCGGGATGCTCCCGCGCACCGGGCGGAGGTGGTTGCGGCGGCGCTGCTTGTTGATCAGGCAGGTCACCGCGGCCTGGGCGTCGGCGATCGGCTGACCTCCCGGCGGCCGATTCGTTCCGGTGCAGGCAGCCGCGGGCGTGACAAGGATTGGGAGCAGCGCCGCGAGTGCGAGCCCCGCTGCTATAGCCGTCTTGCGCATGCTGACCTCTCTGTCGAGTGCTTCCGGGGTTAGCTGACGGGCTCGCGCGGAAGAGACGCGCTATACGCTGTATTCGGCAATTCGCCCCTGGAACCTTTGGGTTCCCCGGTCGTCAGGCACGTGCGCCTGACGATTAAGCAGGTCTATGAAGCGCGAAAACTTAGCAGCCGGATCGGCCGCCGAGCACTTTGCGCTTCGCGAATCGCGCGGTAAACTCGCTCATACCGACGCGGGGTGGAGCAGTCTGGTAGCTCGTCGGGCTCATAACCCGAAGGTCGCGGGTTCGAATCCCGCCCCCGCTATGTCTCTCACTACCACCAGAGAGCCCTCCTCCGGGAGGGCTTTCTGCTTCTCGAACGCATTGGCGAACTGCGCGCATCAAGCGAGCGCGTAGATCTGCCAGTCCTCGGGGATGCCCTTGAGCTTGCGGGTACCGCGGTCTGTGAACTCGAGGCCTGAGCCGGCGGTCAGGTCGCGGACGGTGCGCGAGACGAGCACCTCGTCATCGCCGGCCTCACCCATCACACGGGCCGCGACGTGGACGGCGAGCCCGGCGATGTCGTCACCCTGCAGTTCGATCTCACCGACGTGCATGCCGGCCCGCGATGTCAGGTGGTCAGCCGCGAGTGCGTCGAGGATCCAGCGCGCCGCCTGGGCGCCGCGCGCAGGACCCGTGAAGGTGGCCAGCACGCCGTCGCCGGTGGTCTTGACCAGCCGCCCGTCGAACCGCTCGAGCCCTTCCTTCACAATCTGGGCGTGCCGGTCGAGCTGGGCGCTCCAGGCGGCGTCTCCGAGTTGCGCGAGCTTGTCGGTCGACCCGACGATGTCGGTGAAAAGGACCGTGGCGAGTACACGCTCGGTACGGGCGGCGGGTGGCGGCGCGCCAACGAAGGCGCGAATCCGTTCCAGGATCTCGGCGGTGTCTCCGAGCCAGGGCAGGTGCTGGTCCCCCGGGAGTTCGACATAGGTGGCGTGCGAGATCTGATCCGCGACGACGCGCGCGGCCTTCACCGGCAGCACACGGTCACCGGTCCGCTGGAGCACGAGCACCGGCTGGTGGATCGCCTCGAGCACGTCCCACGCGGTCAGACCCTCCTCGATCGCCGACATGTAGCGACGCGCGACGGAGGGAGTGGCACAGGCTCGCTGGAGCCGGCCCCAGGCCTTGTCGGCGTCCGCCACACCGGGAAGCCAGCGATCTCCGTCGCGCCCCTCGCCCCAGTGTGCGGCCGTACCGTGGATGAATTCGCGCCAATCGTTGAATTCGGCGTCCGTCATCTCACCCTGCGCACGCCGGTCGAAGCCGCCGGCGGTCGCGTTCAGCAACACAAGGCGTTCGATCCGTTTCGGATGAGCGGCCGCCGCCAAGCACGCCGTCACACCGCCCTCGGAGATCGCGACCACCGTAGGGCGCTCAAGGCGCGCAGCGTCCATGAGCGCGATCAGCTGGTCGACGCGGACCTCGGCCGACGGCGTCGCGTCGACGGGGTCGGAGGCTCCTGTGCCCGGCTTGTCGTACACGGCGACACGGGCGAAGCCCGCGAGCTCGGAGAAGAATGCGCGCGGCTCGGGGTGCTCCCAGAATTGGTCCACATTCGATACCCAGCCGGGAATGAACAGGATCTCGGCCGGGCCGTCGCCGAACATCTGCCAGGCGATGTTGACGCCTTCGTGCTCGAGATAGTGCGTCTGAGGAGCTTCCATGCGGTGGTTTCTACTACGTCCATTGCGACCCATCTAGGCCTCGGATAGGGTCGCCGCACCTAGGGGAACCAGAAAGGAACCCATGTACATCGTCGTTCGGAAATACGCCGGCGCAGGCGCGTCTGAGCTGATGGACACGATCGAACAGAACAGCGATGCCGTAAAGGAGGTCATCTCCGGCACTCCGGGCTTCGTCAGCTATGCGGCCTTCCGGGAGGGCGACGGGGGGATGACGATCACCGCCTGCCAGGACAAGGCTGGGGTCGACGAGTCCTCGGAGCGCGCCGCCGCCTGGGTCAAGGAGAACCACACCGCCGACGTGGATCCCCCCGAGATCACTGAGGGACCGGTGTTCATCCAGTTCTGAGCCGCTGGGCTCGACGAAGCAAGGCAGATAGCGCCGTTCGCAAGAGGGCCGCAGATGCGGCCCTTTTGGTTTCCGGATCAGCGCATCATGGCGGCGTGATTTCGTGGCGTCAGGCGATCCGGGGCGTCCACCTGAAGGTTCTCGTCGCAAGAGCCAACCCCGTGATTCCCCAAATGGCCACGATCAGTAGATGATCGACGGCGATCCCGCTTCCGTGTGTCGCTACGAATGGCTCCAGTAGCGCCTGCGAGAGGTGGCGGATCGGGAACAGGTCGGCGACGTGGCGGAGGAACGGCGGGATCTGGCTCTCGGGCACGAACACACCTGAGATGAAGTAGAGCGGCAGGACCATCAGGTTCGTCGCCGGCGCGGCGGCATCGGCCGCGCGGATCAGCGTCGAGACCGCGAAGCTCGAGACAGCAGAACGAGGCGGCCCCGATGACCACGGCGACGATCAGCCCCGGCATGGTTGAGCCGGGAAGCTCGACTCCGTATCCAAGCCTCCCGATCGCCAGCAGAAGCCCCGACATCGCCAGTGCGACGAGGACGCCAACCGCAGCCCTGCTCGCGATCACCACGCCGGCGGGGACAGGCGTGGCGCGGGCCCGCTTCAGCACACCCGCCTCGCGCTGGGTGACGATCGCGACCGTCAGGTTGACGAAGCTCGCCGAGATGATCCCGAGGGTCATGATCCCCGGCACGTAATAGGTCGTGAGCTTGATCGCGCGGCCATCGACGATCGTCGAACCTTTGAAGATCGCGGCGAAGATCACCAGGAAGACAATCGGCAGCGCGATGGTGAAGGTCCGCGACTGCGGGTTCCGCCAAAAGACCATGAGGTCGGAGCGAAACTGGGTGGCGAGGAGGTGCCGGCCGATCACAGGTCTCGCTCCGTCGTCTCGGTCAGCCGCAGGTAGACGTCCTCCAGCGTCGGCCTGCCCACGGTCAGGTCTGTCAGCTCGCAAGCATGCTCCAGCGCCCAGGCCCCGAGGTCGTGCAGCGCCCGCGCCGGATGCTCGCTTTGCAGGTGCAGGCGTCCGTCACGCGCCTCGGCGCGGACGGCGAGCTCAGCCGGCAGGGAGCCGATATCGACCCCGTGCGGCGGCGTGAACGAGATGTCGCTCGGGGCCTTGTCGCGGCCGCCGAGCGTCTCCGGCGTGCCCTCGGAGACGATCCGGCCTGCGGAGATCACCGCCAGGCGATCGGCGAGCGCCTGTGCTTCCTCCATGTAGTGGGTGGTGAGAAACACCGTCTTACCGAGGTCGCGGAGGTTCGAGATCACCTCCCATGCGTGGTGACGAGCCGCGGGATCGAATCCGGTGGTGGGCTCATCCAGGAAGACGAGCTCTGGATCGCCGATCAGCGCCAGCGCCACGTCCAGGCGACGCTGCTGTCCGCCCGAGAGGCGCATCGCTCGCGAATCCCGGTCGTCCTCCAGGCCGACGAGCTCGATCGTCTCTCCGACCGGCCGCGGCCGCGGGTAGTAGCTGGCGTAGAGCTCGAGCAACTCGCCCACGGTGAGCTCGCCCGGCATCGTGCAGCTCTGCAGGACCACCCCGATCCGCGAGTGCCATTCCCGGCTCGCGCCCTGCGGGTCCTCGCCGAGCACGGTCACCGTGCCGCCGGTACGCGTGCGGTATCCCTCGAGGATCTCCACGGTGACGGTCTTTCCGGCGCCGTTGGGTCCAGGAAAGCGAAGATCTCGCCTGCGTGGATCTCGAGGTCGATGCCTCGCACCACCTCCCGGTCCCCATAGGACTTACGCAGACCCCGGACGCTGATGACAGGCTCGCCCCTGGTACTCGGGCTCACGGGCGCGTCCATGCTTGCCGCGTTTGTCACGGGTCTTATTGAAGCCGCAACAGGGGTGCAGCGGGCGCTGCTAACCGGTTCGCTGGAAACCGGCATACGGAGGCCACTAGGCTGACCTCGGAATGGCCCTCGACGACCGGTTGGACCTGTACGAGGTGAAGGCGCAGTTCGAGCGCTTCACCGAATGGCTCGACCTGGGGGAGATCGTCGCCGACCTGGGATTCCTGCGGCGGGCGCGACGAACGTTGCTGCCTCTTCCGCTGATCGACCGACCTGCGCCGATTGACCCCTCGGCGCACGTGCA
Source organism: uncultured Solirubrobacterales bacterium (assembly GCA_963843085.1). Classification (GTDB taxonomy): domain Bacteria; phylum Actinomycetota; class Thermoleophilia; order Solirubrobacterales; family 70-9; genus DASUPK01. The sequence continues at coordinate 322,490 of CAWJJG010000002.1, forward strand.
GCCGTTCCGCTCGCGACCGGTGCCGGAGCTTCAGGGCAAGCGGATCGCCCTGGTGGCCTCGGGGGGCGGCGGGGCGGCCGTGGCCCTCGCGGGCGTCAAACGCGCCTTCGAGGAGGCGGGAGTCGAGCCGGCCGAGATCATTGGGTGCTCCGGCGGCGCGATCTGGGGCTCGATGTGGGCGGCGGGGATGAGCTCCGATGAGATGACGAGCTTCTCGCTCTCCTGGCGGCCCGAGGACTACCTGGACATCCAGTGGCTGAAGCTGCCGCGATTCGCCCTCTCGGCGCTCCGAGGGTTCACGGGGCTGGCGAAGGGGGAGGCGATCGAACGCCTCTTCGACGCTCGCCTGACGAGGATGCCGTGCGGGGAGGCGCCGATTCCGATCACGACCATCGTCTACAACATGGACCTCGGCAGGGTCGAGTACTTCGGGTCGAGGCGCACGCCCGAGGTCACCATCGGCCACCTCGTCCGGGTTGCGATCGCGCTGCCCCTGTTCATCGAGTCGGTTTCCGTACGCGGCCATCTCTACGTGGACGGGGGGATCATCGAGAACTGGCCGGCACAGCCGGCGATCGAAGCCGGTGACCGCTTCGACCACGTGATCGGCGTCAACCTGATGCTGCCCAAGAGCTTCGAGCCCCGGGATATAAGCGGCTGGCCGGATAGGACCGGCGGCCTGCTGCAGGCAAGCCGACAGCTGCAGCAGGGCTACCACCTCGAACTAGCGCGGCGGGCGAAGGACGAGCTGGGGGAGAAGCTGAAGCTGATCGAGCCGATCGACGAAGCGGAGATCCGAGGCGTCTCGTTCTACGACCTGTTCCTGGATCGGACCCAGTGGCCGCGGCTGATCCGGCAGGGCTACGAGTCGGCGACCCAGGTGCTGCAGAGCTTCCGCTGAGCCTTCGGCACGGCTGCGCGCAGGAGCTCCATACTCTGCGCATGGCAGTCGTCGACGCCGGAGAGCGGCCGACACCAGAGAGAAGCCCTCCCGCCGGTCTCACCGCCCTGATCGAGCGTTTCGATCCCGACGTAATCGACGTGCCCAGCGGTTCGGCGCGCATCCGCCTGGCCGTTGATGGCGAGGGCGAGTGGGACGCGGTGATCGATGACGGCGCGATCGGGTTGCAGCCGGCGATCGAACGCCAGCCCGACGCCCTGTTGAGCGCCGACTGGGCAACCTGGGAGGAGATCGCGCGTGACGTGCGCGGTGGAATGGTCGCCTTCCGTGAGCGCCGCCTGAGCGTCCGGCAGAATCTGCACCTCGGCATCGGCTTCCTTGCCGCCACCAGCGCGATAGCCGACGAGCGCCGGCTTCGCTTCGAGTCCGTCCGCACCCGGCTCGGCAAGATCTCGACGCTCTCAGCGGGCGAAGGCGATCCCGTGATCTGCGTGCACGGCCTGGGCGCGACCAAGGCGTCCTTCCTCCCCACCGTCGCCGCGCTGCCGACCACCATCGAGTGATCGCGATGGACCTGCCAGGGTTCGGCGATTCCGAGAAACCGCTCGGCGCCCCCTACGACGCTCCTTACTTCGCTCGCGCAATCGAGGCCCTGCTCGACGAGCTGGAGATCGAGCGCGCCCACCTGATCGGCAACAGCATGGGGGGGCGCGTGGCGATCGAGATGGGGCTGCTGCGACCGGAGCGCACTGGGAGGATCGCCCTGCTCAGCCCGGCCCTCGCCTGGTTGCGAAGTCGCCGCTGGCGCTGGCTGCTGCAGGCACCGCTCCCCATGCTCGGCCTGATCCAGCCGGCGCCGCGCATGATCACCGAGCCGATCGTCCGCAACCTGGTTCCGGGCGGCAAGGACGGCTGGTCGGCCGCGGGCGTGGACGAGTTCTTGCGCTCCTATCTCACCCCGCGCGGTCGGGTCGCGTTCTACGAGGCGGCGCGGAACATCTACCTCGACGAGCCGCTCGGCGACCGCGGATTCTGGAATCGCCTTGCCCAGATGTCGCCCCGGACACTGTTCATCTGGGGTCGCCACGATCAGCTCGTGCCGCTGGGCTTCAGGAAGCACGTCGAGCGGGCACTTCCCGCGGCGCGTCACCTGGAGCTCGACTGCGGCCACGTGCCGCAGCTCGAGGCACCGAAGCAGACACACAACGCGATCCGGGAGTTCTTCGCCTGATGACCATCCTGATCGGCCACGGTGGGGCGAGCGCGATCGCTCCGGCGAACACGATCGCATCGTTCGACGCAGCCCAGCGAGCGGGTGTCGACATGATCGAGTTCGACGTCCGGCCGCGGGGGTCGCGGTTGCTCGTGGCGCACCTCGCCCCCCAGGCACGCCGCCGCGGCTGCCTGTCCCTCGACGACGCTCTGGACCACCTCGCGCAGCCGCGCTTCTCAGGGATCGGGTTGAACGTGGACGTCAAGGGCCGGGGCTGCGAATCGGCGCTCGTGGTGATGCTGCGCGAGCATGGCCTGCTGGAGCGCTCACTGATCTCTTCCCAGTCGGCTGACATCGTCGAAAGGGTGCGGACGGTCGCTGCGAATGCCCGGACCGCAATCTCGATCGGCGGATACATCTCTCGCCGCGCCAACCGCTGGCACCCGCGCGCCTGGCGTGAGCGGCTGCTGCACGAGCTCGCTGCCGGCCGCTTCGGCGACGTGATGCTGCACCACAAGCTCGTGGAAGCTGAGATCGCGGATGCCATCGGGCGACTCGGTCGCCGGCTGTTCGCCTGGACCGTCGACGAGCCCGCGCTGTTCGCAAGGATGGCCCATCTCGGCGTCGCCGGTGTGGCGACGAATGACCCAACGCGCCTCCGGGCGGCGCGTTGATCTGCGGCAGTCTGGTGCCGGTCCTGCCGTGAGTGATCCGCCGGATGCGGCTGACCTGCCTTCCGGCGCGGAGACGCTCGCCCGCACTGCGGCGCACAGAGAGGAGCGGCGGCGCAAGGCTGCGGCCCGGCGCAGGCGACGCCGGGGACTCCTGGTCCTGGGCGTCCTCCTCGTCCTGCTCTCGCCGGCGATCTACTCGTACGCGCACTGGATGCTGCGGCCATCGAGCACGCCCTTCTTCGCGAACAGCGTCGAGTGGGTGAGGGCCGATGTCCCCTTCGGCAACCAGGTGGTCGACGAGATCGAACACATCTACTACTCCTGGAACGCGCCCTCGAAGGGCGGCCCGCAGCTGACCAGCCTGCCGCAGACCGGTCAGGCCGGTCAGGGTCGTCGAAGGGGCAGCGGAAGCGGCGCCTGGCCGCCGCGGATCAAGCCGGTCTTCCGCCACGCGCTGCCGGGCGAGGGGGTCTGGAAGCCGACCGGCCCGCCGGTGAGGGGAGGGCCGCCGGTGATGGTGACGACCTTCCGCCCGGAGACCGACTATCCGCGCAACGTCGCCTATCTCGCCTGGTTCGACCACACCCGCACCGATCTCGCCTACTACCCGGGGCGCTACGAGCCGCCGAGCGCCGCGGTTCGCGGACCGGCGATGGTCCCGGAGAGCCAGCGCAGGCGGCTGCTGGCGACCTTCAACGCCGGCTTCATCTACTCAGACGTCAACAACGGCTCGACCGACAACGGCCGCGTCAACGAACCGCTCGCACAGGGCAACGCCACGCTGATCGGCTACCGCGACGGCAGGGTCGCAATCAAGATCTGGCATGGCGGCCGGAACGCCGGGCCTGACGTCGCCTGGTCCCGCCAGAGCCTGCCGCCGATCATCTGGCACCGGCGCCTCAACCCCAACCTCAACGACAGCTCGCAGTGGGGCTTCACGGTCGGCAACGCCGTCCGCGTCTGGCGCACCGGCGTCGGCATCGACCGCCGCGGCAACCTGATCTTCGTGGCGGCAAACGACATGACGGTGACCTCGCTGGCCCAGGTCCTGCAGCGCGCCGGCGCGGTCCAGGCGATGCAGTTCGACATCAATGCCGACTGGCACACCCTGATCACCTACACCCACCACCACGGCCTTCGCCCGAACCAGATCGGGCCGTCGAACAGGCCCGACGGCCGCTACCTCAGCCCCGACGACCGCGACTTCTTCGCGGTCTATCGCCGCCAGCCCGGTCCGGTCATGGTCCCCTTTAACTAGCGCCTTAGTCGCTCCGTCAGTCCGAAACGAAGTAGGAGACCCGCCGTCAGGGCTGCGCCGCGAGCGAGGCGATCCCGCGAACCGTTCCCAGACGGACCAGGCGGCTCACGGGTTCGGCCTCCTGCGTCAGATAGCGGTCGAAGAATGCGATCGTCACGCGCTCGACGATGTGAAGCTGAGGCCGCTCGTTGGTGTAGGGCGGCAAGTGCGCGGCGCCGAAGAGGGTGAGCAGGAACTTGGGCGGCGAAGCCGCGTCGTAGAAGCTCAGCGTGAATCTCGAGGGGTTAATCGTGTCCGCGGTGCCCTGTGTGGCGAGGAGCGGTGGGGTGCCCGGAGGAAAGCTGAACCCGGCGACCCCCGGGATCCTTGCCCCCGACAGGATCGCGGCGGCACCTACCCGCGGATCGCGAAACCTGCGGTAGTAGGCGACGGCGAGCGCCGTCTCGCCGCCGTCGGAGTGGCCGGATACCGCGATCCTCTGCGGATCGATCAGGCCTTGGAGCTGGCCGCCCGGCCTGCTGCTCGCGGAGAGCAGCTTCGAGATCACGAAGCTCATGTCGGCAGGCTGGTTTATGAGGTCGGACTCGTCCGGCCCTCCTGGCGCGTGGGCGTTCTCGAGAGGGAATCGCGGGGCGGCCACGACGAAGCCCGCGCGCGCCCAGGCCTCCAGCAGCCTGGAGTAGGGCGCCGGCGTCAGCTCGAAGCCGTGGCCGAAGACCACGAGGGGAAACGGCTCGGCGGCGCGTTGGGGAGGCGCATTACGCCGCTCCTTCGCCGACGGAGGACCGAGCGCCGGATACCGGACGTAGGTGACGAGTTCCCGCGGGACGCTGGCGCCGCTCGGCAGCCTGATGTGGCGCGAGTGGTCAACGAGGCGAAGGGTGCGCAGGCCAACCGCGAACGGGGGGCGCGGGGGCCCTGCAGGGGCGGCTGCAACCCCGGCCTGCGAAAGAGCGCCATCCTGAGCCCGCGCCGGATGGCGCCCCGCGCTCCCCGTGCCGAGCGTCGCGATCGCGAAGGCGCCGACGGCCAGCGCGAGAACCACGGCTGTCGCCACCACCCTCCACTTCAGATGAGGAGCCCTCCCGGTCTGGATGCATTCACCTCCTCTTCCTCCTGCTCTTGACGATGCAAAGCGACAACTCGTGGCGGTCGAGGGAGAACCGCGGTCCGCCGAGATCAGGCGGGATTCGCTGGGCCGGTCGGTGAGTTTCGTGGTACCAGCCGTGGTACCGAACCGAGCGAATCTCAGCGAACCTCAGGTGACCCCAGATCGCCTGTCAGCAGGCTAAACGCCCCAGCGAACGCCCCCCAAGGCTTCTCATAACCCGAAGGTCGCGGGTTCGAATCCCGCCCCCGCTACCTCTCTCAGTACCACCAGAAAGCCCTCCTTCGGGGGGGCTTTCTGTTTCTCGAAGGCATCGGCGACGCCCCGCGAGAGGTGGCCGAGATCGTACGGCCCGAGCCCTCGTCAATGTCGAGGCTTGGCTTCCAGTGGAAGTCCCTCCTATCCAGGACCAAAGGTGGGCGTGACACCATGTCATTGAGTATTGACGTGGTGTCTGTTAGGGTGCCGGAGTCCGGTTGCCGTTAACAGAGGAGAGGGAATGAGCTCGACAGGGGCAGAGAGCATGGAATCGCCGCAAGGTCTGGCAGGTCACGGTCGGCGAACGCGCGAACTGCTGGGGGCGGTGGCAATCGCGGCCGTGTCGCTGGCCGCGGTGGCGCCGTCCTCGAGCGTGGCTGCTTCGCCGCCCGGGTCGATTCTGGCGGGCGAGGGCGCGACGCTGATCAGCGCCGTGATCCCGGCTCCGGCGAACTCCACGTACCGATCGCTGTTGCCCAGCGGCATCGCGCCCGCGGCCAGCCGGCGCAATCAGGCCAATCCGAACCGTCCATCCGTGAAGCTGACTGGACTCAACATCACGCCGGTCGGCCTTCCCACCGTCTTCGAGAGCTACGCGATGCTGCGTTCCCACTACTGCGGCCAGAACGGGTGGTACAACCGGGGCGATGGAGCCAACACGCCGCTGGTGAAGGTCCTGGGGGACTCGCTCGGCATTTCGAAGTACACCATCGATTCCGATAGCAACCTGGGCCCGGACGCCACCGACCCCAACTCGTGGCAATCACGCGCGAGGCTCGACGGCGCGCCGTTCATCACCTTGACCTGGCGTAAGAACCCTCGCCGCGTCAAACAAATGCTGAGAAAGCATCCGTGGCAGCGCCATTGGCTCCGCGGCTCCGGCGCGCCGTACGAGGCGCCGATCTGGGACGCATTCCCGGTCCCCGGCCAGGAAGGACAAATGAGCTGGATCGATGCCAACAGCCCGGACAGCGCCGATCCGCCCCAGTGGGCAAACAGGGTCGGGGTCGTGACGGCCCAGGTTCGACAGGGCGTGGACCCATCTCGAACCGACGGAGACTGGATGTCACTGGTTCCCAAGACCGTCAAGGTCCCGGGTGTCCTCCAAGCTTTCAACCAGGGCATCTCGTACGTCACGCTGCGGCGAGCGGCACTCGGGGCCTGCTGAAGCAGCGTTACCTGTGACGCCTGGGGCGGCGGGTGCACCCCGACGCCGCACGTATCCTGAACCCGTGGCGACCAGAACGACGAAGGTCCCGAAGGAGCTGCGCGTCCGGCGCAACCCCGAGGACGGAGAGCGAGAGATTCTCGACGCGGCTGAGCGGCTGCTCGAGCAGCGCGACTTCCGCGATCTGACCGTCGATGAGGTGATGAGCGGCACGGGCATGGTGCGCTCGGCCTTCTACACCTACTTCGAGAATCGCAACGCGCTTGTGATGCGGCTGTTGCAGCGGATCGAGGCCGAGATGATGGAGGCGAGCGCGACGTGGCTCGAACAGCCACTCGACGACCCCGTCGCCGGAATCGAGGCGGGGCTGCTCGAGGTCGCCGCCATCTACGCACGTCACGGCCGTGTCCTGCGGGCGATTCACGAGGCCTCCTACCACGACAGGGAGGTGGAGCGCTACTACCGCCAGGGACTGATCCAGAACTTCATCGAGGCCGTGGCGACGAGGATTCGGCAGGAAAACGAATCCGGCAGGGCGGATGTCGAGGATCCTGACGCGGTCGCCAGAGCGCTGCTGACCCTGAACTCGAACCTGTTCGTCGACCGTCTCGCCAGCGGGCCCGATGCGGATTCTCCAGAGGCCGTCGCTGCGACGCTGGCCTTGATCTGGCGGCGAACCATCTATCCCGCCGGGGCGTAAGCCTCAGGGGAAATGGCTACCGATCTCCCGAATCCTGGATGGTCGTAGCGAGAAACGAATCCCGCCCCCGCTACTCGCGAAAGGCCCGGGAGCTAAATCGCTCGGAGACCTCGGCGCGCGTCAGATAGCTGCTTTGGTCAAGAAGCAGCGGACTATGCGAAGAGGGCCGCCTCGCCGCCGGCTTCTCAGACTGTCGGCCGGCGCGGGAGAGATATCGGGTGGCCCCATGAGGGAACGATGAACAGACGCGGCCTGGACCTGGCGCACGAACTCCAGCGCCAGCCTCAGCTCGTGGGTCGACAATTCTGCCAATTGGGGATCCGGGGAACTACGGAACCGCCTCGAAGATAGTCAATTCGGGCCATATCGGACCGAGGTGTCCCGGGTTAGGGTCGGCGAGAGCGGTGGCAATCGAGTCGCCGTCAAGCAGCTCTCGAAGCTGCTCACAGACGGAGGAATCGATGTCGACCAGACTGAAGCTCGCAGTGGCGCTTGGCGCTCTGACCCTGCTGTTGCTCCCGGCCGCTGCCGCTCAGGCCGCCACGGTGAGCCCCACGGCGCTCAGCTTCTCATCCAGCTATCTCGTCCCGTCGGCGCCCCAGACGGTCACCTACTCGGTCACGGCTGCCGACTCAGACGTGGCCCACGAACCCGACGTCACGATTGGCGTCGGCGACTTCGCCGATTTCACGCAGACGAACAACTGCTTCTCGCTGCCCGCGTCCGGCAGCGGGTCCTGCACAGTCTCAGTGACCTTCACGCCCCAGGGCGCCAGCGGCATGACCGGCACGAAGCATTCGAGCCTCGACTTCATCCCGCGGACAAGTGCGGGGGCCACCCCGTTCGCCTCGGTGAGCCTGACCGGCATCGAGCCAGCGGCCAAGAAAAAGAAGTGCCACAAGAAGGGCAAGAAGGCCTCGGCCGCCAAGAAGTGCAAGAAGAAGAACCATTGAGACGGGAGGCTCTGTTGGAGAGGGCGATGACGAAGACGTTCCTGCTTGCGGTTCTTGTGGCTGGTCTCGCCGTTGCGCCGGCGCACGCCGACACGACGATCGGCCCCGATGTCAACTCGGTGTCCAACTACACGGGCGCCTGTAACGGTGGCGGCGGCCCCACGGGAACTCCGGCCAACCGCCCATGCACGGTCGTCAACCTCACCACAACGCCGGCGCGCACCATGCAGGCCCCCTGCGACGGCACGGTCACGCGCTACCGGCTGAATGGCATCGTCACCGCCAACACCTACCGGATTCGCGCAGTCACCAACAACGGGAACGGCACCTACGCACCGACCGCGACCAGTTCGCCACCGGTATCGATCCAGACCGCGGGCGTCAACGAGTACCCCTCGAGCATGCCGATCAAGCAGGGCCAGTACGTGGGGATCGACTTCATGAACGACATCGTCGGTGGGCTCAACGGCTATTCAGGGGGGCCTGGTTCCGGGGTCTTCGAAGCCGTCTTGTACGCCTTCCCTGCGGATGGCGGCACCGGTACGGATACGCCCTCGCCCGATTACGACAACTACCTCTACAACGCAGACGTCGCGTGCAGCGTGGCTGCGCCGACCACGACGAAGTGCAAGAAAAAGAAGAAGAAGAACCGGGATGCGTCAGTAGCGAAGAAGAAGCGCTGCAAGAAGAAGCACCAGAAGTAGCGCCGCCGGTCCATCGCCCAAAGGCCATGTCGACTTGGTGCGCTTGCACCGGAAGGCGGAAAATCTCGACTCAGGAGGCATTCATGCCACGATGATTTCCCTGATCCGAGACCTAGACATTGCCCACGGAGTCCGTAGCTAACCCGAACGGGCGATTCATCTGGCCGTCGCCAGACCCAATCGATCCAAACTGTCGTACGAACGTGCCAGTGTCGGTGAACTGCTGGATCCGAGCAAAGGACGTGCCTCCAGGGTCTAGGTCCGATGCGTAGACGTCCCCGCCAGTTCCGACGGTGAGTCCGCCAATCACCGTGAATTGACTCGGCCCGGATCCAGACCCGCCCCATGAGCTGATCGCCCCAGCCAAATCAACGGGTGGCGCCGCCATGGCAGCAACGATCAGACCCAGAAGGCCCAGCCACAGCATTTGGAAACGCGGATTGCCAATCACTCGTCCTCACGACACGGGCATCTTCCAATGACGATGCCCCACTGCCTACCCCGGCCCAAGGATACGCAGGTCTGATCGATCTCTCTGGCTACGTGAGTGTCATGATCCGAGTCGGAGAGGCTCTCTCGACTGACTCAGGCGGCGGGGGGCAGAGAACCTCGCGGATCGTTGGACGGTCGTAGCGAGAAGCGGATCGGGCCCCCGCTACTCCATCAGCATCTGAAAGCCCTCCTACGGCCGTTCGCTCCTCAGCAGCTCGCCGGCCCGGCCGCTGCGGACTCTTCGTTCCAGGCCGTCGCGTCTCGCGGGCCTGTTCGTCCGCTCCTCGTGGCCGTCTGCGGCATCGTCGTGTCGGTCCTGAAGCTGGTGCAGCGCGTAGCCGAGTTGCGTGATGATTGCGGCGTCGATCGCCGCAAAGCTGCCGATGACGACGGGGGACATGCATCCGATTGTCAGGATCGGATGGCCGGGGCGCAAGGGGCCTTGTCTGGCCTCTGACATCGGGCGTCCGTCAGTAGTCCGGTAAGTGACGCGCGATCAGCAGCCGTATCCCGGGCGCAGCGCGCAGACGCCCGGCAGCGAGAACAGGGCGCGCATCGAATCCGGCGAGGCCCAGAAGAGGATCGCGCCCGCGCCGCGCCGGAGGGCGGCCCGCGCGCAGCCGGCGGCCCGGACCGGAGAGGTGCGAAGGAGCGCCAGGCCTGACGATGGCTGGGGGGTCCCGGTGAACGAGATCTGGACGCTCAGGTTTCCCGGATGAACCATCCATTTCCGTCGCCGATGACGGGCGCGACGGCCCTTCGAGCCCCGGAATCGCCTGAAATTGGCGAGCTTGTACTGACGGAGGAGCCGACCCACCTCGGCCTTCATGCCGCGGGCGCCCGCCCCGGCACAGCTGTCCTGGGTCTGCACGCTCAGCAGCCCGCGCCGTCCGGGAGCGATCCGCCTATGGGGGCCGCTGATGCTGCGCGCCAGCTGCCCGTAGTCCCATTTGCTCCGCAGTGAGGGCACGACGCCGGCTCGCCTCGGGCCGCCTGGAGAGGTGAGCCGCCCGATCCAGCGGCGAACCCGTTTGGTCGTCCGCTGAAACCTGCCGCTCCAGGGGCCGAGGTAGGGGTTCGATGACCGGGCGTCGGCCCAGTCGACCTTCTCCCAGTCGGTCAGCAGCGCCCAGATATCGGGATTGCCCCGCAGGGCGTACGCGTAACCGGGCTTGTCCTGGGCGTCTCCGAGCCCATTGAGCGCCGACGATCCGGTTGCACGGAAAGGCGCCGGCGAGCACGCCCACGATCCTCGACCATTCCGTCGGCGATGACCCGCTGTACCGGGTGTTGACCATGAACACGTCCTGAGGCCGGATCCGGTCCGCCAGCCCCCCAGCGGCCGCGTCGTGGCTTGCGTAGGTCCGAGCATTCTCGACCTTGTTCACGCGGATCAGCATCGTGAACCGGGCCGCCGGGGGGCCGGCTGCGCTCAGGGCGCGGGGCGAGTCGGGACATGAGGCGGCCCGCGCCGGAGTTCCCTCGGCCACCATGGCGACGGCGGCCACCACCACGGCAACCACCACCCCGCCGCGGAGCGGGTTCACGAGTAGGCGTCCCATGCCAGCAGCTCGGGCAGCGGGTCGTATGGATGCCCGCCGGCGTACCAACCGGGCGCGGTCCAGTGCTCGAAGTGGAGGTGACAGCCCGTTGCGTTGCCGCTCTCGCCCGCACGGCCAATCTGCTCCCCGGCGTAGAGCAGCGTTCCCACCGGCGCCCAGGACCGTTTGACCATGTGCATGTAGACGGTGTCGGTGCCGTCGCTGCCGTCGATCACGAGGTAGTAGCCGGCTCCACCCGCCTGGTACGCGCTCACCTTCACGGTCCCGGCCTGGGCCGCGTATAGGCGTGTGCGGCAGGGTGCGAAGACGTCCTGCCCCTGGTGGCGGTGGCCAGACCGGGCGGTGCCGAATCGCGCCTCTGAGCCGCCAAAGTTGTGCGGGTCTCCGACCGGGAAGCGATAGGCGCCCGCCGCGGCCACCTTCTGCGCCGTCTTGCGCATTCGCTGTTTGGCGACCATCCCTTTGATGCGCTTCCCCTCGCGGCGCCCGACGAGTCCGTCGACCGGCCAGCGCCGACGGCGTTCGAAGCGGCGGACGCTCTTCCAGGTCGCCGTGCCGTAGACGCCGTCCGCCGACGTCGGCTGCTTCAACCGGGTCAGGTCATGCTGCAGCGCCCGCACGTCCCTGCCGCGAGCGTGTGGGCGCAGGGTCCGCTGGCCCAACTTCCAGGCCACTGCGTCACACGGCGCCGCCAACCCGATGGCGACGAGTGCTGCTGCAGCCGCAGCCACCAAGTGCCTCGCCAGGCGCGGCCGCATCATCCCGCCACCCCGACCTTGACCTTCGCCGTACCGGCCGCGATCACACCGAGCCTGTGAGCTAGCTTGCGCGTCAGGTCAAGTCCATAGCCTTTTCGATAGGGGCCGCGATCGATTACGCGGGCTCTTCGCCAGCGTCCCCGATAGGCCAGGGTCACACGCGTGCCGCATGGGAGGCTTCGGTTCGCCACGCCGACGGTGCGAGGGGTGAGCGGTACGCCGCAGGCGGTACGGCGCCCCCACAGCCCGGGGCCGTACCAGGTGCTTCGCAGGCGGGGCAGGCCCGCAGCGATTGCCTTCATCGTGAGGTGACCCACGACGCCGTCGTCCGCCAGACCCGCCGAGAGTTGAAGCGCCCTGACGGCGGAGTCGGTGGAGCGGCCGAAGCTGTCCAGGAAGGGCGCACCGAGCGATTCCGAGCGCAGCGCCCAGTTGAGCGTCTTCACGTCGGCGCCGCGATCGCCCAACCGCAGCTCCCGGGATCCCAGCGGCAGCCGGTAGTACCCGTCGTCGGCATGGGCCCTCTCAATGGCGCGGTTGAGGAAAAGCCCGCTCCCGGCGATCAGGAGGGCGCAGACAGCCACCGCCCCGCTCACATATCGAGTTCTCATGCCTTGCCTCTCTCCTTGTGTGCTTCCGGGGTTAGCTGCCGGGCTCACGCGAGGGAGTCGCGTGCGCCGTCGCGGACGGCGTTCGCCCCAGGGACTTGGGTCCCCCGGCCGCCGGTCACTGCGGGCCGGCGGTTCAGCTAGGTCTTTGGGCGCAGAAACCGGGCGGGGTGCGAAGGTCTCGGCCGGTGCTATCCGCGTGTCAGGTGGCGGACAATGCACACACTGGTGCCGTGGGAATGGCACCGCGTCTCGTCGTGGGTTTTGGTGTTCCCGTGAACGAGACAGCACCTGTGAACAAGCTCAAGGAAGGAATCATCGAAGCCAAGAACAACGGAGAGGTCCGCGTGCTCGAAGCGGACGTGGCGCTCCTGGAGGCCGTTCCGCCCTCCAGCCGGGAGAAGGCCCGGCTGGGCCTGCATGCGAAGAGGGTGTCCGCCCCGCGCGGACCGTGGCGCCTGGACGGATTGGTCGACGCCAGCGGACTCGGCATCCTGGTGATCGAGGGCCTGCTGACGAGAGACGTCCAGATCGCCGGCACGCGTTCCCGTGAAATCCTCGGCGCGGGCGACCTCCTACGTCCCTGGGACGACGATTCCACCCTGAACCCAGTTCCGTCCAGGACCACCTGGACCGTCCTCGAACCGACAGTCGGCGGCGTCCTCGATGAGCGCTGGAAGCTGGTTGCGAGCCGCTGGCCGGACTTCGGTGAGGAGCTCCTTCGCCGGATCGTGCGCCGGTCTCGTTGGCTCGCCGTCCTGCTCGCGATCGCGACCATGCGCGGCGTCGAGGACCGGGTGATCCTGCTCCTCTGGCACCTCGCCGGCAACTGGGGCAAGGTGACTTCGGCGGGGACCCTGGTCCCGTTCGGCCTGACCCACGAAGTGATCGCCGACCTCGTTGGCGCCAGACGCCCGTCGGTGACGACGGCCATCGCCGGGCTCGAGCGCGAAGGGGAACTGGAGCGCGTCGATGGCGGTTGGCTGCTTCGCGGCGACCCGCCTTCGTCAGGCGCCTGACAACCCCAAGTCGAAGACCAAGCCGATCAGCCCATCAGCGGCTCGGCATGGGGCGGGCATAGCGCTGCACCGGATGCGCGCCGCCCGGTTCCGCAGGCATCAGCGCGTCCTCCATGCCGATCTGCCGGATCATCCTGGCAACGTGGCCTCGGGCGCCGTGTACCTCGACCGCCGCCTGGCCTCGGCAACGATCGCCGAGGCGCACGAGTTCGAGCAGCGTTTGCAGTCCGTCCACATCGCAGAAGTCGAGGCCGACGAGCTCGACGAGCACAGGCCGGCTCTGGGCAAGCTCACTCGCCACGATCGCGCGGAGTTCGCCTGCCGAGTGGCGGTCGAGCTCTCCCCGAAGCACCACCGCGCTCCAGCCATCGTGGCGCCGGATTGTGATGGTGCATACGGGAAGAGCCGCGTCGTCCATGACGCTTTCGTCGACCGCCCTCGGCGTGGTATGCAAGCGAGTGTCTGGAGATTGAAACATCGCTTCGTTCTCCACAAACCCGCCCGAAAGGCGTTTGCAGCACTCGCAGGAGGCGGCTTGTCAGGGGGCGGACACCGTTCCGACGTGGCAGGCACGAGTGGCGGGCTGATTCCGGGCTATTGGGGTAGGCCTTTTTCAGGCAAGCCGGAAGGATGAAGTCGATGACCGAGACAGAGCTACTGGAGATCGAGGAAGAGCTCGCGGGTGGGTCGGGGCCCGAGTACGAGCGGCGGCTGGCCGAGGACGCCGTCGTGATCGTTCCCGGGCGGGCGCTCGGCAAGGAAGAAACCGTGAGTGCGATGGACGAGAGCCCCGGTTGGGACGAATTCAGGATTGCCGGAGCACGGGTGATAGAGCCCCGCCCGGGCGTTGCGGTGCTGACCTATCGCTTTGACGGCCGTCGCGGCGGCGAGGACCCATACGCCGCCTTGATGAGCAGTATCTACTCGAGCGCGAGCGGCGAGTGGCGATTGCTGTTGCACCAACAGACGCCGATCGGCTGAGCGAGCTCGATCCTCCGGCGCCGTGTCAGCCGGCTGACGCTTGAGCGGGGGCCGGGCACGCCGTTTCGGCGCCCGGCGTGTTCAGCAGCCCAAACGCCGAGTCCCGTCCCGAGGGCGGGAGCGGGGGATCCAGGTTTCCCGGGGCGAACCCACCAGGCAGGTGGGCGCGCGGCTCCTTCCGCGCGAGCCCGTCAGCTAACCCCGTAGGCCTTCGAAGGAGGTTTGGATTTGAAACGGCTCAGACGGGCACGCCTTCGGCCGGCCATCGTCGTATCGCTGTCGTTCTTTCTGGCGGCCGCTGGTGGTGCCGCAGCACAGACGGGCGGCACGCCGCCCCCGGGATCACCCCAGGGGTATCCGGCGTCGGGTCCCGTGCCGACGGGCAAGCCGGGGAAGGCGAAGTTGGTCAAGAAGAGCGGCCGTGCGATCCCGCCACCCGGCGCCCCGCCCGCGGTTGTCGCCGCGATCGAGGCGGCCAACGCGATCCACAAGCGACCGTACGTCTGGGGCGGTGGTCACGCCAGTTTCGACTCCCGGGGCTACGACTGCTCCGGCTCGGTCAGCTACGTCCTGCACGCCGCAGGAATGCTGACGAGCCCGGTGCCATCCGGTCCTCTGATGTCCTGGGGCTCGCCCGGAAAGGGCCGTTGGGTCACCGTGATGGCCAATCCGAGCCACACGTATGCGGTGATTGCGGGGCTTCGCTGGGACACGTCCGCCTATGGAAGCGGTGGCAACGGCCCGCGCTGGCGACGCACCAAGCGGAAGCCGAGAGGTTTCGCGATTCGACACTACTCGGGCTATTGAGCCGGCCTCTCTATTTCGCGGTCTTGCTCTTTGCGCGGGCCTTTGTGCCCTTGGCGCGCGTCTTTGTGCCCTTCGCCTGGGGCTTTGTGCCCTTCGCGCGGGTCTTCGTCGTGCTCTTCGCCCGGGCCGACGCACCCTTGGCCGTTGTGCCCTTCGCTCGGGATGACGCCGGCTCCTCGGTCAGCGCCTTCTGGAGCTTGCGCATGTCGGCCGAGAGCGTCCGACTCAGCTTGCGCACATCCCGGCGCTGATCCTTCAAGAGCTGTTGGACATTGCGGACCATGTCGCGGCTGCCCCGGCCCAGGTCCTTCTGCAGCTCGGCCAGCGCCTTCTGGACCTGATCGAGCGAACCGCCCGCACGCTTCAGCGCATCCTCAGCCCGCTTCTTCGTCGCATCAGCCGACGCACGTACGCGCTCGGGCGTCTTCTTCCTTGCTGGCATGGGTGCTCCTCACCTTGGGAACTACACGAGTCTACGGCCGCCACACGACGACCTGGAAAGGCCGCCGCAGCGGCCCCTTTCTACTCCTGGCGTCCCAGGAACTCCGACTCGAGGACCAGGTCCTTGAGCAGCGATTGGTACTCGACGTGGGTTTCGTGTTCGCTCGTCCGCCAGGTGCGTCCCTCCTCGGTCTGCATGAACTCGCGGTAGTCGGGAGCTCCAGGCTGCCTGATGTTGTCGGCGACGACCACTGAGCCGACATGCAGCCAGCCCTGGTCCAGGATCCGCCCGAGGTCGGGCAGATAGGCAGACTTGTCGTGATCAATGAAGACGAAGTCCAGTGATCCTGTGTCGAAGCCGTGCTCAGACTCGAGCCTTGCGATCGTCTTGTCCCCATCGCCCAGCGTCCCGACGAGCACAGTCAGCCGATCGCCGATGCCGGCGTGGTCCCAGATACGGCGTGCGATCGCAGCGTTTTCGGCGTTGAACTCGATGGACACGAGCCGCGCCCCGTCTGACATGACGCGAGCCGAGCGCAGGGCGCTGTAGCCGCAGTATGTCCCCAGCTCGAGCAGCTTGTGCGGCTGGGTCCTCCGGATCGCCGCATCCAGGATCTCGCCCTTCTCGTCGCCGACATTGATCAGGAACTTGCGGTGATACGCGAAGTCATCGACGACGCGGATCACATCGTCGATGTCGCCCTGACGAGCCTCGGCCTCGACGTACCTCGCAAGCGCCAGCTCCCGCCCGTCACCCACCTGCCAATCGCTCTCCAGGCGCCGCCTGCCCAACAACATGCGCACTATCGACCAGCGCAGGAACGGAAGTCGCTTTCCCCCAAGCTCGGATAGCTGCGTCATCGCTGTGCGTAGTGGCAGAACTCGAGGCCAAGGGGCTCTGCCGGACGGCGATCGAAGAACACGGAGGTGACCCCCGAGGCGGGATTGGTGCACCGGCGACCCTGCAGCGGAGCGGGCGATCGGAATCCCTGGGCCTCCATCAGCTCGCCCAGCTCATCGAACCGCGCTGGGCTGTTCACCCCGAACGCCAGGTGCGCACCGATTCCCCGGCGAATCCAATCGTCGACGGCATTGCGTTCGATGCCGCGCGGTATTGCAACCTCGACCCTCAGGCATCCGCGATCTGGGTCGGCGGCGAGGGCCTCGAAGATCGTGGTGGGCACCGCCCGGCCCGCGAGCTGTGCGAGCTGCCTCGTCAGGATCGTGCTCGGGAAGGTGTGCCCGTCGGAGCCGAACCCGGCTTCCGCGGCAGCCGAGACGAGCGCTCCCTCATCCTCGGGGACCGCCATCAAGCCGACATGGTCGATCCCCGAGACCAGCGAGCTGATCAGGCTCGCCGAGGCGCGCTGCGGCAGCAGCTGCTCCAGACACTCCTCGGCGCTCGTCGTCGTCATCAGCCGGGCCGCACCTTGGAGAGCGGCAGGGACTCGATCCGGCTCGGTACTGAGGAGCACCTGGCTGATTCGCACGTCCACCTAACGGTACGCCGCCGGGACGTGCGCAACCCATTCGAAGGCCTAACGCTTGTTTGGCCAAGCCCTAACCCGCGACGAGGAGGATGCGTGGCAGTTGAGGAAGGGCGGCTGATGCGGACCCTTTCGCCTTGGGTCACATGAATGCGCCGGAAGTGTGAGGCTGTCCGGTGCAGTCCTACCCAAGGAGAGAAATGGCAGACAGCGTCTATCGAGTCACCGAAGTGGTCGGCGTCAGTTCCGACTCGTGGGAGCAGGCGACGAAGAACGCCGTTGAGAAGGTCAGCGAGACCGTGCGCGACCTGCGGATCGCCGAGGTTGTTCGCCAGGACGTGACGATCGACGACGGAAAGGTTTCCGAGTTTCGCATTCGGCTGGGGGTCTCATTCAAGTACGACGCGGGCGGTTCTTGAGGCCTGACCCGAAAGGGGTTCTCATAACCCGAGACTTCGAAAGGCCCGGAGAAATCCGGGCCTTTCGTACCCACCAGAAAGTGCAGGAAGGGCCGCAAGCTGCCTCACCGCCGCTGTGTCAAGAAGAAGAACCAACGGCCCCATGCAGAGCGACCTCGGTGCGCGGATCCTTCCCGATACCTTCCCGGCAATGGCACGGCTGGAGGGCGGTCAATCAGTCGAGGACCGGGCGCTGCCGCTGATAGGAGGGCGGCGGTTCTGGGTGTACGGCGCTCAGCCCGGCCCGGGCGAGCCGGAAGGCGAGGAGCTCTTCAACGCCGCGTTCGATCAGCTCAACGATCGCTACCAGGAGGATCGCTCTGGGCCGATCGGCCTCTGCGTCCCGGTCTCGGACATCGAGCTCATGCGCCGCCGGCCGGAGGCGATCTGGTCGGAGACCGGGCTGCTCTACGCGGGCACGCGGCGACCAGCCGAGTCGCCGATGGGCACGAGTCCGGCCGGCACCCAGCTTCGGATTCGCTACTTCTACGACGCCACGATCGGACCGGGGCTCGAGAACTCGCCGACGATCGCCCAGTCCGAGGCCGTGGATTACTCGCTGCCGCCCGGCTATCGCCTGGTCCCGCTGGCTGACACCGAGGCCGCCGGACCCGAGGACGTGATCGAGCTCTGGCGGCGTGAGTCGGCCCTCCCGGATCCTCAGGAGGCCGACCGGCGGGTATCCGAGGTGCAGATCGTGGCGCTCGACCCGAACGATCGGGTCGCGGCCGTCTCGACGGCTTTCGTGGAGCCCTACGACCAGCTGGGGATGAACGTCTGGAACCTTCGCGGCTTCGTCGCGACTGAGCACCGAATGGGAAACCTGGCGACGCGGATCCTCTGGGCGACCCGCGACCACCTCCGGGAGCGCTACTCGAGCGAACGCGACAGGAGAGCTTCCGCGGTGATCCTCGTGGTACAGAACGAGCTGCTGATGACCTATTTCAACCGCGCGTTCTGGGTCTATTCCGACTTCTTCTACGTCGGCGACTCGGCGCAGGGCGCACACATTCGGGTCCACTACTTCCCCGGAGCCGAGGTACCGCTCCCGCCATGAGCGTCCCGGATCCGCCCCGGACGAAGCTAGGCTCCGGTCATCGCAGGGTGGGAGGCATGAGGAGATTCGGCGCGCTGGCGAGCATCGTGCTCGCGGCGCTGATCTTCCCGGCCGGCGTCGGTGCCGCCACTGGAATCGATCGGGGCAGCAGCAGGTCAGCAGCCGGCCAGACGCCGGCGTGCAGCCGGCTTCAGAGCAAGCTGAGTCGGCAGAGGGCCGGGCTGGCCAGGGCACGCAGCAGGGCGAGGCGGGCGGTGATCAGGAGCAACATCGCGGTCACCAGGAGGCTTCGCGGGCTGGCCTGCCACCCTCAGCCGCCACCTCGGCTTCCCCGGGATTTCCGAGGCAGCGGTCGCTATCTCGTTCCGGACCTCGGGGTGAACGTCCCGTTCACCTGGCGGGGAAATGGCGGCAACAGCCAGATGATCGCCGGAGGCGAGGCCTATCCGATCTATTTCACGAATCTGATCTACGGCGGGTCCCTTTACACGATCACCTACAGGTGGCCCGGCGTCACGGACCATCCCTGCTCGCGGATCCCGGGGTTCAGCCTGGACCAGCTGAACGAGATCTTCCGGGGCGCTCAGTACGTCGGGCCGGAGATCCTGAACAGAAACAGGATTCGCTACGTGAACCATTTCCGCCTCGCCAGAGCACTTCCTCAGGGACCCCCGGGGCTCTTCCCCCGGATCCCCTTCGCCGAGGCCGACATCTACGTCGACGAGAGCGATCCGGGGACGTTCTGGAGGGTGCTGCACTTCGGTTTCCAGAATCTCTACGACCCGGACCTGGACGAGTGGATCAACATGCACACCTTCAAGCACACGGCGGGAGCGGTGACGCTTCCGCCGACCTGCCAGCCGCCTGCGTAGCTAGCCGACGAGGCTGAAGTGGGTCTTGGCGGTCGCCGTGTTTCCGTAGCCGTCAGTGACGACGGCGGTGACGACGACTTTCGCCGGGCCGCCGCCCATCGCCCTGCGGATCCGCTTGCGGGCGGCCTTCGAAAACCTGAGCTTGATCTTCGTCCGGACCCCGGCGCGGACCGACCTCGTGGACCGGCGAGCGTCGAGTGCCTCCGAGATGACGTGCGAGCCGCCGGAGGCGCCCGCGCCCGCTCCCCGCACCCTTGCCTGTAGCTGGACGGTGCCGGCCTTGTCGACCTTCTCCGTGACCGCGGCCTTGGACATCTTCTGCTCCTTCTGGGCCTTCAATTTCTGTGTTGGCTTGGGCTGCTTCTCGACGCGGAATGAGCCCCTCATGAACGGATGGATCCGGCAGAAGTAGGTGTAGGTGCCGGGTGGGAGGTCGTTCGGGGTCTTCCACGTGTCGGTTCCGGAGGCGGGCGCACCCCCAAGGGAGCCCTGGTTGCCGTTGGTGCCGAGCTCGCCGGAGTCGATGGTCACGGGCCCGTTGGCGATGGGGTACGCGACCCCGGTCTTGCCCGTACACGGGTCCTTGCAGGCGGTGATCGTGTGGAAGGCGTTGACGCTTGGGATCGCGTCGTCGTTCTGGAAGGTGAGGCTCTGGCCAGGCTGGATGGTGGGCACGGTCAGGCCGGCGTTCCCGGCGTGGTAAGCGAAGGACTGGATGTTGACCATGTTGCCCGGCGAGGGAGCGCTCGGCAGCGAGAACGGATCAGCGACGCCGGTCGGGTCTCCGCCGTGGTTATCGTTCTCGGCGAGGTGCGTGTGGGTGAGGACCGGCTTCCCGTCGGCCCCATCCTGCGGGATGCACCCGGGTGGAGGACTTCCGCTCGACGGGCAGTCCTGGGCCTGTGCATCCTGCGATCCAGGGAGGGTCCCGTCGTAGACGGCGACCGGCATGATCCCCATCACCTCGTACCAGTCGGCTCTCGAGGTGTCGTAGGTCGCATGCACGCTGACCTTGTCCCCAGGTTCCACCTGCACCTGCCAGGTCGGGTCCCCGGGATTCAATCCAGCGGGCGTCGCACTCATCGCGACGTCCCACGAAACCTCTCCCGCCGGTTCGTAGTAGTGAGCGGCCGAGGTGAAGAGGGTGTTGGTGTGGCCGTTGCGCGTGTCACGCAGCTGGTCGTTGAGGCCGCCGGGGTGAAGATGTCCGGCGGTGCCGATCAGCGTCTCGGGATGGTCCCCCACCTTCCAGGTCTGGGCCCCACCCAGGCAGCCGTGGCTGCCAGGTGCCCACGAGGCCTCGCCTCCGTTGAAGGTGCACGGATGGAGATCCGCGGCCGGGGCCTGGTCGGGAAACGTGTAGGTGCCGTTGTGGCCGTCGGATCGGAGGGCGTCGAAAACCGGATAGAGGCTTTGCCCGGCGACGTCCATCCACTGCGTGGTCACGGTGTTCATCGTGCTGGCCGCCGGTGAGGTGTCGGGGACGAAGTCGAGTCGCCAGACGACGTAGACCTGCGAGGTCTGCGCCAGCAGGTCGTGCAGCATGTCGTTGAGGATCCAGGAGTCACCGGGTTCGCTCCTCCAGCCGAAGCCCTGCGGCAGCTGCTCGGTCGTCTTCTCCTCACCGGCGGCGAACTGCGGATGGCCGTTCACCAGCCAGACGGCGTGATGCAGGTGGACGACGTCGACGCGCGGGACGGTCCCGTCCTTGTAGATGAACTCCGGGTCGAAGCGGGTGATGTACCCGGGCTCCTGGGGCCAGAGCTTCGCGCCCGCGGTGTCAACGGCGGTCCGCAGCTTGATGATGTTCTGCCCGGGCGCGATGTTGATCGGGCCGTAGCAGTAGGTGATGTGCTGCGTGCCGGTGTAGTCGACGTGCGGGATGGCTCCCGGCTTGTCGGCGATCGTCGGGCACCCGGGGTTCCCGGGAGGGGGAGTTCCGTCGATGACCACGCCGGCCCTGGCGGCGGGCGAGATCACCAACGACGCCGCGATCGCGAATGCGAATGCGAATGCGGCGAGCAAGCTGCGAATCCTGAGACCTACAGAAGCTTCCATGCTCCCTTTTCCCGCTGACTCAGAGTCAACGTATCACGCTGACCCGACTTTCCGGAGATCGATTCGGTTTTCCGCTCAATCCGAGCCCGGCGTGTAGTTCCCGAACGACCACTCGTAACCCTCCGGATCGAGCACGCGAGCCCGTTC
Organism: uncultured Solirubrobacterales bacterium; assembly: GCA_963843085.1. Classification (GTDB taxonomy): domain Bacteria; phylum Actinomycetota; class Thermoleophilia; order Solirubrobacterales; family 70-9; genus DASUPK01. The sequence continues at coordinate 344,174 of CAWJJG010000002.1, forward strand.
GGTGCCCCATTCGGTCGGCTCGGGCTCGAAGACGCTTGTCGCTCCCGCCTCGATTGCAGCCTCGTACATGGCTGCGACGTCATCGGTCCGCACGTAGGTGCCGTGTCCCACGGTTCGCCCCCGGAGCTCCGGATGCTGGACCTCCTCCAGGGATCCGCCCACCATCACGAGCGCGTCGCCGAGCCTGAGCTCGGCGTGACGGAGGCTTCCGTCCGGGTAGGGCCAGGTGATCAGCAGCTCGAAGCCGAGCGCTTCCAGCCAGGCAATCGCCCGCTCCGGGTCTTGGTACCCGAGCTGGGGATAGAGCTGAGTCAAGGCACTCATCAGGCTATCGCTGTGAATCACCTCCCGATATGGAATCCGAGTCGCTCGGGAATCCCCGCCAGGCCGCGGCTGAGCGGGCTTGCCGTTTCGCCTCGCTCCTCGGCCGCCTCCTTGCCCAGCAGGCCGGCTCGGATTGCGTTTCCGCCGAGCCACGCGGCGAAGCCCGTCGGAACGCGGCGCGGCGCGGGGTCCACCAGGGCGAGCCGGGAGTGATCGTCCCGCCGGTCGAGCGCGAGTGAGGCGAGGATGCGGCCGACGAGCATCGAGGGGCCAACCCCGTTGCCCGTGTAGCCGAAGGCAGCATGGACACGGTTCGTGCCGAGCGGCATCACCGTGGGCAGATGGGTGGGCGAGACGTCGATCGGGCCGCCCCAGGCATGGGTGAGCCGGCGGCCCTCGAGCCCCGGGAAGAACGAGCGCAGGTCGGAGCCGACCTGCTGCACGACGCCGGGATCGAGCTCGGTCTGCCCGCCGAGCCTTGCGCCGCAGGCGATCCGCCCGCCGCCCCAGCCGAAGGCGATCCGCCCGTCGGGCGTCGTCCGCAGGTAGTGGACCATCGCCCGTGAGTCGGTGATGCACTCTCCTCCGGTCCAGCCGATTTCCTCCAGCAGATCCGGCACCGGCTCGGTCAGCACGATGTGGCTGGAGGTCACCGTCAGGCGCCCTCGCAGCGGTGATCCGGCGGCGCCGCTCGCGGAGCCGAGGGCGAGCACGCACGCCCTCGACCGGATCCGCGCGGCCGGGGTCTCGGCGAGACAGCCCCAGCTCCCGGCATGCAGAAGCCGCAGGGGTGAGCGCTCGAAGACTCGGACCCCGGGGCGCTCCGCCAACCGCTCGCGCAGCCCGAGCGCGAGCCTCGCCGGCTGCACCGTGGCGGCTCCCGGATAGAGGGCACCCGCGCGGAAGCGCGGCGAGCGGCAGCGCTCGGCGACCTGGTCGGGGCTCAGCTCCTCGGCCGCATCTGGAGCGCCGATCTCCCGGCAGGAGGCCACTGCCTCGTCCCAGATTCCGTCCTGCGCGGGGGCCGCCGAGAGCTGCAGGTAGCCGCCGCGCCGGTACCAGGCATCCACCTGCTCCTCCTCGCAGAAGCCGCCGATCTCGTCGACGGCGTCCTGGGCCGCCCGGGCAACGCGGGCCGCCGCCTTGTCGCCGATCCGCTCGCGGAGGGTGTGGAGGCTGAACCACATGGCGTTGACGAAGCCGCCGTTACGGCCGCTCGGCCCGTGTCCGCAGCGATCGGCCTCCAGCAGGACGACACTCGCCTCCGGCTCGAGCTGCGAGATCTGCCAGGCCGCCCACATGCCCGTGTAGCCGCCCCCGATCACGAGTACGTCGCAGCTCAGCTCCCCATCGGCGACGGGCAGCGGCGGGCGATCGCCGGCCTCCTCGAGCCAGTAGCCATGTGCCGTGTGCTTCATCGGGATCACGAATCAAACACGGCGCGGGGGCGATGAGTTTCCGAGTCGTGGCGAGTCTTCGGGGTATAGCCGGACAAAGGAGGAATACGGATGCCTGACCACAGCACTGGAACACGCGAGGAATGGGAGGCGGCGCGGGCGGAGCTCGCAAAGCTCGAGGCCGAGCAGGCCGAGCGCAACAACGAGATCAAGAAGAAGCGGCGCGAGCTGCCCTGGGTCCCCGTGGAGAAGGAGTACGAGTTCGACACCGAGGACGGCAAGAAGAGCCTCGCCGAGCTCTTCGACGGCCGCTCTCAGCTGCTCGCCTACAACATCATGTACGGGCCCGACTACACGAAGGGCGCCTGCCCCGGATGCACGAGCCTCGGGGACGAGTTCAGTGGCCCGCTCGTCCACCTGAACCACCGGGACGTGACCTTTCTCTGCTTCTCTCGCGCGCCGATCGAGGAGCTCGCCGCCTACAAGAAGCGGATGGGCTGGGAGTTTCCCTACGTCTCGACCTACGAGAGCGACTTCCCCTTCGACATGGGCCTGGCGCTGACCCCCGAGCAGGCGCAGGAGATCCCGGAGGTCAAGCAGATGCTCGACGACCCGCCGGACTGGCTCGTGGAGTGGGGGGAGCAGGTTGGCGCGGACCTGAAGGACGGGCTGCGCGAGGGACCGGGCTACATCGCCTTCGCGCGCGATAACGGGACCGTCTACCTGACCTACCAGGTGATGGCGCCCGACCCGTTCGTGGCGCCGTTCCACTCCTTCCTCATCGACCGCACCCCGAAGGAGCCGCCGGAGGAGCCCCGCTCCTGGCGGAAGGACGAATACCCGGACTAGGGCTCAGGCTTCGCTGATCAGCGCGACCGGCAGGCCCAGGCCCGCCTCCCGCCTGACCGTGGCGATTCGCCGGCCGGGCTGAACCGCGTCGCGGATCGAGCCGAGCCGGTCGCTGAGCATCTCCGCCGCCGCATCGAGGTCGGCGACGGCGAAGGTGATGCCCCAGAACCGGGCCGGGCCCGGCTCGACGTCGGCGTGCTCGACGGCCTCGAGGATCACCTCGCCGAGGCGGAAGAACCCCTGGCGCAGCGGCGAGCCGCCGGCCTCGGCCTCTCGGACGCGGCGCCGCTCGACGCCGATCGCCTCGAGCGCGGCCGTCGTGCGCTCGAGATCCGGGGTGAAGACCACGAGATGGTCCACGCGGAGGGCGCCGATGGGATGCGCCGAGGCAGCCGGATCGGCGCCGGACGGCTGAGCCAGCGGCAGGCCGTCGACCTCGTCGCCGGCCCCGGAGAGGATCCAGCCGGCAATGGGCTCGCCGGTTCCGAATGAGAGGACGACCTCACCGACGCGCATCGCGTCGCCGGTGACGTCGAAGCCCGCCTCGCCCCACGGCGACGGGTCGGTCCCGAGGGTCAGCTGTTCGATCCGTCGCTTCATTGCGGGTGCGCGCGCAAAGCAATACTCCATGGATGAAGGCGGTGCTGGCCATCGGGGTGGTCTGTGTCCTCGGGGGCGCGGTGCTCGCGTACTTCGTGCTCGACCCGTTCGGGGATGACTCGGATCCGACGGCGAGCCTCCATCTCAGCGGCACGGCCTGTGAGCGCCTCGCCGGGCTCGCCGGGTATCTGGCGGACAACGACGACAACGTCAACGAGTTCCTTCTCGACCTCGGGCAGCAGGCGGGCGGGATCAGCAGGGGGCGACGCGCGCTCACCGATCTTGCCCGCGGCGGCCGCAACCGCATCCGCGGAAAGGGGTTCAAGCAACGGTATGACGATGGCAGCGTCGGTCAGGTACGGCATTTCGTCGGTTACGTGCGGGCGTCGATGTTCGGCGGTGCGCTCGTGACCCGCTGGATCTCCGAGCACCTGCGTCATGACCCGGCGGATTCCCCGGACGGTCGTCTCGGTGACCAGGGGATCGCCTTCGAGCAGGACCTGGTCGCCGGCCGGCTGGAGCTCGCGGACGCGTCCACCTGGCTCCGGACCCATCTCTGCCGCCGGCCGGGCGTTATTTACCGCAGTACTGACGAGGGGTCGTCCGACGGGGGCGCTTAGCCTTGTGCACGATGGAGCCGGGGAGGAGATATCTGATCGCGGGACTCGCCATCGCGGCGCTCGCCGCGCCGGCGGGTGCTCACGCCTCGGCCCTGACTATCTCGCCGCAGCCGAGCACTCCCGACGCCTCCCCTCAGACCCAGATCAGCATTCTCGGGGTGCCGCGCCAGCAGATCCGGTCGGTCCAGGTGACGGGACAGGTGTCAGGGCCCCATACCGGGAGCCTGCGTTCCTACTCGGGCCATCGCGGCGCGAGCTTCCTGCCCGATCAGGCGCTCACCCAGGGTGAGACGGTCTCGGTCGAGATCCGGATCAAGGGGCGCAAGCCGATTCGGTACTCGTTCACGGTCGCAACGCTGGGGCCGAAGCTCCCGAACCTCAACCTGTCCACGAACCAACCGGACAAGCTCGACCACTTCGTGACGGAGCCCAGGTTGACCCCGCCGCGGATCACGGTGAACAGGAGCTCCAAGCGGGCGCGCGGCAATGGGAGCGTCTTCCTTGCTCCCCTGCCCTCGCCCATAGTTCACCCCGGGAGCAACAACACGTTGACGATCAATCCGGTCGGGCCGGGGGGGCCGATGATCACCGACGCCGCTGGCAACCTCGTCTGGTTCAGGCAGCTCACCCCGCCGGAGGTCGCCGCCAACGTGCGCATCCAGAAGTACCGCGGACGCAAGGTGCTGACCTGGTGGGAGGGGACGGTCAGTGTCGCCGCGTTCGGCGCCGGCGGCGCCGTGATCGCGAACCACGCCTACAACGTGATCAAGGTCGTGCATGCCGGCAACGGCTACCCGATGGACCTGCACGAGTTCCAGCTCACGAAGGACGGAAGCGCTCTCTTCACCATCTACTCGCTGATCCGGGTCCACCTCCCGGGCACGCCGGCGGGCACCCTCTCGCCGCTGATCGACTCCATCGTCCAGCAGGTCGACGTGAAGACGGGACTGGTCGAGTGGGAGTGGCATTCCTACGGCCACATCCCGCTCGAGACCTCGCAGGCGACCCCCCAGAACAGCGCCTTCTACGACGCCTTCCACATCAACGCGATCCAGAGGCTCAAGCACGACCGGGTGCTGATCTCGGCGCGCGACACGTCCGGCGTCTACGCCATCGACCGCGCGAGCGGCCGCCTCCTCTGGACGCTGGGCGGCAAGGGCAGCAACTTCCGCTTCGGCCCCGGAGCCCTGTTCAATTTCCAGCACGACGCCCACATGCTGAGCAACGGGCGCATCTCGATGTTCGACGACGGCGCCGGGCCGCCGCAGCTGAATCCCTTCTCGCGAGGCCTGATCCTGCAGCTCAACTTCCGGAAGCACAAGGCGAAGCTCGTGCACCAGTTCGCGCGGTCGAGCACGACGTCGGCGCAGAGTGAGGGCAGCCTGCAGAGGCTTCCCGGAGGGAACGTGTTCGTCGGCTTCGGCTCCGAGCCGTTCTTCTCGGAGTTCTCCTCGCGCGGCAAGCTGCTCCTCGACGCAAGCCTGCCCCAGGACGACGGGACCTACCGCACGTACCGCTTCCCCTGGAGCGCGACGCCGAAGACGAAGCCGGTGATCGTCGCCCAGCGCCACGGAACGGTCTCTCTCTACGCCAGCTGGAACGGAGCCACCCGCGTCGCGAAGTGGGAGTTCCTCGCCGGTCCGAGTGCGGGATCACTGCGGCGGATCGCGACGGCCCGCAAGCGCTCCTTCGAGACGCAGATCGAGGTGAGCAGCTCCGCGGCGGTGTTCGCAGTCCGCGCCCTGGACTCGAAGGGGCATGTGATCGGCCGCTCGGACGCGGTGCCGGCCTCCTGAGCTCCGGCGCGTACTGGCCACGTCCCTGGACCTGCGAGGACGGCGGCCCGCGAAGGTGGGGCGCCATGGAGGGGCAGGGTCTCGGGATCGAGCCGGGGGAGAGCCTGGAGGTCGCCGCGGTTCACGAGGCGTTCGCGACGGACGCGCTTGTCCGGCGCGAGCCGGGTGAGCTCTACGCCCTCCGGCACGGAATGCCCGCCGGCGGCCCGCAGGCGGGCGACGTGACGGCGTGGGTAGAGCGCCTCGATCCAGAGACGCTGAAGGTCACCGCGTCCACACCGCGCCTGCCGGGCGGCCGGTTCTGGCCCGGCGGGATCGCTGCGCACGCGAATGGGGACCTGCACGCGATCTTCGGACGCTGGGCCCACCGGCTCAGCCCGGACCTGGAGGTCCTCGCCTCGCACCGGCTTCCGGTCGATCGTCCCTACAACTCGTTCGTCGTCCTGGACGGCGGGGAGCTCGTCACCAAGGACTGCGACGCGCCGGCGGGCCGAGAGCCCTCGACGGTTTCGGTGCTCGACCCCGTCAGCCTCTTGCCGGTGGCGCAGCCGTTGCGGTTGCCGGAGCCCTCGGTCGGCCGTCTCTCGTGCGACGGAGGGACGGTCTTCGCGATCGGCGCGACCGCGATGTTCGCGCTGCGGTTCGATCGTGACGCAGGTGAGCTGGTGCTCGACGAAGCCTGGCGTCCGCGATATGGGCCGGCTCCGGATCGGGGCTACGGCTGGGATCCGGTGGTGACACCGGAGCACATCTTCTGGATGGACAACGGGCGCAACAGCGTCGACCACACGATGCTCGGCAGCGGGTCGGAAAGCTCGCCGCTTCGCCTCTGGTGGGCCAGGTTGGATGACGGCTCGACCAGCTCCGTCGAGATCAGCGGGCACCCGTATGGCACCGAGTCGAATCCGCCCGGCTGGGACCCGGTGGGCGGGGTCGTGGTCGCCTACGACGCGGGCAATGCGGTGGTCCGGGCATGGCGCCTGCAGGGCGACGAGCTGGAGCCCCTCTGGCGCCGTGACGGGCTCGCGCACGCCGGTCACCTGATCCTCTATCCGGAGAGCCGGGAGCTCGTCGTCGGGGACTGGCGGGGTCACGCGGCGCTCCGGCGCGGTCCCCTCCGCCGGGCGGTCGCGGCGGCCGGGCCGGTCATCGCACGGAGCGCGCGGGCCATGCGCGCCAGCCGATCGCTCGGCGGCGACTCGCTCGTCGTCCTCGACCTCGACTCCGGGGCCGAGAAGGCACGGGTCGAGGTCCCGTCGGCGATTCAGGGGTTTCTCTTCCCGGCGCCGGGCTTCGGCCGGGACGTCTACTACCAGTCCCTTTCCACCATCGCGCGGGTCCGCGTCACCTAGGTGTTCCCGCCCGGCGCTGGGCCTGGCTCAGCGCCCCTTCCTTCGAATATGTTGGGCGCATGGCAAGGGTGACCGGAGGGAGGAGGGCGGAGGTCGTGCGCGGCCGGACCGAGGGCGACCTCGGTGACCGGATCCTCACCTTCTGGTCACAGCTCGGCGCCCTCGGGGGGGAGACTGCCCGGCGGCGGCTTGCGGAGGTCATTTGCGTGTTGCTCGGCGAGTCAGGGGAGGTCGTCGGCGTCAACTCCGCCTACGAGGGAGCGGTCGGGCTGATCGGCGGCCGCAACTTCTACGTCTACCGTGTCCTCCTGTCGTCCGAGGCGGCTGACGCAGCGGATGAGATGTTGCAGGCCGCCTATGACGCGCTCGATGCCGAGTTTGCGTCGACTGGATCGGGCCCGGTCGGAATCTGCGTGGTGGTCCCGCCCGAGCTCCTCGGCGCCGAGCCCGAGGCGATCTGGCCGGAGACCCAGTTGCTCTACGCCGGAACGCAACCCGACGGCAGCCAGGTGCGGATCCGCTATTTCGGAGACGCGACGATCTCTCCGGGGATGCCCGAGTCGCCCACCCAGGCCGCCTGGGCGCAGCAGGACCACTCACTTCACGAGGGACACCGGATCGTTCCGATCGGCGAGACGGACGCGGTGACCGACCGCGACGTGCTCGAGCTGTGGGTCCGCGAGGGTGCGATGCTCCGGGAGGAGGCGGAGCGCAGGACCGACGAGGTGCTGATGGTCGCGATCGGGCCGGGCAACGAGCTCGCCGGGGTCTCAACGGCCTACATCCGGCCGAACGAGCAGCTCGGGCTTGACCTGTGGCACTACCGGACCTACGTCGCCCCGGACCATCGCATGGAGAACCTCTCGCTGAACCTGCTCTGGAGCAGCCGCGACCATCTCCGGGACCGATTCGTGGCCGGCGATGACACCCGGGCGCCTGGAATGCTCATGGAGGTGGAGAACGAGTTCCTGAAGAGCTACTACAACACCGGCTACTGGGTGATCTCGGACTTCACCTTCATCGGGGAGAGCGAGCGGGGCGCGCACGTGCGGGTCCACTACTTCCCGGGAGCACGCGTGCCGGCGCCGGGTTGAGCGCAAACTCCGCGATTTTCGATTCAGGCCGTACCCAATTT
>CAWJJG010000003.1:0-12758 GCA_963843085.1 uncultured Solirubrobacterales bacterium
GCATCCCGGTGCGGGAGTTCCGGGTCAACCAATTCGGCGCGCCGACGTACCCCGAGCTGGTTCTGGCGACGAAGCCGGATCGGTGCGCCCTGGGACGCAGACTCGCGTCGGCGCTCGACCCCGGATACCGACGCATGGGTGATCAACCCGAAACCGCACTCAACGATCTCGTTCACCAGGTTCCTGACCTCGATCAGAGCTCACAGGCCTCACAGTTCCAGGCGCTGCTCCAGGGTCACGCTTTCTCGCTCGGTGGACAGTTCACCTCGCTGCTGATCGGTGTTCCCGCGATGTCCTGGGTGAAGTGGGCGACGCGCAACGGCGTGATCGACGCCTCATCCGCCGACCGCGTTTCCCGTGGTCTCGCCGAGAACGTCTGCGGCTAGTCGAGCGCGCGCTTCACCAGCTCCGGCAGTTCCCTGACCATCCGGCTCCGCGGGATCGCCATCGTCAACCCACCTTCCTCAGCCCGCTTCTTCATCTCGACGTCCGTATGTGAGTAGAAGCCGATCACGGGAACGCCCAGCTCGCCGAGCCGCTCCGGCGGGACCGCGTCCAGGTCGGCGACCACGAGGTCGATCCCGTCGAGCTCATCCGGCACTTCAGCGTCCTGCTCGACCTGGTGCCCGGCTGCTTGCAAGGAGGTCTGCACCCGGCTGGCGAGCATCAGATCCTGCACGAGGGCGGCGATCCGGGCCATTGCCTAAGTCTGACGCGCCCCCAAGGCCATGCGTCCACGCAGGCAATTTGACCGAAAATGAGGGATGTAGCTCTCGAGGGACGTTCCGATATTTGCTGCCGTGGGGCGTTCTGCGCATCCCCGAAGTTCCCGCCGCAGGGTGCTGCCTTGGGCTGCCGTCGGGTTCTCGCTCATCTGGGGGACTGTCATCGGGCTGGCGATCACCCGGGGCGACTCGGGACTGGCAGCGTTCGCCGGTGTGGGCATGCTGTTCACGGTTGTACTGACGGTCCTTCTCTACCGGCAACGCGTGGAGCTCCGAGATCTGGCCGAGACCGACACCCTCACGGGCCTGATCAACCATCGAGGCTTCCAGCAGGCCCTTCGCACTCAGCTCAAGAAGGCGGCGGTGCGGCGGGAACCGGTCGCGCTGGTCGCAATCGACATCGACGACTTCAAGGCGGTCAACGAGAGGCACGGCCACCCATTCGGGGACGGCGTCCTCGAGGGAGTGGCCGCGCAGCTCCGCAAGGCCGTCCGCCGCGGCGACATCGCCGCGCGTACGGGCGGAGAGGAGTTCGCCCTGATCCTCCCCGGCACCTCCGCCGAGGCCGCGCAGGAGATCGCCGAGCGCGTGCGCGGGGCCGTCGCCGGCCTCTCCCCCGCCGGATCCGATCTCAGCTGCTCCGCGGGCGTCGCCGTCTTCCCCGTCGACTCAGATGACGCCGGAACTCTCCTGCAGCTGGCCGAGGGAGCCCTGTACTGGGCCAAGCGATCGGGCAAGTCCCGGACCCGCCGGTTCGATCCCGACCACGTTCGGCTCAGCGGCGACGCGCCCCAGCGGTCGGAGATCCAGCGCATCCTCGACGAGAGGGCCATCGAGCCGCTCTACCAGCCGGTCGCCTCCCTCACCACCGGGCGTCTGGTCGGCTACGAGGCGCTCGCCCGCTTCCCCGACGCCCCCGACCGTCCCCCCTCCACCTGGTTCGCCCAGGCGAACGCCTGCGGTCTCGGCCCCGAGCTGGAGGCCGCCGCGATCGAGGCCGCCCTGCAGACTCCCGGCCGTCCCCCGAGCACCCACCTTGCGGTCAATGTCAGCCCATCGGCGCTCTCGACCGATGCCGTCAAGCGAGTCCTTCCCGACGACCTCTCCGACGTGATCATCGAGCTCACCGAACACGAGGTCTACGTCGGCGACAGCCTGCTCGCCGACTCGCTGGCCCAGCTTCGCGAGCACGGCGCCCGGATCGCGATCGACGACGCCGGCGCCGGATATGCCGGCCTCAAGCAGGTCATGTGGGTGCGCCCGGACATCGTCAAGCTCGATCTCGAGCTGACGCGCGCGATTCACTCCGATCCCGTGCGGATGGCGCTGGTCGAGTCACTGGTGCGATTCGCGCGCCGAGTCGGCGCCACGGTCTGCGCCGAGGGAATCGAGAACCACGACGACATCGAGGCGCTCTCCAACCTCGACGTTCCCTGCGGGCAGGGGTACGCGATCGGACGCCCCGCTCCCCCCTGGAGCCGGGTCTCGCGTCCAGCCGCCGAGACCTGCCGCAACGCACTCGCCAAGGCGCTGATCTCGACACCGGGCGGTGACAGCCCGACGATCTCGGCCGGAGACCGCCGCCTCGAGCACCTCAGCGCCCGGCTCGCCAACGCCAGGTCGCGTGAGGATCTCTACAACGCCCTGGACCTGATCGCGGGAGAGCTCCATGCCGACAAGGTCGCACTCTCCCAGTGGCACCCCGACATGGAGGTCGTCGAGACACTCGCGGAGAGCGGCACACAGCCCGAGGAGGAGTACTTCTCGGTGGAGAAGTATCCGACCACCGGACGCGTTCTCGAGAGCCAGGAGTCAGCGCAGCTCCTGGTGGGCGATCCGCGCGCGGACAGGCTCGAGGTCGAGCTGATGTTCTCGCTCGGCTACCGGACGCTCTTGATCGTCCCGGTCGTGCATCGCGGCGAGAGCATCGGCATCGTCGAGGCGATGTGCGAGGAGGAGCGCCCCTGGACGCGAACCGAGATGAACAGGGCGCGCATCATCGCCAACCAGCTCGCCTCCGTCATCCAGTCCTTCTTCCGGGTCCCGGACCCGGAGCGGTTCGTCTAAGCGGCCCGCTACAGCCGCGACCTGATGGCGAAGCCGGTCACAGGCTTCGTCGGCGCTCGAAGTCCCGCCGGATGCTGTCCGGCCGGCCCCACCACTGCATGATCTCGGCGCGGCCCTCCTGGGAGTCCCGAACCCGAAGCTCGCCGCCGATGCCCTCGCCATCGAGCTTGTTGAAGGCTCCCCGAACCGTCTCGGCCGCCGCGGCGTGCCCGAAGCGATGGGCGACGTTGATCCGCCAGTGCCAGTCCGCGCGCGAGTACGGCTGTGCGTTCACCAGGGAAAGGATCACGGCGGCATCGACGTATCGGGTCTCGTCGGCGATCCGCAGGTCGAGCTCGAGGTCGGTCCAGTCGTCCGGGAGCGTCTCCACAACCGCCTCGAAGTCCTCTGCGAGCGCCACGGACGCAGAGTACCGACGGCTTCGTCATCGAGTCGCGGCCACGAGTGGCCGCTAGCCGATGAAGACCTGCTCGACCAGGAAGACGTTGAGGGCGATGATCAGCCCCGAGAGCAAGGAGACCAAGGCCGTGAGCCAGTCCGGGTTCGCGAGCGAGCCCATCAGGTCGCGCCGGCGGGTGAGCATCACAAGCGGGACCAAGGCGAACGGGATGCCGAAGGAGAGCACCACCTGGCTCGCAACCAGGGCGGCGGTCGGGTCGACGCCGATGGCGAGCACGATCAGGGCCGGGGTCAGCGTGATCGCGCGACGCACGAAGATCGGAATACGCCGGCGGATGAACCCCTGCATCACGACCTGGCCCGCCATGGTCCCGACCGACGACGAGGCGTAGCCGGACGCCAGCAGGGCCACACCGAAGATTGTCGCCGCGCCCGGCGAGACGACCTTCTTGAGCGCATCGAAGGCGCCGTCGATCGTGTCAACTCCCGTGAAGCCGCTGCCGTGGAATAGGGCTGCGGCCATGACCATCATCGAGAGGTTGACCGCGCCCGCCAGCGCCATCGCGATCACCACGTCGATGCGCTCGAAGCGCAGGATCCTGCGCCTCTCACCGTCGTTACGACCGACGATGCGGCGCTGCGTGAGCGCGGAGTGCAGGTAGATGACGTGGGGCATCACCGTGGCGCCGATGATTCCCGTGGCCAGCAGGATGCTCTCGGTCCCGTCGAAGCCAGGGACGAAGAGATGGTGGACGGCCTGACCCCCGTCGGGATGAGACTCGAAGATCTCGAAGGCGAAGGCGAGCACGACCACGCCGACCAGCACCACGATCCCCGCCTCGAGCCGCCGGAAGCCCTTCTGCTGGAGGCCGAGGATCGCGAATGCCCCGACCCCGGCGAGGATGCCGGCCGGAAACAGGGGGATCCCGAAGAGCAGGTTGAGCCCCAGCGCCGCGCCGACGACCTCCGCGATGTCGCAGGCGGCCGCCACGATCTCGGCCTGAAGCCAGAGGCCGATCGACGTGCGGCGCGAGAAGGTGTCCCGGCACGCCTCCGCCAGGTTCCTCCCCGTCGCGATCCCGAGCTTGGCCGACTGGGTCTGCACGACCATTGCGATCAGGTTCGCCGCGAGAACGACCCAGAGCAGCAGGTAGCCGAATTTCGCCCCACCCGCGATGTTCGTGGCGAAGTTGCCCGGGTCGATGTACGCCACGGCGGCGATGAACGCGGGGCCGAGGAACGGCCAGATCCGGGCCAACCCGCGCGCGTGTCCGTCGAGCGAGCGGCGAGCCGCCCGGTTGACCGCCGCCTCGCCGGGAAGGACGTCCTCGGGCAGCACGTCCTCGGCGCCGCCAAGGAGGTCTCCGGGAGCCGGGGGCTCCGAGAGCTCCCCTGGCAGTGGATCGACGAGCCCGAGCTCCTCCTCAGCCACGTCGGACCCTCATGCTCTCCGCGAGCTTCGGGCCGAGCGGGTGGGTGCGGCCCCCGATCTCCACGATCACCGGACCCCCGAACGGCTCACGGCTCCTGATCGAAAGCTTCGCCCCAGGCTGGATCGACCTCTCCGCGAGGTAGCGCAGCATCGCCGCGTCGCTGTCGGAGACGCGGGTGAAGACCGCCTCCTCGCCCGGCTCGACCTCGGTCAGCGGCACGGAGTCGTCGGACCTGATCGCCAGGTCGCGGTCGGGTATCGGATCGCCATGGGGATCGAGGGCGGGCTCCCCCAGCTTGGCCGCGATCAGCTCCTCGAGCTCTTCGGAGATGTGGTGCTCGAGCACCTCGGCCTCCTCGTGGACCCGGTCCCACGGCATGTCCAGGACCTCGGCGAGGAAGAGCTCGATCAGCCTGTGGTGGCGAATCATCTCGAGCGCGATGCGCTCGCCCTCCGGCGTCAGGCGGGCCCCCCGGTAGGGGGCGTACTCGACCACTCCCTCCTTGGCAAGGCGCCGCAGCATCCCGGAGGCGGATGCGGGAGTGACGCCCAACCGCTCCGCCACGGCCGTGGTGCCCACCCCCTCCGGCTCACGCGCCTGCAGCTCGTAGAGCGCCTTCGCGTAGTTCTCGGCGCCCTCGTTGGTGCGTCGCTTCGGGTGGGCGTTGTGAGCCTGCGCCGGCATCCGCGGTATTGAAGCAGATCCAAACTCTGAAGTTAGGATGAACTAACTTCTACACTGTTCACGTGGCCGAGAGCGCAACGCAGATCGAGCTCGACGGGCAGTACCGCGCTCTCCGCGAGGAGGCGGGGTTCCTGCGACGCGGGCGCGCCGCCCTGCTGGTCTCCGGGGCCGAGGCCGCCGAGTATCTGCAGGGCCAGCTCACCAACGACATCGAGGCGCTGGAGCCTGGAGCGGGGTGCTACGCGGCCCTGCTCGATCGCAAGGGCCACCTCACCTCCGACATGCGGGTGCTGCACCTCGCTGAGGGTGATCTCTGGCTCGACCTCGAGCCAGTCTCCGCGGACGCGGTCAGAAAGCACCTGCGCACCTACAGCATCGGCCGAGAGGTCGAGATCGAGGATGTCACCGACCGCTGGTCGATCGTCTCCCTGATCGGTCCGCGCTCGCCCGAGCTCTCCGGGTTCGAGGGTCTGCGGCCGGAACACTTCCAGCGCCTTCGACAGTGGGATGGCATCGACGTGCTCGGGGTCGCCACCGACCTCGGCATCGATCTGATCGTGGAGCCCGATGACACCGACGCGCTCGAGACTGCGCTCTCCTCGGCCGGCGCCGTTCGGGTGAGCGACGAGGCCGCGGAGATCATTCGCGTGGAGTCGGGGCGGCCCAGGTTCGGGCTCGAGATGAGCTCCGAGCACATGCCCGCGGAGGCCGGCATCGTCGAGCGGGCGGTCGACTTCGAGAAGGGCTGCTACATAGGCCAGGAGCCGGTTGCCCGCCTGCACTACCGCGGCAAGCCAAACCGGACGCTGCGCGGTCTTCGTCTGAGCGCGCCCGCCGCACACGGCGACCCGCTGGTCCTCGGCGAGAAGGAGGTCGGCGCGATCGGCACCGCGTGCCTCTCGCCCGCCCACGGAGCGATCGCCCTCGCGATCGTTCGCCGCGAGGCCGCTGAGGGGGAGCAGCTCGCCATCGGCGATGGCGGCGCCACCGCCGAGGTGGTCGAGCTTCCCTTCGTCTCCTGAGGCACTGAGGCGGATCGTCCCGTCATTCGGCTAGATTCCTCGGCGCATGCTGCGGAGGAGGGGCAGAGCGCTGCTCTTGCCGGCCACGTTGCTGGTCGTCGTGGTCGTCGCGGGCTGTGGCCGTAACGACTTCAACAACGACCCGCGACCCCCCATCCCCGCGGAGGTGAGCGTGAAGATCGCAACCGACGGGGTCGGTGTCTCTCCAAGGGAGTTCGGCGCCGGCCTCGTGAACTTCACGGTCGCCAACCTCACCAACGGGACCGGCAGCCTGGCGATTCACGGGCCGGTCAGCGCCGGGTCGGACCAGATCGCACCCGGCGACGCGGAGACCTTCAAGATGAACCTGAAGAGCGGGAGCTACGAGGCGAGCGTCAACGGCATCGCGGTGCGCCCATTCAACTTCACTGTCGGGCCCGAGCGGCCCTCCGGCAAGAACGACCTGCTGCTGCCCTAGCCGCCCGTTAGTAGCGCGCGTCGCCCGAGGCCCGAGCGTCGTCAACCAAGCGCGGCAGGACCGAGTTGAGCATGACCTCGAGCCGGGCGTAGCCGGTTCTATGCTCGGCCGACCGAAGCGTGTGCGCGAGGCGGGCCGGGTCGATTCGATGCAGGCCGGCCCCACCGCCCCTCCGCGGAGGGAGCCCTTTGTTCTCGGACGCTTCCATGCGTGCTCTTTGGTCCTTTTCGTCGCCGGCCAGGGGAAGCATGATCCCCTAGACCGGGGCTGGACGGAATATTCGCGGGGTCAGATCGGGGGTCAAGTCAGGCCTCACCTTCCTCCGGGCTCGCCACCTCGATCAAGGCCTCGATCCGCTCCAGCCGGGCGCGGACGCCCTCGACCATCTCGTCGAGCCCTGCGCGGGCCTTCTCCGAGCTCGTCTTGATCCCGGTCAGGGTGGAGCGGATGGCCTGCGCCTGTTTCAGGCAGGTCACGGCCTCCTCGGCCACGATCTGCACCTCCGCTGCGTCCACGGTCAGGTCCTGCTCGCGGGCCATCGCCACGCGAGCGGCGGCCAGCCGGTAGGCGACCTCGAGCGCCAGTCCATCGGGCTCCTCGCGATCGACGGCGACGATCAGCTTGTTCCCCTCGTACTCGACGAGCGTCTCCCGTCCCGCGGGCACGCGGTCCTCTCCGGCGACGACCAGGACCCCGAAGGAGGCCGCGCGCGACGCCATCGCCTCGTTGAGCTCCTTCCATGCCTCGTTCTTCGAGAGCCGCTTGTCCTTGGCCTCGAAGATCACCCGCCCCACCGCGGGGCCGCTGGCGGCCCCGAGCTCGATCAGCGTGTCGCCCTTCTTCCCTCCGCCTTCGGCGCCCTCTCCGCCGGTGTGAGACGAGGCGTCGCCGCGGGTGGCGGCGATCCGCTCGAGCGACCGGTCGACCCGATCCTCGAAGCTCCGCCCCTTGCGGGTGCCGGCCTCCTCGGCCTCCTCCAGCGCCTCGCGGCCCTGGTCGAGACCGGCGAGCTCGGCGGCGCGGCTGAGCAGCTCGTCGACCTTCGCCTCGAGCTTCTGGTCGCGCGTGTCCTGGTCGTCCTTGCGCTCGCGCGCCCAGGTCCGGAGCGTCGCCATGATCGGGCCGAGCGGGTTGCGCTCGTCGTCGGCCGAAAGCCGGCGCATGAACTCCTCGTCGCGCTCGTCGAGCATCCGCTTGATCTGGGCCTGGACGGCGCCGTCGCGGCCTTCTCCGAAGGTCTCGGCGATCTGCTCCGAGAGCTCCACGCTGTGTGACTCGAGAGCCTGGCCGAGGGCCCCTTCGGCGCCCTCATCGCCCAGGGCCCGCCGCAGGCCCTCCTCGATCCGCTCGACGGCCTCGCGGTTCTTCGTCTCGATCGATTCCCGATGGGCGCTCGTCACCTGCTCGAACTCGCGCCGGACGTAGTCGACCTCGACCGCGGTCTCCTCGCGGTCGAGGACGCGCGCGCCGATCTCGACCGCGCGCCGGATCGTCTTCGCCGGCTCCTCCCCCGCCTTCGCTCGCTCGCGCGCGACCCGCGCCGTCTGCTCGTCGGCGATCGTCAGGCCCTCGATCACGATCCGGTCCCCGAGCAGGCGGACCGAGCCGGGTCCCTCGGGCTCAAGCGGCAGCTGTGGCTTCTCGGACGCTTCCATGGATCTTCGAACGTAGTCGGGGGACCGGACGAGAACCTGACGTGGGACGGTTGACTACGATCCCACGCGTCCGTCAGAGCACCGGTAATCGGGTCGCGCTCACGCGCGCCCTCTCACAACAGGAGTGACCTTGGCCGTAGAGATCGCCGACGTATCCAAGCTCGATGTCCAGCCGGGCGAGCTGCCCGAGAAGATGGCCGCCTGGGTCATACGCCAGGAGCGCGAGGGCGAGCCCAAGGACGCCATGCAGGTGGAGGAGATCGAGGTGCCACAGCCGGGCGCCTTCGAGGTGATCGTCCGCGTGATGGCCGCCGGGGTCAACTTCAACAACGTCTGGGCCTCTCTCGGCAAGCCCGTGTCCGTCTTCGGCTACGGCGACCACCCCGAGTACGGCCATCACATACCCGGCTCGGACGCCTCGGGCGTCGTCTGGAAGGTCGGCGAAGGCGTCACCCGCTGGAAGCCGGGTGACGAGGTCGTGATCCACTGCAACCAGGCCTCTTACGAAGACGTCGAGGTTCACGGCCTGGATCCGATGGCGGCGCCCAGCCAGGAGATCTGGGGCTACGAGACGACCTGGGGCTCCTTCGCCCAGTTCACCAAGGTCCAGGCGCAGCAGCTGCTGCCCAAGCCGAAGAACCTCTCCTGGGCGGAGTCCTCCGCCTATGGGCTCACCTACTTCACGGCCTACCGGATGCTGATGGACCAGTGCAAGCTCCAGGCCGGGCACAACGTCCTGATCTGGGGCGCGGCCGGCGGCCTCGGAGTCTTCGCCGTCCAGCTCTGCAAGGCGGCCGGCGCGAACGCGGTCGGCGTCGTCTCCTCCGACGAGAAGGGGGAACTGGTGAAGCGGCTCGGTGCGGTCGACTACGTCAATCGCAACGACTTCACGGGCATGATGCGTGACGACGAGAACATCAGCGACCGCGAGGCGGAGAAGGGCCGCTTCAAGGTCTCACGCGAGTTCGCCAAGCGGGTCAAGGAGATCCTCGGCGATGCTCCCGACATCGTCTTCGAGCACGTCGGCCGCGCGACCTTCCCGACGTCGGTGTTCATGGTCAAGCCGTTCGGCAAGGTCGTGATCTGCGGCGCGACCTCGGGATACACGCTCGACTTCGACGTCCGCTACCTGTGGATGAAGCAGAAGCAGATCATCGGCTCGCACTTCGCCAACGCCTACGAGTGCTGGCGGGCGAATGAGCTGATGGCAGAGGGCAAGATCCAGCCGGTGCTCTGGCGCGTGATGGGCTTCGAGGGCGTCGCCGATGCTCACCAGCTCCTCCACGAGAACAAGCATCTCGGCAAGATCTCGATCCTGGTGGGCGCGACGAGCGAGGACGAGGGCAAGGAAGAGGACGGCCCCGGCGCGATCCGGGCCGAGGTGGGCGCATGAGCACCCCCGAGCCGGCCCAGGGCACCTGGGAGCAGCCGTCCATCGACACCGGGACCCTCGAGATCGTCTACATCGAATGGCACGTCCACCCCTTCCGGGCGGAGCGCTGGTACGAGATCTGGGAGCCCGGCGCCGCCCGGGCCATGGCCTTCGGCGCCAAGGGCTGGTCGCTGACCCGGAACGTCGAGGACCCCCTGCACTTTCGCCAGGCCTCGGTCTGGGACAGCCATGAGGACTTCGAACGCTACTGGTACTCCGACGAGATCGCAGCCCTGCGCGAGGGGGCGCTCAATTACTACAACAAGCCTCTCCTGCCGGTCTGGCACACGCTGATCGCGGGCGAGTAGCGCCGGGACGAACACCGGCATTGAACGGCGCCGGAGGGTGTCGGGGATGGAACGCTCCAGTTTCGGTGTCCATGAAACCCACTAGCTGGAGCGGTCCGGGTGGAGCAGGGCCCTCAGCTCACGCAGCATCATCGTGGGGTCCTCGACGACGTCGGCCCAGGTGTAGCGCCGGAACTCGTCACCGCGCGCGTAGGCCTGTCGCTCTCGGAGCCTGTCCCGCTCGTACGCATGGCGCGAGGCGTGATACCGATACCCATCGAGCTCGACGGTGACCCGCTCCCGGGGCCAGCGGCAGTCGACCCGGCGGCCCCCGGCGAGGACATTGGTCTGCGGCATCGGCAGCTCCTCGTTCCGCAGCCGGGCGAGGAAGCGTGCCTCGAGCCGGCTGAGCGTCACCGGAATTTCGCCATCGAGGATCCGGCGAAGAGTCGCTGCTCCGGGTCGCGTCGGCAGTCTGGCCAACACGACCTCGACCTGCTCGGGCGTGGTCCGATGGCGCACCTCCGCCTCATGGCAGGCGCGTGCGAGGGCAGGCTCCGTGAGGGCCTGGGCAAGGTCGACAAGCGTCCGCGGCACCGCAGTCACCGGGATTCCGGAGCAGATGGCGGCATCGTCGGGGTGGATTCGGCGGGCCCGATGCGTGACCACGCCCGGCACCAGCCGGCACACCCCTGCCGTGACCTCCGGGCGGGGTGGTGAGCCCTTGATCAGGCCCCAGAGGTAGGCGGCCGCGCGCGCAACCAGGAGAGCTGTGTCCCCACAAGCCGAGACGGCGGCGAGGTATCGGGCCTCAACGCTGGGCGCCACATGCCCCACCCGGTAGACGCCCCGGTGGACGGCGATCAGCGAGCCGCGCCTGATCCGAACCCTGATCCCCTCCTGCGTCACCCCCGCGGCCAGCAGGCGCTTCCGTGTGACCACCCCGTGCGCGCCGCCGGCGAGCCTCGCGATCACCCGATCGACCGATCCATCCGAGGTGGCCATAACCCCCACAAGCTGGAGCGATCCGGAATTCTCCCCCGCGACGCGCCGATTCAGCTACTTAGCGATGCTCCCGGTGTTCCTTCATTGCCCATGCCCACGCTCACCCGTCGCATAGTCCTGCGTTTCGCCCTTCCCGCCGCCGCCGTGGTCCTGCTCGTAGGCCCGGGCATCGCGCAGGCAAAGGTGAGAGCCGTCGTCAGCGGGGGTCTGCTGAGGGTCTCGGGCGGAAAGGGCTCCGACCGCATCGGGGTCGTCTGCAGGAACGGGCTGGTCAAGGTCAACGGCAAGAACCCACACGGCGCTGCGATCGGCTGCGCCAAGGTCTCCGAGGTGGACGTCGTTGCCGGGCGTGGGAACGACCGGGTCGACCTCTCGGGAGTGGGGACCGACGCCGGCTTCGGCCAGCGCGACCTGCCAGCCGGCTTCGGCAATGGGACCGGCGCGGCGGCGGATCTCGGCCCCGGAAACGACCGCTACACGGGCGGAGGCTCTGCGTTCAACCTCGTGCTCGCCGGCTCGGGTAGCGACCGCGTGCGCGGCGGGCGCTTCCGCGACAGCCTGCAGGGCGGCAGCGGCGACGATGTCGAGACCTCCGGCTCCGGCCGCGACATCCTGCTCGGCAACTCGGGCAACGACAAGCTGAACGGCGGTGCCGGCGACGACCTGCTCAGCGGCAACTCCGGCGATGACCTGCTGATCGGGGGGGCGGGCACCGACCTGCTCGGCGGCGGCGCCGGGAAGGACCGGCTCTTCGGCGGCCCGGGCGCGGATCAGCTGATCGGCGGGCCCGGCAAGGACAAGCTGAACGGCGGGCCGGGCAACAACACGCTGGTGCAGGACTCACCGAGCAAGAAGTAGATCGGCTTCGGCTTCGCCATCAGGGTCGCGGCCACAAGCGGCCGCTAGCTGTAGTTCCTCAGAACGTTGTTCATCCGGGCCTCCTTGGAGGCTGGGGGTGTGGACCTCCAGACCCAAGGAGAACACCGGATGAACCTTCACGCTAACGCCAGGACCTGCCCGAACTCCCGCGAGCTGCTCGCCAGGCGGGTGTTGAACGAGGGGATGGAGCCACCAGCGAGCGGCGAAAGCCGCCGGGGTTTCCACCAGGACCGTCGCCAAGTGGGCGGCGCGCCGGCGTCGGGGCGAGTCGATGGCGGACCGCTCCTCGGCGCCCAGGCGGGTGCCGGCGAGAACTCCGAGGCAGACGATCGACGCGATCGAGGTCCTGAGGAGGCTGCGGATGACCGCCGTCGAGATCGCGGAGATCCTCGGCATGGCGATCTCGACCGTCTCGCGCTGGCTGCAGAAGATCGGCCTGGGCAAGCGCTCCCGGCTCGAGCCTCCTGAGCCCCCGAATCGCTACGAGCGCTCGCGACCTGGAGAGCTGATCCACGTCGACGTCAAGAAGCTCGGGCGGATCAAGGGAGCCGGGCACCGGATGGTCGGGCACCGCAAGAGCCAGAGGAGGCGGCGGAGCGCTCGCCGAGCCGGTGAGCTGGGCTGGGAGTTCGTCCACGTCTGCGTTGACGACGCCACCCGGCTCGCCTTCGCGGAGGTCTCCCCGACGAGAAGGGCGCCACCGCCGCCGCAGG
>CAWJJG010000004.1:0-37846 GCA_963843085.1 uncultured Solirubrobacterales bacterium
AGTCCGCTGCTCTGACCAGCTGAGCTACCGGCCCGCTCGCGGGCGAGCGTACAGGCCAGGGTAGATTCGTTTGGTGCCGCCGCCGGAGGAGGAGCCAGAGGTCACGACGTTCACCTGGCCGCTGCTCGGCGCCCTCTACGGGTCGCTCGTGATCGTCGCGATCGTCGCGCTGCTCAACTCACATCTCGGGCGGGACCTCGATCACCGCATCGATGCACCCGCGCGGACGCTGGTCGCGGCGCCCGTGATCATCAGCGCCACCGTGGTGTTCGTGGCGAGTCTGGTCGCGCTGCTCGCGCCGGTCTACAGGCGCCCGGCGCTGCGGGTCGCGGAGATCGCCGCCTGGCTGGTACCGGCCTGGCTGGTGATGGGCGCGATGGTGCTCGGGGCGATCTCCTTCGCCCTCAATCACGCCGACTGACTCAGTCGGCGAGTGCGGCCATCGACTCGCCGACCGAGGAGGGCTCGGCAACGCCCTCGGCGGCCGCCTGGGCGCCCTCGTTGAAGGCGCTTGCGCCGGCGATCAGCGCGGCCGCGGCGCCCGGCTTGATTCGGCCCGTGTCCACGCAGCCGGCGAGGAACTGCTCCATCTGCTTCGCCAGCTCGGCGAGGCGGTCCTGGCCGACGACGAGGGCCGCGCCCTTCAACCCATGGGCCTCGACCCGGAGCTCCTCGACGCGATCGGAGTTCTTCTCATCGGAGGCGGCCAGAGCCTCGAGGCCGTCGATGAGCGGCGGCGTCCGGCGTCCGGCCTCGGCCGCCAGCATGCTGAGGAGCTCGTCGTCCCCCATGCGCTGAGTTCTACTCCCTCCCAGGGGGAAGCGCAGGGATCCGGCTAGCCCGCGACCTTCTGAACCGCCGCCTCGAGCTCCTGGACGCTGAACGGCCCCTGCAGGATCGAGCTGACCTTGCCGCTACGGTCGATCACGTAGGCCCAGGGCTCGGTGTTGAGCTTGAAGGCGCGCATCTGCGGGCGGGGCCCGTCGTTGATCTGGTTGTTGTTGTAGATCTCCTGGTGGATGAAGGCGACCTTGTCGCCGAACTCCTGCTTCACCTGCTGGGCGATGTCCGTGACCGGCCCGCAGACCCGGCTCTGGCAGAGGGCCGGAGTCGCGAAGAGGAGGACGACCGGCTTCTTGCCGACGACGTTCGCGAAATCGTCCGAGTGCATGTCGTCGGGCGGAACCCGGGTGTCGATCTGGCCGATGTTCGAGACCTGGCCGGCGGTCAGCGTGTGGATGTGCGGGACGGGCTGGCCGACGTTCGGCATCGGGAAGTCGCCGACCGGGTTCGGGGTGGGCATCAGGCTGTACTGGTAGGAGCCGCCGTTCTTGATCAGCGCGGCGAAGGCCCACGGGCCCCGCCGGTTCAGCGGGATGTCCGACACATAGGCGACCTGGGCCGCGCTCGGGTCGTCGGCGGTGGTCTTGGCCCGGAAGGCGGGTTTGGTGGTCAGGTCCTCGATCCTCGCCGGGAAGGGGCCGATCGCCTTGCCGTCGACGCCCCTGCCCGGCGCGGCGTAGACCGCCACCTGCGCGTCCGTGATCGGGTCATGGGCGGTGCTGAACACGCCGAAGGGGAAGCGGTTGGTGCCGAGGTGCAAGTAGGCGGCCGCCGGGGAGGCGACGGGGCCCTGCGTCGCGTGGGCCGAGAGAACGACCTGGCGGAGGGTCTTGCCCTTCGCCGGGGGAAAGGTCGCCGCGCGCGGCGCCGGGCGGCTGCGGCTGCCGGTCCCGTTGTCGGACCCGCCGCAACCGGCGACGAGCGCAAGGGCGAGCAGGGCGACTGCGAGGGCGAGGGGCTTGCGGGGCACGGGCGGCATCCTAGATGGGGCGCGTATAGGGTGGCGGCCGCTGTTAGTCGTCCCAAAGGAGAAGACGTGGCAGACAAGGCGGCCCTGATCACCGGCGGTTCGAGCGGCATCGGACTTGCGATCGCGAGGATGCTCGGAGAGAACGGCTATGGCCTGACCGTCTCGGCTCGCCGGCCCGAGAAGCTCGAGGCCGCGGTCGAGGGCCTGCGGTCGGATGGGCTCGACGTGCAGAGCGTGCCGGCCAACATGGCCGACGAGGAGAGCCTGGCGGCACTGGTCGCAACGCACAAGGAGCGGTACGGGCGGCTCGACGTTCTGATCAACAACGCCGGAGTGGGGATCGGAGAGGCGATGGACTCGCTGACCACCAAGTTCGTCGACATGCAGCTCGGGGTGAACCTGAGGGCCGTGGTCCTGATGACCCGCGAGTGCCTGCCGATGCTGAAGGAGGCCGGCGCCGAGCACGGCAAGGCGCTGCTCGTCAACACCGCATCGATCTCCGGCAAGGCCGGCCAGCCCTGGCTCAGCGTGTACTCGGCGACCAAGGCCGCGGTGATCGGGTTCTCGCAGGCGACGCAGAAGGAGATCGCCGGCCAGGGAATTCAGGTGACGGCGTTCGCGCCGGCGTTCGTCGATACGCCGATGACCGAGTTCGCGAAGCAGCAGGTGGCGGCCGAGGCGATGATCCGGCCCGAGGACATCGCCGAGGCGGTCCGCTTCCTGCTCGCCACCTCGCCGAACTGCCTCGTGCCGGAGATCATGTTCCTGCGGCCCGGGGACACAATCGACACTCCCGACCTCGGTTAGGTCCCCCAGATCCGGGCGCCCTTGCGCAGGCCGGCGCGGGCGCCGGCCCACCAGGCGACCTGTCGCATCAGGTCGAACCAGGCGTCCTCGATCCAGCGCGTCTCCCCCCTGCCCCGTGCCCTGGCGGCCAGGACGATGCCGAGCCCGCGGGCGGTGCGGCCGACCTCGCGAGCGCGGGGCGCCTTGACCGGGTGCCCTCCCATCGCCTCGAACTTGGCGCCCACCAGACCCGCGCCGTAGGCCCAGCCGAGCTGCTGGCGAAAGAAGCCGAGCTGGGTGTCGCGGTTCCGGTGCCGGGCGGTGGCGCGCTCCGCGTAGGCGAGGCGGAGCCCGCTCCGCTCCTGGAAGCGAAGGCCGAGCTCGACGTCCTGGGCCCGCGTCATGTGCGGGTCGAATGGGCCGATGCGATCGATCACGTCACGGCGGTAGGCGGCGTTGGCGGTGATCGGATAGGCGGGGTCGGAATTGAAGGCGAACTGCTGCCAGTTGCCTAGGAGCCGGGCGGCCTGGCGCTCGGCCGCCGTGGTCGCCGGGGCATGCTGGAGATCGCCGGCGACGGCCCCGACCTCCGGATCCTCGAAGGGACGGACGAGCTCGCCCAGCCACTGGGGCTCGACCAGGCAGTCGGCGTCGACGAAGGCGAGGATCTCGCCGCTGCTGTCGGCGATCCCCCGGTTGCGGGCGTTGGAGACGCCCGGGGTCAGCTCGTGGAGGTAGGTGACCGGACGCGACTCGATCAGGGAAGCGGTGCCGTCGGTCGAGGCGTTGTCCACGATCAGGACCTCGCGGCGGTCGTGCGGATAGTCGGTGGCCAGGATCGCGTCGATGCAATCGGCGATCGTGGATTCGCCATCCCTGACCGGCACGATCACCGAGACGGATGGATGGTGGGGCGCCCGCGGCACGGGCGCAAGTTAGCCGTGCCGGATCGGTTCCCGGTTCTCGGGCCGGATCGCTTCGTGGTCCTCGTCGATGACGTGCTCCGCGTAAGCGGTGGCGAGGACGTCCTGGATGGAGAGGTCCGAGGCCTCCTCGGCTTCGGCCACGGCGAGGCTCCGGCGGGATGCCTGGACGTCGCGGACCTCCTCGCCGAGCGGTCGCTCTGGCACCGGCTCGGCGCCTTGTACGCCCTCGCGGAGGAGGGCCAGCTCCAGGTAACCCTCCAGCGCGCGGACCTCGCGGCGTGAGGCGCGGCGGGGCTTCCGCTGGTTGGCGCCGGTGAAGGCGTCCCAGGCCCGGGCGAAGGTGCCGAAGTTGGTGCGGCCGCCGTTTCGGTGCGCGGCGAGCATCGGGCAGACGCCGCCGCGCTTGTCGGTGTAGGCGCCGACGATGACGCGATTCGAGCGAATGCCGTCGAGCATCGCCTGCTTGGTGGGGTTGGGCATTGCCTCGACGGAGTTGCGGAGTCGCTGGGCGTTGTTGCGTCGCTTGGCCATGGATCAAAGGATGGCGGTGACGCCCTAGGGTCCGCGCAATGGGCCGTTCAGATCGATTGAGGCTGCTGGTCGCCGCGTTCGGCGACCCGGGGCACGCGTTCCCGGCCATCGCGCTGGCGCGGGAGCTGAAGCGGCGGGGTCACGA
This sequence comes from uncultured Solirubrobacterales bacterium, assembly GCA_963843085.1. Lineage (GTDB taxonomy): Bacteria > Actinomycetota > Thermoleophilia > Solirubrobacterales > 70-9 > DASUPK01. Next base: position 4,202 of record CAWJJG010000004.1, read on the forward strand.
CGTGCTGGTCGAGACCTGGGAGCGGTGGCGGGAGGCGGTCGAGGGCGAGGGCGTCGCCTTCACCGGGGCTCAGGAGTACACGGTGTATCCACCGCCGGGACCGGACACACCCGACGGGCAGACGGCCGCCGCCGCGGCCAGGGCGCTGGCGCGGCTGATGGAGGGGTTCGAACCCGATCTGGTGGTGAGCGACATCCTCACGCTCGCGCCGACCCTCGCCGCCGAGGTGGCCGGGGTTCCGCACGCGACCCTGATTCCCCACGTCTATCCGGTGCAGCAGCCCGGGATGCCGCTCTATTCGGTCGGGATGCACCCGCCGCGGACCGGGTTCGGGCGAATGGCCTGGCGCGCGACCGGGCCGCTGCTGGAGATGGGGCTGCGCCGGGGCCGGGACGAGCTCAACGAGACCCGGGGGCGGCTGGGGCTTCCGCCGATCGATCGGTTCCACGGCGGGATAAGCGAGCTGCTGGCCATTGTGGGGACCTTTCCGCAGCTGGAGTATCCGCGTCGGTGGCCCGCGCACGTGCGGGTGACCGGGCCACAGTTCTTCGAGATTCCGGGTGAGAAGATCGAGATTCCGGAGGGCGAGGGACCGCTGGTGCTGATCGCGCCCAGCACGTCGCAGGACCCGGAGTGCGAGCTTCTGCGGGTCGCTTTCGACGGGCTGGCGGACGAGCCGGTCCGCGTCCTGGCGACGACGAACAGGCACCGGCCCGAGCGGCCGATCGCGGTGCCGGGCAACGCCAAGCTGGTCGATTGGATCCTCTACTCACAGGCGATGCCGGCGGCCGACCTGGTGGTCTGCCACGGCGGGCATGGGACGGTCGCGCGAGCGCTGGCGGCCGGCAAGCCGCTGCTGGTCTGCCCTTCCGTGGGAGACATGGGCGAGAACGCGGCGCGCGTGGCGTGGTCGGGGACCGGGCTGTCGATTCCGCGCCGGCTGCTCTCGGCGCGGGCGGTCAGGCTGGCCACGCGCCGGCTTCTGAGTGAACCGCAGTTCCTCGGTCGCGCGCTGGCGGTCGCCGAATGGTCTCAGGCGCACGACGGGGCGGTCACCGCGGCCGAGCTCGTCGAGGAGGCAGCCCGGAACGCGACGAGCCGGCTCTCGCCGGCTCGTTCCTAGTTCCGTCAGTCAGCTCCGGGGGTGGGGCTCGAACCCACAACCTCGCGGTTAACAGCCGCGCGCTCCACCCATTGAGCTACCCCGGATTAACACGGCTTGTAATCAAATCGGCGCTAGGCCGCACGCCGCCGCGTCAGGTTAGCGCCAGTCGATTGCCTCGGCGGACGCAGGATTCCTGCCTCAACCTGGGCATGGCAATTCGAGCAGAGCAGGACGCATTTCTTCGCCTCCTCCCGCAGCGATTCGAACGACCGGGTGATTCCGCGAGCCGCGAACCCGAATTCCTTGGTCTCGCGATCAAGGTGATGGAACTCGAGGCTGACCGGATGATCGAACCCGCAGATCGCACAGGCACCGCCGAACTCCTCGACGAGACGACGGCGAGCATTCCGGCGCCACCGCTGGACAGCGTCGACGCTGCAGCGGAGACACCGGTAGTAGCCGTCAGTGCGAAGCGCGAACTCTGTGACTCCGTGCTTCTTGCATCTCGACTTGATTCGCGGCTTGGAATCGCCCGCCTCTCCATGAATTCGCTTGGGACCCGGGTGACTGAGTGCGATCCCGTACTTCTTCAGCCAGTAGCGCACGGTGGTGGGGCTGCGATCCAACCTGAGCGCAAGTTGCCGGACGGTCAGCCCGTCGGCGGCCAAGCGCTCGAGTTCTTCTCGGTCCAGCGCGCCACGAGGGCGACTGCGCCTGGCTCGATCCGAATCCAATCGATCGCTCATGGCAGGCATTGTCCGCTGGAAGGCGGACGGATGGTGACTCAGAATCTGCCTAAATGCAGGGAAATGTGGCCGAAAGTGCGCGGGACCGTGGCGACTTTGTAACGCTGCCTAGCCGACGACGCCCGCGTGGGCGATGCGCTCCGTGAGCTGGGCCCGCTCGCCCGACAGGCGCGTCGAGACCACGTAGTCGCCCGCCTTCTGCGCGGCCGCAATTCCGTCCTCCAGGCGCTGCTGCTCGAGCAGATCGAAGTTGAGCTGCATCGCGCTCTCCGAGGCAGGCTCGCTCTCGGCGCGCATGACGAGCTCCGTGACCAGGGACGTCAGCCCCGGATCGTCCCTCGGCAGGCCGGCCATCGGATCGGCCAGATGCTCTCCCAGCCAGGCCAGCGCCGGCCGTCCCGAGGGCGACAGGTGCTCCTCGGTGAGCCGGTCGATGAACGCCTGTCCCTCCTTCGGCTTCGAGATGCACATCGCGAGCAGCGCCCGCTCCCGGGTCTCTCGCGGGGTGAGCGAGACCGCGACCGGCTTGGGCGGCTTCGCCCCGTTGCCATCGCCAGTCGGTGCTGCACTCGTCTCCGGCGCCGACCGCACCCGTGCGAGCACCAGGCTCGCGTCGGTGTCCAGCCGGTCGGCCACCTTCCTCACCAGCTCGTCGAACCCCAGCGCCGTCTCCCCCATCGCCTTCAGCACCGGTCCAACCTCCTCCAGCACCCGCTCCCGCCCGGTGACGGTCCCGAGATCTCCCCGCCCGAGCGCGACCTCAACCCGGAAGCTCGGCAGGTCGATCGCCTCGTCCACCAGCTTCATGAGCCGCTCGGCCGAGCCGTCCTTGAGCATGTCCGCCGGGTCCTCGCCCTCCGGCATCGCCGCGACCCTCAGCTCCAGGCTCTTCCCCCCGGCCACCTTCTGCGCGCGGATCATCGCGTCCGCGCCGGCTCGATCGGCGTCGAGCGCCAGCACCACTGACTCGGTCAGCCCGGCGAGCATGGTCACCTGCTCGGGGGTGATCGCCGTCCCCATGATCGCCACGGCCTCCTCCACCCCGGCCTGGTGCAGGGCCAGCACATCCGTGTAGCCCTCGACCACGATCGCCCTGCGCGCCTTCGCAATCGGGCCGCGCGCCCGGTCGATCCCGTAGAGGGTGTGACTCTTCCGGTAGAGCTCGCCCTCGGGCGAGTTCAGGTACTTCGGCTTGGAGTCCGGGCTGAGCGCCCTCGCTCCGAACCCGAGAACCCGGCCGCGCTGGTCGCGGATCGGAAAGGTGATCCGGCTGCGGAAGCGGTCGTAGTGCCCGCCCTGCCGCCCCTTCTGGATCAGCCCGGCGGCCAGCAGCTCATCGACCTTGAATCCCGCGCGCTGGCTCCCCGTCAGCACCTGGTCCCAGGCGCTCGGTGCCATGCCGACCCCGAACCGCCGCAGCACGTCCTCGCTGAGCCCGCGCCCCTCCAGGTAGGCCCGGGCCTTCGCGGCCTTCTGGGACTCCCAGAGATAGCGCTCGTAGAACTTCGAGGTGCGCTCGAGGAGCTCCCAGAGGCGCGCCTTCCGCCGCCGTCGCTGCTCGGCCTGCGGATCCTCGTTCTCCCGCTCGAGCTCGACCCCGTACCGCTCGCCGAGCGACTCGACCGCGGCGGCGAAGTCCAGCCCCTCCTTCTCCTCGACGAAGCGGAACACATCGCCACTGGCCTCACAGCCGAAGCAGAAGTAGAGCTTGTCCCGGGGATTGACCTTGAACGAGGGCGTCCGCTCGTCGTGGAACGGGCAATTGCCCCAGAAGTCCTGGCCCCGCTGCTGCAGGTCGGTGTGCGCCGAGACGATCTCGACGATGTCCGTCGCCTCCTTGACCCGATCGACCGTGTCGCGCGTGAACCTCGCCATCAGCCCAATCTATTGGCGCGCGACCAGCTGGTCGTAGGTGCTGAGACAGAAACGGTCGGTCATTCCGGCGATGTAGTCCGTCACCCGCTCCACCGGGCCGGCATCCGGATCGGTCGCCGGCACCTCGTCCAGGTTCGCCAGGTAGTGGTCGAAGAGCGTCCGCAGCGCCACCCTCGCCCGCTCCTGCTCCGCCCGCGCCTCCTCCCCGAGGTAGACACGCTCGAACATGAACTTCCGCAGCCGCAGCATCGCCCCGCCGACGTCCTCGCTCTGCGTGATGTCCCCCTCCGCGCGCGAGCGTTCGACCATGTCCTGCACCAGCCGGTCGATCCGGCGCGCCCCGGTCTCTCCCAGCAGCTCGATCTCGTCGGCGGGCAGATCGCCCTCCGCGATGATCCCCGCGCGCAGCGCGTCGTCGATGTCGTGGTTGATGTACGCGACCCGGTCGACGATCCGCACGACGCGCCCCTCCAGGGTCGCGGGCTTCTGCGGCCCGGTGTGGTTGAGGACCCCGTCGCGCACCTGCTCGGTCAGGTTCAGCCCACGGCCGTCCCGCTCCAGCTCATCGACCACCCGCAGCGAGTGCTCGTTGTGGCGGAAGCGCATCCCGTGCTCCTGGAGGGCCTCATCCAGCACCTCCTCCCCGATGTGCCCGAAGGGCGGATGCCCTAGGTCGTGCCCGAGTCCGATCGCCTCGGTCAGGTCCTCGTTCAGCCCCAGGGCCCGCGCCACCGTGCGCGAGATGAAGCAGGCCTCCAGCGTGTGCGTGAGGCGAGTCCGGTAGTGGTCCCCCTCCGGAGCTACGAAGACCTGGGTCTTGTGCTTGAGCCGCCGGAACGCCTTCGAGTGCACGATCCGGTCGCGGTCGCGCTGGAACGGTGTCCGGACCGGGCTGTCCTCCTCCGGCTCGCGGCGCTGCGCGGGATACGAGGGCGTTGCAATGTCCCAGAGGTACTCGGACTCCCAGGAGCGCACCCTCGCTTCGAGACTCTCCGTCTGCGTGGTCATCCATCGATGTTCGCACCCGCGGCGGCATCACCACCGGCATGCGTTTCGAAATAGGCTCCGGTCCGTGGCTGAAACGGCACTGATCACAGGGGCCTCCGCGGGCATCGGCGAAGAGTTCGCCCGCCAGTTGTCCGCGCGCGGCTACGACCTGATCCTGGTCGCCCGGCGGAAGGACCGGCTCGAGAAGCTCGCAAAGGAGCTGCCGACCAAGGCCACGGCGATCGAGTGCGACCTCGCCGCGGAGGCCGACGAGCTGGCGGCCAAGGTGAAGCGACGGGGCCTGCAGGTGGACCTGCTGGTCAACAACGCGGGCTTCGGCCTGCGGGGCCGTGTTCTGGAGCTCGATCCCAAGCGCGAGGCCGAGATGGTGCGGGTCAACTGCGAGGCGGTCGTCACGCTGACCCACGCCTTCGTTCCGGGAATGGTCGAGCGCGGCCGGGGCGGCGCGATCACCGTCGCCAGCACCGCCGGCATGCAGCCCCTCCCCTACGAGGCGACGTACGGCGCCACCAAGGCCTTCGCCATCTCCTTCATGGAGGCCCTCTGGATGGAGCTGCGCGGCAGCGGCGTGACGCTCACGGTGGTCAACCCCGGCCCGGTGAAGACGGAATGGCAGGAGGTGGCAGGCCACACCGAAGACACGCCGTTGCCGCCCGGCATGATCAGCGCCGAGCGCTGCGTCAACGACGCCCTCCGCGCCTACGACCGCGAGAAGCGATCGGTGGTGACCGGCCGCTTCTTCCCCTGGTTCATGCGAGTCAGCAAGGCGCCGAAGGGCGTCAAGCTCCGCGTCACGGAGCGGATGTATCGCCCGCCGTCATAGGCAAGGTCGCGGCCTGGTGGCCGCTAGGCCGCCGCTCGCAGGTGTACGTGCGCGTGGTGCTCGAGCGTCTCGGTGATCGCGCGATCGGCCTGCGCCGCGACCCGCCGCTCGGCCTCCGGCGCCTCCGAGAGCGGGCGCGCCAGCGCGTCGACCATGAAGCGGTGTGCCTCCTCGCTGAACGGGAAGCCCCCGCCCTCGCAGCTCGCGCAGACCACTCCGCCGGCCGACCCTGAGAAGGCGGCCAGGTGCTCGGCCTCTCCGCAGTTGGCGCAGCTCGCCAGCTCGGGCGAGAAGCCGGCCGCGAGCGCCAGCTTGAGGCGAAACGCGAGCGCCGACCCGGGAGCGCTCGACGACACCGGATCGGCATCCAGCAGCCCGAGGTAGGTGCAGAGCAGGTTGTACGCCGCCTCGTTCGGCTCGCCCGAGTCGAGCAGCCGCAGCACCGCGTCGCACGCCCGGCCGGCCGACCCGAGCGCGGCCCCGTTCGAGCGCAGCGTCCCGTGGCCGTCGACGGTCGAGGCCCCGGTGACCGTGAACAGGTCGCCCCGTCCCTCATAGAGGACTAGGTTCAGCCGGAAGAACGGCTCGAGCCTTCCCCCGAAGCGCGATTTCGGCCGCCTCGACCCCTTGGCGATCGCACCGATCCGCCCGCGGGTCGCGGAGTAGAGATGGACGATTCGATCGGCCTCGCCATAGCGGATGCTCCGCAGCACGACGGCCTCGGTCTTGAAGTTCCCGGGCATGGCCATCAAAGCTGCCGGAGTGCCCGGACGGATCAGGTCCGGCGGACCGCGTCCCGAACGGCGGCGGCGACCACGGTCGCGGCCGCGACCCCGACCTGCATCGAGCCGTACTCGCGGATCTCGCCCTCCCCCGAGGCGAGGCAGAAGACGATGTCGCCGTCGACCGGGGTGAAGGCCGGATCGACCGCCCGTGCGATCCCGGCCGTCGCCGCCCGGGCGACCACGGTGCACTCGGTCTTGCTGAGAGCCGCGTCGGTGCAGACACACGCGAGCGTCGTGTTGCCCTCGGGCGCGGCCCTGTACTCCGGAGCCTGCTCCAGGGCGACCAGGTGCTCGGCACCCCGGACCATCTCGCCGTCGTCGTCTCTGGGGCCAACGAGCAACGACCCGTCCTCGGCGAGCACGTCCCCGGCCGCGTTGACCGCCGCGACAGCGGCGACGGTCTCCCCCGCTCCGGTCTCGATCGCGGCGTAGCCGAAGCCGCCTGCCGATCCGCGCTCCCGCCCGAGCACCTTCGCGACGGTTGCGCCGGTTCCGACACCGACCGCCCCTCGCTCCGGCACCCCGCCCTCGGCGGACTCGCATGCCGCGTATCCCTCCTCCGGTCCGGGCCGCGCTCCCGGGTCACCCGCGCCGAGGTCGTAGATCACCGCGCTGGGTACGAGGGGAACCCGGCCGAACGGAGTCCAGTAACCGAGCTCGTGCTGCTCCAGCCAGCGGGCGACGCCGTCGGCCGCGGCGAGCCCGAAGGCGCTCCCGCCCGTGAGCAGGACCGCGGAAGCCTCCTTGGACCGCGATAGCGGGCTGAGCGTGTCTGACTCGCGCGTCCCCGGCCCGCCGCCCTGCACCCAGATGCCTCCCCTCGTTCCCGGCGGCGGAATCACCACGCTGCACCCGGTCAGGCCCTGCGGATCCGACCAGTGGCCCACCGAGAAGCCGTCGGGGAGCGGTACCTGCTCCGTCATCCGGCCCTCGCCTTCGCCCTGCGGCGCGGACGGCGCCGGAGCCGCTCCTGGCAGACCGGGCAGTAGTAGGTCGAGCGTCCGGTGACCACGATTCGCTGGATCACGCCCCCATCATCCCGGCGGCACGCCTCTCCCTCTCGGGTGTGGACCAGGAACTCGTCCTGCATCGAGCCCCGCTCCCCGCGGGCGTCGCGATAGTCGTCGATGCTCGCTCCGCCGTGCTGGAGGCCGGCCTCGAGCGCCCCGACGATCCCTTCGACCAGCCGCTCGGCGTGCTCGCGCTTCATCGACCCGGCGGGCGAGAGTGGATGGAGCCGCGCCCGCCAGAGCGCCTCGTCGGCGTAGATGTTCCCGATCCCCGCGACGCGGGACTGGGTCAGCAGGAACGACTTGAGCGGGGCCTTCCGGTCCTCCGCCAGCTCGAGCACCCTCTCTGGGGTGAGCTCGCCGGAGAGTGGCTCCACGCCGAGCCGGCTCGCAAAGAACTCGTCGAGCTGGTCGCCGGCGTCGAGGACCACCGCCTGCCCGAATCGCCTCACGTCGGTGAAGATGAGGGTCCGCCCGTCGTCGAGCTCGAAGCGCGCGCGGACGTGACTTGGCTCGGGCGCGGGCTCGTACAGGCGGGGGCCCCCGAGCCGCTCGGCCTTCATCAGGTCAGCGGTCTCCCCGTGCTCCGAGTTCCGCAGCAGCAGGTTGCCGGTCATCCGCAGGTGCATCGCGAGAGTCCTTCCGCCCTCCAGGCCGATCAGCAGGTACTTCCCGCGGCGGGCGACCGCGGTCACCTCCCGGTCCTTGACGGCACGCTCGAGGGCGGTCGGCGGCTCGGGTCTCGTCAAGCGCTCGTCGAGGACCGCCGCCGAGACGATCCGCTTCCCGACCAGCTCGGGCTCGAGCTGGCGGCGAACAGTCTCCACCTCGGGCAGCTCGGGCATGCCCTAGAAGCTACTGAGGCAGGTGCGCCCTTGGATGGGCCTTGAAGTAGGCCGCCTTGAGCTCCTCGCCGGAGAGGTGCGTGTAGAGCTGGGTGGTCGAGAGATCGGCGTGGCCGAGCATCTCCTGCACTGAGCGCAGGTCGCAGCCGCCGGAGAGCAGGTGCGTCGCGAAGGAGTGACGCAGCGTGTGCGGGCTCATCCGATCGCCGAGCCCGGCCGTCCGGGCGTGCCGCAGCACGATCTTGTAGAGGCCTTGGCGAGTCAGGGCCCCGCCGCGAAAGTTGACGAAGAGCTTGCGCTCATCGTTGGAGCGAACCAGCTCCGGCCTGCCGCCGCGCAGATAGACGCGGACCGCGGCGATCGCCTTGCCCCCCACCGGGATCAGGCGCTCCTTGGATCCCTTGCCCCGCGCCCTGACGATCCCGTGCTCGAGGTCCACGTCCGAGATCTCCAGGGAGATCGTCTCCGACGCGCGCAGCCCCGACGCGTACATCAGCTCGAGGAGGGCGCGATCACGAAGCGTCGCCGCGTCATCGCCACGCGGCTGGGCGAGCAGCCGCTGCACCTCCCCGTAGCTCAGGACCTCCGGAAGCTTCTTGCCGCGACGCGGTGTGTCCAGGCGTGCAGCCGGGTCGTCCTCGATCTCCTCCTCACGCCGCAGGTGGCGGTAGAAGGAGCGCAGGCAGGCCGCCTTGCGGTTGACGGTGGCGGTGGAGCAGGGCGCCCGGCCGTTCCCGTCGCCCTTGGCCACATCCGCCAGGAAGTCGGATAGATCGCCGGGCTCCGCGACGGTCGCGTCCTTATCCCGCTCGGCGAGGAAGCGGCCGAACTGGAGCAGGTCGGTCCGGTAGGCGGCGAGCGTGTTGCGCGAGAGCCCGCGCTCGAACTCGAGGTGCGCGAGGAAGTCGAGAACGAGGGCCTCGTAGCGCTCGGAGGTCCGCGTTTGGGTAGGTCGTTCGGGCGCGATCGTCGCCATGCGGAGTACTTCCGCGGCGAGTGGCGCGTCCCTTCATGCGAGGGTGCTCCGCAGGCGAAGCCGAGGAGCAACCCGTTTCAGGTGAGCTCCTTGAGCAGGAGGAGCCCGATCAGCGACTTGGCGTCTTCCGTGCGCTCGATCGCGTCGTCGATGTCGCTCAGCGGGAACTCGACGATCTCGATCCTCTCCTCAGGCGTCTGCTCGCCCGGTACGTCGTAGAGCTCGGTGGCCAGGAAGAGCCAGACGCGCTCGTTCGCGAAGCCGGGGCTCGTGTAGAACCTCTTCAGCTCGCGCCAGTCGCCGGCGGCCTTGCCGATCTCCTCGGCCAGCTCCCGCTGAGCGCACTCGAGCGGCGTCTCCCCCTCGACGTCGAGCTTGCCCGCCGGGAGCTCGAGCAGCGCCGGCTCCTCGACCGCCTCACGCGGCTGCTCGACCATGTACAGGGTGCGCCCGTCGTGAGGGATCACGCAGACCGCGCCTGGGTGGACGACCACCTGCCGGGTGGCGCGGCTGCCGTCCTCGTACTGGAAGGTCTCCATCCGAACCGAGGCGATCGGCCCGCGGTGGACGAGCTTCCCTCCCACCTTCTTCAGGCGCTCGTCGCTCACGCCGCCAGCTCCGCAAAGGTCGCGGCCGTGAGAGCGTCGCCCGCGGCGAGCGCGGCCGCGAAGAAGAGCCGGTCCTCCTCGATCCCGCGCCCCATGTGGGTGGCGGGCAGGCCGCTCTCCGCGTACTCGTCGACCGGCGCCTCGCGCGGCCAGATCTCGTGACGGTCGCCGCACGCCTCGTGCAGCTCACCCAGCGAGCGGTCTCCTCCGCCCACCCGGGGCCACCGCGCCGTCACAGGGGCCGGGGCGGGCACGCGGACGTTGCCGAGCAGCATCCGCAGCACGGTCTCGGTGTGATGGCTCAGGCCGCGATGACGCTCGCGCGGGTCGCCGCTCGAGATCCTCGGCGCCAGCAGGGTCTCGTGCCCCAGGATGAGCGAGGCGTGCAGGGCGTCGAGGGCGGCCATGCCGCCGTGCCCGAGCTCGGAGCCGGAACCGTCGATCCCGGGCCCGGGTCCGGCGATCACCGCGTCCCAGCCGAGCGGGCCGGCGGCCGCCTGCAGCGCGCCGATCACGGTGAGCGCCTCGAGCTCCGCGCCGTACGCCGCCCCCGCCGTCACGTGCCCGCAGAGCAGGCCGGAGTTCCGGAGCTCGGCGACGTCCTCCGACAGCGCACCGGGCAGCGCACCGCCTGTCGTCTGGATGTAGCCGACGCGGAGCTCACCCGGCCCGCGTGCGGCGGCCCAGGCGGCCGGGGCGAGCTGGCCGTGCAACCCCAGCACGAGCACCGGGATCTGCCGTGAAGGGCCGCTCCATTCCCGAGCCTCCACCGGTTCGACTGGGTGCTGGAGCGAGGTGTAGTTGAGCTTCATCGCCTTGGCCTCCTCGGCTCCGGGGTGATCCAGGCCGCGTGTCAGGTTCGCGTGCACGATGTCGAATCCGCCCGAGCCCAGGCCCAGATCGCGAGCGTCCGTGTTCAGGATCAGCTCGTCGCCCTCGCGGACCTCGCCGACGAGCGACTCGTCGGCCCAAGCCGCCCGCACCTCGTCTCCGATCCGGACACGGAGCGGATCGGTCTCCGTCACGATGCCCCGCCGCAGCTTCAACACGTCTAGCCCCCGTTCGTAGTCACTGCCGCCTGAGCCGCCTCATCGAGCGCGGTTTCGCACACCGCAAGCATCTCCAGGATCGCCCCTTCCGTAACCGATTCCTGTGGCGTGTGGTTCGCCTCCGTGCCGTTGGCGAGCAGCACGGCCTCGTAGCCGGAGGCGACCAGGGCGTTCGCATCGCTCCCTCCACCGGTCGCGACCAGCTTCGGTTCGTGACCGGTGCGCCTCAGAGCGTCCGAGGCGATCCGCACCGCCTCGGACTTCGGGTCGAGCCGGTAGCCGCGGAACATCTCGATCACCTGCGCGTCGACGTCGCACCCCTGCTCGCCGGCCGCCCAGGTGCACGCATCGACCATCTCGCCGATCGTCGTGGCCGCACGCTCGCCGTCGACGCTGCGAGCCTCGCCGAGGATCCGGCAGTGCCCGGCGACGACGTTGGACGCCGTGCCGCCCTCGATGATCCCCACGTTCGCGGTGGTCTCCTCGTCGAGCCGCCCGAGCTTCATCCCGGCGACCGCGGCGCCCGCGGCTGCGATGGCGCTGTGGCCGTCCTCGGGATTGATCCCGGCGTGCGCCTCCTGCCCGGTGAAGTCGGCGATCAGCCGCTTGTAGGTCGGAGCCGCCACGATCACTTCCCCGATCGGCGTCGCGTGATCGAGGACGTAGCCGAACGGCGCCCGGAGCGCGGCGACGTCGAGCTCCTTGGCGCCGCGCAGCCCGTCCTCCTCGGCGACCGTGAAGACAAGCTCCAGCCCCAGCGGCCCCGGATCGGCCGCGTGCCGGGCGGCGAGCTCCATCAACACGGTGACCGCGGCCTTGTTGTCGGCGCCGAGGATCGTGTTTCCGGCGGTGGTGAAGTGGCCGTTCTCCCGCACGACCTCGATCGGGGCCTCGTGGGGAACCGTGTCGAGATGCGCGAAGAACGAGACCCAGCCCTCACCGCTCCCGGGAATGCGAGCGATCAGGTTGCCGGCGCCGGCCCGTGCCGGTCCGGCCGCGCCGTCCTCCTCCACCTCCACGCCCATGCCGCGCAGCTCCTCGAGCACGGCATCGGTGACCGCCCTCTCCTCTCCGGTCGGGCTCGCGATCTCGCAGAGGCGAGCGAAGCGGTCGAGCATCCGCTGGTCCTCCGCGTTCACGCGCGACAGGCTATTCAGCGGGAGAGCTCGCCGTCTCCGCCCGCTGATACAAGATCCGCGTGGCGCGGAGACCAGCACAGCCGGAGCAGCACGAGCACCACGTGAGGCACACCTCGGACGCGCCCTCCCCCGCCTGGGAGGGGCGGCTCGAGATCATCATCGCCGTCGCGCTCGGCCTTGCCGCGATCGTGACCGCCGGCGCGGTCTTCCTGAACGAGCACCAGGAGCACGCGGCCGAGCTCGACTTCCATGCCTCCACTCACAACATCGTGCTGGCAGCGGGGGCCGGCGTTCGCACTCCGGCGGGACGCACGCTCGAGCACCGAGCACAGGAGGCCATCAACAACGCCGAGGACCACCAGGACAGGGCCGCCACCTACACGCTGGCCGAGGTGATCCTCGCGACCTCACTCTTCCTCTTCGGCGTGGCGGGGATCAGCTCTCGCTGGCGGATCAAGATCGTGACGCTCTCGGTTGCGTCCGGGGTGTTCCTGACGGCGCTGTTGGTGCTGTTGATCGCCGATCTCTGACCCGGGCGGCGCTCGCTAGCTTCCAGGCATGGAGCACCGCTCGGATCAACGCGAGGTGGTCCGCCGGGAGTTCACCGGCCAGGCCTCCAACTTCGAGGCCCCCGGCTCGCTGTTCCGTGACTCCTCGATCCTGGACTGGATCGCCGCGCACGTCGAGCTCCCGCCGGACTCGAAGATCCTCGACGTCGCCGGAGGGACGGGACAGCTCGGCCGACACCTCGCCCGCACCGGCTCGAGCGCGGTGATCGTCGACCTCACCGACGCGATGCTGGCCGCCGGGCTCCGCTCGGTGCAGGAAGAGGGGCGTGAGGACGTGACCTTCGTGCGGGGCGACGCGACCGATCTCCCCTTCCCGGACGGGCAGTACGACATCGTCGTCAGCCGGTTCGCCCTACACCACATGGACGACCCGGAGGCGGTGATCGCCGAGATGTCTCGCGTCTGCCGGCCCGACGGCTCGGTGACCCTGATCGACATGGTCGCCGGCGGCTCCCGTCACGACGAGCTCGAGCGCCTGCGCGACCCGAGCCACACCCGCGCCCTCCCCGAGGAGGAGCTCCGCTCCCTGTTCGAGAAGGCTGGGCGCAGGCCGCGGAGCGAGGCCGAGCGGGAGCACTCCATGCCGGTCGAGCCGTGGTTCGAGCAGGCCCGAACGCCGGAGGCGGATCGGGAGCGGATCCGCGCGGCCTTCGAGGCCGAGGCCGACGGCGACGAGCCGACGGGTCTGCGTGCGATGCGCACAGACGACGGACTCGTGATCAGGCAGCGCTGGCTCTTGCTCGGCGGCTAGCCCGAGCGGCGGACGCTGACGTCCTCGGACTCCGCGGACTCCTCGGCGGCAGTTTCCGCCTCGGCGGTCGCAGCGGCGGCCGGGCGATCCTCGGCCCGCTTCGCGGCGGCGCCGACGAAGTCGCGGAAGAGCGGCTCCGGGCGAGTCGGCCGGGAGTTGAACTCGGGGTGGAACTGGGATGCGACGAAGAAGGGGTGGTCCGGCAGCTCGATCACCTCGACGAGGCGGTCGTCGGGCGAGGTCCCGCTCGCCACCATGCCCTCCTCCTCCAGCCGCCTGCGCAGCATGTTGTTCACCTCATAGCGGTGGCGGTGGCGCTTGTAGATGACGGGCTCTCCGAAGATCTCGCGGGCCTGCGTGTCGTCGTGGAGCTTCACCGGATCGGCGCCGAGCCTCATCGTCCCGCCGAGGTCCGAGACCTCCTTCTGCTCGGGCAGCAGGTCGACGACCGGGAACGGGGTCTCAGGATCGAACTCGGCGGAGTTGGCGCCGTCCATCCCGCAGGCGTTGCGTGCGAACTCGACGACGGCGATCTGCATCCCGAGGCAGATCCCGAGATAGGGAATGCCCTTCTCCCGCGCGATCCGGGCGGCCTCGACCTTGCCCTCGATGCCGCGCTCGCCGAAGCCGCCCGGGATCAGGATCCCGTCGACGCCCTCGAGCTCGGCCTCGTCGATGTCCTCGGCCGAGACCAGCTCGGTCTCGACCTCCACCCCATGCGCCCAGCCCCCGTGGGTCAGCGCCTCGATCACCGACTTGTATGCGTCCTCGAGCTGGACGTACTTGCCCACCAGCGCGATCTTGACCTTGCGCTCGCGTGAGGCGTCGGCGCGCTTGATCAGCTCCTCCCACTCGGCCAGGTCGGGCGCGGGGGCCTCCATGCCGAAGTGGTCGAGGATCTGGTCGTCCATCCCCTCGGCGCGCAGCACCAGCGGCACCTTGTAGACGTTGTCGACGTCGCGGGCCGAGATCACGGCGTCCTCGGGAAGCGAGGCGAACAGGGCGATCTTCTTGCGGATCTCGCGGTCGAGCCCCTGCTCGGAGCGACAGAGCAGCGCGTGAGGCTGAACTCCGATCCGGCGCAGCTCGTTGACCGAGTGCTGCGTCGGCTTGGTCTTCATCTCGCCCGCGTGCCCGATGTAGGGCACCAGGGTGAGGTGGACGAACATGCAGCGCTTCGGCCCCATATCGGTGTAGAGCTGGCGGATGGCCTCGAGGAACGGCAGGGACTCGATGTCGCCGACGGTCCCTCCGATCTCGGTGATCACGAAGTCGACGGCCTGGGACTCGGCAACGATCAGGATCCGGTTCTTGATCTCGTCGGTGATGTGCGGGATCACCTGGACGGTCCCGCCGAGATAGTCGCCGCGACGCTCGCGCCGGATGACGCTGTTATAGACGCCGCCGGCGGTGAAGTTGGAGGCCCGGGAGGTGTTCTCGTCGGTGAACCGCTCGTAGTGGCCGAGGTCGAGGTCGGTCTCGGCGCCGTCCTCGGTGACGAAGACCTCGCCGTGCTGGAACGGGCTCATCGTCCCCGGGTCGACGTTGATGTAGGGATCGAGCTTCTGGAGCTGGACCCGGAAGCCGCGCGAGACGAGGAGACGGCCGAGTGAGGCGGAGGCGATGCCCTTGCCGAGGGACGAAACGACACCGCCTGTGACGAAGAGAAATCGGGTGTCGCTGGGCTTCGGTTGGCTCAATTGACTCTGCCGAGCGAGTCTAGTCGCTCCAGCAGCGGAACTCGCTCGATCGCCGCGGAGATCGAGCGAAACTCCCCATAGAGCGAAATCGCGATCAGCGCCGTGAGCGCGATGGCGGTCCCCGCCGGGCCGAGAGCCGTGACGCAGGCCACTCCGGCCACCGCGCCGATCAGGCTGGCGCCGCTGTCGCCGAGCATCGCCCGCTCGCGCAGCGTGATCAGCGCGCCGGCAGCGGCGGCCACCGCGAACGGCCACACCGGATCCAGTGGCTGGAGGGAGCGGCTGAGGGCGCACAGCCCCGCGAGGGTCAGCGCAGCGGCCTTCTCCACCCTCCCCGGCCGCAGGTCGATGAGGTTGGCAGCGTGCGGGGCGAGCGCCAGGACGCCGACGTCCAGCAGGTAGGCCCCTCCGTCGCCCGGCGCCGCCCAGGCCGCCAGGGCGATGGTCCCGAGCGCCTTGGGCGCACCGGTCGAGGGACGACCCGTGGCGAGGGCGGCGCAGTGAGCTCGCACGCCCCGCGGCCCCTCGCCCCCCAGCAGGTCGTCGATCACGCCGAGGAGCGATACGCCCGCCACGTAGCCGAGCCAGCGGCCGGCCTCCACGCCGGCGAGGGCGGACAGGATCAGCCCGGCGGCCAGGATGGGCACGCCCAGCGGGAAGAGGAGCGCCGCGCCCCGGTAGTTGGCGCGGCGGATCAAGTCAGCGGCGAGCCGGAGGCGAGCAGCCGGGCGACACCGCTGGCGTCGACCAGAGCGTCCCCCACGAGCAGCCGGGCGAGGAACGTCGAGGACATGCCGGCCCTGCCCTTGCCGAGGAACTCGACCAGGGACTGAGGCGTGCCGACGCTGACCAGTAGCTGTGCACCATGCTCGTAGGCGATCAACAGCGCGAGGTCCTGGCTCGTTCCCGGCGCCGCCACGATCGAGTGAGAAAGCTCGAGCGCGCCGAGCCGAGCGGCCCCGGGCGCGTCTCCATCCGGATAGCCGTGGACGACCAGCTCGGCCCCGCTCCTCAGCGCGGCCTCGCTCGCCGAGTCCATGTCGCCCACGACAAGGTCAGGGACGAGGCCGCGGTCGATCAGGGCGTCGGCTCCTCCGTCCACCCCGACGAGGACGGGGTCGCGTCGCTCTACGTAGCCCGAGAGGGCATCGAGATCGCTGGCGTGATCGCCGCCGCGCGCGACGACCAGTGCGTCCCGGCCGCGAAACCTCGTTCGCGGCTCGGGCAGCTCGGCCAGCGAGAGAAAGCCGTCCGCCTCCTCGCGCAGGTGCTCGAGCGTGTTCTCGGCGAAGTCCCGCAGCGCCTCCGTCGCATTCGCCCGCCCTTCGTCGAGCCTGGCGAGCAGGTCCTCGATCTCGAGCGCCTCGTCGACGTCGATCTCAATGGTGTCCCCATCGCCGACTCGATCAAGCAGTCCAGCATCCGAGTCGATCAGCGGCACTCCGCCCCGGACCAGGATCAGCGGGCCCAGGTTCGGATGCGTGCCGTCCGCGGACGGCGAGGCGTTCAGGACGGCCGCCGGGCTCGCGGCAAGCAGCTCCTCGGCCGCGACCCGGTCGATGTTCCGATGATCGATCACCGCGATCCCGCCGGGCTCCAGCCGTCGGACCAGCTCCTTGGTGCGAACGCCCACGCGGGCCCGTCCACTGATGAGGTGAGGAGCAGCGATCGCCATCGGGAGAGCCTATGTAAGGAGCGGCGAGGCGGACATCAGGCTGCGCGGAGCAACTCGCGCGCGTGGCGGTCGGCGGCCTCGTCGCCGTCGTTCCCGCCCAGCATCCGCACGATCTCCGCGACCAGGCCCTCGCCGTCCACCCGCTCCACCCGCGCCCGCGCCTGCCCGCCGTCGACGCTCTTCTCGATCCGGAAGTGGGTGTCCGCCATCGAGGCGACCTGCGGCAGGTGGGTGATGCAGAGCACCTGGCGCTCGGCGCCCAGGCTCTTCAGCCGCTCCCCGACGGCCTTGGCTGTGTTCCCGCCGATCCCGGCGTCGATCTCGTCGAAGACGAACGTGGCCGCCCCGCCTGGCGCGCCCTGTCCGGCCAGGGCGAGCATCACCCGGGAGAGCTCGCCGCCGGAGGCGGCATCGCGCAGCGGGGAGACCGGCATCCCGGGATTGGTCGCGACCTGGAAGGTGACCCGCTCCTGGCCAAGCGCGCCGAAGCCCTCGGGGTGCGGCTCGAGGCTGACCTCGAGCTTCGCCCCGCTCATCGCGAGCTGCTCGAGCTCCGCCGCGACGCTCTTCTGCAGGCGCCGGGCGGCCTTGGCTCGCACCTCGCTCAGCTGCCCGCCGAGATCGGTTCGCTGCCGCTGAGCCTTCGCGAGCTCGGCCTCGAGGCGGTCCGTGGCCTCCTCCGCTCCCTCGATCGTCGCGATCTCGGCGCGGCAGTGCTCGGCGTGGGCCAGGACCGACTCGATCGTGCCCCCGTGCTTTCGCTTCAGCCGGTCCAGTGCTTCCAGCCGCTCCTCGACCTGCTCTAGGCGCCCCGGCTCGGCCTCGATCCGATCGGCGTAGCCGCGCAGCTCGGCCGCCAGCTCCTGGGCCTCCATCCGCAGTCCGCGGGCCGTCTCAGCGAGCTTGTCGAGCTCCGGGTCGACGCCCTCCTGGGCCGCGAGCGCCGACTCCGCCGATCCCATCGCTTCGGCGGCGGATCCCTCGCCGTCCGCCCCCACGGCGGCGAGCGCCTCGCCCGCGGCCGCCCGCAGGGACTCGGCGTGGCGCAGCCGCTCGCGCTCGGGCGCCAGCTCCGCCTCCTCCGCGGGGTCGGGATTCGCGGCCTCGATCTCCTCCAGCTCGTAGCGGAGGATGTCGAGGTCCCGCTCGCGGGCGCCCTCGCGCTCGCGGATCCAGGCCAGCTCCCGCTCAACTCGCAAAACCTCGGAATGCGCCTCCCGGTAGGCGCGGCGCCGCTCCAGGTGCTCCACCCCGGCGAAGCCGTCGAGCGTCTCGAGCTGGGCGCCGGCCAGGGTCAGCTTGCGGTGCTCGTGCTGGCCGTAGAAGGCGAGCAATCGGGAGCCGAGGGCCTGGAGCTCCGGCGCGGTGGCGGAGCGGCCCGCCAGGAAGGCGCTCGTGCGGCCGCCGGCCGAGACGCGCCGGCCGATCGCGAGCTCGGTCGCGCCCTCGGGGAGCCGCTCCGCGACCTGGGCCAGCTCGGGCTCGTCGAGCAGGCCATCCGGCAGCTCGAACACTCCCTCCACATATGCCTCGGCCGCGCCGGGCCGCACGATATGCGAGCGCGCCTTGCCGCCCATCAGCAGGTCGAACGAGTGCGCGAGGATCGTCTTGCCCGCCCCGGTCTCCCCGGTGATGGCGTTCAGGCCCGGTCCGAGCCGGAGCTCGGCGCGCTCGATCAGGAGCAGATTCTCGATCCGGAGCTCAAGAAGCATTGGCCCCTCGTTCTAACGAGAGGCGAAGACGGATTCGCCCCGCTGCAACATCTCGCCCGCTATGCCGGAGCGGGCTCCTCGGCCTTCTCAGGCGCCGCCGCCCCCTCCGGGGCGCCGTGCGGGATGAAGTCCCGCTGGCGCACCAGGGTGACGACCATGAGCGCGCCGCTGAACAGGATCAGCGCCCCGATCAGGAGGATGTCGTTGAAGGCATCGGTGAACGCGATCCCCGCCGCATGGACTGCCTGGTCGTGGAATTGCGGTGGCGCCTGGCTCGCGGCCTGGGTGCCGCTCGCGGCGACCCCGTCGGCGAAACCGCTCGGCGCCTGCGGCAGCAGCGAATGGAGGGAGTTGGTGATCTTGCTCTGGAAGATGGCGCCGAGGGCGGCGATCCCGGTCGCCACCCCCGCGATCCGCATCGTGTTGTTGATCCCGGAGGCCATGCCCGACCGCGCCGGAGGCACGACGCCCAGAGCGGTCCCGGCGATCGACGGGTTCGAGAGCCCGATGCCGAAGCCGCTGACCATGAACCCGGCCAGCAGCGTCGTCCACGCGGAGTCGGGCTTGGCCCCGCGCATCAGCAGCAGCCCGATGCCGACCATCGTCAGCCCGGTCGTGAGCGGCACCCGCGCCGGGACTCTCTCGATCAGCCTGCGGGTGGCGAGGGGCACGAGGAACGCGAACAGGGTCAGCGGCAGGAAGCGGACGCCCGCCTGGAGCGGCGTCATCCCGATCACGCTCTGCATGTAGATCGTGATGTAGAGGAACATCGCGAACATCCCGGCGCCGATCGCGAAGGTGCCGTAGGAGACGCCCGAGAACGCCGGCTTGCGGAACAGGCTGAGGTCGAACATCGCGTGGTCCTGTCGCCATTCCGCGATCACGAAGGCGACGAGCAGCACCACCGCGGCCGCCAGGGACCCGACGATGAGCGAGCTCCCCCAACCCTCGGCGTTGCCGCGCAGCAGGCCGAAGATCAGTGCGAAGAGCCCGAGCGAGAAGGTGACCAGGCCGGCCCAGTCGAGGCGCTTGGCGTTGGGGTCCCGCGATTCCCCGGCCTGGGTCTGGGCGAGGATCACGGTGCCGATCCCGATGGGGACGTTGACGAAGAAGATCCACTCCCAGCCCAACCCGTCGGTGAGAGCTCCGCCGACCAGCGGGCCGACGGCGACCGCTCCCCCGATGGTCGCTCCCCACGCGGCGATCGCGGTGCCTCGCTCGGGGCCCTGGAACTCCTGAGCGATCAGCGCGAGAGAGGTCGCGAACATCGCCGCGCCCCCGATGCCCTGGAGGCCGCGGGCGACGTGAAGGAAGGTGGCGCTCGTCGCCAGCCCGCAGAGCAGCGACGCGAACGTGAACAGCCCGACGCCGATCACGAACAGCCGCCGCCGCCCGAAGCGGTCGGCGAGCGTGCCCATGGTCAGCGTGAAAGCGGACAGCAGGAGGGTGTAGGCATCCACCACCCATTGGAGGCCGGTGAGGTCGGTGTTGAGGTCGACCTGGATCTTGGGCAGGGCCACGTTGACGACGGTGATGTCGAGCAGCAACATGAACGTCGCCAGGCAGACCGCCAGCAGGCTCCACCACTTGCGCTCCATTCCGCCTCCTTACCCGGGGATTCCGATCCAACTCCCAGTTTGCCAAAGGCCTGACCGCGGCTAGGCGAGCTTGCCGAACTTCTCCCGGATTCGCCGGTAGAAGTTGGTGCCGGGCACCTGGGCGAGACAGCTCACCGACTCCTCGAAGCGGATCTCGAGCGCGTCGCCGGGCGCCAGCTCCCCGGCCGCCTCTCCGTCCAGGGAGATCTCGACCGGCTCGCGGCCCGCGGCGTTGCTGACGTGGAGCGAGTCGTTCGGCGCGACGACCAGCGCCCGGGCGGCCAGGGTGTGCGGCGCGATGAAGCTCACCACGTACCCCTTCACGCCCCAGGCGAGGATGGGACCGGCATTGGCGAGGTTGTAGCCAGTCGATCCCGCCGGGGTGGCGGCGACGAGCCCGTCACAGCGGACGCTGCCGACCTCCTCGCCGCCGATCGCATAGGAGAGCTCGGCCACCCTGCCATGGGGGCGGCGCACGAAGCTGACGTCGTTGAGCGCCAGCGGCCGCTCCACCGGCAGGCTCACGCGGAGCGCGGGGAGATCCATGGCCTCGAAGTCGCCGGTGAACGCGCGCCGGAGGCCGTCCTGGAGCTCGTCGCGCTCGACGGCCGCCAGGAAGCCGATGGTTCCGAAGTTGATGCCGAAGACGGGCACGCCCGTGTCGGCGAAGCGGCGCAGCGCGTAGAGGATGCTGCCGTCGCCGCCGAGCACGATGCAGACGTCGGGCCGCTCGCCGTCCTCGACTCGCGTGATGCCCTCGGCGAAGCGGCCGTGCTTGTCGTGCTCATCGGGAGTGCAGATCAGCTCCACCCCGGCCTCCTTCGCGGCCTTCGCGGTCGCGACCACCGCCTCGGAGGCGGCCTCCGGATGCGTATGGGTGATCAGCATCGCCCGGGTCATGGCTCCACCTGCTCCAGCGCGGCGTCCAGGTCCGACGGCTCACCGCTTCGCGAGGCCCAGACGAACGTCTCGCGATTTCCCTTCGGTCCGGGCAGCCCCGACGAGGCGAGTCCGCGCACGACCAGATTCTCCTTCTTCACGGCGTCGGCGACCTTGCGGATCGCCTCGCGCCGGTCGGCGGCGTCGCGGACGACGCCGCCCTTGCCCACCTTCTCCTTGCCGAGCTCGAACTGCGGCTTGACCAGCCCGAGCAGGTCGAACTCATCGGCCGCCTTGGCGACGATCGGAGCGATCAGCATCGCGAGCGAGATGAAGGAGACGTCCACGGTGATCAGATCGGGCCGAAAGGGCAGGTAGGAGTCTCCCAGCGCGCGAGCGTTGAGCCGCTCCATCACCAGGACCCGCGGGTCCTGCCGCAGCTTCCAGTCGAGCTGCCCGTGACCGACGTCGACGGCGATCACCGTCTGCGCCCCGCGCTGGAGCAGGCAGTCCGTGAACCCGCCCGTCGAGGCGCCGACGTCCATGCAGCTCCGCCCCTCGACCTCGACACCGAGCTCATCGAGGGCGTTCTTCAGCTTGATCCCGCCGCGGGAGACGAATTCCTCGCCCTCCTCGACCAGGAGCTCGGCCTTCTCGTCGACGAGCTCGCTGGGCTTCTCGACGGTGGCCCCGTCCTTGCCGAGGCGCACGCGGCCGGCGCGGACGGACGCCGCCGCGGCTGTCCGCGACGGCGCCAGCCCGCGCTCCGCAAGCAGGGTGTCGGCGCGGCGCCGGGGCATGGGCCAACCGTACCTGCGAGTGGGCAGGCCCCGCGGGAGCTGCTTGCCACGCCTGCCACTTGGCCGAGGTGTGATCGCCCTCACACACGAATCGCACATACGTTCGTACTCTGAATTTCGCGATGACTTTGTTCAGGGCAATCCCGATTCACGTGCACGCCGCTCTCGAGGTGGCCGCCGCCCCCCTTCTGATGGTGGCGCCCTTCGCGCTCGGCTTCACGCCCCTGGTGGGCGCCCTGAGCATCGCTCTCGGTGTTCTGCTCATCGGCCTCGCCACCTCGGTTTACGGCGACGAGGCGCGGGGGAACCTGCCGCTGAGCGCCCACGCGGGTCTCGATTACACGCTGGCCGCCGGAACGTTCCTGGTCGGTGTGATCGCGGCGATCGCCGGGGATCTCGTCGCAACAGTCTTTTTGGTCGGATTCGGCTCCGCGCATTTGGCGCTGACCGCTTCAACGCGGTTCAGTCGTCCGCTCGGCGCCTGAGACCGGCCTACCTCCCACAGACAACACACATATCTCTCCTCCCTGTAGTACCCCTAGAGACCCCGCTTCGGCGGGGTCTCTTCTTTTCGGGCTTTGCCGAGGCTTAACCTGATCGTTGCCAAGCTGATGGAAGCCGTGAACGCCCCGACTCAGCGGCCGAACATCCTGCTAGTCGAGGACGAGCGAGCGATCACCGAGCCTCTCGCCGAGGCTCTCGAGCGTGAGGGCTTCGCCCCCGCCCTGGCCGGCTCCGCCTCGGAGGCGCTCGAGAAGGCGAAGACCTCCGCGCCGGACCTGGTCCTGCTCGACATCGGACTTCCCGACGGCTCCGGCCTGGACGTCTGCCGCGAGCTTCGCCGACGGAGCGACGTGCCGATCATCATGCTCACGGCGCGCGGCTCCGAGGCCGACCGGGTCGCGGGACTCGAGCTCGGCGCGGACGACTACATCGTCAAGCCGTTCTCCGCGCGCGAGGTGATGGCTCGGGTGCGCGCCGTCCTCAGACGGAGCTCCTCCGTCGCCGGGGCGAACGATGGCGAGCAGATCAAGATCGGCGACCTGACTCTCGATACGGCAAGGCATGAGGTGACGCTCGACGGGAGTCAGCTCGAGCTCTCACGAAAGGAGTTCGAGCTCCTGCGAGCGCTGATGGAGGGAGCGGGATCCGTGATCACGCGCGAGGCCCTGATCGAGGACGTCTGGGACATGAACTGGTTCGGATCGACGAAGACACTCGACGTGCACGTCAGCGGCCTGCGCCGGAAGCTCGACGACGATCCCAAGGAGCCGCGCTTCATCCACACCGTCCGCGGTGTCGGATTCCGCTTCTCGGGGGCCGACGAGGTCTAGCCGCCATGAGCCTGCGCGCCCGCCTGCTCGCGGCCTTCGCCTACACGCTGATCGTCGTCATCATCGCGCTGGAGGTCCCCCTCTCCGCAAACGTGAGCGACAGGGTGAACGCCGAGGTGGAGGCCGATTCCGCGGCGCAGGCCCAGGTCGTCGCCGCCTCGGCGGCCGACCAGCTCCGCCGCCCGGAGAGCCTCGAGCAGATCACGCGCCAAGCCGCCGTCAGCCTCAACGGCCTCGTTTTCGTCATCGACCGGAACGGACGCCAGATCGCCACCTCGAGCGGAGGGATCACCCGCCCGCCCCAGCCGACCGACGATCCGGTCGCGCTGCAGGCGCTCGACGGCGAGGTCGCCCAGGGCAAGCATCACGAGGGCCGGGACGTCCTCTCCACTGCGGTGCCGATCGTCCGCAACGGCCGGACGGTGGGCGCGCTGGAGCTCGAGCAGAGCCTCAACGCGGTGAGCGACCAGGTTCGCCAGGACGTCTTCGCGCTGGTCGGCATCGGGGCCCTGGCCCTCATCCTCGGGCTGGGCGTCGCCTGGATCCTCGCCGGATCGATCGCCCGGCCGCTGCGCTCCCTCGGAGACGCGGCCCGCCGCCGGGCGGCCGGCGACACCGAGGCGCGAGCGCCCGAGCGGGGCTCGACCGAGCAGGTGCAGGTCGCACGGGAGTTCAACGAGATGGCGGACCGGCTCGACGCGGTGCTCGAGTCACAGCGAGCGTTCGTCGCGGATGCCTCGCACCAGCTGCGCACCCCCCTGACTGGTCTGCGGCTTCGACTCGAGGCGGCGGGCGTGAAGACCTCGGATCCGGCGGTCGCGAAGGAGCTCGGGGCGGCCGAGCACGAGACCGAGCGCCTCAATCAGCTCGTCGAGGACCTGCTCGAGCTCGCCTCGAGCGAACAGCCCGCAGAGGACGACCGCACGGACCTGGGACAGGCGGTGCGCGCCGCCGCCGAGCGCTGGCGCGGTCCCGCGAGCGAGGGCCGCCACGAGATCGCGCTCGAGGACGGCGGTGAGGTCGTCGTCCGCGCGGGCTCGCGCGAGCTCGCCGCGATCCTCGACAACCTGGTCGAGAACGCGATCAAGTATTCCCCGAGCGGATCTCCGGTCCGGATCGAGTGCGGGAGCGAGAACGGCAACGCGAGGGTCGGCGTGATCAGCGACTCCGGCCCGCTGGACGACGAGGTGGCGAAGCACGCATTCGAGCGCTTCTACCGGGGGCGCGGCGGGCCCCCCGGAACGGGGCTCGGGCTGCCGATCGTTCAGGCGCTCGCGAAGCGCCGCGGCGGCGGAGCGAGGCTCGCGGCCGTCGACGGCAGGCGCGTCCGAGCCGAGGTCATCCTACCCACGGCCGACTTTGCCAACTCCTAACCACCCCCTTCTAGCCTTTTCCACATGACCAGCAGAGAGCGACTGCTGACCATCCTGCTCGGCTTGACCGGCATCGTGGCCGCGGGCGCGATCGCCCTGGCCGCGAACGCGATCTCGGGAGACTCGATCGGCCTCTCCGCGCAGCCGGTCTCTCTCGCCTCCAGCTCGCCGGCACCGAAGCCGGCACCGGCAAGGCGCGAGCGGGGAGACGACCACGGCTCATCCCAGGCGGGCGGGAACACCACCACGACCGGCGAGGACTCGAGCGCGAGCTCGGGATCCGGCTCGGGCTCCTCGAACGATGGACCCTCGGGATCCTCCGGAGGCGGCTCCGGCGACGACCGGCAGCATTCCGGCTCCGGCATCAGCGGCCCCAGCGGCACCTCGGGAACGAGCGGCTCCGGGACGAGCGGGTCCGGGTCGCCCCCCGCGACGAGCACGACCGATGACAACGGCGGTGGTGGCGGCGGGAACGGCTCGAACGACGGGCTGGACGGCGGCAGCTCCGGGCCGCACTAGCCGGCAGCTCGCTGTCAAGCCGCACTGACACACGGCTTGGCCACAGAGCCGCGACCACAAGCGGCCGCTCGCCACAAAGTCGCTACGGGTTCGCCCTTCGCTCCCGGATGGAGCGGCCTGGTGGTCGCTAAGGCCCGTGCCCTCGCGGTGAATGTCCCGCGAGGAGGAGCCGGCGCATGTGCGGCGACCATCTGCCGCCGATCAGGAAGGTGGCGATCAGGAAGCCGCCTACGGCGATCGCCGCGTCCATGCCGAACGCGGTCTGGATGCCGTCGATGAACTTCGGCCCGCCCGCCGCGCGGTCGCTCGCCCCGATGAAGACCGTGGTCGTGAGACCGAGCCCGACCGAGCCGCCCGCGATCTGGAACATGTAGATGATCGCCCCGGCGAGGCTGCGACGCGACTCGTCGACGGCTGTCACCCCGGCGGTCGTCGCGGTCGGATAGAAGAGCCCGATCCCGAGGCCGAGGATGGCCATGCCCGGCACGATCGCCCCGAGGGTCTCGTGGTCGGCGAACAGCGCCACCAGAGCCGGTCCCAGCGCGATGCACCCGGAGCCGACGATCAGCAGGGCCTTCCCGCCGAACTTCTCGTAGAGGTTGCCCGCGACGAACGACACGGCGGCGAACGTCGCCATCATCGGGAGCATCCCGGCGCCCGCGCCGATCGGCGAGTAGCCGAGCACCCCGATCATGTATTGCGGCAGGTAGAGCATCGCCGCGAAGAACACCGCCGACATGAGCAGGATGGCGGCGCAGGTGTAGGCGAAGTCGCGGTTGCGCATCACGTCCTCGGGGACCAGCGCGTGGGCGCCCGCCCGCCGCTCGGCGAAGACGAAGCTGCCGATCATCGCCACGAAGAGCGCCAGCAGCCCGATGATCCGCGGGTCGCCCCAGCCCCAGTCGATCACCTGGTCGAAGGCGAGCAGGAGCGACACCAGCCCCACGGACACGGTGACGATGCCCGCGTAGTCCATCCTCGTGTCCTCGACCTCCGGGCGGTCCGCCTTGATCTCGCGCCAGGTGACGAAGATCGCGAAGGCCGACACCGGAACGTTGAGGAAGAAGATCCAGCGCCAGCTGAGCAGGTCGGTGAGCGCTCCGCCGATCAGCGGCCCGGCGGCGTTGCCGATCCCGGCCGCTCCGAGGATGAAGCCGCCCGCGAGCCCCGCCCGCTCCTCCGGCAGCGCCGCATACGTCATGCCGAGGATCGCGGGCCACATGAGGGCGCCGCCGACGCCCATCAGCACCCGCATGACGATCAGCTCCGCCTCGGTCTGCGCCGCCCCGCCGAGCAGGGAGAAGGTCGCGAAGATCACGGACCCGATGAAGAAGGAGCGGCGCCGGCCGAAGAGATCGGCGATCCGGCCACCGGTGACGATCAGCACCCCGAAGGTGAGCGCGTAGGCGTTGACGACCCACTGGGCGGTCGTCACGCTCGTCTTGAAGTCGTGCTCGATCTGAGGGATCGCGACGTTGATCGCCGAAAAGTCGTTCGCGATCACGAAGACCGCGATTCCCATCGCGATCAGCGCCAGCCAGGTGCCTCGATCGAGCGGCTGCGTGGTTCCCTCCACTGGGCCCACCCTAACCGCGGGCGCGACGGAAACCTAGGAGGTGACCGCCTCGGGCAGCACGAACGAGTTCGTCGCCGCGTCCGAGCCCTCCTCGGCGATCTCCGGGAACCGGAGCCCCGTCAGCAGCTCAACGTCGAAGACCTCCTGCACCAGCTCTTCGAAGCGCAGGAAGCCGGCGATCTGCCCGTTCTGAGGGTTGACGGCCCAGACGCCGCAGAGCCGCTCTTCCAGCCGCTCCATCAGCGGCAACCCGCCGAAGGTCGCCGTCTCGCGCACCTGAGAGAGCCCGACGAAGGCGAGGCCGCCCGCGAAGAGCAGGCCGCGGGTGAACCCGGGCAACTCGGCCACGGTCTCGACGGTCCCGGCGTCGAGGTCCGCAACGGAGATCGTCCCCTTCCCTGACTCGAGCACCCACATGCGACCGTCGTACCAGCGCGGCGAGTGAGGCATCGAGAGCCCGCGCAGGACGGTCTCGCCGCTCTCGATGTCGATCAGGACGCCGCCATCCGCCTTGCGCTCGCGCCAGCCGCCCGCGACGTCGGTCTCGCCGAGCGCCGTGACGTAGCGCGGCTCGTCGTCGATCACGCAGAGCCCGTTCAGGTGGCAGCGGTCCTCGGCGACGAGCTGCGAGATGAAGGGCGGCTTCCAGCGAGGAATGAAGCTGTGCTCCGCGTCGAGGGTCGCGAGGCAGGAGAAGTTCGTGGCCACCATCCAGAGCTCCCCCTGCGCGAACTCGATCTCGTGGATGCGGATGTCGCCGGTGAAGTGCTTGTTTCGCGGCAGGAAGCACGCGTCGTGCTTTCCCTGGGGCTCGACCTTCGGCGCCACCGCCGGGAAGTTCCGGTAGTCGAGCACCTCCGCGCGGGTGCCGATGGCGATCCGTCCCGGCGCCACCGCGAGGCCCATCGGCCGCGGGAAATCCCGGAAGTGCGTGTTGAGCTGGCCGCCGTCGTGGCGGGCGCAGATCAGCTTGCCGGTCTGGTACGTCGAGACCAGGAGGGAGCTGCCGAGCTGGTTGAGGAACTCCGGGAAGGTCTGCGTGTAGACGCTTCGCAGCGGCGAGTCGGCCGGGGCCGACCATTTGGCCGTGCGGGGCGGAGCGATCGGGCGCGCGAGCAGCTCCCGCGAGCGCTTGGCCAGCTCGTCGGTGCGCGGCAGCAGCTCCCGCAGCTCCTCCGGCACCTCCGCCTGGTCCTTCTCCTCCGATACGGCCAGCTGATCGCGGAGCGAGCGAAGCGGCCTGGTGACGTCCTCGGATGCCTCGATCCCGACGAACCCGCAGATGCGCTCGAGCTCCCGCTGGGGGTCGTTCAGGAGGGCCTTGAAGTCGGTGACGCACCACCGCTCCGGCGGCAGGGGCTCCAGGTCGTCCAGCAGGATGCCCGTCAGGCGACGCCACTGCTCGGTGACGATCTCCGGCAGCGGCCGGCCCGCCAGGTCGCGCCAGCCCGGAACCAGCGGCAAGGACCAGGCCGGGCCCGGCCAATCCGGGAGATCCGCGTAGCTGACGCGGCGGCCTCCCTGCCAGACGCTGAGCATCGACGGAATCGTCTCCGCCGGATCGCGATGGATGTACACGAACTGGCAGTCGGGCGCGACCCTGGCGAGAAACGGTACGCGCAGGGCGTTCCGCGGCTGGCCATCGACCCAGCGAAGGCCGGAGGCGTCGAGGCCGGGCCGGTTGCCCGAGTTGTCGACGAGGCCGCCCTTGAGGGTCGTGCGCAGATCCTCGACGGCGCGCGACTGGATGTCCGCGGCGGTCAGCCGATTGCTGTCCCACCCCCGGTTCTCGGGCTTGAGCTCGAAGATGCCGTCCAGGATCGGGGTGCTTGAGCTGAAGATCCCAGGGGCCCTCGCCAGCGAGCGGAAGAGCGCCGTCCCTCCCGAGCGGGGCGGCGCGACGACGAACACGGGTCTCTCGATCACGCGCGCAGTTTCGCAGTTGACACGGGCCTGGCAAGGGTGATCCAATCGGGGAGGCCCCGCGAAGGAGCCCACGAGGGGGAGGAGGAAATCCAGCGATGGGGAGAGAGCCCGCCAATCACCCGCTGATCGCGCCGCTGCCGTTCGCGGCGATGGTCGCCTGCGTGATCGCCGGCTTCCTCGCGCTCGACCATTTCGCGAACGCCGGCGAGCAGCTCCTCCTCGGCGCGGCCACCTGGCTCATCCTGATCGCCTCGTGCGCGTTCCTCGACCGGGAGGATCGCGCCCGGGCCCTGCTCGTGGTGGTGGTCGCGACCTTTGCCGAGGTGCTCGGTTCGATCGTGCTCGGCGCCTACACCTACCGCCTGGAGAACCTGCCCGCCTTCGTACCTCCCGGGCACGGCCTGGTCTTCCTGGCCGGGCTTCGCATCAGTCGCTCCACCCCGGTCCGCCGGCATCCCCGCGCCTTCATCTGGGCCGTGATCTCCCTGGTGGCCGCATGGGGTTCGGCCGGGCTCCTCATGCTCGGCCGAACCGACGTTCTCGGGGCGATCACCGGAGCGCTCCTGATCTACGTCCTGCTTCGCGGCCGCGCCGCGACCCTGTACGCCGGCGTCTTCCTGATGGTCGGCTTCCTCGAGATCTACGGGACGTCGATCGGCGCCTGGCACTGGGCCGCGACCACCCCCGACACGCCACTTCCCGCCGGCAACCCGCCCAGCGGGATCGCGGGGGTCTATGTCCTCTTCGACGTCGCGGCCATCGCGCTGGCCCCGCGTGCGCTCGCTGCGTTCGATCGACTGCGGGCGTTCAGGTCGCCGCGCTCACGTCGCCTGTATCTCCCGCGCGACCTCGAGGTTCGCTAGCGGAGTCTCGTCGCAGCATCCCCCCGAGGAGGGACGCCGCGGCGCCCCCTTCGGATCTTGAGATCCGCTCGAGCTCGATCGAGACTCCTCCTCGCCGGGCACACCGCGGGCAGTGCCGCGGGGACATCAGGGGATTGCGGTCGAACATCGTCAGACCGCATTTCGGGCAATTCAGGTAGGCCATTCTGCGCGCTCTCCTCAGGGCTCGGAATCACGGGGCGGACCGGATCCGTCCGGTCTGCCTGCCCTGTCCCCCTACTCGGCGCGCTGTGCAAGGGCTCTCGCCGACAAGCCCGAGGGTACCCGCGTAAATGCGCTGTGAAACGAACCGGCGGCCTAGCCGAGGACCGTCTCACGCGTGCCCAGCGCGGCCAGCACGCGCTCGGCGACGGCCTCGCCGGTGAAGCCGACCTCCTCGCGGAGGAGCGCGGGCTTGCCGTGCGCCACGTAGCGGTCGGGGAGGCCGACGCGCAGGACGCGGGCCCGCTCCGAGCCGTCGGCGAAAGCGTCCTCGACGTGCTCCAGCACCCCGGAGCCGAAGCCGCCGGGAAGGACATTCTCCTCGATGGTCACCAGGAGGTCGTGATCGGCCGCGAGCTTCTCGATCAGCTTGCCGTCGAGCGGCTTGGCGAAGCGCCCGTCCGCGACCGTCGGCTCGAGGCCGTTCTCGCGCAGGATCTCCGCGGCGCGCAGGCCGACCTGGACGCCGTAGCCATAGCCCAGCAGGGCGACGCGCTCACCAGGGAGCAGCAGCTCGCCCTTGCCGATCTCGATCTCCTTCGGGGCGTCCGGCATCGGCGCGCCCTCGGCGGCTCCGCGCGGGTAGCGGAAGGCGACCGGGCCGTCGTCATAGGCGAGCGCGGTGCGGAGCATGTGCACGAGCATCGCCTCGTCGCGGGGCGCCATCACGACGACGTTCGGCAGCGGGCGGAAGTAGGAGACGTCGAACGCGCCGTGGTGGGTCGGGCCGTCGTCTCCGACCAGGCCCGCCCTGTCCATCGCGAAGACGACGTTCAGCTTCTGCAGGCAGACGTCGTGGACGAGCTGGTCGAAGGCGCGCTGGAGGAAGGTCGAGTAGATCGCGCAGACCGGCTTGGCGCCCTGGATGGCGAGACCGGAGGCGAAGAGGACGGCGTCCTGCTCGGCGATGCCCACGTCGTAGTACTGCTCGGGGAGCGCATCGCAGAGCTTGTTGAGGCCGGTGCCGCCCGCCATCGCGGCGGTGATGCCGATCACCCGGGGGTCACGCTCGGCCTCCGCGACCAGGGCGTCCGCGAAGACCGCGGTGTACTGCGGCGGCGCCTTGGGCGGCGGCTTCTCGAGCTTCTCGATCTTCTCCGGGGAGTCCGACTCGCTGACCGGGACGACCGGCTTCCCCTCCGCCGGCTTGCGATCGACGATCGATCCGGGCTTCGCGGCGTGCCACTTCTCCATGCCCTCGAGGCCGCCCTCCTCGGCGGGCTCGAAGCCCTTGCCCTTGACGGTGTGGATGTGGACGACGACGGGGCGGTCGGCCTCGAGCGCCTGGCTCAGCGCCTGCCGGAGCGAGGCGACGTCGTGGCCGTCGATCACGCCCATGTAGGCGAGGTCGAGCTCCTCGAAGAAGAGACCGGGCGCCCAGTAGGCCTTGATGGCCGCCTTCACCTCCGGCCCGAGGCGCTCGATGCGCCGGCCGAGGCCCAGGGGAAGCTGCGTGAGCCGCTCCTCCGTGGTGGAACGGGCCTGATAGAGACCGGGCTTCAGCCGCACGCGCTGGAAGTAGCGGGAGAGCGCGCCGACGTTGGGCGAGATCGACATCCCGTTGTCGTTGAGGACGATCACCATCGGCGTCTGCAGCCCGCCCGCCTGGTGGAGCGCCTCGTAGGCGACGCCTCCGGTGAGGGCGCCGTCGCCGATCACCGAGACGACCTTGCCGTCCTCGCCGATCCCCTTCCGCATCGCCTCCTTCAGGCCGACGCCGTAGCCGATCGAGGTCGAGGCGTGACCGGCGCCCATGATGTCGTGCTCGGACTCGAAGACCGAGCAGAACGGCGCTAGGCCCTCGTACTGGCGGATCGTGCCGAGCTCCTCCTTGCGGCCGGTGAGGATCTTGTGCGGATAGGCCTGGTGCCCGACATCCCAGAGGATCTTGTCCGTGGGCGAGTCGAGCAGGCTGTGGAGCGCGACCGTCAGCTCGCAGGTGCCGAGGTTGGCCCCGAAGTGACCGCCGATTTCGCCGATCACGTCGATGATCAGCTCGCGCACCTCCTGCGCGACCTGCTGGAGCTCCTCGTCGGAGAGCCCTCTCAGGTCCGCCGGCGAGTCGACCGCGTCGAGCAGGCGCTTCGCGGGCTTCGAGTCCTTTGGATCGTCGGCCATCAGGTGTGTCGGATGTGGATGAAGTCGGTTATGCGGGCCAGATCGTCGGTCTGGGTGTCCGTCTCGGCGAGCGCTTCCCGCGCCTTGCGGTGTGACTCAGAGGCTAGCTCGCGTGCCCTCTCGAGGCCAAACGCGCTGACGTATGTGAGCTTTCCATGCCTCTCGTCGCTCCCGCTCGGCTTGCCGAGCTCCTCGTCCGATCCGGTCACGTCGAGGATGTCGTCGACGATCTGGAACAGGACACCGAGCTCATCGGCGAAACGTCGGTACGGAATTCTCTCACCTTCGGATATCTCACCCAAGGCCAATACGACGCCCACGCTGGAGGAGATCAGGCGCCCGGTCTTCAGCGAATGCATCTCGCGCAGCTTCTCCGGGTCGACCGAGCCACCGCCTCCGGGGCCACCCTCCTCGAACTCGGTGACGTCGACGAACTGCCCTCCGACCATCCCCGCGACACCCGTGGCCGATACCAGCTCGGCGAGGGCGGCGAGGACCGCCGAAGGCTCACCCTCCTGCTTCTGGGAAAAGAGCCGCATCGCCTCCGCGAAGAGCCCGTCCCCGGCCAGGATGGCGACGTTCTCGCCGAACTTGACGTGCGAGGTGGGCATGCCCCGGCGGAGCTCATCGTCGTCCATCGCGGGCAGGTCGTCGTGGATCAGCGAGTAGGTGTGGATCAGCTCGATCGCGGATGCGGCCGGAAGCACGCGCTCGGGATCCAGGCCGATCGACCGCGCCGTCGCCAGCGCGAGCACCGGGCGGATCCGTTTCCCACCGGCGAGCAGGGAGTAGCGCATCGCCTCGGCGAGGCCCGCGGTCGCGGGAGCCTCCGAGAAGCTGAGGCGGGTCAGGTAGCGGTCGACCAACTCCCGAAGGTCCTCGGGGTACTGGCTCATCTGTGCGTCAGTCCCCGGTGGGGCCCTGAGAGCCGCGCAGCGTGCCCTCGACCGCCCGGCCCGCCTGCGAGGCCAACTCGGAGGCCTCGCGGACGAGCTCGGCAGCATGCTCATCGTCCACGTCGCCCTCGAGCTGAGCCGCGAGCTGCTCGAGCCGCGCGGTGATGCGCTCGAGCTCCTCCGCGCCGCCGCCCGTCGATTCGGCTTCCATCTCGCGCGATGCTAGCTAGCTGGGCAGGTGCTCGGCCAATGCCGCGCCCAGGATCCCGTTGACGAAGCCGGGCGCGTCCGTGCCGCAGTACTCCTTGGCGAGCTCCACGGCCTCGTCGATCGCGACCTCGGGGGGAACGTCCTCGGAGTGGAGCGCCTCGTAGAGCGCCGTACGCATGATGCTGCGCTCGAGCGGCGCAATCCGCCCCAGGGCCCAGCCCTTCGAGTGGCCTGAGATCAGCTCGTCGAGCTCGGGCCCGTGCTCCTCGACCGCCTTGGCGAGCTCGACCGAGAACGGCTTGGCGTCCTCGAGCAGCTCGTCGAGCGGCCGCCCGGTGACCTCGTGCTGATACAGGGCGAAGACCGCGTCGCGGCGCTGGTCCGACCTACGCACGTGACACGTACTCGCCGCTGCGCGTGTCGACCCGGACCCGCTCGCCCTCCTCGATGAAGAGCGGAACCTGGACGACCACTCCGGTCTCGAGCGTCGCGGGCTTGGTGCCGCCGCCTGAGGCCGTGTCGCCCTTCAGGCCCGGGTCCGTCTGCGTGATCGCAAGGTCCACCGCGCTCGGCGGCTGGGCGCCCGCGGGGCGCTCGTCGACGAAGAGCAGCTCGACGTCGGAGTTCGGCGGCACCCACTGCAGGGCGTCGCCGACGATCGACTTCGGGATCTCGACCTGGTCGTAGCTCTGGTTGTCCATGAAGACGGCGGCCTCGCCCGAGTCGTAGAGGAACTGCATCTTGCGGTTCTCGGTCCGGACCGGCCGGAACTTCTCGCCGGCCTTGAAGGTCTTGTCGATCACGGCGCCGTCATCGACCCGCTTGAGCTTGGAGCGCACGAAGGCACCGCCCTTGCCGGGCTTGACGTGCTGGAACTCGACGATCCGGAAGATCGTCCCGTCGACCTCGATGTGGGTGCCGTTCTTGAACTGGTTCG
>CAWJJG010000005.1:0-158691 GCA_963843085.1 uncultured Solirubrobacterales bacterium
GGTACGAGGCCCGTGCCTCGTCGAAGTGCCCGAGGCCGGATTGACACCTGGCGAGCCAGACCCAGCTCCAGGGACCGTGCGCCGCGATGCGCGTGTAGTGGCGCAGGTGTGGCAGCGCCTCCCTGAAGCGCCCGAGGTCGCTGAGCGTGTAGCCGAGCCCGAAGTGAGCCATCGGATCCCCGGACTGAAGACAGCAGCGCCACCAGAAGAGCTCCTGCTCGTATTCCTCGTTCGCCCCGGACTCGGTCGCGCGGTCGAAGAAGTCGCGGTTGATCGAGTTCTCGCCGTCGAAGAACTTCGCGGCCTCACGTGCAATCCGATGAGCGCCGGCGCCCCGCAGCACCAGCAATGGCGCCTCGAAGCGGCCCGCTTCGAGGATCGCGCGCTCCTCGTCGTCCGTGGGCAGCCACTCGGAGAAGTCTTCGATGCGGAAGCCGACGACCCGTCCACCCGGCCGGTCCAGGAGAAAGTGGAAGCTCTCGCCCACCTCCCGCCACTGGTCGGACGCCTGTCCGTCGTCCACGCGGCCCGCCTCGAGCGCGGTCAGATAGTCGTAGTGCACATCGTGGCTCAGGTAGAGCGGCCGTCTCGAGCGGTCGGTCACGGCTCGACCCTCGGCTCGCACTCGGTCCAGTCGCCGCCCTCCAGCCTCAACGTCGGCTCCGGCTCGGGTTCAACCTCGATCGGGAGATCGGGAGCGACCAGGATCGTCAGGAATCCGGTGCGCTTCGCGCGGTCACGCAACCCGATGCTTCGGGTCAGCGACGTGACCTCTACGATCCGGCCCCCCTCCAGACGCGGGCCGACGTCCCGCGCGGTCGGCCAGGCCAGGGATCCGAGCCGGATCCGGCCGGACTCCGAGCACACCTCCACGCCCTCGTAATCCCAGGTGGCCTTGCGCACGAGGCGGAGTCGCCTGCCGGGATCGAACTCCTCGCTCTCGAACGCACCGATCGCCTCCTGTCCGCGAACTCGCACCGTGCAGATCCGGATCCCCGGCAGGTCCTGGACGCGCGTGTACACCTCTTCGGGCGAGCTTGAGGGCGAACCCACGACCTGCGGCCACACCCCCACCCTCAGCCACCTGCGGTCGACGCTGACGCGGGAGGTCCGTCGGAGACGAAGGCGGACTCCCTGAAGCAGGGTCTGCTGCAGGACCTCCGGCGCAAGGCCGATCCCCCTGACCCAACACCACTCGCCTGCATGCTCGGGGCGCGGCAGCGGGACCACGGGCACCCCGTACCGGCGAGCGACGGCGTAGATGCCGGTGAGCCTTTCCGAGCTCACCAGATGCGACGCCGGCTCGAAGAGAAGCTTCGGGCGAGCGAACTCGGCCCGGAATCCGACCTGGTGCAGCTCGATGCGGCCCCAGGCCTCGACCACACCTGCGACCCCATCGGTCATGAACGACTCGACCCAGTCGGAGATTCGGGCCTGCGGGTGGAGCGCATAGAGCCCGCACTCGCAGCCAGATCGCGGGGCCGGATGGTTGCTGTCGAGACAAACCGCCTGGGTCGGCTCGCCGTCGGCGGCCCAAGCCTCGGATGAGCCGATGCCGCGACCACGAAGCTCGAGATCGTCGGAGAGGCTCCAGGCCCGGATCCCCTCGATCCTCCCCGCGAAGAACGGCGCGTCGCTCACGACAGGCTCCTGGCGGGCTCCTTCCCCGGTTCGCGCTCCGGCGTCGGCTCCTCGGCCGGCTCGGGGACGGGCTCCGAGGGCGCCGGATCACGCTCTCGCTCCGGCTGTGCCGGCGCGGTTTCGGGTTGCTCGATCGGCTCGACGATGATCGTGCGGGATGGGCCGGGAAGAGTCATGACCTTGATTTAGTCGCCGGAACGCCCGGCTTTCTGACGCCGCTCATCGGCTTGGAGATGGTCTGAGCGACGTGGCCTGCACGCAGGGGTCCGTACACCGCGCGCACGCGGATCAGCAGCGGATGAGGCCAGTGGCACAGCCGCGGTTTCATCCTCGCCACCGGAACCGTCGATCGGCCCTTCGGTACGGCGCCGACCGCCCGGGTCGCACGCCCGAGATCCTTCCCGGAGTGGCTGATCGCGGCGATTTGCAGGTGGAGTTCTTGGACCGGCCGTCTCGCTCGCACGACCGCGTTGACCCGGCATTTCGCTCGGTCGGCCAAGATCCGCTCCAC
The DNA here is from genome assembly GCA_963843085.1 of uncultured Solirubrobacterales bacterium. GTDB lineage: Bacteria > Actinomycetota > Thermoleophilia > Solirubrobacterales > 70-9 > DASUPK01. The sequence continues at coordinate 2,153 of CAWJJG010000005.1, forward strand.
TCTCGCCGGCGCCTTCCACTGCTTCTCGTCGCCCCAACCGAAGAGGATCGCCCCCGCGATGAAGATCACCACGGCCGCCCAGAAGGCGTACCAGATCGCGGCGAACGCCCAGAAGAGGCCGATCATCGCCGCCTCCCCGATCCGCTGAAGTCGGCTGCGTCCGTCGGGCTGACCGGCGGGCGGAGGCATCGAGGGCGGCGTCCACGTCGAGCGGCCGAGGTCCACGACGTCCGGCCCATCCGTCTGGGGCGGCTCGAGGAGCGTCGCGAGCGCGGCCTGATCGAGAACCCCGCCCCGGCGCTCGCAATAGTCGACCAGGTCCTGGGCTCCGTCGACCTCGAGGAGTTCAGCGCGATGAAGCCGTGCCACCCGTTCGATCCCCCGCCGCCGAAACGTCGACCAGCTCTGCCCGACGATCAGGGCGACCGGTCGCGCGCGCTCGGCGCGAAAACCCGTCTCATGGACCTCGATGCGCCCGACTGCCTCGACCAGGCCGCTGATCTCGCCCAGCTCGAGTGACAGCTCGTCCTCCGGGGTCTGCGCCTCCGTCTCGCCCCAGTAGAGCGCCTGGTGCTCGAGGGCCTGCTCGAGATGTGGGTGAAGCGAATAGAGCCCGCACGAGCAGCCCGGGCTCGGCACCGGATCTCCCCGGCTGTGATGCCCGGAGAGACATCGTGCCTGCGTCCACCGCCCCTTCGCCTCCCAGAGGGAATCGCCGAACGAGGCGCAGAGTCGCAGATCGCCATTCCGTACCACCCTTACCGCCCAGGTACGCAGACCCAGGATGCTGCCGGGGAAGAGCGGCGGTTCCGTCATTAGAGCCCCCGGTTGAGCACCTCGGCGACTGCGTGCGGCGCCGTGTCCTCGGCGCTCAGCAGCTCGAGCTCGAACTCGAGGACGGAGCGGATCGGGTCCGCCGGTCGCCCCGAGAGCCCGCGATGGCAGCAGTCGCGCGCCTCATCGAAGCGGCCAAGCCGCCGCAGGGTCTCGGCCAGGATGAGCTGGTCGGCGGCCGGGCCGATCCGGGTGATCTGGGTTCCCTCATCGAGTGCCATGCTCCAGAACTCGACGGCGCGCTCTCGACAGGGCGCTGCGTCCTCATGGTCGTCCTGGGCCTCGCAGCGCCAGGCCGCCAGCAGGGCGCCCCAGCCGGCGGCTGCGTGCCCGGCCTTGGTCTCCGCCCATCGGCTGAGCCAGGCGTCGATCGTCGCGTTACCGTTTCCGTTCGGGGCTCCCATCCAGGCATTGGGTCGGCCCCGAACGTTCCGTCTGACACGGACGCTAGTTTTTGTCGGCTCTCCGGCGTTCCCCCCGGCCGGTCGGCATCTCTCTAGGAGGAGAGGACTTGAACTTCCGGCAACTCAGCGACCCCGAACTCGCGCGCCTCGGCAAGGAGGACCAGCCCGCCCTGTTCGAGTACATGGTCTCGGCGCGGCGAGCCGGACGGCTCGAGGACGCAAAGCGCGCCGCCCAGATCCTCGCCTACTCCTACGACCGGATCGTGACCGGATTCATGTGGCGCAAGATCGGCAGCAAGGGACCGATGGTCGTTGAGGAGCTCGCCGGGCAGACCCTGGCCGACGCGGTCCGCGCCGCCGGCAACTTCAAGGGTCAGACCATGGGCGAGTTCCGCTCGCTCGTCTTCACCATCGCCAGGCGGCGAAGGGCCGACTACCTCGAGAAGCACTCGATCAAGGATGAGAGGGGAGAGAAGAAGCAGGTGGTCGAGGAGCCCTGGGAGAAGGATTTCGGGGAGGGTGCGACCGAGCGTCCCGCCGACGGCCGCCACGAGACCGATCCCACGGACGCGATCGGGAAGAAGAGCATCTTCACCCAGGCGTTCGACGAGCTGAATCAGGAGTCACACAAGCTCGTCATCTGCCTGATTCGCTTCTATGACCTTCCACACAAGGAGGTCGCCGAAAAGGTCAACAGTCAGTTCGGCGATCAATTGACCGACCCAATGACAGAGCAGAATGTCAACCAGATCAACAGCCGCTTCGACAAGAGGCTGGATGAGCTGCTGCGAGAGGCAGAGGATCCTCCGCCTCCCGATCACGATGACTGACGTCGACCGACTCCTGCGGGACTACATACAGCGATTCGAGGAGGGAGGCTCGGTCGATCCGAGCGACCTCTTCGAGGGCCTCGAGCGGGGCGACCAGCGAAAGCTCGCCGTGCTGATCGAGGGATACCTCGAGCACGCCGCCCGGCCGCAGGAATGGGACCCGGAGGGATTCGAGGGATCCGTCGCCCAACGCGCGGTCGAGCAGGTCGCCGCGGAATGGGAAGCGGAGGCGACGCCGAGCGAACTCGTCCGCCTGCGAAACGAGCGCAAGATCTCCCGAGAGGAACTGGTCGCGAAGCTCGCCGACTCCCTCGGCGTCTCGGGCATGCGCGAGAAGGTCGCCGCCTATTACCACCGCCTCGAGCGTGGCCTGCTGCCGGCCGAGGGTGTCTCCGCAAAGGTGTGGGACGCGTTGGCCGGGCTGCTCGGAGCCTCGAGCGACTCCCTCCGCGATGCGGCCTCAGCGATGCAGGGCCCAGCCGATGCGGCGAGGGGGCCGGCCTATGCCCGGACCGCAGCGCCCCCGCCCGAGGAATACCGGGTCGAGCATTCGACGGCGGAGGAGGTGGCCGGCATGGCGTCACCAGGTACCGCCGAGCCCGACGAGGTGGACCGCCTCTTCACCGGGGGCTGACGGCTGGACGGGACGCGGCCGGGCGGTTACGTTCCCGGCGTGGAGGACGTCGAGCTTCAGGCGGAGGCCGTTCTCGCCGGCGTTCCGGATTGGATCTGGAACGGCGAGCGACTTCCGGTGCCCGTGGACACGATCGCCGACTCGCATGCTTCGGCCTGCTGATCCGTGAGGTCGATGACATGAGCTCCGCTCCCGGCGCGCCGGAGCTCCGTGAGGGCCAGTCGCTATCCGGCCTGCTGCTCGCCGGCCCAGGTGAGATCTGGGTGAACGCTGAGGAGGCAAGGCAGTGGCCGGGCCGGAAGCGCTTCACGATCGGCCACGAACTCGGCCACTGGGTCATGCACCGAGAACCCGGCCAGCAGTCGCTCTTCTGCCGCCACGCCGAGGTCGACGAGGAGGACGGCGACTCAGAGCACGACCGCGCCGCCGAGATCGAGCGCGAGGCAAACGCCTTCGCCGCGGCCTTCACGATGCCGGCCCACCTGATCCGCGAGCACTACGAGCGCTGGCGCCACGAACCCGACTGCCACGCCCGCCTCTGCAAGCTCTTCAACTCGTCGGGTGCGGCGATGGGGCACCGGCTTCATGCGGTGATCTGATCCTCCAAGCAGCGAACGACCCGCCGAAGCGGGCCGTTCGGGGTGAAGCCGGGACCGAGGCCCCGGCGCACGGTTGAGGTCATCAAGTCTAAGGCGCGGAGGGCGCCGGACTCGAACCGGAACCGACCCTTCCAGGTCAGGCGCGCTGCCGCGGCGAGATCCGTGCATCGCCGGCCGAATCCCTCGGCTCCCGCAGCATGAAGATCGCCATCACGATGGCCACGGGAGCCATCCCGGCGAAGAACACCGCCGTCTCTCCCCAACCGAGCCAGGTCGCAATCAGCGTGCCGACCAGAGCAACCGGGATCGCCACCGCAAAAAAGCGCGCGCTCTCACGACTCACGAACCTCAGGATAACTCCCGCACCAGCACCGCTGCATAGCTCGCCAACGTCGAAACCGGATCCACGGACGGTTGAGACGAGAGGAGAGCTTGCTCTCCCCTCTGCGTCAGGTTCGGTCACTTTCCACCGACTCAACTACCGATGCCCACGATCCCGACCGCCAGCCTTCCACGCAAGTTCAGCCCCAGCGCCCTCGGCATGTACGAGGAGTGCCCGAAGCAGTTCGAATTCGCCTACCTGCTGCGGCCGGAGGTGGAGGAAGCGCAATCACCCCACCTCGTCGTCGGGAACGCCGTGCACGAGGCCCTCGCCTTCCTCTACCGGCTCCCGGTCGAGGAGCGCAGCGAGTCAGCCCTGCACCAGGCACTCCGCCACCACTGGGCCCGCATCCCGGACCGCGACCAAGCCTTTCTCAACGAGAGCGAGGAACGCGAGTGGGGACTGCAAACGCTGCGCTCGTTGAGCGACTACGCGGCCCGCTACGACCTCGGAATCCGACCGCTCCTCGTCGAGGACTGGATCCAGGCGCGCCTGCCGAACGGCCGCGTCGTCTGCGGCAGGACCGACCGCGTGGACCGCTCCGTCGGAGACCGGCCGGGAATCGAGGTCATCGACTACAAGACCGGCCGCTGCCGGATCAACGACGAAGGCCTCGCCGGCCTGATCAGCGCGCGGCTGTACGCCCTGGCCGCGACGCGGACTCTGCACGAACCCGTCGTGAAGGTCCGCTTCGTCTACGTCACCGAGGGCATCGAGCGGACCTGGAGCCCTGATGGCGATGACCTCGCCGCGATCGAGTCCGAGCTTGTCGAGCTGACCGATCGCGTCTCGAGCGACGAGATCTTCGAGGCCCGCCCCGATCCGATGCGATGCCGCTGGTGCAGCTACGCGTCGCTTTGCCCCGCGCGCGACGAGACCTCCCTGGAGGATCTCCGTGATGCCGCCACTGCGGTGTTCTAGGGGGAGCCGGGGCGTAGCACAGATTGTGCTACAGTGCTTCCATGGCGTCTCGGACCGTGCGCGCACGTTTGGACGAGGCCTCCGAGCAGGCGCTCGATGTGCTCATGCGCGAAGGTCGAAACGAGTCTGAGGCCGTGCGCGAGGCCCTGGTCGAGGCCGGCAAGCTGCGCACCCGGCGCTCAGCTTTGGCCGATGAGGTATCGCGACTCGCCGAGGACCCCGACGACAGCGAGGAGCGTCGCGCACTGATGACCGACATGGATGCCGTGTCGGCCGACTGGCCGGCGTGACCCGAGGGGAGATCTACCGGATCAGGTTTCCGCGCGGCAAGGGGCGCGAGCAGGCCGGCGCCCGCTACGGGGTGATCGTTCAAGCGGAGGAGCTGCTGGGGCTCTCAACTGCGATCGTCGCACCGACCTCGACCTCGGCCGCAGCGGCGACGTTTCGGCCGGAGATCGAGATCGAAGGGCAACCGACGCGGGTCATGGTCGAGCAGCTGCGGGCCCTCGACATCGAGCGGCTTGACAAGCTCGCCGGGCGCCTGTCGGCACGGGAGATCGGTGCAGTCGACCAGGCCCTCGCACTCGTGCTGGACCTCGTCTAGAGCCGGAGTACCGCTCGGCCCCTACCGCGGGGTATGGAAGTTCCCCCCGCAGTCCTTCCAGACGCCCCGGTCGGCGTTCTCGGCCCGATGCTCCGCATGCTTGAACGGATGCACCTTCTCGAACGGATTGTGCTGGTAGACGTAGACCTCCGCCCAGCCCCTGCGCAGCTGAACCTTGCCCAGGTTCTCGTGCCCGCGGAACACGTAGTCCAGCAGGCGCCCGTACCGGTCGACCCGGTCCTGGGTCGGATCGCTGACCAGCGTCACGTGCCGGCCATCGGCGAGCCCGTGCATGCTCGTCGAGGCCTGCGGGCCGCCGCACTGCACCGGGGTGTTCGGCCGGACGGTCTCGGGCGTGTCGATGCCGATCAGGCGGACGTCCCACTCCTCGCCGTTCTTCAGATCCACCTTGAGAGTGTCCCCGTCCACTGCGGCAACGACCCGGGCTGAGACCCGCTTCGCCTTTGGCGCGGTCTGGCCTCCCCCACCCCCGCCGCCTCCTGATCCGGCGGAGCCCGAGCAGGGACAGGGCAACGACTCGCAGGCGACGCCGTCGTGGTCGGCGTCGAGGTTGTCGAAGTCGTTCGACGCGCTCCCGCCGTGAGAGGTGAAGTAGCTCTGCGCTTGCGCCTGGTTCGCGAAGTCGGAGCAGTCCTTGTCGGCGCTCGCAGAGCTGGCGGCCGTCCCACCTCCGCCCGCAACAGCCGTCGCCAAGAGCACAGCCGCGGCCGCGATTCCGATCAATGCCCGTCTCATCGGCACCGAAGCTAGCCGCACCGGCGGGCGTTGTCGATACCTCGTTCTCTGTCAGGAGTGGGTCCACGATGCGACTCAACTGAGGAGGAACGAGGAGCGAGAGAGGAGAGCTTTGGACTTCGACGACATGCGACCTGGACGGCATCTTCGGCTTCGACGAGGAGGAGGAGCCCGACCACCTCGGCCCGCCCGACTTCCGGGCGACCATCCACGACGGCGAGCTCCTCGTCACGAACTGGGCCCCCTACCTGCTGAACGGCGGTGGCCCGTACCACCGGATGGTCCGCGAGCGGGCCGCCGCCGGAGTGACGATCGCCGACATGTGGCTGAACGGCGATGAGGCGGCCGAGCTGATCGTCGAGTACCTCGCGCTCGCGGATCGCCGCCGCGCCGACCGCCTGCTCACCCGCTGGGCCAAGGCCGTCGGCTACGACCGGCTCTGGCTGCCGGATCGGCTGGTGACCTTCGAGTCCGGCCGGCCGCTGGGTTCGGCCAAGGTGGTCTGTCCGACCTGCGGCATGGTCTGGGAGGACGAGGGACCCGAGTTCTGGAACGTCGTGCGCAGCTCCGGGCGCTTCCCGACTCTCTGCGCTCTCTGCAACAGCGACCTCCCCCAGTGGCATTGGCGGCCCGAGCCCGGCGCGAGCCACGGGCAACGGACGAAGGCGTAGGCGCATCGTCAGGGGCCCTGGACCGGCCGGAGGCGCTTCGGGCCGTCCGGCTCGAAGCGGCGGATGCCCAGGTCGAAGAGTCGCTCCCGGACGCGGGCGACCGCCAGCTCCAGGGCGAGCTTCGGCAGCCCCCACTCCTCGTAGCCCTGGCGGATCGTCTCGAGGTACGACGGCGAGGGAAGCCCGAGGTAACCGTCGCGGTCGCGCATCACGTAGGTGATCGCGCTCAGCTCGTCGTCTCCCAGCCGAACCGGCAGCAGCTCGCGCCCGTAGAGGGACGGGTACCCCTCGTATCGGTCGAGCTGCTCGAGGTCTCGCTGACTGACCTTCCAGAGCGCCCCGTGAGTACGGGCGCCTGCTTGCCGCTCGATGTCGGCAACGCCCTGGAAGGTCAGCTGCCAGCCCTTGAGCACGGCCGGCCCAACCGGAGCCGAATCCGGGCAGCGCCGCGCCATGCCGGCGTGGTTCAGGTTCGATCCATAGGCGAAGTAGAGGTGCATTCCCATGCCTATCTAGTCGTCGAAATCGGCGGAATCTGACAAGGGGGCGCCGCGGTGTCAGGAATCCGACGGCAGTCCCGACTACCTCCACATGGACATCAACGCACTTCTCGACGTGGACCTGGTCGCTGTGGAGTCCGAGGACCACCTCTCGGTGCTGCTCGAGCTCACGGCGCCGGGGCGAGACTCAGGAGCTCAAAGGCCCCCGAGCACGCTGCAGGTCGTCCTCGACCGCAGCGGCTCGATGTCGGGGGAACGGCTCGATGCGGCCAAGGACGCCCTCGAGTCGCTGATCGCCCGACTGGACCCGACCGACAACTTCGGACTGGTCACCTTCGACGACGAGGTCGCGGTGCCGATTCCCGCCGGCCCGCTTGCGGACAAGCAGGCGGCGCGCGAGGCGATCCGATCGGTGTGGCACCGGCGGGATGACCAATCTCTCCGGCGGATACCTCCGAGGGATTCAGGAGGCCCGCCGGGTAGCCGGCGACCGTGGATTCACCCTCCTTGTGCTCTCCGATGGCCACGCCAACGTCGGCGTGACCGATCACGCCGGCCTCGAGCAGATCGCCTCAGGCGCCCATCACCACGGCGGGACGACCTCGACGATCGGGATCGGCCTCGACTACGACGAGCAGCTGATGGCGGCAATCGCCCGCGGCGGCGCCGGCAACACCCACTTCGCCGAGCAGGCCGACGAGGCCGGAGCCGCCCTGACCACCGAGGTCGATGACCTCCTCGAGCAGGTGATCCAGGCCGCGAGCCTCACAATCAGGCCGGGAAGCGACGCCACCGCGATCCATCTCCTCAACGACCTACCTGCCACCGCGGTCGAGGGCGCCGTGATGGTCGAGCTCGGCGACTTCTACGCCGGCGAGGAGCGTCGCCTGATGCTTGAAGTCGACGTGCCGGCGATGAGCGGGCTGGGCCTGACCCAGATCTGCGAGCTGGAGCTCCAGTACGTCGATGCCGTGACTCTCGCCACCGAGACCGTCACCGTCCCGGTGCACGTCAACGTCGTGCCGGGAGACCAGGCCGCTGGCCGCGTGCCGAACCCGACGGTCCGGAGCGAGCTCGCCTTCCAGACGGCCCAGAAGGCCAAGCGCGAGGGCACCGAGGCCGCGAGCGCTGGAGATTCCGAGGCGGCATCCCGCATCTACAACGCAGCGGCACGCAACCTCGAGGCCTTCATACCGTCCGCCGATCCCGAGATGGCGGCCGAGCTGAGCGAGGAGCAGAAGCTCCTGGACGAGCTCTCACTGCGAGTGGTCGAGGACGAGGTCCGGACCGCGAAGCAAGCAGCTGCCGACCAGCACCGCAAGATGCGGAAGAGGGGTCGGCATGCTCAGGAGGACGGCGGATAGGGTCGGACGGGTGAAGGTCCTCACCTGAGATGCTCGCCGTCGCCTCTGCCGGATACCGTCATTCGGGGAGGTCTTGTCGGGAATCAGCCTCGGATGCGACTTGGTTGAAAGCAACTGGAAGGTCGCCATGCTGCACATAAATCGAGCAGCGCGCGCCGACCACTTGGTTGAGGCCCTTTGCGACCTCTTGGCCGAGCCGCTTTCCGATCCATTCGCGACCGAGGTGATCGCCGTTCACACCCGCGGCATGGAGCGCTGGCTCGCGCAGTCCCTCTCGGGCCGGCTCGGCGCCGGCGAGGGTCGATCCGACGGGGTCTGCGCCAACGTCACCTTCCCCTCGCCAGGTCGGCTGAGCCGGGATGCGGTCGCGGTCGCCAGCGGCATCGAGCCCGACACCGATCCGTGGCTCTCCGAGCACCTGCTCTGGTTCGTGATCAACGTCGTCGATGACCACATCGACGAGGAATGGCTGGCTGATCTGGCCGCCTACATAAGGGGACCCGATGGGAGTGGCGCCAGACGCACGAGAGGGCCGACGCCTCGCGGCTGCCCGCCACATCGCCGAGCTCTTCGACCGCTACGCGCTGTTGCGACCCGACATGGTCAAGGCCTGGTCGCAGGGAGAAAACAGCGACGGAGAAGGAAATCCGCTGCCGGCGAGCTCGATCTGGCAAGCAGAGCTCTGGAGAAGACTCTCGGGGCGAATGCCCATAGCCGGGCCGGCCGACCGAGTCGAGAAGGCCTGCGAGCGGCTCGCCGCGGGCGATGTCGAGCTCGAGCTTCCCGACCGCATCTCGCTGTTCGGCCTAACCCGGTTACCGCTCGGCCATCAGCGCGTGTTGCAGGCCCTGGCAAGCACCCGCGATGTGCATTGCTTCGTCCTTCATCCTTCGCCAGTCCTTTGGGACGAACGTCGCCAGCCTAGGGGACGCCGGAAAGGCGCTCCGCCGGAGCGAAGATCCGACCGCCGCCCTCTCCTCCAACCCGCTGCTGCGTTCCTGGGGCAAGGACTCCCGGGAGCTGCAGCTCGTCCTCGGCGCCAAGGATCAGTCGACGGTGGCCTACGACGGCACTGATCACGAGGGCGAGTCCCTGCTCAGCCGACTTCAGGCCGACGTGATTGCCGACCGCATGCCGCCGGGAGCCGAGACAGACCGGGACGACGACCCGCTCCCGCAAATCGAAGGTGGCGATCTAAGCGTCCAGGTCCATGCATGCCACGGCCAAGCTCGTCAGGTGGAAGTGCTGCGCGAGGCCATCCTGCACGCGTTGAGCGAGGACCCCTCGCTCGAGCCGAGGGACGTGATCGTGATGTGCCCGGATATCGAGACCTTCGCCCCGCTCATCCATGCCACCTTCGGCGGGGCCGGTAGGGACTCCGACTCTGAGACGAGCCCCAAGCCCGAGGTCGAGCCGCTCCCGGGCCTTCGGGTGAGGCTCGCCGACCGCTCGTTGCGCCAGACGAATCCGGTGCTCGGCGTCGTCGCGCGAGTCCTTGAGCTGGTCGGTGGGCGACTGACGGCATCACAGATCCTCGACCTCGCTGATCGCGAACCGGTTCGTCGCCGCTTCCGGTTCGACGACGACGACTTGGCCCAGCTTGAGGCATGGGTGTCCGCCAGCGGAATCCACTGGGGACTTGATGCACCCCACCGGAAGCTTTTCAAGCTCGACTCGGTTCCGGAGGGAACCTGGCAGGCCGGCCTCGACCGCGTCCTACTCGGGGTTGCCATGAGCGAGGACGACAATCGGCTCTTCGGCGACGTCCTGCCCCTGGATGACGTCGGCAGCGGGGCGATCGGTCTCGCCGGAGAGCTGGCCGAATTCATCGATCGCCTCACCCAGGCGGTCGATCGCATGACGATCACTCAGTCAATCGAAAGCTGGGCGGATGCCATCGGTGAGATGGCCGATGCTCTGACCGCGACGCTGCCCTGGGAAGACTGGCAGCGGACCGAGCTCGGGCGCCTTCTCGACGACGTCGTTCGGGAGTCCCAGTCCGAGAGCAACGCCGCAGCCGAGTTGAGTCTGCCTGAGCTCCGAGCGCTGCTGGGAAATCGCCTTCAAGGTCGTCCAACTTGGACCAATTTCCGGACAGGCCACCTCACCGTCTGCACCCTGATGCCGATGCGCTCGGTGCCGCATCGGGTCGTCTGTCTGCTCGGCCTGGATGACGGAGCCTTTCCGCGCCACGCCGCCCGAGACGGTGATGACCTCACCCTTCTCGACCCCCAACTGGGCGAGCGGGATCCGCGAATGGAGGACCGACAACTGCTGCTCGACGCCCTGCTCTCGGCGACCGACCGGCTGATCATCACCTACACCGGTAATGACGAGCGGACCAACGCGCCGCGCCCGCCGGCGGTCCCGGTTGGCGAACTCCTCGACGTCATCGATCAGACGGTCAGCGCTCCCGATGGGCCCGCCCGCGACGCGGTCCTGATCCGGCATCCACTCCAGCCATTTGATCCTCGCAACTTCATTGACGGCGAGCTTCGCGCCGGGGGGCCCTGGGGATTCGAGGAGGTCGACCTTGAAGGCGCTCAGTGCTCTCGGTGCCGACCGCAAAAATGCGGACGGCTTTCTTCCGGGGCCTCTCTCGCCGCTGGGAGATTCCGCGGTCGAGGTCGACAACCTCATCCGCTTCGTCCAGCATCCCGTGCGGGCCTTCCTGCGCCAGCGGCTAGGGATCAGCCTCTACAGCTCCCTCGCCGAGCTCGAGGACGGACTTCCGGTCGACCTCGACGGACTTGCCCAGTGGCAGATCGGCCAGCGCCTGCTCGAAGCGCGCCTCGCCGGGTCGAGCTGCGACGAGGCAGTCGCGGCTGAGCTCGCCAGAGGCGACCTGCCGCCTGGCCAATTAGGCCAGCCGATGATCGATCAGATCAGCGACATAGTCGAGGACCTTCTCCACGAAATCGACGCGCTGCCTCAGCTTGAGGGATCGCCTGAATCCCTCGACATCCGTGCTCGCCTCTCGGACGGCAGACTGCTGAGCGGAACGATCCCCGGTGTACGGGGCGACGTCCTACGGACACCGACCTACTCGCGAGTCAGCCCGAAGCAGCGCCTCGTCGCTTGGGTCCATTTCCTCGCGCTCGCAGTTGCGTATCCAGACCGCGAGTTCGAGACGGTCTTGATCGGACGCGCCAGGGGCGAGAAGAAGTCGGGCAATCGGGTGACGATCACACGGTTTCCGCCGCTCGAAGCGGACTCGCGCGTCAATTTCGCCCAGACACAATTGAAGGTGCTTGTCGACCTCTACGACCGCGGCATGCGCGAGCCCCTGCCGATGGCATGCGAAGCGTCCGCCGCCTACGCGCAAGCGCGCGCCGCCGGAAGAAACCCGGAGCACGCCGCCCAGCGCGCGTGGGAGTCCTCCTGGAACTTCGATAAGGAGGACAAGAACGAGGAGCACCGTCTGGTCTGGGGCGGTGTTCGCTCATTCGACGAGTTCCTGCAGGAGGCGCCGCGGGCGGATGAATCCGGCGAGGGCTGGAGCGATTCGGAGGACTCGCGCTTTGGCACGTACGCGGAGAGGCTCTGGAGAGGTCCCCTCTCGCACGAGGTGATCGAGGACAAATGAGCCGGATCGAACAGGCGCCGGAGTTCGATGTCTGCGGTCCGCTGCCGAGTGGGGTCACGGTCCTCGAGGCGAGCGCCGGCACCGGCAAGACCTATGCGATTGCCGCCCTGACGGCCCGCTACGTCGCGGAAGGTGTCCCGCTGAAGGAGGTCCTGCTCGTCACCTTCACCAGGAGCGCGACCGGAGAGCTGCGCGAGCGGATCCGAGAGCAGCTGGTGAGGACCGAGCGGGAGCTGGCTCGCCGCATACTTGGGAAACCCACACAAGGCGTCGATCCCGTCGTCGAGTTGCTCGCCAGCGGAAGCCAGGAGGAACTGCTCACCAGACGAGAGCGGCTGATCAACGCTCTCTCCGATTTCGACGCCGCCACGATCGCCACGACCCACAGCTTCTGCCAGGACGTCCTGAGCGAGCTCGGGATCTCAGCGGATCTCGACCCGGAGACAGTGTTCATCGAGGACGTAGGCGACCTGCTCGAGGAGGTGGTTGACGACCTCTACGTCCGGCGATTCCACGGCCAGGACACCCCGCCCTTCGACCGGGATCAGGCGATGAAGATCGCCCAGATCGCCGTGGCAAACCCAACAGCGCCGATCGAACCGAGCAAGGCCCCGAAAAACACCGTCGCAGCCATGCGAGTCCGGCTGGCTCATGCGGTGCGCGAGGAACTCGAGCTGCGAAAGCACCGGATGGCGATCATGTCATTCGACGATCTCCTCACTCGGCTTTGCGACGCGCTCACCGGACCCGCGGGGCCTGTAGCAGCGGAACGGCTTCAGCAGCGCTTCCGCGTGGTGCTGATCGACGAGTTCCAGGACACCGATCCGATCCAGTGGGAAATCGTCCGCCGCGCGTTCGGATCGGGCGGAGTGACGCTGGTGCTCGTAGCGGACCCGAAACAGGCGATCTACGCATTCCGGGGAGCGGACGTCTACGCCTACCTCGATGCGGCGGAAAGCGCCAGCACCCGGAACACCCTCCGAATCAACTGGCGTAGCGACCAGCCACTAATCGACGCCTACGACGCCCTCTTTGACGATGCGAAGCTCGGCGAGGAGGGCATCCTCTACCGGGAGGTCCGAGCCGCAGACGCCAACCGAGACTCACGCTTGAGCGGTGCTCCGGAGTCAGCACCGCTCCGGGTCCGCGTAGTTGAGCGAGGCAGCCCAACTGTGGGCCTCACGGCGCAAAAGTATGCGCCGGTCGCAGATGCCAGGGAGCACGTCGCGAAGGATCTAGCCAGCGACATCGTCCGCCTGCTCTCATCGGAGGCGGAGATCGAGATTCGAGCAGCCGATGGCACCACCGAGCGGCGCGAGAGCGTCAGACCTGGCCATCTAGCGGTGCTTGTCCGGACCCACAAGAACGCGGCCCTTGTAAGGGATGAGCTCGAGGCCGTCGACGTGCCAGCCGTAATCAATGGGGCGGGAAGCGTGTTCGCCACGCCGGCGGCACGCGAGTGGCTCCGCTTGCTTGAGGCTTTGGAGCGGCCAACCTCAGAGTTGCGGGCACATTCCGCGGCGCTGACCTCGTTCTTCGGACGCTCCGCCGGTGAGGTCGCGGCCGCCGATGAGGACGCGTGGGACGCCGTGCATCGCCAGCTCCATCGCTGGGCTAGCGTGCTGCGAACACGGGGGATCGCCTCACTGCTTGAGACGATCGGACTTGAGGAGCATCTTCCTGCTCGTGTCCTCGCAGAGTCTGAGGGGGAGCGCCATCTAACCGACCTTCGCCACGTCGGCCAGCTGCTCCACAGCGAGGCGACCAGCGAAGGCCTCGGTGCAGCCGCTCTAGCCACCTGGCTACAACAGAGGATCGACGAGGCGGAGGGCGATACGGACAACGAGGAGAGGAGCCGGCGACTCGATTCCGATGCCCAGGCAGTGCAGATCCTGACGATCCACCGGAGCAAGGGCCTGGAGTTCCCGATCGTCTATTGCCCCTACCTATGGGATCCGGCCTGGATTCCGGACAAGGTGCCGGTGTTCTTCCACGACCCGGATGCGGACGAAGCACGAACCCTCGACGTCGGCCTCGACGGGCCAGACTTCCCAGCCCACGAGCTGAAACACAAGATCGAGCAGCGAGGCGAAGATCTCAGGCTCACCTACGTCGCGCTAACCCGGGCCCAGAGTCAGGCGGTCGTCTGGTGGGCGGGAACATACGGCAGTCGCGATTCGGCGCTCAGCCGCTTGCTCTTTGAAAAGGACGACGACGACAACGTTGAACCATTTGGAAGCAGGACGCCCACGGACGCCCAGGCAAAGGAGCGCTTTGAGGCACTCGCGACGGCATCGCCCGGAACGATCGCCGTTGAGGACTCGGAACTCGGCGACGCTGAGCGATGGAGCGAAGGCGGCTGATGAAGCGAAAGAGCTCTCCGTCTCGGGTTTCGAACGCGGGATCGACTGGGAGTGGCGTCGCACCTCCTTCAGTGACATCAGCGCCAATGCCTGGGAGCCGCGCGTCGCAAGCGAGCCCGAAGAGACCTGGGAGTCAGATGAGCCCGTGAGAACAACTGCATTGCCGATCGACGGCGATGGGCACGGGCAACTTGACGTCGCTTCACCTTTCGCTGCGATCGAAGGTGGCGTCCGCTTCGGGACCTTCGCCCATCGGGTGCTGCAGTCAACCGACTTCGCAGCGTCTGATCTCGACCAGGAGATCCGCAGCCAAGTGCAGCTCGAGCGCAGCCGGACCGATCTGAGCCTCGATGACCCCAAATCCTCGTCAGCGCGCTTCGCGGTGCGATCGAGACCCCGCTCGGCCCAGCGATGGCTGAAGCATCGTTGAGCGACCTCGCACCGAGCGACCGCCTGAACGAGCTCGTCTTTGAGCTGCCGCTTGCCGGAGGTGACAAACCAACGGGCTCGGTTCGTCTTGCCGCGATCGCAGAGGTCCTTCGGAGCGCCGATGGACCAATTCGTTCGTACGCCGACCGGCTCGGCGACCCCAGTCTTCGGCAGGCCGTCCGTGGCTTTCTCACCGGCAGCATCGACCTCGCCGCTCGCATCAGCCGCGACGGCAAACCGCGTTTTGTCGTAATCGATTACAAGACCAACTGGCTCGGGGGTGCGGACGAACAGCAGACCGCCTGGCAGTACCGTCCCAGCGCATTGGCGCGGGAGATGGCCCGCCATCACTACTTCCTGCAAGGGCTGCTCTACGCGGTTGCTCTCCATCGGTATCTCCGCGGGCGACTTGCCGGCTACCAACCGGAGGAGCACTTCGGCGGCGTGCTCTACCTCTTCCTGCGCGGGATGAGCGGTCCCGACACCCCCGTCGTCGACGGCATGCCTTGTGGTGTCTTCAACTGGCAACCAAGCTCCTCCCTGCTCACAGAGCTCAGCGATTCCCTCGAGGGGCCAGCGCGATGACCGACTCTCCGCTGGACCTCGATCCGTTCGACGCGCGCCTCGCTCGCCGCTGTGAGGGCCTACTACAGGAGTTCAACACCGCCGGCGTCCTCAACGCCGCTGATGTCCAAGTGGCAATGCGGCTCACGGAGCTCGCCAACGAGGGTGACGCCGTGGTGGCGCTCGCTGCCGCGCTTGCGGTTCGCGGGCCTCGCTTTGGCCATGTCCTGGTTGACCTGGCCACCATTCACGACACGGTCGCCGTTGAAGCCGAACAGCCCATCGAACTCGCGGAGTTGCCCTGGCCCTCGCCAGACTCGTGGCTGACCACACTCAGTGGGAGTCCGCTCGTCGCAACCGGTGCTAACGGCGCCTCCGATCGCCCCCTCCGGCTCCTGGGCAGCCATCTATATCTGGACCGCTACTGGCGCCAGGAGTCCGAGCTCGCCACCGACCTCAATCAACGCAGCGAGTCGGCCGCCGAGGAAATCGACCTGGAGCTGCTGCGGCAGGGTGTGGCTCGATTGTTTCCAGGCCAAACGGATGGCGCACAGGCGCTCGCGGCCGCCGCCGCGGTCCTGCGTCAGTTCGCAGTGATCGGTGGAGGTCCGGGCACGGGCAAGACGACAACCGTGGCGCGACTCGCCGCACTCATCCTTGAACAGTCCGACGGCGAGGACTCGCACCCACCGCTGATCGCCCTCGCCGCCCCGACCGGCAAGGCTGCGGCGCGACTCCAGGAGGCCGTCCACGAGGAGGCTGCAGAACTGTCGGTCTCGGAGCAGGTCCGGACGCGCCTGCTTGAGCTCGAGGCATCGACCCTGCATAGGTTGCTCGGTTTCCGACCCGGTACCAGCAGCAGATTTCGCCACGATGCCAACAACCGGCTTCCACATGACGTCGTGATCGTCGACGAAGCCTCGATGGTGTCCCTCCCCTTAATGGCCAGCCTCGCCACCGCGGTCCGGCCTGCCGGGCGGCTGATTCTGATCGGCGACCCGGGCCAGCTCACCTCGATAGAGGCCGGTGCCGTTCTCGGCGACATCGTCGGACCGGCTTCGGAGGGGCCGCGCATCAGCGCCTCCACGCGCGACCAGCTCGCAGCCGTCACCGGTCGTGACGTCGACGCGATCGATCCGCCGGCTGGCGTTGAGATTGGCGAGAGCATCGTGATGCTCGATCGAGTTCATCGCTTCGGCGAGGAGATCGGCTCACTGGCCAGCGCGATTCGCAGAGGCGACGCGGAGGCCGCCCTTGAATCACTGGCTGCCGGCAGTGACGAGATCACCTGGGTCAACGTGGATGCCGGAGAAGACCCCGCCAGCGGCGCCCTCGCCCCACTGAAGGAGAGCGCTCAGGCCGCCGCAGGCCGGGTGGTCGATGCGGCGAGGAAGGGCGCCGGGCGCGACGCCATCGAGGCCCTGGGTGGTTTTCGCCTGCTCTGTGCCCATCGCCGCGGGGCCTCGGGCGTCTCCGCCTGGCTGGCCCGGCTCGAAGGATGGCTGGGCGAGGCGATAGATGAATTTTCCCCGGACGATCGCTGGTACGTCGGCCGACCGCTGCTCGTCACGCAAAACGACTACAGCCTCGCGATCTTCAACGGCGACACCGGGGTCGTGGTCGCTGAGGAGGAGGCGGTCGTCGGCGACATTCGAGAGAGGCGATCGTCTCCTCGGGATTCGTCCCTCCCGGCTTGAGTCGGTCGAGACCGCGTACGTGATGACGATTCACAAGAGCCAGGGCTCTCAGTTCGATACGGCGGCCGTCCTCCTTCCAAGCCCGGACTCCAGGATCCTGACCCGCGAGCTCCTCTACACAGCCGTGACGCGGGCACGCCGCGAGCTCATCCTGGTGGGGACCGAGGAATCTCTCCGCGCCGCGATCGAGAGACCGGTCTCGCGGGCGTCGGGGTTGCGGCAGCTGCTCTGGGAGCCACAGGGTTGAGCTCGCTCAAAGCCGCTCTGAGCGCCCTTTGGTCGGAGGCGAATAGCTCGGCCGCCTTGGCGGCAGGCATCCGGGCAGCTATCAGTCCGCGATACGAAGGGCACCATGGTTGGGTGTACTAGGGGCGTTGGACGCGTGATTGCGCCAGCAACTCAGCTCGTGCTTGAAAATACGGCACCAAGACCTCCTCTTTGGTGCGCGACCAGTCATCGAGAAGTGTCTCGGGGGGGACCGCGACGGCGTAGGCGCTCGCTGGCTGGCCTGTGACAGTCCTAATTCGGCGCCGCATTTCCTCAGCTAGGTCGTCCCTTTCAGATCCCTGAAAGGTTCAAGGTTGAACTCAACGCCGCGCGGCCGTGGTCCGGGGGTGACATATACGCCGACTCCACTCCTCACCGGATGTTTGCTCCGCCCCGGCGGCTCATCTATGCGCGGACGATAGTTGCGGCCGTACTTACGTTTATCTACCCGCAGGTCGAGCTCCGCGGCGATCTGCTCCATTTGGATCAACACTTCTCGAGCCGGTGTGTTCTTGGGTTTGATCATTCGCGTTCCCACCCCCCGGCACGGCCAACCCGGCTAGGCCTCTGCATTTCTTCGCCGCGACGACAAGTCGTACCGTGTGGAAGATCGCTCGGTTCGTAGTACAGCAGCACGACGCTACCGCACTCCATTTCGATCTTCGGCTCGAGATCGACGGGGTTCTCCGCTCCTGGGCAGTCCCGAAGGGGCCATCACTGGATCCAGCCGTGCGACGCTTAGCCGTCCCAGTCGATGACCATCCTCTTGCTGCTGGCGAATTCGAGGGAGTGCACGGACAATCAGCCCGGGGCAGCGGCGCAGTAATCATTTGGGACGAGGGCGAGGTGACACAGCTCAGCGAGGAATCCAGCCATGTCTCGTTTGTTCTCGCGGGCACGAAACTCAATGGCCGCTTTGTCCTGGTGAAAACCGACAATCGCTGGCTTCTTGTCAAGGCCAACGACGAGCAAGCTCGCACTGGCTCGGACGTCGTAGCCGAAAGACCGACCAGCGTAAGGAGTGGCAAGACCGTGCAAGAGGTCGCCGCGAGCCAATCAACGTCGTCCGACAGTTAACGGTCGCTGACTATTCGCGCCCGCCTGAACACGCTCTGCACACAGCTGCTGGCCGAATCCTTCGAGTATCTTCCCCGGATCTGTTCGATCAGCAGCGAGTACCTCGAACCGTCTAAGTGCCCGGAATTCGACTTTCGCCGAGACGCACAACTCGGTAAGCAAAGCGTGTTCAGCTCGTGATGGGTGTCGCGGATATCGATCGCTTTCGCGGCGCGATGATGGGGCTCGCCGTTGGCGACGCAGTCGGCACAACCATCGAATTCTCGCCCCCCGGCAGCTTCGAGCCAGTCAGCGACATGGTTGGAGGTGGCCCGTTTCGCTTGCCGCCAGGAGCATGGACGGACGACACCTCGATGGCCCTCTGTCTCGCCGACAGCCTCGTGGAGAAGGGAGTATTCGATCCGGCCGATCAGCTGGAACGTTTTGTCCGCTGGTACCGCGATGGCTATCGATCAAGCACTGGGAGGTGCTTCGACATCGGGAACTCGACGAGGCGCGCGCTGGATCGTTTTCGGCGAACCGGCGATCCATTTCCCGGTGACGCAGACCCAAACGGAGCTGGAAACGGACCACTTATGAAGCTTGCTCCTATTCCCCTTGCTTTCGCGGCATCGCCCAAGGACGCGGTGAGGTATGCAGCCGAAAGCGCCAGAACGACACATGGGGCTAAACAGGCGGCAGACGCGGCTCGCTATTTCGCCGGACTTGTCGTTGGAGCTGTGGGAGGAGTTCCTCGTGCGGAACTGCTCGGAGGGGATGCATTCGAGCCGTTGCCCGACCTTTGGAGAAGCGATCCGTTGCATCCCGAGGTGATGGCGGTGGCTGCCGGTTCGTTCCGAGAAAAGAACCCGCCCGAGATCAAGGGCACCGGATATGTCGTTCTCGCCCTCGAGGCAGCCCTGTGGGCAGTCCACAAGAGTGACGAGTTCGAAGAAGCGGTCCTCTTGGCCGTCAACCTAGGGGACGACGCTGATTCAACCGGCGCGATTTGCGGTCAGCTAGCCGGAGCTATCTATGGCATCGAGGCTATTCCCAGCGAATGGCGCGAGCGGGTAGTGATGAAGGAAGACATCATCGGGCTCGCAGAGGCGCTGCACGCAATGGCAGCAACTGACAAGGTCGACGAATAGCCGTACTGATCGACGCGGGTGAAGGATCTCGAGTTCAAATTCTTCCCAAGTAGCTCACGTTGGGCGAGCTCTCGCGATCCCCTCTGCGGTATCCCCCAGGGGAAGAAATAGGGAGCCTGCCTGCCTTAGTGTTCGAGCGAGTGCTTACGGCCTTCGTCACCGAGGTTGCCACCCGCGTGAACTCCAAATGTTTCTAGACGCCCTCAACAACGACGAGAAAAGCTGCTTCTGGCAAGCGGTGCTCCTCTTGGTCGAGGTCGACCAGGAGTTGCATAGAACCGAAGAAGACATCAAGAACCGGCTTGCGTTGGAGCTGCAGCTCGATGATCCACCGAGCGCCGGGACGCTTGAGGAACTATTGCCTTCCCTCAAAACCGTTCGCAGGCCGGTCGAGGCAAATGTCTTCCTGTTTGAACTCGCTGGCGTCGCGCTGGCTGACCACGAGCTCCATCCGGCCGAAGCGTCGCTGCTCGAGCAATTCCGGGCTGAGCTGGAGATTCCCGAAGGACTGCTTGAGCAGTTCTACGAGGTCGCTGAGGCGTCCCTGCAGGTCACTGAGCGCGCGCGGCTCTTGATCAATGAGAGCGGTCGCGAGTAGGAATTGCTCAGATCTATCACCCTCAGCAATGTGCGGGTGTTCGACGGAGGCCCCTGGCAATTCGAGCTCCCCGGCCTCACGGTGTTTTGCGGAACGAATAGCGCTGGGAAATCGACGCTGCTCAAGCTTCCGATGCTTCTCCACCAGACTCAGGCTGGATCAGGAGTTGACGCTCAGAGCCCGGGGCGGCTGCAATTTCATGGAAGCCACGTCGACCTCGGTGAGTTCAACACGCTCGTGTCACTCCGGGATGGATCAAAGGAGCTGATGATTGGCGCTGATGTCGACACTACGGTGGCACGCGGGACTGTCGAATGGTTGGAGGAGCTTGGCCAGAGTCAGAGCGGGGTCAAACCTGCTGCCAAGAAAAAGAAAGGGGACGTCCCGGCGAGATTCTCATCGGAGTTCTATTTCGGCACCGAGACTTTGGTTAAGGAAGATCGGGAGCCCCAACATTCGCTGGCACGAGCGGAGTTTGAACTCCGAACGAATGAAGCGAGGCTTCTCAGTTGGGGGCTAAGACGTGCCATGCATAAGAAACGCGGTGCTGAATACTTTCTCCGATTGCCACAGACTTTTTTCGAGGCGGAGTTTGCTGGCTACGGCGCATACGAGTTTCGCCAGGGTAAGAACACGAATAACACTATTGAGGTAGCCGTAGAACTCCGAGGGCTCCTTCCTGATGCTGTCCTCGCCTCGATGGGTATGGGCGGTTCCGAGCCGGTCGAGCGTCGGCTCCCGTTGCCGCTCGACATCGCCACTCCGTTTCGCTCGCTTCGAGATTCCCTGAACGGAGTGCGATATCTCGGGCCTCTTCGTTCGCCAGCGGAGCGGTTCTACGTTGCCGCTGGCGATTCACCTCAATCCCTCGATACGTCGGGAGACTTCCTGCCGTACGTACTCAGAGACAGAGGCACCGAGACGATCGAGGCTCCGTTACCTGGCGGAACAAGTCAACACATGACGCTGGTCGAGGCATTGAATCGATGGATCGCCTTCCTGCGCGACGGGACAGAGGATGCCTCATCAACCGATGAAGAAATCGATGTGGAGTCGACAAGACAGGTTCTTGTCGAGCTCGAGCTCCGCGGCGCGGCCGGAGAAGGAAAGTATGCCCTCGCCGATTCCGGATTCGGATACTCGCAAGTCCTTCCGATATTGGTCCGAGGCCTCCTAACCGGAGACAACGAGACACTGATCATCGAGCAACCAGAACTCCATCTCCATCCGGCAGTTCAGATCCGGCTCGCGTCGTTCTTCGTCGAGCTGAGTACTTCGGGCCGGCAGGTCATTCTCGAAACCCATAGCGAGCACATCGTCAACGCGAT
This sequence comes from uncultured Solirubrobacterales bacterium, assembly GCA_963843085.1. GTDB lineage: Bacteria > Actinomycetota > Thermoleophilia > Solirubrobacterales > 70-9 > DASUPK01. Next base: position 23,691 of record CAWJJG010000005.1, read on the forward strand.
CCGCGTAGCCACGGCTGAGGATGACAGCAACGAGCTCACCAAGGTGGTGCGAATCTACTATTTGGATTCGAGCAGCTGGCCGCCGTCCGTTCACGATCTAAATGTCCAAGCAAATGGGACGGTTCCTGATTGGCCACAGTCCTTTTTCGGAGAGGCACTGTCGCTCACTGGACGACTCCTCAGGGCGCAGCGCACAGCTAACCCGTCAAGTTAGTGCCGCCACTTCTCTGCCCATCGCCTCTCGTGCTCGATCAGAGCTTTCCGCGCTCGGAAGCGGAGCTGCAAGCAGCTAGCGCTGCTCTTGGCGTGCTGCAAGAGTGGCTGGAGGATCAACGAGTCCTTGTTGCTGTTACGCCCTCAATGCAGGAGTTTGTCGGCGTATTCGAGTGGCAACAGCCCGGAAGCGATATGGGGGTATTAACTGAGATCTATAGATATTTATCCCTTCTGCTTCTTTCAGCCAATCCGGCTGTTCGATTGCTGCATCTGAGGATCCACTGACACGGAATATCTACATCCGGTTCCGGCTAGTTGTGACGAAGGCCCGCTTGTGCAGGAATGGAGCCATGACGTTGGGGCACTGTTGTTGATGCACGAGTCCCAGGTTGGCCCGGTGGAATCGTCCTGCGTGGGCGTGATTTGCGCGGAGCCCTTCAACGGTGGTTCCTGCCCTGGGTATGACCGTGAGGCGAAGTCGTTTCCGCTAGTCGGTCCTGACGACTTGAACTCTCTCGTGGACGCTGTTGTATGGGACGTACCGTCGGAGGCACGCGTGCAGTCCGTCGGCTTTGCTGACGCCCAACGACATCTCAAGCTGTTGGGCGCCACACGCATCGATAACCCCTCGGGCGGAAGCCATTACAAGGTGCACTTCGCCGGGGAGCGCCCGTGGGTACTCGACCCAAATGTGGACCCGATCCCCGATAGGTTCCTCGCTCAACTAGCCGACATATCTGGATACCCGCTGTCTGTGGTCAAGTACGTCTTGCGCAAAGGTGAGTTTCCACCGCGCGCTCTCGCGCTCTCCGAGGCCTAGTCCTCGCTGCACCTATTCGGACTCACCGCTGAGTAATAGGGACAACTGCGTCGCCGGGACGTCCGCGCCGGCGCTCATCCCGTTGATCAGCTGCTCGAACAAGTCTTTCTTTGTCTCCAATATCCGCTGCAGGCTTTCCTCGATCGTCTTCCTGCATCGGAATCGGTAAACCCTGACCCCTCGCTGCTGTCCAAGCCGCACCACTCGATCGCGAGCTTGCATGTCGGCCGATGGATTCCACCACTCATTGAAGAAGATGACGTGATTCGCGGCAGTCAACGTGAGCCCTTCACCGGCCACTCGCGTAGATGCAAGCAGTGCAGTCACAGACGAATCGGTTCCAAATCGACTGATAATGCCCTCTCGCTCTCGTGCACTCGTGTCGCCGGTCAAGTGAAGTGCTTCGGGCCCTCCGGACGCTGCCAAGCGCGTGCGCAGGAGATCAAGCGGAGCGAGCATATGGGAGAAGACCACCGCCTTCTCGTGCTGAGTTTCGATCATTTCCAGGTGCTCGATGATCCGGTCGGCTTTCGCGCTCTCGCCGGAAAGCGGATCCATATCGCACAGTTGTCGTAGCTCAGTAATGCGCTTCAGCACTGCGCCGGGCGAATTGTCTAGTCGTTCCACCATTACTTCGTCGTATCGCGCGCGTTGATGCGGTAGCAGGTCGAGACGCTCGACTGACTCGATCAGCTCGGGCAGTTCATCAAGGACATCCGCCTTATGGCGGCGAAGAGTGTACGGCTTGGCCCTGGCGCGTAATGCGGCGATTGGAAGACGCGCATCTTGTCTCGCGAATCTGTGGGGGTCAAGAAGCGAGAGAATCGTGGCGGTATCTAGTGGATCGCGCTCCAAAGGTGTTCCCGTTAGTGCCCATATCCGCTCTCGGGGCAAGCTTGCAATGCCGCTCGTTACCCGTGACTGCAGATTGCGGAGACGATGCGCCTCGTCAGCAACGATCAGTTCGGTGGTTCGACCGAGAAGAGCCTCGGGAGGGTCGCGAAGTTGTTCGTAGTTTGTAATCACCACGTGTACGCGCCCACTCACAGCGCGCCAAGCCTCTTCTCGGGCCTCTGCAGTAGGGGTCACCCGGAGACGTGTTAAATCGGGCGCCCACTTCGTCAGTTCCGCCTCCCACGTGCCCAAAACAGTGCGTGGGGCGATAACTACGGCTTGGGCAAGCTTGGTGGCTCTCACGAGGCGGGCAAGAGCAATAATCGCCTGAACCGTTTTCCCCAGCCCCATATCGTCCGCAAGGATGGCGGCTTCTCGCCCCTCCAACCACTCGACGCCGACCCTCTGGTAATTCATTAGAACGTCGGGCTCTGCGGCTGGAAGCAAGATTGGACCGAGCAGCGCACCCAATGTTGGCAGGCTCTTCCAAATCTCTGACGCCGATCCGCTAAATGGTGTGGGAAGAGGTAACGGATGGATCGGCACTCGAACCCGGACGATGTCGCCAAGTTCAACGGTGCGACCAGCAGCGGTATCCAACGAGACCATCCGCTGCGCCGCCAGCTGCAGACGAGACACATCGGCCCTTTGGTCGTCTGGCGCCCCCGCCGGGGCAACCTTGAAGAGCATGTGCTCGTCGTCCCACCGCTCGAGGGACAGACGTACTTGAACAGACTCCCCAGAAAGCTTCAGAACCGCTGTTGCCTCGTCACTACGCAAGTACAGCCTTAACGCAACTGCCGGCCGCGTAGCGCGATGATTTCATCCCACATCTCAGAGGTCGCCTTTGGCTTCTGCGCGGGAATCAACCTCGAGGACCACTGCGCTCGCAAATCCTTTTCGAGGGCCTCGTCAGCAGGATAGAGGCCGAGAATCCATTCCTGAAGACGGATTCCAAACTTGGTTGTGTCCGCGCGGTCCTCGCTCCGCATCCGCCAGCTTTCCTTGTCGGTATCCCAAACGAGGAGAAGGTAGCGCCAGGGGGGATTGTGTAGATCCCACTCCGCTTCCCCCAGTCCTTCAAGCGCCTGTCGTACCGCCTTCTTTGTGACGTTTTCGGACTCAGGCATCCGTTGATCGAGTGCGTATCTCGCGACCTCAGCAAAGAGTTGCTGACCGATCGGCCAGAAGATGAGGAGATCTCGCATCTCTTTGTCATCATCATCGAGGTTGTGGCGTCGCAGCAACATTGGATCCTCAGTTAGCACCGGAACTTCGTCGAGCAAGCAGTCCCAATAGGTCTTGAGTTCCTCATAGAGCTTGTCCAACTGCTCGTCCGACGGTCGAAACCTCTGGAATTGCTTGATGTCGAGCTTTTCGGGACCCCATTTTGCATTCTGTCTCCCACGAGAATCCAAGAGGATCCTGTTCATGTCATAGAAAGTCTCCAAGCTGGTAAACCAAGGATCACCCTCCCTAAGGTTCTTTCCTTTTTCGGGCTTAATGGTCCCGGACTTTGAGAAGAACTCATGATCACGGATGAGTCGCCGCGTCAGTATTGCGAAGGCGTCGTCCTCATCCATCACAACATTTGTGAACTGGTCCATCGCCTTGGCGTACCGATTCAGATGACCAAATAGGCGGCGATATCGTTCAAAAAACTCCTGCTCGGACTCTGCGCCAGAGGGGACAACGACGAGCACTGAAACCTCCTCTTCATAGAACCCCTCAGGTGGGTCCTCTGTGTCCTCCTGCGGGTCGAGCAGTGTCTTGATCGCCGAAAGGCGATGCTGTCCGTCCAGCGCGTAGTACAACTGGGTTCCATCAAAAGCGAGGACCCCAAAGGTCTCGTTAAACCGCTCGTCGTCCTTGAGCATTTCAAAGCGATCATCTCCGGTCATTAAGACCGGATACCACTTGGGGTGTCCCTTCAATGCTGCTATGACGATCGAGGCGAAAAAGCGGTCCTTTTGCTTTGCAAGGTAGGTAACAATCTCGGTGCGAACTCGGCTCTCGCTCAGCGCACGTTGGAGCATCGTGTCCAGCGTGTAATTACCGTGCACATCCGAAGCGAATTGGACGCTCTCCGCGAGCTCGCGCATGTTCATCTTGACGATGTAGTACTCCCATCGTCCCATCTTGCTGCGCATGGCGGGATAAAGATTCACGCCGGAGCTCCCTTCGGTTGGATTAGCGTTCAGATGGACTTCGGGGGACCGATTGTCGCTGTGAGGCCGGAGCGCATGTTCGCACTCGGCCCGAGCGTCTGAATGAGAACAGACTCAACCCTGTCCAGGTCGTCGGCTGGAACTCGGGTGTACCAGAATTCGAGAATCCGAAAGCACCGCATGGCTCGACCGACCTCAAGGCTGGGATTTCGAGCATGTTGCAGGAAGCGGCTGCGCAGATTGCGGGCCTGCCCAACGTAAACAGGCGCATAGAGCTCTCCGAGCATCCCTGGTGCTGAGCGAAGACCGAAACTACAGAGCCCGTATATGCCAGAGGCCTCTGGAATTGACTCGGCATGAAGTCCAGCAAATGGAACGCGCCTCCAGCGGCGACCGCTGGCTAGCTTGTCGAGTCGTCTCCAATCTCGATGATCCAAACTCCACCCGTGCCTCATATCGAATCTCGCTCAATTACGTCATATGTTGCGTAGCGATCGTCGCCGGACTTCCGAATTTGGACGATTGCCCCGACAAGCCCGCCACGGCGTGCACGAACGCCCTCGATCGCAAGGGACAACGACTTAGAACTTGCATAGATGATCTTCTCTGCCTGACTTTCGAATTCGCGAACTAGAATCGCCGGCGCGTAGCCACGGCCTACCCGGGCGATAAATGGTTCGCTTTCAATCTGGACTTCAACCCAGGCGGTGCCAATCGTTAGGACGTTGTCGTGGCGGCGTGGAGACCGACTTTCACCGCCGTTGATGTCGCCGCCCGCAGACGTGCTCTGATCGATCGCGTAGACAACACGTTCTTCCTCGACCGCGATCGAGGGGAAAACAATGAAGGGAACCTCGGCCGGAGGCTCGCCCGCGTCCGTGAGCCGTCGATAACCCGCGACAAGCAGGTGCCCCCGCAAAATCGCGGCTGCGTCAAAGATCTGAAGCTTGCAAGGCCGCTTGCCTGCGCACACCCACCGTCCTCGTCCGCTAAGGATCGGTGGCGCGAATGTTCGGCCTGGTTCTAACCGGAGAATCTGGACGGCTGCGTCAATATCGGATTCTGCCGGCGGAGTTTGGTAGCCACCTTTGCTCCTGATGTTCAGGGTGGACTCGACATAGTCAGCGGCAGGGACGAAGCTCAAGTCAGCTAGCCGATCCGAATCCATCGCTCCAAGGAAGCACGACGGCCGCGAACCGTCTGGTGCAATCGGCACTACGCCTTTGACGGTAAGCGCAGGAACCAGGTCTGGCGCCCCTGCGACGGGCTTACCAAGACTGATTGTCGACTCAGTGGTGACACTCATGTCCTACCCCGCGGACTCCCTCTCCTCCACGCGGCGGCATCCTAGTAGCTCATCGGGCGCCCGCCTAGACCTAGGCTATTTGTCTGGCCGGCTTTCGACAGCTATGAGACGGTGGCCCTTCGCCGCGAAACCCTTTTCCCGAAGAACTGCGCGCCAACCTAAATCCGTCCCGATCCGACTCGGGTCCTCGTATAGGCCCGCCTTTACCTCCTGCCGGGTAAGACGAGCAAACCGCTGCGCGAGCGGATAGTCCTGTGCAACAAAACGCTCCTTACGATGCAGGATTGGCGGGTTATCCCGCTCCGAGTAGTCGGCAAAATCGGTCTCAAGAGAATCCAGCGCCACGAGATACGCACCGTGAAGCCGCGGATGTGGATCTTCGTCGAAGTCGGGATATTGGAGGTAGACCACTCTCGGACGTTGGGTGTCGAACTTGATCACGGTGGCATCGGCCACGGTGCCGAGCAGCTCACGCGCGCAGCCTTCCAACACTCTCAACACAGTGGGCATCTGAGGCAGGGCACTGACATGGACATAAAGCGTTTCAGGCATGCGCTTGCCGATCGAGGCCGCACGGATTCCGTCGGCGATCCGCTCCTGCTCACCGATAGCAAAAAGAGCACGGTCCGCCTGTGCGCAAGCGTCCTTGTAGCTGCCGAAGAACTCTTTGATGTCGTGCTGGGCGGTGTCGGGCAATTCAGAAAACCTGGGACGTCGCTGGAAACGCGATAGTGCGAGGTAGACAAGAAGCTCTTCATAGCGTCCGAGCCGCGCACGGTCCCAGCGCTCTTCAGCGGTCACAGCTCGTATGACCTGAAAGGCCTGCCGCGGGCTCCCTACTTGTTCGCGCAGCTCGGCCTCGCGCGCGAACTCACCAGCTCGAGGGACCCGACCATGGTCCTCGACAAATTCCATGAATTCCTCGAGCAACTCCTGATGTGCTTGGAACACGACGTCGCGGCGACGACCCGGCCGGTGGCGTCTAACTCGATTAAGCAGGTACTCCTGTGCCTGACGAGGATCGCGAAAGGCATAAAAGATGCCTGGCTCTGCGGCAACGCTGGCCACACCGAGTTCTGCATCTATCCATTCGCGCAGCTCCTCTTGGGTGAAGAACTTCTGAAAGGTCTCACGGCCGGTGATAACGCCATCGCCGCAGCTCCGACCCTCCAAGCCTTTGGACTCAGCCTGTAGCCGCGCCGAGACAATGAGGAGCTCTGTTGCGAGGTCCCATGCGGTCCGAAGGACAGACTTGCGCTCCTCGGGGTCCTCGATCACGTTGACCACGTACCCGAGATTCACCACTTCCGCTGGCTGAAGCCCCTGGTTAGGGAAAAAGTTCGGATCGAAGCCAAAGGCTTCAATCTCGATGTTCTGCAGACGCCTGACATCGCCGCCGCGACCACATCCGTAGTCGAAGAATCGCTTCCCTGGGCCGATCAGTTGATCCTCGAGGCCGCGCACGACAGGCCTTGAGAGCGACGTTCGATGGAGCGCGGTCCGCTGGCGCTCGATCGCGGTCTGAGAGATCGACTCTGATGAGGTGGTGGATGGCATTACACCCTCCCGGACCGTATCGGACTATTCAGGCACTGGTGGCTGAGTTCAGACGTGGCACATGGTGCAAGGGGCTGCGTCGTCTTCAGCGTCGAGCACATCCCCGAGCACCTCTGAGAGCGGGCGGTTTGGTCCAGCGGCCTGCTCTCGTGCAAGAGCAGCCTCATGCTCCGCGACGATCTCGTCGCGGCGGGCGATCAACTCGCGAAGGCTCTCGCCCTGCGCCCAGGTGAACCGCTTCGAGCCGAGGCCTTGTCTTCGTAGTTGACCTTCTCCTCATATTCGATCGCCGCTCGAACAGGTCGGGATGCTCGTCCGCGAGCATCGACCCACTCGAACTTGCGCTGGAAGAAGCAGAAGAAACAACCCGAGCGCGTGCGCCACCGTAGTAGGAGGGAAGCCCGACCCCAGCGTCGTCGAGGATCTGGAGAATGTCGGCCTTGACGAGCCCGTCCTCCTTGAACGGGAAAACGCGCCGTGACGTTGGCCTTGTGGGAGATGTAGCCCTCGCGATCCTCGTCAGCTCGGATGCCGATGTAGGTAACGGCTCGGCTCGTCGCCGATCCATGCCTCGAACGGCTTGATCTTGAGGTTCTTGGTGCACCAGCGCATCTGCGGCGAGGGCAGCGCACCGCCGAAGACGTGCAGCCAGTGGTCGAAGTCACGGTCTGAATTGAGCCGCTCGATCGGCTTGCCGAGCACGAGCTCGAGCCGCTGCAGGAACTCGTAGGTCTCCGGGAGCTCGCGGCCGGTATCGCAGAAGAAGTACTCCATCTCGCGGCTCCCGATCCCGCATGTGGATCGCAAGCGCGGCGCTGTCCTTGCCGCCCGAGAGCCCGAGGACGTGTCTTTGGTTGCCGTTCTCCGTCATCACTGTTTCCCTTCTGCGGTTCGCCGGTCGTCTGCCTCGACCTCGAGCAGGCGCTCAGCGAGTAGTGCGAGCGCTGCGACCGGTGCCTCAGCTCCATGCTTTGCACGGAGCTGAGAGAGGATCTCATCGACCGCGGACGCGACCGGTTCGCGCAGGTCCGTCTGGCACGTCCAACAGTCGGCTGGCTTCCCGCCCGTCGGCGAGGGTCAATGTAAGGCGAGCCGTCGCGTCGTCTTCTCCCTCACGCTCTCGGAACAGCATCTGAAGGCGTCGCACCCACCGAGCTCGTTCGGCGGCCAGGGCCTCGAAGGTCGGAATATCCGAATCGGACCAGCTTTCGGGGGGTCGATCCACCAGGTTCATCGCGAGCGCCTCAAGCCAATCCGCCTCATCCATCCCGCTCTCCTGGGACAAGAGCACGAAGGAGCGAAGCTTCGGCTCAATCACGTGGCGCTCTACGCCTGCCGTCTGCTGGGCGAGTCCGGCCCGCAAGCGAGTGGCATCCACATCGAATGCATTGGCGAGCGTTGCCTCAATGTGACGCGTGAGTGCCGGTTGAGCGTCTAGCAATTCGAGCAATGCGTCCCCCAGCCTTGACGCATAAAGCCTGGTCCGCTCGGAGGTGACGTCCTCACGTAGCCGCTCGACGTCTACAGGCGTCGGGAAGCGCCGTGAACAGAAGTTCGTCAGGCTCTCGCGTTTCCAGTAGCGCTTTCCGGACTTGCTGTGCCATCGGATTTATCCGCTCGGTCGACCGGGCGTAATCGGAAAGACCCCTGACGATTGAGATCATGGGACGCAACACGGCGAGCGCGCTTCGATTGCGAGGATCCGTGCTGTCCGCCGTCGTTGCGCCCACCGCCTTCGCTAGCCCAACGAGCACCTCTTCTCGGAGGCTGTCCGCCGGCAGGCGCTTGACGGCAAAGCGCTCTGGGGTCTTTATCAATCGCTCGAGGTGTTCAGGCCCGATTCGCGGTACATAGCTTCCGGCTTCGAAAAGCATCACGTCCTCATCGCGGTACAACAGTGCAGCCGCGAGGAGGACGGGAAGGGGTCCTGACTTCATGCCGAAAGGCGGCGCCTGCAGCCGCCGATAGACGGTGGTCCACTCCCAACACGTGACCATGAGCTTCATCAAGAGCTCGCATCACCTCTGCCCATGCATGCCAAAGCGTGCTGCGTTTGGGCGGCGGGCCAAAGGAGTGACCATCGCCGCGATCCCGATAGAGGCCCGTCGCAGTCAGTGCCGATCCAAGCATCGCCGTTTCCGGTCCGTATCCGGAGAACCCCAGGCGCTCGTCACCAGTTTGGTCGAACATTGCCCCAATTAGGGTTCGACGTGCCTTGGCCCCTTGGGAGGTGAGCTCGCGACGATTCAGCATCTCGCTGTTCACCACCGGGGTCTTTGAATAGGTCCGATCACAGAGCTCGGAAAGCAGGCGCTCGATGCCCCCATGCGCGGCCATCTTTCGCACTGGCTCTCCCGTCGCAATGACTGCCACATCGTGTCGGGACGGGTCAAACGCCTCACGCAAAGCAGCTGCAAAGGTTTGCTGAGCACCAGCAAGCCGGTGGCGCATTTCGCCACGAGCGACTGCGTCCCGCTCAAGCTCCGGACTGTTCTCCGCCGCGTCGATCGTCGCTGCGAGCTCCAGAGCGGCCCGCTCAGCGTGTTCGAGGGCGCCGGCAACCAGAATCACAATCGGCCTGACCGTCTTCGGTCTCCGCTGGCGGAGAGGACGGTCCCTCGCCCAATAGGTATACGAGCACTCCATCGCTCTCCGGACTTAGCTTTGGATCGAATCCGTCAAGGGTGCTTGAATAGTGGGCCTCGAAGAAACGGAGGGTGGCCGTCTGGTGGCTGTGTCGTCGCGCAATCACCGGACGTGCTGGCTCCCGGTGCACCGCGAGCTTCAGGAGCAGGTCGCGGATCGGCTCTCCCGCGAGCAATTGCTGACGGCGTTGATCAACCCGCGCAGCAATGTCAAAGTCTGAGCCCTCCCAAACCCGGTACTCATCAGCGAATCGTCGATAGGTAATCAGCCCACTTGCGACCAACGCTTTGAGCGAATCCTCGACTTTGCTTTGGTCGTCACGCCCGTTGTCCATCGCGAGCTTCAGCAATTCAGGAGAGGCGCGCAGCTCGGTTCCTCCGGCCAGGTTAAGGGCTCCAATCGCTTTGAGAATCGCGAACTCGTGCTCGCTGAGCCGATCGGCCTCAAGGATCCGATCGTGGATCTCGCGATAGCGCTCGCCGCCTGATCGAAGCTCACCCAGCGACGCCGCAGTGACGAAGTAGTCATACGCAGCATCGAGTCCGACAAATGTCGGTTTGTTAGGGCTTGCATCGGTCCTCTCGAGGATCCATCGCAATGTGTTCGGCGCGCCACTTGCAATGAACGCGCCAAGCGAGCGATCGTGCTGTCCAAGCCGGCCTGCGAGCGCTGCGGCAACCGGCGGAACAACGGGATGAAGCGGATAGGTACTCATGTCCCCCAGGACCTCGGTTGGGATCCCGGCTCTCCGCGGCACGCGAAGTGAATAGTTCGATCTCGGCCTGTGCCGCCGTGCGGTGTCTCCTTGGGAAGCGAGCGCTGATCGAGCGCACGCGCCGATGAGAGACACAGCATGGGAGGGATCCGCGTCAAATACGCGAGGCTCAAAGCGCCCTTCCACTTTCCGCCATTCGGCCCGAGACGCTGGCGGCAGGCCAGACGTCGACTCTTCAAGCGAGAGATGCTGCAGCGTGAGAATCCAGCCTGCTAGGTCAATCGAGTTCGACATTCGCTCGGCCAACAGCTGGAGCGCATAGAGTTCGCCGGGTTCGGCATTCCCCTCGTTCTCGAGAATTCGCCCGAACTCATCAAGCACCAGGAGTACAGGTGCGTGGGACGCAAGGGCATCGAACGCCTCGACCACCCTCCTGCTGCGGGTTTGGTCCGCGCCCCCCAGAGAGTCCGCGAAGGGCCGACAGACCACGTGGCCGTCGGCCGCGCCGATGGGTCCAGAAGCGCTCTCCACCTTCTTCGAGAGCACGTGCGAGGGAGGTGGAGAGCCTCTCATCTCGCGCAGTTACACACGCAAGAACGGCGCCCGCGTCTCCCGACTCCAGCCTTGCGACGGGTACGTGTGAGTGCATTCGCCAAGCCCCGGTCACTTGAACGGATAGCTCGCAGCGCGCTCGCATAGGCGTCGTCGTCCTTTGGGCCGAGTACGCCCGCTAGTAGATGCGCGAATGTGGATTTGCCGGCGCCATATGGACCAATCACTGACCATGCCCTGAGCCTCGCCCCAGAAGCGCAGGACCGGTTGATCGCGCCGAGCAACTGGAGTGCGGCTATCGGCGGGGAGTAGGACTTAAGTGGGTCGTCGGTGCCGAGATCCCGCTCAAGACTTACCGAGCGAAGATCGGGGCGACTTACTGCGATGTAGTCGGCAAGTTTGCTCATGCCGCTACGGCCCGCGTTGCGTTTCGCGCGTAGAAACGCTTCAGGATGTGATCGGGGTCGCCGTCGAGCTCGGCTGAATAGACAAACACCGGGGCGGCGGCGCTGGTGGTGACAGCGAATCCCTTTGTACCGCTTCGAAGCCCGCTCGATCGCGGCAGCAAGCTGGGACTCTGAAAGACGAAAGACGACCCCGGGGGAGCCGGTCTCCGAGGCCAGCCGTGATAGCGGGGTAACGCCCTCGGACTGCCGCATGGCAAAACGGACGGAGGCGTATGCAACGACGTCATCGGCGAGACCTGGCTTGGGGCCTTCGACAAATACGAGAGTCTTCGGGGTGCCGGGAAGCTCGCGGAGGAGGCCGAGCTCAGAAAATGGCGAGTCGATTGTGTCCTCGAGCAAGTCCCTGCCACTCATTACCGACGCGTACATCCGCAGCAGGCAGCGGACGTCCTTGCGCAATGAGTTAGTCGCAACTTCCCCCCACTCCGGGCGGTCAGCACACGAGCGTTGAATGAGTGAGAGCACGGCGTCCCCCGAGGCCGCCACCGCGCCGGGCTGCGCCAGGGCGAAATACCAGCTCGGGGCTATGCAGGGGGCTTCGAGCAACTTCCAATGGAGAAGCCAGAGACTTGCCGACGACTCCAGGTACGGATCCCATCCGTCCTCGCCGAGGAGGGCACTGCCGAAACTCGCTCGGGACCGCATCGGAGAGTCGGGGCCGCTCCTCATTCGGCCGACGCTCTAGAACCTTGAACGCCTCGGCCCAGTAGCGAATGGCACGCACCATGTTCTTGCCGACCCCGAGCTCGATCGGCGCGTCGCGTTCCAAGAAGATGTCCGGTCGCGCTAGCGCCGCGTCATGTGCCTTCTTGAGCCACCCATACCTCGGAGCAAAGGTTTCGTGCCGAGCAAATATCGGCTGCAAGGCTGCTGTCTCTTCGGCACGAACTCTTCCACCCGCTCAAGCATGCACCAACCCGCGGACGCGCTCAATGCAGTCTCGAAGTTGGTCCGCCGCCTGATCGATCTCATGCTCGGTCGTAAAACGCGTGAGTCCAAAGCGAACCGTGTGGTCAGCCTCATCAGGTCTCAATCCCATCTCGAGAAAGACCCGCGAGGGGGTGGGGGAACCGGTGGAGCACGCGCTTCCCCGCGAGAAAGCAAGCTCTGGGCAGCCGGCGAGCAGAGCATCGCCCGGTGCGCCCTCAATCGTCACCGACAGACTCCCCGGAAGTCGTCTGGCGCGATATCCATTTACTTGAACTCCGCCGACCTCCAGAAGCCGCTGCTGAAGACGATCTCGCAACGATTGAAGGCGCTTCATCTCCGGATCTAGGTCCATCGCAGCAAACTGACAGGCTGCCGCTAGACCCACTGCGCTGGGCACATTCACAGTGCCGCTGCGAAGGCCTCCTTCCTGCCCTCCTCCTCGAAGAAGCGGACGCAAATTACCACGGGCGCGCTCACCAATAAGAAGCGCGCCTACGCCCATGGGTCCATACATTTTGTGCCCTGACACTGAGAGCAGGTCGATGCAGCTGTCGCGCATATCTAGGGGGACCTTCCCAGCAGCCTGCGCGGCATCACAGTGGAATAGCCCACCGGCGGCTCGAACGAGCGAGCCGATCTCAGCAATCGGGTGGACCACCCCATTTTCGTTGTTCGCAGCTGCGAGGCTAACCAGGCACTTCGGCCGAATAGCAGAACGAAAGGCATCGAGGTCGATCTCGCCCTCTCGATCAACACCGAGCAGACATAGTTCGATCTCACGCTCTTCAGCAGATGCACGGAGTGGCTCGTAGACTGACGGGTGTTCAGTGGTGCCGGAAATCACGTACCGGCTAGGACCGCTGAGTGCTGCCGTGAGAGCCAGATTGTTGCTCTCTGTAGCACCAGAGGTGAAGACCACCATCTGGGGTGAAACGTTGAACGAAGTCGCGATTCGTCGTCTTGCGTGAGCGAGCAGCTGTGCTGCGTCACTGCCCAACTGGTGAGGGCTCCCTGGGTTTCCGACCGCCCTCCCTTCAAACCACGGGCGCATCTCCTCACCGACGCGAGGATCGACGGGCGTGGTTGACAGGGCGTCGAGATAGATCGTCATCGCTTTGATTCTTCCGCGAAACTCGGACGCACGCACTCCCGAGTGGGGGCTCCACGGCCGTTCCCATTCCGATGTGGGTCGTTGACGCGAGCCGCATAGCCATTTAGGGCCGAGGAAACGAACATCTCCCCACCTGGTCGAACCGTCCCGCCGCCGACCCGGGAGGCACCACGGAGCGTGTGAACCTGAGGTGTTGTCTACGCCCTCGAGCTACAAGGCGCATTGTCGCGCTAACCCGCTCTCAGCCGCTTTAGAGCCGCAACGTCGTAGGATCCGAGCTCGAATTGCTGTTCCAGCTCGTGTTGGATGGCATCCTCAGAATGCGGCGCGCCCAGCACATACGCAATCAACATCCCCGCTGCCTGCCAATGTTTCTTCGCGTGCAGCATGGTGTTGTTTGGGCCGACGATGATGTCACGCCACATAGGATTGACCTGCTCGCCGCCACCCCTCCGCTTCATAATGCGGTGAAAAAACCGCTCCGAATACAGTGTGTCGATTCTCGAAAGCAGGGTCCCGTAGGCTCTGCTCCCCGTGCTTTTCCGATTTCCAAAGGCTTCGTAAATGGCCTGAAACAAGGCTTTCTGCCCTGCAACCGTGTAGAGCAGGTTCTCCTTTCGAGCCGCCTCGAGCTTCTTTCGCTTTTCGCGGGGTGCCTCCTTTGCCCATGACTGCTGCTCCGGCTGTTGCGGCGGCTTAAGTCCCGCGTTCTTAACTGTCGCGCGCCAGTCTTCGAATGCTTTGAGCTTGCCGAATGCATCCTCAATAATCTTCTTAGTGCTGATATCGAAATCAGGATGCCCTTCGAAATCACTATCCAAAATGCTCTTCCGATCAGTCTCTCCATAAACTGGCACGCCGACACGATCAGCCTCATCGGTGAGGAGAATTGCGATCACGTCAGCTAGTACGCCGATCGATGTCATGAATGCATCATCTCCGGCCAGGTTCATACCGCTCGACCACTTAGTGAACTTCTCGAGCTGCGCATTACCCTCGAGAAGCTCGCGAGCCATCACCCCGTACATGTTCGCGTCATCAATCAGGAGTCCCGTGAACTGGTCCATTGCGCGGGCGGTGAGATTGATGTCTCTAAAGAGTCTTCGGGTACCTTGGACGATCTCGCGGCGGTCGGTCGATCGGCCGCCCTTCCCCTCTCTTCCAATCGAGTCGAAAAACACAAAGACGACGGGCACATCCAATGGGGTGAGCAGCTTCCGATTTGCGCTGTCTGCCTGAAAAAGCTCAAGAGCACGTTTTCGATGCTGTCCGTCTACTACGACTCGCTCAACGTCCTTGTGCATCTTCAGCGTCGTCCATTTCTCGACAACTCCAGCTTCAGCCTCCGGAGGCTGCTCAAGCCAAAAGCGCTTTCTGTTACCGGGGTCGGGAATTGGGATAACCACCATCGAGTTAAAGAACCGATATCCAGCTCCCTGCAGATAGGGCAAGATTTCTTTTTCAACACGCTGCTGATTCAGAACTCGCTGAATTCGCTCGCTAAACGAGAGATCACTCTGACTTAACAGGTGGAGGTTCTCAACTGCATCGCGGAGAGATAGGGTTGTGACAAAGTACGTTACTTCTCCAAACTGACCCCTAACTCCGTTGTAGGAGATGTATTCCTCTTCTGCGCTTCGCAGTTTGGCCACTACACCTGCCTCCTTCCCTCATGCTCGAAGTATCTATGACTGCTTGCGCTATTCATGCGAACTGTGTATTGCCTTCTGGCTCGATGATCTGCAGGAGCACGCTCTCGAGCTCTTCCGCAATATCGGGCGGAGTAGTCCGGCATACGTAAAGGAACTGTTTATTTCGATAGCTCGACTCAGCGTCTGGAGCAGCGCGATGTACAACCCCGCCCTCCTCGAGATGCTGCTCGAACCGGCTCCGGAGATTCTGAGCGGTTCCTACGTACCACGGTTTTTGAAGGACCGCACATTCGAATAGTGCGTCGGCGAGTTCTCGGGCGTAACCCCCCGATCCATCCTCAATCGCGTTCAGAACATCTCCACGAAGCCTCTTTGGAGCTTGCCGAAGATCGATTCCTACACGAGCCGGGAGTTCCGTAAAGTCAGCCTTTGGCTTGAACGAGACACGCTTCACGAACTCGTCCAGCTGATTTGCCAACCCGTCTGGGTCGAAATCAAGGCGACGAAAGAACGCGTAGACACCTGATTCGGAAGGTACGAAACGCCCTGCAGATGGTGTCGCCGCGAACGCTTGCAAGCCCGTGAACAGGTCTCTAAAGACCTTTTGCCTGTTCTGAGTCACCACAGGCGATCCTATTAGCTCCGGCCGATGAACTGCGTCGGCGAAGCACGCCTCGACTCGGTCGTACTCCGTCCCGCCTTCGCTCCGTGTAGGACAGCGGACGTCAAAACCAACGGTATGGGCTGAGAGGCTCCGTCCCGCCGGTGTGCCCTGGATTCACATTCGAGCCCCATCGACGGCCGCCTCCGAGGCGTCAGCC
This sequence comes from uncultured Solirubrobacterales bacterium, assembly GCA_963843085.1. Taxonomy (GTDB): domain Bacteria; phylum Actinomycetota; class Thermoleophilia; order Solirubrobacterales; family 70-9; genus DASUPK01. The sequence goes on from CAWJJG010000005.1 coordinate 39,546, forward strand.
GACCGAAACTTAGCGTGGGTAGCGATCAGCTCGGCGGCGTCCCTACCATCCCGCGCCCCATGCCCCGCCGCTCCGACCTCCGCAACGTCGCGATCATCGCCCACGTCGACCATGGCAAGACGACGCTCGTCGACGCCATGCTCTGGCAGTCCGGCGCCTTTCGCTCCGGGCAGGACGTCGCCGAGCGGGTCATGGACTCCACCGATCTCGAGCGGGAGAAGGGGATCACGATCCTCGCCAAGAACACGTCCGTTCGGTACGGGGAGACCAAGCTCAACATCATCGACACGCCCGGGCATGCGGACTTCGGTGGGGAGGTCGAGCGCGGGCTGACGATGGTCGATGGGGTGCTGCTCCTCGTCGACGCCTCCGAGGGGCCCCTCCCCCAGACGCGCTTCGTGCTCCGCAAGGCGCTCGAGGCCCATCTGCCGGTGATCCTGGTGGTGAACAAGGTCGATCGGCCCGATGCCCGGATCGGCGAGGTGGTCGATGAGGTCTATGAGCTCTTCCTCGACCTCGATGCCGACGAGTCGCAGATCGACTTTCCGATCGTCTACACGAACGCCCGGGCCGGCTGGGCCTCGCTGGAGGAGGGCGACCGAGGGCACCGACCTCTCCCCCCTCCTCGACCTGGTGCTGGAGCGGATCCCGGCGCCGGAGTACGAGGAGGGCGCGCCGCTGCAGGCGCACGTCACCAACCTGGACGCGTCCCCTTATGTGGGGCGGCTCGCGCTCTGCCGGGTGCGGAACGGGACGATTCGCGACGGGCAGCGGATCGCCTGGTGCCGGGCGAACGGCGAGATCACCAACGCGACGGTCAGCAACCTCTACGTGACCGAGGCGCTCGACCGGGTGGAGGCCGACCGAGGCCGGGCCCGGCGAGATCATCGCCGTCGCCGGCCTGCCCGACGTGACGATCGGGGAGACGCTCGCCGATCCCGAGGACCCGCGGCCGCTGCCGGTGATCACGGTGGACGAGCCCTCGCTCTCGATCACGGTCGGGATCAACACCTCGCCGCTGGCGGGCAAGGAGGGCTCGCGCCTGACGGCGCGGCAGATCCGCGACCGCCTCGACCAGGAGCTGGTCGGGAACGTCTCGATCCGGGTCCGCGACACCGAGCGGCCCGAGGTCTGGGAGATCGAGGGCCGCGGCGAGCTGCAGCTGGTCGTGCTGCTGGAGCTGATGCGGCGCGAGGGGTTCGAGCTCACCGCCGGCCAGCCGCAGGTGCTGACCCGCGAGGTCGACGGCAAGCTCTGCGAGCCGGTCGAGCTCCTCTCGATCGACGTGCCCGAGGACTTCGTCGGCGTCGTCACCCAGGCGCTCGCGGTGCGCAAGGGGCGGATGGAGCAGATGATCAATCACTCGACCGGCTGGGTCCGCCTCGAGTTCCTGGTGCCGGCGCGCGGGCTGATCGGCTTCCGAACCGAGTTCCTGACCGAGACCCGCGGCACCGGCCTGATGCACCACGTCTTCGACCGCTGGGAGCCCTGGGCCGGCGACCTGCGGATGCGGCCGACCGGCTCGCTGGTCGCCGACCGCCAGGGGAAGACCGCCGCCTTCGCCCTCTTCTCCCTGCAGGAGCGCGGCTCTCTCTTCGTCGGGCCGGGCGAGGACGTCTACGAGGGCATGATCGTCGGCGAGAACTCGCGCGCGCGAGGACCTCGACGTCAACGCGATCAAGGAGAAGCAGCAGACCAACGTCCGGGCGGCGTCGGCGGACGAGATGGTCAAGCTGGTGCCCGCCAAGCGCCTCTCCCTCGAGGAGGCGGTGGAGTTCATCCGCGCGGACGAGTGCGTCGAGATCACGCCCGAGTCGGTGCGGCCCCGCAAGGCCGCCCTCGACCAGGTGGAGCGGGTGAAGGCGGCGCGCCAGCGCTCGCGTGCCGCCGCGGCGGCAGGCAACGGCTCCGGCTAGACCTGGGGTTCACGCTACAGCAGCAGTTCCGTTGCAGACGCGGCACGCCTTGACCACCACTGGCCTGACTCGCCGCGAGAGTCTGCTCGGGCGGAGCGTGAAGCGGCGAGGCGCCGCGCCCAACTGCCAATTGGAGCGGCCGGGTTAGCGCCCGGGTGGGGTTCGAGTCCCCCGCGCTCCGCCGTCTGCGCCGGTGGGTTGCAATGGCAGAGCAGCCCGCCGGGCGTAGTAACTTTGACCCAACGATTGGCAGTTGGGCCCGGGGTAGCTCCCCGGCCGTAGAGACGGCCCGCTTCGGCGGGCCGCCGCGGTTTTAGGCGCTCACTAGTTCGCGATCGGGTCCGGCTCGCCGAGCTTGGAGCGATCGGGAGGCTCGAACGCCGAGCTTGGAGCGATCGGGAGGCTCATAGACGGCGCCAGGTACCCCGCCGACGATCAGCAGCCGCACACCGTCGTCGCCAGGCCAGATCTTGCGGGTGGTGCCCGGTCCGACCCTGACGAAGGTCTCGCCGTCGAGAGGATGGCGCTCGCCCTCCACCTCGATCTCGGCGCCACCGCCGAGGGCGAAGTAGACCTCCTCCTGGCCGTCGGTGCCGTGGTCGTGCTCGGGGTAGTCCTCGAAGTTCGCGGGAAAATCGATCACCTGCATGCCGAAGGCGGTGACGCCGAGCTCGGCGCGAGCGCGCTTGTAGGCGCCGCCGTAGATCGCCTCCATTTCATCGATTCGCTTCACGGTGCAACCGCTCATCTCTTCTCCTTTGTCGAGGCGTGCGGGGACTCTACGCTCGCATTCGACCCGCTTGTGTGTCAAGCTGCGCACATGCGTTTACACATAAACCTCGAGGATGAACTGGTGGCCGAGCTGGACAAGAGAGTCGGGAAGCGGAGGCGGAGCGCGTTCCTCGCGCAGCTCCTGCGAAAGGCGCTCGACGAGGAGCGCCGCTGGGACGAGATCCTGGCCGCGATCGGGACGATCCCGGCGGAGGGTCACGAGTGGGATGACGACCCGGCGGCCTGGGTCCGCGCGCAGCGCCGGGGCGACCCGGAACGGGTGGGCTGAGTCGCACTCTTCCTGGACACCACGGTCCTGATCGATGCGCTCCGGGCCGGCGGGGCCGTGCAGCGCCTCCGTGACCTGAGCCGGTCGGAGGCACCGCCACTCGTCTGCGCGGTCAACATCGAGGAGCTCTGGCGCGGGGCGAGACCCGAGGAGGAAGAGCGGGTTCACGCCCTGGTTGCAGCGCTTCGGATCGTTCCGCTCGGCGCGCGCGAGGGAGAGATGGCCGGATCCTGGCGCCGCCGCTTCGGGGAGCAGGGGATCACGCTCACCCAGGCCGATTGCCTGATCGCGGCGGCCGCGGTGAGCGCCGGCGCGCGGCTCGCCACCGGCAACGTCCGCGACTTCCCGATGCCGGAGCTCGAGCTCGAGCACTGGCCGGCCGGGGATTGAGCCCCCCGGCGCTGCAGGGACGGCCCAGGGGTCTAGGCTGGGTGCTCAATGAATCGACACCCTTGATCCGCGCGAGGGTGGCGGCGATCCGCTCGATGCTCCGCCGACACCCCACGATGGTCAGCCTCGGCGGTGGAGCGTTGGTGGCGGTCGCACTTGCGATCGGACTCGCGGGCCACGGCCACGACTTCATCGTCGCCCTCGGCTCCGCACCCATTTGGGTGCTCGGCACGGCCGTCGCGCTCCACGTCATCTGGCTGCTGGTCCGCACCGAGGCCTGGGCCGTGTGCATCGACGCGGCGGGCGGCACGGTCGGCCGCCGCCGGCTCTTCCAGGCCTCGAGCCTCGGCTATCTGGGAAACATCTTCAACGGGCAGTTCGGGCTGGCGGTCCGGATCACCGCCCTGCGGCGCTCATCGCCAAGTGAGTGCCCGCGGGCGCCGGTGCTGCTGGCCGCCGAGCTGCCGATCGTGGTAGTCGAGGCCGCCCTCGCCGCAATCTGCTCCTTCACCCTGGTCGCTCCGCTCGGCATCCCCTGGTGGGCGCCACTCGTCGGCTTCGCGGTGATGGCCGCGTTGTTCGGCGTCATGCAGCGGGTCGCGCGTCACCGCCGCGAGGGGTTCTGGACCGGCATCGCCGTGCTCCGCGGCATGCGGGGGCGCCACCGGATCATCGCCCTCGTCTGCGCCGCGGTCGTGCTGCAGATCGCTCGCAACTGGCTGCTGCTCAACTGGAGCGGCGTCAACGCCTCGGTGTTCGACTCGACCGCTCTTCTGATCGGCCTCGCCGTGATCGGACTCCTCCCGGTCGGCCCGAGCCTCGGCGCCGCCACCGTGGTCCTCATCCTGGGGACGAACGGCGTGGCGGCCGAGGCGGCCGCGGGAGCACTGCTGACGGCGACCGCCGCCGCCGGCGCACTCTGCTTCGCGAGCTGGGCGGTGGTGGACCGGATCTGGATGCGTCCCGAGCCGGCCCCTGCCCCGGTACTTCCGGTTCCAGCCGCCTAGGCGGCGGGACGCCGCGACTGCATCCCGAGGCGGACGCGCGCCTGCTGCACCGCCTTGATGTTGGTGCGACAGGTCTTGGCGATCCGGCTGTCCTGAGTCTCGGGCTTCCGCTTCATCTCGAAATCGATCCGGGCACGCGACTCCGCCTTCTGGCGGCTCGCGGCCGGCTCACCATCGAGCCCGACCAGCGCAGCCTCGCCGGCCATCTCCCGGCGGCATCCCAGGCAGTAGAGGTCATCGCCATCCTTGATCCAAGTCACCGGGAGTGCCGGGCGCTCCACCTCGGCCATCCAGCTGACGGTCACATCGCACCGGGCGCAGGTCCAATCAGGCGCGGGCGCGGTCTTCGTCTTGGGCATCTAGCTCCACCTTCCAGCCCTCTATGCGGGTTCGCGCGAAGGAAGAGGGAAAGAGCCGCCGGGCGAATGCTCTCTTACCAGCGTACTCGCCGGCCCGGTTACCGATCGCGATCAGCCGCAACAACGGCCTCGTTTCGTGATTCCTACCTCGGGTAGTATTTTGCTACTCTGGGTAGCAATAGAGGGTCGGCACGTAGACCCTGCACAAGACTTAGGAGGATTTGACGCGTCATGGCGACCGCTGAGCAGAAGGCGACGGAAGAGACCGAGAAGCAGGGGACGAACGGGGAGGTCGACGAGGCTTCGATTCAGGAGCAGCTCGGGATCGACGCCGGCGAGACCACGTTCTCGCTCGAGCTCTCCCAGGACCAGGAGGACGTCCGCGACTGGGCGCACGGGTTCGCCGAGCAGGTCGTCCGTCCCGCCGCGCATGAGTGGGACGAGAAGGAGGAGTTCCCCTGGCCCGTCGTGCAGGAGGCGGCCAAGATCGGCCTCTACGGCTTCGAGTCGGTCGCGCAGTTCTGGGCCGATCCCTCCGGGCTCACCTTCCCCCTGGTGAACGAAGAGCTCTTCTGGGGCGACGCCGGGATCGGCATGGCGATCTTCGGGACGACCCTCGCTGTCGCCGGGATCTTCGGCTCCGGCACGCCGGAGCAGATGGTCGAGTGGGTGCCGCAGTGCTTCGGCACCGAGGACGACGTCAAGGTCGCCGCGTTCTGCGCGTCCGAGCCGGACGCCGGCTCCGACGTCTCCGGCTATCGCACCACCGCCAAGTACGACGAATCGAAGGACGAGTGGGTCATCAACGGGCAGAAGGCCTGGGCCACCAACGGAGGGATCGCGGACGTCCACGTCGTGATCGCCTCGGTCGATCGCGAGCTCGGCTCGCGCGGTCACGCCGCCTTCGTCATTCCGCCGAACACCAAGGGCTGCGAGCAGGGCGCCAAGGTGAAGAAGCACGGCATCCGCGCCTCGCACACGGCCGACGTCCACCTGGACGACGTCCGCGTCCCCGGCTCGTGCCTGCTCGGCGGCAAGGAGAAGCTCGACGAACGGATCGCGAAGGTGAAGGAGGGCAAGTCGGCGAAGAGCCAGGCCGCGATGCGGACCTTCGAGCTCTCGCGGCCGACGGTGGCCTCGCAGGCGGTCGGAATCGCCCGCGCCGCCTACGAGTACGCCCTCGACTACGCCAAGGAGCGCGAGGCGTTCGGGCGCAAGATCATCGAGAACCAGTCGATCGCCTTCACGCTCGCGGACATGAAGCTCGAGATCGACGCCGCGCGGCTGCTCACCCACCGCGCCGCCTGGATGGGCAAGGCCGGCAAGGACTTCGATAACGCCGAGGGCTCGATGTCGAAGCTCAAGGCCGGCGAGGTCGCCGTCTGGGCGACCGAGCGCGCGATCCAGATCCTCGGCGGCAACGGCTACAGCCGCGAGTTCCCGGTGGAGCGGATGCATCGCGACGCCAAGATCTGGACGATCTTCGAGGGGACCTCGGAGATTCAGCGCCTGGTGATCAGCCGGGCCATCTCCGGCGTTCACATCCAGTAGACGTGGGTAGGCCCGATGACATGACGGAGGAGATTTCCCTCGGCTACGAGGAGATCGAGCTGCACGGCCACAAGGTCGGCTTCCAGACGGCCGGCTCCGGCGACGAGCTGATCCTCCTGCTGCACGGGATCACCTCGACCGCGGAGGCCTGGCGTGAGGTCCTGCCGCGCCTCGCCGAGCGCTACACGATCGTCGCGCCCGACCTGATCGGGCACGGCCGCTCGGCCAAGCCGCGCGGTGACTACTCGCTCGGCGCCTACGCCGCCGGGGTCCGCGACCTGCTCGCCGTGCTCGGGTACGAGCGCGGCTCGGTGGTCGGCCACTCCTTCGGCGGCGGCATCGCGATGCAGTTCGCCTATCTCTTCCCCGAGTACTGCGAGCGGATGGCGCTGATCGCCTCCGGCGGCCTCGGCAAGGAGGTTCATCCCCTACTCCGCGCCGCGACCCTTCCCGGATCGGAATGGGTGCTGCCGCTGATGGCTCGCGAGTGGTCGGTGAAGGCCGGCGACGCAGTCCGGTCGGTGGCGGCCAAGGCCGGAATCGAGGCCGGGCCCGACATCGCCGAATTCGCCCGCGGCTACGCCTCGCTGGTCGAGGAGGGCGCGTCAGAGGCGTTCGTCCACACGATGCGCAGCGTGATCGACCACGACGGCCAGCGCGTCTCGGCGCTCGACCGCCTCTACCTCGCCGACCAGCTTCCCACTCTGATCATCTGGGGCGACAGCGACCCGGTGATTCCGGTCGAGCACGGCCGGAACGCGCATCGGATCGTCGCCCACAGCCGCTACGTCGAACTAGAGGGCTCAGGCCATTGGCCGATGCTCGACGCTCCGGACCGGATCGTCCAGGAGCTGACCGAATTCATGGAGGAGACAGAGCCGTTCCAGTGGTCCCTGGAGACGGTGCGCGACCGCCTGCGGCGCGGGCCCCAGCCCGCCCCTGAGTCGGTCGCCGCCGGGACCTCATAAAGGAGGCAGCGATGCTCGCGTCAACTCTGCTCGGGGCGAGCGATCCACCCGCGGGAGGGGCCGCCATCTCCGACGTGATCTACGCGACCGCCGGCGCGATGGTGGCCACGGTCCTGCTCTTCGGCCCGATCCTGCTCTACAAGCGCGGTCGCTTCCCGGCCCTCGGGCGCCTCGCGGATCTCGAGGCGCGGGGGACGAACCTCCCCGGCTGGGCATCGCTCCCCGGCAGCTTCCTCGGCGTCACCCTGCTGATCGCGGTCTTCGGGATGTACTGGGACATCTCCCTGCACATCGACCAGGGCCGCGACCCGGGGCCGCTCGCCAACCCCGCCCACTACTTCATCCTCGCCGGGCTCTTCGGCGTGCTGCTCGCGGGGGTGCTCGGACTCGCGCTCTCCAATAAGCCGACCCGCACCTCGTTCGAGATCGCGCCCGGCTGGCACGCGCCGATCGGCGCGCTGATGATCGCGATCTGCGGCGCGAGCTCGCTGGCCGCCTTCCCCCTCGACGACATGTGGCACCGGATCTTCGGCCAGGACGTGACCCTCTGGGGCCCGACCCACCTGATGCTGATCGGCGGCGCCTCCCTCTCGGTACTCGGCGCCTGGGCCCTCCACGTGGAGGGCGATGAGGAGCGCAAGGCCGCCGGGCGCGAGCTCCGCATCTGGACCCGCGTCCGTGAGCTGACCCTCGCCGGCGCCTTCCTGGTCGCGATGTCCACCTTCCAGGGCGAGTTCGACTTCGGCGTGCCGCAGTTCGCGCTCGCCCTCCACCCCACCCTGATCATGCTGGCCGCCGGGATCGCCCTGGTCGCCGCGCGGATCCGGATCGGCCGCGGCGGCGCGATCGGCGCACTCGTCGGCTACCTCGCGATCCGCGGCCTGCTCGCCTTCCTGGTCGGGCCGCTCTTCGGCGAGATCACGCCCCACTTCCCGCCCTACGTCGCCGAGGCCCTCGTTGTCGAGCTGGTCGGCTTCGCCTATCTGCGCGGCCGCGACGCCGCCGAGCGCCCGATCACCTTCGGTGCTCTCGCCGGCCTCGGCATCGGCACGATCGGCCTCGCCGCCGAGTGGGGCTGGTCGCACGTCTGGGTCGTCAATCCCTGGCCCGCCTCCCTCTTCCCCGAGGGAGCGATCGTGGGCCTGATCGCTGCCATCGCCGGAGGCGTGATCGGCGGATTCATCGGCAGGGCGCTGACCCCGGCGGTCGATCGCACGGAGCGGGTGCCTCGACCCGCCCTTGCGGTCGCCGCCGTGGCGGCGGTCGGCGCCGTCGCGTTCCTGATCCCGGTGAACGCCGGGGCGCACGCCACCGCGACGTTCAACCTGAACGTGCAGAACACGCCCGACGGCCGCGAGGCGACCGGCACCTTCCGGCTCGATCCACCGGACGCCGCCAAGGGCGCATACTGGTTCAACGTGACCAGCTGGCAGGGCAAGGATGGCCCCGCGCACATCGACACTCCCGATCAAATCGGCCCAGGCCTCTACCGGATCACCAACCCGATTCACGTCGACGGGACCTGGAAGACGACGCTGCGCCTGCACCACGGGCGCCAGCTCGCAGGGCTGCCGATCTTCATGCCCGCCGATCCGGCGATCCCGGTGGGCCAGATCCCGGTCGCCTCGCACATGACCCGCAGCTTCCAGCTCGACCACTCCCTGCTCCAGCGCGAGCAGAAGAAGGGCGTGCCCGCGTTCCTGACCCTAGCCGCCTACCTCGGCGTGGGCGGGATCTCGTTCGCGCTGATCTTCGTGGTCGGTTGGGGCCTCTCCCGGCTGGAGCGCTTCGGCGGCAAGCCGACGCGCGGCACGCGGAAGCCCGCGGCCACCCGCGAGCCCAAGCGCAAGACCCGCACCCGACCGGCGACGGCCTGATGGGCGTTCGCGATCGGATGAAGGATCTGGTCACCAACCGGATCCCGACTGCCGATCTCGACGACCGGGATCCGGACTACATCCGCGAGCAGCTCCCGGGATTGTGGGTGCTCGCTTCGTTCTACTTCCGCGCCGACGTGCGCGGGCTGGACCGGATCCCGGCCGAGGGGCCGGTGCTGCTGGTCGGCAACCACTCCGGCGGCAACGTCACCCCGGACACGATGGTCTTCACCCTCGCCTACTACGCCCACTTCGGCGTCGAGCGGGGCCTGCATCCCCTCGTCCACAACCTGGTGCTGGCGATGCCGCTGCCCTGGTCGCTCGCCAAGTTCGGCTGCGTGGCGGCCTCGCCGGACAACGCGCGCCTCGCCCTCGAGCGGGACCGGGCCGTGCTGGTCTACCCGGGCGGCGACTGGGAGGTCCACCGCCCCTCCTGGCAGGAGAACCGCGTCGACTTCGCCGGGCGCAAGGGCTGGGCGCGGCTGGCGATCGAGACCGGCGTGCCGGTCGTGCCGCTGGTCGCCGTCGGCGGGCAGGAGACCGCGATCTTCCTCTCGCGCGGCGAGCGGATCGCGAAGACGCTCCAGCTCGACAAGCTCTTCCGGCTCAAGGTGCTGCCGATCTCGCTCTCGATCCCCTGGGGGCTCAACATCGGCGACATGCTCGGCCACTGGCCCCTGCCGGCGAAGCTCACGGTCGAGGCGATGGAGCCGATCCAGATCAAGGAGACCTTTGGCTCGAATCCGGACGCCGACGAGGTCTACGAGCACATCACCGGGGTGATGCAGGCGAAGCTCGACGAGCTCTCCGCCGAGCGGCGCCTGCCGCTGATCGGCTGAGCGAGATGCACATCGAGGAGAGCATCGAGATCGCCGCACCCCGCGAGGAGGTGTGGAAGCTCATCTCCCAGCCCGAGCACTACGAGTCGTTCATGTTCGGCTCGCAGTGGGCGGAGGTGCCGGGCGAGCCGACCAGCGGGCCGCGGGCGCGCTTTCACATCTCGATCGAGGTGCGCTCGATCGACATCGGAGGCGTGGTCGAGGTGGTCGAGTGGGACCCGCCCCACGAGTTCACCTGGACCTCGATCACCGGGATCGACCAGCGCGGCCGCTGGATCCTGCGCGACTGCCCCACCGGGACGAGGGCGACGATCCGCGCCAGCTACCAGGTGCCCGGGGGGATCCTGGCGCTGGTCGCGAGCGAGCTCTCGAAGCCGTTGATCCGCCGAGACCTGCGCCGTTCGCTCGCGACGCTCAAGGAAACCGTGGAAGGAGGCTCCACATGACCCCGTTCATCCCCCTCGCTCACGCCGGCCACATCCTGGCCGACGCCGCGATCTTCGGAGTGCCGGTCGGCTCGGTGCTGCTGACGATCTGGGCGCTCAACCGCTGGGGCCAGAAGGACCAGTAGCCCCGGCCTAGCCGACCCGCCGGGCGGCGCGGATGTGGCCGCTGTATCCGTCCGCGGACCAGTCGAGCACCAGCTTCAGATGGCCGCCGCGGTGGGCCACCACGCGGGCGGCACCCGGGAGCCGGAACCGGAGCGAGCGGCTCTTCCCCGCGCCGAGCGCCAGGTGGACCGCCGGCAGCTTCACCGACGTGTGGCGTCCCCGAATGACCGCTCGGGCGCGCAGCCGGCAGCGCGAGTCGCTGTGGCACGACGCATCGCCCACGGCGAGCCCTCGGCGATGCGTGCTGAGGGCATCGCTCCAGTGGAAGCTGACGAGCCCCTTGGCCTTCGGACCGCCGACACCGGTGAGCGAGGCCGTCAGCGGACCGCCGTCCCCGAGCAGACGAAGCCGAGCCGTCCGTGACCCTCGGGCATCCGGCGCGAAGCGAACCTGGACCGAGCAGCTCGCGCCGGGATCCAGCGTGACGTCTGTGCACTCGTCCCCCGCGAGCCTGAACTGGTCTGCATCTCCGCCGACGATGGAGGCGCCGCTCATCCGCAGCGGGGTGTCGCCGTCGTTCTTGAGCTCAAAGTCCTGCGCGCGGCTGGTCGCGCCCACCGGCAGCCGGCCGAAGTCGTGGCCGTCGGGGGTCAGGGAGGTGCGCGGGTCGACCCCCTCGCCGGTCAGCCGCATCTGGAAGGGATCGTCCTGCCCGCCTACGAAGGTGAGCGTCGCGGCCTTCGGCCCGGAGCTGTCAGGACGGAAGCGCACCTCGGCGGTGCAGCTCTCCGACGGATCGATCGGCGTGCCGTTGCAGTCCTCGTGCAGAACCTTGAAGCTGTCGATGTCGCCGCCGGAGACGATGGCGACGAAGAAGCCGCCCGGGAGGTTCCCGTTGTTGGTCAGCGTGATGGTGCGGGTCACCCCCGAGCCGCCGACGCCAGCTGAGCCGAAGTCCGCGGGATCGGGTGAGGCGCCGAAGACGGAGTTGCCGCCCTCGCCGCTCAGATCGGCGGTGAACGAGACCCCGTTGACCATCGCGCGGGCCTGCGCCGAGTAGGCGATCGTCTGGTTCGGCCCGAAGTTAACCTGCACGTTGCAGGTGTCCTGCGGCGCCAGCGTCCTGCCCCAGCAGTCGCTGTTCCCGATCCAGAACGGGTTCTGACCCGACGTGACGATGTCCAGCGAGTTGACCTGGACGGAGGCGTCGCCGCTGTTGCGAAGCACGAGGTTGGCCTGGACGCCGCCGTTGTTGATCTGCTGCAGGCCGAAGTCGTAGCTGTCCGGCTCGAAGCTGAGCTCGGGAGGCACGCCGGTCCCGACGAGCGGCGCGGTCACGTCCGGGTTCGGGGCGTCGGAGCTGACGTGCAGCGTCGCGTTCCGGGTCCCCTCGCCGTGCGGCCAGAAGTTGACGTTTACGGAGCAGGCGGTATCGGGCTTGAGCTCGCCGCCGCAGTCGTTGTTCTGGTTGAAGTCGCCGGCCTCCGAGCCGTCGATCCAGACGTTGCCGATCCAGACCGACTCATCGCCGGTGTTCTTCACCTCGACCTGCTGCTGGCCGCCCGGGTATTCGACGGTGGTGGCGGGGAAGTCGAGCTGGGCGGGAGTGAGGCCGAGTTCGCCGGCGGCCTGAGCCGCGGCAGGTGCGACGGTCAGCGCCGTCGCCAGCGCGGCCGTGGCGAGGACGAGACGGATGAGGTGAATCCTTGGACGGGACATGCATGCGCTATCGGCAGCGAGATCGACACATTGACCCCCCGCGCGATCTGCCAAATAAGCCCAGGCATGAACCTGGGAGATCTCATGCACCCGGCTCTAACTCAGGCCGAGCTCAGGCCAATCCGCGACTTGAGCTCGGGCGTACCATCAACTGATGGCCACGGCACCGAGGCTGGATCCCACCGAGGTGGCCGAGATCGGCACTCGCCTCAGGGAGAACATCGCGCTGGCGGTGAAGGCTCCCGAGCGCGTGGTGCGCGACCTGATCGTGGCCCTGCTCGCCGACGGGCACGTGCTGATCGAGGACGCGCCCGGCGTCGGCAAGACGGCGCTCGCCCGGGCGCTGGCCCGCTCGCTCGAAGCCGAATACGCGCGGGTGCAGGGAACCTCGGACCTCCTCCCCGCCGACCTGGTCGGCACCAACGTCTTCAACCAGCGGACCTCCAGCTTCGAGTTCCACCCCGGGCCGGTCTTCGCCAACGTCGTGCTGGTCGACGAGATCAACCGCGCCTCGCCAAAGACCCAGTCCGGACTGCTCGAGTGCATGCAGGAGCGGCAGATCACGATCGACGGGACCAAGCACGAGCTCGCGCGGCCGTTCGTCGTGCTCGCGACCCAGAACCCGGCCGAGTACGAGGGGACCTATCCGCTGCCGGAGGCCGAGCTCGACCGCTTCATGGTGCGGGTGTCGCTCGGCTACCCGTCCGCCGACGCCGAGGCCACGATGCTCGCCGAGCACGCCGACCGCGATCCGGTCGACGACCTCCGCCCCGTCGCCGACGTCGGGACGGTGCGCGCGGCGCAGGGAGCGCTGGAGGGCATCGAGGGGACGGAGGCGCTGCGCCAGTACGTGGTCGCCGTCTGCGAGGCGACCCGCGAGGACGAGCGGGTGGAGCTCGGGGCGAGCCCCCGCGCCGGGCTGATGCTCTTCCGGGCCGCCAAGGCGCTCGCCGCCCTCGAGGCCCGCGACCACGTGCTGCCCGACGACGTCCAGACCCTCGCTCCCTCGGTGCTCTCGCACCGGCTGCTCCTCTCCTACGAGGTGGACGGCGACCAGCGCGAGACCGTGGTCCGAGAGGCGATCGACAGGGTCCCCGCCCTTTGAGATGAGTTCAGTGAGGGAGTCCGGTGCGCCCCGGGCGCCGGCAACGGCGGCGCTCGGGGCGTCCCTCATCCTGGTGGGGCTCGGCTTCGGACTCGACGCGGCCCTCGTCTGCGGGATCGCGCTGCTCCTCCTCGCGGTCGTCGCGGTCGCCTGGGTGGAGCTGGCGACGCGACGCGGCCGGCTCGTCCGCGAGGCCGGGCCGGGGCGGCTCGAGGAGAGCGAGCCCTACCCGCTGCGGATCGAGCTGCGGCGGACGCTGGTGCCGCCGCCCGGCGGCGAGCTGATCGACCCGCTGCTCGATCGCGTCATCCCGGTCGGGCCGCGCTGGTCACGGCGGCTCGAGCGCGACGTCTGGCTGGAGCGCCCGGGGAGGCGGAAGCTCGACCCGGCGCGCCTCGTGGTCCGCGACCCGCTCGGACTCTGGCAGCGCGAGCTCGATTCGGGCCGCTCCGGGGAGCTGGTCGTCCTGCCGCGGATCGACCCCGTGCGCTGGGCGGGCGCGGGCTCGGAGCCCGCCGGCGGCTCATCCGGGTCGGGTCGTGCGAGCGACGCCACCTCGCGCCGCGGCGGACTTGCTCAATTCGAAGTCGATGGGCTGCGGCCCTACCGGGAGGGCAGCCCAGCCACCCGCATCCACTGGCCCGCCGTGGCGCGCAGCGGCGAGATGATCGAGCGCCGGCTGATCGCCGGGGGCGAGCCCCGGCCGCTCGTGGTCTTCGATCCGCGCGGCGGCACGGTGACCCAGCGTGAGCGGGCGATGCGCGCGGCCGCCTCCCTCTGCGTCGAGCTTGCGCGAGCCGGCGGATGCGACCTGCTCGTGCCGGGCGAGCGACGGGCGCTGTCGATCGACCAGTCGCTGCGGACCTGGCCCGAGGCGCACGTCCGGATCGCGGTCGCGGACCCGCGGTCGGGACCGCCGATGCCGAGGGTCGGATCCGGAGCGGCCGTGCTCTGGGTGACCGCCGGGGTCTCGCTTCCCCCGTCGGTGCGCCGCCTGCGGTCGGGGAGCTACCTCGTCACACCGAAGGGCACCCGCCGCGCCGCCACCTTCCGGGTCTCCGGCTGCTTCGCGTATCCGGCGGCGGGTGAGCGCGGGGCACCGATCAGGAGGGTCGCCGCGTGAACCCGCTGGCCCTGGATCGCTCCCGCCGGGTCGAGCTCGCCTGCTTCGCCGCGCTCGCCGCCTTCGCCGGGGTGCAGTGGGCGAGCCTCGTCAACCATCCGCCGGCGGGCCGGGTGCTCGTCGCCGTTCTGCTCGCCACCGGCGCCGGGGCGCTGCTGGCCGGCATTGCCCGGCTCGAGCCGCGCGGGCTCCGCTGGGCGCTCGCCGCCGCGGCCACCCTCGTCGTCCTCTGCGTCGGGATGGTCGTCGTCGGTCTGCCGGCCCGCCTGCTGGAGCCCGGCCACTGGGACGAGCTCGGCCACAACCTGAGCCGCAGCCTGAACGGCGTCGGCGACGTGCCCGTTCCGTACTCCGGCGCCGATCACTGGACGCGGCTGGTGATCCTGCTCGCGGCTCCGCTGCTCGCGGGCCTGGCGGCGTTCGCCGCCTTCTGGCCGACCCGCCGCCGGGTGACGGGCCGAATCGCGGCGCTCGTCCTGCTCGTCGGCCTCTATCTGGTGGCCGTCGCCTGGGCGGCGCCCTCGCGGCAGCTCGCGGGCGGCGCGCTGCTGCTGGTGCTCGTCTGCGCCTGGCTCTGGCTGCCGGGGGTCTCCACCACGCGGCGGACCGCGGCCGCGATCGCCGTCGGCGCCACCGCGCTGGTCGCCCTGCCGGCGGCGGCGGCGCTCGACACCGGCACGGGCCTGCTCGACTACCGCCACTGGGGACTGCTGAGCGCGAACGGCCAGAGCTTCCGCTGGGACCAGACCTACGGCCCGCTCGACTGGCCGCAGAAGGGGACCCGGCTGCTGCAGGTCTCGAGCGAGTACACGCACTACTGGAAGGCGGCCAACCTGAACACCTTCGACGGGATCCGCTGGGAGCGCTCCTCAGTGGCGGCGGCCCAGCCCGCCCTCGGCGAGCCGCTCAAGTTCCACCCGAAGGCGGTGCCTCCGCGCCCGAATCCGGATTACGTCGACCGAATCAACATCGTCGACCGCGGGCTGAACAGCGACTTCGCGATCGGCGCCGGCACCGTCCTCGCGGTCCGGGGCATCTCGGCCCGGCCCGCGGTCGACGCGGTCTGGGAGATGCGCCATCAGCTCAACCCGGGAACCGAGTACACGGCGCTGATCTACGACCCGCGGCCGGGAGCAGAGGCGATGCGCCGCGCGGGGACGAACTATCCGGACGGTATACGCAGCTACACGACCTTTTCGCTCGCACAGGGCGGCCTGGACACGGTCGCCGCGCCGCTCTGGCGCTCCTCGGGACCGCCCTCGCTGGCGGCGCGCGTGAACAACACCCCCTATGCCGGCATGTACTCACTCGCCAGGCGGCTGGCCGCCGGTGCGAGCGATCCATTCGAGGCGGCGCACCGGGTCGAGATCTACCTCCGCAGCCACCTCGCTTACCGCCAGAACGTGCCGAACCACAGCTACCCCCTCCCCGCCTTCCTCTCCCAGGACCGGGCCGGTTACTGCCAGCAGTTCTCCGGGGCGATGGCGCTGATGCTGCGGATGCTCGGCATCCCCAGCCGGGTCGCGACCGGCTTCGCGCCGGGCGGCCGCGACCCTGAGCGGAACAACTTCCTCGTCGACGACACCGACGCCCACGACTGGGTCGAGGTCTTCTTCCCCGCGATCGGCTGGGTCACCTTCGACCCGACTCCGGGCGCGGCGCCGGCGGCCACCCAGCTGGACGACAACGACCTGGGGGTGACCAAGTCCCCCACCCCGGCCCAGAAGAGCACCGGACCGTCGTTCCCCGCCTCGCCGACTGGGCCGATCGCGCTGCGGAAGCATGCGACCGGAGGCGTCGGCGGACCGGTCGCCCAGGGATCGGGTCCGAACCTGTGGATTCCGCTCGGCGCGGCTGCGGCAGCTCTCGCCCTGGCCGCGGTCATCGCGTACGGCTGGCGGCGCTGGCGACGCGGCCGGCTCGACCCCGATCGCCTCGCCGCGGCCGAGCTCGCGGAGCTCGATCGGGCGCTCGAGCGGATCGGATCGCCGCTGCCGCCGGGCGCCACGCTGCTGCGGGCAGAGGGCCTGCTCGAGGACCTCGCCGGCACCGACGCGAGTCGCTACGCCGCCCGGCTCAGGGAAGAGAGATACGCGACGCGCGGCTCGCCCCCGCCCGATGCCGGCGAGCGGCGTGCGCTGCGCCGGGCCCTGGCTCGGTCGGCGGGCCGCCGCTCGCTACTGCGGGTGCTGCTCGCGATTCCCCCCGGTGGGCCTAGCCCGCGTACGGCGCGCGCGGGGTCGACGAAGACCACGTGCTAGGCGTCTCGGCGACCTCCGGGCCCTCCGGATCGTCGTAGCGGCGACGCGTGCGCCGGGGCGTCGGGATCAGCGCGATCAGCACTGCCAGCCCGACGAGGATCGCGAGCAGCTTCCACTTCGCGGCCAACGCCTTGGCGGCGGTGGTGCCGAACTCGAGGTCGGCAAGGCCCGGCGGCATGTTGGTGGCGGTCACGATCCGGTATTGGCCATCGGCCGGCACGTCGAGCTTCGCGATCGCGCCGTGCTCGCCGATCACCTCACTGCGCTGCGTGCCCTCGGCAGAGATGGTTCCGCCGGGCGAGCTCATGGCGAGCGGGCTCCCGCCGGCGACCGGGACCGCCTGGAAGCTGAGGCCTCCGCTCTGCTCGCCCGCGGGGGCGCCCACCTGGGCGTAGTAGGCGGTCACCGTCCCCTTCGGCAGGTGGACGACGCCGCCCGCAGACAGGTCGACCTTGCCGTAGTCGTCGGAGTGGTTGCTGAAGAAGGCCCCCAGAGCCACCGCGGCGGCGGCGACCAGCAGCCCGGCCATGACTATGTGCTTGAGCCAGCGCACCTGTGACCGGACCATCGGCAGGGATGGACTCCTATTCGAGCCCTGGGCGCGTTTTCTCGACCGATGTAGGAGGTGGCGATGCAGGGTCGCCGCATGCCTCGCCTCGCCTGCGCGGCCGCGCTGCTCGCCCTGAGCATCGCCGGCTGCGGCGGTGGCGACACGAAGACGGTCACCGAGACGCAGGCACAGACCCAGGCACAGGCACAGGCACAGAGCCTCACCACCACGACGGCGCAGGGAAAGACGGTCACCGTCCAGCGATCGGTTCCCGTTCCCTCCGACAACCAGGGCCCTCACTACTTCGAGACGCCGAGCCACAACATCGGCTGCTACCTCGACTCCAGGTCGGTGCGCTGCGACATCCGCGAGCACGACTGGACCGCGCCGGCGAAGCCGCAGTACTGCATCAAGGCGGGGGTCGACTGGGCCGGGGGTGTCGCCGTCGACCGCCACACCGACACCGGCCACGGCTTCTTCCTGTCGAGAGCCCGCTATAGGCTCTTCTGAGTTCGTCTCGTCTCGATTCATTTAGGAGGAGAAAACCGGTGAAGGCAAAGTGGGGGCTGGCCGTCGGCGCTGCGCTGAGCGCGGTCGCGCTCGCGGCCTGCGGCGGCAGCAGCGGCAGCAACGTCTCGACCAACGGCAACTCCGGCCTCTTCACCACCGCCGGCTTCCAGAAGGCCTACGACGCGGTCAAGGGGAAGGCGGGCGACAACGCGCACGCGCTCCAGGTGCAGATCACCGAGGGCGGCGCCGACTTCAAGCTCCGCAACGGCGAGCAGGCGACCGGCTTCGTCTACACCGGCGGCGACCTCCACGACGAGAAGGTCGACGTGATCGGCCCGGGCTCCCTCGAGGGCCAGGACTATCCCTTCTCGGAGATCGACCCCGCGGCGATCGACAAGATCGTTTCCGGCGTGAAGCGGGAGTCCGGGGTCAACGACCTCAAGGTGACCGTGATGACGCTCGAAAAGAGCGCCGTCGACGGCCAGCTCAAGTGGACGATCAACGCGGAGGGCGGCGGCCGGACGGGCCTCGTCTACAACGCGGAGCCGGACGGCTCGAACGTCTCCTCCCCGCTCGGCGACATCGCTGGGTCGGGCTCCGGTGGCAAGACCCCGGCGGAGATCGCCCAGTGCGTCCAGGCGGCGGGCACGGACGTGTCGAAGATCCAGGCCTGCGCGAAGTAGGCACGGCTCTCACACATTTCTCAGCCGATCTCGCCAGCATGGGCATGTGCGCGTACTGGTCGTAGACGACGAGCCGCAGCTCAGACGGGCGCTCGAGCGCGCGCTGAAGCTCGAGGGCTACGAGGTCGACCTCGCCGCCGACGGCGAGGAGGCGCTGGGCTCGGTCGGGACGGGCTCGCCGGTGGACGCGATCGTCCTCGACGTGCTGATGCCGAAGCGCGACGGGCTCGAGGTCTGCCGTGAGCTGCGCGCCCGCGGCGACCGCACACCGGTTCTGATGCTGACCGCCCGCGACGCCGTGCAGGACCGGGTGGACGGCCTCGACGCGGGCGCCGACGACTACGTGGTCAAGCCTTTCGCGCTGGAGGAGCTGCTTGCGCGGCTGCGGGCGCTGCTGCGCCGCACGAACGGCGAGCCGTCCGAGGAGCTGAGCTATGCCGACCTGACGCTCGATCCGGCCACGCGCGAGGTGAAGCGCGGCGACCGGCCGGTCGAGCTGACCAAGACCGAGTTCGCGCTGCTCGAGCACCTGATGCGCAACCCGCGCATCGCGCTCACCCGTTCCCAGCTCTTCGAGGCGGTCTGGGGCTATGACTTCGGCCCGCGCTCGAACTCGCTCGAGGTCTACGTCGGCTACCTGCGCCGCAAGACGGAGGAGGGCGGCGAGCCGCGGCTGATCCAGACGGTCCGCGGGGTCGGGTACTCGCTGCGCGAGAAGTGAGCCTTCGCCGCCGGCTCGCCCTGCTCTCCGCGCTCGCCGTCGCGGTCGCCGTGCTGCTGGCGTCGGCGCTCGTCTACATCCTGGTCCGCGACCGCCTCCGCAGCGACATCGACAACGACCTGCGCCACCAGGCGGACGTGGTCAGCCAGCGGGCGACCCAGATCGCCCCGGTGGTCTCCGGGTCCGCGCAGGGGCCGGTCACCTTCGGCACGGGAACGGGCACAG
Source organism: uncultured Solirubrobacterales bacterium (assembly GCA_963843085.1). GTDB lineage: Bacteria > Actinomycetota > Thermoleophilia > Solirubrobacterales > 70-9 > DASUPK01. Next base: position 58,961 of record CAWJJG010000005.1, read on the forward strand.
TCGTGCCCGGAGGCGGAAACCCTCCCCCGCCACCGCAGATCCAGCCGAAGGGAAAGAGGGAGAAGGGCGACCGCGTCTTCCTGCAGCGGGCCGTTCCGCCGCCCGGTCCGGGCGCGGCCCCCGCGCTCGCCCAGGTGATCGGGCCGGACGGCACGGTCGTCACCGATCCGGACTCGCAGTACCGGCTCCCGGTCACCGACGCCGAACGCCGGCTCGCCAGCGGCGGCGGAGGCGGAGGCGCCCAGTTCAGCGACGCCTCCGTCCAGGGGACAGACCTGCGGATCCTCACGCAGGCGCTGCCGTCGGGCGGCGCGATTCAGGTGGCTCGCTCGATCGAGGACACGAACCACACCCTCAACACCCTGATCATCATCCTGGCCGCCGTCGGCGCGGGCGGGATCGCGCTCGCCGCGGCTCTCGGCCCCGTAGTCGCGCGGACCGCCCTGGCCCCGGCCGGCGAGGTCTCCGACGCGGCCGAGGAGGTCGCGCGCACCCATGACCTCACCCACCGGATCGAGGTCCGTGGCGACGACGAGCTCGGCCGCCTTGCCGCCAGCTTCAACGAGATGCTCGCGGCGCTCGAGCTCTCGGAGGGCGCCCAGCGCCGGCTGGTCGCCGACGCCTCGCATGAGCTGCGAACGCCGCTCGCCACGCTGCGTACCAACATCGAGACGCTCGGCCGCACGGAGAACCTCGACCCGGAGGAGCGCAAACGCCTGGTCGCGGACATCACCCAGGAGCTCGAGGAGATGACCGAGCTGGTCGGCGACGTCGTCGAGCTCGCCCGCGCCCCCGGTCAGGACGCGATCGCGCGGCAGGAGGTGGCGCTCGACGAGCTCACCCGCGACGCGATCGAACGGGCGCAGCGCCGAGCCCGCGACATGGAGTTCGTCGAGGACCTCCACCCCTCCCTGGTCCACGCGGACGCCCAGCGGCTTGGGCGGGCGATCTCGAACATGCTCGACAACGCCTGCAAGTGGAGCCCGGCCGGCGGGAAGATCGAGGTGAAGGTCGACGGCGGGCGGGTGACGGTATGCGACCACGGCCCGGGGTTCCCGCAGGACGACCTCGACAAGGTCTTCGACCGCTTCTGGCGCGCCGACGAGGCCCGCGGCAAGCCGGGCTCCGGCCTGGGCCTGGCGATCGTGCAGCGGGTCGCCGACGAGCACGACGGCAGCGCCCGCGCCTCGAACGCCGAGGACGGGGGCGCCGTGGTCAGCCTCGAATTGCCTGAGATCTGAGGGCGAGCTCGAGCTCGAAGCGAGCGTCCGGGTCGGCCAGCTCGTCCCCGAAGAGCTCGCGCAGCCGGCCGAGCCGGTAGCGAATCGTCTGCGGATGGAGGTGAAGCGCGCGGGCCATCGCGGCCGCGTTGCCTCCGTGCTGGACGTAGGCGAGCGCCGTCTCCTCCATTCGCGCCCTGCCGGCCGGCGTGAGCCCGGCGAGGGGCGCGAGCCGCTTCGCCGCCAGGCGCTCGGCGAGGCCACCGGCATCGAGAAGAACCAGATCGGCCAGGTGCTCCTCGGCGTAGAGAGGGCCATCGGCCCTGATCGCCCCCGCCTCGACCGCCCGGAGCGCCACCACGGCGATCGACCAGGCGCCGCTGAGCTCGGCGCGCGGGACGGTGGGCCCGATCGCCGCCGTGATCTCGCGCGTCGCCTGGCGCAGCTCCGCCCGTCGCGGTGAGGAGACGAGCGCGCAGCCGACGCCCCCGATCCCCGCGACCAGCGCATCCGCCGGGAGGCGGCGGCTAACGCGCGCGAGGTCCTCCTCGGCGACGGCGAGCGGCGCGGCGCTCCGCGCCAGCCGCCACCCCGCCGCCCGGGCCGCCGCGCGCACCTCGGCGTCGGGGGCCGGCGTGTCGCGCACGAGCATCGCGAGCAGCTCTCGCCGCCGGCGCTGGCGCTCACCCTCCTGCTCGCGCTGGGCCTGTGCGTAGCCCTCGACCGAGTCCGCGGAGAGCTCGTCGATGTAGGCGAAGATCGCCTCGGCGAGCAGTCCGAGCTGCTCGGGGTCCACCTCCGCGCGGCGGGCGACCGCCGAGACGCGGCGCCAGGCGACCCGGGCGCCGACCCGGTACGCGGACTGAAGGGAATCGAGCGTTCGCCCCTCTCTGAACTCGGCCCGCCCCAAGCCCACATATACGTCGCGCCCCGATTCGCGACCCGCGCCCGGGTCGCGGATCAGGGCGACGAACTGGCGGAGCGCCTCGCTGACCCCGGTGCGGATCGCGACCCCGAAGGCGCCCTCCAGCGGTCGCGCGTACTCCGGAACCTCGAGGGCGATCGTGGCCAGGATCTCCTCCGTCGCCTCCGGGAGCTCCGGCTCGATCGCGTCGGCCAGAGCAGGCGGCAACGCATGCCAGGGCACCACAGGGGTCAGACCCCTTAATGAAGGGGTCTGACCCCCTGGGTTGGTTTTTGTCATCTAAGTGACAAAGCTTGGGTCGAAATGTTGGGATTCAGGCTAACTCTTTTGCCGGTTGCCTGCCTACGCTTGCCCCATGAACCGAGCAGCCAAGATCGCGAACCTCGGCGCCATGGTGGTGCCCTTCGCCGCCACGGTGGCGGCGATCGTGCTGCTCTGGGGCCGAGTGGTGAGCTGGCACGACCTGGCGCTGTTCGGCGCCATGTACGTGATCACGGCGGCGGGAATCACCGTCGGCTATCACCGCATGCTCACCCACCGCTCCTTCCGCACCCACAAGCCGACCGAGTACGTCTTCGCGTCGCTCGGCTCGATGGCCGTCCAGGGCCCGGTGATCGCATGGGTCGCCGACCACCGCAAGCACCACGCCCACACCGACGTCGAGGGCGACCCGCACAGTCCGCACGTCGGGCACGGCGAGGGTGTGATCGGCGTCCTCCAGGGCCTCTGGCACGCGCACATGGGCTGGCTGCTCTCCGAGCACGGGCGGGCCGAGTGGAAGCGCTACGCGCCCGACCTGTATGAGGACCGGGGCATGCGCCTGATCAATCGGCGCTTCGTCAGCCTCGTCCTGCTCGGACTCGGCATCCCCGCCCTGGCCGGCTACCTGCTCACCGGCACGCTGCTCGGCGCCGCGACCGGACTGCTCTGGGGCGGCCTGGTCCGCGTCTTCTTCGTCCACCACGTCACCTGGAGCGTCAACTCGATCTGCCACTTCCTGGGCACTCGCAGATTTGACGTGGACGATCACTCCACCAACGTCTTCTGGCTCGCCCTCCCCTCCCTCGGCGAGTCCTGGCACCACAACCACCACGCCTTCCCCCGCTCGGCCGTCCACGGCCTGCGCCGCTGGGAGCTAGATCCATCGGCTCTCCTGATTGCGGGGATGGAACGGGTCGGGCTCGCCTGGAACGTGATCCGGATCACGCCCGAGCGCCAGGCGGCTAAGGCCGCTTCTTAACCCCCTCTCAGCCTCCTCTCAGGCCCGGCTGGCTTGATGGTGGCCGAGCCCGGGTGATCCGGGAAGCGACGGACAGGAGCAGAGATGGACGAGAAGAGGAAGCGAGGACTGACCATCAGGCTCGGCCCCCTGGGGTTGTCCCTGCTGGCGGCCTGCATCACGGCGGTCGGCGTGGCCGCCGTCTCGCTGGCGGCGGACTCCGGCAGTGGCAACTCCAACAGCGGAAGCGGGTCGGCGAACATCCCGGCGCCGCCGCCCGGCGGCGCCGGCGTGATGACGTTCCGGGCCCCCAATCTCTCTGCCGCCGACAGGCAGAAGATGGAGGACTTCCGGAAGTGCATGACCGACAACGGCGCCCCCGGGCCGCCGGAGCCGGGCAAGATCGATCCGAGCCAGGGTCCGCCAAAACCGCCGAGCGCGGCCGACCGGGAGAAGGTCCAGAAGGCCTATGAGGCCTGCAAGGACAAGCTCCCAAGCGACATGCAGAACGGCGGGCCTCCCGGCATAGGCACGCTCCACTGCGGCCCACCGCCCGGTGCACCGCCGCAGCAGGGTCAGCAGCAGAACCGGAACCAGAACCAGGATCAGAGCAACAGTTCGGGCACCAGCTCGAGCGGCTCCAGCTCCTGAGCGAAAGACTCGTCCACACAAACGGCGTCTCCCCCCTAGACGCCCCATAGATCCCCCCAGGCGAGCGGGCCCCCTAGGTCGGGGCCCGTTCGCCGTTGAGGCCGACGGCGGCGCGGATCAGCTCCCTGAAGGCGTCCGCGTCGACCTCCTCCCCCTCGGCGACGTCGATCGCCCGCCTCGTGTTTCCCTCGAGGCTCGAGTTGAAGAGCTTGGCCGGATCGTCCAGCGACGCTCCCTTCGCGAAGGTCAGCTTGACCTTGTCCTTATAGGACTCGCCGGTGCAAATGATCCCGTCGTGCTCCCAGACGGGAACCCCCGGGCTGTTCCCCTTCGCCCACTTCACCTCCTCGACGACGTCCGGGTCCGCCTCCCTGATGAGCCCGCGCATCCTGGTCAGGGTCTCCGCGCGCCAGTCGCCGAGTTCGGCGATCCGCTCGTCGACCAGCTCCGATCCCGACCTGCTCACGTTCCCCACCTCATACCGGCAGGTCGACTGACTCGAGCGCCGCAGAGGGCTCCGTATAGGCGGTCAGGCTGGCGACCTTGCGGTCGCGCTGCTCGAGGACGTGGGCGAGCGGGACGTCGAGCTCGTCGCCGCTCTCCTTCTGCGTGATCTGGAGGCGGCCGAGGACGACCCAGCGCCCGTCGGCTGCCGCACGGAGGCCCTCGGGCCTGAAGCTGTCCTTCTCGAAGAGCACCTCCATGTCGCCGCGCCAGTTCTTGAAGCCGCGCATCCCCTTGTAGGTCTTGCCTTCGATGAAGACCGTCTCCATGCGGATCTGGAAGTCCGGGTGCAACAGGGCCTCAAGTCCCGCCCCCCCGCGGTCGAATTCGTCATATATGCGCCTTACGGCATCCAGCGCAGTGCCGGTATCGGCCTCCTCCATCGCGGCGTTGAACTGCCGCTCGAGCGTCTCGACGTCGTGCTGGTCGTACATTTGATGGCCCTCAGTATCGCCCCAGTAGTGCGGATGTCGCGCTGCGACCGCTCGGGGAAGCTATCGGAGCCATCGCCGAGGGAACTTCCAGCGTGATGAGGGAGAGAGCGCCGACGGAGGCCGGCGACGTCGCCGAGCAGGAAATCCGGAGCCGTCTCGACTCGATCGGTGTCGGAATCTGGCTCTCGGTGATCGTCTGCCTCGGCGGAGCCGCCTACGCGCTGCACACCTGGAGCGGCCCCAACCGAGGCCTGATCCTCGCCATCACGGTGATCGGACTGCTCAGCGTCCCGCTGATGCTGGCGCTGCCCGGCGAGCGAATCGCCCGCAGCCGACATTCGGAGTTCTTCTTCGCCGGCTGGTCGCTCGCCGACATCCTCCTGATCGGCACGATCGCCGGGCTCGACGGCGGCTCGACGAGCCCCTACATCCTGCTGCTGGTCCTCCCCTTCCTGTTCGCCGCCCTCTCCTATCCGCCCCGGACGATCGCCATCGTGGGGCTGGCCGACCTGACTGCATTGTTCGTCCTCGCATTCGCAGTCGGCGGCGGCCTGCCGCTCGACGGCTTCGGCCTCTTCGCGATGGTCTGCGTCGGTCTGATGGGCACCTGGGAGGCTCGCAACCTGGCACGGCAGCGCAACGCGCTCAGCGAGACCGCCGCCGCCCGGACCCTCAGTGAGGAGACCAGCCGCCGCCTGACTCGCCAGCAGACGGCGGTGGCGCGTTTCGGGCAGCTCGCCCTGGAGGGCATGGAGATCGACGCCTTGACCCAGGAGGCAACCGTCCTGATGGACCGGGTCCTGGATCTCGACATCAGCGTCGTCCTCAAGCTCCTGCCCGATGGCAAGGAGCTGCTGGTCCTCTCGGCCATCGGTCTGCCCGAAGAGGAGGTCGGAACGGCGAGGGTTCCGACCGGCCGCGAGTCCCAGTCCGGCTACGCGCTGGCGACAGGCCTACCCATGGTCGTCGACGACTGGAGGAGCGAGAACCGATTCCAGGAGTCGCGGCTGCAGGCGGAGGCGGGCATGCGCAGCGCGGCGACGGTCCTGATCAAGGGCAAGGGCGATCCGTATGGCGTCCTGGGAGCGGCCTCTAGAACGGTGCGGACGTTCAACCAAGACGACGTCTCCTTCATGCAGGCGATCGCCAATGTCCTCGCCAACGCGATCGAGCGGCGGCGGACCGAGGAGCAGACCCAGCACGAGGCCCTTCACGACCCGCTCACCGGCCTCCCCAATCGCAACCTCTTCCTCGACCGGCTCGAGCACGCGCTCTCGGTGGCGGCGCGGCGGCGGACCTCGATAGCGGTCCTCTTCCTCGACCTCGACCAGTTCAAGATCGTCAACGACAGCCTCGGTCACGCCGCGGGCGATGAGCTCCTCGCCGCGGTCGCGCCTCGGATCGAGCAGGCCCTCCGGCCCGGCGACACGGTTGCGCGCTTCGGTGGCGACGAGTTCGCCGTGCTCGCCGAGGACGTCGGGAACGAGCGAGGCGCCACGCGCATCGCGGAGCGCATCGCAGAGGTCCTGTCGCGACCGTTCATCCTGCGCGAACGCGAGCACTTCGTGAGCGCCAGCGTCGGCATCGCGATCGGCGCGGGGGACGAGGCACCCGAGGCCGTGATCCGCGACGCGGACTCCGCCCTCTACCGCGCCAAGGAGCGAGGACGTGGCGGCTACGAGATCTTCGACGAGGTGATGCGCTCCCGCGTCATCGAGCACATGCAGATCGAGAACGACCTGCGCCGGGCGATCCAGCGCGAGGAGCTCGAGCTCCACTACCAGCCGGTGATCAAGCTCAGCGACGGCTCGATCGTCGCCCTGGAGGCCCTGCTGCGCTGGAACCATCCGGACCGCGGGCTGATCGGCCCGCTCGGCTTCATCCCGGTGGCCGAGGAGTCCCGCCTGATCGTCCCGATCGGCCGCTGGGTGATCGAGCAGGCCTGCCGCCAGGCGGCCGCCTGGCAGGAGCTGCACCCCGACTCGGCCCCGGTCTCGGTCGCGGTCAACCTCTCCGCCCGTCAGATCGCCGACCCGGACCTCCTCTCCCACATCGAGGGGTCGGTCCGGGCGAACCGGATCGACCCATCGAGCCTCTGGCTGGAGCTGACGGAGACCACGCTGCTCGACGACACCGTCTTCGTCGAGCGGACGCTCGAGTCCCTCAAGGGCCTCGGCGTCCGCCTGGTCCTCGACGACTTCGGCGTCGGCTTCTCCTCGCTCGGCTACCTGAAGCGCCTGCCCCTGTCGATGATCAAACTCGACCGCAGCTTCGTCGAGAACCTCACGGAGGGCTCACACGACGCCGCCATCGTCCGGGCGGTCAACGAGATGGCCGACACGATCGGCATCGGCGTCGTCGCGGAGGGCCTGGAGACCGAGGAGCAGGTGCGGATGGCGAGGGCGCTCGGCTGCGGCTTCGCCCAGGGCTTCCACTTCTCGGAGCCGGTGCCAGTCTCGTATGTCGAGGGCCTGCTCGAGCAGCCGATGCCCTCCATTCGCTGATCCGCGACACTTACCCGGTGGGAAGCCCCGGATTCTTCGAGCGGACCCTGGCGAGGGCCCGCGCCCGCACCCTGGATCGGCGTCTGCTAGCGGGCGCCCGTCCCGAGGAGAGCCGGCTGACCATGGCCCGGAGCGCCGAGCTCCTCGACCCCCACAACCGGTCGGAGGTGGCTCAGGCGTTGAGGGAGATGCTGGACGCGGCGGAGCACGCCAGGCGGAACTACCTGAGGGCTCAGCTCACGCTCAGGGAGTTCGATCTGGTGAAAGCCAGAACGCAGATCCGGGACCTCGCCGACGCGCTCGAGGGGAACGCGCCGGCCAACCCGCGAGGCGTGATCCTGGCCGACCGGCTGGTACGCGACGGCAACTCGCCGATGTACTGGCCGTCCCAGGCAAGCGTCGAGGCGGCGGTGAACGAGGCCCGCGTCGCGCTCGATCTCAGCTAGTTTCCTGACCCTCTGCGAGTACCATGTCCTGACCTCAGTTGTCCGAGGGGGAACGCATGTCGGCAACTCCAAGCGCAGACATTCCGCAGTTCGAGATCAACTCGGGGCCCGGTCCTGATGACGTGTACGTGGTCCGCGTCAGGGGCGAGGTCGACATGTCGCACGAGGATGAACTGCGGGGCGAGCTTCGAAACGCCGTCGCCACCGGCTCCAATGGGATCGTGGTCGACCTGACGGAATGTGAGTTCATCGATTCCAGTGGCGTCCGCGCCGTGCTGCTCTCTCGGGAGGCTCAGAACTCCGACGAGGAGGACTCCGAGCACCTCGCCGTCGCGGCCTCCAGCGAGCAGATCCTCCGCATCCTCGGCGTGATGGGCATCGACCGGGTGATCCCGATCCGGCCGACGGTCGAGAAAGCCGCGGCCGCGATCACCGGCTGACCCAGCAATGCACGACATCGCCGAGTTCCTGGGGGGGCGCGATCCCTTCGGCGGGCTCGACGAAGCGGCCCTCGAGGCCCTCGCCGCGAAGACCGAGGTGGAGTTCTTCCCGGCCGGGACGACGATCGTTCCCCAGGGGCGCCTCTCGCAGGGCCGGGTCAGGGTGATCAGGCGGGGCTCCGTCGACCTCATCGACCGCGACGCGGTCGTCGACCTGCTGGGCGAGGGCGAGATGTTCGGTCACCCCTCGGTCCTCTCCGGCCTCCCGGCGAAGTACGGGGCCAGGGCCCGTGAGGACACCCTCTCCTACTCACTGCCGGCGACGGAGGTGATCCCACTCCTCGGCCGCCCCTCGAGCCTGCGCTTTCTCACCCGCTCGCTGCTGGCGCCAACAGGGCGGGCAGCGGGCGACGAGGTCGCGCCTCCGAGCCCCGAGGTCGCCCAGCAGCCGGCGGCCGCCCTGGTGCGCCGGCCGCCGGTCGTCTGCCGGCCCGAGACGAGCCTGCGAGAAGCCGCTCGGCTGATGAACGCGGAGCAAACGAGCTCGGTTCTGGTCGAGCTCGGCGACGCGGACTTCGGGATCGTCACCGACCGGGACCTGCGCGCGGGCGTGGTGGCAGGTCCGCTCTCGCCGGACGATCCGGTCAAGGAGGCCATGAGCACGCCGGTCATCGGGGTCGGGGCCGACCAGACGGGCGCGGACGTGATGCTGGCGATGCTCGACAACGACATCCGGCATGTCCCCGTCTTCTCGGCGCGATCCGAGGTGCTCGGGGTGATCGTCGGGATCGACCTCGTGGCCGCGGAGACCAGCTCGCCCTTCGTGTTGCGCCGGGGCATCGCCAGGGCGAAGAGCAAGGGAGAGTTGAGCGAGGCCGCCGGGCGCCTGCGCTCGACCGTGATCGCGCTGCGGCGGGCCGAGCTCGCGCCACCACAGATCAGCGAGGTGATCTCCGCGGTCGCGGACGGCCTGATCGTGCGGATGATCGAGCTCGCGATCGAATCCGAGGGGCCGCCCCCGGCGGAGTTCTGCTGGATGTCGCTCGGCAGCCACGGCCGGCGCGAGCCCGTCCCCTCCTCCGACGTCGATTCCGGCATGGCCTGGCGGGACGCCCCCGAACACGACACCCTCCCCGAAGCGAGGCGTCACCTCGCCTCGGAGCGGACCGGCGAGTACATGCGGGGAATCGCCGCGAGCGTCGCCGATTGCGTTCGGGTGGTCGGCTGGCGCCTCGACCCACACGGGGTGACGGCGTCAGGCGCCTTCTCGGCGAGCTCAATCGAGGACTGGCGGCGAGCGATCGAGCGCTGGCTCGCCCATCCCACCGACAACCGGGTCCTGATCGCAACCTCCGTCCTGCTCGACGGCCGGGTCGTCTATGGCCCGCAGCGCGGCCTCGACGTCAAGCAGCTGCTCTTCGAGACCGGGTCGAGGGAGATCCTGGAGCGCTGGATGCTGCGGCTGGCGCTGGCCGCGAAACCCCCGACTGGCTTCATGCACGACATCGTCGTCGAGGGCTCCGGCGAGCGGAAGGGGACCTTCGACATCAAGCACGGCGGGCTGCTCCCGATCGTCGACCTGGCGCGCTACGCGGCCCTGCGGGCGGACCTCCGCGTCACCCCCACCCTCGAACGGCTTCGGCTGGCCGCGGCCGACGGAATCCTCCAGCCCACCGAGGCCCGAATCCTCGAGGAGGCCTACGAGCTCTTCAACGCGCTCAGGCTCGAGCACCAGGTCGGGCAGCTCGAACGGGGCCAGGAGCCGGATGACCGGATCGACCCGAAGTGGCTCGACCCCCTCACCAGGCGATACCTGCGCGACGCCTTCCGGGAGGTCGCGGCGGTCCAGCGCTCCCTGACCAGCCAGCTTTCACACCGCTAGCCGTGGGCGAGCCCAGCTCAGCCGCCGTTCGGGCCTACCGGGAGACGCCGATGCCGGGCCCGGGTACGCAGTGGCGGGAGGCGAACTTCGCCGTGGTCGACTTCGAGACGACCGGCCTCGACCACTCGGGCGACGAGATCGTCTCCTTCGCCACCGTGTCGGTGAGCGAGGGAAGGGTCAGCCTCGCGGATGCCCGCTACGAGCTGGTGCGGCCACGTCGGATGCCGGACGCCGAGTCGATCCGCATCCACGGGCTGCGTGAGGCGGATCTGGAGAAAGCCGCTCCGCTTCGAGAGCACCTCGACGGCCTGCTCGAGGGGATCACGGGGCGCCCGATCGTCGCCCACGTCGCGGCCGTGGAGCGTGGCTTCCTCGGAGCGGCCCTGGCGGAGCATGGACTCGAGTTGATCAACCCGCTGATCGATACCGCGGCGCTCGACCGCGAGCTGCGGCGCCTGCGCCGGCACCCGCCCGCAGAGCGCGACCCGATCGGCCTCTCGGCGATGGCGCGCGAGCTCGGCCTGCCGGTCCACCGTCCGCATCACGCCGACGGCGACGCGCTCACCACCGCCCAGGCCTTCATCGCGCTGGCCGCCCACCTCGAGGAGTTCGGGCCGCAGACGGTCGGGGCGCTCGTGCGCATCTCGTCTCCAGAGCGGGGCAGGCCCGCACTGTCGGGACTGCTCCGCCGATTGGGCCTCGCTCGCCGCTCCGCCTAGACGATACGTACAAGATCCGGCGAACCTCATCAATTTGCGGAAATCGGGCTTGACGCGTGTCCGCTTCCGCACATAGGGTCCCCGACATTCCGGCACACAGGGTCCGACCGCAGGGATGCGACCGGGCCGCGACGGAGGGAGAAGAGCAGTGACTCCACCTGAGGGCATTTCCGACGTGGATCAGACCCGGGCGGACGAGCAGCGACTTGCGGAGCTCGGCTACAAGCAGGAGCTCTCCCGAGGTTGGAGCTCGTTCACCAACTTCGCCATCTCGTTCACCATCATCTCGGTCCTGGCGGGTACGTTCACGACGTTCTCGTTCGCCTGGCTGCATGGCGGACCCTCCATGGCCTCGATCGGCTGGCCCGTGATCTGCTTCTTCGTGATCATGGTCGGGCTCTCCATGGCGGAGCTCACGTCGAGGTACCCGACGGCGGGCGGCCCGTACTGGTGGGCGCACGACCTCGGCGGCAAGGGCTGGAGCTGGATGACCGGCTGGTTCAACATCGTCGGCCTGATCGGGATCGTGGCGTCCGTCGCGTACGGCTGCGCGTTCTTCCTCTGGAACCTGCTCAACCTCTACGGGCTGAACATCTTCGGCGTCGATTTCGGGGACACGCAGCACATCCTCAGCGAGACCTGGGGTCTCTTCTTCATCATCCTGCTGCTCTACACCATGGTGAACATCTTCGCCGACCGGGTGTTGGCGTTGATGAACAACATCTCGGTGGGGTGGCACCTGCTCGGAGTGGCGGTGATCATCGCGCTGCTGATCTTCGTGCCGGATCACCATCAGAGCACGAGCTTCGTCTTCGGAACCCGCTTCAACGAGAGCGGGACGCTCGGTGGCACGACCGGCGGCCTTGGCTTCTGGTTCCTGGTCGCACCGGTCGGCTTCCTGCTCGGGATGTACACGCAGACGGGCTACGACGCTTCCGCCCACACCGCCGAGGAGACACACGGCGCCGCGATCGGCGCCGCTCAGGGCGTCTGGCGCTCGATCTTCTACTCGGCGATCATCGGCTGGCTCGTCCTGCTCGCCTTCCTCTACGCCGCCAACGACGTGGCCGCCGTGGACGACTCGGGCGGCGCTGTCTTCGGCATCTTCAACTCGGCGCTCGATCCATGGGCCGCCAAGCTGGTTGTGCTGATCGCGACGGTCGGCCAGTTCTTCTGCGGGGCGGCGGGCCTGACCAGCGCCTCACGGACCTGGTACGCGTTCTCGCGTGACCGGGCGATCCCGGGCTGGGCCGTATTCCGTCGCGTCAACCGCGACCGGGTGCCGTTCAACGCGGTGATCGCGGTCTCGGTGTTCTCGTTGATCATCGCGATCCCGGCCCTCTTCGGGAAGAACGACATCCCGTTCGCGTTCTTCGCGCTGACCGGGATCTGCACCGTCGGCCTCTACCTCGCGTACATCATCCCGGTGTACCTGCGGCTGCGGGCCGGCGACTCGTTCGAGACAGGCCCCTGGAATCTCGGCCGTCGCTATCGCGTCATCAACATCCTGGCGATCATCTTCGTCGTGGTCGTGGTCTACTCGCTCGACCTGCCGTACGACCCGACGGGGCTGCCGTGGAATGAGGCATTCGATGCCGCGAACGTGAACTACACGCCGTTCGCGATCATCCTGCCGCTGATCTTCGGCGTCTGGTACCTGGTCTCGGCGAAGAACAAGTACCAGGGTCCGGTCAGCACGCTGGAGGAAGACGTCGTCACGCGTGACTAGGAAAGGCGAGTGAATCGATGAACGAATCGGGCAAGTCCATAGGTGAGAAGGATCTGACGATGGCGATCGGGGTTCTCGGTTTGATCGCCCTGGCCGCGATCATCATCGAGATCCTCACCTGACGGCGATACACAGGCGGACGCCGCAGCTGCGCGGCCGCCCACGCCCAACGGGGCGTGGGGTATGCGCCGCCCACTCGACCCGCGATTAGCGCGGGTCGAGTGCTTTCTGGGGAGGTACGCGCAATCTCGCCCTGCGCCGATATTTACGAAATCTCAATGCTCTTCGGGGGTTTCTCTACGCGAGCTTGACGCGCCGCGACGGAGGATGGTCGTATGGCGAGTTTCGCTCTCCGGCGAACGGCAGGACCTGCACTCAAGACCGCGGGGCCGTCGATCAGCGGCCCTCGTGGGCTCCTCCTGTGGGCGCGCACCCGCCTGCGACGGCCCTGGCTGGACCGGCAGATCGCTCGTGGCGCGCAACGGCTGGGCGATCCGCCGCTGGCACTGCGGCAAGCTCAGCTCGTCTCCGCGCACGAGCGGACACGACTCGCGAGCCGCCTCGAGCGGGTGCTGGTGGATGCTTCCCCGGTGGGGACGCTCGGCGGCGTCGTGCGGATCGACGTCGGCGCGGTCGAGGTGGCGAGGCCGGTCCTCACCGAGGTGGTCCTGTCCCTGCACTCGTCGGAAGCGGTGGCCGCGCGAGGGGTGGTGCTCGGCTGGCGCCTGCTGACCGACCCGAGCAGCCCCGTTTACGCGCCCCCCGGAGAACCCCTCGATCCGGATCGGCTCTGGCACGAATCCTTCGCGGTGTTGTTCGCGCTGCGGCCTCTCGCCGTCGCCGAGGTAACCACCCCATGAACGGCACCGGCTCGAATCGTGGCCGGCCCCTGCACGAAGCCGCGCACCACGCCGGGATCGAGACTGTCCCGGAGCCACAGGAGCCCACGGTGAGGACTGGGACCAAACCCGGCGCGAAGCGAAGCTTCAACGAGGCGGCGCACAAACTCGGCTACTGGCGGCCCGAGACTCCGTCGGCGAAGGCGGCGGAGTCCGAGGCGGTCCGCAAGCGTTTCGACGCGCTCAAGGACAGCCAGCGCGACGTGATCACCGACGCTGGCAAGGCCGCGCTGGCGCTCGGGGCGCTCGGCGTCGTCTACGGCGACATCGGCACGAGCCCCCTCTACACGGAGCAGGTGATCTTCACGCAGAACGATTCGGTCGCTGGTGCGAGCGCGGCGGATGTGTATGGCGTCGTTTCGCTGATCTTCTGGGCGCTGATCATCGTCGTCGGCGTGAAGTACGCGGGCTTCATCATGCGCGCGCACAACCGTGGTGACGGAGGAATCATGGCGCTGGCATCCCTGATCCAGCGACACAGGGTGCCCCATGGACTGGCCTTGGTGACGATCGGGCTGTTCGGTGCGGCGCTCTTCTTCGGCGACGCGATCATCACACCGGCGATCTCTGTTCTCGGCTCGGTCCAGGGGCTGAAGGTCGTCGAGCCGGATCTGGCGCACCTGGTGGTGCCAATCTCGGTAGTCATCCTGATTGGCCTGTTCATCCTCCAGCGACGCGGATCGGGCACGATCGGATCGCTGTTCGGGCCGGTGATCCTCGTCTGGTTCACCGCGATCGCGCTCTTGGGCCTCCACCAGCTGGTGAAGGATCCGGCCGTGCTTCAAGGGCTCTCGCCGACCTGGGGGGCCCGGTTCCTTGCCCACCACGGCGCGGCAAGCTTTTTCGTGCTCGGCGGTGTCGTCCTGGCAGTCACGGGCGCGGAGACCCTCTACGCGGACCGGGGACATTTCGGCGCCGCGCCGATCAGGCTCGGATGGTTTGCGGTCGCATTCCCCGCCTTGGTGTTGAACTACCTCGGCCAGGCCGCGATGATCCGTCACGATCCGGGCACAGCGGTCAACCCGTTCTTCCTGATGGCTCCCGGTTGGGCGCGCATCCCGATGCTCCTCCTGGCGACGGTCGCGACGATCATCGCCTCCCAGGCCGCGATCTCCGGTTCCTTCTCGGTCGCGCGACAGGCGGTCCAGCTCGGGTTCCTGCCGCGACTGAAGATCCTTCACCCGTCGAAGCTGGAAGGCCAGATCTATGTCCCCGTCGTGAACTGGGCCCTGTGCATCGGCGTCGTCACCCTGGCGCTCGTTTTCCAGTCCGCCGACAGGCTCGGCGACATCTACGGCGTCGCCGTCACGGCGACCTTCGTCCTCAACACGCTGCTTTTCCTGGCAGTTGCCCGCTTCCTCTGGGGCACGCCGAAGCGCAGGCTGGTGCCGATCGCCGCCTTGTTCCTGACCGTAGAAGTGGCTTTCTTCGCCTCCAACATCATCAAGATCGAGCACGGGGCGTGGCTTTCGCTGGCGCTCGCAATGGTGATCTCGTTGGTGATGATCAATTGGCGCCGGGGACAGACCGTCGTCACCCGCCGGAGAATCGAGAGGGAGGGGCCGCTGGTCCAGTTCCTCCGCGACCTCGATACCCAGGAGAAACCACCGACCAAGGTCCCGGGCGTCGCCGTGCACCTTCACCCCAGCAAGGAGACCACCCCGCTCGCCCTGCGACTCGAGGTTGAGAACACTCACACCTTCCCGAAGCGGGTCCTGATTGTCTCCGTCGACTTGGTCAGCATCCCGAACGTAGACGAGTTCGAGCGCTTCACGGTCGAGCGCATCGGTGGTGAGTTCAATGTCTTTCACGTCACGATCCGGGCCGGCTACCACGATTCCCTCGACGTCCCAGCGGCGTTGAGGCTCTGTCGCAAGCAGGGGCTGCTCGAACGGAACCTGGATCTCGAGAACGCCTCCTACTTCGTCTCGCGAATCTCGATCAAGCCGACCGAGGACATCCCGCCACTGGCCCGCTTGCAAAAGAGGCTCTTCGTGGTGATGGCTCGCAACGCCGCGAGCCCGATCGATGCCTTCAAGCTTCCAAGCGACAAGACGGTGCTGGTCGGCTCGCAGATCGGTCTGTAGCAGCGGATCGACGGAGCTCGCGGGACAGACGTAGAGATTTCGCTAAATCGCAGTTCTGGAGCCAAAGACGCGGGTCGACGCGGGGTCTGACCCCTTAATGTGAGCCGCGGTGTGCCGGGAAGACTGGTCGGCGTCTCGTCGTCGACCCGAAAGGAGCCCGGTTGGTTCGCGGAGGCAAGATCGCCCTTTTCTTCGCCTTCGCCTTCGCCGTGATGGCGGACCCGGTCTCCTCGGTCGCCTACGCGATCGAGGCCGCCCTGCGGGCGCTCGACGGGCATCTGGATCTGCTCCTGCCGACGATGTCGGTCGTGATCGGGATCATCGCCCTGGTCACGCTCAACTACTGGCAGCTCGTCAAGATGTTCCCCGAGGGCGGCGGCTCGCCCGAGGCGGCCGGTCGGGCCTTCGGGGAGGAGTGGTCCTTCCTGCCGATCGGAGCCCTGATCGTCGACTTCGCGCTGACGATCGCCATCTCGATCGCGGCAGCGGGCAGCGCCCTGATCGCCTACGTCCCTGCGCTGGCGCCGGAGCGGATACCGCTGGCGATGGCGCTGGTGGCGCTCGTCGCCGCCCTGACCTGGTTCGGCCACGGCGGGCGCCTCGTGTTCGCGGTGATGACCAGCCTGTTCATCGTCGCCGGCGTCGTCGTCCTGGCGGTCGGCTGGACCTCACCCCACTTGGCGCATGGGCAGGCGCCCATCACGGGCTCCGCCAGCCCAGCCTTGGTGGCGGTGATCCTCGCCTTTCCCGTCGCGATGGCGCTGGCCACCGGGACCGAGGCACCGGCGACGTCCATCGCGCAGCTCGGTCAGCTCGACAACGATGGGAAATGGCGTTTCGGCAGGGGAACGCTCGGACTGACGATCCTGATCGTC
Organism: uncultured Solirubrobacterales bacterium; assembly: GCA_963843085.1. Classification (GTDB taxonomy): domain Bacteria; phylum Actinomycetota; class Thermoleophilia; order Solirubrobacterales; family 70-9; genus DASUPK01. Next base: position 75,495 of record CAWJJG010000005.1, read on the forward strand.
GGTGGCCTCACCCTGGGTCTGACGGCGCTCGCCGTCCACCTCAACGTTGGCATCCCGGGCAGCGACGACACCCAGATCGCCGACCTGGCCAAGGCCGCGGTCGGCAGCGGTGGAATGTTCGCCTTCTTCCAGCTCTCCAGCAGCGTGCTGCTGCTGGCGGCCGCCGCATCCTCGTTCCAGGCCGGTCCCGGATTGCTCAAGGCGCTCGCTCGGACCTGGCCGGATGGCTCTCCGGGGCTGCTCCCCGAGCGCCTCGCGCGGGTCAACCGCCACCATACGCCGGTGCTCGCGGTGGTCGTCTACACGGCGATCTCGGCGGCGATCATCCTGGTCGCCAGCGGGCAGGAGCAGGAACTGGTGCTCGTCTACGCCGTCGCGGTGTTCGTCAGCTTTCTGGCGGGCCTGCTCGCGATGGCCCGCTTTTCGAGGCGGCAGGGCTCGCATCTGCTCCTGGCCACCAATCTGGTCGCCGCGGTCGTCGTCGCCTTCACTCTGGTGGTGAACCTGGCTCGCGGCTATCCGCTGATCTCGATGGCCGGGACGATCCTGGTCGCAGGGATCCTGCAGTACCGCTGGATCAGAGCCGGCAGACCGCGAGGGATCGAGGCGGTGGAGCGCTCAGCGGAAGCGGAGGACTGATCAGCCTTGAGTCTCGAACAGGATCAGCGCAACGACCAGCACCAGCAGGATCTCGAGGGCCCCGACGTTCGCCACGGGCGCACCCTTGTGCCGGCACCTAGAGCTCGACCTGCAACCGGTATCCGATCCCCGGCTCGGTGATCACATAGCGCGGGTTCGACGGCTCCGGCTCGATCTTGGCCCGGACATGTGCGAAGTGGACCCGCAGGTAGTGCGTCTCGTCCTCGTAGCCGGGCCCCCAGACCTCCTGCAGCAGCTGGCGGTGGGTGACCAGCCGTCCGGGGTGTTCGGCCAGCTTCGAGAGCAGATCGAACTCGATCGGGGTCAGATGCAGCTGCTCGCCATCGCGGCGGACCGAGCGGTCGGCGAGATCGATCTCCAGGTCGCCCACCCGGACCGGGGCCTCGCCGTCGTCGCCTCGCCGGCGCAGCACGGCCCGGATGCGAGCCAGCAGCTCGTCGCTGCCGAAGGGCTTGGTGACGTAGTCGTCCGCCCCCGCGTCGAGCGCCCGGACCTTCTGGTGCTCGTCGCCGACCGCGGAGAGCACCACGATCGGCACCTGGCTCCAGCGGCGGATCTCCGTGCAGACCTCGATGCCGTCGCCGTCGGGAAGCACCAGGTCGAGAACGATCGCCTCGGGCGGCCTGACGGAGACGCCATCGAGAGCCTCCTGCTTGGTGGTCGCCTCCTCGACCTCGTAGCCGGCGTTGGTGAGGATGACCCGCAGACCGCGGACGATCTGCGGCTCGTCGTCCACGACGAGCACGCGCGGCTCCCCCGCGCTCATGCCACCGTCGCCGGCTGTTCCACCAGCGGGAAGGAGACGGCGAAGGCGGTTCCGTCGGCGGAGTCCGCCTGCAGTCTCAGCTCTCCTCCGTTTGCCTCGACGAACCCCTTGCAGATCGCCAGGCCGAGCCCCGCACCCTCGCGCTCGGCGCCGGTATGGAAGGGCTTGAAGATCGCATTTCGCTGCGGCACCGGTACTCCGGGCCCCCGGTCCACCACGCGAATGGTCACCTTCCCGGCTCCGACCCCTCCGCTCACCCGAACCGCCTGATCGGGCGGCGAGAACCGCAGCGCATTCTCGATCAGGTTGGAGAAGACGCGCTCGAGCTGGGAGGCGTCCGCCCGCACCAGGGGCAACCCGTCCTCCAGCTCGATCTGGATCCGATGGGGCTCGTAATGCTCGCGCAGGTGCGAGATCGCCGTCGAGATCACGTCGAGCAGGTCGCACCAGTCCGTGCGGGGGTGAACGGCGCCGGCCTCGATCCGTGACAGGTCGAGCAGGTTGCCGATCAGCCTGGTGAGGCGATCCGCCTCCTCCTCGATCGCCTCGATCAGGGCGATCCTGTCCTCGGCCGGGGTTCCCGGCTCGCGCAGGCCGGCGGCCGCGGTCCGGATCGCGGTGAGTGGCGAGCGGAGATCGTGGGAGACGGCGTGGAGGATCACGGTCTTGGCGGCATCGGCCTGCCGCGCGGCTTCGGCCTCGGCGCTCCGGGTCGCCGCGGCCTCGCGCTCGTCGGCTACGTCGAGCAGACGCGCCAGGGGCCTGGCGAGGCGGTTGAGGTCCGCCTCCGTCCAGCTCGCCGACTCGGCGGCATAGAGCCAGGCCGAACGCGCCTCGGTCGGCAGGCGCAGCATGAGTTCCCCGTCGCGCGGCTGCGGCGCGGCGCTCGCGCCTAGCCGGATCTGGCCCCGTCCCACCTCCCCGAGATCGGTCGAAATCGCGGAGATCATGTCGTCGGTGCCGCCGAGCAGGGCCGTCGCCGCGTCGGCGAGCATCGCCGCCTCGCGCTCGCGCGCCGCGGCCTGCTCCGCGCGCAGCTCCGCCTCCGCCGCCCGCCGGCGCGACTGGCTGGCAAGCCGACCGACCACGAAGGCTGCGACGAGCAGGACCCCGAGCGCGACGACGTTGTCCGAATCGGCGATCGTCAGCTGGTGCAGCGGCTTGATGAAGAAGAAGTTGAGGATGAGGACGCCGACTATCGCCGCGGCGAGAGCGGCCACCTGGCCTCGCCGGATGGCGACCGCCAGCACCGCGATCAGATACAGGCTGCCGAGCCCCGCCGGGGTGGCGACCGAGTCGAGCAGTGCGACCAGCGCCGTGGCGAGGCCAACCCAGGACAGGGTCTCCAGAGTCGTGGCGGCGATGCGGCCGAAGTCGGGCCGCGAACGCATGCGATTCATCTCGATCCCAGTGTAGGTACGGGGCCCGCGGCTACCGCGGATCCAGCGCCTCCGTCGCCCGCACGAACCCGCGCCAGCGCTCGTGCTCGGCCGACCGCCACTTCTCGTCACGCTCCGGTTCGACCCGCCGGTCCGGAGGGAGCATCTCGGGCAGGTCGTTAAGAGAGTCGATCACGCCCGCGCCGACGCCGGCCAGGGCGGCTGCGCCCAGCACGGTGGCGTCCGCCCCGGCGGCCTCGACCGGAGCGCCGATCATGTCCGCCTGGAGCTGGAGCAGGAGCGGCTCGTTGGTTAGGCCGCCGTCGACGCGGAGCGTTTCGACTGGAGAGGTCTCCTTGATCGCCGCCACGACGTCGGCGACGCGCCAGGCGATCCCCTCGAGAGCCGCGCGGGCGACCATCTCGCGCGTGGTGCCGCCGTAAATCCCGGAGATCACCGCGCGCGCCCTCGGCCGCCACCAGGGCGCGCCGACGCCGGCGAGGCCCGGAAGCACCCGGGCGCCGGCCGAGCTCTCGGCCTCGCGGGCGAGCTTGCTGAGCTCCGGCGGGCTCCCGGCGATGCCGAGCTGATCGCACATCCACTCGAGCATCGCGCCGGCCGCAAAGACGCCGCCATCGAGCGCGTACTCGACCTTGCCGCCGATGCTCCAGGCGACAGTCGGGAGCAGTCCGCCCGCCGGCTCCGGGACGCCCTCGCCGACATGGGCGAGAACGAAGACGCCGGTGCCGTAGGTCGCCTTGACGCGGCCCGGCTCGACGCAGGCGGCGCCCGCCAGCGCGGCCTGCTGGTCCACCACCTGCCCGCGGAAGGGCAGCTCGACCGGCCAGCTCTCATGCTTCAGGGTGCCGAGGTCACCGGCCGTGTCGCGGATCTCCGGCAAAACGTCCATCGGGATGCCGAAGATCTCGCAGAGGCGATCGTCCCAACCGGGCTTGTCGATCCGTTGGAGCTGAGTTCGCGAAGCGGTGGCGGGCTCGGTCGCGAAGCCGGCACCGAGCCGGTCGCAGAGGAACGAGTCCACAGTCCCCATTCGCAGGCGGCCGTCCTCCTTCGCCCTCTTCACGTCTTCGTTGTTCCGCAGCAACCAGGCAAGCTTGGCGGCGGAGAAATAGGGGTCGAAGGGCAAGCCGCTGAGCTCCTTCACCTCGTCCTCCTGGTCCGTGAGCTCATCGAGGATCTCCTGCGAGCGCTTGTCCTGCCAGACCACGATCGGGCTGAGCGGCTTGCCCGTCTCGGAGTCCCAGGCGAGCACCGACTCGCCCTGGTGGTCGAGCCCGCAGGCGGCCACCTCCCCATCCGCGCCGTCGAGGAGCTCGGCCACGGCCGAGGTGACGGCGGCGACCACCTCCTCGCCGTCCTGCTCGACCCAGCCTTCCTCCGGATGGCGGTTGACCTTGTCGCGCCGTGCCTCGTCGACCGGCTGCAGCCGCTGGTCGAAGAGCGCCGCCTTTACGCCGGTGGTCCCCTCGTCGATGCCGAGCAACATCCCGTCGCTCATGGGGAGACCCTATTTCACCGCGACGGTCACGGGGCCGGCATTTGGATCAACTTTGGAGCTCCACTTGGCCGGAATGTATGACGAGCGTCCCGGGACCATGCGGCCGACGCGACCGGTCCACAGCTCGCGTCCTCCCTGGCGAACCTCGATGCGGGCGCGTGATACGAACTCCCGCGAGCGCATCAGGAAACGATCGCGGGCCGGCCGGTGTCCGGTCGCGAGCAGAAGACCTGGCGCCACCCAGGCCAGCGGGCTCCGCGCCGTGATCCTGACGTGTGAGGGCCACTCGCCGGGCCCGCGCAGGTAGGCCGCCACCGACGGGGCCACGTGACGACCGTCCAGGGCGCAGACGTCGGCCGTCTCGGCCGGATGAAGCAGGTTCCCGGCGGCGAAGACCCCTTCGCGAGTGGTCCGCAGCGCCGGGTCCACGAGCGGGCCGAGGCTGCCCGGATCGAGCCCGCAACCGGCCATCACAGCAAGCTCGTGGTCGGGGATCCAGTCGGCGGTGAAGATCACCAGGTCGCACTCGACGGTGCGAATGCGGCCGGAGTCGAGCTCCGTCAGCTCCACTGACTCGACCCGCTCGGCGCCGTGAATCGCGCTGACCTTCGTCCGGGTCCAGACCGGCGCGCGATAGCGGACGGCGGCTCCGGCGCGGAAGGTCCGCAGCGACTGATGGCGCGGGAGGTCGGTGACCAGGCCGGCAACCGAGGCGCCGCCGTGCGCGAGGGTGGCGACCGCCGAGAAGCTGACGTGCTCGGCGCCGACGATAACCGCCTTCCTCCCCACCCTCCGGCCGTGCAGGTGGACGAGCTGCTGAAGCGTCGCGGTCGTCATCACGCCCGCGGGACGAGAGCCCGGGACGAGGCGCGCCGACCGGGGGCGCTCGCGGCACCCCGTGGCGAGCACGACGGCCGGCGCCTCGATCTCCTGGCGGCCGTGCGGTCCAGTCAGCTTCAGCGACCGCTCCCTCTCCCACTCGGTGACCATCGTGTCCGCAAGGACATCGACCCCGGCCGCCTGCGCGAGGTCCCGATAGCGGGCCGCGTAGCGCGGTCCAGAGAGCACCGTCCGCAGGTCGCGCAGGCCGAACCCGGAGTGGTCGGAGTGGCGCGGGATGCCGCCGGCCTCGCGCTCGCGCTCGATCACGGTCACCGGTGAGAGCCCCAGCTCACGGAGCTGGATGGCCGCCGCCAGGCCCGAGGGGCCGCCACCGACGACGACTGGGCCGTCAGCGATCGCCATCGTCCTCACCTCCCTCAAGCGCGGCCGCGATCTCGGCCCCGCAGAAGAATCCCTGGCAGCGACCCATCAGGGCCCGCGTCCGCCGCCTCAGTCCGTCTGCGTCGGCCGGCGGGATCGCGCTGTGCAGCGCGGCATCGATCTCCCCTCGTGTCACGCGCTCGCAGAAGCAGACGATCCGACTGCCCCCGTCTTGCTGGTAGGGACGGGCGCCGAACTCTCCGATGTTCGGCATTCTCAGACCGCCCGCCGCCGGGCGGGACCCCAGGTCAAGCCCGATGTCGGTAAGCGCCTCGCGTACCCACTCGGCGATCGCCAGGGAGCCGGTGATGCCGGTGGAGCGGATCCCCCCCGCGCAGACATAGCGCTGAGCGGAGTGGCTGGTGAGCTGGTAGTCGCGGTGCTCGGTCGCGGCCCGCAGCCCGACGTAGGTGGCGGTCACCTCATGCCGCTCCAGCGCCGGCATGATCCGCGCCCCCGCCTCCATCAGCGACGCCAGCCCGGCCTCGGTGGTCGAGCGGTCGGTCTTGTCCTCGATGTCGTCGGCGGTCGGACCGAGCAGGACGTTGCCGTAGATCGTCGGCGAGACCAGCACCCCCTTGGTCTTCTCCGTGGGAACAGGCAGCAGGACGTGGTTGAGCAGCCCGCGGGCGAGCTTGTCGAAGACGATCAGCTCCCCCCGGCGCGGCGTCACCCGGAACTCGGAGTGGGCGAGCATCGCGTCGACCTCGTCGCTGCGGAGCCCGGCGGCGTTGACCAGGTACTGGGCGCGGACGGAGCCCCTCGCGGTCTCGATCTCGTGGCCGCCGCCGCTCGTACGAACGCTCGTGACCCCGGCGTTCAACGCGAGCTCGCAGCCCGCCGCATGAGCTTCGGTCGCATAGGCGAGCGTCGTCGTGAACGGGCAGACGATCCCCTCGCCGGGGATCTCCACCGCTCCCTCCGCCCCTGAGCCGATATTGGGCTCCCGCGCATAGAGCTCATCGAGCTCGATCCGCCTTGTCTCGTCGTATCCGTTCTCGCGCGCGGTCGTCTCGACAGCCCCCAGGGCATCGCGCTGCTCGCGGGTCCAGGCGATCATCAGCGCGCCGATTCGGGCCGTCGGGATACCGACCTCGGCCGCGTACGCGCTGAGCAGCTCATAGCCTCGGGCCACCAGCTTCGACTCAATCGTTTCGGGCTTTGCATCGAAGCCCGTGTGCAGGATCGCCGTGTTCGCCTTGCTCGTCCCAGCGCCGACGTCGGGCCCTGCCTCAATCAGCGCGCAGCGCGCCCCGCGGAGGCTCAACTCCCGGGCCACGGCGCAGCCGACGGCTCCGGCGCCGACGATCGCGACGTCGAAGGGTCCCTCGGGTGCCGGTCCCTCACGGTTCATGGCCGGTAAGTTCACCACGATGCCACGTCCATTGATCGGAGTCTGCGCCGCTGTCGAGAGTGCGCACTTCGGCGTCTGGAAGGACGAGCCGACCGTGCTCATGCCGCTCTCCTACTCGCGGGCCATCCACGGTGCCGGGGGGATGGTCGCGATGCTGCCGCCCGACCGCAACGCGACCGAGGATCCCGACGAGATCCTCGACCGGATCGACGCGCTGCTCCTGGGCGGGGGTGCCGACATCGACCCCGAGAGCCACGGCGCCGAGGCTCATCCCGAGACGGTCGGCACCAATCCCGACCGCGACCGGTTCGAGATCGCGCTGGCCCGTCGCGCTCGGGAACGCGAGATGCCGTTGCTCGGCATCTGCCGGGGCATGCAGATCCTGAACGTCGCCTGCGGTGGCACCCTCGACCAGCACCTGCCCGAGCGGCTCGGCCACGAGCGGCACCGGCCCGTGCCGGGCTCCTGGGCCGAGCACGACGTCCGGATCGAGCCGGGCACGCTCGCCGCGCGCGCCGCGGGAACCGAGCAGCTCACCGTGAAGAGCCACCACCATCAGGGCGTCGACGCGGTGCCGAAAGCGCTTTCCGCGACGGCGTGGGCGACCGATGACGAGAGCGTCGAGGCGATCGAGTCAGTTGACGGTGGCTTCGTCCTCGGCGTGCTTTGGCACCCGGAGGAGGACCCGGCGGACCGGTTGATCCCCACGCTCGTCTCGCGCGCCGCGGGCTGAGACCGGGACCTGCTTGCTCGGCCGCAGGATGAGGATCTCGCCGGGAGCGTGCTCCAGCATCCAGGCGACGTCATCGGAGGTGAAGCCGTCACCGTTCGTAGCTCCCGCCGCCACGATCCGGTCGAACTTCTCGTGCGCCATCAGCAGGCGCAGCGCGTGGCGCACGCTCCGTCCCGGCTCGATCCGGGAGTCCACCGGCACCCCCTGCGTCGCCGCCCGTTGCTCGATCGCCTCGAGGAGCGGCAGCGCGGCCTCGGCCTCCTTCCTGAGCGGCGTGTCGAGGTGGACGCTCAGCGGGACGATCGCGAGGTAAGCGGGGACGAGGGTCGCCCCCTCCGCCCGGGCCAAACGCAGGGCGGAGTCGAACGCCGGCGTCGACAGCGCCTGGCCCACGAACGGGAACAGGATCCGATTCGCCGGCGGGGTGATCTCGGAGTCGCTCCTGCGGCGTCGCAGCTCACGTACGAGCAGGTACCCGGTGGAGCAGATCAGTGCGGCGATCACGACGATCTCGACCGGGCTCACTGGTCGCCCTCCTCGCCGCGCAGGGCGCGATCGGCAACAACGCGAAGGTCGACGCCCGGGAGCGCCTCGATCAGCCTCGTCGGCAGCGCCGGCCGGAACCGATCGAGACCCGTTCTCGGGGATGGTGTGCCGATCAGGACGTAGGTGCTTCCCCTCTCCTCGGCGACGTCCTTGACCGTCCGTGCGACGTCGTCACCCTCCTCCACCATCAGATGTGCGCCCAGCACGGCCGCCAGACGCCCGATCGCGTCGAGCTGACTCTGCTCGTCGCGGGTCGGCTTGGACCCGGGCCTCTTCACCCAGAGCAGGTCGAGATCGGCCCCCAGCCGCTGGGCTGAGCGCCAGGCGCGGCGGACCAGTCGCTGGGCCCTCGGCGTCGGCTTGATCAGTGCCAGCAGACGCTCGCCCACGGCCTGAGTCGCGGCGCTGTCGGCCAGGCGGTCCTCGCGCTGGCCCACCGGCTCCTTCACGAGCCGCTTGGCCTCGACCTCCCGGGCGACCTGCCGAAGGGCCACCTCGCGGAGGGCGGCAAGGTTCTCGATCCGGAAGAAGTTGTTGAGAGCCGAATCGATCCGCTCGGAGGGATAGATCTTGCCCTCGCGCAGCCGAGCCAGCAGAGCCTCCGGCGTCAGATCCATCAGCACGACCTCGTCGGCCGACGTGAGCACCGCGTCGGGCAGGGTCTCCCGCACCCGAACGCCGGTCAGCTCACAGACGCTGTCGTTGAGGCTCTCGAGATGCTGGACGTTGACGGTCGAATAGACGTCGATTCCGGCGTCGAGAATGTCCTTCACGTCTTCGTAGCGCTTCGGGTGCTCGAGCCCCGGGGCGTTGGTGTGGGCGAGCTCGTCGACCAGCGCGAGCTCCGGCGCGCGCTTGATCACGGCGCGCAGGTCCATCTCCTCGAGCACCGTGTCGCGATAGGGAACGCGCCTGCGTGGCACGAACTCCAGCTCGCCCGCCTGCTCGACCGTCTCCGTGCGCCCGTGGGGCTCGAGATACCCGACGACGACGTCGCGGTCGGCCTCGGCCTCCGCGTTCCCCTCCTGCAGCATGCGGTACGTCTTGCCGACGCCCGCGGCCATGCCGAGGAAGACCTTGAGGCTGCCGCGCCGCGTTTCCGTGCCGGCCGGCATCTTCACATCCTCCTCCGAGGGGCCGGCCATCGTCAACAAGTCCGCTCCCGTCCCTCGAGCGCGTCGAGGATCCGCTCCGCCTCGGTGCGCAGCTGTCCACCCTCCAGCGGCGAGTACAGGGGGCTGGTTCCCTGGGTGAGCAGGAGCTGCACCCTGGCCACGGCCGGGGAGTAGACCGGATCGCCCGCACCGAGCAGCGCGGCCACCCGGGCGAGCGGGAGCCGCGCGAGAGCGAGCTCGCCGCCATGCGGCCGGACCGCCGCCGAGGGGCCGCCACGCCGCCCGGACGCCTCCAGCACCCGGTTGATCGAGCGGGCAAGCGACCGGCGGTTTCGAGGTGAGGTGAGCCAGGCAGCCCGCCGAGCCAGCAGGGGCGAAGAAACCGGATCGGCGCCGTCGGCGAGCGCACGGTCGAGGGAGCAGCCTCGCAGCCGCGCCCGCAGCTTGATCAGCGGACCGGGCCTGCGCGCGGGGGCGAGCACCGGCTCGCGGCCGGCGACGAATCGGATGCCGGCGAGCTGGCGCCTCATCTCAGGCCCCAAAGACGCCGTGGACGACGAGGTCGACGAGCTTGATCCCGATGAAGGGAGCGATCACCCCGCCGAGCCCGTAGATGAACAGGTTGCGCCGGAGCAGGGCGCTGGCGCCGGCCGGCCGGTAGCGGACCCCGCGCAGCGCCAGGGGGATCAGCAGCGGGATCAGCAGGGCGTTGAAGACGATCGCGGAGATGATCGCCGACTCCGGCGACCCCAGGTCCATGATGTTGAGCTTGTTGAGGGGGCCGTCCCCGCCGTTGGTCGCGTAGGTCGCGGCGAAGATCGCCGGGAGGATCGCGAAGTACTTGGCGACGTCATTGGCGATCGAGAAGGTCGTCAGCGCGCCGCGGGTGATCAGCAGTTGCTTGCCGACCTCGACGATCTCGATCAGCTTCGTCGGGTTCGAGTCGAGGTCGACCATGTTCCCCGCCTCGCGTGCAGCCTGGGTGCCCGTGTTCATGGCGACGCCCACGTCCGCCTGGGCGAGGGCGGGAGCGTCGTTCGTCCCGTCACCGGTCATCGCGATCATCCGCCCGCCGGACTGCTGCTCCTTGATCAGCTCGAGCTTCTTCTCGGGCGTCGCCTCGGCGAGGTAGTCGTCAACGCCGGACTCCTGGGCGATCTTGGCCGCGGTGAGCTTGTTGTCGCCGGTGATCATCACCGTCCGGATCCCCATCGACCGCAACTGGTCGAATCGCTGGGTCATCCCCTCCTTGACCACGTCCTTGAGGTAGACGACCCCGAGGACCTGGCTGTCCTGCGCGACGGCGAGCGGGGTGCCGCCCTCGCGGCCGACGCGGTCGAGCTCGCCCTGCAGCTCGGGGGGCACCGTGCCGCCCTCGGACTCGACGAACGAGACGATCGCATCGCCCGCCCCCTTGCGGAGTCGGCGGCCGTTGACGTCCACGCCGCTCATCCGCGTCTCGGCCGTGAACGGGACGAAGGTGGCCTCATGGGACGACATCTCGTGCTCGCGGATCCCGTACTTCTTGGCCAGGACGACGATCGAGCGGCCCTCGGGCGTCTCGTCGGCGAGCGACGACATCTGGGCCGCCTCGGCCAAGTCCGACTCCTGGACGCCGGGCATCGGCATGAACTCGGTCGCCTCGCGATTGCCGAGCGTGATCGTGCCGGTCTTGTCCAGGAGGAGGACGTCGACGTCGCCGGACGCCTCCACCGCACGCCCCGAGAGCGCGAGAACATTCCGGCGCACGAGCCGGTCCATGCCGGCGATCCCGATCGCCGAGAGCAACGCTCCGATCGTCGTCGGGATCAGGGCGACGAGCAGGGCGATCAGGGTGGCGACCGATGCGTCCGTCTTCGAGAACTCGGCCATCGGGCGCAGCGCCACGACGACCACGAGGAAGATGATCGTCAGGCCGGCCAGCAGGATGTTGAGCGCGATCTCGTTCGGGGTCTTGCGCCGCTCCGCGCCCTCCACCAGCGAGATCATCCGGTCGAGGAAGCTCTTGCCGGGCTCCTGGGTGATCTCGACGACGATGCGGTCCGAGAGCACGCGCGTGCCTCCCGTGACCGCACTCCGATCGCCGCCGGCCTCGCGGATCACAGGTGCGGACTCGCCGGTGATCGCCGACTCGTCGACCGAGGCGATGCCCTCGATCACCGTGCCGTCGCCGGGAATCACCTCGCCGACCGTGACGATCACCGTGTCGCCTCGCTGGAGGTCGGAGGCGGGGATCTCGCGGCCGTCCTGAAGGTGGGCGACCGTCTCCCTGCGGGTCGCGCGCAGCGCATCCGCCTGGGCCTTGCCCCGGCCTTCGGCGAGAGCCTCGGCGAGGTTGGCGAAGACCACGGTCAGCCAGAGCCAGAGCGCCACGACGGCGGTGAACCAGGCCGCTTCATTGCCCCCGCCGAGCGGCTGGCCACCGAAGACCTGCACGAGCCAACCGATCGTCGTGATCAGCGCGCCGACCTCGACCACGAACATCACCGGGTTGTGGAGCTGGTGGCGAGGATTCAGCTTGCGCACGCTGCTCACCAGCGCCGGGATCAGCATTGCGCGGTCGAACATGGACGGGCGTTGACGGTCCTCGGTCACCTTGGCGACTCCTTGTCCAACGCGATGTTCATTTCCAGCACGTTCACTCCCGGCTCACCGAGCACGCCGAGAGCTCGGCCGTTGGTGTGCTCGTCGATCAGCTGATCGACGCGGTCGAGCGAGAGGCCGCGGACCCTGGCGATCCGATGTGCCTGGATCCGGGCGTTCGCCTGGGAGATGTGCGGGTCCACCCCGGACGCGGAGTTGGTGATCGCGTCGACGGGAATGTCCCGGCGCGTCAGGCCCGGGTCGTAGGGTCGCTCCAGCGCCAGATAGGCCCTGATGTAGCCCTTGAACTGCTGCATCAGGGCCTTGTCGTTCGGGCCCAGGTTGTTGAAGTAGGTGGCGTCGGCGCTGTAGGTCGTCACCGAGGGCCGCGGCTGGAAGTAGCGCGGGTTCGGCGCCTTGACCTGCTTCTTCGCGTATTTCGGCTTCTTCGAGTTGTCGTTCGGCCGGCGGACGTCGAAGCTCTGGCCGATCAGCTTCGAGCCGACGACCTCGCCGTCGAGCGTCACCTGGCTCCCGTCCGACTTGTTGGGGAAGAGCACCTGGGAGACGCCCGTGGCGATCAGCGGGTAGGCGAGGCCGAAGATCAGCGTGAACGCGACCGCGGCGATGATCGAGGCTGTCAGGTCCCTGCGCATGATCAGGTGGGGAAGCCGAGCTGGTTGGTGAGCCCCTGTACGACCGGGCCGAGCAGGAGGGCGGGGAAGAAGGTGAGCGCGGCGACGATCACGATCACGGCGAGCAGGAGCACCGAGAAGGTCGGGGTGTCGGTCCGGAAGGTCCCGGGACCCGCCGGCACCACGCGCTTGGTGGCGAGCGACCCGGCGGCGGCGAGCGCGGCGAGCAGGGGGATGAAACGGCCGCCGAGCATCGAGAGGCCGCCGACGAGGTCCGCGAAGGTGATCCCGTAGGAGCCCGCGTTGCCCGGGGCGTTGGGCTGGACGAAGCCGGTATACCCGGCGAACGCCGAGCCGTTGTTGTTGCCCTGAGACGTGTAGGCGTAGAGCGTCTCGGAGAACCCCTGCGGCCCGTGGTTGAAGATCGAGGTGGTGCCGTACTTGCTCGAGATCGCGATCCCGCTCGCGACCAGGACGACCAGCGGCACGAAGAGCACGCCGATCAGGACGAGCTTGACCTCGCGAGCCTCCACCTTCTTGCCGAGGTACTCGGGCGTGCGGCCGACCATGAGCCCGGCTATGAACACCGCCAGGAGGACCATCAGCAGCATCCCGTAGAGACCTGAGCCGACCCCGCCGAAGATCACCTCCCCGGTCATCATGTTCGTCAGCGGGACGAGGCCTCCGAAGCCGGTGAGCGAGTCGTGGGCGCCGTTCACCGAGCCATTCGAGGCGTCGGTCGTGAAGTTCGCCCATTCGGCCGTGTCGGCGATGCCGAAGCGCTGCTCCTTCCCCTCGAGGTTCCCGCCCGTGGTGCCCGTCCGCGCCGCGGTGTTCTCGCCGGCGACGTGCTGCGCCGGGGAGCCGTGCTGCTCGGCCGCGTAGGCGACGCCGAACAGGGCGACGGCGAAGACGAGCATGGTCGCGTAAAGAGCCCAGCCCTGACGGCGGTTGCCGACCATGCGGCCGTACTGGGCCGTCGCCGCGGCCGGAATCAGCAGGATGAAGAGGACCTCGACGAAGTTCGAGAACTGCGTCGGGTTCTCGAACGGCATCGTGCTGTTGACGTTGAAGAAGCCGCCCCCGTTGGTCCCGATCTGCTTGATCGCGACCTGCGAGGCGGCGGGGCCGCCGGCGAGCGTCTGCGTCAGGCCGCCGAGGCCGTGGATCGTCACGTAGTGATTGAGGTTCTGGATGACGCCCTGCGAGGCCAGGATCAGGGTGCCGATGACGGCCAGGGGCAAGAGGATGTAGAGCAGCGTCCGGGTGACGTCCCGCCAGAAGTTGCCGAGCTCCTTGGCGCCTCGGCTGGCGAAGCCCCGGATCACCGCGGCGAGCACGGCCATCCCGACCGCGGCGGAGACGAAGTTCTGGACCGCCAGCCCCGCCATCTGCGAGAAGTACGACATCGTGGTCTCGCCGCCGTAGTACTGCCAGTTCGTGTTGCTGACGAAGGAGGACGTGGTGTTGAAGGTCACGTCCCAGGGCGCCGAGTTGAATCCCTCCGGATTGAACGGGTGGATTCCCTGCGTCCGCAGGATCCCGTAGAGGAGGATCCAGAACACGAAGCTGAAGACGATCGTCGTCTTGCCGTATGCCTTCCAGTCCTGCTCGGCTCGGGCGGGCGGCCCGATCATGCGATAGATGAGGCGCTCGAGCCAGCCCAGCGGCCGCTCGAGCAGGATCCGCTCCCCCGTGTAGACGCGCGCCATGTAGCCGCCGAGCACCGGCACCAGGGCGGTGAGCACGACGACGTAGATGGCCAGCTGCAGCCAGCCGTTGGCCGTCACAGGTTCTCGCCCCGCAGGAGCACGTAGAGCAGGTAGACGAACAGGGCGATCGACACGATCAGCATCGACCCCTCCGCGAAGCTCATACGCGGTCCAGGCCTTCGACCAGGAACCAGAGCGCCACGAAGACCACCAGCGCTATTCCGATGGAGATCAGATCCATGCTCCCGAGGATCGCCCCCGCCGCGTGAAGCCCCCGTTCAGGTTCGCGGGGCGGTCATCAAGATGTTGTGAAGATCAGGCCCCGAAGCGGTAGCCGACGCCCGGATCGGTACGGATGTAGCGCGGTCCGTCGGGCGGCTCGATCTTGCGGCGCAGATTCGCGATGTGCGTCCGCAGCGTTTGGGTGTCCTCCTCCCAGCCCGGTCCCCAGACCTCGGTGAGCAGAGCACGATGCGTCATCAGGCGACCCCTGTTGCCCGCCAGCGTCCCGAGCAGCCGGAACTCGATCGGGGTGAGGTGGATCTCCTCGCCTTCCCGTGTGACCGAATAGCCCGCCAGATCGATCTCGAGGCCGTCCGCCGTGATCGAGGGCTCATCGGCGGCGTCGCCGGCTCGGCGCAGCGCCGCGTTCAGCCGCGCGACCAGCTCCCTGGGCCCGAAGGGCTTCGTCACGTAATCATCGGCGCCCGCCTCGAGCGCGCGGACCTTCTGCTCCTCCTCCCCAACGGCCGAGAGGACCAGAATCGGCATCTCGCTCCAGGAGCGAATGCTGCGGCAGACCTCCACCCCGTCGCCGTCGGGCAGGATCAGGTCGATAATCGCGGCGTCGGGAGGCTTGACCGATGCCGCGTCCAGAGCCTCCCCGGCGTCGGCCGTCTCGACCACCTCGAAGCCCGCGTCCTTGAGCACGACCCGGAGCGCGCGACGAATCTGCATCTCGTCGTCGCAGACGAGGATGCGTTGCGTCATCGCGCCGGCGCCGGAGCGACTGGCTCGGATGGCTCCCCGCACGCCGACGTATCGAGCGGGAACTCGACCACGAAGGTGGTCCCCTGTCCCGGCAGCGACTCGACCGAGACCCGTCCGCCGTTCGCCTCGACGAACCCCTTGACGATCGCGAGACCCAGGCCCGCGCCGGTATGCGATGGGTCGCCGGATCCCTGGTAGAAGGCCTCGAAGATCCGGTCGAGGTCGCGGTCCGCGATTCCCGGGCCCCTGTCCACGACCCGGACTACGACCTTGCCGGAAACCTCCCGTGCCCTGACCGAGACGCGCTCCCCTCCGGAGTAGCGGGCCGCGTTGGCCAGCAGATTGACGAAGACACGCTCGAGCTGCGCGGCGTCGGCCCGGATGAAGGCCAGGTGCTCGTCGATCGAGAGCCGAAAGCGGCCGCGATCGATCTCCAGGTCGTCGAGCGCCGCCTCCACCACCTCCTCGATCGAGCACCAGTCCCTGGAGGGCTCGGCGCTTCCGGTCCGCAGGCGGGAGAGATCCAGGAGGTTGTCGACGAGGGCCGCGAGCCGCTCGGAGTCGTCGACGATCGCCTCGCGAAGATCGTCGCGGTCCTCCTCGGTGATCGTCGGCGAGGTGAGCGCCTCGGCCGCGGCCCTGATCGCGGTGATCGGGGTACGCAGGTCATGAGAGACCGTGCGCAGCAGCGCGGTCTTGATCTCGTCGCTGCGGCGGAGGGCCTCTGTCTCGACGGTGGCCCGCAGCAGGGCGTCCCGGTCGGTCGCCGCGGCGAGCAGCGCCTCGAGTCCGGGGATGAGGCGTTGCTCGAGCCGGGCGAGGTTCTCGGGAGCGATTGCCGCCGGCACGATCAGCGTTCCCAGCCGATGACCCTCTCGGGCGAGCGGCAGCGCCAGCCTGCCGGGCTCATCCGGGACCTCGCCGCGCCGCAGCGCGGCGGAGGGGAGCTCGAGGGCGCTCGCGATCCGCTCAGCCGCCACCGGCAGCGCCGCATCGAGGCTCGGGCCTCCGAGGAGCGCGCGGGCCAGCTCGGCCATCAGGTCCGCCTCGCGCCTCCTGGCCTCCGCTTCCTGGGTGCGGCTCCGCGCCAGCTCGGCCAGCGTGCTCGCGAGCGCCGCGGCGACGAAGAAGATCGCCAGGGCGACCAGTTCTGGGTTCGGGACGAACCGCCCCACCGGCGGGATGTGGAAGAAGTTGAAGGCGACGGCGCTGGCGAACGCCGTGAACAAGCCCAGCCGCAGACCCCAGAAGATCGAGATCGCGATCACCGGCAGCAGGTAGACGACGCCCAGCGAGACGGCCGGCGCGATGGTCTTCAGGGGATAGAGCGTGAGAGTGCAGAGCGCGACCGACCCGACCGCAACGGTCAGGCCCAGCGTCCGTGAGCGAGGCGGCTCGCGGAGGAGCAGCGGTGTGCTCAGCTCCATGCCCGCCAATTATGGCTGGGTGGACGCCTAGGCCCGCCGGCGGTAGAGCCGAGCCGTCAGTGGGGCGAAGACCGTCACGAGAACAGCCGTCGCGGCCAGCACCCAGAGGACCTCCGAGGCGCTGGCGGTTCCCCCCATCAGGCCGCGGGACGCTGTGACCAGGTGGGTCACCGGGTTGATCTCGGTGAACGAACGCAGCCATCCGGGCATCGTCTCCGGGCGAACGAAGACGTTGCTCATGAAGGTGAGCGGGAAGAGAAAGATGAGCCCGACGCTCATCACCGCGTTCGGCGAGCGCAGCAGCAGGCCCAGCGTCGTCCAAACCCAGGAGAGCCCGAAGGCGAACGCGAGCACCAACGCAACGGCGGCGACCACACCGATCGCACCCCCACCGGGATCGAAGCCCATGACGAGCCCCAGCCCGATCACCAGGACGGACGCCAAGAGGTAGCGGCCCAGGTCGCCGATCAGCCCGCCGACGATCGGGGCGGGCCGCCAGATCGGCAGGGAGCGGAACCGGTCGAAGGCGCCGGTCGCCAGGTCGCGGTTCAGGGTGACCCCGCTGTAGACGGTGACGAAGACCACAGCCAGGACCAGGGTCCCGGGCAGCAGGAACTGCAGATAGGCGCCGGTCGATCCGGCCAGCGCTCCACCGAACAGGTAGGTGAACATCAGCGTAAAGAGCAGCGGAATCCCGATCACGTCCCCGAGCTGCTCGGGGACGTGCTTGATCTTGAGCAGGGCCCTCCAAGCGAAGGTCAGTGAGGCCGACATCGCACCCGCCGTCTTCATGATGCCTCCGGCCGAGCGGGCTCGGACTCGGCTCGGCGGCCCGTCAGTGCGAGAAACACCTCATCGAGGCTGGGCTGGCCCAGCGCGAAGTCGCTGACGGCCACACCGGACCGGTGGAGCTCCGCCAACGCCCGCTCGGCCCGGTCGACCGAGTCGCGACCTCCGTCTGCCGATGGGATGCTGGCCGACAACCGACCCGATCCGCTCTCCGCGTGCACCGGAACACCGAGCGCCTCTTTCAGTACCTGCTCGGCCCGTGTCCGCTCTCCCGGGTCATGTAGGCCCACCCTGAGGTGGCCCTCCCCGACCGATGCCTTGAGCTCCGCGCGGGTGCCCTCCGCGATCACCTTGCCGTTGTCGATCACGGCGATTCGATCGGCGAGCTGGTCCGCCTCGTCCAGGTACTGGGTGGTGAGCAGCACCGTGGTTCCCCGCTCGGCCAGTGCGCGCACGACCTCCCACACCCTGTTCCGGCTCCGCGGATCGAGCCCCGTGGTCGGCTCGTCGAGGAAGAGCACCTCCGGCGTCGAGATCAGGCTCGCGGCGAGGTCCAGGCGGCGGCGCATGCCGCCGGAGAGCCTCATGACGGATCGGTTCGCCGCGTCCGCCAGGCCGAATTCTTCGAGCAGCTCCGCTCCCCGGGCTCGCGCGTCCCGCCAGGAACGCCCGAGCAGCCGTCCGAGCAGGACCAGATTCTCGAGACAGGTGAGATCCTCATCCACCGAGGCGAACTGGGAGGTGAGGCTGATCTTGCCGCGGACGGCCGCCGCCTCGGAGACCACGTCGTGACCGAGCACGCGCGCTGTTCCGGCGTCGGGTCGAAGCAGTGTGGCGAGAATGCGAATCGTGGTCGTCTTGCCGGCCCCGTTCGGCCCCAGGACGCCGTAGATGGAGCCGCGGGGAATCGCGAGGTCGACAGCGTCGACAGCGTGGGTCGCGCCGAAGGCCTTGCGGAGGCCGCGTGCCTCGACGGCGAGGGCAGTGGGGTCAATGGGAAGCGTTTCCGCCATGGCGTCCGACTGTAGCAGGTAAGCTGTCCACATGGCCAGTCCAGATGGACAGATGCCCGCGCCGGGCCGTGGCGCCGGGTCCGCGGAGACCAGGCGGCGCCTGCAGAGGGCCGCGGCAGAGCTGATCGCGGAGGTCGGCTGGGGACGCGTCACCACCAGAGCGGTCGCGGAGCGGGCGGGCCTGCCGCACGGCACCGTCAGCTACCACTTCCGCGGCAAGCGGGAGCTTCTGATCGATGCGGCGCTGGGAACGTTCGAGGAGGCCATCCCGCTCAGCGCATTCGCGCGGCTGGAGAGCGTCGATCAGCTTCTCGACATGATCGGAGCCGAGGTCGGCGATCCCCACGGGCTCGACCCGGTCCTCCGGGGTGTCTCGATGGAAGCGATGCGCGAGGCGGAGCGGGACCCGACGGTGCGCAGGCGGATGGCGAAGCTGATGCGGGAGTACAGGGAGGTGATGGCCGAGCTGATCCGCGCCGACCAGGATGGGGGCCGGGTCGCTTCCGAGACGGACCCCCGAGACATCGCCACGCTCCTCGGGGCCGTCGGCGACGGCCTGCTGCTCCACGCGGTGGTGGACCCGAAGCTGGATGTGGGCGCCGCGCTCGACGCGCTGCGCCTCCTGCTCAAGCCGGACTCGTAGCCCGCGAGGACACGCCACGCTCGAAGCGGGTTCCCGCTGCGCTCGGCGTATCCTCGAAGCGGCTGTCATGGCTCGACGGATCCCCAGGGACGAATCGCTGGCGCGTGTCCACGGCGTGGGCGCACTCTTCTCGGCCGCCTACGGCAATGTGGGCAGCTCGATCTACTACGCCCTCGGCGTCACCGCGGCGTTCGCCCTCGGCCTGACCCCGATCGCCTTCGTGATCGCCGGCCTGATCTTCATGTGCACCGCGGCGACCTACAGCGAGGCGACGGTGATGTTCCCCGAGGCCGGCGGCTCGTCGAGCTTCGCGCGTCACGCCTTCAACGAGCTGATCAGCTTCTTCGCCGCCTGGGGCCAGATGCTCAACTACATCATCACGGTCTCGATCTCGGCGTTCTTCGTCCCGCACTACCTCGCCGTGTTCTGGGAGCCGCTCGGACAGTCGCCCGAGGACATCATCGGCGGGATCGTCTTGATCGCGCTGCTCGCCGCCCTCAACATCAAGGGCACCGAGGAGTCGACGAAGTTCAACCTGATCCTCGCGATCGCCGACCTCTGCACCCAGGTCGTCCTCGTCGGGATCGGGCTCATCCTGGTCTTCAGCCCTCACATCCTGACCTCGAATGTCCATCTCGGGGTCGCGCCGAGCTGGGGTGACTTCCTGCTCGGGATCGCCGTCGGGATGATCGCCTACACCGGGATCGAGACGATCTCGAACATGTCCGAGGAGGCGAAGGACGCCTCCAAGACGATCCCGAAGGGGACCGGGCTCACCGTCCTCGCCGTACTCGGCCTCTACACGCTCCTGCCGCTGATCGCGCTCTCCGCGATGCCCGTTCACCAGACCGCCTCGGGAGGGTTCTCCACGGACCTCGGAACGAAGTTCGCCGACGACCCCGTCCTGGGAATCGTCGAGAACCTCGGGCTCGGCTCGGGGCTGACCAACGGGCTCCGCTATTACGTCGGCGTCCTGGCGGCGGTGATCCTGATCATCGCCACGAACGCGGCCCTCATCGGCGTCTCCCGCCTCACCTTCTCGATGGGCCACTACCGACAGCTCCCCGAGCGCCTGCGCCAGATCCACCCCCGGTTTCGCACCCCGTACATCGCGATCATCGTCTTCTCGATCGTGGCCGCGATCACGCTGCTGCCGGGCGAGACGGAGCTTCTGGCGACCCTGTACTCGTTCGGGGCGATGCTCTCGTTCACGATCGCCCACGTCTCCGTGATCAAGCTGCGTCAGCGCTACCCGGAAAAGCAACGCGATTGGAAGCCGCCCGGGAACGTGCGGATGTTCGGCTTTTACATTCCTTTGACCGCCGTGTTCGGCGGCCTCGGGACATTCACGGCCTGGATCGTCGTGATGGTGCTGAACCCGCGCACCCTGGTGATCGGCGCGATCTGGATGACGCTCGGGATCACCCTCTATCTGCTCTATCGCCGCTCGCAGGGCCTCTCGCCCTCGCAGACCCACAAGGTGGTTTTGCCGGAGCCGCTCGGCGTCGAGGAGGTCGAGTACAAGAGCGTCCTGGTCGCCTTCGAGGAGGACGAGCCGTTCTCGGAACAGACGATGGTCACCGCGGCCAAGCTGGCGTCCAAGAAGCGTCGTGCCATCCACGTGATCTCCGTGGTGATCGTGCCCAGCCACCTTCCTCTCGATGCCTCGCTTGCGGACCAGGAGGAGGCGGCCCGCTCGAAGATCGAGCAGGCGAAGCTGATCGGCGGCCTTCGGGTCAGCGGCCATGTCCACCGCGTCCGGCCGAACCAGGCGGGCCACTCGATCGCCGAGGAGGCCCGGGAGCTGAAGGCGAGCGCGCTCGTCATGGGGCTGCGCTACCGCAACGGCGCCCCGCTCTACGGCAAGACGCTGCAGACGGTGCTCGCCGAGCGGCCATGCCGGGTGATCGTGGTCGGGGAGCCGGAGCTGGCCCGTGAAGCGGCCGGGCTCACTGCGGCCGGAGCTACTACCTGACGGGCTTCTCCCTCCGCTCCTGAGGCGAGCGGCCTTGGGGTCCCTAGCCGCGCTCGAACATGCGACGGCGCTCGTAGTCCGTCACGACCTTGTCGAACAGGCCCTGCTCGAGCTCGCCGTAGTTGAGGTAGTGCTTGTGCACCGACTCACCGAACGCGCTCTTCGCGAAGTCCGACTTCTCCCAGAGCGCGACCGCCTCGCGGAGCGAGGCCGGGAACGCTTCGGCCTCGCCGGCCTCGTAGGCGTTGCCCTTCAGCTCCGGGCCGGGATCGGTCTGGTTCTCGATCCCGTCCAGCCCGGCGGCGAGCAGCGCGGCGAAGGCCAGGTACGGGTTCGCGTCAGCACCCGGGATGCGGCACTCGACCCGGCGGGACTGCCCGTGGCCGACGACGCGGAAGCCGCAGGTCCGGTTGTCCCGGCCCCAGGAGACCGAGGTCGGCGCCCAGCTCTCGGCCGCATAGCGTTTGTAGGAGTTGATCGCGGGAGCGACGAACAGGGCGAGCTCGCGAATGTGGTTCCGCATGCCGCCGAGGAAGTGTCGGAAGGTGTCGGTCTCCTCGCCCTTGTCGTCCACGAAGGCGCTCTTGCCGTCCTTGGCCACCAGGCTCTGATGGATGTGGCAGGAGCTGCCGATGTCGTCCTCCGACGGCTTCGCCATGAAGCTCGCCGAGATCTCGTTGAGGAAGGCGATCTCCTTGACGCCGTTCTTGTAGATCGTGTGCCGATCGGCTGCGGTCACCACATCGGCGTAGCGGAAGTTGACTTCGTGCTGCCCGTACCAGGCCTCTCCCTTCGAGAACTCGACCGGGATCCCGGCGCCCATCATCCCCCGGCGGATCGCGCCGAGGTACTGCTCGTCCATGGTGGTGGCGAGGATGTGGTAATCGAGGATGTAGGGAATCGTCGGGGTGAGGTCCTTGTAGCCCTTCTCCCAGGCCTCCGCGTAGCTCTCCTTGTAGAGGTAGAACTCGAGCTCGGAGGCCGCGTACGGCGTGAACCCCATCTCCTGCGCCTTCTCGTAGACCGCGATCAGGACCTGCCGGGGCGAGGCGACCACCGGGCTGCCGTCGTGGTTGACCACGTCGGCGAGCACCATCGCGGTCCGGTCGAGCCACGGGATCACCCGCAGCGTCGACATGTCGGGCATGATCCCGAAGTCCCCGTAGCCGTCCTCCCAATTGGCCATCTCGTAGCCCGGGAGCGGCTCCATGTCCATGTCGAGGGCGAGCAGGTAGTTGCAGCCCTCCACTCCGTGGCCGGTGACCTCGTCGAGGAAGTACTCGATCTCGATGCGCTTCCCGAAGAGGCGGCCCTGCATGTCGGTGAAGGCGGTGACGACGGTGTCGATCGTCCCCTCCTCGCCCGCCTTCTTCAGCTCGTCGAGCGAGAGCATCCCACGGGTGCCCCCGGGTCCACCGGGTCGGGGGCCAGCTTCCTTGCTCTTCTCCCCTGACGTCACGTGCGGACCCTATATCGTCGGCGCATGGCGAGCAAGGATGCGATCCAGGTGATCGAGCCGGCGACCGCGGAGGTGATGGCGGAGATCCCGCGGGCAGGGGTCGAGGAGACCGACGCCGCGATCGCGCTAGCCCGTGACGCATTTCCGGGCTGGCGGGCGATGGCGCCGGGCGACCGCTCCGCCCTTCTCCACACGCTCACCGACGCGATCGAGCAGCGCAAGGAGGACCTCGCCCAGCTCGAGGCGCGGAACGCGGGCAAGCCGATCTCCGACGCGCGCGGCGAGATCGGGATGGTCGTCGAGACCTTTCGCTACTACGCGGGCGCGCCCGAACGGCTGACCGGCAAGACGATCCCCGTCGCGGGCGGCATCGACATGACCTTCCGCGAACCGCTCGGCGTGGTCGGCCTGATCACCCCGTGGAACTTCCCGCTGACCATCGCCTCCTGGAAGATCGCCCCCGCCCTGGCGGCCGGCAACACGATCGTGCTGAAGCCGGCCGAGCTGACGCCGCTCACCGCCGTCGAGCTGGAGAAGATCGCGGTTGAGGCCGGCATCCCCGAGGGCGTCCTCAACGTCGTCCCCGGCAAGGGCAGCGTCGCCGGGCAGCGGATCGTCGAGCACCCCGACGTCGCCAAGGTCGCCTTCACGGGCTCAACCGAGGTCGGCCGAGGAATCGCCGAGAGCGCGGCCGCCACGATCAAGCGGGTCACGCTGGAGCTGGGAGGCAAATCGGCCAACCTCGTCTTCGGCGACGCCGATCTCGAGGCCGCGGCCGCATCGGCCCCGCTCGCGGTTTTCGGCAACGCCGGCCAGGATTGCTGCGCCCGATCGCGGATCCTGGTCGAACGCTCGGCGATGGACGACTTCATGTCCGCCTTGGAGACGGCCGTCACACAGATCAAGGTCGGCGACCCGCTCGACGAGTCGAGCCAGATGGGCCCCGTGATCTCGGCGGACCAGCTGGAGACCGTCTCCTCCTACGTGAACGGCGACGCACCGGTCGCCTTCCGCGGAACGGCTCCCGACGGCCCCGGCTACTGGTTCCCACCGACCGTCCTCGCCCCGGTCTCGAATGATGACCGCCCAGCGCGCGAGGAGATCTTCGGTCCGGTCGCCTGCGTGATCCCGTTCGAGGGCGAGGCCGAGGCGATCCGGATCGCCAACGACACGATCTACGGCCTCTCGGGGTCCGTCTGGACGCGCGACGGCGCCAAGGCGCTGCGCGTGGCCCGAGCGGTCGATACCGGCGTGATCTCGATCAACTCCAACACCTCGGTCCGGGTCTCGACGCCGTTCGGCGGCTTCAAGCAGTCCGGGGTCGGCCGCGAGCTCGGCCCGGACGCGCTCGAGGCCTACAGCGAGGTCAAGAACGTGTATTACGCGACAGAGGAGGATTGATGGCTGGACGCCTCGAGGGGAAGGTGTGCGTGATCACGGGGGCGGCGAGCGGGATCGGAGCGGAGAGCGCGCGGCTGTTCGCGGAGGAGGGAGCCCGGGTCGTCGGCGTCGACCTCGCGGAGGGTGCCGAGGGCGAGCTCGCGCTCCAGGCCGACGTCGCCGATGAGGACTCGGTCCGGGAGATGTACGCGAAGGCCGCGAGCGAGATGGGCCGCATCGACGTGCTCTTCAACAACGCCGGGATCAACCCGACCGACGACCAGTCCGCCCTCGAGACGACGCTCGAGACCTGGCAGCGGGTCCAGGACGTGAACCTGAAGTCGGTCTTCCTCTGCTGCAAGTACGGCATCCCACATCTGCAAGAGGCCGGTGGGGGCTCCGTGATCAACACCGCCTCGTTCGTCGCCGTGATGGGCGCCGCGACCTCGCAGATCTCCTACACGGCCTCGAAGGGAGGCGTCCTCGCGCTCTCGCGCGAGCTTGGGGTCCAGTTCGGCAAGGAGGGAGTTCGCGTCAACGCTCTCTGCCCCGGGCCGGTCAACACCCCCCTGCTCCAGGAGCTGTTCGCGAAGGACCCCGAGAGGGCGGCCCGGCGGCTCGTCCACGTGCCGATGGGCCGCTTCGGGGAGGCCCGCGAGATCGCGCAGGGCGCGCTGTTCTTGGCGAGCGATGACAGCTCCTACGTGACCGCCTCGACCTTCCTGGTCGACGGCGGGCTCTCCGGCGCCTACGTCACCCCGGAGTAGCCACAGCCGACAGCACGCGCCTGGCGGTCGCGACCAGGGTCTTCCTCGAGACCTCGGGATGGTCGTGCGGCCTGGTGGACGCTAGAAGAGCGAGACGGCCGCGGCGGAGAGCTCGAAGCCATGCCCGCTGCGGCGATTGGTGCAGCGGACGCTCGAGTCCAGCACCAGACAGGTGTAGCGGCCGACCGTGCGGGTCGCTCCCGGGCCCAGCGCAGGTGAGGCCATGTTGACGACACTGTCGCCTGCGCAGACGTAGCGCCCGCCCTTCTTGCGGGTCACCTCGACGCCGAAGCCCCAGTCAACCGGGCACCACTTCGGCTTCGGCGGCGCCACCCAGGTGTGGCTCTGGATGTCGCAGCGGGCCACCCCGGGGAAGCCCGGGATCTTGCGGTGGTGCTTTCGCCGCGGCTTCTTGTCCTGCAGCATCGCGCAGGAGATATTGCCGTCGAGCGTGTGGAAGAAGCGCTGCTTGATACCCGCCGAACTGCTCGCCGGCGTCGGCAGCGCGAGAGCCGCCATGGCCACGATCGAAACCAGTACTCCCCGCCTCACACTGCCGACCTTAGGCGCTCTCGCGGCGCCTCGCAACAACAGAATCCAGGAAGCGCCCGCAGAGCTCGCGCCCGAGGCGGTTCCACTCACCGATCCTCCGCTCGGTCTCGGTCCGAAGCCCCTCCGGGTCGACTCCGATCCGGACCGCATCCTCGTCGGAGCGGTAGTCGTCGATCCATGCCCCCGCGTCCGTGGCGGTCACCTCGGCGTGGAACTGGATGCCCCACGCCGCTTCGGAGACGCGGTAGGCCTCAGCGCAGAGCGGACTGCGGGCGAGGATCGCGGCGCCGTCGGGCGGCACGGATTCGTAGCTGTGCCACTGAAAGGCCTCGAAGCTCGGCGCCATCGGCCCGATGACCGGATCCGCCCTCCCCTCCTCCGTGACCTCGACCGGGTGCCAGCCGATCTCCGGCTCACTCGCCCGTCGGGCTGACCCGCCGGACGCCTCAGCGAGCACCTGGCAGCCCAGGCAGACGGCGAGCAGCGGCATCCCGTCGTCGATCATCGCCGCGAGGAAGTCCTTCTCGAACCGGAGCCACGGATGGCGCTCATCCTGGTCAGCATGCATCGCACCGCCGAAGGTCAGGACCGCGTCGTACTCCGCGATCTCGAGCTGGGGAGCGGTACCGCGCTCCGAGAGAAGCCACTCGTGCAGCTCCACGCCCCGCTCGGCCATCTCATCCGCGAACACGCCGGGACCGGCGTCGGCCTGGTGCACGATGGCGAGCGCCCTCATGGTGGGATACTGGCGAATCCCGCCCCCCGCCCACATCCAGGAGACCGCATGGAGGCATCGGAGAGCGTAAGAAGAGTGGTCGAGACCGGCGACGCCCCGGCGCCGATCGGCCCCTATTCCCAGGCCGTGATCGCCAACGGCGTCCTCTATTGCAGCGGACAGGTTCCGCTGGATCCTGAGAGCGGGGAGCTGATCGATGGCACCATCGCGGAGCAGGCCGCCCGCTGCCTGGAGAGCCTCGCGGCGGTCTGCCGGGCCGCGGGCACCCGCCTGCAGGACGCTGCCCGCATCGGCATCTACCTCACTGACATGGCGGAGTTCCCCAAGGTGAACGACGTCTACGCGAGCTTCTTCCACCAGCCCTTCCCCGTCCGCACAACAGTCGGGGTGGCAGCGCTCCCCAAGGGCGCCCTGGTCGAGATGGACGCCACCGTCCCACTGCCGACGGAAGCCGGCTGAACCACCCGGGATGACCGGCACCGTCGCCCTCGAGGACGTCGAGCGCGCCCGCGAGGTGGTCGCTGACGTCGTCAGGCGAACGTACGTCTTCGAGTCTCGCTACCTCTCCCGGACCACCGGCGGAACGATCGCGCTGAAGGCCGAGAACCTCCAGCGCACCGGCTCCTTCAAGCTGCGCGGCGCCCTCAACAAGATCGCCGCCCTCGGCGATGGAACGAAGGGCGTCGTGGCGGCGAGCGCCGGCAACCACGGCCAGTCGGTCGCCTATGCGGCGCGAGCGCGCGGGATGGCCGCGACGATCTTTATGCCGGAGCGCGCCGCCCTCGCCAAGATCGCCGCGGCTCGGGAGTCCGGTGCGGAGATCGTGCTGCAGGGAGAGTCGATCGACGCCTCCGTCGAGGACGCTCGCGCCCACGCCGAGAGCGAGGGCCTCGCTTTCATCCACCCGTTCGACGACCCGGCGGTCATCGCCGGCCAGGGGACGATCGGCCTGGAGCTGGCCGAGGAGGTCGAGGATCTCTCGAAGGTGCTCATCCCGATCGGCGGCGGCGGGCTCGCGTCCGGGATCGCGACCGCGATCAGGGCGGCGCGGCCCGGCGTCGAGATCGTCGGGATCCGTTCTCAGTGCGTGCTCGCCGATGGCATCGCGGTGAAGCAACCTGGCGAGATCACCGCGCCCCTGCTCGAGGAGCTCCTCGACCGGGTGGTGACTGTCGGCGAGGACGCGATCGCCGACGCGATCATGCTGCTGCTGGAGCGGACCAAGCTAGTCGTCGAGGGCGCGGGAGCAGTCGGGGTGGCTGCCCTGATCGGAGAGCAGGTTCCGCCCGCGGCGACGGGCACGACGGTGTTGATCCTCTCGGGTGGCAACATCGACACCGGTGTCCTCGCCGACCTCGCTCGTCATCACGAGACCGGGCGCGGCAGGCGCCTGCGGATCTTCACGAAGATCCCCGACGAGCCAGGCTCGCTCGCGGCGCTGTTGACGGCCATCGGCGAAGGCGGCGGCAACCTGATCGACGTCGACCACGTGCGCGAGGGCGTCGGGCTTTCTGTCAGCGAGACCGGCGTCGAGCTCGTGATCGAGACGCGCGGCCCCGAGCACGCCGAACGCCTGCTGCAGCTGGTCAGGGAGCTCGGGTGTACACCCGACGTCCTGAGCTGAGCAGGTAGATCATCCCGATCAGCAGGAGGGGCGCCAGCGTCAGGCTGATCGGCTCGCCCTCCTTGACGCCCGAGACGACGACGGCGCCCGCCATGTCGCCGGCCAGCGCGAGCGCCGCAAGGCGGACGCCTCGGCCCACCAACAGCATCGCTCCGCCAACGACCTCGACCGCACCGATCGCATAGACGAATGCGTCAGGCGAAGGGAGGCCGTAGGTTTCGAAGGAATCGACCTCCGCCCCGTGGTTGAGGAACTTCGCCAGCCCGAAGCCGATGAAGATCAGGCCGGCCGCGACTCGGACGATCAGCTGAGGGTTTCGCATCCGCCCCGAAGTCCCGGGCGGCCGGCGATCGTTACGCGCTCGTCTCGTAGTCGGCCGGATCGACCCGCCTCGTCCGGCGCCTGTACTCCAATGTGAATCCAGGCCAGTTGTTCGTGTTGCGGCCGTGCTCGTCGACGTACCAGTTGTTGCAGCCGGTCTGCCAGACCGAGGTCTGCAGGCGGGTCTGCATCTCACTGTCGAACGCCTGCTGCACCTCGGGACGGACCGAGAGCCTGGTCCCATTGCGACTGATCCGCTGGACCGCGTCCGCGATGTAGGCCATCTGGCTCTCCAGCTGGAAGATGATCGAGCCGGAGCCGAGGTTGGTGTTGGGCCCGTACATGACGAAGAGGTTCGGGAAGCCGGCGACGGTCATGCCCAGGTAAGCGTTGGCCCCCTTGCTCCAGACCTCGTTGAGATCGCGCCCCTCGCGTCCCCGGATCTCCATCGGCGCCAGGAAGCGCGTGCTCTCGAAGCCCGTTGACAGGACGATCACGTCGGCGGGGCGCTCCGTGCCTTCCTCGGAGATCACGCCCCCGGCTGAGAGTTCCCGGACCCCGTCGGTGATCAGGTCCACGTTGGGGCGCTCGAACGCCGGGTAGTAGTCCTCGGAGATCAGGACCCGCTTGCAGCCGATCACGTGGTCCGGGGTGAGGGCGCGGCGCAGCTCCGGGTCGGAGATCTGCTCGGTCAGCCGCCGCTCGCACATGCGAATTCCGAGGCGTCCCACGAGCTTGAACTGGTTGAACGCGGCGATGAAGACCTCGAAGAAGAGCCACTGCGTGAAGCGAGGGACGAGCCGGGCCGGCGGGAACCAGCGAAAGAGCGCCTTCTCCCAGCCGCGGTAGGGGCGGTCCTTCTTCGGGATCACGTAGGGGGCCGAGCGCTGGTAGACGTCGAGATGCCCCACGCGGCCGGCGATCGCCGGGACGACCTGAACCGTGCTGGCGCCCGTGCCGATCACGGCCACCCGCCTGCCCTTGAGCTCCACGCCATGGTCCCAGCGCGCCGTGTGGAAGATGGCGCCCTCGAAGCGATCGGCGCCCGGCACGCGCGTCAACGCGGGCCGGTTGAGCTGGCCGACGGCCGAGACGAGGACGTCCGCCTCGAGCACCTCGCTGTCGCCCGTCTCGATTCGCCAGCGCCCGGAGCCCTCGTCGAAGTCCGCCCTGGCGACCTCGGTCCCCAGGCGCAAGTCGCCCTCCAAACCGTACCTGCGGACGCACCGGTCGAGGTAGTCGAGGATCTCTCGCTGCGGCGAGTAGCGGCGGCTCCAATCCGGGTTCGGCTCGAAGGAGAACGAGTAGAGGCACGATGGCACGTCGCAGGCTGCCCCAGGATAGGTGTTGTCGCGCCACACCCCTCCCACCCCATCGGCCTTCTCGAGAATCGTGATGTCGCGGATGCCCGCCTTCTTCAGCGTGATGGCGAGGCCGATCCCGCCGAAGCCGGCGCCGATGATCGCGACGCTGGGTTGATGCGAGGGCGTCTCCGCGAGGGATCGTTCCGCCCAGATGTCATCCAGGGCCCGGCCCAGGTCCAGCATCGCCTCGTCGGCCTCGCGCAGCATCCCGGCCCCGATCTGGAAGTCGTGCCACATCCCGTCGAACCGGGCGTAACCCACGTCGACTCCCGCGGCGCGGGCGCGCTCGGCGAAGCGCTCCGTGTCGTCGAGGAGGATGTCGTGCGTGCCGACCTGAAGGTAGGTGGGCGGCAGCCCGGCCAGGTCAGCGAAGACCGGCGAGAGCTCGGGATCCGCCGGATCCGCGGCGCCCCGGTACAGCGCGGCGCCCTGCTCGATCAGGTCGCGGCGCAGCCCGTGGTCGCGGCGGGCGTTGATCGCGACCGAAGGGCCCGAGTTGGTCAGGTCGAGCCAGCCGTTCAGGATCGCCAGCCCGCGCGGAAGCGGCTCGCCTGCGTCGCGCAGTCGCATCGCCAGCGCCACCGCCAGCCCACCCCCGGCGGAGTCCCCGGCGACCACGATCGACTTCGCCTCGATGCCGCGGCCGAGTAGGTCCCGGTAGGCGGCCAGCGAGTCCTCGAGCGCCGCGGGGTGGACGTGCTCCGGCCCGAGGCGGTAGTCGAGCAGGTGCACAGGCGCGCCGGCCGCCAGCGCGATCTCCGCGGCGAGGGCGCGGTGCGTGCGGCGCGAGCCGATCAGGTAGCCACCGCCGTGGAGATAGAGCACCGCCCGGTCGGGGTCGGCGCCGCTCGGGGCCAGCCGGTCGCAGGGTCGGCCGCCGAGAGAGCCGGGCTCGATGGAGATCCCCTTCGGGACCAGGGTGATACGGGCCGCAGCCTCCACCCAGGCGCGCTGCGCGGGTATCGGGATCCAGCTTCGCTGGATCGAGCGCTGCAGCACGTGCGCGGTGAGCTTCACCAGCCACCGCGGCAGGTGAGGCAGGCGGTTCCCGTTCCCGTCCTGAGTCAAGGCCCACATCAAAGAGGATGGACTGACGGAATACCTCTCCGGCCCAGGGAGAGGCCCGGCTCGCCCCGCCGTGCGACGGCTCACCAAACTGACCAAGTCAAGAAAGGACCCCCGAAATGCCCAGCCACGAGACCATCGACCTGACCACCGACGGCCCAGCGGCCCGGATCCTGCTCAACAGGCCCGACGCGCTGAACGCCTGGAACGAGCAGTTCGGAAATGACCTGAGCGACGCGGTCGCAACCGTGGCGGGCGACGACTCGGTCCGCGCCGTGATGATCACCGGCGCCGGGCGCGGTTTCTCCTCCGGGGCGGACCTGAAGGAGCAGCGCGGGGCCGACGACGGCGGCCTGCCAGACCTGAGCGCACGCCTCAAGGAGATCTACCACCCGATCATCACCGCCCTGCGCGAGATGCCGAAGCCCGTGATCTCGGCTGTCAACGGGCCGGCGGTCGGCATCGGCTGCTCCCTGGCGCTGGCCGCGGACCTGATCGTCGCCGCGGAGTCGGCCTACTTCCTGCTCGCCTTCGTCAACATCGGGCTCGTCCCCGACGGCGGCTCGACGGCGTTCATCCCCGCCCGGGTCGGCTACGCGCGCGCCGCGGAGATGGCGATGCTGGGCGAGCGGGTGCCCGCCGATCAGGCCCTCGACTGGGGCCTGATCAACCGGGTGGTCGCTGCCGATGAGCTCGGATCGGCCTCCTCCACCCTGCTCGACATGCTCGCCAACGGGCCGACGCGCTCCTACGCCGGCGCGAAGCGACTGCTCAACCGGCGGCTGTACGCCGACCTCGCAGGCCAGCTCGAAGCCGAGGCCGATGCCCAGAAGGAGCAGGGGCACAGCAAGGACTTCATCGAGGGCGTGATGGCCTTCGTCGAGAAGCGCGAGCCGAAGTTCACCGGCACATAGCCGACCCTAAGCTGACGGAGTGCTGTTCCGGCAGATCCTCCACGAGGACCTCAGTTGCGCCTCGTACCTGGTCGGCGATGCCGATTCGGGCGTCGCCGCGGTGATCGACCCGCAGTGGGACATCGAGCCCTATCTGCGGCTCAGCCGGCTCCACGGCGTGCGGATCGAGCACGTGCTCGAGACCCACAACCACGCCGACCACGTCTCCGGCCACGGCCGGCTGGCGCGAGCGACCGGGGTGACGATCCACGTCCACGAGCTCGCTGGCGCTGCGTACCCGCATGAGGCGTTCACCGACGGCTGGCGCCTCGATCTCGGCCCCGTCCAGATCGAGGCGGTCCACACCCCGGGCCACCGCCCCGAGCACACCTCCTTCGTGCTCCGCGATGCCGACCGCGGCGGCGACCCGTGGGCGGTGCTGACTGGCGACTCGCTGTTCGTCGGCGACGTGGCCCGGCCGGACCTGGCGATCGAGAAGCGGGAGGGCGCTGCAGGCATCTTCCACTCCCTTCACGACCGGCTGATGAAGCTGCCCGACGACGTCGAGGTCTGGCCTGGGCACCTGGGCGGCTCGTCCTGCGGCAGCGCGGGCATCGACCACAAGTCGACCTCCACCATCGGCTTCGAGCGCGACCACAACCGCGCCCTGCGATTCGACACGGAGGAGGAGTTCGTGGAGGACGCCGTCGCAACGCTCGGGGCTCCACCGCCGAACGTCGAGCACATCGTGGCGATCAACCAGGGACCGCTGATCGAGGACATGGGCACCCCCATCCCCCTGGCGCCCAGGGCCGTCGAGGCCGGGATCGCCGAGGGCGCCCTGGTGGTCGACGCCCGCACCAACGAGCAGTTCGACGAGGCGCACATCCCGGGCGCGATCAGCGCCTCCGCATACGAGACCGGCTTCGCCACCAAGGTCGCCAAGGTCACCTCGCCCGATGTCGAGCTGATCGTCGTCGCCGCCTCCGACGGGTATGAGCTCGAGGCGGTCGAGCTGCTCGCCTCGGTCGGGTTGCGGGTCCGCGGCTATCTCGAGGGCGGGATGACCGCCTGGCGATCGGAGGGCCGGCCGGTTGGCCGCATCGAGCTGATCGACCCCGAGGAGCTGGCCGGTCGCCTCGAGGACGACGAGCTGATGGTGCTGGACGTCCGCGACGAGGACGAGTACGCCGCGGGCCACATTCCCGGCTCGGTCAACGTTCCCTACGGCGAGCTGCCCGATCGTCAGGGCGAATTGCCGCGAGACCGTGAGATCGCGGCAATCTGCAGCGGCGGCAAGCGCAGCGGCCTCGCCGCTTCGATCCTGCGGCGCGACGGTTTCGAGCGCGTCCTGCACGTTGCCAACGGCGGCGTCGGCACCTGGGAGCGCAGCGGCCGGTCCGTCGAGGCGGGCTGATTAGCCCGGCTTCGCCATCAGATCGCGGCCACGAGCGGCCGCCCAACATAAGTCGCTGCGGGCTTCGCCCTCCGCTCCAGAGTTCAGCGGCCTGGTGGCCTCTTGATCGAGCGCAGGAAGGGGATCAGGCGCTTCAGGAACGCATTCCGCTTGGGCTGAGCTGCGCTCGGGTCGTTGTGGGCGTAGGTCGCCGCCCGGTTCACGAGCTTCAGGTTCCGGCGGGGTGTCCCGATCTCCGCTGCCAGCGCCTGGGCGGCCGTGATCACCCTCGTGTTGCCGAGGGCCGCGGCGAACGCGTAGATCTTCATCCGCTTGCGCAGCTTGGTGGCGTCCGTGGAGTGGACGTCGAGGACCGACTGCGCCGGGTTGGCGATCCCGTCGCCGACTGCCCCTGAGTCGATCGTCAGCCGCATCGGGTGGTACCAGGCGGTGCCGTCCAGGTTCCGGAGCCCCCAGCCCGAGAACATGCTCGCCCAGCGCTGGATCGGGGTGATGTTCCCGGCACGGTCCCAGCCGCGCGGGTCACCACTCGCGGCGAGCTGGCCGGAATGGACCTGAGCGGCGAGCAGGGATGACGGCGAGGTCTTCACGTCCGTCGAGTAGCCGAACCCCGCCTCGTTCGTCGCGGTGACCCCCGGTGGGGGCTGAAGGTTCGAGGGCAGAAGCGGCCAGCCCTGGAAGACCGAGACCCCGTTGGGCGCCGCCTTGGCCGCGGCGGATCCCACCATTCCGAAGAGACCGGCGAGCGGCGCCGGGATGCCACCGAAGGCGAGCCAGGGCGTTGAGGTCTGCAGATCGTTCAGGGAAGTCTGCGCCTGATCGGCCGTCACCGGGGTCGGACTGCTCGCCCCGTCGATCAGGACCAGGCCGGAGAGATCGCGGCCGCCGGGCCGTCCATTGAAGTCCCAGGTGGCGTACGCCGTGGCGATGGACCCGCCGAGAGAGTGCCCCCCCATGGCGACGTTGCGGTGGTGCCTGCCCGCCGCCTTGACCACCACCCGAAGGTCGTGGATCTCGGTGTTCATCCCCCACTGCCGCGCGAACGGGACCGCGGAGTCAGGCACGTTCTGGACGTGGTTCGTGACACTCGAGTTCCCGATGTACCCGAGGTAGTAGTTGAAGAAGTCGGTGGGGCTGACCCTGCCCCGCTTCAGCAGGTTGAGCTCGGACTGGTCCTCGAGGTAGTTCTCGCGGCGCTCGACGGACCAAACCTGCCAGTCGGGAAGACGCTTGACGATCGTTCTGGCGAGCGGCTCGAAGTAGGCCGCGCTCGCCGAGGTGCCCGGGTTGAGGACGAGGACGTTCTTCGCCTTCGGGTCACCGGTCTTGAGCACTCCTACGACGTTCAGGTTGGCCGGTGTCCCGGGTGACGGGTAGCCCCTCATCGTCTTGAACTTCACGGGCACCTTCGCGCCGGCGGCCGGCGCCAGAGCCATCAACATCGCGGTGGCCGCGACCGCCAGCAAGCCGAACCGCGCGGACTTCCTGTCCCTTCTCCTCATTCCTCTCTCCTCATCATCTCGCCTCCACCCTTACTGATACATCGAACACGGAACGTATCGCCAAGTCTCGCTCCGCGGCCTGGCAAGATGCGCAACTTCTCGGTAACCCACGGGTTCTGATCGATCCATGAGGCGACTCGCCCTGACCATCTCGCTGATCGCCGTCGCGGCGGGCCTGCTCGTCTCGGCGTCGAGCGCGTTCGCGATCAAGGCCGGGTTCAACCTCGCGACCAAGCGACTCGAGGCTTCCTACAAGATCGCCCTCTTCGAGCGCCGCTTCAGCGACGACGGCTGCTACCCGGCGCCACCGCGTCTCGCCAAGGCGATCCACAAGGCGAGCAACCGGAAGGTCGGCGTGGCCCCCAACACCAAGCGCCTGCGGCACGTCAACCAGGTCTACGTGCTCCGGCAGGGGACAAACTGCAACCACCTCCGCATGGCGCTGCGCGCCGTCGGCGGGGTGTACGTGCTCGACTCCAAGCAGGGCACGGTCCGGCTCGAAGGTCATAAGGGCGCGGCGACGCCGGGCCTCGCGAAGCGGATCACGAAGTTCACCGTCGCCTCCAGGACCTTCCAGATCACGCAGCCGGACACGGCTCCGCGCCTGCAGACGATCTGCCCAGGCGGCAGGTTCCCGCTCGGCGGCGGGATGTCCCAGAGCCCCGAGGTCAGCGCGGACGGCGAGGGCGTCTACCCGCACTCCTACGAGCGGCTCGGGGCCCAGCGGGGCTGGCACATCAGCGTCGTCTTCCTGGATCCGAGCCGATCCAGCACCACGCCGCGCGATGTCACGGTCCAGGCGCTCTGCGGCTTCGGCGTGATCCCGGCCACGCCGACCCCGCACACGACCGCCTACATCCGGCCGGGCCAGACCAAGACCGTCGTCGCCCGGTGCCCGAAGGGCCAGTCGCTGGTCTCGGGCGGCTTCCAGCGAACCGACTTCCGCAGCGACGGGGGCGACTACGTCACCGAGTCCCACGCCCTCGGCAGCAGGGCCTGGGTCGTGAGCGGACATGCCTACGGCACCGGCTCGGGCGAGCTCACCGCGATCGCCTACTGCGCCCGGATGAAGAAGCCGATGATCACGGAGGTCGCCTCCTCCCCCGCTCCGGTCGCGGCCGGCGGCTCGGCGACGGCGACCACACCTGCGTGCCCCGCGGGCAAGCGGATGGTCACCGGTGGCTTCTCAAGCAACGGCGCGACCGAGGGGCTCTTCGCCCAGGGCGTCTTCAACTCCGACGGGACCTTCTCGGCGACCTCGAACGGGTTCTTCGGCCCGGTGCCGCAGCTGACCGCGTACGGCTACTGCCTGCCGGCGAAGTAGCCGCTACCCGGCTTCGCCATCAAATCGCGGCCACAAGCGGCCGCCCCGGCTAGGTCGCTACGGCCTTCGGCCTTCGCTCCGGAAGTGGAGCGGCCTGGTGGCCGCTATGTCCGAAGCGAACGTCCGGGAGGACACGGTCGGCCCAGCGCGGCAGGTACCAGGCCCATGGGCCCAACAGCCTGAGCAGAACCGGCATCAGCAAGAGGCGGATCAGCATCGCGTCGAGCAGGACCGCGATCCCCAGGATCAATCCCATCTCCTTCGGCGGGAGCGGCCCGGAGAGGGCGAAGGTGAAGAACACGGCCACCATCACGGCGCCGGCGGCGAAGATCACGCGTCCCGAATGGGCGAGGCCACCGATCATCGCTTCCTTCGCGTCGTGCGTCCGGTCCCAGTGCTCCTTCGCGGAGGAGAGCAGGAACACGGTGTAGTCCATCGAGATCGCGAAGATCATCGCGAAGAAGAAGACCGGCCCCCAGGCGTCGAGGAACCCCTGCGGTTCGAAGCCGAGCAACGAGTGGAGGGCCCCGTCCTGGAAGATCCACTTCGCCACGCCGAACGCGGCGCCGGTGGCGAGCAGGTTCGTGACGACGCCCGCGGCCGCGATCAGCGGTGCCTGCAGGGCGAAGAGCAGAAGCACGAACCCCAGGCTGAGGACCACGCCGATCACCAGAGGCGTCTTCCCGGTGAGCGCAGCCGCGAGGTCGTGGTTCTCGGCGACCGCGCCGCCGACCACCGTCTTGGAAGGGAGCTCGGTGCGGAGGCGGTCGATCGTCGCGCTCACGGCGGAGCTCGAGGGATCCTGCTTCGGGATCGCATAGATCAGGGCGAAATCGCCCGACCGCTGTGCGGGCAGCACCTGGGCGATACCGGGATCGCGCTGTGCGACCGCGGCGGCCGCTCCGGCCTCAGATGCCGGCGCGACGAGCTGGAGCGGCCCGGTCGCGCCGGGACCGAACGCGGCCTGCACCTGGCCGTAGCCGACTCGCGAGGAGTCACCGGGCGGAACGACCTTGATCGAAGGCATCGCCGTGTGGAGTGCGAGCACCGGCAGCGTGAGGGCGACCAGGGCCACCAGGGCCGGGACCCCGTAGCGAAGGGGATGGCGCCAGATGCGCTCGCCCCACGCCGCGAAGCGCGGCGAGCGGTGCTCGCCGGAGTGCGCCCACGGGAGCGCGAGCTTGTCCACCCGGGGACCCAGCTTCGCGAGCACCGCCGGCAGCAGGGTCAATGTCGCGGCGAGCACGAAGACGACGGCCAGCATGATCCCGACGCTGACGGAGCGGAAGGCAGGGCTCGGCACCAGCAGCACGGCGCTCAGCGAGATCAGAACGGTCAGGGCGGAGAAGACCACGGCCTTGCCCGCGGTGTCCATGGTCTGGGCGACCGCCTCCTCGGCCGGCAACCCGGACCCGAAGAACGCTCCGCGGAAGCGATAGACGACGAAGAGCGCATAGTCGATGCCCAGCGCGAGGGCGAACATCAGCGCGAAGTTCATGGCCCAGATGGAGATCGGCAGGACCTGCGCGCCGAGGTACAGCGAGCCGGCGGCTGCGATCAGGCCGACCATGGTCAGCATCAGCGGGAGACCGGCGGCGACCAGCGAGCCGAAGGCGATCAGCATGATCGCCAGGGTCACGGGCCAGGAGATCACCTCTGAGCGCAGCATCGCGCTCTTGTTGGCGGCGTTGAAGTCGGACCACATTCCGGGCGCGCCGGTCAGCTGGACCTGCGTGCCGTCATGACCGAGGGAGGCCAGCGGCCCCTTGAGACGCTCCGCCGCTGCGACCATGGCGTTCGCGTCCTTGGCGGCGCCGGCCTGCACGATGGCGGTGTGGCCGTCGGGGGAGATCGAGACGCCCGGCCGCGGAGCGACCACGGATCGCACCGCGGAGTCCGAGCGCAGCTTCCCCTCGACCGCGGCGACCGCGGTGTCGAAGTTCGGGTCGCCGCTGGCGGACGCCGGCGAGTGAACCACGACCATCAGGCCGTAGCTGGAGAGCCCCTGGAAGTTGCGGTCGATGAGATGGCGCGCCTGGACCGACTCGGACCCGCTCGCCTCCCAGCCCGCGCCCGAGAGCGCCTTCTCCACCCGTGGCGCAAGGAAGCCGAGGCCAAGCGCGATCACGGCCCAGCCGATCATCACCACCCGGAAATGGGTGGCGGTGTAGCGCCCCAGCCTGCCGATCGGACCGACTTCGGTCATCGGGGCGCCGGGTAGACGGCCGAGTCGAGGTGCAGCATCCGCCTCAACATGTACGAGGCCGGGCAGACGCCCATCAGGACGTAGAGCCAGAGGTTCACGCCGACGAACGCGGCCAGCAGCAGGAACCAGGGCGAGACGAGCGCGACCAGCGCGACGCTGATCAGGATGACCGTGCCGGCCATCGCAAAGAGGGCTCGTTCGAGTGGCCACCGTGAATTCACCGGCCACCGCCTTCCAACAGGGCATCGAGCTCATCCGTTCGACGGCGAAGGCCATCGCAGACTGCATCGCAGAGGGCGAACATCGACGGGTCCGCAAGCGAGTAGAAGGAGTAGTTGCCTTGCTTCTCGCGCGCCACGATGCCGGCGCGCAGCAGGACGCCGAGGTGCTGGGAGACGTTCTGCTGCGAGGCCCCGGTCGCTTCCTGGAGCTCGCCGACCGTCGCCTCACCCTCGTACATCGCGTCCATCAGCCTGATCCGCATCGGCTCGCCCAGCACCCTGAAGCGCTCGGCGATCAAGTCGATCAGCGGAAGAGGGAGCGGATGGGAGATCTTCGTCTTCGTCGCCACGTGGACACCGTAGCACAATTACACGCTTGTGTATCGGTGACGAAGGACACAGACCCGCCTCCCAGGAAGGGCAGACGGCTTCGCCATCAGGTCGCCGTGGCAGCGATCGACAGGCTTCGCCATCAGTCGCGGGGTACCGTCGCCGGACCCCGATCAAGCGCGGCCGCAAGCGGCCGCGCAAATAGACCGGCTAGTACCCCGCTGGATGCCGAGCGACGAAGTCGGCCGTGTTCTCGTTCAGCGCGGTCGACCAGCGCGGGCCGTCGGAGCCATTGCCGGCGGTGTCCCAGCGCAGGCCGGCGATCATCGCCCAAGCGTGGCCGCTGTTGGCGAAGACGGTGATCCAGTTGCCCGCGCCGGGTGACCCCCAGACCTCGAGCCCGGTCGAGTCGAGCGGGCTGGAGAGGAAACCGCCGCCGTGCAGAGCGAAGCTGACCGCTCCAGAGCAGTCGTAGCCGCTCGAGGTGAACGAGCCGTGTCCCCCACCCCATATATAGGGAAGGTTGTCGATCTGGTTGGCGGCCTCGATCGCGGCGCGAACGGCGAGGGGGGCGTTGGACGGCGGGATGGCATCCCCGTTGGAGTCGATCGTCGCCCGTCCGGCCGGCGCCGGGATGTGGGAGATGTCGAGTTGAATCTGGCGTTCCTTGGAGAGGAGCGCGTTGAGGACGCCCTGGCGAGCGTTGCGAGCGGAGACGAGCTGCGACTGCTGCGCCTGGATCTGCGCGTGCTGGGCGGCGATCTGTCGCTCCTTGGCGGCGACGGCGTCGCGGGCCGTCTGGATCTGGTCGTGGGTGGCCTGAAGCTGGGTGACCAGCGCTGTGATCTGATCGCGCAGGCCACGAACGCGCGAGACGACCTCGTTGTCGTAGTGCTGGATGTGGTCGACGTACTCCTTGCGGGTGAGCAGATCCGACCAGCTGGCCGAACGCATGATCACCGCGGTGATGTCCGGGTCGTTCGACTTGTACATCTCGACGAGCAGCTGCTCCAGGGAGCCGACGGCCTTCTGCAGCTTCGCGCGGACCCGGCGCAGCTCCGCCTTCTCGGCGTTGAGCTCCGCGGTCGCCTTGTCGAGCTCGGCCTGCTTCTGATCGAGCTGCGCCTGGGCGGCGGCCTGCGCCTGCCGCAGGTGGGACTCCTCGCCGATCAGCTCATCGACACGCTGGTTCATCGCGTCGATCTGGCTCTGCAGCGAGCCCGAGCTGGACTGGATGCGGCTGAGCTCGCTCTGCTTCTGGGCCATCTTGGACGCCGGATCGCCGAGCGCGCTCTGGCCGACGACGACGCCGACCATGACGAGCGCGACGAACGCGATCAGCGAGAGCACGGCCATCCGGCCGGGGCGGGTCGTTCTCGGTCTATCCGTACGAGTCGGCATCGGCAGCGCGGCGCCGCGGACCCTGCAAGCCCGGCGGCAGTGGCCAGGCTAGAGCTTCGGCCCCGAATTGTCAGCAGTTGCTAACACGCGTGCAAGATCCCTTGCGCTTGAAGGACCGGGCAGGGATCAGGAATGCCCCGCCCACTCGAAGTCCGGAACGCTGGTCGTGAACGCGTCGAGAACCGAGGCGTCGAAGTGCTTTCCGCGGCCCTCAGACATGATCTCCAGGGCCCGCTCGATCGGCATCGCCTCGCGGTAGGGACGGTCGCGGGTGAGGGCGTCGAAGACGTCGGCCACGGCGGCAATCCGCCCTTCGATCGGGATTTCGTCTCCCCGCACCCCGCGCGGGTAGCCGCTGCCGTCGACCTTCTCGTGGTGCGTCCAGGCGATCGATTCCGCGAGCTGAAGCAGGGGCGATTCCGAGCCCTGCAGCATCTTCCGCCCGATCTCGGCGTGGGTCTCCATCTGCACTCGCTCGTCCGGGGTGAGCGGTCCCGTCTTCAGCAGGATGTGGTCGGGAACGGCGATCTTGCCGATGTCATGCATCTGCGCCGCCAGCGCGATGGTGTCGCAGAGCTCCGCCGACAGGGAAAGGCGCCGGCAGAGCTCCTCGCAGTAGGCGCCCATCCGGGAGAGGTGGTGGCCCGTGACCTGGTCGCGCATCTCCACGGCGAGGCTGAGCCTATGGACGGTCTCCAGGCGGGAGCGCTCCAGCGACTCCTCGGAGCGGCGCAACAGCTGCCGCACGCGCTCGGTCTCCAGGCTCTTCATCGCGATGTCCTGCTCGAGCTCCCGCTGGAAGGCCCTGTTCCGGGCCTCGAGCTCGCGTCGCCGCAGCGCGTTGCTCACCGTGATCAGCAGGTCGCCGCGCCGGTAGGGCTTCACCAGGTAGCCGTAGGCACCCATCTCGAAGGCGCTGGCCGCAAGCTCGGGGCTGTCCTCGCCGGTGACCATCACCACGGCGATCTCGTTGTCGTCCTGGGAGAGGATTCGTTGCACGAGCTCCATCCCCGACTCTCCCGGCAGGTTGATGTCGGAGAGCAGCAGGTCGACGACACCGAGCAGCTTGGTGCGAGCCTCGGTGGTGTCGGCGGCCAGCTGGATCTCGTACTGCGGCTCCAGGATCCGGCCGGCAATCGCCCGGGCCGCCGGCTCGTCGTCCAGAACGAGGATCGAGGGCCTCTCCGTCACCGCGTATCGGTTTCGTCGAGGAGCTGGCGAACCTGGCCGAGCAGGGCGGACCCCGAGAACGGCTTCTCGAGGAGCGGCACCTGTTCGACGATGCGGCGATCCTCGTCGATCATGGGCGTCGTGTAGCCGGACATCATCAGGACGGGAAGCT
Organism: uncultured Solirubrobacterales bacterium; assembly: GCA_963843085.1. Taxonomy (GTDB): domain Bacteria; phylum Actinomycetota; class Thermoleophilia; order Solirubrobacterales; family 70-9; genus DASUPK01. The sequence continues at coordinate 116,501 of CAWJJG010000005.1, forward strand.
CCGGGGCGATCGCGTGGGCCGCCTTGACGAGCTCGACTCCGCGCATCTCGGGCATCACCACGTCGGTCAGCAGCAGGTCGTACGGGGGCCCTCCGTTGTCCAGCAACCCGAGCGCCTCCCTGCCGCGGCCGACCGCGCTGACCTCGTAGCCCGCTCGGGTGAGGATGCGCTCGGTCAGGGTCCTGACGGCGTCCTCGTCCTCGACGACCAGGATGCGCTCCCCGCCCCCCGCGGGCCCCTCCGAGACGTTTCCGTTCTGGGCGGCGAGGGCCGCGGCGTCGACGGCGGGGAGGTGGACCTTGAAGGACGTTCCCTCGCCGAGCTCGGAGTAGATGCTGATCGCGCCGCCGCTGCCTCGAACGATCCCGTAGACCGTCGCCAGCCCGATGCCGGTCCCCTCCCCCTTCGGCTTGGTCGTGAAGAATGGCTCGAACACCCGGGCCCGTGTCTCCTCATCCATGCCGATGCCGGTGTCCGAAACGGTCAGGCGGACGTAGCGGCCGGGGGTCAGGTCAGGGTTGCGGTCGAGGAAGTCCGCATCGACCTCGACCTCCGCGGTCTCGATCCGCAGGCGGCCACCGGACGGCATCGCGTCGCGTGCGTTCAGGGACAGGTTGACCAGCACCTGCTCGAGCTGACCCGGGTCCGCCAGTACCGGGGGCAGGTCCTTGCCGAAGCTGACGGTGAAGTCGACGTGCTCACCGAGCGTGCGCCGAAGCAGCCTCTCCATCTCCCGCACGCTGTCGTTGAGGTTGATCGGCTCTGGCTTGACGACGTCGCGGCGACTGAACGTGAGCAATTGCCGGGTGAGCTGCGTCGCCCGCTCCGCGGCGCGTCTGATCTCAATGACGTCCCCATAGGCGGGGGAGTCCGTCCCAATCTCCTCGGCGACGAAGTCGGCGTAGTTGAGGACCACGCCGAGCAGGTTGTTGAAGTCATGGGCGACACCCCCCGCGAGCTGCCCGATGCTCTCCAGCCGGCTCGCCTGATCCTGCCGCCTCTCCCGCTCCATCTGCGCGAGCAGCGCCTGCTTCTCGCGCTCCATCTCCACCCGCTCGCTCAGGTCCCGGACTGCGGCGACGGCCACCAGGTTGCCTCCCAGATGGAGCGACGAGAGCGAGATCTCCGCCAGGAACTCCGATCCGTCGCTGCGCAGTCCGTAGAGCTCCAGGCCGGCTCCCATCGGACGCGTGCGCGGGTCTTCGAAGTACTCATCCCGGTTGACGACGTGCTGCCCCCGGAAGCGCTCCGGCATCAGGATCTCGATGGGCCGGCCGATCAGCTCCTCCCGCGAATAGCCGAAGAGCTGCTCCGTCTGCCGGTTCACCATCGCGATCGCCCCCCGCTGGTCCACGGTGACCTTCGCATCGGGAGAGAACTCGAGGAACCTCTCGAAGAGGGCGAAATCGGCGTCGCTTCGCCCTTCCCCTTCCGCCGCTCTGCCCCCCTCGCCGGCGCCGCTGTCGGGACGACGAGACTCCACGCCTTCTCCTCTCCGGGACCGGATCACGCCCCCCGGTGGATGTTCAAACCGTACGCCCCGGGCGCGCCATCGTCAATAGTGGTGGACACCTTTAGAACAGACGTCCAGTCGCAGACCCGGTCCGTACGATGCCCTCCATGGCGGAAGAGCTCTGTGACGTCGGACGAGGGGTGACGCTCTGCTACGAGAGCTTCGGTGACCCGGACGACACGCCGATCCTCCTGATCATGGGCCTGGCGACCCAGATGATCGCCTGGCCCGAGGACTTCTGCGCGGCGCTGGCCGAACGTGGCTTCCACGTCGTCCGCTTCGACAACCGCGACATCGGCCGCTCGACCCATTTCGACTTTCGCCCCCCGAGCCTGGTTCAGATGCTTCGCCGGCGGGTCGGCCCGGAGCAGTACACGCTCTCCGACATGGCCGAGGACACCGCGGTGCTGATGCGGAAGCTCGAGATCTCGCCGTCGCACGTGGTCGGGGCTTCGATGGGCGGGATGATCGGGCAGATGCTGGCCGCGGAGCATCCCGAGGCCGTCCGCTCACTGACCTCGATCATGTCGACGACGGGCAACCGCTGGCGCGGGCAGCCCGCCCCCTCGGTCTACCGCTACCTGCTCCGCCCTCCACCACACGACCGAGAGGGCTACGTCGAGCGGGCCGCGGAGGTCTTCGGGCTCGTCGGGTCGACAGGGTTCCCACGGGACGAGCAGTATGTTCGCGAGCGGGCGGGCCGCAGCTACGACCGCGGTTTCGACGCGAGGGCGGGCGGCCGGCAGCTGGGTGCGGTCATCGCCTCGGGCGATCGCACCCGCGAGCTGGCGCGCATCAAGGCCCCCACGCTGGTGATTCACGGAACCGTGGACAAGCTGATCCGCCCCTCAGGCGGCCGGGCCACCGCGAAGGCGATCCCGGGCGCCCGCCTGATGATGATCGAGGGCATGGGACACGACCTGCCCCGCGCCGTCTGGCCCCGGATCGTCGACGCTGTCGCCGAGCATGCGCGAGCCGCCGACGGCGCGAAAGCGCGAGCGGCAGCCTAGGCGCGCAGCAGCGAGGCGTGGACGGTGCCGTCCGCGCTCGCGATCCACATCGACGAATCCTGCCGCAGCACCTCCACCTCGCCCGGCATCGCCGGGTCGCGATATTCGATCTCGACGTCAATCGATTCGAGGTCGGGGCCTGCGGCGAGCTTCTCGTCCAGCGGGGTCCAGTAGTGCGAGTTGTTGATGTGCGCAGCGGGGTCGACCTCCACCGCACGGAAGTGCCAAGTCGAGCGCTCGACGTCCGCCGGTGGACCGGGATGTCGCACCCGGACGTTCGCGTCGCGCCCGGCGGCGCTCTCCTTGTAGACCGCGAGGAAATCCGGAGGAAAGCGCATCGGCCGGCCGCGCTCGGGATCGAGGCAGACCCAGACGGAGACCGTCTCGACGGAGGCGTTCTCGCCTTCGATCGAGGTGCGCCGCTCCGCGGAGAAGCGTCCGATGCCGCTGCAGAACGTCCGCACCCTCAGGTCCTCACCGAAGCGCGGAAAGCCCGCGACCCGCATCCGTGTGCGACGCACGATCCAGGCGCCCCTTCCCTCGAACCCGGCGTCGACCAGGTCGGAGTAGGCGACGTCCTGCAGCCAGCGGGCCATCGCGTCCAGGCGGCAGCGCCCGGTTGCGCCCGAGTCTGCGATGCCGGGGCGCATCTCCTCCTCGTAGGACCGGCCTCCGGGCCGATCGACCAGTTCCGTGAGCTCCGCTACTTGAGCTCCTCGAGCGAGTCGCGCAGGCGGTCGAGCATCGACCACAGATCCGGGATCTGGTCGCGATCGGCGACGATGCCGAAGTCCATCTTCCCGCAGTAGCTCATCACGGTCATGTTGAGCCCCATGCCGTCCGTGATCACCGACACCGGGTAGTTGCCGACCAGCCGCGCGCCGGCGCAGTAGAGCGGGAACTGAGGGCCGGGGACGTTCGAGACGACGAGATTCCAGGTGGGCCGTCCGGCGCCGGTCGAGATCGCGAATGTGGCGCGCGCCGCCCGGGCGAAGACCGCCGGCGGGATGAAGTGATTGGTGTCCTGGAGCAGCTCGGCCGGCAGGGCCCGGTGATGCTCCTTCATCGCGGCGAGCGCCCGGTGGGTCTTCTCGAGCCGCCTCACCGCGTTCGGCTCGTTGGTGAAGAAGGGGGCGCTCATCAGCATGATCCGGTTGCCGTAGGTGCCCATCTCCTCATCGGTCCGCACCGAGACCGGAACCTGAACGACGAGCGGGTCCGGTGGGAGATCGTCGTGCTCGAGCAGCCAGCTCCGCACTGCCCCCGCGCAGACGGCGACGACCACGTCGTTCACCGTGACGCCGTGCTTGTTCTTGACCTCCTTGACCTCCTCCAGGTCGAGCTGCCCGAACGCGAAGCGCCGGTGCGGCGAGATGCGGCCGTTGAACCGGGTCCTCGGAGCCTTGTAGGTGGTGTGCGCGAGCACCCCGGTCTCCCGGTTGCTGAGCGGGCGGGTCAGCCTGTCGGCCAGCTTCGCCACCAGGCCCGTCCCCGGTATTCCCGAGAACACCGGGGACTCGTCGAGGTTCGGCAGCGCCCGCGGCAGAGAGCGCAGGATCCGAAGCGGGTAGCGCGGCAGGCCCATCAGGCCGCGCGTGAGCATCTCGAGCTCGGTCGGCTGGCGGTCGCCGCCGTTCTGGCTCGGCTCGGGCAGCTCGCGGCCCTCCGGCTCGAGGTCGAAGAGCACGCCCATGATCTCCGCGCCAGAGAGGCCGTCGATCACCGAGTGGTGGATCTTGGTGAGCAGCGCCTTGTTGCCATCCTCGAGGCCGTGGACCAGGTAGAGCTCCCAGAGCGGACGCGAGCGGTCCAGCGGCCGGGCCGCGATTCGCGCCACCTGCTCGGCGAGCTTCTCCCTGGCGCCGCCGGGGGGCAGCGCCAGCTCCCGCACGTGGAAGTCGAGATCGAAGTTCGGATCGTCAAGCCAGTACGGGTAGTCGAGCCCGAACGGCACCTCGACAAGTCGCCAGCGCAGCGGCGGCAGCAACGGGAGCCGCTCCTCCATCAGGCGGCGGATGTCCTGGAAGGTGAGCTCTCCGCTCGGCGTCGTCGAGGGATCCAGCACGGTGAGGCCCGCCACGTGCCCGGTCTGATGTGAGCTCTCCAGCGCCAGGAACTGCGCGTCGAGGCTGGTCAGCTGGCGCATGAAGCGATCATATGCGGGTAGATTCCCGCCTGGCAATGGGGACCCGGGGGGTACCGAGAGCTGTGGCCGTCGCGGCGTTCGCCGTCGTCGCGCTCTTCGCTGCACCGGCCTTGGCGAGCGCCACCACCTATCCGGTCAGCTACGACTTCACGCAGGGCGTCCTGGCGCAGGGCCAGCACCCGGATTCGCCGCCGCCCGGCTCGAACGACTGGTCCTGCGTGCCGAGCGCCGCGCACCCGCGGCCCGTGATCCTGGTACACGGCCTGCTCGCCAACCAGACCGACGACTTCTGGGCCTTCTCCCCAGTGCTCGCCAATCACGGCTACTGCGTCTTCTCCCTCACCTACGGGACCAGGCCGAACGTGTCCTTCCCTAGCTACCAGCCAGGCGGCCTGACGACGATGGAGGAGAGCGCCGCACAGCTCTCGGCGTTCGTAGACCACGTCCGCGTCGCCACCGGCGTCGCCCACGTCGACATCGTCGGGCATTCGGAGGGCAGCCTGATGCCGGACTACTACGTCAAGTTCCTCGGCGGAGACCGGGTCGTCAGCAACTACATCGGCATCACCACGCTCTGGCACGGGACGAACCTCGCCGGCCTCGCCACGATCGACCAGCTCGGCAGGGTCTTCGGGTTGTCCGGCGCGGCCGAGCAGGCGGTCGCGTCCTTCTGCGCCTCCTGTCCTGAGTTCCTCGCCGGGTCGGCGTTCATGGACAGACTGCGCGACGGCGGCGTCACCGTTCCGGGCGTGAGCTATACGAGCATCGTCACCCGCAACGACGAGCTGGTCGCCCCCTACACGAGCGGCATCGAGCAGGCGCCCAACATGACGAACCTGATCGTCCAGAAGCAATGCCCGCTCGACCAGGCGGAGCACGTCTCGATGGCGGCCGATCCCGTCGTCGCCCAGGACGTCCTCAACTCGCTCGACCCACAGCACCCGGCGGCCGTCCCCTGCACCGTCGTCCTGCCGCTGGTCGGGGCACCGCTCTACGGCGGGCCACCCAGATAGCCGTCGCCGACACGCGAGGGCCGACGGCCCACGTTTGAGACCTATTGGCCCGGGCAAGCGATTCGGAGACTTCAATCGCAGGAGGACCCAAGACGGATCTCGCACTGCTCGTACTTCGCGTCATCGTCGGGCTCCTCTTCGCCGGCCACGGCGCCCAGAAGCTCTTCGGCGCGTTCGGCGGAGGCGGCCTCGCCGGCACAGCCGACATGTTCGACAACATCGGCCTGCGCCCGGGGTGGCTGCACGCCCGCGCGGCCGGCACCATCGAGTTCGCAGGCGGCCTGCTGCTCGCCTTCGGGCTGTTCACCCCCTTCGCCGCGGCCGCGCTGATCGCCGTGATGACGGCGGCCGTGATCACCGTGCACGGCCCCAACGGGCTCTGGAACACCAACAAGGGCTACGAGTACAACCTGGTCCTGGCGGCGGTCATGTTCGCGCTGACCGCCATCGGAGCCGGCAGCTGGTCGCTCGACCGCACATTCGACTTCGACCTCCACGGCGTGGCCTGGGCGATCGGCGCGCTTGTCGCCGGCCTGATCGGCGGTGGGGGCGCGGTGCTGTCCGGCCGGATGGCCGGCGGGCGCCAGCCGCATCCCGTCTCATAGCCGGCTCTCCATCGTCCAGTCGCGGAACCCCCCGGCCGCCCCTCCGCGGCCGCTATTTGCCGAAGATCAGCGGCAGCTGCAGCCCGATCGCCAGCGCGGTCAGGGCCAGGGCCGTATAGCGCTGGTAGGGCCTGACGGCGAGCGCGGCCAGCGGCAGGAACCAGATCAGGTACCAGGGCAGGAACCAGGTGGTGGTGACCAGCACGGCGAAGGTCGCCCACCCGGCGTTCTCGAGCCAGTCGCCCCCGCGATACACCCGGACCAGCAGCAGCGCGACCGTCGGCAGCAGGATCAGCATTCCGATCCTGCCCAGCGTGTGAGTGGAGATGCCCAGCCCGAGCACGTCGTTGACCACCCCGGGGATGTCGTTGGGCGTCTCCAGGCGGGCGTCGTGCTGGAGCACGTGCAGGAGGCTCGAGATGTGGGTGCCGAACGCAATCAGCGTGACAGCGCCGATCACCACGGCCGCCGCCACGCCCCAGAGAATCGCCTTCAACGGCCGCCGCGAGCCGAGCAGCGCGAAGGGCAGCAGCACGACGGACGAGCTCTTTACGGCCACGGCCACAACCAGAGCGGCCATGCCCGACTCGCGGGCGCCCAGCAGCATGTAGATGCCCCCGAGCGCTGCCACCAGCATCAGCAGGTCGTTGTGGCCGCCGCCGACGGCGTAGGCGAGCACGACCGGATTGAGGCCGAAGAACAGGATCGCCGGAAGGGCGGGCCGCCCAAGGCGGGCCGCACACATCCAGAGGAGCGCCACGCAGGCGAGGCCCGCGATCGCGGCGGATGCCTTGAGCAGCCAGATCCCAGCTGTGAATCCGACCCAGCCGAGCGGCAGGCTGCCGAGCGTGAAGAGCGGCCCGTACGCCGTCGTGTTGAGCGGCCAGCCCACGTATATGTAGGAGGGATCGGTGGGCGCCGCGGAGAGGGGATGTACGTACGGGTTCAGGTGGTGGACGGCGTCCAGCCGCGCGTACCCCACGTAGTTGAAGATGTCGCTCGAGAGAAGCGGCGGAGCGATCAGAAAGATCAGGTGCAGTGCGACGATCGCCCCCACCCCGATGCGGAAGGTGACCGAGTCTGCGAAGAGCAGGACGCCGAGGTAGCAGACGCCGAGCACGATGAAAAGGGCCGCAAACACGTCACCGCTCATCGACAGGCCGAGGCCGTGCAGGGGGCCCCGCAGATCGGCCGGGAGGCCATGGTGGATGTGCAGCGTCGGCCCGTAATGCTTGGCAGCCGCTCCCGCCGCCATCAGGAACCCGGCGATCAGCATCCCGCCTAGGAAGCCGTTGGCGAGGACGACCCGGTGCGCGGGCCCCACCCGCGGCAGCGCCGGGACCTTCGGTGGCCCGAGCGCGGGGTCGATCACAGGGTCAGCGGTTCCGGGATGCGACTCCATCGGAGCGGGTGATGCTAGAGCGAGCCTTTAAGGCCCGGTCAACCTCGTGTGGCGAGGAACGTGAACCAGATAGGTCCCATCGGCCGAGCTGTACTCTGGCCGGAATCCCGCGGCTTCCAGCTCGCGGATCGCCGTCTGAACGTGGGTGATGACCGCGCCCGCATGGATGCGCCGCAGCGCGCCGGGGAGATCGCTGGTCCAGGCCCTGAGCACGCCGTAGTTGTCGCGGAGCTCCTGCGGCGTGTAGTGCTCGAGCCAGCCGTTGATGACCACCCGCGTGCTCGGGGAGCGCCAGTTGATGTAGGAACCGACTCCCGCGTAGGTGACGATCCGCCCCTTCTTCGGCGGATGGGCGATCGCGTAGTCGGCGACCGGGAAGCCGAGCGTCGGATCGTCGCGGGCGGGGCCAAGCACCAGAGCCCAGACCAAAGTCGCCGCCGCGGCGGCCGCGGCGAAGAGAGCAACCGGGCCGCGCAGCCGGACCGCGCGGCGGTTCGGCGCCGTCCAGGCGACCTGCAGCGCCAGGGTGGGCCCGACGAAGACGATGTTCCGGATCGAGTAGCCGGCGAAGACGAGGAACCCCGCTGTGACGAGCAGCGTCGTGGCACGGCGCGGCTGGGGGGAGCGAACCCATATCCAGACCGCGAAGCAGGTCGCGAACGCCAGGTAGACCACGGCCAGCGGCGAGCTGAAGGCCGACTCCCACTCCGTACTCGCCAGCGAGATGGCCTGATTCTGGAAGCTGAGCAGGTACTCCCAGATCGCCGAGCCGAGCGGCGTCGCGACGGTGACGATGATGGCGGCCAGCACCCCCACGGTCCCGAGCGTGGCGACCCGCGAGAGCGGCATCGCGCCGGGGATCCCCCGCCAGTGATCGATCGCGAGCCCGATGGTCGCCAGGCCGAGCAGCAGGAAGCCGGCGACGAATCCGCCGTGCAGGTTCGCCCAGAGCGCGAACAGCCCGAGCATCGCGACCGGGGCCAGCCAGGCTCTTCGATCGCCGCTGCGGACGGCCCCGCGTCCCCAGATCGCAACCAGCAGGGCAACGAGCAGGCTGAAGATCAGCACCGTGAACCCGGCGGCCCTCGGGTGGACCACGGCCAGTACGCCCGGGAAGTAGAAAGCGGCGACAGCTACGAGCATCGGCCACCCCTTGCGGCGGCAGAGCCAGAGCAACAGGGCCAGCGGCGCGGTGATCAGCACCGCGTAGAGCACGGTCAGCCCGGTCGGGCCGAGCACCTCGGAGACGCGGAAGAACGCCAGCTCCGAGAGCCACTGCTGGTTCAGCCAGGTGCCGCCGTGCGAGATCGTCGAGAAAGGATCGTGCGACGCGAAGCCGTGCTCTGCGATGAAGCGGCCGCTGTTCAGCGAGAGATAGAAGTCGCCGTTGTGAAACCGGTCCAGGCAGAGCGAGAGCGCACCGACGAGCGCGATCAGGGCGCCCATCAGCGCCCAGGTGGATCGCGAGGTCAGCCGGCCGCCGGTATCGGCGGTTGCATCGAGGCCATACACTGGGGCCGGTATTCGTAGCGGTTCGGGCGGTCCAATTGCGTCACCGAGCCGTGAAATGGGCCGATTCAGGCCAAAAATGCCTGATTTGCAGGTATTTCAGCATCTGCTAATATGTACGTCCCCGCCGGGCCATGGAAACCCGGCATTTGCAGCGTTTTCGCGCAGTTCTTCCATCTACAGAGCCTTCGCGAACGCAGCACTCGACCGCGGAGGTAAGTCATGTCTCAGACCAAGACAGCTCACAACACGCGCGCTCGCGCACCCCGGACCCGGCGCTGGACTTGTGCCGGATGTGAGGTGACCGTGCGCTACGCCGCCGGAAGCCCCTCCACGCCCCGCCGTCCCGAGGGCTGGACCAAGACAGGCGGCCAGTGGCTCTGCCTGCACTGCCAGCGCGAGAAGGCCGTCGAGAAGGCGACCATCGGCGCGAAGGGTGACGGCTGGGCCTCCCGGCGCCAGGCGCTGCTCGAGTTCGAGCTCAAGCGCAGCCCTGAGGAGCCCGACGGCGTGATCGCCAAGCGTGCCAACTGCTCCACGGGCCATGTGCGCAAGGTCCGCGAAGAGCTCGAGGCTGGCGGCAAGCTTCAGAAGGTCAAGGCCGCCGCGTAAGCGGCCCGCTTGTGGTGGCCGCGATCTGATGGCGAAGCGGCGCACCTGACCGCCCGGATCAATACCGTTGTTTGGGCTCGTACCGATCGGGTACGGGCGTAGCGAATTGCACCTGCCGAATCCGGTCTCCTTTAGCCGGAACGGGGGAACCAACTGAAGCGCGAGCTTCAGGGGCGAATCGACAAGGTCGTAGCGCACTCTTTCGGCGCGAGCCCGTCAGCTAACCCCGTAGGCCCGAGAAAGAGAGGTTGGCATGAGCACGTTGATCGATCAGCTTGCGACCGATCGCATCCGGGGCGGACGTCTCGTCCTCGCCTACTCCATAGGGGCGATCTTCGGGATCGGGCTCGCGATCGCTGCGCTGCTGGCGGCCGGCACCGGCGTCTAGCGGCGGCTCAGCGCCCGAGCGCGCCCATCCAGGCGAACAGCGCCGCATTGGCGGCGTGCAGCTGCAGGCTGCCCTTGGGCGCGTTGGCCCGCGAGGCCTTCTTGCCGTACCAGGTGCGGAGATATAGACCGTGCTTGTCGTGCGCGCGGTGTAGGGCGCTGCGCGCGTTGCGCTGCACGATCCCGTACCAGTCGCCGTTGTTGTCGTCCTTCGCGAACTCCAGCATCGTCCGCAGGTACCAGAAGTCGAACTGGGGACCCATCCAGAAGCGTCGGTAGACCTGGAGCGTGATCGAGGCGAGCTGATCGGCGCGCTGGCAATAGGACTTCATGCCCGTCTCGTCGCAGATGATCCGGTGGGCCAAGATCATCGGCCCGTTCACGTACGGCATCGGCGAAGGGGCGAACGGTGGGTAGTTGTTGAAGGCCGACTGCGCCTCCCCCGTTCTCGGGACTGGCGTCCCCGCCGCCTCGAGCTTGGCGGCCTCATCCGGGTTCGCGTTGAGGGCCTTCTGATCGGCTGTTGCAGCGGCGGTGGCGCCTGCGCCGGTGCCGGTCGACGCGCCGGCCTGCTGCTTGTAGGTCCTCGGCTTACGCAGCCGGGCGTAGAGCCCGGTCGACGGGTCCGTCAGCCAGACGTCGCCCCAGGCGATGAACTTGAGCGCATCGTCCAGATAGTGCTGGTCGTGGGTGAGGGCGTACAGCCGGGCGGAGAGCAGCGTTCCTCCCGCGAGCGACTCACCGGCGTAGAAGCTGTGGTTCGTGTTCCACCAGATACCCCCCGGCCTTCCCGGCGTGGCGTCCCAGCCGGAGACGCTGATGAAGTTCTGCGCGATCTCCGCGTCGGTCAGCCAGCGGCCGTTGCCTGTGGCGCGGTAGGCGTCCAGGAACGCGAGCCCCCACCAGCCGTTGTCGTCGAACCAGGCCGTCTTGCCCGGGTTGTGCTGGCCCTGCCTGGGCCCGAAGCCGGGCACGGGCCGAAGCGTCGGGTTGAGGTAGCGCTGCGCTCCCCAGGCAAACCGATTGAGCTGGTGGAGGTGGCGCCGCGACGGCTGCGCGATCTGCAGGCCGTTGAGCGCCTCGAACAGCGGGACCACACCCCAGAGCGAAGCCCTCCTGGAGCTGCCCAGGGTGGCGCTGTACCAGTGCCTGCCGCGGTTCCACCAGCGGTGCGTCTTCTTGACGCCCTTGTTGGCCGCCTTCAGGTATCGCGCCTGACTCGCGCTGAGCGCGGCGGCCGACGGCACCACGACGACGCCGGCCACGACGAGCGCCAGCGACGCAACGATTGCGGAAAGCGAGCTTCTGCGAACAATCGACACTCCCACCCCCGGAACACCTTACGCCCGGCATCGACGCGGCGTGAGAGCGCCGATGCGCGGGCTCAGTCCAGGAGGGGCAGGACCTCGGCCGCGCCGGTGAGCTCGATAACGCGCTGAACCTGGGGCGATTGCGCCCTGGTGATGCGGAGTCGCCCGCCGTTGCTTCGCGACCTGGCGTTGAGATGGAGCAGCAGACGAATGCCCGAAGCGTCCAGGAACTCGAGCTCGCTGAGGTCGAGCACGATCCGTGAGGCGTCGCCCGCCTCGGCCCGGCACATCTCGCGATCGACTATGCCGATCACCGACAGGTCCATCTCACCGGAGAGCTGGATCAGCTCATCCGCCCCGGAGCGCACGATGGTCACGGCGAAACGCACCGGGTCCGTCTCTGCTTGTCCGTTCAGCCCCTTCGACATCCTGTCGCCCCCGAATCGTGGCTATTCGTATAGCGCCGGCGTTGCGAAATCGGGTACGGCCCGCGTCGGAAACCGCGGATTTTGCGCTCAACCAGGCCGGCTAGATGACGCGGACTCGCGCGATCACCGAGAGGGACTGGTAGTAGACGTCACGGCCGAAGCCCGGCGCCGGGAAGAGAAACCCCTGAATCGCCGACGGGACCTCGACCCGAGCCTTCTCAGCCCCGGAGTCGAGGTCTAGTACGACGAGCGAGTCGCCGCCGAGCGATCGACTGGCGCGCATGGCGCGGGCGCTCCGTGCGATTACCGGCCCGGCTGCTGCGATCGCCCGGCGGAGGGGACCGCGCCGGAGCGCCGCGTGACCCCGCCAGTCCCCGACGACGAGCTCCCGGCTCTCCGGATAGAGGATCAGGTGGCCGGCGTGAGCGAGCCCGTCGCGGCGCCAGAGGGGCTCCAGCTCGTCGCCCTGCAGGCGCCATGCTCGGACCACCGCGTTGCCCGCGTCGTACGCGACCACGACCTGGCCGACTGGATCCCATCCCGGCGGGTTCGACTCGGTGCCCCTGGGAAGGCCGCTGATTTCGACCGAGCGCGGCGAGTCCTCGTCCAGCCTCGACCACCAGAGCCGGACCGGCGAGCGGTCGGTGCCGCTACCGAGCATCGTGTGGTCGACGCGGTTCCGGCCGTTGTCCATCCAGAAGATGTGAGCCGGCGTCACGACCGGGTCCCAGCCGTAGCCTCGCTCGGGGGCCGGTCCATAGGCCGGGCTCCAGGCCTCGTCCATGACGAGGCGGCCGGCCTCACGGTCGAGCCGAAGGGCGAACATCCTGGTCGCGCCGATCGCGAAGACGGTTTCTCCGTCGCCCGAAAGCCGCCCGACGCATGGCTCGGGCAGCCTCAGCGGCGGCACCGACGGCAGCAGCGACTCCGGATTGAGGACCGAGACGGTCGACGGCTCCCGCCCGGCGGGCGCGTCGCAGTCCTTCGTGACGAGCTCCCCGCCCCGTAGTACGAGGAAGGAGTTGTAGGGGCGGTCGACCGGCAGGCGGTGCGAGGCGAGGACGTCCAGGTCGGGGCTGAGCCGGTGGATCCAGCGCCCGAAGACCGAATGCAGATCGCCGTTGGCATGCGCGGCGATGCCGCCTGGCCAGAACCTCCCGCCCGGGAGGCGCGGCGTGGATGCGGTTACGGCGAGGGTCTCGGGATCGAGCCGCTCGACCCACGCGTCGGCGTCTCCCGCCTGCGGCCCGCCGGCCGGCATTGCGTGGCGGAGGGCGTAGAGCTCTCCGGGCTCTCGCCGGACGAGCGCGTCGGTCGCGAACGCCTCGTGGACAGCGGCGACCTCGAGCCGGTCGCCCGGTCCAATCTCGAGACCCGGGCCTTCGAGCACGGCCCCCCATCTGCGCGGGCCGCCGTCCTCGCAGGTCCAGGGACGTGGCCAGTACGCGCCGGCGCTCAGGACGCCGGCACCGCGTCCGAGCGGCCGATCACGTGCCCCTTCGAGTCGAGCGCGCGGACGGCGAACACCGCCGCGGAGCTGCTCACGTCGATCCGGGTCTCGAAGGAGCGCTTGCGGGGCTTCGCGATCCGCCGAAGCGATCCCGCACTCGGACCGGCGAGGAACTCCCACTTCGCGACGCGGGTGGCTCCGTTCCAGCTGGCGTAGAGAGAGACCGTCCCGTGGCGCTGGGCGACGATCACCGGCTTCGTCTTGGGCGTCGCGCTCCAGGGGAAGCGGTACGTCCGGTAGGTGCCGTCGTCCTGGGGCAGGCTCGCGTCGAGGAGCAGCTTGCCGCGCGAGGAGAACTCCGAGAAGAACGGCTCGGAGCCGAAGCCGACGAACACGTTCCCTCCGGGAAGCCTCTGCAGGCTGCCCTCACTCTGCGCCGACGTCGTGCTCGACCGCGCGAACTGGTGCACGAGCTTCGCCTTGTGCTTCCGGAAGTTGAGCTGCAGGATCAGGCCTCGCGAGAAGGGATTCAGCTGCGGCGGCCCGGCGCCGTCGTCGAACATCGAGATGCGCCCATTGCTCAGCATTTGAGCGTCGTGTTGAAAATTGAACAGGGCTCCGGGGCCGAAGCGGAAGTTGCTGCCCTTGCCGCCCAGCGTCCAGAGGAGACGGCCGCTCGCGCGGTCGATGGCGTAGACGGCGGAGGTGTCACGCGCCGAGATCAGCACCCGGTCGTGCTTGAGCGTCTGGATCGCGTTGATGTGGAAGGCGTCGTAGAAGGCGCTGTTCTGGGGGGTCGCCTGCGAGGTCTCGAGCGGGATGTGGCCGTAGGAATGCCACTCCCACTCGACCAGTCCCGTCTTCACGTCGACCTGCTGGACGATGGAGTCGATCAGCGGCGAGAGGGTGCCCGCCGGCGTGCCCGGGAGGTGGACCCGGATCAGCGAGTAGATGGTGAAGAGAGCGCTTCCGTCCTTCGTGAGCCGGAACTCGTGCAGGTCCATCGGGTAGCCGTTGCCGGCGTGCACGACCTTGATCACGTTGTAGGCGTGGTTCGCGATCACGGCGCCGCCGGCGCCGAACGCGGCGACACTGACCGTCCCCTCCCACCAGGTCAGCACCTTGCGTCCGCGGTACTTCTGGATGCGCACGTTGGCGGCGACCTCCGGCGGAGTGAGCTGCCTGAACCAGACGAGGTTGCCAGCGCCGTCGGTGATCATCGGCCCCCCCGGCCCGACCGGATTGATCGTCAACGTGTTGTTGCTGCCGGGATGAACTATGGGCGAGGGCAGGGGAGCGAGGAAGACGCTCCCATTGCCGCGCGCCCGCTTGGAGCTCCTGTTCACCGTGATCCGCGGTGGGATCAACCCGGGCTCCGTCACGAAGTGGTCGAGCTTGTCCGGTTGATTCGTGGACAGGTTGAGGTTCGGGAGCTTCGGTCCCAGCGTTGCGACCGTGAACGAGTATCGAATCGGCTTGCGCCCCTTGATCCGGATCTCGACCGAGACCGTCTCTCCCTGGGTGAGCGGCTGGTCGGGCAGGAAGCTCGCGCCGTGATGGCCCGAGTACGAGCTCAGATGACCGGAATGCGGCCCCGACGTCTGCCCGGTGACGCTGACCGAGCGGATCGCCTTGCGCGGCGCCCCGAGGATGCTGATCTGAGTCTGCGGCGAGGCGTCGGGCGTGTTCGCCTGCGGCGAGATCGTCAACTTGCCGCTCGATGCCTGTGCACCGGCCGGCGCGGCCAGGGCGACGATCGCAAGTCCCGCGATCAGATGTCTCCTCCTCGGCTTCATCGCGCAGAAGGCTAGGGGCCCCCGTCGGACGACCCCACCTCAGTACTGCGGTAAATAGAGCGCGACCGGCGACACAGATGCATCCGGAGCCAGTTCGATGCATCCGAGAGCTCGAGGCGGCCGGCGATCAGACCCTGCTCGAAGGCGATCCCCTGGTCACCGAGACGACCGTCCGGGGAGTCCGGCGGATCGTGTCGCAGGTGCTCGGAGATCCAGCGGGTCACGAGCGCACCGCCGAACATCGACGCGCGCACGTAGCCCACGAAATGTCGCACCTGACCGACGCTGCCATCGTCATACCGCTGCTTGAACCCCTTTCCGCGGATGAGGTTGCGGCCGCCGCGAGCAAGATCGGTGAGCGCGCGCCGCCCCCTGCTGATCCCGCCCGCCCGCTGGCCGAGGTCGAGAAGGAACTCGTTGACGTTGTCGTCGTTGTCCGCCAGATACCCGGCGAGCCCTGCCAGGCGCTCACAGGCCGTGCCGCTGAGATGGAGGCTCGCCGTCGGATCCGAGTCATCCCCGAACGGGTCGAGCACGAAGTACGCGAGCACCGCGCCCCCGAGGACGCAGACCACCCCGATGGCCAGCACCGCCTTCATCCATGGAGTATTGCTTTGCGCTCGCACGGCAATGAAACGTCGGATCGAACAGCTGACCCTCGGGACCGACCCGTCGCCGTGGGGCGAGGCGGGCTTCGACGTCAGCGGCGACGCGATGCGCGTCGGTGAGGTCGTCCTCTCGTTCGGAACCGGCGAGGGCATCGCCGGCTGGATCCTCTCCGGGGCCGGCGACGAGGTCGACGGCCTGCCGGTGGCCCAGGCGTCCGGCGCCGATCCAGCCGCCTCGGGGCATCCCATCGGCGCTATCCGCTTGGACCATCTCGTCGTCTTCACCCCGGATCTCGAGCGCACGACGGCCGCGCTCGAGGCGATCGGCGTCGAGCGCCGCCGCGTCCGAGAGGCCGAGGTCGACGGCTCGCCGCTGCGCCAGGGCTTCTTCCGCCTTGGCGAGGTGATCCTCGAGGCCGTCGAGCACGCCAACGTCGAGCCGGGCCCGGCTCGGTTCTGGGGCATCACCTTCGCCGTCGCGGACCTCGACGCGGCGGCGGAGAAGCTCGGCGACCGGCTCGGCTCGATCGGCGACGCGGTTCAGCCCGGCCGCCGAATCGCCACGGCCAGGCGGGATGCGGGCCTCGGCCTGCCGGTCGCGCTGATCAGCGAAGCCTGAGCCCTAGTCCGGGTACTCGTCCTTGCGCCAGGAGCGGGGCTCCTCCGGCGGCTCCTTCGGGGTGCGGTCGATGAGGAAGGAGTGGAACGGCGCCACGAACGGGTCGGGCGCCATCACCTGGTAGGTCAGGTAGACGGTCCCGTTATCGCGCGCGAAAGCGATGTAGCCCGGCCCCTCGCGCAACCCGTCCTTCAGATCGGCCCCGACCTGCTCCCCCCACTCCTGCAGCCACTTCGGCGGGTCGTCGAGCATCTGCTTCACCTCGGGGATCTCCTGCGCCTGCTCGGGGGTCAGCGCAAGGTCCATGTCGAAGGGGAAGTCGCTCTCGTAAGTCGAGACGTAGGGAAACTCCCAGCCCATTCGCTTCTTGTAGGCGGCGAGCTCCTCGATCGGCGCGCGCGAGAAGCAGAGAAAGGTCACGTCGCGGTGGTTCAGGTGGACGAGCGGGCCGCTGAACTCGTCCCCGAGGCTCGTGCATCCGGGGCAGGCGCCCTTCGTGTAGTCGGGCCCGTACATGATGTTGTAGGCGAGCAGCTGAGAGCGGCCGTCGAACAGCTCGGCCAGGCTCTTCCTGCCGTCCTCGGTGTCGAACTCGTACTCCTTCTCCACGGGAACCCAGGGCAGCTCGCGCCGCTTCTTCTTGATCTCGTTGTTGCGCTCGGCCTGCTCGGCCTCGAGCTTTGCGAGCTCCGCCCGCGCCGCCTCCCACTCCTCGCGTGTTCCAGTGCTGTGCTCAGGCATCCGTATTCCTCCTTTGTCCGGCTATACCCTGAAGACTCGCCGCGACTCGAAAACTCATCGCCCCCGCGCCGTGTTTGATTCGTGATCCCGATGAAGCACACGGCACATGGCTACTGGCTCGAGGAGGCCGGCGATCGCCCGCCGCTGCCCGCCGCCGATGGGGAGCTGAGCTGCGACGTGCTCGTGATCGGGGGCGGCTACACGGGCATGTGGGCGGCCTGGCAGATCTCGCGGCTCGAACCGGAGGCGAGCGTCGTCCTCCTGGAGGCCGATCGCTGCGGACACGGGCCGAGCGGCCGTAACGGCGGCTTCGTCAACGCCATGTGGTTCAGCATCCACACCCTGCGCGATCGGGTCGGAGACCAGGCGGCGGCCCGCGTCGCCGGAGCGGCCCAGGACGCGGTCGACGAGATCGGCGCCTTCTGCGAGGAGGAGCGGGTGGATGCCTGGTACCGGCGCGGCGGCTATCTGCAGCTCTCGGCGGCCCCCGCGCAGGACGGAATCTGGGACGACGCGGTGGCCTCCTGCCGGGCGCTCGGCGCTCCTGATGCAGCCCAGGAGCTGAGCCCCGACCAGGTCGCCGAGCGCTGCCGCTCGCCGCGCTTCCGTGCGGGTGCCCTCTATCCCGAAGCCGCCACGGTGCAGCCGGCGAGGCTCGCGCTCGGGCTGCGCGAGCAGCTCGCGAAGCGCCCCGGGGTCCGGGTCTTCGAGCGCTCACCCCTGCGGCGTCTGCATGCCGGGAGCTGGGGCTGCGTCGCCGAGACCCCGGCCGCGCGGATCCGGTCGAGAGCGTGCGTGCTCGCCCTCGGCTCCGCGAGCGGCGCCGCCGGATCGCCGTTGCGAGGGCGCCTGACGGTGACCTCCAGCCACATCGTGCTGACCGAGCCGGTGCCCGATCTGCTGGAGGAGATCGGCTGGACCGGAGGAGAGTGCATCACCGACTCCCGGGCGATGGTCCACTACCTGCGGACGACGCCCGACGGGCGGATCGCCTTCGGCTGGGGCGGCGGGCGGATCGCCTGCGGCGCACGGCTCAGCGGGCAGACCGAGCTCGATCCCGGCGTCGTGCAGCAGGTCGGCTCCGATCTGCGTTCGTTCTTCCCGGGGCTCGAGGGCCGCCGGCTCACCCATGCCTGGGGCGGCCCGATCGACGTCTCGCCGACACACCTGCCCACGGTGATGCCGCTCGGCGGGAACCGGGTCCATGCTGCCTTCGGCTACACGGGCAACGGGGTCGGCCCGTCGATGCTCGTCGGCCGCATCCTCGCCTCACTCGCCCTCGACCGGCGCGACGATCACTCCCGGCTCGCCCTGGTGGACCCCGCGCCGCGCCGCGTTCCGACGGGCTTCGCCGCCTGCCTCGGCGGAAATGCAATCCGCGCCGGCGTGCTGGGCAAGGAAGCCGCCGAGGAGCGAGGCGACACTGCGGGCCCGCTCAGCCGAGGCCTGGCGGGGATTCCCGAGCGACTCGGATTCCATATCGGGCGGTGATCACAGCGATAGCCTGGTGAGTGCTTTGACTCAGCTCTATCCCCAGCTCGGGTACCAAGACCCGGAGCGGGCGATCGCGTGGCTGGAAGCCCTCGGCTTCGAACTGCTGATCACCTGGCCCTACCCGGACGGAAGCCTCCGTCACGCCGAGCTCAGCCTCGGCGACGCGATCGTGATGGTGGGCGGATCCCTGGAGGAGGTCCAGCATCCTGAGCTACGGGGGCGAACCGTGGGACACGGCACCTACGTGCAGACCGATGACGTTGCAGCCATGTACGAGGCTGCGGTCGAAGCGGGAGCGACCGGCGTCTTCGAGCCCGAGCCGACCGAATGGGGCACGAAGCGGGCCCGTGTGCTCGATCCCGAGGGCTACGAGTGGTCGTTCGGCAACTACGAGCCGGGCGGGGAGTGAGACACCCCGGCGGATCCGGGTAGTCCCAGGTCTTCGGATGCCGCTACGCCGGCGGGGGGCAGGTCGGCGGGAGGGTCACCGCTCCGGCCGAGTGCTTGAAGGTGTGCATGTTGATCCACTCATCGAGGTTCGGGTCGTACAGATTCTGGAAGCCGAAGTGCAGGACTCTCCAGAACGTGGCCGGATTCCTCTCATCGACGTAGATGTCGGCCTCGGCGAACGGGATCCGAGGAAAGAGCCCCGGCGGGCCCTGTGGGAGGGCGCTGGCCAGGCGAAAGTGGTTCACGTAGCGAGGCCGGTTTCTGTTCAGGATCTCCGGCCCGACGTACTCCGCCTCTCTGAAGATCTGGTTCAGCTGGTCCAGGGTGAATCCCGGGATCCGAGAGCAGGGATGGTCCGTGAGCCCGGGCCACCTGTAGGTGATCGTGTAGAGGGAGCCGCCGAAGATCAGATTCGTGAAATAGATCGGATAGCCCTCGCCTCCGGCGGTCATCTGGCTGTTGCCGCCACTCCCCCGCCAGGTGAACGGGACGTTCACGCCGAGGTCGGGAACGAGATAGCGACCGCTGCCGCGGAAATCCCGGGGAAGCCGAGGTGGCGGCTGAGCGTGGCAGGCCAGCCTGCGGAGTCTCCTGGTGACCCTGATGTTGCTCCTGATCACCGCCCGTCTCGCCCTGTTGCGTGCCCTGGCCAGCCCGGCCCTCTGCCGCTCGAGCTTCCTCTGAAGGCGAGTGCACGCCGGCGCCTGGACGACTGCGGAGGCGCTCTCTCCCCGACCGACTCGATTTGCCGCACCGCCGACGGCCGGGAGGATCAGCGCCGTGAGGAGAAGCAACGCCACGACCGCCGGAAGCGGCCTGTGCGGCTCGCGCTCGCGCCTTCTCTCCCCGGACGCCAAGACCCGCTGAGTCTAGGGGTTGACAGGTGGGGAATCCGCGACTTCATCGAGCGAGGTCGAAGCGCGACGCCGAGGCACGCGGGCCGTCCAGAACCGCCGCCGTCGCCATGCGCACCCGCTCGACGTCCGCGTCGGACGGCAGCGCCCGGTCAGCCCCCGCCGAGAGGAGCTCGGCCTGACGCTCCGCCTCTTGGCAGTCGGTGCCCGAGGCGAGCGCTGCGTCACGAATCAAGCGGAGCAGCTCAGCCATCCGAACGGCGACCTGCGGGTAGGTGGCCGCCTTCACCCTCGCCTGGTCGAACCCCAGCCGGGTCAGGTCGTTGAGTGTCGGCGCCTGCGCGACGAAGCGCGCCTGTCCCGACTCGTCCAGGCGAACGGGCACTCCATCGCCTCGCGCGGCGAAACGAACGAGGGTGTCCGCGATCGAGTTCATCGCGTTCTCCGCGGTGGTGGGGTCATTGAGGCTGGGCGACAGGCCCTTGAGCGCGATATCGGCAAGCTGCCGCACCGGGAACGCCGCGTCCTGCACCACGTTTCGCTCATGGGCGAGGTCGAAGGACCGTCGGATGCGCTCGACCGGCGCATCGCCAGGTCCTCCATCGATCCACAGCCGGGCGATCCGCTGCCCGGTCACGACGAAGTCGCCGATCATCACCAGCTGCTCGAGCAGAGCGTCCGACTCCGAGAGCACCTTCATCACCCTGGGATCCACGCCGACCAGGTAGCCCGCCCGAGGCGCACTGATCTCGATCGGCTCGCGGCGGTCCATGCTCCGCTGCACCGCCTCCTCGCCGGCCGACAGGCTCGGCGGCTCCTCCCCGATGTCGTCCGGATAGCGGCGCTCCACGGTGAACTGCGCATCCGAGGCGATTCGACGAATCAGATCCGACGCTTGCAGGACGTTGACGATGTGATGGATGAAGACGATGAAGTACGCGAAGGCGACCGTCGCCAGGAGGAGCGCGACGGCGACGACGAGATCCGGTCCCGCCTCTCCCCCGACCGCGCCGAGTCTGGCAAGTGCAACGAGGCAGTAGATGAAGGTGCCCACGAAGAGGGCGAGGGCCAGTTGCGGCGGACGGTCGGCTTGAAATGTGCGCAGCACCCGCGGGCTGAGCTGCTGGGCGGCGAGCTGCAGTGCGACCACAACCACGGAGAAGGAGATCCCCGCAACGGACATCGAAACGGTGGCGATCGTCTGCAGCGCGGTTGCGGCACTTCCCTCCTGGTGGAACTGCAGCAGGGGCACGTCCACGTACAGCCAGCCGTGCAGCGCCGGCACCAGCCAGCCCAACAGGAACGCGGTGACGAAGGCGATCGACGAGTACAGCCAGAAGCTGCGCCTCAGCACTTCCAGGCGTGGATTCACTGGGCGCATGTGAACTGGCTACCCGCTGGTGCCCAGAAGCAACTCCCAGTCCGTGTCCCTCCCGGTCTCAATCTGCGGCGTATTACGGATTTGAGAGGGCTCCGCCTCTGAGAGATTGCGCAGCATGAGCGCGCTCCCGCACGCGGCCGTCAGCCCTCGGCGCCAGTTCGGTCTGGCCGCCGTCATCGGCGCCCTGGCAGCCGGGCTGCTGCTGCCGGCCGCGAGCGCCTCGGCCAGCGACACCTTCTCGCTCGTCAACGACTCGAAGGTTGCGACGCTGATCGGCACCTCCCTGTGGGGCAAGGGCCACACCATGCCCGCCAAGTGCAGGACCGGGCCGTTCCCCGGCCCGACCCTGACGTCCTTCACGTTCAACCCCGGAGGCCGGGGGTCGATCACGCTCAGCCGGAACCCCTTCTCGAAGTGCCTGCCGGGCATCAACCCGCTGATCGACAACCCGCTCAGGAGCCCCTACCTGTCGGCCGGCGAATGGACGTGGATCCCCGACGATCCGTTCGTCGGCTGGGCCAGCCTGACCTGCGAGCTGGACAACGAATACGGTTCGCAGCCGGTCGAGTGGAGCGTGGACGGGCTCACCTGCACCATCTCCGACCCCGCTCCCCAGTCCG
Source organism: uncultured Solirubrobacterales bacterium (assembly GCA_963843085.1). GTDB lineage: Bacteria > Actinomycetota > Thermoleophilia > Solirubrobacterales > 70-9 > DASUPK01. The sequence goes on from CAWJJG010000005.1 coordinate 138,449, forward strand.
CGGGCACCTTCAACTCCTCGGCCGCGCCGGTTCGCGGCCGAAATGCCGTCGTCTACGTGCAGCACTTCCCGGGGTCGCTGAGCGGCGCGCCGGAGGGCAGCTCGAGCAGCGGGCGCTACCAGCTCATCCTGCGTGACAGGAAGGGCCGCGTCCACGGCCGGACCAAGACGACGATCATCTCCGGCAGGGCGCGAAGAGTGCGCGTGCCGATCTCCCGTGCGCTTCGAAAGCAGGTCGCCAGGAGGGGCCACGTGAAGATGAAGGCGGTCCTGAGGCGCGTCGACGGCAAGCCGGGTTCCGGCGATCGCACCGTCCTCACCGTGATGAAGGACCACCCCAGCCTGCCGTTCTGACGGACCGCGGGGCCGAGAGACCCCGCCCGGGGAACGCAAGGGCCGGCCTGGTAGCGCTCACCGGCCGAAGGCGCCGACCGGGTCCTCCGGTGGACGGCCGCGCGGATGCAGGCCGTCGGCCGCGAACAGGCTGTGGAGGAGCTGGATGGCGACTGATCCCTCTCTGACCGCGGACGCCACACGCGTCACCGAGCCATGTCGAGCGTCGCCCGCTGCAAGAACCCAGGGCATGCTCGTCTCGAGCAGAAACGGTTCGCGCTCGAGCGGCCAGTCGCCGTCGCCACGAAGATCGGCCCCCGTGAGGACAAAGCCCTGCCCATCCCTGCCAACCTCGTTCGACAGCCAATCGGTACGCGGGCTGGCTCCGATCATGAGGAAGAGCACATCGGCTTCGACCGTCTCCTCGCTTCCGTCGGCGCGGTCGCGAAGCACGAGCCGCTCCAGCCATCCGTCCCCCCCACCGCCGACGATCTCGGTTCCGAGTCGGACCTGAAGCTTCGGCTCGGCCTCCACCTGGCGTACCAGGTAGTCCGACATTCCAGCGCCGAGTGACTCGGCACGTACCACGAGCGTCACCCTGCTGGCGTAACGGGCGAGATGCAGCGCAGCCTGGCCTGCCGAGTTCGCGCCCCCCAGAACGAGGCGCCGTACACGGCCGCCGACAGCCCAGCCGGCCCCGCGCCGACGATCACAAGGTCGAAATCCGTCCGCCCCGGGTTCACCGGTGAACCGGATGCCCTTGCAATATCGACGTTGGTGGGGTTTCTCAGGACCGTGCCGTCGGGAAAGGCGACGAGCGGAAGCTCCATCCCCTCCCCGGCCTCGGCGACGATTGCGCGCCCATCCTCGGAGTCGGCCAAGCAGAACGAGTGCGGGATCGCACAGCGCTGAAGCAACTCCCTGAGCTCAAATGCCCTTCCAGACCAGGACTCGCGGACGATGTAGATCGTGTTCGGCGAGGTCTGCTGCGCTTCCGCCCATTCGAGCAGCATGCTCGAGATCGCCTGATGAAAGAGCTCGTCCGGTGTCGAGGATGGCCTGACCGCGTAGCCGTCGATGCGTCCGCGGGCAATCGAATCGAAGATCGCCTCACCCGTCGCGGGGTCGCCCCAGTCACCCCAGCCGAGCAGTAGCACGCGCATTGCGCGCGGATGCAGATGACGGGCCTCATTCAAGAGCTCGCTGCCGGTGGTTCCGGAGAGCCGCTGCCCAGCTAGAACCAACGCAACTTCGTCACCGGCAGCCGCAAAGCCGGCGAGCCGGGCGTGGGCCTCCTCCGCCAACCGCACGCAGACGACGCGGTAATGACGCGCGTAGCGTCGCACAGCTCTCGCTCGATGTCCCGCAGTGCGTCCGCATCGTCCTCAACGGCGACAAGCACGGGTCCAGGCATTTGTGCCGCGCACTCTAACCACACCAAGGGCCCTCTTTCGAGGGCCCTTGGGCGAGTAGCGGGGGCGTGATTCGAACGACCTGGGACGAGCTGAGATCGGGTGAGACCGAGTCCCTACTCCTTGTCGTACTTGAACGAGACTCCAAGCCGAGTGCGATACTCGGAGACCTTCCCGCCCTCGATCGTCACGTCTTGGCGAATGACCTCGGCGATTCGCAGGTCGCGCACGGTCTCGCTGACTTTCTCAACCGCATTCTTGGTCGCCTGCTCCCACGAATCCGAGCTGACTCCGACCACTTCGGTGACTCGATAGACCCTGTCTGCCATCGTCTCTCCTTGCGTAGGGAACTGTCCCCTGCAGCCTCACACTTCCGACCACCAGCGTACGTGGACGTGCGAATCAGCCAGGTGCTCCTCAGTACTGAGCCGGATCGAGCCCCTGCCGCTCCTCAAGGTGCGGCCCGACTGATGACAACGACGAGCGCCCGAGGAGCGCCTGGAGCAGCTGCTGCAGCAGCGCAGCTCGCGGGCCGGGTGGTACCGACCGCGCACCTGGCATTCGGGGTGAACAGCCCGGGACGGTTCGATGAGCTGGGCGAGCTGGCGGAGGCCCAGGGATTCCGATCGCCGGCCTCGTTGCAGGGCCACCCGTGCACGAATCCCGCCTCGGGGGTCACCTCCATGTTCTTCGATCGCCGCCCCGCAGAGCCACTGGGCCTCGAGTTCTGCCACTACGCCCAACGATGACACCGGTATCAGAGCTTGGAGGGAAGCGACTTCCGTTCCTGCGCTGGTCGATAGTGCGCATGCTGTTGGGCTGGCGGCGCCTGGAGACCGAGTGGCAGGTGGGCGACGGGCGGGAGCTGGCGCTCGCCAGGCATGTCGAGGCTGAGGCTCGTCAGGGCGACCTCGACGATGTGATTCGCGTCGTCGATGACTTCGCGTATCACCGCAGCTTCCTGATCAATGTCGGCGACGAGAAGGGCGAGATCCTGGACGCGGCGATCCGGCGAACCCAGCCGGACCAGCTGCTCGAGCTGGGGACCTACTGCGGCTACAGCGCCCTGCGTTCCGCCCGCGTGATGCCCGAGGGGGCGCGGCTCGTGTCGATCGAGTTCAACGAAGAAAACGCTGCGATCGCACGCCGTATCTGGGACCACGCCGGCATCGGCGATCGGCTGACTGTGCTCGTCGGGACGCTAGGCGATGGGGATAAGACGATCACGAAGCTCGAGTCTGAGCATGGCTTCACCTGTGGGTCGCTGGACTTCGTCTTCATCGATCACGACAAGTCTGCCTATCTGCCCGACCTCGGGCGGATCCTGGACCAGGGCTGGCTGCACACCGGCTCGGTGGTCGTCGCCGACAACATCAGGCAGCCTGGAGCTCCCGACTACCGCGAGTTCATGCGGACCGAGGAGGGACGCACCTGGCGGACGAGCGAGCACGAAGCCCATGTCGAGTACCAATCGCTGCTCAAGGACCTGGTGCTCGAGTCGGAGTTCCTGGGACGCCACGAGTAGAAAGGGCCGCTGCGGCGGCCTTTCCAGGTCGTCGTGTGGCGGCCGTAGACTCGTGTAGTTCCCAAGGCGAGGAGCACCCATGCCAGCAAGGAAGAAGACGCCCGAGCGCGTACGTGCGTCGGCTGATGCGACGAAGAAGCGGGCGGAGGATGCGCTGAAGCGTGCGGGCGGTTCGCTCGATCAGGTCCAGAAGGCCCTGGCCGAGCTGCAGAAGGATCTGGGCCGGGGCAGCCGCGACATGGTCCGCAATGTCCAACAGCTCTTGAAGGATCAGCGCCGGGATGTGCGCAAGCTGAGTCGCACGCTCTCGGCCGACATGCGCAAGCTCCAAAAGGCGCTGACCGAGGAGCCGGCGTCATCCCGAGCGAAGGGCACAACGGCCAAGGGTGCGTCGGCTCGGGCGAAGAGCACGACGAAGACCCGCCCGAAGGGCACAAAGGCCCAGGCGAAGGGCACAAAGACCCGCGCGAAGGGCACAAAGACGCGCGCAAAGAGCAAGACCGCGAAATAGAGAGGCCCGCCTGAGCGGGCCTCTCGGAAGTAGCGGGGGCGGGATTCGAACCCGCGACCTTCGGGTTATGAGATCTAACAAGCCTGGGCGCCTGAGTTGGATTCGGCGTTCCCATGCGGTTTCAGTTGGTCTGAGTTGTCCTGTGTTGTGCTCGGATTGGGACGACGAATGGGACGACGGAGCGTCCGTCCCCAGGATGGGCCACTGTCGCCATAAGACCTGACCTGGGTGTACCGTGAATCTCATGGCATCGCCAACTGCAGAGAAGAACCTGAGCGATCGGGTCAAGTCGCTAGAGGAGGAGCTGGCCAAGCTCCGCCGAGCTTTTGCTTCCCTCTTGGAGCGCATCGGGAACGGCAAGTCGGACGCTGACGTGATCGACGAGCTCGCTGACCGGCCGATGTCAGAAGAGGAGATGGAGGCGGCCTTCGCCCGCCTCGATGCCGAAGCCGACCGCACTCGTTGAGCCCGACCTACGAGGCCTCGCGTCGGTTTCTGCGCGAGTACATGAAGCTCTCACGAGAGCAGCGTGAGAGGTTCCGAACGGCTCGGCGGAAGCTGGTCGCTGCGCTGCGCGAGGATCCACCAAACTTTCCGCCGGAGCTGCGGATCAAGCGAGTCCAGGGCGTCCGCGACGTCTGGGAGATGACCTTCGCCGGCGACGGGCGGGCGACGTTCGCCTACGGCGAACCCGAGCGCGAAGGTGAGGCGCACGTCGTCTGGCGACGTGTCGGCACTCACGACGTTCTGGGTAACCCCTAGGCCGCTTGCTCAACAGCGGGCGGACTGAACGCTCGCTGCACCAGCTCGGTCTCGTGTGGGCTCGGCGCGTAGTCGGCGTAGATCTCCGTCGTCTTCGCGTCCTTGTGGCCCAGCCACTCTTGGAGCGTCCTCAGAGGCACTCCTGACGCCGCGCAGTGAGTCCCGAAGGTGTGTCGAAGATCGTGGAACCGGACCTGACGCAGGCCGGCACGAGCGAGCGCAGCGGAGAAGCGCTTCCGGATCTTTGATGCGTCCAGGGGGTGACCGCTCTGGGGATGGGCAAAGACGAGGTCCTCGTCGACCTTGAACGGCGATCCCTGGAATTGCCGCTCCAGCTCACCTGCCACCCGGTCAGCCAATGGCACCGAACGTGACGACCGCTTCGACTTGGGCGTTCCGAATTGCTGGCGCGTGTAGTTGCGACGGACTCGGATCCGTCCCGCCTGCCAATCGACGTCGAGCCAACGGAGCGCCACAAGTTCGCCTTGCCGCAGTCCGGTCATCGCTGCAGTCAGGTACAGCGCATGCTCGGTCGGTCCGAGGTAGTCGTCGGGAACGGCCCGCAGGAGCGCTTCCAGCTCGGACAGGTCGAGGTAGCGAATGTCCGGGTCCCCGGTCGAGGCTCGCGGCCGGTCGACACTGGCGACCGGATTGGTCGGCGCCCAACCTCGCTTGACCGCGTGCGAGAAGAGGCCGTGAAGGAAGACCAGCTGATTGCTGATCGTCTTCGTCGATAGGCCATCGCGCTTCTTCGCTGCCAGATAGGAACGGAGGTCGTCGGGTGCGATGCGCTCGATGGCACGATTGCCGAAGAACGGCTCGACGTGCCGGCGCAACATCGAGCGATAGTCGGACAACGTCGTCGGCTTCCTCTCCAAGACGTGCTCTAGGTGTTCCAGGTAGAGGCGTCCGGCGCCCTCGATCGTCAGCCGCGACCGGAGGACTGGACGCTCCCGCTCGACGCGCCGCTGCAGCTCGCGGTCCGCCTGAGCTCGTGTGAGGCCTTCTCGCGTCCCGCGCTGGCGCTTCGGACCGATCTTCCTGTGGACGCGTCGACCGCCCGCGTACCACCGGCCGTACCAAGTCTCACGGCCCCTCGCGTCTCGGTGGACGAACAACGAACCGGTTCCGTAGGACCGCCTTGACATGAACCCATCTTGGAAGACGGCCCGGCGGATTCCATCAGAACCGCCCGGACGATCCCCCACCTTCCGCTGAACGCTCATCTCCGCCGACCCCGACCTGGCCGCGACAGTAGCGGCGGCGGCGCGGCCGTCAAGGGGCTTCGCCCCGACCCCCTTCGGGGGTTGACGGTCCGCGCCTAAGCCGCCGCTAGGCTGGCTCTCAGGTCGGGCTGGTCTGGATCTGTGGTTTTGATCGACTGCCGTCATCTACCGCGAATGACGGCATCGGGTGCCAGCTGTCCCACTCGAGCTCGCCCCATGACTCGCTGTCACCAGCAATCTCTAGACACTTAGACATCTCGACTGCGGTCAATCAACCCAAACCGTCGATCTCGCCCCATCCCTAAGCACCTCTCGCTCCATCCACTCTGCATCTCCTCGGCTCAATTCAGCTTCAACCGATCCGGGCCCGCGCCGCCCCTTTTTCAAAGGTTGTGTGTCAAGCGCCTCGACTCCCATAACTCGTGGAGGAATGGGAGTCGAGGCGCGCCGACCCCCGAATTCCGCATGTCTATGGGCGGCGCGGGCCTGAAAGTGTCCGCGCCGCGGACACTTCGCGGACACCTTGCGGACACTTCGCGGACACTTCGCGGACAGTTTGCGGACACTTTTGAAAAGCGCCGCTTTGCATGGAAAGCATTACTGCCTGGCCAGCAGATCCGGATCGGCGGCCGGGACCAACTAGGTACTCACTACGGGCAGGCCGACCAGGTTTGTTGCCGAAACAAGAGATGCGAGGCAGTCCGGCCACGCAAGAGGCCATGCCTCGGTGTCGGGCGTTCTCGGCACCCAAAAGCGAACTGAGGAGACAAATGAAGCAGACCCACACCGGTCGAGTTCCCCTCCTGGCTGGGCTGATTGCAGCGCTCGCGCTGGTGGCCTTTCCCGTGACGGCCCAGGCGGGAACTCTGGCGTCCTCGCCCCCGAGCTCGAGCTACAACGCCCAGCCGTATTTCTTCGGCTCACAGTTCAACAACTTCGAGATCAGCGACTCCGGCAGCGACACGGCGGTGGGGAACGCGGCGATCACCGGGCCCGACGCCGCGCGGTTCTCGTTCAACGGCGACGCCTGCAGCGGATTCACGCTGGCAGACACCCAGATCTGCCACGTGGGGGTCAGCTTCAACCCCCCCGAACGGCCCGGCAGCTTCAGCGCCCAGCTCGAGATCCCCAGCGACGGCTCGCCCAACCCGCTGGTCATCCCCCTCTCCGCCCAGGCTCTCGCAGGCCCCGAGTTGGTGCCAACGCCACAACGCGTCGACTTCGGACCCACGACCCTGGGAGCGGCCCGCAGCCAACAGATCACGATCACCAATACCGGCGATTTCATGGGTGGCGTTCAGCAGGCGTTCGTCGTCGGTCCCGCGGAGTTCGATATCACCAGCGACCCGTGCACGCAGCTGCAGATGAACCCGGGCCAGAGCTGCACCCTGACGGCGATGTTCGTCCCGTCATCCGTGCACGACTACCAAGGGTCCATCTTCGCGATAGCTGGGAACTCGCAGGAACCGGTCCTCCCCATCAATCTCAGCGGCGAGGGTCGCCTCGCCCCGGGCCCGGCGCCCGATACGCGGATCATCCGGAAGCCGCAGAAGAAGACCCGAAGCAACACGGCCAGCTTCCAGTTCGCCTCGACCGGGGTCGGCGCGAGCTTCGAATGCAAAATCGACAGTGAGCCGTTCGCACCCTGCACCTCGCCGGCGACCTACGTCGTCCACCGCGGCAGGCACTCCTTCGAGGTGCGCGCCAGGGCCGCGGACGGCAGCGTGGATGCCACGCCCGCCAAGGACTCCTGGAAGGTAAGAAGAAGAAGAAGAAGAAGAAGAAGAAGAAGAAGAAGTAGTCGGGGGACGCCCGACTTCGCGTGGTGGGAGGCGTGGGGTCCCTCGGCTCAGAGAGATCTGGAGCCCTTTGGGAGCCCCGTCCCGCCACTCGCCTTGTAGCCCAAGCGTCCGCGACTGGAGTTGGCCGGGAGCGCAGGCGACCCGCCGCGATCAGGCTGAAGAGTGCTGCTTTGGACGAGAAGCGGCGCTCTGGACGGTCGCTTGAGGTGTCGGAAGCGAGGGGGCGGCCGAAATGAAACCGGCCCCGAGGCTCACGCCACCGGGGCCGGGTCCAAGTCAGTCAAGCCTCTCGCTCAGTGGTGCTTCTTCTTGTGCTTCTTCTTGCACTTCTTCTTCGCAGCAGAGGCCGAACGATGCTTCTTCTTCTTCTTCTTGCACTTCTTGCCCGGTGTTTTGCCCGGTGCAGTGCCGCTCGTCGGCGAGGCGTAGTTCAGCCTCACCGAGGCGACGCCTGAGCTGTCGGGCGCAACAGCGGTTCCCGTTGCGGCCGCCGCAAAGGCACTCGATCCTCCGCCTCCGCCACCGCCGTCGGCGCTACCGCCGCTGCCGTTGAGCGCGCCGCCCCCGCCAAACTGACCGGCACCGCCCGCCCCGCCGCCACCGCCGCAGGCGCCGGACGTCTGGCCCGCGCCTCCGGTGCCGAGGGACCCATTACCGCCGGGCGAGGTGGGAGTCGCTCCGGCGCCTGCCGCTCCGCCTGACGGATTGCCTCCGGCAGAGCCAGTTGAATCGCCTGGGCCCCCAGCACCGCCTCCGGTGCCAGTCGACAGGCACGAGGCGGCTCCACCTCCGCCACCTCCGCCCGCGACGATCAGGCGCGAGGAAAGCGATGACAGCGTGGTCCGCACGTCTGTGGCACCGCCCCCGCCTCCGCCACCGTGGCCGAGATTGTCAGCGGTCCCACCCCCGGTACCGCCGCCATTGAAGCCGCCAGGACCGCCCGAGGTCATTCCGGTGATGCCCGCACCCCCGGTCCCGCCGACAAGGATGAACAGGACTTGCCCTGACGACACTGGCAGGTCCGCAGAGGCCCTTGCGCCGAGCCCACCGAGCCCTCCGGAGCCCAGCGCGCCAATGCCGCCGTGACCGCCGGGCGCGCCGACCGCATCAACATGCAGCTTGGTGATCCCGGTAGGGACCACGAAGGTCTGCTCTGCACCGGTAAACGTGAATGTCTTCGTGGTCGCCTGGGCCACAGAGCTCAACAGGAGGCCACCGAGAACCGTGACGCTCAGCGCACCTCCGGCTCTCCGAAGGAACTTCACTGAAACCATAAGTCGCACCTCTCCTCGGATTGGAGACCCCCTAATGGGCCTTCGAGGATGGCGAACCTATCACCGCACGTCGGCAGGGTCCAGCTTGACGAATCGAGGAACTGACGGAGCGCAACGCCAAGGCCTTCCCAGAACGCCACCTTGCCAGGATGTGGATTTCGCCGTGGAGCTCCTTGTGCTCGAGGATGCGGAAGCCGAAGCGGCCTCGCCTCAAATAGCCGCTTTGGACGAAAAGCGGCGGTGCTGCTTTGCATGGAAAGCGGCGCTTTTCAAAGTGCGTCTCCTGATCAGGCAACCAGGAGTGCAATACGGCGAAAGCACAGCGCCCTGCTTTCAGTTTTAGCCGCGAAGCGGATACCCCGCTAGCTCACGGCACAGCTCGCCATCCGAACCTCCAGGTGGTGCCCCCGAACGCGCCCGAATGATTCGCTGTCGCGCGAACGCTGACCAAACTATTCGGCGGGATCGTCACCGTATGGGTGGTGTCCTGACAGGCGTTGCTCGTGGTGGCGATGGTGCACTGGAGGGCACTGTCTGCGCCGTTAACGCGCAGCGCAGCGCTCACGTCGAACCCTGGACCGAGGGCAACCAGAATCCGGACGGACAGGTCGCGGGCGGTGATTGAGGCTCCGGCGGGGGTGAGCGTCTGAACGTCGCCTTCGGTCAACACGTTTTTCGAGGCTCCGCTGGGCGTTCCGAAATACGTCCCAGCGCCCAGGTCGTCCAGGATGACGCCGGTGTTCACACTCCCTGCAGGATCACCTGGCGCACCGGTATCCCCCTTTGGCCCCTGCGGCCCGGTGGGACCGGCGGGGCCTCGCTTGACCTTCTTCTTGGCCTTCGTGCTTTGTGCGCCGGCCGGATGGCTCACGACCTGGGTCCCCGCATAGGCAGTGCCCGTCAAGGCGATGAACAGGGCAACTAAGCCGATGTGATGTTCGCGGACGTAGCGGATCACTCGCATGGTCCAGACCTCCCCATAGCTAGTTCACTTTGGTCGATCGAGGCTATTGGCCGAAAGGCGGCCCGCGCATCGGTAGAAGCCCGTACGACTCAGTCGCGGCACTTCTCATTTCGAGTGAAAGCAGAGGCCAAGCCCTCCGTCGCGAAATAGCCGCTTTGGACGAGAAGCGGCGCCTTGCATGGAAAGCGCAACACCTAGCGGCGGACTGATTGACTTGTGACCGTGCCAATGCGACTTTTGATTGCGGCCGGTCAGGCGGCGACTAGTGGCGAGAATCTCCCAGCAGGCGTCCGTGAGTTGATCGAGGTAGCCGACGAGACTCTCGTCATTGCCCCCGCATTGCCAACGCGCTTTGAATGGTGGTCTTCTGCCACGGACAAGGCGCGCGAACAAGCAGACGAGCGGCTGCGGACGGTTCTCGGCCACCTCGAAGAAGAATCAGGAAAGCCGGTCGGCGGATCGGTGGGCGCGGACGATCCGATACTCGCGTTCGAGGATGCGCTCGCGAGCTTTCCCGCCGACCACATCCTTGTCGGGCTCCGCTCTGCCGAGCGCTCCGGCTGGCAGGAGCGTGGATTGCTGGACAAGTTGCTGCGATTCGGGCTTCCAGTCACCGTTTTCACTCTGCCCCCTGAGTAGCGCTTTGGACGAGAAGCGGCAGTGCTTTGCATGGAAAGCGGCGCTTTTCGAGCTGGCGCCTGCTCTTCGCGCGAAGGAGCAGCGAGCGGAGCCGAGTCGAGGACTGCTCCTCGGCACCCCGAGCGGACACCAAGAGCAGGAGTACCCTCTTTCGTATTCAGCGGTCAGCGAACAACACGCGCGGCGCCGTTCTCGCGGCCCTCACCTTCGTGGTTGCTGGCTGCGCTTTGGCTCCCGACGCTGCGCTGGCCGGGACTCTCGATCAGCAGCAAACTGGCACGAGCACCGATTACGCCAGCACAAGCTCAAGCGGGAGCAACACCCAGACTTTCACGGCGGGGCTCAGCGGCGGCATCGATCAGGTCGATCTGTCTCTCAGTGCGCCAGCCACCCCCACGGCTCCCCTGACCGTCGAGATCCGCGACGTTTCGGGCGGCCTGCCCGGCAATACGGTCCTGGCCAGCCAGACCCTTTCAGCACCCAGCGTTTCCACTACCCCGGCCTTCGTGCCGATCTACTTCGCCGGCCCCGCGCCCGTTGTGGCGGGGACCCACTACGCGATCGTCGCCTACAGCTCAACGCCCATTAGCAACAGCTACAGATGGTTTTTGAACCCCACCAATGATCCCTACCCGGGCGGGGCGGCCTTCTACGCGCTTAGCTCACCCCCCTCGACTACCTGGATTCCTAGCGCTGACCCGGACTTTGCATTCAAGACCTACGTGGTGCCAGCTCCAGCCCCCGGACCGACGGGCCAACGCGCCGCCGCGCTCAAGAAGTGCAAGAAGAAACACTCCCACAAGAAGCGCAAGAGGTGCAAAAAGAGGGCGAACCACCTCCCGGTGTAGGTGTCGGCTCATGGCGCGCCTCCGTCTCGCGCAAAGCGGCTCTTTCCGGGAGGGATGACCTCACGCCTCCATTCGCCTGAAAGCAGCTGCATAGGAGGCCGCCGATCGGCAGGTGAAAAGAGCCGCTTTGGACGAAAAGCGGCGGTGCTGCTTTGCATGGAATGTCATGAGGGTCCCGCTCCTCTGAACTGAAAAGGGGCCTCCGCCGCGCTCACTAGAACCGCGGTTGGCACTGCAGTCAGCGAGGAGAGGAGACCCGGCATGAACTATGTCGGAATCGATTGGGCCTATGGCCGCGCGGCTTTCTGCGCGGTCGCAGAGAGCGGAGTGATCTCGGCCGAGGGGCTGATCCCGGCCAACGAGGATGGGCTTGCCCGGCTGGTCTTAGAGCAGGGCACCGAGGTGAGAGCCGCGGTGGAGATGATGAGCGGCGCCGTCTGGGTCCGCGACCGGCTCGAGGCCTCGGGCTGGAAGGTCCAGGTTGCCCACGCCCGCAAGGTCAGAGACGTCGCCCCGCTCGCCTGCAAGACCGACAAGGTCGACGCCCGGGTGCTGGCCGAGCTCTGCCGGCGCGACCTGGTCCCGGAGCTCTGGATTCCCTCGATCGCAGACCGGGCCCTGCGCGAGCGCCTGCGCCGGCGGGCCCACCTGGTCAAGACCCGCACCTCGGCCCGCAACCGGATCTTCGGCCTGCTCACCCAGTTCGGCCTGCGGATCTCCCACGCCCGGCTGCGGAAGCCCGGCGCGATCGAGCTGCTTGCGAGCCGCGGGGTGCCCGAGGTCTGGCGGGACTCGATCGCGGAGCTGCTCGAGCTGGCCGCAGAGATGGACCGCCGGATCGACCCGATCGACCGCGACCTGGGCCCGATCGCAAGATCGGACGAGCGCGCTCGGCTGCTGGCGACGATGCCCGGGGTCGGCCCGCTCTTGAGCCTCACCTTCGCCGCCGAGATCGGCGAGGTGGCGCGTTTTGCTTCACCCGCCAAGCTGATCGGCTACGCGGGTCTTGCTCCCAGGGTGAGCCAGTCGGGCGAGCGCTCGGCGATCGGGGCGCTCTCGAAGGCCGGCTCGCGGACCCTTCGCTGGGCGGCGGTCGAGGCCGCCAACCAGGCCTGGCGGCCGAGCAATCCTTGGCATGGCCACTACCGGCGGATCTCAGAGCGCCACGGCAAGAACCCGGCGAAGTCGGCGGTCGCCCGCAAGCTCTTGATCGCGGCCTGGCACATGCTCTCGCGCCGCGAGCCCTTCAAAGAACCTGCCTCGGCTAACTCCGGCTGCTTTCTGACCGCCTGACGGTCCCGCATGGAATTGAGCGGCCGAGGCAGCTCCCAGGAACGATCTGCGCCCCGAGCGCCGAAAGAGAAATGAGCACACCTCATCCACCAGCTGGGAGCGGCACGAGGACACCTACGGCGGCGGGGCGATCGCCCCCTTGACAGCTGGGTCTTCTTCAAAGAGAAAGCAGCTAAGACGGGATGAACCGGCGATTGCCCTCCGGCCTTTCTCGATAGGTTGCTATGGCACAGAGGGTGTTCGGAGCGATCCCTGGGGTCGCGGAGGGCACCACGTTTCCCGGCTGTCGAGAGCTCGGTACCGCTCACGTGGCGTACTAGCGCGAAGGCATGAGAGGATCGCCTCATAGTGGAAAAGCCGCCACCAAGAGGCCAGCAAATACGGACCGGGATCGCGGGCGAGCACTTTGTGGCCGCTGAACTGTCGAGGCGAGGCTGGGTCGTCGCGCTGCCGATGAAGAACAATCCCGACTTCGACATGCTCGCGTATCGCGAGGAGGGCGGCGCCCCGATTCGCATCCAGGTCAAGACGAGGCGCGAGCATGTGAAGACCAAGGCGTGGCGAATCACGTCACCGTTTCCCGACGGTCCGAGCGACTTCCTAGTCGCGGTGTCGCTCGAAGAGCTCGGTCAGCCTCGCTACTGGATTCTGCCTTGCGCCGAGGCGAACGCGATCGTTACGAGCGAGCAACTGCGAAGGAACAAACTCGATCAGTATGAAGATGCCTGGGATCTGCTTGCGGCTTGAACCGCGTTCGAGGTCGGTCAGCTTTAGTGCCCCATAAGCGAGCAGTCAACGCTGCTGGCGCCCCGAGCTGCTGGAGATAGGTGCTTTGGACGAAAAGCGGCGGTTTACACGCGAACCGGTCGTTTACACCTCACCGGTAAAATATGGGTAATGAGCAGCCTGAAAGTAATTGGATACATACGCTGCTCAACGCAGGAACAGGGGGCAGAGGGAGTCACGCTGGAGGCCCAGCAGGCGAGGATCGAAGCCTGGGCCAAGGCAACAGGGGCTGAGGTCATTGATGTTGTGGTGGACAACGGTGTCTCGGGCTCGCGGCCCCTCTCTGAACGAGCCGGGGGCCGGCGTGTTGCTTCGCTGCTTCGCGAGACCAAGCCAGAAGCGGACGCTGTGGCGATTGTTCGCATTGACCGCCTAGCTCGCGATGCTGCAGAGGCCCTTCGACTTCTGCGCGAGTTCTCATCTGGGCGGGTGGGCCTGATCAGCCTCGATGACCGGCTTGATCTCACCAGTCCTCAAGGGCGGGCCATGGCGGGGGTCGCGGCTGTGTTCGCGCAGCTCGAGCGGGAATTGATCGCAGAGCGGACGGCACAAGCACTGGCTGAGTTACGTGACCAGGGTCGCGTCTACGGCGCGACGCCGTACGGCTATCAGCCCGTCGATGGCTATCTGCTCGAAAAGCCCGAGGAGCAGGAAATCCTTGAGCAGATCGTGGCTCTCAGAAATACAGGGATGAGTTACCGCGGTATCGCCGCCTGGCTGAACGGCGAGGCGATCGTGGCTAAGAGGGCGAACCGCTGGAGCCCGATGGCAGTGCGCAGCGTGTTGCAGACGAGTGCCCGCATTCGAGCAGGCAGGGAAGGGCTGCCGAACGCCGCCTGACCGGTATCTCGCCGTCGTAGCGGACGGCCGACAGCAGCTTGATCCGAGGCATCTTCATACGGGCGCGCGAGGGTGATCCCCAGCGTGCGCCTCGGTGGCAGGCACCTAGACCAGTTCGGTAGTTGCGGCGGATGCGAAGGGATTCGCATGCGATGGATAGTCAACCCGAAGGACCAACAACCGAACGAACACCCGAGGGCTCAATAGGTGCCGAGAAATGGCCATTGACCGACACACTCGTGTTTGCCCGCGCTGCGGTGATGAGGCGGGCGAGGATGAGTTTTGCTCGAAATGCGGCCTGCATCTTTGGGAGCAGCCGGAGCTTCCAACCCGGGCGGAATGGGATCAAGTCCAGTCAGAGGGGAAGCTCGTGGGCTCGGCAGCAGAAGCCGGTACGGAGGGCCCGGGCGGATGGTCAGTCGTTGACTGGTGGCGCTCCCTCCCGGCTGACGCACGGGTTAGAGGGCAATGGGACGCTCTTTCGCCCGGTGCCCACGCGGCCATCATCGCGGCAATTGCAGTGGTTCTCATCGGCATCATCGGCATCATCGTCGTTGCCGCAACGCCGGCCGCGCCAGCCGACGGTTCGTCTTGCCTTAGCGCCAGCAACGGTGAGATCTCGGCTTGGGTCGACAAGAAGGACCCCAACCTGCCAAGTGGCGTTAGCAAGGGTGACGTGGTGAGCGCCGTCGCCGGGATCTGCGCGACAGCCGCGGGCAGCAGAACCCCGCAGAGCTTCTCCAATGGGTTGCTTAACCTTGCCGTTGGACAAGCCGAATATGGCTACTAGCTTGTCGGGGGGAACACCAGGATGAGCCGCGGCGATCGAGTTTGCCCGCGCTGCGGTGCTCCCGCCGAGGATGAGGCGGTCTGGTGCGAGGGCTGCGGACTCAACCTCAAGAGGGAGAAGGAGCTTCCCTCGGCCGACGCCTACTCAGCACGGACTCGGGAGGAGCGCTGGCTCGAGCAACAGGAGGCCGAGAAGAAGGAGCGCGCTGAAGTCGAGCGCAAACGAGAAGCGGAGGCTCTCGCAGAGAAAGACGCGGTACGAAAGCAGAGGGAGAAAGAGCGCAATGCCGAGCGGGAAGCTCGTCGACAACAGCGTCGTCAAGCGATTCACGCACGAAGGGCGCCCCTGCTGGGAGCTGGGTTGGCACTGGCAGCGATCGCCGTGTTGCTCGTTGCCTGGCACGTGACCAAGGCCGACGTCCCTGTCATCGGCAAGAGTCCGTTCCTTTCCAATGGCTCACCCGGAAGTCTCGCCGAAGCAACGCGAGACGTGCCTGCAAGTGACGTCGCCGTCATCGACGACGCCAGCATCAATGTCCCGGGCCTCGTGCAGGGCGGTCACATCAGCAAGGCCGACTTCAACCGCTTCCTCCTCCAGACCGCCAAGCAGAGTCGGCTCCAGTCTGTTCCACAGCCGAGCGATCCGCACTATCAGCAGCTCAAGACCAAGGCGATGCAGACTGCGCTCCAGATCGCCTGGATCGTTGGCGAGGCAAACAAGGAGGGCATCACCTTCACCGATACAGAGCTTCAGCAGGCCCTCCAGCAGATCAAGTCGCAATTCAAGACCCAGGCCGAGTACGTCCAGGCGCGGGATCAGGCCGGCCTGACCGAAGCGGACGTGTTGGAGCGGGCCAAGCTGCAGCTGATCCAGAACAAGATCCAGAACAAGATCCAGAACAGCGTGAGAGCCAATGGCAGCAGCGGGAGCCAACAGGCAGCACAACAGTCAGCTCTCACGAACTTTGGACGCACCTTTCGAGAGAGCTGGCGGCGACGAACTGTATGCGCGCCCGGCTACATCATGAGTGGCTGCGCGAACGGACCGCCTCTAGCGACCGCGCCCAGGCTCCGCACCACTCCTTGACGGCCCCTCGCCGATGGCATCCGTACCAGGGCGCCTGGCGGCCGGATACGTTTGCAACTAGCCCGCCAAGCGCCGTCTGTGGGTTGGCCGCCCTGGCTCTGGCTGAGGTACGCGCGGGCCCTGGACGACCTGGACAGGAACTCCCGCGTTAGGCTCGCGCCATGCGACGACACCCATCCTCGTCCTTGGCCGGTATCTCGCCGAGGCAGTTGGAGGTGATGGCTGGCAACAGCCAGCGGAGCGCGCTCTTCATAGACGCGCGCGAGGCTGACGGCTCGTCGAGGGGGGCTGACCCATTTAGCACCGGCCTCAAGCGGTTTGGAAATAGTCGACTTCCGTCAACTTCTTAACGTTCTTGGCCGCATCCACTCTTGCCTAGAGTGGGTTGATGGCATCTCGAGCGATCAGCTGATAGCGAACACGCGGGGGCAAATAGTCAACTTCAGCTGCGAGCCCGACAGCTTTGCGGAGCGGATCAGCATGCTCTCGAATGCGGAGCCTTTGTGCTCTGGAAGGGCATGTCGGTTCCCAAGTACTTGCCAAGCTAGTCCGCCGGCCTCATGGGTCGGCTCCCTCTATCACCGAGCACTAGAAACTGAGCGAGGCCTGCCTCGTAATAGGTGCATGGAGATCAACCAACCTCATATTGAATCCAGCACTACGGAGCCTGGCGATCGTCATGGCGACCGGCTCCTATCTGTGCGAGAAGTCGCCGATCAACTCGCGGTGTCGGTCTCAACCGTTCGACGTCTTGCGCGGTCCGACAGTCTGCCCGCTCGCTATATCCGTAGCTCCCTAAGGTTTTCGGGCCGTGATGTGGATCGGCTAATTATGAATTCAAGGATCTAGTACGGATCCCGTTACCTCCAGAGGCTCGATCGCCGTGATGGATACATCTCCCGGCAGCACCAGGATTTCGTGCTCTGTCCGCTCTTCGAAATACGCAAGAACACGACTCTTGGGGACTTCCGCGATTGCGACCCTGGGGATGCCTGGCTGGATGCCGGCAAAGCGCCTCGCGAACCACTCCGCTGTGTCGCCCTGGGTGGTGTAGGAGAACCCCTGCTCGAGCCCATCTCGAGTGAAGCCGCGATATGCCAGCACTGGATCGGTCAGCTGCGCCAGTTGGGCTCGTTCCGAGGCAGTCATGATTTCTTCCACCTTGGGTCGGTTTGCACCTAGCAATGTTCGCCATTCCCTCTCGTACTGCGAGGGGTTGTCAGTATTGATCCAGACGTGTCGTACGAGTTGCCAATAGTCCTTGTGATTATCAATCTGGGATGCGATCTGCCCTAGCTTCCACGCCTGGTAGGGCGAGGCGTGTGCGAGTACGTAGCTGTCCCAATTGCCGTTCCGATAATCATTTGCGAGAAGCACGCGGTTCCGCTCATAGATCCGATTCGCTTCGGCAACCAGCTCAGGACTGGCTACTGAGCCACAAAACACGGGGTGACTAAGGAACGGACCTTCGGGACCATCCTCGACAAACGATTCGAGAAGAGGATGAAGGTCGTCCTGGCCAGTTTGACCACCAGACCCTTGATGGCGCTCATATCCATTTGTCGGAGTCATGGCAGATTTACCTCGTAGCGACTTCCCCACCCCTGCCTCTTATTACTACTGAACATAGGGAGCGCCTCAACGAGCTGTTTGTCGCTCAGCTTCTGCGATTGAGCCCTGTCCAGCGCGGACAAAAGGTTCGGGTTGTACTGCTGAAGGATTCGTCGCTGGGGATAACGGAAACGCCATTGACCCTTACCTCTCGGCAGGTGACGCTGCTCATGATGCGTCCCGAAGACCGGCTGATGCTGGCCCAATACATAGGCAACCGAGTCCATCGCACCGAGCAGATCTTCGTCTGAGGTCGGGATCCGCTGGATATGAGGCCAACCAAAGCCGACCTTCCGAGCATGGCCTCCCAGCATCGGCGCATGAATATATTCCCAGCAGAGCACGTGCAGATGGGCTCCCGCCCCCGAGGTGGACCTGGCCGCCACCGCCAGGTAGACCAGCCGCTTCCGGGAGTTACGCGACCGATGCAACCGTCGCAGCAGCAGGGACCAGGCTCGGCCGGCGGAGGGCATCGATAGGTCTGCCGAGTCAAGCGTCAGGTGGTGGGTGGGCTTCGCCGCGACAACCCCTAGGCAGAGCCGCTCGGCAAGCGTGAGGGGACGCCCAAACGCGATCCCGCGCTGCATTGCGACGAGGGCCGTGAAGGTGGATCGCTCTGGCGACCGCTTCGCTCTTCCCCAAATTTCATGGGCTGACTTGTGTAACATATTGGGCATCAATCCATTTATGATATCATCCGGCGTGTGGCACGTCAACCCCTGGTAGATAAAGAACGCAATCGCCTGCTCGCCCGGCTGGAAGAACTTCAGCCGCAGCTCAACGAGGCGCGGCGGTTACGACGACAGCTAAGGGCGCTGCGAAGGCTTGATGAGTCGCCGGCAACGACCGAGCAAGGCGCTCCGGCATCACCTGCACGCCATCGGTTCTCCCCTGCTTTCCGAAAAGCTCAAGTAATTGAACTGCTGACAGGCTCAAACAAGACTCGCACCGAAATTGCCGAAGCCCTGGAAATCAGCCGAGCGCATGCCGGCCGGATATTGAAGTCGCTCCTCATCGAGGACAAAGTGCGCGACGTCGGGGATGGCCGGTTCACCGCAGTGGGAGGAGCGAGGCGTTGACCGACGGCTTGACAAAAAGCGAGCGACGGCGATTCTTCTTGAAGGTGCCGCAGGTAGCTGGACGGCTTCAGGTTTCGGAACGGACTGTCCGCGGCTGGGTTGCTTCGGGCGCGCTTCCCTCCTACAAGTTCGGAGGGTCTCGTCGAATTCGGGACGATGACCTCGAGATATTTGAGCAAGAGCGCCTCGAAAACGGAGCGGGGCGATGAGCGGTTGGATGGCAGGCAATCGCCGTCAATCTCCAGTGAGGCGCGCGAACCCGTCTGGTACCACCGTTTGGGTAGCCCGATACAAAGGACCGGGAGGTAAGCGACGGATCGCAAAGCCTCATTGGAACGGCGGCAAGGGAACCTTTCGATTCAAACGCGATGCTCAGCGTGCCATTGACGAGGCAGTCGAGCGAGCATATGGACTCGGCATCACTCAGCACGACACCGTGGAGAGCTACTTCCAGACCTGGACGCAGCGCCATCCCCGGGCGAAGCGGACCAATGCCACCAACGAGCATCGAATCGGCCGAGTTCTCGACGTGCAGCTTGATGGTCGCCGGCTTGGTGGGTGGCGCTTGGATGAGTTGCGCCGTCGGCATGCGCTTGAGCTAGTCGATCACCTCCTTCGAGAGCAGGGTCGAGCCGTGCAAGGTGTTCGCGGCATCCTCGGTTCGCTCTCGGTGCTTTGCGAGAACGCAATCGACGACGAAGTGGCCGGGGCCAATCCTTTTAAGGGACTCCGGCTTCGGAGAAATGATCCGCGTGCACGCAAGGCTTCGCGGCCGGTGAAGGTTTGGTCCTTCGATCAAATACGAGCATTCGCGGCGGGGGGCCGGCCTGAAGCGCGCCGGGCCCTTGATCCGCCGCTGCCTCCTCACAACTACGAGGCACTCTTGCTAATCCCGGGCCTAACCGGGTTGCGCTTGGGCGAGTTCATCGCCTTGCGGCGCCAAGACTTCGATGGAGAGGTGTTCACGGTTAGCCGTACCGCCCACGAGGGGGAAATACAAGCTGGGACGAAATCCGACCACGGAGAACCAACAGCTGGGCGCGCCGTGCCGTGTCCGCGATCACTTGCCCGGCTCATTCGAGAGATGCCGGTACGGATTGATTCGGACTTGCTGTTCCCGACGCCCAAGGGCAAGCTCTGGCGCGAGCGGAACTTCTATCGGGACGTCTGGTACCCGGCGCAACGAGCGACCGGGATGGATCCCATCCCTCACCACTTCCGGCACTCCTACATAACGCAGCTGCGTGCCGCCGGAATCGACGACGCCGATCTAGCTGGCGTGGCCGGGCACACCGTGGAGACAATGGTTGGCACTTACACCCACGCGCTTGGGCGCAGCCATGATCGGATTCGAAAGGTGATCGGGTGACGCTCGCGGTTTCATTCGGGTCGCATCGTCAGGACCGCCAAGGCGGAAACCCCATCACTATGCGGTTTGGGGATCGTTTGAATGATGCCCTACG
>CAWJJG010000006.1:0-74771 GCA_963843085.1 uncultured Solirubrobacterales bacterium
AGGTCCGCGCGCTGGAGGGTTACCTGGAGCTGGCCCTCCTCCGCGAGGGCGTACAAGGCGCCGAGCCGGTGCCAGAGCGACCGCTCGGCGAGGAGGTCCGCGACGTCCAGGCATCCCGCCGGAGCCTCGCCGTGGCCGAAGCCGAGGAGGCCTCGGACCTCTCCATCCAGGACGTCCTCGCCACCGCTTACGCGGAGCACGTCATCGACGAGGACCACGAAGCGATCCGGCCCGAGAACCGGGAACCGATCCGGCACGGCTAACTTGCGCCCGTGCCGCGGGCGCCCCACCATCCATCCGTCTCGGTGATCGTGCCGGTCAGGGATGGCGAATCCACGATCGCCGATTGCATCGACGCGATCCTGGCCACCGACTATCCGCACGACCGCCGCGAGGTCCTGATCGTGGACAACGCCTCGACCGACGGCACCGCTTCCCTGATCGAGTCGCGTCCGGTCACCTACCTCCACGAGCTGACCCCGGGCGTCTCCAACGCCCGCAACCGGGGGATCGCCGACAGCAGCGGCGAGATCCTCGCCTTCGTCGACGCCGACTGCCTGGTCGAGCCCCAGTGGCTGGGCGAGCTCGTCCGTCCCTTCGAGGATCCGGAGGTCGGGGCCGTCGCCGGCGATCTCCAGCATGCCCCGGCGACCACGGCGGCCGAGCGCCAGGCCGCCCGGCTCCTAGGCAACTGGCAGCAGTTCGCCTTCAATTCCGACCCCGCCTATCCGATCACCGCCAACGCCGCCTACCGCCGTGACGTGATCGATCGCATCGGCCCATTCGACCCGCACATGACGCGGGCCCAGGACGTCGAGCTCGGCCTTCGCTTCCAGGAGCGGAGCGGGCTCCGCCTCGCCTACGCGGAGCGCGCCACCGCCCGGCACCGGAACCGCGACACCCAGCTCGGCTTCTTTCGCCAGCAGCTCGGCTGGGCCTACGGCGCGGGTCTGGTGGGCGCCAAGTTCGAGGCGATGGGAGGGCACCCGGTCAAGGCGCCCCGCGCTCGCGAGGTCGGCCGCACCGCCCGCGGGCTCGGCATCGTCCTGGCCGCCAGGGCACGGGGCAGGGGGGAGACGCGCTGGATCGAGGACGCCTGGTTCGACCTGATGCGACAGGTCGCCTGGTGGGCCGGCGCCCGCGCCGGCCTGCGCAAGGGCGCCCGGATCTGGGGGACCTAACCGAGGTCGGGAGTGTCGATTGTGTCCCCGGGCCGCAGGAACATGATCTCCGGCACGAGGCAGTTCGGCGAGGTGGCGAGCAGGAAGCGGACCGCCTCGGCGATGTCCTCGGGCCGGATCATCGCCTCGGCCGCCACCTGCTGCTTCGCGAACTCGGTCATCGGCGTATCGACGAACGCCGGCGCGAACGCCGTCACCTGAATTCCCTGGCCGGCGATCTCCTTCTGCGTCGCCTGCGAGAACCCGATCACCGCGGCCTTGGTCGCCGAGTACACGCTGAGCCAGGGCTGGCCGGCCTTGCCGGAGATCGATGCGGTGTTGACGAGCAGCGCCTTGCCGTGCTCGGCGCCGGCCTCCTTCAGCATCGGCAGGCACTCGCGGGTCATCAGGACCACGGCCCTCAGGTTCACCCCGAGCTGCATGTCGACGAACTTGGTGGTCAGCGAGTCCATCGCCTCTCCGATCCCCACTCCGGCGTTGTTGATCAGAACGTCGAGCCGCCCGTACCGCTCCTTGTGCGTTGCGACCAGTGCCGCCAGGCTCTCCTCGTCGGCCATGTTGGCCGGCACGCTCTGCACGTCGAGCCCATCCGACCGCAGGCCCTCGACCGCGGCCTCGAGCTTCTCGGGCCGGCGAGCCGAGACGGTCAGGCCATAGCCGTTCTCTCCGAGCATCCTCGCGATCGCAAGTCCGATGCCGCTCGAACCGCCGGTGATCAGGGCCGCCTTGTCTGCCACGTCTTCTCCTTTGGGACGACTAACAGCGGCCGCCACCCTATACGCGCCCCATCTAGGATGCCGCCCGTGCCCCGCAAGCCCCTCGCCCTCGCAGTCGCCCTGCTCGCCCTTGCGCTCGTCGCCGGTTGCGGCGGGTCCGACAACGGGACCGGCAGCCGCAGCCGCCCGGCGCCGCGCGCGGCGACCTTTCCCCCGGCGAAGGGCAAGACCCTCCGCCAGGTCGTTCTCTCGGCCCACGCGACGCAGGGCCCCGTCGCCTCCCCGGCGGCCGCCTACTTGCACCTCGGCACCAACCGCTTCCCCTTCGGCGTGTTCAGCACCGCCCATGACCCGATCACGGACGCGCAGGTGGCGGTCTACGCCGCGCCGGGCAGGGGCGTCGACGGCAAGGCGATCGGCCCCTTCCCGGCGAGGATCGAGGACCTGACCACCAAACCCGCCTTCCGGGCCAAGACCACCGCCGACGACCCGAGCGCGGCCCAGGTCGCCTATGTGTCGGACATCCCGCTGAACCGGCGGGGCCCGTGGGCCTTCGCCGCGCTGATCAAGAACGGCGGCTCCTACCAGTACAGCCTGATGCCCACCCCGAACCCGGTCGGCGACTTCCCGATGCCGAACGTCGGCCAGCCCGTCCCGCACATCCACACGCTGACCGCCGGCCAGGTCTCGAACATCGGCCAGATCGACACCCGGGTTCCGCCCGACGACATGCACTCGGACGATTTCGCGAACGTCGTCGGCAAGAAGCCGGTCGTCCTCCTCTTCGCGACTCCGGCCCTCTGCCAGAGCCGGGTCTGCGGGCCGGTCACGGACATCGCCCAGCAGGTGAAGCAGGAGTTCGGCGACAAGGTCGCCTTCATCCACCAGGAGATCTACAACAACAACCAGATCAACGACGGGCCCCGCCCGCAGATGCGCGCCTTCAAGCTCAACACCGAGCCCTGGGCCTACGTGATCGACCGTAGCGGCAAGGTCAGCTCGATCCTGCAGGGGCCGTTCAGCGTCCAGGAGCTCGAGGCGGCGGTTCAGAAGGTCGCGGGCTAGCCGGATCCCTGCGCTTCCCCCTGGGAGGGAGTAGAACTCAGCGCATGGGGGACGACGAGCTCCTCAGCATGCTGGCGGCCGAGGCCGGACGCCGGACGCCGCCGCTCATCGACGGCCTCGAGGCTCTGGCCGCCTCCGATGAGAAGAACTCCGATCGCGTCGAGGAGCTCCGGGTCGAGGCCCATGGGTTGAAGGGCGCGGCCCTCGTCGTCGGCCAGGACCGCCTCGCCGAGCTGGCGAAGCAGATGGAGCAGTTCCTCGCCGGCTGCGTGGACACGGGCCGAATCAAGCCGGGCGCCGCGGCCGCGCTGATCGCCGGCGCAAGCGCCTTCAACGAGGGCGCCCAGGCGGCCGCCGAGGGCGTTGCCGAGCCCTCCTCGGTCGGCGAGTCGATGGCCGCACTCGCCGACTGAGTCAGTCGGCGTGATTGAGGGCGAAGGAGATCGCCCCGAGCACCATCGCGCCCATCACCAGCCAGGCCGGTACCAGCCAGGCGGCGATCTCCGCGACCCGCAGCGCCGGGCGCCTGTAGACCGGCGCGAGCAGCGCGACCAGACTCGCCACGAACACCACGGTGGCGCTGATGATCACGGGCGCCGCGACCAGCGTCCGCGCGGGTGCATCGATGCGGTGATCGAGGTCCCGCCCGAGATGTGAGTTGAGCAGCGCGACGATCGCGACGATCACGAGCGACCCGTAGAGGGCGCCGAGCAGCGGCCAGGTGAACGTCGTGACCTCTGGCTCCTCCTCCGGCGGCGGCACCAAACGAATCTACCCTGGCCTGTACGCTCGCCCGCGAGCGGGCCGGTAGCTCAGCTGGTCAGAGCAGCGGACTCATAATCCGTAGGTCGGTGGTTCGAGTCCACCCCGGCCCATGAAAGCCCCGCAATGGGGCCGCGGCTAGGCTGCGCGACCTTCGAGTTCCGCTACGGCTTCGCCCTCGACTTCGTGAGCTTGACCGTCCTCTTGACCACGCTGGTGCTTCCGGCATCGTCGACCATCGTGATCGTGATCGCGGCGACCACTCTCCGGCCGTTCGCAAGTGCAGCGTTGATCTGCTTGAACGCCGCCCTGACCCGCGCCTTATTGCCCTTCGGCTTCAAGTTCAGTTGTCCGCTCTGACCGGCCTGGAGCGTCACGATCGCGGCGGCGAGCTTGATCTTCTTCTTGACGCCCTGGATCTTCACCGTGCCCCTCGCTGCGGCCTCCACGCCGCTCCCGGCGGGAGCGGTCACCGTCGTCCCGATCGAAAACGAGTGACCGCTGACTTGTTGGTTGCCATTTCCAGGGACCGTGGGCCCGGGCACCGCGGGGGGTGAGCCTCCGCCACCCGGCGGCACCACGGGGGGAGGAGCCTCGGGGCCGATGACGAGGGTCTGCTCGGTGCTCCCAACGTTCCCGGCGGGATCGGGAGCCGAGGCGATGACCGTCCACGTTCCATCACCGACGACATAGGTTGGAGTCGCGTTCCAGGTGCCGTTGGGCTGCAGGATGGTCGTCAGCGTCTGGCCGGCGATCGAGACGGTCACGGTGGTGCCGGGCGCAGCGTTGGAGGTGCCTGTGATTGTTGGATCGACGTCGTCAGTCTCCGCTGTCGCCCCGCCGGAGATTGCAACGACCGGCGATACCGTGTCGACGGTCAGAGTCTGGGTGAAGCGCGCTGAGTTCCCGGCGGCGTCAGAGACCTCGGCGATTACGCGGTGCGGCCCGTCGGATAGCGCGCTGGCGGTCACGGTCCATGTGCCGTCGCCCTCGACCACTCCCGACAGCGTCTCGTCCGCGAGGGTCAAAGTCACTGTCGTGCCGGACGGGACATCCGCAGTCCCTGAGATATCCGGGGTTGCATCGTTGGTGAGCGCGGTAGCACTACCTGCGATCGATACCCCCGGTGCCGTGGTGTCCACGGTCAGTGCCTGGCTGTCGCTGCCCGGGTTGCCGGCAGGATCGGAGACGGACGCCGTGATGAGTGAGCGCCATCGGCCAGCGCGTCGGGGGTCACGTTCCAAGATCCGCCGGAGTTCACGACCGCGAACAGCATCTGTGAGTCGACGCCCACGCGGACGATGGTTCCCGGGGCGACGTCGCTGGTGCCGGCGATCGTCGGAGTCGGGTCGTTCGTGGTCGCTGAGGGTCCACCATTGAGGGTGACGACTGGCGGGACCGTGTCGACCGTCAGCTGTTGCGCGAAGCTGCCCGGGTTCCCTGCCCCGTCGCTGACTGAGGCGACGACCGTATAGGTGGCGTTCGCCAGGATCGGGGAGGTGACCGACCATGTGCCATCGGAGGGGGTCGCGGTGAGTGCCTGGCCGTTGACGGTCACCGTAACCAGCGCCGGCGCCTCGACGTCAGTCGTCCCGCTGACGGTCGGGGTCGTATCGGTCGTGGCCGCGGTGGCCCCGCCGGCGATCGTGACCACGGGCGGCGCGCTGTAGAACTGATTGTCGTCCAGCGTGAGGGCGCCGTTGCGGGCGAACGCGCGGCCGTTGACCAGGGTCCCGTTGCCCATCGCGACCGCGTCGAGCGCCATGAGCGTCCCCGCGAAGCTGCCGCCGGCGCCGACGGCGCCGGCTCCGTTGACCTGCCAGAACACTCTCGACGCCTGGGCTCCGTTGGTCAAGACGACGTGGCTTCCGGCCGCGAAGGCCAAGGCGCCGTCGACCTGGATGACGAAGACGGCGTTCGAATCGCTCCCGCCGTCGAGAGTCAGCGTTCCGGTGTTCGATGCCGCGCCGGAATCGTGTAGAGCCCCGGCTGAATGGTCTGGCCCGCCAGAGCGAGCGGGAGGGTGTTACCGCCGGTCCGTGCTGCGACCTCGTCGTAGGCGGCGACGAGGTCGGCGTGCGCCTGGGCCGCCGCCAGGTTGCCGACGGAGATCGCGCCGGTGACGATCCCCGGAGGGAACCCGGTCGGCTGGGAGTTTGCCTTGACGCCGAGATCGCCACGAAGGGTCGTATGCGGGTCACCTTCGGCGCTTACGGTGTTGCCGACGGAGGCGCCGCTCAGTGCGGCGTACGTTGACGCGGTACCCAGGTCCACCGTCGGGGTCGGAGCGGCGGCGGCGGTTGGGACGGCCGGACCGAAGCAGGCGAGCATCAGGCAGGTGCCGAGCGCTGCGAGGATGGGGGCCAGCGCCGAGCAGCTGCTGCCGACATGTTTGGCCTGCGAATCTCGAGGACCGTAAGACGACTGCGGATCGGACATGGACTGGGCCTCCTGGGATTGAGGCTGTCCGAGCCGGGCGGTTGACTGATTGAGCCTGTCTAAGTAGTCATCGGCAAGCGGTGTCGAAGGTTTAGCTGAGCGTCAGGCGCCGAGCTCGTGGCTAGAGCCTTGCCGCAGCCTCTGGGCGGGCGTAGCCAGCGCTGCCACTCAGCCAGTGAAACTGATCGAGAGGCGCTCGCATCTTTGGAATCTCGCCTTCTTTGTCCTCGAGTTGCCCGCGTTGTCGGTTGCGACGACGCGGATCTTGTGGCTACGCGGTGTCAGGCGACTGGCCCGGATCGCCACTGAGAATGACTTCTTGGAGCTGCGCTTGACCCGTTTGCCGTCGAGGAACACATCGGTGTGGTCGATGCCGCCGGCGTCCGAGACCTTCACCTTCAGCTTGAAATTGGATCGCGTGCATGCCTTCGGGACGTTTGTGATGGTCACCGTGGGTGGGGCGGTGGGTGGGGTGGTGGGTGGCGCCGCCGCCGCGGGTGCGGCGCACTGCGCCGCCGTGATCGTGTCGCTGTCCAGGGTGACTGCCGCGTTTCGGGCCAGCAGACGACCGTTGATCGTCGCCGAGGTCTGGGCCTCGATATCGGTCAGCGCCAGGACGTTGCCGGCGAAATCGCTGAAGGTTCCGATCGTCGCCGAGCTGCCGACTTGCCAAAAGACATTGCATGACTGGGCGCCATTTACGAGGCTAACTCGGCTGGCGCCGGGCCCGGCCGCGGTGACGAGCGTCGATGCGGCCTTGAAGATGAACACGGCGTTCGGGTTGCCCTGCCCATCCAGGGTCAGGGTTCCCGTGATGTTCAGGAAGCCCGGTCCCGGGGTCGCGGCATAGACGCCGGGCCCGAGGGTCATTCCGCCGAGCTGGGTGCCGGTGGTCGTGGTGGTGGCCTGTCCGGCGGCGTTGTTGTAAGCCGTGATCAGGTCGGCCTGGGCCTGGGCCGAGGTGGTGTCGGCCGAGTGAATCGTCCCGTTGACGACACCCGGGCCGCCCCCGGTGCAGGGGGCCGGGAACCCGGTGCACGCGGTGCCGGGGCTGATGCCGAGGTCACCGTTGACAACGGTGGGGCCGGTGTTGGTCACCGTTGTGCCGCCGAGGACCCCGAAGCCGTTTGCAGCTCCCAGAGGGACCGAGGTGGCGGCGCCTGCCGGGACGGCGAATGCCAGGGTCGCAACCATGGTGAGCAGGCTCAAGGCGCAACTGCTGGCCAAGACCCGTCTCTTGATCTGGCGAACCTGATTCGGATCCATATGGCCGACTATCGGGAATTGCGGGGATTTCTACAATCCCCCAGAGAGGTGAGCCGGTGCATATATCCCCCGGAGGAACTAGCTCGAAGACGGTACGGCGGGACTAGCCGCTATATGTCCCAGGCGATCTGCCCCGTCACCAACGCGATCGCCACGCCATGCGCCCGCGTGTGCGCGCCGAGCTTTCCCATCGCGTTGTGAACGTGCGATTTCACCGTCTCCGGGGACAGGAACAGGCGCTCGGCCATTTCGGCGCTCTGGAGTCCGGATGCGACCAAGGTCATGACCTCGCGTTCGCGCTCGGTGAGCGGCAACCGACCGCCGCTCTCCACCGTTACGGGCCTCCACACCGCTTCGTGAACCGGGGCGTCTCCGGCCTGCTCACGGGAGGCCTCGTCGGGTGGGACGAAGACCGACAGGTGACGTGCGGGCAGAACATTGGCGGTCGCGCTGAACTCGAGCGGCATCGGTCCGCGGTCGGGGACGTACAGCTGGTACCAGCCCTCCGCTCCGCCGCTGGCCAAGAACTCCTTCCATTGCTCCTCGAGTCTTTCGCGCTCGCTCGGAGGCGTGAAGTCGTCCATTCTGTACCAGGGGACCTCCTCCGGCGCGATCCCCAGCAGCTTGCAGGCGGGGGCATTTCCGGTCACCCACCGTCGTTGATCGTCGGCAATCAGCATGGGATTCCTTGAATGTTCAAATGCCGCCCGCAGGCGCAACACGGCCTGCGCACCAAACTTGCTGTCCGCAAAGGCCTGCGCGTTCGCATCGCCCGGGAGATCGCGAGAAGCCACACGCAAACGATTAAGCCCCAGCGGATGTCCTGCAATCACCCAAAAGGGTGAGTACGGCTAGTTGATCAATCCGAGCCGGAGGGCTTTCGCAACGGCTGTAGCCCGATCATGGACATCCAGCCTCGAATAGACGTGTCGAAAGTGAGTCTTGACCGTGTCATGGCTTAGGGCGAGTCTCTTCGCAATCTTGGGCGCCGAATGCCCCTGGGCGGCGAGTTGCAGCACCTCCAGCTCACGCGGCGTCAGCGCGGGGGCGCCGAGATCTCCGCGGCGACGATCGAGGATGTGCCCAAGCTCACGTCCGATCCCGGTCAACGATTGGATCAGCCGATCGGTCAGCGAGAAATCCTCGCGCGCATAGAAGTTCAGGACCGCCAGCACCTCCTCCCCCTTCAATGCGGGGAACGCCACAGCCCCCTGCAATCCGCTCAGCGACGCGACCCTGGGGGCGTCGAAGCTCGAGTCCTCAACACCGCGGGCGAGTGTGGTCGGTTGACGTGAAGCCCAGGCGCGCCCGGGCAGGCCGCAGCCGCGCGGAATCCGCTGGCCGCGCATGATGAACTCCAGTCCCGACGCGTCGACCGAGTCTGCCTGCCAGAAGACCCGCGGGTAGAGGAACTCGGTTTCTGGAACCCAGACCGCGCCCGCAACGAACTCCATCGCCTCGCCGAGCGCACTGAGCACGGGACCGCCGCTTTGGTCGAGCGACTCCCAACCGCCCAGTGCGTGCCCCACGGCGATGTGGGTCTGGAGCTCACGCTCCGCCCGGCGGCGCTCGGTGATGTCCTGCACAAAGCCGACGACGCGACGCGGATGACCCTCGATCTCAGTGACGGTGGAACGGAGATCGCGGACCTCTCGATCCCAACGGACGATCCGGTACTCGACCCGCTTGCTCCCGCCCCCCACCCGGGAATTCTCGACTTCCCTCGCTATCCGCTCGCGATCCTCGGGATGAGTTTGCGCAATGACGAACTCCAAAGACGGTGAGATCTCATTCGGCTCCAGCCCGTAGAGACGAAAGTGGTTATCCGACCAGATCAGCTCGTCGGTCTCGAAGATCCACTCCCAGCCTCCCATCTCCCCGAGCTGCTCGGCCGAATCGCTGATTGGGCTCACACGCTCCTGGCTGCGACGTGACCCGTTGCGTTCCGCCGGGTTGCTCATCCAGTGCCTCTCGCCTGGTCAGCGACTCCTGTCCGACTCGGGATACCTGTCCGGCGAGGGTTGTGGTTCGAGCGTTGACAGCCGGTAGCACTTCTGCGGGGCGCTGCGAGCGCCAACGTCGAGAACAGAGTGAGGAGCACCAAGCCGAAACCGCCAATCGAGGGTGCCCCATCTTCGGACGAACCCGTTTCGGGTGTATTTGGTGCCTGATGCGTTTGCTGACGCGTTTGTCTGGACCAGGTGCCTATACGCAAAGGAGTATTCACGCCCGCGCCGCGCGCCGCATCGGCCAAATGACCGATTTCTCGGAACATTGGCAGAATGGCGGAAATCCCCTGACAGCTCGATGATCAGTCGATCAGTCCGTCCCGGACGGCCCGCGCTACCGCTGCGGCGCGGTCAGAGACCCCGAGCTTCGCGTTGATATGCGCCATGTGGGTCTTAACGGTCGCGGGGCTGAGGGTCAGCAGCTCCGCGGTCTGCTGCCTCGAATTGCCCTGCGCCGCGAGCTGGAGCACCTCAAGCTCGCGCGGTGTCAGCACAGATACCCCGAGCCCTTTCCGGTGATGAGCGAGGAACTGCCCCAGCACGTGGCCGAGGCCGACGAGCGTGCGCATCAGCCGTTCGCTCAGCTCGGCCCCCTCGCGAGAGTAGAGCTCGACCACCGCCAGCACCTCCTCGCCGTTGAGCGCAGGAAAGGCCACCGCCCCGCACAGGCCGGCCGCCTCGGCCTCCGCAGTGCGAAGAGAATCGGGACGATCGCTGACGTTCAGCCCAATCGGGATCCCCGTTCGCCAGACGCGTCCCGGTAAGCCAGCCCCGGGTGCCAGGCGAAGCTGTGATGTGGCCGCTTCGAATTCGTCGGCGTCGTCGAGCATGGCGCTGCGCCAGAAAGCACGGGGGGCCAGGTGGTCGTCATCCCATACCCAGAGTGCACCGGCGGCGGCGCCAGTCGCCTCGGCGAGGTTGCGAACCAATCCCTCGGCGCCCCGCTCGAAGGACTCCCACTCGGTAAGCGCCCCCTCGACAGCGACGTGCGCGGCGATCTCGCGCTCGGCGAGGCGCTGATCGGTGATGTCCTGCACCGTGGCCAAGATTCTCCGCGGCCTCCGGTCCTCGTTGATCTCCGCCATTGTCAAGCGCAGGTACCGAATCGCGCCATCCGCTCTGATGATCCGGTAGTCGATGCTCCCGTCCATGACCCCCTCCCCGAGCTGCTCCATCCAACGCGCCCTGCGGTCTTGATCGTCGGGATGCGTCATCTCCAGCACATATTCTGCTGTCGGAATCACAGACCCCGGCTCCAGGCCGAACAGCCGGAAGAGATTGTCTGACCAGTGAAGCTCCCCGGTTTCGGGCGCAAACTGCCAACTGCCGAGCTGTGCGACGCGCTCAGCTAACTCCAGGAGCTGCCTCTGCTCGTCGGAGCTAGCCCAAGCCCCCGAGGAGCGCGCATTCATTGAATTCCTCCACGGTCTACTCCCTGATGGGGTCACACGCATTCTATTCGCACTCGAGCTGCAGATCGCCCTAAGCAAACTCATCCCGGGGATCGCGAGCGGATAACCCGGCTCGGGATATCTGTCCGGCTCTCCTGCCGGAGGTCTGCACTGGGGCGTGGCATCGATAGACCGCACCCCTTCCGCTGCGGTTCGCGCATCAGCGGCCATCGGACGGTCACGTTCTCTCCAACTTTCTGGGATCCCCTAACTCCCGAGTTCATGAAAATCGAGGTTCCGCGGGCCTTTTGACCATCCCCTGAAAGGGTGAAATCCAGTCTCTAAAAATCGGCCCCACGCAGGAAAAACCTGCAGGTTCGACAAATCCCTCCATCGGGTGATTGAACCAACTCTTGCCTTGGCCGATCATCCGGGAAACGTGAGTAAACGAATGTCCGAAGAGCCATCGGCGGGAGAGCGGGGCGGTGAGAATCGCCTATCTGACCAAACCGAACACTCCTTCGGGCTTCGCAGAGCAATGACGTCGGATGCCGCAAATGGTGAGCACGCTGCACTCAAAGAACAGCTGCGCGAAGTCGAGCGGGAAGCGGCTCAGTCGCTGACCCTGCTGGAAACGCTTCAGGCAAGCGCTCCGATCGGGTTTGGTTTCGTTGATCGCGAATTTCGATTCGTCCGGGTAAACGACACTCTCGCCGCACTGG
Source organism: uncultured Solirubrobacterales bacterium (assembly GCA_963843085.1). Lineage (GTDB taxonomy): Bacteria > Actinomycetota > Thermoleophilia > Solirubrobacterales > 70-9 > DASUPK01. Next base: position 11,552 of record CAWJJG010000006.1, read on the forward strand.
GCGGGCACGCGGCAGAGTGGCATCTCGGGCGCACGGTGGCCCAGGTGGTTCCCAAGCTATGGCCTCAGTTAGAGCCCGCGTACCGGCACGTGCTCGACTCCGGCAAGGCCGTCATAAACCAGGGGCTCGAGGGGCCGAGCCCTGCCGCCACTGGGGAGATCGGCTTTTGGCTCGTGAGCTTGTATCCGGTACGGGTCGCCACCAAGATGATTGGCATCGGCATCGTGGTGGTCGACATCACCGCGCTCAAACATGCCGAGGACTTCCGTTCGGTGGTGATGGAGAACATGGCCGAGGGTCTCTACGCAGTCGACCACCATGGGCGACTGGCCTTCATGAACTCAGCCGCCTCCGACATGCTCGGGTGGACCGAAAAGGAGTTGCGCGGCAGGCCGATCCATGAAGTGATCCACTTTCAGCGGGCTGACGGTTCGCCGTATGCGGCTGAAGATTGCGAGCATGATGCGGCGCGGGTCGAGGGGAAGCTTGTTCGGATCAACGAAGACGCATACACCCGCAAGGATGGATCCATATTCCCTGTCTCCTGCTCAGCCGCGCCTCTGCTGGGCGGGACGAGCATTCACGGTGCGGTGATGGTATTCCGCGACATCACCGAGGAATCCGAGGAGCGCCATCGCCGACGGCGTGAGCTCGATGCGCTCACCTGGGTGGGGAGGGTGCGCGATGCGCTCGACGAGGACAGGTTCGTCCTCTACTCACAACCGATCGTCCCACTGAACGGCGGCGAAGCCGGCGAGGAGTTACTGCTCAGAATGGTCGACCAGAAGGGCCAAACCATTTCGCCAAAGACCTTTCTGCCGGTCGCCGAGAAGTACGGGCTGATCGCCGAGATCGACAGGTGGGTCGTCCGCCAGGCGATTGGCCTGACGGCCAGCGGGCGGCGCGTTGATGCGAACCTCTCCGCGGAGTCGATGTCAAACCTGGACCTCCTTTCGCTGATCGAGCGAGAGCTGTACGACACGCAGGCCGATCCCGCCAACGTCGTCCTCGAGATCACCGAGACCGCGCTGATGGAGGATCTGGCTGCAGGCGAGGCTTTCGCTCGCGGGCTGACTGAGCTCGGCTGTGGACTGGCCCTTGACGACTTCGGCACCGGCTTTGGCAGCTTCACCTACCTGAAGAGCATGCCCATGACCTACATCAAGATCGACATCGACTTCGTCCGCGACATCGCCTCCAACCCCGCCAACCAGCATTTGGTCAAGGCGACCGTCGGCCTTGCCAAGGACTTCGGCTACGAGACGATCGCCGAGGGCGTCGAGGATGCCGAATGCCTTGCCCTGCTGAAGGAATATGGCGTGGACTTTGCGCAGGGATTTCACATCGGACGCCCGGCTCCGCTCGATCCGGTCGTCGCGGCGCCTATGGAGTGAGCAGCGACGACTGAGCAGCCTCCTTCAAGCTAGCTCCTCCGGGGGATATCCGCACCACTCACACGTCTGGGGGATTGTGTCCCCTGGCCGTAGCCCCGATGGTGGCTTTCAGGCATGCGAGATCGGAGCCCTCAGGCAGTCCGGCCCTCTCCGACCTCGACCACCCAATCGGATGAGGGCAAAGGATGTTTGGACCGCATTGTCGAAAGCTGCTTCTGCTGTCCGCGACGATTCCGCTCGCCCTCGTGCCGGCTGGTTTAGCTGCGGCCGCTTGTCCGTCACGGAGTCCGCCCCCCTGCCATCCGGGCGCGTTCACGGGCAGCGCCGGAGCTCACTCTTCCCGTTGCGTCCACAAGCCGCCGCCCCGCTGTGCTCGGCGAGGCCCTCGTGGCCCCACGGGGGCCACCGGCCCAACCGGATCGAGCGGGCCTGCGGGTCCACAGGGCTTGCAAGGGGTCCAGGGCAATACCGGCGCCGCCGGCTCGACGGGGGCGACGGGTTCGGCAGGGGCCACCGGTTCGACGGGAGCTGCGGGTCCGCCTGGAGCTGCCGGCCCGCCAGGAGCTACGGGATCGCAGGGAACGACCGGATCGAGCGGGCCTGCGGGTCCACAGGGCTTGCAAGGCGTCCAGGGCAATACCGGCGCCGCCGGCTCGACGGGGGCGCCGGGTTCGGCAGGGGCCGCCGGCCCGCCGGGAGCTGCGGGCCCGCCGGGAGCCACCGGCGCCACCGGCCCGCCGGGAGCCGCCGGAGCAACCGGTGGCCCAGGGCCGCCTGGCGCAACGGGACCAGCCGGAGCGACGGGCCCAGCCGGCTCGAGCGGGCTGTCTGAGTACGCGTACGTCTTCAACACCGGCCCTGAGACGGTGCCGATCGAGGCCGACGTGCCCTTGGATACGAACGGACTCATGACCGCGGGCATTACGCACACCGCCGGCACCCCGGGGATCAACCTCCTGAAGAGCGGTGACTACAAAGTCACCTTCTCGGTCTCTGGAACCGAGCCGAACCAGATGGCGCTGTTCGTCAATGGAAGCATGGTCGCCGGAACGGTCTACGGCTCCGGCGCCGGCACCCAGCAAAACACCGGACAGGTGATAGCCACTTTCGCTGCCGGCGAAGTTCTGACCATCAGGAATCACTCATCGAGTGCGGCGGTCGGCCTCGCGTCGAACATCGGAGGAACGCAGGCCAATACGAACGCTTCGGTCGCCATCGAAAAACTCAACTAGGTCTCTCGACCCAGAAAGCCTGCACGTGCAACCACCAAGCAACCAACTTCCACCTCCGCCCCCCGAACACCCGTGGGCACGCGGCCGGTGGCTCGCCCTCTCGTTGGTCACCGGCCTGCTCGCCGCAGCGAGTCTCGCTGTCACCGCGTGCGGCTCGTCGGGATCGGCCACCATCCTCAACACCGAGAAGGTTGAGCGGGCGATAGAGCAGAGCAGTCTGGCGCAGCGGGGAGACCACGCTCACGCGAGCTGTCCATCCGGGGTACATCAGGAGGAGGGCTTGGAGTTCGCCTGCACAGCCGTCGTCAACGGTGTCAGCACGCGGTTCGCGGTCACCGAACTGGACGGAAGCGGTCACGTTCACTACGAGGCCCCCTGATGATCGGAGCTCGACTCAAGATCCTGGCCGCGATGGCCGTGGTCGCTGCTGCAGCCGGAGGAGTGGCCGCCTCACCGTCCGCCAGAGTGGGAAATGCGCCAGTCGTGAAGCCGAGGCAGCAGCTGGCGATGCTGCTGACAGGGCACAGGGTGGTCTCGTCGCTCAACGGTCGCTTGAAGGTGGGCACGGTGCACGCTTTCAGGCCGATCACCGGGGTGCGGACCGTACTCCCCGTCGTCGGGCAGGCCACGACCGCTGGCGGAGTCAGATGGCTGCGAGTACTGGTGCCCGGACGCCCAAATGGACGGACTGGCTGGATCAAACGGCAGGGAACAGTGCCGAGGGCGACGGGCTGGCATCTGGTGGTCAGGTCTTCCGGCCGCCGGGTGCTTGCCTACTTCCACGGAGGCCTCGTGCGGTCCTTTGCGGCGATCGTCGGCAAGCCGTCGACACCGACTCCCCGTGGGCGGTTCTTCGTCGAAGAGAGGATGCACATAGGCGCTGGTGTACCCGGAGGGCCATTCGCGCTCGCGCTGAGCGCCAGGTCCAATGTGCTGCGCCGGTTCGAGGGCGGTCCAGGGCAGATCGCGATACACGGCATCGCGAACCTCGGCGGTAGGCTCGGGACCGCGGTCTCACATGGTTGCGTGCGCCTCAGCAATCAAAGCATTCGCTGGTTGGCCAGGCGCATCGCATCGGGTGTGCCGGTGACCATCAGACCCTGAGGCGTCCCCCGGCTGGAGAATCCACACCGGGTCGAGTCCTCAGCACTTCCCGGTTCTCATGCCTTCGTGCCGCGCCTGGACGAGCACTCCGTGACGGACGTGGCAGGCCGCATAGTGGTCGGCCCACGCTTCGTCTGAGCACTGGCAAACCAAATGGCCGATCTCATGCCGGAACGTGAACTTCCGCTCGGCACGTGGGTAGCCCGGGTCAACGTAGACGCGGGGCGTATTTCCATCCCCGAAGTAGGAGCAGCCATAGCTTGGCCCGAGCTCCTGCGCAGGGCAGGGCGAGAAAGAGAGAAGGACCGCCCCGACTACGGTGGCGATGATCATGCTTTGACTCCTGCGGTCACACAACCGCATGGATCCAGGTTTCGCCGCCGCTCCCCTGCTCGAAGATCAACCGAGTCTCGGCGATCCGTCCTACGCTGCTGGCACGGTCCCTCGCGGGGGACTCGTCCCATCGGACTAGATCAATGTAGCTGTGCCGGCTGCGTTGCACAGTCGCTATTACCCGCCGTTGTCTGCGTAATAGTCAGCAGACACCTGTGGGTAGTAAGTACGGTGCGCTCTCCGGCTGAGTCTCTTACCGCTGGATCGTGACCAGGGTGCCGGCGTCGATGCGGGCTGCGAGCCAGTTGATGGCCGGCGTGTGAAGACGTATGCAGCCGTGCGACCCGGCGGTGCCGATGGGGTGTAGAGGACGGTGCCGGTGGTCTGATCGATCGGTCCAAGCGTCCCGTTCGAGAGCTGGCCGGTGATCGTGTAGGTGAGCTCCGCGTTGGTGGAGTCCCCGCCGTTCAAGTCAACCTGTGCCGCGCCGGCCCCGCCGACGTCGAGCGACACCACAGCGACCACGGAGCGTCTTCGCGGGGGCTGTGGTGCTCGGGGTGGTTGCCGCTCAAGCTGGGTTTGCGAGCGCCGGCGAGCGCTCCGCGCCCGTTGCGAAGGAGGCAAAGAAGTGCAAGAAGAAGCATCGGCGGAAGTGCCACCGTCGGGCGGCGCGGACCTATGACCTCGACTACTACGCCGCCATCGCAGCCATGAAGGGCGAGCTCATTCGGATCGGGACAATCGATGCGGAGCAGAGCGGCGCGGCCGTCTACTACATGCTCGACACGAGCAGCTGCGGGTGGAGCGTCGCGTACACGGGTGGCCACAGCCTGGGCTGCTACGGCTACACCTACGAGGAGGACAGCACCTGCAACTACTTCGGCTATGACTGGAACCGGCAGAAGTATTCACTCATCGCGCGACTGGTGAGCGTCTACTCGCCGCAGGTCACGGTCGGCAGCACCTGGCTGAGCAACGGCTTCCACTGCGCGGACCTCGGCAGCACCGGATCGCCATGAGGTAGGTGCTCGGCCCGGAAGGGCACCCGTGGCGCGACGCGATGTGTGTGCGCGTTGCCCGGGGATAGCCTCGAAGCACGCTCGGCGACGACCTCAAGAGCGGCCGGCCGGCCGCTAGGTGTAGTTCCTCAGAACGTTGTTCATCCGGGCCTCCTTGGAGGCTGGGGGTGTCGAGACCTCCAGACCCAAGGAGACCACCGGATGAACCTTCACGCTAACGCCAGGACCTGCCCGAACTCCCGCGAGCTGCTCGATGCGCTCGCCGCGCCGCGTGCGCGAGCTGCTGGCCGAGCGGCTGCCCGCCGATCCGCACCTGAACGTCGAGCAGGCGGCTGAGTACCCGGCTGCGCCTCGCTCGCGCGTCTACGTTTGGTCACGCCATCGATCTTTCCTCACCAGTTGCGCGCTGGCGCTCGTTCTTCTCCTGTCTTGCGCCGGCCCGGCGCACCGAGCCCGGGCGGCGGGTCGGGTACCGGCTGCGGGACGACGTCGATCAGGCGGGCCCGTCGCGTCGAGCACCGGGTTGTGTCAGGCCGCTGACATCGTCACCGCCGGCTCAAGCGCGGGCGGCCGGGGCGCCGGATCGGCGAGCGCAACCGCCCTGCCGGGACCTTGTTCCGATGGGTGACAGTAAAACCAGTCAGGGAAGAGGATTGGCAATGCGTAAGGACACGTATCTGATTGCAGCCACGCTCGGCGCGCTGGCGGCGCTGATCGTCCCGGGGAGCGCCCTCGCGGGCGCACCCACCGGTCAGACTCTGCAGACGACGCTCCGGCCGCACAAGCAGAGCAAGAAGACGTTCGGGCCCGCGTCCCTGCACAACGTCATCGGCACCACCTACAGCGATTTCATCGCCTCCCCGTCTGCCAAGGAGACCAAGTTCACCTTCGGCAAGGACATCAAGTTCGTGAACGGCAAGCTTCCGGCTTGCCCGATGGCGACGCTCAACGCCGCCACCACCACGATCGCGGTAACAGCGGCCTGCGGGAGAAGCGTCGTCGGCTCGGGTTCCGACGAGGTCAACAACAGGACGGGTGCGTTCACCACCCCGAACCCCGTGATGCTGGTGAGCGGCGGTCGGACGACCCTGTACGTCTGGACCCGCATCGCTGGGGCGCTGACACTGGTGCTGAACGGCCAGTACAGCGCGAAGCACCACACGCTCGACGTGACCGGGCTGCCGAATACGCCGGGCACCGACCTGACTCTCTTCGACACGTTCCAGGGCAAGGTCAGGACCGGGAAGAAGAAGGTCAAGGTCCACGGCAAGAAGAAGGTCCACAAGCTGTTCTACGTGATGGCCCGCTGCGGCAAGAAGCGGAAGTGGGTGGTCAACGAGACCACGACCTTCTACGACGGCCGGCAGATCACGGCGAGGTCGGTCCAGAAGTGCAAGCAGAAGGGGTCAAAGAAGAAGAGGAGGAAGTAGGCGGCATTCCTTCATCCGCTGGGAAGCAGGAGGGCGGCCCTTGGGCCGCCCTCTCTGCGAGGAGGGGCGTGCCGCCCGCCCGGGAATCGGCCGATCAGCCGACCTCCGGTCTCGCCTTCGCGTGCGGATGGATCTCGGCTCCTCGAAGCCTCAGCCGGACCGCGTTCGCGTAGATCCGCGCGAGCGTCGTCATCGTCATCGGCGGATGGGCGAGCACCAGCCGGAGCAGGCGACGGGGGGTGAGCTCGGCGCGGTGCAGCGACATGGAGGCAGCGAACACCCGGCGCCCCTGTTCGAGGTTCTTGATGGAGACGGTCAGCCCGTCGGCGGGGGGAGTGACCGAGATCTCGTAGGTCTGGTTCATCGACTGGAAGGGGGAGACGTGCATCCGCTTCTCGAACGTGCCCTCGACGGGCTCGCTCGGGCCGCGACCGCGCGCGTCGAGCGCGTACGCGACACGCTCGCCCCACGGGGTGTTCGTCACCTCTGCGATCACGCTGTCGAGCGAGCCGTCGCCGGCCTGTAGGAAGACGAGCGACAGCGGGTTGAACCCGACGCCGGCGTAGCGCGGGTTCGCGAGCAGCTGGACGGATCCGTGAGGACGCCTGCCGAGCCTTGCCTGCACCAGGTCCCGGGCCCGTTCCATCAGCGGCCCGTCGCCGCCCGGCAGATAGTCCTGGTCTTGAAATCGAGCCGGGGCCGGGTGCCTGGCCGACCAGAGCGGGACCCTGTCGAGCAGCCTGGGCAGCTCCTCGAGATCGAACAGCGGCATGAAGATCCGGTAGCGGAAGGAGTGGGGCGCCTCCCCGAAGCGGCGGTGTGCCACCCAGCCCTGATAGATGGCGGAGGCGCTCACGCGGCCTCGCGCAATTCCTCGTCGGCGACGGGCTCCGGGAGCTTCGACACCGGCGCCACCTCGCCGCGCTGTGGCAGGGGCCCGCGACCGCCGAGCCTCTCGGAGACGCGGAGGGCCGACCAGACGCCGTCCTCGTGGAAGCCCCACCGCCAGTACGCGCCGCAGTAGTGGGTCCGGCGCTGACCTGAGATCTCCGCCCAGCGGCGCTGCGCCGACATGCCCTGGGGGGTGAAGACCGGGTGGGCGTATTCGATCCTGCGAATGACCGAGTTCGGGTCGATCGACTCGGTCAGGTTGAGGGTGACCAGAAAGTCGCGGTCGGCGACCAGCGACTGCAGCCGGTTCATGTCGTAGGTCACCGCGGTCCTGCCGGTGGCCCGCTCGGTGAGGTGGTAGTTCCAGCTGGCCCAGGCGCTCCGGCGGCGAGGCATCAGGCTCGCGTCGGTGTGCAGGACGGCTTCGTTTCGCTGGTAGGGGATGCTCCCGAGGATCTCCGCCTCGGCCGGACTCGGGTCGGCGAGCATCCCGAGCGCAACGTCGGAGTGCACGGCCAGCACCACCTCGTCGAAGCGCTCGCACGAGTCGTCGAGTGCGATCACCACTCCCCCCGGAACACGGTGGACTCGTCGAACCGGCGTCCGCCGGCTGATCCGGTCGCGGAAGGGCGAGGTCAGGGCCTGCACGTAGCGTCGCGAGCCCCCGGCGATCGCTCGCCAGGACGGCCTGTCGCGAAGCTGCAGGACGCGGTGGTTCTCGAAGAACTCCGCGAGGAAGCCGGCGGGGAAGCTCCACATCTGGTCGGGGTCGGCCGACCAGACCGCCGCGGCCTGCGGCACCAGGAGGCGCTCGATGAAGTAGTCGGAGTAGCCACCGTCCTCGAGGAAGCGGCGGAGCGAGGGCCCTCGGCCGCCGCGGCCGACCAGCTTGCGTGCCTCGCGGTTGAAGCGGATCAGATCGCGCAGCATCCGGTGGAAGCGGAGATCGAGAACGTGGGCCGGGCGCGCGAACAGACCGCGCGGGCCGGTTGTGGCCCACTCGAAGCCGCCGTGGCCATCGGAGACCGAGAAGCTCATGTCGGTGGGCTGGGAGGAGACACCGAGCTCAACCAGCATGCGCTCGAAGTTGGGGTAGTTGAGCTCGTTGAAGACGATGAACCCCGTGTCGACGGCCAGGGTCCCCCCGGTCGTCTCGACGTCGATCGTGTTGGTGTGGCCGCCTGCGTAGGCGCCGGCCTCGAAGACCTGGACATCGTGGCCCGCGCGGTGGAGCTCGGCCGCGGCCACGAGGCCGGACACCCCGGCGCCGACGACGGCGATGCGCCTCGAATTCGCGAATCGCCTCATGCCGCCATCCGGTCCTCGGGCGTGCCGAGCGCGGGCTTGTCGAGTCGATCGGCGAGGCCCTGCTTCGCGTTTTCGCCGAGCCGCCCGAAGGCCGCCCGCAGCGGAAGTTCGAAGACCTTGCGGATCCCCTTCAGACGTAGCTCCGCATCCCAGGTGACCCTGCTGTGCTCGCCGTCGACCGGCTCGATCCACGCCACGTCGCGGACGGACACGGACTCTGTCTCTGCCTCGAACACGACGCGGTTGGGCCGGTCGACCTCGACCACGCGGTAGGGGAGGCTGAGCGTCTTTCCGCGGAAGCTGACCTCGAGCTCGTAGCGTGCCGTCTCGGTCCGCGGCTCGCCCGCGGTCAATGCGACATTCTCCACGCTCGGGTCCCACTGGCCCACCGAGCGCAGGTCGGCCAGGTAGTCCCAGACGTCCTCCGCGACGTGGGGTGCGTCGACGGTTCCTGTGTATCTCGCCATCTCGTTTCCTTTCTCGATCTTTGGTTCAGCCGACCAGAGCCGCGCGCGGGATCTCCGAGGCGGTGCACAGTCGGTCGCATTCGCGCCAGAGCCGACCCCGGTCCTCCGCGGTCTCTTTGGTCGAACGAAGGCGGTGCTCGGGTCTGGGGACGCGGTCGTGCCAGAACCCGCAGGTCGCCGGCACGAGCTTGGGAGTCGTCCCGAGCCAGATGACCGTGTCGGCGCCCTGGCGAGCGTCTCGTAGGAGCGGCCGCATCGCACGCCTGAAGCGCGGCAGCGAGGATCGGAGCCCCGGGGTGTCGGCCCAGCCCGGATGCATCGCGTGAAACGCGATCCGCTCTGCCGGTACTCGCTCGGCCCAGGACCGATTGAGCGCCACCTGTGCACGCTTGGTGTGCGCGTAGAAGCGCGAGCCGTCGAAGGGTTGGTCGTCCAGCTGGGGGTCGGTGGAGTCGAGGCGCGCCGTGTACATGCCGCCTGAGGAAACAGCGATCACCCGCGATTCCCGGGCGGCCAGCAGGGCGGGAAGAAGCAGCGAGGTGAGCAGGAACGGCCCGAGGACGTTGGTGGCGAAGGTCAGCTCGATCCCCTCCTGCGTGTAGGTCCGCGCGGCCGGAAGCACCGCGGCGTTGTGGACCAGTAGGTCGAGGCACTCATCGCGCGCCTGGAACGCCTCCGCAAAGCGCCGGATCGCGGAGAGATCGGAGAGATCGCAAGCCTCCACCCCGATCGCCTCGCTCGCGGCTGGCACGCGAGACCCGATCCGCGTGACCGCTTCCTCACCGCGCGCCCGGTCTCTGACCAGCATCCCGACCCGGCATCCCGCGGTCGCGAAGCCCTCGCAGATCGCCTCCCCGATTCCGGAGCTGCCGCCGGTCACCAACGCGGTCTTGCCATGAAGCCTCCCGCGGAACGGCTCGTCCCGCCCCAGCCCTCTGAGTCTGTAGCCGACCCGGGAGTAGCCCGGAAGGACGGTGCGGTCGAGCGCCCGATCGAGGAACCCGGTCATCGCTTTCTCCTTTGTCCGAGTCTCATCTAATGTCTGTCTAGGGTTGACGCGGTCTCTTCTAACAGCTAGCCTGAAGGCTGTCAAGAGTCTGTCCAGTGTCTACCCCGTCAGATAACACCTCGGAAGGCCCGCTCGTCCGAATCGGCGAGCTCAGCCGGCGCACCGGTGTCGGCGTCGACACGCTGCGCGCGTGGGAGCGGCGCTACGAGCTGCTGGACCCGCAGCGGAGCGCCGGCGGCTTCCGCCTTTACGGCACGAGCGACGAGGAGCGGGTGAGGGCCATGAAGGCCCTGATCGACTCGGGTGTCTCGGCGGTCGAGGCGGCGCGCCTCGCGGCATCGGAGGCCTCTTCCGGGAGGAGCCAGACGGAGGCGGCGGGCATCGACCACGCCGAGCGGCTGGTCGCGGCGCTCGACCGCTTCGACGAGGCCGACGCGAACGCGATCCTCGATGACGCGATCGCCCGCTTCACCGTCGATGCGGTCGCGAGCCGCCTCCTGCTGCCGGTGCTGCACGAGATCGGAAAGCGCTGGGAGACCGGCGACATCTCCGTGGCGGAGGAGCACTTTGCGACCTCCCTCCTGCGGGGTCGCATGCTGGCGCTGGGCCGCAACTGGGGCGCGGGCGGCGGACCGCTTGCCGTCCTCGCCTGCCCGCCCGGCGAGCAGCACGACCTCGGCCTGATCGCATTCGGGCTCGTTCTTCGTGAGCGTGGCTGGCGCATCGCCCTGCTCGGGGGCGATACCCCGATCGAGACGATCTCGGAGGTGGTGGCGAAGCTCATCCCCGACGCCGTGGTGCTGGCCGCGGTGATCCCCGAGCCGCTCGAGGCCGTCGCGAAGAAGATCCGGAAGCTCGCACGCGAATCCACCGTGCTGATCGGGGGCGAGGGGGCGGATGACGCGCTGGCCCGGCGCCTCGGCGTTCGCGCGCTGGAGCCCGATCCGATCGCGGCCGCCGCGGGTATGCGCGAGGCGCGATGACGACAGAGACCCGCACCGCGCTGGTCACCGGGGCGACGGGCTTCGTCGGCGGCAGGCTCGCGACGGCTCTTGCCGAGCACGGCTGGCACGTTCGCGCGCTGGTGCGCGATCGCGGCCGAGCGAAGGACCTGACGGATCAGGGCATCGAGCTGATGGAGGGCGACGTGCTCGACGCCGACTCGCTCCGAGGCGCCGGGGAGGGGGCGGAGGTCGCCTATTACCTCGTCCACTCGATGGGCCGCGGCGGAGAGGGGAACTTCGAGGAGAAGGAGGGTCGCGCGGCAGAGAACTTCGCCGCGATGGCGAAGCGCGAAGGGGTCGGCCGGGTCGTCTATCTGGGAGGGCTGGGGGACAGGCCGCGCTCGAAGCACCTGCGCAGCCGGCAGCGCACGGCGGAGATCCTCGGGGAGGCCGGCCCGCCACTCACCTACTTCCGGGCCGCCATGGTCGTCGGGGCGCGCAGCGAGTCCTACCGCACGCTTCGCTACCTGGTCGAGCGGCTCCCGGCGATGATCGCTCCGGCGTGGCTGTCCACGCCGACGCAGCCGATCGCGGTGGACGACGTGGTCGACTACCTGCGGCGGGCGCCTGACGTCCCGGAATCCGAGGGCCGCGAGGTGCAGATAGGCGGCTCGAACGTCCTCTCCTACGGCGAGATGCTCGATCGGATGGCGCACGCGCTGGGCAAGCATCCGAGGCCCAAGCTGCCGGTCCCGTTGCTGACGCCGCGGCTCTCCTCGCTGTGGATCGGGCTGGTGACGCCGGTCGACGCGGGCGTGGCGCGGCCCCTGGTCGAGGGGCTCTCGACGCCGACGACCGTCACCGACCCGTCAGGAGCCGAGGCCTTCGGCATTCAGCCGATGTCGTTCCCGGAGGCGCTTCGCCGCGCGCTCGAAGAGGACCCGGAGCTGCGTTGATGCCGTTCGGCCTGAGGCTTCACCCGGACCGGACGGAACAGGTCCCCCTGACGGGGGCCGTCTCCTCCCATCAGGGAGGGGAGCTCGACCTCCGCGGGCCGCTCTCCGAGATCCTCACCCGCGACTTCCTTGGCTGGGCCGCTCACGCGTACTGGCGCCTGATCACGCGTTTCACACTCGGCCTGATCCGCGTCACCTCCGATGGTGGGGATCAGTGCGTCGTCGCGATCGGGCGCCCGCTGGTGCTGCTCCGCTTCCACGAGCCGGAGTACGAGCTCCAGGACGGCGATGGGTCCGTCACCTGGCGGATCAAGCGCGGCATCCTCGTCGCCGGGGGCGGACGCGACCGCGGGTTCCTGCGCCTCTCGATCAGGTCGATGGACACCGAGGGCGCCGACGGCGCGACTCGGGTGAGGGTCGAAATGGACGTCGAGAACTTCTACCCGTGGTTACGCGGCCGTGGCGCCTTCGCGCGGCTCGGCGTCTGGATCTACGCGAACACCCAGCAGCGGATCCACCGGCTGGTCACCAGGCGCTTCCTGTACCGACTGGCGACTGCGCTCGAATACGGCCCGGCCCGCTCGGCTCACGGCGCGACGATCGGCTCCGGGTAGTCGAGTCGTTCCCGCTCCCGGGCGGCGAGCCGCCAGGGCTCGTGAACATACCGGCCCTCGATCTCGGCCAACTCCGGCACGTGGGCCCGGACGTAGGCACCGTCCGGGTCGAAGCGGTGCGCCTGGTGGATCGGGTTGAGCACCCGGTTTGGCCGCGTGTCGTTTCCGGTTCCGGCGACCCATTGCCAGTTGCCGCGGTTGTTGGCGAGGTCAGCGTCGACGAGCAGCCGCTCGAAGTGGTCTGCGCCCTCGCGCCAGTCGATCCCAAGCGTCTTCGTCAGGAAGGAGCCGACGATCAGACGGGCCCGGTTGGGAAGGAACCCCTCGCGCGCCAGCTGGCGCATGCCGGCGTCCACGATCGGATACCCGGTCTCGCCGTCCTTCCAGGCGGCGAGCGCCTCGTCGTCGTGCCTCCAGCGGCGCCGGCCGGGGCGATAGTCGCTGTGGGCGAGGTCGGGACGCGCGGCCATCACCTGATGGTGGAAGTCGCGCCAGCACAGCTGGCGCATGAAGTCGTCGAGACCAACCCGATCCTCCGCGCGCGCGAGCACCTCGCTCGGCGAGACACAGCCGAAGTGCAGATACGGACCGAGATGTGACGTGGCGTCGGCCGGCAGATCGTCGGCCATCTCGCCATACCGGCGTGAGCTCGCTCGCAGCCAGCGGCTGAGCAGCTCGCGCCCCGCGGACTCTCCACCGCGCGGGAGCGTTCCGGCCGCGGTGCCGCGCGTCAGCTCGGACAGCTTGGGGATCCGCCCGGCGCGAACCCGCGACGGCGAGCGGAGCTTGCGGGGCGCCCCGAGCGACTCGCGCTTCGAGGCGGAGCTCCAGGCCCGCAAGTACGGGGTGAAGACCCGGTAATGGTTCCCTGACGCCGGGGTGAGCTCGCCGGGCGGGATCACGGTCACCCCCTCGAAGGCACGAAGGGAGATCCCGCGGCGCCCGCACTCTTGCTCGAGACGCCGCTGGCGCTCTCCCGCGTAGCCGCTCACGTCCTCGCTCAGGAAGATCGCGTCGGCACGGCACTCGTCGGCGAGGCGCATCGCCTCTCGCACCGGGTCCCCGCGCCGGATCACGAGCCGGGTGCCGCGCTCTCGGAGTGAGTCGTCGAGATCCCGCAGGCAGTCGAGAAGGAAGGACAGCCGGTTGGGCGCGCCACTTGTTCCCGAGAGCAGCCGGTCGTCGAGCACAAACGCGGGGACCACCCGATCGGCATGCCCGGCCGCCGCGCTCAGCGCGGGATGGTCGTGCACACGGAGGTCGCGAGTGAACAGGACGATCGCGGTCGACACCCGGATGAGGCTATTCGGACCGCTCGGCCTGAAGTAGGGTGCCCCGCAAAGCCGGTCAGCCGGCCGGCCCTGGACGGCGAAAAAGGGGTTGCTCATGGATCTGAAACTCGAGGTCGTGGTGCTTCCGGTCTCCGACGTCGATCGGTCCAAGGCGTTCTACGAAGGCCTGGGATGGCGGCTCGACGCGGACATCGGCGACGGCGAGAAGTTCCGGATCGTCCAGTTCACCCCGCCCGGCTCCCAGTGTTCGATCCACTTCGGCGTCGGCCTCACTTCGGCTCCCGCCGGATCGGCCGTGACGTATCTGATCGCCTCGGACCTGGAGGCGGCCCGTAAGGAGCTCGCCGAGGGCGGAGCGGAGGTGAGCGAGGTGTTCCACCGAGAGGACGCCGGCGAGGAGGTGGCCGGACCCGATCCCGATGGCCGCAGCTACTTCTCGCTCGCCTCGTTCAACGACCCGGATGGCAATCGCTGGATGCTCCAGGAGATCACCGAGCGCCTGCCTGGGCGCGAGTAGCGGAGAGGAGAAGAGCACATGGATGTCGAGACGCTGACGGGGCTGCTTCGCGAAGCGGAGGAGCACCACGGCCCCTACGAGGCGGAGGCGCCGAAGCACCACTGGTCGGGGTTCTACGCCGCCTACATCGTCGCCCGAGAGGCGGGGCGAACGCCGGAGGAGGCCGACCAGGACGCCCGCGCCCACATGGAGAAGGTCCTCGCCGGAGAGGGCGGTGGGGGGTGAGCCACGACTACGACGTGATCGTGATCGGCGGCGGCTCGCCCGGGGAGCACTGCGCCGGGCGGCTCGCCGAGGGTGGCCTCCGGGTGGCGGTCGCCGAGCGTGAGCTCGTCGGGGGCGAGTGCTCCTACTGGGCCTGCATTCCCTCGAAGACCCTGCTCCGCCCGGGCGAGGCGCTTGCCGATGCGAGGGACGCGCCGGGCGCCCGCGAGGCCATCACGGGCTCGCTTGACCCCTCGGCCGCGTTCGAGTGGCGGGATTTCATGGTGTCCGACCACACCGACGGCGGCCAGGTGAAATGGCTGGACGGGGAGGGCATCGACCTTCTGCGCGGCGACGCGAAGATCGCCGGGCCGAACACCGTCTCGGTGGGCGGGGAGGAGAAGACGGCCGAGCACATCGTGCTCGCCAACGGAGCCGATGCGTTCATCCCGCCGGTCGACGGACTGCGTGATCTCGAGGGGGTCTGGACCAACAGGGAGGCGACGGCGGCCGACGAGGTCCCCGGGCGCATGCTCGTCATGGGCGGCGGGCCCGTCGGCGTGGAGATGACCCAGGCCTTTCGCCGGATGGGGGCGGAGGTCGCGCTGGTGGAGGGGATGGAGCATGTCCTCCCCAACGAGCCCCCTCCACTCGGGGAGGCGCTCGGCCAGGCGCTGACCCAGGACGGCGTCGAGCTGCACCTCGGCCGCAAGGCGGAGCGCGTCGCGAAGGAGGACGGCGAGTTCGTGCTCTCCCTCGGCGAGGGCGAGGAGCTTCGCGGCGACAGGCTGCTGGTCGCGACCGGCCGCCGCCCGCGCATCGAGGGCATCGGGCTCGAGACCGTGGGCATCGAGCCGGGCGAGCGCGGCATCGAGGTCGACTCCCGGATGCGCGCCGGCGAGAACGTCTGGGCGATCGGCGACGTGACCGGGATCTGGCCGCTGACCTACGTGGGGAAGTACCAGGGCCGCGATCGCCGCGGCGAACATCCTCGGGGGCGATCGCGAGGCCGACTACTCGGCAGTCCCGCGTGTGGTCTTCACCGACCCGCAGGCCGCCTCCGTCGGCGAGGCCGACGGCGCGCACACCGCGACCGTCCAGATGGCGGCGGTCTCGCGGACCGCGACCTACACCCGTGCCTATGACGAGCGGCCGGGCTTCATGACCCTGATCTCCGACGGTGAGCGCATCACCGGCGCGCACGCGCTCGGCCCCGAGGCCGGCGAGTGGCTGCAGCAGGCCACGGTCGCAATCCGGGCCGCGATCCCGCTCGAGGTGATGAACGACGTGATCCAGCCCTTCCCGACGTTCTCGGAGGCCTTCCTCGACACGCTGATGGAGCTCACCGCGAAGGCCCGGCCGGGCCGGTAGCGGCGGCCCTCTACCCTGAGCCGCGATGAGCACCTGCAGCCATCTGGATCAGATCAAGGTCACCGAGCTGCCCGAGTCCGTCGACGGCTGCGAGGACTGCCTGGCGAGCGGCGACCCGTGGCTGCACCTGCGGATCTGTCTCAGCTGCGGCAAGGTCGGCTGCTGCGACGACTCGCCGAACAAGCACGCCACCGCCCACGCCAACGAGAGCGGCCACCCGCTGATCCACTCGCTCGAGCCACTCGAGGAGTGGTCCTGGTGCTACGTGGACGAGGTCGCGATGCTGATCCCCGATGTGAAGGGTGAGACCCGCATCCCCCCGTCGCCCCTCGGCGCCTAGCCGCGGCTAGGGTGATGGCATGAGCGAAACAAGCCAGAGCGAATCGATCACGCCCGAGGGCATCGAGGCGCTGCGCACCGAGCTCGAGGAGCTGGAGGGCCCGCGGCGCACCGAGATGGCGGCTCGGATCAAGGAAGCTCGAGAGCTCGGCGACCTGAAGGAGAACGCCGACTACCACATCGCCAAGGACGACCAGGGCCATCTCGAGGCACGAATCCGTCGTCTGCGTGAGCGCCTCCGCAAGGCGCAGGTGGTGGAGGCCACCGACGCCGCGCCGGACTTGTTCGCCTTCGGCCGCACAGCGGAAGTCCTCGACGAGTCGACCGGCAAGGTGAACGCCTGGACCCTGGTGGGGCCGACCGAGGCCGACTTCGCGAGCGGGAAGCTCTCGATCGAGTCGCCGGTGGGACGGGCGCTCAGGGACACCTCCATCGGCGAAACCGTCGCCGTCGAGACCCCCCGCGGCGAGAAGACCTACCGCGTCGAGAAGCTGGTCGAGTGAACGAGGAGCCCGACCGGACGATCCGGCCGGGCTCCCAGTCTCGTCAGGCTCGCGTCCCGGAAGGCTCCTCTGAGCCGAGCACCGCGATGCCGTAGACGATCCAGACGCAGAGCGCGAAGATCCCGAGCGACCAGAACGGATGGGATCCGCCCATCGAGAGCAGCGCGTCGATGGCGCCGAGGCTTCCGGCGATGATGCCGATCACCCGTCCGTAAGCGTTCCCGGCCATCAGCGAGAAGCCGCCGGTGAGCTGGAACACCCCGAGGATCACGAGGATCCACCCCATCGCGTGGAGGTTCGTGAGGACGTACCTCGTGTCGTTTGCATAGAAGTGCGCGTCGCTGATCGCGCCGATCCCGTAGATGATGTTCAGAGTCCCCACGATCAGCAGAAGGATCGCGGCGAACACAGCACGGCCTGCACCTCTCATCTGTTTGTTTCCTCTCTGTTGCCGGCCGCCACGCAAGGCGGCCGTGTCCGGTTGGGCGCGTGTCTGCGCCCAGCCGGGAAAGGTGTCAGCGGGCTCCTTGTCGGGCATCCCCCGATCCGGGTGATTTGGCGATCAGCCGGAAGCGTGCCGGGCGTCCCGGCGCGAGCGGCGCTTCTCCTTGAGCTCGGCGCTCTTCTCCTTGGCCTGCTCGTATGAGCTCCTCACCAGGTCATTGCCACCGGACCAGCCGAACACCCAGGAGACCATGAGCACCGCGAACACCACGTTCCAGGCCGAGGTGATCAGCTGCTGGGAGGCCGAATACGCGGTCGCATCCTGAGCGCTCGCCTGGTTCTTGAGCGCCGCGCTGTTCATCGCCTGGGTGACGCCCACGCCGCCGGGCGTCAGCGAGACGCTGTTCGAGATCGAGTTGGATGCGGTGACTGACGCGACGTTGTGGAAGGTGACCGGGATGCTGTAGGCGCCCAGGAAGACGGCGATGATTCCCAACCGCGCCAGGTAGCTGCCGAGCTCCGGCAGCGCCACGCCTACCAGAGTCCTGCGCGGAGAGCGGAGGATGGCTCCGCCGACGAAGAGCTGCTCGCGCAGCTTGCGCCACTGCTTGCGGAAGAGCCGAGTCGCGAGCACCGCGAGGAAGACGAGACCGGCCGCGATCGCCACCGCAAGCACCCAATGGTCGGCCAATCCACCGAGCTTGATCGAGAACGAGCCTGCGACCGAGAGGAAGAGGTACAGGTAGACGGCGATGTTGAAGATCGAGAAGGGGATCTTCTGCACGGCGATCCCGGAGAGCATCGCGGTGAAGGTGGCGCCCGCGATCACGGTCGTGAACATGATCAGCATCACCCAGGTGCCGATGTTGGCCGGAAGGAAGCTGTTCATCGCCACCGAGGTCGCATAGGCGGCCACGACCAGCCGAACGGTGATCTCCACCCGCGGATACGCGGCGCGCAGGATGGCCACCCAGGCGACCGCCGCCAGCGTCGTCTGGGCAGTCTGCAGGATGACCCCGGCCACGACCGCCCAGGCGGGAACCTCCCTGATCTTCTTGAAGAGCTGGCGGATCCAGTCCGAAACCGGGATCCCGAGCAGGTCGAGGATGAGGATCAGGAGGGCGACGCCACCCACCCAGATTGCAACCCGGACCAGACGGGCGAGCAGGGCCTCATCTCGCCAAAAAGCTCTGAACCGGCTTCGCACCCGGCCAACCTACCGGCGGAGGCGGGTCCTCAAATCATTCGATCGGGGTGAGGGCCGAGAGGTGAGGTGCGCTAATTCTTCAACTCACGCGCAGTCAAACCCATGGAGGAGCGAATGACCGGCAAGGCCGATTTCACCGAAGACGAATGGAAGCTCGTGCTCGAGGGACCACCGAGCGCCGGGCTGATCGTGATCGCCTCGGACCGCGGCGGCTCCATCCGCGAGAGCTTCTCGATGGCGAAGGCGTACACCGAAGCGCGCAAGCAGCACGGGGAGAGCCAGCTCCTCGACGAGATCGTCACCGCCAAGCCCGAGATGGATCACACGCGCTACAAGACTCCCGAAGAGCTCAACGAGGCCTCTCTCAAGCACATCTCCGACGCCGTCGCTCTGCTCAAGTCCAAGGCCACCAGTGAGGAGCTCGACGAGTACAAGAAGTTCATCCTCGGCCTGGCCCAGCGTGTCGCGGAGGCTCGCAAGGAGGGCTTCATGGGCCTGAGCGGCGATCGTGTCAGCGAGGAAGAGAAGACGGCGATCGGGGCGATCAGCGGTGCTCTCGGCTGAGCATGCCGTCCGTGATTTCACCCGTAACGAGTGATGCGTCTGGCGCCTCCGTCCGGTTCGATGACCGTGACGGTCACCGAGGAAAGGATTCGCGATGCCGCTGATCGGACGAAGAAGGCCCCTCATGCGCGCCGCGATGGTCGGCGGTGCCGGCTACGCGGTAGGCAAACGGCGGGCGCAGTCTCAGGAGCACGAGGCCCAGCAGGACGCCCAGATCCAGCAGGCTCAGCCTGCCCAGTCAGCTCCAGCGACCGGCGGCGGGATGTCGGAGATGGATCGGATCGATGCGCTCAAGAAGCTCGGTGATCTGCACGACTCCGGCGTGCTGACTGACGAGCAATTCGAAGCCGAGAAGGAGAAGCTGATCTAGATGGAATTCGGACCCGTACAGCTCCTGGTGGTTGGCTTCGAGGACGGAGAGTTCTCCGGCGAGATCCTCGCCGAGCTCCGCCGGCTGCGTGAACACGACATCGTCCGCCTGATCGACCTGATCTTCGTCGCTCGCGACGAGGACGGCGAGTTCGAGGCGGTCGAGCACAGCGACCTGCCGAGCGATGAGGCCGAGGCATTCGGCGCACTCGCCGGCGCGCTGCTGGGACTCGGCGCGGCCGGTGAGGAGGGCGCCGAGGCAGGCGCGGTGGCCGGTGCCGTCGCGGTCGACGAGCGAGGTTCCGTCCTCAATCCCGACGACGTCTGGTACCTGGCGGATGAGATTCCGCCCGGCACCTCGGCCGGCATCGCCCTGCTCGAGCACCGCTGGGCGATTCCCCTGAGGGACGCCATCGAGCGCGCCGGGGGTCACGACCTGGTGGATGCATGGGTACACCCGAGCGATCTGATCGAGATCGGCGCTCAGGCCGCCAGCTGAATCCGGGGCAGCGGGGGGCTGCGATCGGCGCCCTCGTCCTGGCGCCCGCGGTCCTGATCCTCGCCCTGGAGATCGTCGTGACGGAGTTTCCGCGCGGCCTGATCGTGCTCGCCTGCGTGGTGGTTGCGATCGCGGCGGCTCTGTTTGGCCTGCTGCGCACGGGCATCCCGCGGCTGCTCGGTCTTGGCGTTGCGATGGTCGCTCTGATCGCCCAGGGCGTGCTGCTCATCGGCGATGGCGACCACCTCGTGGAGGCGATCGCCATCGTCGCCGGACTGGGAGCGGCGACCTACGCCGCCAGGGCGGCCTTCCGGGTCCGGGTGGAACTGCCCCCGGCGCGTCCTCCCGCGCATCCGGTGCTGCTCTACAACCCGAAGTCGGGCGGCGGCAAGGCCGAGCGCTTCTCGCTCGCCGACGAGGCGGCCAAGCGCGGCATCGAGTCCATCGAGCTGACCCGCGGTGCGGACCTGGAGCAGCTGGTCAGGGATGCCGTTGCGGGCGGCGCCGACGCGCTGGCGATGGCGGGCGGCGACGGGTCCCAGGCGATCGTCGCATCGGTCGCCTCCGAGCTTGACCTGCCCTACGCCTGCATTCCCGCCGGTACCAGGAACCACTTTGCCCTCGATCTCGGGGTCGACCGCGACGACGTCGTCGGTGCGC
This sequence comes from uncultured Solirubrobacterales bacterium, assembly GCA_963843085.1. GTDB lineage: Bacteria > Actinomycetota > Thermoleophilia > Solirubrobacterales > 70-9 > DASUPK01. The sequence continues at coordinate 32,222 of CAWJJG010000006.1, forward strand.
TCGACGCGTTCGTCGAGGGTGGCGAGCGCCGTGTGGACCTCGCCGAGGTCAACGGTCGCGTCTTCGTCAACAACGTCTCGCTGGGGCTCTACGCCGAGGCGGTGCAGCGAGACGAATACCGCGACGCGAAGATCCGGACGATCCTGAACACGGTTCCGGAGTCGCTTGGCCCTGACAGCGAGGGGCTTGACTTGGCCTGGACCGAGCCGGATGGAGAGCGTGAGCGGTCCGGGGCGGCACTGCTCGTCTCCAACAACCGCTACCGGCTCGGTCGGGCGGTCGGCTCGGGCACCCGTCCCAGGATCGATGCCGGGGTGCTCGGGGTCGCCGTGGCCAGCGTACCACCGGGTGCCGGCTCTGAGCGGCCTCGGAAGCCCTGGCACGAGTGGACCGCCACCCAATTCGACGTCGATTCGAGCCGGCCGGTCCCGGCCGGAGTCGACGGCGAGGCGATGACCCTCGAGCCGCCCCTGCAATTCAGGATCCGCCCGGGCGCGCTCCGGGTGCGCATCGCGCCCGCCCATCCGGGCGCCTCGCCCTCAGCGGCCATCCCTGAGAAGTTCTGGGACGGCATACGGACGCTCGCCGGCGTCGCGATAGGCCGGCCGCCCGCTGCCGTCTGACCTGCAACCGAAGGAGAACTCGATGGACATCCTGGAGATCGAGCAGAAGGAAACTCTCTCGCGCGAGGAGGCCGCTGCGAAGCTGAAGCGGTTCGCCGAGATGCTGTCCAAGAACAACGACCTGGAGTTCGAGCGGGGCGGGATGCAGATCAAGGTCCATGTCCCCGACGAGGTGCATCTCAAGGTCGAGCTCGAGCTGGAGACCGACGAACGGGAGCTCGAGATCGAGCTCACCTGGTGAGCGAAGGCGCCGCCTCGGGCGGGCTGGAGGAGCTGCGGCGCCTCGATGCGGCCGTTTACGCGGCGATCGCCAATACGGACACCCCCGTGCTCGACCATTTCTTCAGCCGCCTCTCGAGTGCCGCCGACTATTCGAAGCTCTCGATCGCGGGCGCCGTCGCACTGGCGCTCGGCGCAGGCCCGAACGGCCGGCGGGCGGCGGTTCGAGGCATGGCGGCCGTCGCCGTGACCGCTGCCGTCGTCAACCTGGTCATCAAGCCGGTGTCCCGCCGTGCGCGGCCCGACCGGGAGGAGGCCTCGGTCCCGCTGGGCCGGCAGGTCGCGATGCCCGGATCCCATTCGTTCCCCTCGGGGCATACGGCGGCGGCGTTCGCGTTCGCAACCGGGGCGGGGCGGGCGCTTCCCTGGACGACGCCGTCCCTCACCGTCCTCGCGACGCTGGTGGGGTACTCGCGGGTCCACACCGGTGTGCACTATCCCCTTGACGTGATCGCCGGCGCCCTCTGCGGGGTGGCACTGGCCACGGTCAGCGACCGCGCAGTCGATTTCATCTCATTGGGGTGAACCTCCGGGGCCGATCGTCCCCGACCATCCGTGTCCATCCAAGGAAGGAGCTTCAATTGCTGTGGGCTGGACTCGGAATCGTGTATTTCATCCTGCTGGTCACCCTCGGGATCATGTCGATCCGCAAGGGCCACTGGGTCATGTTCCTGCTGGGCATCCCGGTCCCGCTGTTCTGGCTGATCGGGGCGATGATGCCCCCGCGCGGCGCGGCAGCCTGATCCAACCCAGCGGCCGGGTCAGAGCAGCTCGATCGTGCCCTTCATGATCAGGAGGGCTCCGATCACGAGCGCTCCTCGGAAGGAGAGCATCTTGGAGTGGCGGTTGAACCAGGCCTTGAACCGGTTGACCGCGTCCGGGGTCCACTCGGGCGCAAACGTGAAGGCGAGCAGAGGCAGCTCGATCAGCGCGAGCATGATCACGTTGAAGCCGAGAACCATCGCGACCGTGGCCGCCACGCTCGCGTTCTTGTCGGCGATGTGGCCCAGGCCGATGATGTAGGAGGCGCCGGGAAGGGTCAGCAGGGCACCGATGACGAATGTCGTCTTCGCTGTGCCCTCACTGAGCTTCCGCTGCCACTTCGGTGGTCCCTTGTCCCTCTTCTTCTCCTCGCGCCGGCGGCGGCGCTCGGCGAGGCGACCGGTCTCCTTGGGAACGTGGCTGGGGCGGATCAGATAGGCGACCAGGAGCAGCAGGCCACCGAGCGTGAGATCCATGGCCGGGCTGAGCGTTGACTGCGCTGTGCTGGTCGCTCCCGACGATCCGTCGACGGCGAAGACGATGATCATGCCCAGGGTGACGCTGGTCATCACGGCGCCGCACAGGTATCCCAGCAGCAGGCGCTTCGGATGGTCGAGCAACAACATCACGGTGGTCGCTCCCAGCAGGGTCGGGTTGAACGCAGCCGTGAACGCCCAAAAGATGATGGTGTCCATCTCAGCCCGCCGTTGCCGGATCGGGGGTTGTCACCCGCACGTCGAGTGCCTGGACAGTCAGATAGGCGACCACCACTCCCAGGATGATCAGCGGGCCTGAGCCGAGGCCGGTGTGCACGGTGAAGAGCGTGGCAAGGACGACGGCGGACAGCGGCAACCTGAGCACCGCGACCACGGCTGCCCCAAGGCCCACCGCGACGGCGGGCGTCGTCTCGAAGCCGGGCAGCTGGGCCGCCATCAGCCCGGCGGCCGCCCCGAGGAACATCGCCGGAAAGGTCGGGCCGCCACGGAAGGTGCCGAGGGAGATGCCGTAGGCGAGGCCCTTGAAGGCGATCAGGAGGGCGAGGGCCGACAGGGACCAGGCGCCCGGGTTGTCCACCAGCGGACCGATCGCGTCCTGACCCGAGAAGAGAACCTGGTTGACGCCGTGGTCGGCCGTCTGATGGAAGGCGACTCCAAGACCCGCAACGAGCAGCCCGACGATGGGAAGCACGATGAACGGTCTGGGAGTCGCGATGCGCTGGGCCTCTCGCGCAAGGCGAAAGATCACGAAGGTGACCAGGGCGATCGCGGCGGCCAGCGGGATCGTCCAGAGGAAGTCGACGAAGTCCGGTCGGGCGAAGGCGGGCAGATGGAGGGGGCTGAGCGAGATGTCCGCGGTGCTGAGCCCCGTCAACGATCCCATTCCGATCGAGACAAGCGACCCGATGCCGGCCGCGAGCAGGCCCGGGAGCAACACCAGCGGCATGCGCGATCCCCCCAGCCCTGCGGCCTCAATCAGGATTACCGCCGCGATGATCGGGGATCCGAAGAGGAACGAGAGGGCGGCGAAGGTCGCGGAGGTGGCGAGCAGCGTGCCGAGCTCCGGCGGCGCGTCGGGCCGGATCGCGCGCACCATGAGAAATCCAAGCCCGCCCCCGAGCGCGATCAGGGGGGCCTCGGGGCCGACCACCAGACCGAGTCCGATCGAGGCGAGGGCCGCAAGCAGGACGCCCGGGAGGTCAACCGGCTGGGTGGGGGAGGCCTTCAGGCCCTCTGCGGGGATGTGCCCTCCCTTGCCGGGCAGCCGGGCGATGGCGAACGCAGTGATCACGCCGGCGATGGCGAGCACCGGGAAGTACCACCAGAGAGGCGCCCCATGGTCGTAGCCGAGGTCGTGCGGGATATCGGTGAACACCCAGCGCTGCAGATAGAAGATGAGCTCGAGGAAGCACCAGGCGACCAGCGACGCGATCACGCCCACGATTGCAGCGAGAACGAGCACGGCGACGAAGGACCTGCTGCGGAGCGTCGAGGCGGGATCCGGCCCGGCCGGCTCGTCAACCACGCCGGTGATCCAATCATCCGGCGCGGCTGGGGTCATCACCCGAACGGGATGATGCCGCCGCGCCGGAGGCCTGCGTAGTCACTACTGAGGAGGGTCAGCGGATTTTCCCGGTCATCGCGCTTCGCCAGGGGAGTAGGGTGGATCACAAGCCGCGCAAGAAGCGCGCAGGAGACCGGAAGGAACTGCCTGTGCGTGTCCTGCCGAGGATCGTGTTAGGGGAATGACTTCGAAATCCGGGATGGTGACGTGGCATCGCTGACGCATGACCGCACCGCGCCGGACGTCCCCCTCCCGGACCACCGCGCTGTGATCCCGCGGCCCCAGCTCGTGACCCGGCTCCGCGAGGCGAACGGTTACCCCCTCGTGCTCATCACGGCCCCGGCCGGATATGCGAAGAGCACTCTGCTGTCGCAGTGGGCGGAGGAGGACGAGCGGCGATTTGCTCTGATCACTCTCGAGTCAGGAGACGACCGGCCATCGCGCCTGCTGAATCGCCTGGTCCAGACGCTCGATTCCGTGAGCTCTCGGGGACGCCCCTTCGTCGTCGGGATCGACGAGGCGGACGCGCTTCGCAGCAAGGGCGCCCTGGCTGCGCTGGCCAACTCGATCGCGTCGCTACCCCCGGAAGGCCAGATCGCCCTCGTCTCCCGCCGTGAGCTCGTTCTGCCTCTGGGCCGAATGCGCGCCCATCGCCGGGTCTTTGAGCTCACCCGGCGCGACCTGGCGATGAGCAGGACCGAGAGCGAGCGGCTGCTCGAGGCGATCGGGCTTCGCCTCACCGCGGACGATGTCGGGACGCTCTACGAGCGGACGGAGGGCTGGCCGGCGGCGCTTTACCTGGCGGGGCTGGCGCTTGGAGATGAGCAAGGCGCTCACCCCGATGTGACCGAGTTCGGCGGAGATGACCGGTTCGTGGCCGACTACATGCGGGACGAGTTCCTCGCGGGCATTTCGATCACCCGGCTCAGATTTCTGATGCGCACCTCGATCCTCGAGGACCTCGCAGGCAAGATCTGCGACGACGTTCTCGAGCGAACCGGATCCGGCAGGGTCCTGCGTGAGCTGGCCCGGTCCAAGCTTCCACTGGAGCCGCTCGACCACGCCGACGGGACCTATCGCTACCACCCGCTCTTCAAGCAGACGCTGGCCGCGGAGCTCCACCGCCGGGAGCCCGAGCTCGAACCCAAGCTCCATCGCCGCGCCAGCGACTGGTACGTGGAGCACGAGTGCTTCGAGCAGGCGATAGATCACGCGGCCGCCGCCGGGGATGACAAGCGCGCCGCCGAGTTGATCTGGGCGCGAGTTGCGCCGCACCTCGCCGAGGGCCACCGCGACGACCTGCGTCGTTGGCTTGATCGCTTCAGCGACAGGAAGATCGCAGGCTCCGCTCAGCTCGCCCTCGCGACGGCGCACGTCTATCTGGCGCTTGGGGATGGAGACCTCGCCGCACACTGGTCATCGGTCGCCCGGGAGGCATTCGACGACGCCGCGATGGACGACGCAGACCTCGAGGCCGACCTGCTCATCCTGAGGGCAACGCTGCCGGCTCACGGCATCGAGCAGATGGGAGTTGACGCGATCCAGGCCGGGGAGCTCCATCCTCCCGAGAGCCCTTGGCGAGCGATGTCGTACTTCTACGCCGGCGCCAGCCGGCACCTCGGGGACGACATCGGGGGGGCACGTGAGCTGCTCGAGGAGGGGGCGCGGAAGGGATCGGCCACCGCCCCGATAGCGCAGGTCTTCTGTCTCGTCCAGCTGACCTTTCTCCATATGGAGAGGGGCGACCTGGAGGACGCGCTCCGGGTCGTTGCTCAGGCCAGGGAGCAGCTGGAGCGGTTCCAGCTCGGCGAGTACCCGATTCTCGCCTTCTTCTTCGTCGCATCCGCCCTTGCTCGCGCGCACGACGGGCGCATCGAGCAGGCCGCGGCCGACAGCAACCGCGCCAGGAAGATGCTCGAGGGCCTGGATGGCTTCCCCGACTGGTACCAGGGCGAAGCACGGATCTACCTGGCTCGCGCCTGCCTGCTCCTGGACGATCTCCCGGCGGCCACCGAGTTGCTCGCCCAGGCCGCCGAGTTCACCAACCGGCTCGACGATGCGCCGGCGCTCAGTCGCTGGCTCTCGGGGGCGGAATCGGCGGCCGCCGCCATGGCCGGCGGGGGGGATCGGTCGGAACTGACCCCGGCGGAGCTCAGGACGCTTCGATTCCTGCCGAGCCACCTCTCGTTCCGCGAGATCGCCGAGCAGAGCTTCGTATCGGCCAACACCGTGAAGACGCAGGCGCAGGCCATCTATCGGAAGCTCGGTGCCACGTCCCGGGGGGAGGCGGTCGAGCGGGCGCGCGATCGGGGTCTGCTCCAGGATGTGTCCCATGGCTGATCCCTTGACCACCGGAGAGAGCGAGGCGAAGGGGAAGGCGTCGCGTCGCAAGACCCCCCGGTCGTCGCTCGGAGACTGGGAGCCATCCGGCAAGCGCACCGACCCGGTCAAGGTCCTCGAAGTCCAGGACAAGACCCGCGTCAAGGAGCTCGTCCCGATCAGGCACGGGCGGATGGGAGCGTCGGCGTTCACCTTCTACCGGGGCGCGGCGGGGATCATGGCCGCCGACCTCGCCGCCTCTCCCCGGACTGACCTCGATGTCCAGCTCTGCGGCGACGCCCACCTCTCCAACTTCGGCGTCTTCGCCGCGCCGGACCGGCGCCTGATCTTCGACATCAACGACTTCGACGAGACCCATCCGGGCCCGTTCGAATGGGACGTCAAGCGGCTGGTCGCCAGCTTCGCGATCGGCGGCCGGGATCTCGGCTTCAAGGAGCGTCACCGGCGCGCCGCGGTCTCGGCGGTGGCGGCCGAGTACCGGGAGGAGATGCGCCGGCTCGCCTCGATGCGCACTCTCGACGTCTGGTACCAGCGCCTCGACATCTCGATCCTCGACCAATACCGCTCCAAGGTGAAGCGGCAGGCGGCGAAGAACTACGACAAGAACATCGCGAAGGCGGAGAGCAAGAACAGCCTCCGGGCGTTCGCCAAGCTCACACAGTCAGTCGACGGCGAGCTGCGCATCGTCAGCGACCCGCCCCTGATCACGCCTGTCGAGGAGGTCTTCAAGGGCGCCAAGTCTGATGAGATCGAACGGCGCCTGCTCGAGCTGATCGGTCAGTACCGCAAGACGCTCGACGGCGAAGTTCGGCACCTCGTCGAGGAATATCGCTATGTCCACGCCGCGAGGAAGGTCGTCGGGGTCGGCAGCGTCGGGACGCGAGCCTGGATCGTGCTGTTCCTCGGCCGCGATTCGTACGACCCCCTGTTCCTCCAGGTGAAGGAGGCCGAGAACTCCGTCCTCGAGGGTGCCGCCGGCAAGAGCAAGTTCAAGCAGCAGGGCAGGCGGGTCGTCGAGGGTCAGCGGCTGATGCAGGCCGCCAGCGACATCTTCCTCGGCTGGATTTCCGGCACCGACCCGGACGGCGTGACACGCGATTTCTACGTCCGCCAGCTCTGGGACGGCAAGGGGTCCGCACAGGTCGAGCGGATGACCCCCGAGACGATGGGCCTCTACGGGAAGCTCTGCGGATGGACGCTGGCCAGGGCCCACGCCCGGTCAGGCGACCGGGTCGCGATTGCCTCCTATCTCGGCAAGGGGGAGTCCTTCGATCGCGCGATGGCAGATTTCGCCGAGGCCTACGCGGACCAGAACGAGAGCGACTTCGAGGAGTTCGAGAGCGCCGTCAAGAAGGGTCGGCTGAAGTCCGTCAGCGGCCTCTGAGGTCAGCCAGCCGCCGCTCGAGGAAGCTGCGCTCGGCGTCGGAGTGGACCAGCTCGAGCGCGCGCTCGTAGGCATCCCGGGCCTCGTCGGCTCGATCGAGTCGCCGCAGGAGCTCCGCGCGGGTCGCGTGCAGGTAGTGGTAGCCGTCGAGATCCAGGCCATCCACCAGCGCGAGGGCGGCGTCGCTATTGCCGGACTCGGCTATGGCGGCCGCACGATTGAGCTCCACCACCGGTGAGCCGGTCAATCGGGCCAGCTCGCCGTATAGGGCGGCGATCTGCGGCCAGTCCACCTCCTCCTCCGTATGGAGGATGGCGATGGCGGCCTGCAGCACATACGGGCCACGACCGCCGAGGGCCATGGCCCGGTCGAGGGCCCTCCGGCCCAGGTCGAGCTCCGCGCCGTCCCAGCGCGAGCGGTCCTGGTCGGCGAGCAGCACCAGCTCGCCGTCCGCGAACCGCGCCTCGCTCCGGGCGTCGTTCGCCAGCATCAGCGCCAGCAGCCCGAAGACCTCCGGCTCATCGGGCATCAGATCGGCCAGCGCCCGGTCGATGCGGATCGCCTCGGCGGATAGATCCCCGCGGCCGCCGTAGCCCTCGTTGAAGATCAGATAGATCACGGCGAGAACCGCTGCGAGCCGATCGGGAAGCTGATGGGTGGGGGGTACGCGGAACGGGATTCCCGCGGCCTCGATCTTGTGCTTCGCCCGGACCAGCCGCTTGGCCATCGTCTCCCTCGGGACGAGGAAGGCGCGGGCGATCTCCTCGGTGGTCAGCCCTCCGAGCGTCCGGAGGGTCAGCGCGACCTGGCCTTCGAGCGCGAGTGCCGGATGGCAGCAGGTGAAGAGCAGCTCGAGGCGCTCGTCGGGGATCGCCGTCTCATCCATTTCGATCTCCGTCGGCTCGGGAAGGTCGAGCAGCTTCGTCTTCTCGGCGAGGGTGCGGTCCCGCCGGATCCGGTCGATCGCCCGGTTTCGCGCGGTCGTCACGAGCCAGGCCCTCGGGTTGTCGGGGGTCCCCTCCCGGGGCCAGCGCTCGGCGGCAATCGCGAAGGCCTCCTGAGCGGCCTCCTCGGCGAGCTCGAAGCTGCCGAGGAAGCCGATCAGGCTGGCGAGGACGCGGCCCCATTCGTCTCGGAAGACCTGCTCGAGGATCGCTAGCTCCCCACGACGGGCCGGATCTCGATTCCACCGCCCAGACGGGCCGCCGGAATCTTCGATGCGAGCTCGATCGCGCGGTCGAGGTCATCGGCCTCGTAGGTGAGCCAGCCGCCGAGCGCCTCCTTGACGGACACGAACGGTCCGTCGGTGGTCAGTGTCTTGCCGTCCTGCACGCGGACGGTGGTCGCGATCTCCGGAGAGTCGAGTCGCGTGTCGTTCGGCGTGACCCCCGGCGTCTCGTTGAGCGCCTGGTAGTCCGCGTACACCTGCTTCTGCTCGTCCTCGGAGAGCTCGTTCCAGGCGTCGCTCCCCGGGGTGGGGGTGCTCCCCTGATGAATCAGCAGCACGTACTTCATGGCTTCCTCCTTGTTGAGAGTGTCGCCTCGGAGACGAACGGAGGATCGCGGAATGGACAGCCCGTCAGTGGGTGACGCTGGTCTTGACGCGCTTGCGCTCGGACTCGCTGACGGGACCCTTCTTCTCCAGGGTCTTGATCGCGTCACCGATGTCCTCCACCAGCCGGTCGACCAGCGACCGGCTCAGGTTGACCTTGACGAGCGCCCGCATCATCTTCACGTCGTGGGCATCCGGCGGCATCGTGTAGGCGGGCAGCATCCAGCCGCGCTCGGCCGAGAGCTGGAAGGCGATGTCGAACTCGTCGTAGGCCTGCTTCTCCGCGAGGTTGAACGCGACCAGCGGAAGCGTCTCTTCGCCCTCGCCGATGATCTGGAAGGGGCCAATGCCCTCGAGGTCCTTGGCGAGCGCCTCTGAGTTCTCCTGCATGATCCCCATGATCGCCCGGTAGCCGGCCTTGCCGAAGCGGACGAAGTTGTAGTACTGGGCCAGCACCATCGCGGAGCCTGTCGAGAAGTTGAGCGTGAAGGTCGCGTCGGTCTTGCCGAGGTAGTTCTCATAGAAGACGAGGTCCTCCGCGAGGTCTGACTTCTCGCGGAAGATCAACCATCCGATCCCCGGGTACACCAGCCCGAACTTGTGGCCAGAGGCGTTGATCGAGCGAACCTGCTCGAGGCGGAAGTCCCACTTCGAGTCCGGGTAGAGGAAGGGCCAGACGAAGGCGCCACTGGCGCCGTCGATGTGGAGTGGGATGTCGATCCCCTTCTCGTTCTTGTGGTCGAGCAGCAGCTGGTTGATCCCGACGACGTCATCGGCGTGGCCGGTGAAGGTGGTCCCGACCACCGCTGCCACACCGATGGTGTTCTCGTCGAGGTGTGGCTCCACGTCCTCGGGGCCGATCGTGTACTTGCCGGCTTGCAGGGGGACGATCCGGGGCTCGACGTCGAAGTAGCGGCAGAACTTCTCCCAGACGACGTGGACGTCGCCGCCGAAGACGAGGTTCGGCTTGTCGGTCGGCTTCTTGTCCGCCTCGCGCCGCTGCCGCCACTTCCACTTCAGCGAGAGAGCACCGAGCATGATCGCCTCGGAGGACCCCTGGGTGCGCGCCCCGGTCGTCTCGCCCGGCGCGTTGAAGAGCTCGGCGAGCATCCTGATGCACCGCTGCTCGATCTCCGCCGTCATCGGGTACTCGGCGTGATCGATGAAGTTGCGGTGCAGGTTCTCGTCGATCACCACGCGGGCCTCGGGCTCCATCCAGGTGGTGACGAAGGTCGCCAGGTTCCTCTCGGGGATCCCCTCGACGGCCAACTCCTGTTCGACGAGGCGCATCGCTGCGATCGAGTCCATCGCGTGCTCGGGAATCGCCTCCTGAGGTGCGTCCTCAACCAGCCAGGCGCCTCGCGGCTCCTCCTTGAGCTGTTCGAGCAGCTTGCTGAGCTTGTCGTCGGCGGTCGCCATCAGCCTTGCGGAGCCAACCCTAGTGCGTGCGGCGCGTCCTCATCACGTTCGGGTGAAATCGGGTTCTGGGGCGTTCCCACGGTCCGTTCCAGCGCTTCATCGCGCGGCTCTCGAACGTTTCGGCACAATCGGAGCGATCATCGTCAGCCTCGCCATCGGACTGCTCTAGGCGCGAGCCGTCCTGGCCAGCGTTTAGGTTCGGCCGCATGAACCCACGAACCGCAATGATCCTGGCCGGACTGGCGCTGGTTGTCGGCGTCGTCGGCCTCGTGATCGGAATCAGCGCCAAGAACGGCAACAAGAGCGATCAGGACATCGCCGATGCGACCAAGACCCAGCTCGAGCAGCAGCTCGGCACCACGGCATCGCAGGTGCAGGGCCAGGTCAAGGCGCAGGGCGCGAAGGCGGCCGAGACGGCCACCAGCATCGACAGGCAGCTGCACTCGTTGCAGACGTCGGTGAACGCGATCCAGAACAGCGTCAACACCCTGAACACGACGACCGCGACGCAGGCGACCGACATCAAGAACCTGCAGAACGACGTCAACAAGCTGGACACCAGGGTGAGCAACCTCGGCGGCTAGGCCTCGCTGCAAATCCCCAGAAGCACGAAGGGCCGCCTCGTGAGAGGCGGCCCTTCGCATTTGACGCGGTGACTAGCGAGCTGGGGATTTGCGGTGGGGCGGGACGTCTCCCACCTCCCTTCGCTCGCCGGTGCCCGGGTTGGATTCCGCCGGACGGCCGCGTGCCGTCCTGACGGCCCCTTGGGCCCTACGTACTAGCGCCCAGGCCTAGCGGCCCTGCACCTCCAGAGTCCCGTCAAGCAATGAATTCAAGTTAGGACCACCTCCTTTCTCTGGTCTCACTATTGAAGCAGGCGCCCCGGCCGTGGCTAGAGTCTTCGTTCGAAATGTTCCGCGACACGCGATTGCTCCTCCTGGTCCCAGCGCTGGCGATCCTTTCGCTGGGCATAGGTTGCGGAGGAGGAAAAGAGCAAGTCACGGCTGCCGAGCTCATCCAGAAGGCCGACCAGGCCTGCCGGACCGAGACCGCCAAGTTCACCCAGATCCAGGCAACGCCGCCGGCGAACGCGACCGAGGCCGTGGACCAGACGAAGGCGCTCATCTCGGTCGCGGAGAGCACGAGCTCGACGATCGACGACCTCGAGCCGCCCGATGGTCTGCGCACGCCCCTGGACGCCTACCTGAGCGCTCGCAACCGGGCGATCGACCAGATGAAGAAGGGGCAGGACGCGGCCGACAACCAGGACTCTCGCGGCTACGGAGACGCCCAGGCCGTGGTGGTCAAGACGGCGCCGCAACGACGGAAGCTCGCCAGGAGCCTCGGCTTCAAGGCATGCAGCGCCGACGCGAAGTCGGTCTGACCGGGGCGGCTAGGACTCGGTCTCGGAGAGGTACGCGAACCCGAGCGTCATCGCCAGGTTGCTGAGCCCCGCGAACCAGAGGCCGGCGCGCGCGCCCGGGCGGGATAAGGCGGACGAGCGCGACCAGACGATGTCGGTCGCGAGCTCGGTGCCTCGCAGCCAGGACAGCGCCCACCAGTCCTTGGGGCGATTGCGCCGGTAGGCCACCAGGTGGGCGGCAGCAAAGGTGAGCCAGATCGGGCCGCAGCGGCGGAAGAGCTCCTTCGCATCGTCCGAGGGCTCGTCGTGTCCCAGGACCCGCAGTGTCTGTGAGGGCGCGAAGAGGGCGCCCGACCCGAGCAGAAGGTCGAAGGCGATCATGTTCCGGTTGGTCCGGCGGAGCTGCCCATCGAGGCTCACACGACGATCCAACCACATTCAGGAGAAAGTCAGAAGGGAAACCCACACGGGCAGCGAAATCATCGCCCGTGGCACGGACCGCGACAAAGACTCATCCAGCTCGCAAGAGCCTCTCGGACTTCATCACCGAGCGCTTCGACGACTTCTCGCGGTCCCAGAAGGACGTCGCCCGCTACATCGTCGACCATCTCGATGAGGCGGCCTTCCAGACCGCCGAGGAGCTGGCGCGCCGGGCGAACACGTCCTCATCCACCGTCGTCCGCTTCTCCCAGGCCCTCGGCTTCGACGGATACCCCGAGCTGCAGCAGTCAGCCATCGAGGAGTACCGGCACAAGGTCGCCGAGAGTCAGCCGAACGGCAACGGGGGCAGCGGCGCCGCGGCACTCTTCAACTTCGATCACTCGGAATTCGAGGCCTCACTCGGCGCGGACTACTCGAACATCGAGGAGACGGCCCGCAGCCTGACCCGCGAGCAGGTCGAGGCGTCCGTCTCGGCTCTGGCGACGTCCCGGCGGGTACTGATCGTGGGGGTGGAGCAGATGGCGTTCTTCGCCAGCTACCTCCGCCACCTGCTCGGCCTGCTCGACGTACGGGCGGAGATCGTCGCCTCGCCGAGCCAGGACAACATCCAGAAGCTCTCGCGCATGGACGAGGACACGCTCCTCGTGGTGCTGACCGCCGGACGCGCACACCCGCTCATCCTGCGCGCCCTCAAGCTTGCCCGCCACCGCCGCGCGCGGACGCTGTCGATCACCGACGCGACCCTCTCGGACGTGGCCGAGCACTCGGAGCTGATGCTCTACTACAGCTCGAACGGCCCGTCCTACATCCGCTCCAACGCGGCGCTGATGGGGCTCGTACAGGCCCTGGCTCATGGGGTCTACTCCCGTGACGAGGCCGCGCACCGCGATCGGATCCGCGCCTTCAAGCTGAAGTAGCCGCGTCGCGTTCGGGAAGACGCATGACCACAGGCCCGGGGGGCGATCCGGACCTGTAGCCGATATCGGGGTCCGGGGGAAATGGACCCCAAGTCATTACGCCAACCCCACCTGCTGAGCCCCCTAACGGTGAGGTAGGAAAAGGTTGCCCGGCCACCACTGAGGCAAACACGTCGCCCTTCTACTATTGGACCAGCCGATGGCCGAGCGCGCCACATTCCGAGTCAAGACAGGCCTCGCCGAGATGCTCAAGGGCGGGGTGATCATGGACGTCACGAACGCCGACCAGGCGAAGGTCGCGGAGGACGCCGGGGCGTGCGCGGTGATGGCGCTGGAGAGGGTGCCCGCGGACATCCGCGCGCAGGGCGGCGTCGCCCGGATGTCGAACCCCGCCGTGATCAAGGAGATCCAGGAGGCAGTGACGATTCCCGTGATGGCCAAGGCGCGCATCGGCCACTTCGCCGAGGCGCAGGTGCTCCAGTCCCTCGAGGTCGACTACGTGGACGAGTCCGAGGTCCTCACCCCGGCCGACGAGTCGAACCACATCGACAAGCTCGCCTTCGACGTGCCGTTCGTCTGCGGGGCCACCAACCTCGGCGAGGCGCTCCGCCGCATCGGTGAGGGCGCCGCGATGATCCGCTCAAAGGGAGAGGCCGGCACCGGCAACATCGTCGAGGCCGTCCGCCACATGCGCGAGATCACCGACGGCATCAAGCACCTCTCTTCGCTTCGCCCCGAGCAGCTCGCCGGTGCCGCCAAGGAGCATCAGGCTCCGCTCGATGTGGTCCAGGAGGTCGCCGAGCGCGGCTGGCTTCCTGTCCCGTTGTTCTGCGCCGGCGGCATCGCCACACCGGCGGATGCCGCGCTGATGATGCAGCTCGGGGCCGAGGGCAACTTCGTCGGCTCGGGGATCTTCAAGAGCGAGGACCCCGACCGCCGCGCCCGTGCCATCGTCGAGGCGACCACCCACTTCGAGGACCCGGAGCGAGTGGCCCAGGCCTCGATGGAGCTCGGCGACGCGATGCCCGGTCTCGAGATCGAGGCCCTCGCGCAGGATGGCGGCCTGCTGCAGGGCCGCGGCGCTTGAGCGACGGTCCGCTCCAGATCGGGGTACTCGCCCTGCAGGGCGACTTTCAGGCGCACCGGTTGATGCTGGAGGCGCTGGGTGCATCCGCCGGCGAGGTCCGGACGCCGGACCAGCTGGTCGGGTTGGACGGCCTCGTGATCCCCGGCGGCGAGTCGACCACGATCTCCAAGGGCATGGAGCGGGAGGGACTCGACAAGGCGATCCCGTCGTTCCACGACTCGGGCGGGCCGATCCTCGGGAGCTGCGCCGGAATGATCGTCTGCGACCGCGATCACCTCGGTCTGGGGGACTACCTCTGCCGCCGCAACGCGTTCGGCCGCCAGCTCGCGAGCTTCGAGGAGGACCTGCGGGTCGCGGGGATGGGCGAGGAGCCGCTCCGCGCGGTCTTCATCAGGGCCCCGTGGGTCGAGGAGCATGGGCCCGAAGTCGAGGTCCTGGCGGAGGTCGACGGTCATCCGGTCGCGGTACGTGACGGCAACGTCCTCGCAGTCGCATTCCACGCCGAGCTCACCGACGACAGCCGGCTGCACGCCTCCTTCATGGCGATGTGCACCGCGGCCCGGGACCCCGAACGGGCGTCTCGGTAGGTTTTCGCCATGCGGGATCCACGGGTAACCGCGCTGGCGCAGATCCTCGTTCGCCATTCGACCAGGGTGTCGGAGGGGGACGTGTGCACCATCGAGGGCGAGTCGGCGGCGGAGCCCCTGCTGCAGGCGGTCTACGAGGAGGTCCTGAAGGCCGGGGGGAACCCGATCGTGAACATGGCGCTGGAGGGCCAATCCGCCTCCTTCTTCGAGCACGCCTCCGACGAGCAGCTCAAGTGGATCTCACCGGTCGCGGAATGGGCCGTGGAGAACGCCGACGTGCGGATCGCCGTGATGGCGAGCCAGAACACGCGCGCGCTCTCCCAGGTACCGCCCGAACGGCAGGCGACGCGCCAGGCGGCCACGCAGTCCCTGATGAAGAAGGCGATGGAGCGGAGCGCCGAGGGCACCTACCGCTGGGCGCTCACCCTCTTCCCGACGCACGCCTACGCCTCCGAGGCGGGGATGGGCCTTGCCGCCTACGAGGACTTCTACTACGGCGCCTGCTTGGCGACCGACGACGACCCGGTCGGCGCCTGGGCGCGGACATCCGAGGAGACCAAGCGGCTAGCCGACTGGATCCAGGGGCGCTCCGAGGTTCACGTCACCGGCGACGGCACGGATCTTCGGCTCGGCATCGAGGGCCGCACCTTCATCGCCGCGGACGGCAAGCACAACATGCCCGACGGCGAGTTCTTCACCGGTCCCGTTGAGGACTCCGCGGAGGGGGAGATCACCTTCCACCTGCCGGCGAGCTATGCCGGCCGCGAGGTGGCCGGCGTGCGCTTCCGCTTCCAGGGCGGCAAGGTCGTCGATGCCAGCGCCGAGAAGGGCGAGGAGTTCCTGATCGAGATGCTCGACACCGACGAAGGGGCGCGCCGCCTCGGCGAGCTCGGCATCGGCACCAACTACGGCATCACCGCCGGCACCGGCGAGATCCTGCTCGACGAGAAGATCGGCGGCACCGTCCACCTGGCGGTCGGCCGCTCATATCCGGAGACCGGCGGCATCAACGAGTCGGCGATCCACTGGGACATGATCTGCGACCTCCGCAAGGGCGGGCAGATCGAGGTCGACGGCGAGCCGCTGCAGCGCGACGGTCAATTCGTCGTCTGAGCCGGTTGATCCTTGTAGGAAGAGGCGAATGAGTCGCCTTCGAGCCGGACTGATCGGGGGGTCGGTCGCGTTGAATTGCCTGCTCATGGCCGGCGCGGCGCAGGCGGCGACCACGGTCACCTTCGGCTTCACGGGCACGGAGCGAACGTTCGTCGTCCCGGCTGGCGTAAAGACGATTCACGTGAACGCGGTGGGCGGCAGGGGGGCACAGGTTGCAGGCGTGCTCGGTGGTCTCGCAGGGCTCGCGTCCGCCGATCTGCGAGTGACCCCGCGCGAGACCCTCTATGTGGAGGTCGGCGGCAACGGCGGGAGCCCCTCTGGGTCGACCCCAGGGATCGGAGGCTTTAACGGTGGCGCCGCCGGAGGCGCTGCTGCTCCGCTCTCGTTCGGAGGCGCCGGGGGTGGCGGCGCATCTGATGTTCGGACCGTGCCCGCCGCCAGCCTCAATTCGATCGGATCCCGCCTGATCGTCGCGGGCGGGGGCGGCGGGGCGGGTGCCGGCGACAACGGCTCGAGTAGCGGCGGCTCGGGGGGCGACGCGGGCGCGACGGGGAGCTCCGGCAGCGATCTCACCGCACATGGCGGCGGCGGGGGGGCGACCGCCACTGGGGGCGGTGCGGGCGGTGCGGGATTCACAGCACCCCTCAACGGGATCGCCGGCACGCTCGGGATCGGGGGCGCCGGAGGAGGGAATGGTCCCGGCGGCGCCGGCCAGGGCGGTGGCGGGGGCGGAGGCGCCTTCGGTGGCGGTGGCGGTGCCGCCGGCAACAACGGGATGGCAGGGGGAGCGGGTGGAGGCGGCGGCTCGTCGGTATTTGCCGCCGTTGCCTCCGGAACGCTCAGCGGCCTGGACACAAGCGGTGTCTCGTCGGTGGCAATCACCTACACCGCCAAGTGCAAGAAAAAGAAGAAGAAGAAGCACGGACGCGCCGCCGCGGCCAAGAAGTGCAAGAAGAAGAAGAAGCGCTGACGCGCAACTCGCCCGCTAGGCGCGGGTTTTCAAGGACGACAACAGCAGGCGCTCGAGCGGAGACGAGCCCTGATTACAGGAGGGACATCATGTTCGGACGCAAGCTGGGAGTGGTCGCCGTCGCGGCGCTGGCCCTGGGTCTCGTTCTCGCGGCCCCGGCCGCGCAGGCAAGGAAGAAGGTGATCACCAAGACGTTCCAGGTGGGAGTCGGAGCGCCCTCTGGCGGAGTGCCGCTCAACATCCCGGACGGCGGCGGCGCCGCGGTGCAGCTGGTACGCGACTCGGTCAAGGTGGCGAAGCTCAATCCGAGGGGCAAGATCAAGCATGTCACCGTCGGCGTTCGGATCACGCATCCGTTTGCGGCCGACCTCGAGCTCTATCTCGCCACGCCGAGGGGCGTGATCAACCTCGCGCACGACGTCGGAGGCAACGGCAATAACTACGGCAACGGGTTCGCCGGATGCTCGGGGGGCCTGACGACGTTCGACAGCAACTCGCCGACGCTGATCAGCACGCCCAGTCTCCAGGCGCCGTTCGTGGGCACGTATGCGCCCCAGGAGAACCTCAACCAGCTCAACGGGCTGGGCGGGAAGAAGGCGACCAACGCGCTCTGGTCGCTGTTGGCGATGGACGACAACAACCAGCACGGCACCGGCACGGTCGATTGCTACCGGCTGACGATCAAGGAGACCAACCCCAAGAAGTAGCCGGCGAGAGCATGGACGGGCTGTGAGTGCGGTCGGGGCGCCCCAGGTGGGTGCCCCGTCCGCTTCTCGGCGGCCTCCTAGAATCGAGGCATGTCAGGTCACTCCAAGTGGTCATCCATCAAGCACAAGAAGGGCGCCGCCGACGCGAAGCGCGGCAAGCTCTTCACCAAGCTGGCGCGCGCGATCACCGTCGCGGCCCGTGACGGCGGCGGGAACGTCGACGCGAACCCCGCGCTCGGGCTCGCCGTGCAGAAGGCTCGCGACGCGTCGATGCCCAAGGACAACATCCAGCGGGCGATCGACCGCGGGACCGGGGAGAGCGCGGACGCCGCGGCCATCGAGAGCGTCTCCTATGAGGGTTACGGCCCCGGCGGCGCGGCGATCCTGGTCGAGACCCTGACCGACAACCGCAACCGGACGGGCTCGGAGATCCGGCATGCCTTCGAGCGAAACGGAGGGAGCCTCGGCGAGCCAGGCTCGGTCGCCTGGCAGTTCGAGAATCGCGGCGTGATCCTCGTCGACGGCGAGCGCTATGGCGAGGACGATCTGATGCCCGCGATCGACGCCGGGGCGGAGGACGTGATCGAGGACGGCGACCTGCTCAAGGTCACGACCAATGCGACGGATCTGGCGGCGGTCCGATCGGCCATCGAGGCGGCGGGGGTGGAGATTCAGTCCGCCGAGGTGTCGATGGAGCCCAAGAGCACCGTCGAGGTCGGAGAGAGCGATGCGCCGCCGCTGCTCCGCCTGATGGACGCGCTGGAGGAGCACGACGACGTCGACTCCGTGCACGCGAACTTCGACATGCCCGAGGAAGTGCTGGAGAGGGTCGCGGCCGCGAGCTAGGCGGCGGGGGCTACTTCTTCTTCTTCTTCTTCTTCCGTTTCTTCTTCTTGATCGTGTCCTTCGCGCAGTACGCGTAGGTCGCGACCGAGCTGCCGGGGGGCTGCGAGCCGACCGTGTGCAGTCCGAGGTGCCAGGTGCTCTTTCCGACCGGCTCGAATTCGTCGACGCCGACGATCGGCGGCGCACCGGAGTTCGCCGGGATCGGAGAGAGGAGATAGCCGCCGGAGAGAACGTGCTGCTTCGCCGGGCAGGTCGCGTCCACGGACGCGCGCGAGAGGTTCCCGAAGGAGGCGATCTGGGTCACCTCGCCGATCGAACGCCCCTTGGCGTTGCGCTCACAGATAGCTGCGACGCTGATCGTCCCACTGGCCGGGTTCGCGCTGCTCTCGAACGCCGAGATCGTCCACTGGTTGATCGCCGTGCGTCGCGATTGCAGGATGAACATCCGGAAGCTCGCGAAACTGTTGACGTAGCTCGCCAGACCCGTCCCGTCGTACCCCGCGCCGACCACATGGCTGCCACTGGGGCAATGGATCACGAGGTTGTCGACCGTTCCCGAGGGCACGGTCGCGGTACCGGTGACGACCACGGCCAGCTTGCCCAGCGAGTTGCTCTCGCACCGGGCCATCGTGGTGATGCTCCCGCTGGACGTCGGGCTGCTGAAGACGTCCGCCGTTGCGTTCCAGCCGGTTGCTCCGGCCGAGATGGAGGTCGACGAGACGGCGCGTAGCCCGGTGTTGTTGCTCGGATCGAAGTGCGGAGCGGTGACGTAACCGCCGCCCGAGATGTGCGTCTTGCCGGGGCAATTCGCGGTTGCGGAGGCGCTCCCGCCGGAGGAGATGGGCGCAAGCGCGGTCGTGGTCACCGCCGGCTGCACCTTCTTCTTCTTTTTCTTGGCGACCGCCGGCGAGGCGGCGCCGAGCGCGAGCAGGGCAACGAGCGCGGCGGCGCCGATCATCGCCAGTCGTCTGCGCAGAATCCGCTTCTCCCCGGTTCCCACGCCGGCGATCCTATCCGCTCGCTCGGCGCCGTCAAGGTCAACGGCGTTTGCGGGTTCACAGCGCCCGGACGGGCGGATAGGTTGTCCCCGAGCCGGACGCCGGGAAGGGAGACCGGCGATCCGGGATACCGACTCGGGAGGTTCTTCGGAATGCGAAGCAAGAGATCCCGTCTCGCTCTCCTGGGCGTCCTCGCACTGGCGCTCAGCGTGACCGTGGGCCTGATGTCCGGCAGCGTGGCGGAAGCCAAGAAGGGCAAGAAGAAGAAGAAGGGCGGCAACTCGATCACCCTGACCAGCTCCACGCCGGTGGCGGTTCCGGCCGGAGACGGCACGAATCAGATCGCCGGTGCCGTGACGGTTCCGTTCACCGTCGGCAAGAAGGCGAAGGGGAAGGTCGTGAGCCCCGACTCGTTGACGGCGACCTACCAGGCCAGCGATCCAGCCGGCGGTCTCGACGACCTGGATCTGAAGATCATCGCCCCGAATGGCCGGACGGTGTTCCTCGACAATCCGGCGTTCGACTTCGGCGATTCGGACATCACGGGCATCGGGCCGCTCACCCAGACGCCCAACTCGCCGATCGGCATCTGCGAGAACAATCCCTCGCCGCCCCCGCCCGGGTGCCCGGACGGATCCCCGGACAACTCGCTCGGCCAGCCATGGGCGGGCACGGAGGGCAATGTCAGCCTCGCGTTCTTCGGCGGCGTGCCGGCGAGGGGGACGTGGCAGTTCAAGGTGCTCAACTTCAGCACCTCGCCCACCCACGTCCTCAACATGGCGAGCATCCACATGAACCTCGTCAACAGGCAGAAGTAGCCGCACGAAAGTCACGAAGTGGAGAGGGCCGCTCCCGGGCGGCCCTTTCTTTTTTCGCGCTCTCTCCGGGAACGCGTTTCCCGCCGATGAAGGACATCCGGGGCGCGAGTGAGAATGAAGAAGCGTGATCGTCATCGGTATCGATCCGGGTACTGCCAATACCGGATTCGGCGTGGTTCGCACGTCGGGTGAGCGGATGGTCGCGCTCGACGGCGGGGTGATCGAGACCGATTCCGGCCTGCCGGTCGAGCAGCGCCTCGCCAAGCTGCACGATTCCCTCGGCGAGCTGATCCGGTGGCACGAGCCGAAGGCGATGGCGCTCGAGGATCTCTTCTTCGGCAAGAACGTGGCGTCGGCGCTGAGCGTCGGCGAGGCGAGGGGTGTCGCGATGCTGGCGGCGGCCAGCGAGTCGCTGCCCTGCTTCGATTACACGCCTCAGGCGGTGAAGAAGGCGGTCTGCGGCTCCGGCTCCGCCGGCAAGGGCCAGGTGCAGCGGATGGTGGCGCACCTGCTCGGCCTGCCCGAGCCGCCGTCGCCGGACCACGCCGCGGACGCCTTCGCCGTGGCGATCTGCCACGCCGGGACCGCTGGCGCGCGGAGCGCGGTCTCCCAATTCGCCAGGCCACGCGTGGGCACGACGCCGACGCTCGCGTCGCGCCAGCAGCTGGCGGGCTAGCGCCGCTTCATGAGAATCGGGTCGCGCCTGCGGCGCGCCGCGCATAAAGGCATCCGATCCCCGGCGCAGAATCCCGAGGGATGATCGCCTCCGTCAGCGGAGAGGTTCTGGTGCGCCGCCCCGACTACGTCGTGATTGACGCGAGCGGCGTCGGCTATCGCCTGGCGGTGTCGTCGGAGACGCTCAAGGCGGTGCCGACTCGTGGCAAGCACGCCGCGCTGCACGCCCACCTCGTCGCCAGGGAGGATTCGCTCAGCCTCTACGGCTTCGCCAGCGAGGAGGAGCGCGACCTCTTCCTGCACCTGATCTCCGTGGGCGGCGTCGGCCCGAAAGTCGCGATGGCCGTGCTCTCCGGGGGAACGGTCAGGGAGCTGCTGCGCGCGATCGCGGCCGGTGACGCGAAGCGCTTCCAGGCCGTTCCCGGTGTCGGCAAGCGCACCGCGGAGCGGATCATCGTCGAGCTTCGCGAGAAAGTGGCCGGCGAGATCGAAGGAGATGCCGATGGCCCCGTCCTCGCCGCCGGCGAGGAGGACCCCCGGTCCCTCGCGCGCGAGGGGCTGCTCAATCTCGGCTACACGCCGCCCGAGGCGGCGAAGCTTCTCTCCGCCGCCGAGGGCGAGACCGCCGAGGAGATCGTGCAGTCGGCCCTTCGCAGCGCCGCGGGGGCGAAGGCGGCGTGAGCATCGAACCGGGCAAGGGGATCCGCACTCCCGGGATCGACGACGATGGCGAGACGGAGGTCGTCATCCATGACGCGCGGGCGGTCGGCGCCGAGGAGGACTTCGACCAGTCGCTGCGCCCCCCCAAGCTCGAGGACTTCGTCAACCAGGTCCAGGTCACCCAGCAGCTCGGGATCTTCATCGAGGCAGCGCGCCGGCGCGAGGAAGCGCTTGACCACGTCCTGCTCGCCGGGCCTCCGGGCCTCGGCAAGACGTCGCTCGCGCACATCATCGCCGCGGAGCTCAACGTGCCGATGGTGCAGACGGCGGGGCCCGCGCTCGAGCGCAAGGCTGACATCGCGGCCTTTCTGACCTCGCTGGAGCCCGGCAGCGTCTTCTTCATCGACGAGATCCATCGCCTCGGCCGCGCCGTCGAGGAGACTCTCTATCCGGCGATGGAGGACCGCCGGTTGCCGGTCGTCCTCGGCCAGGGGGCGGGCGCTCGCACGGTGACGCTCGACCTGCCTCCCTTCACGCTCGTCGGCGCAACCACCCGCACCGGCCTGCTCACGACCCCTCTGCGCGACCGCTTCGGCGTCTCACACAGGCTCGAGCACTACGACGCGACGGACCTGCGCCAGATCGTGTTGCGGTCGGCCGGGATCCTCGGCATCGAGATCACCCCGGACGGGGCGGAGGAGATCGCCAGCCGGGCCCGCGGGACGCCCCGCGTCGCCAACAGGCTGCTGCGCCGGGTGCGCGACTTCGCCGAGGTCAAGGAGCGGGGCGCGATCGACGGCGAGCTCGCGTCGGACGCGCTCGAGATGCTCGAGGTGGACCGGGCCGGGCTCGACCGGCATGACCGCCAGCTGCTCGAGTTGATCGCCTCCAAGTTCGGCGGCGGGCCGGTCGGGCTCTCGACGCTGGCCGTCGCGATCGGCGAGGAGGCCGACACGATCGAGGACGTCTTCGAGCCGTATCTCCTTCAGCAGGGCCTGGTGAAGCGCACCCCGCGCGGCCGCGTCCTCACCGAGAGGGCCTACGAGCATCTGGGACTGCCGGTTCCCAGCGGCCACCAGGTCGGCCTCCTCTGAGCGAGGGGCGAAGCCACGAGCGGTTATGCCGGCCGGCCGCTTGTGGCCGCGATCTGATGGCGAAGCCACACTCATCCGTCGGCTAGCCTTTTTCAGGAATGCCGTACTTCATCTGTCCGAACTGCGGGAACAGGGAGCTGAGCGGGGAGCGCACCGCGGGGTTCTCGACGCGGCCCAAGGGCTGCTCGAGGTGCGGCTTCGGTTTCCTCTTCGAGCTGCTCGACGACTACATGCCCGCGCCCGGAGCCGCCTTCTTCACCTGCGACCAGCAGGGCAGGGTCCTCGACCTCGGCAAGGGTGCCTTCGAGCTGACGGGCCTGAAGGACGAGCAGGTGATCGGGCGCCCCGTCCGCGAGGTCCTCGGCCTGCAGTGGATCGACAAGGGCGACGGCGGCCCGACGGCGGACGTCGACGGAAACGGCGAGACCGACCCGATCGAGACGACGCTCGAATGGGGAGTCCGGTCGCTCGGAAAGAAGGTGGCCGTCAACGCCGAGGGCGACCTGCCGACGGAGGCAACGGCGGACCTCTTCCCTGCGTACGACGACGACGGCGGGCTGCTGCTCGTCCTGACGCCCGAGTAGAAGTCCGATCCGAACGGCGCCAGAACGCGTTTACCCTGCAGCAAGTCCTGCCGCTAGCGTGCCCCTGACACCGTGAGCAACCGCCGCCGCAACATCTTCATCCTCGCCTTCGTCGCACTCCTGATCCTCGGATCGGGGATCGTCATCGCGACCAAGACGACGACCCTCGGCCTCGACCTGAAGGGCGGGACCGAGCTGATCTTCCAGGCGAAGCCCACGCCTCAGAACCCGACGATCGACGGGACCGACATCGATCGGTCGATCGAGATCATCCGCAAGCGGACCGACGCCTTCGGCGTGTCCGAGCCGGAGATCTCGCGGATCGGCTCGGATTCGATCCGGGTCGGGCTTCCCGACGTGAGCAACGCCGCGAACGCCAGCAAGCAGGTGGGGGAGACGGCGCAGCTGTACTTCTACGACTGGGAGCCGAATGTCATCCCGAATCCGGCAAAGACGAACGTGCCGAACGGGGAGGCCTCCTTCAGCCGGCTCTACGACGCGGTGCAGCTCGCCTCCAAGCAGACGCCCGAGTGCTTCCAGAACAAGTGCACGACGAACGGCCCGCGGTACTACCTCTTCAACTCCCAGACGCACGCTTACATCGCCGGGCCGTCCGACTCGCAGAAGGACCTGTTCTCCGAGCTGCCCGGCCAGAAGGAGCCCGCGAACAGCACGATCCTCACCGTCCCCCAGGGCACCCTGGTCGTCCAGAAGGAGCCGGACCAAGGACAGGCGCAGACCGACAACAAGAACAGCCCCGATGCGCAGTGGTTCGTGATCAGGGACCGGCCGGCCCTGTCGGGCACCGACATCAGCGACCCGAAGGCGAACTTCGACCAGTCCAACCAGCCGGACGTCACCTTCGGCTTCTCGGGTGACGGCGCTTCGAAGTTCCACGACGTCACCAAGGCGATCTCCCAGCGTGGCCTCCAGAACGCACCTCCCGGGTGCAGCAGCAACCCGCAGTGCGTGGACGGGAGCTCGGGCCACTTCGCGGTCGTCCTCGACCAGCAGATCAAGTCGCGCCCGATCGTCAACTGGGTGGACAACCCGGACGGGATCGATGGGCGGACCGGCGCGGAGATCAACGGCCTCACCCAGCAGGAGTCCAACGACCTCGCTCAGATCCTGCAGATCGGCGCGCTCCCGGTCGACCTGACGCAGATCTCGAGCTCGACGGTCTCCGCGACGCTCGGCCAGCAGGCCCTCAACCAGGGCCTGAAGGCGGGGATCGTCGGCCTGATCCTGGTCTGCCTCTTCCTGCTCATCTACTACCGCTTCCTCGGCCTCGTCGCGGTGATCGGGCTGGCGATCTACGGAGTGCTCTTCTTCGCCCTGATCAAGCTGATCCCGATCACGCTGACCCTGCCGGGCATAGCGGGGTTGATCCTGACTATCGGGGTGGCGGCCGACGCCAACATCGTCATCTTCGAGCGAATAAAGGAAGAGGCGAGGGGCGGCAAATCGATGCTGAGCGCGATCTCCGCCGGCTATCGCCGAGGGATCGCGACGATCGTCGACGCGAACGTGATCACGCTGATCACGGCGTTCATCCTCTTCGCGCTCGCCACCTCGAACGTGAAGGGATTCGCCTTCACGCTCGGCGTCGGGACGATCGCCTCGCTGTTCACGGCCGTGGTCTTCACCCAGGCCTTCCTGGGGCTGTTCGGCCGCGCCCGCTTCATGCGCTCGCCCGCGGCCCTCGGCGCGAGCACGGAGCAGCGCGTCAGATGGCACTTCGACTTCAGCCGCGCGAGTAAGTACTTCTTCAGCCTCTCGGGCTGCATCCTGCTGATCGGCGCCATCTCGTTCGCGACGAAGCAGCTCAACCTCGGCATCGACTTCGAGGGCGGCAGCAGGATCACCGTCGGCCTCCAGAAGGCCACCACGGTCAACAACGTCCGCGACACCGTCAATGCGGCGGGGATCAGCGACGCGCAGATCACCAAGGCGACCAACAAGGAGCTGGGCACGAACGTCTTCGAGATCGACTCGAAGGCGGCGCCCGAGCAGGTTCAGAGGGTCCAGCCGGCACTGCAGTCCGCGTACGGGTTCGTCCCGAACGGCTTCGACGCCACCACCGTCGGCCCCACCTTCGGGCAGCAGGTGGCGAAGAGCGCGATCGAGGCGATCATCTTCTCGCTGCTCGTGATCGCCGCCTATGTGGCGTTCCGGTTCGAGCCGAAGTACGCCGTGCCGGTGATGATCGCCGTGGCCCACGACATCTTGATCACGGGAGGCGTTTATTCGTTGACGGGGAGGGAGGTGACCAGCGGCACCGTCGCCGCGTTCCTGACCATCCTCGGGTACTCGCTCTACGACACGGTCATCGTGTTCGACCGAATCCGCGAGAACGTGCCGCGGCTGCCGCGCGCGACCTTCTCTCAGATCGTCAACCGCTCCATGAGCGAGGTTCTCACCCGATCCCTGATCACGGGTCTGTCGAGCGTCTTCCTGGTGACGGTGCTCTTCATCTTCGGCGGCGCGACCCTGAAGGACTTCGCCTTCGCGATGATGGTCG
Source organism: uncultured Solirubrobacterales bacterium (assembly GCA_963843085.1). Taxonomy (GTDB): domain Bacteria; phylum Actinomycetota; class Thermoleophilia; order Solirubrobacterales; family 70-9; genus DASUPK01. Next base: position 58,023 of record CAWJJG010000006.1, read on the forward strand.
GCCTCGCGTCCGGTACGTATTCGTCGATCTTCATCGCGTCGCCGGTCCTCACGCACTGGAAGGAGCGCGAGCCCGCCTACCGGCGCCGCCGCGAGCGGATCGAGGAGCAGATGGGCGGAGCCGTGCCCGCCTTCCCTGAGGAGAACCTGGTTGCGCGCGTGGACGGGGCTGAGGAGCCGGTCCACGCCGAGACGCCGGTGCCCGTCGCGCCGGCTCCGAGTCGCGCCGACGCCCCTGCGCCCGCGCAGTCTCAGGTTCCGGGCGTGGTGCCGGAGCCGCCAGGGCCGGTGGCGCCGCCGCCGGTCCCGGAGCCGAGTGAGCCGCCGGCGCGCGTGGGCGCAGGCGATGGCGGTGATGGCGGCCCCGGCAATGAAGATGTGCGCAGTGGCGACGGCGAGCCCCCCGCCGGAGGCAATGGCGGGGGCGAACAGCGCCCCGAACTGAGCGAGGCGAGCGCCGCCGCCCTCCGACGGGCACGAGAGTCCGGCGGACGCAAGAAGCGAAAGCACGGGAGGAACCGCTAATGGCAGCTCTGGTCTGGTTCACGCTGGGCGTCGCTCTCTGGCACTTCACGGTCTTCATCCCAGATCGCTTCCAGGGCGGCATCGTCGGAGCCTTCCTCGGCGCGACCGTGGGAGCGATGGCGAGCGGCGCGATCGCCCAGATCCTGCTCGGCAAGACGATCGGCGACACTGACCTTGCCACCGCGCTCTACGCCGTCCCGGGCACGATCATCGGCCTGGCGGTCGTCTACGCGATGGGCGCGCGCTCGGGAGTCGAAGCCGAGCACATCTAGCCGCTCGCCGGGTCAAGACCGGCGATGAAGTGGCGCCCGGTCGAACGCCGGCGATGAAGGGGCGAGATCCGCGGAGTTGGCGCCTTGTTTCCGCTATGCGGAAAGAAAGCGCCAAGTTGGGTCGCGAACCCGCAATCGCACGCCTCGCGGCGAACCAGCATGGCGTGGTGAGTGCCGCCCAACTTCGGAGTCGCGGCCTTGTCCCCAGCCGGGTGGCGGATCGCGTCGCTGCCGGCCGCCTGCATCGCGTTCATCGCGGTGTCTACGCCGTCGGCCATCCCAACATCAGCAACGAAGGGAGATGGATGGCTGCGGTGCTCGCGGTCGGTGATCGCGCGGTGCTCAGCCATCGAAGCGCGGCGGCGCTCTGGGGGATCCTGCCGCCAGGCAGGGTGATCGAGGCGACCGTCCCCGGGAGCGGCGGCCGAAGGCGCCGCCAGGGAATTCACCTCCACCGATCCCTCACCCTGTCCCCAGCCGATGTGACACGCCGGGCCCGCATCCCGGTGACGAAGCCGGCCAGGACGCTGGCGGATCTTCGCCGGGTGCTCCCGACCGCCGAATTCGCCGGTGCACTTCGCCAGGCCGAGTATCTGCGCCTACCGCTTGGCGACGACATCGACCGGGATCGCACCCGCAGCGAGCTGGAGGCGAGATTCCTCAGGCTCTGTCGGCGGCACCGCTTACCCCGCCCGGAGGTGAACGTCCGGGTCGACCGTTTCGTGGTCGACTTCCTCTGGCGCCGCGCCCGGCTCATCGTCGAGGTCGACGGGTGGAGATCGCATGGCTCGCGCTCGGCATTCGAGGGAGACCGGGCACGGGACATCCGCCTGAAGCTCCTGGAATACGAGGTGGTCCGCTTCACGTGGTGCCAGGTCGTCGATCACCCACGGGAGGTGGCTCAAGCCGTTCGAGCCTTGACCCAGCCCTGACGGGGGTGGTTCCGTCGGGGGCCGAACTCAAGATGGTCGGATGGCCTCGACCGGACCAGCGCGAGCATTCCAGGCTGATCCGTACGACTACGGCGAGGTCAGACGCCTGGCCGCGGAGCTCGAGCTGGCCGAGCCCGTGGCCGTGACCTTGGTGCGGCGCGGCTACCGGACGGTCGATGCCGCCCGCCGCTTCCTCGAGGCGCGCGAGGCCCACGAGCCCAGCGAGTTCAGCGGCATGGAGGAGACCTGCGACCTGATCCTCTCGGTCGCTCGGGACCGGGGCCGGATCACCATCCACGGCGACTACGACGTCGACGGCGTCACCTCGACCGCCATCCTCGTCTCGACCCTCCGCTCCCTGGGTGCCGAGTCCGACTGGTTCATCCCGGACCGGCTCTCCGACGGATATGGCCTGACGATGTCGAGCGTCGAGCAGCTGCGCCGCCGTGGGACCGAGCTCGTCATCACCGTCGACTGCGGGATCGGCTCGGCCGAGGAGGTCGCGGCCGCCCGGGCAGCCGGGATGCAGGTCGTGGTCACGGACCATCACCTGCCGCCCGAGCAGCTGCCGGACTGCCCGATCATCCATCCGGTCGTCTCCGGCTACCCGTTCGAGGGTCTCTGCGCCGCCGGCGTCGCCTACAAGCTGGCCACCGCGCTCTGCGACGCCGCGGGCCGAGGCGCGACCGAGACGGTGAGGGGCCGGCGGCACCCGACCGACGGCCAGCTCGATCTCGTCGCGCTCGCCACCGTGGCCGACATGGTCCCGCTGGTGGGGGAGAACCGCCGCCTCGTCCGCGAGGGCCTGCGGATCTTCCGCGAGAGACCGCGTGTCGGCCTGCGAGCGCTGATGGCCGCCGCCTCGGTGGATCCGGAGACCGTCGACGCGGGCTCTCTCGGCTTCCGCCTCGGGCCGCGGATCAATGCGGCAGGGCGCCTCTACCGGGCGGACGCGGGGGTCGAGCTGATGCTCACCGACGACCCCGACCGCGCCGCCGCGATCGCCGCCGAGCTCGATCGCGCCAACGCCGAGCGGCGCTCGACGGAGCGAAAGGTCATCGAGGAGGCCGAGCGCGCCCGCTCGACGCTGCCGGATTCCCTCGCGGACGCACCCGCGCTGGTGCTGGCCGGCGAGGGCTGGCACCCCGGCGTGGTCGGGATCGCCGCGTCGCGCCTGGTCGAGCGGCACTTCAAGCCCACGATCCTGCTCTCCCTGGACGGCGAGCGAGCCAAGGGATCGGCCCGCAGCATCCCCGGCTTCGACCTCGTCGCCGCCCTCGACGCCACAGCCGAGCACCTGACCCGGTACGGCGGCCATCGCGCCGCGGCCGGCCTCGAGCTGGAGGCGGGCCGCCTCGATGAGTTCCGTGAGGCATTCATCGAGCATGCCGGGTCGGCGATCGGCCCGGAGGACCTGGTCCGCCACCAGCGCCTCGACGCCCTGGTCGGCGTGGGGCGCGAGGGCATCGGAATGGACCTCGCGCGCCAGCTGGAGAGCCTCGGCCCGTTCGGCATGGGAAATCCGGGCCCGCGGCTGCTCGTCCCGTCCGGCCGCCTGCGCGAGGTGCGTCCGCTCGGCGAGGAGGGAAAGCACTCTCGCTTCCAGCTCGAGAGCGGGGCGGGGCGGGCCGCCGGCGTGGCGTTCGGGATGAACGGCGAGATCTCCCGCCGCGAGGACCAGCAACTGGACCTGTCGGTGGAGCTCGAGGTCGACCGCTGGAACGGCGCCGAGCAGCCACGTGTGGTGGTGCGGGAGCTCTATCCGCTCAGCGCCGCCCCGGGCGAGTCGGAGAGCCGACCCTGCGGCGATGGCTGCCCCGCCGCGGACGTCGAATGGTGGGAGCGGCTGGAGCATGAGCTCGATCGCGTCGCGGCCGGGCGTCCCGGTGCGCTCCTCGACGTCCGTGCGGCGGAGGGCCCGGGACGCGAGTTGATCGACCGCCGCGGCGGCGCGGCAGTCGCCTCGCTCGCCGAACTGATCTCCAGCGGCGAGCCCGTCTTGGCGATCTGCGCCGATGCCGGCCGCCGCGCCAAGCTTGCGTCCGCCGCCGCGGATCCGCGCCGGTTCGGCGCATCCCTCCCGCGGATCGCATGTTGCCGCTGCGGCTCCGAATCCTCTGACGCGGCCCTGCGCACTCCCAAGGGCGCCGGCCTGGTCCTGGTCGATTGGACGGTGGTGGCTCGGCGGCCCGATGCCCCGCGCAAGTTCCGGCATGTGGTGGTTATCGATCCCGCGCCGAGCGAAGCGCTGGAGGGCCTGGCCCAAGCCAACCCGGACGACCGTGGCTACCTCCATCTCGCCTACGGCCCCGCGGAGCTGCAGCTGGCGGATCGCCTGCTCGGCCGGGAATGGGACCTCCGCCGCTCGATCGCCGAGATCTGGCGCTCGCTTGTCGAATGCGGGGGAGAGGCTGAGGGCCCCGCCCTCCGCGCAGCCCTCGCCGGCGACTCCGATTACCCACGCACGCCCGAGACGGCCGCCCGCTGCGTGCGGGTTCTCAGCGAGCTCGGACTGTGCGAATGGAAGGGTGATCGCGCCACCCCCGCCGTGCGGGTCTTATCCTCGGAGAGGACCGATCTGGGGCGATCCCGGGCCTACGGGGCCTGTATCGCCAGACACCAGGAGGCCATCCGATTTCTCCAAGCAAGAGCACAGACGTAACCGAGACCGGCAAGGGTGGGGCCCTTGACGGCAACGGCGCCGTGCGCGACGCCGATCGCCGCGGCCACACCCGCGTCGGCGAGGTCGACGGGCACGGTCCGGCGCCGCGCGCCGACCCGATCACCCGCGAGCTGACCGCGGACCAGCGCGCCCTGCTCGGCGACCTCTTCGCGGTGATCGAGGAGCACGCCTCGGATGCCACCGAGACCATCGACCGCCAGGAGATCGAGCGCGCCTTCGCCTTCGCCTGCGAGAGCCACGCCGGCCAGGAGCGGAAATCGGGGGAGGACTTCATCACCCATCCCCTCGGCGTGGCCCGGATCTGCGCCGGCCTGCGCCTCGACACCGCGACCCTCTGCGCGGCTCTCCTCCATGACACCGTCGAGGACACGAGCGCCAGCCTCGATCAGGTCCGCGCGGACTTCGGTGACGAGATTGCCCAGCTGGTCGACGGTGTCACGAAGCTCACGGAGATCACCTTCAAGAGCCGCGACGAGAGGCAGGCCGAGAACTACCGGAAGATGATGGTCGCGATGGCCACCGACGTCAGGGTGATCCTGATCAAGCTGGCCGATCGCCTCCACAACATGCGCACGATCGGCGCGCTGCCGAAGCAGAAGCAGCAGGAGAAGGCGCGCGAGACGCTCGAGATCTTCGCCCCGCTGGCACACCGACTCGGCATCCACGCGATCAAGTGGGAGCTCGAGGACCTCTCGTTCGCCACGCTCCACCCGCGCAAGTACGACGAGATCAAGGAGCTCGTCGCGCAGCAGCGCGCCGAGCGCGAGCGCTACGTCGAGGAGGCCGGCGAGTTTCTCGCCAAGGAGCTGTCCAAGGTCGGGATCGACGCCGAGATCTCAGGCCGCGCCAAGCACTTCTATTCGATCTACACGAAGATGACCCGCAAGGGCCGGGAGTTCAACGAGATCTTCGACCTGACCGCGATGCGCGTCCTGGTCGGCTCCGTCAAGGACTGCTACGGCGCGATCGGCATCGTGCACTCCCTGTGGAAGCCCCTGCCCGGGCGCTTCAAGGACTTCGTGGCCATGCCCAAGGCGAACGCATACCAGGCGCTCCACACCACCGTGATCGGGCCGGAGGGCCGGCCGCTGGAGATTCAGATCCGGACCCCTGGGATGCACGAGCTCGCCGAGTACGGCATCGCCGCGCACGTGATCTACAAGGAGGGCGGCGCCGACGGGGATCCGAAGCAGAAGATGACCTGGCTGCGCCAGCTGCTCGACAACGAGCAGAACCAGGGCCCGCAGGCCTTTCTGGAGGCGCTCAAGGTCGACCTCTTCGAGGACGAGGTCTTCGTCTTCACGCCGAAGGGCGAGGTCAAGAACCTGGCCGCCGGCTCCACGCCGCTCGACTTCGCGTACTCGATCCACACCGACGTCGGTCACCACTGCGTCGGATCCAAGGTGAACGGCAAGATAGTGCCGCTCCACTACCAGCTCCGCAGCGGCGACATCGTGGAGGTGCTGACCGCCAAGCAGGGCAGGGGCCCGTCGCGCGACTGGCTCAAGCTGGTCCGAACGAGCCGAGCCCGCAACAAGATCCGTGCCTGGTTCCAGCGCGAGGGCCGGGACGATGCGGAGCACAAGGGCCGCGACGACCTCGCCCAGGCCTTCAAGAAGCAGGGCCTGCCCTATCCCAAGCTGGCCGGCTCTCCGCTGATCGTCGACGTGATCCGCGAGATGGGCTTCCGCAAGGCGGACGACTTCTACATCGCGCTCGGGCAGTCGAAGATCTCCACCAAGGTCGTCACCAACAAGGTGATGCAGCGCCTGAAGCGCGGCGAGGTGGTCGAGGAGGAGCCGGCCGAGGGCCTGATCAAGGGGACCGACGAGGCCCGCCGCCGCACCCGCGAGGCGACCAGCTTCGGCATCAAGGTGAAAGGCATCGAGGACGTCGCCGTGCGGCTCGCCAAGTGCTGCCGCCCGGTGCCCGGGGACGACATCGTCGGCTACGTCTCGCTCGGCCGAGGCATCACCGTCCACCGCGCGGACTGCAAGAACGTCGCAGCGCTCAAGAAGGCGCCGGAGCGCTTCACGGAGGTGGCGTGGGACGGCGACAACGAGTCCTCCTACCGCGTGGAGCTCCAGGTCGATGCCTGGGACCGAACGCGCCTCCTCGAAGACCTCTCGCGCACCTTCGCGGAGGCGGGCCTGAACATCCTGGAGGCGCGATGCACGACCAAGCACCCGATGGTGAAGAACCGCTTCGTGCTCGAGGTCGGTGACACCGAGCAGCTCAAGCAGTGCATCTCGCGGCTGCGGAACGTCGACTCGGTCTTCGACGCATACCGAGTCACTCCGACCGGCTGAGTGTTCCAATACCGTCTGACCGAAAGTCAATCCGCCAAGGCCGGCGGGACGTAGGAGGGAGTACACGTGTTCCGACGCAGGGAAGAGTCGAAGCAGCGAGGGAATCGCCGGCGAGGGATGGTGTTCGGGCTTGCCATCGTGGCGGTGGGAGTCCTGTTCGCGGGGGGATCGGCGCTGGCCGCCTCCGACACCATCGTCGCCGGCCCGGCCGACGCCTACTCGTCGTCGGTCTACAACACCGAGCAGGGCGCAGTGGTCCCGTTCCGGGACGACGGCGGAAGCCACAACGTGACGGCGCGGCAGTCCGGCCCGGACGGCCAGGCCCTCTTCCGGACCCCGACCCTCTCCGGCGGCACCGCCGGCGTCGAGGGAACGCAGTACCTGCCGGCCGGCGACTACATCTTCTACTGCACCGTCCACCCGACCACGATGTCCGGCACCCTGCACGTGACGTCGAGCGGAGCGCCGCAGGCCCGCCCGTCATCGTCGATCAAGGTGGCGCGGAGGAACCTGAAGCAGACGATCAAGAAGGGCCTGAAGCTCAACATGACGCCGACCACCCGGGTCGAGGGCGTCACCCTGACGGCGAAGCTGGGCAAGACGACGATCGCCAAGGCGACCACCACGCTGCTGGAGGGCTTCAACGCGCCCGTCCTGAAGCTGAACAAGGCCGGGAAGGGCAAGTTGAGCCGCAAGAAGAAGGCGAAGGTGACCGTCACCGCTGGCGTCCCGTTCGGCTCGCCCGTCAGCGCAAAGGCGAAGCTCAGCTAGGTGCGGCGACGGCCTTCCGGATCCGCTCAGCGACCTTCCCCATCTCGTCCTCCGAGGCGTACTTCGTGCGCGGCCAGAAGAACCCGCGCAGCCCGTCCTTGGGTTTGCGCGGCACCACGTGGATGTGGAGATGAGGAACGCTCTGGCTGACGACGTTGTTGAGGGCCACGAAGGAGCCGGGCTTCCGCATGGCCTTCGGCACCGCCACGGAGAGCCGCCGTGCGTTGGCGAACAGTGGCCCCACCAGGTCATCGGGCAGGTCCGCGAGCGTCTCGTGGTGCTCGCGCGGAACGAGCAGCGCATGACCCGGGAAGAGGGGGCGATTGTCGAGGAAGGCGATCGTGCGCTCGTCCTCGAAGACCCGGTGCCCGGACTCGTCGCCGGCGATGATCTGACAGAACCGGCAATTAGGGTCCTGGGCGCCCACGTCCACGATACTGTCAGAGCGGGCCGGGGAGGAGAGGAATGTTGAGAGGACCCAGGACACTTCGCAGGATCCCCATCGCCATTCCGCTGGCTCTGCTCGTCGTCGCCATGCAATGGGCGGTCGCCGGGGCCGGGACGCCGATCAAGACCGGGAAGTACAAGGGCAAGACGACTCAGCAGGCGGTCGCCGACTCGTTCCGAGCGATTCAGTTCACAGTCAAGAAGGGCAAGGTCACGATCACGACCGAGCCCTCGGTCGCGCGCGATAGCTGCATCTCAACCCCGGTCTTCACGCAGGACAGCAACGCGAGCAAGAAGCTCGGCCGGAACCGCAGCTTCACCCTCACCCACACGTTCTTCGGGAACAAGATCGACATGATCCACGGCAGGTTCGTGGAGCCGAACGAGATCCAGGGCTACGCCATCTACCACTTCGCCCAGCAGGACCTCTGCTCAGCAGGCAAGAGCAAGGTCAACTTCACGGCGAAACACAAGTAGCGGCCACCAAGGCCGCTCCACCTTGGAGCGGAGGCCGAAGGCCGTAGCGACTCATGTGGGGCGGCCGCTTGTGGCCGCGGCTATATGGCGAAGCCGTCCCTACGCAACGACCGTGAGCGCCTCGGGGTCGACCCCGAAGGTCAGCTCGGTGTGCTCGCCGATGTAGTCGCCGTCGACCTGCACAGGGAAGGGGCGCGGCTGCCCGTCCTTGTCCATGGAGATCGAGCGGACCATCGCCTCGGCGACGTCGTCGAACTCGTCGATCTGCCGATGCTTGGTCGCGTGCAGCCGCTTGCTCAGCACCCGGGCGGCGATCGGCAGCATGTCGCGCTGCTTGGCGCGGTGAAGCAGGGCCATCGAGAGCGTGCCGTCGTCGAGCTCGATGTCCTCGCAGATCCGGATGGGGACGCGTGCGAAGTAGGTGAACGGGTCCGAGTTCTGAGCGATGGCGGTCACTCCCTCGTGCCGCTCGCCGTCAATCTCGAGCTCGAGCTGGACCGGGTTCCGCAGGTAGTGGCGGTAGAAGCCTTGCACCGCGGCCCAGGTGTAGTACCACTGACGGGCCCTTGCCTTGAGCCTCGGGTGGGCGTCGACGCGCTTCACGACGGTGGCGTCCAGCCCGACACCGCAGGCGAAGACGAAATGGCGTCCGTTGCAGCGGCCGAGATCGATCTTGCGGGGCCGGAAGTCGTCGGCGAGGCCGATCAGATGCTCTGTCGCGTCGACCACGTCGTTCGGGATGCCGAGGGTGCGACAGACGACGTTGGTCGAGCCGCCCGGCAGAACGGAGACGGGAACGTCGGTGCCGGCCAGCCCATTGGCGACCTCGTTGAGGGTGCCGTCGCCGCCGAAGGCGACGACGATGTCATATTCGCCGTGGCGAGCCTCCCTGCCGATCTCGATCGCGTGCTCGGCGGCCTCCGTGTCCACGGCCTCGACCTCGTAGCGAGCCTGGAGGGCGTAGACGACCAGGTTCTTCAGCCGATCCGAGACGGTCGTCGCGTACGGGTTGACGATGATCAGCATCCGCTTCTTCTCCGCGTCCGGCTCGAGCGGGACGGCGGTTGCCGCCGGAGCGGGATCTCTTTGGGCAGGGGCGATCGTGGGCACGTCCTTTTCCTAACCCCTGCTTGGGGCCGGGTTACCGCCCGGGATCAGGTCGCCGAGCTCGTCGGCGGAGGTGTCCGAGGTCGCCTCGTAGCGGATGACCTCGCCGTCGTCGGCCTCGCGAACGTGGCCCGCGTTGACCAGCAGGTCGACGTGCCCGATCACCTCGGAGAGCGTCAGGAAGGCCTGGGTCACGGCGACGTCGCCCCAGAGGGCCTGGGCTAGCTCGTGCCCGGTGCGCGGCTGCTCTGAGATCAACCCGTAGAGCCTCTCGGCCCGCCGCTGGTGCATGGCGAAGCGCTCGTCGATCAGCGCGACGTGGTCGGTGATCGGTTCGCCGTGTCCCGAGAGGACGATCTCGGCCGGCAGCTCCCGCGTCTTCTTCAGGGAGGAGAGGTAGGTGACCAGGGCCTGGGTCCGCTCCGAGGAGCCGTCCAGCGGGCGGGAGATCAGGGGGTTCGAGGAGATGTGCTTGATCAGGTGGTCGGCCGCCAGCAGAATGTGGCGCTGCTCGTCCCAGAACACCGTGTCCGACGGGCTGTGCCCGGGCCGGTGCTGGACCTCGAGCCGGCGGACGCCGAGCTCGAGCACCTCGCCGTCGTGCAGCGGCCTGGTCACCTTGGTCTTCGAGCCCCAGGCGCGGAAGCTTCCGGTCACCTGACGGAGGGCGGTGACCACCTCCTGTGAGATCCCGTGGCGAAGCATCAGGGCCGCCGCCTCCTCGTCGTCCCGCTCGGCGTCGTCGCCGAAGTTGGCGACGAACGGTGCGAGCAGGTCGAGGGCGGCCACCTCCGCGCCTGAGCGCTTGGCGACGATGTCGACCAGCCCGAGATGGTCGATGTGCTGGTGGGTGATGATCACGAGCTCGATGTCCTCGATCTTGTGATCGAGCGCCTCGAGCTGGCGCTCGAGCTCGTCGAGGGCCTTGCCGGAATTGGGACCTGAGTCCACCAGCGTCAGCGGCTCGCCTTCGAGCAGGTAGGTGTTGACGCGGCCGACCTGGAACGGGGTGGGGATCCTCAGCACCCGGATGCCGGCGTCGGAGATCTTCTGCCAGACCTCGGCGGGCGTCTCGTCGCCGCTCACGACCGGATCAAACCGAGGACCTCGTCGCGCTTCGCCTCCATGTCCTCACGGGAGGCGAGCGATTCGAGGTTGAGGCGAAGCAGCGGCTCGGTGTTGGACGGCCGGACGTTGAAGTGCCAGTCCGGGTAGTCCACCGAGATCCCGTCGAGGCGCGTGATCTCCCCGTCGGAGTAGCGCTCGGCGATCTCGTCCATCTTCGCCTGCTGGTCGTCGACCTCGGAGTTGATCTCGCCCGAGATGAAGTACGCGGAGCGGAACTCGTTCATCAGCTCGCCGAGCGAGCGACCCTCCCGGGAAACCAGCTCGAGGATGAGCAGCGCCGGCATCGTGCCCGAGTCCGCGCAGTAGAAGTCGCGGAAGTAGTAGTGGCCGGAGACCTCGCCGCCGAAGACCGCATCCGTCTCGCGCATCCGCGTCTTGAAGAAGGCGTGCCCGACGCGGCTCAGATCCGATTTGCCGCCCGCCGCCGCGACGGTGTCGGGCACCGCTCGGCTCGAGCGAGGGTCGTAGAGGATCGTCGCACCGGGGTTCTTGCCGAGCGCGGCCCGGGCGAGCAGCGCGCAGACGAAGTCACCGTCGCAGAAGCTGCCCTCGCCGTCGATGAAGAAGCAGCGGTCGGCGTCTCCGTCCCAGGCGATCGCGAGATCCACCTTCTCGCCCTTCACGTGCTCGATGATGAAGCGGCGGTTCTCCTCGAGCAGAGGGTTCGGCTCACGGTCCGGGAAGTTCCCGTCCGGTGTCCAGTAGGTGGTGGTCACCTCGAGGTTGAGCTGCTCCAGCAGCGGGCCGACCATCGGGCCGGCCATGCCGTTCCCGCCGTCGGCCAGGATCTCGAGCGGCCCGATCGCGTCCCGGTCGACGACGCCGAGCATGTGGCTGTGGAAGTCGGGATAGATGTCGACCTGCTCGACGCTTCCGCCGGCGGGCGGCTCGGGCATCCCGCCCTCGATCTCGGCGCGCACGTCCTGGATGCCGGCGTCGCCGGAGAGGGCGAGCGCTCCTTCGCGGATCAGCTTGACGCCGGTGTAGGCCTTCGGGTTGTGGGAGGCGGTCACCATGGCGCCGCCGTCGAGCTCGCGCGAGCCGACCAGGAAGTAGCTCATCTCCGTGGCGATCTGGCCGGCGTCGAGGACGGCGACGCCCTCCTCGACCAGGCCGCGCCGGACGGCGGCGGACATCTCTGGAGCGGTCAGCCGCATGTCGTGACCCAGGCCGACGCGGAGCTCCGAGGTCTCCTTGTCCCGCAATCGTGCGAGCACGCGCGCGAAGCCGCGCCCGATCAGGTGCGCGGTCGCCTCGTCCATCTCCTCGCCGTAGAGGCCGCGGATGTCGTAGGCCTTGAAGATCCCGGCCGGGGGAGAGGTGATCGGCATGATCAGAACGCCTCGCGGACCGTTTTGAAGCTGTCCTCGAGGGTCTGGTTCATCACGCGAGTGTCGCCGAGGACCGGCATGAAGTTGGTGTCGCCGCCCCAGCGCGGGACGACGTGCATGTGGATGTGATGCTCGACTCCGGCTCCGGCCACCCGGCCCTGGTTGAAGCCGACGTTGTAGCCGTGCGGCGAGTAGCCGGTCTGCAGCGCATTCATGCCTCGCTGGGCCAGGGACATGAGCTCCGCCACCGTCTCGGCGTCGAGCTCCTGGATCGCCGCGGCGTGCTCGTACGGCGCCACCATCAGGTGCCCGTTCGTATAGGGGAACTTGTTGAGGATCACGAAGCAGCGCTCGCCGCGATGGACGATCAGGTTCGCCTCATCGTCACCGGCCTCGAGGGCGGCGCAGAAGACGCAGGCATCGGAGTTGTCCTTGGAAGCGTCCTTCACGTAGGCGAGGCGCCAGGGCGCCCAGATCCGCTGTGTCGCCACAACCGGGATCGTATGTAAGACGGCTTCGCCGCTCGTGGCCGCTACAGCCAGCCGCGCTTGCGGAAGAACGCGACCATCCCGACCAGCAGAGCCACCATCACCCCCGCGATCACCCAGAACGCGGTCATGTTCTGCTCGCCCGGGACGCGCACGTTCATGCCCCAGATGCTGGCGAGCAGGGTAAGGGGAAGGACGATGACGCTGATCGAGGTGAGGACGCGGAGGATGTCGTTGACTCGGTGCGAGATCACCGACTCGTTCGTCTCCTCGAGCGCCTCGACGACCTCCTTGTAGTTCTCGAGGTTGTCCCAGATGCGCTCGTGTGCATCCACGATGTCGTCGAAGTAGATCTCGAGGTCCATGTCCGGCGCCAGGTAGCGCTGCTTGATCTTCTCCAGGTCGCGGAGCACGGGGCGCTGCGGGCGAATCACCTTGCGGAAGTTGATGATCTCCTGCTTCACGTTGGAGATGTCGCGCACGATCTCCTCGGAGGAGGTCCCTTCGAAGATCTCCTCCTCGAGGACGTCGAGCTTGTTGCCGATCTTGCGCAGCATCGGGAAGCAGTAGTCGAAGCCGTCGTCGACCAGTCGGTAGAGGAGGTAGCCAGAGCCGCGCGAGAACAGCTGCTCGCGGATCTCCTCCTTCTGGCGGCAGCGCTCGAACAGATACTCGACCGGCTGCAGCGGCTGGTTCGGGATCGTGATCAGGAAGTCCGCGCCGACGAAGAGGTCGAGCTCGCCGGCGCCGAGGCGCCGGGCCGAGCGGTCGAAGATCGGGAACTGCAGGACGATGAAGAGGTAGTCGTCGTAGACGTCGAGCTTCGGCCCCTGGTTGCGTGAGAGGACATCCTCGTAGTCGAGGGCGTGGAACTCGAAGTTCTCCTCGAGCCAGGCCTGCTCGAGGGCACCCGGCCGGTCGATCTTGATCCAGCGCAGGCCCTCGGCCGCGATCTCCTCGACGTTCGGGGTCTGCGGCTCAGGCGGAAGCGGCGCGACGAGCTCGCCGGCGCGGGTGCGGCGCAGTCTGGGGCGAGGGAGGTTCGGCATCTTCCGGACCCATCGTGTTCGTCGCGTCGACTTCCATGGTCAATTCACTGTACTGAGGCGAGAGGGGTGTGGCGCAGGACGATTCCCGACTTCGTACCTGCATTTGCGGAAATGGCGCGTTGCTATATTCCCTCGTCACATAGTCACCACATCAAGAGGGGTGGAGGGACTGGCCCGATGAAACCCCGGCAACCCCCTCGGACTTCGGTTCGAGGAAGGTGCCAACTCCAGCAGGTGAAGTCAAAGAGCCTGGAAGATGTGGGAAGAGCGCTCCTTCTAGGACCTCCGCCCACATCAAGCCCGGCGGAGGTTTTTTCGTAGAGGAGCCAGATGGCAGTCGAATCTCTCAAGTGCAAGGAATGCGGCGAGGCCTATCCGCTCAAGGCCCACTTCGTCTGTGAGCAGTGCTTCGGCCCGCTCGAAGTCACGTATGACTTCTCGGATCTGGATGCCGAGGAGACGCGCCGCAAGATTCAGGCCGGATCGCACGGCATCTGGCGCTATTCCGACTTCCTCCCGTTCGACGGCCGCCCGGGCGACCCGCTCGAGCCGGGCCTGACCCCGCTGATCCGCGCCGACCGCCTGGCCGACCGCCTCGGTCTCGGCGAGCTCTGGATCAAGAACGACGCCGCCAACCCGACGCACTCCTTCAAGGACCGCGTCGTCGCCGTCGCGGTCGCCAAGGCCAAGGAGCTCGGGTTCGAGACCGTCGCCTGCGCGTCCACGGGGAACCTGGCCAACGCGGTTGCAGCGCACGCGGCCGCGGCGGGCCTTGACTCCTACGTCTTCGTCCCCGCCGACCTCGAGGAGCAGAAGCTGCTCGCGACCGGTATCTACGGGACCAACCTGGTCGGCATCCGCGGCACCTACGACGACGTCAACCGACTCTGTACGGAGCTCAGCCAGATGCATCCCTGGGCCTTCGTCAACGTCAACCTGAGGCCGTACTACTCGGAGGGGTCCAAGACGCTCGCCTTCGAGACCATCGAGCAGCTCGGCTGGAGCCTTCCCGACCGGGTCGTCGGGCCGATCGCCTCCGGGTCGATGTTCACCAAGCTCGCCAAGGGGATTCGCGAATGGCTTGACGTCGGCCTGGTCGAGGGAGAGCTGCCGATCTTCTGCGGCGCCCAGCCCGAGGGCTGCTCGCCCGTGGCGACCGCGTTCGCTGAGGGCTGGGACGTGTGCAAACCCGAACGGAAGCCGGACACCATCGCGAAGAGCTTGGCGATCGGGGATCCGGCCGACGGCCCGTACGCGCTCGAGCTCGCCAGGCAGACCCGTGGCCAGATCGAGTCGGTGAACGACGACGAGATCCGCGCGGGGATCAAGCTGCTCGCCGAGACCACCGGCGTCTTCACCGAGACCGCCGGCGGAGTGACCGTCGGCGTTCTCGCCAAGCTCGCGGCGGCCGGGAAGATCGACTCTGACGAGCGCGTGGTGGCCTACATCACCGGCGAGGGCCTGAAGACGCTCGACGCCGCGCGCGAGTCCTTCCGGATGCACGAGATCGATCCGACGCTCGATGCCTTCGAGAAGGAGTTCGATGGAGTGCCGGCGTCGGCCTGATGACTAAGATCTTCGCCCGATGAGCATCACCGTGAAGATTCCAGCTCAGCTCCGTGCCGCGACCGGCGGTGACGGGGCGATCGAGGTCGAGGGCTCGACCGTCGGCGAGGCGCTCGACGCCGTCTTCGATCAGCACGATGGCCTGCGCGAGCGGATCACCCAGGATGGAGACCTCCGCCGCTTCGTGAACGTCTACGTCTCCGGCGAGGACATTCGTTTCCAGGATGGCCTCGACACCGCCGTCAACGACGGCGACGAGGTGACGATTCTCCCCGCAGTGGCCGGCGGCTGACGCCGCGATTCGCCTCGCCTTCTCGGGGCTAATGAGGTTCCGTGGCGCCGTCAGCGCGCCCGGCAGGATTCGAACCTGCGGCCTCTCCCTCCGGAGGGGAGCGCTCTATCCAGCTGAGCTACGGGCGCGAGATGGTCAAGTCTAGGTCGGTAGCGATGGATAGCGCGGGCGGTAGCGATGGCTATCGCAACCGCACGGGGCACGTCCTCCCGGGCGTCCCTAGGCTAGGCCCGTGGATCTCTCGGTCGTCTTCCTCGGCACCGGCGGCTCCGTGCCCTCGGCGCGGAGGGCGACCGCCTGCGTGCTGATCCGCGCGGGCGGCAGCCGGATCCTGATCGACGCAGGGGAGGGCGCGCAGCGCCAGATGATCAACTCGACCGGGCTCGTGCAGGTCGACGACATCTTTGTCACCCACTTCCACGCCGACCACTACCTCGGACTGCCGGGGCTGCTCAAGACCTACGACTTGATGGAGCGCCAGGCGCCGCTGCGGATCGTCGGGCCCGCCGGGCTCCACGACCTGTTCGCGGCGCTCCGGCGGATCTTCGGCCGGCTGCGCTACGAGGTGGAGCTGGTCGAGCTCCAGCCGGGGGAGGGGGTCGAGCACGACGGCTTCGAGATGCGCGCCTTTCCCGTTGAGCACCGGATGAGGGCGCTCGGCTACGCCTACGTCGAGCCCGAGCGGCCGGGTCGCTTCGACGTCGAGGCCGCGCGTGGTCTCGGGATCACGGACGACCGTGACTTCGGCAGGCTGCAGCGCGGCGAGACGGTCGCCGTGGACGGGTCGGAGATCCGGCCCGAGCAGGTGCTCGGCGAGGCTCGCGCCGGCCGGAAGATCGTGATCACCGGGGACACGGCGCCGTGTGAGATGACCCGCATCGCGGCGGATGCCGCTCAGCTGCTGGTCCATGACGGCACGTTTGCCCTCGAGGAGTCGGCCCGGGCGGCCGACACGGGCCACTCGACGGCCCAGGGCGCCGCGCAGCTCGCTGCCGAGGCCGAGGACCAAATGCTGGCGATCGTCCACGTCTCCTCGCGCTACAACGTCTCGGCCGTGCTGAAGGAGGCGCGCGAGGCCTTCCCCAACACGTTCGCGCCGCGGGACTTCGACCTGGTCGAGATCCCGTTTCCGGAGCGGGGTGATCCGGAGCTGATCCAGGAGGGCGCGAAGGAGCGCCCCGAGCCGCTGGCCGAGCCGGCGCCCGCCGGCGACTAACCGCCGCAACCTGCGGCTTCGCGACCGAGAATCGTCGCACCCCGCTGCTACGCTGGCGCGGCAAGCCCCTTTAACCACGGTCCCGTGAGGCCGGGAAGGAGCAAGGCATTGAACGACGAGAAGGTCGTGCTCGATCACGACGATCTACGGCGGACGC
>CAWJJG010000007.1:0-108941 GCA_963843085.1 uncultured Solirubrobacterales bacterium
ATGAAGGGCCCTTCGTCCGAGGTCGCATCGAGGAGTCCCGTACTCGTCAGCTGAGGCAGCGTGGCGAGATTGCAGTGGCGTCCACGAGCAGCACGCGATCGCTCGACAACGACATCGCTCGCACGCTGGTCTGCGGACAGCGCGCTTTGACCCACATGCTCGGCGGCGATGGCTGGATGACCTCCCGAGCCGGAGACGTGATGCCGCATCTGTGGTCGGCGGTAGGCACACGACCCAAGCTGCCATCGGGCGCCGCCGTGCGGACGATCCGCTACACGCCGATACGCCGGTCGTTCCGGCCGCTCGTGGAGCACTCATGGGAGCTCGCTCGAGGCCGTGGACTTCGAGGAGCAGGCGAGGGCGAAGCGGAGGGCCTGCTTATCGACATGGCTGAGTCTGGGAACGGTACGTCCTCACTTGCGCGCAGCGCGCGAGCGAACCCGGCGAGGAAGTAACCCATGAGGCGACGGCCAAAGGCGAGGATCGCCATCTGTTCCGCAGTCTTGTTGACGCGGACACGACGATGGGACGTCTGCTTCCCGACGTCGTCGTTCGGAGGGCTGGACGCGTCACCGCGATCCTCGACGCCAAGTACAAGCTGATCGGCGATCGGGCCGAGGCTCCGATGGGGATAGCTCGCGAGGATCGGTACCAGTTGGCGGGCTACCTGACCGCCCAGCAAGATGCCGGCGTTGTGGGGATGCTTGTCTATCCAGCGGAATTGGGATCCGAAGGGAATGAACTGCCGCCTGATCGGTGGCAGAGGAGCAGCGGAGAGGAGAAAGTTGCGTGGCGGGGGCCAAGCGGAACGACTGCGTCCTTCTCCCGCGTGTCGTTCGATCCGGATCAGGCAAGTAGTCAGCTTCGCCGTGCGCTGTCAATAGCAGCCCAAAGCGCGGCTACGACTGGAGCTCCCCCATCCGTCGGAGCGCTGCCCGGCCTTCGCTGGCGCAACGGTTGATCTTCGTGTGGCTCCAGCCAGTTGCTGCGGTGATTTCGCTGTAACTGAACCCAAGCCCGATCAAAGAGGAGGGCGCGCTTCTCGTCCTCCTTCAACCAATCGAGCGCCAGGACCCGTTCAACGAGCTGATGCGCGGCGCTCCAGTTGCGCGACCGGTCCGGGCGATCGGTAGGGGTGGCATCGCAGAGATCAAGTTTCCCGCCGTCTAGCTCGAGATTCGAGCTGGTTTCACGTTGTCGCCAGCCACGTCGGCGGATTGCCCATGCCTCTCGTTTGACGGTGGTGTAGAGCCAGGCCAGCGGCTCCCCGACACCTCTGTACCGCTCGAGAAAGCGCGTAAGCGGTCTGCAGAGCATCGTCGACGTCGTCCGGCAGCTGGGCATGGCGCATGCTTGACGCTGAGCTTGTGCTCATTACTCGCAGGACTGTGAGTAGTTCGGCATTTCGTGCGTCGTGGCTTATGGGCGGGAGTCCGGCTGGGTGGCCATGAGGGCGGCCAACAGCACGGCTCTGCCGTGCCAAAATCGGCCGCCCGCCGCCCAGGCGGACTCCCGTCAAAGGACGACCGGGGGCGAATCCCGGCTCTCGATCCCTTAAATCAGGCGGACGCCTTGTCCGACCCTTGCGGGACCATCAAAGCCTGTGGCCGATCGCACCGCCATATCGCTGTTCTCCGGAGCCGGAGGCCTTGACCTCGGCGTAGAGCAGGGCGGTTTCAGGGTGCTCTGTGCCGTCGAGAATGAGCAGGACGCGTGTCGGTCTCTTCGGGCGAACTTCCCGCACGTGTCCGTCTTCGAGGGAGACATCCGCCGCGTGGAGACCGGTGAACTCCTAAGCGCGGCCAGGGTTCGGTCGGGCGAAGTCGACCTTCTCGTCGGTGGCCCCCCCTGCACCCCCTTCTCGAAGTCCGGCTATTGGATTGAGCAGAAGCGCCATGGCCTCGATCCTGAGGCGAGCCTCCTCGAGCACTACATCCGCGTCCTCGACGAGGCCCGTCCACGGATGTTCCTTCTTGAGAACGTCTTCGCCCTCGCGTACTCGAACCACAATCGAGAGTGGCTCGACTTCCTCCTCGAGTCCTTCGATCGGCTCGGATACGAGGTCAACCAGGAAGTCATGCTCGCCGCAGACTTCGGGATCCCGCAGCGACGGCAGCGTCTGATCATCGTCGGCTCGTTGGAGGGGAAACCCGCTTTGCCGGCTCCCACTCACACGGGCCCACACGAGCGCCGAGTCTGGGAGCAGGGCGATTTGAAGATGCACGTCACCGCTCGCGAGGCGATCGGGGATCTAGAGAACCACGAGGACCTTGCCGAGCCGGAAGAGGTTGTCGGAGGGAAGTACGGTCACCTACTTCCCGGCATCCCACCGGGTGACAACTACCTCTTCTACACCGCTAAGCGCGGGCACCCGGAGCCTAGGTTCGAGTGGCGAAAGCGCTACTGGAGCTTCCTGCTGAAACTCGACCCCGACCAGCCTGCCCCGACTATCCAGGCCCAGCCGGGCCCCTATGTCGGGCCATTCCACTGGGCGAACCGCCGACTACGCCTTCCAGAGATCAAGCGGCTCCAGATCATTCCCCGACGACTTCGTGGTACATGGAACCCGACGCTCAGCTCAGAAGCAGATCGGAAACGCGGTCCCTCCATTGCTTGCTCGACGAATCGCCGAGTTGCTGATCGCTGGGGAGCTTGCAGCGGATCAGGACCAGGTGGCACTCGCGGCATAATCAGCCGCTGTGCCAGCCCACCCCTCGGGGCGTGACTACTTCCGCGTGTACGGCGCCCGCAGGGCGGAGGAACTCGACTTCGTCCTAGGTGCCATCGGGGATTCGGGGGGGCGGTGTCTGACGCACACCAGCTCCAACTTGGCCCCGGTTCATCTGGCGATCGACGAGGGCGATGGCGTCTTGGTCGGCGTGCTCGCCTATCTCTTCTCGGCCGGCCATCAGGAGATCCTTCATCGCCCAGCTGACGAGCACCGACTGCAGATCAAGTACGGCGACATCACCGAGCGCTGGCGGCGTCAGAAGCACGCGCTTGGCTTCGACCCGGCCGGCCTCGACGTCACGGTCGTGCTCGCTGTCCACGTCCAGGCGAACCTCCTGATCGGCCTCGACCCGCTCCTCTACGACCCCTTGCCCATGGGGATCCAGGTTGGCTTCAAGGACTCCGAGGTCCAAGCCGCGATCAAGAGCGGCTGGCATGTCTGGGAGCGGGAGACACGTCCCGGGAGGAGGCGGGATCCGCGGGCCACCGGCGGACTCGAGACGATCGTTGCCTTCGCCCCGGATCGGCTGATCGACTACATCGCCCTCGAGCGGCAGGCGCAGACGATGCAACTCGACCCGGCATTGCGATTCCGGGCAGCCGAGTCGGCGGCGAAGGGACGGGCGAGCGTGAAGGTCCATGACCTGGAGCGCGCCTACGACCTGTCCGCCGCCGAGATCCTCTCGATTGTCTCCGAGCGCTCCCGCCTGGCGATGGCGCTGAGGGGCGGGGTAGCCGAGCATCACCTCGGCCGGCTGTTGGATGGCGACGATCTCGTGCAGTCGGCCGAGATCGGTCAGCAGGAAGGGCCCACCGGACTTCTGGGTCACGCTGACCGATGGCCGCAAGCTGAGCATCGAGTGCAAGAACGCGTCGCCGAAGACGTACGCGGATGGGACACCGAAGGTCGAGATCCAGAAGACGAGGGCGTCACGGGGCGACCCGCTCAGCCGGCTCTACACGTTCGACGCATTCGACGTGATCGCGGTCTGCATGTACGGGCCAACGGGAAAATGGGAGTTCAAGTTCAAACGAACCGCCGACCTGGTGGCTCACCCCGATCACCCGAGTCGAATCGCACCGCTGCAGCGCGTCGACGAGAGCTGGTCGGACGCTCTCGCCGAGGTGCGTTTAGAGCGCGCTCTGCGACGTGCGAGGGCTGCTTCGACGCGATCGGCGATCGCCTCGTGATCCTCGTGCTCCCAGGCCCTGAACAACAAGCCAACCCAGCTGCTCGAGCTGCTTCTCCGTGTCGCGATCGCGCGCCACGTTTCGATCGAGCTTCGGACCCCAGTAAGTGGAGTTCGAACGCGGCTCAGTCCCGTGCTCCGGGCAGCGGTGCCAGAAGCAGCCGTCGACATACAGCGCAACTCGCTCCGCGGGAAAGTGGCATCTGGCCTGGTCCAGCGGCGACCGCCTAGCCGAATCGTCTTGCGCTTCCGAAATCGCAGGCCCCGGCGATGAAGAGCGGACCGGACTGCCTGCTCCGGCTCGTCGTCTGCCGGTGTTGCCCTGCATCACCGCCGACACCTGCAGCGCTTGGGGCTCCGGCCAATCTGGATGGTCCCGGCGCACCGCTAGTCGTCCCGCACCCGGAGGCGAACTACGACGCGCCAGCGTGCGACTGACGCATCTGCGCGAAGTCCTGAACTGAGACAACGACGGCACGCATTTGACCGTGTTTCGTCAAGACGAACTTCTCTGACTCCCCCCGATCGAGCATCTCGATCATCCGATTGCGCTCCCTCATCGCGTCCCTGACGGTGCGCAGCTCTTCGTTCGAGACCTCGACCTTGCCCATCTGACCTCCTCGGGTGGTGGTGAATTTCGCCTTGACGGCCGATGGTATGCGCGCGTCAGGACGACTAAGACGACATTCGCGACGCTGACGTCGCAGTTTCCGTCCGATGACGCCTTCAAGCTGACCCAATGGTTCTCGAGACCAACTGATCAACCACGGAGGTGGCCAATGCCACTGGCAGCTGAAGTCTCAATGACACCGACCGACACGCTGGCTCGGATCGGGGAGGTGCTCGATCTCTCCAACATCCGCTTCAAGCTCTCGGACCCCGAGGAGGGAAAGGGCTACTCGCAGGAGCGACTCGATCTGATGGAGAGCGAGTACCGGAAGTTCCTGGCGCTCCAAGCCGCCTTCCCGGGCGCGGATATCGTCCCCTGTGGCCTCGTCGACGAGATGTGGCACTGGCACATCCTTGACACGGCCGCATATCGAGCGGACTGCGATGCGATATTCGGGGAGTTCCTCGACCACTTCCCGTATTTCGGGATGCGTGGAGAGGACGATGCGCAGGCGCTGAACGACGCGTACGCCTCGACGCTCGACCGTTATCGGGCTGCGTTGGTGAGCCTCCCGAGGACACCTGGATCGCTCGGGATGCCTCTAGCTGCCGGCGGACGGCTTGCAAGCCGCAGAAGTGCCGCTGATGGGTAGGCGCGAAAAGCAGATCCTGCTCGTTGTGGTCGGCGCTGGCCTGATTGTGGGCGGGCATCGTCTGATGGAGGCGGAGTTCGGGAAGCTTGGTGTGCCCCACGCTGTCGGTGCGGCAGTGATCGCACTGGCTCTCCGGGTGTAGCCCCAGAGCCCTTCAACTTATGAGAGGCGTGATTCCGAAATCGCCTCTTGCGTGAGACAGGCCCTGGACCCGGATGTCGATTGGGCGCGGCAGCGCTTCCTGCGCCAGTGGCTTCCTTTCATCGGAGCTTCCGGCCAGACGTGATTGCACATCAGGACCCAGCGAAAGAGACTTACTCGATGTCAGGAACGGGCGGGGACAGATTCGCAGAGGTGCGACGGCAGCTGAGTTCGCTCGATCCAATTGGCATCGGATCGGGGGCGGCGAGCTCTGCAGATGCTCCACGAACGCTCCGGCGCTGTGGCGAGCTGGCGTTGCTGTAACTCTTGCCACGGAACACCCTAGGGAGGAGAGTCAACGGCCCCCGGCGATCTCCGACCTTGACGAGCTGCTCAACGAGGGGCCTATGGCCGCAGCTGCGGGGATGATGGAAGATCCGCCAGAGGATCTCTTCACCGAAGAGGTCGTCTCGTACGGCGGGTCGTATCTGGCTGGCGGAGGCCCTGGCAGGATGCCGGCTACGTACTCCGCCTCATCTCACAGGCCATTCTTCTGTCTCGCGGTGCCTCGGGACTTCGTCAGCGAGATCCGAGCCACCACGATCGGCGCTCTTCGATTAGGGGACCGTGCGCTGAGACGAGTCGGGCTGCGACGCAATGAGCTTCCGGGCCCGCGCATCGGCCGAGTCGAGCTACCGAGCGCCGACCAGCTGGCGCGGCGACAGCGGAGCATCTGCTTCACCCCCGAGGAGCTGACGTCAGTGTTGCGTCCGGTTGACGTCGCGGTGTTGGAGCCTCTGACGCTCGATGCAGGCTCGAGGACATTTTCCGATGACGAGTTGACTGCGGGAGTGGCCGATCCATGGCCGTTTGTGAAGTGGGGAGACTGGCTCGTTGTCGCGCGTCCCTTTGATCTACTAATCGCGCTCCGCCAGTACATCTCGTGGCGCACAGTCCAGGATCACGGGGCCCAGGCAGCAGCCGACCTGTTCGGACGTGTAGTCGATTCGGATGTCGATGACTCTCTGCGCCGGATGTCACTCACCGTGGAGGACGTCCGGCCAAGGACTACGGATGAGCCGTTTACGGAGATCCAAGCCCGATGCGATACGGACAAGGTTGTTGTCGCGATCGTGCTCTCCGACGACTTCAACCGGCTCGACAAGACGTTCCCCTACACGTCCTGGGACACCTCGCCGTACCTCGACTCCGTCTTCAGCCGGTTCGAGGCGATTGCCGAGGAGAAATCCAAGGATGGCGATCAGGTACTGGGAATGCTCGTTGCCCAGCCGGCAGGACGCAACGGCCTTTTTGGCCTGCCCGAGGCCGAAGCTCCGAACCTTCGGTACTGCATGTTTTCCGGAGCCGACCTCGACGTCGTTGCAATACATGAGACCGGAGAGCCGCTGGCGCTCTGGAAGTACGCGGAGGCACTGGACCATCTCCGTGACGCATCGCGGATACAGACGTTCTCCCAACTCGACACATACGCCACGTACCGCGGCGAGGAGCGAAGCCTCGCCGCGTTTCGCGAAGCGACACTCGTCACAATCGCACCTGGATCCGGAGGCCCCCAGCGGTGGGAAGCCCGCGCCGGCCGCGACCGGCACGGGGTTCCGTACATCGACCACACCGTCGTCGAAGTCGAGCGGCCCTTCCCAGATGAAAACGAGCCTGGGCGTCTGTACCACCCAACCACTGTTCGAGAGAACCGTCTTCTCATCCTGGTCGCAAATGCGCCACTCGCGGTCTGGGTTGCCGGTCCCGAAGGTCAGGTCAAGGAAAGCTGGGATGCAGTCGAGACGGTCGCTTACTGGGTCGCTGAGCTGGCCGAGCCTCTGGTCGACACGCTTGAAGAGCTCTCGACCAAGACACCAGCGATTCAGCTGGAGGTCAGCTTCAGACCCGAGCGCTATTGGTTCGAGGGAGCCCCTGACCCTGGTGACGATGACATCGGGGAGGCCAAAGTTGCCGAATCGGGAAATGTTCACCTCGTCATCGGGCCCAGCGTTAGACGTGGCATCGATGCAGTCGACAACGAAAATGAGCGGCTGCTTGTAGGGCTCGCAATTGACGCAGTCGCGGCGCTGTGCACGGATCTCAGCGTGGAGACCTCCCTTGATGCGGAGAGCCTCGTCAATGCTGTGGCGCCTCTTGGGAACAAGAAGCACCTCGTGGGCTACCGGATCGACGACGATCCAATGTTGGAGCCTGCGCAGGGAAGGCGAAGGCTCGTCCAGGAGGCTGATGTAACCGCGGCACGCGAGGACCTGGCCGTCGACCTCGGTGCGGCCTTTCAATTCGAACCGGGTCCGATCCCCAAGGAGCAGCGGGATCCGGTGTTAAAGAAGAGCGTTCGATCCCTCTTCGAGCGGATCGAGGCGGTATTCGCTGACGCGAGGTCAGACGGAATCCTCCAGGATCTGATCGCCGCGAACGAGCGACTGATCGTCGATTCACAGCGTCGCTTGGCGATATTGCCCGCGCGGGTTGCGACCTATCCAGCTGCGGAGGCGAACCTCCGAGATGAGATCGCAGATTCGAATCAAGCCGGCGTCTCCTGCAGATTCCTCGTTGAGTATGTCGCCGCCCAACCTCCGGACGGCGACGCGGCGTGGAGCCTGGCCCGTTACGACCGCGCGATGGGGCTGGCGGCAGAACTGCTCGACTGGGCGAACATGAGCGATTCTGTCTACGGAGGTCTCACTGACATGGACCTCCTGATTCGCGACGACGGTCAGCTGCGGCTCGTCGAATTGGACCGCTACGAAGTCGGCCGAGGCCAGTACTTCGACAGCTACGTCGAAGAACAAAGAGAGCGCAGCTCTCGGCGTTGGAATCGGCGCGCGAACGAAGAGGATGGTGGAGGCGACGAGGCGATAGTCACTCGCCTTGACCCGCTGATGGTCGACGAGGCCGGCGCGACGCTGACGCAGCTTGGGCAGGTCCTGATAGCGGCGAACCTCGTCGCCCGCGACCGAGACATGGAAGCGGTCGTCTTGCCAGAAGATGAATCCGTCAACGCGATCGCCGAGTACCTAGAGCCCGAGGATCGGCACGCCGTTGGCGCGGCCATCGACTACTTGTCAATGGGTCCGCGAGATGAATTTCTGGACCCGCCATCTGGCGTCCCTTCAGACACCTTCCCGTGGCTGTTTGCGCGCCGGTGGTCGTACAACCGCCGACCGTTCATCCGGCGAGGCTCTTCCAACGGGAACCAGTTGCTGTGGGGCCGGAGACACGTCCTCCAGTCCATGCGCATCTTGATTGGCCAGCTCGCCTCGGGTCGCTTTCAGGGTCTCGTCGACAGCCGCCCGCTGCGACAAGAGCTTGGCCGCCTCGCGAAGGAACAAGGCAAGGAGTTCGAATCCAGAGTCGCGAACATTGTGCGTGACATTGGTCAGTTCAGGGTCAAAGAGTCCGTCAAGCGGCTCGGCGGCGATCGGCTCCAACGAGAGTCGGGTCAGACACTCGGAGATATAGATGTGCTCGCAGCGGATCCGTCGGAGAAGACGCTCTGGGCCATTGAGTGCAAGGACTTGTTTGGTGCTCTCACTCCGGCCGAGGTCGCACGCGAGATGACCGAGCATTTCCGCGACGAGGCGACCACCTCCGTCAGCAAACACGCCGAGCGAGTCGAATGGCTGAGTCGCCGAGTGGGGCCAGCACTCGAGCTTCTCGAAGTAGATCCGGTGACGGCAGAGGATTGGCAGGTGAAGGGGCTGCTTATTACCGGGAGATCCGTTATGGCCCCGTACATCGACGATGTGCCGTTTGATGTCGTCGCGATTGATCGCGCGGAGCGCTACTTCTCGGGCGAATAGGGCTCCTTCCGTTTGGGCACCAGTGCCCAAACGGCTTGTAATCGCCCGCAAATTGCGGCTACTTGGAGCGGGCTCAGAGCGGCGGCGGCAGGTGGGTCATTCGGCATGGGAATGCGGGAAACGGCCGCTTGACCCCTCCTCCTGACCGCTCCTGTCACGCCGGAGGCCGCGGGTTCGAGTCCCGTCGCTCCCGTTCTCTACTGGTGCGGTAACGAAGAGCCCGCCAGGAAGAAGAACCACACCTCGAAGACCAGGACGCCGAGGATCACGCAGCCCGCGACCACCCGCTCGGGCGCGCTCATGCCGAACCTCGATCTGATGTCCTGAACCCGGTCGCCGCGCTTGGCGCGCTGCCAGGGGGAGGTCTCTCCGGCGAACCTCGGGCGGCCGGTCACCCTGTCGTATGTCGAGCTCAGCCAGGTGAGCGCAAGACCGAGGAGGAACTCGAGGACTGTGAGGACGACGAGCACCGTGATCACGCCGCGGAGGCTCAGGACCCTGCCGTTCTGCGATTGTGCGCCCAGCCAGATCGCGAGCAGCGGGGCTCCCGTGAAGGTGTTGATGCCGACGAGCGCGGTTCCCGCCACCAGGAGCATCCGCTTCAACTCCAGGTGCGCAGGCGGCTCCCAGTCCAGCTTCGGCGCCGGGATGCTCGCGGTCGCCAGGTCACGCGGATCGAACTCGGGCTCGAGCGCGATCCCCTCGAACTCGAGGTCCAGGGCACTTTCCCCACCCGGCACCCCGTCCGCCATCGCTTCGATCTGCTCGGGGGTGACGCCACCGGTGTGAACGGTGACCGCGTTGGGCGTTCCCTCCTGGTGCGCCCTCAGCACCTCGATGCAGCCGACGAGCACGAAAGCCTTCTTGGTGGACTTGATCTTCTTTGCCGCGAGGTCCAGGCCGAAGACCGCCTCGGAGCGGCGATAGAGCCCGACGTCGGGTGAGACGACCCACATCGGCCATGAGGGGCCCAAGTGGGTGCCCAACCCGGCGAAGCCGAGGATGTGGCCGTCGCGGTCCCGGACCGGGAAAGTGATCCGCGAGCGGAAGTAGGCGTGTACCCGGCCCCGGCCGGAGAGTCGCGCCAGCCCCGACGCCACGATCTCCTCCGTCGAGTAGCCCAGCTCGCGCAGGTGCGACAGCAGCTCGTCCGGGCCGACCGGCGCGTAGCCGACGCCGAAGCGGCGGATCACCTTCTCATCGAGGTCGTGCTCGGCGAGGATCGCGCGGGCGGCGTGTGCGGCTTCGGACTCCCAGAGATACGACTCGAAGAAGTCGCCGGCGTCTGCGAGTAGCTCGACGAGCCGGTCATCCGTGACTGGTTTCACCTGCGTCTGTTGCATCCCGCCGTCACCCATCCTCGCATGCGCGGTTGATCGGCGGTTAAGCAGCCGAGGTTTACCGAACCCGCCGCTCAGCGATGCTTAGGGAATGGTCGACGAAGCCCAGGTCACCTATCTGACGCCGGAGCGGGACGAGCTCCCCGCGGAGTTCCAGTCGCGCAACCTCGAGAAGAGGGCGCTGCAGGCGCTCGTCGCCCTTGGGCTGCTGGTCGCGGTGTTCCTGCTCGCACCGGGCCTGGGCGAGGTCCGCGACCTGCTCGTCAAGGCGAAGCCCGGCTGGCTGGTCCTGGCCCTGGCGCTCGAGGGGCTCTCCTTCGTCTCCTACCTGGTCATGTTCGGACCGATCTTCTGCACCGGCCTCACCTGGAATCGCTGCTGGCAGATCGGCGGCTCGGAGCTCGCGATGGGGTCGATCGTTCCCGCCAGCGGCGCCGGCGGGCTGGCTCTTGGCGCCTGGGTGCTGCACCGAGGCGGCATGGGGGGAGAGCGGATCGCGCGACGCTCGGTCGCCTTCTTCATGATCAAGAGCGGCGTCAACTTCGTGGCCGTCGCCCTGCTGGGATTCGCGCTCGCGGTCGGCTTGTTCGGCCCCGACCTGTCCCTCTGGTTGACGGCCCTGCCGGCTGCCCTCGCGACCCTCACCATCGGAGCCGTCGCCCTGCTGCCGCGCTTCGGTCCCGGAGAGCGGCCCGAGCCGGACGCCTCGCGGATGCAGCGCTGGATCAGTGCGACGCGACGAGCGGTGATCGACGGCACCGGCGAGGCGGGCAAGATCCTCCATCGGCGACACCCGGCCGTGGTCGCCGGGGCGATCGGCTACTGGGTGTTCGACAACCTCGTCCTCTGGGCGACCTTCCACGCCTTCGGCGCCTCGCCGCCGCTCACGGTGATCCTGATGGGCTACCTGATCGGCCAGCTCGGCGGGGCTCTGCCGCTCCCGGGCGGGATCGGCGGGATCGACCTCGGGCTGATCGGGACCCTGATCGTCTACGGAGCTCCTGCGGCGGCGGCCGCGGCGGCCGTGCTCGCGTACCGGATCATCCTGTTCTGGCTGCCGCTCGTGGTGGGTGGCATCGCCTTCGCGACTCTCCGCCGAGACATGCCGAGCGGCCAGGAGTTCGAGGCGTGCGCGCCCGCGATCGCCGGGCAGTCGGCCTAGGCTCTGAGACCAGGGAGAAGTTCGGTCGAAGAAGTAGCCGCCGCGCCGCGATAGGCGAGACTGCCCGCTCATGCGGGGATCCCTCGCCACACTGATGGCCATCGTCCTGGTCGCGGCCGCGCCGGCAGCCGCCTGCGCATGCGGTCGAGGCTCATTCGATCCGGCCAACCAGCCGCCGTTCGGCGGCCGGACGCTGACGCTTTCCGACCCGCTCGGGCAGGGCGAGCGGGCCAGCGGCTTCGACCTGACGCCCGGGCAGGCGACGGCGATCGCGACCGGCGCCCTGGCGCCCGAGGGGTCCGTGCGCCGCTTCGAGGTTCGGACACGCACCGGTCCAGACCTGCCGCGACAGTGGCAGGTCGACTACTTCGACGCGAGCGGCGCCGACGTCGGGCAGGTCGTGATCGACGACGCGGGCCGGTGCGTGGTCGAGACCTGGACCGGGACCCAGGTCGACACCAAGCTGGCGCGCGGCTATCCGGGCGCCGTCTCCGGCGACGTCAACCGCCTCTGGATCTGGCTGCCCCTCTGCGTGCTCTTCCTGGCGCCCTTCATCGACCCGCGCCGCCCGCTGCGGCTCATCCACCTCGACCTGCTGGCGCTGCTCGGCTTCAGCGTCTCGCTCGCCTTCTTCAACCACGCGAAGATCGAGGCGTCGGTGGCGCTCGTCTATCCCGTGCTCGCCTACCTCTTCGTGCGCATGGTGATGGCGGGATTCAGGCCGGTGGAGACCCGCGACCGCCTGCTCCCGTTTGCGCCCCGGGGACTCCTGGTCGCAGGGATCGTGGCGCTGGTCGGGTTCCACACCGTCTATGTGGCGACCGAGGGCAAGGTGATCGACGTCGGCCTCGCCGGCGTGATCGGCGCCGATCGGCTGGTCAAGGGCGACGAGGTCTACGGGCCCGGCGCGAGCTCCGGAATGCCGATTCGCGGCGACGTCTACGGGCCGGTCAACTATCTCGCCTACGTCCCCTTCGAGCAGGCGCTCCCGTGGAGCGGGCGGTGGGACGAGGTCTCGGCCGCCCGGGCCGCGGCTCTGGGCTTCGAGCTGCTCACCGCACTCGCTCTGTTCACTCTGGGCCGCCGGGTCCGAGCGGGGCCGGAGGGAACGACACTGGGCATCTCCCTGGCCTACGCCTGGCTCGCCTTCCCGTTCACGATGTACGCGCTCGGCTCCAGTTTCAACGACTCGCTGGTGGCGCTGCTGGTCGTCTGCAGCCTGCTCGTGCTCTCGTCGCCTCCCGCGCGCGGTGCGGTCTCTGCGCTCGCCGGCCTGACCAAGTTCGGACCACTGATCCTGGCGCCGCTGCTCGCCGCCGGCCGCGGAGAGCGCCGCCCGCGGCCGCTCACCCTCTTCGCGGTCGCCTTTCTCGCGACCGCGGCGATCGTGACCATCCCGCTGCTTCCCGACGGCGGCTTTCGGGAGCTCTATGACCGCACGCTGGGCTACCAGGCCTCGCGCGGCTCCCCCTTCAGCGTTTGGGGGCAGGCGCCGTCGCTCCACTTCCTCCAGATCGCGAGCAAGGTGTTCGCCCTCGGCCTCGCGGCCCTGTTCTTCTTCGTCCCCTCGCGGCGCTCCACGCTGCAGGTCGCGGCGCTGGGCGCGACTCTGCTGATCGCGGTCCAGGTCACCGCGAACCACTGGTTCTACCCGTACGTGGTCTGGTTCGCTCCCCTGGTCCTGCTGGCCACCTTCGCGCAGCGCCGCGGGCCCGAACCGGCGATTCAGCGTCCCTAGGCACGGGATTCGACAGCCGGTCGAGCAGCCACCGGCGATCTTTCGACATCGGGCCAAGGATCGTCTTGCGCATCGAGCGGACAATTTCCGCATGACGGGATCGATGAGACAGATCGTCGCGTTCGGCGGCGGCGGCTTCTCGCAGGAGTCCGAGAACCCGCTGCTGGACGACTACGTCCTCGGCCTCACCGGGACAGCCGACCCCCGCGTCTGCTTCTTCCCCACGGCCAGCGGAGACGCCGACCACTACCTCGTCCGCTTCTACAACGCCTTCCGCGATCGGGCGCGGGCATCCCACGTCAGCCTCTTCCGGCGCGAGCGCGGCGTCTCGGACATCCGCTCCCACCTCTTGGCGCAGGACGTGATCTACGTCGGCGGCGGCAGCCTGATCAGCCTGCTCGGAGTGTGGCGAGCGCATGGCATCGACTCGATGCTGCGCGAGGCCTACGAGGCGGGGGTGGTCCTCTGCGGGCTCTCCGCCGGCTCGCTCTGCTGGTTCGCCGAAGCGGTCAGCGGCTACCAGGGCGAGATCAACCGCGTGCCCGGGCTCGGCTTCCTGCCGCACTCGAACGCGGTCCACTACTGCGACGGCGAGCGGCGCGGGGCGTTCCATCGCCACCTGCTCGACGGGATGCCCGCCGGCTTCGCGGCCGAGGACGGCGCCGCGCTGCGGTTCGTGGGGGATGAGCTGGTCGAGGTCGTGGCCTCCCGGTCGGAGGCGCGCGCGTACAAGCTGGAGCGACGAGGGAGCCAGATCCTCGAGACGAGGCTGGCAACCCGGTATCTGGGCGCGGACGCCCCGGACAACGTCGTCCCGCTGGTGCGCCAGGCAGCCTAGGCTGACCTTTGTGAGCTCTCGGCGCCGCATCCTCGCCCTCGGCGGGCACGACTTCGACCGCCGAGCGGGGAACGACGCGATCTGCGACCTGATCGTCGAGCTGGCCGACTCCCCGCGCCCGAAGATCTGCCTGCTTCCCACGGCGAGCGGCGACCCCGAGGACCAGATCTCCCGCTTCCGGCGGTCGTTCGCCGAGCGCGACTGCGTGCCGCAGGCGATCTCGCTCTTCCGCCTCGGCGACAACCCGGTCGACCTGCGCGAAGAGCTCCTCAACCAGGACGTGATCTACGCGGGTGGCGGCAGCATGGTGAACCTGATCGCGATCTGGCGGGCGCACGGCCTCGACGAGATCCTGCGCGAGTGCTGGTCCGAGGGAATCCTGATCGTCGGCCAGAGCGCCGGAGCCATGTGCTGGTTCGCGGGCGGCATCACGAGCTCGCAGGGCGATCCGGACGTGGCGAACGGGTTCGGCGTCCTGCCCGGCAGCCTCTGCGTCCACTACCTGAGCGAGCCGGTGCGCCGCCGCCGCTTCCTCCGCGCGATCGCGAGCGGCGAGCTCGAGGCGGGGCTCGGTCTCGAGGACCAGACGGGGGCGCTCTTCGAGGACACCGAACTCACCGAGACGATCAGCGCGCGGGAGGGCGCCGCCGCCTGGGAGGTGGCGCCGGAGGGCGCCGGAGCGCGCGAGGTGGAGCTCTCCTCACGGCAGCTGGAGGACAGCCGGCCGCCGATCAACGGCACTGGTTCGGACATCCTCGAGCTGCGTCAGACGCTGGCGAGCCGCGTCCCATCAGGCGGGCGCCCTACCCGCAGGGCTCGGGCGATCCGACGGGACCGGCGCCGGGCGCCCTAGAGCGCGCCGCCGGCAGCGGGCGGCATCGAGGGATCGCCGCCCTCGTCGCCGATCTGCTCGCGCGCCAGGAAGTCCTCGATCAGCAGCGGGCTTTCCTTCGCCTGCTCGCAGACGTTGAGGAGGTCGTTCATCGAGGAGACCTCCTCGACCTGCTCCTTGACGAACCAGGTGAGGAACTGCTCGGCGCGGAAGTCCCCCGCCTCGCGGGCGAGCTTGAAGAGGTCGTTGATCTCGTCCGAGACCCGCTTCTCCTGCTCCAGCGCCATCTTCACCGGCCCGACGACGTCGTCGTAGCGAGTCTGCTGGGAGGTGATGTCGGGGATCTTCACCTCTTCATCGGTGTCAAGCAGGTACTGGACCATGATCATCGCGTGGTTCCGCTCCTCGACCGCCTGGCGGTAGAAGAAGGCGGCGAGACGGGGCAGCGTCTCCGAGTCGTAGTAGACGGCCGCGCCGATGTACTGCTGCTGGGCGGCGAACTCGTTTGAGATCTGCTCGTTGAGGGCGTCGGCGAAACTCTGGTCGGCCATGCTCGGCAGCCTAGCTACTCGCCCCAGCGGAAGCCGGTCTGGGTGGGCATCGGCTCGAGCGGGCTCGAGGGCAGACCCGGCTCGGTGCCGGCGGTGTTGTAGCCGGAGGGCGCAACGTCGTTGGGCGTATCGGGATGGAAGATCGAGGCGAGGTACTGGATGTGCCCGCGGCCGGGGCCGAGCTCCCACTGCCCGCCGCCGTAGGCGCCAATGCCGTTCTCCTCGCAGAAGTCGTAGCCGGCGAAGAGCTCGTGAAGGGGCCCGAACCGCGACGGCTTGATGTTGACCATCTTCGGCATCCAGGGCTGGCTCTTGATGTCGGCGACCGAGTGGATGGGGGCGTCCCAGGTGACGCGATCGGCGACCGGGTCGAGAATCAGCTTCGTCTCGTCGTTCACGTCGGGGTCCTCGAGCCAGGCATCGGGGAAGGTCTCGATCAGCTTGCTGTAGAGCTCGGGGTCGGTGTCGACGTCGACGGGCGTGCCCTTGTACTGGCCCTTCAGGTCAAGCGAGTCGACCGCGCCGGTCTCGGCCAGCTGGGCGATCAGCTCATCGGTCCAGTCGTTGGTCGGGTCGAGCTTGAAGCGAAGCGTCGGGTAGACCTCGAGCCGCTTGTGGACCGGCTCGATCGTCGAGACCTGATCGGAGCCGGGCGGAGTTAGCCGCATCGAGACGACGAACGTGACGGGCTTCGGCTCGCGCCCCACGACCTCGTGCAGCGACTTGCCGGCCTGGCGCAGCGCGAGGTCGAGCGCGGCGCTCTCGAACGCCCAGCGGCGGTAGTTGACGGACACCTCGCGCTCGGGCGGGCTGGGGAAGAGCTCGAGGCCGTCGAGCAGCTCCGAGAAGGAAGCGATCGTGTGCTCGCCTGCCAGGTCGAGGACCGGGCCGGCGTCCTGGAAGGCGACGTGATCGAGAGCGTCGTAGACGACGTCCTCGCCGAGCCCCTCGTGGCCGCCGCCCTTCAGGTGGATGATCGTCGTCAGCCGCTCGAAGGCGTCGGGGACCTCGAAGTCGAGCCCGCTGAGCTCGTACCCCTCGATCTCGAGCGGCAGGTCCTTGATCGCGTCGTAGCTGCTCACCGGATGACCCTACCGACCGCCACAACTCGGTAAGCCTCGAACGTCTCGGGCAAATATGCTGCTGAGCGCAGAGAGGGACTCGGGGCCAAGGAGAGGCGTCTGGTGATGAGGTTCGTGAGGAATGTGAGGTGGGCAGTCTTGATGACGTCAGCCGCTGCGCTGATCGCCGTCCCGATCGTGCCCGCCGCCGCGTCCGCCGCCAACAACCTCGCCGTGCACGGCAGCGTCAACCAGGTCTACGTGACCGGGGCGCAGCCCGGAACCAGCCTGCGCCTGATCGACCGCAAGAAGAGGAAGGTCGCAACGAAGCCCGTCGGCTCGCTGGGCGGTGTCGTCTTCCGCCGCGTCCCGGCAGGCAAGGGCTACAGGGTTCGCGCCGCCGACGGCTCCCTCTCGGTGCGCGTCGGTGTGTCGCGGGACCGTCCCCCCAAGAACACCTCGATCTACAACCAGACTCTGCCGGCGGGCGGCTACGGCTATCTCACGACGCGGGACGGGACCAAGCTCGCGGTCGACGTAAGGCTCCCCGGTCCGGCCTCGGACGGCCCGTATCCGACGCTGGTCGAGTACGCGGGCTACGGCTACGCCAACCCGGCCGGTGCCCAGAGCGGGATCAGCCAGATCCTCAACCTGCTCGGTTATGCCGTGATCGACGTGAACATGCGCGGCACCGGCTGCTCCGGCGGCGCGTTCGACTACTTCGAGACGCTGCAGAGCCTGGACGGCTACGACGTGGTCGAGACCACCGCCCGCCAGCCTTGGGTTCTCCACAACCGCGTCGGCATGGCCGGCGTCTCCTACGGCGGAATCAGCCAGCTCTTCGTCGGCGCGACGCGACCGCCTCATCTGTCGGCGATCACGCCGCTCTCGGTGATCGACAACACGGCCACCACGCTCTATCCGGGTGGCTTCCTCAACACCGGCTTCGCCCTGCAGTGGGCGCAGGACCGCGTCGACGACGCCAAGCCCGCGACGGCCGACACGGGCCAGGGTTGGGCCTATCAGCGGATCCAGGACGGCGACCAGATCTGCAAGGCAAATCAGACCCTGCACACGGCCGCCACGGACCTGATCTCGAAGGTCCACCGCAATCGCTTCTACCGGCCCAAGGTCGCGAACCCGCTCAACCCTTCGACCTTCGTCAGCAAGATCAAGGTCCCGACCTTCATGGCGTGCCAGTTCGAAGACGAGCAGACGGGGGGGCACTGCGCCAACCTCGCCGACCGCTTCACCGGCGCGAAGCGGAAGTGGTTCACGTTCGAGAACGGCTTCCACATCGACTCGCTCGATCCCGAGACCTTCAACCGCTGGTTCGACTTCCTCGAACTCTACGTCGCCGGCCGAAAACCGCAGTTATCGCCGGTGGTCGCCGGCGGGGCGCCCGCGCTCTACCAGGCGGTCATGGGCGTCCCGGGCGTGACCCTGCCCCACGATCCGATCCAGGACCAGCCGGACTACGCATCGGCCCTCGCAGCCTTCCAGGCGCAGCCTCAGGTCAAGGTGATGTTCGACAACGGGGCGGGCGGAGCCCCCGGATACCCCTATCCGGGCTTCGAGCGCGACTTCAGCCGTTTCCCGATCCCGGGCACCCGGGCCCGCTCCTGGTTCTTCGGGCCGAACGGGACCCTGACCGGCAAGCCGCCGAAGAAGGGTGGAAGCCAGAGCTTCACCTGGGACAAGAGCGCGCGGCCCTCGAGCGACT
This sequence comes from uncultured Solirubrobacterales bacterium, assembly GCA_963843085.1. Lineage (GTDB taxonomy): Bacteria > Actinomycetota > Thermoleophilia > Solirubrobacterales > 70-9 > DASUPK01. The sequence continues at coordinate 18,393 of CAWJJG010000007.1, forward strand.
TCGCCGGGACGAACACGGGCGGCGGCGATCTCTGGACCAGCCACCCCAGCTTCGACTGGCGTCAGCCGCCGTCCGGGACGGCCGCGTCCTATCTGACTCCTCCGCTCGGCTCGGACACCGCGATCGTCGGAGCCGGCGCCGTGCAGGCGTGGGTCAAGGCCTCGGTTCCGGACGTCGATCTGCAGGTGACCGTCTCGGAGGTCCGCCCCGACGGCAAGGAGACCTATGTGCAGAGCGGCTACCTGCGCACCAGCCTCCGCGCGCTGGCTCCGCGCAAGAGCACCCTGCTCGAGCCTGTCCTCAGCCTGCGCCGCGACACCGCGGCCAAGCTGCCGAAGGGACACTTCACCAAGCTGGTCATTCCCCTCTACTACGAGGGCCACATGTACCGCGCGGGCTCGCGAATCCGTGTGACGGTGAGCTCGCCGAACGGCGACCAGCCCGTCTGGGGCTTCGACGAGACGGTCCCGCAGGGCACGGCCAACGTCCGGATCGCCTCGAACCGCAAGCACCACTCGAGGCTGATCCTGCCGCTGATCCGGGGGATCACCGCGCCGACGCCGCTGCCGCCCTGCCCGGGGCTGCGCGGAGAGCCCTGCCGGAACTTCTAGCCGGACGAGCTAGGCGGCCTTGACGCCCGGCCCGGTCGCCTCGGCGTCCCTTGCGCCGACCTCCTCGCCGCACTTCTCGCAGCGCAGCTGGAGCGTCGGCTCGCCGCCGCAGTCCTTGTGGCGGATCTCGACCGGTGGGCAGTCGCCCTCCATGTAGCGATCGCCCCAGTCGCGCAGCGCGATCAGGACCGGATACAGGTCGAGGCCCGTCTCGGTGAGGCGATAGCGGTCGCGGGTGCGGACGTCGTCCTTGTAGGGCTCGCGGCGCAGCACCCCGGCGTCGACCAGGCGCCCGAGGCGCTCCGAGAGCAGGGAGCGCGAGATGCCCAGGGACTGCTGGAAGTCCTCGAAGCGCTTCGTCCCGTTGAACGCCTGACGCAGGATCACCAGGGTCCACCGGTCGCCGAGCAGGGCGGCCGGCTTGGCGATCGAGAACTCCAGGTCGGCGATCTCCGCGGCGCGCATCGACCGCAGGATACCCGGCCTGCGTTCGGAATCCGAACCCTATAGGCTTGCGTCCATCTTTCGAACCCAGCACCCCTGAGGAGGACCGATGCCGAAGCTCGACCTGACGATTCCCGCCGATGCCCTTTCCGACGAGGCCCAGCAGGAGCTGGCGCGCGACCTCGGAGCGACCCTGCTGCACTGGGAGGGAGCGCCGGACACGGAGTTCTTCCGCTCGATCACCTGGGCCCACGTGCACGCCCTGCCCGCCGAGTCGATCCAGACTCCGGACGGCCAGGCCGAGCCGCACGCCGTCATCGACATCACCGTCCCGAGCGGCGCCCTCAGCGACCGTCGCAAGGCCGGGCTCGTGGAGGACACGACGAAGCGCGTTCTCGAGGCGACCGGCTGGGGGCCGGAGGCCGGGGTGCGCGTCTGGACCCTGATCCACGAGGTCCCCGACGGCAACTGGGGGGCCGGCGGACAGGTCGTTCGCTTCGAGCAGCTCCGCGAGGCGGCCAAGGCCGAGCGCGAGCAGGAGGGCTCGGGCAAGGACCAGGTCCCGGCGGCCAAGGCGGGTGAGGAAGTCCCCGCGTGAGGCAGCTCCAGTTCGTCGAGAAGGGCAAGCTCGAGTGGCGCGACGCGCCCGACCCGAAGCTCGACGGCGACGGGCAGGCGATCGTTCGCCCGGTCGCGCTGGCGACATGCGACATCGACGTCGCCTTCGTCCAGGGGCGCTTCCCGGCGCAGTCGTTCGCGTTCGGCCACGAGTGCGTCGCCGAGGTGGCCGAAGTCGGCGATGCCGTGGAGTCGGTCGAGCCCGGGGACCTGGTCAGCGTGCCGTTCCAGATCTCCTGCGGCGAATGTGACGCCTGTCGCGACGGGAGGACCGGTAATTGTGAGTCGGTGCGCCGCCTCTCGACCTACGGGCTGCCGATCGGGGAGGACTACGGGGGCTTCGCCAGCGACGCGGTGAAGGTTCCCTATCCGGACGCGATGCTGATCCCGCTTCCGGACGGCGTCGCCCCGGCGACGGTCGCGAGCCTCTCGGACAACATCCCGGACGCCTGGCGATGTGTGGCGCCTGCGCTCGAAGACCACCCCGGCGCGCCCGTCCTGATCGCAATGGGGGCTGGCTCGATCGCGCTGTACTCGGTCGCCATCGCCCTGGCTCTCGGCGCTGAGCGGGTCGACGTCGTTGGCGGCAGCGACCGCGACCGCGAGCTGGCGGCGAAGCTCGGCGCGAACGTCCTCGCCGAGGAGTTCCCGGCGAGGGCGGGCTTCTATCCGGTCACCGTCGACGCCAGCGCTGATCCGGCGGGCATCAGCTGTGTTCTCAAGTCGACCGACGCCGACGGCATCTGCACCAGCATCGGCATCTATCTCGAGCCCACGCCGCTTCCCCTGCTCGACATGTTCACGCAGGGGGTGACCTTCGTCACCGGGCGCCCGCACGTGCGGAGCCTGATGCCCGAGGTGCTCGACCTGATCCGCGAGGGGAAGTTCGACCCGGATCCGATGACGGTCAACCGGGTCGACTGGAAGGACGCGGAGGAGGCCCTGTCGGACCTGCGCGCGAAGACGGTCGTCTCGCGAGCCGGCTAGTGCGGTGAGCCGACGCCGCCGGTGTTGCCGCTGGCGGTAGCGGTGGCGGGCCGCAGTGCGTTGATCTGAGGCTGCTGGAAGAGCAGCCGCATCGAGTCGTCTGAGGCGAAGAAGAAGAACGCGCCGACCCCCTGTTTCAGGGCGGGGTGAACGCAGGCCGCAGCCTGAGCGGCCGACGTGCTCAGGATCGCCTGGCTCGCCGAGGCCTCCGGATTGTCCGTGAAGGAGATCTCCATCCCCAGGTTGGCCATGTTCGGCTTGGCCTTCTTGTGGAGCGGCCGCCGGACGGTCTTCTTCACCTTCTTGCGCTTGCCCTTGACCCGCACCTTCCTGGTGAGGAACTTGAATTTGTATTGGAGGCGCAGCGCCTTCGCGCGCGCTCCGAACCCCGGGCCGGCGCCGTCGGCGCAGGCGTCCTGCGTCTGAACCGTCTGCGGGCCGAGGTGGCGGGCGCCGAGCCTTCTGTTCTGCTTGTCGACGTTCTGCGCGATCTGGCCGTAGTTCCAGCCGGCGACGTCCTGGGGAACGAGCCCCGTCTTCTTGCCCGCGCCAACCGCATCGCCCGCGACGGTCGAGGTGAAGCCGAAGTTCCAGCCGCGCAGCAGTGGGAACGCCTTCTTGAAGGGGTTCTTCCAGGGCGGCCGGCCCGGGGCGGTGGAGCGCCCGTAGTTCCAGTCGTCTTGCTCGTAGTCGCTGATCAGCGCGTAGACATTGGGGTCGGAGATCCCGGTGAAGGCGTAGCCGGCCGCCGTGGAGTTGAAGCTGAGGCCGTTGAGGGCGACGATCCGGTTGCAGGGAAAGGCGGTGCGCAGGTTCGCGGCGAGGCCGGCGGCGACCGTGGGGGTCATCGCCGGGAAGCTGCCGCTGCCGCCGAAGCGGGTGTTGAGGACGAAGACGTCCTGGGGCCGGATCCGGCCGCCCATCCCACCGTCGGGCTTCGTGTAGGTGTCGACGTTCCCCTGGGTGTTGATCCGGATCATCATTGTGAAGCGAGTCGGCCCCGAGCCGGTCGGCGAGAGCCCGTAGGGGAGGGGTGGGCAGCCCGCGGACGCCTTCGCGGCCGAGGCCGCGTCGGGCGAGGCCGAACGGGCGGCGAGCAGCAGCACCGCAAGCAGGCCGGCGAGCGCGATCAGGGCGATCGTAGTGCGGGTGCGCACGGAGGCGCTCCCATGCGGGTGTGAGTCGATTCCTGCCATTGGGACGAGTGACGCCCGACGCTAGCGGCGCCCACCCCGTGAACACGCGAGGTGTCTTGCAGTCGCGCTCTCAGGCGAGACGGGCGTTCGCGAGCTCGCCGAAGGCCTCGATCGCGGCGATCAGATCCGCCTCGGCCGTGTCCTCCTCGCGAGCGTGGCTGATGCCGCCGATCGACGGCGAGAAGACCATCGTGGTCGGCACGAGCGGCGCCATCGAGGCGGCGTCGTGAAGCGCGCCGCTGGGAAGCTCGCGGCCGGTCCCGGTGACCCTCTGACACGCCTCCCGGGCCAGATCGACCAGCCCCGGGTCGAAGGAGATGGGCGCGATCCGCCAGATCGGCTCCTCGGCAACCTCGCAGCCCCTCGCAACGGCGCTCGAGCGGATGGCCTCGCGGGCGGCCGCGAGCATCCGCGCCAGGGTCTCGGCGTCGGGGTGGCGGAGGTCCACCAGCATCGAGACCACACCCGGCACCGCCGTCGGAATCCCGGGCTCGAAGATCATCGCACCTACGGTGCCGACCCCGCCCGCGCTCTTCGCGACCTCCTCGACGCGCAGCGCCGCTGCAGACGCGGCCAGGCCCGGATCCCGCCGGGCGTCCATCGGGGTGGTGCCCGCGTGCGCGGCCTGCCCCGAGATCACGAAGCGAAGCCTTTCCACGCCGGCGCACCCCGTCACGGCTGCCGCCTGGAGGCCCTCGGCCTCCAGCACGGGGCCCTGCTCGATGTGCAATTCCAGATAGGAGCCGAGCCGCTCGAGGCGCGAGCGGCATTCGAGCACCCGCTCCAGCTCGACGCCGTTCTCGGCGAGCACCCCGGGCGCGCGGCGGCCGTCCGCGTCGCGGGCGTTCGCCAGCTCGGCCGGATCGAACGTCCTCGCGGCGGCCGAGCTGCCGAACAGGCTGCGACCGAACCGGGCACCCTCCTCGTCCGCCCAGTCCACCAGCGCGATGGAGCTGGACGGCTTCTCGCCGGACCCCGCCCAAGCCCGCAGGACTCCGAGAGCGCCCATCACGCCGAGAGCTCCGTCGAGCCAGCCGCCGTCAGGGACGGAGTCGAGATGGGAGCCGAGCCCCAGCGCCGGCTCCGATTCGCCGGGGAGATACGCCCAGGCGTTGCCGGCCTCGTCGATCTCCGACTCGAGGCCGAGCTCGCCGAGCAGCTCGGCGAGATAATCGCGGGCTCGCCGCCACCCCTCCGCCCAGCAGAGCCGCTGAGCCCCATTCTCGTCGCCGGTGCGGCGCTGGAGCTCGCGCAGATCGGCGATCACGCGCTCCGCGTCGATCGGCTTCATGAATCGGGTTGCACTGCCGTGCATCCTCTCATCGACCGACGCGCTCCCTTCTGAGCGCCTGGCTCAGGCAGTGCGGGCCACCGCCGCCCAGGGTGAACATGGAGAGATCGACCTCGATCACCCCGAGGCCCCGATCGCGGAGTGCGGCGTTCAGCTCGACGGCGCCGGCCGCCGAGATCACCCGCTCGTCGCCCAGCGAGATCGCGTTGACGCCCAGCGTAAAGGCCTGCTCGGCGCTCACCTCGATCAGATCGAAGCCCTTGCCCCGAAGCCACTCAACGGCGGGGGCGGGCAGGATCTCCGAGCAGACCGCGACCAGCTTCTCCGCCAGGACCGCGACGAGGACGTCGATATGGACGTATCGTTCCGGGAACGGCTGCACCCGCGCCTCCCAGCCGTCCTCGCGAAACCACGCGGCGAGCTGCTCGGCCGCGCGCTCCTGTGTGCGGGTCTCACCCGCCCCGATCAGCACGGCGCCGGGCTCGACGATCATCACGTCGCCGCCCTCCAGCGAACCCGCCGTGATCATCCCGCGGATCGGAATCCCCGCCTCCTGATGGAACCGGATGACGGGTGCGTACTCGCCCCGCCGCCACCACTGGGCGGGCTGGGTCACCACGGTCCCGTTCGGGCCCATCGTGCTCGAGTCGCGCGTGAACACCTGGTAGTGAAGGGCGGGATCCGGCTCCATGAAGTGGCAGCGGACGCCGGCGTCCTCGTATGCGCCCACCAGCGCCGAGTGCTGGGAGGCGGCCAACTCGCCGTCGAAGCGATGTCCGGCCTCGAGCGTCGCCTCGGTGATCGCGCTGGTCGCGCGCCAGCGGAAGTTCTCGGGCCGGCAGACGAGGACGTCCAGGAGGCGGCCGTGCTCGGAGTCGACTCCCCAGGCGGGCTCGGCGCCGTTCACTCCATCACCACCCGGACGGTCCGCAGGGATCGGTCGCTCGCGCCGCGGACGAGGCCGCCGTGGGCCAGCGAGTCCGCCATGTAGGCCATCGTGGGCGCCGTGAGGCGCTCTCCCGGGAGCACGTTCGGAACTCCCGGCGGATAGGCGGCGAGGGATTCGGCCGCGATCCTTCCCTCGGCCTCGGCGAACGGCACGACCTGCTGCGGGCCGAGAAACGCGTCCCGCGGCGAGAGCTCGAGAGGACCCCACGGAGGAGGCTCCGCAAACGCCCGGCGCCGCTCCTTGTCGCCCGGCCCGATCTCCTCCACCGCGTGCTCGAGCGAGGCGACGAGCCGCTCCGCCGATGCGGTCGCCGTCTCGCCGAGCCCGAAGACGGCGACGATCACGTTCTCCGAGAAGAGCTCGAGGACGGCGTCGTCCTTCGCCCTCATCAGCTCGGCGATCCGGTGGCCGGTCGCTCCCGTCTCCCGGACGTCGATCGAGAGCCGCAGCGGGTCCCAGGCCGCCACGCTGGTGCGGCCGACGAGCCGCTCGTCGAGCACGTCGAGCCCGGGGATCCCACGGATTCGCTCCCGCGTCGCGGCGAGGGTCTTCAGCGTCTCGTCAAGCAGCTCGTGCCCCCGGGTGGCGGCGAGCCGCCTCGCGGCATCGAGCGATGCCGTCAGCAGCGCGTTCGGGCTCGTCGACTCGACCAGCGTCACGGAGCGGTCGACGATGTCCCCGTCCATTCGCTCGCCGTCGCCCAGATGAAGGATCGCCGACTGGGTCAGGCTGCCGACGATCTTGTGGGTGCTCGAGAGAACCATGTCCGCGCCGCCTCTCAGCGCGCCGGCGGGCAGGCCCTCGTGGAAGTAGAGGTGGGATCCCCAGGCCTCGTCCACCACCAGCGGGATGTCGCGGGAGTGGGCGACCTCGGCGAGCTCCGCCACGCGCGCCACAGCGCCGAAGTAGGTCGGCGAGACGAGCATGACGGCCTCAGCGTCGGGCTCGGCATCGAGAGCGGCCGTCAGAGCCTCGGGAGTGACGCAGTGGGCGATCCCGAGCTCCGGGTCGATCTCCGGCGGGACGAACGTCGGCCGCAGGCCGGAGAGGACCAGACCGTCGATGATCGATGAGTGAACGTTCCGCTGGACGACCACGGGCCCTCGGTCCGGAGGACCGGTCCTGAGCTTGCCGGTGGCGTGCGCGAGGGTCATGCAGATTGCGTGATTGCCGCCGGAGGCGCCGTTCAGCAGGAACCAGCTGCGCCTCGCCCCCCAGGCGTCTGCGGCCAGCGACTGAGCGCGCTGAAACGGGGTCGGCTCGGGCCCGACGTCGATCCCCTCGATCCCGGCGGGAACGTCGTGGAGGACCGCCGCCTCGCCCAGCGCCTCGATCAGTCCGGCGTCGGCGCCTGTGCCCTTGTGGCCAGGGATGTGGAAGCGGCCGGGGTTGCGGGCGACGTAGGAGACGACCGCGTCGAGGTACGGAGCTTCGTTCTGGTCGGCCACTAGGCGATCGTATCCACGGCTTCGCCTTCAGATCGCGGCCACAAGCGGTCGCCCCTCATAAGTCGCTACGGGCTTCGCCCTTCGCTCCAAAGTGGAGCGACCTGGTGGCCGCTAGCGCGAGTACGGGTACCACCACTCCTTCGGCGCCACCTCGCTCTCGATGTGGACGTGCTTCGTCTCCTGAAAGGCCTCGAGCCCCTCGCGGCCGAGCTCGCGGCCGAGGCCGGACTGCTTGAAGCCGCCGAAGGGGCCGGCGTCGTTGTCGGTGAGGGGGTCGTTGAACCAGACGGTGCCGGCCTTCACCTCGCGCATGCAGCGCAGGATCGTCCTGAAGTCCTCGGTGTAGATGTTCGCCCCGAGCCCGTAGGGGGTCGAGTTGGCGAGCTCGATCGCCTCGTCGAGGCTCTTCACCGGGACGAGGGGGGCGACCGGGCCGAAGGTCTCCTCCCGCAGCAGATCGGTCTCCGCCGTTGCACCGGTGACGACCGCGGGCGCGAAGAAGTGACCGCGCTCCTGGCCGCCGGCGTCGCCACCGACCACCACCTCGGCGCCGGAGCCGACGGCCGCCTCCACCTGCGCGGCGACCTTGCCCCGCTGGTCCGCGGAGACCATCGGCCCGATGTCCGTGTCGCTGCGCATCGGATCGCCGATCACCAGGCTCTTGGTGTAGTCGACGAACGCGTTCAGATAGTCGTCGTAGACGTCCTCCATCACGTAGAAGCGCTCGGCGCTCGTGCAGACCTGGCCCGAGTTGAGGAACGCGGCCCACGCCCCGCCCTTGGCGGCGACATCGATCCGGTCCGCGACATCCGAGCAGACGATGAACGGGTCCTTGCCGCCCATCTCTAGGTTGACGCGGGCCATGCGATCGACGCACGCGCGGGCCACCTTCTTCCCCGTGCCGACCGAGCCGGTGAAGGCGATGCCGTCGACGCGTGGCTCGGAGGCGATCGTCGCTCCGACCTCGGGCCCTCCGGCCACCAGGTTCACGACCCCGCGCGGCAGGTGATCGAGGCAGGGGGCGAGCATCAGCGTGGAAAGCGGGGTGAGCTCGGACGGCTTGCACACGAGGGTGTTGCCCGCCGCCAGCGCCGGCGCCATCTTCCAGGCGAGCAAGAGCAGCGGGTAGTTCCAGGGAACGATGCAGCCGATCACGCCGAGCGGCTCCTTTACCACCAGGGAGAGCTGACTCGACTCGATCGACGGAATGACCCGACCCGCCGAATCGCGGCCGATCTCGGCGTAGTAGTCGAAGCAGGCGGCCGTCCAGCCGACCTCGTCGGAGTTCTCCACCAGCGGCTTGCCGCCCTCGAGCGTCATCACCTCGGCGAGCTCATCGGTCCGCGCTCGCAGCCGCATCGCGACCTCCCGCAACAGCTCCCCTCGGTCAACCGCCGGCGTCCGGGCCCAATCCCGCGATGCCTCGCGAGCGGCGGCGAACGCGGCGTCCAGCTGCTCGGCGTCGGCGGTGCCGATCGCCGCGACGGTCTCCTCGGTGAAGGGGTTCTCGACCTCGAGCGGAGACCCGTTGCCGGCGACTCCTTCGCCGTTGACCAACATCCGTGTCTCGAGCTCGGCCATACCCCGATCGTATTGATGGGACGGCTTCGGTTGACGGCTTCGCCATCAGATCGCCGCCACAAGCGGCCGCCCCGCGCAAGTCGCTTCGCGCTCCGCGCTCCGCTCCAAAGTGCTGCGGCCTGGTGGCGGCTTGGGATAGGCGGGGTAGGACGGCCAGGGGGAGAAGGAAACCGGCCGCCCTATCCGCCCGCCTGCGCCGAGGCTGAAACCCGGCGGAGGCGAGGCATCCAATATGTGGGCGGGCGCCGGAGTAGGGGGTCTCCGAACGCCCGCCCGCTGCCTCGACTCACAGCGAGATTACCCCGCCGATACCTACCTAAACCTGTGTATTTCCCAGTTTGCGGTTACCGGCTCTTCGCGGCGACCGCTCGTTGCAGCTGTCTCTTGTTCATGCCCGAGCGGCCATCGATGCGCAGGCGCTTCGCCTGGTTGTAGAGCTGCTCCTTGGTCTGTCCCTTCGGCCGATTCGTACCGGAGCGCTGTCCTCCCCGGCTCTGCGGCGAGGAACCCCTGGTCGAGCTGCGTGACCGGGTGCTGGACTCTCCGGAGCGTGCGCGGTTCTTGTTGACCGTGCGTGCGGCCACTTCCTTTGCGCGGGACGACGATGCGCCGCGCTTCCTCGCGCTCTGCTTGACCTTCTCGTATTGCCGGGCACGCTTCGATCCCTTCTTCACGCCACGCGGTGGCATTTCAATCCCTCCTTCGGGGGTTTTCAGGCTCCCGTACCCGGGGCGCGGGCGGGGAAACGGTGTTTCCCGCCCCCGCAATCGTGGGTAGCTACCTTTCGTGGGCGGCCACACCTCGGGCTCCCCAGGGGCGATACAGCCACGGGTCACGAGGAGCCGAGCCTTGACCGAACTTGCCTTGGCCGACATCCAAATGAAGGATCAGACCCCCTCTCCCGGGCCTGGTGAGCAGCTGCTCGGCGAGCGTCGGCTTCTCGAGCGCTACGCCAAGGACAAGTCGCCGATCGTCCGCGAGGAGCTGGTCGACCGCTTCATGCCGCTCGCACGGCGCCTCGCGGCGCGCTACGCCGGCGGAGCCGAGCCCTTCGACGACCTGGTGCAGGTCGCCAGCGTCGGCCTGGTGAAGGCGATCGACCGCTTCGATCCCGAGCGCGGCACCGCGTTCTCCACCTTCGCGGTGCCGACCATCCTCGGTGAGCTCAAGCGCCACTTCCGCGACCGCGGCTGGTCGGTGCACGTGCCGAGGGACGTCCAGGAGCGCATCCTCAAGGTCGAGCGTGCCATGGCGGAGCTGCCCGCCAAGCTTGGTCATACGCCCACGATTCAGGAGATCGGGCAGCGCATCGAGGCGACCGACGAGGAGGTGCTCGAGGCGATGCACGCCTCCCAGGGCCATCACGCGGTGTCCCTCGACGCGACCTCGACCATGGGCGATGGGGACGAGCCGGGCCCCCTGCGCGACCGGCTCGGCTCGGAGGACCTCTCCTTCGACACGGTCGAGTACGGCGAGGCGATCGGGCCCGTCCTTCAGGAGATCTCCGACCGCGACCGCAAGGTCCTGCACCTGCGGTTCGTCGAGGACCTCACCCAGAGCGAGATCGCCGAGCGCGTCGGCGTCTCCCAGATGCACGTCTCACGGATCCTGCGGGCGACGATCGAGAAGCTCCGGGAGCGAATCCCGGAGGAAGAGCTCTAGCGGCCACCAGGCCGCGACCTGCTGGGGAAGCGGGTGAATCAATCTCCCGCTACTGAGTCTGCGTCACCTCGAACTCGAGGTACTCGGCCGCTTCGCCGCCGGGGGCCTCGCCCGTTGTGACCTCCATGTTGCTGGCGAGGCTGCGCAGCGAGCCGGCACCCGGCACCTCCATCTCGTCCATCAGCCGCTCGCCTCCTCCCGCCACCAGCGGGCCGACCCGAACGCCGAGTGCGCCGACCCCGTCCTTGATCGCGACGACGACCCTGCCGCCCGCGAACTCGCCGCCCGCGCTCGCTGACACCGCATCGCCTAGCAGCACGGTGTCCGCCAGCCGGTCCACCGAGAACTCGGCCCGCGCGGCAAGCGCCCCCATGATCCGGGCCAATACCGGCTTCACCATGACTCCCGGGGTCAGGGCGATCTCGAGCTCCTTCGGTGCCATCGCGGGCTTGCCGTTGTTCGCGGCCTCGGGTGGCGCATAGCCGAATCGAATCCTCGTCCTGCTTCCTCGCCCGGCGCCGCCGCTGATCTCGAAGCTGTCGGAGAGCGCGGCGATCAGCGGCAGGCCCAGACCCAGCGAGGGGTCGCCGTCATTGGCGCGAGGCCTGAAGCCATGACCCTCGTCTCCGACCTCCACGATGAGCTCGTTGTCGCCCGGCTCGGCGCTGACCAGCAGGGGGCCGGACTCGCTTTCGTAGGCGTGCAGGACGACGTTGTTGCAGGCCTCGGTCACGACGGTCTTCAGGTCCGCGATGCGCGGCCCGGCGAGGCCCAGGGCCTCGGCCAGGCCCGCTAGCGCCTGGCGTACGACGATCACGTTCTCCGCGGTCGCAGGCAGGCTCAGCTCGAAGCCGGCGGCGCTCATCTGGCCGGCTCCCCGGAGCCCAGGGCCTCCGTGAAGGCCTCCTCCCGCCGGGTATGTACGGGCAGCTCGGTCCGCAGACCGGTCACCTCGAGCACGCGATCCACCGCTTCGGCGCCGTTCTCGTGGACGATCGCGAGGCAGATACCGGCCTCGGTCGCGCGTCGGCGCTCGTCGAGGATCACTCCGAGAATGGACGAGTCGATGAACGTTGCGGGGGAGAGGTCGATCACGGTGGCGGTTCCTTCATCGAGCAGGTTGTCGATCCTCCGACGGAGGGTCGGCGCGGTGCTCAAATCATGCTCGCCTGAAATGGTCAGCACGGCCAGTCCTGAATCGTTTCGCTCGAGCGCGAGCTCCCCCGTCCGCACAACGGCGAAACTACCTTGATCGGGGGGCACTCAAACCTCCTGGTCAGGGCGAACCGATGCGAGCTTCTCGGCGCGGCGCTGTTGCAGGACGCTGAAGCCCATCGCAAGCAGGGTCACCAGGAAGAGGATGGTGGCGATCACGTTCACCTCAACCGGGATCCCGCGCTGGAAGGCGCCAAAGATGTAGAGCGGGAAGGTCACGGTGGTCCCGGAGTTGAAGTTGGAGACGACGAAGTCGTCGATGGAGAGCGCGAAGGCGAGCAACGCCGCCGCTACCACCCCGGGCATGATCAGGGGCAGGGTGATCTTGCGGAAGGTGGTCAAGGGATCCGCGCCGAGATCCTGCGCGGCCTCCTCGAGGCTGCGATCGAACCCGATCAGCCTGGAGCGCACGACCACGACCACGAAGCTGATGCAGAACATGACGTGGGCGATCAGGAGGGTGGTGAAGCCGAGTGGAAGCCCGTAGATCAGGAAGAGCGAGAGCAGCGAAGCACCCATCACGACCTCGGGAGTGGCCATCGGGATCACGATCAGGAAGTTGGCGGGACCCCGCCCGAAGAACTCGTAGCGAACGAGCGCCAGCGCGATCGCCGTGCCCAGCGCGGTCGAGATCACCGTGGCGAGCGCCGCCAGCTTCAGGGAGGTGATCAGGGCGCTGTTCAGGTCCGGCAGGCCGAAGGCGTTCGACCAGTGATCGAACGTGAAGCTGGTCCACGTGTAGTTGTACCGGCCGGCCGGATCGTTGAAGGAGAAGACGATGATCACCGCGATCGGGATCAGCAGGTAGGCGATCGCCAGGCCGGCGTAGATGTTGATCGCGTGCTCCCGCAGCCAACGCCACGCCCTAGTCAGGGCCGACTGGCGCCGGACCGGCAACCGCGCCGATGCCGCACCGGCCTCCATCAGACCGGCCTCGCCTCCTCTCCCATCAGGGCCTCTGAGCCGGCGAAGCGGAGGTAGATGAAGACGACCACCATGATCACCGCCATCAGCACGAAGGAGAGCGCCGCGGCGGCCGGGTAGTCACGCTGGGTGAGGTAGAGCCCCTGGATCGTGTTGCCGATCATGTGGTTGTTCGTGGAGCCGAGGAAGAACGCGTTGACGTAGTCGCCCACCGCGGGTATGAAGGTGAGCAGGGTGCCGGCCACGACACCCGGCGCCGAGAGCGGCAGGGTCACCCGCCGGAAGGCCTGCGCCGGCGACGAGTAGAGGTCCTTGGCGGCCTCGAGCAGGCGGGCATCGAGGCGCTCGAGGCTCGCGTAGATGGGCAGCACCATGAAGGGCAGGAAGTTGTAGGTGATGCCGGCGATCACGGCTGTTGAGGTGGCGAGGACCCCGCTGTCGCTGCCCACCAGCCCGACCGAGCGCAGCGCGTGGACGACCGGGCTCTGGTCGGAGAGGATCGTCTCCCAGGCGAGCGTTCGAATCAGGTAGGTCGTGAAGAAGGGCGCGACGATCGCGAACAGCATCGCGTTCTTCCAGCGGCCCGCCTTGAAGGCGATCGCGTAGGCGAGCGGATAGGCGATCAGGAGGGCGATCGCGGTCGCTATCCCGGCGTAATAGAAGGAGCGCACGAATTGCGTGTCGTAGAGCGAGAGCGCGTCCTGGTAGTTCGACCACTGCCAGTTGAAGTTGAACCCGGTCTCCAGGGTGCCGGTGTCCAGCGAGAGCCGGCCCATGAAGTACATGGGCAGCGCGAAGAAGAGGATCAGCCAGAGCAGCCCCGGCCCGAGCAGGAAGTACGGGATCAGGCGGCGGCGGGCGGTGGTCACGCCCGCATCGTCCTCGCCACGTGCGGCTCCGCCGCCGCCTGATCGCCTCGCATTCGACTAGCCGTTGATCACCGCGTCGAACGCCCTGGTCACGTTCTGCTCCTCGGTGCCGGTGAGCACCGGAGCGACGCTGCACTTCGCGGTGAACTGGTCACTCGGGAAGATCAGCTGGTTGTTGGCGACCGATGGGTCGCTCGTCAGCAGCTCCTCCTTGGTACCCGTGACCGGGGATACGTAGTTCACGTAATCCTCGATCTGTGCCTCGTGGGCCGGGTCGTAGGTGTAGTTCATCCACGCCTCGGCCGCGGTCGGGTTCGGTGCCCCCTTGGGGATCACCATGTTGTCCGACCAGAGCATGCAGCCCTCGGTGGGCATGCGCCACTGGATGTCCGGGTTGTCCGCCTGCAGCTGCACGGCGTCTCCGGACCAGCCGATCACGGCGACCGCATCGCCGCTGGTTAGGTCACGTGCGTAGTCGTTGCCCGTGAAGCGGCGGATCTGACCCGAGTCCGCGGCGCCCTTGATCTTGTTGATCGCGGCCATCCAGTCGTCCTCGGTGACGTTGTTCAGGTCGACGCCCATGCACTTCATCACCAGCGGGACGGTGTCCCTTAGCTCGGTGAGCATGTCGACCTTTCCCTTGTACTTCGGGTTGAACAGATCGCAGATGGAGTGCACGTCCGGCGCCAGGTCGGTGCGGACGATCACTCCCGTCATGCCGCTCTGCCACGGCACCGAGAAATTGCGGTTGGGGTCGAACGTCGGATGCTGCAGGGATGGCGTCAGGTTCTTCTCGACGTTCGGGATACCGGCCTTGTCCAGGTTCTGCAGGTAACCGAGGTCATACATCTTCTTCGCCATCCAGTCCGTGACCACGAACATGCTGCGCCCGCCTGACTGACCTTGGGCCAGCAGCGGCTGGACCTTGCCGAAGAATTCCTGGTTGTCGTTGACGTCCTCGATGTACTTGACCGAGACGCCGGTGGCCTTCTCGAAGTCCGGCACGGTCTGCTTGTCGATGTAGAGCGGCCAGGTCGAGATCGTCAGGTTCCCGGAGGGAGGAGGCTGGTACTTGACGGTCTCCGCGCTGCTCGATCCGCCGCTGCTCTCCACCCCCCCGCCGCCACACGCAGCCAGCAACACGGCCACCGCTAGGGCCCCGCCCAGCGCGGTCAGTACGCGGATTCTCCTCTTGCTCGTCACTTGTTCCTCCTGTCGGGTCCGTTCAAGCCGCTTCGACTCCTCCTGAAGCGGTTGGCTGCTCCGATGCGCCGCCACTCGCGCTGTCCCGCGCGCTCGAATCACCGGAGTCCCCCCGTGCGACCCCCCCGTTCCCCGCCGATTCCCTGACCACGTGCATGTGGTCAGGGCTCCAAGAAAGCCTCACATTCGCCCCGCCCCCGGGGAGCCGCTGTCGCTCGGACTCGTCGGAGTTCGGCACAAGGACCGTCATGCGCACGTCCTCGGCTAGCTTGACGATCAGCTGGGTGGCAGTGCCGAGATAGAGCGAGCTCTCGACCAGGCCGTTGACACCCGGATCGTCGCCATCGCCATCACCGATTGCGAGCTTCTCCGGCCTGACGACGGCGTGGCAGCGCTCGCCGACGGAGAAGCCGTCGACTTCGGCAGCGACCTTGACCCCGCTGTCCAGCTCGACCTGACCAGTGCTTCCGGTCTTGCGGATCACGCCGGGCATCAGGTTGGAGACGCCGATGAAGCCGGCGACGAAGGTGGTGGTGGGGCGGTCGTAGACTTCCTCGGGGCCGCCGATCTGCTCGATCTGCCCGCGGTTCATCACCGCGATCCGGTCGGACATGGTCAGCGCCTCCTCCTGGTCGTGCGTGACGTAGACGAAGGTGATCCCGACCTCCCGCTGGATCTTCTTGAGCTCGACCTGCAGGCCCTTGCGCAGCTTCAGGTCGAGCGCCCCGAGTGGCTCGTCGAGCAGCAGGACGCGCGGCAGGTTGACCAGGGCCCGCGCGAGCGCGACGCGCTGCTGCATGCCGCCGGAGAGCTGTGCAGGGCGCCGGTTCGCCTCCGCGGCGAGGCCGACACGATCGAGCTCCTCCCGGACGCGCCGCTCGATCTCGTCCTTCTCAGCGCCCTTGCGCTTGAGGCCGAAGGCGACGTTTTCCCCGACGCTCAGGTGGGGGAAGAGGGCGTAGCTCTGGAACACGGTGTTCGTCGGCCGCTTGTGCGGAGGGATGCCCAGCATCTCGGCGTCGTCGATCGTCAGACGGCCCCCGGTGACCTCCTCGAAGCCGGCGATCATCCGAAGTGTCGTCGTCTTGCCGCAGCCGCTTGGGCCGAGCATCGTGAAGAACTCACCCTCCGCGATGTCCAGGTCGATTGCGTCGACGGCGGTGAAGTCACCGAAGCGCTTCGTGACCGAGCTGAGGACGACGCACGGGGCGCCCTGCTTGGCCGTCTGCGCGTTCACGGGCGCACCACCAGCACCGGAACGTCGGAGAGCTGCACCAGCTTGTATGGGGTGGAGCCGATGATCGCTCCCTTGAGAGGGCTCTCCCCGTGGCTGCCGACGACGATCATCCTCGCGCCGTGATTTTCACCGGCTGTGACCAGAGCGTCGTGTGGATGCTCATTGATCAACTCCACAGAGCATTTCACGCCTGCCGCGTTGGTGCTGTCTACCCCCTCCTGCGTCACCTTCCGAGCGAACTCCTCGACCGCCTTGCGCTGCTCGGGCACCTCGCCTCCTCCATAGCCGCCCGGGGCCGAGCCGAAGACCAGCACGATGCTGTCGCCGAGTGCCTTGGCGAAGTCGGTGGCGTGACTCAACGCCGCCTTGGAGGCATCCGATCCGTCGTATCCGACCACGATCTCGCCCATCTTCTCCTCCTCAATCCGCCATCACGGAGGCTTCGCCCTGGACCTTGCCCTCGAGGATTCCGGGCTGGGCCGTCTCGGCCTTGCGGTTGAAGAACTGCGGATAGGCGAAGTTGGCGAACACCATCACGAGCACTCCCACCAGCAGCATGCCGACGCCGATCGCGACCGGGACGCCGAACCCGAGGAACTTCCCGGCGTAGGTGTTCTCCACCTTGTTGTAGTCGATCAGTGCCTTGATGAAGATGCCGGTCAGCATCAGGCCGCCCAGGAAGGGAACGACCCCGGCCATGAAGAAGTTGCGGGCGCTCTTGGTCAGCTCCCGGCGGTAGAAGAACGCGCAGGCGAAGCCGGTGATGCCGTAATAGAAGGCGATCTGGAAGCCGAGCGCGCTGATCGAGTCGCCGAGCACGTTCTGGCTCACGTTGATGATGATCAGCGTCCAGACGAGCGAGATGCCGCCCATCGCCAGGGTCGAGACGTCGGGGGTCAGGTGCCTCGGGTGGATCCGGCCGAACGATTTCGGAATCGCGCCGAACCGCGCCATGGAGAGAGTCGTCCTCGCCGTGGGCAGGATCGTGGTCTGGGTCGAGGCCGAAGCGGAGGTCAGCACCGCGATGATCAGGAGCTTGTCCCACGGCGTGCCGAAGACGTCGCCTCCCAGCGCACTCAGGACGTCATCGCCGTGGTGCTTCAGGAAGATCGTCCCGGCGAAGGCTTGGGCTGACGCGGACACCGCCACGTAGATGAGAACGAGGAGAAGCGTGCTCATCACCGCCGCCTTGCCCGGTCCGGAGGCGCTGTCCTGGGACTCCTCGTTACAGCAGACGCCGCTGTCCCACCCCCAGTAGATGAAGACGCCGAGCAGCACGCCGTCGATCAGGGCGCTCCAACCTCCCGGCAGGCCGAAGGGCGAGAACCAGAAGAGCTCGATCGGGGTGCCCTGGTGACCGATGTAGACGTGCCCGAGCGCGACCGCGCAGAAGACGCCGAGGATGATCACCTCGGCCGTCAGCAGCACGTACTGGGTGCGCGCCGAGAGCTCGATGCCCGTGTAACAGATCCAGGTCATGAGGGCGATCCAGACAGTGGCGGCGATGCTGACGTCGAGCAGGTTGTTGGCCGCGGCGTCGAGGCCGAAGAGGAGGAAGGTGTACTTACCGGCGATGTAGGCGAGCGCCGCCATCACGACGACGTCGGAGACCACGATCGCCCAACCGGTGAGCCAGCCGAGGCGCGGGCCCATCGCCCTCGTCACCCAGGTGAAGCTGGTGCCGCAGTCGGGATCGGCCCGGTTGAGCCAGTAGTAGCCGGCCGCGATCAGGAGCATCGGGACGAAGGAGACGATCATGATCGCCGGCGCATGGGCTCCCATTCCGCCGACAGCCACCACGAAGCCGAGAGTGGCGGCGAGACTGTACGCGGGGGCAACCGAGGCGGTGGAGATGACCAGGTTCGAGAGGTAGCCAAGCGCCCCGGTCTTCAGTCCCTTCTCGCCGGCCGCGGAACCCTGAGGGTCGTTGGCTGCAATCGTCGCGCTCTCCAACCTGTCTCCTCCTGCGTAGCCCGGTTGTTGGCCACTGCGGACGCCTGACCCTAGGAAGCGCGACGTTTCGTCGCAAGGGGCGAAAGCCCTAAAAGCGGAGACCTGCCTTGTACAACGTGTACAAGGAGTTCTCGGCTGATTTCACACAATTCCGCTTGTAGCCCCTAGCGGCGGGGGGTAGCTTTGTACGTCGAGGCTAGAGACGAGAGGAGTAGGGATGGCCGCCAGCAGCGCCACGCAGACCGCCAAGACCGAGGCAAATGCGCTCCAGGAGCAGGCACAACGCCACCTCTGGATGCATTTCACGCGGATGGGGTCGTTCGGGCCGGAGCACGAGGTCCCGATCATCGTGCGCGGTGAGGGCTGCTACGTCTGGGACGACCACGGAAACCGCTATCTCGACGGCCTGTCCGCTCTCTTCTGCGTCAATTCGGGTCACGGCCGCGCGGAGTTGGGCGATGCGATGGCCGCGCAGGTCCGCGAGCTCGACTTCATCACCGTGTGGAGCTACGCCCACCCGCGCGCGATCGAGCTGGCCACCCGGATCTCGGCGCTCACCCCTGGGGACCTGAACCGGGTCTTCTTCACCAACAGCGGTTCCGAGTCGGTCGAGTCGGCGATCAAGCTGGCGCGGAGCTATCACCGGTCCAGGGGGAACGCCCTGAAGACGAAGCTGGTCGCGCGAGAGATCGCGTACCACGGCACGACCCTCGGAGCCCTGAGCGCCACCGGCATCCCCGCGCTCCGCGCCCAGTTCGAGCCGCTCGCGCCGGGCGGGGTCCACGTGCCGAACACACTCAGCTACCGCTGGCCCGAGGACCGGGACCCGCTCTGGGCGGCGGACCAGATCGAGGAGCGCATCCTGTTCGAGGGGCCGGAGACCGTCTCGGCCGTGATCCTCGAGCCGCTCCAGAACGCCGGCGGCTGCATCCCGCCGCAGGAGGGCTACTTCCAGCGCGTCAGGGAGATCTGTGACCGCTACGACGTCCTGTTGATCTCCGACGAGGTGATCTGCGCGTGGGGCCGGCTGGGCCACTACTTCGGCTGCCAGCGCTACGGCTACCAGCCGGACATCATTACCGTCGCGAAGGCGCTCACCTCCGCCTACGTCCCGATGGGTGGGATGATCGTCTCGGATCGCGTCTTCGAGCCCTTCGAGGAGGGCACCTCGATGTTCGCGCACGGCTCGACCTTCGCCGGCCATCCGGTCGCGGCTGCGGCCGCGCTGGCGAACCTGGACGTCTTCGAGCGCGAGGACCTCTGCGGGCACGTCCTCGAGAAGGAGCCGGAGTTCCGGGCGGCGCTCGAGTCGCTCTACGACATCCCGATCGTCGGCGACGTGCGCGGGGACGGCTACTTCTTCGCGATTGAGCTGGTCAAGGACAAGGAGACCAAGGAACACATGGAGGACGAGGAGTCCGAGAAGCTGCTCCGCGGCTTCCTCTCCGGCGAGCTCTACCGCCGGGGCCTGATCTGCCGCGCCGACGACCGCGGCGACCCCGTCATCCAGCTCTCGCCCCCGCTGATCGCCGATACGGAGCAGTTCGAGGAGATCGTGGACGTGCTGCGCCCCGTCCTCGAAGAAGCAGCACGCCGCATAGGACACTGATGCTCACCGTCGAGAGTCTCACCTCCGAGCTCGGCCTCAAGGTCGCCGCTGGAGGCGACGACGTCGCCGAGCGGGAGATCCGCTGGGTCCACATCACGGAGCTGCTCGATCCGACCCCGTGGCTCTCCGGCGGCGAGCTCCTGCTGACGACCGGCATCCGGCTCGAGAACGCCGAGAAGCAGCGCCAGTTCATCCGGCTGCTGGTCGAAGCGGGAGTCGCGGGCCTCGGCTTCGGCACCGGGTTCGACCACGCGAAGATCCCGAAGGCTGCGCTCGCCGAGGCGGCTTCGGCCGGGTTCCCGATCTTCGAGGTCCCCTACGAGACCCCATTCATCGCGATCACCGAGGCGGCGTTCAGCCGGCTCGTCAACGAGCAGTACGACGTGCTCTCCCGGGGGATCGCGGTCAACGAGCGGCTCGAGCGACTCGTGCTTCAGGGCGGCGGACTCGATGAGGTGGCGAAGGAGATCGCCGCCGCGATCGGCGGGAGCTCGGTCGTCCTCGACGCGCGTGGAGAGGTCCTCGCGAGCGGCGGCCGCAGCCTGCCGGATTACCTGCTCGAGGCGGTTCGCGCCGAGGTGGTCCCACGCGGCACCGCCGCGGCGCCCTTCGTGCCCAACCAGCCCGATCTCCGCGGACGCGCCCTCGCGCATCCGGTCTCGCCGCGCCCAGGCGCCGCCGAGGCCTGGCTCGTGGTGGTGCGGCGCTCCGGCGAGCTGGGTGACTTCGAGCGTCTCTGCGTCCAGCAGGCCGCGATCGTCGTGGCCCTCGAGCTGATGCGCGAGCGGGTCGCCCAGGAGACCGAGCGCCGTCTCTCCGGCGAGGTCCTGGCGGCGACCCTCTCGGGCCGGTTGGCGCCGGACGACATCCGCGACCGGCTCGCCCCGTTCGGCATCGGCGAGCGGGCGGTGGTCCTCGCCTTCGAGCTCGGCGATGCGGCGGCGGCGGAAGCGACTCTCGGCGACTACCTCGCGAGCCAGAACCGCGCGGCGGTCGTGGCGCCGCATCCGGCCGGCCGCCGCGAGCTCCTCTGCGCGATCGTCGATGGCGCCAAGGGCGATCCGTTCGAGCTCGCGAGCGCCGGGCGCCAGGCCCTCGAGAAGGTGCACGGCCCGACCCGGGCGGCGACCAGCCGCTCGCTGCCGACCGAGCGGGTGCGTCACTCCTTCCACGAGGCCCGTTGCGCCCTGGAGGCGACCGCGTTCGCGAACGGAGCCGCGCCTGACGTCGCCTCACACCGGGACCTCGGCGCCTACACCCTGCTGCTCTCGGTCCAGGACGGCGAGGCCCTCAGGCTCTATACCGAGTCCGTCCTCGGGCCGATTGAGGACTCCGATGAGCGCTACGCCGGTGAACTGCTTCGCTCGCTGGAGGCCTACATCGACCGCAACGGGCACTGGGAGCGTGCGGCCGGCGACTGCTACTGCCACCGCCACACGCTCCGCTACCGCATCAAGCGCATTGAGGAGCTCACAGGCCGCGACCTGAGCCGGGCGAACGACCGGGTCGAGCTCTGGCTGGCCCTCAGAGCGCGGGAGCTCATCTCGTGAGGGTTGCGGTATTGGGAGCTGGCGGGACGATCGCGCCCGCGATCGTGCGAGATCTCGCGGAGTCTGAGGAGCTCACCGCCATGCGCCTCCTCGACATCGACCTGCGCAAGGCGGAGGCGGTGGCGATGGAGCACGGCGGGGGCAAGGCGGAGGCTCGCCAGGCGGATGCCACCTCCGATCTCGCCGAGCAGCTTGAGGGCATGGAGGTGCTGGTCAACTCGGCGGCCTACCGGGTCAACCTCGCGGCGATGCGGGCCTGCCTCGACGCCGGCTGCCATTACATCGATCTTGGCGGCCTCTACCACGTCGCGAAAGAGCAGCTCGCTCTCTCCGGGGAGTTCGAGCAGCGGGGCAGGCTGGCGCTCCTGGGCATGGGTTCCGCGCCCGGCAAGACGAATCTGCTCGCCGCGCGGGCCGTGAAGGAGCTGCCGGGCAATCCGATCTCGATCTCCGTGCTGGCCGGCGGCCGAGACCTGAAGCCCACCGGCGAGCTCAGTTTCCCCTACGCCCTGAGGACGCTGCTCGACGAGATCACGATGCCGCCGATGGCGATCATCAACGGCCGGCCGCAGGAGATGAAGCCGTTGCAGGACGGCCCGCGCGCGGACTTCGGCGAACCGATCGGCGAGGCCGAGACGATCTTCACCCTTCATTCCGAGGTTCTCACGTTCGGCGACAGCTTCGGCGCGCCGAACGTCACGTTTGCGCTCTCGTTGCCACCAGCGGTGCTCGAGAGCCTGAAGGAGCTGGCGGGGGCGAGCGAGGAGCGGATAGCCGAAGTCGCCCGCTCTGCATCGCCCCCGTCGGCGAACACCACATCGATCCACATCGTCGAGGTCACCGGGTCGGACACGGTGGTTCGTGCGCGCAGCCTGACGCCGCCGAACGAGGAGTGGGGGCTCGGCGGCGGGATCGTCTCCACAGCCACGCCGGCCGCCGCCGCCGTGCGGCTGCTCGCGCGGGGCGCAATCACGAAGCGCGGCGCCCTGCCGCCGGAGGCCTGCATCGACCCCGACGAGATGTTCGCAGAGCTCGAGACCCGGGGTGTGCGCTTCGACTTCTCCAGCTCGCCCCTCGATAAGGCCGCCACGCTCTCGACGAGAACCGCATGAAGAAGGTCGGAATCCCGACGGAGATCAAGGACGACGAGTACCGAGTCGCGCTGACGCCCGTCGGCGCCCGCGAGCTCCGCGAGCACGGCCACGAGGTCCTGCTGCAGGCTGGTGCCGGGGAGGGCAGCGCGATCACCGACGAGGCGTACGAATCGCAGGGCGTCACGATCCTCCCCGACGCCGCCGCGGTCTTCGAGCAGTCGGAGATGATCCTCGGCGTCAAGGAACCCCAGCCTGAGGAGGTGGAACTGCTCCGCCCGGAGCACACCCTCTTCACCTACCTGCACCTGGCGCCCGACCCGGAGCTGACCAAGGGGCTCCAGGAGAGCGGTGCCACCTGCGTTGCCTATGAGACCGTCGAGGACTCCCAGGGCCGGCTTCCCCTGCTCGCGCCGATGAGCGAGGTGGCGGGCAAGATCGCGACCCAGGCCGGCGCGTTCTTCCTCGAGAAGCCACTCGGTGGCCGGGGGATCCTGCTCGGCGGGGTGCCCGGCGTCGCACCGGCGAACGTGATGATCATCGGCGGCGGGGCGGTCGGGATGCACGCCGCCTTCATCGCGATCGGGATGGAGGCGGATGTCTTCGTCTTCGACGTCTCGATCGACAAGCTCCGCGAGCTGGACGTCGCCTTCGGCGGCCGCGCCTCGACCGTCTTCTCCTCGACCCTTGCGATCGAGGAGATGCTGCCCCGTGCGGACCTGGTGATCGGCGCCGTCCTGGTCCACGGGGCGAGGGCGCCCTACGTGGTCCGCAGGGAGCAGCTCAAGCTGATGAAGAAGAACGCGGTTCTGGTCGACGTTGCAATCGACCAGGGCGGCTGCTTCGAGACGTCACATCCGACCACCCATCGCGACCCCGTCTTCGAGGTCGAGGGGATCACCCACTACTGCGTCGCGAACATGCCGGGCGCGGTGCCGATCACGTCGACCTACGCCCTGACCAACGCAACGCTTCCGTACGTCCTGGCCCTGGCGGACCACGGCGTCGCGGACGCGGCCCGCCGTGATCCCGGTCTGAGACTCGGGATCAACGTCGTCGCCGGTACTGTCACTCATCCCGCCGTCGCGGAAGCCGTCGGGGTGGACCACACGCCGGTCGAGGACGTGCTCGGCAGCAAAGAGAAAGTCTGAACAAGGAGGAGAGATGGCCACCGCCACCGCAAAGCGAAACTCCCGAAGCTCTCGAGCGAGCCGAAACGGGAAGCTGAGGGCTATCACCCTCAAGAACATGATCGACGGCAAGCAGGTCTCGCCGTCCGACAACAAGCGCGAGGACGTCATCAACCCGGCGACCGGCCAGGTGATCGCCAAGTCGCCGCTGTCGAGCAAGCGCGACGTCGACGACGCCGTCAAGGCCGCCAAGAAGGCGTTCGAGACCTGGGGAGTGACCACCCCGGCCGATCGCATGGCGCTGCTGCTGAAGCTCGCCGACCGGATCGAGGAGCGCGCCGACGAGCTCGCCGACATCGAGTCCGCGGACGCCGGCAAGCCCCGCTCCGCCTTCTACGAGGACGAGATTCCCTTCATGTGCGACAACCTCCGCTACTTCGCGGGGGCCGCCCGGAACATGGACGGCCGCGCCACCGGCGAGTACCTCGAGGGCTATACGTCGTGGATCCGGCGCGAGCCGATCGGCGTGGTCGGCCAGATCACTCCGTGGAACTACCCGATGATGATGGCTATCTGGAAGATCGCTCCGGCGCTGGCCGCGGGCAACACGCTCGTCCTGAAGCCGGCCGAGACGACCCCGATGTCGACGCTGACGGTGCTGGCTGAGCTCTGCGCCGAGATCTTCCCGCCCGGCGTGGCGAACTTCGTCGGCGGGCACGGAGACCCGACGGGCGCCGCGATCGTCAGGCACCCGGACATCGGCATGGTCTCGCTCACCGGCTCTCCCGAGACCGGCAAGTGGATCGCCCGCGAGTCGGCGGACACCCTGAAGCGGGTCCACCTCGAGCTGGGCGGCAAGGCGCCGGTCGTGGTCTTCGACGACGTCGACATGGCCGTAGCGATGGAGACGATCGCCGGGACCGGCTACTACAACGCCGGCCAGGACTGCACGGCGGCGACGCGCGTACTGGCCTCGAAGAAGGTCTACGACAAGGTCGTCAGCGGTCTCGCCGAGCAGGCCGAGGCGCTGAAGATCGGCGACACGGCGAACGGCAACACGACGCTGGGCCCCGTCAACTCAGAGCGCCAGCTCGAGCGGGTCGAGGGCTTCCTCGAGCGCCGGCCGGACAACGCCGAGGTCGTCACCGGGGGCAAGAAGGCGCGCCGGCCGGGCTTCTTCATGAAGCCGGCGGTGGTGGCGGGCCTGAAGCAGTCCGACGAGATGATCCAGAACGAGATCTTCGGCCCGGTGATCACGGTCCAGCCGTTCACCTCCGAGGAGAGGGCGATCCAGTGGGCGAACGGCACCCGCTACGGCCTCGCGTCGTCGGTGTGGACTCGCGACGTCGGCCGGGCCCTGCGCGTCTCGAAGGCGCTCCAGTTCGGCTGCGTCTGGGTCAACGACCACATCCCGATCGTCTCGGAGATGCCGCACGGCGGCTACAAGCAGTCCGGCTACGGCAAGGACCTGTCGATGTACGGACTCGAGGACTACACGCAGGTCAAGCACGTGATGGCGAACATCAGCTGAGCTACGACTTCTTCTTCTTCGGCTTCTTGCCCAGCTTCAGGCCGACCGCCGCGCCATCGGCGAGGGCGGTGCCCGGGGTGACGCTTTGCGATCTGACGAAGAGCTTGCCCTTCTTCTTGGGCTTGTTCACCTTGCCGGCGGTGCAGCCGGCCGCGCCCAAGGCCCGCTTCGCGGGCCCGAGCTTCTTGCCCTTCAGCCTGGGAACGAGGCAGTAGCGGACGTCGGCGTTGTAGGCGAGCTCGGTATTGGTGAACGTGAAGCCCGGCGTGAGCGAGGATCCGTCCGGGAGAAGGGGGGCCCACTGCCTGACAACCGCCCCCTGGATCGGCCCCGCTTCCAACACTTCCGCGATCGAGTCAAGGTCGAGGCCGATCAGGTCGCCGGTCTTGACGGGAAGGCTCGCGGGGAAGGTCTGGATTCCGGTTGCGTTGGCGGTCGCCGGGCTTGTCCCGGCACCGAGATAGGTGCTGGCACTTCCCTGCCTGATCACCCGCAGCGCGAAACCTCCTACGGCCTTGACGTCAACTCGCCAGCTCACCACCGTGCCGTTGACCGGGGAAGTGACCTTCGCGCCGGGCTCCGGTAGCGCCGAGTTGAGCTCTGTGGTCGTACCGCTGAAGAAACTGTTGAAGGAAGCCGTCAGCGGGCTGCCGACCGTAACGGTCGCGGCCTGGGCGCTGCCCACGGCGATGAGTGCCCAGAGAGCCGTCAACGACACCAACAACTTGACTACACGTCGGACCCGTCGCTCCGTCATCACGATCCCCGTTCCTGACGCGCTTTGAGTACTTCCGGCGCGGGAAGAATAACTGGCTAGCGGGTGCGCTGGCAGTAGCCGTACGCCGTGAGGTTCGCCGGCCCGAAGTAGCCGAAGGCGTTCGCCGTGCTGGTGCCGTCGTCGTTCAGCGAATTGCCCGCGTAGAAGGCGTTGCGCGAGTCGAGTGAGAAGCCGGTGGTGGTAAGCCGCCGGTTGCCGGGACAGGACGGCGTGGTCGCGGTCGCGTTAATGCCGGCCCCCACGGGCGCCGGGGTAGAGGAGACCTCGGTCAGGATCGGCCTCTTCGCCTTCGAGCAGTAGGCGATTGCGGTCAGCTCCCCGCCGCCGGTCGTGCCGCTGCCGATATAGGCGCTGCCCGTAACGCGCCAGGCGTTCGTCCCGATCGCGCGGGACTCGGTGATGTAGTTGCCGCCGTCGCTGGCGAAGTTGGTGCGCTGGAAGCCGCCGGTGATCAGCTGCTGTCCCTTCGGGCAGCGGGCGATCGCTGACTTCACCTGGCCGGGCAGGATGAAGACGGTCTTGTGCGGCGTCGGGTTCTGCGGGATCTGACCGCGGGCGCAGATCGCCTGGAGGGTGACGTTGCGGGGAGTGGTCGAGGCCCAGTTCGCATCGAACAGGACCGCGCTGATGTGGAAGCCGCGCTGGGCGCCCAGCCGCTCGTAGGAATGCGGGTAGATGCCCTCGCCGTCGGCGCTCGGGCCCGGGCTCGCCAGCATGCCCCCGCCGATCGGGTACTTGCGGCCCGGGCAGAGCACCTCGTGCCTGGTCAGCTGATCCGGGGCCGACATCCAGAAGGTCTTCGAGACGAGCTGAACCTGCCTCGGTGGCCCGGGCTTGCCGGGGACGATCCTCGGGCCCCCGCGGCCCTGGACGCGGATCGTGCCCTGCGCCGAGTTGAGGATGTAGAGCCCGGAGGTGGCGCGCAGGCCCATCAGCGTCTTGTTGCAGCTGGTGCCGTGCTTCAGCACGAAGACCACGTTGAGGCGATGGATCGAGCTCGGGCCGTTCGCGACGCCCACCTTCAGCCCGCGCTTCGTCTGGCCGATCAGCTTGGCCAGCCGTGGGGCCGGCGGATAGCAGCCGTCCGTGCTCACCGAGCGGACATACAGGGCGATCTTGAAGGCGTCCTCGAGCTTCTTGGTCGCCGGGTTGTGGCCGGCGCCGCCGCGCGCCTGCGCCGAGCCCGTGCAGCCGAGCAAGACCAGCAAGGCGATTGGAAGCAGGGCCCTCTTCGCGGTCACGATTGGCTTTGAACACGCCTGCCGCGGAGAAAGAGCGCCAGCCCGCAGACCAGGACGACGCCTCCCACGGCGAACGGCCACCAGGGTGCGCCCCCATCGCCGTCCGATGACTTCGGCTCCGCCCCCGCCAGTCCCCCCGGCAGCATCTGGGCGAGGAAGCGCCCGTATTCGTGAGCGCCCGGGAAGTTCGGGTGGAAGAGGTCCGGCAGGAACCAGGCGCCCGGTGCCGGGTCGGCAAGGTGGTGAGGGAGGGAATGGTGGACCCAGTCGAGCAGCTTGACCTGATCGGGGTGATCCTTGGCTGCCTTGACGAGCACGTCGGTGTCGGGCGCGGGCGGGTGGCCCGTGTCCGCGTCGTACGCAGTGACCAGGACGAGCGTCCGCTTGGGCCCGATCACCTTGAGCGCGAACTTGATCAGGTCGTCGTTGACACCGCCGTTGCCGTAGGCGTTGATCAGGATCAGCTTCGGCAGGATCCCGCGGTTCCGCAGGTCGCGCGCGACCCAGACGCTCTGCTTGAAGCCGCGACAGCCCTTCGCGTTCACGTCGAAGCCGACCCTGGTCAGGTCCGGGATCGGCAGCAGCATGGTCGAGTCGCCGATCGCGATCGGGGGCGGCCCGTGTCCGGTCCCGTACGGATTGCGCTGCGCCTGCGCGGTGTGCACGTGTCCGCAGCCGAAGGCCGGCTCGCCGACGGCGAGGGCGCTGCCGGCCTGCCAGAGGCCGAGCACGATCAGGCCGATCGTGAGCAGTCCCGCCTTCGTCCTCAAAGCCCTCGGCCCCTGCCTAGAAGTTCTGGGTGTAGGTGCTCTTGATCTCCGCGTCGCCCTTGCGGCAGTCTGCCGTGGCGATGTACTGGACGCCCGGCACCGACTGGCGCGCTCCCTCGGTGCAGTCGAATCCCTCCACGGCCGTCTTGCAGGTACCTCCCGCGCCGCCGTTCTGCAGGCGGCAGTGGTGGTAGGCCACCACGACCTTCTCGGCCTGCCCGCAGCTCACCCCGGCCACCTGAACCGACGTGACGTAGGAGGCCCCGAGGTTCTGCTGGCGACCGTTGATGTTGCAGGAGCTCAGGGCGGCCGCGGTGGTGGAGCCGCTGTCGGACGAGCCGCCACCGCAGCCGGCGAGCACCGTGGCACCGAGAGCGATGAGGAGAGCGAGCCGTTTCAAGGTTCGCCAGTCTAGTTGCGCTCGCGACCGCCCAGCGTTTGCCCGCGGAGATCGCGGTAGGATCGCGACCAGCTTGAGGAAGTCGCTGACAGGGACGCTCGCGCTCGCGAGCCTGATGACCGCGCTGCTGGTCTCGAGCGGCAGCGCCGCCCCGGTCGCGCACACCGCCGGCTTCTCGCCCTGCAACATCGACGGGAAGCAGCAGAACCTCGGGGCCTCGTACGTCACCTCGCTGAAGGTCCAGGGCGTGAGCTGCGCCAAGGGTGAGAAGGTGGTCAGGGCCTACCACCGGTGCCGCCATCAGACGGGCGGCCCGGCCGGCACCTGCGGATCGACGCTGCTCGGCTTCAAGTGCAAGGACGGAAAGCGGACCGGCGTGCCGAACGTGCAGTACAACGCCACGGCGAAATGCCACAAGGTCTCGAACGCGTCCAAGCGCGTGAAGAGCCGCTACACGCAGAACGACTAGCTCGCCTCGTAGCCCAGCTCTCGCAGCTTCTCGTTCATCGCGTCGCGCATCAGTTGCTGCTCGGCGACGGTCATGTGCTCGCGCCAGAGGCCCGGCGTGGCGGCCCGGTGGAACTTGCCGCTGCCCCGTTGGTCCTCCGGGATGCGCTCGAAGGCGTGCCTGGCGGCGACGTCGCTGGCCCATCCGGGAGGAGTCTCAACCCCAAGCCACCGTCCGATCCTCTCCAGTTCCTCGGGCGTGTCGGCCAGCAGGTCCTCGTAGCGGACGGTCAGGGCGGCGTCTGGACCCACCTGTGCGCAGGCGCGCTGCACCGTCTCGGTTCGGTACACCCAGCTGGCCGCGCTCCCGATGATCAGCTTCTCGCGCTCCTCCTGGGAGAGCTGATCCCAGCCCAGGTCCTTCGGGGCCCCCCACGACGCGGTGGTGAAGTGGTCCGCCATCGAATCGATCACGTCGCGGCCGTCCCGCTGGAGGAAGATGATTCGCGACCGGGGCGTCAGCGACACGAGGACGTCGGCAGCCTCCGAGCTGTTCGGCTCCTTGACCACCAGGTAGGGGTCGTCCCAGTCGGTCCTGGCCTGACCTCGGGCGAGCTGATCTTCGAACCCCTCCAGCAGAAACGCCCGCATCACCGGCGCCCAGAGCGACTCCCGTTCGGGCGACAGGACCCAGCCGGCGAGGGTGGCGTGGGAGTTCCTCGAGGAGACGAGCTTGAGAGTTCCGTCCTTGGGCCAGGCGAACGTACGGTTGAAGAGCTCTCCCGCCCAGGTCTCGTCGATCGTGGCGACGCCCGG
This sequence comes from uncultured Solirubrobacterales bacterium, assembly GCA_963843085.1. GTDB lineage: Bacteria > Actinomycetota > Thermoleophilia > Solirubrobacterales > 70-9 > DASUPK01. Next base: position 47,944 of record CAWJJG010000007.1, read on the forward strand.
CGCGCGAGCCTCGCCGAGCATCTCCAGCAGCCAGGTGCTGCCCGAGCGAGGAGATCCGAAGATCCAGACGATCCGCGATTCGAGCGCCTCGAACCCGGGCTGCTCGAGAAAACGCCGGCGGTGCCACGCGGCCATCCGGGAGCGAAGTCGCGTGCCGAACCTCCTCGAGTTGCTCATGTCGTCCGTCTCAATAGTCGAAGTCCCGGTCGATCGCCTGGAGCACGAGGTCCGCGGCCACCGATGAGCCATCCTCGTTCAGATGGATGCCGTCGGACATTCGCACGATCGTGTCCCTGCCGTCGATCGGGATCGAGTCGCGGTACTTGTCGCCGGGTGTGAAGGTCGGAATCAGATCGACCACGCGGACCGCTCCCCCGCGCTTCGCGGCCTCCGCGCGGATCGCCTGGTTGACGTCATCCGCGATCGGCTTGCGGGCGGGGTCGCGCTGAGTGGGCACGGTGAGCCAGTAGATCCGCTGCACGCCGCCGGTCAGGTAGTTGTCCATCATCTGGCCGACACGGGACTGGAAGATCGCCTCCCAGGCCGGGCCGCAGCAGCTCACCTGCCGCCCGTCGGGCCCGGGCATCGGATAGCCCTCGTTGGCGCCGATGAAGAGGACGACGGCGTCCGGGTCGTCGTCGGCCGCCTGGGTGCTCGAGAGCCTGCCCCAATCGACCAGGCCGGTGTTGGAGATCCCGGTCGCCAGGTGCGGGTCGCGGGTCACCTGGACGCCCGCCCCCTGGTCGGCGAGCTTGCGGGCGATCTCGATGTCGAGCGGTGTCGAGAGCGAATCTCCGGTGACCAGCAGCCGGTCGAGCGGCTGCGGCGCGGTCGGGACCTGGACCGTCGGCCTGCCTGCTCCCCCGGGAGCGGCCCGGAAGCCCTGGCCGGAGAGCTGCTCGTCGGGCGAGAGCCAGGAGGTGAGGTCGCGGCGGGTGTCGGCCAGTGGGAGCCGGTCCGAGATCCAGCCGGCCGGCCCGCCGATCGCCCTGACGATGTCCTGTCCCAGCCCGGGCTTGAGCTCGTCCGCCGCCTTCCGCACCGAGCCCCCCGCGAAGATCAGCAGGAGAAAGGTCGTCAGGGCGACCGCCTTGACCGCGTCCCATCCCGAGAACCGGCGGAGGTGCCAGCGGTCGAAGCGCCCCATCAGGCTGTCGTCGCCGTGAGGCTCGCCCTCGCGACCGGGGCGCGCCTCGGCCTCCATCTCGGCGATCGTCTCGAAGTTCTCGTCCGCTGTTGCCATCAGAAACGGAAGTAGATGAACGGGGGGATTCCCTGGCTCGGCACCGTCGCGCCGACGATCAGGACCACGACCGCCAGGGCCGCCCCGAGCACCAGGGGCCGCAGGCGCCCGAGGCGCAGCTCGATGCCCTCCATCGGGCGCTCGGGGAGCAGCTGGAGCCCGATCACCAGGACGATCGCGCCGACGACCGGGACCGAGTAGAGGGTGGCCGGCCCGGAGCGGACCAGGGCGGACATGTAGTCGCCGAACACGGTCAGATCGGTCGAGCGGAAGAGGATCCAGCCGAGGACGATCAGGTTGAAGGTGGCGAACCAGCGCAGCCAGCCGGGGAAGATTCGCCCCAGGCGCCCCTTGATTGCATGCTCGGCTGAGAGCCCGGTGCCCTGGTAGGCGCCCCAGGCGACGAAGTTCCAGGCAGCGCCGTGCCAGAGGCCGCCGATGGCCATGGTCAGCATCAGGTTGATGTAGGTGCGCACCCGTCCCTTGCGGTTGCCGCCGAGCGGGATGTAGAGGTAGTCGCGCAGGAAGCGCGACAGGGTCATGTGCCAGCGCCGCCAGAAGTCCCGGAACCCCGTGGCCCGGTACGGGCTGTTGAAGTTCTGCGGGAAGACGAAACCCATCAGCAGGGCGAGCCCGATCGCCATGTCCGTATAGCCGGAGAAGTCGCAGAAGATCTGGGCGGCGTAGGCGTAGGCGGCCAGGATCGCGTCGGGGGCGCTGTAGGCCTGGGGCACCGCGAAGACCTTGTCGACCACCTCTCGGGCCAGGTAGTCGGCGATCATCACCTTCTTGATCAGCCCGAGCGCGATCAGGGTGAGGCCCGCGCTCACTGCCACCCGGTCGGGATCCCTCGGTTCCCGGAGCTGAGGCAGGAACTCGCTGGCCCGGACGATCGGTCCCGCGACCAGGTGAGGAAAGAAGCTCAGGTAGATCGCCGCGTCGAGCAGCGAGGCCGGCTCGGTCTGCCGGCGCTTGACGTCGACCACGTAGGTGACCGCCTGGAAGCTGAAGAAGCTGACCCCGACCGGCAGCGCGATGGTGACCAGCGGCAGCGGCATGCCGAGGCCGATCGAGTCGAGCACGTCGGAGACATCGGTGACGAAGAACCCGTAGTACTTGAAGACGGCGAGGATCCCGAGGTCGAAGACCACGCCGCCCGCCGTGAGCCACTTCCGCAGGCGCTCGTCCTCGGTTCGGTGGATGGCGACGACCGTGAGCTGGCTGACCAGGGTGATCGCGGCGAGCAGCAGGCAGAATCGCGGGTCGGCCGCCGCGTAGAAGACATAACTTGCCACGACGATGAACGGCTTCCAGATCTGCTGCCGCGGCATGAGCGCCCAGGAGAGGGCCAGGACGATCGGAAAGAAGATCGCGAACTCGACTGTGGGGAAGAGCACGGGCGTCAGAGTACGGATCGCGCTCGGCGCGACCCTCGCCGTCCTGGCGCCCGCCGTATCAGCTTCGCCCGCTCAGGCGGGGTGCGGCGGAGTCGAGATCGCGACCCCGAAGCACAAGGTCGCGCCGCGCCCGCCGCTCGCGATCGGCGACTCGTCCATGCTGCTGGCGCTGCCGGCTCTCGCCCGAGTCGGATACAGGGCGAACGCGCGTGGTTGTCGACAGTTCTCCGAGGGCCTGCGCATCCTTCGCGATGCGAGGCGCCACCACCAGCTCCCGCATCTCGTCGTGTTGGCGCTGGGCGCCGACGCGTCGGTGACCGGGCGTCAGATCGAACAGGCCAAGAAGATCCTCGGGCCGAAGCGCAAGCTCGGCCTGGTCACCCCGCGCGAGCTCGGCGGCGGCGAGTCGAACGACGCGGACGTGATCCGCAACGCCGGTCAGCGCGACCCCGAGCGGGTCAAGGTCCTCGACTGGGTCCACTACTCAGCCGGGCACTCGAACTGGTTCCAGCCCGACGGCCTCCATCTCACCTTCACGGGCGCCAAGGCCTTCGCTCGTCTGCTGAAGAAGCTGATCCCTGTCGCTTGACGCTTCGCGATGACCGGCCGCCACAAAATCCGCGGCCGGGCCTACGGCAAGGGCGGAAACCGCCCTTGCCGAGCCAGCGGCAGCGCCTGCGACAGGAAGGTCGCGTAGGCGTCGGCGCCGGTGTAGTTCGGGTGGAAGAGGTCGGGCAGGAACCAGGCGCCCGGTGTGGGCTCGGCGGCATGGTGAGAAAGGCTGTACTTGACCCAATCGAGGACGAAGATCCGGCGCGGGTGCTGCCTGGCGGCCTTGAAGAGGACGTTGGTGTCGGGCGCGGGCGGATGGCCTGTGTCGGCGTTGTAGGCCGTGACCAGGCCGAGGACCCTCTTGCGGCCGAGCACGTCGAGCGCCTGCGAGATCAGACCCGGGTTGACCCCGCCGTTCCCGTAGGCGTTGATCATCACCAGGTGCGGCAGGTGACCCTTCGCCCGGAGCTTCCGCGCGATGTTGACCGCTTCCTTGAACCCGCGGCAGCCGCGGGCGTTGACCGAGAAGCCCACCGCGTCCAGGTTCGGGATCGGCAGGATCATCGTCGAGTCGCCGAGCGCCACCGGCGCCCGTCCCTTCGGGTTGGGGTCGATGGTCGCCTTGCCGCGATGGATCTTCTTGCAGCCGAAGGCCGGCTCCCCCGCCCCATGGGCCTGAGAACCGAGCCCGATGAGCAGGCAGAGCGCAACGACCGCGACGGCTCCCTGGCGAACGCCGACCATCGTCCGGCCAGTCTAAGGCTCTTGGGCTGAGACGCCTGCGGCCTCGAGAGCCACATCGCGGTCCATGTATCCCTGCACGCGGACGATGCGCCCGTCCCGCAGGTCGAAGACGACCGCCGCGTCGATCGCCAGCTCCACGCCGCTGCTCCTGCCACGCTGGTACTCCCGGTGGAGGAGGACGACGCGATCGCCGGCATCGATGAATTCCTCGGGTTCGACCCGGTGCTCGGCCCAGGTCTCCTCGACCTCCTCGTAGTCCCGCCGGATCTCGTCGACGCCGCGCAGGACGCGGCCTCCCTCGACGCCGCCGACCGTCGGATGCTGCTCAACGTCCGAATCGACGAATGCCGCGGCTCCCTCCCAATCCCCCCTCGACCAGCAGTCGGCGAACCGTTGAACGACTTCTAGATTCTCCTGCGACAGGTGGGTGAGCTAGTTGACGACGACGGCGCTCTCGGCCGGACCGGCCGCGCCGCCGCCGCGCGAGCTGATGCTCTCCTCGCGCGTCAGTCGATGCGCGATGTAGACGGGGATGATCGAAAGCAGAACGACGATCACGGCTACGACGTTGGTGATCGGCAGCTGCTGGCCGCGGAAGAGGTTGTCGAGGATCCAGATGGGGAGCGTCTGCTGGCCGCCGCCGAGGGTGAACGTGGTGACGATGATCTCGTCGAACGACAGAGCGAACGCGAGCAGGGCGCCTGCGACGAGCGCGGTCTGCATGTTGGGAAGCGTGACGTGCCGGAACGTCTGCCAGGTGTGCGCGCCGAGATCGGCCGACGCCTCCTCGAGGCTCCCGGACACCCTGCGCAGCCGGGCGATCACGTTGTTGTAGATGACGACGATGCAGAAGGTGGCGTGCGCGACGATCACCGTGAAGAGGCCGAGCGTCACGCCGAGCACCTGGGTGAAGGTGTCGCTGAGCGCGAGGCCGGTGACGATTCCGGGCAGCGCGATCGGGATGACCACCAGGAACGAGACGGTCTCGCGGCCGAAGAACCGGTGCCTGGCCACCGCAAAGGAGGCGAGGGTGCCGAGCACCAGCGCGATCCCGGTCGCTGCGATGCCGACCTTGATCGAGGTGAAGAAGGCGGTGCGCGCCGCGTGGTCGCGGATCGCATCCCCGAACCAGTGGGTCGTGACGCTATCCAGCGGCCACTTGAGGGTGGTGCCGCCGTTGAAGGCGTAGATGGCGATCACGATCAGCGGGATATAGATGAAGGCGAGGGTGATCCCGACGCCGACGCGGAGCAGGTTCCTGTACTTGGGGGAGAGGGTCATGGGCTAGAGGTGCTCGAAGGCCCCGAGGCGGCGGGCGATCAGCAGGTAGCCGACCATCACCACGATCGGGACGGTCGCGAACGCGGATGCGAGGGGCAGGTTGTTGGTGTGGCTGGTGAAGACGACGTTCCCGATGAACTGCGTGTCGGGTGAGACGAGCGACGGCGTGATGTAGTCGCCGAGCGTCAGGGAGAACGTGAAGATCGAGCCGGCAACGACCGCCGGGAAGGCGAGTGGCAGGATCACTCGCCGGAACGTCAGGAATGGCTTGGCACCGAGGTCCTCCGAGGCCGAGAGCAGCGAGTCGGGGATGCGCTCGAGGCCCGCGTAGATCGGCAGGATCATGTACGGGAGCCACAGGTAGCTCATCACGATCCAGACCGCGGTGGCGCCGAAGCCCGGTCCATTGAGCCCGATCGGGTCGAGGGCCCAGTTGATCAGGCCGTTTGCGCCCAGCATCGTCTGCCAGGCGTACACCTTGACCAGATAGAAGGACCAGAGCGGCATCAGCACGGCCACCACCAGGAACCCCTTGGCCCTGGGCGAGGCGATCTTGGCCATGTAGAAGGCGATCGGGAAGGCCAGCAGCGCGTCGGTCACGGTGACGGCGGCTGCGATACCGATCGTGCGGAACGCCACCGTCCGGTAGACGTCGGTGTTCCAGAGCTCCTTGAAGTTGTCGAAGGTGAAGCCCTTGATCAGCTCGCCGCTGAGCGCGTCGACACTCCAGAACGAGGCAACCAGGAGGACGGCGAGCGAACCGAGGTAGAGGAAGACCAGCCACGCCAGTGGCGCGGTCAGAAGCGCCCCCACCTGGACGCGGGGACGGCCATGGAAGAGGTCGGCGAGCCTGCGGCCCGCCGACCTCCTTCCGCGACCGGCCTTTAGGCCAGCCGCTTCCATGACCTACGAATCAACCCTTGATCTCGGTCCATGCAGCGGACCAGTCGTTGTAGTCCTTGCAGACGTTGCCACGGCTATCGCCGCAGTCGGCGACCGGAACCTTCCAGTAGTACGTGTTCTTCCAGAAGTTCGGATCCGCTGCGTGGTACTCGTCGCAGAACTTCGGATCCGCCGGCAGGCCATCTGCCTTGGCGGCAGCGGTCAACGTGTTTGGATCGCATGACTTGCTCTGGGCCGGTGCTTCACCGAAGTACTGAGCGACCTCGGCGTTGGCCTCGGGCGAGACGATGAAATTCATCCACTTGTACATGCAGTTCGGATGAGCCGCGTTCTTCGCGATCATCCACGTGTCCGACCAGCCCGTCGCACCCTCGGTCGGCTGGAAGCCGGTGCTTGCCCCGGGGGCCTGCATCGGCTGCTTGTCGGCCAGCAGGGCGAAGTACTGGTACTGCCACGTCGTGCCGACCACCACGTCCCCGTTCGAGAACGAGTTGATCTGCTTGGCAGCATCCGACCAGTACTCACCGACGTTCGCATGCTGCTTCTTGAGCAGGTCGACGGCCGCACTGAACTGCTTGTCGTCGAGCTCGTACGGATCGGTGATCCCCAGGTCAGGCTGATGGGCCTTCAGGTACACGGCGGCATCCGCGATGTAGATCGGATCGTCGTAGACGCTGATCTTGCCCTTGTACTTCGAGGCCTGATTCGGATCGAGCATCACCGACCACGAGGTCGGATTTGGCTTGACGTCGTTCGAATTCGACATCAAGAGGTTCGCGCCACGCCCGTGGGGGATCCCGTAAGGGGTCCCATCGAACGTGTTGTACGGCTGGTTCTTGAGGTCGTCGAAAATCGTCTTGTAGTTCGGCACCAGGTCCGTGTTGACCGGGGCGACGTCACCACCGTCGACGAGCTTCGCTGTCGCGTTGCCCGACGCCGAGACGCCGTCCCACTGGCCGGTGCGCATCAGGTCGACCATCTCGTCCGAGGTGCCGGCCTCCTTCAGGTTGATCTGGCAGCCCGTCTGTTTCTCGAAGTCGGACTTCCACGGGTCGGCCACGTATCCGGGCCAGGCGACGAGGTTCAGCTTCCCCTCGCCGGCTCCCACGGACTTCTGGGCGCTTCCATTGTCGTTGCTGCTGCTTCCACCACACCCGGCGACCACCAACATCGTGGCGACGAGCCCTCCGACGATCGCGGCGGGCAGCCAGGCGGAGCGAGCTCTGAGTCGGCTCACTTTCCTTCCTCCTCTCCCTCTACGGCGACGGTCTGTTCCGCGCGCCATCCAATTTTCACTTTGCGGCCGCGTTCTGCCTGGACCTCCGCGGAGGTCGTCTCCAGGTTCTGGCGGACGATTTGGAGCTGTCCCCCCGCTTCGAGGTCGACGAGATACCGCGTGATCATCCCGGCGTAGGAGACGTCTTTGATCGTCCCCTCCTCGACATGAAGTCCCTTGGGCGCCTTGCCGTCGTCGACGAAGAAGATCTTCTCCGGGCGCACCGTGATGCGCCGGCCATCGCGCTCGAGCAGGTTCGAGACGCCGACGAAGCCGGCGACGAAGGCGTTGCTCGGGCGCTCGTAGATCTCCGTCGGCGGTCCGATCTGCTCGATCCGACCCTCGTTGAAGACCGCGATCCGGTCGGACATCGTCAGGGCCTCGTCCTGGTCGTGGGTCACGTAGATGAACGTGATCCCGACCTGGCCCTGGATCGACTTGAGCTCGACCTGCATCTGCTCGCGCAGCTTCAGGTCCAGGGCGCCGAGCGGCTCGTCCAGGAGCAGAACCTGCGGCTCGTTCACGATCGCCCGGGCGAGTGCAACGCGCTGCTGCTGGCCGCCGGAGAGCTGGTTCGGCCTGCGTTCCTCATAGCCGCCGAGGCGAACGGTCGCCAGCGCCTCGGTGGCGCGCTTGCGGCGCTCGGCCTTGTCGACCCCCTTCACGCGCAGCCCGTAGGCGACGTTGTCGCCCACGCTCATGTGGGGGAAGAGGGCGTAGTCCTGGAAGACCGTGTTGACCGAGCGGTCATACGGCGGCTCGCCGGTCACGTCGTCTCCGCCGAGCTCGACGCGGCCGGTGTCCGGCTCCTCGAAGCCGGCGATCATGCGAAGGGTCGTGGTCTTTCCCGATCCCGAGGGCCCCAGCAGCGTGAAGAACTCGCCGCGCTTCACCTCGAGATCGAGGCCGTGCACGGCGGCCACCTCGCCGTAGTGCTTGCTCACCCCAACGAGCCGGACGTCGACGTCCCCGCCGCTGGGCGCGGCGTCGGACTCCTCCTCACTCGTTGCCTGGGTCGAGGCTACGGCCCTCTCCTTGGCTGGCTTCGGTACCGGGTCGCTGTGCGCACCGTACAACGCGCCCCGGTGAGGCCATAGGTATATCCGAGCGCCGCCCTGCGTCGCGGGGACACGATGGACAATCTTTGCGGGATGCCTTGGACATCCCGCCTTCTACGGTTGGGAGTCTGTGCCTTCGCTCTTGAGCGGAGTGGCCTGGTGGCCGCTAGTAACCCGGGAAGTACTTCGCGGTGAAGCCGGCCATCTTCCGCTTCTTCTTCCGCCATCGCGGACCCGAGCCCTGGTTCCAGCGGTCGCCGCCGGAGGAGGTGTCGAACCGCAGGCCCGCCACGACCATGTAGGCATGGCTCGCGTTCGCGTAGACCGTGATCCAGCGACCCTTGCCGGGCACGCCCCAGCTCCTCGCCAGCGGCCCAGAGGGCATCGGGCTCGACAGCATTCCGGCCGCGTGCAGCACGTAGCTCACGGCTCCGGAGCAGTCGTAACCGGTGTCGGTGAAGCTGCGATGGCCACCGCCCCAGTGGTAGGGGAAGGTGTGGATCGCGTTACCCGCCGCGATCGCCGCCTGGATGTTGGCGGGCGCGTCCGCGGGCGCCACGGCCATACCGTCCTTGCGCACCTTGGCACGGCCGGGAGGGCCGACCGGCGCAGCCGGATCGGTCGACGAGGCCGTGCCGCCGGGTGTACCGGTACCGCCGGTCTGGGCGGCCGCTGGCACGGCCACGGCCAAGACTGAAATCGCCGTGACCCCCGCCACTGCGAGGCGACGCTTGCGGCTAGATGTGCTTCGCATCGACAGTTCTCCTTTGCAGGCCTGCGGGGTTAGCTGACGGGCTGGCGCTTAAAGGAGCCTGCGCCCCCACCCTTGGACTGCGGTGGGTTAGCCCCAAAACTTGGTTCCCCCGCTCCCATCTCCTCTGCGGGATGGGACTCGGCGTAACTCGCGCGGGACCTTACCAAACGTGAGAGATCCCTTGCAATCGACAACCGTTTGCTCGTGACTTCAGGCACGATCTTTGGATTCGACGCCTATGAGGCAGGGTCCTGCCGCCTTCGGACATCAGTCGGGAGGCCTGCGAATGCGGCAACGCCGCGCCGCCCGGGAGAGGCGGCACGGCGTACCTAGGGGAGGAGAGGTGGCCTCGATGAGGCCGCGCGCAGGCGGCTAGAGGCCTGGGGAGAAGCGAGTGGAGTAGCCGGTGGCTGCTCGCATGTTGAAACGCCACCGCGGTCCCGAGCCCTGGTTGAGAGACTCGCCCGCCGCGGAGGTGTCGAACCGCAGCCCGGCGACCGTCATCCAGGCGTGGGTCCGGTTGGCGTAGACGGTGATCCAGGAACCGATGCCCGGGACTCCCCAGGCCATCAGCGGCCCGGAGGCCTCCGGGGCGCGCAGCAGCCCTGCCGCGTGCAGCACGTAGCTGACCGCGCCCGAGCAGTCGTAGCCCTTGGACTTGAAGCTGCGATGTCCCCCGCCCCAGATGTAGGGGCGCTTGTGGATCCTGTTCGCCGCCTTGATCGCCTTGCGGACCGACCGCGGCGCGTTGGCCGGCGGGATCGCCTTGCCGTTGGGCCGGATCTGGGCGGTGCCGCTCGGGGCCGTGGGCGTCGTGCTGACGCTGCCGGGCGAACCGGTCCCGCCAGTCTGGGCCATGGCCGGTACCGCCGCGCTGAGCGACGCGACCAACAGCAGCCCTGCGAAAGCCAGCTTCCTGCCTCTGCTGAGTGTGTATGACCGCAAACCGTTCTCCTTCGTCGGCCTACGGGGTTAGCTGACGGGCTACCGCTAAAGGACTCGCGGCTCCACCTCTTTCGGTGGATTAGCCCCAACTGCTTGGTTCCCCCGCTCTCGGCCCGCCTTGGCGGGGTCGAGATTCGGCGTTTGGTTCGCGGGCAGCGTAGCAAGGCATGCGGGACTGTGAGCAGGTACTCACCGGGAAGGCGCGAATCGCTGCCCCGGCCTCAGAGCCCGGGGTAGTGGCGCACGGCGAACCCGGTGCCGGTGCGCAGCGTGTAGCGCCAGCGAGGTCCGCGTCCCTGGTTGACCGTCTCGCCGCGCGGGGAGGTGTCGTAGCGCAGCCCGGCGATGTACATGTAGGTGTGCGTCTTGTTGGCGAAGACGGTGATCCAGCTCCCCGGGCCCGACATCCCCCACCAGGCGAGCTGCCCGGAGACGAGCGGCGAGCTGAGCAGGCCTGCGGCGTGCAGCACGTAGCTGACCGCGCCGGAGCAGTCGTAGCCCTTCGCCTTGAAGCGCCGATGGCCCCCACCCCAGATGTAGGTCTTCCTGTGGATGCGGTTCGCTGCCTGGATCGCCCGCACCACGGCGAAGGGGGCGCCGGAGGGAATGCTGGCCTTGCCGCTGGGCAGGAGAGTGGCCGTGGTGGGAGAGGGCGAGGATCCGGCTGGGGCGCCCGGCTCGGTGGTCGTCGTCCCCTCGGTCTGGCCGGCCGCCGGCGCGGCCGCGACCAGCGCCAGGCAGAACAGGAGTCCTGCGAGTCCAAGCTTGCGCGAAGCGTGATTTGAGCGAGACAGCATCAATCTCTCCTCGGCTCCAGCCCCTCCTGACTGAAGCCCTTTCTCCTGCAAACGACCGTAGCAGAGGCATCCCGGTTTGTGAGCGAGCGCTCATAGACCGGGGCATGTAGTTTCACGGCGTGGATCTCGAGGGGAAGAGGGTGCTGCTGAGCGGCGCCACCGGGGGCATCGGCCGGGCGATCGCCGAGGAGCTGGCGGGTCGCGGCGCGAAGGTCGTCGCGAGCTCGCGCCGCCAGGAGGAGCTCGCCGAGCTCGTTCGCTCCCTGCCGGGTGGCGGCCGACGACACAGGGTGGTTGTGGCCGATCTCGCCGAGGACGGTGCCGCGGAGAAGCTCGTCGAGGACGCGGGCAACGTCGATGTCCTGGTCGCGAACGCGGCGCTGCCGGCGAGCGGCAAGCTCGACGACTTCAGCTCGATGGAGGTCCAGCGCGCGATTCGTGTCAACCTCGAGTCTCCGATCCTGATGGCGCGAGCGCTCGCGCCGAAGCTCGCCAGGAACGGGGAGGGGCATCTCGTCTTCATCTCCTCGCTGTCCGGGAAGGTGGGCACGCCACGGGCAGCGCTCTACGGGGCGACCAAGTTCGGCCTGCGGGGACTCGCGTTCAGCCTGCGCGAGGACATGCACCCCCACGGCGTCGGCGTCTCGGTCGTCTCGCCGGGCTTCGTGCGGGGCGCGGGCATGTGGGCGGACGCCGAGGTGGACCCGCCCCCGATGATCGGCACCACGACGCCGGCGAAGGTGGCCAAGGCCGTCGCGCGGGCGATCGAGCGCAACCGCAACGAGATCACGGTGGCGCCGCGACGGCAGCGGTTGGTGGCCGAGATCGGCCACCGGCATCCGGAGCTCGCGGCGCGCATGCAGCGGCGCAGCGGCGCGGAGCGGATCGCCTCGGATTTGGCCGCCGGCCAGGCCGACAAGCGATAGGCTGCCGGAGCACGCCAAGGAGAGGCGTGCGGCGTGCCGAGGGACACGCCGAACAGTTCGTTTCGAGGGACAGGAGAGGCAATGCGGAAGCTCGTGGTTGTGTCGGCAGTCGTCGGTTCGCTGTTCGCTGCATCGACCGCGCAGGCGGCGATCTCGGATGTCTTCGGTGGTGCGCTCACCTGCAGCGATGCGGGCACACAGAGGCAATGCGGAACCGATACGAGCAGCGACAGCGGCTCGGGCACTCGCAGCACGGCCCCCTCCTGGGACGGCACACCGATCGACGTCAAGGTCGCCTTCCCTGCCGATCCGAGTCCGAGCCCCGATGGCAACTATCCCCTGATCATCTTGGGCCACGGGTACGGGGGATCCAAGAACAGCTTCCCGTTCAGCGACATGACCCGGTTCACCGACCGCGGCTACGCGGTGTTCGCGATGACCGCGCGCGGGTTCCACCAGTCCTGCGGCAAGGCCAACGCGATCTCGGCGGCCACCCCCGGCGCCTGCGACAACGGCTACATCCACCTGATGGACGATCGCTACGAGATCAGGGACGCGCAGTTCTTCGCCGGCGAGCTCGCCGACGAGGGCGTGGTCGACGGCCAGCGGGTCGGGGCGATCGGCGGCTCCTACGGCGGCGGCCTCTCGCTCCAGCTGGCCACGCTGAAGGATCGCGTGATGCTGCCCGATGGCAGCCTGGCGCCCTGGACGAGCCCTGTGAATGGGATCCCGATGCGAATTGCCGGTGCGGCCCCGGACATCCCGTGGAGCGACCTGGCCTACTCGCTCACCCCGAATGGGCACAAGCTCGACTACGTCGCCGACCCGGCCTACAACGGCCGGATGGGGATCGAGAAGGAGTCGTTCAACAACGGTCTCTACGCGACCGTCAATCCGCTGGGGGCAGGCCTCTACTGCGGTGAGGCTCCGTACCCGTCGCCGTGCACCGACTTCGGAGCTGACGTCACGTCGTGGAAGACCCGCATTGAGCAGGGGGAGCCCTACGACGGCGACCCGAGCGCGCAGGCGATCCTCGACGAGATCAAGGCGCACCACTCCGCGTACTACATCGACCACTCCGAGTCGCCCGCGCCGCTGCTGATCTCGAACGGCTTCAGTGACGATCTCTTCCCGGCAGACGAGGCGATCGGCTATTACAACCGGATCCGGGCGCAGTACCCCGATGCCCCGATCTCGCTCTTCTTCGGCGACTTCGGGCACCAGCGTGCCCTCAACAAGTCCGACGTCTCCGACGCCCTCAACAACGCGGACGACGCCTGGCTCGACTATTACGTGAAGGGCACTGGGTCGCAGCCGTTCCAGGGTGCGACCGCCTACACCCTGACCTGTCCGTCATCGGCTCCTTCCGGCGGCCCCTATCAGGCAGGCAGTTGGGCGGGTCTCTCACACGGGGTCGTCCGCTTCGCCGAGAGCGCCGGCAAGACGATCTCCGCGAGCGGTGGATCGGCCAGCGTCGACGCGACCTTCGATCCGGTTCAGAACGGCGCCGGCGGGAACGCCTGCCAGACGGCCTCGGGCGACAACATCAACGGCGTCGCGACCTACAGGCTGCCGGCTGCCGGTGGGAGCGGCTACACGCTGCTCGGCTCAGCGACGGTCGTGGCGACGATCGCCAACCCGGTCGCCAATTCCGAGCTCGCGGCGCGGCTGCTCGACGTCGCTCCTGACAACACGGAGACCCTCGTGGCCCGGCAGCTCTACCGGCCGGATGTCGGGACCTCGCGTCAGGTGTTCCAGCTCCACCCGAGCGGGCATCTGTTCGCGCCCGGCCACATCGCGAAGCTGGAGCTGCTCCCGAAGGATGCCGGCGGGAGCGCGCTCAACAGCTATGGGCGACCGGCGAACGGCCAGGGCGACATCACCGTCTCGAACCTCGACCTGAGGCTGCCCGTGTCCGATGACCCGGGCTCAGCCGGCGGTCAGGTCGGCGCGGCGCCCGCGCTGCCGCTTCCCTGCGGCATGGCGATCGCGCCCGAGTTCTCCTCCGCCGACTACGTCCGTGCCACGCTCGGCGCGGGCAAGGTCAAGATCAGGGGCAAGAAGGCCAAGGTGCCGGTCGACTCCGCGCCGGGCTCGAATCCCTGCCAGGTCCAGGTGAAGCTGCTCGGTGCGGGCAAGGCGACTGCCAGCTCCGCCAAGAAGAAGAAGAAGAGGAAGAAGAAGGGCAAGTACCTGGGCAAGGGCAGCGCGACCATCCCCGGCGGGCAGAGCGCGACGGTCAAGGTCAAGCTGAGCAAGCGCGGGCGCAAGGCGCTTTCGAAGGGCCGGTTCGTCCGGGTCCAGGTGACCACCTTCGATTCGACGGGCAACACCCAGCAGACCACCAAGGTGAAGCTGCACAAGAAGCACAAGAAGAAGCACAAGAAGCACGGAAAGCATCACCGCTGAGCCCGCCGCGGCGCGTTAGCCGCCGGGCGCCACAGGTCATACTGCCCATGTGAGCAGCGATAGCTTCGGAGCCCGCGCCGAGCTCGACGTTTCGGGCCGAAAGGTGGAGATCCACCGCCTCGACGCCCTGCAGGATCGCTTCGACGTCGCCCGCCTGCCGTACTCGCTCAAGGTGCTGCTCGAGAACGCGCTGCGCCTGGAGGACGGCACATCGGTCACCTCCGACGACGTCGAGGCGATCGCGACCTGGGACGCGAAGGCGGATCCGTCGGTCGAGATCCCCTTCCAGCCCGCCCGCGTGCTGATGCAGGATTTCACGGGCGTCCCGGCCGTGGTGGACCTGGCGGCGATGCGGGACGCGATGGAGGACCTCGGCGGCAGCCCGAGCGCGATCAACCCACAGGTGGACGTCGATCTCGTGATCGATCACTCCGTGCAGGTCGACGCCTTCGGCAACCAGAAGGCCTTCGGGATCAACGAGGAGCGCGACTACGAGCGGAACGGAGAGCGATACGCCTTCCTGCGCTGGGGGCAGACGGCGTTCGACAACTTCAGGGTGGTGCCGCCCGCCACCGGGATCTGCCACCAGGTGAACCTCGAGTACCTCGGCCAGTGCGTCTACACCAGTGAGGTCGACGGGACCGCGCGGGCCTATCCCGACACCCTGGTCGGCACCGACTCCCACACGACGATGATCAACGGCCTCGGGGTGCTCGGCTGGGGCGTCGGCGGGATCGAGGCAGAGGCCGCGATGCTGGGCCAGCCGATCTCGATGCTGCTCCCCCAGGTGATCGGCTTCAGGCTGACCGGCGAGCTGCGGGAGGGCGCGACGGCGACCGATCTGGTCCTGACGGTCACGGAGATGCTGCGCGAGAAGGGCGTCGTGTCCAAGTTCGTCGAGTTCTTCGGCCCGGGGATTGCGGATCTCGGCCTGGCCGACCGGGCGACGATCGGGAACATGTCGCCGGAGTTCGGCTCGACCTGCGCGATCTTCCCCATCGACGCGGAGACGCTCCGCTACCTCGAATTCACGGGGCGTCCCACGGAGCAGATCGAGCTCGTCGACGCCTACACGCGCGAGCAGGGCCTCTTCCACGAGCCCGACGCGGAGGAGGCCACCTACAGCGACACGCTCGAGCTCGACCTCGGCGACGTCGAGCCCAGCATCGCGGGCCCGAAGCGCCCGCAGGACCGGATCGCGGTCTCCAACGCGAAGCGCGCCTTCCTCGAAGCCATGCAGGAATGGGACCCCGAGGCCGGCGAGGAGCTCAGCAACATGCTCGACGTCGCGATAGACGAGTCCTTCCCGGCCTCCGATCCTCCGGCGGAGGACCACGACAGCGCGAACGGCAAGCCCCGCAAGGCCGGTTTGACTGCCGTCGCCGAGCAGAAGAAGACGAGCGACTGCGTGAGGGTCCAGCTCGAGGACGGCGAGACCATCGAGCTCGACCACGGGATGGTCGTGATCGCCGCAATCACCAGTTGCACCAACACGTCGAACCCATCGGTCATGCTCGGCGCCGGACTGCTCGCCAAGAAGGCGGTGGAGCGCGGACTGGCCCGCAAGCCGTGGGTGAAGACCT
The DNA here is from genome assembly GCA_963843085.1 of uncultured Solirubrobacterales bacterium. Classification (GTDB taxonomy): domain Bacteria; phylum Actinomycetota; class Thermoleophilia; order Solirubrobacterales; family 70-9; genus DASUPK01. The sequence continues at coordinate 63,812 of CAWJJG010000007.1, forward strand.
CGCTCGCGCCGGGCTCCACGGTCGTGACCGAGTACCTGGAGAAGTCGGGCCTGGACGCCTACCTCGACGAGCTCCAGTTCAACCTCGTCGGCTACGGCTGCACCACCTGCATCGGGAACTCCGGCCCGCTGCCCGAGGCGATCTCGAAGGCGGTCAACGACAACGACCTCGTCGTCTGCTCGGTGCTCTCCGGCAACCGGAACTTCGAGGGCCGGATCAACCCCGACACCCGCGCGAATTACCTGGCATCGCCACCGCTCGTGGTCGCCTACGCGCTCGCCGGCCGGATGGACATCGACCTGACGACTGAGCCCCTCGGCAACGACTCGGATGGCGAGCCGGTCTACCTCTCCGACCTCTGGCCGAGCTCCGACGAGATCAGGAAGGTCGTCGGCGAGGCCGTCCGGGCGGACATGTTCACCAAGAGCTACGCGGACGTGTTCACGGGCGACAAGCGATGGAAGGGAATCGAGGTTCCCGAGGGCGACCGCTACACCTGGCCCGACTCGACCTACGTGCGCAAGCCGAGCTTCTTCGAGGGGATGGATCCCGAGCCGAAGCCCGTCGAGCCGATCGAGAGCGCGCGCGTTCTCGCGGTGCTCGGCGACTCGGTGACCACCGACCACATCTCCCCCGCCGGTGCGATCAAGAAGGACAGCCCGGCGGGGAGGTGGCTCCAGGAGCAGGGGGTCGACGTCCGCGACTTCAACTCATACGGCTCGCGCCGCGGCAACCACGAGGTGATGATCCGGGGCACGTTCGCGAACGTCCGGCTGCGCAACCGCCTGATCGAGAAGGAGGGCGGCTTCACAAAGCACTTCTCCTCATCAGGAGGTTCGGGCGAGGAGACCACGATCTACGAGGCGGCGATGAGCTACGCCGACGAGGGGGTGCCGCTCGTCGTGCTCGCCGGCAAGGAGTACGGCTCGGGCTCTTCGCGCGACTGGGCGGCAAAGGGCACCAATCTGCTCGGCGTGCGCGCCGTGATCGCGGAGAGCTTCGAGCGGATCCACCGCTCCAATCTGATCGGGATGGGCGTGCTGCCGCTGCAGTTCCCGGAGGGCGAGTCGATCGACTCTCTCGGCCTGACCGGGGAGGAGACCTTCGACGTCGGCGATCTCCAGAACGGCGAGGCGAAGACCGTCGAGGTGACCGCGCGTCGCGACGGAGGGGACGACGTCACCTTCGAGGCGAGGGTCCGGATCGACACCCCGAACGAGGTCAGCTACTTCCAAAACGGCGGCATCCTGCACCGCGTGCTGCGCGACCTGCGATCGCGCTCCTAGGTAATTCGCTGAGTGTCTTGACCTCGGTCGGGGGTGGGGCTAGGCTCGCCAGGCCGGCTGAGGGGCCCGGCGATGGGGAGATTTGATGTGGCAAGGAGAACCACGTGGGCGTTCTCAGCGCGTTGCGCCCGGGACATTGGATCGGCCTCGGCCTGGTGGCGGCCCTGATCGCCACCGGCGCCTGGACCAACATCTTCGGGCTGCTCGGCGGCGATTCGAGCAAGGCTCAGAGGCTCAACAACTGCCTCCATAACCACGGAGTCAACATCGCATCGATTGCGACGAGCGTTGGCGACCCGACGGCGCTGCTGCGTGGCGCGAAGGCGACCGATCAGCTGATCCACCAGGCGGCGAAGAACAACCAGATCAAGAACGGCGAGGCCCGGACCGTGATGTCCTGCCTCCATCGCATCGATCGCTGACGAGGACCGCGCGGTCTGGCGGTAGGCCCCCGTTTCCCCTATTTGACTTGGTCGCACGAAGAAGCGGCGTGGCGGGGCCGCGGGAGGCAGGGGGTCCACACGGCCCGCGCCACGCCTGCGCGTCGGTAGCCAGGGAGGGATTTCCGACGCGATCGTTCCCGGAGGCGGGACTGACCCGGGAACGAGTTGTTCAAGTTAGTACGTCCTCCCGCCTCATTTGATTATTCCCCGTTTCGTCGTGCGGTGTCAACTCCGGCGCCTGGATCCCCCACCCGCGGCGCTCGATCAGCTCGATACCGATCACCGCGCCGAGCGGTCCGAAGGGCGTCAGGGTCGCCGCGAGCAGCGGCCACGGTGCCTCACGACGCATGATCGCCCAGAAGATGAGAGCGCAGAGCCCTAGGTAGCCGATGCCGTGCAGCAGCCCGAACAGGGCCGTCTCCGAGGGATAGCCCGGCGCGATCCAGAAGAACAGCAGTGCCGCGAACAGGCCGAGCTCGAACCACGAGGCGACCTTCACCCAGTGGAAGAGGCGACCCGGAACGGGCTTCGAAGCAGGATTCGCATGCTCGGCCGCGGCCACCGGATGAAAGTAGCGGCTGCCCGGACTCGACATCCGGTCGGAGTGCCGGGGGGTGATCTTCATACCGGCTGTCCATGGTCTTGTTGACCCCCGGCCGCCAAGATGCCGCCATGGACCGATTCCACGGTGATCAAGGTTCCAACGTGGGCATGAGGAGGCTCGTGCGGTTGCAGCGCTCGTATCGGTGCGCGAGCTGTGACGCAGAACACCACTCCTGGGCTCGACTCAGCTCCTGTCCCGATTGCGGCCGCTCCCTCTCGGTGGCCGTGATCAGACGGGCAGCGCTCACGGGGCCGGTCTGACAAACGCCAGCGCGGGCCGTTCGTGCGGGGGCGATGGCCCGCATGGACGGCCCGCTCAGGCCGGCTAGCGGCCACCAGGCCGCTCCACTTTGGAGCGGAGGGCGAAGCCCGTAGCGACTTATATGGGGCGGCCGCTTGTGGCCGCGGCTATATGGCGAAGCCGGGCCGAACTACGCCGGGTCAGCCCTACCCATCAGGGCCGTGAGGAGGATCCGCTCCTGCTCCCTGGTGTGGGCGACGGCGTAGCCCTCGCCCGGGCTCGCCCGCGGCGGGCGCCCGATGTAGCCGAGCTCAACGCCCTCGGGGAGCAGCTCCGGCATCCGGCGCTGCATCACCGACCAGGCGCCCATGTTCCGCGGCTCCTCCTGGACCCAGACGATCTCCTTCAGGTTCGGGTAGCTCTCGATCGTCTCGGTGAGCTGCTCCTTGGCGAAGGGGTAGAGGAGCTCGGCGCGGGCGATCGCGACGTTCTCTGTCTCCTCGCGCTTGGGAGCGGCGTCGATGTCGTAGTAGATCTTGCCGCTGCAGAGGACCAGCCGCTCGACCTTCTCCTTGCGATCCTGGGCGTGCGGGTCGTCCAGGACGAACTCGAATGAGCCGGCCGTGAGGTCTTCGAGGGTCGAGGTCGCGCGCGGCAGGCGCAGCAGGCCCTTCGGTGTGAAGACCACCATCGGCCGGGCCTTCTGGATGTGGGCCTGACGGCGAAGCAGGTGGAAGTACTGCGCCGCCGTCGACGGGTTGGCGATCCGGATGTTGCCCTCGGCGGCGAGCTGGATGAAGCGCTCGATCCGGGCGCTCGAGTGCTCCGGGCCGGCGCCCTCGTAGCCGTGCGGGAGGAGGAGGGTGAGCCGTGAGGTCTGGCCCCACTTCGCCTCGGCCGAGACGATGAAGCTGTCGATGATCACCTGCGCCGAGTTGCCGAAGTCCCCGAACTGGGCCTCCCAGAGGACGAGGCTGTCGGGCTCGTGTGCCGAATACCCGTACTCGAAGCCGAGGCAGGCCGACTCCGAGAGCGGGCTGTTGTGGAGCTCGAGCGGGGCCTTCGCCTCCGGCAGATTCTGGATCGGCGCGTAGCGCAGGCCCGTCTTCTCGTCGTGGAGAACGAGGTGGCGGTGGGAGAAGGTGCCACGCTCGGTGTCCTGGCCGGTGAAACGGATATGGACGTCCTCAGTGAGCAGCGACCCGAGCGCCAGCGCCTCGGCGTGCCCGAACTCGATCCCTCCATCGTTCATGGCGTCCAACCGCCTGGCGAGGGGCTTCCGGAGCTTGCGGTGGATCGTGAAGCTGTCCGGGACGCGGAGCAGCTCCTCGTTCAGCTTGCGCAGGCGGTCCTCGGGAACCGCCGTCTCGACCCTCGGGCTGCGCGTGCGGTCGAGCTCGCCGGTGCCCGTCGCCGTCGGGTCCGCGAAGTCGCCCGACTCGATCTTCTGCCGGAGGTCGTCGTGTGCGGACTTGAGCGACTTCTGCCGCTCGTCGTTTCGCTCCTCGACCTCGTCGGGGGTGATCATCCCCTCCTTGACGAGCTCCTCGGCGTAGAGCTGGCTGACCGGCGGGTGCTCCTTGATCTTCGCCGCCATCAGCGGCTGCGTGTAGGCGGGCTCGTCGGTCTCGTTGTGGCCGAAGCGGCGGTAGCCGATCAGGTCGATGACGACGTCGCGACCCCAGCGCTCGCGGTAGGCCATCGCCAGCCGGACGGCGCCCAGACAGGCCTCCGGATCGTCGGCGTTCACGTGGATGATCGGGACGTTGAAGCCCTTCGCCATGTCAGCGGCGTAGGGGGTGGAGCGTCCCTCCTCCGGATCGGTGGTGAAGCCGATCTGGTTGTTCTGGATGAGGTGAATCGTGCCGCCGGTCGCGTAGCCCTTGAGCGACTGCAGGTTGAGCGTCTCGGCGACCACTCCCTGCGCCGGGAAGGCCGCGTCGCCATGCAGCAGGACCGGGACGGCGGCCATCGGGTCGTGCTCGAGGCGGCCGTTCTGGCGGCTGGTCTGGGATGCCCGGGCGGCCCCGGTGACCACCGGGTCCACGTACTCGAGGTGACTCGGGTTCGGATAGAGCCGGACGCCGATCTCCGAGTCGTCCTTCGTCCGGTAGATCCCGTTGTGGCCGTAGTGGTACTTGACGTCGCCCGTGCCTCCGGTGGGGATTGCGGCGAGCGACTTGACGGCTTCGATCGCCTTGGCGCCCTCGAACTCGGCGAGGATCGACTCGACGGGCCGGCCGATGTTGTGGGCTAGGACGGCGAGGCGGCCGCGGTGGGCCATGCCGATGACCACGTCGTGGGCTCCCTCGGTATGGGCCATCTCGAAGACCTCGTCGAGCATCGGAACGACGGTGTCGAGGCCCTCGATCGAGAACATCTTCTGGCCCAGGTACGCCTTCTCGAGGTAGCGCTCGAAGCCGAATACCTGGATCAGCCGGTCCAGCAGCCGCTGCTTCTCCTCCGGCTCGAGCGGCTTGCGGTGCCAGCCGGTCTCGATCATGTCGCGCAGCCACATCCGCTGCTGGTGCGAGGAGAGGTGCTCGATCTGGTAAGCGATCGTGCCGCAGTAGGCCTCACGCATCCGCGGCAGGACCTCGAGCAGCGTCTCGCCCTCGACACCGATGCGGAGGATCTCAGCCGGAATCTGGGACATCAGCTCGGGCGTCAGGTTGAGGGTCTCGGGCTGGATCGCGGGATCGCCCTTCGGCTCCGAGCCGAGTGGGTCGAGCCGGGCGGCCAGGTGCCCGTGGGTCCGGTAGGCCTTGAGCAGGGAGGTCGCCGCCTGGACCGCCTGCATCAGCTCCATGTTGGGCTTGGCCGCGACGCTCGGTGCGGCCAGCCCGCCCGGTGCACCCGGGGCGGCCAGGGGCGGCGCGGACGCCGAGGCGGCGTGCGCGGAGGTGATGGTCGAGGCGTCGACGTCGAGGTCCCTGGCGACCTGCTCGTAGAAGTCGTCCTCGCCCTGCAGCAGCTCCTCGATCCGCCGCAGGAACGAGCCGGACTCCGCACCCTGGATGACGCGGTGGTCGTACGTCGAGGTCATCGTCATCACCTTGGAGATGCCGAGCGCCTTGATCTTCTCCGGCGTCGCGTGCCTCCACTCGACCGGATAGGCGAGGGAGCCGCAGGCGACGATCGTCCCCTGGCCCTTGAGCAGTCGCGGGACCGAGGCGACGGTGCCGAGGCCCCCCGGGTTGGTGAGGCTGATGTTCGTGCCCTGGAAGTCGTCGGCGGTGAGGCTGTTCTCCCGCGTCTTGGTGATCAGCTCCTCGTAATAGGAGTGGAAGCCCTTGAAGTCGAGGCGGTCAGCCCCTTTGATGCAGGGAACCATCAGCGAGCGCTTGCCCTTGCGCTCAACGTCCACCGCGATGCCGAGATTGATGCCGCCCGGCTCGATCACCGTTGGCTTGCCGTCGCGCTCCTCGAAGGCGCGCCCCATCACCGGCCACTCCTGACCGGCCTTGACGATCGCCCAGGCGATCAGGTGGGTGAAGCTCACCTTCATCCCGCGCTCCTTCAGGACCGCGTTGAGCGCCTTCCGCTTCGCGTCGAGCGTGTCAACGGCGAGCTCCCGGAATGAGGTGGCCGTCGGGATCGAGCGGCTCTCGTCCATCGCCTTGGCGAGGGTGGCGGCGGGACCGCGGAGGGGTTTGGCCTCGCCCTCGGCTGCCTTGGCGGGGGCAGCTCCGTCGCCGCCGTTCAGGACGTCCGCCTTGGTGACCTTGCCACCCGGGCCGGTGCCCTTGACGCCCGCAAGATCGACGCCGTTGGCCTGTGCGGCACGGCGCGCTACGGGGGTGGCAGTGACGGCTTCGCCATCGGATCCGCTCAAGGAGGTTGAAGCGCCCGCAGGAGCCGGCGCCGAACCGGCGTCGGTATCGGGCGTCGCCGGCTCCGAGGACGATTCCTTTGATGCTGGTCCCTTCGTCATCTCGGCGAGCGGCTTGCCGACCTCGATCGTCTCGTCGGGGCCGACCAGGATCTTGGTGATCGTGCCGTCGGCGGGGGCGGGGACCTCCGCGTCGACCTTGTCGGTGGAGACCTCGACGACCGTGTCGCCCTCGGCGATCTGGTCGCCCTCGGAGACGTGCCACTCGAGCACCGTCCCCTCGGTGACGGACTCGCCCATCTCCGGCATGACGATCTCGAGGCCGCCGCCCTTCAGCTCCTTGCCGGCGGAGACCGAAGCGTCGTCGCTGGTGGCGGGGCTTGCGGTCTCCGCTCCCGTGCCGTTTTGCCCGGCTTCGCCATCAGAAGAGGCGTCCTCGGCCGCTTCAACCTCCTTTTCCGCAGCCTCAGGCGGACCGCCGTTCGTGTCGATCTCCGCCATCGGCTTGCCGACCTCGATCTCCTCGTCCGGCTGGACCAGGATCTTCGTGACCGTTCCGGAGGCGGGGGCGGGGACCTCAGCGTCGACCTTGTCGGTCGACACCTCGACCATGGTGTCGCCCTCCTCGACCGAATCACCTTCCGAGACATGCCACTCCAGCACGGTGCCTTCGGTCACCGACTCGCCCATCTCGGGCATCAAGAGTTGAACCTTTTGCTGAGTGGCCATTCCCCTCTACTAACTGTATGACGTTCCCTAAACGCGCAATGCAGGAACGCTGCTCAACCGATTCGTGCGATCAGATCGACGGCCGGCCAACCGTGGTCGCGGATGAACTCGCGGGTCGGGGCGACCGTCTCACAGAAGGCGCAGGCGATCTGGTCCGAGAAGCCGACCGGCGCCGACAGAGTCAGCGGCATGTCGCACTCCGGACAGGCGAGGGACCTCATCCCGAGCCAGGCCGCGCGCTCCGCGGGGCGGATCTCGACCCGCGCGGCGGCGGCCCGCAGGCGCTCGTCGCGCTCCGGATCCACATTCGACGCTGGGTCGTAGAACAGCCCCACAACTCAATTATTGCGCTGCGCGGCCGTGGGCCAAGCGGGAGCGGCCGCGGTCGGTGTAAGTTCCCGAAAGCCATCACCGGACGCGAAGCTGAGGAGATGGCGGAATGATGGATTGGAGGAGGGGTCGACTGAGATGAGCTATTTCGTCACCGGTGCCACCGGATTCATCGGCCGCAACCTGGTCGAGCAATTGCTCGAGCGCGAGGGGACCATCTACGTCCTCGTTCGCGAGGGATCGCGCGGCCGACTCGAGGAGCTGAAGAACCGCTGGGGCGCCGACGAGGACCGCATCGTCCCTGTGATCGGCGACCTCTCCCAGGAGCACCTCGGCTGCGGCGATCAGATCGGCGAGCTGAAGGGCAATGTCGACCACTTCTTTCACCTGGCGGCCATCTACGACATGACGGCGGATGCCGAGAGCCAGCGCGTCGCCAACGTCGAGGGGACGCGGGAGGCGGTCAAGCTCGCCGAGGAGCTCGGCGCCAAGCACTTCCACATGGTCAGCTCGATCGCGGCCGCCGGCCTCTACAAGGGCACCTTCACCGAGGACATGTTCGAGGAGGCCGAGAAGGTCGACAACCACCCCTACTTCCAGACCAAGCACGAGTCGGAGGCCGTGGTCCGCGAGGAGTGCGAGGTCCCGTGGCGGGTCTACCGGCCAGGGATCGTCGTCGGTCACTCCGAGACCGGCGAGATGGACAAGGTCGATGGCCCCTATTACTTCTTCAAGCTCCTGCAGCGCGCACGCAATGCCGTCCCGCAGTGGTTCCCGGGCATCGGGATCGAGGGGCGGAAGATCAACATCGTCCCGGTCGACTTCGTCGCCAGGGCGATGGACCACATCGCCCACATCGAGGGGCTGGACGGCCAGGCCTTCCACCTGACCGACCCGAACCCGCTGTCGGCGGGCCAGGTGATCAACGCCTTCGCGAAGGCCGCCCACGCTCCAGAGGCCGTGATGCGGATCGACTCGCGGATGTTCGACTTCATCCCCAAGCAGGTGCGGGGCGGGCTCACCATGCTGCCGCCGGTGAAGCGGATCACCGACCAGGTGCTCGCCGATCTCGGCATCCCGCGCTCCGTCCTGGTCTACATCAACTACCCGACCGACTTCGACTCCACACAGGCACAGCTGGCGCTCGAAGGGACGGGCATTGCGATTCCTCCGCTGCCCAGCTACGCGGACAAGCTCTGGGACTACTGGGAGCGCAACCTCGATCCCGACCTCTTCAAGGACCGCTCGCTGAGCGGCGCGATCGGCGGCAAGGTCGTCCTGATCACCGGGGCCTCGTCGGGCATCGGCAAGGCGGCGGCGATCAGGTGCGGTGAAGCCGGCGCGGAGGTCCTGCTGGTCGCCCGGACGCCGGAGAAGCTCGAGGAGACCAAGGCCGAGGTGCACGAGTCGGGTGGCACCGCGCACATCTATCAGTGCGACCTCTCGGACCTGGACGACGTCGAGCGGATGGCGAAGGAGGTGCTCGAGAAGCACGAGCGAGTCGACATCCTCGTCAACAACGCGGGTCGCTCGATCCGGCGCTCGATCGAGAACTCCTATGACCGCTTCCACGACTTCGAGCGGACCATGCAGCTCAACTACTTCGGCGCGCTGCGCTTGATTCTCAGCCTGCTGCCGAGCATGCGCAAGCGAAGCAAGGGCCGCAAGGGCGGCCACATCATCAACGTCAGCTCGATCGGCGTGCAGACGAACACCCCCCGGTTCTCGGCCTACGTCGCCTCGAAGGCCGCGCTCGACGCCTGGTCGCGCTGCGTCGCCTCCGAGGTCGTCGACGACGGGGTCAGCATCACCACGATCCATATGCCGCTGGTCCGGACGCCGATGATCGCCCCGACCAAGATGTACGACGCCTTCCCGACGATCACGCCCGATCAGGCCGCGGAGATGATCACCACCGCGATGATCACGAAGCCGAAGAAGGTCGCGACCCGTCTCGGCAACTTCGGTGAGCTCCTCTACAACGTCGCGCCGAAGGCCTCAGACGCGATCCTCAACACCGCCTACAAGCTCTTCCCGGAGTCGAGCGCCGCGAAGGGCAAGGGGAAGGACGGCGACAAGCCCGCCGCGAAGGAGCAGGAGCTCTCCACCGAGGGTGTCGCCTTCGCGTATCTGATGCGCGGCGTCCACTGGTAGTCGCGTGACTACGGCCGCCAGGCGGCTGAAGCACTGGGGCTGGGGGTACGAGGACCAGCAGCCGCCTCGCGATCAGGTCGAGGGGATCGCCAAGGCCGTGACAGATCGCCTCGGGTTCGAGGTCGACGAGATCGAGGAGGCCGTCCCGCTGGAGGAGGTGGAGCTCCCCGAGGCCCGCATCAAGCCCCCGAAGGGCCTCGAGGAGATGTTCTCGAGCGATCCCTACGACCGGGTGTCCCACTCGCTCGGCAAGGCCTACCGGGACGTGGTCCGCGGCTTTCGTGGCGAGTTCGCCAACCCGACTGACCTCGTTGCGTATCCGGAGTCTCCGGAGGACGTCGACGCCGTCCTCAACTACTGCGCCGACGAGGGCGCCGCCGCGATCCCGTTCGGTGGCGGGACCAGCGTGGTCGGAGGAATCGAGCCGCGGATGCGCGATGAGTACTCGGGCGTCGTCAGCATCGACCTGAAGCGGATGGATCGCGTGCTCGAGGTCGACGCGGTCTCGAAAGCGGCCCGGATCCAGGCCGGCGCCACCGGGCCGGGGCTCGAGGAGCAGCTTCGCGAGCACGGGCTGACGCTGCGCCACTTCCCGCAGTCCTTCGAGTACTCGACGCTGGGCGGCTGGATCGCGACCCGCGCCGGGGGGCACTTCGCGACGCTTGAGACCCACATCGACGACCTGGTCGAGTCGGTCCGCGCGGTGACCCTCGACGGGGAGTGGGAGAGCAGGCGGCTGCCCGGATCGGGCGCCGGACCAAGTCCGGACCGGATGCTGATCGGGTCGGAGGGGATCCTCGCCGTGATCGTCGACGCCTGGGTGCGTGTCCGCGAGCGTCCCACCGAGAAGGTCTCCACCGGGGTCGCGTTCGATGACTTCGCGGCCGCGGCGGAGGCCGTGCGTGAGATCTCCCAGTCCGGTCTCAACCCGTCGAACTGCCGCCTCCTCGACCCGGTCGAGTCCGAGGTGACCTCGGCCGGGCCGCCGGGCAAGGCGCTTCTCGTGCTCGGCTTCGAGTCGGCGCATGTCCCGGTGGAGGAGGGGATGTCCCTCGCGCTCGAGATCTGCCTTGGCCACGGAGGCGAACCGGGCGAGCTCCGGCGCGGGACCCGCGAGTCATCCGGCGGCGACGGAGATGCCGTCAACACCTGGCGCAACGCCTTCCTGCTCGCGCCCTACCTCCGGGACTCGCTGGTCGCCTGCGGGATCCTCTCTGACACCTTCGAGACCGCGATCACCTGGGAGCGCTTCCCGGAATTCCACGCCGAGGTGATCGAGACCGCCAGGCGGGCCGCCGCCGAGGCGAGCGGTGCGAAGGCCGAGGGCCCGGGCTCTGTGCGGGTCAGCTGCCGGTTTACCCACGTCTATCCCGACGGACCGGCGCCGTACTACACGGTGCTGGCGCCGGCCAGGCGCGGGGAGGAGGTCGCGCAGTGGGACGAGATCAAGGCGGCGGTTTCGACGGCCCTGATCGACGCGGGCGGCACGATCACGCACCACCACGCCGTCGGCCGCGATCACCGGCCCTGGTACGACCGACAGCGCCCCGACCCGTTCGCCGATGCGCTGCGGGCCGCCAAGCGAGAGCTCGATCCGAAGAGCGTGCTGAACCCCGGCGTCCTGATCGATCCGTAGCGCTCAGGGCTGCGTGGCGCGGCGGACCGCAACGCGCAGGACCTCACCGCCGATGAGACGCTCGAGGTGTCCGACGACAGCCCAGAGCGCCCGGAGGCGAAGACCGGCCCGGCCGTTGACCGGTTTGATCCTGGCCTCGCTCACCAGGGCGTTTTGCCCCGGGCCGTCGGGTTCGATCCAATGAGCCAGAAGCACCCTGACCGTGCCGCGCTGGTCCCAGGCCAGGAAGTCGTCCGCGCCTTCGATCCGCGGGTAGTCGCGCCGCAGCGTCCAGATCCGTCCGCACATTCCCGAAACCGACCAGTTGGATCCCTCGTCGATCACGGTGAACGGGTACTGCCGGAGCAGATCCCGGAAGGGGAGGTCCGACGAGGTGCCGGGGATGCGCCAGCGCACGGCTCGTCCCAAGGTGGGGGCGTCACGGAGCCGGACCGTCTCCGCCGCATGCCACAGGCGACCGGCATCGGCTGCGGCGGAGGCGCGGTGACAGGTGCGCACCTGTGGATCGGGAAGCCACTCATCGAGATCGGGGCCCATGGGTCCAGTAGTACGCCACTGCCGCTTCTCATGGATTGCCGCCTTCCAGTGGCCCCTCTCGTCTCTATGAAGAAGGACCGTCTGTCAAGTAACGATCGATAGTCGGTCAGGGCCCCCTCTCGGCTCGTGGGCTTGGAGCGGTGCTCATGTCTCTATGGCCTCCTCGTCGGGGAGGACCAGGTCATTGGATCTCAGTCGCAAGAGGATCGACGTCTGCCTGCTCTTGGAGCGCAGAGCATGGCAAGACGATTGTCAGCGTCTCTCGCTGGGTTCGACAGTCTCAGGACGAGCGGATCCCGGCTCTGCCTCACCTCGACGCAGCAAGTAGATCGCGGCGCCGAAGGCCAGCGCCAGCCCGGCGAGTACCCCGAGCTCGAGCAGGAAGTTGTTGAGTGCCTGACCGGAAGGGATCTGCTCGACCTTGGCCGTGATCACCACGACCCGCCGGACGACCGCGATCAGCCCGATTAACAGGAAGGGCTCAGCGTGGACCTCCCCCTCGTAGAGCACCAGCGCCAGCGTGTGCAGGAGCTCGGCGACGATTAACAGGAGCAGGACCCGGTCGAGTACAAGGAGCCCGATCTGCACGGCGTCGTCGTGGTCGTCGATGCCCGTGACGACGCCGTCGACCGTGCCTACGATCACGAGGATCCCCGCGGTAGCGAGCAGGACACCGACGGCGATGTAGATGGCCTCCTGCACCCAGCCGATGCCCGCGGTGACCACCTCGGGCCGGGAAGGAAATTTCGCCTGTGGCCGCACTGGCCGGGAGGGTTCGGCCATCCTGATCATTATCTGCCCCTGACGCGCTGAGATGTGGACAGCTTCCGCTCCGCGCGAGAAGGGACAGCTAGTGCCGAAGCCGCTCCCTCCCATGCAAAGGGCCGTTTCTCGTCCAAAGCAGCGCTTTTCTGCTCATCACCCGCAGTCGCCTTTCACGCGTTTGCGAGCGGCTCGGCTCGGCGCCAGGCAGGCGAGGCAACCGCGTCCACACGCCGTCCCCGGGTATATCGTCACCACGATGTTCGGGCGAAACTGGGAGCGCGTCGACGGAAAGGTCCTGGCTGAGGGGCTTGCCAGTCGCCGGCCCTCCTCAGACGGCCAGTGGTACACGCGGATGAAGTACGTCGTCGAGTATCAGCTGCCGGGCACCGGTGCTGAGCGGGTAGAGCTGAAGGAGGCCGAAAGATTCGGCTCAAAGGTCATGAAGGGACTGACCAAGGACGCGACTGCGCCGCTGCTCGTCGACCGGAAGTCAGGGAAGGTCCGCTTCGACACGGACGACCCACGGATCAACCTGAAGGCTCAAACTGCGCGGGGCAAGCGGCGGGACGACGAGGAGTTCGAGAAGGCGCTGAAGGGCTGACCGCGATCGGGCGGCTCGGCCGGTGCGCGGGCCGTCGTAGTCCAGAGGTCAGCTCGCGACGTTGGATCGGACGCGGCCGATTAGCTCTTCGGCGGTGTTCGACGACAGGTTGGCGAACGCCATCCCGCGGGCCACGGCACCGACGGCGACCAGCTCATCCGGCGATAGCTGATCGGCGACGCTGGCGCTCAGATCGGCAGGGATCGGCCCGCGAAACCGCGTCTCGACCAGCGCCGTGGCGTAGGCGACCGCAGCACGACTGCGATCGTCAAGCTCGCCCAGCTCTCCGAGGCCGATCGCCTCGACATCCTCGGGTGAGACCCCGGCGCGGCTCGCCATGCGCTCATGGACGAAGGCGCAACCGCGACAGGAGTTGACGCGGCTGACGGCGACCATGATCCGCTCGCGCAGTTGTGGGTCGAGGGTGCGGCGGAGGTACACGGACGAAAGCGGCCAAGCCCGGCGAGCGACGCCAATGAAGTCGCGGACCGCCTCAGCCGGCGAGGCAAATGTGCGGGGTGTTGGGCGAGGCGCGGCGACGGGCACACGAGAGATGATCGCAACTCCGCAGCCATGGGCACCTGCTGTCGACGAACAACCGAAGCCGGACCGCCGTAAAGCAGCGGTCTCGGATCACCCCTCCAGGCGGTGATGGGCAGGGGCTTGCGGCCTCGATCTGACGGCGAATCGCGCGTCACGATCACTACCCTGCGCCCTCATGGCCGACGCTCTCCAGGAGCGGAGCAAGCCTGAGGTGGCGCAGCCGGCCCCGGGCGACGCTTCCGAGAGGCCCCGCCGCGGGCCACTTCGCGCTGTGCTCAAGGCGATGCGCCCGCAGGAGTGGGTCAAGAACACCCTCGTCTTCGCGGGCCTGCTCTTCTCGGCGAAGTTCAAGGAATTCGACGCGGTCGTGGCCGCCTCGGTCACCTTCGCGGCGTTCTGCATGGTCGCATCGGCCGGGTACCTGGTCAATGACGCGCACGACGTCGCCGAGGACCGTCAGCACCCGACGAAGCGGTTCCGGCCGATCGCCGCCGGCGAGCTCAGCATCTCGACGGCCATCACGCTCGCCGTCGTGCTCGCCATCGTCGCCCTCGCGGGCTCGGCCGCTCTCGAGGGCCTGGAGGTCGGCGGATTGGTCCTCGCCTATGGGGTGGGCACCACGCTCTACTCCTACGTGCTCAAGCACGAGGTGATCCTCGACGTGATGACGATCGCCGGGCTCTTCGTGCTGCGGGTGCTCGCCGGTGCGGTCGCCGTCGGTGCCGACGCCTCCGCCTTCCTGCTCCTCTGCACCGGGATGGTCGCCCTCTTCCTCGGCTTCACGAAGCGCCGCCAGGAGGCGACCTCCGAGCTGCACTCCGGCACCTCGTCCAGGCCCGTGCTCGAGCACTACTCGATCCCGTTCCTCGACCAGATGGTCGCGATGGTGACCGCCTCGACGGTGATGAGCTACGCGATCTACGCGGTCAACTCGCCGCTGATCGGCTCGAAGATGCTGGGCACGCTGCCGCCGGTCATCTACGGGATCTTCCGCTACCTGTATCTGATCTACGACCGGAAGGACACCCGGTCGACCGACGCGATCCTTCTCGACGACTACGGCATGATCGGCGCCGCGGTCACCTGGGTCGCGAGCGTCGGCATCCTGCTCGCTATTTACCACTAGGGCACGGCCGTTTAATTCGCGAGGCGTCAAGTGACGCCGCATTCAAGTCATGTGCGGCTCGCGCCGAGGAACTGAACATGGTCCGCGGCGTCCGAGCCCTCACGCTTTCCGCTGTCCTCATCTCGTCCGCATTCCTGGCACTGCCCGGAATCGCCAGCGCCGCCAAGCCCGCCACCCTCACGCTTTCCATGGCGCAGGTCGGCTCACCGGGCAACCCGGCGGCCGCGATCGTCCCCTTCACCGACGCGATCTACCAGTCCTGCTCAGCCGCGCCGCAGGGTGATCCGCCCTGCCAGGCGGTCGGCAGCGTCACCTACCCCTATGGGATCGGCCACCTCGAGGTGACGGTCAAGCAGTACGTCGCCTTCCTCAACACCGTCGACCCGACCGGCCGGGACAGGCACAATCTCTTCAGCTCCGACGAGAGCTCCTCGGCGTGGCCCAAGTACGGCCAGATCAACGAGAGGTCCAGGGCGAAGCCGGGGCACCACTACCGCGTCGCCTATCCCGAGTGGGCCGACAAACCGTATGGGTTCGCCAACTTCCTGCGGACGGCGCGCTTCGCCAACTCGGTCACCAACGGAAGACTGATCTCGAAGCGGACCGTCGCCTCCGGCGGCTTCACCTACGTCGTCTACAAGGTTCGCCTCTCCCGGAACAGCGAGCGCGGCATGTACGACATGCGCAAGCGGAACACGACGCGGCGCCGGGCGACCGGATTCGTAGTCCCGAGCCAGGACGAGTGGATCAAGGCGGCCTATTTCGATCCGAACGGTGGCGGGATGTACTCGTACTGGAAGTACCCGACCAACCCCGGGCAGTTCTTCGACCAGCCGACCCAGACCTCACCCGACCCGACGGCGCCCAATACCGCGACGCTCAACCCGACGACCGGCGACGTCACCAACGCCTCGACCCAGCCGCTCGCGATCTACCACGGCTCCTCTTTCCCGACCTGGTGCCCGTCGCAGGTGTCGGCGAACACATGCAGCAGCGTCAACCCTCTTCATCTGAGCGCTTCGGCCTACGCCAAGGCCTACCAGGGCAGCCTCGGCACCGTGGGGCAGTCGAAGACACTCGGGCCCTGGGGCACGCTCGACCAGGGCGGCAACGCCGTCGAGTGGACGGACACGATCACTCCGCCGCCCGCCGGCAAGAAGGGCGCTCGCGTCTGGCGCCGGCTCCATGGCGGCGTCCCCAATGCGCCGGCCTACCAGCTCTGGCTCTCGGCGATCGGCCTGCAGCCGCAGGACAACAAGTTCTACGACGCCGTCTACCCCTGGCTCGGCTTCCGGGTGGGAGTGGTCGGGAACCTGAAGATCAAGAAGCACTGAGCTCGGAGACGAGCCGTGCGCCGGGCCGGACGTCACCGATCCGCTCGATGCACCGCCCGGCGTAGAGCGGACGCTCGCGTCCGGATTCGAGGTCAGCGGAGCCGAAACAGGACGAGCTTGCGGTCGAGCCTGCAGCGCCCATGACTGCGGCCCGAGGAGCAGGTGTACCCCTGCAGGGAATGAGCCTTCGTCTTGGCGTACTCCGTTGCGATTCTCTTCGCCTTCGAGCAGGACACGATGGACGCGCGGACGCCCCCGCCGCAGCTCCGCATCGAGGCGGCCCCGGACGCACCCGGCAGGGCGAGCAGGACGGCGGCGACGGCGAGGGTCAGCAGGGATGCGCGAGCGAAGGACATCTCGAGGGGAGAGTCGGCCGCCCGGTCCCGTGATTTGAGCCCGAAGCTGTCCGATTGGACACCTGGTGGTCACGACTGACTGGCCAGTCGGCCAGTCATATAGAGTCAAAACGTGGACCTGACTCTGACCGACTCGGAGGCCGCCTTCCGCGACGAGGTCCGGAGCTGGCTGGAGGAGAACCATCCCGGCCCCTCCCCCGAGGGTGACGATCAGGTCGAGTTCGAGTTCCGCCGCGCCTGGCAGAAGAAGATGCACGAGGCCGGCTGGGCGGGCCTCTCCTGGCCCGAGGAGTACGGCGGGAAGGGTGCGACCCTGATCGAGCAATCAATCTTCAACGAGGAGCTGGCCCGCCAGCGTGTGCCGCTCCCGGCCAACGTGCTCGGCCTGGTGATGGGCGGGCCTGTCGTGATCGCCCACGGCAACGAGGACCAGAAGGAGCGCTACCTGGAGCCGATCCTCTCGGGTGAGGAGATCTGGTGCCAGGGCTTCTCCGAGCCGGAATCGGGCTCGGACCTCGCCTCGCTCAAGACCCGCGCCGTGAAGAGCGACAACGGCACCTGGAAGGTGACCGGCCAGAAGGTGTGGACCACCTACGCGCACGAGGCGAAGTACTGCATGCTTCTCGCCCGCACCGACCAGGACGCCCCGAAGCACAAGGGCATCACCTACTTCATCCTCGACATGGATCAGCCGAACGTCGACGTCCGGCCGCTGCGCCAGATCACCGGCGAGGCGGAGTTCAACGAGATCTTCCTCGAGGAGGCCGAGATCCCGGACGAGAACATCATTGGCCAGGTGGGCGGCGGCTGGGGCGTCGCGATCACCACCCTGATGTTCGAGCGCGCCGGACTGGGTGCCGCCGCCGTGATGGGGCTGAAGCGCTCCATGGAGGACCTCCTCGCGGTGATCCGCGAGCGCGGGCTCGACGGCGATCCGGTGATCCGCCAGCGGATCGCGGACCTGCAGATCGGGATCGAGGCGATGCGCCTCGGGGCACTGCGCGCGCTGACCGCGACGATGAAGTCCGGGATCCCCGGTCCCGAGGGCTCGCTCTCCAAGTGGCAGTGGGCCGACTACAACCAGGCCCTCACCGAGCTCGGCAACGAGGTGCTCGGCCCCGAGGGGATGCGCGTGAACACCGAGTGGAGCTACCGCTTCCTGCGCTCACGCGCCAACTCGATCGAGGGCGGCACCACCGAGGTGCTCAAGAACATCATCGCCGAGCGCGTGCTCGGGCTGCCGAGGCTGAGGTAGCCGTGAACTTCGATCTGAACGACGAGCAGCAGGAGATCAAGCGCACGGCCAACGAGTTCCTGGCCTCCCGCTTCAAGCCCGAGAAGGTCAGGGAGCTGGCAGAGGCGCGCTCCTACGACGACGCGCTCTGGAAGGAGATCTCCGAGCTCGGCTGGCCCGGGATCGCGATCTCCGAGGATGACGGCGGTCAGGGCCTCGGCATGGTGGAGCTCGCCGTGCTCATGGAGGAGTCCGGTTACGCGTGCGCGCCCAGCCCACTGCTCGGCACCGCCGGCGCTGCGCTCGTCATCTCGGCCGCCGGTTCGGATGAGCAGCGCGCTGAATGGCTGCCCAAGCTGGCTTCGGGCGAGGCGACCGGGTCGTTCGGCGGCTTCGCCGACGGCACCAGCACCCTCTTCTGCGATCTGCCCACCGCCGACGTCGTAGTCACCTTTGACAGCGAGGGCGCGCTCGTCGCTCCGGCCTCCGAGGTCGCCTTCGAGCCCTTCGAGGCGATCGACGCCACTCGCTCCTACGGGCTGGTGTCTGACGCCGCGGGCGAACAGCTGCCAGGGGATGTCGACGCCGGCCGGGACCGGCTCGCCGTCGCGATCGCCGGCGAGCTCACCGGCATCGCCCAGCGGACCATGGAGATGGCCGTCGAGTACGCGCGGGAGCGCCAGCAGTTCGGCCGCCCGATCGGCGCCTACCAGGGCGTCGGGCACCGCTGCGCGGCCATGCTGCTCGCCACCGAGGAGTCGCGCTCGCTGACCTACTACGCGTCCTGGACCGCCGACGCCGAGCCGGAGTCCCTGCCCCTGGCCGCGGCGATGGCCGGCGCACGGTCGGCCGATGCCGGCTGGCAGGTGCCCGCCTCAGCCCTTCAGGTCCTGGGCGGGATCGGCTTCACCTGGGAGCATGACCTGCAGTTCTGGCTCAAGCGCGGCCGCGTGGCCGGCCGCATGCTCGGCACCCCGCGTGATCATCGCGAGCGCGTCGCAGATCTCTCGGGCATGGGCGCTGCGGCCAACAGGCCGCAGCATCTGGGAGCGGCTGCTTAGCGGCCGCGACTGACGCTGGGCGGCCGCTCGTGGCCGCGACAGATGGCGAAGCGGTGCATCACTCCGCCAGCTCGGCGATCAGATCCACACCGTCGAGGTCGCTGTGGGTCAGGTACTGCAGCATCACCCTCTCGACGCCGGCCCTCTCGAGCTCGCCCAGCTGCTCGCGGATCTGGGCGACCGTTCCGACGAGCGAATTCGGTCGTTCCGCCCCCAGGTAGGACTCGGGGTCGGTTGCCTCGTCCCCGCGAACTTCCGCGGTCGCGTGCGCGCGCTCGAGCAGGTCGACCTCGTCGGAGCCGATGATGCAACTCGTCATCAGCGAGATGGTCGGCCGATCACGCCCGGCTGAGTCCCAGGCCTCGAGGACGTCGGGGACGGCCCTCTCGCACTCCTCGGCAGTCATCATCACCAGGTTGTACTCGTCGGCCCAGCGGGCCGCGAGGCGCAGGCTGCGGGGCTTTGCCCGGCCACCGACGATCAGGTTCGGAGGGGAGAGAGGCTTCGGCAGGGCGTTGCCGCTGAGCTCATAGTGCTCGCCCTTGAATTCGAGGCCATCCTCCTCCCAGGAGCGCCGCACGATCTCGATCTGCTCCTCGAGCAGCTCGAAGCGCTCGCCGGTGGTGAGGAAGGGAAAGCCGTAGGAGGTGTGCTCCGTCTCCAACCAACCGGTTCCCATGCCCAGCTCGATCCGCCCTCCGCCCGCGATGTGGTCGGCCGTGACGACGCCCTTCGCCAGCACGGAGGGGTGCCGGAAGGTTGCCGGGGAGACGAGCGTCCCGAGGCGCAGGGTGCTGGTGACCGCGGCGAGCCCGCAGATCGTCCCCCAGGCATCGAGTGAGCCGCGGTCGGTCCGGCCCATCACCGACTGATAGTGGTCCGATCGAAAGAGGGCCTCGATCGGCCCGTCCTCACAGGCCTTCGCGAGCGCCAGCCACTCCTCCCAGGTGACCGACTCCTGGCCCTCGATCATCAGGCAGACGCGCATCAGTCGGGGAGTATCTCCGCGTCGGTGATGACCTGAACCTTCCCGCGGTGGGAGAAGTGGACGTCGACCGTCTCGTTCTTGCCGTAGCTGCCGAACAGGCCGAGGCTCATCGCGAGCCAGCGGCTCTTGCTGACCTTCTCCTTGACGATCGGCCGCGTGAATACGATCAGCTCATTGTGAATCGAAAAATCCGAACCCTCGCGCAGCTCGCTGCCATTGATGAAGACCTGTACAGGGGGCTGCGCACCGGCCGGCAGCCGGATGCGGCGCCCCGCTTCGTAGCTCTCGGCCACAGACTGCCGCCTACCGGATCGTGAGTCGCTTTCGCACCGGGCTGGGGTCGGAGCCGCCGGGGCCGAAAGCGCGAACCTGGAACAGGTACCTGCCCGGTCGCAGGTGCCTGTAGGTCCTCGGGGAGTGGCAGGCCGTCAGCGGGGCGGCCTTGTGCGGGCGCTTCAGCTCGCAATGAAAGCCCCAGGCTTTGCCCCTTGCCCTGAACTTGAATTTCGCGCTGTCGTGGGACGAGTTCATCTTCGCCTTGATGAGTTTCGTATTAGGGGGGCCCCAGACAGTGAGCGGGGCGCTCGTCTGAGGGGTGGAGCCCGCCGCATTGGTCGCCGTCTCGCGGCAGCGGTATTCGCCCGGGACATAGGCGGTGTAGGAGGTGTCGGTCGCGCCGGCGATCTCGGCTCCGTTGCGCGTCCACCTGTAGGCGATGCTCTGCGGCGCGCGATAGAAGAAGGAGGCGAGCACGTCAGGCGCCCACGCGCCCGGCGAGCAGGTGAGCACGGAGGCGGGGCTCGAGCCACCCGCGATCTGCGGAGGGCCGGTGCCGCTCGGCGCCCGAAGCATGGCCGGGAAGCGGGCCTGGCTCGCGGTCGCCCCGGAGGTGTCGAACTGGCCACCGCCCGTTCCATCGAGTCTGGCGAAGGAGATCGGTCTTGCGCTGTTGCCGAGGTTGCCCCAGTAGAGCCTCCCCGTCGTCGGGTCGGCAGCCAGGCCGACGCCGCCATTCTCGTTCGCCCCCGTGAGGTTGAGCAGGGCCCCTCCGCCCGTTCCGTCGAGGTTGGCGAACGAGATCGTGCTGTCGACGTTGGCCCAGTAGATCCTCCCGCCGGAGGGGTCGATCATCACGCCGTGGGGGTCGTTGATGGTCGCTCCGGCGAGGCCCAGCTCGCCGCCGTCCCCCGAGTCGTCGAGGTTGGCGTAGGAGATCGTGTTGGTGGCGCGGTTCGCCCAGTAGATCCTTCCGGTCGCCGGGTCGATCGCCGCGCCGTAGGGAGAGCTCGGGGTTGCTCCGGTGATCTGGAGCTGGCCGCCGCCCGAGTTGTCGAGGTTGGCCCAGGAGATCGTGTCGTTGTCATTGGCCCAGTAGATCTTTCCGGCCGCGGGGTCGATCGCAAGGCCGTGGGGCTTGCTGGGCGTGGTCCCCGTGATGTTGAGCTCGCCGCCGTGACCCGTGCCGTCGAGGCTGGCGTAGGAGATCGTGGCATTTTCCTGGTTGGCCCAGTAGATCCGACCGGCCGCGGAGTCGATCACGATGCCGCGGGGGCCGCTCGGGGTCGACCCGGCGAGATTGAGCTGGCCGCCGGCCCCCGTTCCATCGAGGTTGGCGTAGGAGATCGTGTCGTTCCCACCATTGCCCCAGTAGATGCGATCGGCCCCGAGCGACGCGGGAGCCGAAGCGAGAGCGAGCAACCCCGCGGCGATCAGGAGCATGCCCAATCGCCGGCCGCGGCCAGCCTGCACGGTCATGCCCTCTCCCCGACGCTCGTAATCCATTGCCCCACTGGTTGACAGCCTAAGCGCAAATACCCTGCGAAACCAGGTTGTCCGCGACCTCGGAGAGGTTGTAGACGGTGAAGTGCCAGCTCGGTCCGGCGGCCGCTGAGCCGGTCAGGATGGGAAGCGGTCCCATGGGCCCCGGCGCCGAGGAGTTGAAGCCTCCACCAAGGAGGGACTTTCGCTTCGGGCAGTCGGGCGACGCCAGGGTCGTGGATTCAACCCCCGCCATGCTCGAAGCGGGCACGGTGCTTGTCGCGCTCAGGTTGCTCAACTTCAGTCCAGAAGCGCAGTAGGCGTAGCTGGTGACCGTGCGTTGCAGGGAACCTGAGTTCGTGAAGGCCGCAAGCCAGCTCGTCGGGCTCGACTTGTAGTTCGCGAAGAAGACGGGGAAGCTCGGGGACCCGGTCAGGACCGGCGCGGGAGTCGAGGAGAACCCACCCCCCAGTGCCTGCGTCCCGGCCGGGCAGGTGGCCGTCGCGGTCGACTGTCCACCGGACCCCGACGACAGCTGGCCCGCGGCGCTCACCTCGCTTATCCGGAGGACCTTCCGCTTCTTCTTACCCCTCTTCTTTCTGAGCCTCGCCGTCCGGCAGTCGGCGCTCGCTGTGACGGGCAGCGAAGCCGCAAGACCCCCGGAGTGCTCTCGCGCAGCCGACACCTGCCAGCTGTTGTCTCCGACCCGGCGGGACTCGTAAACGATGTGCAGATCGGTGAGGGTCGTGCCTGAGACCACGAGCGGTGCCGTGAACCCGCCGCCCACCGCCAGCTGACCGGCGGGGCACGTGGCCGTCACCGTGACCTGCTGTCCATCGGCCGAGGTGTTCTGCGAAGCCGAGACGACCGTGACCGGCGGCGACTTCGGCTTCTTCTTCTTTTTCTTCGCATCCGCCGTCGCGACGCCGAGCAGCAGCGGTAGCAGCAGGAGGGCGACGACGACCCGGAAGATTCCCTTCTCCCTCACGATGCGGAGCCTACCCGCCCGACGGAGGTCGCAGGGTCTCCCCGAGCCGCTCGAATGCCTCGTCCAGCGAACCCGCACGAATCGTCTCCTTGCGGATCGCGCCCGTGTAGGCGATCGCCGAACCGTCTCCCATCACGTCGATGCCGGCCTCGCGCGAGCGGAAGAGGCCGGGGCCGGAGATCTCGATGCGAGCCTCGACGCGCTGACCGGGTGTGTGCTCCCGGAAGGCGCTGATCGCGGGAAGCCCACCCTCGCGCTGGACCTCCTCGACCCGCCCGCGAGCCTCGGCGATCGCCTCGTCAAGCGTCGCGAACTTCTCCCTGCCGACCCTAGGCCCGTGCCGGACGGTGACCTTCCACTTTTCCACGCGGCGTCAGCCTAACCGTGTCTCGAGCGGGTGGCGCCGAAATTGACTTTCGACACGCGCCCTTGCGCGTGTCGATCAATTTCGGCGACAGGACCCGCTCGCTAACGGGTTTAGGCGCCGCGCCGCGGCCGCTTCGGGCGCTTCGCCGGCGGCCCGGTGATCTTCTCGGGGCCGTCGCGCTTCTCGGGCGGCGTGTAGTCGACGTCGCGGCGGCCGGTGTAGATCTGGCGGGGCCTTGCGATCTTCAGGTCCGGGTCGGAGTTCTGCTCCATCCACTGGGCGATCCAGCCGGCGGTGCGCGGAATGGCGAAGATCACCGTGAACATGTCGTTGGGTACGCCTATCGCCTCATAGATCAGGCCCGAGTAGAAGTCGACGTTCGGGTAGAGCTTGCGCGAGGTGAAGAACTCGTCGTCGAGAGCGCGCTTCTCGAGCTCGACCGCGACATCGAGCAGCGGGTTGTCGCCGGTCGCCTCGAGCACCTCCTCGACGTGCTTCTTGATGATTCGTGCGCGCGGGTCGTAGTTCTTGTAGACCCGGTGGCCGAAGCCCATCAGCTTCTCCTCGCGGTTCTTCACGCCCTCGAGGAAGTCCGGGATGTTCTCCACCGTCTCGATTCTGCGCAGCATCCTCAGCGCGGCCTCGTTGGCGCCGCCATGGAGCGGCCCGTAGAGGGCGGCGACTCCGGCGGCCACCGCCGAATACGGGTCGACACCCGATGAGCCGACCGCCCGAACCGCGTTCGTCGAGCAGTTCTGCTCGTGGTCGGCGTGCAGGATGAAGAGCACGTCGAGCGCCTTGGCGATCCGGGAATCGGGCTCGTAGCTGTTCTCCATCTTGAACAGCATCGAGAGGAAGTTCTCGGAGTAGTTGAGCTCGTTGTCTGGATAGACATAGGGAAAGCCCATGCTGTGCCGGTAGGCCCAGGCGGCGAGGGTCGGGATCTTGGCGATCAGCCTGATCGCCGCCATGTAGCGCTCCTCCGGATCGTCGATGTGCTTCGCCTCCGGATAGAACGTGGAGAGCGCTCCGACGTTGGCGAGCAGCATTCCCATCGGGTGGGCGTCGTGCCGGAATCCCTCGTTCAGCTTCTTGATGTCCTCGTGGGCGAAGGTGTGATGAGTGACGTCGTAGGTCCAGCGCTCGAGCTGCGGCGGGGTGGGCAGCTCGCCGAAGATCAGGAGGTATGAGACCTCGAGGTAGGTCGAGTGCTCGCAGAGCTGCTCGATCGGGATGCCGCGGTGCTGGAGGACTCCCGCCTCGCCGTCGATGTAGGTGATCGCCGAACGGCAGGACGCCGTGTTCGTGAAGGCCGGGTCGTACCCCATCAGGCCGAAGTCGCCCTCGGAGACCTTGATCTGCCGCAGGTCCATCGTCTTGATCGTCCCGTCGTTGATCTCCACGTCGTAGGACTCGCCGGTCCTGTTGTCGGTGATGCTCAGCGTGTCGGCGCTCGAAGCGCCGTCCTGCGACGCGTTGGCCGCCTTGTCCTGAGTCTCTTCCTTCGTCGCCATCAACACTCCTCGGTCGCGTGCGCCCTTCCCCCATATCTTCTCACGGTGGCGATTCCGGCAAACAGGCCGAGCAAGGAGGAGGCGCTGCGTCTCTTCGCCGGGCTGCCGAAGCGCTATGACCTCGCCGGCGCCATGCTCAGCTTCGGCCAGGATCCGCACTGGCGCCGCGCGATGGTCCGCCAGGTCGCCGCGAGCGAGGGGGATCGCGTCCTGGACGTCGCGACGGGCACCGGGATGGTGGCTGAGGCCCTCGTCCGCAGCTATGGCTGCTCCGTCGTCGGCCTCGACCAGAGTCCGGAGATGCTGGCCGGCGCCGAGGCCAAGCTCGCCGCCGACCCCCGCCTGGCGGATCGAGTCGAGCTGGTCACCGGCGAGGCCGAGTCGATCCCCTACGAGGACGGTGAATTCGACCATCTCACCTTCACCTACCTGCTCCGCTACGTGGACGACCCCGGGGCAACCCTGCGAGAGCTCGCGCGCGTGGTGAAGAGCGGAGGACGGATCGCCTCGCTCGAGTTCATGCTGCCGCCCAACCCGATCGCCCGCTCGCTCTGGCACGTCTACACGCGCGTCGCGATGCCGGTGCTCGGCAGGATGATCTCGCCGGACTGGTACGTCGTCGGGCGTTTTCTGGGACGGAGCATCACCGACTTCTACGGGCGGCTGCCGCTCGCTCGGCAGCTGGACCTCTGGCGAGATGCGGGGATCGAGGGCGTGACCGCGCGAGTGATGAGCTTGGGTGGGGGAGTCGTGATCTGGGGAACGCGTGGCTGACGAGCAGCGCCAGCGCCCGGCTTTCTACGCGCTTCGCCGCGGAAGCTGGCGCGACCTCGTCACCGTGCTGCACCCGCCCTACACGGCCTGGAATCTCGCCAACGTCTGCTTCGGGGCCGCCGCCGCGGCGCAGATCCACACCGACCGCTTCGTCGCCACGCTGGCCGCCCTCTTCCTGGCCGTCGGGATCAGCGCCCACACGCTCGACGAGCTCAATGGGCGCCCGCTCAGGACCGAGCTCTCGGACAGGACCCTGATAGCGCTTGCGAGCGCCTCGCTGATGGGGGCGGTCGGGATCGGGGTGGCCGGCTGCATCATCGTGTCGCCCACGCTCATCCCGTTCGTGCTTGCCGGTGGGTTCTTCCTCGTCGCCTACAACCTCGAGCTCTTCGGTGGGCGCTTCCACACCGCGTTCTGGCTCGCCTTCGCCTGGGCCGCATTCCCGGCGCTCACCTCCTGGTGGGTGAACACCCTCTCCTTCGCCTCGCTGAAGGTCGATGTTGCGGGGGTCCTGGTCGCGGCGGGTTGCTTCGGCCTGGTGAGCGTGCAGAGGATCCTGTCGACGCCGGTGAGGCAGCTGAGACGCAAGACGGTGTCCGTCAGCGGCGAGCAGCGGCTCGACGACGGCACCGTGATTCAGCTGACCGCCGCGGAGATCTCGGGGCCTCTCGACGCGTCTCTGCGCGGCCTCTGGTGGGCCGTCGTCGTGCTGGCGATCGGGATGGTCGTGATCCGCTACTGAGCGGTGGCCTCGAGCGCCGCCCTGAGTGAGCCCGCGTCGAAGGAGCCGCCGTGCAGCCGCCCGCCGACGAAGAAGCCCGGCGTGCCCGTCACGCCGCTCGCGAGGCCGCTGTCGACATCGCGCTGAACCCTCGGGGCGTGGACCTCGGAGTCGAGCTCCGTGGTGAAGCGATCGACGTCCAGCCCGAGCTCCTCGGCGTAGTGGATCAGGTCCTCGCGCCCCAGCGCCCCGCGCGACTCGTACATGCGGTCGTGCATCTGCCAGAAGGCGCCCTGGGCCGCCGCCGCCTCGGCCCCCTGCGCGGCGCGCTCGGCGTCGGGATGGATCTGCCTCAGCGGGAAGTGCCTGAAGGCGAACAGCAGCCGCCCGGCGAGCTGGTCGCGGATGCGGTGGACGATCGGGAAGGCGGCGGTGCAGTACGGGCACTGGAAGTCGCCGTACATGACCAGCTCGAGCTCGGCCCGGTCCGGGCCGTCGACGTGGTCCTCCGCGGAGATCGGTGGGGTCAGCTGACTCAAGGATGAGCGAGCTTAGACTCGCGGCGTGAACGACATCGAGATCCTGATTGCGCTGGTCGCCGCGGCGATCGTCCTCGTGCGACTCGCGGACGCGATCAAGATCCCCTACCCGATCGTCCTGGTGCTCGGCGGGCTCGCGATCGGCTTCATCCCGGGTGGCCCGACGCTGGTGCTCCAGCCGGACGTCGTCTTTCTCGTCTTCCTGCCACCGCTGCTGCAATCCGCCGGCTACTGGGCTTCGCCGCGGGAGCTGAAGGCGGAGCTGGTGCCGCTCACCTGGCTCGTCATCGGGCTCACCCTGGCGACCATGGTCGCCGTCGCGGCGATCGCGCAGGCCGTGATCCCGAGCATCAGCTGGGCCGAGGGCTTCGTCCTCGGTGCGATCGTCGCCCCGACCGATCCCGTCTCGGCGATTGCGACCTTCCAGCGCGTGGGCGTCACGGACCGGGTGGCGACGCTCGTCGAGGGCGAGAGCATGATCAACGACGCCGCCGCCCTCGTGTCCTACAAGGTCGCGGTGGCGGCCGTGGTCACCGGGACGCTGACGGCCGGCGAGGCGATCGACGATCTCGTCGTCGGGGTCATCGGCGGCGTGGCCATCGGCTTGGCGGTCTCGGGGATCGGCCAGATTGCGCTTCGCCGCCTCGACGACGCACCGCTGGCGATCCTCCTCACCGTCTTCACCGCCTACGCCTCGTTCGCGCTGGCTGACGGCGTCGGCGCCTCCGGCGTGCTGGCCGCGGTCAGCAGCGGCCTCTTCTCGGGCTGGCGCTCGCACATCATCTTCGACGCCGACATGCGCCTGAACGCTCAGTCCTTCTGGAGGGTGCTGGTCTTCGCGCTCAACGCGATCCTCTTCGTCCTCGTCGGAGAGCAGTTCCCCGAGATCCTGCGCAAGGTGGGGGAGACCTTCTCGCCGGGCGAGATCGTCGGCTACGGGCTGATGATCTCGGCAGTGGTGATCGTGGTCCGCATCGCCTGGCAGTTCCTGCCGGTCTCGCTCGGCAAGCTCCTCCCCAAGATCGGAGACACCGGGGGTGGAGAGGATTGGCGCGAGCGGCTGCTGATCGGCTGGACCGGGATGCGAGGAGCGGTCTCGCTGGCCGCCGCGCTCGCCCTTCCCCTCACGCTCGACTCGGGGGCCAACTTCGGTTCTCGCGACCTGATCGTCTACCTGACCGTCGCGGTGATCTTCGTGACGCTCGTCGCCCAGGGCCTGACGCTTCCGACCCTGGTCCGGGCGCTCGGGCTGAGCATGTCCGAGCCGTGGGCACCGGACGAGGCCGTCGCGCGCCTCGCCGCGGCGCAGGCCGCGCTCGACCGCCTCGACGAGCTCGAGTCCGAGGCGTCTCCGGTCTCCGAGAGCGCCGTCGAGCGCCTGCGCGAGCTCTACCAGGCCCGCTTCGCGCGCTGCGTCGCCGCGCTGCAGGGCGACGACTCGGGGGTGCCCATCGAAAATCCGCTGAGCGGCTATCGCAGGGTGCGCGAGGACCTGATTCGAGCCGAGCGCAGCACCCTGCTCGAAATGCGGAACGACGGCCGGATCAAGCAGGACCTCTTCCGCCGCATCCAGCGCGACCTGGACCTGGACGAGGCGCGCCTCGGGTCATGAGAGGGTGCCCGCAGGCGATGCCGAGGAGCAACCCGATTCAGGTGGGCGCGGGCTCGGCGTCGAAATGCGTGATCCGGCGGAACTCGCGCAGGCGCTCGTCGATTTCGTCGCGGGTGAGTGACTGGATCCGCTCCGTGCCGAACCCCTCCACGTTGAAGGACGCCAGCACCGAGCCGTAGGCCATCCCCTGCCGAAGGACTGCGTGGTCGAGCAGGGAGTCGCCGGCGGCGCGGCGGCTGTCGAGGTAGCCGAGGAAGCCGCCGGCGAAGGTGTCGCCGGCCCCGGTCGGATCGCGCACGTCCTCGAGCATGAAGCCCGGGATGGCGAAGAACTCCTCGCCGCTGAAGAGCGCCGCGCCGTACTCACCGCGCTTGGCGACGACCACCTTCGGGCCCATCTCCATGGCGGCCCGCGCGGCCCGGGCCAGGTTGGGCTCGCCGGTGAGCTCGCGGATCTCGGCGTCGTTGAGCAGCAGGCAGTCGACTTGCCCGATCGCCGCGATGAGCGCATCCCGCGCCGAATCGAGCCAGAAGTTCATCGAGTCGAGCCCCGCGAACTCGGCCCCCTCGCAGGAGCGCCGGACCTGCTGCTGCAGTTCCGGCTGGATGTTTCCCAGGAACAGCATCTCGGCGCTCCTCGAGCCGCCGGAGAGCTTCGGGTCGAAGTCGGCGAAGACGTTGAGCTGCGTGTCGTCGGTGTGCGCGACGTTCATGTCGTACTCGTAGTGCCCCTGCCAGAAGAAGGTCTCGCCTCCCTCGACGCGCTCGATGTCGTCGGTGACGACGCCGCGTGTCTCGAGCACCCCGAGCTCCTCGTCGCCGAAGTCGTCGCCGACCGGCCCGACGACCCGAGCCTCGGTGAAGAAGCTCGCGGCCAGCGAGAAATGGACGGCTGAGCCGCCCAACATCCGTTCGCGCTCGCCGAACGGCGTGCGCACGGAATCAAAGGCAATCGACCCCACGACGGTTAGCGACATAAGCTTGAGGAGTGAAGGCTATTCAGATCAAGGAGTTCGGCGGGCCAGAGAACCTACAGCTGGTCGATCTGCCCGACCCCGAGCCATCCGATGGCATGGTCGTCGTCGACGTCGCCCGGTCGGGAATCAACTGGGCGGACACCCACGCCATCCGCAACGACTATCTGGCCGAGCAGGAGCTGCCCCTCGTCCCAGGAGCCGAGATCGCTGGCGCCACGGCGGACGGCCGCCGGGTCGCAGCCCTGATCAACAACGGCGGCTACGCGCAGAAGGCGCTGGTCCCGGAGGCGTTCCTCGTGCCGCTCCCCGATGAGGTCTCAGATGACCAGGGCGCGGGATTGCTCCTTCAAGGCCTGACCGCGCACGCCCTGCTCCACTACTGCGCCCACGTCGAGGAGGGCGAGACCGTCGTGGTCGAGGCGGCCGGCGGCGGAACGGGCAGCCTCGCCGTCCAGCTCGCCAAGCGCGCGGGCGCCAGGGTGATCGCGCTCGCCTCCAGCGAGGAGAAGCGCGAGCTCGCCACGCGGCTCGGCGCGGATGGCACGGCTGACTCGCGCGCCGATGACCTCGAGCAGGCGATCCTCGAGGCCAACGGGGGCGAGAAGGTGGACGTCGTGCTGCACATGAGCGGGACCGGCTTCGAGCCCGAGCTCGCTGCCCTCAACATGCTGGGTCGCATGGTCGTCTTCGGCAACGCCGCCCGGGAATTTCATGACGTGAAGACGAGCTACCTGCTGCAGAGCTCGAAGTCCGTGCTGGGCTTCTGGCTGATCGCACTGATCGCCCGGAAGCGGCAGCTGATCGCCGAGATGATCGGCGATCTGTTCGGCGCAGTCGCGAAGGGTGAGCTCGAGGTGGTCATCGGCGAGACCTATCCGCTGAGCGAGGCCACCCGGGCCCATGAGGCCATGCAGGACAGGGGCACGACCGGCAAGCTCCTGCTCGACCCCTCGAACTAGATGGCCGACACGGAAACGGCAACCTCCTTCAAGGAGCTCGGCCTGTCCGAGGGCCTGCAGCAGACTCTCGACGAGCTCGGCTACGCCGAGCCGACACCGATCCAGGCCCAGGCGATTCCCGCGCTGCTCAACGGCAACGATGTGATCGGGCAGGCCCAGACCGGCAGCGGCAAGACGGCCGCCTTCGGCCTGCCGATGCTCGAGTACATCGACCCGGCGGACGAGGAGACCCAGGCGATCGTCCTCACTCCGACGCGCGAGCTCTGCATCCAGGTGACGCAGGCGCTGCGCGCCTATGCCGAGCATCTCGAGGGCGTGAACGTGGTCGCCATCTTCGGCGGCGCTCCGATCCGGGAGCAGCAGTCGCGGCTGCGTCACGGCGCCCAGGTGGTGGTCGCAACCGTCGGCCGGATGATGGATCTGATCTCGCGCAAGTCCCTGGTCCTCACGGCGGCGCGCTACGTCGTCCTCGACGAGGCTGACGAGATGCTCGACCTGGGCTTCATCGAGGACGTCGAGAAGATCCTGCGGATGTGCCCGAACGGGCGCCAGACGCTGCTCTTCTCGGCGACGATGCCGGCGCCGGTCGCCCGCCTCGCCGAGACCTACATGTACGACCCGGTGACGATTCGCGTCACCCCGAAGAAGCTCACGGTCGACTCGGTCGAGCAGGCCTACGTGATGGTCGAGCCGAAGCAGAAGCCCCAGCGGCTCGCCGAGGTGCTGAAGGCGGAGGAGCCCGAGCAGGCGATCATTTTCGTCCGCACCAAGATCGGCGCCGCCCGGCTGGGCAGGGATCTCGCCGACAAGGGGCTGCGCGTCAAGGCCCTCCACGGCGACCTCAGCCAGGGCCAGCGCGACGGGGTGATGATCTCCTTCAAGGAGCACAAGACGCCGCTGCTGGTGGCGACGGACATCGCTGCCCGCGGCCTTGACATCGAGCACGTCACCCACGTCATCAACTACGACCTGCCGAACAACCCGGAGATCTACGTCCACCGCATCGGGCGGACCGGCCGAGTGGGCAGGACGGGAAGAGCGATCACCTTCGCCACCGCCAAGCAGAAGGGGGACCTGAAGGAGATCGAGCGCACGGTGAAGGCGCCGATCGGCGAGTGGGAGCCGCCCGAGGAGCGGCTGGAGCACGCCCCGACTCCGCGACGCCGTGAGGGTCCGCCTCCTGTGCCGGCGAATGGGACGGTCAAGTTGTTCGTCAACCGCGGCAAACAGGGCGGGCTCACCGAGGAGGACCTGAACTGGGCGCTGACCGAGGGCGCCGTCCTCCCGAAGGAGGCGATCCACTCGATCCGCGTCCTCGACCGTTTTTCATTCGTCGAGGTCGCCGCCGATCAGGCGGAGCGGGCAGTCGAGTACCTCGATGGGACGAAGCTGAAGGGGAAGCAGATCCGGATGGAGATCGCGCGCAGCTAGCCGCAAGCTAGCTGCCGTCGTCGGCGAGCTCCTCGATCTTCCCGATCAGGTCCTCCCACTCGAACGGCTTCGGAACGATGTCCGTGGCGCCGAGCTTCCGCATCCGCTCCGGCTCCTGCGCGTCGAGGTGGGCGGAGATCATCACGATGGGTACGTCCGAGCCCGCTCCGCGGATCTCCTCGAGCACCTCTGTGCCGGACTTGTTGGGCATCATCGCGTCCAGCAGGATCACGTCCGGCCCCTTCGACCCGAGCTCCTCGAGGCGGTCAAGCGCCTCGACGCCGTCCGTGGCCGTGACGACTTCGTAGCCCTCCATCTCCAGCCGACGCTGGAGCATGAGCAGCACGGTCTCCGAGTCGTCGGCGACCAGGAGGCGCGTCAAGTCGCGGCCCCCGCCTTCGTCCTCTCGGCGGGTGCCTTCCCCTTCGGCCGGCCATCCTTGGCGATCGGCAGCACGAAGCGAAAGGTAGCGCCATCGCCCGGAGACGAGTTCGCGGAGATCGCGCCGCCGTGCAGCTCGACGAGCGACTTGGCGATCGCCAGCCCCAGTCCGGTGCCGCCGACGGACTGCGACTCGCTGCTGTCCGCTCTCCAGAAGCGATCGAAGACGTGATCGAGCTGGTCCTCATCGAGGCCGGGCCCGTCGTCGGAGACGGCGAACTCGACCTCATCGCCGACCTTGGTCGCGGAGAGCCGCACCTGCGAGCCCTCTGGCGAGTACTTGTTCGCGTTCGTGAGCAGGTTGGCGAGCACCTGGCCGATCCTGCCCGCGTCGGCATGGATGTCGGGCAGGTCCTTCTCGACGCTGACGGTGAAGCGCTGGTCCTTGCCCTCGAAGTTGGGGCGCATCTGGCGGCCGATTCGCTGAGCCAGCGGGCGCACGGCCGTCGGCTCGGGCTCGATCCGCAGCTTGCCCGCGTCGCTTCGAGCGAGGTCCAGCAGATCGTTGATCATCTTCTGGAGCTGGCCGGCGCTCTCCGCGATCACCTCCGCCGCCTCGAACTGGCGCGAGTTGAGCGACTTCCGCTGCGCGGTGAGCATCTCGGCGAATCCCTTGACCACGGTCACGGGTGTCCGCAGCTCGTGGGAGACCGTGAGCACGAAGTCGTCCTTCATCTGCTCGACCCGGTCGCGTTCCCGGGCGTCGCGCTCGAGCGAGTTGGCCATCTCGTTGAACGCCCGTCCCAGGCTCGCGATC
Organism: uncultured Solirubrobacterales bacterium; assembly: GCA_963843085.1. Classification (GTDB taxonomy): domain Bacteria; phylum Actinomycetota; class Thermoleophilia; order Solirubrobacterales; family 70-9; genus DASUPK01. The sequence goes on from CAWJJG010000007.1 coordinate 96,448, forward strand.
TCGACCGGGCCGCCCACCTCCACCCGGGTGCGAAGGTCGCCGCCCGCGAGGCGCCTGGCCCCCTCGACGAGGCGGCCGAGCGGAGCGCGCATCGAGTTGATCAGGCCGGAGAAGAGGATGAGCGCGGCGAGCAGCGCACCACCGAGGCCCGCCGCCACCAGGATGGTGGTGTTGCGCGTGTCGGTACGGGCGTTGTCGCGTGCGGAGTCCCGCGCCGCCCGGGTGTCGTTCGAGAGCTCGTCACCGGCGTTCGTCACCGCTGTGGTGAGGCTGCGTTCCACCCGTGGCGGGGGAACCTGCTCATTGATCAGGGGCTCGGCTACGCGCTTGCGCCATGTGACCTCGCCGGCGACGAGCTGGTTCAGCTTCATCGTCAGGATCACCTCGTCGTCGGTCAGGTCGCGCGCGCGGCCGGAGGCGTCCCTGAAGCTCGCTGCGGCCTGGTCGAGCTCGACCTGGCTCGGCTTCTGGTGCGCCGTCGCGGGCCGCGCGGCCGCCTGCTCGAGGATGAACGCCGAGCGGAGGCGCTCGCTCTGCAGCTCGAGGCCGAAATACCGGGTGATGTCGTTCTCGTAGTTGACCCGGATCTGGAAGAGCCTGCCCACGCCCAGCAAGGAGACGATGAGCAGCAGCGCGAATAGGACGAGGAATCCAATTCGCAGGCGCGCGGTCAGTGAGGGGTTGAAACTCATCTTTTTTGGGGATCCTCGTTCTTCGCGTACACTACGGCCAAGGGGATCGAATGGGTAAAGGATTACTTGCCTGGTGGCGCCGCAGGATTGTGGCGCGTGGATTGGCCGGAGCGGCGCTCTTTGCGGTGCCCGTGGCCGTGGCCGCTCTGATTGGCTTCGGGGGTGGCTTCGCCGGCGTGGCCGGCGGGCTCTCCTCGGTGACCAACGGCCCCGACGCGGTGCCCGCCTCGGCTCAGGCGGGACCGAACCGGATCAACCGCGCGGTCGTCGCCCTGGCCAACCGGCAGACGACTCCCAGCAGGACCGCGGGGCAGGGCAACGGGGCCGGTGGATCCAACGGTGGATCGAACGGCACGAGCGGCACGACCGGGAGCACCGGCAGCACCGGAAGCGGCACTGATTCAAGCGCCACCCAGACACCGACGGTGAGCGCGCCGAGCGCCCCCTCCGTCAGCCTGCCGGGGAGTGGCAGCGGCGGCGCCGGCGGCGCCGTGAGCGGCACGACCGACGTCGTCAACGGCACGGTTAACAACGTGCTCGACGGCGTCAACAACACCCTGAACGGCCTGCTCGGCGGCGGCAAGTAGGTTCCGGCCAACCCGTTTGATCCCGGGTGCTCGCCTTCGCGATCAGCCTGGCTTCCGCCTTCTCCTGGGGCGTCTCGGACTTCCTCGGCGGACTGACCAGCCGGCGCCTGCCGGTCCTCGGCGTGCTGGCGGTCTCGCAGCCGGCCGGGCTCGTGCTGATCGGGATCCTCATCCTGCTGTTCGGCGCCGACCCGATCTCAGCCGACAAGCTCGCGATCGCCGCAGTGGCCGGGGCGGCGTCCCTGGGAGGACTGTGGGCCTTCTACGCCGCGATGGCGATGGGCACGGTGAGCGTCGTCGCTCCCATCGCCTCGCTCGGAGTGGTCGTACCCGTCGCCGTGGGTCTCGCCAGAGGGGATGCGCCCGCCGCGATCCAGCTGATCGGCCTCGTGCCGGCGATCGCGGGAGTCGTGATCCTCGGCTACGAGGAGGAGCCGGACCGCGCCGGGGTCGCCCGGACGTCGGTCTTGCTGGCGGTTCTCGCGGGCCTTGGGTTCGGCGTCTTCTTCACCGGGCTCGATCTGGCCGCCGCCGATAGGCCGGGCTGGTCGATCATGGCCGTGCGCGTCGGAGGCGTCGCCACCGTCGCGATCGCCCTGCTCATCTCACGACCTCGCCTTGCGGCGGTCTCGGGCTCGATCGCTGTCCTGCTCACGATCGGCTTCTTCGACGTGCTCGCCAACTCGCTCTTCGCGGTGGCGTCGACCAAGGGCGTGCTTCCCGTGGTAGCCGTCGGCGGCTCGATGTATCCGGCGTTCACGATCGCGCTCGCCCACGGGGTGCTCGGCGAGCGACTAGGCCGGATCCAATGGGCGGGTGTCGCGCTTGCCCTGCTCGGCGTCGGGCTGATCGCTGCGGGGAGCTAGACGGCGAGCGAGAGGCCGGTCAACTCGTCGAGCCGGGCAATCGTCTCCAGCGCGCTGCGGTGCCGGATCGCGGTCATCCCGACCGCCTCGGCGCCCTCACAGTTCTCCTTCAGGTCGTCCACGAAGATGCACAGTTCGGGCTCGACCTCGAGCCGCTCGGCGGCGAGGCGGTAGATCGCGGGCTGCGGCTTGTGGAGGCCCACCTCGGCGGAGATGACGACGTCGTCGAAGAGCTCCGCGAGCAGCTCGCGGTCGTAGTGCTCCGTGCTCCACGAGTTGGAGACCAGGCCCGTCATGAGTTCACTGGCTCGGATCCGCCGCGCGGCATCGACCATTTGGGGGGCGGGCTTCATGCCGGCGAACATGCTGTCGATCAGGCCGTCCGGATCGCTCAGGCCGAGGCGCCTGCCGAAGGTCGCCTCGAAGTCCGCCTCGCTGAGCTCGCCGGTCTCGAGCCCGCGCAGCTCCCTGAGCGCCTCCGGATCGGTCCGGAAGAGGTTCTTGATGGCGTCCGGATCGAGGCCCTCGCTCCGGCAGAAGTCGGCGAAGCTGTCCCAGACGGGCGTGGTCAGCACGCCGCCGAAGTCGAAGAGGACGGCCCTGAATATGCTCCGCTCCATGGCGGAGGAGGCTATCGAGGGGATCGACCGCGCCGGCGTCGAGGGCTGGTTCGAGTCGAACGTGCCCGGCGCCGAGCTGCCGCTGAGCTTCGACCGCATCTCCGGGGGCCGCTCCAACATGACGTTCGGCGTCAGGGACGCCGGCGGCCACGCCTGGGCGCTCCGCCGCCCGCCGCTCGGCAAACGGCTCGGCTCGGCTCACGACATGGGCCGCGAGCACCGCGTGATCGCCGCGCTTCAGGACACCCCGGTGCCCGTGCCGCCGGTGATCGGGCTCTGCGAGGACGAGGCCGTCAATGGGGCGCCTTTTTACGTGATGGGCTTCGTCGACGGCCCGATCCTGCGCTCGGCGGAGGAGGCGAAGCAGTTCGACGAGGACGAGCGCCGCGCGGTCGGAGAGCGGGTGGTGGACACGCTGGTCGCCATCCACGAGGTCGATCCGGATGCCGTCGGGCTCGGCGATCTGGGCCGCAAGGAGGCGTATGTCGAGCGCCAGCTCCGGCGCTGGCACGGCCAGTGGGAGAAGTCGAAGACCCGCGAGCTGCCGGCCGTCGATGCCGTCCACGAGCGCTTGGAGACCCGCGTCCCGGAGCAGGGCCCGGCGACGATCGTCCACGGCGACTACCGGCTCGACAACATGATCCTGACCACGGCGGGTGAGGTGGCCGCGGTCGTCGACTGGGAGCTCTGCACGCTCGGCGACCCGCTCGCCGACGTGGGAATGTTGCTCGTCTACTGGTCCGAGGAGGGCGACGACTTCATGCCCCTCTTCGCCCCGGCGACGATCGCGCCCGGCTTCCCGAAGCGCGACGACGTCCGCGAGCGCTACGCGGAGCGCTCTGGCCGCGACCTGAGCCAGATCGACTTCTTCATCGCCCTCGGCTACTGGAAGCTGGCGATCATCCTCGAGGGCGTCTACGCCCGCTACGCGTCAGGCCAATACGGGAAGACCGACGAGGGCTTCCAGGAGTTCGCGAAGATCGTGGAGCGCCTGGCCGATGCGGCCGACGAGGCCGCGAGCCGGCTCGGCTAGGCGGGAGCCTTGGCCGGCTCCTCGGCCGGAGCCTCCGCCCGCTTCGCCGCGCGGTTCAGTTCGCGGCGGGCGATGACCATCTTGTGGACCTCGTCCGGGCCGTCGGCGACCCGCAGCATGCGGCTGAAGCGCCACATGCCGGCGAGGGGGGTGTCGTCGGACATGCCGAGCGAGCCGTGGACCTGGATGGCGCGGTCGAGCACGTCCATGACGACGTTGGCCGCGACCACCTTGATCATCGAGATCGCCTGGCGGGCGCGGCGCTTGCCCTCCGTGTCCATCTGCCAGGCGGCGTAGAGGGTGAGCAGGCGGGCCTGGTCGACCTCCATCCGGGACTTGGCGATGAAGTCCTGGACGAACTGCTTGTCGGCGAGCGGGCCTCCGAAGGACTCGCGGGAGTTGGCGCGCTCGCACATCATCTCGATGGCGCGCTCCGCGGTGCCGATCGCGCGCATGCAGTGGTGGATGCGGCCGGGGCCGAGGCGGTCCTGGGCGATGACGAAGCCCGCGCCGCGCTCGCCGAGCAGGTTCGACTCCGGTACCCGGCAGTCCGAGTAGCGGACCTCGCAGTGCCCGGGGCCTCCGTCGTGGCCCATCACCGACACGTTCCGAATCAGGTCGAAGCCGGGGTTGTCGATCGGCACGATGATCATGCTCGCCCGCGTGTACGGGGCGGCGTCGGGATCGGTGACCACCATCGCGATCGCGAACTCGGCGCCGTTGGCGCCTGAGGTGAACCACTTGTGCCCGTTGATCACCCACTCGCCGTCGACGAGCTCGGCCCTGGTCTGGAGAGTGGTCGGGTCGGAGCCGGAGACCTCGGGCTCGGTCATCGAGAAGCAGCTGCGGATCTCGCCGTCGAGCAGTGGCTGGAGGAACCGCTCCTTCTGTTCGGGCGTGCCGTGGTCGGCGAGGATCTCGCTGTTCCCGGTATCGGGTGCCGAGCAGTTGAATGCCATCGGGGCGACGATGGGGCTGCGGCCCATCTGCTCGCAGAGGATCCCGTACTCCCAGTTGGTCAGGCCGGCGCCGAACTCATCGCCGGGAAGGAAGAGGTTCCACAGGCCCTCCTCCTTCGCCTTGGCCCTGATGTCGACGAGGATCTCGGGGTACGGGACCCCGGGCTTGACCTCGTCGTCGATCGCCTTGATTACCTCTGCTTCCACCGGGTAGCAGTGCTCATCCATGAACGCCTCGATGCGCTCCCGGAGGGACTCGACCTCGGGCGATGGATTGAAGTCCATTATCTGGACCCTACTACGAGAGTCCGCGATAGCGGGTGAAGAGCTCGCTATCGGACTCGAGCAGCCAGGCGAGCGCGACCTGATCGATATCGGCGAGTGCGCCCTCCAGGACCCTCGGGCCCTCGCCGCCGGCGATCTTCGGGGCGATGGTGAGGAAGAGCTCGTCGGCCAGACCGCCCTCGCGAAGCCGGCCGTGGAGGGTCGGCCCGCCCTCGCAGAGGACCGACCTGATGCCCCTCTCCTCGAGAAGCCAGGCGAGGGCGCGGTCGAGCTCGACGCCCTCCGGATGGCGCAAGACGGTCACCGGCGTCGCCGTCTCCGGAGGTTCCTCCTCCGAGGCCGTGAAGACCACGACCCCGCCGCCGCCGTCGGTGAAGAGCCCGGCGTCCCAGGGAAGCTCGAGGCGGTTGGACACGATCACGCCGAGCGGATCGTGGGCGAGGCCGATGCGCTCCCGGTAGGCCCGCAGCTCGGGGTCGGAGACGATCCGGCCGTAGCGCTCGGCACGCATCGTTCCCGCGCCGATCATCACCGCGTCGACGTGCGTGCGGAGGCGCTGGAGCATCTCGGTGTCGGTGTCGCTGCCGATCGCGCCCGACCTCCCCGAGATGGCCGCCCGGCCGTCGAGCGTGGTGGCGAAGTTGAGGATCAGATAAGGGCGGTCCGGGTGTGCCAGCGTGCCCAGATCGAGCTCGGCGAGCTGCTCGGCTACGGTGGTCTCGGCCTGATCGGGCAGGAGGCGGCGAACCTGATGCGTCTCGCCCGGGATCTTGCTCATCGGCCCTCGATCTCCGTGAGGTGCTCGACGTTGGCGGTGTCGTCGGCCTCCGCGCTCGGTTCTCCCTCGAACCATGCGTCGAGGATCTCCGCCAGTTCGGCCTCCGACGTGGCGCGGAGGCTGAGCGCGAGGGCGTTGGCGTCGTTCCACCGGCGCGCTCCCTCGGCCGTCTGAGCGTCGAGACAGAGCGCGGCGCGCACACCGCTCACCTTGTTGGCCGCGATCGAGGCCCCCGTCCCGGTCCAGCAGCAGACGATCGCCTGCTCCGCACGGCCCTCGGCCACGTCACGCGCGGCCGCCTCGCTGGCCCAGGCCCAGTCGGCGCGCTCCTCTTCGCTGAGTGCGCCGTGGGGGATCAGCTCATGCCCACGCTTGCGGAGCTCGTCGAGCACGCTCTCGGCGACGCCCACGCGCTCGTCGGCGGCGACGGAAATCCGCATGCGGGATCAGTACTGCTTCCAGCCCGCGAACTTGCGGCCGGCGAACTCCTGCAGCGCCGCGACGTCCTCGGTGAACTGGGGCCGGAGCTCCTCGATGAGCGACTCGGGGATCTCCGGCTTGGCAGCCGGCGGCGCCTCCGGGTCGTGCACGATCTTCTCGACCATCCAGCGCATCCGCTCCGGCAGGCGGTCGAAGTTGCGATCGAAGGAGCGGAAGCCTGGGAGCTTGATCAGCTTCTCCATGAACTGATACTTGTCGGTCTCCTTGGCCGAGGACTTCTCCCACTCGCGGCTGAACTGCTCCGAGTAGAAGTCGGGGTCGACGCCCGCGAAGCCGAAGGCCTTGCGCATCGTGCCCTGGCGGTCCGACTGCAGCTCTTCCTGGGTGATGATCTCGATCTGGGAGCGGTCGAAGCGCTCGAGGTAGGGCTGCAGCTGCATCCAGTAGCGGGAGCGGGTCACGTAGGTCTGGTCGCCGCGTGCGAGCGCCTCCTCCATCGGCCGTGTCTCGTAGCCGGCGCCGACGGCGTGGCACCAGTGCGAGAGGATCCGGGAGAGCGGGTCGCGGACCATGTAGATCAGCCTGGCGTCGGGAACGTGATCGTGGATGCGCTGCGGCACGCCCTCGAAGTAGGGGAGGTTCGTGTAGTGAGGGGAGGACTCGCCCCGGACCGCGAAACGGTCGTCGAAGCGGCCGCGATACCAGTCGAGGCCCAGGTCCCAGTTCAGCTCGTCCACGAAGAAGTTGAGCTCCTTCGGCTTCGACATCCAGATCTCGGGATGGAGCCCCAGGTAGTGGTGGATGCTCGTGGTGCCGCACTTGAGCCCGCCGATGATGATCAGGTTCGGGAGGGCGGCGTGCCTGCGCCTGCGTCCGGGCACGCGGCCGCCCCGCTTGCGATCGGCGGCATATCGCTCTCGCGCCCGCAGGCACATCGCCTCATCGGCGGGGTCGTGCGTGGGGGGAGGCATGGCCGGTGAGACAACTGGAGCAGCCACGAAGGCGGGGAGTGTAGCGGCGCCCAAGCGGCATATGCTGCTCCGGCGTGGACCTGTTCCGCACTCCAGACGAGCGCTTCGACGGCCTGCCGGGCTACGACTTCGAGCCGAACTACGTCGAGATCGACGGCCTGCGGCTTCACTACGTCGACGAGGGGTCGAAGGACGGTCGGCCGATCGTCTGCTTCCACGGCGAGCCCACCTGGGCCTTCCTCTACCGGAGGATGCTCGGCCCGCTGGTCGAGGGCGGTTTTCGGGTGATCTGTCCCGACTACGCCGGCTTCGGACGCTCCGACAAGCCCACCGAGCGCGGCTGGTACACCTACGACGGCCACGTCGAGCTGGTCACGAAGCTGCTCGGCGGCCTGGGCCTCTCCGACGCGATCGCCGTCGTCCAGGACTGGGGCGGGCCGATCGGGCTCCGCTGGGCGACCGAGAACGCCGGCCAGGTCGGCGGCCTCGCGATTCTCAACACCGGCCTCTTCACCGGGCGCGTCTCGAAGGGCTTCATGGCCTGGCGCGAGTTCGCGGAGAAGAACCCCGACTTGCCGGTGGGCTTCGTGATCCAGGGGGCGACCACGACGGAGCTCCCCGATGAGGTGGTCGCCGCCTACGACGCGCCCTTCCCGAACGCCGAGTCCAAGGCGGGCGCAGCTCAGTTCCCGAGCCTCGATCGGCCGCCCGAGCACGGTGTGTCCGATCACGAGCTCGCGACGGTCACCCACGTCCGGGCCCTTACTCGAGCTGCTTGCCGAGGAACGTCGCCCCGCCGTAGCCGGTCAGCGCGAGGTAGGCGACGCCGACGCTGATCGACGCGAAGCCCATCCCGCCCGCGGCGCCGCCACCACCGGCGACCCACGACATCGCGCCGGCGTACGGCGTCGACGTGACGTTGGCCGGATCTCCGACGAGGAACAGCGTCGCGACGTGCATCGCCAGCGGGAACAGGATCAGCGCCCAGGCCAGGACCTTCGAGCTCCCGCTCGAGGGGGCGGGGAGCCAGCACAGCAGGCACAGCACGATCAGCAGGATCTGACCGACCGAGAGGAACAGGATGACCTTGGCGGCGCCGGGCGCGTCGATCGCCAGCTTGAATAGCTCGACCAGCGGCAGCGATCCTCCCGCCGGCAGGAGCCAGGGGAGCAGGCAGGCGATCACCCCGACCGTGATCAGGACCCGCGGCAGCGCGGCGTCCCGGTACTCGTTCCGCGCGAGCAGCGACATCGGCAACATCACCATGCCGACCGTCATGACCAGCAGCTGCCACGGGGGCATGCCGGCGATCAGCGTCGGCACGAACACGCCGGCGAGGCCGAGCACCAGGGCGAGCACGCCCCTCGCTCCCGCGGCGAGAGGGATCGCCGCGCAGATCACGCTGAGCAGGCCGACCGACGCGAGGATCAGCGGCCCGAGCTTCTGGGTGCCCTCGCCGTTGATGATGATGTCCCAGTTGAACGCCATCGGATCGGTGGTCAGCGGCGTGACGAACGCGGCGAGCAGCAGGCCCCCCCAGATGAACATCATCAACCGGAGGCTGTCCTTGTACGGCTCGATCGGCCGGCCCGCGCGCGCCGCGGTCTGCGATGCGAGGTACGGCGGTGACCCCGCCTGCGCGACCGGGGCGATCGGCGCGATCGGAGCGATCGGGGCGATCGGCGCGGGCCCGGGCCCGCTCGGCGGTGGCACGTTGAACGCACCGGCCGGCTGGGGCCCACGCTGCGACGGACCGGGGCCGGGGCCGGGACCCGCGTTGGGCGGCGGCACGAACATCGTCGCCGCGTTCGCGGGCGACGCGGGCGCACCGTAGCCTCCGGCCGCGGGAGGCGCCGCGGCCGTCGCGCTGAACGGATCGCTGCGGCCCGGCGCGCCGCCCATCGGCGGGGGCTGCGACGGGTTCGTCCGCGGCGGCGCGTAGGGAGCGGCGGCGGGGAGGTTGGCGGGAGCCGAGGAGGGCGAGCCGGAGCGCTGCGCGTTGACAGCGGCGGCCTGGGCGCGGAGGGCGTCGAGCTCCTGGCCGCCGTAGCCCATCACGGTCTTCGCGTTCGCCGGCTGCAGCGCGGGCGCCGGTGCCTGCTTCGCGCCACAGAACACGCAGTGCAGCGCGGCGTCGGGCAGGTCCTTGGTGCAGCTAGCGCATTTCTTCACGAGTCCCTCTGCCCTGGATAATAGGGCCGTAGCGGAGCGCGCTGCAAACCACCCTTCGACCGATCGTGTACCGTACGGCCATGGTCTCGCTCGGCGACGTGCGACGGAGTGCCGCCACGCTGTTCGCCCAGGGGCAGCACCTCGCCGCCCTGCGGCTGTACGACGCGATCGTCACCGTCGCGCCGCTCGACTACGACGCGCGCATCCGGGTCGCCGACTGCGCCCTCGCGCTGGGCGACGCCGCCGCCGCGCGGGTCTACCGCGCGGTCGCCTGGTACTGCCTCAAGGCCGGGGCATCCGCTCGCGGCGCTGGTGTGCGCGCGCGTGCTCGAGGCCCACGGCGCCGACGCGAGCGATCTGACGGCGGCGCTGGTCGTCAACTACGGCACGGAGTCCGAGCTGCTCGGCAAGGTCGCCGCGCGCATCGCGCTGCCCGCCGACACGCTGCCGGTCGCCGTGCCCGACGTTCGCCTGGCCGGCGCCGCCGGACATCGTCGCGCATCGCGATCGCGCGCGCCGAGCACGCCACCGACGGCTTCAACGAGTTCCCCGAGGCGGTGCACGCGATCCCGCTGCTGTCGGCGCTGTCCGAGGCCGCGCTTCCGGCGCGTGCTGGCGACGCTCGTGCTGCGGCGGCTGCCCGGTCGGCGCGCTGCGTCATCCGCGAGGGCGAGCCCGGCAACTCGTTCTTCTTCGTCGCCGGCGGCGCAGCTGCGCGTGTTCGCCACCGACGGCCTCGGCCGCCAGACCGAGCTCGCGCGCGCTCGGCGAGGGCGCGGTGTTCGGCGAGATGGCGCTGCTGTCGGCGCAGCCGCGCGTCGGCCACGGTCGGCTGCGTCGAGCGAGGCCGATCTGCTCGAGGTCGGGCGCGCAGTCGCTGGCCGTCGCTCGCCGACGAGCTCGGCGCGGTCGCCGAGGCGCTGCACGGGTTCACGCGCGAGCGCCTGCTCGGCAACCTGATGGCGACCAGCGCCGCTGTTCAGGCCGTTCAACCGGATGCAGCAGCGCGATCTCGCTGCGCCGGTTCACCAGCCACGACGTCGCGCCCGGCACCGTCGTGATCAACGAGGGCGAGGAGGGCCGCGGCCTGTTCGTCGTGCTGTCCGGCGAGCTCGAGGTCGCGCGGCGGCGTCGGACGGCACGACGGTGCCGCTCGGCGGCGCTGCGCACCGGCGACGTGTTCGGCGAGATGTCGCTGCTCCGCGGCGGCGCGCACCACCGCGACCGTGATCGCGCAGCGGCCCGCGACCGTGCTGTTCCTGGCGCGCGAGTACGTCGCGCGCATCGTCGCCGGCGATGCCCGAAATCAGGAGCTATCTCGAAGCCTTGGCCGAGGATCGCGAGATCGACAACCAGCTCGTGCTCGGCGAGGACGACGACGCCAGCCGGACGAGCGCATCCTGATCTGAGCGACCTATACGTTCGAGACGGCATGGACGACCAGAGACCGAAGACCGACGAGCGCGAAGCGGCGCTGCGGCAGGATCTCTGTGGCTGCTGGTGCTCGTCGCGCTCGTGCTGCTGTGGTGGCACTTCCGCGGCAAGCCGCGACGCCGACGGCGACCGCCGGGCCGAGCAGGCCGATCGGATCGCCGCCGCCGTCGACCGATCCCGACGACATCCTGGTCGACCTGCGGGACGACGCGACTGCCGGCGCAGGTCGCCGCGATCGAGCGCGACTCGGCATCGAGCTCGTGCTGGTCGACGACACGGCGCGCGGACGAGCAAGCTGTTCCGCGCGCACGTCGAGCCCGGCCGCGCGCGACGCGATCCTCGGCGCTGCTCGCAGCGCGACCCCGAGGTCGAGATCGCCGAGCCCGACGCGATGATGTCGCTGTCGCCCGACGAGCGAGCGCCGATCGCCGCGGCGCCGGTCGAGCCGACCGACGCCAGGGCTTCCCGAACGACCCGATGTACGCGAAGCAGTGGCACCTCCGCCAGATCGGCATGCCCGAGGCGTGGAAGCTCGCCGACGGCGACGGCGTGATCGTCGCGGTGCTCGACACCGGCGTCGCCTACGAGGACTACAAGCAGTTCCAGCAGGTGCCCGACCTCGCGGGCGTCGACGTTCGTCAAGCCGTACGACTTCGTCGACAACACCAAGCACGCCAACGACGACCACGGCCACGGCACCCACGTGACCGGCACGATCGCGCAGGCGACGAACAACGGCATCGGCGTCGCCGGCGTCGCGCGCAACGTCAAGATCATGCCGCTCAAGGTGCTCTCGGGCTCGGGCTCGGGCTCGGTCGGCGGCATCGCCGACGCGATCCGCTACGCCGCCGACAACGGCGCCAAGGTCATCAACATGAGCCTCGGCGGCGCGTTCCCGTCGACGGTGCTCAAGAAGGCGGTCGAGTACGCCCACGACAAGGGCGTCGTCGTGGTCTGCGCCGCCGGCAACGAGAGCCGCGGCAAGGTCGGCTACCCGGCCGCCTACCCGGGCGCGATCGCGGTCGCGGCGACCCAGTACGACGAGGCGACCACGTTCTACTCGAACTGCGGCAAGGAGATCGACATCGCCGCGCCCGGCGGCAACACCCGCGTCGACCAGAACGGCGACGGCAACAAGCCCGAGGCGGCGTCCTGCAGAACACCATCGCGGTCGGCGACCCGACCACGAACGACTACTTCGCGTTCATGGGCACCTCGATGGCGTCGCCGCACGTCGCCGGCGTCGCCGCGCTGGTCGTCGGCAGGGCGTCACCGATCCCGACGCGGTCGAGAAGATCCTCAAGGACACGCGCGCGCAAGCCGACCAACCAGCAGTACTCGACGCGACAAGTACGGCGCCGGCATCATCGACGCGCCGGCCGCGATCCTGCAAGGCGCGCGTCGTCGACCGGCGGCTGGCAGCTCGGCCTCGGCGTGCTGATGGCCGGCGCGGTCGCCGCGTCGCGCGCGGCGCAGGCGGCCTCGGGCGTCAAGCTCGGCGCCGGGCTACCTGGTCGGCGTCGCTGGTCGGCGCCTGCGGGCTGTTCTTCCTGCCGTACCTGGCGCCGGCGCTGTCGTCGCGTGCCGGTGGTCGCACGCACTGACCCACGGCCTGCCGTCGTGGGACCTCGGCCTGCTCGGCGCGACGGGCCACGG
>CAWJJG010000008.1:0-36726 GCA_963843085.1 uncultured Solirubrobacterales bacterium
AATGCGCTACCAGACTGCGCCACGCCCCGTGACGGGTCAATCCTAGAGGGAAGCGGGCGACGGGACTCGAACCCGCTCCTCGAGCTTGGAAGGCTCACGTGCAACCGTTAACACCTCGCCCGCGCCGGGCCGATTATAGGATCGCGATCAGGCCTTTCCGGCAAGGCGAACGCCGTCGGGTTTGCGAAACTCAGCGGCCGCGGGACGGTTCTACGGGCAGGGTCGCCCGGCGGGACCTCGACCACTCAGCGAATGCAGCCTCTCCCCAGGCCAAACCGGAAGCACACGCGCGCGTACGCCATGCTCGGCGCCGCCCTCGCGCTGCTCGCGATCGCGGGAGCGGGGCTGCTCGCCCGGGCCGCTCACGGCGCTCCCTCGCAGAAGAACGTCGTCTTCATCCTTACCGACGACATGACCACCAGCGAGCTGGCGGCGATGCCGAACGTACAGTCGCTGCTCGCCAGCCAGGGGACGAGCTTCAACCGGGCGTACGTGTCCTTTCCCCTCTGCTGCCCCTCTCGCGCGACGATGATGAGCGGGCTCTACATGCACAACCACGGGGTGCACGGCAACCTCGCCCCGAACGGCGGCTGGCCGAAGTTCCGGCCGCACGAGTCGAACGACCTGGCGGTCTGGATGCACGACAACGGCTACTACGATGTCCACATCGGCAAATACCTGAACGGCTACGGCGCGGACGACGGCGGTCTGCCGGTGCCGCCGGGGTGGGACGAGTGGTACGGGAAGGTCTCCGAGGACGCGCTCTACTTCAACTATGAGCTGATCGAGAAGACGGGGTCGTCCGCTACACCCAAGATCACCTTCTATGGGGACCAGCCGGCTGACTACCAGACGGACGTCTTCTCTGACCGTGCCGTCAACTTCGTCGACGACAAGGGGCTCGAGAGCCAGCCGTTCTGGCTGAACGTGTGGTTCAACTCACCGCACGGCCCGTTCGACCCCGCTCCCAGAGACCTCCACCGGTTGGACGCTGCGCCGCTGCCGAAGCTGCCGGGTTTCAACGAGAAGAACATCACCGACAAGCCGAAATGGCTGCGGAAGCAGGTGCGGAAGCGGCTCAGCAAGAAGCAGGCCGCCCTGATCGCCAACGAGCGGCGGCGGCAGGAGGAGCAGCTGATCTCGGTCGACCAGTCGGTCGGCGATCTCGTCCAGTCCCTGAAGGACAGGGGGATCCTGGACGACACCTACATCATCTTCGCCTCGGACAACGGCATCTTCCGTGGCGAGCATCGGATCGCGAGCGGAAAGTTCCTGCCCTACGACCCGGCTTCGAGGGTGCCGCTGATCATCCGAGGCCCGGGGATCCCGGCGGGGGGCGTCAGTGACGAATTGGTCTGGAACGGCGACATCCCCCAGACGATCCTCCAGATCGCCTCCGGCTCACAGAACGATTCTGTGGACGGTCGCTCCCTCCTGCCGTTCGCGGAGAACCCGGGCCTGCGCTCGACCCGTCCCATCCTGCTCGAGGGCGACACCGGCCCCGGCGGGACCGGCACCGAGTCCTCGGCGCAGTCGAGCAGCGCGCTGAGCCGCGAGGCTCGGGTGCATGTGGCGGGCAAGCGCGGCGTGTCGAACCTGGAGCAGGAGCCGGACGCGATCAAGTCCGCAGACCAGACGAACCACGCCCCGGCCTACCGCTCGATTCGCACGGCTCGCTACGAGTACACCCTCTATGCCAACGGCCAGTCGGAGCTCTACGACATGCAGCGGGATCCGTTCCAGCTCCGCTCCGTGGTGCGCGACCCTCGCTACCGGTACGTCCGCAAGTGGCTCTATTCCCAGCTGGTCCCGTTGTCGGCATGCGCCGGCTCGTCGTGCAGGGTCGAGCTCGGCCCGGATCCGGCGCCGCTGCCGAAGAGCGCCATCCGGCCCAAGGGCAAGAAGAAGCCGAAGACGCCGCAGACCAAGCACTAGCCCTCGCAGGCCGCGGGTTACGATTCCGCGGCAAGGGGCACTGGCCAAACTGGCTAAGGCACCGGTCTCCAAAACCGGCGATTCCAGGTTCGAGTCCTGGGTGCCCCGCTCCTCGGCCGCGCGTTACTCCGGGCGGCGCTTCGCGACAGCCGTCCGGGTGGCATCGCGCAGTTCCTGGATCGGCGTCCCCTTCTCGATGTAGCCGTCCGCACCGCGCTCGATCGACGGCGGGCCCATCCGGTCGGCCGAGAAGCCGGAGAGGACGATGATCGCGACGTCTGGGTCGCCCTTGCGGATCTCGGGGATCGCCTCGAGGCCGTCCATGTCCGGCATGGAGAGATCGAGCAGGACCGCCTCCGGACGGGTGGCGGCGATGCCGTCGAGCGCCGTCCGTCCGTCGCCGGCCTCGCCGACGATCTCGAAGCCCGGGTCCTCCTCCATGCCGAAGCGAATCAGCTCCCGGAGCTCGGGAACGTCGTCTACGAGGTACACCGAAATGGGCTTGCGCTCTGTCATGCGCCCCCCAAAGCCGCTCTCCTCAGCTGGAAGCATCGCTTCCCGCCACGGTTGCCGGCCTCTGTCGCCTCAACTCTCCAGGGCCCAGGGCCACCTCGCTGTCTTCATCACCGAGAAGCTCGGTGATGATCATTCGGGCCTTCGTCAGCGTCTCCTCGACCGCGTTCCGGGTCTTCTCGTCCTGGCCCTGGTCGAGGGCATACTTGGCCACCGAGAGCCCATGGACGACGTTGTCGTTGATCTCGAGGGCCTGCCGCTCCCTCACCTTCATGTCCTCGAAGAGCTGCGCGCCGCGCAGAACGCTCGCGTAGCTGAAGATCAGGCCCGTTGCCAGTCCCAGCTTGTTCGTGGTCAGCTGGTTGGTGCGAATCAGTCCCCCGAGGATGATGTAGGCGATCACCAGGTACGCGATCCCGATCACCCCGTTCGCGGCAGCTGAGATTTGCCAGGTCATCCCGACCTCCTCTCGAGTCGATGCAGTCCCACACTGGGTGACGCCCGGATGGGGCGGCATTCTTCCAGAGGCCCCTTACGGGGCACATCCGTATTTGCCACGAGACATGAAAACTAGAATCGAGCGCCCGCGGGCGTGGTGGAATTGGAAGACACGCTGGCTTTAGGTGCCAGTGCTCGAGAGAGCGTGGGGGTTCGAGTCCCTCCGCCCGCATTCGCCCGTCAGTTGGGTGTAGCGCACATCCAGCCGAGTCCATAGACTTGCTCGCCATGGAAGCGGGGTCGATCCGTCCCGGATACGAGCTCTGGCGACCGAACAGGGAGAAATCCGAGTCGAACAGCGCTCGGGTCCTGGTCGTCTTCCTTCTGCTCCTCTCAGCCGGGCTCGCGCTGGTGATCACCCTTGGTGGATGGACGCGGCTGGAGGGCGGGAAGATCTTCGCTCTCGCCTACGTGGCGCTCTATGTGCTCTTCGCCTTCCTCGTGGCCCGCTGGAACCGAGGCTCGCTTCCGGTGATCTCGGCGCTGGCGATCATCCTCGCCATCTTCGCCGGGATCGCCGCGCCTGCCTGGTTCGACCGGGCCAAGCCCGGTCTCAGCGGCCCGGCACTTCCGGATGACCTGCTGGGATTGCTCTGCCTCGTGCTCGTCCCGGTTCAGGTGATCCTGATCGCGGTCGCGATGGTGGCGTTCAACCAGGAGTGGCACGTCGAGGAGGAGCGACCCATCGGCGATGAGCTGCCGCCCGTTGAGCCTCCAGACAAGCCGGACAAGCCATCCAAAGCCGCCTCCTCGCGACGCGGTGGCGGCCGGAAGACCACCGGCACGAGCAAGAGCCGCGCCGGCACCCGCCGGTCGACGGCGACGCGCCGTCCTAAAAAAGCCTGAGCGGCGGCTCGATCAGCGCCGGCCCGTCCTGTCGTACGTCGTTCACCGCGTCCGAGACCTCGGTGACGATCAGATCGTCGGTCGGCGCGAGCAGGCCCTGTAGCCCCGCCTCCCCCGCCCCCGGATCGAGCCAGTTCGCCTCGTCTGACTCGGAGAGGATCACCGGCATCCGGTCATGGATCGGAGCGACCACCTCGCCCGGCGCGCAGGTGACGATGGCGCAGGAGTGGACCGAGGACCCATCCGGACGGCGCGCCTCGGCCCAGAGGCCGGCGAAGGCGAACGGCTCCTTCGACGGCCGCGTGATCCAAACCGGCTTCTTGCCCGTTTCCTCGGCCCGCCATTCGTAGAAGCCGTCGGCGACGATCAGGCAGCGGTGCGTGCGGAACGCGTCCCGAAACGCGGGGAACTCCGCGACGGTCTCGGCCCGGGCGTTGATCAGCAGCCGGTCGAAGCTGTCCGGATCCGCGAAGTGCGGAATCAGCCCCCAGCGCAGCACCCCCGACTCGCGCCGGCCGTCGTCGTTGAGCCGGATGGCGAGCACGGGATCGGTCGGCGCGACGTTGTACCGAGGCTTCTGCTCGATCTTCGCCTCCTCGGTCAACCCGAACCGAAACCGCAGCAGCCGAGGATCGGGGTCGGTGAGTGTGTAGCGGCCGCACATTCCCCAAGCCTAGGCGGGGAGTCGGCGCGCGCCGAGCCTCCCGATCACGCGGCCCATGACGTCGATCACCTCATCAGGCTCGCGGCGAACTTGCGCGCGTGTGTGAAACGAAGCGTGGTCAGCCCGGCCGCCACATGAACCTGGTCGCGTCGACGATCGCGAGCCTGCTGGGCGGGCGTCCGGTGGTACCGCAGCCCTTCGGTCTCGACGATGAGGCCGAGGTCCGGCCAGTGGAAGTCGACGCGGAAGCCGCGGACGACCACCTGCGTCTCAGGCATAGGCAGGCGGGCGTCCCGGATCAGCCGCAGGAACATTCGCTCCAGCTCGGAATCCGTAAGGCGGAATATCTGGCGGTCGAGGAGGCGCGCCACTCTGGCCACACCGTCCTCACCTCGCATCTCATCGAGTACCAGTAGCAGCCGCTCCGGGTCGATCAGCTCGAGCCTGTCCGCCTCACTGATCGCTGATTCCAGGTCGGCATCGCTGAGACGAGCGGCGAGGTCGGTCAGTGTGCGCACCGGACTGGTCACGGGAATTCCGCGCCTAGCTCGGCGATCCTGGGAAGTCAGCACGGTGCGCCGATGAATGACCACGCCGCGCAGCCGGCGCTTGCTTCCGCCCATCAGCGAGACCTCGATTGGGCCCGGGGATGGCCCGCAGATCTCCCACAGCTCCGCAGCGCTCTGGTGACTCAGTAGCGAGCGACCGCCGCACGCCATGACGGCGGCTAACCAGCGTCCATGCCGCCCAACTCGGGCGTCGCCAAGGGCGAAGACCCCGCGATGAAGAGAGCGCAGCCGACCGGATCGCGACCGATGAGCGATCGCGCTTGGCGTCAATCCGAGGCGCTCGAGCTCTCGCGAGCCACAACTCCGTGCTGGCGATTCGCAAGCTGCCGGATCCTGGCATCGAGGTTTTGGTCCCCGCGTGTCGCTATAGCGACATCAAGGGACCAGAACCTCAAAATCGCCCCCCTTCCCCAGCAGGTTTTGCGCTTCAGGCGATGCCGGAGGTGGGAGTCGAACCCACACGTCCCGAGGGACACGGCATTTTGAGTGCCGAGCGTCTGCCATTCCGCCACTCCGGCGCGTGAGCAACGATAACCCGGCCCCTGCTTCCCAGTTGAACGCGATAATCCGCCGGCGGTGGACTCAGCGGGACGACTCGACGTGATCCGAGACCTCAGCTCCTTCGAGGGGCGAGGTCCCGGTACCGATGCCGAACGGCGCGCGGCCGGCATGCTCGCGGGGCGACTGCGCGGCGCCGGGCGGCGGGCGGAAATCGAGCCGTTCTACTCCCACCCCCAATACGCAGTCGTCCACCTGGTCCACGCCGCGATCGGAGTCGCGGGGAGCATCGTTGCCACCGTTCAGCCGGCGGTCGGCTTCACCCTCGTCCTCATTGCCGCTGTTTCGACCTACTTGGACTTGAACACCCGCCTCTACCTGGTCCGCTCACTGCTCTTCCGCCGCATCTCGCAGAACGTCGTCTCCCCGGGCGATCGCCCGGACGCCCCCGCCCGGCTCATCCTGATGGCCCACTACGACGCGGCCCGCACCGGCTACCTCTTCTCGAAGGGCTCCAAGCGGATCCGCCGGCTCCCCGAGCGCACCCGCCTTGCCCTCGGCCCATTCCGAATCTTCTTCTGGCTCGGCCTGGCCCCCCTGCTCCCCATCCTCGGCGCCCGGATGGCCGGTCTCGACGCGACCTGGCTCAACGCGCTTCAAGCGATTCCCACGATCGTTCTGATCGTCGCCGGCTTCCTGATGATCGACATCGCCCTCTCCGACATCGTCCCCGGCGCCTACGACAACGCCTCGGGGGTCGCGGCCGTCCTCTCCGCCGCCGAGGAGCTCACCGCGAACCCGCCGGAGAACCTCGACGTCTGGATCGTGCTCGCGGGCTCGGAGGAGTCGTTCTGCGAGGGAAGCCGCGCCTTCGTACGCTCCCGGCGCAGGGAGCTGGACCGCGCCACCACCGCCTTCGTGAACGTCGACTCGGTTTCCTCCGGCCAGGTCGCCTACGAGATCAGCCAGGGCCCGGTGATCAGCCTCCCGCACGACCCGCAGCTCATCGAGCTCTGCCAAGCCCTCTCGGACGCGGGCGCGGGCGGCGGCGCCCGTCCCATCCGACACCCGGTCCTCGACGACGCCATGCCCGCCCGTGCACGCCGCTTCCGGGCGATCACCCTGCGAACCACCGACGAAGCCGGCAACCTCGCCCCCTGGTACCACACGCACGACGACACCCCCGAGCGCGTCGACGCGGAGGCACTGACCCGGGCCACCGACTTCCTCGTCTCCCTCGCGCGCCTGATCGACCGCGACGCCGGGCGCGACGGCGGAGTGGCCGCCTCCCAGCCGGCCGCCGCCGTCGAACCCGTGTAAAGATCGGGCCGTGGAGGAGACCACCGCCGCGGCGCAGATCCTCTGGGCGCCCACGCCCGAGATGGTCGAGCGCTCCCAGCTGACCCGCTACATCCGCTGGCTGGCCGAGAACCGCGATCTCCACTTCGAGGACTATCACGCGCTCTGGCGCTGGTCGGTCACCGAGATCGAGGAGTTCTGGGGCACCCTCTGGGAGTACTTCGAGGTGATCTCGGACGGCCCCTACGACCAGGTCCTCGCCGAGCGCGTCATGCCCGGCGCCCGCTGGTTCGAGGGAGCCAACCTGAACTACGCGGAGCACATCTTCCGCGGCAAGGACGAGCACGAGGTCGCGGTCCTCTACGCATCCGAGCTCCGCGAGCTGTCCGAGCTCCGCTGGGGAGAGCTGCGCGAACAGGTCGCGGCCATCCGCGAGGGCCTCCAGGCGCTGGGCGTCGGCAAGGGAGACCGCATCGTCGCCTACCTGCCCAACGGCCCCGAGGCCCTGATCGCCTTCCTCGCGACGGCCAGCCTCGGCGCAATCTGGTCCAGCTGCTCTCCGGATTTCGGCCCGGGCAGCGTCATCGACCGCTTCGCCCAGATCGAGCCGAAGGTGATGTTCACGGTGGATGGCTACCGCTACGGCGGCAAGGACTTCGACCGCATGGCGGTCGTGGCCGACGTGGCCGCGGAGATCCCGAGCCTGGAGCGGGTCATCGTCGTCCCCTACCTGAGCGCCCTCCCAGAGCTGTCGGTCCTCGAAGAGCGCGAGAAGGTCGCCCCGCCGATGACCTGGGGCCAGCTCGCCGACCTCGGCTCCGGCGCCGAGCTGCACTTCGAGCGGGTCCCCTTCGACCACCCGCTCTGGGTCCTCTACTCCTCCGGCACGACCGGACTCCCCAAGGCGATCGTCCAGGGACACGGCGGCATCCTGCTCGAGCAGCTGAAGAAGGGCCACCTCCACCTCGACGCCCAGCCCGGCGACCGCCTCTTCTGGTTCACGACGACGGGCTGGATGATGTGGAACTTCCTGATCGGCGCCCTCCTCACCGAGGCCACCATCGTCCTCTACGACGGCAACCCCGCCCATCCCGACATGGGAGTCCTGTGGGACGTGGCGGAGCGAACCGGCGAGACCTGCTTCGGCACCAGCGCGGCCTACATCGCCGCATGCATGAAGGACGGCGTCGAGCCCGAGAAGGGACGCGACCTCTCCCGCCTCCGCTCGGTCGGCTCGACAGGGTCTCCGCTCTCCCCCGAGGGCTTCGACTGGATCTACGAGCACCTCGGCGCCGACACCTGGCTCTTCTCGACGAGCGGCGGCACCGACCTCTGCACCGCGTTCGTCGGCGGAGTCCCCACCCTGCCCGTCTACAAGGGCGAGCTGCAGGGCCGCGCCCTCGGCGCCAAGGTCGAGGCCTTCGACGAGGGCGGCAACCCGGTCACCGACGAGGTGGGCGAGCTCGTCATCAGCGAGCCGATGCCCTCGATGCCCGTCTTCTTCTGGGGCGACGAGGACGGCTCCCGCTACCGGGCCAGCTACTTCGAGATGTATCCGGGCGTCTGGCGCCACGGCGACTGGATCGAGATCACCTCCCGCGGCACCGCGATCATCTACGGCCGCTCCGACTCGACCATCAACCGCGGCGGTATCCGGATGGGGACGGCGGAGATCTACCGCGCCGTCGCGGACCTCCCTGAGGTCCTCGACTCGCTCGTCGTCGACGTGCCGAGGCCGGGAACCGAGGGATGGATGCCGCTCTTCGTCGTCCTGCGCGAAGGCGCCGAGCTCGACGACGACCTCACCGGGGAGATCAAGCACCGGATCCGGGAGCAATGCTCGCCGCGTCACGTCCCGAACGAGATCTTCCAGATCAAGGAAGTGCCCAAGACGCTGAGCGGCAAGGTCCTCGAGGTCCCGGTCAAGCGGATCCTGATGGGCGATCCGCCCGAGAAGGCCGCCAGCCGGGACTCGCTCGCCAACCCGGCCGCCCTCGACTACTTCACGGAGCTGGCGCAGGCAAGCACCTGATTCGCTGATCCGCTCCGGGCAGACAGGCGTAGTGACTGCCATGACCGCCGCGGAGATTCCCTCCCGCAGGGACTGGAAGCAGGACCTCGCCCCCTACCTGGCGATCGACCGGCGGCGAAGCCTCGGGCAGATCGCGAGTGTCGTCATTCCCTATCTCGGCGTCTGGGTCGCCGCCGCCCTGATCGAGCCGAGCCTCCCCGTCGCGATCGGACTCGGGCTCATCGCCACGGTCTTCCTGACCAGGATGTACTCGCTCTTCCACGACCTCACGCACAACTCGATGTTCTCCTCGCGCGAGGCGAACGCCCGCTGGGGCCACCTCCTCGGCTACCTGCTGTTCACGCCCTACCGCTGGTGGCAGCGCCAGCACCGCATCCACCACGCCCATACGGGGGACCTCGAGCACCGCGGCGTCGGAGAGATCAACACGATGACCGTGACGGAATACGAGGAGGCGTCTCCGCTGCGCCGGCTGGGTTACCGCCTCTACCGGAACCCGCTGCTCCTGCTGCTGGTGGGCCCGAGCCTGGTCTTCCTGGTCGAGCGCCGCTTCCCGCAGCGAGGCATGACGCCCAGGATCCTCGCGAGCGTCGTCGCGACCAACCTGGCGCTCGTGGTCTGGGTGGTGGGCTGGTCCTCGGTCGTCGGCTGGGGAACCTTCGTGGCGATCCAGGGCACGACCCTGCTCGCCGGGGGGGCGATCGCCGCCTGGATGCTCTACATCCAGCACCAGTACGAGGAGACCTATTACTCCGAGCCGGAGGGCTGGCGGTTCGAGCTCGCCGCCCTGCAGGGCAGCTCGTACCTCGACCTCCCGCGCCCCCTGGCCTGGATGGTCGGCAATGCGAACTTCCACCACGTCCACCACCTGAGCGCGAGGATCCCGAACTACAACCTGCGCGCCGCGCACGAGGGGCACCCGATGTTCGAGCGCACGCCCGTGGTCACAATCGGCAGCAGCTTCCACACCTTCCGCCTGAAGCTCTGGGATGCCGAGACCGAGTCGCTGGTCCGCCTCCCGAAGCGCCGTGCCCGGTCGGGGGAGCTAGGCGGGCGTGACTGGGTTGCGCCGGTCCGCGAAACGACGATCCTTGCTCGCGGCGAGCGCGAACCGCTGAACTAGCTCCCGCCGCAGCGCATCGGGCTCGATCACCGAGTCCACGACAAGCTCCGAGGCAAGGTGGAGGATGTCGATGTCCTCGGAGTACTCCTCCCGCTTCCCCTCGACGAACCGGCTGCGCTCCTCGGGGTCTTCGATTGCCTGGATCTGGTTGAAGAAGACCGCGTTGATGGCCGCCTCGGGCCCCATGACCGCGATCTGCGCTTGCGGAAAGGCGAGGCACGCATCGGGCTCGAAGGCGGGGCCGGCCATCGCGTAGAGGCCGGCGCCGTAGGCCTTCCGCACCACCACCGAGAGCTTGGGCACGGTGGCCTCGGAGACCGCACTGATCATCTTGGCGCCGTGACGGATGATCCCCTGCCGCTCGACGTCCTTGCCGATCATGAACCCGGGCACGTCGGCGAGGAAGAGCAGCGGCACGTTGAACGCGTTGCAGGTCATGATGAACCGCGCCGCCTTGTCGGCCGAGTCGACGAAGAGCACCCCGCCCTTCACCTTCGGCTGGTTGGCCACGATCCCGATCACCCGGCCATCGAGCCGCGCGAAGCCGACCACGACCTCCTTCGCCCAGCGGCCGTGCACCTCGAGGAACGAATCCGCATCGACGGTGGCGGCGATCAGGTCCCTGATGTCGAACGGGTCCTTCTCGTTCGACGGCACGATCTCCGAGACCGCGCGGCTCTCCGCCGGCTCGGCCGGCGGAGCGGCAGGCGGCTCCTCGCGCCAGCTCCCCGGCATGTACGAGAGGTAGCTGCGCGCCAGATCGATCGCCTCCTCGTCGGACTTGGTGAGGAAGTGCCCGCAGCCGGAGACGGAGGTGTGCATCCGCGCACCGCCCATCTCCTCGAGGGTGACCTTCTCGCCGATCACCATCTCTGCCATGCGCGGCGAACCTAGGTACATCGAGGCGTTGCCGTCGCGCATGATCACCACGTCGCAGAAGGCCGGGATGTAGGCGCCCCCGGCCGCGCTCGGGCCGAAGAGCAGGCATACCTGCGGGACCTGCCCGGAGAGGCGGACCTGGTTGTGGAAAATGTGCCCGGCGCCGCGCCTCCCGGGGAACATCCGCACCTGGTCGGTGATCCGAGCGCCGGCGGAGTCGACCAGATAGATGATCGGCACCTGGTCCGCCAGTGCCCGCTCCTGGATGCGGAGGATCTTCTCGACGGTCTTCGGGCCCCACGAGCCGGCCTTGACGGCGGGGTCATTCGCCATCAGGGCCACGGGCCGGCCGCCCACCATCCCCATCCCGGTGACGACCCCGTCGGCCCCGAGGCCCTCCTGCTCCCAGTTGGCGAGGAGCCCGTCCTCGACGAAGGAATCGGGATCGAGCAACCTCGCCACCCGGTCGCGCACAGGCAGCTTCTCCTGCTCCGCGACCTTCTTGCGGTGTCGTTCAGGCCCCCCTTCCAGCGCGGCATCGAGTGCCGCCCTGACATCGCTCACGGCCGCCCCGAAACGATCAGGTCCGAGCCTCCTGCTCGGACTCGGCGTCGACGATCTGGGTCTCCTCGGTGGAGCCGTGCTCTTCCGGGGCGACGTCCTGCCCGATCTCGTTGTCCGCGTCCTCGTCCGCGAATTCGCCCATGGGCTCCTCGTCGTCCTCGCGGGACAGCGGGTCGAGCTCGTCCGGCACATCGAACGGATCCGAGCCGGCTTCCGGGCGGTGCTCGGAGACGGCCCCGGTCAGCTTGGCGGTGAGCTCCTCGGTGTCGGCCAGAACGTCGTTCCGGCGCCTGACGAGATCTGCGATCACGGCCTCGATGTCCTCACGTCTCTGCGTGCCCTCCTCGACGATCCGGCGCGCCTGCGCCTGGGCGCTCGCGATCACCTCCTGGGCCTCCTGCTCAGCCTCCCGGCGGGCACCCGCCGCTTCCTCGTCGGCCGCCTGGCGCGTCTGCTGCGCGTAGGCGTCGGCGGACGCGCGCGTCTCGCTCGCGTACCTCTCGGTCTCGGCGCGCGTCTCGGTGGCCTCGATGTTCGCGGTGTTGACCGTTCCGCGGGCCTCCTCCTCGGCCTCGGCGCGGATCTGCTGCGCGCTCTCCTCGGCCTGGGCCAGGATGGCGCCGGTCCGCTGGCCGACCCGCTCGAGCTCGCGCTTGACGGTGTCGGAGCGGGACTCGTCCCCCGCCCCCGTCTCGAGCCAGTCGGCGAGACGGGCCAGGAACTTCTCGACCTCGTGCTTGTCGTATCCGCGCTTCGAAGACGGGAAGGTTGCGTTGCGGATCCGGTCCAGGCTGGTCTGGTCGACTGGCATGCGTCCGTTCCTCCTTGAGCTGGCTAGTCCCCGGCGTCCACCGGGACGGGCTCATCGCCGGAGTAATCGTAGAACCCCTTGCCCGACTTGCGGCCGAAATCGCCTGCGTCGACCATCTTCTGCAGCGTGTCGGGCGCGGCGAAGCGGTCCTCGCCGTAGTCGTCGACCATCACGGCGGCGATTGCGGCGAGGGTGTCCAGCCCGACGAAGTCCGCGAGCGTGAGGGGGCCCATCGGGTGGCTGGCGCCGGCCATCATCCCCGTGTCGATGTCCTTGATGGACCCCACGCCCTGCTCGTGAGCGCGGATCGCGTCGAGCATGTACGGCACCAGGAGCCGGTTGACGATGAAGCCGCGGTTGTCACCGGCGGCGACGGTGGTCTTCCCCAGCGCCTCCCCGAGCTCGAACCCGAGAGCGATGGCCTCATCGGAGGACTTCTCGGCCCGCACGACCTCGAGCAGCGGCATCACCTGGGGCGGGTTGAAGAAGTGAAGTCCGATCATCCGCTCCGGCCGCTTGGTGGCGTCGGCCTGCGTGGCGACGGAGAGAGACGAGGTGTTGGTGGCGAGATAGGCGTCGTCCTTGACCAGCTCGTCGACCTCGCGCCACATCTCGAGCTTGAGGTCGAGGTCCTCGGTGATCGCCTCGATCACGAGATCGCAGTCCGCAAGGTCGGAGTAGTCGAGCGTGGGAGTGATCCGGCCACGCACGGCGTCGGCCTCGGACTGCTCCATCTTTCCCTTCTCGACCGCGCGGGCGAGCTGCTTCTCGATCTTGCCCATCCCCTTGTCGAGCGGCGCCTGATCGATCTCTCGCACCACCACGTCCCAGCCCTGCTGCGCGCAGATCTGTGAGATCCCGTGGCCCATCAGGCCGCAGCCCAGGACGCCGACCTTGCTGATCGCCATTGTGTTTTCGCTCCCTCTTTCGAGTCTCGGATTGGCGGCGGGGAGGATACGCAGCGCAACCCCCTAAGGTGTCGCGGGTTTCTGATCGGGATGAGCTTGGGCAGACGACACACGGCGGGCTGGGCCGTCGCCGCGCTCGCGGCGGCCATCTGCGCCTGCGCGGCCATCTCCGTGCCCGGACGCGCCTCCGCCGCCTGCGGCAGGGCGTGCCACGAGCACCGCGTGAAGCTCGCCAAGCTGCGGCACCGGAACGCCCTGCAGAAGCGGCCGAACGTCGTGGTCATCGATACGGACGACATGAACCAGAGCGACATGTTCGTCATGCGCAGCACCCTCAGCCTGCTCGCGGCACACGGCACCACGTTCCGCAACAGCTATGTCTCGTATCCGCTCTGCTGCCCCTCCCGCGCGACTTTCCTGACCGGTCAGTACGCCCACAACCACCACGTGCTGACCGACCAGCGCTACGGCGACCTCGACAACTCGAACACCCTGGCTGTCTGGATGCGGCACGCCAAGTACCGCACGGCGATGGTCGGCAAGTACCTGAACGGCTACGGAACCCCCCCGTTCAGCCCCCGCGAGGTCCCGAAGGGCTGGACCCAGTGGTACGGGCTCACGGGCGGCACTGAGCAGCACCGGTACGGCTTCAAGCTCAACGAGAACGGCAAGGTGCACCACTACGGCCGCAAGCCGGCCAACTACATCGACTACGTGCTCAACTCGAAGGTCAACGGGATTCTCAAGAAGTGGACCATCAGCCCCAAGCCATTCTTCATCTACTACAACCCGAACAACCCCCATGGCGAGGCGGGGACGCCGATCTGGTCCACCCGCGATCCCGAGCCGGCTCCGCAGTACCTGGGCGTCTTCGGCGACATCACCGCCCCCCACCTGCCCAACTTCGACGAGGCGGACGTCTCCGACAAGCCCGAGCAGATCCGGAACATCCCCCACCTCTCGGACTCCGAGCTCGCCGACATCGACCGGCGGTATCGCGGCCGCCTCGAGAGCCTGCTCTCGGTGGACGACGAGGTGAAGCGCATCTTCGGCCTGGTCCGCAAGTACGGCGACAAGCGGAAGACCTTCTTCGTCTTCACCTCCGACAACGGCCTCGAGATGGGCTCGCACCGGATCGAGTTCAAGAACTTCCTCTACGAGGAGGGCGAGCGCGTCCCGCTGGTCATCCGCGGCCCGGGCTTCCCGCAGGGAGCGGTTCGCGACCAGCTCGCCGCGAACATCGATCTCGCGCCCACGATCGCCTCGCTGACCGGGGTGGCACCGAGGCGCGTCATGGACGGGATCCCGCTGCTCCCCCTCGCCCAGAACCCGGGCGCCGGCTCGAACCGCTCGATTCTCTTCGAGAGCCCCGACATCGGCGCGTACGGGATCCGCAGGGGCCCCTGGAAGTACGACCTCTGGAGCAACGGGGACGAGGAGCTCTACAACCTCGACGACGACCCGTACGAGCTCACCAACCGGCTCTATGACCCGCCGGGACCGGCGGCGCCCTCTCCGTCAGACCTCGCGCTGGCGGCTCAGCTCAAGATGCGCCTGGAGCAGCTGCGCACCTGCAACGGCGCCGACTGCCAGTAGCTACGCGGTCGCCTCTTCGAGCTTCTTCTGCATCGCATCCGCCAGGGCGTGCATTCCGCTCATCGGCCGGACGTAGACCGCCATTTGGTCGATCCGCCCGTCTGGGTCGAAGTGCAGATAGTCGAGCCCGTCCAGCTCCCGTTCGCCCACCCGCGCGCTGAAAAAGAGCGCTCCTGAGTCACCGGTCTCGACCTGGTCGGTGTAGCGGAAGTCCTCGAATACCTGTGAGACGGCCCCGAGCAGCATCGCGACCGCCTCCCGGCCCTCGTACGGCTTGAAGACCACCGGGCTGCGGAAGACGACGTCTTCGGCGAAGAGCTCGTCGATCGCGGAGAAGTCCTCCGACTCGGCCGCAGCGCGGAAGCGATCGCTCTGCATACCGGCACCCTACCGGTGCCAGTCCACCGGCCCCGCCGTGAGCAGGTGCGCGCCGAGGGGCCGGCCGAGCACCTTCTGCACCTCGGTCGAGGCTGCGATCAGCTGCGCCAAATCCACCCCGGTCTCGACTCCCATCTCCTCCAGCATCGAGACGAGGTCCTCGGTCGAGATGTTCCCGGTGGAACCCGGCGGCACCGGGCATCCGCCCAGCTCGCCGAAGGAGCTCTCGAACGATTCGATGCCCTGCTCCAGGGCGGCGAGCACGTTGGCGAGGCCCTGGCCCCGCGTGTTGTGGAAGTGGGCGGTGAGCTCGACGTGGTCGAGGCGGTCGCGCGCCTGAGCGAAGAACGCGCCCACCTGGAGCGGGTTCGCCATCCCGGTGGTGTCCCCGAACGCGATCTCCTCGCAGCCGAAGCTCCGCAGCCGCTCGGCGATCTCGAAGACCCGCTCGGGCGGCACCTCTCCCTCATAGGGACAGCCGAAGCTGGTCGAGATCACGCCCTCGCAGCGCAGGCCGGCGTCGCGAGCGGCGCCGATCGTGCCCTCGAGGTCCGCGAGCGACTCGGCGATGGAGCGGTTCACGTTCTTCTGGTTGTGGGTCTCCGAGGCCGAGAGGAAGAAGTTCCCCTCCTGGAATCGGTCGCGGAGCTTCAGTGCGTTCTCGAGGCCCCTGCTGTTGGGAATCAGGACGGAGTAGGCGACGTCCTTATGCGGCTCGAAGCGAGTCAGCACCTCGGCCCCGTCGGCGAGCTGAGGGATCACATCCGCGCGCACGAACGAGGTCACCTCCATCCGCCGAAGGCCGGTCTCTCCGAGCAGGCCGATGAGCCGCACCTTCTCCTCGGTCGGGATCACCTCGGGCTCGTTCTGGAACCCGTCGCGAGGCCCCACCTCGCGGATCCGGACGCTCTTCGGAAGCTCGGCCATGCGTTCCAGCCTAGCCAGGCACCGGGGCTCAGCCCGGATTGATCACGCGCCGCTCGTGCGTGCCGACGCCGATCGTCCGATCGCCCTCGGTGACCTCGACTTCGAACCGAAGCTTGCGGTCGTCGACGAACTCCTTCAGGGTCGCCCGTGCCCTGCACTCAACGCCCTCCGCCGCCCCCGCGACGTGCTTCACGCACACCTCGAAGCCGACTGTCACCTGCCCTTCGGGCAACTGCTCGAGCGAGAGGATCGCCGCGGTCCGCTCCATCATCCCGATCATTCCCGGCGTCGACAGGACGGCCGAACCGAGCGTCCCGCCGACGTCCGTGAGCAGCCGGTCCTCGACGGTGAAGACGTCGACTCGCTCCGCGCCGATCTCCATCAACCCACCATCCCCATCCCGCCCGAGGCGCCGATGCACTCGCCGGTCACGTAGGAGGAGTCGTCGGAGGCGAGGAAGGCGGCGACGGCAGCGACCTCCTCGGGCTGGCCGAGCCGCTTGAGCTGGGTGCCGCTCTTCATCGTCTCGATGATCTTTTCGCCGATCTCACCGAACTCCTTGGCCTGCATCAGCAGCGGCGTCTCGATCGGTCCCGGCGCGATCGCGTTGGCGGTGATCCCGAAGCGCGCGCCCTCGCGCGCCATCACCTTGGTGAAGCCGATCACGCCGGCCTTGGCGGCCGAGTAGACGGCGGAACCTTTCGAGCCCACCCGGCCGGCCTCGGAGGCGATGCTGACGATCCTTCCGTAGCCGGCCTCCTGCATGCCGGGCAGCGCCGCGTAGGTGCAGTTGAGGACACCCCGCAGGTTGACCGCGATCACCTTCTCCCACTGCTCGGGGGTGGTCTGTGTGAAGAAGCCGAACTCGTCGGTCCCGGCGTTGTTGACGAGGATGTCAATGGGGGCGCCCGCGCTCTCCACAGCGGCCTGAGCGGAGGCGAGATCGGTCACGTCGAGCTCGATCGCCAGGCCCGACACCTCTCCCGCGACCTCGGCGGCCGCTTCGAGGTTCAGGTCGCCGATCGTGACGTCGGCCCCCTCCGCGGCGAGCCGCCGCGCGATCGCCGCGCCGATCCCGCTGGCGCCCCCGGTGACGAGCGCCTTCTTGCCCTCGAGTCTCATGGCGACAAGCAGCCTATTGAGGCCGCCCTGTAGCTTGCTCGCCGGTGGCTGAGCCAATCCCGATCATCGGCGGCACCGGAGCGCTGGGCTACGGCCTGGCCGTGCGTCTCGCGCGCGCCGGCCAGGCCATCGTGATTGGGTCCCGCAAGCCCGAGCGTGCGGAGGAGGCCGCAGGGAAGCTGCGCGAGGCGGTGCCGGGCGCCGACATCGAGGGCCTGGAGAACGGTGAGGCGGCGAAGCGCGGGCCGATCGTCTTCCTGACGGTTCCGTTCCGCGCCCAGTCCGAGACCCTCACGAACCTGAAGGAGGCGCTCAGCGAGGGACAGCTGCTCGTCGACTGCACCGTCCCCCTCGCGGCAGCCATCTCGGGCAAGGCGACCCGGACGATCGGCGTCTGGCAGGGCTCTGCGGCCCAGCAGGCTCAGGAGATGGCGCCAGACGGCGTGACGGTGGTCTCGGCGCTGCACACGGTGAGCGCCCCTTCCCTGGCGGGCGACGAGGAGCTCGACGAGGACGTGCTGATCTGCGGCAACCGCAAGGCGGACAAGGCGCGGGTGGCCGAGATCATCGAGCTGATCGACGGGCTCCGAACGGTCAACGCAGGGCCCCTGGACCAGGCCAGGATCGTGGAGCCGCTTACCGCCCTCCTGATCGGCATCAACAGCCGCTACAAGACTCACGCCGGAATCAGGATCACCGGCTTGCCGGAGGAAGACCACTGGAAGTGACGCGGGCAGTCGTTCTCGCCGGAGGCACCGGCGGGGCGAAGCTCGCCGCCGGGATGCAGGATGTCCTCGGCGAGGGTCTCTCGGTGGTCGTCAACACCGGAGACGACATCGAGATCGCCGGCGTCGACGTCTCTCCCGATCCGGACCTGGTCACCTACTGGCTCAGCGGCGAGATCGACGAGAAGCGCGGCTGGGGAATCAAGGACGACGGCTTCACGGTGTTCGACCGACTGGTCCAGCTCGGCACCCCGGACTGGTTCCGCCTCTCGGATCGCGACCTCGCCACCTGCCTGTATCGGAAGGAGTTCATCGCCGAGGGCGGGCGCCGAACGGACGCCCAGGCCCAGATCGCCCGCGCTCTCGGGGTCCGAGCCAAGGTGCTGCCGATGTGCGAGGAGCCCGTCCGCACCCGCGTCAGGACCGCCGAGGGCTGGAGGGATCTCCAGCGGTATCTGGTCGCGGAGCACGCGGAGACGCCCGTCGAGGGAATACAGCTCGAGGGAATCGACGCGGCGACTCCGACCCCGGAGGTACTCGCGGCAATCGGCGCCGCCGAGGCGATCGTGATCGGCCCGTCGAACCCGGTGATCTCGATCGGGCCGATCCTCTCCATGCCCGCAGTCCGCGAGGCCATCGCAGGCTCACCCGCCCCGGTGGTGGCCGTCAGCCCGTACGTCGCCGGCCAGGTCGTGAAGGGCCCTATGAATGCGTTCATGCGTGCAATCGACCGACCTACAACAGCCGCCGGGGTTGCATCGCTTTACGAAGGTCTGCTCGACGGAATGATGTGCGACCCCGGTGATCCGGATCCGCCGCCGGAGGGGATCCGGATCATGAGCGCTCCCACCCTGATGGAGGGGGCCGGCGGCAGGCGCGAGGTCGCCGAGCTCACCCTCGAGTTCGCATCGACGCTTAGACAGCAGGCATAGATCCGCCATAACCGGGTATCAGTCCCGCCTCAACCGCTAGCCTGATTCTTCGTGGGGACGAATTCCGACAGCTTGCATACGACCGCGATCGTTCCGGTGAAGGGGCTCACAGTCGCCAACGGGCGACTCAACGGCACGCTGTCATCGGACGAGCGAAATCGGCTCGCCGAGGCTCTCTTCCTCGACCTGATCGTGAAGCTGCCGCGCAGCCGCTGCATCGATGACGTCATGGTCGTCACGGCCGATGACTCGATCGCACGCCAGGTGCGCTGGTTCGGGCACAAGGTCCTGATCCAGAAGGAGGATGGGGGCCATTCCGAGGCCGCAGCCGCGGGCGCACGCGCCGCCATGGCGGAAGGCGCCGGGCGCGTCGCAATGCTGCCGGTGGACTGTCCGATGCTCGACGTCCAGGAGCTCGACGCCCACATCGGCCGATCGCCGCGAACGGTCCTGATCGTCCCCGACCGGCACGGGACAGGCACGAACGGCCTGGTGCTCGCACCGCCCGACCTCTTCGTCCCCGCCTTCGGGCCCGACAGCTGCGCCCGCCACGTCAGCCGGGCACGCGCGGCCGGCATCAGCTTCGCGCTGGAGCGGGTCGAGTCGATGGGCTTGGACCTCGACACCGCCGAGGACTACTCGCTGCTCCGCGATCGGCTCCTGCTCGACCCCCAGCCCGCTCCCCGCACGGCGAAGGTGCTCTGGGAGCTCGGCGAGCGCACGCAGCCCGCGGCCGCCTGACCGTGCCGGCCGCGTAGTTTTCCCTCGATGACGAGCAGTACGCGCGAGCTGCGCATCAGGCCCTTGGTCGGCGTGCCCGAGCTGAGCGAAGGCGATCCACTGGGGAGCCTGATCGCGGAAGCCGCGGCTCCCGCCTCAGACGACGTGGTGGTCGTCTCGCAGAAGGTCGTCTCAAAGGTCGAGGGACGGGTCCGAGCGCTCTCGGATGTCGAGCCCGGCGAGCCCGCCCTGCAGCTCGCGGCGGAGCTCGACAAGGACCCGGCGCTGGTCGAGCTGATCCTCGAGGAGAGCGTGCGGGTGGTCCGAGCCGAACGCAGCGTGCTGATCACCGAGACCAACGAGGGATGGGTGTGCGCGAACGCCGGGATCGACTCATCCAACCTCGCCGAGGGCAAGGTGTCCCTCTTGCCCGTCGACGGCGACGCCTCGGCCCGCCGGATCCGCGCAGAGATCGCCGCGGCCTCGGGCGCTTCCCCCGCGGTGGTGATCGCTGACAGCTTCGGCCGCCCCTGGCGTGTCGGCCAGGCCGACGTCGCGATCGGCTGCGCCGGAGTGGGCGCGCTCGCGGACTGGCGCGGCAGGCACGACCAGCAGCAGCGGGAGCTCACGGCGACCGTGATCGCCGTGGCCGACGAGCTCGCCTCGGCCGCCGACCTCGTGCGCGACAAGGACTCGGGCGTGCCCGGAGCCGTCATCTCGGGGGTGGGCAAGCTGGTGACGGCCGACGACGGGAGCGGCGCGGGCCCTCTGCGCCGTGCGGCGGAGGACGACCTCTTCAGGTGAGCGGCCCGGTGGCCGCTAGAGCGAGACCGCCGTGTCCTTCGCGGCGATCTCCTTCATCGAGGGCGGTTTGGTGCCCTCGTTGCTGAACTCGGGCGGGTCGTAGATCTTGCCGGGCATCCCGCCCATCGCGATGATGCGGGCCGGCTCGTCGCCGGTGATCAGCTTCCGCTTCTCGGTCGCCCCGACCCGCGCGAACACACCGGGTTCGAGCTCGTACTCCTCTCCTCCGACCCGGAGGGTGGCCCGGCCGGAGACGACGGTGTAGACCTCTTCCTGGTCGTCGTGAGTCTGGTCGTGCTCCGGGAAGTGGCTGAAGTTCGGCGGCAGGTCGATGACGGCGAGCCCGAACGAGCTCACCCCCAGGCCCGCC
Organism: uncultured Solirubrobacterales bacterium; assembly: GCA_963843085.1. Classification (GTDB taxonomy): domain Bacteria; phylum Actinomycetota; class Thermoleophilia; order Solirubrobacterales; family 70-9; genus DASUPK01. Next base: position 20,714 of record CAWJJG010000008.1, read on the forward strand.
CGCGCGCGCCTGAAGCCTCCCCCGAAGATCGCCTCGAAGTCCTCGACGCGCTTGACGGTCACATCTGGCATTTCGCTCTTCCTCTCCCCATGTTGATGCGAGGGTGCGCCGGAGGCGCAACCCGTTTCATCCTGGGAGGCTAACCGCCGATCTGAAGGACGGCGGAGCCCTCCACCCTACCGTGACGAATGTCATCCAACGCACGGTTGGCCTCGGCGAGCGGATAGACCCGGATTCGCGTCTCGACCGGCAGGCTCGCGGCCAGGGGAATGAACTCCTCGCCGTCGGCGCGAGTCAGGTTGGCGACGGACCGCATCGTCCGCTCGTGCCAGAGCAGCTCGTAGGGAAAGGACGGGATGTCGCTCATGTGGATCCCGGCAGAAACCACGGTGGCGCCCGGCGCCGAGGCCCGAAGAGCGTCGACCATCAGGTCCCCGACCGGGGCGAATACGATCGCCGCATCGAGGTCCGAGACCTCGGGATCGCCCACCGCACCCGCCCACTCGGCGCCGAGCGAGCGCGCCAGCTCCTGCGTCTCGGTGTCGCCCTCGCGCGTCAGCGCGTAGACGCGCCAGCCCTGGGCGACCGCCACCTGGCAGATGATGTGGGCCGAGGAGCCAAACCCGTAGAGGCCGAGGCGCTCGCCCTTCCCCGCCAGGCGCAGCGACCGGTAGCCGATCAGGCCGGCGCAGAGAAGCGGCGCGACGTGCTCATCCGCTTGATCGCCCGGAACCGGGAAACAGAAGCGCTCGTCCGCGACCGCCAGCTCCGCGTAGCCGCCGTCGATGTCGTAGCCAGTGAACTTCGCCCGCTCGCAGAGATTCTCGCGGCCGGAACGGCAATACCGGCAGGTGCCGTCGGTCCAGCCGAGCCAGGGCACACCGACCCGATCGCCGATCGCGAAGCGGGTCGCGCCCTCACCGGCCCCGCCGACCCTGCCGACGATCTGATGGCCGAGGACGAGGGGAAGCTTCGGCTCGCTCAGCTCCCCGTCGACGATGTGGAGGTCGGTCCGGCAGACGCCGCAGGTCGAGACCTCGATCAGGATCTGGCCCTCGGAGGGCTTCGGGCCGGGCAGCTCCCGCTCGGTGAGCGGCTCGCCCGCCCGCTCCAGAACCATGGCGCGCATGAGCGGATTGTCTCGAATAGGATCGCCGCGGCCGGGGATTGACAGAGGAGGGTGAATGAACGACGACCGCTACGCGTGGTACGGAGCGGCGACCGGAATGGTCTTCGTGGTCCTGACATTGATCGGGTTCGCCGCGGTCATCCCGACGCCACCGGACCTGAACGCACCGTCGCAGGAATGGGCGAGCTATTTCCTCAGCCATCACAGCGCGATCCGCGCCGGGGTGGTGGTCCTGGCCGTTGCGTTCGGCTTCTACGTCTGGTTCCTGGGGACCCTGACGAGCGTCCTCCGAATCGCCAGCGGCACGCCGCGGCTGCCGTCGATTGCGCTGATCGGGGGCGTCATCGGAGGCACGCTGCTGCTGGTCGGGCTCTCTGCGGAAGCGGTGGCGGCCTACCGTCCCCAGGGGGTCGATCCGCTGATCACACGAGCGCTGGATGACATATTCGTGCTCGTCGGCGTGGCGGCAATTCCGGCGTTCACCACGTTCTTCGCGGCGACCGCGATCGTGCTGCTGCGGAGCGGCGCCTTTCCGGCCTGGCTCGGCTGGCTGACCGTCGCCGCAGCGGTGGTGCAGCCACTCACCTTCGGGGCCCTGTTCACCAAGAGCGGGGCCTTTGCGGGCGATGGCGCACTGGGCCTGTTCGTGCCCTTGGTCGTCACGTTCGTGGCCTTCTTCGCGCTCAGCGCCCTGATCACCGCCTGGGCCCGGAACGCGACCAAGACCGGGAACCCAACCCTGACCGAACGGATTCGGGGCGCGGTCACGGGCGCCGCCACCGGTGCGGCGGCGGGGGCGCGCGAAGGGCGCCCAGGCTCCGCGAGCTAGTAGGTCTCGACGATGTCGTAGAGCGTCGTCCGCTGGGCCGGTGTCCTGCCGGCCCGGCGAGCGGCCTCGATCAGCTGCTCGGGCTCGAGCCGCACGCCGTGGTGTGACCCCGCCATGCGGGAGATGTTCTCCTCCATCAGCGTGCCGCCCAGGTCGTTGACTCCCCATCGAAGGCTCTCGGTCGCTGCGTCGAGTCCCATCTTCACCCAGCTCGCCTGCAGGTTCGGAATTGACTTGCCGAGGGCGAGCCGGAAGGCGGCGGTGTGCTTCAGGTTGTCGTCGCGCGAGATCTCCTCCACGCCATGGGTACGGCCGAGGAGCGTGTTGAAGGGGATGAAACTGAGCGGCACGAACTCGGTGATTCCGCCGGTTCGCTCCTGCAGCTCGCGGACGATCCGCATGTGCCGCGCAAGCTCGCGCGGCTCCTCGATGTGACCGAACATCACCGTCGAGGTCGAGCGCAGGCCGGCGCGGTGGGAGGCCTCGATGATCTCGACCCAGCGCGCCACCGGCAGCTTGTTGGGAGAGATGCGCTGGCGGACGCCGTCATCGAGAACCTCGGCGGCGGTTCCGGGAGTGGACCCGAGCCCACACTCGATCAGGTATTCGAAGACCGCGTCCGGCGAGCGGCCCGAGCGCTCGCACATATAGTGGACCTCCATCGGCGAGTAGGCGTGCAGGTGGATCTCCGGAGCGCACTCCTTCGCGAACCGCAGCCAGCGCCCGTAGTCCTCGAGCGTGTAGTCCGGGTGGATCCCGCCCTGCATGCAGATCTCCGTCGCGCCGAAGTCGAGCGCCTCCTCGATCCGGGCGGCGAAGTCGTCCTCGTTCACGAGATACGCGTCCGGAGAGCGCTTGCCCTGGCCGAAGCCGCAGAACGCGCAGCCGACCACGCAGACGTTGGTGAAGTTGATGTTCCTGTTGACCACGAAGGTGGCCACCTCTCCGGCCAGCTCGGAACGGAGCTCGTCGGCGGCGACCCGCATCTCCTCGACGACCTCGGGGCGCGTCTCCGAGAACAGCGCGGTCAGCTCCTCCTCCGAGAGCTCCTCTCCTCGCCGGCCCTTGTCGATCGCGCGGGGCGCGATCTCGGGCGCGGGCAGCGCCTCCTGGCGGCGGCCGGAGCCCCGGCGAGGGATGAAGCTCCAGTACTTGAGCTTCACGACGTCGAGCACCCCCTGCTCCATCCACTCGGGGTCGAGGTACTGTGGATAGGCGCAGAGCCGCTCGGTGAGCGCGTAGCCGCGCGGCGACAGCTCCTTTCGCACCTGATGGGGGCTCGGGAAAGGCTCCTCCGGCGAGATGTGATCGCCGTTGCTCGACAGGCCGCCGAGGTCGGTCGCCCCCGCCTCGACGAGCTCGGGCCACCAGTCGGCCAGGTTCGGCGGCACCTGGATGCCGACGTCCGGCATCAGCCGCTTGCTAGCGGCGATCAGCTCCCTCATCTCCTCGATCGTGACCTCGGACGCCCAGCCCGGCAGCGGCAGCTCCGCGACCTCGCCGGCGTCTTCGCCCGTCCAGCGCTCCTTGGTCGCCTCGTCGGCGATCTCCGCGACCTCGGCGCCGTAGTAGCGCGGGTGCGGCACGAAGTTCTGGAGGATGACCTCCTGGATGTGGCCGAACTCGCCGTGCACGGCGGCGATCGCCTCCAGCGCCGCGACCCGCTCCTCAGGAGCCTCCCCGATTCCGACCAGGATCCCGGTCGTGAAGGGAATCCGGAGCTCGCCGGCGAGCCGCATCGTCTCGAGGCGCCTCGCAGGATGCTTTGTCGGAGAGCCCTGGTGGACCACCAGGTCCGGGTTGATCGACTCCAGCATCAGGCCCTGGGAGGCCGTCACCTCGCGCAGCCGCTCGAGGTCGGTGCTCGAGAGGACACCGACGTTGGTGTGAGGGAGCAGGCCGCGCTCCAGCGCCCTCTGGCAGGCCCAGGCGACGTACGAGGTGAAGTCCTCGTGGCCCCACTCCCTGAGGCGCGCGGCGACCTCGGCATTCACCTCGGGGCGCTCACCGGTGAGGACGAGCAGCTCCTTGGCGTTCCGGCGCACCGCCTCGTCGAGGAGGCGGTCGACCTCATCGGGATCGTGGACGTGCGCCTGATGCGTCGCGAACGCGCAGTACTTGCAGAAGCACTGGCACGTCCTCGAGAGCGAGAGCGTGTAGTTCCGCGAGAAGGTCACCCTGCGCATTGGCAATTCAACCTAGCGAACGCACGGCTTCGCCATAAACGGCCGCCACAAGAACCGCGGCCGCGACTACGGCCACAAGCGGCCGCACTGCACAAGTCGCTACGGGCTTCGCCCTCCGCTCCGAGGCGGAGCGGCCTGGTGGCCGCTAGGAGCCGGCGATGCCACCGGGCGGCGACGACGGCGGGGGGCCGCCGGGGCCGGGACCGGACGACTGCCGCAGCGGCGGCGCCTCGCCCGCGGGCGGAGCTGGTCCGCGCGGGGCAACGGTGTCCGCCAGCTCCTGCACCGGGCCACTCGAGGGCTCGATGATGAACCTGTAGACCAGGGCCGCGAGCAGGGCGCCGACGATCGGGCCGATGATGTAGGCCAGCGCGTCGGTGAAGTGGTTGCCGACCAGGGCCGGGCCGAACCAGCGCGCCGGGTTGAAGGAGCCGCCCGTGAGCGGTCCGAGCACCATGACCGCCATGCCGAGTGCGCCGCCGATGGCGAGCGGGGCCCAGCGACGGGTCTCCGGATTGAGAGCCACCGCCAGCACGGTGAGAACGAGGACGAAGGTGCCGATCGCCTCGACAATCCCGCCCTGGAAGCCGCCGGAGAGCAGGGCGCTCACCTTCGGGGTGCCGTAGTCGGAGGCGCGGCCCTCGTCGAGCAGGAAGGCCTTGGTCAGCAGTGCGCCTAGGACGCCGCCCGAGAGCTGGGCGAGGATGTAGACGAGCCCGTCGATCGGATCGATACGCCGGATCACGATGAAGGCCGTGGTGACCGCGGGGTTGAAGTGACCGCCGCTCGCCACGCCGATGCTGATGATCAATCCGAACAGCAGGAGGAAGTGCGTCAGGCCTACGACCGCGAAGTCGGAGCCGAACTGGGCGTTCTGGCCCGTGGCCACGTAGAGCGTGACGACGCTCGTGATGAAGAAGACCAGGAGCAGCGTCCCGACCAGCTCAGCGATATACGCCGCTAGACCTCGATCTTGCACTTGAAGTGACCTCCTCGTAGCTCTCGGAAAAGAACGCCCCACAGGTGCGGGGCGGCGCGCAGTCTAACCGCATTTCCGGCCGGGCCGAGACCCCCGGGCAAACCTTTATCGCCGCCTTATGAAACGGGTCGCTCCTGCCGGAGCGCCCTCGCGTATAGGGTCGGGCGCGAATGAGACGGGTCGCCGTGCCGCTGGCGGCCGCCCTCCTCGTCTTGGCCCTCGGGGGCTGCGGAGGGGGCGGCGCTGAACCGGGTGCGCCGGAAGGCGCGACCCTGGTCCTCGACTTCCAGCCGAACGCCGTGCACTCCGGCATCTACGCCGCACAGGCGAACGGCGACTTCGCCGACGAGGGGATCGACCTGCACATCCAGGAGCCCTCCAGCAGCGCCGACAGCGCCAAGCTGCTCGAAGCGGGCCGCGCCGACTTCGCGGTTATGGACATCAACGACTTCGGCATCGCCCGCGAGCGTGGCCTCGACCTGGTCGCGATCGCCGCCATCGTCCAGCGGCCGCTGGCCTCGGTGATCGCGCGCGACCCGAACGAGATCCGGACCCCGGCGGACCTGGCCGGCAAGACGATCGGCGTCACCGGAGTCCCCTCCGACGACGCCGTCCTCGACACCGTGCTCCGGTCAGGCGGCGTCGACCCCTCCGACGTGCACCGGGTGACGATCGGCTTCAACGCGGTCGCCGACCTGGCGGCCGGCAAGGTCGACGCAGCCACGGCGTTCTGGAACGCGGAGGGTGTCGAGCTCCAGCAGCAGGGCATCCCTGTCCGGGAGTTCCGGGTGGACCAATTTGGCGCGCCGAGGTACCCCGAGCTGGTTCTGGCGACGAAGCCGGATCGGTGCGCCCTGGGACGGAGATTCGCTTCGGCGCTCGACCGCGGATACCGACGCATGCGTGATCAACCCGAAACCGCACTCAACGATCTCGTTCAGCAGGTTCCTGACCTCGATCAGAGCTCGCAGGCCTCACAGTTCAACGCGCTGCTCCAGGGTCACGCTTTCTCCCTCGGCGGACAGTTCACCTCGCTGCTGATCGGCGTTCCCGCGAAGTCCTGGGTGAAGTGGGCGACGCGCAACGGCGTGATCGACGCCTCGTCCGCCGACCGCGTTTCCCGTGGTCTCGCCGAGAACGTCTGCAGCTAGTCGAGCGCGCGCTCCACCAGCTCCGGCAGCTCCCTGGCCATCCGGCTTCGAGGCACGGCCATCGTCAACCCCGCTTCCTCGGCCCGCTTCTTCATCTCGACGTCGACGTGCGAGTAGAACCCGATCACCGGGACGCCCAGCTCGCCCAGGCGCTCCGGCGGGACGGCGTCGAGATCGGCGACCACCAGGTCGATCCCGTCGAGCTCGTTGGGCACCTCGGAGTCCTGCTCCACCTCGTGGCCGCTCGCCTCGAGCGAGGTGCGCACGCGGCTCGCGAGCATCAGGTCCTGCACCAGGGCTGCGACACGGGCCATCTCTTCAGCTCTCCAGGGGGGTCGAGATCATGCGTCCAAGCAAGCAATATGACCAAATAAGAGGGATGTAGCTCTGGACATTCGTACCGATACACCCTGCCGTGGGGCGTACTGCGCATCCCCGAAGTTCCCGCCGCAGGGTGCTGCCCTGGGCTGCCGTGGCTTTCTCGATCATCTGGGGGACCGTCATCGGGATGGCCGCGACGCGGGGGAATCCGGCGCTGGCCACGTTCGCGGGTGTGGGCATGCTGTTCACCCTCACATTGACGGTTCTGCTCTACCGGCAGCAGGTCGAGCTCCGCGATCTGGCCGAGACCGACACCCTCACGGGCCTGATCAACCATCGCGGCTTCCAGCAGGCGCTTCGGACTCAGCTCAAGAAGGCGGCGGCGCAGCGGGAGCCGGTCGCGCTGGTCGCAATCGACATCGACGACTTCAAGGCTGTCAACGAGAGACATGGCCACCCGTTCGGGGACGGCGTCCTCGAGGGAGTGGCCGCGCAGCTCCGCAAGGCCGTCCGGCGCGGCGACATCGCCGCACGCACCGGCGGCGAGGAATTCGCCCTGATCCTTCCCGGCACCTCCGCCGAAGCCGCCCAAGAGATCGCCGAGCGCGTGCGGGGGGCCGTCGCCGGCCTCTCCCCCGCGGGATCCGATCTCAGCTGCTCAGCCGGAGTCGCCGTATTCCCGGTCGACTCGGATGACGCCGGGACGCTCCTGCAGCTCGCCGAGGGAGCCCTGTACTGGGCCAAGCGATCGGGCAAGTCCCGAACCCGGCGGTTCGATCCCGATCACGTCCGGCTCAGCGGCGACGCGCCCCAGCGCTCGGAGATCCAGCGCATCCTCGACGAAGGGGCCATCGAGCCCCTCTACCAGCCGGTTGCGTCCCTCACCACCGGTCGCCTGATCGGCTACGAGGCGCTCGCCCGCTTCCCCGACGCCCCCGACCGTCCCCCCTCCACCTGGTTCGCCCAGGCGAATGCGTGCGGTCTCGGTCCCGATTTGGAGGCGGCCGCGATCGAGGCCGCCCTGCAGACCCCCGGCCGCCCGCCGGGCACCCACCTCGCGGTCAACGTCAGCCCGTCAGCGCTCTCAACCGATGCCGTGAAGCAAGTCCTTCCCGACGACCTCTCGGACGTGATCATCGAGCTCACCGAGCACGAGGTCTACGTCGGCGACAGCCTGCTCGCCGACTCGCTGGCCCAGCTTCGCGAGCGCGGCGCCCGGATCGCGATCGACGACGCCGGCGCCGGGTACGCCGGCCTCAAGCAGGTCATGTGGGTGCGCCCGGACATCGTCAAGCTCGATCTCGAGCTGACGCGCGCGATTCACTCCGATCCGGTGCGGATGGCGCTGGTCGAGTCACTGGTGCGCTTCGCCCGCCGCGTCGGCGCCACGGTCTGCGCAGAGGGAGTCGAGAGCCACGACGACATCGAGGCGCTCTCCAATCTCGACGTCCCCTGCGGGCAGGGCTACGCGATCGGCCGGCCCGCTCCCCCCTGGAGCCGGGTCTCGCCTCCAGCCGCCGAGACCTGCCGCAACGCACTCGCCAAGGCACTGATCTCGACACCGGGCGGTGACAGCCCGACGATCTCGGCCGGAGACCGCCGCCTCGAGCACCTCAGCGCCCGGCTCGCCAACGCCAGGTCCCGTGACGATCTCTACAACGCCCTGGACCTGATCGCGGGAGAGCTCCACGCCGACAAGGTCGCGCTCTCCCAGTGGCACCCCGACATGGAGATCGTCGAGACGCTCGCGGAGAGCGGCACCCAGCCTGAGGAGGAGTACTTCTCGGTGGAGAAGTATCCGACCACGGGACGCGTTCTCGAAAGCCAGGAGTCAGCGCAGGTCATGGTGGGCGACCCCCGGGCGGACCGGCTCGAGGTCGAGCTGATGTTCTCGCTCGGCTACCGGACGCTGTTGATCGTCCCGGTCGTGCATCGCGGCGAGAGCATCGGGATCGTCGAGGCGATGTGCGAGGAGGAGCGCCCCTGGACGCGAACCGAGATGAACCGGGCGCGCATCATCGCCAACCAGCTCGCCTCCGTCATCGAGTCCTTCTTCCGGGTCCCGGACCCGGAGCGGTTCGTCTAGCTAGAGGCTGCGTCTGCGCTGGAAGTCCCGCCGGATGCTTTCCGGCCGGCCCCACCACTGCATGATCTCGGCGCGGCCCTCCTGGGCGTCCCGCACCCGAAGCTCGCCGCCCATGCCCTCGCCATCGAGCTTGCTGAGTGCTCCCCGAACCGTCTCGGCCGCCGCGGCGTGACCGAAGCGGTGGGCGACATTGATCCGCCAGTGCCAGTCCGCGCGCGAATACGGCTGCGCGTTCACCAGCGAGAGGATCACGGCGGCGTCGACGTAGCGGGTCTCGTCGGCGATCCGCAGGTCGAGCTCGAGGTCGGTCCAGTCGTCCGGGAGCGTCTCCACGACCGCCTCGAAGTCCTCTACGAGTGCCACGGACGCAGAGTATCGACGGCTTCGCCATCAAGTCGCGGCCACGAGCCACCGCTAGCCGATGAAGACCTGCTCCAGCAGGAAGACGTTGAGGGCGATGATCAGCCCTGAGAGGACGGAGACGACCACCGTGAGCCAGCCAGGGTTCGCGAGCGAGCCCATCAGGTCCCGCCTGCGGGTGAGCATCACGAGCGGGACCAGGGCGAACGGGATGCCGAAGGAGAGGACGACCTGGCTCGCGACCAGGGCGGCGGTCGGGTCGACGCCGATGGCGAGCACGATCAGGGCCGGGGCGAGTGTGATCGCGCGGCGCAGGAAGATCGGGATCCGCCGGCGGATGAACCCCTGCATCACGACCTGGCCCGCCATGGTGCCCACCGAGGACGAGGCATAGCCCGACGCCAAGAGGGCGACGCCGAAGATCGTCGCGGCTCCCGGCGAGACGACCTGCTTGAGACCGTTGAAGGCCCCGTCGATGGTGTCGATCCCGGCGAGGCCGCTGCCGTGGAAGAGAGCAGCGGCCATGATCATCATCGAGAGGTTGACCGCCCCCGCGAGCGCCATTGCGATCACCACGTCGACGCGCTCGAACCGCAGGATCTTCCGCCTCTCCCTCTCGTCGCGGCCCACGATCCGGCGCTGCGTGAGGGCCGAGTGCAGATAGATGACGTGCGGCATCACGGTGGCGCCGATGATTCCCGTCGCCAGCAGGATGCTCTCGGTGCCGTCGAAGCCCGGGGTGAAGAGGTGCTTGGCCACCTGGCTCCCATCGGGATGCGACTCGAAGATCTCGAAGGCGAAGGCGAGGACGACGACGCCGACCATCACGACGATGCCCGCCTCGAGTCGGCGGAAGCCCTTCTGCTGGAGGCCGAGGATGGCGAAGGCGCCGGCGCCCGCGAGCAGGCCCGCCGGGAACAGTGGGATTCCGAAGAGGAGGTTCAGGCCGAGCGCCGCGCCGACCACCTCGGCGATGTCACAGGCGGCCGCCACGATCTCCGCCTGCAGCCAGAGTCCGATGGACGTGCGCCGCGAGAAGGCGTCCCGGCACGCCTCCGCCAGGTTCCTCCCGGTCGCGATCCCGAGCTTCGCCGACTGCGTCTGAACGACCATCGCGATCAGGTTCGCCCCGAGGACCACCCAGAGCAGCAGGTAGCCGAACTTGGCGCCGCCGGCGATATTCGTGGCGAAGTTACCGGGGTCGACGTACGCGACGGCGGCGATGAACGCCGGGCCGAGGAACGGCCAGATCCGGGCCAACCCGCGCGCGTGTCCGTCGAGCGAGCGGCGAGCCGCCCGGTTGACGGCCGCCTCGCCGGGAAGGACGTCCTCGGGCAGCACGTCCTCGGCGCCGCCGAGGAGGTCTCCGGGCGCGGGGGGCTCCGAGAGCTCCCCGGGCAGTGGATCGACGAGCCCGAGCTCCTCCTCAGCCACGCCGGACCCTCATGCTCTCCGCGAGCTTCGGGCCGAGCGGGTGGGTGCGCCCCCCGATCTCGACGATCACCGGGCCCCCGAACGGCTCACGGCTCCTGATCGAAAGCTTCGCCCCAGGCTGGATCGACCTCTCCGCGAGGTAGCGCAGCATCGCCGCGTCGCTGTCGGATACGCGGGTGAAGACGGCTTCCTCGCCCGGCTCGACCTCGGTCAGCGGCACGGAGTCGTCGGACCTGATCGCCAGATCGCGGTCGGGGATCGGATCGCCATGGGGATCGATGGCGGGCTCTCCGAGCTTCGCCGCGATCAGTTCCTCGAGCTCCTCGGAGATGTGGTGCTCGAGCACCTCGGCCTCCTCGTGGACCCGGTCCCACGGCATGCCCAGGACCTCGGCGAGGAAGAGCTCGATCAGCCTGTGGTGGCGGATCATCTCGAGCGCAATGCGCTCGCCCTCCGGCGTCAGGCGCGCCCCCCGGTAGGGGGCGTACTCGACCACTCCCTCCTTGGCGAGGCGCCGCAGCATCCCGGAGGCGGACGCGGGCGTAACGCCCAACCGGTGCGCCACGGCCGTGGTGCCCACCCCCTCCGGCTCGCGCGCTTGCAGCTCGTAGAGCGCCTTCGCGTAGTTCTCGGCGCCCTCGTTGGTGCGGCGCTTCGGATGGGCGTTGTGAGCCTGCGCCGGCATTCGCGGTATTGAAGCAGATCCAAACTCAGAAGTTAGGGGTGGCTAACTTCTACACTGTGCACGTGGCCGAGAGCGCAACGCGGATCGAGCTCGACGGGCAGTACCGCGCTCTCCGCGAGGAGGCGGGGTTCCTGCGACGCGGGCGCGCCGCCCTGCTGGTCTCCGGGGCCGAGGCCGCCGAGTATCTGCAGGGCCAGCTCACCAACGACATCGAGGCGCTGGAGCCTGGAGCGGGGTGCTACGCGGCCCTGCTCGATCGCAAGGGCCACCTCACCTCCGACATGCGGGTGCTGCACCTCGCTGAGGGTGATCTCTGGCTCGACCTCGAGCCAGTCTCCGCGGACGCGGTCAGAAAGCACCTGCGCACCTACAGCATCGGCCGAGAGGTCGAGATCGAGGATGTCACCGACCGCTGGTCGATCGTCTCCCTGATCGGTCCGCGCTCGCCCGAGCTCTCCGGGTTCGAGGGTCTGCGGCCGGAACACTTCCAGCGCCTTCGACAGTGGGATGGCATCGACGTGCTCGGGGTCGCCACCGACCTCGGCATCGATCTGATCGTGGAGCCCGATGACACCGACGCGCTCGAGACTGCGCTCTCCTCGGCCGGCGCCGTTCGGGTGAGCGACGAGGCCGCGGAGATCATTCGCGTGGAGTCAGGGCGGCCCAGGTTCGGGCTCGAGATGAGCTCCGAGCACATGCCCGCGGAGGCCGGCATCGTCGAGCGGGCGGTCGACTTCGAGAAGGGCTGCTACATAGGCCAGGAGCCGGTTGCCCGCCTGCACTACCGCGGCAAGCCAAACCGGACGCTGCGCGGTCTTCGTCTGAGCGCGCCCGCCGCACACGGCGACCCGCTGGTCCTCGGCGAGAAGGAGGTCGGCGCGATCGGCACCGCGTGCCTCTCGCCCGCCCACGGAGCGATCGCCCTCGCGATCGTTCGCCGCGAGGCCGCTGAGGGGGAGCAGCTCGCCATCGGCGATGGCGGCGCCACCGCCGAGGTGGTCGAGCTGCCCTTCGTCTCCTGAGGCACTGAGGCGGATCGTCCCGTCATTCGGCTAGATTCCTCGGCGCATGCTGCGGAGGAGGGGCAGAGCGCTGCTCTTGCCGGCCACGTTGCTGGTCGTCGTGGTCGTCGCGGGCTGTGGCCGTAACGACTTCAACAACGACCCGCGACCCCCCATCCCCGCGGAGGTGAGCGTGAAGATCGCAACCGACGGGGTCGGTGTCTCTCCAAGGGAGTTCGGCGCCGGCCTCGTGAACTTCACGGTCGCCAACCTCACCAACGGGACCGGCAGCCTGGCGATTCACGGGCCGGTCAGCGCCGGGTCGGACCAGATCGCACCCGGCGACGCGGAGACCTTCAAGATGAACCTGAAGAGCGGGAGCTACGAGGCGAGCGTCAACGGCATCGCGGTGCGCCCATTCAACTTCACTGTCGGGCCCGAGCGGCCCTCCGGCAAGAACGACCTGCTGCTGCCCTAGCCGCCCGTTAGTAGCGCGCGTCGCCCGAGGCCCGAGCGTCGTCAACCAAGCGCGGCAGGACCGAGTTGAGCATGACCTCGAGCCGGGCGTAGCCGGTTCTATGCTCGGCCGACCGAAGCGTGTGCGCGAGGCGGGCCGGGTCGATTCGATGCAGGCCGGCCCCACCGCCCCTCCGCGGAGGGAGCCCTTTGTTCTCGGACGCTTCCATGCGTGCTCTTTGGTCCTTTTCGTCGCCGGCCAGGGGAAGCATGATCCCCTAGACCGGGGCTGGACGGAATATTCGCGGGGTCAGATCGGGGGTCAAGTCAGGCCTCACCTTCCTCCGGGCTCGCCACCTCGATCAAGGCCTCGATCCGCTCCAGCCGGGCGCGGACGCCCTCGACCATCTCGTCGAGCCCTGCGCGGGCCTTCTCCGAGCTCGTCTTGATCCCGGTCAGGGTGGAACGGATGGCCTGCGCCTGTTTCAGGCAGGTCACGGCCTCCTCGGCCACGATCTGCACCTCCGCTGCGTCCACGGTCAGGTCCTGCTCGCGGGCCATCGCCACGCGAGCGGCGGCCAGCCGGTAGGCGACCTCGAGCGCCAGTCCATCGGGCTCCTCGCGATCGACGGCGACGATCAGCTTGTTCCCCTCGTACTCGACGAGCGTCTCCCGTCCCGCGGGCACGCGGTCCTCTCCGGCGACGACCAGGACCCCGAAGGAGGCCGCGCGCGACGCCATCGCCTCGTTGAGCTCCTTCCATGCCTCGTTCTTCGAGAGCCGCTTGTCCTTGGCCTCGAAGATCACCCGCCCCACCGCGGGGCCGCTGGCGGCCCCGAGCTCGATCAGCGTGTCGCCCTTCTTCCCTCCGCCTTCGGCGCCCTCTCCGCCGGTGTGAGACGAGGCGTCGCCGCGGGTGGCGGCGATCCGCTCGAGCGACCGGTCGACCCGATCCTCGAAGCTCCGCCCCTTGCGGGTGCCGGCCTCCTCGGCCTCCTCCAGCGCCTCGCGGCCCTGGTCGAGACCGGCGAGCTCGGCGGCGCGGCTGAGCAGCTCGTCGACCTTCGCCTCGAGCTTCTGGTCGCGCGTGTCCTGGTCGTCCTTGCGCTCGCGCGCCCAGGTCCGGAGCGTCGCCATGATCGGGCCGAGCGGGTTGCGCTCGTCGTCGGCCGAAAGCCGGCGCATGAACTCCTCGTCGCGCTCGTCGAGCATCCGCTTGATCTGGGCCTGGACGGCGCCGTCGCGGCCTTCTCCGAAGGTCTCGGCGATCTGCTCCGAGAGCTCCACGCTGTGTGACTCGAGAGCCTGGCCGAGGGCCCCTTCGGCGCCCTCATCGCCCAGGGCCCGCCGCAGGCCCTCCTCGATCCGCCCGACGGCCTCGCGGTTCTTCGTCTCGATCGATTCCCGATGGGCGCTCGTCACCTGCTCGAACTCGCGCCGGACGTAGTCGACCTCGACCGCGGTCTCCTCGCGGTCGAGGACGCGCGCGCCGATCTCGACCGCGCGCCGGATCGTCTTCGCCGGCTCCTCCCCCGCCTTCGCTCGCTCGCGCGCGACCCGCGCCGTCTGCTCGTCGGCGATCGTCAGGCCCTCGATCACGATCCGGTCCCCGAGCAGGCGGACCGAGCCGGGTCCCTCGGGCTCAAGCGGCAGCTGTGGCTTCTCGGACGCTTCCATGGATCTTCGAACGTAGTCGGGAGACCGGACGAGAACCTGACGTGGGACGGTTGACTACGATCCCACGCGTCCGTCAGAGCACCGGTAATCGGGTCGCGCTCACGCGCGCCCTCTCACAACAGGAGTGACCTTGGCCGTAGAGATCGCCGACGTATCCAAGCTCGATGTCCAGCCGGGCGAGCTGCCCGAGAAGATGGCCGCCTGGGTCATACGCCAGGAGCGCGAGGGCGAGCCCAAGGACGCCATGCAGGTGGAGGAGATCGAGGTGCCACAGCCGGGCGCCTTCGAGGTGATCGTCCGCGTGATGGCCGCCGGGGTCAACTTCAACAACGTCTGGGCCTCTCTCGGCAAGCCCGTGTCCGTCTTCGGCTACGGCGACCACCCCGAGTACGGCCATCACATACCCGGCTCGGACGCCTCGGGCGTCGTCTGGAAGGTCGGCGAAGGCGTCACCCGCTGGAAGCCGGGTGACGAGGTCGTGATCCACTGCAACCAGGCCTCTTACGAAGACGTCGAGGTTCACGGCCTGGATCCGATGGCGGCGCCCAGCCAGGAGATCTGGGGCTACGAGACGACCTGGGGCTCCTTCGCCCAGTTCACCAAGGTCCAGGCGCAGCAGCTGCTGCCCAAGCCGAAGAACCTCTCCTGGGCGGAGTCCTCCGCCTATGGGCTCACCTACTTCACGGCCTACCGGATGCTGATGGACCAGTGCAAGCTCCAGGCCGGGCACAACGTCCTGATCTGGGGCGCGGCCGGCGGCCTCGGAGTCTTCGCCGTCCAGCTCTGCAAGGCGGCCGGCGCGAACGCGGTCGGCGTCGTCTCCTCCGACGAGAAGGGGGAACTGGTGAAGCGGCTCGGTGCGGTCGACTACGTCAATCGCAACGACTTCACGGGCATGATGCGTGACGACGAGAACATCAGCGACCGCGAGGCGGAGAAGGGCCGCTTCAAGGTCTCACGCGAGTTCGCCAAGCGGGTCAAGGAGATCCTCGGCGATGCTCCCGACATCGTCTTCGAGCACGTCGGCCGCGCGACCTTCCCGACGTCGGTGTTCATGGTCAAGCCGTTCGGCAAGGTCGTGATCTGCGGCGCGACCTCGGGATACACGCTCGACTTCGACGTCCGCTACCTGTGGATGAAGCAGAAGCAGATCATCGGCTCGCACTTCGCCAACGCCTACGAGTGCTGGCGGGCGAATGAGCTGATGGCAGAGGGCAAGATCCAGCCGGTGCTCTGGCGCGTGATGGGCTTCGAGGGCGTCGCCGATGCTCACCAGCTCCTCCACGAGAACAAGCATCTCGGCAAGATCTCGATCCTGGTGGGCGCGACGAGCGAGGACGAGGGCAAGGAAGAGGACGGCCCCGGCGCGATCCGGGCCGAGGTGGGCGCATGAGCACCCCCGAGCCGGCCCAGGGCACCTGGGAGCAGCCGTCCATCGACACCGGGACCCTCGAGATCGTCTACATCGAATGGCACGTCCACCCCTTCCGGGCGGAGCGCTGGTACGAGATCTGGGAGCCCGGCGCCGCCCGGGCCATGGCCTTCGGCGCCAAGGGCTGGTCGCTGACCCGGAACGTCGAGGACCCCCTGCACTTTCGCCAGGCCTCGGTCTGGGACAGCCATGAGGACTTCGAACGCTACTGGTACTCCGACGAGATCGCAGCCCTGCGCGAGGGGGCGCTCAATTACTACAACAAGCCTCTCCTGCCGGTCTGGCAC
>CAWJJG010000009.1:0-29163 GCA_963843085.1 uncultured Solirubrobacterales bacterium
ACTCAGAATCTGCCTAAATGCAGGGAAATGTGGCCGAAAGTGCGCGGGACCGTGGCGACTTTGTAACGCTGCCTAGCCGACGACGCCCGCGTGGGCGATGCGCTCCGTGAGCTGGGCCCGCTCGCCCGACAGGCGCGTCGAGACCACGTAGTCCCCCGCCTTCTGCGCGGCCGCAATTCCGTCCTCCAGGCGCTGCTGCTCGAGCAGATCGAAGTTGAGCTGCATCGCGCTCTCCGAGGCAGGCTCGCTCTCGGCGCGCATGACGAGCTCCGTGACCAGGGACGTCAGCCCCGGATCGTCCCTCGGCAGGCCGGCCATCGGATCGGCCAGATGCTCTTCCAGCCAGGCCAGCGCCGGCCGTCCCGAGGGCGACAGGTGCTCCTCGGTGAGCCGGTCGATGAACGCCTGTCCCTCCTTCGGCTTCGAGATGCACATCGCGAGCAGCGCCCGCTCCCGGGTCTCTCGCGGGGTGAGCGAGACCGCGACCGGCTTGGGCGGCTTCGCCCCGTTGCCATCGCCAGTCGGTGCTGCACTCGTCTCCGGCGCCGACCGCACCCGTGCGAGCACCAGGCTCGCGTCGGTGTCCAGCCGGTCGGCCACCTTCCTCACCAGCTCGTCGAACCCCAGCGCCGTCTCCCCCATCGCCTTCAGCACCGGTCCAACCTCCTCCAGCACCCGCTCCCGCCCGGTGACGGTCCCGAGATCTCCCCGCCCGAGCGCGACCTCAACCCGGAAGCTCGGCAGGTCGATCGCCTCGTCCACCAGCTTCATGAGCCGCTCGGCCGAGCCGTCCTTGAGCATGTCCGCCGGGTCCTCGCCCTCCGGCATCGCCGCGACCCTCAGCTCCAGGCTCTTCCCCCCGGCCACCTTCTGCGCGCGGATCATCGCGTCCGCGCCGGCTCGATCGGCGTCGAGCGCCAGCACCACTGACTCGGTCAGCCCGGCGAGCATGGTCACCTGCTCGGGGGTGATCGCCGTCCCCATGATCGCCACGGCCTCCTCCACCCCGGCCTGGTGCAGGGCCAGCACATCCGTGTAGCCCTCGACCACGATCGCCCTGCGCGCCTTCGCAATCGGGCCGCGCGCCCGGTCGATCCCGTAGAGGGTGTGACTCTTCCGGTAGAGCTCGCCCTCGGGCGAGTTCAGGTACTTCGGCTTGGAGTCCGGGCTGAGCGCCCTCGCTCCGAACCCGAGAACCCGGCCGCGCTGGTCGCGGATCGGAAAGGTGATCCGGCTGCGGAAGCGGTCGTAGTGCCCGCCCTGCCGCCCCTTCTGGATCAGCCCGGCGGCCAGCAGCTCATCGACCTTGAATCCCGCGCGCTGGCTCCCCGTCAGCACCTGGTCCCAGGCGCTCGGTGCCATGCCGACCCCGAACCGCCGCAGCACGTCCTCGCTGAGCCCGCGCCCCTCCAGGTAGGCCCGGGCCTTCGCGGCCTTCTGGGACTCCCAGAGATAGCGCTCGTAGAACTTCGAGGTGCGCTCGAGGAGCTCCCAGAGGCGCGCCTTCCGCCGCCGTCGCTGCTCGGCCTGCGGATCCTCGTTCTCCCGCTCGAGCTCGACCCCGTACCGCTCGCCGAGCGACTCGACCGCGGCGGCGAAGTCCAGCCCCTCCTTCTCCTCGACGAAGCGGAACACATCGCCACTGGCCTCACAGCCGAAGCAGAAGTAGAGCTTGTCCCGGGGATTGACCTTGAACGAGGGCGTCCGCTCGTCGTGGAACGGGCAATTGCCCCAGAAGTCCTGGCCCCGCTGCTGCAGGTCGGTGTGCGCCGAGACGATCTCGACGATGTCCGTCGCCTCCTTGACCCGATCGACCGTGTCGCGCGTGAACCTCGCCATCAGCCCAATCTATTGGCGCGCGACCAGCTGGTCGTAGGTGCTGAGACAGAAACGGTCGGTCATTCCGGCGATGTAGTCCGTCACCCGCTCCACCGGGCCGGCATCCGGATCGGTCGCCGGCACCTCGTCCAGGTTCGCCAGGTAGTGGTCGAAGAGCGTCCGCAGCGCCACCCTCGCCCGCTCCTGCTCCGCCCGCGCCTCCTCCCCGAGGTAGACACGCTCGAACATGAACTTCCGCAGCCGCAGCATCGCCCCGCCGACGTCCTCGCTCTGCGTGATGTCCCCCTCCGCGCGCGAGCGTTCGACCATGTCCTGCACCAGCCGGTCGATCCGGCGCGCCCCGGTCTCTCCCAGCAGCTCGATCTCGTCGGCGGGCAGATCGCCCTCCGCGATGATCCCCGCGCGCAGCGCGTCGTCGATGTCGTGGTTGATGTACGCGACCCGGTCGACGATCCGCACGACGCGCCCCTCCAGGGTCGCGGGCTTCTGCGGCCCGGTGTGGTTGAGGACCCCGTCGCGCACCTGCTCGGTCAGGTTCAGCCCACGGCCGTCCCGCTCCAGCTCATCGACCACCCGCAGCGAGTGCTCGTTGTGGCGGAAGCGCATCCCGTGCTCCTGGAGGGCCTCATCCAGCACCTCCTCCCCGATGTGCCCGAAGGGCGGATGCCCTAGGTCGTGCCCGAGTCCGATCGCCTCGGTCAGGTCCTCGTTCAGCCCCAGGGCCCGCGCCACCGTGCGCGAGATGAAGCAGGCCTCCAGCGTGTGCGTGAGGCGAGTCCGGTAGTGGTCCCCCTCCGGAGCTACGAAGACCTGGGTCTTGTGCTTGAGCCGCCGGAACGCCTTCGAGTGCACGATCCGGTCGCGGTCGCGCTGGAACGGTGTCCGGACCGGGCTGTCCTCCTCCGGCTCGCGGCGCTGCGCGGGATACGAGGGCGTTGCAATGTCCCAGAGGTACTCGGACTCCCAGGAGCGCACCCTCGCTTCGAGACTCTCCGTCTGCGTGGTCATCCATCGATGTTCGCACCCGCGGCGGCATCACCACCGGCATGCGTTTCGAAATAGGCTCCGGTCCGTGGCTGAAACGGCACTGATCACAGGGGCCTCCGCGGGCATCGGCGAAGAGTTCGCCCGCCAGTTGTCCGCGCGCGGCTACGACCTGATCCTGGTCGCCCGGCGGAAGGACCGGCTCGAGAAGCTCGCAAAGGAGCTGCCGACCAAGGCCACGGCGATCGAGTGCGACCTCGCCGCGGAGGCCGACGAGCTGGCGGCCAAGGTGAAGCGACGGGGCCTGCAGGTGGACCTGCTGGTCAACAACGCGGGCTTCGGCCTGCGGGGCCGTGTTCTGGAGCTCGATCCCAAGCGCGAGGCCGAGATGGTGCGGGTCAACTGCGAGGCGGTCGTCACGCTGACCCACGCCTTCGTTCCGGGAATGGTCGAGCGCGGCCGGGGCGGCGCGATCACCGTCGCCAGCACCGCCGGCATGCAGCCCCTCCCCTACGAGGCGACGTACGGCGCCACCAAGGCCTTCGCCATCTCCTTCATGGAGGCCCTCTGGATGGAGCTGCGCGGCAGCGGCGTGACGCTCACGGTGGTCAACCCCGGCCCGGTGAAGACGGAATGGCAGGAGGTGGCAGGCCACACCGAAGACACGCCGTTGCCGCCCGGCATGATCAGCGCCGAGCGCTGCGTCAACGACGCCCTCCGCGCCTACGACCGCGAGAAGCGATCGGTGGTGACCGGCCGCTTCTTCCCCTGGTTCATGCGAGTCAGCAAGGCGCCGAAGGGCGTCAAGCTCCGCGTCACGGAGCGGATGTATCGCCCGCCGTCATAGGCAAGGTCGCGGCCTGGTGGCCGCTAGGCCGCCGCTCGCAGGTGTACGTGCGCGTGGTGCTCGAGCGTCTCGGTGATCGCGCGATCGGCCTGCGCCGCGACCCGCCGCTCGGCCTCCGGCGCCTCCGAGAGCGGGCGCGCCAGCGCGTCGACCATGAAGCGGTGTGCCTCCTCGCTGAACGGGAAGCCCCCGCCCTCGCAGCTCGCGCAGACCACTCCGCCGGCCGACCCTGAGAAGGCGGCCAGGTGCTCGGCCTCTCCGCAGTTGGCGCAGCTCGCCAGCTCGGGCGAGAAGCCGGCCGCGAGCGCCAGCTTGAGGCGAAACGCGAGCGCCGACCCGGGAGCGCTCGACGACACCGGATCGGCATCCAGCAGCCCGAGGTAGGTGCAGAGCAGGTTGTACGCCGCCTCGTTCGGCTCGCCCGAGTCGAGCAGCCGCAGCACCGCGTCGCACGCCCGGCCGGCCGACCCGAGCGCGGCCCCGTTCGAGCGCAGCGTCCCGTGGCCGTCGACGGTCGAGGCCCCGGTGACCGTGAACAGGTCGCCCCGTCCCTCATAGAGGACTAGGTTCAGCCGGAAGAACGGCTCGAGCCTTCCCCCGAAGCGCGATTTCGGCCGCCTCGACCCCTTGGCGATCGCACCGATCCGCCCGCGGGTCGCGGAGTAGAGATGGACGATTCGATCGGCCTCGCCATAGCGGATGCTCCGCAGCACGACGGCCTCGGTCTTGAAGTTCCCGGGCATGGCCATCAAAGCTGCCGGAGTGCCCGGACGGATCAGGTCCGGCGGACCGCGTCCCGAACGGCGGCGGCGACCACGGTCGCGGCCGCGACCCCGACCTGCATCGAGCCGTACTCGCGGATCTCGCCCTCCCCCGAGGCGAGGCAGAAGACGATGTCGCCGTCGACCGGGGTGAAGGCCGGATCGACCGCCCGTGCGATCCCGGCCGTCGCCGCCCGGGCGACCACGGTGCACTCGGTCTTGCTGAGAGCCGCGTCGGTGCAGACACACGCGAGCGTCGTGTTGCCCTCGGGCGCGGCCCTGTACTCCGGAGCCTGCTCCAGGGCGACCAGGTGCTCGGCACCCCGGACCATCTCGCCGTCGTCGTCTCTGGGGCCAACGAGCAACGACCCGTCCTCGGCGAGCACGTCCCCGGCCGCGTTGACCGCCGCGACAGCGGCGACGGTCTCCCCCGCTCCGGTCTCGATCGCGGCGTAGCCGAAGCCGCCTGCCGATCCGCGCTCCCGCCCGAGCACCTTCGCGACGGTTGCGCCGGTTCCGACACCGACCGCCCCTCGCTCCGGCACCCCGCCCTCGGCGGACTCGCATGCCGCGTATCCCTCCTCCGGTCCGGGCCGCGCTCCCGGGTCACCCGCGCCGAGGTCGTAGATCACCGCGCTGGGTACGAGGGGAACCCGGCCGAACGGAGTCCAGTAACCGAGCTCGTGCTGCTCCAGCCAGCGGGCGACGCCGTCGGCCGCGGCGAGCCCGAAGGCGCTCCCGCCCGTGAGCAGGACCGCGGAAGCCTCCTTGGACCGCGATAGCGGGCTGAGCGTGTCTGACTCGCGCGTCCCCGGCCCGCCGCCCTGCACCCAGATGCCTCCCCTCGTTCCCGGCGGCGGAATCACCACGCTGCACCCGGTCAGGCCCTGCGGATCCGACCAGTGGCCCACCGAGAAGCCGTCGGGGAGCGGTACCTGCTCCGTCATCCGGCCCTCGCCTTCGCCCTGCGGCGCGGACGGCGCCGGAGCCGCTCCTGGCAGACCGGGCAGTAGTAGGTCGAGCGTCCGGTGACCACGATTCGCTGGATCACGCCCCCATCATCCCGGCGGCACGCCTCTCCCTCTCGGGTGTGGACCAGGAACTCGTCCTGCATCGAGCCCCGCTCCCCGCGGGCGTCGCGATAGTCGTCGATGCTCGCTCCGCCGTGCTGGAGGCCGGCCTCGAGCGCCCCGACGATCCCTTCGACCAGCCGCTCGGCGTGCTCGCGCTTCATCGACCCGGCGGGCGAGAGTGGATGGAGCCGCGCCCGCCAGAGCGCCTCGTCGGCGTAGATGTTCCCGATCCCCGCGACGCGGGACTGGGTCAGCAGGAACGACTTGAGCGGGGCCTTCCGGTCCTCCGCCAGCTCGAGCACCCTCTCTGGGGTGAGCTCGCCGGAGAGCGGCTCCACGCCGAGCCGGCTCGCAAAGAACTCGTCGAGCTGGTCGCCGGCGTCGAGGACCACCGCCTGCCCGAATCGCCTCACGTCGGTGAAGATGAGGGTCCGCCCGTCGTCGAGCTCGAAGCGCGCGCGGACGTGACTTGGCTCGGGCGCGGGCTCGTACAGGCGGGGGCCCCCGAGCCGCTCGGCCTTCATCAGGTCAGCGGTCTCCCCGTGCTCCGGGTTCCGCAGCAGCAGGTTGCCGGTCATCCGCAGGTGCATCGCGAGAGTCCTTCCGCCCTCCAGGCCGATCAGCAGGTACTTCCCGCGGCGGGCGACCGCGGTCACCTCCCGGTCCTTGACGGCACGCTCGAGGGCGGTCGGCGGCTCGGGTCTCGTCAAGCGCTCGTCGAGGACCGCCGCCGAGACGATCCGCTTCCCGACCAGCTCGGGCTCGAGCTGGCGGCGAACAGTCTCCACCTCGGGCAGCTCGGGCATGCCCTAGAAGCTACTGAGGCAGGTGCGCCCTTGGATGGGCCTTGAAGTAGACCGCCTTGAGCTCCTCGCCGGAGAGGTGCGTGTAGAGCTGGGTGGTCGAGAGATCGGCGTGGCCGAGCATCTCCTGCACTGAGCGCAGGTCGCAGCCGCCGGAGAGCAGGTGCGTCGCGAAGGAGTGACGCAGCGTGTGCGGGCTCATCCGATCGCCGAGCCCGGCCGTCCGGGCGTGCCGCAGCACGATCTTGTAGAGGCCTTGGCGAGTCAGGGCCCCGCCGCGAAAGTTGACGAAGAGCTTGCGCTCATCGTTGGAGCGAACCAGCTCCGGCCTGCCGCCGCGCAGATAGACGCGGACCGCGGCGATCGCCTTGCCCCCCACCGGGATCAGGCGCTCCTTGGATCCCTTGCCCCGCGCCCTGACGATCCCGTGCTCGAGGTCCACGTCCGAGATCTCCAGGGAGATCGTCTCCGACGCGCGCAGCCCCGACGCGTACATCAGCTCGAGGAGGGCGCGATCACGAAGCGTCGCCGCGTCATCGCCATGCGGCTGGGCGAGCAGCCGCTGCACCTCCCCGTAGCTCAGGACCTCCGGAAGCTTCTTGCCGCGACGCGGTGTGTCCAGGCGTGCAGCCGGGTCGTCCTCGATCTCCTCCTCACGCCGCAGGTGGCGGTAGAAGGAGCGCAGGCAGGCCGCCTTGCGGTTGACGGTGGCGGTGGAGCAGGGCGCCCGGCCGTTCCCGTCGCCCTTGGCCACATCCGCCAGGAAGTCGGATAGATCGCCGGGCTCCGCGACGGTCGCGTCCTTATCCCGCTCGGCGAGGAAGCGGCCGAACTGGAGCAGGTCGGTCCGGTAGGCGGCGAGCGTGTTGCGCGAGAGCCCGCGCTCGAACTCGAGGTGCGCGAGGAAGTCGAGAACGAGGGCCTCGTAGCGCTCGGAGGTCCGCGTTTGGGTAGGTCGTTCGGGCGCGATCGTCGCCATGCGGAGTACTTCCGCGGCGAGTGGCGCGTCCCTTCATGCGAGGGTGCTCCGCAGGCGAAGCCGAGGAGCAACCCGTTTCAGGTGAGCTCCTTGAGCAGGAGGAGCCCGATCAGCGACTTGGCGTCTTCCGTGCGCTCGATCGCGTCGTCGATGTCGCTCAGCGGGAACTCGACGATCTCGATCCTCTCCTCAGGCGTCTGCTCGCCCGGTACGTCGTAGAGCTCGGTGGCCAGGAAGAGCCAGACGCGCTCGTTCGCGAAGCCGGGGCTCGTGTAGAACCTCTTCAGCTCGCGCCAGTCGCCGGCGGCCTTGCCGATCTCCTCGGCCAGCTCCCGCTGAGCGCACTCGAGCGGCGTCTCCCCCTCGACGTCGAGCTTGCCCGCCGGGAGCTCGAGCAGCGCCGGCTCCTCGACCGCCTCACGCGGCTGCTCGACCATGTACAGGGTGCGCCCGTCGTGAGGGATCACGCAGGCCGCGCCTGGGTGGACGACCACCTGCCGGGTAGCGCGGCTGCCGTCCTCGTACTGGAAGGTCTCCATCCGAACCGAGGCGATCGGCCCGCGGTGGACGAGCTTCCCTCCCACCTTCTTCAGGCGCTCGTCGCTCACGCCGCCAGCTCCGCAAAGGTCGCGGCCGTGAGAGCGTCGCCCGCGGCGAGCGCGGCCGCGAAGAAGAGCCGGTCCTCCTCGATCCCGCGCCCCATGTGGGTGGCGGGCAGGCCGCTCTCCGCGTACTCGTCGACCGGCGCCTCGCGCGGCCAGATCTCGTGACGGTCGCCGCACGCCTCGTGCAGCTCACCCAGCGAGCGGTCTCCTCCGCCCACCCGGGGCCACCGCGCCGTCACAGGGGCCGGGGCGGGCACGCGGACGTTGCCGAGCAGCATCCGCAGCACGGTCTCGGTGTGATGGCTCAGGCCGCGATGACGCTCGCGCGGGTCGCCGCTCGAGATCCTCGGCGCCAGCAGGGTCTCGTGCCCCAGGATGAGCGAGGCGTGCAGGGCGTCGAGGGCGGCCATGCCGCCGTGCCCGAGCTCGGAGCCGGAACCGTCGATCCCGGGCCCGGGTCCGGCGATCACCGCGTCCCAGCCGAGCGGGCCGGCGGCCGCCTGCAGCGCGCCGATCACGGTGAGCGCCTCGAGCTCCGCGCCGTACGCCGCCCCCGCCGTCACGTGCCCGCAGAGCAGGCCGGAGTTCCGGAGCTCGGCGACGTCCTCCGACAGCGCACCGGGCAGCGCACCGCCTGTCGTCTGGATGTAGCCGACGCGGAGCTCACCCGGCCCGCGTGCGGCGGCCCAGGCGGCCGGGGCGAGCTGGCCGTGCAACCCCAGCACGAGCACCGGGATCTGCCGTGAAGGGCCGCTCCATTCCCGAGCCTCCACCGGTTCGACTGGGTGCTGGAGCGAGGTGTAGTTGAGCTTCATCGCCTTGGCCTCCTCGGCTCCGGGGTGATCCAGGCCGCGTGTCAGGTTCGCGTGCACGATGTCGAATCCGCCCGAGCCCAGGCCCAGATCGCGAGCGTCCGTGTTCAGGATCAGCTCGTCGCCCTCGCGGACCTCGCCGACGAGCGACTCGTCGGCCCAAGCCGCCCGCACCTCGTCTCCGATCCGGACACGGAGCGGATCGGTCTCCGTCACGATGCCCCGCCGCAGCTTCAACACGTCTAGCCCCCGTTCGTAGTCACTGCCGCCTGAGCCGCCTCATCGAGCGCGGTTTCGCACACCGCAAGCATCTCCAGGATCGCCCCTTCCGTAACCGATTCCTGTGGCGTGTGGTTCGCCTCCGTGCCGTTGGCGAGCAGCACGGCCTCGTAGCCGGAGGCGACCAGGGCGTTCGCATCGCTCCCTCCACCGGTCGCGACCAGCTTCGGTTCGTGACCGGTGCGCCTCAGAGCGTCCGAGGCGATCCGCACCGCCTCGGACTTCGGGTCGAGCCGGTAGCCGCGGAACATCTCGATCACCTGCGCGTCGACGTCGCACCCCTGCTCGCCGGCCGCCCAGGTGCACGCATCGACCATCTCGCCGATCGTCGTGGACGCACGCTCGCCGTCGACGCTGCGAGCCTCGCCGAGGATCCGGCAGTGCCCGGCGACGACGTTGGACGCCGTGCCGCCCTCGATGATCCCCACGTTCGCGGTGGTCTCCTCGTCGAGCCGCCCGAGCTTCATCCCGGCGACCGCGGCGCCCGCGGCTGCGATGGCGCTGTGGCCGTCCTCGGGATTGATCCCGGCGTGCGCCTCCTGCCCGGTGAAGTCGGCGATCAGCCGCTTGTAGGTCGGAGCCGCCACGATCACTTCCCCGATCGGCGTCGCGTGATCGAGGACGTAGCCGAACGGCGCCCGGAGCGCGGCGACGTCGAGCTCCTTGGCGCCGCGCAGCCCGTCCTCCTCGGCGACCGTGAAGACAAGCTCCAGCCCCAGCGGCCCCGGATCGGCCGCGTGCCGGGCGGCGAGCTCCATCAACACGGTGACCGCGGCCTTGTTGTCGGCGCCGAGGATCGTGTTTCCGGCGGTGGTGAAGTGGCCGTTCTCCCGCACGACCTCGATCGGGGCCTCGTGGGGAACCGTGTCGAGATGCGCGAAGAACGAGACCCAGCCCTCACCGCTCCCGGGAATGCGAGCGATCAGGTTGCCGGCGCCGGCCCGTGCCGGTCCGGCCGCGCCGTCCTCCTCCACCTCCACGCCCATGCCGCGCAGCTCCTCGAGCACGGCATCGGTGACCGCCCTCTCCTCTCCGGTCGGGCTCGCGATCTCGCAGAGGCGAGCGAAGCGGTCGAGCATCCGCTGGTCCTCCGCGTTCACGCGCGACAGGCTATTCAGCGGGAGAGCTCGCCGTCTCCGCCCGCTGATACAAGATCCGCGTGGCGCGGAGACCAGCACAGCCGGAGCAGCACGAGCACCACGTGAGGCACACCTCGGACGCGCCCTCCGCCGCCTGGGAGGGTCGGCTCGAGATCATCATCGCCGTCGCGCTCGGCCTTGCCGCGATCGTGACCGCCGGCGCGGTCTTCCTGAACGAGCACCAGGAGCACGCGGCCGAGCTCGACTTCCATGCCTCCACTCACAACATCGTGCTAGCAGCGGGGGCCGGCGTTCGCACTCCGGCGGGACGCACGCTCGAGCACCGAGCACAGGAGGCCATCAACAACGCCGAGGACCACCAGGACAGGGCCGCCACCTACACGCTGGCCGAGGTGATCCTCGCGACCTCACTCTTCCTCTTCGGCGTGGCGGGGATCAGCTCTCGCTGGCGGATCAAGATCGTGACGCTCTCGGTTGCGTCCGGGGTGTTCCTGACGGCGCTGTTGGTGCTGTTGATCGCCGATCTCTGACCCGGGCGGCGCTCGCTAGCTTCCAGGCATGGAGCACCGCTCGGATCAACGCGAGGTGGTCCGCCGGGAGTTCACCGGCCAGGCCTCCAACTTCGAGGCCCCCGGCTCGCTGTTCCGTGACTCCTCGATCCTGGACTGGATCGCCGCGCACGTCGAGCTCCCGCCGGACTCGAAGATCCTCGACGTCGCCGGAGGGACGGGACAGCTCGGCCGACACCTCGCCCGCACCGGCTCGAGCGCGGTGATCGTCGACCTCACCGACGCGATGCTGGCCGCCGGGCTCCGCTCGGTGCAGGAAGAGGGGCGTGAGGACGTGACCTTCGTGCGGGGCGACGCGACCGATCTCCCCTTCCCGGACGGGCAGTACGACATCGTCGTCAGCCGGTTCGCCCTACACCACATGGACGACCCGGAGGCGGTGATCGCCGAGATGTCTCGCGTCTGCCGGCCCGACGGCTCGGTGACCCTGATCGACATGGTCGCCGGGGGCTCCCGTCACGACGAGCTCGAGCGCCTGCGCGACCCGAGCCACACCCGCGCCCTCCCCGAGGAGGAGCTCCGCTCCCTGTTCGAGAAGGCTGGGCGCAGGCCGCGGAGCGAGGCCGAGCGGGAGCACTCCATGCCGGTCGAGCCGTGGTTCGAGCAGGCCCGAACGCCGGAGGCGGATCGGGAGCGGATCCGCGCGGCCTTCGAGGCCGAGGCCGACGGCGACGAGCCGACGGGTCTGCGTGCGATGCGCACAGACGACGGACTCGTGATCAGGCAGCGCTGGCTCTTGCTCGGCGGCTAGCCCGAGCGGCGGACGCTGACGTCCTCGGACTCCGCGGACTCCTCGGCGGCAGTTTCCGCCTCGGCGGTCGCAGCGGCGGCCGGGCGATCCTCGGCCCGCTTCGCGGCGGCGCCGACGAAGTCGCGGAAGAGCGGCTCCGGGCGAGTCGGCCGGGAGTTGAACTCGGGGTGGAACTGGGATGCGACGAAGAAGGGGTGGTCCGGCAGCTCGATCACCTCGACGAGGCGGTCGTCGGGCGAGGTCCCGCTCGCCACCATGCCCTCCTCCTCCAGCCGCCTGCGCAGCATGTTGTTCACCTCATAGCGGTGGCGGTGGCGCTTGTAGATGACGGGCTCTCCGAAGATCTCGCGGGCCTGCGTGTCGTCGTGGAGCTTCACCGGATCGGCGCCGAGCCTCATCGTCCCGCCGAGGTCCGAGACCTCCTTCTGCTCGGGCAGCAGGTCGACGACCGGGAACGGGGTCTCAGGATCGAACTCGGCGGAGTTGGCGCCGTCCATCCCGCAGGCGTTGCGTGCGAACTCGACGACGGCGATCTGCATCCCGAGGCAGATCCCGAGATAGGGAATGCCCTTCTCCCGCGCGATCCGGGCGGCCTCGACCTTGCCCTCGATGCCGCGCTCGCCGAAGCCGCCCGGGATCAGGATCCCGTCGACGCCCTCGAGCTCGGCCTCGTCGATGTCCTCGGCCGAGACCAGCTCGGTCTCGACCTCCACCCCATGCGCCCAGCCCCCGTGGGTCAGCGCCTCGATCACCGACTTGTATGCGTCCTCGAGCTGGACGTACTTGCCCACCAGCGCGATCTTGACCTTGCGCTCGCGTGAGGCGTCGGCGCGCTTGATCAGCTCCTCCCACTCGGCCAGGTCGGGCGCGGGGGCCTCCATGCCGAAGTGGTCGAGGATCTGGTCGTCCATCCCCTCGGCGCGCAGCACCAGCGGCACCTTGTAGACGTTGTCGACGTCGCGGGCCGAGATCACGGCGTCCTCGGGAAGCGAGGCGAACAGGGCGATCTTCTTGCGGATCTCGCGGTCGAGCCCCTGCTCGGAGCGACAGAGCAGCGCGTGAGGCTGAACTCCGATCCGGCGCAGCTCGTTGACCGAGTGCTGCGTCGGCTTGGTCTTCATCTCGCCCGCGTGCCCGATGTAGGGCACCAGGGTGAGGTGGACGAACATGCAGCGCTTCGGCCCCATATCGGTGTAGAGCTGGCGGATGGCCTCGAGGAACGGCAGGGACTCGATGTCGCCGACGGTCCCTCCGATCTCGGTGATCACGAAGTCGACGGCCTGGGACTCGGCAACGATCAGGATCCGGTTCTTGATCTCGTCGGTGATGTGCGGGATCACCTGGACGGTCCCGCCGAGATAGTCGCCGCGACGCTCGCGCCGGATGACGCTGTTATAGACGCCGCCGGCGGTGAAGTTGGAGGCCCGGGAGGTGTTCTCGTCGGTGAACCGCTCGTAGTGGCCGAGGTCGAGGTCGGTCTCGGCGCCGTCCTCGGTGACGAAGACCTCGCCGTGCTGGAACGGGCTCATCGTCCCCGGGTCGACGTTGATGTAGGGATCGAGCTTCTGGAGCTGGACCCGGAAGCCGCGCGAGACGAGGAGACGGCCGAGTGAGGCGGAGGCGATGCCCTTGCCGAGGGACGAAACGACACCGCCTGTGACGAAGAGAAATCGGGTGTCGCTGGGCTTCGGTTGGCTCAATTGACTCTGCCGAGCGAGTCTAGTCGCTCCAGCAGCGGAACTCGCTCGATCGCCGCGGAGATCGAGCGAAACTCCCCATAGAGCGAAATCGCGATCAGCGCCGTGAGCGCGATGGCGGTCCCCGCCGGGCCGAGAGCCGTGACGCAGGCCACTCCGGCCACCGCGCCGATCAGGCTGGCGCCGCTGTCGCCGAGCATCGCCCGCTCGCGCAGCGTGATCAGCGCGCCGGCAGCGGCGGCCACCGCGAACGGCCACACCGGATCCAGTGGCTGGAGGGAGCGGCTGAGGGCGCACAGCCCCGCGAGGGTCAGCGCAGCGGCCTTCTCCACCCTCCCCGGCCGCAGGTCGATGAGGTTGGCAGCGTGCGGGGCGAGCGCCAGGACGCCGACGTCCAGCAGGTAGGCCCCTCCGTCGCCCGGTGCCGCCCAGGCCGCCAGGGCGATGGTCCCGAGCGCCTTGAGCGCACCGGTCGAGGGACGACCCGTGGCGAGGGCGGCGCAGTGAGCTCGCACGCCCCGCGGCCCCTCGCCCCCCAGCAGGTCGTCGATCACGCCGAGGAGCGATACGCCCGCCACGTAGCCGAGCCAGCGGCCGGCCTCCACGCCGGCGAGGGCGGACAGGATCAGCCCGGCGGCCAGGATGGGCACGCCCAGCGGGAAGAGGAGCGCCGCGCCCCGGTAGTTGGCGCGGCGGATCAAGTCAGCGGCGAGCCGGAGGCGAGCAGCCGGGCGACACCGCTGGCGTCGACCAGAGCGTCCCCCACGAGCAGCCGGGCGAGGAACGTCGAGGACATGCCGGCCCTGCCCTTGCCGAGGAACTCGACCAGGGACTGAGGCGTGCCGACGCTGACCAGTAGCTGTGCACCATGCTCGTAGGCGATCAACAGCGCGAGGTCCTGGCTCGTTCCCGGCGCCGCCACGATCGAGTGAGAAAGCTCGAGCGCGCCGAGCCGAGCGGCCCCGGGCGCGTCTCCATCCGGATAGCCGTGGACGACCAGCTCGGCCCCGCTCCTCAGCGCGGCCTCGCTCGCCGAGTCCATGTCGCCCACGACAAGGTCAGGGACGAGGCCGCGGTCGATCAGGGCGTCGGCTCCTCCGTCCACCCCGACGAGGACGGGGTCGCGTCGCTCTACGTAGCCCGAGAGGGCATCGAGATCGCTGGCGTGATCGCCGCCGCGCGCGACGACCAGTGCGTCCCGGCCGCGAAACCTCGTTCGCGGCTCGGGCAGCTCGGCCAGCGAGAGAAAGCCGTCCGCCTCCTCGCGCAGGTGCTCGAGCGTGTTCTCGGCGAAGTCCCGCAGCGCCTCCGTCGCATTCGCCCGCCCTTCGTCGAGCCTGGCGAGCAGGTCCTCGATCTCGAGCGCCTCGTCGACGTCGATCTCAATGGTGTCCCCATCGCCGACTCGATCAAGCAGTCCAGCATCCGAGTCGATCAGCGGCACTCCGCCCCGGACCAGGATCAGCGGGCCCAGGTTCGGATGCGTGCCGTCCGCGGACGGCGAGGCGTTCAGGACGGCCGCCGGGCTCGCGGCAAGCAGCTCCTCGGCCGCGACCCGGTCGATGTTCCGATGATCGATCACCGCGATCCCGCCGGGCTCCAGCCGTCGGACCAGCTCCTTGGTGCGAACGCCCACGCGGGCCCGTCCACTGATGAGGTGAGGAGCAGCGATCGCCATCGGGAGAGCCTATGTAAGGAGCGGCGAGGCGGACATCAGGCTGCGCGGAGCAACTCGCGCGCGTGGCGGTCGGCGGCCTCGTCGCCGTCGTTCCCGCCCAGCATCCGCACGATCTCCGCGACCAGGCCCTCGCCGTCCACCCGCTCCACCCGCGCCCGCGCCTGCCCGCCGTCGACGCTCTTCTCGATCCGGAAGTGGGTGTCCGCCATCGAGGCGACCTGCGGCAGGTGGGTGATGCAGAGCACCTGGCGCTCGGCGCCCAGGCTCTTCAGCCGCTCCCCGACGGCCTTGGCTGTGTTCCCGCCGATCCCGGCGTCGATCTCGTCGAAGACGAACGTGGCCGCCCCGCCTGGCGCGCCCTGTCCGGCCAGGGCGAGCATCACCCGGGAGAGCTCGCCGCCGGAGGCGGCATCGCGCAGCGGGGAGACCGGCATCCCGGGATTGGTCGCGACCTGGAAGGTGACCCGCTCCTGGCCAAGCGCGCCGAAGCCCTCGGGGTGCGGCTCGAGGCTGACCTCGAGCTTCGCCCCGCTCATCGCGAGCTGCTCGAGCTCCGCCGCGACGCTCTTCTGCAGGCGCCGGGCGGCCTTGGCTCGCACCTCGCTCAGCTGCCCGCCGAGATCGGTTCGCTGCCGCTGAGCCTTCGCGAGCTCGGTCTCGAGGCGGTCCGTGGCCTCCTCCGCTCCCTCGATCGTCGCGATCTCGGCGCGGCAGTGCTCGGCGTGGGCCAGGACCGACTCGATCGTGCCCCCGTGCTTTCGCTTCAGCCGGTCCAGTGCGTCCAGTCGCTCCTCGACCTGCTCCAGGCGCCCCGGCTCGGCCTCGATCCGATCGGCGTAGCCGCGCAGCTCGGCCGCCAGCTCCTGGGCCTCCATCCGCAGTCCGCGGGCCGTCTCAGCGAGCTTGTCGAGCTCCGGGTCGACGCCCTCCTGGGCCGCGAGCGCCGACTCCGCCGATCCCATCGCTTCGGCGGCGGATCCCTCGCCGTCCGCCCCCACGGCGGCGAGCGCCTCGCCCGCGGCCGCCCGCAGGGACTCGGCGTGGCGCAGCCGCTCGCGCTCGGGCGCCAGCTCCGCCTCCTCCGCGGGGTCGGGATTCGCGGCCTCGATCTCCTCCAGCTCGTAGCGGAGGATGTCGAGGTCCCGCTCGCGGGCGCCCTCGCGCTCGCGGATCCAGGCCAGCTCCCGCTCAACTCGCAAAACCTCGGAATGCGCCTCCCGGTAGGCGCGGCGCCGCTCCAGGTGCTCCACCCCGGCGAAGCCGTCGAGCGTCTCGAGCTGGGCGCCGGCCAGGGTCAGCTTGCGGTGCTCGTGCTGGCCGTAGAAGGCGAGCAATCGGGAGCCGAGGGCCTGGAGCTCCGGCGCGGTGGCGGAGCGGCCCGCCAGGAAGGCGCTCGTGCGGCCGCCGGCCGAGACGCGCCGGCCGATCGCGAGCTCGGTCGCGCCCTCGGGGAGCCGCTCCGCGACCTGGGCCAGCTCGGGCTCGTCGAGCAGGCCATCCGGCAGCTCGAACACTCCCTCCACATATGCCTCGGCCGCGCCGGGCCGCACGATATGCGAGCGCGCCTTGCCGCCCATCAGCAGGTCGAACGAGTGCGCGAGGATCGTCTTGCCCGCCCCGGTCTCCCCGGTGATGGCGTTCAGGCCCGGTCCGAGCCGGAGCTCGGCGCGCTCGATCAGGAGCAGATTCTCGATCCGGAGCTCAAGAAGCATTGGCCCCTCGTTCTAACGAGAGGCGAAGACGGATTCGCCCCGCTGCAACATCTCGCCCGCTATGCCGGAGCGGGCTCCTCGGCCTTCTCAGGCGCCGCCGCCCCCTCCGGGGCGCCGTGCGGGATGAAGTCCCGCTGGCGCACCAGGGTGACGACCATGAGCGCGCCGCTGAACAGGATCAGCGCCCCGATCAGGAGGATGTCGTTGAAGGCATCGGTGAACGCGATCCCCGCCGCATGGACTGCCTGGTCGTGGAATTGCGGTGGCGCCTGGCTCGCGGCCTGGGTGCCGCTCGCGGCGACCCCGTCGGCGAAACCGCTCGGCGCCTGCGGCAGCAGCGAATGGAGGGAGTTGGTGATCTTGCTCTGGAAGATGGCGCCGAGGGCGGCGATCCCGGTCGCCACCCCCGCGATCCGCATCGTGTTGTTGATCCCGGAGGCCATGCCCGACCGCGCCGGAGGCACGACGCCCAGAGCGGTCCCGGCGATCGACGGGTTCGAGAGCCCGATGCCGAAGCCGCTGACCATGAACCCGGCCAGCAGCGTCGTCCACGCGGAGTCGGGCTTGGCCCCGCGCATCAGCAGCAGCCCTATGCCGACCATCGTCAGCCCGGTCGTGAGCGGCACCCGCGCCGGGACTCTCTCGATCAGCCTGCGGGTGGCGAGGGGCACGAGGAACGCGAACAGGGTCAGCGGCAGGAAGCGGACGCCCGCCTGGAGCGGCGTCATCCCGATCACGCTCTGCATGTAGATCGTGATGTAGAGGAACATCGCGAACATCCCGGCGCCGATCGCGAAGGTGCCGTAGGAGACGCCCGAGAACGCCGGCTTGCGGAACAGGCTGAGGTCGAACATCGCGTGGTCCTGTCGCCATTCCGCGATCACGAAGGCGACGAGCAGCACCACCGCGGCCGCCAGGGACCCGACGATGAGCGAGCTCCCCCAACCCTCGGCGTTGCCGCGCAGCAGGCCGAAGATCAGTGCGAAGAGCCCGAGCGAGAAGGTGACCAGGCCGGCCCAGTCGAGGCGCTTGGCGTTGGGGTCCCGTGATTCCCCGGCCTGGGTCTGGGCGAGGATCACGGTGCCGATCCCGATGGGGACGTTGACGAAGAAGATCCACTCCCAGCCCAACCCGTCGGTGAGAGCTCCGCCGACCAGCGGGCCGACGGCGACCGCTCCCCCGATGGTCGCTCCCCACGCGGCGATCGCGGTGCCTCGCTCGGGGCCCTGGAACTCCTGAGCGATCAGCGCGAGAGAGGTCGCGAACATCGCCGCGCCCCCGATGCCCTGGAGGCCGCGGGCGACGTGAAGGAAGGTGGCGCTCGTCGCCAGCCCGCAGAGCAGCGACGCGAACGTGAACAGCCCGACGCCGATCACGAACAGCCGCCGCCGCCCGAAGCGGTCGGCGAGCGTGCCCATGGTCAGCGTGAAAGCGGACAGCAGGAGGGTGTAGGCATCCACCACCCATTGGAGGCCGGTGAGGTCGGTGTTGAGGTCGACCTGGATCTTGGGCAGGGCCACGTTGACGACGGTGATGTCGAGCAGCAACATGAACGTCGCCAGGCAGACCGCCAGCAGGCTCCACCACTTGCGCTCCATTCCGCCTCCTTACCCGGGGATTCCGATCCAACTCCCAGTTTGCCAAAGGCCTGACCGCGGCTAGGCGAGCTTGCCGAACTTCTCCCGGATTCGCCGGTAGAAGTTGGTGCCGGGCACCTGGGCGAGACAGCTCACCGACTCCTCGAAGCGGATCTCGAGCGCGTCGCCGGGCGCCAGCTCCCCGGCCGCCTCTCCGTCCAGGGAGATCTCGACCGGCTCGCGGCCCGCGGCGTTGCTGACGTGGAGCGAGTCGTTCGGCGCAACGACCAGCGCCCGGGCCGCCAGGGTGTGCGGCGCGATGAAGCTCACCACGTACCCCTTCACGCCCCAGGCGAGGATGGGACCGGCATTGGCGAGGTTGTAGCCAGTCGATCCCGCCGGCGTGGCGGCGACCAACCCGTCACAGCGGACGCTGCCGACCTCCTCGCCGCCGATCGCATAGGAGAGCTCGGCCACCCTGCCATGGGGTCGGCGCACGACGCTGACGTCGTTGAGCGCCAGCGGCCGCTCCACCGGCAGGCTCACGCGGAGCGCGGGGAGATCCATGGCCTCGAAGTCGCCGGTGAACGCGCGCCGCAGGCCGTCCTGAAGCTCGTCGCGCTCGACGGCCGTCAGGAAGCCGATCGTTCCGAAGTTGATGCCGAAGACGGGCACGCCCGTGTCGGCGAAGCGGCGCAGCGCGTAGAGGATGCTGCCGTCGCCGCCGAGCACGATGCAGACGTCGGGCCGCTCGCCGTCCTCGACTCGCGTGATGCCCTCGGCGAAGCGGCCGTGCTTGTCGTGCTCATCCGGAGTGCAGATCAGCTCCACCCCGGCTTCCTTCGCGGCCTTCGCGGTCGCGACCACCGCCTCGGAGGCGGCCTCCGGATGCGTATGGGTGATCAGCATCGCCCGGGTCATGGCTCTACCTGCTCCAGCGCGGCGTCCAGATCCGACGGCTCACCGCTTCGCGAGGCCCAGACGAACGTCTCGCGATTTCCCTTCGGTCCGGGCAGCCCCGACGAGGCTAGTCCGCGCACGACCAGATTCTCCTTCATCACCGCGTCGGCGACCTTGCGGATCGCCTCGCGCCGGTCGGCGGCGTCGCGGACGACGCCGCCCTTCCCCACCTTCTCCTTGCCGAGCTCGAACTGCGGCTTGACCAGTCCGAGCAGGTCGAACTCATCGGCCGCCTTGGCGACGATGGGGGCAATCAGCATCGCGAGCGAGATGAAGGAGACGTCCACGGTGATCAGATCGGGCCGAAACGGCAGGTACGAGTCTCCCAGCGCGCGGGCGTTGAGCCGCTCCATCACCAGGACCCGCGGGTCCTGCCGCAGCTTCCAGTCGAGCTGCCCGTGACCGACGTCGACGGCGATCACCGTCTGCGCCCCGCGCTGTAGCAGGCAGTCGGTGAACCCGCCCGTCGAGGCGCCGACGTCCATGCAGCTCCGCCCCTCGACCTCGACACCGAGTTCATCGAGGGCGTTCTTCAGCTTGATCCCGCCGCGGGAGACGAACTCCTCGCCCTCTTCGACCAGGAGCTCGGCCTTCTCGTCGACGAGCTCGCTGGGCTTCTCGACGGTGGCCCCGTCCTTGCCGAGGCGCACCCGGCCGGCGCGGACGGACGCCGCCGCGGCTGTCCGCGACGGCGCCAGGCCGCGCTCCGCGAGCAGGGTGTCGGCGCGACGGCGGGGCATGGGCCAACCGTACCTGCGAGTGCGCCGGCCCCGCGGGAGCTGCTTGCCACGCCTGCCACTTGGCCGAGGTGTGATCGCCCTCACACACGAATCGCACATACGTTCGTACTCTGAATTTCGCGATGACTCTGTTCAGGGCAATCCCGATTCACGTGCACGCCGCTCTCGAGGTGGCCGCCGCCCCCCTTCTCATGGTGGCGCCCTTCGCGCTCGGCTTCACGCCCCTGGTGGGCGCCCTGAGCATCGCTCTCGGTGTTCTGCTGATCGGCCTCGCCACCTCGGTTTACGGGGACGAGGCGCGAGGGAACCTGCCGCTGAGCGCCCACGCGGGTCTCGATTACACGCTGGCCGCCGGAACGTTCCTGGTCGGTGTGATCGCGGCGATCGCCGGGGACCTCGTCGCAACAGTCTTTTTGGTCGGATTCGGCTCCGCGCATTTGGCGCTGACCGCTTCAACGCGGTTCAGTCGTCCGCTCGGCGCCTGAGAACGGCTACCTCCCACAGACAACACACATATCTCTCCTCCCTGTAGTACCCCTAGAGACCCCGCCTCGGCGGGGTCTCTTCTTTTGTGCCGGCTTTCCGTTCGGGCAGGGTGAGCGCTCACCCCACCGTCATCTCCTTCTCTTCTTCTTCTTCTTCTTCTTGCACTTCTTCTTCGCCGCGACGCCGTGCTTCTTGTGCTTCTTCTTCTTCCTCTTGCACTTGGCCTTTCCGGCGTTGGCGGGCGGCGCTCCCGGGGGAGGCACGATCGAGGGCTCGGCGAGCGCGTCGAGGGCCTCGCAGCCGCTGACGGCATCGAGCGAGAGCCGGTCGGTCTGAGCGGTGTCCGCCGCTCCGGGGCCGCAGTCCACCGTGTCGGGGAAGCCATCGCGGGCAAGCAGCCGGTCGTCGTCTCCACCGCCGAACAGGAGGTCCGGCCCACCGCCCCCGTCGATCGTGTCGTCGCCGAGCTGGCCGTTGAGCTCGTTGGGGCCGGAATCCCCGATCAGCGTGTCGTCCGCGGGTGAGCCGGAGGCGTCCTCGAAGGAGCTCAGCGCGGCGGTCATTCCGGTCGACGAGGCGGTCCCCGCGGAGAGGTCGACCGTCCCCGCCGGGCTCGCCGGCGGCCCGTTGCCGAGCAAGAGCGTGTCCGAGCCCTCACCGCCGTCCACGGCGTCGTCGCCGCCGCCGGGGCGCTCGATCACGCTGTCGTCGCCGCCACCTGTGCAGATCGTGTCGTTGCCTTGCCTGGGGTCGATCAGGTCTGCGCCGGCCGTTCCCAGGATCACGTCGGCGGCCGCGGTTCCGGCGCCGCTGCCGTTCGGCAGCGTGTCCACGATCTTCCCCTGGCAGCGATTGAGCTCGTAGGCGCCCACGTCGCACTCGGCCAGGCCGTCCCCGTCCTCGTCGAACCCGCGAGGTGCGCCGCGCTGGTCGGTGGCCAGCGGATGGTCGTCGACACCCGTGCAGGCGCCGGCGGGAATCCGGTCGATAGCCGGGCTGCCGGCGGGCAGCGCGTGCGTGACCGTCGGGCCCCCGTTGTCGGCCTCGCCCAGCAGGTTGGGGTTGGTGCTCTGCAGATCGCCGGTGCCCGTCAGGCCGCAGCTGGTGCCCCGATCGATGTTGAAGCCCGTCGAGTCGATCGAGCCGTTCGTCGAGCACTCGGTGGAGCCGTTCTCGGAGAGGATCGTCGCGCCGACGGCGAGCGACGAGCCCGCCACGCCCGCGACGTCGTAGAAGATCGACCGGCCGGCGGCCGCCGAGTTCAGGGTGAAGGTGGAGCTCCGGATGTTGGTGCTCCCCCCGCGGACCTGGAGGGCGGCGGCGTCGGTCTGTGCGTGGTTGTCGGTCAGGGTGGAGTTCTCGACGACCAGCGACCCGTTGATCGTCCCCAGGTCGGTGTAGTCGATCCCGCCGCCCGAGCTCAGGCCGCTCGCGGCGCTCACGGTGTTGTTGTCGATCGTGCTTCGCTCGATCCGCAGCGGAGCGTTCTCGGCATAGATTCCGGCCCCATGGGAGGCGTCCGCGCTGTCGAGCGCAGTGACCGTGTTGCTGGCGATCGTCGACTCGACGACGCTGACGCTCCCCCCGCTGGCGGCTATCCCGCCCCCGAAGATGTCGTCGGTGTTCGCGTCATCGGGCGACGCGACGGCGTTGTTGGTGATCGAGCTCGAGTCGATGGTCAGGCTCTTGGTGGCCCGAATGCCACCCCCCACCAGGCCCGTCGGCGCGGTCGACACGTTCCCGGAGACCGTGCTGCCGATCAGGGTCAGGTCGCCGACGACCTGCATCCCGCCTCCGTCGGAAGTGGAGGTGCTCCCGGTCACCCTGGAGCCGGTCAAGGTGACCGAGTTCAGTCCGGGCACGCGCAGCGCGCCTCCGGTGCCGGCGGGCGGATGCCCGTGATCGAGCCTGATGTCGTCCAGGGTCAGCGAGGAGGCGGTGGTCGTCTTCACGTCGATCACCCGGTCGGCGTTTCCCCCGTCGATCGTGGACTCGCCGTTGTCGCCTCTGATCGTCAGCGGGCCCGCCGGATTGAGGAAGACGTCGAGGTCGCCGGTCAGGTTGCTGTCCTCGTTGGCCCCGGCAAGGGTCAGGTTGTAGAGCGGCTGGTCGAGGACGATCTCGTCGGGGGCGGCGCTCTCTCCGGCGGCGCACTGGTCGACGGCCGCATTGCCGTCCGCCGCCAGCACCGCCTCGCGCAGGGTGCAGTTGCCGTTGTTCGTGAGGTCGTCGGTGGTGACCGTGGGGGTGATCGTCGCCGCACCCGCACCGGGCGCAAGAACCCCGGCGACGGCGGCGCCGGCCACCAGTGAGACGAGTGCGCTTCGGGCGCGATGACGGGTCATTCCTCGACCTCCTCGGCGCGGGACGGGCGCGCCCGTTCTGGGTGATTGGACGGAGGCCGGAACGCTCCGGTCCCGCCTCCGCCTCCCCGCCCGGTCATCCGATCCAGCTCTCGCATCAGGTCGCGCTCGCGGATCTGGCGCCGATCGGCATCCTCGTCGGCGTGCGCGTCCTCTGAGCCTCCATCCATGGCTTCTGGCTCGGGCGGAATCTGCACGCCCCCGAGTCTCCGCCGAGCGGGTGGCCTTGTCGTCAGGGTTGCGTCCCTGATCTTTTGCTGCTCGTATACGAGGTGAAGCGGCCCCTGATGGCCAGTCTCGACTCGACATCCCGGCGGCGCGGGGCAATGCCCCTCCTCGAGCGCGAGGAGGCTCGCGCGGCCATCCAGCGGACCCTCGCCGCGGCGCGCGGCGGCTCAGGCCGCTGCCTCGTGCTCGAGGGCGGTGCCGGGCTTGGGAAGTCCCGGCTGGTGGTGGAGGCGTCCGACGCTGCAGAGGACGCCGGGATGATCGTCCTGCGCGGCCGCGGCGCCGAGCTGGAGCGGGACTTCAGCTTCGGCGTCGTGCTTCGCCTGTTCGAACCACTGCTGGCCGCCGGGGACCGGTCGGCGTTGATGTCGGGAGCGGCGGCGCTCTGCGGGCCCCTGTTCGACTTCGGGGAGGAGATGCCTCGAGTCGGCGAGAGCGAGTTCCCCCTTCTCCACGGTCTTCACTGGCTCGCCGCGAACGCATCGGAGCGAACGCCGCTGCTGCTCGCGGTCGACGACGCGCATTGGGCGGATCCGCCCTCCCTGCGCTTTCTCGTCTACCTGCTCCAGCGGCTCGACGAGCTTCCGATCGCGATGCTCGTCACCATGCGGCCGCGCCAACCCGATCCACAGGGCCGCCTGATCAACCGGATTGCGGCCCACGAGCTCGCCTCCGTGATCCAGCTTGCGCCGCTGAGCGAGGATGGAGTCGCGCACCTCGTCAGGCTCGTGCTCGACGGCGCGGACGACGAGCTCTGCGCCGCCTGTGCCGCGGCGGCCGGTGGAAATCCGTTCTACCTGCGAGAGCTCACCGCGGCCCTGGCGGCCGTCGAGGGGGAGTCAACCGCTGACGTTGCCGCGCTTCGGGGAGAGCCGGCCTCGAGGACGATCCTGGGCCGCATCGCAGCGCTCGGCCAGCCGGCGAGCAGGTTGGCGGCCGCGGCGGCCGTGCTGGGTGACGGGGCACCGCTCGAGCATGCCGCGGAGCTGAGCGGGCTCGAGCCCGACGAGGCGGCACGCGGCGCCGATGCGCTTGCGGGCGCCGCCATCCTCGAGCCGGGCGCTCCGCTGACATTCGTTCATCCGATCGTGCGCGAAGCCGTCTACGGAGACGTTCCCGACGCGCAACGCGCGCGCGACCACGCCCAGGCCGCGGAGCTGCTGCGCGATTCCCGCGCGGACGCCGAGCTGATCGCCTCGCACCTGATCGAGGCCCACGGGGCCGTGGGCGACTGGGCGGTCCCCGCGTTGCGGGGCGCCGCCAAACGCGCGCGCGTGCGCGGGGCGCCGGACGCCGCCGCGCGCTACCTCGAGGCGGCCCTTCGCGGCCCCGCCGATGCCGACCGGGGCGAGCTCCTCAAGGAGCTTGCCCTGGCGGAAACCCGGGCGCATGCGGACGGCGCGGTGGGCCACGCGCGGGAGGCGATCGAAGCGACCGGTGACCGGCGCGCACGCGCCGAGGCCGCACTCGAGATCGGGATGGCCCTCGTCGACGCCAGCAGACCTGAGGCCGAGGAGCTGTTCGAGCGAGGGCTTGCCGAGCTCTCCGAGCCATCTGACGGCGATGAGCTGGCGATGGCGCTCCGCTCGTCGCGGGCTGCAATCGGCTTCGGTCATGCGACCACGCCGCCGGGGGAGCTTGACGCGATCGTCGCTCGGGCGGAGCGGGGCGTCGCGACTCCCGCCGAGCGGCTCATGCTCGCCCACGGCGCGCTCGCGCCCGCCCTGCAGGGCAG
The DNA here is from genome assembly GCA_963843085.1 of uncultured Solirubrobacterales bacterium. Taxonomy (GTDB): domain Bacteria; phylum Actinomycetota; class Thermoleophilia; order Solirubrobacterales; family 70-9; genus DASUPK01. The sequence goes on from CAWJJG010000009.1 coordinate 24,579, forward strand.
GGACATCGACGAGGTCCGGCGTCTGGCCAGAGCCTCTCTGGAGGGGCCGATCCCGGACGTGACCAGCCCGACGGCGATGGGGGCGTACTCGCTCGCCGCGACCGCCCTGTTCATGACCGGCGCGCTGACGGAGTCCGAGCGCGCGCTCAGCGCGGTGATCGCTTCGGCTCGCGAGCGCGGGGCTGTGCTCGCGTTCGGGACGCTCTCGCACGTGCGCGCGCACGCGCTGCACCGCCTCGGGCGCCTCGACGACGCGATAGTCGACGCCCAGAGCACGCTCGACACCGTGCGCTACGGATGGGAGCCCGAGCTGCCCGGAGTCCACGCCGTCCTCGCGCTGTGCCTGATCGAGCGGGACGAGCTCGAGGCGGCTGCGGCGGCGATTGACCTTCCCGGCGGCGAAGAGCAGTGGTCGGAGACCTTCACCTGGAGCGACCTGCTCGAGGCGCGCGGCCGGCTGCGCCTGGCCCGCGGGGAAGACGATGCGGCGCTCGACGACCTCCTTGCCTGCGGGGAGCGGCTTGAGCCCCTCGGCGCCTCGCATCCAGCCGTTGTTCCGTGGCGATCCGGTGCGGTCCTGGCGGCGATGCGGCTCGACAGGCTCGAGCTCGCCGGGGACTTGGCCAACGAGGATCTCACTGCCGCGCGGGAGTTTGGCGCGCCGCGCGAGATCGGGCTGGCGCTGCGGGCGGCGGGGACGCTGGCAGGTGGTGACCGGGGGATCGAGCTGCTGCGCGAGGCGGTGCGGACCCTGCGGCAATCCGAGGCCGCCCTTGGGCTCGCGCGGGCCCTCAGCGATCTCGGCGGAGCGCTGCTGGATGAGGGACACCGGCTCGCGGCCCGCGAGGCCCTGGCCGAGTCACTCGACCTCGCCCATCGTTGCCGGGCCGACCGGCTCGAAGCGACCGCGCGAGAGCGCCTGGTGGCGACCGGAGCGCGACCCCGCCGGGCCAGCGCCCGCGGCAGCGACGCCCTCACACCGCGTGAGAGGCGCATCGCGCAGATGGCGTCGTCCGGCCTCAGCAACCGCGAGATAGCTGAGGCGCTGTTCATCACCACCAAGACCGTGGAAACCCACCTGGGGCGGGCTTACCGCAAGCTGGGGATTCCTGGACGGAACGGGCTCGCGGCGGCCTTGGGGCACGACAACGCCCGAGCTCGGGTCAGTGGCCCTTGACCAAGGCTTAACCGTCTCCTTGCCGATCGATTCTCCGCCGCTGGGGATCCTCTTCTGTGCGCCGTCGAAGCTTGCGGCCTCAACGTCCACCAAGGAGGGATTCGATGAGCACACTCACCAAGACGCTGCTGGCCGCGGCCGCCACGATGCTCGTGGCCGGGGCGGCGTACGCCGCGACAACGCCGGCCGGGCAGGATCCGACCCACGCTCCGGCGGCGGCCGACCTCAAGGGCCCGTGCGACGAGGCCGAGCACGCCACGGACCCGCGCTGCACCGGGGCACAGGTCCGCGAGGACCGGCACAACGAGGCCGAGCACGCGAACCGGCACCGCGACCACGATGGCGGCGTCGCTCACGAGGCCGAGAACGAGAACGAACCCAACGACGTCGGCGACGACAACCGGGACCCCGGCTCGCTCAACTCGGGACCAGGCAACGCTGAGGACCGCGGAGGCGACGGAGTCATGGATGACAACTCCGGCCCCGGCTCCCAGGGATCCGAGCACTCCGGCTCCGGCCACTCCGGGTCCGACGACTCGGGCTCAGACGGCTCCGGGTCCGGTGGATCCGGCCACGGCTGAGCCTGGGAAGAGGGGCGGAAATCGGGTCACCGGGGAGGCATCCCCCCGGTGGCCCGGTCCACTCTCTGCCCGCGCCCCTAGCATCCATCCGGAGTGACTGTCTCGATCCAACGGCCGAACATCCTGCTAGTCGAGGACGAGCGAGCGATCACCGAGCCTCTCGCCGAGGCTCTCGAGCGTGAGGGCTTCGCCCCCGCCCTGGCCGGCTCCGCCTCGGAGGCGCTCGAGAAGGCGAAGACCTCCGCGCCGGACCTGGTCCTGCTCGACATCGGACTTCCCGACGGCTCCGGCCTGGACGTCTGCCGCGAGCTTCGCCGACGGAGCGACGTGCCGATCATCATGCTCACGGCGCGCGGCTCCGAGGCCGACCGGGTCGCGGGACTCGAGCTCGGCGCGGACGACTACATCGTCAAGCCGTTCTCCGCGCGCGAGGTGATGGCTCGGGTGCGCGCCGTCCTCAGACGGAGCTCCTCCGTCGCCGGGGCGAACGATGGCGAGCAGATCAAGATCGGCGACCTGACTCTCGATACGGCAAGGCATGAGGTGACGCTCGACGGGAGTCAGCTCGAGCTCTCACGAAAGGAGTTCGAGCTCCTGCGAGCGCTGATGGAGGGAGCGGGATCCGTGATCACGCGCGAGGCCCTGATCGAGGACGTCTGGGACATGAACTGGTTCGGATCGACGAAGACACTCGACGTGCACGTCAGCGGCCTGCGCCGGAAGCTCGACGACGATCCCAAGGAGCCGCGCTTCATCCACACCGTCCGCGGTGTCGGATTCCGCTTCTCGGGGGCCGACGAGGTCTAGCCGCCATGAGCCTGCGCGCCCGCCTGCTCGCGGCCTTCGCCTACACGCTGATCGTCGTCATCATCGCGCTGGAGGTCCCCCTCTCCGCAAACGTGAGCGACAGGGTGAACGCCGAGGTGGAGGCCGATTCCGCGGCGCAGGCCCAGGTCGTCGCCGCCTCGGCGGCCGACCAGCTCCGCCGCCCGGAGAGCCTCGAGCAGATCACGCGCCAAGCCGCCGTCAGCCTCAACGGCCTCGTTTTCGTCATCGACCGGAACGGACGCCAGATCGCCACCTCGAGCGGAGGGATCACCCGCCCGCCCCAGCCGACCGACGATCCGGTCGCGCTGCAGGCGCTCGACGGCGAGGTCGCCCAGGGCAAGCATCACGAGGGCCGGGACGTCCTCTCCACTGCGGTGCCGATCGTCCGCAACGGCCGGACGGTGGGCGCGCTGGAGCTCGAGCAGAGCCTCAACGCGGTGAGCGACCAGGTTCGCCAGGACGTCTTCGCGCTGGTCGGCATCGGGGCCCTGGCCCTCATCCTCGGGCTGGGCGTCGCCTGGATCCTCGCCGGATCGATCGCCCGGCCGCTGCGCTCCCTCGGAGACGCGGCCCGCCGCCGGGCGGCCGGCGACACCGAGGCGCGAGCGCCCGAGCGGGGCTCGACCGAGCAGGTGCAGGTCGCACGGGAGTTCAACGAGATGGCGGACCGGCTCGACGCGGTGCTCGAGTCACAGCGAGCGTTCGTCGCGGATGCCTCGCACCAGCTGCGCACCCCCCTGACTGGTCTGCGGCTTCGACTCGAGGCGGCGGGCGTGAAGACCTCGGATCCGGCGGTCGCGAAGGAGCTCGGGGCGGCCGAGCACGAGACCGAGCGCCTCAATCAGCTCGTCGAGGACCTGCTCGAGCTCGCCTCGAGCGAACAGCCCGCAGAGGACGACCGCACGGACCTGGGACAGGCGGTGCGCGCCGCCGCCGAGCGCTGGCGCGGTCCCGCGAGCGAGGGCCGCCACGAGATCGCGCTCGAGGACGGCGGTGAGGTCGTCGTCCGCGCGGGCTCGCGCGAGCTCGCCGCGATCCTCGACAACCTGGTCGAGAACGCGATCAAGTATTCCCCGAGCGGATCTCCGGTCCGGATCGAGTGCGGGAGCGAGAACGGCAACGCGAGGGTCGGCGTGATCAGCGACTCCGGCCCGCTGGACGACGAGGTGGCGAAGCACGCATTCGAGCGCTTCTACCGGGGGCGCGGCGGGCCCCCCGGAACGGGGCTCGGGCTGCCGATCGTTCAGGCGCTCGCGAAGCGCCGCGGCGGCGGAGCGAGGCTCGCGGCCGTCGACGGCAGGCGCGTCCGAGCCGAGGTCATCCTACCCACGGCCGACTTTGCCAACTCCTAACCACCCCCTTCTAGCCTTTTCCACATGACCAGCAGAGAGCGACTGCTGACCATCCTGCTCGGCTTGACCGGCATCGTGGCCGCGGGCGCGATCGCCCTGGCCGCGAACGCGATCTCGGGAGACTCGATCGGCCTCTCCGCGCAGCCGGTCTCTCTCGCCTCCAGCTCGCCGGCACCGAAGCCGGCACCGGCAAGGCGCGAGCGGGGAGACGACCACGGCTCATCCCAGGCGGGCGGGAACACCACCACGACCGGCGAGGACTCGAGCGCGAGCTCGGGATCCGGCTCGGGCTCCTCGAACGATGGACCCTCGGGATCCTCCGGAGGCGGCTCCGGCGACGACCGGCAGCATTCCGGCTCCGGCATCAGCGGCCCCAGCGGCACCTCGGGAACGAGCGGCTCCGGGACGAGCGGGTCCGGGTCGCCCCCCGCGACGAGCACGACCGATGACAACGGCGGTGGTGGCGGCGGGAACGGCTCGAACGACGGGCTGGACGGCGGCAGCTCCGGGCCGCACTAGCCGGCAGCTCGCTGTCAAGCCGCACTGACACACGGCTTGGCCACAGAGCCGCGACCACAAGCGGCCGCTCGCCACAAAGTCGCTACGGGTTCGCCCTTCGCTCCCGGATGGAGCGGCCTGGTGGTCGC
>CAWJJG010000010.1:0-501985 GCA_963843085.1 uncultured Solirubrobacterales bacterium
GGATGGCGCAGACGATGCGCCAGGAGGCGGACGCCTACCTGATCGTGGGCAAAGATCTGGTCCTGCCCCTGGTCTCGATGGGCCCCGCGGGCGAACGGCTGCTCGCCAAGACGTGCATCCCGCGGGGAGGCATCTCCGAAAAGGCACGCCGGCGACGGAATGAGCGTCGCCGTCGTGCTCGCGCTTCGCGTCGAGCGCGACGTGGTCGATGAACGGAGACCAGGCACTAGGTTTGACCGCATGATCGCGCTGTTCATCATCCTCGTGCTCCTGCTCATCCTCATCCCGATCATCGTTGCCGCGTTCTTCATGATCGGAGTCGTCTGGATCGCCACCGCGCTCATCGTCGCTTTCCTCAAGTTCCTTACCTCGATCCGGGTGGAGCGGAGATGAGCGAGGCGCTCTTACGCGTCTGGCTCGATGACGATCTGGTCGACCGGCGAGCGCCTGAGCGTTGGGTCCACGTCACCACGGCCTGGGAAGCGATGAGGCTGCTGAACGCCGGTCGGGTCGTCGAGCTCTCGCTGGACCATGATCTCTCCGATGACGAGCGCTTCGGGCGTGGGGTGGACGTGGTCGACTTCATCGCCGAGCAGCAGGAGGTCCACGGCCGCGATCTCTGGCCGCGCGACGGGATCAGTCTCCACACGGGGAACCCGGTCGGCCGTGACGCGATGGCGCGGACGATCCGCAGATATGCGGAGAAGGCGGGTCTCGCCGTCAGCGAGTCCTGGGAGGGCGGCCAGCCCAAGTTCACGTTCGACCGCTGACCTCTTGACAATTCCGCGCGACCCCGTAGGGTCGGCGCGTCCATCAAGAGCGACCGAGGGGCCCGGCCCTGTGACGTCGCAGCAACCGACCGAGACCTCAGGGTCAGGGTGCGGTGCTACTGCCGGGACCGATGGAGGTGAATCCGATTGTTCTTCCCAGGCAAGTACCGCACGATCGTCGTCGAGCCCGTTGAGGGGCCGATTCGAAAGAAGGAGGCGCCTTCCAGGCCGGTTCATGAGCCGTCGCGAAAGCGCCCAACGCAGCCGAAGAGGAGGCCGGCCAAGGTCTCGTCCGGCCGCATGCGGGCGGCCCGATGAGGCCGCCTATGCCGCGCCACGAGGACTGCGTCGGCGCGACGACAATCGTCGCCGAGAAGCTGCACGGCTTGCGGGCCTGGCATATCGGCGTCGACCAGGAGGGAGCGATTCGCCTCTCCGGCCTCCACCTGAACGAACCATGGCCTCATGCGGGAAAGACCAACTGGGCCTGCTGCTCCCGCACGCATGTGCGCAAGCACAAGGCCCCGGCTGCCCAATGCAACTGCGGTCTGTACGCGCTTCATCCGTGGAGCGCCGAGGACAGGACTGAGCTTCAGCCCGAAGTCCATGGACGGCTATCGGTCGTCGGAGTCGTCGAGGCCTGGGGGCAGGTTCAACTCCACGAAGAGGGCTTCAGGGCGCAGTTCGCGCGACCCGCCGCACTCGCAGTGCTCGGCGCTTCACCGGATTCTGGCTATGGCCGGCTGGTGGCCGAGGTGGCTCGCGGTCACCGAGCCGAGCTGATGGAGGCGGCCGACATCCCGGCGCTCGCCCGGAACTGCGAGCTCCGAGGACTCGGGTTCAGCAAGAAGACAGTGCGCCGACTGCTGACCCGGGACCGGAAGGGCTAGTCGTTCGTTGCGGTTCGGGTGCGCCACCGAGGGCCATCGGAGTGGTGCCCAGGCCCTCGATGCGCTCCCCGGATCAGACCTTGGCTTCGACCTTGTCGCCTGCCTCCTCGGCAGTTTCCTTAGCGTCCTCGGTGCGATCCCCGACCTTCGACCGGACATCGTCCAGCGCCTCACGGGCGCGGCTGATCGCGGAGTCGATCTTGCCCCGCAGCTCCTCCTGCGCCAGCTGACTCGCCTTCTTCAGCTCGTCGAGCGCTGCTTCGAGGTGCTCGGTTGCCGTCTTCTCGGCTCCGTCCGTCTTCTCGTGCTTGCGTCCCAGCATCTGTGATTCCTTTCGTTGAAGGGGAAAGTCGCGGCTAGGCGAGTGCCTTGACCGCCGTGGCGGTGTCGCCGTAGAACTCCGCGTGCTCGATCTTGCCGTCGTCGACCTTGTAGAGCCAGATCGAGTGGCCGGTCAGGTCGTTCCCGCTCTTCGTCGTGCCCACGCCCTCGACCGTGACGACCACGTGGCCGCCATCGGCCTCGAGGAACTCCTTCGGCTCCGGCTTGACCTCCTCGAAGTTGGAGGCGAACTTGCCGATCATCTCCTTGAAGCCCTCCGGGCCGGTGTAGGTGCCGCCCCAGGGGAGGCTCTCGGGGACGACGATCTCGGCCGAGTCGCTCGTGGTCGCCGTTGCGGCGTCCATGTCGCCCTTGGCGAAGGCGTCCCAACCACTCTTGACTGTGTCTGCATTTGCACCCATTCGGTGTCTCCTTGCGGATATAGGCGAATCCACCGAGCCGGTGAGGTAACGCCCTTAGAGAGTGAACACCGGCCCCGCAGTCAAATCAGTAGTCCCCATCTCGCGCCTCGTGGCGCAGATCGCGCCGTCGGTGGCTTTCCGGTGGGGATTGAGCTTTCGGCCGCAGGGCCAGCCTCTATCGACAGTACTCCGATTGAGCGCCCGAAACGAGGCGGCCATATTTACTTCGGCTGCTTAACAACCCGCATGTAAGGGAGCGGCGTCTCCCAGCCATCGGGGAAGAGCTCCTTCGCGTCGTCGTCCGAGACCGAGCCCGAGATGATCACGTCGTCGCCCTGCTGCCACTGGGCCGGGGTCGCGACCTTCTTGTTCGCCGTCAGCTGGAGCGAGTCGATCACTCGCAGCACTTCGTCGAAGTTGCGGCCGGTGGTCATCGGATAGACCAGGATCAGCTTGATCTTCTTGTCCGGGCCGATCACGAAGACGTTGCGGAGCGTCTGGTTGTCGGCCGGGGTGCGGTCGGTCGGGTCGCCGGAGACGTCGCCCGGGAGCATCCCGTAGGCCTTGGCGATCTGGTGGTCCGAGTCGGAGATGATCGGGTAGTTCGGCGCCGTGCCCTGGGTCTCCTCGATCTCCTTGGACCACTTCTCGTGGTTGTCCATCGGGTCGGTCGAGAGGCCGGCGATCTTGACGCCGCGCTTGTCGAACTCCGGCTTGATCGAGGCCATGTAGCCGAGCTCGGTGGTGCAGACCGGGGTGAAGTCGCGGGGGTGGGAGAACAGGACGGCCCAGCCGTCGCCGATCCAGTCGTGGAAGTCCATTGGGCCCTCCGTGGTCTCCGCGTGGAAGTCGGGGGCCGTGTCGTTGATGGTGAGAAGAGCCATTTCTTTCCTCTCCAAGTCTTGTGTTGCGATGGCGGATCCGGGAATTACCCGAATCCCGATAAGGATTACATCTTAGCCGCTTGCGGCGAAAGCCCGCCTTCCTGCCCGTCGGCGCGAAATGCTACCTTGGGTAGGAAATGGCGACTCGGGCACAGGAGAAGGCCGTTCCGCGCAAACGCGCGGCCCATCTCGGGCCCGAGCGGCGCCGGCCCGAGGTCCTCGACGCGGCGCTCAAGCTCTTCCTCGTGGGCGGCTATGACGGAACCTCGATGCAGGCCGTGGCCGACGAGGCCGGCGTCACAAAGCCCGTCGTCTACGCCTGCTTCGACTCAAAGGACGAACTCATGCGCGCGCTGCTCAGCCGCGAGGAGGAGCGGATCCTGGCCGAGATCCAGGCGGCCTTCAAGGACCCCGACCTCTCCGATCCCGAAACCACCCTGGCCGACGGCTACGTCGGCTTCCTGCGCGCCGTCGGCCACTCACCCGAGGTCTACCGTCTGATCTTCATGGGCGAGGGGGGCGGCAACGCCGCCGTCGCCGAGCGGATCAGGCGCGGGCGCCAGGCCCAGGTCGACACGCTCAGCGAGCTGGCGCGGACGTGGCTCGAGGAGCGCAATGGGCATGCCTCGAAGGCCGAGATCGATCGGAAGGCCCGGCTGCTCGGCCACTCGATCGCCGGCCTGGCCGAGGCCGGCGCGCGCCTGCTGCTCTCCGGCGAGGACGACTGGACGCCGGAGACGCTCGGCCCAGAGCTCGGCCGCTTCGCTGCTGCGGCTCAATCCGCGGTCTGATTTCTTGCTGGCACCGGGGCGGAACGCTGCGCGCCGCAACTCAGGTGTAAGTGCGTCCGACTCCAGAAGATGCGGTGCAGCACGGTGTTACACTGATTCGACGGTGCCCACGAAACGACCTCGCCACATGATCACCGAGACGCCTCCCGTGGAGGACGCGCTCGCCGAGCTGCGCGATGCGCTCGGCAATGAGCGCGTCGACTTCTCGGAGCTCGTCATCATCGGAGCCCGGGCCAAGGCCCGCGAGCTGAGGGGGGACGGCGTCGCAGGCAGACGCGCCCGCAGTCGCCTCGCCGAGGAGGTCCGCTCGCGATCGATACCCATCGATGTCGAGGCGGCCGACGAGGTGAAGCGCATCCGCCTCCCGCGCTGATGCTGTTGCTCGACAACTCGGCCTGGGCGCGGCTCGGCGATCTGCGCCTCGATGCGGTGCGGCTGGAGGAGGTCGCCGAGTGGATCGAGGTCGCAGAGCTTGCTTCCTGTTTGCCCTTCATTCTCGAGGCCGGGTACTCCGCCCGCTCCGCCGCCGACCATGAGCGGGTAGTGGCGGATCTCTACATGCTGCCCTGGGTCGACGTCACTCCGGCGGTCTCGCGCCTCGCGATTCAGGCCCAGCGCGAGCTGGCGCGGGTGGGCCATCACCGTGTTCCGCCCGCCGATCTGATCATTGCCGCCTGTGCGCACTCCGAAGGTGCCGGCGTTCTGCACTACGACAGCGACTACGACGTGATCGCGGAGCGAAGCGGCCTCGAGTTCCGCAGCGAGTGGCTCGCGCCGGCGGGCGCCCTCTGACTCGCCCTCGGCGGCCCTTCGTCAGCTCGCCACGGCGCAGAGCGCCACGCCGCTGAGCTCGTAACCGTCAGCGCTCGCGAAGGGCTCGAAGGCCTGCTCGACCTCCTCTGCCAGCGCAGCGCGCTCCTCGGTGGAGAGCCCGCGCACCGCAAGGCCGAATGGGCCGGCCGTGTCGGCCGTGAACTCGAGGTACTGGTCGACGTCCGGGATGCTGAACTGGACCTCGACCTCCGCGACGCGGACCTCGTCGAACCCGGCCGCTTCGAGCAGCTGCCTGATCCGCTCCTCGCTCCCCATCGCGAAGACCCCCGGCGCCGGCGGCGGCTCGGGCGGCGGCACGTGCCCCCCCGCGACCAGCTTCATCCCGACGACCGAGAAGAAGGGGTTGCGCTCGGGCGAGCCCCAGACGGCCAGCGCGAGGCGGCCGCCCGGCCGCAGGACGCGCCGGGTCTCCGTCAGGGCCGCGGCCGTGTCGACCATCAGCATGAACCCGTAGCGGCAGAGCGCCCCGTCGACCGAGTCGTCCTCGAGCTCGATGTTCTCGGCGTCCATCTGCCGATACTCCGCGTTCTCGATTCCGCGCTCGGCGCCGCGCCGCCGCGCCGCATCCACCATCCCCGCCGAGAAGTCGGTCGAGATCAGGCGACCGCCCTCGCCGATCCGCTCCGCGGCATCGAAGCCGGTGTCGCCGGCGCCGGCGGCCAGTTCGAGAATGGTCGCTCCCTCGCCCGGATCCAGCTCGCGCACCAGCCACTCGCGCACCGGGGCCGTGACCTCCTCGATCTGGGGCCGGCGCTTCTCCCAGGTCGGGGCGATCGCCTCGGCGACCTCGTGCATCGTGGTCCTCAGGTCCTCGCTCGTCTCGCTCGTCATCTCGTCTCCCTTCAGGACGTCGTTTGCGAAGGACGTTAGGTGTGGCCCGGCGAGCCCGCAATCGGGAGTTCTCCCCATGTGACCAGGCCGTGCTGCATGGCGAACAGGGTGGCGGCGGCGCGGGTCGAGACGCCGGTCTTGCGATAGGCGTTCTGGATGTGGCGGTCGGCGGTCTTGGTCGAGATCCCGAGAGCGCGGCCGACCTGCTTGGTCTGCAGGCCGCGCGCGAGCAGGCCGAGAACCTCGACCTCCCGCTCGGTGAGCCCCGCCGGCCGCTCGAGCTCGGGGGCCGGCTGACCGGCGGCCTCCAGGACCGCGGTGACCGCCTCGGCATCGAGCCTGCCCGCCTCGGCCTCCCGGGCGAGCTCGTCCGCCGCCTCGTCGTCGCCCATCGCCTCGCGGTGCGGGCGCGGCTCGGTCATCGCGTGGTAGGCGTCCGCGGCCGCCAGCAGGCGGGCGGGCAGCGAGAGCTCCGGGCCCGACGCCCCGCGGTGGTAGCCGGAGCCGTCCAGGCGCTCGTGGTGGGCACCCGCGGTCGGCGCGAGCTGCGAGAGGAAGGTCGAGCGCGAGAGGACCCGTTCGGTCTGGTACGGGTGCAGCCGGACCCGCTCCCACTCGTCGGCGTTGAGCGGTCCGGGCTTCTCCCAGGTGCGAGCACCGATTCCGACGCGGCCGAGGTCGTGGACGAGCGCGGCCCGGCGCAGGGCGGTCGACTCGGCGTCGTCCAAGCGGCAGCGCTCGGCGGCGGCGCCCGCCAGCTCGGCGACGCCGCGGCAGTGCCCCGTGAAGTGCGGGGAGATCAGGTCGGCGAAGTCGCCCATCGCGGCGAGCGCCCGATCGAGCCCCTCGCCAGAGAGCATCGGGTTGGGTCCCGGCTCGCAGGAGATGCACTCCTCCCAGGCGGACTCCCCGTCCTCGGGCCCGAGGATCTCACCGGCGTGCTCCGCTAGAAAGCCGGCGATCGCCGGGTCGAGACCGCGGCCGGCGTGCTCGCGGACGATCTCCGCGGCCTCCCGCTTGCCGCGAAGCTGCTGCTGGAGGGCCGCATCCGCGGCGACGTGGAGGATCCGGATGGCGAGCGGGATCTCGTCTCCCTTGCCGCGACGCAGCGGCCCTTTGCCGTCCCAGCGGTCGGTGAGATAGGCGAGCGGCTCGGCGTACGACGGCTCCAGGCCGATGCCCTCGGCGAGCATCCCCGCCACCTCGCAGGACGCCGTCAGGTGCGGGCGCTGCTCCCGGGCCAGCCTCGGGATGCCCCGCGCCGTCTGGAGCGCGCGCACGGGGGTCGCGCGCTCGGGATCGGGCAGCGTTCGCAGCAGGCCGCCGAACACCTGACGGGCGGAGCCGAAGAGGACCGGATCGAGATTCTCGGTCAGCGAGCCGCCGAAGACCTCGGCGGTCACGTGGGCGTCGGTGGTGCAGCCGGCGTGCGAGAACATGCAGGCGTAGTAAGCCTGGGAGGCCGTCGCCGGGTCGACCCCGAGCCCTGCCGCCAGCCGGGACCCGATCAGCGTCATGCGCAACCCGTGCTCGAACGGATATCCCATGCCGAGGTCGGTCGCCAGGCAGAGCGCCGCGACCATTTCCGCGGCGCGAACCTCTTCCTCACCGGGGGGCGCCTGATCCGGCACGCCGCCGACAGTAGCCAATCCCAGGCCAGGATCTGCCCTTTTCTGTGCTACGGTGCCGTAGCTACGGTTCCGTAGAATTGGTGACCCCGCCCAAGAAGAAGAGCGCAGCCGCGCAGAAGCCCCGCCGCTACGCGCCCCGGCTGCCGCCGGAGGAGCGCCGCGAGCAGCTGCTCGACGCGACCCTCTCCCTGATCGCCCAGCGGGGCTACGAGTCGGTCTCGATGGAGGGGATCGCCCGGCGGGCGGGGGTGACCAAGCCGGTCGTCTACGACCTGTTCGGCTCGCTCGCCGACCTGCTCGAGGCGCTGCTCGAGCGCGAGGAGGAGCGTGCGCTCAACCAGCTCGCCGAGCTGATGCCGACGCCGGCCGAGGACGCCGACCCGGCCGAGGTCCTGGTCGACGGCCTCGACGCCTTCCTCCGCGCCATCGAGACCCGGCCGGACGCCTGGCACCTCTCGCTGATGCCGATCGAGGCGCAGCCGGAGATCGTCCGCGAGCACGTCGAGCGCGACCGCACCGCAGTTGCCAAGCAGCTCGCCTCGATCGTCCGCTGGGGGGTCGAGCGGCTCGACGTGCCGATCTCAGACGTCGACCTGCTCGTCCAGGCGATCATCACGCTCGCCGAGCAGGGCGGGCGCCTTCACCTCGACGACCCAGAGAGCTACCCGCGCGAGCGGATCACCGCCTTCACCGCCAGCCTGCTCGAAAGCGTCCGCGGCTAGTGGCGCTGCAAGGAACACTCGAGCGCATCGCGGACGCCGGCTCGGCCATCGGCAGCATGGTCGAGAACGTCCGGAGCATGGCCCGCGATACGCGCCGGATCGAGGATCACGCGAGGCACCTCGACACGATCGACCAGCGCCTCGACCGGATCGTCGAGCTGATGGAGCGGATGGTCGTCTCGGTCGAGGAGCTCACAAGGAAGGTCGACGAGCTCGAGGAGCACATCGCGCCGGTCGGCCGGCTCGCCGGCCGCTTCCCGGGGCGCGCGAAGCGCTAGCGCGCTATCCGATCTGGCCCTCGATCACGACCTCGCCCTTGTCGACCGAGGTCCGGGTCCCTGGCGTCCCGGACGGGTCCATCGCGTTCATGACCTCGTCTGCCTTCTGCATGTCCGCCTCGTTGTCGTAGAACTGCACCGCGACCGCCGTGCCCTGGGACTCGTCGACGAGGATGCGGAGCGTCGTCGCCGGCATCCCCTCCGGCGGGTCGTTGTCCTCCACCTGGGATTTGATGCGATCGATCTGAGACGTGTCGACGTCGGTGAACCTGACCACTCGTGCGTACATCGTTCTCCTCCTCCGTCGTTGTGCACCTAGTCCTAACACGAATGCCGCACTCCGCGGTTACCGTCTCCCGTCCAATCCCTCAAGACTTAGAGACAGGAGGTCGGATGTCGGTCGAGGCGTCACTCAAGGAGTTCAAGGAGACCGCGGGCAGCGAGTCCTTCCAGATGCAGGGCTCGAAGATGGTCAAGGTCCAGCTCAAGGGAGAGACCATCCAGGCCAAGCTCGGCTCGATGGTCGCCTACCAGGGCGACGTGAAGTTCGAGCACGCCGGCTCCGGCGGCCTGAAGCGGATGGCGAAGAAGGCGATGACGGGCGAGGGCGCCGAGCTGATGAAGATCTCCGGGACCGGCGAGGTCTTCCTGGCCGACCTTGCCCAGGAGGTCCAGCTGCTGAACCTCTCCGGCGAGGCGATCACCGTGAACGGCGCGAACCTGCTCGCCTTCGACGCCGACATCGACTGGGACATCAAGAAGGTCGACGGCGTATCCGGCTTCATGGGCGGCGGGATGTTCAACACCCACCTCTCGGGATCGGGCTTCGTCGCGATCCTCTCCGATGGCCCCCCCGTCCTGCTCGACCTCGACGGCACCGAGACCTTCGCCGACCCGCAGGCGGCGATCACCTGGTCCGATGGCGTCAAGACCTCGGTGAAGACCGACGTCAATCTGAAGACCTTCATCGGCCGCGGCTCCGGCGAGACGGTCCAGATGGCCTTCTCCGGGAACGGCTGGCTGCTGATTCAGCCGTCGGAGGGCCGGGTCACGAGCACCGCTGCCGGCGGCTCGGGCGGCGGCGCTTCGAGCGCGAGCGGTGCGATCGGCAAGCTGCTTTCCGGTTAGCTGAACGGGGCGGCCGCCTTGCGGCGACCGCCCCGTTTGGCGTTCCTACTTGACCGTCTCGACGGCCAGGAGGCCTTCCTGGTCGTGGGACTTGCCCTTCCCGTCGCGGTCCATCAGCGGGCAGAAGAAGATGTACTGCCCGGGGGTCTTCAGATCGAGCGTCGTGGTCTGCTCGTTGCCACCGTCGAGAAGCGCCGAGCTCTGGAGTCCGCTCGGATCGACGTAGGACGGCGGCGGGCCGTTGCTCGCCAGGTCCTTCTTGATCTGGTCGACCGGAGGCGCCTGTCCCTTCACCGGCACGGCGATGATGGTGTGCACCGCGTCATCACCCTTGCTGTCGAAGGTGACCTGATTGGTCCCCGTCTTCAGCCCGGAGATGTCCCACTTGTACTTGTCATTGCCAAGCGAATCGGCGGTGACGTTGGCGTCGGTGTCGGGTAGGTCGCCGGTGGATCCACCACTCAGCGTCATGCCCGCGGTCGCAGGCGGACCGCTGCTGGGGGCGGGGCCACCCAGTGCCGCTGCATCGACGAGCACGTAGTTGCCCTGCGGCAGGTTGACCGTCGCGGTCCCGGTCTGCCCGGGAGCGACGCTGCCGATCCCACCCTCCAGCTTCACCCACGGGGGAATCACGTTGCTGTTCTGGCCAAGGAGCTGCAGGACCTCCTGCTCGGAGTGCCCGGTGTACTGGATGAACTGCACGCCGTGCGGCGCCTTGCCCTGGTTGGCGAGGTCGACCTTGACGAGACCGCCCTTCGCCGTCTTCGGGGCCTCGAAGGCCGCCGCCTTGCCGTTTTCGCTGATCTTCAGCGAGAGCGTGGTCGGGTTGTCGTTGCTGTTGCTGCCTCCGCAGCCGGCGATCATCGCCACCGCGCCGATCGCAGCCAGGATCGAGACACGCAAATGCATGTGCACCTCCAACTCGTGTTACCCCCTCTGCCCCTAGTTCCGGATCCCCATCTGGAACGCGCGGCAGCCTCGCACACCCGGCCAGCGTGCGTCAACTCCAAATGTCAGCGGCTAGACGGGCTTCGTCGTCATCGCCCAGACGGCGATCAGGCAGGCGACGAGGAAGAGCGAGATCAGGCCGGTTGCGATTCGCGCCGAGACGCTCGGCGACCCGCCCTCGCCTCGATTGATCCTGCGAACGGCGATCCCGCCGATCACCAGGGAGATCACCAGCAGCAGGAAGCCCATGTCCGAGACGCCGAAGCCGATGCCGATCCAGCTCACGTTGGAGTCCTCCAGATGCTCCTTGTGGGCGATCCACTGGGCGCCTCCGCGCATCACGACGTACCCCGGCAGCGCCCCGTAGAAGAGGCTCATGAAGCCGAGCTTCGTCAGCGGGGCCGAGCCACTGCGCCAGGCGGCGATCAGCGCGACCGCCGACAGGGTCAGCCCGCCGACCAGGAGCATCGCTCCGAGGATGTGAACGAAGAGCGGCAGGTCCCAGCCGTCGGGGCGGGTGATCGAGGCGAGCGTGGTCATCGCGCTCATGCCCAGGGCTTCCAGACCATGTCGACGAGCAGCAGGACGACCCAGAGCACCCGCATCCAGTGGGAGAACTTCACGCGCCGGTCGAGCGCGGCCGGGGAGGCCGCGTCACTCGGCTTGATCGACCGGCTGACCCGCGCGCCCGCGCCGTTCGCAAGCACCCACAGGACGATGGCGGCGATGATCCAGCCATCCCAGATCTCGTACTGGGGCCGGTTCAGGGCGAGCCAGACGCCGAAGACGAGGGTGCCGACGCCGCCTACGCCCCAGAGGATCTCGGCGGCCAGCTTGAGCGGCCGCGTCACGGGGCTGCCGAGCGCGAATGCAGAGAAGATCACGACGCCGCTGACCATGAGAAAGGCCGACAGCACGTGCAGGAAGAGAAGCGCGTGGTACATCGGCGCGCGACTCTATCGGTAGGCCTGGATGCGCTCCGCCCACTCGTCGAGCTTGCGCTCCGCGCTTGCGGCGTCGGCCGCGTCCCCGGGACGCAGCATGTGAACGGCCCGAGTCACGCCGGCCTCCTCGTAGCGGTGCAGCACATCAGGATCCCGCGGCGGGATCTGCAGGGTGACGGGGATCGGTCCGCGGCCGGCCTCCTCCCCCAGCCGCTGGAGCTCCTCAACCCTGGCGATCATCCCCTCGTCGGGCGGGATCCGGTTGGGGAACCAGCCGTCGCCGAAGGCGATCACTCGCTTCAGGACGTTCGGCCCGTTCCCGCCGACCAGCACCGGCGGACCCGGCTCCTGCAGGGGCGCCGGGCGGCTGACGATGCGGTCGAAGTCGACGAACTCGCCGTGGTAGCTCGCCTCCTCGCTGGACCACATCTCCCTGCATGCCTCGACCCGCTCGCGCAGAATCGCGAAGCGCCGCTCCGGGTCTGTGCCATGGTTTCGCATCTCCTCCAGGTTCCAGCCGGCGCCGACCCCGAAGATCATCCGCCCGCCGGAGAGCCGGTCGACCGATGCGACCTCCTTGGCGGTCGTGATCGGGTCGCGCTCGACGAGCAGGCAGATCGCCGTCCCGACCCTGATCCGCTCCGTGGCGGAGGCCATGGTCGCGAGTGCCACGAAGGGGTCATAGATCCGGAAGTACTCCCGGGGCAGCTCGCCGCCGGCCGGGTAGTCGGTCTCGCGGCTGGCGGGGATGTGGGTGTGCTCGGTGACGAAGACCGACTCGAAGCCGCGCTCCTCCGCCATCCGGGCGAGCTCCGCCGGCTCGACCGCCTCGTCGGTGGGGAAGTAGGAGACGCCGAAGTCCATGGCTATGCGGGCTGGAGCCGCCGCTGAGCCTGGTCGTTCGCCAGATAGAGGATCGCCAGCGGGACCAGGACGTCGAGCGCGAGTCCGAGAAGGCTCGCGATGTTGTCGCCGGTCGAGTAGCGCGAGGTCGTGGTGGCGTGGTAGATCAGGTGCGGCAGGCCGGCGGCCAGCAGCGAGATGGCGGCGGCCTGCACCAGGCGCTTCTCCATCCAAAAGGCGGAGAGGGCGGCAAGGAGGGTGAGGCCGAGCGCCGCCGCGCCGAAGTCGCGCTCGAGGTGCTCGTTGTAGGGAGGCAGGGCGGAGACCCAGTGTGTCCCGCCACCCGGGAAGGTGTCGTAGAAGCCCTTCGGCGCCACGAGGATCCAGACGGCGAGCCAGCCGATGGTGACCGCGAGGTAGATCAGCGCGACGCGGATCAACCCACGGTGCTGCTCGAGCTCCATGGCCTCCTAGGTTGACGCAGCTTCCTCGACGGCGTCGTCCGCTTCCTCGTCGGAGTCGTCCGACGCCGACAGGAAGGGAACGAGCAGCGAGGTGAGTCTGGCCGCCGCCCTCGAACCGATCGTGTGGCCGGCCTTCGGCAGCGTGACCAGCTCGGAGTCCGGGATCAGCTCTGCGACCTGCTGCGTCCAGGCCTCTGGAACGAGGTGATCGTGCTGGGGCTTCACCACCAGGGTGGGCGCCTCGATTTCGCCGAGCTTCTCCTCGATCGGGTCGTCGAGCGCCTGGCGGAGGTTCCGGGCGGAGCGCCAGGGTCCGGCGTCGATGAAGTCGTGGACGATGGTGGGAGCGAGCCTCGGTGAGGACCTCGGCGCGTTCCGGGCCCAGCGCAGCGCGAGGCGCGCTCTCGAGCGGGCCTTGGGATCGAACATGGGCCCCACCAGCACGAGCCGCTCGACGGTGGCCGGGTACGCAGCCGCCAGGTCGACGGCGACCTGGCAGCCGAAGCCGATCCCGACGACGATCGCCGGCGCCAGCCCGTTGTCGAGCTGCCAGCGCCGCAGCGCGTCGGCCAGCCCAGGGATGTCGAGTGGATGGGTGGGCTGATCGCTCATCCCGAAGCCCGGCAGGTCAGGCGCGTAGACGGGCCGGCCTGTGCCGAGCGACCGGATCAGCGGCTTGAGGGTTCGGCCCGAGGAGAGGCTGTGGACGAGCACGATCGGCGTCGCCTCCAGGTCAGGATGGGAGCCGTTGCCGTTGCCGTTGCCGTTCGATCCATTCGCGCCGTTGAAGTGCAGCTCCGACTGGCGCTTCAACTCCGTCGGCACACGCACGTAGACGCGGTTGTTCCCGGCGTGGGTCCAGCCACCGTAGATCCCGTTTCGACGCCCTACCGCGGCCATCTCCCGCCCAACATAGCCGCAATTTGCGGATTCGTGTCTTGCAATCTTTGTCTAGGTCCCAACGGCCAACTCGACGCGGTCCCCCAGGTGATCCAGGAGCGGCTCGACAGAGAGCTCACCGCAGCCAGCCCGATCGAGGATCTCGGCGGGGCTGAGCCGGCGCCCGTGGCGGTGGACGCGATCCCGCAGCCACTCGCCGATCGCCGCCAGGTCGCCCTCGGCGATCCGGTCGTCGAGCGATCCGAGGTCGCGGCCCATGGCCTCCCAGAGCTGCCCGGCGATGACGTTGCCGAGGCTGTAGGTGGGGAAGTAGCCGAAGGCCCCGCTGGGCCAGTGCACGTCCTGCAGCACGCCGTGGGCGTCGTCGGGTACCTCGAGGCCAAGGTAGTCGCGGTAGCGGGCGTTCCACGCCTCCGGTAGCTCGGAGAGCTCAAGCCCGCCCTCGAAGATCTCCAGCTCCAGCTCGAAGCGGATCAGGATGTGGAGGTTGTAGGTGACCTCGTCGGCCTCGATCCGGATCAGCGAGCGCTCAACTCGGTTCGCTCCGCGGTAGAGCCGCTCGGCCTCGATCTCGTCGAAAGGTCCGGGGAAGCGCTCCCGCAGCCCCGGCAGCAGCCGCTCGAGATAGGGGCGGCTACGCGCCACCCAGTTCTCCCAGAGCCGGCTCTGGGACTCGTGAAGCCCGAGCGAGCGCGGCTTCGCCAGCGTCGTTCTGCGCAGCTCCGGGTCGACGCCCGATTCATAGAGCCCGTGGCCCGCCTCGTGCATCGCGCTGAACAGCGCCATCGCCAGGTTGGTCTCGTCGTAGCGGGTGGTGAGGCGAACATCGCCGAGGCCGATCGAGATGGCGAAAGGATGCTCGGTCGGGTCGATCCGCCAGGCGCCCTCGGGGAAGGGCAGCTCCGAGATCATCCCCGTGACCTGCTCGGCCTGGCGCTCTGCCGGGAACTCGCCGGCGAAGGGGTCATCAGCCCGGCCGGCGCCGTTTTCGGTGGCCTCGCGCACCAGGGGGACGAGGCCCTCGCGCAACTCGGCCAGCACGGTCCGCATCTGTTCGGTGGTCATCTCCGGCTCGTACTCGTCGAGCAGAGGGTCGTAGGGATGCGTGAAGCCGGGGAAGCCCTCGAAGCACTGAGCCCAGCGCTTGGTCAGCTCGACGTTGTGCTCGAGGTGGGGCAGCAGCATCTGGAAGTCCGATTTCTGCTTGGCCTCGACCCAGGCGGTCTCGGCGGTCGAGCTTGCGTGCGCCATCTCGGCCTGGAGCTCAGACGGCACCCGCGTCGCCTTCTGCCAATCACGAGCGAGCACGCGGGCGAGGTCGGCATCGACCGACTCCCCGGCGGGCACATCGCCCAGCTCGGAGCCCGCCCGGTCGATCAGATCGCCGATCTCGTCGGCGATGAACATCTCGTGGCGGACGCGGGCCAGGGTCGCGAGCGTCTGGGCGCGGGCCTCGGCGCCCGCCGGAGGCATCATCGTGCGCTCGTCCCAGGCCAGCAGCGAGGCGGCTCGGCTCAGGTCGTGGATCTGGCCGAGGCGTTCGCGAAGTTCTTCGACGGCGGCCATTCCCTGAATGTAGTGGTCGACCCTCGCCGGCTACGGAGCGGGAGGCGCGCCCTCGGCCGCGACCTTCGAGAGTCCCTCGAGCCAGCGCTGGTGCACCCGGACCATGGCCGGGCGCAGCACGGGCTTGGCCAGCTGAATCCCCCAGCCCTTCTGGGTCTCCTCGGTGCGGACGAATGTTCCACCCGATTGGCGCTTCAACACCCAGCCGTGATAGCCGCGGCCACCCAGCACCTTGGCGTCCCATGAGATGCGCTGGCCCGGCTCGTACTCGACCACCTCCGAGGTGACGAAGGCGCCGAAGCTGAACCAGCGGAAGCGGCTGCCCAACTCAAGCTTGGGCCACGGACCACCGAGGTGCTTGATGAACTTCGCGTTCGAGTAGTAGCGGCCCCAGAGGTCCGGGCGGCAGATCCAGGCCCAGACGACCTCGGGCTCCGCGGGTATCTGCAGCTCGTTGACCGCGTGGAACACGGATTCCTCCGGGCGATGCCCGTCGGGCCAGTTGATCACCGTCTCGCCGTCGGCCACCGGCGAAACCTACCCGTCCGTCAGTGGATGTGCAGGTTGACGTCGAAGAGCAGAATCAGCGGCCACAGCACGATTGCGAGCAGGGTTGACACGATCTGCCCGATCGTGTGGTGATGGATGTAGTTGTGGTCTCCGGCGACGAAGACGCCCACAACGAGATAGATGACCGTGAGCAGGCCAGGCCCGCCCCGCCTGGACATGGCCGGCTAGCTCCGGTCGGGCTGGACATCGGCTGCGCGGTCCTCGTGACGGCCGGCTCGCTCTTCCTCGGCCTGTGCGGCCTCCTTGAGCTCGTCAGCCTTCTCACGATGTCCGGCGGCCATGGAGCGGTGGCCTTCTGCCTCCGCCTCCATCCTGCGCCTCTCGCGTTCCCGGGCGATCCGTCGCCTCTGCGTGATCTTCGCCACGGCGAACAGCACGACGGCTATCACCACGACGGCGATCACGATGATCACGATGGTTGACATGCCGCATGCTTACCCGGCCCCAGCAGCCGGAAACGCTCAATCGTTAGGGTCCTGTTGAGGTGACTGACCCCCTGTACAAGAAGCCGGGCTGGTTCACGCGGAACGTCTTCAACCGGTCCGTCGCGCTCCTGCACAAGCTGGGCCTGAGCCTCCAGGGCTCGCAGACCCTCTCCGTGCGCGGCCGCAAGAGCGGCGAGATGCGCAGCAACCCGGTCAACCCGTTCGAGCTCAACGGGCGCACCTACCTGTTCTCCCCGCGCGGCACCACCCAGTGGGTGCGCAACATGCGGGCCGCCAAGGAGGGCGAGCTGCACAGCGGCCGCAAGGTCCGGCACTTCACCGCCGAGGAGGTTCCGGACCAGGACAAGCTGCCGCTGGTGCGCCTCTATATGGACAAGTGGTCCTGGGAGGTGAAGGGCTTTCTCGGCATCGACGCGAAGGCCTCAGACGAGGAGATCCAGCGGATCCTGCCGGACCACCCGGCCTTCGTCCTCACCTTCACGGACTGACCGCTCAGACGGCGCAGCGGTGCTCGATCGAGACCGAGTAGGCCTTCGGCCGCGCGGCGAGGATCGGGTCGTCCGAGGGCTCGATGCCGTCCGTCAGGCGCATGGGGTCGAAGACGAGCGGCTCGTCCGGAGTCTCGGGATCCTCGACGACCTCCGTCACCTCGAGCTCTCCGAGCTCGACGACCTCTCGCTCGCCCTCCCACTCGTGGGTCGGGTCGTCGAGCGGGTCGTCCTCGTTGGCGAGGGTGAACTCCAGCGTGAAGCGGGCGTTGCCCGACGCGAGTCGTTCGCGGATCTCCTCCTGCAGATAGTCGTCCGATGCGGCTTCGCGCTGCTCCTCGGTCAGGTACTCGGTGCCCTCCTCGGGCTCCCAGACATAGCGGCCCCAATGACCGCCGCCCTCGGCGTCGATCAGGCGGAAGGCATGGAGCGCGCGGTAGTCGGAGGTCGCGAAGCTGGTCGTCGGGGCGAGCTTGCCCATGCTCTTCTGGATGGCGATCCCGGTCTCCGGATGCTCGCCGAGGAACGCGCCGAGCTTCTCGGTGTCAGGGTGACCGGTCTCGGGGTCCGGGATCCGAGCGCGGGTGAAGGCCAGGAAATCCTCCGGCGTTCGGACCATGAAGACGACGAGAGGCACGGAGACGATGTCGGTCTCGCTCCCATCCGGCAGATGGAACTTGACGGCCATCCCGCGGCCGGCGATCGCGTGGGCGTCCGACGTGTTGGGATTGCCGCTGGCATTCGAGAAGCGAACGGTCACCTCGACCGGGTCCCCCTGGAGATGCGCAGCGCGAGAGAGCTTCGACGCCTCGGGAGTGGGGGTGAAGGTCCCCTTGCAGACGCTTCCCTTGGCGTGGACGGCGCGGTGGCCGGGATACGGCCCGCCACTGGCGGCGTTGAGCGTGTCCACGATCTCCTCCCACAGCGTTGCGCTCGCCACGAGACGCAGACTAGTTCAGTACCGCCAAGATGGATCGCGTGATCCTCATCTATGACTCCGACTGCGGCTTCTGCCGCTGGAGCCTGGGCAAGGTGCTCGCCTGGGATCGCTACCGGTCGGTGAGGCCCGTCGCGCTGGGGACTGAGGAGGCGAACCGGCTGCTGGGCGACATGCCCGGCGACGAGCAGCGCTCCTCGTGGCATCTGGTCGACGACGCGGGCGAGGTCCACTCCGCCGGAGCCGGCTTCGAGCCGCTGTTCGGGCGGTTGCCCGGCGGCCGCCCCTTCGCGTCCGCCGCGCGCCGGCTACCCCATGCGACCGAGGGCGGCTACCGGTTCGTCTCGGGCAACCGCGGCATCTGGGGCAGGTTCGTCACGGACGGCGCGAAGCGCCGCGCCGACGAGAGAATCGCCGCTCGCAGTTAACCCGCCGCTTCGGCCTGGCGCAGGCCGCGGAACATGAAGATGGTCACCAGGGCGAGCAGCGTGACGACGATGCCCAGCGTCGCCAGGTAATCGGTGCCCGTTCCCGCGATCAGGTCGCGGGCGGTCTCCATCACGTGAGTTACCGGGTTGAACGGGGCGACCGCGTGGACCCAGCCGCCGAGCAGATGCCGCGGGACGTAGACGGGGGCGAGGAAGAGGAAGAGGAAGACCGGCACCTGCATCAGCGGGGTCGCCTGCAGGCTCCGGAAGCGCAGCGCCACGCCGGCGGCGAAGAGCAGGCCGGTGACGTTGATGATCGCCGCGAGCGCGTACATCCCGAACACGTCGAGGCCGCCGCCGCTGATGTTCAGGCCGACGAGCAGCGCAACCAGGGTGACGACGGTGATCGTGATCGCGGCGCGAATCAGCGCGACGACCCCGTAGCCGACCACGAGCGCGCTGCGGTGAGGGGTGGCCAGCAACAAGCGGCGCCCGAAGCCGAACTGGAAATCGGCGGCGATCGAGAAGCCGCTGAACACGCCGCCGAACGCGGCGCTCTGGCAGAGGACGAAGGCGAAGATGAACGAGGTGTAGCCGGGGGGATAGTCGAAGCCGGGCACGTTGCTGATCGCCGAGAGGCCACCGGCGAAGGCCGTGAAGAAGAAGAGCGGCATGAGCATCGGCGGGAGGAAGAGCAGCGGATTCGTGAACAGGCTGTGCAGCAGCCTCCAGGCGAGCCCGCCGACGACCGAGAAGTAGCGCCTCACGTGCGGACCATCCTTTCCTTCAACCCGGTGGCCGCGAAGTAGAGGCCGATCGCCAGGATGCCGAGCGCGCAGCCGAAGCCGAGTGCCAGCGCCTCGCCGTCCCATCCGACGATCAGGAGGCTGCGCAGCCCCTCGACCATGTAGCTGACCGGGTTGTAGGTCGCGACCGTGCGGAACCAGTCGGTCTGGATCAGGTTGCGAGGCAGGCTCATCGAGCTCATGAAGAGGAAGACGAAGATCAGCGGGAAGAGGCTCTGGACCTTCTCCGGTGCGTCCACGCGCATTCCGATCGCCAGGCCGATGCTGCCGAAGGCCAGGCAGATGCAGACGACCAGCGCGACCATCACGAGCGCGCCCCCGAAACCGGCCTCGATGTGGGCGCCGGCGATCAGTCCGACCGAGATGTAGGTCGCGGCCTGGAGGAGGCCCAGGGCGAGCGTTCCGGCGAGCTGCCCGGCCACCAGCGCCGCCGGGTGGATCGGGGTCAGCTGCAGCCGGTTGAAGAACCCGCCCTGGTTGTCCTCGGCGAGGTTCTGGCCGGTGCCGATCACGGCGAAGACCCCGGCCTGAATGAAGGCGAAGGCCAGGGAGAAGGTGATGTAGGAGTTGGTGGGGAAGCCCGGGAGGGAGGTCGCCGACTTCAGGCCGACGGAGTTGATCGCCAGCAGGATGAGCGGGAAGGTCGTCGCCGGGATCACCGCGGCGGGCTGGCGGAGGGTGCGCGTGATCGAACGCCGGGCGAGCTCGGGCGCCTGCGTCCAGATCGAGGGGCGCCTGTGGACGGGCGCCGAGATCGGTAGGGCGGCCGCCTCCATCAGGCGGGGGATCCTTCGAGCGCGGGCTGCTCCCCGGTCTCCCCCTCCTTCACGGCCTCGGCCTGGGCGCCCTCGAGGGAGCGCCCGGTCTTGGCGAGGAAGACGTCGTTGAGGCTCGCCTCGTGGAGCTCGAGGTTCGCGACCTTGATGTCGGCCTGGTCGAAGGCGCGGATGATGTTGGGGAGCTCCTCGCCGCCATCCGAGTCGAGTCTGACCGCGGCGCCCTGGGGGGTGCCGGGAACCAGTTCGCCGAACGGCCGCAGCAACTCCACCGCGCGGTCGCGCTCCTGGTGGTCGGTGGGAACGACCTCCACCGTCGGGCGGCCGACCTCGGCCTTGAGCGCCTCCGGCGTGCCGGCGGCGACGATCTTGCCGTCGTCGATGATCCCGAGGTGGTCGGCGAGCTGGTCGGCCTCCTCGAGGTACTGGGTCGTCAGGAAGACAGTCATCCCCTCGTCTCGCGAGAGACGCGCGACCTCGTCCCAGAGTGCGCTGCGGCTCTGGATGTCGAGGCCAGTCGTGGGCTCGTCGAGGAAGAGGACGCGCGGGCCGTGCAGCAGGGCAAGGGCGAGGTCGAGACGGCGCTTCATCCCACCCGAGTAGCCGCCGACCTTGCGGTCCGCGGCATCCGCGAGACCGACCCGCTCGATCAGCTCGTCCCCGCGCTTGGTTCGCTCCGCCTTCTGCATGCCGTGGAGCGCGCCCTGAAGTCGCATGTGCTCGCGGGCGGTCAGGTTCGGATCGAGCGCGGCTTCCTGAAGGGCGGCGCCGATCGCGTCGCGCACGTCGGCGCCCTGCTTGACGACGTCGAAGCCGGCGACCGTCGCCGAGCCCGCGGTGGGCGGGAGGAGGGTGGTGAGCATGTGAACGGTCGTGGACTTGCCGGCCCCGTTCGGGCCGAGGAAGCCGTAGATCTCACCGGGCTTGACCTCGAGGTCGATTCCGTCGACCGCGCGGACGCTGCCCTTGAACTCACGTACCAGGCCGTTGACCTCGATGCCGTTGGCCTCCGACTGGACTCCGTTCCTGCTCTGCATCCGGATTCCCCCTCCGGTGTGGTCGATTGCGAAGGACGGCAGTATACATAGATAGTTGAACCTTGCAACCTTGTATGTATGAAACGTTCCCGGTAGACTCCCAGGCAAGATGGCCAAGGGGAAGGATTCAGAAATGCGTCGCCAGGGGCCCGGTCCGGAATCCTGGCTCGCCGGAGAGCTGGGTCGCACCGATCCGGGAAGCCAGGCCTGGAGCCTGATGCATTGGCTGATGGTGACCAACAAGCACCGGCTGTTCGCGATGGCCCAGGAGTTCGAGCTAGCGCCTCAGCAGATGATCGCCCTGAGGATGCTCGCGTCGGGGCCGCGCAAGATGAGCGAGCTGGCCCAGGCCCTCTTCTGCGACAACTCGAACGTCACGGGCATCGTCGACCGCCTCGAGGAGCGTGGCCTGGTGCGCAGGGAGGCCGCCACGGGGGACCGCCGCGTGAAGCTCCTCGTTCTGACCAAGGAGGGCGAGCGGATACGGGTCGAGATCACCAGGCGAATGGCTGAGCCGCCTCCGCCGATCGCCTCGCTCTCGGAGAAGGACCAGCGCCAGCTCCGCGACATCCTCCAGCGCGCGGTCGAGAGCGTCACGGACGCCGAGGCCGCCGACGCCCTGGCCGGCAAGACGTCCACCGTAACGACCTGAATCCGGGCTAGGTGACCTCTGGCGCCGGGGTGGGCCCGCCGGCTTCCTCTTCCGCCGCCGTGACCTCGCGCCGGTACTCGCGGTACTCGTGCAGCCCGATCTGGATGGACGCCGCGGCGGGAATCGCGAGGATCGCGCCGAGGATGCCGAACAGCGTGCTGCCGAACAGGACGGCGACCAGGACGACGAACGCCTCGATCTTCGTGGCCCGCTTCTGGATCTGCGGCTGGATCAGGTAGTTCTCGACCTGCTGGTAGACGACCGCGAAGATCACCCAGATGATCAGCGCGATCGGGAAGTTGACGAACGCGGTGACGATCGCGACCAGGATCGCGCCCAGGGTCGCCCCTACGACGGGGATCAGGTCGGCGACGAAGATGACCACGGCGAGCGGGCCCGCGAACGGGACCCCGAGGATGGTCAGCACGATGAACGCGGAAAGCCCCGCGATCGTCGCCTGCAGCAGCGCGCCGCCGACGTAGTTGCCGACCGCGTTGGCTATCCGCCGGAGCGTCCGCTCGATTCGCTCGGCGTGTTCCGGTCTCTGCATTCGTACGAAGTTCTCGATCCATCTCGGCCCGGCGGCCACCATGAAGATGCTCAGCACCAGGATCGACAGCCCGGCGAAGATCGAGCTGACCAGGCCGAAGCCGATGTCGCGCAGGACGCCGGCGGCGTCCCCGGCCTTGCTCGGGAGCTTGTTCGCCTCGTCCGAGAGCTTCTGTGTGATGTCGAACTTGTTGTTGAGGTCGTTGAGTGTCTTGTTCTTGTGGACGTAGTTCTCGACGTCGGTCACGTAGTGGGGGGCGTTGGTGGCCACGTCGGAGGCCTGGTTCACGATCGGAGGTACCAGGACGGCGCCGAGCCCGATGGGGATCAGCAGCAGCCCGAAGTAGACGAGCGCGATCGCGAGCCCCCGCTTCATATAGCGCTGGAAGAAGTTGACCGGTCCGGCCACGGCGACGGCCAGAAAGGCGGCGATGATCAGCCAGCTGATGGGCTGGCGCAGCAGGTAGATGACGTAGAGGACGAGGAAGACCCCCACGACGACGAGCACGTTGCGCGCGATCGCGCGCGCCGGTGAGTCGATATTGGGCATGCCGACCCTCTCTATTCGGGGCCGGGGCGAGCCTTCCTACGCACGAAATCATCCGAACAGCGGCTGGGGAAAAGCGGCCCGTTGGCGATCAGGGTGGGGTCACGCCCGCTTCGTCGAAGACGGGCTTCACCCCTGCAGCGTCCGTCCTGTGCAAGAAGCCGCGACTGGTCACTCCACCACCCCTGAAGCTGTAGTCGAGGGCTTCCTTCGGCGCGACTGCGTCCGGCTGGATGCTCACATCGCCGCTGCCGCCGTAGCTCCCGATCAGCAGCGCGAGGAGCGCAACCACGGGATCAGCCGCCGACCGAACATGGCCAAACCCTAGTATCGGCCCGGATGGCGGAGGAACCCGTAGCCGAAGGTCCGCGCGCGCTCGCCGAGGGGGTCGAGGTGAGGGCCGCCCGCGAGGATGAGATCGACGATCTCATGCCGCTGATGCGGGCCTATTGCGAGTTCTACGAGTCCTCGCCTCCGGAGGAGGGCGTCGTCGAGATGCTTCGGACCCTGATCACCGATCCATCCCAGGGCGCCGTCTTCATCGCCCGCAAGGAGGGGAGTGCGGTCGGCGTTGCGACGCTCGACTGGAAGTGGTCGAGCCTGAAGGGCGCCCGGCTCGGCTATCTCGAGGACCTCTATGTGGATCCCGATACCCGAGGAAGCGGGATCGCGGACGCCCTGATCGAGATCTGCGCCGACCGCTGCCGGGAGCTCGGGATGCCGGCGCTGGAATGGCTCACCGCGCCCGACAATCACCGGGCCCAGAACGTCTACAACCGCACCGGCGCCGAGTCGGACGCCTACGTCGAGTACGACCTCGAGCTGTGAGCCCGCGGCGCCGCGCGCCTCGGCGCTCCGGCCGGTTGAATTTCGTCCGAGCGGGGGAGGGGCCGCCGCTGCTGTTGCTCCACTCGCTCGGTGGGTCGCTGGTGCAGTGGTCGCCGGTGATGGACACGCTGGCGGCCGAGCGCCAGGTCGTTGCCGTCGATCTGCCGGGCTTCGGCGAGTCGCCGGAGCTGCCGCAGGGGGTCGAGCCGCGCGCGGCCAACCTCGCGACCGCCGCGCTCGACTTCCTCGACTCGCTGGGGATCGACGGCAAGCCCGCCGTGGCCGGGATCTCGCTGGGCGGCTGGACCGCGATCGAGTGCGCTCGCCAGGGCGGCGCGAGCGCCGTCGTTGCCCTCTGCCCGGCCGGATTCTGGAAGCGATCGCCGGCGTCCTCGAACCAGACCGTCGCGCGAGCGCGTCGCGGCGGCCGGGCGGCGAGCGCGCTGCTGCGGCCGATCATGGCCACGGCCAGGGGGCGCCGCCAGGCCCTCGGCCGCTTCATCTACCACCCCGAGCGCCTCAGCCCCGGCGAGGCCGAGGCGATCGCCAAGGCTTACGTGACGGCGCCGGCATACGAGGAGGCGAGCGCCCTGATGCGGGCCGGCCGCGTGGAGGAGCTGAAGGGGATCAAGACCCCGATCACCCTCGCGTGGGCCGAGCACGACACGCTCGTCCGCAATCGGCCCCTCCCGGACAAGGTGCTGCCGAAGCGGGTCCAGCAGGTGGAGTTGCCGGGCTGCGGGCACGTCCCGACCTGGGACGACCCGCAGCTGGTTTCACGGGTCATTCTCGCCGGTGCACGTCGAAAGCGATAGAAGGAGAGCGACGATGAGTGAGCGGACGAAATACGCACCCGGAGAGTTCAGCTGGGTGGACCTCGCGACCACCGATGTGGAGGCCGCGAAGTCCTTCTATGAGGATCTGCTCGGCGTCTCCTACCAGGCCGCCCCCGGCGACCCCGAGGAGACCGGCGGCTACGGCTTCTTCATGAACGACGGCAAGATGGTCGCCGGCATCGGTCCGGTCCAGTCGGGCGCGGGGCACTCGGCGTGGGCCAGCTACATCAAGGTAGAGAACGCCGAAGCCACGTCGGAGAAGGTGAAGGAGGTCGGCGGGAGCGTCTACTTCGGGCCGGTGGATCTGCCGAACGACTCAGGCCGGGTCGCGATGCTCCGCGACCCACAGGGCGCCTTCATCGGAATCGTCGAGCAACAGAATCATCCGGGTGCCCAGCTGGTCAACGAGCCCGGCACCTGGACCTGGAACAACCTGATGACCAGGGACGCCGAGAAGGCCAAGGAGTTCTACGGCCAGGTCTTCGGCTGGACCGCGACTCACCACGACCAGGCTCCACCCGGCGTCGAAATGTGGCAGGTGGAGGGGCAGCGCTGGCCCGAGGGCCATGCCGGTCTGATGGAGATCACCGACGACCTTCCCCCGGATATGCCATCCCACTGGCAGGTCTACTTCATCGTTGAGAACGCGGACTCGGCGATCGAGAAGGCGGAGTCACGGGGAGCGAAGCTCGGCTTCGGCCCGATCGACATCCCCGTCGGCCGGATCGCGACGCTGGTCGACCCTCAGGACGCGGTGGTCTCGATCACCGAGGCGCGGTACCCCGAGCCCCGGTAGCTACTTCCGAGCGCAGTCCGCGCAGAGCCCGCTGACCACGACCTCGGCGCGGTCGGGCTGGAATCCGGCGCGCACCGCACTGCGGCGGACACGCTCGAGGTCGAGCGGTGTCTCCATGTCCTCGATCCGCCCGCAGCTGCGGCAGATCATGTGGTGGTGGTCGTCCGCTCGCGTGTCCCAGAGCAGGGTTCCCCCGCCGCCGTTGACCCGCCGGACGACGCCGAGCCGCTCGAAGAGCTCGAGCGTCGCGTAGACGGTGGGGAGGGAGACGCCGGGCAGCTTCTCTCCGGCCTCGGAGAGCAGATCCTCGGCGCTGACATGGCGGGCCCGGTCGCGGAGGAGGCGGTGCATGACCACCCGCTGGGAGGTCGCCCGCAGGCCACGCTCACGGAGCAACTCGGTGAGCTGTGCGTCGTCGCGGGGCGGAGTGTGCGTTGCCGAATCCATCAGGTTCACCAGCACTAAGCGGGTTGTCCCTCGCCTCCGGCTTCGGACACCCTTACATGAATCCTACATCTTAGGCAAACCTTATCTTAATTTCCTTGTAATATGACGGCATGAGCGAATTGGTCGCACGACTGGCGGGGAGGATGGGCCCCGCGGACGAGGAGCGGTTCATGCTCCAGCGCGTCCAGCCCGCCCTGATCGGCCTGATCGACGGCACCGTCTCGACGCTCGCGCCGATCTTCGCCACCGCGTTCCTGGCGGGCCCGCATGCGGCCCTCTTCGTCGGCCTTGCGGCGGCCCTCGGGGCCGGGATCAGCATGGGCCTCTCGGAGGCGCTTTCCGACGACGGCTCTCTGACCGGCCGGGGCAGCTCGATGTCCCGCGGCGTGATCACCGGCGGCGCGACCTTCTTCGGCGGCGCTTTCCACGCGCTGCCCTTCCTGATCAGCGACCTGCACACTGCGCTGCTGGTCGCCTCCTTCACGGTCGGCTGCGAGCTGATCGGGATCGCCTGGATCCGCAAGCGCTTCCTGGACGTCTCGCTGAAGAGCTCCCTGATCCAGGTCACCCTCGGCGGCGTGATCGTGGCGATCACCGGCGTGCTCATCGGGCAGGCATAGCCCCGAAAGGGGCCTGACCCCTTCAAGAAGGGGTCAGACCCCTTAATACTCCGCGGCTATGTCGCCGGAGCGGGAAACGGAGCGGGAAGATCTCGCCGAGCTGCGGCGCCGACGAGAGCTGACCGAAGACCCCGGCCGCTCCGGGGCGGTCTCCAGGCGCCACGACCGGGGAGGGCGGACCGCCCGTGAGAACGTCGCTGACCTGATCGACAAGGGCTCGTGGGTCGAGTACGGCCGCTATGCCGTCGCCCAGCAGCGACAGCGCCGCGACAAGGGGGACCTGATCGCGAACACACCGGCGGACGGCCTGGTCGCCGGGACGGCGACCATCGACGGGGAGCCCACGGCCGTTCTGGCTTACGACTACACGGTCCTGGCCGGGACCCAGGGCACCGTCGGGCACTTCAAGAAGGACCGGATGTTCGAGCTGATCGAGCGGATGCGGCTGCCAGTCGTCTTCTTCGCCGAGGGTGGAGGCGGCCGGCCCGGCGATACGGATCATCCCGTCGTCAGCGCACTGCAGGTCCGGGCCTTCGCGCTCTGGGCCAAGCTCTCGGGGCACGTCCCCCGGATCTCGATCGTCGCCGGGAACTGCTTCGCCGGGAATGCCGTGATTGCCGGGTGCTCGGACCTGATCGTGGCGACGAAGAACTCATCGCTCGGCATGGCAGGCCCGGCGATGATCGCGGGCGGCGGCCTCGGCGAGGTTCGCCCGGAGGACGTGGGCCCGGTCGAGACACAGGCGCCGAACGGCGTCCTCGACCTAGTGGTGGAGGACGAGCAGGCGGCCGTTGCGGCTGCCAGGCAGCTGCTCGGCTACCTTCGCGGTCGCGTCGAGGAATGGTCGGCGCCCGACCAGGCGACCCTGCGGGACGCGGTTCCCGAGAGCTCTCGGCGCGCCTACGACGTCGTGCCGATCATTCGCACGATCGCCGACGATGGCTCCGTCACGGTCCTGCGGGAGCGCTTCGCTCCTGAGCTGGCCACCGCCCTGGCGCGCATCGAGGGACGGCCCGTGGGGGTCATCGCCAACAACAGCAAGTACGCGGCCGGGGTGGTCACCGGCGGCGCGGCGGACAAGGCCGCCCACTTCATGCAGCTCTGTGACGCCTTCGGCCTTCCTGTTATCTCGCTGATCGACACGCCCGGATACATGGTCGGGCCCGACGCCGAGCGGGACGCGCTGGTCAGGCACTGC
This sequence comes from uncultured Solirubrobacterales bacterium, assembly GCA_963843085.1. Taxonomy (GTDB): domain Bacteria; phylum Actinomycetota; class Thermoleophilia; order Solirubrobacterales; family 70-9; genus DASUPK01. The sequence continues at coordinate 27,129 of CAWJJG010000010.1, forward strand.
TGTCGAATGCTGATCGCGGGCGCCGCCCTGACCGTCCCAACCATCTCGATCGTCCTGCGGCGCGGCTACGGCCTGGGCGCGCAGGCGATGGCGTTCGGCAGCCTCCACGAGCCGCTGCTGACCGCGGCGTGGCCGGACGCGACCCTGGGGCCGATGGGCTTGGAGGGCGCGGTGCGCCTCGCCATGCGCCGCGAGCTGGAGGCGATCGAAGACGAATCCGAGCGCGAGCAGCGTGTCCGCGACCTCACCGCCCAGATGTACGAGCACGCCCAGGCGCTCAACGCGGCGCAGATCTTCGAGATCGACGACGTGATCGACCCGGCTGACACTCGGGCGACGATCGCCCGCACCCTCGCCGCGGCGGGCACTCCGGAGCCGAGCGGCCGCACGGTGGATTCATGGTGACCGGAGCACGGCTTCGCCATAAAGCCGCGGCCACAAGCGGCCGCCTCACATAAGTCGCTACGGGCTTCGCCCTACGCTCCAGAGTGGAGCGGCCTGGTGGCCGCTACCAGCGAGACGTAACGACCTTCTTGCGCGTGTAGAAGTCGACGGCGTCCGAGCCGTTGGCGTGCAGGTCGCCGTCGATCGAGTCCTTCCAGCCGGAGAAGGGGAACCAGGCCACCGGCGCCGGCACCCCGATGTTGACGCCGAGCATCCCGGCCTCGATGCCCCAGCGGTAGGCGCGCGCCGTCGCGCCGGAGGTGGTGAAGATGGAGCCGGCGTTGCCGTAGCGCGAGCCGTTCGCGAACTCGATTGCCGCGTCCAGGTCCGGGACGCCGACCAGCGCCAGCACCGGGCCGAAGATCTCCTCGCGGGCCAGCTCGGAGTCGTGGTCGGTGACCTCGACGAGCGTCGGCCCGAGCAGCGCACCCGCGTCGCCGCCGCCGATGCGGCCGTCGAGCAGGATCTCCGAGCCGCCGTCCTCCGCGGCCGCAACCGCTGACTCCGCTCGCTCTCGGGCCTCCGGCGAGACCATCGGGCAGACGTCGGTGTCCGGGTCGGCGCCGGCCCCCGTCGTCAGCTCCTCCGCCGCACGACGGAGGGCCGCGCGCACCTCGGCCTGCCGACTCTCGTCACCGGCGATCACGCAGACCGATCCGGCGAGGCAGCGCTGGCCGGCGGCCCCGAAGGCGGAGGCCATGATCGCGGGGATCGAGCTGGAGAGATCCGCGTCGGCCGCGACGATCATCGAGTTCTTCGCGCCGCCGAGCGCCTGCACGCGCTTGCCCGTCTCTGCGGAGCGGGTCGCGATCAGCCGGGCCGTGCTCGCTTGGCCGACAAAGGAGACGGCATCGACGCCCTCGTGCTCGAGGATCGACTCGACCGCCTCGCGGCCGCCATGCACGAGGTTGACGACGCCGGCGGGGAAGACCTCCTCCTCGGCGATCAGCTCGCAGATCCGCTGTGCGGGGCGCGGGTCGCGCTCCGAGGGCTTGAGGATGAACGCGTTGCCGCAGGCGACCGCGTAAGGGAGGAACCAGAGCGGGATCATCGCCGGGAAGTTGAACGGGGTGATCGCGGCGACCACCCCGACGGGCTGGCGGACCAGCTCGACGTCGATGCCGGAGGCGACTCCCTCCAGCGTCTCGCCCTTGAGCAAATGCGGAATCGCGGCGGCCGACTCCACGGACTCGATCCCGCGGCCGACCTCGCCGTTCGCGTCGGGCAGGGTCTTGCCCATGTCCGCGGTGACGAGGGCGGTGAGCTCCTCGCGGTGGCGGACCAGGACGTCGCGCAGGGCCAGCACGCGGCGGGCGCGCTCCTGCGGGGGCACCTCACGCCAGGCGGGCTGGGCCTGCCGCGCGGCGCGAACGGCCGCGTCGACGTCGGCGGTTCCGGACAGCGGCACCCGGGCGGCCAGCTCGCCGGTCGCCGGATCGCGATCCTCGAGCGTCGAATCGGTTGCCGCGTCGACGAAGGAACCGCCGACGAAGTTCTGGAGCGTCCTTGCCTCGGCCGCCGTGGCCATGCGGTGAGACTAGCGCCGGGCGGACCGCCGCCGGGCCCGGTGCTTCCGGAACTGGCCGGGCTCCGCCTCTTCCTCCAGCACCTGCTCGATCGTGCGGCCGCTCAGAACCGACTCCGGCTGGGAGGAGGTCGGCCTGCGCCGCGCATCCGCGCCCTCGTCGCGCTTCTTGATCAGCAGCCATTTCTCGCGGTCGGACGGCGGACCGGTGCGGACGAGGGCGTAGGCGCCCTTGATCTTCTCTCCGAGCATGAAGACCTTGACGTCGCCCTTCTCGAGGGCCTCGTCCAGCTCCATCGGCTCGCCCTTGCGGGTCTCGGAGATGTTCTGAAAGACCCCGCGGTCCCAGACGATCATCGGCCCCGCTCCATAGGACCCCTCCGCGATCACGCCCTCCCATTCGAGGTACTGGAGCGGATGGTCCTCGGTCCTCATCGCCAGGCGCTTGTCCCGCGGGTCCAGCGAAGGGCCCTTGGGGATTGCCCACGAGGCGAGCACGCCATCGACCTCGAGCCGCAGGTCGTAGTGCTCCGACGTCGCCGAATGTTTTTGGAAAGAGAAGCGAGGGTGCTTGCGGCGTGCCTTGGACTTCCCCTTCCCCTTCCCACGTCCGCTCGGCTCCCTGGTCTTGGAGAAGTCACGCTTCCGCTCGTATTCCTTCAGCGAGCGGGGCACTAGACGGCCACCTCCAGCTCGGCGATGGAGTCGGCGAGTGCTCCTCGCAGGGCGTCGAGGTTGGAGATCGCGTCGGGATCCGAGCAGAGCCCGAAGGCGAGCTCGCCGGCGAGCGAGACGATCGAGATCCGCAGCGCGTGCCGGTCCGCGGGCTCGGCGAACGAGGCGAGCTGCTCGACGGCGTGCCCCAGGATCAGGGCGCGCTCCCTCGGGCCCGGCACGTTGGAGACCGAGAGCGCGAACTCGCGGGGTCCGGTGGTGACCCTGGTCACGCCCTTGTAGAGAGGGCGGAACCGGCTGAGCGCATGGAAGAAGGCATAGAGCGCGTCCGCGTCGTGGTCGAGCTTCCTCTCGCGCGTCTCGGTGTTGATCAGGCGCAGGCGCTCCTGAGGGTCCGGCTCCGCGATCGGCAGATCGAGGTTCATGAAGGAGTCCCGGTTTCCGAGCTCGCCCTTCTCCTCCTCGCGGGCGTGCAGGCAGACCGGGCACTGGACCCGCAGGTCCCTGGCGATTCCGCCGGCCAGCGGGAGCCAGCGGCGAAGGCCACCGGCGACCACGGCGAGGACGACGTCGTTGACCGTCGCCCCCTCGGCGTGGCCGATCCGCTTCAGCCTCTCGAGCGGAAAGGTGCTCCAGGCGACCTCACGGCCCGGGCCTATGTGTTGGTCGAGCGCCGAGTCCCGTCCGGGCCGGAGCTCCCGCCAGAGCGCGCTCGGCAGCCGGATGAGGATCCGCTCCTCCGCGGCCCCGGCGGCCGGACCGGCGGGCGCGCTCGCCTTGCCGGGTGCCGCCTTCGGCGCGGCGGCGTGCGGGTTCGGAGTCTCCGTGTCTTGGTCCCAGAGCAGCCCGGCCGCAAGCTTGATCGCACTGACGCCGTCCGCCATCGCGTGGTGGATCCGGCCCACGATCGCGGTCCGGTCACCGGTCAGCGGCAGGACATCGAGCCGCCAGAGCGGCCGGGTGTGATCGAGCCTCTCCGACAGCAGTGAGCCCACCGCCCCGCGGAGCTCTTCGTCGGAGAGCGCATCGGCGTGCTCAGGGCCTGCGACGTGCCATTCCAACTCGATCTCGTCGGCCTTCACCCAGGCCGGCCGTCCCAGCCGCAGCCGAGGCTCGACGACCCTCTGGCCGAGCCGCGGGAAGGCGCCCATTCGCTCCGCGACCCTGTCGCGCAGCTTCGCCGCCGGGACCGGCTCGCCAGCCGAATCCGGGGCGAGGATCAGGACCTTGCCAGTGTGTCCCTTGATCACCTGCGACTCGAGTCGCAGGATCTGGGCGTCGTCGACGCTCAATCTCTCCCTGGTGGCTGAGCTCACCGGCTGATCTTCGCGCCTCGAGCGACATCTGTCATCCCCCGTTTTTCAGATTGATGTCCGGGTACGAGTAGGGCGAACAACAAAGGAGACGATCCAACATGGGTGAGCACATCGATGAGGCCAAGGGTCGCACGAAGGAAGCGGCCGGCGATCTCACAGACGATGACAAGCTCAAGCGCGAGGGCAAGATCGACCGAGCGGTCTCGGGCGTCAAGGACAAGGTCGATGACGCCGCGGACAAGGTGAAGGACAAGGTCGGGACCGGGGACGGCGACGACTCTCGCGACTGAACCGCCCGCTGAACAGCTGAAGCAGGGAATGAGGCCGGAGCGGACGCTCCGGCCTCTTTGCTGTCCGGAATGGGGAGAACTACGGACCCGAACCCGGAGTTCTTGCCGATGACACTCGCCCGGACGGCGGGCAGACTGCGACGCGCCAAGGGGATTAGGAAACCACCACCCGCCCGCCGTTTGTTTGACACACGGGCCGCCCTAGGGGGGCGGCCCGTTTCTTTTCAGGAGACGTCCCCGACGGATCGGGTGAGGTCGGTCCGGTCGGGAAGCTCGCCGCGCAACTCGAGCAGGTTGAGGGCCACCACCGCTATCACCAGGCCCTCGATCGGCTGCAGCAGCCCGTCGGCGACCAGGTCGGCGAGCGCGATCGCAGCGTCGCTGCTGAACGGGACGCTGACCACCTCGACCAGAAGCTCGGTGACGACGATCGTCCCGACGACCATCCACATCACCCGCCAGAAGTTGCCCTGGCCGATCTCGCGGCTGCGCCGCAGCGAGCCCCAGACGTTGCGGTGCTCGAACTTCGCGATCGCCGGGGACAGGCTGAACCAGGCGAGCCAGACCAGGCCAGGGATCACGAGCAACAGAAAGCCGAGCGCGCTGCCGAACGCGAGGATGAGGTCCAGCGCGATCAGGCGCTTGATCGGCACGGCCTTCAGGAGCGCGCGGATGTTCGGCAAAGGGCGGTGCTCGCGCCATTCGATCACCGCGGCCGCCGTGAGCCCGGCGTAGAAGGCCTGGCCGCCGAGGTTGATGACGACCGTGAGCGGCGTGGCCGCCAGGATCGCGAGGTCGCGAGCGTTGCGGATTCCCTCGAGCTGGAGGTGATCGAGAAATCCGTCCGCGAGCGCCTGCGGGAGGAGGATCACGACCGCCGTCAGGATCAGAAAGAGCCAGTGGGTCCGGTACGCGGCGATGACCTCGCGCACGACCTCCCGCGCGGAGAGCTTTCTCCGCCCCTCGGCCGTCATCGCTCCAGCAGGTCGTCGATGCCGAGCGTCCGCACGCGGCGATCCTAAATAGAGTCGCCGGCGCTGCCATGTTCGCGGTGACCGACTTCACGGTGCAGGCCCAGCACCTGCTGCGCGACGAGCACCAGTTCAAGTGGTACGTCGTCACGCTGCTGACCCTGGTGATCTACGTGTACGCGGTGGAGGTCGAGCGCCGCCGCTGGGACGTCGTGCTCGCGGGTCTGGCCTTCTGGCTCGCGGACTGGATCAACGAGATCGCCAACTCCCTGATCCTCCATTTCTCCCATCGCGCGGCGTTGTGGACGGTCACGGGGGACACCGCGTATCTGATCCTGATCGGGCTGACGATCGAGATCTCGCTGATGTTCGCGATCTCCGGGGTCATCTTCGCGAAGTCGCTGCCCCCGGATCCGAGGACCAAGCTGCTCGGAATGCCGAACCGCTTCACCATCGGGCTCGGCTTCTCGCTGTTCGCGACCTTCGTCGAGGTCCTCCTGCACGGCACCGGATACTTCCACTGGGACTACTGGTGGTGGAACTTCCCGTGCGTTCCGCTGATCGTCGTCTTCGGCTACCTGTGGTTCTTCCTCATCACGGCCTACGTCTTCGACCGGCCGGACAACCGCTCCCGATTGCGCATCGTCGGGGCGATGGCCGCCGTCGTGATCGCGTCGATCCTCCTCTTCGGCGTGGTCTTGGAGTGGATCTAGGCGGCTCGGCGCTTCGGGGTGCCGTTCCGCGACGGGAACGCGATCAGCGATCCGCCGGGCTCGCGGAGCTCCGCGACCTCGAGCAGCACGAAGCCGTGACCGCACTCGCAGACGAAGCCGTCGAGCTCGTCGAGGTTCTCGACGGCGACTTCGAGCTCCTCGGTGCAGCGCGGGTCCGAGCAGAGGATCGTGGCGAGCAGCACTGCGGCGATGGTGCCGAGAGCGCCGGATGGATGGCCCGGTGAATGTGAACGGCGGTTTCCTTACGCTGCGAGGGTGGCGCGAGGCGACTTCGACCTGGGTGACGGCAAGCCCGACATCACCGCCGCCGGCGGCGTCGTCATCCACCGCGACGAGGAGGGCCGTTCGCGGGTGGCGGTGATCCACCGCCCCAAGTACGGAGACTGGTCGTTGCCGAAGGGCAAGCTCGAGAAGGGGGAGGGGTGGCAGGAGGCCGCCCTTCGCGAGGTCCATGAGGAGACGGGGTACGAGTGCGAGCTGGGGCCCGAGCTGCCCCACGTCGCCTATCTCGATCGCAAGTCTCGGCGGAAGCTGGTCCGCTACTGGCTGATGGAGCCCGTGAAGGGGGAGTTCAAGGCCCATGACGAGGTCGACGAGCTGCGCTGGCTGACGCCGGACGAGGCCGATGAGCTGCTCACCTATCCCCACGACAAGGAGCTCGTCAAGAAGGCGCTGCGCCGCTATCGCTGGCGGCGGTTCACCCGGGCCCTGACGCCCTGGGCGAGAAGCCCGATGCCCGGGATGTGAGGGTTCAGGGCAGTAACGGGTGCGGCCTAGGATGGACTAAGGAGTAGTCCCGATCAGAGAGTTCGGGCGTCGACACAAGGAGCCGCGCAATGACCGATAAGACCGAGACCGCGATCCTCGCCGGAGGCTGCTTCTGGGGAGTCCAGGAGCTGCTTCGCAAGCGCGACGGCGTCATCTCGACCCGCGTCGGATACACCGGCGGCGAGAACGACCATCCCACCTATGGCAACCATTCCGGCCACGCCGAGGCCGTCGAGATCGTCTTCGATCCCGAGCGGATCTCCTACCGGGACATCCTCGAGTTCTTCTTCCAGATCCACGACCCGAGCACCAAGGACCGCCAGGGCAACGACATCGGCTCGAGCTACCGCTCCGAGATCTTCTACACGACCGACGAGCAGCGTCAGGTGGCCGAGGACACGATCGCCGACGTCGACGCCTCAGGCATCTGGCCCGGCAAGGTCGTCACCGAGATCAGCGAGGCCGTCCCGTTCTGGGAGGCCGAGGAAGAGCACCAGGACTACCTGCAGAAGTACCCGAACGGCTACACCTGCCACTTCCCGCGGCCGGACTGGAAGCTTCCGCACCGCGCGACGGCGCCCAGCTCCTAGGCGTCAGACCTGGGGATCGGCCAGCGGGTCCTGTCGCCGGATTTCATCGACACGCGCAAGAGCGCGTGTCGAGGGTGAAATCCGGCGCCACCCGCTGGAGATGCCTTTCGCTCCGGACGCCCTACCGGAACAGCTCGCTGGTGCCCGTCACCGCCAGCAGCTGCTTGACGCCGGGGTGCTCTGGTGGCACGAAGGTGAGGCGGTCGCCGTCCGCTCGGTGCCGCGCATTGGCCTGCAGGAGGAACCTGAGGCCGGTGGAGTCGACGAAGGAGAGCTCGGATAGGTCGAGGACGATCGCACCGATCTCGCTCTCCTCGGCGTCGCGTATTGCCTCATCGAGCTTGGTTCCCGTCGCCAGGTCGAGCTCTCCGTCGAGCGCGATGGTCACCGAATCACCGTCGCGCCGTGTGGTGATTTCGAGCGGCTGCCCCGTGAGATCAGGGTTGCCGGCATTCCCTCCGTCAGCAGGTCGCATGGCGTCTCCTTTCAGAAACGCAATCCGGTTTCGCCCCTTCCCCTTGCGCGGGCCGGGCGACCCGTCTTGCCTCAACGAACGCCTGAATTCTTACAAGAACGGTGCCGTCGGTCACGCGCCCGGGGTAGGCTGCCGCGCTGGGAGAAGGAATGGGTTATCTGATCAAAGCGCCGCTCGGCCTCGGGATGTTCATCGGCGGGCTGATCCTCGCCAACGTGAAGTTGGTCTCGCTGCTCGAGACCGGGACGTGCGCATCGGGCAACACGCCGTACCAGATCGCCCAACCCTGCCCGTCGGGCACCGGAACGGACATCCTCATTCTGATGGGGTCGATCTTCGCCACCGTCATCGGCATCGGCCTGTTCGCTTATCGGGGCGATCCGCCCTGGGACAAGGACCGGCCGCTCAATCTCGAGAGTGACTTCTCGTTCCCGGCCTTCGCCTGGGGGATCGCGTTCACCGCCACCGGGGCCGTGTCGCTGATCGCCGCGCTGACCAACGAGGCCGTCAAGCAGAACGCCGGCAGCAAGCTCGGCGCCATGATCGTTGGAGGCGTGTTTCTCGTGATGGGCCTCCCGGTGCTGTTCGTGTCGCTCCGGTACCTGGTCCACGACCTGACGCACCGCGGCGAGCAGCGGGCGAAGGCGGAGGTCCGGGTGGCCAGCACCGGCGGCGGCAGGGCCGCCACCGGGATGAGCAGCGGCTTCGGCCAGGCGGGCGCGCTGCAGCAGATGGCCAGCAGGCTCCCCTGGGGGACCGGCACAGGATCGGCGGCGAGCACTGTTGGCGGCACCGGCGATCAGATTGCGAAGCTGGAGCGCCTGCAGAAGCTACGGCAGTCGGGCGCCCTCACCGACATCGAATTCGAGCGCGAGAAGGCGAAGATCCTCTCCGAGAGCTGACGCAAGGGGCCAGACCCACCAGGGCCTGACCCCCCGCGAATCAGCTACGCGCCCGTTTCCTGCTGGTTGTCGTGCGGGTTCGGGGCCCGCTGGATGACGACCTCGCAATGGCGCACCTGGTCCAGGTCGCCGAGGTCCACGATCGCCACGTCGCGATCGCGGCCGCAGTTGACCGAGTCGGACTCGCCGTCGTTGACGTGGATCACGTCATGACCGCGTCCCCCGAACACCCTGTCGCCACCCGGCGTGGCGGCATCCGCCTGGGCTAGCGCGTAGATGACGTCGTCATTGGGCCCGCCGAAGACGGTGTCGACGCCGACTCCGGCGAAGAGGAGGTCGTGCCCCCGTCCGCCGCGGACGATGTCGTCGCCGTTGCGCCCGCGCAGATGGTCGGCGCCCCGGCGACCGAGCAGGACGTCGTTCCCATCCTGTCCGAACGCCGTGTCAGCGCCTCCCCCGAGATCCACCATGTCATTGCCGGGCCCGGCGTCGACGCCGTCCTTGCCTTGACTGCCGAACACCGTGTCGTTGCCGTCCCCGGCATCGATCAGGTCGTTCCCGGACTTGGCGAACACGGCATCGTCCCCGGCAAGGGCCTGGATCTGATCCGCGGCATGGGTCCCGAACAGCTGGTTCGGGCCCTCATCGCCGACGATCGTCGCCGCCAGCGCGACGGTGGCCCCCGCTGCAGACAACGCCCACGCGGCGACGACGATCAGTCCCATCGTCTTCTTTCGCATCCGAATCCCTCCCCGGAATCGTGGTGTGGCCCTAGAACATTTTTGGGTGGTTCCGGTTCCGGTTTCTGCAGTAACTCAGATCCCCCGTGACCCGCGGCTGATCCGGGGGCACGGGGTGGGGCGTACAGATAGCGTGCGCCCCATGAGCGACGACCTCGCCTTCTCCGGAGCGGCCCGCCTCGCGGAGATGGTCCGCGCCAAGGAGGTTTCCCCGACCGAGCTGGTGGAGCTCTACCTCGAGCGGATCCGTCGCCTCGACCCTGAGCTGAACGCCTACCGGGTGGTGCTGGCGGAGGGCGCTCGCGCCGACGCCGAGCGAGCCGAGGAACGACTCGCCAAGGGAGATGACGCCCCGCTGCTCGGAGTCCCGGTCGCGATCAAGGACAACGTGGACTACGCGGGCGAGGTGACCACCCATGGCACCGCCGCCTACGGGGATCCGGCCGCCGAGGACTCGCTGGTCGTCCGGCGCCTGCGCGAAGCGGGGGCGACGATCCTCGGCAAGACGAATCTCCCGGAGCTGGCGATCTACGGCTTCACGGAGAGCCCGACCTGGGGGCCGACCCGCAATCCGTGGGACACCTCGCTGACCTGCGGCGGCTCGAGTGGCGGCAGCGGGGTCGCGGTCGCCGCCGGCATGTGCGCGATCGCCCACGCCACGGATGGGGCCGGTTCGATCCGCTACCCGGCTGCCTTCAACGGCCTCTTCGGCCTGAAGCCACAGCGCAACCGGATCTCGCTCTCGCCGGACCGCGAGCACTGGTATGGGTTGTCCGTCTCCGGCTGCGTCAGCCGGAGTGTGATCGACACGGCGCTCTATCTCGACGTGATGAGCGGGCCGGAGAGGGGCGACCTGGACGTGCCGCCCCCGTTCGAGCGGCCGCTGGTGGAGACCGCCCGGACCGCGCCCGGCAAGCTGCGGATCGCCTGCACGACCAAGACGGCGACGCCGGTGCGAAAGGCGCCCGAGGTGCTGGCCGGCTACACGGAGACGATCGAGCTGCTCCGCTCTCTCGGCCACGAGGTGACGGAGGCGGCGCCGCCCTGGAGCAGCGCCAGGAACGACTTCTTCCCGATGTACTTCCGAGGGATCCGCGACGAGGCGCTCACGCTGCCGCACCCGGAGCGCCTCTCGGATCAGACCAAGGGCTTCGTCCGGATGGGCCGCCTGTTCAGCGATCGCAAGATGGGAAAGGTGAAGGACCGAATGGTTGGCGCCACGACCAAGATCCAGGCGTTCTTCCGCGACTTCGACCTGCTGCTCACCCCGGCCACCGCCCAGCCCCCGTTCGAGGTCGGAAAGCTTCTGGGCCAGGGCGCGCTGCGGACCATGAACGCGATGGCCAATGTCTATCCGTACGGATTCAGGTGGAACTACACGGGCCAGCCCGCCGCGGCGATCCCCGCCGGGTTCACGGAGTCGGGCCTGCCGCGCTCGGTGATGATGGTCGCCCGTCCGAACCGGGAGGACGTGCTGGTCTCGGTCGGAGCGCAGCTCGAAGCCGAGCGGCCCTGGGCGGGCCGGCGCCCGCCAGGGACCTAGGTCGCCGCGGCCACCTTCGCCGGGGCGGCGACCTCGATCTCCTGGGTCTCGGCCGCCATCTCGATCGCCCCGTCGGGCCCGCCCAGCTCCTGCCAGCGCTCGCGCGCGGTCTCCGCGAAGCGATCGAGGAAGTCGTCGGAGTGGAGCGGATCGTGGTGGAACATGAGCAACCTCTCGGCCTCGACCCGGCGGGCGAAGGTCAGCGTGTCGGTGAGCCGCGAGTGACCCCAGCCCGCGTGGTCCGGGTACTCCTCGTCCGTGTACTGGCAGTCGTGGATCAGCAGGTCGGTGTCGCGCGCGAGGTCGTAGCCGGAGATCCACTCGGGCTCGAGTGACTCCAGTGGCGCGCCCAGCCCCGGCTCGTGGTCGGAGATGTAGGTCAGAGTGGCCGGGCCGTCGGTGATCCGGTAGCCGAGCGTCGGGCCGCGGTGGGTGACCGCCTCAGCCCGGATCTTGGCGGGCCCGAGCTGCCACTCGGTCGGCGGCGTGTCGCGGAAGTTGACCTCACAGGGAAGCTCGCGCACCTCGACGGGGGAGAGGGGGGCGGAGATGTATCGCGCGATGCGCTCCTCGAGGGACGCCTCCGGTGACGACGGTCCCCAGATCGTGATCTCGGACTCCGAGCGGAAGCAGGGCGCGAAGAACATCAGCCCCTGGATGTGGTCCAGGTGGAGGTGGGTGAGAAGGATGTTGATCTTCGGCAGCTTCTGGGCGATGCCGACACCGAGGCTGCGGATGCCCGTGCCGGCGTCGATGATCAGGGTCGAGCCGTCGGAGAGCTCGAGCTCGACGCACGAGGTGTTGCCGCCGTAGCGGTTCATCTCCGGTCCGGGCGCCGGGACCGAGCCACGCGCACCCCACACCTTCAGCTTCATCTCCTCCTCACAGCCTCAGCAACCTCCTCCTTCTCCTCCTGCCCAGCCTATAGCGGTCTAACCCGCTCCGCGCGTGCTGTTGGCACGCGCCCAGAAGAAGATCATCGCCCCCTGCTGGCCGCCCTCGGCCTCGATCGGCAGCGCCGTCGATTCGATCTCGTATTCCTCGCCTCTCATGGAGCGCACCTTGAAGTTCCCGTGAGCGGGACGGCCATGCCGCAGAGCCCTGGTCGTCGGAATCTCCTCGATCGGGATCGGGTTCCCGTTCTCGCCGAAGGGGCCCATCGCGTGGCTCCACTCCTCGGCGGGCATTCGCGCCGACTCCTCGAACGAGATGCCGAGCAGGGCGCCGGCAGCCTCGTTGTAGAAGATCAGCGCGCCGCTCTCGTCGACCAGGAACGCCGGGGTGGAGAGGCTCGTCAGGAGGTTCCGGGCGAGGATGAGCTCGAGCGGCTTCTGATCCATTCCGCACGAAGTCTCCCTTATGCTCGCCGCACGATGCGCCACCGGGCTTGCGAGGTGATGCTTCTCACATGTGCGGCGCTCGCCGCCCTGGCGGCGTGGGCGGGCGCAGCCCTCGGTCAGGTCCCGGGAGTGCCGGTCGTGCCGATCGCGGGCGACCCGCTCGGCGGCTCCGCGACGCAGTTCGAGGGCACTGCGGCCAGTCCGTCGCCGGTGGGAGGGATGAGCCAGCCGCCCCGCAACCCGTTCATGGCGCCGAACGGGCGCAGCAACCTCCACGACGACGCCTACATGAGCGACACCTACGCGGTCTCGGGGCCGCTGGGTGACGGTCCCGAGCCCTCGACGCTCTTCACGCGCGAGTGCGGATCGGTGACCTTCGACTCCCACGGCAGGATCGTGACCATCTGCGTCGGCATCGACCGGCCCGTCCTGGCCCTGCTCGACCCGCACAGCCTCGCCGTGCTCGCCGCGATGCCCCTCCCGATACGCAACGTGACGGCGGGCGGCAACCTCTTCACGGACTTCTCGGGAGGCGGCTACTTCTTCCTCGACCAGCACGACCGGGCGGTGATCCCGACGAACGACCACCACCTGCTCGTCGTCTCGGAGAGGGGCACCGGGTTCGCCGTCGACCACGACTACGACCTGAGCTCGAAGATCCCCGCCGGGGAGGGCATCGTCTCGGCGCTCCCCGACTGGAAGGGGCTGCTCTGGTTCGTGACGCGCGGCGGCCTCGTGGGCACGGTCGACCGGGGCGACGGGACCGTGCGCACCATGCGGCTCTCCGGCGAGGGGATCTCCAACTCCTTCGCGGTGGACGAGACCGGCGGTGTCTTCATCGTCTCCGACCGGGCTCTCTACCGCTTCGACGCCGACGCCAAGGGCAAGCCCCGGGTGAGCTGGCGCATCGTCTATCCGAACTCCGGCGTCCACAAGCCGGGCCAGAGCGACGCCGGCTCCGGGACCACCCCGACTCTGATGGGGAAGGGGTGGGTCTCGATCACCGACAACGCCGACCCGATGCACGTCGTCGTCTACCGGCGCGCCCGCGCCCTCCCCAAGGCCAAGAGGAAGCACCGACGCGGCAAGCGCAAGGCGAAAGCGCGCGTGGTCTGCTCGGCTTCCGCCTTCGGCAAGGGGGCGAGCGCGACCGACAACTCGCTGATCGCCACCAAGCGCTCCATGATCGTCGAGAACAACTACGGCTACGTGATCAGCGGCAGCGATCTGGGCGGCAGCGAGAGCGTGGGCGGGCTCGCCCGCATCGACGTGGTCAAGAAGAAGCCGGGCAAGCACGCCAGGCGCCGCAAGAAGCGCAGGGCGCGCTTCCGCTGCAAGCAGGTCTGGGCCAGTGGCGAACGGGCACCATCCGTGGTCCCGAAGCTCTCGCTGGCGAACGGCCTCGTCTACACCTATACGAAGCCGCCCCGCTCGGACGGCCTCGACGCCTGGTACCTCACCACCCTCGACTTCCGGACCGGGCGGACCGTCTACCGCCGCCTCGCCGGCACCGGGTTCGGCTTCAACAACAACTACTCCCCGGTGACCCTGGGTCCCGACGGCACCGCCTACGTCGGTGTGCTCGGAGGGCTCGTGGAGCTGCCGTGACCCGGTGCGCCGACGGAGGATGGCGATCCTCGACCGGACCGCCCCGGCCGAGGTCGCACGCACGCCTGAGCTAGGAGAGCTTCCCGATCTTGAAGATCTTCGTCCCGCAGTCGGGGCATGTGCCCTGAATCGCGGGGCGACCGTTCTTCATGGTCACCTGCTGGGGATCCTTGATCTCGACCTTCTTGCGTTCCTTGACGCAGTAGCCCTCAGGCATCGAGGACCTCCTTTCGAGCCGATTCCGCAAATCACGCTAGAGCACCCACCGGACGCGGGTGACAACCTAGTGGCAGATGTAACTAGTTACTTGCCGGAGGGCGTCGTCGTGGTCGTCGCTCCGGGCGTGATGGTCGTGCCCGCGCCCGCACCCGCGCCGAGTCCGCCCTTGCCGAACGCGCCGGACGACGCCTGCGTCTGCAGGCTCGAGATGCTGGCCGCGTTCTGCGTCTGCTGCTTCTGTATGGAGGCGATCGACTGCTGCAGCTGGGACACCGAGGAGTTGAGGGCGGCCTGCGTGTCCTTGGAGTTCTTGGTCGCGGCCGCCTCGAGGGCGTCGATCCGCTTCGTGAGCGCGTCCACGTCGCCCTTCGTGGCGCTGTCCGACTTGGCCGTGAGCCCGAAGTAGAGGGCCGCGCCCGCCGCGAGGATCGCGATCAGGAGCCCTGCGATGCCGAAGTAGGTCATGCGCCCCTGCTTGCGCTCGATCTCGGCCATCCACCCCTGCAGGCCCTCCATGCGCTCCTGGAGGTTGGCCTCGGGGGTTGATCCGGCGGCGGTTCTTGTGGCCGCCGATTTTGCGGCGGCGGCGGCCTTGGCGGCCGTCGGCTTCGCGGCCTCCTTGGTCTCGGGTCCCTTGGTCTCGGGCCCCTTGGCCTCGGCCGGCTTCGCCCCGTTCCCGGTCTTCGGCTGCTCCTTCGTCTTCGCCTTGGACGCCGTGGGCTTCGTGGCGCGTCCCCCGGCTCGGCCGGGCAGCGTGATCCTGGGCATGCGGACGCGTGGGGCTCGGAAATCCGGCATCGGAGGCATCCTAGCCCGCCGCCACGCGGCGCAGGTCCGTACCATTCCGCGTCCGTCCATCGCCGTGACACCGACTTAAGGAGATCCGCAGATGCCCGAGGCAGTGATCGTCGACACCATCCGCACGCCCATCGGCAGGGCCTTCAAGGGCTCGCTCGCCCAGCTCAGGCCCGATGAGATCGGCGCTTTCGTGATCGACCAGCTGCTCGAGCGGAATCCCGACGTGGATCCCGCCTCGGTCGAGGACGTCTTCTGCGGTTGCGGCATGCCGCAGGGCCTGCAGGCCTTCAACATCGGGCGGATCATGGTGCTGCTCAGCGAGAAGCTGCCGGAGACCACGAACGGCGTGACGATGTCGCGCTACTGCGCCTCCAGCCTCGACTCGATCCGTCACGCCGCGAACGCCGTGCGGGCCGGGCAGGGCGATACCTACATCGCCGCCGGCGTCGAGTGGGTGAGCCGCTACAACGAGCGCACCGAGCCGGCCGGCGCCGCCGATCAGAACGAGAAGCTGCAGGGCAAGGACGGCACGCCGAACGCCTATATCGAGATGGGCGTCACGGCCGTGAACGTGGCAAAGAAGTACGAGGTCAGCCGCGCCGACATGGACAAGTACGCCCAGCGCTCACAGGAGCTGGCCGTCAAGTCCCAGGAGGACGGCTTCTTCGACCGCGAGATCGTGCCCGTCACGGACCAGGACGGCAACGAGGTGGCCAAGGACGATGGCCCCCGCGCCAGCTCGACGCTCGAGAAGCTCTCGGAGCTGCCCGAGGCGTTCGATGGCGGCGGAGGCGTCACCGCCGGCAACTCGTGCCCGCTCAACGACGGTGCGGCCGCCGTGCTGGTGATGTCCGAGGACCGCGCCAAGGAGCTCGGCCTGAAGCCTCGCGCCAAGCTGCTGACGGCCGCCACCCACGGCAACGAGCCGGAGTACATGGGTGTCGCCCCGATCGGCGCGATCAAGAAGGTCCTCGATCGGCAGCGGATGAAGATCGGCGACGTCGACGTGGTCGAGCTCAACGAGGCCTTCGCCGCCCAGGTCATCCCGATCATGGCCGAGTGCGACATCCCGTTGGAGAAGATGAACACCCACGGCGGGGCGATCGCGCTCGGGCATCCGTTCGGCATGACGGGCGCCCGCATCATGGGCACCCTCCTCAACGTCATGGAGACCGACGACCACGCGGTCGGGCTCGAGACGATGTGCGTCGCGGGCGGCCAGGGCGAGGCGCAGCTCGTCGAGCGGCTCAACTAGCGAGCGCAAGACCGCGCTCCTTTGGAGCGCAGGGCGAAGCCCGAAGCGACTTGAGTTGATCGGGCACGGAGATTGATCCCGCCCCGTACCACCCTCAACTAGGGTGCGGCTCCGATGGAGCTGGTGCCGACGACGATCAGCGCCGGGTACGCAGCCGGGCTGAACGCCTACGGGACCGTATTCCTGCTCGGGCTCCTCGGCCGGGCGGGGTTCGGCGAGGTTCCGCACGAGCTGACCACCGGACCGATCCTGATCGCGGCCGGGGTGATGTTCGCGATCGAGTTCATCACCGACAAGGTGCCGTTCCTCGACAGCACCTGGGACCTGCTCCACACCGCGATCCGGCCGGCGATCGGCAGCCTGATCGGCGTCTCCTTCGCCGGGCTCGACCACGTGACCGGGCCGGAGACGGTGGCCGTCGGCGGCGCCAGCGGCTCAACTGCGCTGGTCGCTCACAGCCTCAAGGCGGGAATCAGGCTGGGCATCAACGCCTCTCCCGAGCCGTTCTCGAACGTGATCATGAGCCTGGTCGAGGACGGGCTGATGGCGGCCGTAGTCGCTCTTGCCCTGAAGGAGCCGTTCATCGCGCTCGCGGTGGTGGTCGTCCTGCTCGCGATCGGGATCGCGATCGTGCTCTACCTGCGCAAGCGGATCAAGCTGGCGCTGGAACGACGGCGGGCGAGACGTCAGGCGCGCAGTCCATCTACCAGCTGAAGCAGGGCTTCCTCCACCTCGGCGCGAGCCTCGCGCGGGTGCTCGGCGTGCGCGATCACGAAGGCCGCCTCGGAGAGGGCGGCGACGAACAGGTGCGCCATCGGCTCGGTGGCGATCGGCCGGATCACGCCCGCCTTGACGGCGCCGTCAAGGGCGGCGCGGGTCAGTCCGAGCCCGTGGAGGTTGTCGATCTCACGCCACTCCTCCCAGCCCAGGACGGCCGGGGCGTCGGTGAGGCTGATCTGCTTCACGGCCGGCTCCTCGCAGGCGTCCAGGAAGGCGCGCATCCCGCCGAGCATCAGCTCGTAGGGGTCCTTCGCCTCCTCCATCGTGGTCCCGATCCGCTTCATCAGGTCCTCCTCCACGCGCTCGAAGACCGCCCGGAAGAGATCCCGCTTGTCCGTGAAATGGTGGTAGAGGGCGCCTCGTGTGACCTTCGCACGGGTAACGATCTCCTCTGTGCCGACGCCGGAGTAGCCGCGGTCCGTGAAGAGATCGCGCGCCGCGTCGATCAGCGCCTCCCTCGTCGCCCGTGCCTCGGCCTCGCGCCGGCCCGGCTGGGTGGACATCTGTGGAGCAGTTGACATACAGCCTGTAGGTTAGGGGCGAATTCGGGCCCGTCCTGTACCGTCGCCTGCGGGATGTCCCCAGAGCGTTTCACCTCGCGCCTGGAGGCGGCTAGGGAGGGAGACGAAGCCGCCTGGCAGGAGATCTACGAAGACCTCGCTCCGCCGGTCCTCGGATACCTGCGCGCGAACAACGCTCCGGACCCGGAGGACGTCCTCAGCGAGGTCTTCCTGCAGGTCGCCCGCGACATGCCGCGCTTCGGCGGAGACCAGGACGGCTTTCGGTCCTGGGTCTTCACGATCGCCCACCACCGGCTGATCGACGCCCGGCGCCATTCGGCCCGCCGGCCGGTGGAGCTCTCTGCGGAGCCCCCGGAACCCGGCGGCCGGGTCGATGACGCCGCCGAGGAGGCGCTTGCCAAGATCGGCACCGAGGAGGTGCAGAGGGTTCTCGCCACTCTCTCCGAGGACCAGCGGGCGGTCCTGCTGCTGCGCGTGATCGGGGATCTCAGCGTCGAGGACGTCGCGAAGGCGGTCGGCAAGCGCCCCGGGGCCGTCAAGGCCCTGCAGCGGCGGGGGCTGGCGGCCGTCAAGCGTGAGCTCACCCGGAAGGGAGTAACCCTGTGAGCGGCAACGGCGCTTATGAGTATGAGATGAACGAAGTCGCCCTCTTCCAGACCGCCCTTCGTGCGGCCGTGCCCACCCGGCCCGATCCCGCGATCGGCGCGGCGCTCGTGCCCCGCCTCGCCGAGGCCGCCCGCGCGGCGACCATCGAGGCCGAGACGCAGGTCATGACGAACACGGCGAGGAAGCCTCGCTCGAGATTCGCATTGGTAGCCAGGGTCGGGATCGCCGTCGCGCTGATCCCGCTTGTACTGGCCGGGCTCGCCTTCGCCGGTGTGACCGTGCCCGGGCCCGCCCGCGATGCCTTTCACTCGGTCGGCATCACGCTCCCCAACCAGCCGCAGGAGCATTCGCAGGCCTCGAACCACAGCCAGGGGTCCCACGCCGACGGCAGGGGCAAGGCCGGCTCGGAGACGACGACCGCGACGGAGAAGCAGTCGAGCAAGGGCAAGTCGGACGCCGCCCACCAGCACGCGATCGACCAGCAGAGCAAGGCTCAGGGCAAGGCTGTCGGCCACGAGCAGGGCAAGGCGATCGGGCTGAACGGCTCCACGCCCCCGGGCCAGGCCAAGCCGAAGCAGACGGGCCCTCCTCCCCAGTCAAACGCGGGGGGCAACTCGGGGACGCACACGACCACCCACACGGTGCCGGACCATCCAAGCCCTACGACGCCCGGGGACGGGCCAGGTAACGGGGCCGGCAACGGCAACGCCAACGGGCATTCGAAGTAGCCGTTAACTAGGCTGAGTCCTCCAGGGATGGAGGAGGAGACGTTGACGAGGTCTGGAGTTCGTGCCGGGTTGGCGCTGGCCGCGACGGTAATCGCAGTGGTGGCAGGCGCCGCGCCCGCGAGCGCGCGGGAAACCGTCGCCACCGTGCCGACCCCGCCCGCGGCCGGCCCGGCCCAGTTCAACCAGGTGACGGTCCACAAGTTCGGGCCGGCTTCGGCGAAGCGAGTGCTCGTCCTGATGCCCGGAACCCAGGGAGGAGCGGGCGACTTCACGCTCGACGCCCGCTACCTGGTGAAGCGGGTGCCCGGTCTCCAGGTCTGGGCGATCGACCGGAGAACGCAGGCGCTCGAGGACACTTCGATGTTCGCCGCGGCTGCGGCCGGGCGAATTTCCCTGCAACAGGCCTTCGACTACTACCTGGGCTGGATCGCCAACGGCGGCAGCCCGGCGAACCACTTCCAGTTTCGGAGCGGCGAGGACCCGTATGCGCGCGACTGGGGGATGGCCGTCGCCCTCAACGATGCCCGCGCCGTGGTGCTGAAGGCTCGCGCGCACGGTCGCCGCAAGGTCATCCTCGGCGGGCACTCACTCGGCGCGTCGCTGACGGCCGCGTACGCGGCGTGGGACTTCAATGGGAGGCCGGGATACAAGGACCTGAGCGGGCTCGTCCTGATCGATGGCGGGCTGCTGGGCAGCTTCGATGCCTACGACCTGGCCCAGGCCCAGCAGGCCGTGTCCGATCTGCAGACGAGCGACCCCTTCCTCGACCTGCTCGGCATCGGGATCCCGGAGGCCGCCGGGCTCTTCGCGGAGGTCGGCGGGCTCTACGCGGAGCAGGCGCCGACCGCCTCCGCGACGACCCTGCAGGCCTTCCCGCTGCTCCCGCCGCAGTTCAACCCGCCGTTCCCGGTGACCAACCGGGCACTGCTCGGATACGCCTTCGACCGCGACTCCTCACCGGCGGACCTGAGCCTGCTCCACATCAACGGCGGAGGGCTCGCGGCTTCGGGGAACCCTCGGGACTGGGCCGACGGAGGCGTGACCCCGATCAGCCGCCTCGCTGCCACCTTCGGCCAGGAGCCGACCAACGCGGTCGAGTGGTACTTCCCGAAGCGGCTCACGATCGACACCAACGGCGCGGACCAGATGCAGGCCAACGACGTCGGGAACTTCCTCGGGCTGCGCCTCTTCCACACCCGCAAGGTGAATCTGCCGCTCTACGCCATCGCCACTGATCTCTCCGGCGCCCACGTTCTCAACGGCGCGCGCCACCTGATCGCGCGGTCGCGAATCACCAGGAAACAGTCAACGCTCGTCAACCGCAATCCGCTGTTCAGCCACCTCGACCCGCTCACCGCGGCGCCGAAGGCGAACGCGTTCCTGAAGACCTTGGTGCCGTTCCTGGACCACAAGGTCTTCAAGGAAAGGCGCAGGCGCTAGGGGGCCAAAGCCCAAACCGCGAACAGCGCGCTGCAGATTCCGAGCAGCGTCCCGAACAGCCAGAGCACCTGCCGGACCCTTCGACGCTCGTGAGCCCAGAGGGCGAGGGCGATCCAGAGCGGGAAGATCACGAACTCGAAGCGCGGTAGCGACATCAGCGCGAAGCCCCCGGCGGGGACGGAGAGCGGCAGCGCGAGGCCGCAAGCGGCGTAGGCGGCATAGGCCGGGCTCAGGCGCCTGAATGTCTCCTGACAGAGCCAGATGCCGCCCGCGAGGAAGCAGAACATCGCGATGTCGCGGAGGTCGAGCAACTGGGTCGGGACGCCATGGGTGTTAGCCGCGGGCGAACGGGCGAGGCTCGGGATGAGCAGCTCGCCCAGGCCGCGAACCGCGCTCCACAAACCGAGTGCGAGGCCGCCGAGCGGCACGAAGCTCCGGTGCCAGGCGGACTGGGCGGTGAAGACGGAGGTCGGGTCGCCGGTGGAGATGCCGAGGTAGGCGACGTACGCGGCGAGCCCGGCCGGGATGCCGACCAGCAGCCAGAGGATGTCCGGGCCGATTCGGCGGTAGCGGTACCAGTAGATGATCAGCAGCGGGACGATCACGATCACACCGCCGCTCCGGGTGGCGGCCGACGCGGCGCCGAGCATCCCGGCGAGCGGCCAGCGTTCGAGCCGGGCCGCGTAGACCGCGCCGACCGAGACCAGCAGGAAGATCGACTCCGAGTAGACGGCCGAGATCACCAGCGCGCCCGGGAACCAGGCGGCGAGCCAGACGACGGTGCGCGCTCGCTCGATGCCGAAGTCGAGGGCGACCAGCCGGTGCAGGAGGTAGAGCCCGCCGAGGCCACAGCCCGAGGAGATCAGGATTCCGGCGACGAGCGGGGAGCCGAGCAGGTCTCCGCCGACCCTGACCAGACCGGGGAAGACCGGGAAGAACGCAGCCCTGCCACCCACCTCATAGCCGTGATTGGCGATCGCCAGGTACCAGGCCGCGTCGAAGCGTGCGGCCGGGGCGACCAGCAGGTTCGCGAACGAGTCGGCGTAGGGGAGCGTCGTATAGAGCGGGTCCAGGCGAGCCGAGGCCTCGGAGGCCCAGCCGAAGATCAGCACCGCCGCCATCCCAGCCGCCCAGACGATCGCCCGCGAGGTCCAGAAGGCGGCCCAGGCGTCGCGGACCGCGGCGCGCCGCTCGGTGCTCAGCCCGGGGAGGGCGAGGGATTCGGCCGTCTCGACGTTCGGGTGGCTCATGGGGATTCGCCGCCACTACGCTGCGCCCGATGCGCGGCCGGACAATCCTGGCAATTCTCGGCGTCGCCGTTGTTAACGCGGCGGGTTGCGGCGGGACGCACCACGACACGGTCGATCCGCGGGCGATGCTCGACGCGGCGGCCGCGCACCCCATCACGAGCGCCGACACGGACATCGACCTGCGGGTCGCGGTGCGTGATGTGCCGGAGCTGTCGGCGCCGTTGCGGCTGCGGCTCTCCGGCCCGTACGTCAGCGGCGGCGGCACCACGGTCCCGAGGCTCGACTGGCGGCTGGGCGCGAGCGCGCTCGGGTTCCCTGTGGGCGGGCATCTCGTGTCGACCGGAGAGAACGCCTACCTGACCGTCTACGGCGACACCTATGAGGTGGGAACGGACGCGATCGCGACCGCGAACGAGCGGATCGCGACCGCGCCGGCGATTCATCCGCGCTCCTGGTTCGGCCGTCCTCGGGTTGCCGGGCAGGGGCACGAGGGCGGTGTCGACTGCGAGCGAATCACCGCGCCTCTGCGGGGAGACGCGATGGCGCGGGACCTCGCGCGGCTGCTCGGCGGGCTCGGGCTCACGGAGCCCCCCACCGTCTCCGGCCGGGCGACCGCCTGCGTCGGATTCGACGACCGCGTGCTCCACGAGATCGAGATCGGGGCCGTGCTCGCAGTGCCGGCCGCCGATCAGGCGGCCCTCCGCGGGGCGACGTCGATCGCCCTCTCCCTCGATCTGGTGGTCAGCGACGTTGGCCAGCCTCAGGAGATCTCGGTCCCCAGGGGGGGCGGCATCCGCCCGATTCGGGACCTTGCG
Source organism: uncultured Solirubrobacterales bacterium (assembly GCA_963843085.1). Taxonomy (GTDB): domain Bacteria; phylum Actinomycetota; class Thermoleophilia; order Solirubrobacterales; family 70-9; genus DASUPK01. Next base: position 49,462 of record CAWJJG010000010.1, read on the forward strand.
ATCACGTTGAACGATCTCGGGATCCCCATCCCACTCTGAGCGGGCTTGACCCTTAGGCTGCGCGCATGGAATCGAGTGGGAGAAGCTCAGAGGAACGCCGCGCGGCGGCCCAGGCGCGCGCCCGTGCGCGCTCAGGCGAGGCGCCGGCGACGGGCGACGAGGAGCTGATCGGCGGCACCGGCCCCCGCGGGGCGGATGGCCCGATGAGCCGCCATTACGGCGGCCCCGACGTCTACATGCGCCGCCGGCTGATCGCCGGCGCGGCGGTGATCGTCGTGATCGTGCTGATCTTCCTGTTGATCGGCGGCTGCTGAAGAGCTATCTCAGCCGATCGGCCTCGTCCACGATCAGTTTGGCGAGGGCGAGAGAGGAGGTGGCGGCCGGGGAGGGCGCGTTGCGGACGTGCAGCGCCCGCTCGGTGCGGTGGACGACGAAGTCGTCGACCAGCCTGCCGTCGCGGTCGAGGGCCTGCGCCCGGATCCCGGACGGGCCGGGCAGGACGTCGGCGGCGCCGAGCTCCGGGACGAAGCGGCGCACGTCCTCGACGAAGGAGCGCCTGCTGGCGGCGTGGCGGATCTCGGTCAGGCCGGTGCGCCAGAAGCGCCGCATGAGCCGCCAGGTTCCGGGCCAGGCGAGGTTGGACCTGAGGTCGCGACCCCGCACGCGCGAGAGCCGGTACGCGTCGCGGGCCCCGACGAGCAGCGCCGACGGGCCGAGCAGGACCTCACCGTCGACCGTCCTCGTCAGGTGCCCGCCGAGGAAGGGGAGATCGGGGTCGGGGACCGGGTAGATGCTGGCCCGCACCAGCTCGCGCCGCTCTGGGCGGAGACGCAGGTAGCCGCCGCGGAAGGGGACGATCCGGGGCTCCGCCGGCGCGCCGGCCGCGACCGCGAGCCGGTCCGACCAGGCTCCGGCGCAGCTCACCACGAAGCCCGCCTCGGTGATGCCGCGCTCGTGCTCGACCGAGATCGTCGTCCCGCGGGGCGTGAGCGAGCGAACGCCCGCGCCGGTGACGACGATGCCGCGACCACGCTCGACGTCGGCCGCGTAGGAGGCGGCCACGCCCGCGAAGTCGACCACCCCGGTCTGCGGCGAGTGGAGCGCCGCGACGCCCCGGGCGTGCGGCTCGATCTCCGAGATATCAGCCGCGCCGATCCGCCTCAGCCCAGGAACCTCGTTGGCCTCGCCGCGACGCTCGAGCTCGTCGAGGCGCCCGAGCTCGTCCTGGTCGGCGGCGACGATCAGCTTGCCGTCGCGCCGCGCCTCGATTCCGCGCTCGTCGCAATAGGCGTAGAGGAGCCGGGCGCCCTCGACGCAGAGCCTCGCCTTCAGCGACCCCGGCGCGTAGTAGATGCCGCCGTGGATCACGCCGCTCGAGTGCGAGGTCTGGTGAGCCGCCAGGCGGTCCTCGCGCTCCAGCACGCAGAGCGTGGAGTCCGGGTGGCGGACGAGCAGCTCGCGGGCCACGGAGAGCCCGACGATGCCGCCGCCGATCACGACGAAGTCACACTTGCGTGGCGGCTCGCCCATGGGCCGAGCCTATGGCCTGACTAGGATCGGCCGATGGCACTCCCGCTGAAGCCGCCGATCAAGCCGCAGCTCGCCCTCTCGCGCAAGGTTCTGCCCGAGGGAGACGAGTGGGTGTACGAGCCGAAGTACGACGGCTTCCGCGCGCTCGCCTACGTCGACGGCGACGACGTCTACCTGCAGTCGCGCGGCGGCAAGCCGCTGCGCCGCTACTTCCCGGAGGTGCGGTTCCCGGAGGGCCGCTACGTGATGGACGGCGAGCTGGTGATCCTGGACGAGGACGGGCGCGAGGAGTTCGACCAGCTGCAGAACCGGCTGCACCCCGCCGAGTCCCGGGTGAAGATGCTCGCCGAGAAGACGCCCGCCCTCTTCCGGGCGTTCGACCTGCTCGCGGTCGACCGGCGCAAGCTGACCGGCAAGCCGTTCGCCGAGCGCCGGGCGGCGCTCGAGGAGCTGATCGCGGCGGCGCCGGGACGCAAGAAGAGCGCGTCTGCATCGGTCGAGATCACCCCCCTCTACAAGACCGCGCAGAGCGCCGAGCCGCTGCTGCTCTCGGGCGAGGGGGTGATCGCCAAGGAGCTCGACGCGATCTACAGGCCCGGACAGCGCAAGGGCATGGTGAAGATCAAGCGGCTGCGGACGATCGACTGCGTCGTGATGGGCTGGCGGCCCGGAAAGCACGAGGGGACGGTCGGCTCGCTGATCCTCGGGCTCTACGAGAAGGGCAAGCTGCGCCCGATCGGCCACACCTCGGGCCTGAAGGCCAAGGAGAAGAAGGAGCTGGTGAAGACCCTGTCGGCGTATGAGACCGGCGAGAAGGGCTCGGGCGATCCGAGCCGCTGGGATGCCGACCGCGAGCTCGAGTGGTTCTCGCTGCGCCCCGAGTTGGTGGTGGAGGTCACCTACGACCACACCAGCGGAGGCCGCATCCGCCACGGCTCGAAGATCGTCCGCTGGCGCGAGGACAAGGCGCCGAAGGACTGCAAGTTCGACCAGCTGATCTAGACGGCCGGGGGCCGGCTCACGCCGGCGGGCCCCAGTGGAACACCTGGGTGGGGGCGACCGAGTGGAGGATGTGGGGCCAGACGTAGACCTCCCAGGTGGCCGCGACGATCAGCATCGGGACGGCGATCGCCACGGTGACGAAGGTCGCGGCGAGCAGCTGATCCCACTCTCCCTTGCGGCTGGCGATCGTCCAGGCGGCGAGCGGCAGGAAGACCGCCGTCAGCTCCAGCAGCGCATGGGGGAGGGCCGTCAGGACGAGCAGCGGCACCGAGATGCCGAGGTCCCATGAGATGGTCGAGCCGACGATGCCGAGCGCGATCGTCTGCGTAAAGAGCGAGAAACAGGTCACGCCGATCACCCAGGCGAAGGCGATCGGCCGCGCTTTCTCGTGAAGCAGGCGCTTGAAGCCGGTGTACCGCTCGGCGGTCAGCGGCAGCGTCGCGCCGGCGATGAAGCCGGCCACGCAGGCGAAGGCGTGTAGAGCCAGGACGAGCGAGTTGCGCCCCACCACGCCGAGAACGCGCTCGGGGCTCGGACCGCCGCGGGCAGTAGGGCCGTAGTGAAACCCGTAGTCGGGCTGGAGCAGAGTCGCCGCCACGGTCACGGCGGCGAGCAGGCCCAGAGCGATCAGCATGGCGCCGACGAACCAGGTCCGCAGGACTGGTCCCGGATTCTCTCCCCATCCCTCCAGGATGGAGCGCGTCCGGCGCATCCCATGGACGAGGACGTACTGGTTCGTGTCCATGCGTCAACACATCGGACGCCCCACCCGCCACCTTGACCACCAAACCCTTCGACCTTCCTTATCTGTGGTCCTATAGCGACCTTCAATCAGGAAGGTCCAGGAGTTTGTGGAGGTCGACGAGCATTTGCTCGCGCTCCTCTTCGACGTCCCGCCAGGTGTAGCGCCGGAACTCGTCGCCCCGAGCGCGGGCCTCTCGCTCCCGCTGGCGGTCGAGCTCGAATGCATGGCGGCTTCGGTGGTAGCGGTAGCCGTCGAGTTCCACCGTAAGCCGGCGCGCGGGCCAACGGCAATCGACGTAGCGCCCGTCCACGCGCTGATTGGTCACCGGAGTGGCGATGGACGCCTCCCGGAGTCGTTCGAGAAAGCGCCTCTCCAGACGGCTCACGGTGACCTGAACCTCATCACCGATGACGCGCCTGAGCTTTCGCGCGCCCGGCCAGTTGTGACGTCGGCCCAGGACGACCCGGACCTTTTCGGGGGTGATGTGATGGCGGGCATCCGCCACGTGGACGGCGCGTGCGAGCTCGTCTTCCTCCAGGACGGCAGCCAGGTCGACGAGCGTGCGCGGAACTGTCGTGACCGGGATGCCGAGCCACACGGTCAGATCGCTCGGCCGGACACCGGCACCACGGTGCACGACGACGCCGGTCGGCCTCCGCTGCCCCTTTGTGATCACCTCCGGCGGAGGCGATCCGCTCACCAGCCCAAAGAGCCGGCCGGCCGCCTTCCCGGCAACAGCCGCTTCGTTTCCGACGGCCTTGACGGCCGCGAGATACCTCGCCTCGACGCTTGCGGACCGATAGCCGACGGAATAGACCGCGCGGTGAAGAGCGATCAGAGAGCCAGCTTGCAGGCGTTTCCTGATCTGCCCCTCGGTGATCCCGCTGGCAAGCAGCTCCTCGCGAGAGACGACGCCGTACGACCGCCCCGCCAACCTCGCCAAGACCGCATCGACCTTCCTTTTCTGTGGTCGCATAGCCACCACTGAGCAGGAAGGTCGAAGCGTTCGCCCCCCGGGTGGGGCGGGCTTGTTGCGGTTCTCAGCTCTTGCGAGCCCGCGACGGCTGCACGCGCCTGGGCTCGCCGCGCTGCTTCGCGAAGTGCGGTGGCCACGGCGCGTCCCCGAGGCCGCCCTCCTCGTCGCGGCGGGCGAGGTCGAGAAGCGGATCGAGTGACCCGGCGTTCGTGTCAATGTCCGCGGCCGGGTCACCCTTCTTCCCCAGCCGGTTTGGAACCGTGTCGAGGCGAAGGTCGGCAGGCTCCACGTCGGGAACTTCGGCCCATTCCAGCGGGCAGCAGACGCGGGCGTCGGGAACGGGTCTGACCGAGTAGCCGGAGGCGATCGTCCGGTCACGCGCGTTCTGGTTGTAGTCGACGAAGACGCCGTGGCGCTCCTCCTTCCACCACTTGCTGGTGGCGTTCCGTGGCACGCGGCGCTCGACCTCGCGGGCCAGCGCCAGGGCCGCGCGGCGCACCTCGATGTAGTCCCAGCGCGGCTCGATTCGGATGTTGACGTGGATGCCCCGGGAGCCGGAGGTCTTCGGATAGCCGGTCAGCGTGTGCTCGGTGAGCACCTCCTTGACGCACATCGCGACCTTGCGCACGGTGTTCCAGCGGACCCCGGGCTGGGGGTCGAGGTCGATCCGGAGCTCGTCAGGGTTGTCCAGATCGCTGCGCCGAACCGGATGCGGGTTGAAGTCGATTACGCCTAGATTGACCGCCCAGGCGAGATGTGCCGCGTCGTTCGCGACCAGCTCGGTCGCCGTGCGGCCGCTGGGGAAGGTGAAGGTCGCGGTCTGGAGCCAGTCCGGCGCCCCCTTCGGCACCCGCTTCTGGAAGAAGAACTCGCCGCCGACGCCGTCGACGAACCGCTTCATCGTTCCCGGCCGCTCGCGCAACTGGTTGACGGCGGCCTCCTCGACCGCGACGTAGTACTCCACCAGGTCGAGCTTCGTGAACTTCGGCTTGGGGAAGAAGACCTTGTCCGGATTCGACAGGCGGACCTCGCGTCCCGCGATCTCGAGCGTCGTGTATTTCCCCTTCGTCGCCACGGGTGACATCTTCGCCCCTACGACCCCGGAAGCGGGGCGGATTCATCGGCGCTGATTGAATCCACTGATCGAAACGCTCGAGACGCTCACCTACGAGGTGACCGGAGCCATCGCCCGGATCACCCTGAACCGGCCGGAGCGCGGCAACGGGATCACGCTCGAGATGCCGCGCGAGCTGGCCGCCTGCGTGGAGCGCGCCAACCTCGACCCCGAGGTCCACGTGATCGCCCTCGCCGGCAACGGCTCCGGCTTCTGCGGCGGCTACGACCTGGTCGCGTCGGCCGAGCACGACATGGAGGGCATCGCTCACCCCGAGGCGCCCGAGGGCTCCCCGCTCGACCCCACGGTCCAGGCGCGCAATCACGATCCGTCGGGCACCTGGGACCCGGTCACCGACTACCAGATGATGAGCCGCAACCTGCGCGGCTTCATGAGCCTCTTCCACTCCGAGAAGCCGACGGTCTGCAAGGTGCACGGCTACTGCGTCGCGGGCGGCACGGACATGGCTCTGTGCTCGGATCTGCTGGTGGTCGAGGACAGGGCGAAGATCGGCTACCCGCCCGCCCGGGTCTGGGGAGTGCCGACCAGCGCCCTCTGGGCGTATCGAGTCGGCCCGGCCCGCGCCAAGCGGCTGCTGCTCACCGGCGACTCCATCGACGGCGCGACCGCGGCCGAATGGGGGCTGGCGTCGGAGGTCGCGCCTGCCGCGGAGCTCGACGAGCGCTTCGCGTCGCTGCTCGAGCGCATCGGCCGCGTCCCGATCAACCAGCTCGTCATGCACAAGCTGCTCGTCAACCAGGCGCTCTATGCCCAGGGCCTGCAGGCGACCCAGGCGATGGGAGTCTTCTTCGACGGGATCGCGCGCCACACTCCGGAGGGGTTCGCGTGGCAGCAGCTCGCCGCGGAGAAGGGCTTCAAGGAGGCCGTCCGCGAGCGCGACGAGCCCTTCGGCGACGTCGGCCTCGGGTAGGGTGGCGCGCCGTGAATCCGGACATCACCCCTGAGAACATCAAGACCTGGTTGCCCGGCACGTTCCCGGGCGACATGGCGATCGAGCCGCTCGAGATCACAGACGAGGTCTCGACCGGGCGGATGGTCGTCGACAAACGCCACCTCCATCCCGGCGGCTTCGTCCACGGCGGAGTCTGGACCGCGTTCGGCGATTCCGTCGCGGCGTGGGCGACCTTCCGCGCGCTGCCGCCGAACCACGACTTCACGACGATCGAGCTGAAGCTGAACGTCTTCCGCGCCGGGGTGCTCGGCGACGAGCTGCTCTGCGAGGCCCGGCCGCTCCACGTCGGCCGCAGCACCGCGGTGCTCGAGGCGAAGATCACCGCGGGCGCCAAGCCGGTCGCCAACCTGATCGTCACGCAGTTCGTGCTGCCCGGCCGAGACCCGCGCGCCGAACGACCGGCGCCCGGCGACTACCCGCCGGGGGACTGAGCCCGGGTCAACCGAGAATGTTGACCGCCCGGGCCACGACCAGCCCGACGGTGACCAGGGCCGACATCCCCTGGATGCCCATCAGCAGCTTCGCCGTCTGGGTCAAGGGCATCGTGTCGGTCGGGCTGAATGCCATCGCGTTGGTCAGGGATGTGTAGAGGTAGTCGAGAAAGGCCGGCTGCCAGCGCTTGCCCATCGGCGTGTGTTCGGTGGAGTCCATCTGAGGGAAGAGGAAGTCCGGCCATGGGCGTTCCTTCTCGAAGCGATCCAGCGGGCCGCCGCGGTCCAGATCCCAGAAGACGACGGAGAAGATCAATACGTTGGTGACCCAGAGCACGACACCCGACCCGATCAGCGCATGCCCGTTCACCTTCCCGCCGACGATCAGGTAGTGCACCAGCAGGCCGAGTGAGACCAGGTAAGTCAGCGTCACGAGGCCGAGAATCGTCCAGAGCAGGCCGCGCTGATGACGCCAGCCAGCGCGCGAAACCCGCGCGGGCGCGATCACGACCAGGGTGAGAAGCAGGAGCCCCTCGACCGCCGGGATCAGCCAGATCGGGCCGATGATGAGTTTGTCCGAGAGGGCGAGATGAAGCCCGACCGCGATCGCCACGGCGAGCTGGGCCGGCCAGAGCGGATCGCCCTCCTCGACCCGCCTGTTCAGGCGGTGGACCTCCCGCCGCAGGTGACCGGGGACGTGCCTCGTTTCAGCCGGCGCGCTGCGGGCGGTCGAATCGGCCATCGGCGAAGCCGAGGCTAGAGTCGGGTCCGGACAGCCGGCGGCTTCGCCATCAGATCGCGGCCACAAGCGGCCGCCCCACATGAGTCGCTCCGGGCTACGCCCTCCGCCCCAAAGTGGAGCGGCCTGGTGGCCGCTACGGAACCCTGTGTATCTCGAAGAGGTTCGTGCCGACCTCCTGCGCCGGCAGCCCGGCGGTGATCGCCACCAGGTCCCCAGACTCCGCGACGCCGCGTTCGCGGGCGAGGTTCGCGCAGTCATCGAGCAGCTTGCGGATCGAGGTCCAGTCCTCGGCCTGCGTCGAGCTGATCCCGAACAGCAGGTTCATCCGCCGCACGGTCTCGAGCCTCGGGGAGACGGCGAGCACCGGGACCCGCGGCCGGTGCGCGGAGATGAGCCGGGCCGTCCGCCCGGAGTTCGTCGGGCAAACGATCGCCTTCAGACCGAGGCGGTAGCAGGCCGCCACCGCGACCTGGGCGACCGTCTCGGCGATGTCGTGTTCCTTCTCCTCGACCCGGGTGAAGACCATCTCGCCGAATTGCAGCCGGGGCTCGGTCACCCGCGCGATCCGGTCCATCACCCGGACAGTCTCCACCGGGTGATCGCCGATCGCGGTCTCCTCGGAGAGCATCACCGCGTCGGTCCCGTCATAGATCGCGTTCGCGACGTCGGTCACCTCGGCGCGGGTCGGACGGGACGCCCTCACCATCGTCGCCAGCATCTGGGTCGCGGTGATCGCCGGCTTCGAGGCGCGGCCGGCGAGCGCGATCAGCCGCTTCTGTGCCCCGGGAACCTCCTCGATCGGCAGCTCCACCCCGAGGTCACCGCGGGCGATCATGATTCCGCTGCCCGCGGCGGCGATGATCTCCTCCGCCCGTTCCGCAGCCTGCGGCTTCTCGATCTTGGCGACCAGGGGAATGTCGGCGTCGCGCTCCCGCAGGCGGGCCTCGACCTTCTCGAGGTCGGAGGGCCGGCGCACGAAGGAGACGGCGAGCAGGTCGATGCCGTTCTCGCAGGCGAAGTCGATCCATGGTTGGTCGGAGGCGCCGGTCTCGGGAAGGTCGTGGTCGGCTCCCGGCAGGTTGACGCCCTGGTGGGAGCTGATCGCGCCGCCCGCCTCGACCTCGCAGGTGACCGCGCCCTCCTCGATCGAGAGGACCTTGAGCCGCACCCTGCCGTCGGCGAGGAAGACCGGATCGCCTTCGTGCACGGCCGTCGCGAAACCGTCCCACTGGACGATGAGCAGCTCCGCGTTGCCGGGGGTCCCGTTGGTCTCCCCCCTGAGCACGACGTTCGAGCCAGAGTGGAGCACCGCGACGTCGCCTTCGAGGTCGCCGAGCCGGAGCTTGGGGCCGGGCAGGTCGCCGAGGATCCCGACCTCACGGCCGACCTCCTCGCTCACCGACCGGATGCTGCGGACGCTCTCGGCCTGCTCCTCGGGGGTCCCGTGGGCGAAGTTGAGCCGGAAGACGTCCACGCCCGCGGCGAAGAGCTCGCGCAGCACCTCGGGCGAGCTGCTGGCCGGGCCGACGGTGGCGACGATCTTGGTGCGGCGCGCGATGTGCGAGGGCGTTCCGCGCCCGGGATGGTTTTCGGCGGCCGGCATCACGACCGTCCGGAGGCCGGGGTGGGGGCATGGGGCACGGAGAGGGACTCCGTCACCGGGCCTGTCGGAGCCTCGCCCGGTGAGGGCGGCCGGTCCTCCAGGTTCTCGATGGCAGGGAGGCGCCAGACGACGCTCGCCAGGACGAGGCCGCCGGCCGCCGAGAGCAGCGCCAGGAAAAGCTGGCCACCGCCCATCCGGGTCAGGTCGAAGAAGTCTCGAATCGGCTGGACGGCGAGGATCAGCGCGTAGAGCGCACCGAGCGCGGCGACCAGGGCGAGCATGTAGCTCTGGATCGCGATGTGCTCGCGACCCGGTCCGCGCTCGAGCAGCAGGATGAAGCAGAGGCCGAGGACGATCAACGTCGTGGTCGCCGCCGTCCGCCCGGCCTCCAGCGAGCCGCCGAAGACGGTGTCCACCAGGAAGAAGCTCGCCAGCGAGGCAGCGGCGATCGCCAGGCCGGCCGGTACGGCAAAGGCGGCAAGGGCCCGCAGCAGGCGCCCTCTATATAAGGGGCCGTCGCTCGGGGCGAGCGCGAGCACGAACGAGGGGATCCCGATCGTCAGAAAAGCGGCGACGGTGAGTTGCCGGGGCAGGAAGGGGAAGGCCCAGCCCGGCACGGCGACCAGCACGATCAGCGCGGCCGCGTAGACGGTCTTGGTGACGTAGAGCCGGCCGAGGCGGTGGATGTTCCGCGCAATCCGCCGGCCCTCGGTGATCGCCCTCGGCAGCCTCGAGAACTGGTCCTTGAGCAGCACGATGTCTGCGATCCCCTTCGTGATCTGGCTGCCCGATCCCATCGCGACCGCCATCCTTGCGCGCTTCAGGGCCGGGACGTCGTTCACCCCGTCACCGATCATCGCGACGAAGCGCCCATCCTCGGCGAGCGCCGAGACGAGGGCCTTCTTCTGCTCCGGCCGGATGCGGCAGAAGATCGTGTTCTCCTCGGCGATGCGGGCGAGCGAGGCGTGATCTTCGGGCAGCTCGTCGCCGGTGATTACCCCGGCTCCGGCGGGGATGCCGACGGCCGAGGCGACCGCTGTCACGGTCTGCGGTGCGTCGCCCGAGATCAGCTTCAGGTCCATCTCGCGCTCGCGCATGTAGCGGATCGTCTCGCGCGCGTCCTCTCGCAGCGTCTCCTCGAGCACGATCAGCGCCAACGGCGTGACGGCGGGGGGAGGGTCCGAGTAGGGATTGTCCGGGAGCCCGCCCGAGGCGCGGCCGAACGCGACGACGCGGCGCCCGGCCTTGGTGTTCGCCTCGAGGCTGTGCTGCAGGGGCACCGGCAGCGCCAGCGAGCCCCGAGCCATCAGCACGTCCGGAGCGCCCAGGACGTAGGTCTCGCCGCGCCCGAAGGTGAGCCCGCTCCACTTCCACTCCGACGAGAAGGGCACCTCCGCGCGGACGCGCTCCCCGGTGGCCGGGTAGTTCTCCGCGACAGCTTCGAGGGTCCGGTTTCGCTCGCCCGAGCTCGCCGCGAAGCGCGCCAGCGCCTGCTGGACCCGGCTCGCCTCGGTGGGGTCGGCGACGTCCACAGAGACCAGCTCCAGGTCGCCGGTGGTGAGGGTGCCGGTCTTGTCCACGCAGATCGTGTCCACCGCTGCGAGCGCCTCCGTCGCGCTCATCTGCTGGACGAGGGTGTCGAGTCGCGCGAGCCGGACGGCGGCGACCGCCAGGGTCACGCTCATCAGCAGGACGAGACCCTCGGGGATCAGGGTGACCAACCCCGCGGTGGCGGTCTGCGCCGCGTCGTGGATCGGAGTGCTCCGGGCCTGCAGGGCGAAGATCAGAACGACGCCGAGGGGAAGCATCAGCCAGGTGCTCGCCTTCAGCACCAGATTGACCTCGTCTTGGAGCGGGGAGGGCGGGTGGCGGAAGGTGCGGGCCTCGCCGGCGACCTGCTCGGCGTAGCTCTCCTCCCGGACAGCGTCCACCTCGTAGTAGCCCGAGCCGGTCATGCAGAAGGCCCCCGAGAGGGCCCGCTGGCCGACGCGCTTGCGAACGCCGTCCGCCTCGCCGGTGAGCACCGATTCGTCGAGGGTGAGTCCCCGGCTCTCGGTCACCTCGCCGTCGGCCACCAACTGGTCGCCGGGCTCGACCCGGATCCAATCGCCCGGCACGACCTCATCGGCCAGCAGCTCGACGAGCTCCCCGTCGCGGACGACCTTCGCCTTCGGGGCGACCAGCAGAGCGAGGCTCTCCAGCGTCTCCTTGGCCTTGAGTTCCTGGCGGATCCCGATGTAGCTGTTCACCACGGCGATGAACCCGAAGCTGGCGTCCGCGATCAGACCGAGCGAGAGGTCCGCAATGAAGAAGACACCGAGGATCAGGTTGAAGAGGGTGAAGACGTTGCCCGCGACGATGCTCGCGACCGAACGGCTGGTCCGATCCTCGACCGGCCCGAGCTGGTGCAGGCGCTTGGCCGCCTCCTGGCCGGAAAGTCCCCCGGGATGGCGCTGGTCGCTCACCGTCGCATTGTTAGCGAAGCGCCGCGTCCCAGAACCAGTGCTCGAAGTTCCGGACTCTTCCGCGTCTCAATCGACGCCCCCCGAAGTAGGCCAGCTCCTCGCCATCCGCGACTGCGCTGCGAGCCGCGACGCCCGGCAGCCCGGCCTCATGTGCGGCAAGTCCGATCGGCTGGCAGCGGCCGTGGGGGATGAGGCGCCCGTGCCCATCGTGTGGATAGGTCTCGGGCAGGCCGGCGTCCCGGCAGCCGGCCGGGGTGACGACGTTCAGGTAGCGGTCCTCGGGCGCGGTCGTCAGGAGCAGGATCGGACCGGCCCCGGGGCGAAGGTCCTCGGGCCCATAGGGCTGGCGGTCCAGCCGCCGGTAGACGTTGGCGCGAGCGACGGCAGCGGTCCGGCACAGGTAGACGACGGGGAACGATTCCGGCGGATTCCAACGGCCGCCGCGCTGCGCGGCGTGGCGGCCGTCGAGTGGATCGTCCCAGTCGGGGTCGGCGACCCGCAGGTACGAGCCGCCGCGCCGGATCGTCCTCACTTCACCAAACGGGTTGCGCTCTCGCGCACACTCGCATTACGCGCCCCAGTCGAAGGAACGCCGAATCTCGGCCTGCAGGTCGTCCTGGCGGTCGCGCTCGATCATCTCGATCATCGAGAGCCCGCCGTAGGCTCGCGCCGGCCGCCGCGCGATCCCCGGGATCCGCTCCGGCTTCAGCCGATGCTCCAGCAGGTCGCAGATGGCGGCGACGGTCGCGAGCTTCGCCATCCGGTTCGAGGGCACGCCGCGCTCGCGCCACTGGCCCACCGCCTGCCGGCTGACGCCGAACAGGCGGCCCAGCTCGGTCTCCGAGAGCTCGAGCGTCTCGGCGACCGGATCGAGGAGGGTGGGGGTGAGGACCGGTGTCATGGCTCCATCCTAGCGCAAGCATTTCGCAAGCCAGCCATGAGACTCCCCAATAGTGAGGACGGGACTTCTGTCCAGCGCGCCGATCCGAGGTTGATTGGCGGGCGCCGGCGCCGAATCAACCTACGTGTCGCTGCTGATCAGGAAGATCACGCTGGCCGCCTTGATGGCGGCGCTTGTCGGAGGGACGCTGGTCGTCCCGGCAAGCGCGAGCCCGGTCGCGCACGCGAGCAAGTGCAAGAAGAAGAAGAAGCACAAGCGCTCGGCCCAGTCGGCCAAGAAGAGGAAGAAGAAGAAGTGCAAGCGCGGCAGCGGCAGCGGCAGCGGCGCCACCCTTCCGGGCCAGGCGACCCACCCCAACGCCACACCTCCGACCCAGACGCCGACCCTCACGGTCGACGCCGTCACCGTCGTCGACAACCCCATCCTGGGGGGAAACTCGACCAACGGCCAGGTGACGATCGCCGGCGCGGCACCCAGCGGCGGCCAGGCCGTTTCCCTGCAGAGCACCGATCCCAGCCGGGCAAGCGTGCCCGGCAGCGTGGTGGTGCCCGGCGGTCAGACCTCCGCGAGCTTCCCGGTCACCACGAGCGCCGGCGTCACGGTCACCGAGACCCTGACGGCGACCATCGGCGGCAGCAGCGACAGCACCCAGCTCAAGGTCGTCTCCAGTCCCAGCGTCGATTCCGTGTCCCTGGAGAGGCACTGCGTGGCGAACAGCGACAGCTTCGCGGCGAACCGGGTCACGCTCGACGTCCCGGCGCCAAGCGATACCAACGTCACGCTCTCGAGCGACGACTCCTCGCTGAGCGTTCCGCCGTCGGTCGTCGTGCCGGCCGGTTCCAGGTCCGCGCTCTTCGGCGCGAGTGCCACCACTCCGACCCCGGACCCCAAGTCGGTCGTCGTGACGGCGACCCTGGGCACCTCGTCCGCCACCGACACCGCCAGCGTCAGCTCGACGACGCCGAGCCCCACCGTCTCCTCAGTCAGTCTCAACCCCGACAGCGTGGGCGTGCACAACTCTTCGATCGGCACCGTGACGCTCGCCTGTGAGGCGCCCGGAACCACCGTGGTCAGCCTCTCCTCGGATAACCCGACCGTCGCCGATCCCTCACAGCCCACCGTCACCCTCTCGGCGGGGGAGCGGAGCGCGACCTTCCAGGTCGACGCCTTCGTGGACGGCACGGCCCAGATCAGCGCCAGCGCGCCGAGCACCCCCGCGCAGCAGGCCACGCTGACCGTCACCTCCCTTGCCCAGTAGGGCTCAGGCCGCGTCGGAGAGGCGCTCGCGCCAGTAGGCGATCGAGGCCTCCTGCTCTAGGCGCAGGCGACGCGCCTCAAGAGCCTCCTCGTAGAGTCCCGCGCTCTCCCGATCTCGCTCGAGTTCGCTGAAGCGCTCGCGCAGATGCTCGGCCTGCTGGGCGCGGTATTCCATCTGCTCGGGCGTCATGCCCATTCTCCTCGGCCGCTCGCCCCCCGAACTCCACCCCAAAAACACGAGGATTCGGCTGAAAGCGCGGCCGATCCCGGTCACGTAGGGTTCACCCCCCATGGGTTTGAAGCTTGGACTCAACCTCGGCTACTGGGGCATCGGCCCGCAGGGAGACGAGGCGACGGAGATCGTGCTGGCGGCCGAGCGCGCGGGCTTCGACTCGGTCTGGGCGGCCGAGTCCTACGGCTCCGACGCGGTCAGCGTGCTCGCCTACCTTGCCGCGAAGACCGAGACGATCCAGCTCGGCGCCGCGATCCTCCAGGTCCCGGCTCGCCAGCCCGCGGCCGCCGCGATGGCCGGCATCACGATCGATGCGCTCTCCGGCGGGCGCTTCATCTTCGGCTTCGGGCCCTCCGGCCCGCAGGTCTCCGAAGGCTGGTACGGCGTGCCCTATGCCAAGCCCTGGGGCCGCACCAAGGAGTACGTCGAGGTCGTCAAGGAGATCGTCGCCCGCGAGGGACGGCTCGAGCACTCCGGCGAGCACTACACGCTGCCGCTGACCGACGGCGAGGGAGTCACCGGCCAAGGCAAGGCCCTGAAGCTCAACGTCCATCCCATCCGCAACGAGATCCCGGTCTATCTGGGCGCCATCGGCCGCCGCTCGGTCGAGATCGCTGCCGAGATCGCCGACGGCTGGATTCCGATCTTCTTCTCGGTCGACAAGTGGCAGGAGGCCTGGGGCGAGCACATCGAGGCCGGTCTCAGCAAGTCAGGGCGCAGCCGTGAGGACTTCGCCGTCTCGCCGTCCGTGCAGGTCGCGATCGACGGTGACCTCGACGCCGCCCGGGGCCTCGTCAAGGCTGGGCTGCTGCTCTACCTCGGCGGCATGGGCTCGAAGAAGACGAACTTCTACGCCGACCTCACCCGGCGCTTCGGCTTCGCCGAAGTGGCCGACGAGGTGCAGTCGCTCTATCTCGAGGGCAAACGCGAGGAGGCGTATGCAGCGATCCCTGACGAGCTGGTCGACGCCACGGCGATGATCGGCACCGAGGTCGAGGTCGCCGAGCGCGTCAAGCGCTTCGCGGACGCCGGGGTCGACCGGATGATCGTCTCCCCCATGCACGGGAACCACGAGGAGAACATCCGCTGCCTCGAGAAGCTCGCCGGCATGGTGGACGTCGGCGCTCCTGCCTGATTCGTCCTGTGTCCGACGAGGACCTCGACGTCATCCGGGGGCAGTACGAAGCCACCAACAGGCGGGACTTCACGCAGGTCATGGAGCTCTACACGGATGATGTCGTCCTCCGGGTCCGGCATGTGGAGGGAATCCAGAATCCCGGCACCTACCGCGGCAAGGAGGCTGTCGGGGAATGGTTCGGCGAGTGGTTTCGCACGTTCGCCGACGACTACCACTTCGAGATCCAGGAGATCCGGGAGTTGGACGGCGGTCTGGTCTTCATGCGCGCCACGCACGGCGGCTCGGGCCGCCTGAGTGGCGCGCCGGTCCAGAGCGAGAACTCCTACCTGTACCGCGTGCGGGGTGGCAGGATCGCGGAGGTCGGGTTCTTCGCGACGCGAGAGGACGCACTCGAGTCGGCCTCGCTACCGGAGTGGTCCGAAGCGGAAACCGACTAGATTGCCCGACGCAATCCCCGCGCAGGGGACCTGAATCGTCCATGAAGATCGGAGTTCCAAAGGAAACCGCAGAGGGAGAGCGCCGCGTGGCGCTGGTCCCCGACGTGGTCAAGGCGCTCACCGCCAAGGAGATCGAGGTCGTCGTCGAGGCCGGCGCGGGCGAGGGCGCCTCGCATCCCGACTCCGAGTACACGGACGCCGGGGCGAAGGTCGGCGAGGACCCATGGGGAGCCGACATCGTCCTCAAGGTCACGCCGCCGACGGACGAGGAGGTCGGCCGCCTGCGGCAGGGCCAGATCCTGATCGGCTTCCTCGAGCCGCTCACGAACCCGGAGCTCGCCAAGTCCCTGGCGAGCGCGGGGGTCACCAGTTTCGCGATGGAGGCGATCCCCCGGATCACGCGCGCCCAGTCGATGGACGCGCTCTCCTCGCAGGCGAACCTCGGCGGCTACATGTCGGTCCTGATCGCCGCGCGTGAGTCGGGAAAGCTCTTCCCGATGATGACCACGGCTGCGGGAACCGTCCCGCCCGCCAAGGTCCTCGTCCTCGGCGCTGGGGTCGCGGGGCTGCAGGCGATCGCCACGGCCAAGCGGCTCGGCGGCATCGTCACCGGGTTCGACGTGCGCTCGGTCGTCAAGGAGCAAGTCCAGTCGCTCGGCGGCCGCTTCCTCGAGGTCGAGGCCGTCAAGGATGCGGAGGGAGAGGGCGGGTACGCCCGGCCCCTGACAGACGAGGAGAACGAGAAGCTTCGGTCCGAGCTCGGCCAGGCCGCCGCGCGCCAGGACGTGATCATCACGACCGCGCAGATCCCGGGGCGCCCCGCGCCGCGCCTGATCACCGCCGAGGCGGTGAAGGGCATGAAGCCGGGATCCATCCTGATCGATCTCGCCGCTGAGACCGGCGGCAACGTCGAGGGGTCGAAGCCGGGGGAGACCGTCGAGGTCGACGGAGTCAAGATCATCGGCCCGGGCAACCTGCCCAGCCAGATGGCCGGCAACGCCTCGGCGCTCTACGCCAAGAACCTTCAGAACCTGGTCGAGCTTCTGGTCACCGAGGAGGGGGACCTCGAGGTCGACACCGAGGACGAGGTCATCGCCGGTGCCCTGCTCACCAAGGACGGCGAGATCGTCAACGAGAGAGCCAAGGAGGCTGCCTCATGAGCTTGATGACCGAGATCACGATCTTCGTCCTCGCCGCCTTCGTCGGCTTCGAGGTCATCTCCAAGGTCCCGACCACGCTGCACACGCCGCTGATGTCGCAGACCAACGCGATCCACGGCATCGTGATGCTCGGCGGGCTAATCGTCATCGGCTCGGCCGACGACACGCTGGAGAAGACCATCGGAGTGATCGCGATCGCCTTCGGCACGATCAACATCGTCGGCGGCTTCATGGTCACCGACCGGATGCTCGGCATGTTCCGAGGCCGCGACCGAAAGCCCAAGAAGGCCGAGGAGGAGACCGTGACCCCGGGGGAGGCCGGTCAGTGATCCCAGTCGCGGCGCTGTCTCCGGACAGCGACTTCGTCACCGCCTGCTACATCGTCGCCTTCTCCCTGTTCATATTCGGGATCCGGCAGGGCACCCACCCGAGCACGGCGCGTCGCGGCAACATGATCGCCGCGGTCGGCATGCTGATCGCGATCGTAATCACGCTCTCGACGGATGTGATCGGGAACGGAGTCCTGATCCTGGTCGGGATCCTGATCGGAACCGCGGTCGGCGTCGTCGCCTCGCTCCGGGTGCAGATGACCGACATGCCTCAGATGGTCGCCCTCTACAACGGAGTCGGCGGTGGCGCCGCGGCGCTGATCTCCTGGTCGGAGTTCCGGCACGTCACGGCGGTCTCCTCGAGCATCCCCCTCGACACCTTCGTCCCGATCCTCTTCTCAACGGTGATCGGCTCGGTCTCCTTCTTCGGGTCGAACATCGCATTCGGCAAGCTCCAGGCGATCATCCCCAGCCGGCCGGTCCAGTTCCCCGGCCAGCACATCTTCAACGGCCTTCTCCTGGCCGCGATCCTGGCCGGCTGCATCGTGCTCGGCATCGACCACGACTCGCCCTCGCAGGGGCTCTACGTCGGTGTCCTGATCGGAGCCGCGATCCTCGGCAACCTCTTCGTCCTGCCGATCGGCGGCGCCGATATGCCGGTGGTGATCTCGCTGCTCAACGCCTTCACCGGTCTGGCCGCAGCCGCCGCCGGTTTCGCGCTCGACAACGTCGTCCTGATCGTGGCCGGCACCCTGGTCGGCTCCTCGGGAACGATCCTGACGCTCGAGATGAGCCAGGCGATGAACCGCTCGATCGGGAACCTTCTCTTCTCAGGCTTCGGCGCCGTGAGCGCTGCCCAGGGGGAGAGGGAGGAGCGCCCGGTCCACTCGATCGGCGCGGAGGATGCGGCGATCAAGCTCGGATACGCGGACTCGGTGGTCTTCGTCCCCGGCTACGGAATGGCGGTGGCTCAGGCCCAGCACGCCGTCAAGGAGCTGGCCGAAGAGCTGCAGAAGCGCGGCATCGAGGTCAACTTTGCGATCCACCCGGTGGCCGGCCGGATGCCCGGCCACATGAACGTCCTCCTGGCCGAGGCCGACGTTCCCTACGAGCAGCTCAAGGAGATGGACGAGATCAACCCCGAGATGCCGCGCACTGACGTGGCTGTGGTGATTGGGGCCAACGACGTCACCAACCCGGCCGCGAAGGACGATCCGGACTCGCCCATCGCCGGCATGCCGATCATCGAGGTCGACCAGGCCCGCGAGGTGATCGTCATCAAGAGGTCATTGAGCCCCGGCTTCGCCGGCATCGACAACGACCTCTTCTACAAGGACAACACCTCGATGCTCTTCTCCGACGCGAAGGGCGCAGCGTCGGACATCGCGGCGCAGGTCGAGGAGCTGTAGCGGCCGCTTGTGGCCGCGGCTTGATGGCGAAGCCGGATCTAGCTACTCGTCGTGGTGGCGCGGGCGGCGGAAGCGCGGCAGCGCCAGGCCGATGACGAAGCCGAGGGCCGCCGCCAGCAGCAGCGCGAAGATCAGCGGGAGGTTGCTGGTCGAGAAGAAGAACTTCACCTCCACCTTCTGCGTGTTCTGGAGGATGAAGATGGCGGCGAGCACGATCGCGGCGATCGTGATGTAGAACCTCGCGCCCCTCTCCTTCTTGGCCGTCGGAAGACCGTTGTTCACGGCGCGACCGTACCACGGGCCTCGGCTCTGATCGGTGGGGCCATCGGCACGTCTGCGCGCGTTCCGGCACGGTTCTCTGCCTAGCTTGATCCGCGTGTGCCCGGACCAGATCGGGACAGGGAACCGTCGAGTGGATCGCGCTCATCGCACTCGTCTCGGCGGCGCTGGGAGCGCTCTCCTGGCTGGTCGGACTGCGCCTGCCGGGGATGGTCCTCGCCCATGAGATCGGCGAGCGGATCGTCTGCGCCGTCCGGTTGAGCTACGGCTGCCGCAGTGACCCGCTGCTGGCGATGGCATACGACGATCTCGCGAGCGAGGTGCGCGACAACGCTCCGCGAGTCGTCTACGAGCGAGGCATGACGGCCCTGCCGGTGGACTTCCGCAGCTGTCGCGCGCCCGCCTGCTCGGATGGCCCGGAGACGGGGCGGGTGACACACTCGCTCGCGGGCCGCCCGGTGACCGCCTTCACCCACGTCATCGACTGCCGCGATCGGAGCCGGGCCGAGGAGCACGGCTACGACTGCTCCGGGGAGCGCCTCGGCCACCTCTACGTCCAGTACTGGACCTATTACGGCGACTCCGCCACCTCCCGCGCGCTGTACGGCGATGCGGGCTACCACCGCGACGACTGGGAGGGCTACCAGGTCCGGATCGATCCGGACGGCGCCGTGGATGCTCGCGCCAGCTCCCACAACGGCTACAACGGAGCCGATGCCCCGGCCGTCGACTGGGCCTCGGACGCGTCCGGGAAGATTCCCGGCGCGACGGCGCTGAAGGGCGCGGCCGAATCGCTCGGCCTGCGCGGCGAGCGAGGCTGGACCCGTTCGGAGGGAACGCTCTACGTCTCGGGCGGCAGCCACGCCGGGCACGCGACCGAGGGATCGCTCTCCCGCGGGCTTGCGGGCATGATCGCGACGGACTGGCTGGCGCTCCGAGCGAAGCCCTTCCGGGGCCCGCTCAGGTCCGAGGAGGAGCGCCACCGCCAGGAGCTGGTGGCGGCCAGGCTGAGGAGCTCGCTGTTCGGCCCGGGGGCGAGGACGACGCCGCGCGGGAGCCTCAGGCTGGTCCCGATCGAGACCATCGCGGGCCGGGAGGGCTACTCGTTCGCGATCAGCCCGCCCTGGCGAAAGCGCGTCTACTTCGATCCGGAGTACGACGGGACCGACTGAAAGATCAGTGATTTTCTCCCTGGACATTCGTTCGGGATCTTGGACAATGCCGCGATGCCCTCGATTCGCCGCTCCAGGGGGAGCGGCCGCCAGGAATTCGCACACCTGGCGCTGCTGCTCGCTGCCTGCGTCGCCCTCGCGCTTCTCTCGCTGACCGTCTTCGGAGACGGCCCGGTGCAGGCGAACCCGCCGAACCCTCCGCACGGCGATGGTGTGCACCCCGGGGGCGGCAACGGCGGCCTCGACAACAGCGGCCACACCCTTCATCCGAACCCACCGCCGCCACCTCCGCCTCCGCCCGACGAGAACCCACCTCCGAAGGACCCGCCTCCGAAGGACCCGCCGCCGAGGGACCCGCCGCCGGACCAGACGCCGAGTGGTGGCGGTGGCGGATCGACGTCGTCCGGATCCCCCTCGACCGGCCTCAGCGGCGTGGCGGGCGCCCACACCAGCGGGCATTCCGGGGGTCGCGCTCATCACGCCGCGCAGGGCGGACAGGTGCTCGTCAAGCCCCACCAGAGCCCCACGGCCGGGCCCGCCCATCACGACGCCAAGGCGCAGCGGTCGGCCAAGGGCGGCAAGGCCGCGGTCGCCGCGCCGCCGGCCGCACCCGTCGCCGCGCCGAGCGGCAACCCGAATCGATCCACCTTCGCGGACCGGCTCCTGTCGCCGACCGACATCAATCTCTCCGCTGAGAATCTCGGCCAGGGGGGCTGCTGGCGCTGCTGCTGGCGGCGCTCCTCTATCTGCCGGTGACGATCTTCAACAAGGCGACCGAGAAGAACCACGAGACGATCAAGCGCTGGTTCGCCCGGCCGCGGGCCTGGCTGCTCTTCCTGTTCGGGTGGATCCCGTTCCGCCGCCACCCCGCCATCACCCTGACTTTCGGCGTGATCGCCAGCGCGATCCTCTTCTCCTTCATCGAGCCCGGATTCCCCACTGAAGACGGAGCCCTGCAGTACCTGATCGGGATGGTGATCGGGTTCGCCGCCGTCTCATTCGTCTTCTTCTCCACCTGGCGGCTGGTGCTTCGCCGGCTCGAGCCGGATGGGACGGGGGAGTGGAAGCTCTACCCGCCGTTCATCCTGCTGGCCGCGTTCCTGGTCGTGATGGCCCGGCTCGCGCACTTCCTGCCGGGCGTCGTGCTCGGGACGGTTGCCGAGTACGAGCCTTCCAAGAAGCTCAGCGTCCGGACCGCGGGGATCCGGGTCGCGACGACCTACGGGGTCCTGATGGTCCTCGGTCTCGCCGCCTGGTTCGCCTGGATCCCGGTCGAGCACGCCGCCGCCAAGGAGAACGCGAGCTCGCTGACCCTGATCCTCGATTCGGCCCTGGCGATCACGTTCGTCTCCGCGCTCGAGTCGGTGGCCTTCGGGCTGCTCCCGATGAAGTTCCTGGACGGGAACGATCTGTTCACCTGGCGCAAGGGCGTGTGGGCCACGATGTGGGGAGCCGCGCTGCTCTGGTTCTCCGTCGTGATCATCCATCCGGCGCTCAGCACCTACGGCGAGCTCACCGGCACCCGCGCGATCTGGTTCGTGCTGCTCTTCTCGAGCCTGATGATGATCGCCCTGACCACCTGGGCGTTCTTCCGGCTTCGCGATGCTCGCCTCGCCCGGGCGGCCGAGGGCGGCTCCTCGGCCTGACGCGCGCCACAGAATCAGGGTTTTTCCCCGTTTTCCGTACGCCTCCGGTTCGGCAGAATGCGCCGATGCTCATGGGCCGCTCAGGGGGCTGCCATCGCGGCCGGCTCCTCCTATTCCTGACGATCTTCTGCTCGCTGGTGCTGCTCAGCACGGCGAGCGCCGCGGACGTCGCCGGTCAGGGCGATGCGTCGACGACGTCGACGACCTCGACGACGTCGACCACCTCCACGCCGCCCGCGACGGACCCCCAGGCCGCGCCGGTCACCCAGACCGAGCTTCAGCCCGATCCGCCACCCGGCCCGAACGACGACTTCGGCGCCTCCGCCGCGCTCTCGGGCGACACCGCCGCGATCGGGTCGCCCGGGGCAAACGACGGGGCGGGCAGCGTCAGCGTCTTTGAGATCGGCGATGACGGGACCGCCACCCAGCACGATTCCCTGACGCCGCCGTCGGGCAGCGACCAGCAGGGCTTCGGGAGCTCACTCTCGACCGACGGCAGCACCCTCGCGGTGGGCGCACCGGGCAATCCCGGGGCGGAGGGGGTGGACCTCTACGACCTCGCGACCACCGCCCTGCTTGCCCAGCTCACGGGTCAGGGGTCGGACACCGGCTTCGGCACGGCCGTCGCCGTATCGGGGGACTGGCTGGCGGTCGGCGCCCCGCAGACCCTCGGCTGTGACTACTACGAGGAGTGCACCGCCGACGGGGCGGTGTTGATCTACCACCGCGAGGACGGTGTCTGGGTCCCGACGCCGTACCAGGTGCTGTACGGCCCGACCTCGTCGGCGTTCGGCTCGGCCCTCGCCCTTGATGGCGTCACCCTGGTCGTCGGCGCCCCCGAAGAGCAGACCTATACCGAGCAAGATCCGTACGGCCTGACGACGGGCGCCGCCCACGTCTACACGCTGGTCGATGGCGAGGGAGAGCCATACTGGGCTGAGGTGGGCAGTCCGCTCACGGATCCCAACCCGATCTACGGGGAGGGCTTCGGGTCCGCCGTGGCCGTCGACGGCGCCACGATCGCCGTCGGAGCGCCGAACCCGAGCGCGGACGGGGACCCGGGCCGGGTCGTCGTCTTCACCGATCCGTACGGCGAGGGCGGCGCTGCCCCGCAGACGATCAGCGGCCCCAGCGACGGATACCTGTTCGGGCATTCCCTCGCTCTCGACGGCGGGAACCTGGCGATCGGGTACCTGCAGTCCGACTTCTCGGGCGCGGTCGACCTCTACAGCCAGGATGTGTCCGCGGGATCGGCCGGCGCGGCCTCGGTGAGTCCGTCGGCCGTCGGGGATCCGTTCACCTACCAGAGCACTCAGCACGGCAGCGGCCCCGGCGACGGCTACGGGCAGAGCCTCGCTCTCTCGGGCAGCCATCTGCTGGTGGGAGGGGATGGCCACGCCTATCTGGTGGGAGGCCAGTCGGGCGGCAATTCCGGGGGAGGATCTGGAGGATCCGGCGGCGGAAGCGGGCTTCCCGGCGCGAAGCTCGGCGCCCAGCCGGACCGTTCGTCACCGAAGGCAGCCGCCCAGGGCGGAGTTGCGGCGGCGGCCGCCGCGTCGGCGGTGCCCACCGCCACCGTCAAGGTGAGCCCGCACATCTCGAAGGCGCCGCGCCTCGAGCGGAAGCACGCCGAGAAATCCCACGCGGCGGAGCAGGGGCAGGGGGGAGAGGCCGCCGAAGCCGACAGGTCGACCTTCGCGCAGACGGTGCTCTCGCCCGTGCAGGTGGACTTCTCATTCACGAACCTCGCCGAGGGCGGGCTGATCGCATTCCTCCTGGCGGCGCTGCTCTATCTGCCGGTGACGATCTTCAACAAGGCGACCGAGAAGAACCACGAGACGATCAGCGGCTGGTTCGCCGGCCCGCGCGGCAGGATGGAGGCAATCGCTGCGGCCATTCCGTTCGGGCGCCACCCGCTCGCGCTGCTTCTCTCGACTGGCGTCGTCGGCGGCGTTCTCTTCTCCTTCGTCGAGCCCGGCTTCCCCGGACGCGCCGGATCGCTGCAGTACCTGATCGGGATGGTCCTTGGCTTCGTTCTCGTGGCCTCGATCTTCTTCGGAACCTGGCATGCCGTCGTGCACCGGTTGGAGCCCGAGTCCGAGGGGCGGTGGCGTCTGTATCCGCCCTACATCGTCCTGGCTGTGATCCTGGTTGCGGTGGCGCGGCTTGCGCACTTCCTGCCCGGCGTCGTGCTTGGGACGCTGGCGGAGTACGAGCCCGGCAGGCGCCTCAGCAAGCGCACGGCCGGCCTGCGGGTCCTGGTCACCTACACGATTCTGCTCGTCGTCGGCTTCGCTGCCTGGTTCGCCTGGATCCCGGTCGAGCACGCAGCGAAGGAACCCGGCGCCAGCTCGCTGACCCTGATCCTCGACGCCGCGCTCGCGATCATCTTCGTCACCGGCCTCGAGTCGGTCGTCTTCGGCCTGCTCCCGCTTCGCTTCCTCGACGGACACGAGCTGTTCGCGTGGCAGAAGGCGTTGTGGCTGGGGCTCTGGGGGCTCGGCGTGTACTGGTTCGCCGTGATCATCCTCCACCCGGCACTCACCACCTACAACGAGGTGAGCAGCGCCGGCGTCTTCTGGTTCGGCATCCTCTTCGGCTCGCTGATGATCATCGCCCTGTCGACCTGGACCTACTTCGCGGTCAGGGAGCGGCAGCTGCGGCGGCTCGAGGCCGGGTAGCTACTTCGGCGGCATGCGGAGGGCGCCGTCCAGGCGGATCGCCTCTCCGTTCAGCATGGTGTTGGTGACGATCTCGCAGGCGAGGTGGCCGTATTCCTCGGGCCGCCCGAGCCGCGACGGGAAGGGGATCCCGGCACCCAGAGCCTGGCGCTGCTCCTCCGGAAGCGCGGCGAGCAGCGGAGTGTCGAACAGGCCCGGAGCGATCGTGTTGACGCGGATGCCGCGGCCGGACATGTCACGAGCGGCCGGCAGGGTCAGCCCGACGACGCCACCCTTTGACGCCGCGTAGGCGACCTGGCCGATCTGGCCGTCCCAGGCGGCGATCGAGGCGGTGTTGATGCAGATGCCGCGCTCGCCCTCCTCGTCGGCTTTGTTGTTCGACATGGCCGCGCAGGCCAGCCGGAGCACGTTGAAGGTCCCGATCAGGTTGACCTTGATGACGTTGTGGAAGATCTCGAGGTCGTGGGGGCCCTGCTTGGAGGCGGTCCGCTGCGCCCAGCCGATCCCGGCGCAACAGACGGAGATGCGGAGACCACCCGGAGCGTCAGCCGCGGCGTCAACTGCCGCCTGGACCGGCTCGGGCTCCATCACGTTCACCTCCATGAAGGCGGCGTTCTCGCCGAGCTCCGACGCCAGCGCCTCGCCCTTCTCGGCATTCAGGTCGGCGATCACGACCGACGCGCCGCGCTCATGGAGCGCCCGGACGGTCGCGGCGCCGAGCCCCGAGGCCCCGCCGGCGACCAGCGCGCTTGCTCCCTCGATCCTCATCGGCGGCGCAGACTAACTGAGCGGCCCAATCGGGGATGGCTCGTCCCGCGGAGGCGGTCCTAGAAGAGATTCACTAGCAGCGGCACGGACGCTGTGCCGCCGGGAGCGGCACTGACGTTGAGCTGGGCCAATCCCGTGGCTCCGTCGTTGTGGACGGACCGGACGGTCATCGAGCAGCTTGCGCCGGGTGCCAGGCGCGCCGAGCAGGTGGTCGCGTCGATCTGGAAGTAGCGCGCGCCGGAGCCGCTGATCGATGCCGCGGGAATCCCACTCGCTCGGCGGCCTACGTTGCCGATCACGAAGTCAGTGGGGGTGCCGTCGGCTTGGCCAATGGTCCCGAAGTCATGGCCCGGCGGCGAGATCGCGATCCTCGCCCGGGGGCGACAGCTCCTCTTGCCGCGCGCGCCGTGCTTCTTCTTGCATTTCCAACCCTGGTGCGCCGCCGGACCCGCCGACCTCGCCGGCGGCGGCGCCACGATCGCGCCCGCGAGCAGCGCGACGATCATCGTCAGCCCGATTCGCCCTCTCCCACCCACGACGGCGAGAGTAGACGCCCCGAGCGGAGGAGGTGGTCTCGCTAGTCTTGACCGATCGCGGAGGTAGCCGCACCCACGGAGGGTGGTACTCGTCCCGCTTCCGATCCCAAGGCCGAGCTGGCCGAGCGGCTGGGGGAGGCGCGCCGTCACACCCTGAAGCTGGTCGAGCCGCTCGGCCATGAGCAGCTTAACCGGGTGTACGACCCGATTCTCAGCCCGCTGATCTGGGATCTCGGGCACATCGCCAACTTCGAGGAGCTCTGGCTCGTCCAGCGCATCGGCGGCCGCGAGCCGCTCCGCGGGGATCTCGGCGAGCTCTATGACGCGATCGAGCAGCCGCGCAAGATCCGCGGCGAGCTCCCGATCCTGCGCGCCGACGAGGTTCGCCCCTACATGGACGGAGTTCGCGAGCGCACCCTCGAGGTCCTCGGCGAGATCGAGCTCGATCCCGAGGACCCCCTGCTCGCCGACGGCTTCGTCTACGAGATGCTGCTCGCGCACGAGTACCAGCACAACGAGACGATGCTGCAGCTGCTTCAGATGGTCGAGTCATACGAGCCGGTGGAGGTCGACGGCCGGGCGGCGGAGGAGGAGGTCTCGGACGGGCCCGAGATGGTCCGGGTCGAGGGCGGCGCCCACGAGATCGGGGCCGGGCCGAGCGGCTTCGCCTACGACAACGAGCGTCCCCGCCACCGGGTCGAGATCGAGCCCTTCCTGATCGACCGTACCCCCGTCACCAACGCCGCCTATTTCTCCTTCATCGAGGAGACGGGCGGGGAGCCTCCGATGTACTGGGAGCGGAACGGCGAGGGCGGCTGGGTCCGCACCGCGATGGGCCGCACCGAGGATGTCGATCCCCGCCTGCCGGTGATCCACGTCTCCTGGGAGGAGGCCGACGCCTTCGCGCGCTGGGCCGGCAAGCGCCTGCCCTCCGAGACGGAGTGGGAGGTGGCCGCCGCCGGGGCGAGCCGCGAGCGCGCCAACCTCGACGAGCTCTCCTTCGGCTGCGCGCCCGCCGGCGCGTATGCCGACGCCTCCTCGGGCTGTGGTGCCGTGCAGATGCTCGGCGACGTCTGGGAGTGGACGAGCTCGGACTTCACCGCCTACTCCGGCTTCGAGGCGTTCCCCTATCCGGAGTACTCCGAGGCCTTCTTCGGCGACGAGCACAAGGTGCTGCGCGGCGGCGCCTGGGCCACCCGGCGCGACGTGATCCGCACCAGCTTCCGGAACTGGGACCTGCCGATCCGCCGCCAGATCTTCGCCGGCTTCCGTTGCGCCCGTAACGACTGATCCGAACTCGAGACGAGCACGCAAGAGACCGAATACCCCCAGCCGCCATCACTCCCGCAAACGCAACCGATCGCATCACCGTCGAGGTCAACCTGCCCCCGGGCGGGCCGCTCTCCGGCATGGCCGCCGACGTTCGCGCCGGCCTGACCAGCCCGTTCAAGGAGCTCTCGCCCCGCTACTTCTACGACGAGCGCGGGTCCGAGCTCTTCGAGCAGATCACCGAGCTCGAGGAGTACTACCCGACCCGCTGCGAGCGCGAGATCCTCCAGACCCGCTCGTCCGAGATCTGTAAGGCCGCCAACCGGCCGGCCAGCCTGATCGAGCTCGGATCCGGCTCGGCGCGGAAGACGCGGGTGCTGCTCGACGCGATGAGGAGCGTCGGCTGCCTGCAGACCTACTGCCCCGTCGACATCTCCGAGGAGATCACCCGCGACACGGCGGAGCGAATCGCCGCCGAATACGACTCGATCAACGTCCGCGGCCTGGTCTGCGACTTCGAGTTCGACCTCGAGCGGGTTCCCGTCGGAGGCCCGCGGGTGATCGCCCTCCTCGGCGGCACGATCGGCAACTTCGCACCGCACCAGCGGGCGGGCTTCCTGCGGCGGATCGCCAACCTGCTCGACTCCGATGACCGCTTCCTGCTCGGCACCGACCTGGTCAAGGATCCCGCGATCCTCGAGGCCGCCTACGACGACTCCGCGGGGGTCACCGCCGAGTTCAACAAGAACGTCCTCTCCGTCCTCAACCGCGAGCTCGAGGCCGACTTCGACATGAACGCCTTCGAGCACGTCGCCCGCTGGGACCCGGAGAACCTCTGGGTGGACATCCGGCTGCGCTCGACGGCGAACCAGGTGGTGAACGTCTCGGCGCTGGACATGCTCGTGCCGTTCGGAGCGGGGGAGGAGATGCGCACGGAGATCTCGACGAAGTTCTTGCGCCCCGGCCTCGAGGGGATCTACGCGGAGGCCGGCCTCGAGCTGACCGACTGGTGGACGGACACCGACGGCCTCTACGCGCTCTCGCTCGCGCGCGCTGTCTGACCCGGCTTCGCCATCAGATCGCGGCCACAAGCGGCCGCCCCGCGTAAGTCGCTTCGGGCTTTGCCCTTCGCTCCTGGGTACGGCGGCCTGGTGGCCGCTAGACGAATTGCCCGTGGAAGCCGTACGGGATGTGGTGCGGCGTCTCGGCTCGCGCCAGCTCCGTCAGGTCGGCAGCGTCGAGGACGAGCATGAACGAGTTGCTCGAACGCGCGTCGAACACGACCGAGAGCAGCACCCCGGCGTCCTCGGCGTCGGAGTCCGGCTCAGCCACGAAGACCGGCTCGCCGGGGCTGCAGCCGCCCTCGCTCCACGAGGTGGTCGTGCGGTCGACCGTGTCGACCTTGACGATCCGGTCGAGCCAGCCGGACTCCGCGTCGATCCCCCACGCGTAGCGGTAGGGGCGCTCGTTGTTGCGGCCGTAGTTGATCCGAGGCAGCTCGAGACCCTCGGCGAGCTGCTCATGACTCACCTCCCGCGAGCCGAGGTCGAGACGGAACCGGCGCATCTCGGCGCGGTCGGCCGGCTTTCCATCGCGCAGACGGTCGAGGTAGAGGTCCTCGACGATCTGGGCGTTCTCGTAGGTGCAGGCGTCCACCACCACGGCGCCGTCCTCCTCGTACGCGTTGACGTGATGGAAGCAGAAGAACGGGTCCGTCTCGAACGGACCGGTGGCCTCGCCGCTGGCGCGGTCGATCAGCGTGAACCTGGTGCCGAGCTCCGGCTTCCAGCGGTAGTTCTCGATGTAGGGGCGCCCGGAGAGCGGGATGCTGATCGGGTTCACCACCAGCGGGAACTCGGCCAGGACGAGCCAGCGCTCGGTGAGGCCGAACGAGTGCATGTACGCGGGCTCCCTGACGGGCAGCTTGCCGACCACCTCGGGGCGATCGGCGCCCGGAGCCAGGCGGAAGAAGCGGTACGAGTTCCGCGGTCCGATCCTGGCGGCGTAGTTGAGCATCCCGCCGGTGGCGCGATCGAGGTGCGGGTGCGCCGTGGTGAGCATGCCGGGCGGCTTGTACGCGACGCCCACGGTCTCGAGCGTCTCGCCGTCGAACTCAACCGGGATCGGGGTCTCGGTCATCGTGATGTAGCGCTCGCCGAGCTTCACGAGGTTGACGTTGGCGTTGTCGGTGAGCTTCGGGGAGAACATCGAGACGGCCCTGGCGAACAGCGACCGGCAGGGGTCCGTGGCGAACTCCGAGTAGACGATCTCTCCCTTCTCCTCCGCCGCGCGATACGCCTTCGTCTGGAGAAAGCGGTTCGCGTAGGAGACCTCGCCTGCTGAGATGCCGAAGCGGTGCAACATCGCGAAGCCGTCGAACCAGTGGCGCATGGTCTGTTCGCCGACCTCCCACTTGGCCGGTCCGGTCCGGACCAGCGAGCCCTGGAGCCAGTCGGGCAGTTTCCCCTCGAGTGGCAGGCAGTCGACCCTGGTCTCGCGGTCGAGGGAGTCGAACCCTGCGGTCAGATCCTGCTTCGTGGTGGCTCGCTCGGCGACCTCGCTCATGGTTCCTCCTGAATAGTTCAATCTGTACGATTCGCACCGTATCGTATCCTGCCCAGCATGGCAACGGCCCGCCTGACACCCACCTCATACGTGGTCCTCGGCCTGATCGAGCAGATGCAGCCCGCTTCGCCCTACGACCTGAAGCGGGCGGTGTCGATGGGAGTGGGCCAGTTCTGGTCGCTGCCGCACACGCAGCTCTACGCCGAGTGCGGCAGGCTTGCCGAGGCCGGGTTGCTCTCAGAGCGCCGCGAGGAGGGCGGGCGCCGCAGGCGCATCTACCGGCTCGCCAAGCCGGGGGAGGACGCGCTCGAGGAGTGGCGCTCGGAGCCGACCAGCGACCTCTACGAGCTCAGGGATGCCGGCTTGCTCAAGCTCTTCTTCGGAGCCGACCCCAAGAAGCTCGCGCCGCAGCAGCTGGCCGCGCACGAGGGCAGGCTGCGCGTGTACCAGGCCCAGCTGGAGGAATGCCGGCGGATGAAGGCGCCCCAGGGGACCATCCACGCCATCGAGGCCGGCGTCGGCCACGAGCGCGAGTACGTCCGTTTCTGGAAGCGGCTAGGCGGGGGCTAGAGCGTCGATCAGCTCGCTGAGCTTGTCCGGCGTGGTGATCGGCGTGATGACAGGCAGGGTGATGCCGCCATCCACGAAGGCGTTCAGGCGATCCTTCATCTGGGCCGGCTCGCCGAAGATGAACATCTCCTCGATCAGGTCCCAGGGCGCTTCCTCGGCCGCCTTCTGCCGGTCCTTCGCGTTCCAGGCCTCGACCATCAGGTCGATCTTCTCCCCATAGCCGAGCCAGCGGTAGAAGTTCTCGTAGACCGGGACGGTTATGTAGGAGGAGAACATGAACCGTGCCAGCGGCTCGACCTGCTCGCGCGGGCCGGGGATGCAGAAGAACCGGCAGAGCAGCTCGAAGCCATCCGGCGCGCCCTCCAGCTGCTCGGCGATCCTGGGCAGGCCGGCGAGGGGGAGGAAGTTCGTGAACGCCCCATCCGCCTTCTCGACGGCGAGCCTGAGCATCTTGCCCCGCAGCGCCGCGAGGATGATCGGCACTCGCATCTCGGGCGCGCGCTCCAGCTTGAAGCCGCCGTCGGCCCGCTCGCCCGCAAGCGCCGTGCGGAGGAAGTCGATCGTCTCCGACATCTTCGACAGGGGCTTGGAGAACGGCATCCCGTTCCAGCCCTCGATGATCCGGTCCGAGGAGGCGCCGATGCCGAGGGCGAAGCGGCCTCGGGATGCGTCGGCCAGGGCCGCGGCCTCCTGCGCGAGCAGCGCACGGCCCCGCTGCATGACGCCGACAACGCCGGTGCCGAGGCGCACCTGGCCGGTCCAGGCCGAGGCGAGCGTGAGCGGCGTGAAGCCGTCCGGGCCGTTGGTCTCGCCCGACCAGAGATCGGTGTAGCCCGCCGCCTCCGCCCGTTTGAAGTGCTCCTCGTTCTCCGGCAGGCTGATTCCGGTGAGCGGAACGGTCAGTCCCCAGCGGCTCGCCACAACCGCGACCCTATACATGGAAGTCGGATAGGGTCGCCGCGATGGACACGTCCAAACTCGACCGCTCCGAGATCCTCGGGATGGTCGCCGCCGGGGTGCTGGTGATCAGCCTCTTTCTCGAGTGGTTCTCGCTCTCCACGGATCCGAGCGTCGTGGCGCGTGGCAACGATTCCGCCAACTGGGCCTGTGGGGTGGGCAACTCGAGCTGCAGCGGCTGGGACACCTTCCCGATCGTCAGCATCCTGCTGCTCCTCGCCGCCTCGGCGCCGTTCATCCTCGCCTGGATCGTGATTCGCGGCCACGCTCTCTCCTGGCCGCGCGGAGAGCTGACCGCGATCGTCGGCCTCGCGGCCTTCGTCCTGATCGCCTACAACGGCCTCATCGACAAGCCGCAGGAGGGGCTCGAGATGAGCCTCTCCTTCGGCTACTGGCTGGCGCTGCTGGCCTCGATCGGCATCTTCATATCCGGCGGCTTCAGGGCAGTGGAGAGCGGCGGCGGAGCAAGGCGCAAGCCGCCGGCGACCTTCTAGCCGGAGCCTTCCCTCTAGCCTCTGACCGATGGCCGAACCCGACCACGTCATCTCGCAGGACGTCCGGGATCCCTCTCACCCGGACCGCAACCTGGCGCTCGAGCTCGTCCGGGTCACCGAGGCGGGCGCGCTCGCCGCGGGCCGCTGGGTCGGCCTCGGCGAGAAGGAGAGCGCTGACGGCGCCGCGGTCGACGCGATGCGCTTGATGCTCGACACGGTGCCGATGGACGGCGTCGTCGTGATCGGCGAAGGCGAGAAGGACGAGGCGCCGATGCTCTACAACGGCGAGGAGATCGGCGACGGCAGCCCGCCGGTCGTCGACATCGCGGTCGACCCGCTCGAGGGGACCACGTTGACGGCGCGGGGCATGCCCTCGGCGCTCTCGGTGATCGCGCTCTCCGAGCGTGGCACGATGTTCGACCCGGGCCCCTGCGTCTACATGGAGAAGATCGCCGCCGGCCCGCGGAACGCCGAGCTGATCAGCCTGGATAAGCCGCTCGAGGATGTGATCAAGGAGATCGCCGAGCGGAAAGGCGGAGAGACCAGCGACGTCACGGTGATCATGCTCGACCGCCCGCGCCACGAGGAGGCGGTTGCGACGCTGAGAGAAGTCGGCGCAAGCATTCGATTCATCTCCGACGGCGACGTGGCCGCATCCCTCTTCGCCGTCATGCCGAACACCGGGATCGATCTGCTCTGGGGGGTCGGCGGCACTCCCGAAGGTGTGCTCTCCGCCTCCGCGATCAAGTGCATGGGGGGCCGGATTCTGGGCCGCCTCTGGCCTCGGAACGACGAGGAGCGCAAGGCCGCGGAGGATGCGGGCTACGACCTCAGCCGGGTGCTTGGGACCGACGATCTGGTCTCGGGCGATGACGTCTTCTTCGCCGCGACGGGAGTCACCGACGGCGACCTGCTCGACGGCGTCCGCTATCTGGACGATGGACACGCGACGACCGAGTCGCTGGTGATGCGCTCGCGCTCGGGAACCATCCGGCGCGTCCAGGCCACCCACAACCGCCCGAAGCTGCGGGAGGTGGTCGGTGAGCGGTATGGGTAGACGGCTTCGCCATCAGATCGCGGCCACAGGCGGCCGCCCCACATAAGTCGGTCCGGGCTTCGCCCTCCGCTCCAAAGTGGAGCGGCCTGGTGGCCGCTAGCCCTCCATCGGGAGTGCGCCCGTGTCGTCGCTTTCGTGCCGGAGCGAGTTGATCACCGCCCCGGCCAGCAGCGCCAGGCTGACGGCGTAGAACCAGACCAGCGCGATCAGGATGAAGCCGATCGTGCCGCCGATCCGGTGCAGGTCGGAGATGTTGGCCAGGTAGAGGGGGAAGACATAGTTCCCCAGCGAGGTGACCAGGGAGAAGAAGAGGGCTCCGGGCCAGACCGAGCGCCAGGGCATGTGGCCCTTCGGCACCGCCCAGTAGATCGCCGCCATGATCAGGAAGGTCACGATCAGGCCGCCCACCACGACGATCGCCGTCCGCACCGCGCCCCAGCCGTCGAGGCCGAAGGGCAGGCGGTCGGCGCTCGTCAGCACGGCGCTCTCGACCGTCGGCACGGTCACGCTGGCTGCGAGCAGGAGGAGCAGCGCCAGCAACATGACCAGCGACCAGCGCTTCTGCTGGACCCAACCACGGCACTCGACGTGGTAGATCCGGCAGAAGGCGGTGTCCATTGCGCCCCAGAAAGAGGCGCCGATCCAGATCCCGCCGACCACGGCCGCGATGCCGATCGTGGTGGAGCTGGCCCGGACCCGGTCGATGGCGTCCTGAAGAGTCCCCTGCTCTGAGTTCGGGAAAAGGCGCTGGATGTCGACGATCACGCTGTGCTCGATGTCGTTGCTGTTGACGACCTGGCCGAAGATGAAGAGCACGAGCAGGGCGAACGGAAAGACGGCCAGCATCAGGTTGTAGGCGACCATGCCGGACAGCCCGGTGATGTTCTCCTTGTAGGCGCGGTTCCAGAAGGCGCGCAGCCAGGGGTGCCGCCAGACGTGCCAGCTCGGGGGTTGCGGCTCGGAGCGCCGCGCCTCAGTTGACGGGTCGCGCCTGCGGCGTGCCCTTGCATAGACGCTCATGCGTAACGAACGTCCGGACCGGGGTACGTCGAAGGGCGCCCGGAACTTTCCCGCGATTTGCTTGTTCTTGGCGATGCAGGTACGGAGTCACGCGTGGGGTGTGCGTTGACTTCAAAAAATGAAGTGGCTACCATGATCACGGACGTTTGAGGAAGACTCGCGAGATCTAGGCGTGACGAAGTGAATAGAGCGCGGATGCGGTCCAACCGCTCCGCGTTTTTGTGGCCTTTGAGGGGGATTGGAGTAAAGGTTTTTCGTCAGCGGCCGACATGAGTAAGGTCCGCCAGAATTAGGTAAGAGGCCGGGCGGCCAGGAAATTGACAGACAGCCAGGAAGGAAGAGCGTAGGCGAATGCTCGTAGCCGAGATCCAAGAACTTGAAGAAGTAAAGACGCTGGTCACCCGCGGCCAGCAGCTGGGCGTCCTCACCTTTGGCGACGTCGCCACTGCTGTGTCCGAGGTCGAGCTCGACGAGTCCGATGTGGAGGACCTGTACGGGCATCTCGAGAAGGTCGGCATCGAGTTGGTCGAGGACCTCGACCCGGCTCAGAAGGCCGCCGCCGAGAACGAGCGTTCCGATGGCAAGCGGGGCGGGCGCAAGAAGAAGGCGCTCGACCTGAAGCCGGACATGACCACCGATTCCCTGCAGCTCTTCCTCAAGGACATCGGCAAGGTCAGGTTGCTCACTGCCGCCGAGGAGGTCGAGCTCGCGAAGCGCATTGAGCGCGGCGACCTCGACGCCAAGCAGAAGATGGTCGAGTCGAACCTCCGCCTGGTCGTCTCGATCGCCAAGAACTACCGCAACCAGGGCCTGCCATTCCTCGACCTGATCCAGGAGGGCACGCTCGGCCTGGTGCGCGCGGCCGAGAAGTTCGACTACCGCAAGGGCTTCAAGTTCTCGACCTACGCGACCTGGTGGATCCGCCAGGCGATCGCTCGCGCGCTCGCCGACAAGGCGCGGACCATCCGCATCCCGGTCCACGTGGTCGAGAAGCTCAACAAGATCGGCCGAGCGGAGCGAAAGCTGGTGACCGAGCTGGGCCGCGAGCCCACCCCGGAGGAGATCGCCGAGGTCACCGGCATCGAGCCCGAAGAGGTCGACTCGATCAAGCGCTCGGCGCAGGCGCCGGTCTCGCTCGAGAAGCCGGTCGGCGACGAGGAGGAGTCGGAGTTCGGCCAGTTCATCGCCGATGAGCGTGCCGAGTCCCCCTTCGAGCGCGCCGCCGAGCTGCTCACCAAGGAGGCGCTGAAGGAGGCCCTCGAGAACCTCTCCTACCGCGAGCGTCGCGTGCTCGAGCTCCGCTACGGGCTCGGCGGCGAGCATCCGCGGACCCTGGACGAGGTCGGTCGGACCTTCAACGTCACCCGCGAGCGGATCCGGCAGATCGAGAACCAGAGCCTGAAGAAGCTGCAGTCACTCGCGGAGGCGCAGAAGCTCCGCGAGGTCGCTTGAGCAGCTCTCGCAGATCGACGAGCATCCGGGCCGGCGTCTCGATGACGTCGGCCCACGTGTAGCGCCCCAACTCGTCACCGCGCGCCCGCGCCTTGCGCTCTCTCTGCCGGTCCTGTTCCCAACTGGGCGATCCTGGCCTCGACTGTCCTGTCCTGGGGACCCACTGGGTCCCCTAAGCAGGACGGTCCTCCGATTAGCCCCCTGTGTGCAGCGATCTGCCCGCGCCGGGCGCCTTCATTGCCGGTTTTCGGCCCTGCGAGCCTGCAGCACCCAATTTTGCTGATCTAGCTGCGCGTGCCCACGCCCGATAGCGAAGGTGATGGCATTTGACATCGACCAAGCATTGACCTTCATGGTCGAGCGGGAGGGATCGGACCTCCATGTGAAGGTGGACTCGCCGCCCGTGGCGAGGGTCCACGGTGACCTCTGGGCGCTCCGGGACTCTGAGCCGCTGACCTCCGAGGACACCGAGAAGGCCCTACACGGCATCGCCGACGAGCATCACCTCACCGAGTTCGAGGAGGCCGGCGAGGTCGACTTCTCCTACGAGCTTCCCGGCGTCTCGCGCTTCCGCGTCAGCGCTTTCCGCCAGCGCGGCGACGTCTCGATCGCCCTGCGCGCGATCCCGTTCTCGGTTCGGACCATCGACGACCTGGGCCTGCCCGATGTCGTGCGCCGGCTCGCCGAAGAGCCGCGCGGGATCATCCTGCTCACCGGGACGACCGGCTCGGGCAAGTCGACCACGCTCGCCGCGATGATCGACCACATCAACTCCACCCGGGCGCGTCACATCGTGACGATGGAGGATCCCATCGAGTACCTCCACCGTGACAAGCTCTCGATCATCAACCAGCGCGAGGTGGGCTCGGACACCCAGAGCTTCGCCAAGGCGATGCGCCGCGTCCTCCGCCAGGACCCCGATGTGATCCTGATCGGGGAGATGCGCGACGAGGAGACCGTCCGCACCGCGCTGTCGGCCGCCGAGACCGGCCACCTGGTCATGTCGACGCTCCACACCCTCGACGCGACAGAGACGATCAACCGCATCATCGACTTCTTCCCGCCGCACCTCCAGCAGCAGGCCCGCGTCATGCTGGCCTCGACGCTCAAGGGCGCGATCTCCCAGCGGCTCGTCCCCCGGATTGACCGGGAGGGCCGCGTCGCCGTCGCCGAGGTCTTGGCTGTCACGGGCCGTGTTCAGGACCTGATCCTCAACCCCGAGGAGACCGGCCGGATCACAGAGGTGATCGGCGAGGGCGACTTCTACGGCATGCAGACCTTCGACCAGGCGCTCCTGGGCTACGTCACCCAGGGCATCGTCTCCGAGGAGGTCGCGATGGAGACGGCCTCCAGCCCGCACGACTTCAAACTGATGCTCGCCGCCAAGGGCCAGCGGGCCAGCGGGATCGAGCAGGTGGTCGCATGAGGGACGCAATCAACAACAACCCCAAGGTGCAGCTCGGGGTCGTCGGCGTGCTGATCCTCCTGATGGCGGTTGTGGTGCTGCCGGCCATGATGGGGAAGAAGAGCTCGAGCAGCGGGGGAGCCACGACCAACACCGTCAGCGCCCAGGCGACCACGCCCAACGGCACGGTCGACATGACGGTGCAGACCACCCAGCCGGCTCCCGGCGCCACGGCGGCCGCCGACAACGCCGGTGCGGCCACCGCTCCGCCGGTGACCGTGGACCCGGCGACATTCGTGCCCGGACCCGGACTCCCGGCTCCGGTGGTCGACGCCTGGAAGGGCGGCAATGCCGTCGTCCTCCTGGTGGTCCGCAGCAATGGCATCGACGACCGCCTCGTCAGCCGGTCCGTGCGGGCGCTCTCGGGCGATCCTGGCGTCACCGTGTTCGTCGTCCGCGCAAACAACGTCGCTCGCTACTCCCGGATCACCCAGGGCGTCGGGGTGAGCCAGGCGCCCGCGCTGGTCGTCGTCCGACCGCGGAAGGTCAGCGGCTCCGTGCCGGAGGCACAGGTCACCTATGGCTTCCGGGACTCGCAAACCGTCGTTCAGTACGTGCACGACGCTCTCTACTCCGGCAAGGACGACCTGCCCTACAGCCCGAGGTAGGCGGCCCCGATGCGGGAGCTGCCTGACTACCTGCGCCCACTGCCGGGGCCGCACGACGCTGCTACGGCAGGCACCGCCGCGGCACCCTCCGATCATCCTCAGGAGCAGGTCGGCGCTTCGGGCCTGATCCCGCCGGTCAACCGGGGCCACACCGGCGGGTTCATCACGGACGCGATCCTGCAGCTCGGCTACGCCAGCCAGGAGCAGGTCGACCAGGCGGTGCTCCAGTCCCGCACGGCGGGCAAGCGCCCCGAGGAGATCCTCGTCGAGCAGGGCGTCATCGACTCCGAGCAGCTCTCGCGCGCCACCGCGGAGCGGTACGGACTCGATTGGGTCGACCTCTCGGCGTTCGCGGTCGACATGGGGGCCGCGAACCTGATCTCGGTGAAGTCGGCCCGCCGGCACGGCGCGCTGCCGATCTCGTACGTGGACGAGAAGACCCTGCTGCTCGTGATGGCGGATCCGACGAACGTCCTGGCCCTCGACGACGTGCAGATGGCGACGGGCCTCAACTGCGCTGTCGCCGTGGCCCCGTTCGGCGACATCGACGCGCTGGTCACGAAGCTCGGAACGATGCAGAACACCGTCGCCGACGCGATCGCCGAAGACGACGAGGAGGAAGGCGAGCAGACGCCGACGGAGATCACCGACATCCGGGCCTCAGCCGAGGACGGCCCGGTGATCAAGCTGGTCAACAGCATCCTCGGCCAGGCGGTCGCCGAGGGGGCCTCGGACATCCACTTCGAGCCCGAGGACGCCGAGATGCGCATCCGCTTCCGCATAGACGGCGTGCTTCAGGAGACGGCGCGCGTGCCCAAGCGCATGGTCGCCGGCGTGGTCTCCCGAATCAAGATCATGAGCGACCTGGACATCGCCGAGAAGCGAATCCCACAGGACGGCCGAGTGACGATCAAGCTCGAGGACCGGCGAATCGACCTCCGCGTCACCACGCTGCCGACCCAGACCGGGGAGGGGGCCTCGGTTCGCATCCTCGACGAGGCCGCAGCGCTGAGGACGCTGGACGACCTCGGCATGGAGGGGGAGCCGAGGCACCGCTTCGAGGGCGCCTTCCGCAAGCCGTATGGCGCCGTGCTGGTCACAGGCCCGACCGGCGCCGGCAAGTCGACCACGCTGTACGCGGCGCTGCAGGACATCAACGGCGTGGACAGGCACATCGTCACGATCGAGGACCCGGTCGAGTACCGGCTGACCGGGGTGAACCAGATCGGCGTCAACCGGAAGGCCGGCCTCACCTTCGCGACCGGGCTTCGCTCGGTGCTCCGCGCGGACCCCGACGTGATCATGGTCGGGGAGGTCCGGGACGCCGAGACCGCGCGGATCGCGATCGAGGCCGCGCTCACCGGGCACATGGTGCTGACCACGCTCCACACCAACGATGCTCCCGGTGCGATCACGCGGCTGCAGGAGATGGGCATCGAGTCGTTCCTGACATCCTCTGCGATCGAGTGCGTGGTCGCCCAGCGCCTGGCGCGGATGCTCTGCGCGCACTGCAAGCGGCGGGCGGTGGCCACCAAGCAGGCGCTCGAGGAATCGGGGTTCCGGGTCGGGACCGATGTCGAGGTCTATGAGCCGGTCGGCTGCTCGCGCTGCAACGGCACCGGCTACCGCGGCCGGATGGGGATCTACTCCGTGATGGTCCTGACCGAGCGCATCAAGGAGCTCGTGGTCAACCTGGCCTCGGAGGCCGACATCGCGAGCGCGGCAATCGAAGAGGGGATGCTCACCCTCCGCCAGGCCGGCATGGAGAAGGTGCGCTCCGGGGTGACGAGCGTGCAGGAAGTCTCGCGAGTGACCTCCTAGTGGCCTCGCCCCGGGCATCGACCCCACTATTCAGTGTCAAGCACAGGGCGTGAACGGACGATTGGAAGAGAGTATGGAAGCGGCCGCTGCCCCAAAACCCACCCGCCCGTTCGATTTCGCTGAGATCCTCACCCGGATGTCCGAGGAGCGCGCCTCGGACGTCCATCTCACTCCGGGCTATCCGCCGGCGATGCGGCTGCGGGGGAAGATCGTCGGCTTGGAGGAGTACGGCCGGCTCATGCCGCAACAGACCCGAGACACCGTCTACAGCCTCCTGAACGACGACCAGCGCAAGCGCTTCGAGTCGCACAAGCAGCTCGACCTGGCATACGCCGTGCCGGGCGTCGCCCGGTTCAGGGTCAACTGCTTCTTCCAACGAGGGTCGATCAGCGCCGCCTTCCGCCGCATTCCCCATCAGGTCCCGCGGCTGGACGAGCTCGGACTCCCGAAGGTCCTCGAGGAGCTGACCCGCAAGCCCAGAGGCCTCGTCCTCGTCACGGGCCCGACGGGCTCGGGTAAGACGACGACGCTCGCCGCGATGCTCGACATCATCAACTCGGAGCGCGACGAGCACATCCTCACCATCGAGGATCCGATCGAATTCCTCCACGGCCACAAGCGCTGCATCGTCAACCAGCGCGAGATCGGGGCAGATGCGGAGGACTTCGCCACTGCCCTGAGGGCTGCGCTGCGTGAGGATCCCGATGTGATCCTTGTCGGCGAGATGCGCGACCTCGAGACGATGTCGACCGCGCTGACCGCGGCCGAGACGGGCCACCTGGTCTTCGCGACCCTGCATACCCAGTCGACCGCGCAGACGGTCGACCGGATCATCGACGTCTTTCCGGCCACCCAGCAGGCCCAGGTGCGGATGCAGCTTTCGATCGGCCTGCAGGGGATCATCACCCAGCAGCTCCTTCCTACCGTGGATGGCGCCGGGCGGGTCGTCGCGTGCGAGGTCCTGGTGCCGACGCCGGCGGTCCGCAACCTGATCCGCGAGGGGAAGACCCACCAGATCTACTCCGCGATTCAGACCTCCGGCGCCATGGGCATGCAGACCATGGACGCCCACCTGGCGCAGCTCGTGCGCGGCTCACGGATCTCGCGGAAGCTCGCAGAGCAGCGTGCCTCGGTGCCTGAAGAGCTCAAGCGGCTGCTGGGACCGACGCCCGGCAACGGGGCCGTCGCTCCGGCGATGACCGCCGGAGGCTGAGATGAGCACCTTCGCGTTCCGCGCCGTGGACGTAGCGGGAGTCCCGTCGCGCGGGGAGGTCGATGCCGAGACCAAGGGGCAGGTGAGCGAGCAGCTTCGCGAGCGAGGCCTGATCGTGCTCGACGTCTCCGAGAAGAACGAAGCGATGCGGCTCGAGAAGGTCTTCGACCGCTTCCGGAGCATCTCCATGCGCGACCTCGCGGTGTTCGCGCGCCAGTTCGCCACCTTGATCGAATCCGGGATGCCAATGTTGCGCTCGCTCTACACCCTCGAGGACCAGACCGAGGACGAGCGCCTGTGCGGCGCGATCGCGGGCGTCCGCCAGGACGTGGAGGCCGGCAGCTCGCTCGCCGACGCGATGGGCAGGCGCCCCCAGGTCTTCGACAAGCTCTTCCGCGCGATGGTCCAGTCAGGAGAGAGCTCGGGACGCCTGGACGAGGCGCTCGACCGGATCGCCTACCAGATGGAGAAGCTGGACGCCCTCAAGCGGGAGATCCGCTCCGCGATCATCTACCCGGCCTTCGTCTTCACCGCCGGTGTGGCGGTGATGCTCGCCGTCGTCATCTTCATCGTCCCGATCTTCGCCGACGCCTTCAAGCAGGCCGTCCAGGATCAGCCCGGTGAGTCCGCATCGCTCCCCGCCCTGACCCAGGTGATGGTGAGCATCTCGAACTTCCTCAAGGGGTACTGGTTCATCTGGGTTCCCGCCATGGTCGGAGCCGCCGTCGCCTTCTTCCAGTGGAAGAAGACCGACAAGGGGCGTGCCCATTGGGACCGCGTGAAGCTCCGCCTGCCGATGCACATTGGAGACATCGTTCAGAAGGCTGCCGTGGCCCGCTGGTCACGCACCTTCGCCGGCGCCGTCGCCTCCGGCGTGCCCCTGCTCGAGTCGATCAAGCTCACAGGCCAGACTTCCGGGAGCCACCCGGTCGAGGAGGCGATGGACGATGTGTACGCCTCGGTAAAGAGCGGCGGCACGCTCGCGCACCCGATCGAGAAGGCCGACGTTTTCCCGCCCATGGTCGGCCACATGGTCTCGGTGGGGGAGGAGAGCGGCCAGCTGGAGGCGATGCTGACCAAGGTCGCCGACTTCTACGAGGCGGAGGTGGACACGAAGGTAAAGGCGCTCACCTCGCTGATCGAGCCCGCGATGATCGTCATCGTCGGCGGCATGGTCGGGTTCATCGTGATCGCGATGTACCTGCCGCTGTTCTCGCTCTACGACAAGATCCGCTAAGCGGCCACCAGGCCGCAGGCTTTGGGGGCGACGGCGAAGCCGTCGCGACTGACGATGGGCGGCCCCTCGTGGCCGCGACCTGATGGCGAAGCCGTCAACCGCGAGCCGAAGCGGCGGCCCGCAGCGCGGGGCGGATTGCGTCCGTCGCCGTCGTCGGCAGCGTCACCTCGACCTCCGTCACCTCGCCCTCGCCGGGGTGGCGAGTCGCCGGGCCGAGCTCGTCGA
Organism: uncultured Solirubrobacterales bacterium; assembly: GCA_963843085.1. Taxonomy (GTDB): domain Bacteria; phylum Actinomycetota; class Thermoleophilia; order Solirubrobacterales; family 70-9; genus DASUPK01. The sequence goes on from CAWJJG010000010.1 coordinate 90,941, forward strand.
AGAGCTGGAGCATCTCGCGGTTCTCTGCGAGGCAGACGCCCGTGAACTGCTTCACGCCGTTCTCCGTCGCGCGGCGCGCCAGCAGGTGGAGCAGCGTGGTCCCGACGCCGCGGCTCTGCCACTCGTCCCGGACCGTCACGGCCGCCTCCGCCCGCTCCGGATCCTTCGGCAGCCGGACGTAGCGGGCCACCCCGACGATCTCGTCGGCCTCCGTGAGCGCGACGAGGGCCTCATGGTCCGTGTGATCGAGCTCGGTCAGGTAGGCGAGCTCGCTTTCGGCCAGCCGCTTGACCGGGGCCAGGAAGCGCCGGTAGACGGACCTCTGGCTGAGATGGCTGAACGCATCCACCAGCGCCGCCTTGTCCTCGGCCGCGATGGGCCGGATCGAAAGCCGGACGCCGTCGATGGTCTCCATCGTCTCGGGCGGGCCGGCCCAGTCCACAAGATGAGTATCCCGCGCCTGACGCCGGGCGGCGTACTGCCGCGCAACGGCATGGACGCCGACAACCGAGAACCAGGGGGCAGCGGCATCCGGAGGACCGGGATCCGCTCGTCGAGTTCTGGGAACGTGCGGTCGAGCAACGTGGACCGATCGCCGTCCAGTACCGGATCGTCAGGCCAGCGGCCTATTTCCTGTGGGTGGTCCACGCCCTGTATCGCGGCAGCTTCTACGACTGGAACGGCGCGCCTGGGGGCGGCTCCGACCTCACCGTCCCGCAGACAGCGCCCGCGGACTCAGGTCATGCCCGGCGCCGCGGTTCCCGCCCCAGTGGACGCAAGTACGAGTGCTCTGCCCTAAGCACTATTTAGGGACTTGCTAAAGGCGCGCCACCCACCGTCGATGAAGGTGGCGTAAAGGAAACGCCAGGGCCTTCGGTGAGAAAGGCAAACCCGTCGAGAGGCGGGGACGCAAAGCCAGCGGGGCTCCGAGAGAGATCTCAGAGCCGGCCGGGTTACCACCGGGGTCAACCGACTTCGACGGCCACGGGGCTCTGGCACGGAGACAAGCACAAGGAGAATCAAATGATTCTGAAGCTCCGTGAGCGGATGGCCAATCGCGAAGAGGGATTCACCCTCATCGAGCTCCTGGTTGTCATGCTCATCATCGGAATTTTGGCGGCAATCGCTATCCCGACGTTCTTCAACCAGAGGAACAAGGCAAGCGACTCGAGCGCCAAGGAGATGGCCCATACGTCGCAAGTCGCGGCTGAGACCATCGCCACCGACAACAACGGTGACTACAGCTCCGTCGCCCCGGGAACGCTGAACACGATCGACAAGTCGATCCTGACCGCGCCCGGTTCCCCGGCGAAGCCGTATGCCAGCGCGGCAAGCGGTACCACCAACAGCTGGACCGTGACGATCACGTCACCGACCGGAAACGCGTTCACGATCGCCAAGAGCTCCACCGGCGTTCTGACGTACACCTGCACGGTTCCGGCCGGCAACGACCGGGGCGGTTGTCCGAGCACCGGCAACTGGGGCTAATCCCAGCTAGCCACTGTGCGTGACGCTCGAGAGAGCCTCACGCGAATCGAGAGGGCGGGCCTTCGGGCCCGCCCTCTTTTTTGCACGGTCTCGCACGGCGCCGTCAGCACTTTTCGGTCACTTGCTAAAGGCCTGTGCCCACCCGCCGATGCAGGAGAAATGTCGCGGAAGCCCCCAGGGACGATGACTGCGCGCGAGCAGGGTTTCACCCTGATCGAGCTCCTGGTCGCCATGCTCATCATCGGGATCCTCGCCGCGATAGCCATTCCGACGTTCTTCGACCAGCGCAGGAAGGCGACGGATGCGGGCGGCAAGGAGATGGCGCACACCGCCGAGGTGGCGATGGAGGTTCTGGGCACCGACAACGACGGTTCCTATTCGACGGCCTCCCGAGCGAAGCTGAAGGCGATAGACCGCTCGATCCCGACGGCGGCCGGCACCCCGGCCAGGTCCTACCTGAGCGCCGCGAGCGGCACCACCGACAGCTGGACCCTGACGATCACGGCGCCGACGGGCAACAGGTTCACGATCGCCAAGAGCTCGGCCGGCGCCCTGAGCTTCACTTGCACTGTTCGCAAAGGCCAGGATCGCGGCGGTTGCCCGAGCTCGGGCCGCTGGGGCTGATCTCACTAAGCGCCCGCGCCATCGCCGCGGCGCTTCATACGAACGGCCAGCCACACCAAATCTGAGTATGTGCAGCCGGACCACGCCTGCCGATGAATGGACCGAGCGTGTATCCGATGCACTTGCGCAGCCTAAAAAGAATCCGCGGCGAGCAATCCGGCGTCACGCTGATCGAGGTGATGGTCAGCGGGATGGTCCTGATCATCGCCTCGGCGGGCCTGTACATGTCCCTGTCGGCGGGCAACCGCGCGACCGCACAGGAGCGCCACCGGGTACAGGCCCAGGACCTCGCGGAGCAGGAGCTGGAGCGTGTTCGCTCCCTGCGCATCGGGGACCTCTCGAGCTGGAGCTCCACTCGCCGGGTGCTGGAGAACGGGACGGAGCTTGCTCCCGGAGCGAACTGCCCGGCCACGGGACAGACCTGTTACACGGTCGCCTCGAGCACCCAGTTCCTCCAGGAGACGGCCGCCACCAGCACATGCGCGTCCGGCACCGGGTCGCGGGACTTCATGAACCTTCAGGTCTCGGTGGGCTGGACCGGAATGGCCCCGCTTCATCCGGTGACGGCCAGCACGATCATCTCGCCGCCGAGCGGGTCGCTGGTGCCGAACAGCGGCTCGCTGATCCTGATTCTGACCGACGCCAGCGACGGCCCGATCTCCGGGGCAACGGCAAGTGGGAGCGGCGCCGGGTCCTTCACTGGGACGACGGGGTCGAGCGGCTGCGTGCAGTGGCGGAACCTGCCGGCGGGTAACTACTCGATGAGCCTCTCCGGCGCGGTCGCCGGCATGGTCGACCCGGACGGGAATCCCCCCCCGGGTAACTCGCCCACCGCACCCCAGACGGTGAGCGTCGTGGACCAGGGCACGAACACTGTCCAGCTCCAGTTCGGCAGGCCCGGTTCGATTCAGGGGATCAACTTCAGGACCCGCACCTACGGCGGCTCCCTGGTCAGCTCCAGCGCCGACACCGCGATCGTCTCGCAGTCGGGCATGAGTCAGGTACAGGCCTTCGGGACAGCGGGGGGCGCCCGGCAGACGACCTTCAGCACCGGGGCGAACCTGTTCCCCTTCAGCTCTCCCTACACGGTCTACGGGGGCAGCTGCACCGCCAACGACCCGACCGCCGACCCGAGCGCGGCCGGCGCATTCGGCAGCGCGACGGTGCCGCCCGGAGGAAGCGCGACGCTCGCGTCACCGGGCTACGTCGTGCTTCCCTCGCTCCTGGTCACGCTCTGGAGCGGGTCGAGCTCCCTGTTCTCCGGCTCGCGCGTCTCGGGCGGCGACGTCACCGCCACCGAGGTCGGCTCGCCCAGCGGCTGCGGTGTGACCCGAAGGCTCACCACAACCACCAACACCAACGGCCAGATCCCGGTCGCGGGCGACGTCGGCCTTCCCTACGGCACCTACAACGTCTGCGCCAACAACTCCGCGGGGACCGATCGCCGGGTGGTCAACAACGTCGCAGTGCACAGCACCTCGGGGACGACACTCGACGTCTATCTGGGCAGCACCCCCGGAGGCTCGTGCCCATGAGGGCCGTGCGAGATGAGAGCGGGTTCACGCTCACGGAGCTGCTCGTGAGCATGATGGCCGCCACCGCGATCTTCATGGCGATCGTGATGATGACCACCACCGCCCTGCGCAACCAGGATCGGATCAGCCGGCGCGTCGACGCGGGATCACGGGTCAGGCCCGTGATGACCCACATCGTCCAGGAGCTGCACTCCGCCTGCGTAGCGCAGCACGTAGCTCCGGTCATCGGCACGGCGACCAGCGGTCAGAACGCGAGCACCGGCACCCAGATCAGCTTCCTGTCGATGAGCGGCAGCGCCGTGACCCCGACTCCGGAGCAACATGTCATCAGCATCGACGGCAGCGGAAATCTGAGGGAGTCCGTCTACACGGCGACAGCGGGCTCCCAGCCCGGCCCCTGGACCTTCTCCACGACGCCGAAGGCGCCGGGGACGACGACCCTGCTCACCAACGTCTCCGCGCCGGCTGGCGGACTGTTCCAGTACTACGACTTCGTCAACGGCGCGCTCGATACGACTCCGTCGTCGGTGCCGCTGAGCGCGTCGAATGCCGCCAGGACCGCCGTTATCAAGATCACGATGACCAGCGCTCCCGGGCGCGGCAACCGGGGCGTCTCCAGCTGGGATCCGAACTCCCCGCTGGTCGTCTCGGACTCGGTCGACCTCAGGCTCGAGAACGCGGGCCAGTACCCCAACCAGGACAACCTGCCATGCGTCTGATCCCGAAACGCCTCACCACCGCCGGAGAGGGCGGCTTCACGATGATCGCGGTCCTGGGAGCGATCCTGATGGTCTCGCTACTGGTCACGGCGGCCCTCGCGGCGACGAATGGGGACCAGAAGCTGATCCAGCTGGACCTGCAGCAGAAGCGCGCCTACGCGGCGGCGCAGGCCGGCATCGCTGACTACACCTACCACCTCAACAACGACAACGGCTACTGGGCCCGCTGCACCAGCGTCCCGACCCCGAACGCGGTCAACCAGCAGGGCTCCACGGCGAACCGCAGGACCGTCCCGGGATCCACGGACGGATCGCAATATGCAATCGAGCTCATTCCGGCGACGGGCCAGAGCGCATGTAGCTCCTCCAACCCGACGGCCACGATGCTGGAGTCGATGGGGCCGAACATCGGCACCTTCCGCATCCGGTCGACCGGCTTCTCGGGCAACGAGAAGGCGTCGATCGTCGCCACCTACAAGCAGGCGACGTTCCTCGACTACGTCTACTTCACCCAGCTGGAGACCTCGGACCCGGTGACCTACGGGTTCGCCAATCCCTCCTCGAGCCTGGATGCCGCGTACGCCCAGTGCACCAAGTTCCGGCGGGACGGTCGCCCGCGCACGGGTACGACGAATCCCTCCTCGATCTGCGACACGATCGTCTTCGTCGACGCCGATCACATCAATGGGCCGATGCACACAAACGACGACTTCTGCATCAACGGATCGGACACGCCGAACATGGGACGAAACGCTGCTGACATCGTCGAGGTGGCGGCCTCGCCGCCCGGATACCACTCCGCGAGCAACTCGGGGAACGGCTGCACCGGGGGCGCTGCCAAGCCGTCTCCGGGCACTTTCGCCACCAATGCTCCGGTGCTCACTCCGCCCTCGACCAACACGACCCTCAAGACCTTCGCGGGGCCGACCTACACCTACACCGGCCAGACGACGATCACCCTGAGCGGCAACACGATGTCGATCAACGGCGGTGGATTCATCCCGCTGCCCAGCGACGGCGTCGTCTACGTCCAGAACGGCGTCGGCTGCACCTCCAGCTATTCGCCCTACACGGTGACCTATCCCTCCTCGTCCGGGTGTGGGACCGCGATCGTGCACGGCGGCTATTCGGGGCAGCTGACCATCGCGGCCGAGAACGACGTGCTCATCGACGGCGACATCACCCGATCGGGCTCGGGGCTGCTCGGTCTCGTCGCCAACAACTTCGTCCGCATCAAGCATCCGTGCTCCAGCGACAGGAACGGGAGCGGCTCGCTGTCGAACCCGCAGGTCGACGCAGCGATCCTCGCGATCGACCACTCATTCATCGTCGACCACTACGACTGCGGCAACCAGCTCGGCACGCTGACGGTGAACGGTGCGATCGCTCAGAAGTTCCGCGGTGCCGTCGGGACCGTCGGCAACAGCGGCTACATCAAGGACTACAACTACGACGACCGACTCCGCTACCAGGAGCCGCCGCACTTCTTCGACCCGGTGCAGTCCGCCTGGCACGTGCAGCGGGAGACGCTCGGTTAGCGGCGCTAAAGGCCGCCCACTCAGGAGCCGACGAAACCACCATGTTCCCGCTCGCCTCACTGGCCTTCGTCGGCGGCATCATGACCGGCAGCTTCATCGGTGTGGTCGCGCACCGAGTCCCGCGAGGGGAGTCCTTTGTCGGAGGTCGCTCAGTGTGCGATTCCTGCGGCGTGCAGATCGCCGCGTACGACAACGTCCCGGTGGTCTCCTGGCTCCTGCTCCGCGGGCACTGCCGCTCCTGTGGGGCGAGGATCCCGGTTCGCTACCTGTTGATCGAGCTCGCCCTCGGCGCGGCCTTCGCCGTGACCGCGGTCGTCTTCCGCGACGATCCCTCGGCGCTCGCCCTCGGCCTCGTCTTCGTCGCGATGCTGGCCGCGATCACGCTGACCGACTTCGAGCGGCGGATCATCCCGAACAAGATCCTGCTGGCCGGCGCGGTGGCGGGCATCGCCATCGCAGCAGCCACGGATCCCTCGAGCCTGTCGGAGCGCGGCATCGCCGCCGCGGCTGCGGGGGGACTGCTGCTGCTGATCGCCCTCGCCTATCCGCGCGGAATGGGGATGGGTGACGTCAAGCTCGCGGCCGTGATGGGTCTCTTTCTCGGCAGCGCGGTGGCGGTGGCGCTGGCGGTCGCCGTGGTCACCGGTTCCGTCGTGGGGATCGCCCTCATGGCTCGCCAGGGCGCCGGCGCACGCAAGCAGGCAGTGCCGTTCGGCCCCTTCCTGGCGCTCGGCGGCGTGGTGGCGCTCCTGGCGGGCGACCAGCTCGTCAATGCGTACCTGAACGCTTTCGTTCGCTAGGCGACCCACGCCCACCTTCATCAGTCTTGGGTATGGCGCAAACGGCCATATCCGCCGATGGGAGTGGTGAGGAAACGAGCCTCCAGCAATGCCCTCTGTCAAGAAAAACACGTCTCTCGTCGGACTCGACCTCGAGTCCGGCAGCGTCGCCGCGACCGAGGTCGTCGGGCGTGGCGACCGCGGCGTCGGTCGCACGGCGATCGTCCCTCTCGAGCCCGGAGTCGTCCGTGAGGGCGGCGTCCAGGACCCGGAGGCGCTGAGCAGCGCGCTGACCGATCTCTTCTCGCGCCACAAGCTCAGCAAGTCGGTCCGCCTCGGGATCGCCAACCAGCGCGTTGTGGTTCGCACCCTGCGGCTGCCCCGGATCGAGGACGCCGATGAGCTCGACGCGGCCGTTCGCTTCCGCGCCCAGGAGGAGATCCCGATGCCCCTCGACCAGGCGGTGCTCGACCATCGCGTGATCGGCAAGGGGGAGACCAGCGACGGGAACCCCCAGATCGACGTCCTCGCGGTCGCCGCGCGGCGGGACATGATCCACCCCCTGGTGCAGGCGATCCGGGATGCGGGTCTTCATCCCGCCGGCATCGACCTCTCGGCCTTCGGCATGATCCGCGCGCTCGGCCCCTCGAACGGCGTCGCCTCCGACGAGGTCGGCGAGATGCCGGTTCCCACGACGCTGTACGCGCATCTCGGCGACGTCACCAACATCGCCGTCGCCCGCGGCAGCGGCTGCCTCTTCACCCGCGTCAGCCCCTTCGGGGTCGAGACCATCGCCGACCGCCTCGCGAGCCGCGAGGGGATCTCTCTCGATGATGCCCGCGAGCGGCTCATGGACGTCGGGCTCGAGGAGGAGCTCGACTGGTTCGACGACGACGACGGCAGTACCGCGGCGCGCGAGGAGCTGGAGCGCGGCGCGGGCAAGCTCAGCGACGAGCTGCGCATGTCGATGGAGTTCTACGGCGCGCAGGAGGGGGTCACCCCCGTCGAGCGCGTCGTGGTGTGCGGCGCCGGCAGCACCATTCCGGGGCTCACGGAGCGCATCCGCGCCGACCTCGGCCTCGAGATCCTGCAGGAGACGCCGAAGGAGCTCTCCCATCTCGATCCCGAGGATGCCGCCCGACTGACCGTCTCCTACGGCCTGGCCCTCGGGGAGTGACCTGAATGCGTCCCGTCAACCTCATCCCGCCCGACGAGCGAGGTTCCGACCGCGGCGCGATGCGCACCGGAGCGTTCTCCTACGTCCTGATCGGCGGGCTGGCGGTGTTCCTGCTCGGAGTGGTCGCCCTCGCGTTCACGAGCAAGCAGGTCTCCGACCGCAAGTCGGAGGTCACCCAGCTGCAGGCTCAGCAGCAGCAGGCGGAGGCGAAGGCGCAGAGCCTGCAGGCGTTTGCGAACTTCCGGGCCGTTCAGCAGCAGCGCTCTGACACGGTCACCAGCCTGGCGCAGAGCCGCTTCGACTGGCAGCGCGTGATCAATGAGCTCGCGCGAGTGATTCCCTCCAACATCTGGCTCGTCCAGATGGCGGGCACCGCCAGCCCGGCGGTGAGCGTCACCGACGGGCCCGACATCTCGATCCGCGACACCGTCCCCGGGCCCGCACTCGAGATCGTCGGCTGCGCTCCGAGTCAGGACGCGGTTGCTGGGCTGATCTCGAGCCTCGAGGAAATCGACGGGGTCACACGCGTCGGCGTCCAGCAGTCGCAGAAGGCGGACGACACCAGCGCGTCCGGTGTGACGTCCGCCTCCGGCCAGGAGACGAACAGCGAGTGCCGCACCCATGACTTCATCACCAAGTTCGAGATCGTGGTCGCCTTCGACGCGGTCCCCGTACCGGGCTCCGCAACGAGCTCGCCCTCCGTGCCCTCCTCCCTGGCGACGACCGCCTCCGCCCAACCAGCCCCGAGCACCTCGACGGGAGGCTGAACATGAAGATGAGCGACAAGGCGATCGTCTTCGGAGTGCTGGTCGGGGCGCTGGCCGTCGGCTTCTACCTGATGCTGCTCGCTCCCCAGCGCCAGAAGGCCACCGAGCTGCACGACCAGATCGACCAGCTCCACGCATCGATCTCGCAGGAGGAGCAGGTGGCGAGCTTCGCTGAGCAGGCCCGAAAGGATTTCCCGCGCTATTACGGGCGCCTGGTCGTGCTCGGCAAGGCCGTGCCGCAGCAGGCTGACACTGCGTCGATGCTGGTCCAGCTCAACACGCTCGCGGGGCGCAACCACATCGACTTCCGCTCGATCGAGCTCGGTTCGGATTCGGGATCAGCCGGGACCGGCACCGCGTCCACCACCCCCACCGCTTCCGCGGCCTCGAGCTCCACCTCGGCCGCTCCGGACACCACCACCCCGAGCACCGGATCGACCACACCCTCGACCGGCGCCACCACGAGCACGAGCACGAGCACGACCTCCACGACCTCGGCCACTCCGGTTCCCGCGACCGAGTCCGCCGCCGCCTCGCTCCCGATCGGCGCCGTGGTGGGGCCGGCGGGCCTCGCCACCCTTCCCTACACCCTTCAGATCAAGGGCGGGTACTTCGACGTCGCGAACTTCATCGGTGGCATCGACGGCCTCGTCCAGCCCACCGATGCCGGCGCCCGCGTGGCTCCGGACGGCCGCCTGTTCACGGTCGACGGCTTCTCTCTCAGCGGCGGCCTGCCCGGTTCCTCGCCGATGCTCAAGGCGAGCTTCTCGGTGACCACCTACGCGACGCCCGCCGATGAGGGTCTGACCCTCGGGGCGACGCCGTCCGGTCCCGCCTCACCTCTGGCGCCCGGCGCGGCGCCGGCGCAGCCCGCTAGTGCGGTGGTGGCCAAGTGAAGACCTGGAAGGTGCAGAAGTTCTTCGAGGACCTCCTCTACGACCTGCGCAGCCGCAACCTGCTGCCCGTCGTGATCATGCTGGTGGTGGGCATCGTCGCGGTGCCGATCCTGATCTCGCGTGGATCCCACGCGGACTCCGGCGCCAGCCTCGGCCCATCGAGCGGTGCCGTCGCCTCCCCGCTCACCCAGAACGCGGTCGTCGCCTACCACCCGCCGGGGTTGCGCAACGCGAAGCAGCGCCTCAACGACCTGAGCCCGAAGAACCCGTTCATCCAGCAGTTCACCGCCAGCACGAAGGCCGGGTCGTCCAGCAGCACCGGTGGTGCCTCCGGCACGTCGCTGGACCAGGTCACCGCATTCCCGGGTGACTATGGAAACAACACCTCGAGCGGCGGCAGCGGCAACAGCGGAGGGAGCAACGGCGGTGGCGGCGGCAAGGGCTCCCCGGGCGGCGGCAAGACGCAGACCGTCTACAGCTACTACCAGACCGATGTCACGATCGGCGAGGCCGGCGGCCAGCGGGTCGCGGCCCACAACCTGGCCCAGTTCCAGTTCCTGCCCAGCCCCGACAAGCCCGCCCTCGTCTACATGGGCACGGCCTCGGCGGGCAGGCAGGCGCTCTTCCTGGTGTCGAAGGACGTAACCAGCGTGGGCGGCAGCGGGGTCTGCTTCCCGACCGCAGACGAATGCCAGCTGCTCGGCCTGACCGCCGGCGCCGGCGCGGACTTTTACTACGCGCCGGACGGCAAGACCTACCATGTGCAGGTCACGCGCATCAAGCACGTGACCAGCTCGAAGCCGCCTGCCTGAGCCCCGCCCAGCGCTTCACAAAGTAAAGCTTTGGCGCTATCCTGGGCCCGTGTTCGACCGCGAATGTCCCGTCTGCCGGACGGCCGAGGTCATCTCCGGCAAGTGGACTCTCCTCATCATCCGCGACCTGGCGGACTCCTCTCTCAGGTTCTGTGAGCTGGAGCGCTCCCTGGAGGGAATCAGCCCCAGGACCCTCTCTCTGCGCCTCAGGGCGCTCGAGGAGCAGGGCATCGTCGAGCGCCGAACCTATCCCGAGGTGCCGCCGCGCGTGACCTACCAGCTCACCGACAAGGGCCAGGCCCTCGTCCCGCTGATCGAGGACATGCGCCGGTACGGCAAGCAGTGGCTGCCGGTCGACGAGCGCGAGCCCGTCGGCGCCGCGGTCTAGCTTTCGCACGAACACCGCAGCGAAGCGGGGAAGCGCTGGCCCGGCGAGAGTCGTGCGATTTTCGGGCCATAGGCCCGCTAATCGCTCGACATCCCCAGCGAAGCCTTCGGGGGCGCCTCCCTTCGTCGCCGGTGTTGGTCCCTGCAACTCCTCTGTCACACGCAGGAAGGCCCCTGGCCACGGGCGAATCCGACTTGCGTGACGACACTTGAGAGCACCACAGAGAGACTCGAGGAGGCGCTGAGGCGCCTTGCCGTCGAGGCCGCCGACCTGTTCGAGGAGCTGCTGGCGAGTGGGGCGGAGCTGCCCTTCGACCTGGAGCCCACCGACGACGGGCCGCTGCCGATGTACTCCTACGCCCCGCTGACTGGGCAGTTCATCGAGCGGCACCTTGCCGAGCTGCGGCGCCTGGAGGCGTTCGTGGAGGTGCGCGAGATCGCCGGCGAGGAGTCCGCCATCGGCTTCATGGTCGGGCTCTGGGAGGGGAAGACCGAGTTCGACATCGCCGGCGACCGTCTGCAGGGCGCCGTCGACGCGGTGCTCGCGACGATCCAGTCGGATTCCGACGAGGCCACGCCCGCCGGAGAGGTCATCGTCCCGCTGGTCGGCTTCCACATGCCGAAGGACGAGATCGAGCTTGACGGGGTGCGGGTCGTGCGCGCCGATCTCCTCGACGACGCGCCGCTCGATGCGGTGGACGCCACCCGGCCGGGAGGTCGCGGCAAACCGGGTTTCCTGGCCTGCCTGAGCAGCGGCGTAGCCGCTGTCGCGCCCGGTGCGGTGGTCGCCGACGACCTGCGGCGCGCCCTGCGCACGATGAGACTCTTCAGGCCGGGCGCCGTCGGGATCGCATCCCACGGCTGGGCCAAGCGCACCGGCGGCTGGGAGCGCTTCGGCACGGGCGCGAGTCGCCCGCGCCAGGGCGGCTACCGCCTGACGGGCAACGAGATCGGTGAGCTGGAGAGCTTCGCGCGGACGCTCAACGAGCGCGGTTCCCGCCTGCCGGCTCTCGACTGGGCCGCCTCACGGTTCGAGCTTGGAGCGGACCGCGGATCGCTGATCGAGGCGTTGAGCGACTACCTGCTCGCTCTCCGCGGACTGCTGGAAGGCGGGGGGGCGGCCCGGACGACGATGTCCGCCCGCGTTGCCGCGCTCGCCTGTGAGCCGCACGAGCGCGAGCAGGGCCGCATCACGGTTGAGCGCGCGCTGGCGATCGAGCGAAAGCTGATGAGTGGAGGCCGCTACCGGCCGGTGGCGGGAGCCTCGCCGCTGGACGTGATCGCGGAACTCGAGGAGCTTCTGCGGCGCCTCCTCAAGGGACTTGCCCTCGGAGAGCTGGGAGGAGACCTGCGCTCCGCCGCCGATGAGGTGCTGCTCTCCGAGGGTCTTTCGGCCACCCACGTCGAGACGCCGGGCATCGGCGAGACCGCCGAGTGGCGGCTCCCCGACCCGACGCCCGACGAGTCGCTCGACCTCTCGGCGATCGCCGACGGGAACATCGGCGAGGAGGAGTTTCAGGTCCACCGCGCCTCGGACGAGGACACGACCGCGCTCGAGCCAACTACGTCGGAGACGAACCAAATGGACGATTTGTCCGTCCGCCGGGGCGAGGACGATCGCCATAGTGAGGAGACCAAGTCAACCAGGATCGTGGTTGACGATGTCGAACTACCCGAGATCATGAGCGCCGAAGGCGACCATCGGGCTCCGACCCGCCCCGAAGAGGGGAGTCGAGCCGATTGGTTCAGCGCCGGCGACGGCGAGCCGGAGTGGCCTGCCTTCGCGAGCGCCCGGCGCAAGGAGCATGTGAACCGCGAGCCTTCGAAGGACCGGGTCCGCTACCTCTTCCCGGTGCCTGACGCCACCGATTGGTCGGTCGGCGAGCTGCGCTACGAGCGCGAGCGCTCCGGCTAGACCGATTTCGACGCGCCGGGACTTGGCGCGATACTGCGTCTGATGTCCGAGGAGAACGTGGCGATCGTGCGTTCCATCTATGCGGCTTGGCTCCAAGGCGAGTCGGCTCGCTCGCTGATCGATCGGGATGTCGAGTACGTGAACCCACCGGACGCCGTCGAGACGGGAACTCGGCACGGGCGAAAGGCGTTCGCGCGCATTCGTGACGTCTATGACGAGGTGAAGGTCGATCCGGAAGAGCTGATCGATGCGGGGGGCGACGAGGTTGTCGTGATCGCGCGGATCACGGGCAAGGGCCGCGGCAGCGGCGTCGAGATCGATCGGCGACAGGGTTACGTCTGGACGATCCGGGACGGGAAGGGCGTTCGCTTCCGCTGGTTCAACGATCCCGAGCAGGCACGCGAGGCGGCCGGGCTGTCGAAGCTCTGAAGGGCCGAGTCAGGCGGCGCCTGAGGCCGCCAGGGCCTCTCGCTGCTCTTCCGTGGCGAACAGGTAGCGGTCGATCTTGAGCAGGGCGACGAGGTCGTGCACGTCCTCGTCGAGGTAGGGGATGCGGATCACGGCCTTCGGCGTCAGCTCGCGCTGGAGGTGCTCGACGTTCCGGGCGTCGCGCTGGGCCAGCGCCTGGTAGTCGGCGAAGTTCTGCGCGACGCGGTCTGCCAGCTCGTCCGAGAGCAGCCCGTGCAGGTCGTCCTCCGCCTCGCCCTCGGCCTCCTCGTCGGCCTCGTAGTGGACCTTGTTGACGATCACGCCGCCGACGGGCAGATTCGCCTCGACCAGCTTGCGGTGGAAATAGACGGCCTCGTTGACCGGCTCGCCCTGAGGGCCGCAGACCACGACGAAGGTGGTGGCGGGGTCGGAGAGCAGCTCTGAGACCCGCTTGGCGCGCTCGCGGAAGCCGTCGACCATGCCGCTGAAGGCCTGGAAGAACTCGCTCAGGTCGGTGAGCAGGTCGAGGCCGGTGACCCGCTTGAGCACGCCCATCGCCATCGAGCTGCCGCGGCCGACGACCTTCGCCGCTACGCCCGTCGGCTTCATGAACATCTGCATCCCGCGGCCCTCGATGAATTGCGTGAGGCGCTTGGGGGCGTCGAGGAAGTCGAGGGCATTGCGGGAGGGGGGAGTGTCGAGGACGAGGAAGTCGTAGCGGCCCTCCTGGTGGATCTCGAAGAGCTTCTCCATCGCCATGTACTCCTGGGAGCCGGCCAGGGCGTTCGAGAGCTGCCGGTAGATGCGGTTCTCGAGGATCCGGTCTCGCGTCTCGGCGTCGGGCGCGTGCTTGCGCACGAGGTCGTCGAAGGTCGCCTTGGGGTCGAGCATCATCGCCCAGAGCTCCCCCTTCATCTCGATGCCACAGGGCTCGAACAGCTTCGGGTCGACCATCCTCGGCGTGTTTCCGAGCTCCTTCAGGCCGAGCGAGTCAGCCAGGCGCTTGGCGGGGTCGATGGTCAGCACGCACACCTTCTGCCCGCGCGCCGCGAGCCCGGCGGCCAGTGCGGCCGAGGCGGTGGTCTTGCCCACGCCGCCGGAGCCCGCGCAGATGCAGATGCCTCGCCCCTCGACGATGTCCGCAACGGAGGGCATCAGACGAGGGCACCCGAGATCCGCTCGATCGACGGCACGTCGAGCTGCGGCTTGAAGATGAAGGGGAGGGTCTTGACCGGGGAGGAGACGGATTTCTTCAGGCGCTTGAGCTGCTCGCGCTGCGAGCGCGAGCGCCGGAACTCCGAGAGGGCGGCCCGCACCGCCGCTCGAGCGGGGCCGTCAGCCCCGTCCAGCGCCTTCTCGAGCTCCGATGCGTCGCCCTTCGAGAAGCGCTCGGGATAGAGCGCGTTCATGTAGACGCGATCGACGGCCATCCCGATCTCGTCGGTGAGCGACTCCTCGAGCGAGGCAGACTCGTTGACCGGCATCTCCTCGGGCAGCGAGACGATGGCCACGCCCGTCTGGTCGTGGTCGGTGATGAAGCGGTCGAGCTCGGTGGCCTGCGAGTGGATCGGGCCCATCCGGGCGATGCCGGCGAAGGTCCTCGGCGTCTGCAGGAATCCGATCCCGTGCCCGGTCGCCGGCGCGTCGACGATCACCAGGTCGTATTCCTCCGCCTTCTTCACCCGGCGATCGGGCTGCGCGAGCTCCCAGATCTTGCCGATCGTGACCAGCTCCTTGAGCCCGGGCGTCGCCGCGGCGAGGTAGTTGAAGATTCGGGAGCGAACGAGCATGTCCCGCATGGCGCGGACCTTGAGCTGCAGCAGGAGATATTCGCGCAGGGACTGGTCCGGGTCGATCGAGATCGCCCAGAGGTTGTCGGCCACCTCCACCTCGTGGAAGCCGATCTCTGCGCGCCTGAAGACACGTGAGGCGGTCTCCTGCCCGCCGATCTCGCAGACGATGGTCCGCTTGCCCCGCGCAGCTGCCGCAAGGCCCAGGGCGATCGAGATCGTCGACTTCCCGACGCCTCCCTTGCCGGTCACGAACACCAGTCGCTTGTCGAGCAGCTCAGGCATGTGGGCGGATTCTTCCAATCAGCAGCAGGAAAGCGGGCCTCGCCTGCGAAATAGCCCGCCTAGATGGCTAGTTTCCGCCGAAACAAGACTTCTCAAACCGCGGAGTTCGCCGCGAGCGAGGCTGGGCGCATGCGCGCCGAGGACCTCGTCGGGCCCACGCCCGAGAAGAAGGACGTGAGCAAGGCGGACGAGGCGCCCAAGAAGGACACCTCAAAGGCCCCCAGCACCAAGTCGGCGGCCGCAAGCTCCGCCGCCGGGAAAAAACAGCCGGACACTCCCAAGAACAAGGGTCCGGCCAAGGTGATCGCCTTCGCGAACCAGAAGGGCGGCGTCGCCAAGACCACCACCGCCCTCAACCTCGCCGTCGCCTTCAAGGAGTCCGGCCACCGCGTCCTCTGCGTCGACATGGACCCGCAGGGCAACCTGACCATGAGCCAGGGCGTCGACCCGGACAAGGTCGAGAAGAGCATGTTCGACGTGCTCGTCCACCACATCCCGATCTCGGAGATCATCGTCTCGCGCGAGATCGACGTCGCCGTCGCCTCGATCGACCTGGCCGGCGCGGAGATCGCCATGAGCACCCAGATCGGCCGCGAGCGGGCCCTCCAGAAGTCCTTCGACGAGGTCCGCAACGACTACGACTTCATCTGCATCGACACGCCGCCGAGCCTCGGGCTCCTGACCGTGAACGCGCTCACCGCGGCCGACAAGGTGATCGTGCCGGTCCAGTGCGAGTACCTCTCCATGCGCGGCCTGGTTCAGCTTCAGAACACCCTCACGATGATCCGGGAGAACCTCAATCCCGGCGTCGAGATCGAGGGCATCCTGCCGACGATGCTCGATTCGCGGACCGTCCACGCCAAGGAGGCGGTGGAGATCCTCGAGGAGAACTTCGGCGAGCTCGTCTTCAAGTCCCGGATCCGCAAGGCGATCAAGTTCGCCGAGGCGCCGGTCCGCGGCAGCTCGGTCCTCAAGTACGACCCAACCGGAAAGGCCGCCGGCGCCTACCGCGACCTTGCGAAGGAGGTCCTGACCCATGGCACGTAAGAAGCGCGCCAGCATGCGCGAGGGTCCCCTCGCCGACCTTTTCCGCTCGACGGATGAGTCCGTCGCTCCCGACGAGGTCAAGGTGACCAGCAACGGCGGAGGCTCGGCCCCGGTCGAAGTCGCCGTCGAGGAGCCGGTCCAGGAGACCCCGGCGCCCGAGCCCATCCCCGAGCCCACGCCGGAGCCCGTTCCCGAGCCGACCCCGGACCCCGTGCCGGAGCCGATCCCCGGGCCGGAGCCCGTTCCCGAGCCGACTCCGCCGGAGCCCGTCGCCGAGATCAAGGTCGAGGCGCCGGAGATCACCATCGAGAAGGCCGACGTCCACCACGAGGGCCTGGAGCGCCTGATGGGCGGCCCGGGTGTCGAGATTCGCCCTGCCTTCGGCCGCGAGGAGCCCGATACGTCTTCCCCGACCCGCCAGCCGGTCGTGCCGCGCACCCACCAGGCCGTCCTGCGCGTCGTCGGCGTCGGCGGCGCCGGCGTCAACGCCGTCAACCGGATGGTCGAGGCGAATCTGCCCGGCGTCGAGTTCCTCGCCATCAACACCGACCTTCAGTCGCTGCAGACCTCGAACGCCGACGTGACGCTCCACATCGGCTCCGAGCTCACCCGCGGACTCGGCTCGGGCTCCGACCCCAGGGTCGGCTACCGCGCCGCCTACGAGGAGCAGGACAAGATCAAGGAGCTGCTCAAGGGCTCGGACATGGTCTTCCTGGCCTCGGGCTCCGGCGGCGGCACCGGCACCGGCGCGGCCCCCGTGGTCGCCAAACTCGCCCGCGACATCGGCGCGCTCACGGTGGCCGCCGTCACCAAGCCTTTCGCCTTCGAGGGCGCCCGCCGGGCGGCCCAGGCCGAGGAAGGCATCGCCGCCCTCGGCAAGGAGGTCGACACGATGATCGTCGTGCCGAACGAGCGGCTGCTGACGATCCTCGAGCGGCGCACCTCGATCGTCGACGCCTTCAAGGTCGCCGACGACGTGCTGCGCCAGGCCGTCCAGGGCATCTCTGACCTGGTGATGCTCCCGGGCCTGATCAATCTCGACTTCGCGGACGTCCGCACGACCATGATCGAGGCTGGGGACGCGATCCTCGGAATCGGAATGGGCGCCGGCGAGCACCGCGCGACCATCGCGGCCGAGAAGGCGGTCTCATCGCCGCTGCTCGAGACCTCGGTGGAGGGCGCGCACTCCCTGCTCCTCTCGATCACCGGCGGCCCCGATCTCTCGCTGATCGAGGCGAGCGAGGCTGCCGAGATCGTCAAGGCCGCAGCGCATCCGGAAGCCGAGATCATCTTCGGCGCGAGCGTCGACGAGGACATGTCCGAGGAGGTCTGGATCACGGTCATCGCCACTCGGTTCGACTCCGCCTTCAATCAGCGCTTCCGACGCGATCGGCGCGACGAGCCACGCACGCCCGACAGGGACGCCGCGCTGCGGCCCGAGCGCTACGCAGACCCTGTCGGCGATTACCGTGAGCCCTCCAGGCGAAGCGGAAGCGCCGACGAGCTCTACGGCGACGGCGTCTGGGGCCGTGACCCCGGCCGCCGTCCCACCGAGCCTCGGTCGCTCGACGGCAGGGTGCTGGACGTGCCCGAGTTCAAGCCCCGCGACTAGCCCCCGGCCTCTCATACACTGCGCTCGTCCGGAGGAGGAGTGAGGGGATTCCTCCACCAGCTATCGAGGAGGGACGAACGTGATTGGGAGTTTCACCCGTGCGGGACGCACCTGGTCGCTGGCCATTCTGCTGATCGCAGCCACCGTGCTCGTCGGCACGATCTCGGCGAGCGCCGGTGCAGCCAATGACTCGCGCGCTGTCGTGGCCAAGAAGAAGTGCAAGAAGAAGAAGAAGAAGGGTGTCACCGCCGCCAAGAAGAAGAAGTGCAAGCACAAGCTGTCGATCCCCGGGCCCATCGTCCGCGCGACGATCAGCTGGCCGGGCGGTGAGGTCGATCTGCACGCATTCGATTCGAGCGGTAACCGCAGCGGCATCGCATTCCCCTGCGCCTCGAACCCGTGTGCCATGTCCGAGGGCATCCCGAATGCCGTGCACTCGCCTGACGCCAACAACGGCGGCTCGGAGAGCTTCACGGACAACATCTTCGTCCGGGGCGGCTCCGCCAACCGTGAGTTCGCGTATGCGGTCTGCTTCTACGACAACGCGCACGTCACCTTCACCGGTGTGAACCGCCTCGGTCAGAGCCAGTCGATTCCGATCGACGGATTGGCGGGCGAGGGTCATGCCGTGACGGTCGCGGGCGGTCCGGCCGTGCCGTCCAGCTTCGCCTGTCCCTCCTGACTCGGCGAGACCGTGCGGATCGGACCGGCCGGCGGAAGCCGGCCGGTCTCGTTCCGGGGCGCGAGCCGCCTACGCTGAGGCCATGGCGAGCGAGAGGGGAGTTGTCGCCGCGGGACATCCGCTGTCGGCCGAGGCCGGCGCGCAGGTGCTGCGCGAGGGCGGAAATGCGGTCGACGCGGCCGTCTGCGCGATCCTCACCTCCTTCGTCTGCGAGAGCCAGCTGACCGGGTTCGGGGCCGGCGGGTTCATGATGGTCCACGAAGGCGATGAGAGCACGCTGATCGACTTCTTTGTGGCCGCGGGCGGGGCGGACGGGGCCGAGCGCGAGGCGGAGCTCGTACCCATCCCGGTGTACTTCGACGAGACGCCGCAGATCTTCAACTGCGGCGCCGCCTCGTGCGGCGTGCCCGGCAACCCGGCGGGGATCGAGTACGTCTGGAAGCGCTGGGGGTCGCTGCCGATGGATCGCCTCGCCGCGCCGGGAATCGCGCTCGGGCGCGAGGGCGTGCGGCTGACGGCGGCCGCCGAGTACTTCCACGAGATCCTCCACCCGATCCTGGTCTCCACTCCGGAGTCCGCCGCTCTCTACACGCCCGAGGGGCGCCAGCTCACAGAGGGCGACGTCTTCCACTACCCCGAGATGGCCGATGCGCTGGCGCGCTTCGCCTCCGAGGGTGCGGAGCCCTTCTACCGCGGTGAGATCGCGGGTGAGGTCTGTGATTGGGTCCGCGAGCGTGGGGGCACGCTCGGCATGGACGACATGGCCGCCTACGAGCCGATCGAGCGACGGCCGGTCCGAGCGAGCTTCCGCGGGCATGAGGTGCTCACCAACCCGCCGCCGTCTTCCGGGGGCATCCTGATCGGCTACTCGCTGGGACTGCTCGAGCGCCTCGGACCGGCCAGCGGTGTTGAGGAGATCGTGGCCGCGAGCGAGGCCGCCAACTCCCGGCGCTCAGACGACTTCCACGAGGGCCTACACGACCCCGACTACGTGCGGCGCTTCCTCGACTCGGACCTGGACGAGGTTGCGGCGCGGATCGAGGATGGCGAGTGGATCGGGGGTCACGGCGGCGCGGGGGGCCCGGATGAGCCGGAGGACCGGATCGGCTCGACGACACACCTCGCTGTCATCGATGCCGACGGCAACTGCGCGTCGGTCACCTGTTCGAATGGCACCGGCTCCGGGGTGATCGTTCCGGGGACCGGGGTGCACCTCAACAACATGCTCGGCGAGGAGGACCTGAACCCGCAGGGCTTCCACCGAATTCCGCCGGGACGGCGGGTGAGCTCGATGATGTCCCCGACGCTGGCCCTGCGCGATGGCCAGGTCGTGCTCGGCCTGGGAAGCGCCGGCTCCAACCGGATCCGCTCGGCGATCCTGCAGACGACGGTCCGGGTGCTCGAGCAGGGGATGGACGCCGAGGAGGCGGTCGTCGCCGGGCGGCTCCACTTCGAGGGTGGAACCGTGCAGGCAGAGCCCGGGGTTGACGAGGGGGGACTGAGCGATCTCGAGGTGCGCGGGGTGCCGGTGGTCCGCTGGAGGCGGCAGAACCTCTATTTCGGCGGGGTGCAGGCTGTCCGCCGCGAGGCGGGCGGCGGGCTCAGCGGGGGTGGGGACCCACGTCGCGGCGGGGCCGTGGCGTTCGCATAGTCACTCCGGAAGCCCGGGGAAGTGCACCTTCCCGTTGCTGCTGGCGCGATCAGCGGCCTCCTCGGCGCGCTCCAGCGCCTTGCCGACGGCACCCAACGCGTTGGCGAGCAGCGCCATCCGCTCGTCCTCGTCGCGCATCTCGAGGAGCTGCTGCTTCGTCTCGGGCGGCAGCTCGATCCGGCTGGCCATCGCATAGGCGCTCGCGCCGTCGAGCTCCTCGGGCTCGGGCCGTTGGCCGGTCGCCCGCTCCGCGAGCTCGGCGAACGCCTCCCGCGCCGCCGTCGCGGAGTCCTCGTCGATGGGCGGCACGTCCTCATCGGGGATCAGCTCGACCTCGCCGGTCGGATAGTCGGGCGACTCGAACCGGTCCAGCACCTTGAACGGCGCCTCCCCCCGGACGACGATGTTCAGGCGTCCGTCGTCGAAGCGCTCGGTGACGTCGTCGATGATGGCCGTGCAGCCGACCGAGCGGGCGCCCTCGTCATCGCGCAACACGACGCCGAACGGCTCGCCCTGCTCGAGGGAGGTCCCGACCATCCGCTTGTAGCGCTCCTCGAAGATGTGCAGCGGCACCTGCTCGCCGGGGAGCAGGACGAGCGGCAGCTCGAAGATCGGAAGCTCGAGTCCTGCCATCGCGACCCATCTTAGGATCCAGCGATCGCAGAGTTGGATTTCGAAGCCGAGGGTTTGCTCGAGGGGCTCGAGGGCGAGGCCCGCGAGGCTCGCCTGGCCCTGCTCAGTGACCTGACTCAGTCGGGTGTGCCCCTGCAGGAGCTCAAGCAGGCGGTCCAGGAGGACAGGCTCGTCCTGCTGCCGGTCGACCGGGTCTTCGCTGCCGGCACCGAGCGCTTCACTGCGGCCGAGATCGCGGAGGGCGCCGGCCTCGAGCCGGAGTTCCTAGTGCAGCTGCTGCAGGCGCTCGGCGCGCCGATCCCGGAGGACGACGAGCGGTCCTACACGGAGCAGGACCTCGAGGCCGCGAAGCGGGCCAAGCTCTTCATGGACGCGGGGCTCCCCAGGGAAGGAGTGCTCGAGACGTCGCGGCTGATCGGCATCTCGATGGCGAATCTGGCCGACGCGAACCGGGACATGGTCGGGAAAGTGTTCACCGAGCCGGGAATCAACGAGCGCGAGCTCGCGATGCGCTACGCAGTCGCCGCCAAGACGATGCCTCCGATCCTCGGAGACACCCTGCTGCATGCCTATCGGATCCATCTGAGGGAGGCGATTCGTCAGGCGGTGATCACAGACGTCGAGCTTGCTCAGGGCAGGCTCACCGGATCGGACGAGGTCTCGATCGCCTTCGCCGACCTGGTCGGCTTCACCCGACTCGGCGAGTCGATGGAGATCGAGGAGATCGGCCAGATGACCGGGCGGCTCTTCGAGCTCGCCTCCGCCGCCGCGCGGCCGCCGGTCCGGCTGGTGAAGATGATCGGCGACGCCGCGATGTTCGCCTCGCGCGAGCCGGTTCCGCTGATGGACGCGGTGATCGGGCTGGTGGAAGCGGCCGGCGATGGCGAGATCCCCCCGCTCAAGGCCGGCGCAGCCAGTGGGCCGGCGCTCGGACGCGGCGGGGACTGGTACGGCCGGCCGGTCAACCTGGCCGCGCGGATCACCAGCTTCGCCAGGCCGGATAGCGTCGTGGTAGATCAAGGACTGAAGGACTCGATCGATTCGGCCAACGGGGCCCGGTTCCAGTTCTCCTTCGTGGGCAAGCGCCGCTTCAAGGGAATCGAGGGCGAGGTGCCAGTGCACCGCGTCCGGCATCCGGAACCGAGTTAATCCGCGCGTAACGACTCGGCGTAACGCTGGGTCGATGTCCGAGTCTGGAGAGCGATGGCGCTGCTGATGCTGTTCGCGTTCGTGGCCGGGGCGGGCACCGCCCTGTCGCCTTGCGTGCTGCCGATCCTGCCCGCCGTGCTCGCCGCGGGAGTTACCGGCGACCGGCGGCGTCCGCTGGGCGTGGTCACCGGGCTCGCGATCTCCTTCACCTTCGCAACGGTCGCGCTGGTCTACGTGATCAACGCGCTGGGGCTTCCGAACGGCTTCGCTCGCGACCTGGCGATTGCCGTCCTCTTCGTCTTCGGCATCGCCCTCCTGATCCCGCCGATCGGCGACAGGATCGAAGCCTTCGCCAGCCGCCTGGCGCCCGGGCCGGCTCGCTTCCATGGCGACGGGTTCGCGTCCGGGCTGGTGGTCGGGGGGAGCCTCGGGCTGGTCTACGCGCCCTGCGCGGGGCCGATTCTGGCCGGCGTGATCGTCGTCTCGGCTGCACAGGACTTCACTGCCGGGCGCCTCGCGGTCGCGCTCTCCTATGCGGTCGGCTCGGCGATCGTGCTCTACCTGCTGCTGCTCGGGGGCAGGCGGCTGACGCAGCGGCTCAATCCCGTGCGCGGGCGAGTGCAGATGGCGATGGGCGCGGTGATGGTGCTCGTCGCGATCGCGATGAGCGCGAACCTGGACGTGCGCTTCCAGACCGAGATCGCCAGCGCGCTGCCTCGGTTCCTGGTCAATCCGACGGAGAGCATCGAGAAGAGCAAGGCGATCTCCACTCCGCTGGCCAAGGTGAGCCAGCACGGGACGCCTGTGGTGCCGGCGAATGAGCTGAACCAGCCGGTCAGCCTGCAGACCTATGGGCAGGCCCCCGACTTCACGGGGACCCAGGACTGGTTCAACACTCCCGGCGGCGAATCGCTCTCGATGAGCGACCTGCGCGGCAAGGTCGTCCTGATCGACTTCTGGACCTACACCTGCATCAACTGCATCCGCACCCTTCCCTACCTGGAGGCCTGGCAGCAGCGCTATGGGCGCCAGGGCTTCACCGTCGTCGGGGTCCACTCGCCGGAGTTCCCGTTCGAGAAGGACTCGTCGAACGTCGCGGCGGCGATTCGCCAGAACCACCTCACCTACCCCGTGGTCCAGGACAACGACCTGGCCACCTGGGACGCGTGGGGGAACCAGTACTGGCCGGCCGACTACCTCGTGGATGCACAGGGCAACGTGCGCGAGGCTCATTTCGGGGAGGGTGGCTACGCCGAGACCGAGCGGGCGATCAGGACGCTGCTCCAGGACGCCGGCCGCGGGAGCCTCGGGTCGGGCGCACGGGCCGCCGCGCAGGCGCCTTCTGCCGGCACCACGACCCCCGAGACGTACCTGGGCGCCGCACGGGCCATGGGATGGGTTACTCCGGTCCATCCGGGCGATCAGAGCTTCGGTGCGGCGGCTGGCCCCCTCTCCGTCAATCAGTTCGCCTACGCCGGGAACTGGGGGATCACGGACGAAGACGCCACCGCCGGCGACGGGGCGGAGATCGACATGGAGTTCAACGCACGCCGGGTCTACCTGGTGCTGGGCTCGCAGGACCAGGCCCGCCACGTCCAGGTCCTGCTCGACGGCAAGCCGATCCCCGCGAAGCTTGCCGGAGCCGACGTTCGCAACGGACGGGCGACGATTCAGGCGCAGCGGCTCTACCGCCTCGTCGATCTACCGGCGGTCTCGCAGCATCGACTTTCGCTGGTCTTCGATCCGGGAATCAAGGGATACGCGTTCACGTTCGGCTAGGGACGAGATTCAACACCGGCTGGGGAAGGGCGGGGATCGGCGCGGTGCGGGCACGAAAACCCGCGATGAAGGGGCGAGATTTGGGGCGTTGGCGCTTTACCGACCTACGTGGGACGGAAAAGCGCCAACGCCGATCCGGACGAGCTGATTGCCCGACTTGCCGCGAATCAGCATGGCGTGGTTTCTCTTGCACAGCTCGAGCAGACTGGGATCCACGATCGCGGCCGCGCCCGACGTGTCAAGACACAACGCCTACACCGGATTCATCGCGGGGTGTACGCCGTCGCCCACCGTGGGCTCAGCGAGAAGGGCAGGTGGATGGCGGCGGTGCTGACGTGCGGCCCTGGCACCGTCCTGAGTCACACCAGCGCCGCCGCCCTCTGGCAGTTCCTTCCCCAGCGGGGCTTTGTGCATGTGACCGTCCCGACCGGTGCCGGTCGGCGCGGACGCAGCGGGATTCGCGTGCATCGGTCCCGCACCCTGTTCCCCCAGCGAAGTAACCCGGCGGGACGGCATCCCGGTCACGACCCCATCTCGAGCGCTGGTCGACCTCCGCCGCCTCCTTCCCCAGCAGCAGCACAAGGCGGCGCCCCGTCAGGCGGAGTACCTCGACCTTCCGCTCGATGCCGCGCTGCACCCGGATCGAACGCGCAGTGAGCTGGAGGCACGATTTCTCGCCCTCTGCCGGCATCACCGCCTGCCGAAGCCCGCCGTCAACGTTCGCGTCGGCCCCTTCGTCGCCGACTTTTTCTGGCCCGGATGCCGCCTGGCCGTCGAGCTCGACGGCTATCGCGCGCACTCCGGTCGCGCTGCCTTCGAAGCAGACCGAGCGCGCGACGTCGAGCTCAAAGCGCTGGGCTACGACGTCATCCGCCTCACCTGGCGGCAAGTCCAGTTCCGCCCGGCCGAGGTCGCCCGCACCCTCCGCCGGCTACTGAACGCCTGCGCCCAATAGGATCCCCCCATGGACCCCGAACGCGCACGGCAGCGGCTCGCCGAGGAGCGGGCTCGCATCGAGGGCGAGCTTTCCGAGCACGAGCAGCCCGACACCTCCAGTGAGCCCGAGGACTCCGGCGACGAGGCGAACGACCTCGAGCAGGCGGGCACGGACAGCGCGCTGGTCGAGGATCTCCGCCGGACGCTCGACGAGATCGGCCGTGCCGAGCAGCGCATCGAGGACGGGACCTACGGCAAGTCCGTGGTGAGCGGCGAGCCGATCCCGGACGGACGGCTCGAGGCCATTCCTTGGGCCGACCGCAACGTGGACGAAGAACCCGGCGGACGCG
This sequence comes from uncultured Solirubrobacterales bacterium, assembly GCA_963843085.1. Lineage (GTDB taxonomy): Bacteria > Actinomycetota > Thermoleophilia > Solirubrobacterales > 70-9 > DASUPK01. The sequence continues at coordinate 115,921 of CAWJJG010000010.1, forward strand.
GCTGACATTCGGCCAAGGCGGCGGTCGGGGATCCTCCGATCGCCATCCTTGGGCCATGCAGAAATCGACCACCGAGCGCGGCGGCATCCTCATCCTCCTGGCCGCCGATCAGGCGTGGAGAGTGATCCGCAAGCTCGGCTAGGGGAGACGGGCCGAGACGAGCAGGTTGTAGAAGAGCTGTGGCGGCAGCCTCGGCTCCAGGACCTGGTTGTCCACCCGCTGCAGGGCCAGATAGCTCCGGAAGGCGAACCGCCGCCAGCCCCAGGGCACCTCGTCCGGCTCCGCGCTCGCCTCGAGCGTCCTCACCGTCCAGCCGTGGATCGAGGCGAGCAGCTCCTCGCCCTTCACCCTGACGTCGGCGAACCCGCCCTCCATGCAGAAGCGCCGCAGATCGCCGGGCGAGAAGGCGTGCACGTCCACCTCGGGCTCGAGATCGTGCCGGTGTTGCTCCGCCTCGGCCTCGTAGTCGCGCGGGGAGGCGCCGACCATCCGCCTCCAGAGCGGGGCGGTGAGCAGCGCGGTGCGCTTCGGAATGGCTGCGAGGAAGTCGCCGTACCTGGAAGGCTCTCCGCAGAACGCCACGGTCCCGCCCGGGCGCAGCACCCGCGCGAACTCCGAGAACGCCTGCTGCAGATCCGGGATGTGGTGAAGCACCGCATGCCCGAAGACGAGATCGAAGCTCTCGTCCGCGAACGGCAGCGTCTCCGCTTCCGCCGCGGCGGTGTTCACCTCCAGGCCCAGCCGCTCCGCATTCGCCTCGAGCGTGGCGAGCATCCCCGGCGAGATATCCGTCGCCGTGGCCCGCTCGATCGCGCCGGCCTGCAGCAGATTGAGCGAGAAGTAGCCGGTCCCGGCGCCGATCTCGAGCGGGTCGCCGAATGGCGCCTGCGGCCAATGGCCCAGAGCCTTGCGCAGCTTGCGCGTCACCTGCTCCTGACCGATGTCGCCGAAGTCGATGCCCCACTTGGCGTCGTACGAGGACGCCGCCACGTCGTGGTAGCGCTCGTTGACCTCCTTGATTCGCTCCGGGGTTGTGGGCGCCGGCATGACGCGGGATCGTAGCCCCGCTTGGTCCCGGGGCGAGCTACCTGTCGTACGTCCTGATCGCCCGCAGCGACAGCCCGATCAGCACCACGCCCATCACCAGGATCACCCCGACGCAGACGAGAAGCTTGTCCACGACCCAGCCGTCGATGATCAGCGACCGGATGCCGACGATCACGTAGCTGACCGGATTGATCCGCGCCAGCGTCTCCATCAATGGAGAGAGCCGGTCGAAGGGCACGAAGTTCGGGGTCAGGAAGAGGAGTGGGAAGAAGAGCAGGAAGCTGGTGTTCGTCGCCTGGACGTTCCGGGTCTTGAGCGCGACCAGGATCCCGAAGCCGGCGTAGGCCACTCCGAAGAGTGCCGCGAGGAGGACGGCCAGGATGGCGCCGAGCACTCCCGCCTCGACACGGGCGCCGAAGACGACGATCCCGAACAGCAGCACGACCGTGGACGCCGCGAGCCCGCGAACGAGGTCGGCGCCCAGGCGGCCCAGGATCAGCGAGGTGCGGCGGATCGGCGCGACCAGCAACTTGTCGAAATAGCCGCTGTCGATCTCGGTGACCAGAGCGAGTCCCGTGGTGGCGGTGGCCACGGCGAACATCAGAGAGACCGGCATCTGGAAGGCGACGTAGCTCTGGCCGTTCAGCCAGGGCGCGGTGTTCGCGTTGAACGTCGTCTGGACCTGCCCGATGTTGACCGCGAGGAAGAAGAGCGGGATGAACAGCGTCGGGATCGTGGCCTCCGGGTAGCGGACCACCTCCCGCACCGCGCGCCGTCCGAGCAGCAGCACCTCGGTCATGGAGCCACCGCCCGTGCCGCGGCCTCGTCCTGCTCGGCGCCCGCGTCCTCCGCCTCGCCGGCACCCTCGAGCCGCCGTCCGGTGGCCTCCAGGAAGACATCGTCCAGCGAGGGCTGGTCGACGGCGATCGCGCCGACATCGACCCCGGCCCCATGCAGGCGCCCGACGATCGCGGCGATCGAGGCTGCGCCGTCCTCGACATAGAGCGCGAGCGCGTTCTCGGCCGGAACGACTCGCTCGAGGCCGGGCAGCTCGCCGATCGCCTCCTGCGTCTTGTCGGGATCGGCGCCCTTGAGGTCGACCGTGACGACGTCGTTCCCGAGATCGCCCTTGAGCTTCTCGGGCGTGCCCTCGGCGACGATGTCGCCGTGGTCGATGATCGCCAGCCGCTCGCAGAGCTCGTCGGCCTCCTCCAGATACTGCGTCGTCAGGAAGATCGTCGTGCCCGTCTCGTTGATGCTGCGAACCTCCTCCCAGACGGTCAGCCGTGAGGCCGGATCAAGCCCGGTGGTCGGCTCGTCGAGGAAGAGCACCTTGGGCCGGTGGACGAGGGCGCTGGCCAGGTCCAGGCGCCGCTTCATCCCGCCGGAGTAGGTCTTGGTGCGCCGGTCGGCGGCGTCGGTCAGGCCGACCAGCTCGAGCAGCTCGTTGGCGCGATCCCGACCGGCGACGCCCGTGATCCCGTAGAGGCCGCACTGGAGCTCGAGCAGCTCCCGGCCCGTCTGGACCGGATCCAATCCGATCTCCTGCAGCGCGACCCCGATGCTCCGGCGCACCTCGTCGCCGTCAGTGACTACGTCGTGACCGGCCACCGAGGCGCCTCCGGCCGTCGGGGGGAGCAGGGTGCACAACATCCGCACCGTGGTCGACTTGCCCGCACCGTTCGGCCCGAGGAATCCGAAGATCTCGCCCTCGTCCACCCGGAGGTCGACCCCGCGCACCGCCTCGACCCCACCCTTGAAGGTGCGGGTCAGCTCTCTCGCTTCAATGGCAGGGGTTTTCGCGTCGTTCTCAGCCAACTTGCATCCGTCCTTGGTTTCCCCGTCAATGACCGGACCGCCGGCCGAAACTCATCGCTCGCGGCCGTATCCGCACTCTACGAAAAGCCCGTAGTCCCTACCTTCCCGGCGATGGGAGAAGCCGATCAGACCTACCTTCAGGCCGACCAGCCCGAGGGAGTTCCGCCGCTCGCGCTGACCGGGGAGCGCACCCTTCCCGACGTTCCCGAGGAGAACTACTGGTACCGCCGCCACGTCGCCGTCTATGAGTGGATCGCGGAGCGGTGCGCGGGACTGCGCGTCGTGGACCTCGCGTGTGGCGAGGGCTACGGCTCCGACATCCTGGCCCGGAGCGCCGCCGAGGTGACCGGCATCGACGCCAATCCCGACGCCTTCGAGCACGCAAGCGCCCGCTACCGCCGGCCCAACCTGAGCTTCCAGCGCGGCCTGGTCGAGGACTTCGAACAGGAGGTGGACGCCGTCGTCTTCCTCCAGACGATCGAGCACATCCACGAGCCGGAGAGGCTGGTCGAGACGATCTCGCGGATCGCGCCGGTCGCCTACATCTCGACGCCGAACCGCCTCACCCTCGCCCCGCCGGGCGCCGAGAAGTCGGACAACCCCTGGCACCTCCGGGAGTACGACGCCGGCCAGTACCGCGAGCTGCTCGAGCCCCATTTCGCGAGCGTCGAGCTGCTCGGCCTGTGTCACGCCCGCAAGCTGCGCGTGCACGAGCTGGCGATCAAGGCGGGCTGGGACCAGATCCATCCCGCCCTCCACCTGACCAAGCCGTTCTACGACCGCTTCATCCCGGCGATCAGCGCCGGCGACTTCCGGCTGCGGGCCAGCGACCTCGACAAGGCCCTGGACTTCTTGGCGGTCTGCAGGAGGTGACGCTCAGGGTTGCCAGGGCGCTCGCGCCCTCGCCCGGCACCCCCGGACGCGAAGAGGAAAAGGTGGCCGGATGATGGTGGGAGACCTCGCGATCGTCCTCCACTCGCACATGCCCTACGTCGAGGGCTTCGGGACCTATCCATTCGGCGAGGAATGGCTCTTCGAGGCGTTCGCGCGCTCGCATCTGCCGGTGCTCGAGGCTGCCGAGCGACTCACCATGACGATCACCCCGGTGCTCGCCGACCAACTCGAGGCCGACGGGGTGGGGGAGAGGACGCTCGCGTTCCTGGCCGAGCACCGGGTGGAGGCCGCCACCCGGGACGCGGCCGAGAGCGAGGCGGACCTTCAGCCCGCGGCCGAGGCCAACATCCGCCTGTACGCGCGCGCGATCGAACGGCTCGAGGGCCTGGAGGGGCACCCCCTGGCGGCTTTCCAGGAGGCGGCGGACTCCGGTCGGGTTGTGCTGATCCCATCCGCGGCGACCCACGCCGTCCTGCCCAAGCTCGCGACGCAGGCGGGGCGCCGTCTCCAGGTGGATGCCGGACTGCGCTCTCACGAGCGCCGGTTCGGGGCGGCCGCTGAGGGCTTCTGGCTGCCAGAGTGCGCCTACGTGCCGGGGTTGGAGGCGATCCTCGCCGAACGTGCCCTCTCCTACACCTGCCTTGACCAGAGCGCGCGAGAGGACGGCACCTCCGCGTTGACGCCGGTGCGGCTGCCGGGTGGCCCGGTTGGCTTCACGATCGACTGGCCGACCGTCGAGCTTGTCTGGTCCGAGCGCGGCTATCCCTCGGACCCCACCTATCTCGAGTACCACCGCCTCTCGCCGAACGGAATGCGTCTCTGGTCGATCTCGGGAGAGCCATACGACCCGGCCGCCGCCGCGGGTCGCGCCAGCGAACACGCGTCAACATTCCTGGGTGCGGTGCGCGACCGCCTCGAGCGGCACCGGGCCGATGGCGGGACGCGCGGACTGTGCGTATTCGCGATCGACACCGAGCTGCTCGGCCATTGGTGGGCCGAGGGTCCCATCTGGCTTCGCCAGGTCCTGCGGAGGGCTGAGGCGGAGGGGATCCGCCTGTTGACGCTGCCCGAGGCGCTCCGTGAGCACGACCCCGAGGAGCGGGCGATCGGCGAGTCGAGCTGGGGGGAGGGAAAGAGCCTCGAGACGTGGGACTCCCCGGCGGTATCCGACCTGGTCTGGGCCACGCGGCGGTCCGAGCTCCGGCTTCTGAGGGCGCTCGGCATGGGCGGCCTGGAGCCCGAGGCCGCGTGCCGGGCGGCCCGCGAGCTTCTGGCGCTCCAGTCGAGCGACTGGGCCTTCATGGATCACCGCGGGCAGGCCGGCGACTACCCGTACACGCGGGCGACGGCCCACGCCCAGGCCCTGCTGGAGGCCATAGACTCCGGCGGGGGAGTCGACGCACGCGTTCGCAATCTCGCCCCCGATTTGAGCCTGGCGCCGCTGCTCGAGCCCTGAGTCCGACTGACCATGAACCGCGTCCTGATTCTCTCCTGGGAGTACCCACCGCTCATCGAGGGCGGCCTGGCACGCCACGTCCGCAAGCTCTCCGAGGCGCTGGTGGAGCGCGACACAGAGGTCCACGTGCTCACCCGCGGCGGGGAGGAGTCGCCGTCGGAGGAGGTGATGGCCGGCGTTCATGTCCACCGCGTCATGGAGCCGACCCGGCCCGCCGAGCTCAACGAGTTCGTCGCCTGGGTCGAGCGGATGAACTCGGACATGCTGGCCGCCGGCGTCGAGCTCGGCGACCGCATCGACTTCGACCTGGTGCATGGCCATGACTGGCTGGTCGCCAACGCCTGCGACCACCTTGCCCGCCGCTTCGATGCCCCTCTGGTCACCACCATCCACGCGACCGAGTACGGCCGCCATCAGGGCTGGGTGGAGAAGCACCCGCAGGCGTACATCCACGGCGTCGAGCGCTGGATCACCAACCGCTCCGACCACGTCATCGCCTGCTCGACCTTCATGCGCGAGCAGATCGTCGACGTCTTCGGCGTCCCCGAGGGCTCGATCGAGGTGATCGCCAACGGGATCGATCCCGACGAGATCCAGCCGCACGACGACGACGGGCTGCGGCGGCTCCGCGCGGAGTTCGCCGAGCCCGACGAGTCGCTGGTCCTGCTGGTCGGCCGGCTCGTCTACGAGAAGGGCTTCCAGTTCGCCTTGGAGGCCCTCCCCGAGATCATCGAGCGGCTGCCGAAGACCCGCTTCGTGGTCGCGGGCTCGGGAACGCACGAGGAAGAGCTCCGGCGCCAGGCGGAGGAGCTCGGCCTGATGGAGCACGGCACCTTCGTCGGCTGGATCGGCGACGACGTCCTGCACTCGCTCTATGCGATCGCGGATGTCTGCGTGGTCCCGTCGATCTATGAGCCCTTCGGCCTCGTCGCCCTCGAGGCGATGGCTTCGAGCTGTCCGTGCATCGTGGCCGACACCGGCGGGCTTCGGGAGGTCGTGCCTCACGACGAGGTGGGGCTGCGCTTCCGTGCACGCGACCCGCAGTCCCTTGCGGAGATGACGATCCGGGTGCTGGACGACGCAAAGCTGTGCCGGCGGCTCACCGCCGAGGCGTTCGAGCATCTCAGCCGCTTCGACTGGGGCGACGTCGCCGAGCGGACCGCGGAGGTCTATGCGGAGGTGGTGGCCCGTGACGCGGCTGCCCGACGGCCGGCGTGAGGTCTACCCATCGCGGGAGAAGGCGCCCAAGCACAGGGCGCCCGATTTCGGCCCCGGCCTCAACGTCAGCGTGCCGATCTCGTTCGGCCTGCCGCTGGTCGTCGTCGGCATCGCGCTGATCGCCGCGGCGGTGACCACCGGCAACATCATCTTCTGGATCACCGGAGCAATCGCCGGGGCGGCCGGGGTGCTCCTCTTCGCCTCCGGGAAGAGGCTCTAGCCGAGCCCTACTTTCGGTGCTTCTTGTGCTTCTTGTGCTTCTTCTTCTTGCAGGAGCGCTTCTTGTGCTTCTTCTTGGACTCGGCGGCGCGGTGATGGCGATGCTTCTTCTTTTTCTTGGCCTTCTTGCACTTGGCGCGGGCGCCGTTGTTGTTCCCGGCGCCGCAACCGAGCACGGTGGCCGCCGAGCCGACTGAGCTGGTGGCGCCGTTGTAGCCCGTGAAGTCCGCGTGGAACATCGGCGCGGGCGGGGCGCACAGATCGCGGTTCGCGGTCAGCAGCCCCGGACTCGGCGTGAAGGTGAGCCGGAAGTCCGAGATCGGGATGTCGGGCAGTCCGTCGAACGTCACGACCTCGCTCAGCGTCAGGTTCCCTGTGAGGAGGAGGTGGAGCTGGCCGTTCAGGTCCAGGCCGATGTCCGGGATCGGGCTGCCGTTGGAAACCAGCACGACGTTCCCTGACAGCGGGAGGTGGAGCAGGGGTGAGGCGGCGATCGCCGATCCAACCACCGAATTCGCCGGGCACGAGCCGGTCTGGAAGTCGGCCGGCAGACAGGTGCTGCCGAGGAGGTTCGCGTCGGCGACGAGATCATTGGAGGGGACCGCGACCTGTGCCTTCACCAGACCGGCCTCATCGAGGTCCTGCTGGATCGAGGTGACCACGGTCGTCGGCACGCGGGTGGCGCCGCCACCGGTCTGGCCCGGGCCGCCCACCTGGGCGCTGAACGAGGGCGAGAAGTCCTCGGCCCCGCAGTTCGTGGTGGTGAAGCTCGCCGTCCCGGTTGCCGTGCTGCCCGTGTAGGGCACGGCGGTGAAGTTCGTCGTGTTGTCGCCGCATGAGGTCGGGTTTCGCATGAAGTGCTGGCCGGTTCCCGGAGCGGTCCCGAACAGGGTGATGTCCTGCGAGTTGATCGTCGTGGGGAGGCCCGAAGTCGTATTCGGGATGTCGTTGATCACCGTGTTCAGGCCGAAGTCGGGCCTGAGCTGGACCCCCGACTGCAGGGTGACCGGCGGCAGGATGTTCGGGACGAGGGCGCAAACCTCCGCGGGAAGAAGAGCGCAGAGATCGCCCCTGATCGGTCGGAGCACGATCCCGAAGCGGGCCGGCTCACCGGGCTGCGGCGTCAGGTTGTAGAGGTCGCCCTGCACGTCGAGGGTGACCGGAAGTACGGCGACGGTCACCGTGGCGTTCGCCGTGACGGCGCCGACCTTGGTGTCGGCAGCGCAGGTGTCGGCATTGAGCTGAGCGACCGTGCACAGGGGAGCGGCGTTCGGGTTGCCGATCAATCCCGGAGGCAATCCCACCGTGAGGTCCTTCACCTGGCCGCCGCTGAAGTCCATGTGGATGTGGACGTCGCTGTGCGCACCCGCCTCAGTGTTGGTTGGGGCCGCGGACAGCCCGTTCAGCGACAACGCCTGGGCGGACGCCGGAATCACGACGACGAGCCCCACGATTGCGATGAAAGTCCCGATCAGACGGCGCGGAGTGCGCATCCAGCTCCTCCTCTTTGTCCCCTGTGGCCTCATTGCCATACCCGCCGAGGCTCCATGCCCCGAAAAGCGAGTATACGTGGCTACCTCTTATTCGGGCGCCGGTTCGACGGGATCTGGCCACTTCAACGACTTCGGCGCCTCCCGCATCCGGATCACCTTCGCCGGGACGCCGCCCACCACTGCATTCGCGGGCACGTCGCGGGTGACGACGGAGTTCGTGCCGACGATCGAGTTGTCGCCGACCCTCACCCCGCGCAGAAAGCACGCTCCGTAGCCCACCCAGACGTTCGAGCCGACGACGCACTCACGCATGTAGATGCCCTGCTGGCGAATCGGGCGGTCGACCTCGACCACGCCATGGTCGAAGTCGATGAACATCGCCCGGTCCGCGATCACGCACTGCTCGCCGATCCGCACTCGCCGGTACGACGAGATCGTGCATTCCTGCCCGAACACGGTCTTGGCGCCGATCTCGACGACCCCCTCGTGGCTGCGGATCTTCGTACCGTCTCCGATCCAGGTGAAGCGCCCGAAGCGGATCTCGGCGCCCTTGGCGATCTGGAGCTGCAGCCCCTTGCCGAAGAAGACCGGGCCGTCGGTCTGCCAGCGCCACCCGGCAGGGGTCAGGAAGCGGCGCCATAGGTAGCGCCAGAGCAGGCGGGCGTACAGCCGGTTGAGCATGCCGTTGCGGCGGAGGAAGCTGAGCAGGCGGAACACGGGCCGCAGTCTAGGTTCGGGGCGGCCGTCGGGGGGCGCGTCGCAGCAACACTGAAACCGTTTTGATGTTGCCGCGCCACGCCCCCCGACGACCACCCGCGTGCCTAGACTCAGCCGCTCGTGACCCAAGAGACTGAACAGAGCCTCGCCGAGCGGCTCGTTGCCGGTGACAAGCGGGCGCTGGCTCGCGCGATCACGTTGATCGAGAACGACGATCCCGCCGGGTGGGAGCTCGTTCGCGAGGTCTTTCCGCGGACCGGTAGGGCTCGGATCGTTGGGTTGACCGGGCCGCCAGGTGTTGGCAAGAGCACCCTGATCGGGGCATTGACTGCCGAGATGCGGAAGGCCGATCGCCAGGTCGCCGTCCTCTCTATCGATCCGTCCAGCCCGTTCACGCGCGGCGCCCTGCTGGGCGATCGCATCCGCCTCTCCGATCACTTCCTCGACGCGGGGGTCTTCATCCGGTCCATGGCCAGTCGCGGCGCCCTCGGCGGGCTCTCGGAGGCCACCCTGCAGGCGGCGCTGCTGATGGACGCCTCGGGCAAGGACGACGTCTTCATCGAGACCGTCGGCGTCGGGCAGGCCGAGATAGACATCGTCGACCACGGCGACACGATCATCCTGGTCCTGATGCCGGGCTCCGGCGACTCGATCCAGGCGCTGAAGGCCGGGGTGATGGAGATCCCGGACATCATCGTCGTCAACAAGTCAGAGCATCCGATGACCGACACGATGATCCGGGAGATCCGGGGCGTGCTGTCGCTGGGCCCCGCGACCTCCTGGCGCGTCCCGATCGTCAAGACCGAGGCCTCGAAGGGCGAGGGCGTCGCGGAGCTTGCCGAGAAGATCTCCGAGCACCGCGCACACATCGAGGCGGAGGGCACCCTGGAGGAGCGCCGGGCGCGAAACCTCCGCAACGAGGTGCTGGAGCTGGCAGCATCCCGGATGCGGCGCCGGCTGGAGGCGACTCTCGCTGACGATTCGTCCGTCCGCGAGCTCCTCGACCGCGTCGTCAAACGGGAGATCGATCCAGCCAGTGCGGCCAAGGACCTACTGGAGCGTGAGGATGACTGAAACCCAGAAGCGCGATCCCGACAAGGCGCCGCTGCCGACTCTCGAGGAGGCGCGGGCCTGGGAGGGTGTGCAGATCGACGGCCTCGGCAACAAGACGCTGGGGCGAATCGCCGGCATCCACGTGGACGCTCAGGACGGCGAGCCGCGCTGGGCGCTGATCCGCCTTGGGCCGCTCGCCGGCTGCACCGCGATCCCCTTCGAGCACGTCGCGGAGGGTGCGGGGCGGTTGTGGGCCGCCTACGACCGCGACTGGATCCGTGAGGCTCCGCGCTTTCGCCCGAACGAGTCGCTGACCGCGCTCCAGGAGCTCGAGCTCTGCGCGCACTGGGGCGTCCGCGAGCAGCACGGCAGAGGCGCCGAGGTGGCTGGGCGGGGCGAGGACGAGATCACGGCCATTCCGGCGGACGAATAGGGGCAGCCGCGTGGAGATCGCGCCCGGCATCTTCGTTTCCAGCACCTCAACGGATGAGGGCTGGGAAGCCGATCCCGATCAAGGCGGGGAGATGAACGAGCTGCACCACGAGGGTGTGTGGGCTGGGCTCTCTCGGTTCACGGACTCCCACGACGAGGTGGTGAAATGGACCCTCGAGGAGCGTGAGACCGCGCTAGTTCTCGAGGGCGCCGCCAGAATCGAGATCGAGGGAGGCCCGACGATCGAGGTCAAGGAGGGGGATCTCTTCTCGCTTCCAAAGGGTGCCATCACGACGTGGCACCTGAGCAGGCCGTTCAGGGAGTTCTGGGTACTGGGCTAGACGCCCAACTGGCGCGCGATCACCATCTGCTGCACCTCGTCGGTGCCCTCGCCGATGGTGAGGATCTTCGCGTCGCGATAGAAGCGGCACACCGGGTACTCCTCGATGTAGCCGTACCCGCCGTGGATCTGGACGGCTTCCTCGGTGGCGCGGACCGCGAGCCGGCCGGTGATCAGCTTGGCCTGGGCCGCGGTCAGGGTGAAGCTCTCGCCACGGTCCTTCTCGATCGCCGCCCGATAGACCAGCAGCCGCGCCGCCTCGATCTGGGCGGAGAGGTCGGCGATCTTCGCCTGGATCGCCTGGAACTTGCCGATCGGCTGGCCGAATGCCTGGCGTTCCTTGGAATACGAGATCGCCTCGTCCAGCGCACCCTGCGCCAGCCCGACGCCCATCGCCGCCACGCCGATCCGGCCGCCGTCGAGGATCGCCAGGAACTGCCTGAAGCCCTGGCCGCGCGGCCCGAGCAGGTTCCCCTCCGGAACCCGGCAGTCGTCGAAGGAGAGGGGCCGCGTGTCCGAGGCGTTCCAGCCCATCTTCCGGTAGGGCTCGCCGGCCTCGTATCCGGGGGTCCCGTTCGGGACGATGATGTTGGAGATCTCCTTGTTGCCGTTCTCCCGGCCGGTGACCGCGGTGATCGTGACGCAGCCCGAGATGTCGGTGCCGGAGTTGGTGATGAACTGCTTGGTGCCGTTCACCACCCATTCGCCTCCGTCGAGCTCGGCGCGCGTGTGGGTGTTGCCGGCGTCGGAGCCCGCCTCGGGTTCGGTCAGGCCGAAAGCCGCGAGCTTCTGTCCGCTGCAGAGCTGGGGCAGCCAGTCGTCCTTCTGCTCGTCGGTGCCCCAGAGGTGGATCGGCATCGTGCCGAGCGAGGTGTGCGCCGCCATCGTGATCGCCACCGAGGAGTCGATCCTGGTGAGCTCCTCCACCGCGAGCGCGTAGGCCAGGGTGTCCGCTCCGCCGCCGCCGTACTGCTCCGGGAAGGGGATGCCCATCAGCCCGAGCTCGCCCATCTTCGAGACCAGCTCGTAGGGGAAGGACTTGGTGCGGTCGAGCTCCTCGGCGACCGGCTTGACCTCCTGGTTGGCGAAGTCGCGGACGGTGTCGCGCAGCAGCCGCTGCTCGTCGGTCAGATCGAAGTCCATGGGGCGGGGGAGTCTAGGAAGGACCGCTAGACGACGGTCTTGACGCCCTCGAGCGCCTTCTCGAGCCCGGGCCCATCGACGGCCCGCGCCTCGCGCACCTCGAGGTGCTTGCCGCACTTGGTGCAGATCCGGCGGTCATCGATCTTGCCGCCGCATTCCTTGTGGATCACGATGGAGGGGGCACCGCCGGGATGCGGCTCGTACTTGTCGCCCCAGTACATCAGGGAGATCATCACCGGCCAGAGGTCAAGGCCCTTCTGGGTGAGGAAGTACTCGTAGCGCTCGGGCCGCTCGCTGTAGGGGCGGCGCTCGAGGATGCCCTCGTCGACCATGCTCTGCAGCCGTGAGGTGAGCACGTTGCGCGCGACGCCGAGGGATCGCTGCATCTCGGAGAACTTGCGCCGGCCGTGGAAGATCTCGCGGACGACGAGAAGCGTCCAGCGCTCGCCGACCAGCTCGAGGCTGCGGGCGATGGAGCAGATCTGTCCTTCGTATTCCTTGCCGAGCACGACTGTGATGTTCGCACACTCGGTTGCGTCATGCAACTCACGCTGATAGGGTGCCGCCCAGTTGAGGTTGCGTGAAGCAACCAACCCACGGAAAGAGGCGCGGCCATGAGAGCACTCCGATTCGAGTTCCACCCAGAGCGGGTCCGGATCAGCCCGGAGGAGATCCAGGCGGACCTCAGCTATCCGGTCCGCAAGGACCGCCAGAACGGCGGGCGCAAGCGCGCCCGCCGACGCCGGGGGCGGGCTTGAGCGTCGAGGCGTCCGAGGGGACTAGGACCCGGACGATCAGCTGGCAGGACCCGGTCGCCAGTGCCGCGGTCGGCGCCCAGATGCCCGGCCTCGACTACGTCCGCGCGATTCAGTCGGGCGAGATCCCGCCGCCGCCGATCGCCGTGGTCATGAACTTCTCCATCGAGCTGCTCGAGGAGGGGAGGGCAGTCTTCGTCGGCGAGCCCGGGGAGGAGCACTACAACCCGATCGGGGTCGTGCACGGCGGCTACGCCTCGACGATTCTCGACTCCGCCCTCGGCTGTTCGGTGCACACAACGCTTTCCCAGGGCGTCGGGTACACGAGCCAGACGCTCGAGGTGAAGTACCTGCGGCCGATCCTCCGCGACACCGGAGCCGTCCGCGCGGAGTCCGTCGCGATCCACAAGGGCCGCAAGACGGCCAACGCCGAGGCGAAGCTCACCTCGGTCATGACAGGCAAGCTGCTCGCCACTGGCACCAGCACCTGTCTGTTGTTCGAGCTGTAGCGGTCACCAGGCCGCTCCATCTTGGAGCGCAGGGCGAAGCCCGAAGCGACTCAGTGGGCGGCCGCTCGTGGCCGCGATCTGATGGCGAAGCCGTCTTACGATCACCGCATGAGCACCAACGGCAGGGCCCCAACGATCCGCCTCGGCCGCATGGTCGAGGACGGCGTCGCCCCGAGCATCTACGGACTGATCGAGCGCGGCATCGCGCGCGAGCCGGAGCTGGCGTCGCAGATGCGGGGGAGAGTGGTCTTTCGCTTCGCCGAGGACTTCTCGCCGCTGCGCATCCACTTCAAGCCGCGCAGCGTCGTCGTCGAGGACGGCGACTCGCGCAAGCCCGACCTCGTCATCACCGGGCGGCTGCCGGACATCGTCCACTTCGCCACGGTACCAACCCTGCAGGGCCGCCTCCACGGCGTCCCCGATCCGCGCCACCGCCACGGGCGCAGAGCGCTGGGCCGGCTCGCGAGCGGGCGGGTCAGGATCGAGGGCGACCGTGTTCTCGGCCGCCGGCTACTGCGTCTACTCGCGGTCTAGCGCTTCTTCTTTTTCTTGCACTTCTTGGCCGACTCTGCCGAGCGGTGCTTCTTCTTGTGCTTCTTGCACTTCTTCTTGACCGGTTGCGGTTGCGGCTGCGTCGCGGCCGGATGCGCCGCGCAGTCCGCGCTGGCACCGACCGCGGCGATTTCCGCGTCGGTGAGGACGCCACTGTAGACCCGGATGCAGGAAACGGCGCCCGCCGATTCCTCGCCGGTGAAGCCACCGCTCGTGTTGTCGACGAAGAAAGTAAGCGCGTCGCCGATGAAGGACTCGTGGAATTGGGAGTTGACGACGGGGGACCCGTTGACGAATACACGAGTGCCGGAGTCCGCCGAGGTGACCGCGACGGTCGAGTAGGAGTTGGAACCGAATACCGGGTTGGTGCTCTCGACCGCCTGGGACATCGGCCTGAAGTAGTACGCCTTGCGCGCGTGGTCATAGATGCCGTTGTCGCTCGTCCCGTGTGACCAGTCGAGGATCCGGTTGTAGCCGGTGTCGTCCAGGAGGCGGAATGTCATCACCACGGAATGGGTGGCGCTTGCGAGCCCGGTGGGCTCCATGCGCAGGCCGCCGCCCTCCACAAAGGCGTCCACCTGCCTGCTGGTCCCCATCACGCTCTCCGTTTGGTACGTCCCGAAATCATTCACGGCAATCAGCTCGGGCCCAGGCCCGGACGACGCCCGGGTGCCTTGGAACTGGTAGTCGCCGCTGAGAGTTGCGCCGCTCGCGGCCGACGGGACGAGAAGGCAGGCGGCGAAGGCGATCGCACAGAGGGTCGATCTCACTGCGTTACTCATGGCTCGCCACTAGTGCTTCCGCTTCTTCTTGCACTTCTTCTTCTTGGCCTCGGCCGCCCGGTGCTTCTTCTTGTGCTTCTTGCACTTTTTCTTGTGGGGCGCCGGTGCCGGTGCAGGCGAGGCGACGGTGCCGCAGGTCGGGTTTGCCCCGATCCGGGCGACCTCCGAGCTGCTCAGCGCGCCGCTGTAGACGCGAATGCACGACACCGCTCCGGCGGATTGCTCAGTACCCCCCTCGTTGTCCTTGAAGAATCGGAGCGTGTCAGCAGTCACCGGCATCACCTCAGGTGCGCTGGCCTCGAGCCTGCCGTTGACGTAGAACCTCGACGCCGGGCCGCTCGGATCACTGACGAGCACGGCCGTCACGTACGTGTAATTGGTGAAGACGACGTTGTCGCCCATCACCGTGTCGCCAGCGGGATAGATGGTGGGATACCCGTCCCAGACGTAGAAACCCTCGTCGGGGGAAGAAACACCGTTGAGGGGGTCGAGGACCCGCCGGTACCCCTTCCCGTCCACGTCAGCGAGCTTGAAGGTCGTCACGGCGGAGTAGGCGATCGGTCCTGAGCCGATCCCAGCCGGGCTCACCCGGACTCCGCTGTCAAACGGGAAGGTCAGGACCCGCCTGGACGTGCCCATCACGTCGTCCGGTGCGAAGGTGTTGCCGCCGACGCCGACGTCCGTGACGGGCGCCCCCGGCCCCGATGAGGCCCTGGTCTCCTGGTCTCCTGGAATTGGTAGTCGCCCGTCAGTGTCGCGGCGGACGCCGATGCTGTGCCGATCAGCGCTGCCGCCGTCGATATGCCGACAACCAGCCCAACGAGCCGACCCTTCCCCATGATCCTCTCCCTCCACTTGATCCCAACTGGATCCGCCGACCCTAGTTCCTCATGGGTCGGTGCGTCAAGACGCGCCGGAGAGAGACCGTGCCAGGTCGACCAGCAGCCGAGTCCCGAACCCACTCGGCCCCTTCCCGGTGTACTCGCGCCCGACGTCCCAGGCGGTCCCGGCGATGTCGAGGTGCACCCAGGGCTTGTCGTCGACGAACTCCTCGAGGAAGGAGCCGGCGTAGATCGTCGAGGCTTTGCGCTTCGAAGAGGCGTTGGTGAGGTCCGCGGCGGTGCCCTTGGTCAGGTCCTTGTACTCGGGGTGGAGGGGGAGGCGCCAGGCGAGCTCACCCGTGCGACCGCCCGCTCCCTCGACCTCGGCGGCGAGCGCGTTGTCGTTCGAGATCAGGCCGGCGTAGGTCGACCCGAGGGCGACGATCACCGCGCCGGTCAGCGTGGCGAGGTCGACAATCCGGTCGGCGCCGAGCTCGACGGCGTAGGAGAGGGCGTCGGCCAGGATCAGCCGGCCCTCGGCGTCGGTGTTGTTGACCTCGACCGTCTTGCCGTTGAGCTGGGTGATGATGTCGCCCGGCTTCACGGCGGTGCCGCTCGGCATGTTCTCGGTGGAGGGGATGACCGCCAGGATGTTGATCGGCAGCTCGAGTTTGGCGATCGCGGAGACCGCCTCGAGCACCGCGGCGGCGCCGGACATGTCCATCTTCATCTCCTGCATGCCGCCCGACGGCTTGATGGAGATGCCACCGGAGTCGAAGGTGACGCCCTTGCCGACTAGGGCGAGTGTTTCGCCGTCGCCTCCCGCCTCGTAGCGGAGCACGATGAGCTGGGGGTCCTCCGCCGAGCCCTGGGAGACCGCGACGAGACCGCCCATCTCCTTGTCGGCGATCTCCTTGCGGCCCATCACCTCGCAGGTGACGGAGGCGTGCTCGTCCGCGATCGCCTTGGCGCGGCCGGCCAGGTAGGAGGGGGTCACGACGTTCGAGGGCAGGTCCTGGAGCTCGCGCGCGAAGTTCTCGGCCTCCGCGACGATGCGCGCGGTCTCGACCGCCTCGCTGAGCTCGTCGTCGCCGATGACGGTCAGCTCCTCGAGCTGCTTCGAGGAATCCCCCTCGCCGTTCTTCTTCGACTTGTAGCGGTCGAATCGGTAGGAGGCGAGGATCGCTCCCTCGACGGCCGCCGACGCCAGCGCCCTCGGGTCCTGCGCGTCCGGCCCGGCGACGGTCATCGACGTCACGTCCATGGACCCGGCGGTCCGGGCGGCGATCGCGGTGGCGACCCGGGCCCGCTCCGGCTCGAACTCGTCCCGGCTCCCGAGGCCGACCACGAGCGCGCGCCGCGGCTTCTCGGGATGGATCAAGGTCGTCTTGCGGTAGGCGCCCTTGACGTCGTCGGAGCCGGGCGCCCCGGCCAGCGGCTCGGGCAGCTCGTCGCCATCGAAGACGAGGACCGCGAGCAGGTCGGAGTCGACCTCGGCAAGCGGCATGTCTGAGACGGCGACTCGCACGGAGCGCCAGATTACAGACGGTCACTAACCTTCCCTCCTCAACTTGTTCGGCGGCCACAAACACCGCCGCCGCATCCACAGCTCACGGACTCGCCGCGGGCACAACGAAAGGCGCAGATGTCGAAGACGGTCATCCTCTCCACCGCCAGGACCCCCTTCGGGAAGATGGGCGGCGGGCTCTCGTCCCTCGATGCCACCGACCTGGGCGGCACCGTGATCTCGGAGGCGCTCGACCGCGCCGACGTTTCGGCCGACGAGGTTCAGGGCGTCGTCTACGGCCAGGTGCTGCAGGCCGGGCAGGGGCAGATCCCCTCGCGCCAGGCCCAGATCAAGGGCGGCATTCCGAAGGAGGTCCCCTCCGAGACCGTCAACAAGGTCTGCGCCTCGGGTATGCGCTCGATCGGCATCGCCGACCAGGCGATCCGGGCCGGCGATCTCGAGATCGGCGTCACCGGCGGCATGGAGTCGATGAGCAAGGCCCCCTACCTGCTCCCCGGCGCCCGCTTCGGCTTCCGGATGGGCGACGTCCAGGCGATCGACGCGATGACCCACGACGGGCTCACCAACCCCTTCACCGAGAGGCAGATGATCAACGAGGCCAGCGAGGTCTCGAACGAGCTCGAGATCACGCGCGCCGACATGGACCGCTTCGCCGAGCGCTCCCACCAGCTCGCTCACAAGGCGACTGAGGAGGGCAGGCTCGCCGAGGAGATCGTCACCGTGACCGTCCACTCGAAGAAGGGCGACACCGAGGTTGCGACCGACGAGGCGATCCGGCCGGACACCACCCTGGAGGTGCTCTCCAAGTTGAGGGCCGTCGGTGGCGACGACGCCACCCATACCGCCGGCAACGCACCGGGCGTCAACGACGGCGCCGGCGCAGTCGTCGTCGCCTCGGACGAGTGGGCGAAGCAGAACGGCAAGAGCGCGATCGCCACCGTGCTCGCCTACGGCCAGGTCGCGGACGATTTCCCCTATCTCGCCCGCACCCCCGCCAAGGCCGCGATGCAGGCGCTGGAGAAGATCGGCAAGACGCCGGGCGACGTCGACCTGTGGGAGATCAACGAGGCCTTCGCCTCGGTAGCGATCAACTCCGTACGCATGCTCGAGATCGACGAGGACAAGGTCAACGTCAACGGCGGAGCGATCGCGCTCGGCCATCCGATCGGCGCCTCGGGCGCCCGGATCGTCGGTGCGCTCGTCCACGAGCTTCGGCGCCGCGGCGGCGGCCTCGGCTGCGCCGCGATCTGCTCGGGCGGCGGCCAGGGCGACGCGATCCTGATCGAGGTCAACGGGGGCTAGCGAGAAGAGCGCCGGGGGCTAGGCTCCGGGCCATGCCCGGAGCAGCCTTTTTCGATCTCGACAAGACCCTGATGGCCGGCTCGTCCGGCATGGTCTTCGCTCGCGTCGCCAACCAGCGCGGCTTCGTCCCGCGTCGCCAACTCGCCAGGTGGGGCTGGGACCACCTGCGCTACCGACTGCGCGGCTCCTCCGACGAGCAGACCAACGCGGTGCTCGAAGTCGCCAAGCGCGTCTTCGCCGAGATCCCCGAGCGGGAAGTCGAGCGGATGGGCCCGGCGGTGCTCGCCGGCATCCTGCCCCGGATCTATCCGCAGATGCTGGATGAGGTCCATCGCCACCAGGACGAAGGTCGCGCCACCTTCATCGTCAGCGCCGCGGGCAACGACCTGATCAAGGCGCTAGCGGCGGTGCTGGGGATGGAGGGCGGGATCGGAACCGCATGGGAGATCGGCGCCGACGGCAAGTTCACCGGCGAGATGGATGGGCCCTTCGTCTACGGGGAGGGCAAGGTCGTGGCGATGCAGCGCTTCGCCGACAAGCACGACATCGACATGGACGTCTCATTCGCCTACTCCGACTCGGTCAGCGACCTGCCGATGCTGCGCTCGGTCGGCAACGCGGTGGTCGTCAACCCCGACGCCGACCTGCTCGAGATCGCGCGCCAGGAGGGATGGCAGGTGATGCGCTTCGAGAAGCTCGGCCGGAAGCTGGCGATCCTCGGCGCCACGGCTCTCGCGGCGGCAGTTGGCTGGGCCGGCGCCCTCGCCTCGAGGCGCAGACAGGCGGGCGGCTGGCGCTCCGCCCGCGGTTCCCTGCGCCGCTAGCCGAAGTCGTCTCTGGGGCGCGTACCGAATTTCCGCATTGAAAAGGGCGCCTGAGACCGCGAGTCTGAGGAGCCGACATTCTCGCGGACGCTTCGCAGGGCGAACGCAGGTGTTTGGAGCAAACCGAAAGCAAGTGCCTCGCGGGAGCCGTGCTACCGCAGGTACGTGTCAGGAGAGTCGGGATTGATGGAGCATCAGGCGTCGGACGGGGGGCAGCGGGAAACCGTGAGGAACCTCCGGGTGCGCGAAGTCGAGGAGCACGTCCGAGAAGCGGCGGAGCGCGATGAGCTGGCACGCCGGCGCGACCAGATCGCCGCCGAGCGAGACAATGCCGCACAGAAGCGCGATCGAGCGATCGCCCAGATGGACGGCTCGCTGACGCATGGATCGCCCGCCACCGTCGCCAAGCACGTCAAGCGGCTGGTTGCCGACGCGGCCTCCGACCGCATTCGCGCGGCGGCGGACAGAGAGCTGGCGGCCAGGGACCGCGCTCGCGCCGCGGAGGAGCGCGCCGAAGCGCTGGAGGCGCTCGAGGAGGCTCATTTCGACGACCTCACGGGCGCACACCGCCGTGGCTTCGGGGAGGAGATGCTGCGCGCGGAGATCGAGCGGGCTCAGCGGCAGGACGAGCGCCTGGCCCTGGTGATGGTGGACGTCGACGGCCTGAAGGACGTCAACGACACCGAGGGTCACTTCGCGGGCGACGAGCTGCTGCGGGACGTGGTCGCAGCCATCCGGGCGAACATCCGCTCCTACGAGCCGATCGTCCGGCTGGGCGGGGATGAGTTCGCCTTCACGATCGCGGGGGTCGGCTTGGATGGCGCCCAGAACCGCTGCACCCTGATCCGGGCCGATCTGGCACGAAGGCCGAGCCGAGGGAGCATCAGCGTCGGCTGCACCGGATTGCGGCCCGACGACGACCTCTCCGAGCTCTGTCGTCGCGCCGACACAGCGCTCGTCGAGGCCCGCAAGAGGCGCAGCCGCATCACCAGCCGGCCCTAGACTTCTGGCATGGCAGTGGAGCCCGAAGCGCGCCGCCGTGCACACGAGTGGCTGGCCGGGGTGTATTCGAAGCTCGAGGAGCGGGATGCCCTCTTCGAGACGATCTCCGGCGAGGAGGTCAAGCCCCTCTACACCGAGGAGGATCGCGAGGGCTCCGACGTCGAGCGCGAGCTCGGCTACCCGGGTGAGTATCCGTACACCCGCGGCGTCTACCCCTCGATGTACCGCGGCCGGCTCTGGACGATGCGCCAGTTCGCCGGCTTTGGCACCGCGGAGGAGACCAACGAGCGCTTCCACTACCTGCTCGGTCACGGCCAGACCGGGCTCTCGACCGCCTTCGACATGCCGACGCTGATGGGCCTCGACTCCGATGCGGACCGCTCGCTCGGCGAGGTGGGGGTGGAGGGCGTCGCCATCGACACCCTCGACGACATGGAGACGCTCTTCTCGGGCATCGACCTGGGGAGCGTCACCACGTCGATGACCATCAACGCGCCGGCCGCGATTCTGCTCGCCTTCTACGTCGCCACGGCGGAGGAACAGGGCATCCCGGCGGAGCGCCTGGGCGGCACGATCCAGACCGACATCCTCAAGGAGTACATCGCCCAGAAGGAGTGGTGCTTCCCGATCGAGCCGGCGATGCGGCTGGTCGGCGACATGATCGAGTGGTCCACGGAGCACATGCCCCGCTGGCACCCGATCTCGATCTCCGGGTACCACATCCGCGAGGCCGGTTCCACGGCGCAGCAGGAGCTGGCCTTCACGCTCAAGGACGGCTTCACCTACGTCGAGCAGGCGATCGAGCGGGGCCTGGACGTCGATGCCTTCGCGCCTCGCCTCTCCTTCTTCTTCAACGCCCACATCGACTTCTTCGAGGAGATCGCCAAGTACCGGGCGGCGCGCCGGATCTGGGCCAGGGAGATGCGCGAGACCTACGGCGCGAAGCGCGAGGAGTCCTGGCGGATGCGCTTCCACACCCAGACCGCCGGAGTCTCGCTGACGGCCCAGCAGCCGCAGAACAACATCATCCGGACCGCGATCGAGGCGCTGGCCGGAGTCCTGGGGGGGACGCAGTCGCTCCACACCAACTCCTACGACGAGGCCCTCGCCCTGCCGACCGAGGAGGCGGTCCGGATCGCCCTTCGCACCCAGCAGGTGATCGCCCACGAGACCGGCGTCACCAACACCATCGACCCCCTCGGCGGCTCCTACTTCGTCGAGACGCTCACCGACGAGATGGAGAGCGCCGCATACGAGTACTTCGCGCGGATCGACGAGCTCGGCGGCATGGTCGAGGCGATCAAGCAGAACTTCCCCCAGCGCGAGATCGCCGACGCCTCCTTCCGCTACCAGCAGGAGGTCGACTCGAAGCAGCGGATCGTGGTCGGCGTCAACGACTACGTCCAGGAGGACGACGAGGAGATCCCGATCCTCCGGGTCGACCCGGAGCTCGAGCGCAAGCAGAAGGGGAGGGTGGAGGCGACCAAGACGCGGCGCGACTCGGCCGCGGTAGAGCGCACCGTGTCCGAGCTGAAGTCAGCGGCGGCGACCGACGCCAACCTGATGGATCCGATCCTGGATTGCGCCCGGGCCCGCGTTTCCGAGGGCGAGATGGTCGAGGCGCTCCAAACCGTCTTCGGGTCCTACACCGAGCTGCCCGTCTTCTGACATACGAAGGGGCCGGCTCTCGCCGGCCCCTTCGCGGGAGTGGTCTTGGTCTGGGTCAGGAAGGCGGGACGCCGGTCTGCTGCCGCGACTTGACGCAGTTCGAGTACACCGCCAGCTGCTGGTGCTCCGCCGTACCGGCCGGCTTGATGTACATGCGGACCACGTAGCCCCCGCCGTTCGGGTACTGGTCGAGGACCTGATAGTCGCCATGCTTCGGGGGCGTCGTGCCGGTCCACTTGAATCCTCCGGAAGTCGCCTTCTTGGAGAGTTCGCACTGGACCTTGTAGGTGCGGACGTCGTCGAAGCTCGCCGACGTCCCGGTGTCGTACGGCTGGGCGGCGTACTGGATCACGCCCGTGCCGGCGAGCCTGTTGCGGCTGGAGCCGTCGAAGTCCGCGAGCTTGAGGTTGCCGGCCGCGATGGCGGTGCCGGTCAGGGCCATCACTATGGCGACGATGCTGAGCAGCAGCGCCGGGCTTGGCTTCCGGAGCTTCAGCTTCATTGCGTGTGCCTTTCGATCGTTTGCCGTTTCCGGGCAGGCCCGAACGGGCCTCCCTTATGGCTGCAACCGACCCGATGGAGGCGAGTTGCGGGGGCAGTCCGCTTGCTGACATCCCCCGCCGCCGGCTGACCGGCTTGTGGCGCGCCCGCGGCCCTGATATGAGTCGGATGTGAGGAGAGGGAAGCCGGGAAGGCTCGCGGGACTGATGTTGTTGCTGGCGCTGTTCGGTGCAGGTGTGGCGTACGCCGTCGGCCAGGGGTCGCTGGGGGTGATCGGTCCCTCGACCGGAATTCAGCCGACCGGCCGCCATCTCGAGCCCGAGGGCCGGTTGACTCCCCTGGGCAACCTGCCGACCGGCGGGGCCCTCACCACCAATGGGCGCTTCCTCTGGGCCCTCTCCACGGGCCGCGGCCCGAACGACGTCCGGATCGTCCAGGTCGCCAAGGTTCCGTGTAAGGGGAAGAAGAAGGCCAAGAAGGGCTCGGCGGCGGAGTCCAAGCAGTCCGGCTCGAAGAAATGCAATCGACGCGAGGGGAAAAAGGTGGGCAGGGTCGTGCAGACCATTCCCTTCCCGGGCCTGAGCGGCGGGGTTGCGATGTCGCCAGACGGCCGCACGGCTTACGTCTCCGGCCTGGCCGACTCCTCACACAGCGCCGAGAAGGTCGACCCGAGCACTCCCGGCCTTCCGGGCGACGTCATCCACATCCTCCACTACGACCCGAAGACCGGGCTCGCCACTCGCGCGGGCGTGATCTCGGTGCCACCGCCGAGCGATGCCCCCGCGGCGCAGGACTTCCCGCCATCGAGCTCCAAGATCTCGTGGCCTCGTGACATCGCCGTCAGCCCCGACGGGCGAACGCTGCTTGTCGCCCTCAACCTCGCCGATGCCGCTGCGCTGATCGACACGACCACCGGCACCGTTCGGTACGTCAGCGTCGGCCACTACCCGTACGGGGCGGGGATCACGAGCGACGGCAGGTACGGCCTCGTCACCAGCGAGACCCAGGGGACGGTCGCCGTCATCGACCTCTCGTCCGGAAACGTGGTCAAGACGATCTCGGTGGCGCCTCCGCTCTCGCACCCCGAGAGCATCGCGATCGACCCGAAGGCGCCCCGGGCCTTCGTCGGAAACGCGAACCAGGACACGATCACCGTGATCGACACCAAGTCCCTCTCGGTGGCGAGGACCCTTTCGGTCGAGCGACCGCAGGGCGTGGGGACCTCACCGACCTACGTCAGCGTCACTCCGGACGGCTGCGACCTGCTCTCCGCCGACTCCGGTGAGGACGCTGTCGCGGTCTTCGCGCTTTCCGGGAAGAAGCGCTGCGGCGAGGGCGCGAAGGCCGGCAAGAAGAAGAGCAAGAAGGCCGGCGCCGCAACGGCACAGGCCGCGGCAACGCACAAGAAGGGCAAGGGCAAGTCGAAGGGCCGCAAGGCGAGGCCCTTCCAGCTGGTCGGGAGGATCCCGACCGGGTCATATCCGACGATGGCCGCGGCCACCCCCAAGCGCCGCCAGCTCGTCTGGGTCTCGGCGCGCGGTCTCGGCGTCGGTCCCAACCCCGGTGGGCCCAACCCCGACACCGGGGACGACACCTATCTCAACCAGTACCTGCCCTCCATCGTCGACGGGGCCTCAGGCGTCCTCAACTACCCGAGCGAAAGGAAGATCCGCAAGCTGACGCCGGTCAGCGACAGGCAGGTGATCCCGGCGGATTCCCGCTCCGCCCCGGCGAACACCCCGATTACGCCGGGTGGCCCGATCAAGCACGTCTTCTACATCGTCCGCGAGAACCGGACCTACGACCAGATGCTGGGAGGCGACTCCCGAGGCGATGGTGATCCGGCCCTCCAGCTGTTCGGCCCGACGATCACGCCGAACCTTCACTCGCTCGTTCAGCGCTTTCCGCTGCTCGACCACGTCTACGCGAACTCCGAGGCCTCCATCGACGGCCACTACTGGACCGCCGCCGGCGCCGTCTCCGACTACGTGACCAAGAACTGGCACCAGAACTACGCCGGCAGGAACCGCCCATACGACTTCGGCTCCTACGTGGTGAGCGCGCCGCCCATGGGCTACATCTTCCAGCGCATGCTCGAGGGCGGGGTCTCCTTCTACAACTACGGCGAGGCGCTCGCCGGCCTCTCGCCGTTCCCGGATAAGGACCGCTCGCCGACGCAGACTGCGCAGAATGCCCAGCTGCTGAGCCCCACCGTGACGGACGTCCAGCTCAACGGCGGGTGCTACGACAGCGACATCTCGATCTTCGACACCCCGGCGATCGGGCCGAAGGTGGGGAACGTCTACGACTCGAGCCTGCCGCCGGGCTCTCAGCCGGGCGACGCATCGCGCTTCGCCTGCTTCAACACCAGGTTCCAGTCGCAGGTCGCGACGAACTCGGTCCCGACCTTCAACTACATCTCGCTGCCCCTCGACCACACGGAGGGCCTGGCGCCCGGCAAGCGCACACCCGACGCCGACATCGCGAGCAATGACTGGGGCCTCGGCCAGATCGTCGACTCGATCTCGCACTCGTCCATCTGGAACAACTCGCTGATCCTGGTGGTGGAGGACGACTCCCAGAACGGCGCGGATCACGTCGACGCGCACCGGATACCAGCGCTCGTGATCAGCCCCTACACCCAGCAGGGCGCGGTGATCCACGACCGCTACGACCAGCTCTCCTTCCTGCGCACGCTCGAGATCGTCTCCGGGCTTCGCTCGGTGAACCTCGGTGAGGCCCTGGCGGTTCCGCTGTATGACGCCGTCACCTCGAACCCGGGCAACTCGGCTCCCTACAACGCGATCATGCCGAGCGTCAACATGAGCGGCGTCAATCCGGCCATCGCCCAGAACATCGCCGCGTCAAAGGGCCAGCAGCTGGACGCGACCGATCAGGTGCCGCAGCAGGTCCTGGACGCGATGCTGTGGCATTACCGGCATGGCTTCCAGTCCCAGCCACCGCCGCCGGGGCCGAACGCCTCTCCGCAGGACAGCAAGAGGGTGGACGACGACTCGGTCGACTTCGATGCGCTGGCGAAGGAGATTCGCCGGCTCTCGAGGAACCCGTACCGCTGAAGCTAGGCCGCGCGCCTGCGGGCGTCGACGATGACGATCATGTCGCCGATGGGCGCGAGCTCCGACCCGGCGAGGAACATCCTGCCGACGCCGCGCTTCTGTGACTCGTCCCTGGCTACCCGGCAGGCATCGTCGTGATCGATCCCGGCCGCCAGCAGCTTCTCCCCGTGGGTGCGGTCTAAAAAGAGAACGTCGTACACCGCTGTGCCTCCTGGTTCGATTCCCCTATTCACTGTTCATTCTCGTATCGGAATACCGCGCTGAAAACCGTAGAAACTTCCTGTTCGACTACGGTTAACTCGCCATCGAGCGAGCTCTTGACTGAATAGTGCCGACCGAGACAGCCAGAAAAATCAGGATCGTCGTCGCGAAGCCCGGATTGGACGGGCACGACCGGGGCGCGAAGATCATCGCCCGCGCCCTGCGGGACGCCGGCATGGAGGTGATCTACACCGGCCTCCATCAGACGCCGGAGCAGATCGCGGAGACCGCGATCCAAGAGGACGCCGACGCGGTGGGGCTCTCGATCCTCTCGGGGGCCCACATGACTCTGGTGCCGCGTGTGGTCGAGCTGCTCTCGGCCCAGGGAGCGGACGACGTCGTCGTCACGGTGGGGGGGACGATCCCCGCCGACGACATCCCGGAGCTGAAGAAGCTCGGGGTCGCCGAGGTTTTCACTCCCGGCGCGCCGACCGACGAGATCGTCGAGTTCGTGCAGCGCGCCGTCGCCGGGCGCGAGCCCGCATCCAACTAGTAGCCGTACCCGCCGCCGCTGCTCGAGTTGCTGCTGCCCGCCGGAGTGCCCCCGGCGGTGGCGGCCGAGCCGCCGCTCGACGCCGAGCTGTTGCTCGTCGCAGGTGTCGCCGAGTTCGTCGAGCTGCCGTTGCTGCTGCCGCCGCACGCAGCCAGGCCGATACTGAGCACCAGGCTGCATGCGCCGGCGAGGATCAGACGATGTGTGCGCTTCACGGGGGCTTCTTTAACTTGGGTGGGGTGGTCTCCTCGTTCCCCCTTCGCATGTCCTACGCCAGCCGCCGCGCGGGGGATTGGCACCGATATGCGCAATCCCGGATGGGCCTTTCAACGTAGATATGGGCGTGGATCCCTCCGATGAGGCCCTACTCGCCGGATTTGCGACCGGCGATCCGCGCACGGCGGCGGCGTTCGTGCGGCGCTTTCAGGGGCGGGTCTTCGGGCTCGCCCTGACCATCGTCCGCCAGCCCGCGCTCGCCGAGGAGGTCGCGCAGGAGACCTTCGCGCGCGTCTACCGGCACGCTGGCAACTACGACGCGCGCAAGGGCCGGGTCTCCACCTGGCTCCTCTCGATCGCCCGAAACCTGGCGATCGACGTGACTCGGATGAAGCGCCTCGATCCAGTTGACCCCGAGGTGATCGCCGCGGAGATCTCGATCGAGAACCAGGTCCCGGGCGCCGACGAGGCGGGCCTGCAGCCGGATGAACGCGACACCCTGCGCTCGGCGATCACCAGCCTTCCCGACGACCAGCGCCGAGCCCTCGTCCTGTCCGCCTACATGGGGCGAACGGCGCGCGAGATCAGCGACCTCGACGACGTCCCGCTCGGGACCGTCAAGACGCGGATCCGCACCGCGATGATCAAGCTCCGCGAGGAGCTGGAGGTCTTCGAATGATGGATCCCCGCTGCCAGGAGACCCGGGAGATGGCGCCCGAGCTTGCGCTCGGCGTCCTCGACGGCGAGGAGCGCGGCCGCGCGATGCAGCATCTCGCCGACTGCCCGGACTGCCGCGCCGAGGTCGAGAAGTACTCCGACCTCGCCGACGAGCTGCTTCTTCTCTCGCCCCGCCGCGAGCCGCCGGTCGGCTTCGAGTCGCGGGTCTTGGGCGAGGTGCTCCCCGCGCCCAAGCCCAAGCGCCGGCGCCGGCTGCGGCTGGTCCTGGCGCCCGCAGGGGCGGCGCTCGCGGCCGCGGCGATCGTGCTCGCGATCGTGGCCCCCGATCTGCGACTTGCGTCCCACTACCGGCACACGCTCGACCAGGCGAACGGGAAGGAGTTCGAGTCCTACGCCCTGCGCGCCGGGGACACGCATGTCGGCACCGTCTTCAGCTACGAGGGGTCCCCCTCGTGGGTCCACGTCGACATCGATGCCGGCCATCGCGCTGGCCTGATGGACGCCGAGCTGGTCACCGACGACGGCGGTCAGGTGCCCCTCCGCTGGTTCCACCTCGATGCGGCGGGTGGCTCCGGCGGCTCGATTCCGGTTGACCCGAATCACGTCTCGGTGCTGCGCCTCTCCGGGCTGCCGGGCACCGAGCCCCTGGTCGCTCACTTCCACGACTAGCCGGCGGCGCGTCCGGGTATCGGGCCGTCTAGCATTGTCGCTGAACCGATTGACTGGTCAGTCAACCAGTCGAGGCAGGCGCTAATATCCCGCGCCGCCGCGAAGCAACCGAATCTCGTAGAGAGGACCCGACTTTGAAGATTTGCGTGCTCGTCAAAGAGGTCCCGGACGCCGCTGTTGACAAGCGGATCGACCCGGAGACCAAGCGCCTGGACCGCTCAGGCGAGAAGAACCTGAATCCCTTCGACACCCATGCCCTCGAGGCCGCGATGCAGGTCAAGGAGGGTGGAACCGACGTTGAGGAGATCGTCGCCGTGACGATGGGCCCCGACAGCGCCGTGCGCGCCCTCCATAAGGCAGTGGCGCTGGGCGCCGACCGCTCGGTGCATCTCACGGACGACGCCCTGCTGGGCTCCGACGTCTGTGCGACCGGCTACGCGCTGGCGAAGGTCCTGGAGGCCGAGAGCCCCGACCTGGTCCTGCTGGGCCAGCAGTCGGACGACGGCGAGTGCTACACGATCGGCGCCGTCGTGGCCGACCACCTGAAGATGCCGTCCTTGACCCAGGTGATCAAGATGGACGTCGCCGACGGCAAGCTCACCTGTGAGCGCCAGGCCGAGTACGGCTACGACACCGTCGAGGTCGAGCTTCCGGCCGTGATCAGCGTCGGCGACGCGATCAACGAGCCTCGCTACCCCAGCCTGAAGGCGATCATGGGCGCGAAGAAGAAGCCGCTCGACACCAAGGCGATCGGTGAGGTCGGCATCGAGGGCGATCGGGTCGGCGAGGGCGGCTCCCGCACCGCCGTGCTCGAGCTCAAGCCCCCTCCGGCCAAGGAGGCCGGCGAGATCATCGAGGACGAGGACACGAACGAGACGGTCGAGAAGATCGTCGCCTGGCTCGAGGAAAGGAAGCTGATCTAGATGGGTGGGATTCTCGTTTACGCCCTGCACGACGACGAGGGCAACTTCAACAAGAACTCCCTCGGCGCCCTCTCCGAGGCGGCGAAGCTCGCCGGCGAGCTGGGCACCGAGGCGGCCGCGGTCGTGGTCGGCGAGGTGGCCGACGACGCAGCTGCCGGTCTGGGCGCCTACGGCGTGAAGAAGGTCTACCGCTGCAAGGAAGCCCCCGAGGGACTCGCGCAGCCGATCGTCGACGTCATGGCGAAGGTCATGACGGACAACGACTTCGACTACGCGCTCTTCGGTGGGGGACTGCTCGGCTTCGAGATCGGCGCGGGCCTGACCGCCCGCCTGAACGCCGGAGTGACGATGGAGGTCACCGCGGTCAACGTGGTCGACGGCAAGCTGGTCGCCGAGCGGCCCATCCTGCAGGACTCGCAGATCGCCGACGTCGGCTACGTCGAGACGCCGGGAATCATCATCGGGCGCCTCAACGCGTTCGACGAGAACGAGAGTGGCGGCACGGCCGAGGTTGAGGACGTCGCGGTTGAGCTCTCGGAGTGGTCGACCAAGGCCAAGATGGTCACGCGAGGCGAGCAGCGCGGCGCCGACGTCGACATCGAGGGCGCCGACATCCTGGTCGGCGGCGGCCGCGGCTTGGGCAAGAAGGAGAACTTCGAGCTCGCCGAGCAGCTGTCCGACTCGATGGGCGGTGCGGTGGCCGCGACGCGTGCGGTCGTCGACGCGGGTTGGTACCCGTACGCCGCGCAGATCGGTCAGACCGGCAAGACGGTCGCGCCGAAGCTGTACCTGGCGCTCGGCATCTCCGGCGCGATCCAGCACAAGGTCGGCATGCAGAACTCGGAGAACATCCTGGCCATCAACAAGGACCAGAACGCTCCGATCTTCGAGTTCTCCGACCTCGGTGTGGTGGGCGACCTGCACAAGATCGTCCCCAAGCTGACCGAGGCGATCAAGGCCAAGAAGGGCGGCTGACCCCATGGCCGCAACGCCGGCGGAGTTCCCGCCGCCGTTCAATCCGGGGGACTATGTCGGTCCGCCGGTCGATGCCCCGGAAGAGCGCCTCGAGGCAGGCATCGTCATCGTCGGCGGCGGCCCGGCGGGGCTGGCCTGCGCCAACCGCGTCCTCCAGCTGCTGGAGGACGAGCCCGCCCTGACCGAGCAGCTGGGCGAGATCCCGGTTGCCGTGATCGAGAAGGGCAAGGCCTGCGGCGCCCACAACGTCTCCGGGGCGAACATGGTGCCGTCGGCGATGGAGAAGCTCTTTCCCGACCTCGATCCGAGCGATTGGCCGGTCTACCAGAAGGTCGAGAAGGACGCCGTCTATCTCCTGACCAAGAGGAGGGCAATCCCGCTCAAGCCGCCGCCGCCCAACTTCCGCAACCACGGCAACTACGTCACCTCGGTCTCGAAGCTGTCGCGCTTCCTCGCCGAGAAGGCCGAGGAGGCGGGCGCCTACATCCTCACCGAGACCGTGGCCGACAAGCTGCTGGTCGAGGACAGGATCGTGCGCGGCATTCGCTCTGGCGACAAGGGCCGTGGCCGTGACGGCGAGGAGCTCAGCAACTTCGAGCCCGGGTCCGACCTGATGGCCAAGGCCACCGTGCTGGCGGAGGGGACGGTCAGCCATCTCACGCAGTGCGCCGTCGACTTCTTCGACCTCACCGGCGATTCGATGAGGTGGGAGATCGGTGTCAAGGAGATCTGGAAGGTGCCCAAGGCGCTCGACCGGGTCATCCACACGATGAACTGGCCGCTCCGCGCCCGACCGAAATACAACGAGTTCGGCGGCAGCTTCATCTACCCGATGGGCGAGGACAAGCTCACCATCGGGATGGTGGTGGGCCTCGACACCACCGACGCGACCTTCTCCTGCCACGACGCTCTGCAGCAACTCAAGACCCACCCGTTCATCCGCAAGCTGCTCGACGGCGGCGAGCGGGTCGGCTGGGGAGCGAAGACGATCCCGTCCGGTGGCTACTGGTCGATGCCGAGGCGGCTGTCGGTGCCCGGCATGGTGATGGCGGGCGACAACGTCTCGATGGTGAACGTCCCGTACCTGAAGGGGATTCACTACGCGATGCACGCAGGCATGTACGCGGCGGAGGCGATCGTCGAGTCCCTGAAGAAGGACTCCGTCAACTTCGAGGAGTACGAGCGCAAGGTGAAGGGCTCGATGATCGAGGAGGACCTCTACCGCTCTCGGAACGTCCGCCAGTACGGCGACAAGGGGTTCATCGCGTTCGGAGGCATCGCCAACGCCTGGCTGCTCTCCCGAGGCGCCGTCCCGCCCGGCCACAAGACGGTCGAGTCGGACAGCGAGGTTGAGATGAAGATCGAGGGCGCCGACGAGAAGTACCCCAAGCCCGACGGCTCATACATCTTCGACAAGCTCTCCTCAGTGTTCCTCTCGGGCAATGCGACCCGCGACGACGCACCGAATCACGTGCGGATCCAGGAGCGCGTTCCGAAGGAGGTCGCCCAGACCTGGGTCTCGATGTGCCCGGCGCAGGTCTACGAGATCCCCGAGGACCAGCTTGAGTCGGGCGCCGAGACCGTCGATGTCCACGTCACCGCCTCGAACTGCGTCCAGTGCGGCGCGATCACGGCCAAGGGCGGTCGGCTCACCCTGCCTGAGGGCGGGGATGGGCCTCTGTATCAAGAAACCTGACCCGGCCGACACTGGCGCTCATAGGCTTCGGTCATGAGCGCCTCCGGCCGCATCGCCGTCTTCGGGCCCAGCCCGATGCTGAGCGTCACGGTCGAGGCCCGCGGTGAGGGCCGGGACGACATCCACTGCCATCCCGCGGGTCAGGGCGTCTGGCTCAGCAGGATGGCTGGAGAGCTGGGCGCCTGGCCGGTCCTCTGCTCGCTGATCGGCGGTGAGACTGGGGTGGTTCTCGAACCGCTGCTCGAGCAGCTGCCGGGGGAGCGCCGCCTGGTCAGGACCGAGCACTCCAGCGGCTGCTTCGTCACCGACCGCCGCAGCGGCGAGCGGGTGCCGATCGCGCAGGCCTATGTGGAGCCGCCCTCCCGGCACGAGTGCGACGAGCTCGTCGCGGCGACCACGGCCGCGGCGCTCGAGTGCGACCTGCTGGCGATCTGCAACCCATATCCGGGCGACACGATGCCGCTCGAGGCCTACGGTGACCTCGTCTCCAATGCGCGGGTCGCGGGGATCCCGGTGATCGCCGACCTCTCCAGCCCCCGGATCGAGCCGACTGCGGCCGCCGGGGCAGACCTCGTCAAGCTGAACGACTGGGAGCTGGCGGCGTTCGTGGTCGGCCCCGTGGATACCCCGGAGCGCCTGCGAGAGGCTGCCGGCCGTCTGCGCGAGCTCGGGGCACGCAACGTGCTGGTCACCCGGGCGGGTGATCCGGCACTCGTCCTGCTCGGCGACGAGGCTTGGGAGCTCGTCCCGCCGAAGCTCGAGGCCGGCTCGCGGGAGGGCTGCGGCGACACGATGATGGGCGCGATCGCCGCCGGGCTCGCCCAGGGCAGCGAACTTCCGGACGCGCTGGTGCTCGGCGCCGGCGCCGGAGCCGTCAACTTCCTCCATCACGGGCTCGGGACCGGTTCGCGCCGCGAGGTCGAGGAGCTCGCCCGCGAGGTCGAGCTCCGGCCGGCCTAGACCGAGGAGTAGGGCGGCTCCGGGTGCTCGCCTCGCAGGATCGCCGCAGGCGCGTCGCGCGCGATCCAGTCGAGATGCGGGCTGAGGAGCTCGACCTGCCGGAGCACGGCGAGGCCGTCCGAGATCCGCAGCGGGCGCCCGCCGTGCGAGGAGTGCGAGTCGCTTGCCAGGACGTGGATCAGGCCGGCGGCTGCAAGGGCGAGCATCCCCTTGCGCGCGTTGCCCGAGACCAGGTAGGCGGCGGTGCACTGGACCAGCGCTCCAGCTGCGATCAGCGCTCGGAGCCGCTCGAGCATGTCCCCGGACACGTGGCGCTCGGGATGGGCGATCAAGGCTCCGTGTCCGCGCTCGCGCAGGCTGGTCACCGCCGCGAGCAGCGAGTCGCCGAGCGGGCCGGGGCGGGGCTCGAGCAGGATCCACCCGTTTCCGCCGAGCGTGACGGCACGGAGCTCCTCCTCGTCGAGGCTCTCGAGGGCGGTCTCTGCCACCTCGCCGCCCGTGACCACCGAAACCGCCACCTCGTTGACACGGAGCTCCTCGTTCACCTCCGCGACCCGCTCGGCCAGCTCGGGAATCCGGACGTCGTGGTCGTGGCGGATGTGCGGGGTAGCGGCGATCCTCTCGATGCCGTCGTCCGCCGCGACTCTGCCCATCGCGAGGGAATCGGCGAGGTCGAGCGCCCCGTCGTCGATCCCGGGCAGGATGTGGCAGTGAAGGTCGATCATGCGGGGACTAGGATGAACCTTGCACCGGCGAGTTCTCGGCTGGTCGTCTCGACAAGATGAGAGGGCGCGGTGGATAGTCACGAGCTGGACCCGCAGGATGTAGCGCGGATGCATGAGCAGATGGCCGACGGGGAGGGCACGCTTCGATCGGAAATCTCGACCGCGATGGTGGGCCTCTACAAGGCGCACTACGGCAAGGGCCCGACCCACTGCCGCACCTATCTCGAGCCCAACCTGATCGTGGTGGTCTTGGGCGAGGGGTACACCCCCAGCGAGAGGACGATGTTCGAAGCCGGCAAATGGCACGACGTTCGCCAAGCCCGCCAGGTCTGGCAGGACAGCATGGAGGAGCTCTTCGTCACGAAGATCGAGGAGCTCACGGGGCGGAAGGTCTCGGCCTTCCTGAGTGCCAACCGCCAGGACCCGGATTTCGCCGTGGAGCTGTTCGTGCTCCAGCCCGAGCCTTCGACTTAGGGCGTTGAGCTTCCGGACGCGTTGGCGGCGACGTCCTGCGCCGAGAGCGGCTGGGCGGCGAGGCAGGCGACGCATGTACGACTTCGGTCACGCACGACGACTGACGGCTGCCCGAGATGCGCTGATCTATGCTCGCGCCGTGGCGGACCACACAAGCCAGACGCTCGAGCGGGAGTTCCTCGAGTTCGCGCCGGACGCCGTCATCGGGGTGGCGCAGGACGGGGAGATCAAGCTCGTCAACTCGCGCACCCAGGCAGTCTTCGGCTACACGCGAAGCGAGCTGATCGGGGAGCGGATCGAGTTGCTGGTCCCCGAGGCCTCAAGGGGCAGCCACGTAAACCACCGCGATCACTATTTCGAGGCGCCCCGGACGCGCCCGATGGGCGCCGGCCTCGACCTCTATGCCCGGCGGAAGGACGGCAGCGAGTTCCCGTGCGAGATCTCGCTCTCGACCGTAGCCACGGACCAGGGGATGATGGCTCTGGCGGCGATCCGGGACATCACCGACCGCCGGCGGGACCGAGATGAGCTTCGCCGGGCGGTGAGGCGCCTGCAGGCCGCGACGGACGTCGCGATCGCAGTCGGAGGCGAGACGGATCTCGAGCGGGTGCTCAAGGCGATTGTGGAGCGCGGACGGGCGCTGGTCGAGGCCCGCGCGCTGGTCATCCTGCTTCGCGAGGGCGAGGACCTGGTCGTCGCCGCCACCGCCGCGGTCGCTGGAGGGCTGGACTCGCAGGTCGCGGGTCTCAGGATCCGTGCACAGGAGGCCTCGGAGCAGGTCCTGCTCGGCAGGTTCACGGGCGCGGATCTCGGCGCGAAGGAGAGCGGTCGCGCCCTGATGGCGCCACTGCTCTTTCGGGGGGATCCTCTCGGAGTGGTCGTCGCGCTCGACCGCATCGGCGATCCCGGCAGCTTCGACGACGAGGATCAGCGCATGCTCGAAGCCTTCGCGGCCAGCGCCGCGATCGGCGTCGCCACCGCCCGATCGATGGCTGAAGAGAGGCTCCAAAACACGATCGATGCGGCCGAGCAGGAGCGCAGCCGCTGGGCCCGCGAGTTGCACGATGAGACGCTGCAGGCTCTCGCGGTCCTGCGGATGCGGCTCTCGTCGGCTCTGCGCGAGGAGGCGCCGGAGGCGCTCGAGAACGCGGGTCAGGCCGCGGTGGGGCAGATCGACGACGAGATCGTGAAGCTCCGCCGGCTGATCACCGAGCTCCGGCCGGCGTCGCTCGACACGATTGGCCTCGAGGCCGCCCTGCAGGCGCTCGCCGAGCAGCACCAGCAGGCCGCGGGCGAGATGGAGGTCGATTGCGACTTCGAGCTGCCCCGCGACGAGGAAGCCCGGCCGACTCCCGTGCTGGAGACCGCCGTCTACCGGCTCGTCCAGGAGGCGCTCAACAACGTCTCCAAGCACTCGATGGCCCGCCGCGCCGACGTCACAGTGCGCGTCTTGCGCGGCTCGATCGAGATCGAGGTTCGAGACGACGGCGTCGGCTTCGAGCCGTCCCTCGCTCGGGAGGGATTCGGACTCGTCGGCATGAGGGAGCGAGCCGCGCTGCTCGGCGGCACCCTGGCGGTCGACTCGACCAGAGGATCGGGCACGCGCCTCCGGGCGGAGATCCCGCTGATGACGCGAGCGGAGGAAGAGTGACGGGCTTCGCCATCAAGTTGCAGCGACAAGGGGCTGCCCAACATCAGTCGCTACGGCCTACGGCCTCCGCTCCAACGCTCCAATAGAGGGCGGCCTGGTCGCTGCTCAGACGTCAATCAGACCGCGCTCGATCGCGTAGCGAACGAGCTCGGAGCGGGTCGTCATCGCCAGCTTCTGCTGGATGTGCGCCCGGTGGGACTCGACCGTGCGGACGCTGAGGTAGAGCTGCTCGGCGATCTCGTTGTTGGTGTGGCCCAGCGCGATCAGCCGGAGGACCTCGAGCTCGCGCTCGGATAGGTCGTCCGGGGTGGCGGCGTCCGGCTCGGCCGCCAGCCTCGCCCCGAGCTCGGGCTGTAGGTAGGTGCGGCCCTCCGCGGCCATCCTCACGGCCTTGACCAGCTCCTCGCTGGCGGCCTCCTTAAGGATGTAGCCGAGGACGCCGGCCTGCAGGGCCTCGCGCGCAAAGGCGGTCTCGTCCTGCATGGTGAGCACGACGATCTCGGTCTCGGGCGACTGCTCCCGGATGGACGGGATCGCCGCGAGGCCCGACCCGCCGGGCATGTTGATGTCGAGGATCAGGACCTTCGGGCGATGACCGCTGACGTAGCGGCTGGCTGAGTCCGCGTCGCCCGCCTCGGCCACGACCTCGATGTCGTGCTCCCGCTCGAGCATCAGGCGCAGGGCGCTGCGGACCACTGCATGATCGTCGGCAAGGACCACGGAGATCTTGCCGGACTCTGCCTCCCCGGTTTCTGCCACGCTCGTACCTTAACCCCGACGGCGGGCGCGAGGTGCACCACCGAGGGGGCTGCTGAGGCTCAACTCCGGCGCCGCTTGTGCCACGTGTGCATGCGTGGCAGCCAGCTCGGGACTGCCCGTCGGTAGGCGTCGTTTTCCGATCCGAACTGTCTCCGAAGCGCGGGCTCTTCGTAGAAGACGACGAAGGTCGCCACGATTGCGAAGAAGAGTGCGGCGTAGGCGATCAGGCTCCAGGCGGTGTTCCCGCCGCGGCGATCGCTCTAGGCGACCGCCGCCGGCTCTCGCGCAAATCGTGCGATCAGCTCGGCGAGGCGCTCGGGCTGATCCTCCGACACGAAGGTGTAGGAGTCCTCGATCTTCTCCAGGGTCGCGCCCTGGATGGTTTCCGCGAGCCGCTCCGCGAAGGAGAGCTTGAAGAAGCAGTCCTCGACCGCCCAGGCGAGCAGTGCCGGGCGATCGAACTCGCGTAGCCGCTCGGCGGCCTCGAAGGTGTACTTCGGGTCGATGCCCCGTAAGACCTTGATCGTGTCCCGGCGGATGTCCCTGTTCGTCAGGTAGGGATCGACCCAGTCCCGCGTCGGAGCGCCGGCGAAGTCGCGCTTGATCAGGCGGCCATAGGCGTTCGGGAGCCGCCGCAGAGGCGCGAACCGCATGCCGGCCATCATCGCGGTGAGGCCGCCGGGCACCCTGGCCGCCCACTGCATGGGCCTGAAGGCGGGAGGGAGGAAGTTCTCGAAGGCGTCGCAGTTGGTCAGCAGCAGCCGCCCGATCCTCTCGGGGTGGTGGGCCGCGGTGATCTGCGAGACTGCGCCACCCGTGTCGTTGGCGACGAGGGTGACATCCTCGAGCCCGAGCGCCTCCAGGAACCCGGCGACGATCCGCGCAAGGCCGGGAGGGGTGAGGTCGGCATCCGGGTTCATGGGCTTCCGGTGGGACCCGAGCGGGAAGTCGGGGACGATGCAGCGGAAGCGGTCCTCAAGCAGCGGCGTCACCTTGCGCCAGAGGCGTCCGTCGACCAGCAGGCCATGGACGAAGACGATCGGCGGGCCCTCACCCGATTCGCGGTACCGGATGGTCCCCTGGGGGAGATCGATCTCGTTCATGCGGGCCTCCTCAGACTGCGGAGCTGGGTTTTCAGAAACTTGGGCCAGGCGCGGGGATTGCGCGCCACCGCCTTGATCAGAGGGGCCGCGTCGAGGTAGGCGACGCGCTCGATGGCCATCCCGTCGCGCAGCGTGATCCGGTCGCAGGTGTGCATCGTGAACGACGTCCGGCCCACGGTGCCTTCGAGCCGCAGCTCGATATAGGCGATGCCGCCGTCCGCGGCCCAGTTCTCGACGGTCCCGTGCAGGTCCGGGACGAGGTCGAAAAGCGGCCGAGCAAACTCCTCGCGGAAGCCGTGCCTGCCGACGATCGGCCTCATCGACGGCTGGATCATCCGGACCTCCGGGTGCAGGTGGGGATCGAAGTGGTCGCAGAAGCTGTCGGCGTCGACCGGGTCAGCCCAGCCATCGGCGAACATCTCGACCCAAGGCTCAACCGCCGAGCTCGTTGTCGATCCGTTGGAAGTCGCAGTCGTCATTGGGTGCCTCCCAACTGGCGCTGCATGGTGATCGAGTCGAGGTAGGTGTGCTTGCTGGCGATCAGGCCGTCACGGACCTTGATCACGTCGACGCACGGGACCTGCACCCGAGCGCCGCGGACGCCGAGTTCCTCTCCGTCGACCTCGATCGCCTGCTCCACCGTTCCGCTCATCATCGACTCGAGAACCCAGTGGTCCGCGCCGAGTTGCAGGGAGCGCTCGGCGAAGTGGATGTCGGGCATCAGCGCGATGTAGCCGGCGAAGGCCTCGCCTACCGCGTCCTTACCCCTCGCCAAGGGAGATCCGGCCGCGAACGCCGTGAAGACGCAGTCTTCGGTGTGCAGATCCATGATCGCGTCGAGGTCCTGGCGGTTCCAGGCCTCGCCGTACCGCCAGGCGAGCATCTGGATCGCGGTGCTGGTGTCGGTGGCGGTCGGCGTCATCTCGGCTCCTCTCGGGTTCGCATACAGGCTGTATGTATATCTGACCTACAGTCTGTATGTCAACGTGAGTCGCCGCACAGAGCGCCGCCGCTACATGCGGCTTGCGGCCGTGTTTCTGAGCCTGGCTAGACTTGATCGAGATGAAGACAGACATCCATCCCGAATACGTCCTCTCGCACGTCCATTGCTCGTGCGGAAACGACTTCTATACGCGCTCCACGAAGCCCGAGCTTCACGTGGAGATCTGCTCGCAGTGCCACCCGTTCTATACGGGCAAGCAGAAGCTGGTTGACACCGGCGGCCGGGTCGAGCGGTTCCGTCGCCGGGCAGCCAAGCGCGCCCGTTGAGCGCCGAGCCCGCGTCATCGCTGAACGGAGCGCGGCCGTTGGCCGCCCAGCCGGCGCGGGCCGCTCAGTCCGAGCGCATGCCGGACGGCAAGCCCGTCGCCATCGGCGACGCGCCCGTCGGCGGGCAGGCGGTGCTCGAGGGAGTGATGATGCGAGGGGTCTCGACCTGGGCGGTCGCCTGCCGCAAGCCCGAGGGGGACATCCAGGTCACCTCCGAGCCGATCGTGTCCTGGGCCAAGCGCAGCAGGATCCTGCGCGTCCCGGTAATCCGCGGAGTAGTCGCTTTGGGGGAGTCGCTCAAGATCGGCTTCAAGGCGCTTGCGATCTCGGCCAACGCTCAGCTCGCGGAGGGTGAGGAAGAGGAGGAGATCGGCGGCTTCACCTGGGGCCTGACGATCTTCTTCTCGCTGCTGCTCGCGGTCGGGCTCTTCTTCGTCATCCCGGTGGGCGCCACCAGCCTGATCAAGGACCAGCTCGGGTCGCCGCTTCTTTTCTGGCTGGTGGAGGGCGTTCTGCGCACGACGATCTTCATCGGTTATCTGGCCCTGATCAGCAAGCTCCCGGACCTGCGGCGCGTCTTCCAGTACCACGGTGCCGAGCACAAGACGATCTCCTGCTTCGAGGCCGGGGACGATCTCGTTCCGGCCCGCGCCGCCGAGTACTCGCGGCTGCATCCGCGCTGCGGCACCAGCTTCCTGCTGATCGTGATGGTGCTCGCGATCTTCGTCTTCGCCCCGATCGGGCTGCCCGCCTGGTACTGGCTCGTCCTCTCTCGCATCCTCGGCATCCCGCTGATCGCGGGGCTCTCCTACGAGGTGATCAAGTGGGCCGGCAAGCACCGCAACAAGAAATGGGTCCGGGCCGTGATGTGGCCGGGCCTGATGCTCCAGAACCTGACCACTCGCGAGCCGGATCACGACCAGCTCGAGGTCGCGATTCGCTCGCTCCAGGCCGTGCTCGCCGTCGAGGATCCCTACGAGGAGAAGAAGCGCAACGAGGCGATCGAGATCGTCGCGTAGCGAGGGCTGTCCGGACTTTCGGTTGCATAGGACCCCAAACTCCGGACAGCCCGGTCAGGCGAGCATTCTGCGCAGCTCGTTCAGCATGAACTCGGGTTCTTCGCACACGTCGGCCCAGGAGTAACGCCGGAACTCGTCGCCGCGGGTTCGGGCCTCTCGCTCTCGGAGCCGGTCCTGTTCCCACGCGTACCGGGAGTTGTGAAACCGGTAGCCGTCGAGCTCCACGATCAGCTTGTGCTCGGCCCACCTGCAATCAACGCGGCGGCCGCCGGCGAGCCGATTCGTGACCGGGACAGGTAGACCGGCCTTCCTCAGCCGGGCCAGGAAGCGAGACTCGAGGCGGCTGAGGGTGACGGGAACCTTCGCCCCGATGACGCGGAGCAGCTTCGCGCGCCCCGGAGCGGTGGGCAGACGTCGAGCACCGCCTCGACCTGTCTCGGCGTCGTCCGGTACCTGACTCCCGCCTCGTGGCAGGCTCTTGCGAGCGCGGGTTCGGGCAATGAAGAGGCGGTGTCCACGAGGGTGCGCGGGACGGTCGTGACTGGGAGCCCATTGCGTTCGCTTGCATCCCGGAGCTCGGTGCGCCGAGCTCGATGGACGACCACGCCTGGGATGCGTCGATCGCCTGGCATGAGGACTTCGGGCTTCGGAGAGGCGGCCTTGATCAAGCTCCAGAGGTGCGCAGCCGCTCGTCCCGCCAGCAGTGCACCGATTCCGCACGCTTTCACCGCCGCGAGGTAGCGGGCCTCGACGCTTGGGGCAAGATGCCCAACTCGATAGACGCCGCGATGCACCGGGATCAGCACCCTCTTCCTCGGCCGTGTCTTGATTTCCTCGGGACTGACGCCTCGGTCGAGCAGCTCGCGCCGGGTGACGACTCCGTGAGAAGCAGTCGCAAGATCCCGAATCACTGAGTCGGCTGTCCGGGGTTTCGGGTGCATAGCAACCACAAGTCCGGACAACCCTCCGTTTGCCCCCTAAGAGAGCTCTCACCGACGCCTTATCGCCGGTTCACCATGCCCGCCGACCATGGCGGCATGAAGCTCAAGGTCCATATAGACAGAGGCGCCTGCCTCGCCTACGGGGATTGCGCCGAGCTCGCGCCGGAGGCCTTCGAGGTCGATGACACCGCCCACCTCGTCGGCAGCGCACCGCTGCGGAAGATGGTCGACGCGGCCCGCGCCTGTCCCTCGGAGGCGATCACCCTGATCGACGCCGAGACCGGCGAGCAGATAGCTCCCTAGCCGGGCCGGTAGCCGGGGATCCGGAAGCGGATCGTCGCGCCCCGACCCGGCGCCGAGCTCGCGCTGATCGTGCCGCCGTGCGCCTCCACGATCGCCCGGGCGATGGCGAGGCCCAGCCCGCTGCCTCCCTCGGCGCGGCTCCGCCCCTCGTCGGTGCGGTGGAAGCGATCGAAGATCCGGCCGAGCTGATCGGGCTCGATGCCGGTGCCGTCGTCGATGACCGCGAAGACCGCCGAGCCGTTCTCGGAGCCGATCGAGATCTCGATGTGCCCCTCGGGGCCTGTGTGCCGAACCGCGTTGGTCACCAGGTTGCGCAGGACCTGGGCGATGCGGTCCGGGTCGGCCTGGAGCTCCCCGTGCAGGCTCGACTCGACGTCGTAGTGTCGCGAGCCGAGCAAGGGTAGGTCTCGGCGAAGGTCCTCGACGAAGTCGTCGATCGGCACCCTGCGCGGCTGGACGAGGCCGCCGCGCTCCGCCTTCGCCAGGGTGAGCATGTCCTCGGTGAGACGCTCCATCCGCCGGACCTCGCGCATCAGCTCGGTGGCCTCCGCGTCGACTGCTTGGCGATCGCCCGAATGGTCGGCGAGCTGCTCGATCCGGCCGCGAAGGACCGTGAGGGGGCTGCGGAGCTCGTGCGAGGCGTCGGAGACGAAGTCGCGCTGCAGCCTGAAGCCCTCCTCGAGGCGATCCATCATGTGGTTGAAGGCCTCAGCCAGGACGCCGACCTCGTCGTCACCCCGGTAGTCGATCCGGTGAGAGAGATCGCCGGAGTCGACGGCGGACGCCACAGCAGCCATCCGGCGCAATGGCCGCGTGATCAGGTTTGCAAGCCAGATCGCGATGATCACTGAGAGCAGGAGCGCACCCAGGCCGACCGCGATGAACCGGTTGCGAAGCGACGCGAGCGCCTGGTCCACCGACGTGAGCGGATCCGCGACGCGGAAGGTGCCGATCCGGTTCCCATCGACGACCACCGGCTCTGTCAGCACGCGGAGCCGTCCGGTCTCGTCCGTTGAGATCGTCGTCAGCCCGTCATCCGCTGAGACGATCCCGCCAGCCCCCGCCTCGCCGTTCTCGCTGTTCCCAGCGTGCGACTCTGCCAGTTCCTCGTTGACGATGCGTGTCTGATTCGTGACGGGTGCGAGTCCGACGGGGGTGATCAGGTAGATACGCGCTTCGGGGTGGTAGCGCTGGCCGGCGACGAAGCCCTCGCTGGTGGCCTGCAGCCTGGCGGGATCGCGAGCCTTTCCGCGGCTCAGCACGCGTTGCTGGAACTCGGCGTACTGCTCGGTCAACTCCCTGTCGATGCGGCTGCGGAGGTTGGCGGCCGTGGTCTCATGGAGTGCGAAGAAGCTCGCCCCCACCGCGGCCATGCTGACCGCCGAGATCGCGAGCACCAGCCGCAGCCGGATGCCGCGCGGGACCCACCTACGCATCGGCGCTCACCAGCCGGTAGCCGGCCGAGCGAACGGTCTGGATCGGTGCTTCGCCATCACCATCAGCCAGCTTGCGCCGCAGGTATCCGATGTAGACGTCGAGGACGTTGGTGCCCGGGTCGTAGTCGTAGCCCCAGACCGCGTTCAGGATCTGCGCCCGGGAGAGGACCTGGTCCGGGTGACGCATCAGGTAGGCCAGCAGCTCGAACTCGCGAGCCGTCAATCTGACCGCCTTGCCGTCCCGG
The DNA here is from genome assembly GCA_963843085.1 of uncultured Solirubrobacterales bacterium. Classification (GTDB taxonomy): domain Bacteria; phylum Actinomycetota; class Thermoleophilia; order Solirubrobacterales; family 70-9; genus DASUPK01. The sequence goes on from CAWJJG010000010.1 coordinate 157,868, forward strand.
TCCACCTCGCGGGTCCGGAAGTCCAGGCTGATGCCGCCGACCTCCAGTGAGGTGGCGTTCACCTGCCCCGGTTGGCGCAGGTGCGCCCTGATCCTCGCGAGCAGCTCGGCGAAGGCGAACGGCTTGGTCAGGTAGTCGCTCGCTCCCAGGTCCAGTCCGGTGACGACGTCGTCCGTCTCGGCGAGGGCGGTCAGCATGATCACCGGCAGCGCCTCGTTCTCCTCGCGGATCGCCTTGATCACCTCGAGCCCGCTGAGCTTCGGAAGGAGCACGTCGAGGATGATCAGCGCGTAGTCGCCCGTGCGCGCGAGCGCCAGGCCCTCCTCGCCGTCATAGGCGCAGGAGACCGAATACCCCTCGGCCTCGAGCCCTCGCTGCACGAACTCCGCGATGGGGCGTTCGTCCTCGACCACCAGAATACGCATGGGGCCATGCTAGGCGGGCGCCCGCGAGCGCCCAGAATCTTCTAAGAGGACTCTCATCGGGTCCTTACGGGCAGTTCATGCCTCGGACCGACTATTCCGTACGTGATCTCGAGCAGCGAGCAGCCCTACGTGGAGAGCGACCGGCGCTTCCAGCTCTTCGGCTCCCACGTGCGTGTCCTGATCGGCCCGCCGGTGCGGGCCGGGCTTCCCTCGCCCGAGGCCATGGGGATCCAGATCGAGTTCTTCCTCCGCCTGCTTCATCGCAAGCTGACCCGCTTCGACGAGGGCTCCGAGCTTTGCGCCCTCAACTCGGAGCCGGGGGAGAGCTGCTCGGTCAGCCCGACGCTCGCGGTCGCGGTCAATGCGGCTCTCTGGGCCGCCCGCCGCTCGGGTGGGCTCGTCGATCCGACCCTGGTGGGTGAGCTCGAGGATGCCGGGTACGCGACCTCTCGGGTCGGCCTGCCGGCAGCGAACATAGCCGGCGCCCTGGCGCTCGCCCCCGAGCGAGGATCCGCCGCTCCCCGGTCGGATTCCCGCTGGAGCGGCATCGCGGTCGACCCGGTGGCCGGTGTGGTGAGCAGGCCGCCCGGAGTGCGGATCGACACCGGCGGGAGTGGCAAGGGGCTCGCCGCGGATCTGGCGGCCGAGCGCCTCGCCGGCTACGCCGCCTTCGTCGTCGACGCGGGCGGTGACCTGCGACTGGGCGGAGAGCACCCGCTCGAGCGCCTGGTGCGAATCGACCATCCGCTCGAGGATGGGATCGCCCACGAATTCAGCCTCGATCGTGGCGCCGTGGCGACCAGCGGGATCAAGACCCGGCTCTGGCGCACCCCCGACGGCTTCGCCCATCACCTGCTCGACCCGTCCACCGGGAAGCCCGCGTGGACCGGACTGATCCAGGCGAGCGCGCTCGGCACGACGGCGCTCGAGGCGGAGACGATCGCCAAGATGGCCTTTCTCTCCGGGCCCGATAGGGCTCGCGAGATCCTCTCCGATCAGGGCGGGCTGATCGTCCTCGACGACGGGACGGTCGAGCTGTGCGGCCCGATTCCGGAGCGGTCCGGCGATCGCATCGAGACGGTGGCCGCATGAGCTACACGGATCCCAGCCAACACATCTTCTGGATCGCAAGTCGCGCGTTCGGCGTCGTGGCGCTGGTGCTCGCCGCGGTCTCGGTCGGCATGGGCCTCGCCATGGCGATGCGCTCCGCCAAGGGGCCGGGCGCGATGGCGCGCCTCAAGCAGGCTCATGAGGCGACCGCGCTCACAGCCCTGATCTTCATCGCCGCGCACGGCCTCGTCCTGCTCGGCGACACCTATCTGCGACCGGGCCTCTCCGGGATCGCCATCCCCTTCGTCATGTCGCACAAGCCCCTCTGGACCGGCCTGGGCGTCGTCGGCGGATGGCTGGCCGCGCTGCTCGGGCTGAGCTTCTACGTGCGGCGCTGGATTGGCCCGGGTCTCTGGCGAAAGATGCATCGCTGGACCCTCGCCGTCTACGTGCTCGCCGTGGTCCATACACTCGGCGCCGGCACCGACGCCCGGTCCTTCTGGCTGCTCGTGATCGTGATCGCGACCGTTGCCCCGCTCACCGTGATGGCCGCGGTGCGGCTCCTGCCGAGCGATGAGCCGGCGAGGGGACGGCCGCGGCGCCGCATCCCGCTGCCCTCCGAGCAGCTCTCGAGGCCCGCGCCGGCAAGCTCCTACGACTACGAGCCGGCGCAATGAGCCAGGACCGCAGATATCCCGAGCGAGCGTCGCGCCGCTATGGCGAGCGCCCGCGCACCGCGCGTGACGCGCAGCGTCGCCGCTACACGGCCCGCAGGCCGCTGCAGTCGACGAAGGCGCTCACCGCGAAGCTCGCGCTGCTGTGCGTCGTCGCGACGCTCGCCGTCGGAGGGCTGATCGCCGCCCAGATGGCCGCCGGCAAGGACCCGGCGCTCGGCCCGAAGGCGACCGCCAAGACCAAGAAGGCCAAGGCCTCCAGCGCGAGCAGCGGGTCCTCGGGCGGTGGCTCAGCCGGCACCAGCTCCGCGACGGACCCCTATGCGCAGACCTACGGGGACGACGGCTACTACGGCTACTCCGGGTCGAGCGGATACTCGTCGGGCTCGAGCGGCTACTCGACCCAGCAGTCCGCCCCGGCGCCGGTCACAAGCAGCACCTCGTAGTCACCCGGCGATCGTCAGGGCCCCGAGCGCGAGCACCGACGCCCCGATCAACCCCAGCGCCACGCCGGTGGCGATCCGGCCGCGTGTGCCGAGAACCTCGTCGCCCATCAGCTCGCTGTCGGTCGCGAGCCGGCGCATAAAGGGCAATATCACCAGCAGGAGAATCGCGTTGAGCGCCTGCGAGAGGAAGAGGATCTGGATCAGGGGTGCGCCCGGGATCAGCACGAGCACCGCGGCGATCACCACGACGACTCCGTAGCTCAGGTAGAAGAGCGGCGCCTCCGAGAAGCTGTCGTCGACGTCGGCGGGCTTCCCCGCAGTCTCCGCGACGGAGTACGCGGTGGAGAGGGGGACGACCGCCGCGGCCAGCAGGGCGGCGCCGATGAACCCGACTGCGAACAGGGTGGAGGCACTGCTTCCGGCCAGCGGCTCCAGCGCCCTGGCGGCGTCGCTCGCGTCGTTGACCTCGATGCCGTTGACGTGGAGGGTGGCGGCGCAGGCGACGACGACGAAGAACCCGATCACGCCCGTCAGCAGGGCGCCCACGATCACGTCAACGTTCTCGAAGCGCAGATCCTTGAGCGTCAGGTGCTTGTCCGCCGCGTAGGACTGAATGAAGACCAGCCCCCAAGGGGCGAGGGTGGTGCCGATGGTGGCGACGGCGATCAGGACCGCGTCGCGCGTCAGGGGCAGGTGGGGCACGACGAGCCCCTTCGCGGCGGCGCCCCAGTCCGGATGGGCGAGCAGTCCCGACGCGATGTACGTGACGAAGACGGCGCTGAGCAGGAGCAGGACGTGCTCGACGCGATGGAAGGAACCTCGGAGGACGAGCGCGGAGACGCCGATCCCGGCGAGGGGCACGCTGGCGTAGCGGCTGATACCCGCCAGCTCGAAGCCGGCGGCGACTCCGGCGAACTCCGCACACATCGTGCCCACGTTGGCGATGATCAGCGCGGCAAGCACGATCCTGGCGTCTCGCCGGCCGCGATGTGTCCGCACGAGGGTGAGGAGGCCCTTGCGAGTGACCACGCCCATTCGCGCCGCGACGAGGTGGTAGACGATCAGGGCGGCGGTGGAGACGGCGAGCACCCAGAGCAGCTCGTACCCATACTTCGAGCCCAGGATCGAATATGTCGTGATCCCGGCGGGGTCGTCGTCGGAGAGCCCGGCCAGGATCCCCGGCCCGACCACGGCGAGCAGTGCGGCGAGGTATCCCGCGCTGAGCAGCGCCGGCCGATGGCGCAGCAGGCGGGCATGCAGGTGCCGGCCGGGGCGGCCGCGCGGGTGCTCGCGGTGGAGGGACGTGGCTGAGTCGGGTCGGTGCGCGACAATCGGAGCATGATCGATGCGCTGGTCGACCAGATCGAGGGCCGCTTCGCGGAGCTGGAGCGGCAGATGTCGGATCCGGAGCTGCACGCGGACCGAGAGCGCGCGGCCGAGGTCGGGCGCGAGTACCGCGAGCTTCAGGGCGCGCACGAGCTCGCCCGCGAGTGGCTCACCCTGAAGGACGACCTGGAGGGCGCCCGCGAGCTGCTTGCGGAGGACGGCGACGATCCCGAGCTCAGGAAGGTCGTCGCGGAGGCGCCTGCGCGGCTCGAGGAGCTGGCCGAGGAGATCCGCCTGGCGATGGTCGAGCGGGACCCGAACGACGACAAGAACGTGATCGTCGAGATCCGCGCCGGAACCGGGGGAGACGAGGCCGCTCTGTTCGCGGGCGACCTCTTCAAGATGCTCACGCGCTACGCGGAGCGCCTCGGCTATTCCGTCGAAGTCCTCTCACAGTCGCCCTCGGAGGTTGGCGGCTTCAAGGAGGTCACCTTCGCGATCAAGGGCGACGCCGCCTACTCCGTCTTCAAGTACGAGGGCGGGACCCACCGCGTGCAGCGGGTGCCGAAGACCGAGTCCCAGGGGCGCATCCACACCTCGACGGCGACCGTCGCCGTGCTGCCGGAGGCCGAGGAGGTCGACGTCCAGGTCGATCCGAACGATCTCCAGATCGACGTCTACCGGTCCTCGGGGCCGGGTGGCCAGTCGGTCAACACGACGGACTCCGCCGTGCGCATCACCCACAAGCCCACGGGCCTCGTGGTGGCGATGCAGGACGAGAAGTCCCAGCACCAGAATCGCGACAAGGCGATGCGCGTCCTCCGTGCCCGGTTGTTGGAACGCGAGATCGAGGAGCAGCAGAAGGAGATCGCCTCGGAGCGCCGCGCCCAGGTCGGCTCCGGCGAGCGCTCGGAGAAGATCCGCACCTACAACTTCCCGCAGGACCGGATCACCGACCACCGCGTCAAGCTGACGGCGAGCGGGGTGGACCGGGTCCTCGGCGGCGAGCTGGACGAGTTCACGGACGCGCTCTCGGCGGAGGAGAAGCGCCGCCGGCTGGAAGCCCAGACCGCGGAGACGGCCTGAGCCCGCAGACCTCGGCAGTCCGCGACGCGCTGCAGGGGGCGGTCGGTGCGCTCACGGCAGCCGGCTGCGAAACGGCACGGCTGGACGCGGAGCTGCTGCTCGCCCGAGCGACGGGATGGGACCGGGCCCGAATCGCCGCCGAGCCCGACCGGCGCCTGCCGGTGGGGGCATCGCGTGAGTTCGCCGAGATGGTCCGACGCCGGGTGCGGCGCGAGCCGGTCGCCTACATCCTCGGGCGCAAGGGGTTCCGGCGGATCGAGCTGGTCGTCGACCGCCGTGTGCTGATCCCGCGGCCGGAGACGGAGCTGCTCGTCGAGATCGCCAATGAGCTCTCGCCCGCCACCGTGCTGGACGTCGGCACCGGCAGCGGCGCGATCGCACTCGCCATCGCCGACGAGCTGGCGGCGTCGCGCGTGGTGGCCGCGGATATCTCCTTCGACGCGGTTCGCGTCGCTCAGGCCAACGCCGAGCGCCTCGGTCTTGACGATCGCGTGGACGTCGTCCTCAGAGGCATCGACTCCCTGTCCGGCGCCGCGGCGGAAGCGGAGCCGTTTGACCTCCTGGTGGCGAACCTGCCCTACGTGAGCGAGGAGGAGTGGGAGGCGCTCCAGCCCGAGATCCGCGATTACGAGCCTCGCGGCGCCCTGGTCCCCGGGCCGACGGGCCTCGAGGCGATCACGGCGCTGCTCGAGGAGCTGGTCGCGCTCGCCGGGCGCCCGAAGGCGGTCGCCCTCGAGGTCGGGGCCACCCAGGGACCGGCCATTTCCGATTTGGTGCGCGCGGCCGGGTATGAGCGGGTGGACGTCCGGCGCGATCTCGCCGGCCTCGACAGGGTCGTGGTGGGCCGATGACCGAGACGGTCTCCGTCGAGCGCGATGGCGCCGAGGCGGCCCGCCGGGCACTGGAGCGGACCGTCGGGGCCGGAGGAGTCGCGATCTTCCCGGCGGACACTCTCTACGGCCTCGCCTGCGATCCGCTCAACGCTGCTGCCGTCGAGCGCATCCACGAGATCAAGGGACGTGGCGAGCGCAAGCCGTCGGCCGTCATGTACTTCGCGCCGCTCGCGATGCGCGAGCTGATCTCCGGGCTTGGGCCGAGAACCCGCGAGGCGGTCGGAGCTCTGCTGCCGGGCGCGGTGACGATGGTGGTCGCGAACCCCGAGCATCGCTACCCGCTGGCCTGCCGCGAGGATCCCGAGCGGCTCGGCGTGCGATTGATCGAGGGTCCCCTCGCGGGGGCGATGACGCCGATCTTCCAAACGAGCGCCAACCGCAGCGGGGCCGCGGCGCCGACGGGATTCGACGGGATCGATCCGGAGATCCTGGCCGCGACCGACCTCGCCATCGATGCGGGCGAGCTGATCGGCGAGCCCTCGACGGTCGTGGACGTCACGGACCTGGACGGGGAGGGCAGCTGGAGGGTCCTTCGGGAGGGCGCTCTGCCGGAGGCGGCGGTGGAGCACGCGCTGGCGGCGATCGAGGCCTAGCGGGCCGCCTCCTCGGCCGCCCGGCGGGCCTCGTCGTGGCTCGCGTACGACCAGCCTCGCTGGAGCTTCTCCCCGCGCGGCTCGACGACCCAGGCCACGTCGGCCGTCACACCCTCGCCGCCGATCCGATGCTTCGCGGTCATCTCTCCCAGGACCAGCAGGCGGTCTCCGACCTCCCGGTAGGTGTCCAGCTCGACGTGCATGTCCGTGAACATCTCGTCGACGTCCTCGAACCACGCACGGATCCCGTTGGGCCCGTGGTAGCCGGGGTCGCCCTCCTCGCGGGCGGTGAGGAACGGGTGCCACTCGCAGTCGGGGTTCCAGGCAGCGAGCCAGGCCTCGGGGTCCCGCTCGTTGAAGGCGTCGCGGGATTGCTCGAGCAGGCGTTGGTGGACCGATTGCACCTCAGCCCTCCTGGCGCTCGGCGGCTTCCATCGCCTCGCCCATCGACTCGAACAGCTCGATCCGAATCGCCTTGCCGTCGCGAAACGACCAGACCATCGCGGCGTCCTGTCCGAAGTCGAGACCCGTGGTCTTGCCGCGGGCGCGAAGCGTGAAGTCGATGACCACGCGGTCACCGACCGGCTGGAAGTCGTGCGAGTCCCAGCGGATCCCGTCCATGACCTCGTAGAACGAGTCGAACCAGCGCCGCACGCCGTCGTGGCCGCGGTAGGTGTCCGGCTCGGAGGCGAGGCTGGGAGGCGTGGTGGCCTCGAACTCCGGGTGGATGAAGGGGAGGATCCCCTCGACTCCCTCCCGGTTGAATGCGTCGAACGCCGTCTGCACGATCTCCACGCTTTCCGTCGCCACGGCTCAGCGCAGGACGCTCTCGATGAACAGCTCCCGTGCCTTCTTCCACTCGGCGGTCGGGCCTCGCTGGATCCGTTCGAGGATCAGCCCCTGATTGCAGGCGTTGATCATCAGGGCGAGTGCTCTCACGCGGTTCGCGGGGGGACCGTCCTCGGCGTTCGTGAGCAGGTCGATCAGGACCGTCTGCCAGCCCTCGCTGACCTCCGTGATCGTGCGCCGGATCTCGGGATCCACGACGGAGACCGCAGCCAGGTCGAAGTAGAGCCGGGCGACCCTCTCGTCCCGGTTCAGCAGCCGGTCGAGCCCCGCAGCGATGCCGCGGACGATCTCCTCGACCGTTCGAGCGCCCTGGACGGCCGCGAGCGCCTCGGCCGTGATCTGCTCGGCGACCGCGCGGCCGCTCGCCTCGACGAGCCCCTGCTTGGAGCCGTAGTGGTAGACGACGAGCGGCTTGGACTCGCCGGCCTTGGCGGCCACCTTCGCGATCGTCAGCCCGGCGTAGCCGTCGGACTTCAGCACCTCGATGGCAGCCTCCAGGATCCGCTCGCGCGCGCCGGTGGAAGGGCGCCCGCGTCTTGTCGCGGTGGTGGCCTCCACCTATGCGGCGGCGAGCATTGCCGGATCGAGGCCCATCGCCGCCAGCTTCTTCGAGAGCGCCTTCGCCGCGTACTCGAAGATCTCCGACGAGTGGTAGAAGGGCGTCTCGAAGTTGTACGGGTCGTCGACCCACGGCGGGACGAAGACGAGCGGCGCCACCGGCAGGCACTCCTTGAGGGTGTCCTCGACGATCTTGGCGTTGGCGCTGTCGGCCTTGATGGCGTCGGCCAGGAACTTCACCCCGAAACCGACGTGCCGCGACTCGTCGCGGTTGACGGCGGTGAAGCCGGCTACGAATCCCGGGAGCGCGTTCTTCTCGCGGAGCGACTTGATGATGAACCGGGCCGCCGTCAGGGCGAGCATTCCCTCGATGACGATCATGTAGACGGTCACGCCGCGCACCAGGGAGGGGAAGTGGCTCGGGTCCTTGCGGAGCGTCTCGGCCGCGTCGTGGAGGATGCCGTCGAACAGCTTCTGCCAGTCGTCGTTGACGACATAGTTCTGGTTCTCGATCTGGTCGTCGAGGTTGTCCGCCTTCTCGCCGAAGACCTCCCGGTAGAAGCCGTCCCAGAAGAGGACGTGCTTGGCCTCGTCGGAGATCTGGGTCGTCAGAAACATCTGCTGCATGTGCTGCGGCGCCGCGATCGCGAACGGGAGCAGCTCGACCGTCACGCGCTCCTCACCGAGGAAGAACTGGGAGAAGCCGAACTTGATGAACTTCCTCTCCTCCTCGGTGAAGAAGTCCGGGTCCGCCCACTGCTTGGCGTCCTCGGCGAAGTCGAAGTCCTCGGTCGACCAGTGCTGGCGCTGCCAGCGCATGAAGAGCTTCTCGTAGGAGGGGGCCGCCTCGACGATCCGGTCGAGGCCGGCCATCACCTTGTCGATGTCTCCGTCGAGCAGGACGGACAGCGCCTCGTCGTCGGTATGCAGCTCCTCGCGGCCGTTCGTCGTAGCTGTCGCGTCGCTCATGTGTTCCCTCCGGAAGGTGGTTGCGGGCTCGGTGCGGGCCGCATTATTGACCATTCGGTCAATAAATGTCAAGCGGAATCCTCCCGATCGGCGGCACTAGGCTGCGCGGGTGCTGATCGACGAGCTTCTGCCCCGATTCGACCGCAGCAAGGTCGAGACGACGATCGTCGAGGCCGAGCCGGCGCGTGTCTACGGCGCGGTTCTCGAGGCCGACCTGATGCAGGCGTACAAGGGAAGCCCCTCGATGCGCGCTCTGTTCGCGGCGAGGGGCGCGCCTTCGGCGATCGCCAGGCGCTTCCGCAGGGAGCCGGCGCCGCCCGACCCCGACGCGCTTCGGCTTGACGCGCTAAAGGAGGAGGGGGAATGGGTGAAGCTCGGGGAGGACTTCGGCAAGGAGCTCGTCTTCGGCGCGATCGGGAGGTTCTGGGGCGGCGACATCAGCTGGGAGACGATCCGGGCGGAGGCCTTCAGGGACTTCGACCGGCCGGGATTCGGCAAGATCGCGGCGAACTTCTCGGTCCGCAGCTACGGCATCGGCCGCACGCTGCTCACCTACGAGGCCCGCACGGCCGGGACCCATCCACCCGCCAGCCGCGGCATCAAGCGCTACTGGGTCGTGGTCGGCCCGGGCATCGGGATCGTGCTGCGGGGAACCCTCCGCTACATCAAGTCGCTGTCAGAGCGCACTTAGCATCGGCGGGAGCCCATAACGTCTGTCAACCTTGAGCGACCGACCACGAGGAGCCCGAACTTGACGCCAGTAGACCTGCCCGACGACTTCCAGACCGCCCACCTCGCAGAGGTCGACCCGGACGTCGCCCGGGTGCTCGACCGTGAGCTCGCCCGCCAGCAGGGAACGCTCGAGATGATCGCCTCGGAGAACTTCGTCCCTCAGGCGGTGCTCGACGCCGCCGGCTCGGTGCTCACCAACAAGTATGCGGAGGGCTATCCAGGGAAGCGCTACTACGGCGGCTGCGAGGAGGTCGACGTCGCCGAGCAGCTCGCCATCGACCGCGCCAAGGCGGTGTTCGGCGCCGAGCACGCCAACGTCCAGCCGCACTCGGGCGCCCAGGCCAACAACGCGGCGTACATGGCGATGATCGAGCCGGGCGACACGATCATGGGGATGGCGCTCGACCACGGCGGCCATCTCACCCACGGGATGAAGCTGAACGTCTCCGGCAAGCTCTACAACGTCGTCGCCTACCACGTGCGCCGCGAGGACAGGCTCGTCGACATGGACGAGGTGGCAAAGCTCGCCGAGGAGCACAGGCCGAAGGTGATCGTCGCGGGTTGGTCGGCGTATCCGCGCCGGCTCGACTTCGCAGCCTTCCGGCAGATCGCCGATTCGATCGGGGCCAAGCTGATGGTGGACATGGCTCATTTCGCCGGGCTGGTCGCGGCCGGCGAGCATCCGAATCCGGTCGAGCACGCGGACGTGGTCACGACCACGATCCACAAGACCCTCTGCGGGCCGCGCAGCGGGATGATCCTCTGCCGGGAGGAGCTGGCCGCGGACGTCAACCGCGCGGTCTTCCCGGGGCAGCAGGGTGGCCCGCTGATGCACATCATCGCCGCCAAGGCCGTGGCGCTGAAGATCGCCCAGAGCGATCAGTTCAAGGAGCGTCAGCGCCAGACGATCGCCAACGCGCAGGCCTTCGCCGAGGAGCTGATCTCCGGTGGCATCGAGGTCCTCACCGGCGGCACCGACGTGCACCTGGTGCTGGTGGACCTGACCAACACCGGCCTGGACGGCAAGACGGCCGAGACCCGCCTCGAGGAGGTTGGCATCACCGTCAACCGCAACGCGATCCCGTTCGACGAGCGCCCGCCGATGAACCCATCGGGGCTGCGGATCGGGACCCCGGCCCTGACGACACGGGGTCTGGACGAGGAAGACCTGCGAGAGATCGCCAGGGTGATCGTCACGGCACTGGGCGACGAGTTCGACTCACAGAAGGACTCGCTCCTCGACCGCACGCGGGCGCTGATGGAGCGCCACCCCCTCTATCCGCAGCTCTCAGCCGCCACGGTCTAGACCGGCTTGAAGATCTGGGCCGACATGAGCGGGCCGGCGCACGTGCTCGTGCTCCGGCCGATCATCGAGCGCTTGCGCGCGCAGGGACACGAGGTCCTGATCACCGCGCGCGTGTACACGCAGACGCTCGAGCTCCTCGAGCTGCACGGCATGGACTACACGCTGATCGGCAAGCACGGCGGGGCATCGCGGGTGCGCAAGCTGATGCGGCTGATCCAGCGGACGAGCGGGATGCGCCGCTTCGGCAAGGGGGAAGGGTTCGGCCTCTCGATCGCGCATGGATCGAACGACATCGCGATCGCCTCGCGGATGCTCGGCATTCCCGAGGCGAACATGCACGACTACGAGTTCGCCGTCGCGCAGCATCACGTCGGCTGCCGGCTCGCGAAACGGGTGATCTTCCCCGACTCCGTGCCCCCCGAGCGGCTGAAGCGCTTCGGCGTAACCCCGGAGAAGCTCTTCCAGTACCCCGGGATCAAGGAGGAGTACTACCTCTCCGACTTCGAGCCGGACCCGAACGCGCTGGAGAAGCTGGGCGTGGACACCGAGCGGGTCGTCGTCATCTTCCGCCCGCCGCCCGACGTCTCGCTCTATCACCGCAAGTCGAACCCGCTCTTTCCGCAGGTGCTGGCGCGGGTAGGCTCTGACCCCGGTGTGCACGCGATCGTCCTGCCGCGCACCGAGGAGCAGCGGACCTACGTCAAGGAGCTCGCCCTGCCGTCCCTGATCGTTCCCGACCATGCCGTGGAGGCGCAGAGCCTGGTAGCCCTTGCGGACCTGGTCGTCTCTGCCGGGGGGACGATGAACCGGGAGGCCGTCGCGCTCGGCACTCCCGTCTACACGACCTATGGAGGACGGCTCGGCGGGGTGGACGAGGCACTGATCCGTTCCAACCGGCTACGGCCGCTGACCGACCCCAGGGCCTTGGAGCTGGTCAAGAAGACGGGCCAGGGCGAGCGGGTCCGGCGCGACCCGCAACTGCTCGTCGACCTGATGCTCGGAGCGGCGCCGGATGGCGACCCAGACTGAGCAGCCGAGCACAGTCGCCGAGCAGGTCTCGGTCATCGCGGCAGAGGCGTACGCCCCCCGGCCCGTGGACTTCGTGCTGCGGGCGCTCGACCTCGCCATCGCCGGGTCGGCCCTGATCCTCCTCTCGCCGCTGCTCGCGCTCCTCGCCCTGGCGACGTTGCTCACGTCCGGGCGGCCGGTCCTCTACCGCGGCGAGCGCGTCGGGCAGGCGGGACATGTCTTCAAGATGTACAAGCTCCGCACCCTGCGCCCGGGGGCTGAGACCCGTCTCGGCAACACCTACGGCGAGGAGCTCAGCCGGCGCACCGAGGAGGAGGTGACGATGGTCGGGAAGGCCGCGCGCCTTACCCACATCGACGAGGTGCCGCAGCTCTTCAACGTGCTCCGCGGCGACATGAGCATGGTCGGTCCCCGCCCGATCCGACCCGCCTTCTTCGAGCAGATCTGCGAGGAGCTCCCGACCTACTGGCAGCGACTGGTGGTCCGACCCGGAGTGACCGGCTTCGCCCAGACCAGGATCACCCGCGAGGACTCGTGGGAGGACAAGCTCATCCACGACCTCGAGTACATCGCCGACCGGTCGATCCGGCTCTACCTGCGGGTGCTCGGGGCGACGATGGCGAGGATCGTCCGGCTCGCGATCAGCGGGAGAAACCGCTGAGACAGCATTGACGCGATGTCTCATCGAGGTATACGCTGCGCGGGAGGGATGAAGGAGAGGAGCGGGACCATGCGCAGGATGCTTGTGGTGCTCGGTGTTGGTCTGGCGATCGCCGCAGTGGCGGCGTCGACGGCCCCTGCCGCGAAGAAGCACAGGACGGTCAGGGACACGACCACGTGGCTGTGCAAACCGGGGATACCGGACAACCCATGTGAGCCGGGCTTCGCCACCACGCTGCTCTCGCCGACCGGCGAGATCGTCGGCACGCAGAACGTGAAGCCGGATCGCAAGCGGAAGATCGACTGCTTCTACGTCTATCCGACCGTCAGCGACGACAAGGGCACCAACTCGGATCTCTCCATCGACCCGGAGGAGCGCTCGATCGCGCTGTATCAGGCCGCCCGCTACGGCCTGCACTGCCGGCTCTTCGCGCCGATGTACCGGCAGCTCACGCTTTCTGCGATCGGCGGCACGAGCATTCCCCCCGAGGCGCAGCAGCTCGCCTACAACGATGTGCTCTCGGCCTGGCGGACCTACCTGCGCAAGTACAACCACCGCCGCGGCGTCGTCCTGATCGGGCATTCGCAGGGGAGCTTCGTGCTCCGCGAGCTGATTCACCAGGTCGTCGATCCGAGGGCCAAGGTCCGCAAGCTGCTCGTCTCGGCGATCCTGCTCGGCGGCAACGTGACCGTGCGAACCGGCGGCAACGTCGGGGGCGACTTCAAGCACATTCCCGGCTGCCGCAGGGCAAGGCAGACCGGTTGTGCGATCGCCTTCTCGACCTTCGATGGGCCCGTCCCCGACAACACGAAGTTCGGGCGGCCGTCATCCCTCGCCGAGCCGGGCCTGCCGACCACCGGCGATGTCCTCTGCACCAACCCGGCCGCCCTCCGAGGCGGGTCGGCCACGCTCACCTCGGTGTTCCCGACCCAGCCGTTCGCTCCGGGCACGACGATCGGGCTCGCGACCGGGCTCGTCGGTGTGCCGCAGCCCTCCGGGACGACGACGCCCTGGTTCCAGGCCCAGGGTTATGCGGGAGGCTGCTCGGCGGACAACAACGCGCACGTTCTCCAGATCACCCCGACCGGCGGCGCGCCGGCCCTGAATCCGATTCCCGATGCGAGCTGGGGCCTGCATCTGGTCGATGCCAACATCGCGCTCGGCAACCTGACCGACGATGTCGCCGTCGAGGCCAAGGCCTGGGCGAGGGCGAACGCCCGGCGGAAGCACAAGAAGAAGTAGGCGCCGCGGCCCCGGGCTCCCGCGAGTGATCCCGGGCGCTCTCTAGTCTTCCGCGCATGTGCGGGATATGCGGTCTCGTCAGCCTCGACGGGGCCACGACCCCCGATCCCGCGGCTCTCGCCGCGATGAACGACACGCTGGTGCACCGCGGTCCCGACTCCGACGGTTCGGTGATCGACGGCCCGTGCGGCCTGGCGATGCGGCGTCTCTCGATCATTGACCTGGCCGGCGGCGATCAGCCGATCGCGAACGAGGACGGGCGGATCCAGGTGATCCAGAACGGCGAGATCTACAACTACCGCGAGCTGATGGACTCGCTACGCGGGCGCGGGCACACCTTCACGACCCACAGCGACACCGAAGTGATGGTCCACCTCTACGAGGACGAGGGGCCTAGATTCGTCGAGCGGCTCCGCGGCATGTTCGCGCTGGCGATCTGGGACGCCCGCCAGGGCCGGCTCGTCCTCGCGCGGGACCGGTTCGGGATCAAGCCGCTCTACTACCGCGTCGCCGACGGGACGGTGTCGTTCGCGTCGGAGCTCAAGGCGCTCCTCCGGCAGCCGGGATTCTCGCGCGAGATCGACCCGGAGGCGCTGGAGGCCTTCCTGGCCTTCAACTCGATCCCCGCGCCCCTGACCATTTTCAGGGAGGCGCGCAAGCTGCCGCCGGGACATCTGCTGGTGGCCGAGAGGGGGGATGTGAGGATCGAGCGCTACGCGCGGCCCACGCCCGTCCCCGAGGACGAGGTCCGCACCGAGAGCGATGACGTCCTGGCCGAGGAGCTGCGCGAGCGGCTGCGGGACTCGGTCCGCGCCCATCTGGTCTCCGACGTGCCGGTCGGCGTCCTGCTCTCCGGCGGGGTGGACTCCGCCGCGCTGACCGCGATGGCGGCGGGAGAGAGCGGCTACCGCGTGAGCACGTTCTCGATCGGCTTCGAAGAGAGCTCGTTCGACGAGCTCGCCCAGGCGCGGCTCGTGGCGCGGCGCTACGGCACCGACCACCACGAGCTCGTCCTGCGGCCCGATGCCGTCGACCTGCTGCCGCGGCTCGTGGAGGCCTTCGATGAGCCCTTCGGCGACTCCTCGGCGCTGCCGACCTACCTCGTCTCCCAGCTCGCCTCCGACACGGTGAAGGTCGTCCTCTCCGGGGAGGGCGGCGACGAGCTCTTCGGCGGCTACTACACCTACGTCGCCGACCGCCTCGCGCCGCGCGTGGGCCGCGCCGCGCCCCTTCTGCGCCCGCTGGTGGACCTGCTGCCGAGCTCCTCGGGAAAGGTGAGCTTCGACTACAAGGCCAAGCGCTTCATGCGGGGCGCGCACCTACCGCCGGTCGAGCGCCACCACGCCTGGAAGGAGATCTTCTCGCCCGAGGCCCAGGACGAGCTGCTCAGCGAGTCGCGGGTCTCAGACCCGCTCGATGCCTATCGCGCCCGCTACGCCGAGACCGAAGGCTCCCAGGAGCTCGCCCGCCTTCAGGATCTGGACCTCGGGATCTACCTCGTCGACGACCTGCTGGTCAAGACCGACCGGGCGAGCATGGCTCACTCGCTCGAGGCGCGCGTGCCCTTCCTCGATCCCGTGGTCGCGGAGCTCGCTCTCGCGCTCGAGACCCGCCAGAAGGTGCGCGGCTTCTCGAAGAAACGGCTGCTCCGGCAGGCCGTCGAGCCGCTGCTCCCCAGGGAGATCATCCGCGGGCGCAAGCAGGGGTTCTCGATCCCGGTCGCGGCCTGGCTGCGGGGTGACCTCGAGCCGTTCGCCCGCGATGTCCTCTCGCCGGAGACCATCGAGCGTCAGGGCTATCTGCGCCCAGACGCGGTCACAAGGGTCCTTGACGATCACGTCTCGGGCAGGGAGGACCTGAGCCGGCAGATCTGGGGTCTCCTCAACTTCACCCTCTGGTACGACCGCTACGCACGCGAGCCGGCCGGCGCCGAGGCCGGGGGAGCCGTGTCGTAGATGCCCGACACGATCGACGCCCTCTTCGCCTTCATCTTCGCCGGGGCGACCGTGTGGACGCTGGTCCCCGCTACGGAGTCACTCTCGCGGCGGATCGGGGATCGCGCGATCGACTTCCCGAACGAGCGCAGCCTGCACGAGTACCCGACGCCGAAGCTGGGGGGCCTCGCCGTGCTGGTGGCGGTCCTGGTCGGTGGGTCGATCTTCCTTCCCTGGGACCACGAGACCCGCTCGATCCTCGCCGGAGCGATCGTGATCACCGCCGTCGGCGTGATCGATGACCTGGTCGATCTCCCGGCCGGCGTGAAGCTGCTCGGCCAGACGGCGGCCGCGATCATCCCGGTGGCCTCCGGGGTCACCGTTGACAGCTTCACCCTGCCGTTCCTCGGCAGGGTCGATCCGGGCTCGGTCCAGCTCTTCGATCCGCCGGGCATCGGCCCGATCGACCTCGGGCAGCTGCTGACCGTGGTCGGCATCGTCGCCGTCGCCAACGTGATCAACCTGATCGACGGCGTCGACGGCCTGGCCGCCGGCGTCTGCCTGATCTCGGCGGCCGCCCTGTCGGTGATCGCTCTCTCGCTGGATCGCAACGCCGCCGGCGTCCTCGCAGCGGTCACAGCCGGAGCGTCACTCGGCTTCCTGCGCCACGGCTTCCCGCCCGCATCGAGCTTCATGGGGGACACGGGCTCGAACCTGCTCGGCTACCTGATGGCGGTGGTGACCGTCCAGGGAGCGTTGAAGACGAATGCCGTGGTCGCCCTCTTCTTCCCGCTGGCGGTCCTCGCCGTGCCGATCCTCGACACGAGCTTCGTGATCGCCAAGCGGCTCAAGTACAACCGCCCGATCTACCGGGCCGACACGGAGCACTTCCACCACCGCATGGCGCGGATCGGATTCAGCCAGCGGCGGACGATCGCCTACCTCTACGGCTGGACCCTGGTCCTTGCGCTGGTCGCCCTCGCCCTGCGATTCGTTCCCTACAGCGACAACCACGGACACTTCGACGCCGTCTGGACCACCTTCATGGCGGTCTGCCTTGCCGGGGCTCTGGCGGCGAGCATCTACGTGATCCACGTCCTCGAGATCCTCAAGCTGCGCCGCGTGCGCTTGAGACAGCTCGTCGGCCTGCGCGGTCCGTCCGCGCAACCGGCGGAGTCCGAGGTCGACGAGGCGGTCCAGCACGAGCTCGACACGGGGACGTTCCAGGCCGTGGACCCTTCGACGGGCGAGATGACCGCCATCGACCCCGACACCGGGGAGATCGAAGCCGTGGAGTCCTAGCGCCCCCGGGGGCGGCGCCAGGGCGCAGACGCTAGGATTCGCCGCCCCTCCGGGCCAAGCCCTCGGAGGGCGTTGGTCGCGGCCGCGGGACTGTTGGCCGCCGCTGGTGGGGGGTAAGGACCCAGTGCTCTCGTTCGACATCGACAGATCAGATGAATCACCGTGTCTACGCTCGCCCTAGACGGACCTAGCGCCGTCGGGACATCCCGCATGGCAAAGGTCCTTCGATATGCCGACCTCGTCCTGCTGGCGGTGGCGCTGCCGGTGTTCATCGCGGCCGGCCTGTCGATGACTGCGTACGCCGTGATCGCCGGGGCCTGGCTGGTTCTCTACGGGATCGAGATCGGCGCGAACCGCGCCATCGTCGGCGCGACAGCGCGCCGCAACCGCACGGCGGTGATGGGCTGGATTGGCGCGAGCGGGCTCGCCAGTGCGTGGGTCGTTGCCCTCGCGGTGCTCCTCGTCGGGCTAATCGACTCCAAGCACGCCGGCCTGCAGGCGGCGCTGCTGGCCCTGGTCCTGTTCACGGTGCACCTCGGGACGCGGGTCGCACTCAGGCTGATCTCGGAATCCGCCCAGGCGGAGGACGGCTGATGGCCTGGCTCGGCCGCCTCTCCACGAAGCAGAAGTTCCTCCTCGGGCTCGGCCTCTATCTCGGGGTCACGATTGCGCTGCTGCTGGTCTTCGGCAATCACGGCAAGAACGACGAGTTCAAGCCCCAGGACGAGTTCAAGCTCCACGACTGGATCCCGATCCACATCGCGGGGATCAACTTCTCCATCAACCGGGCGGTCCTATACCTGCTGCTGGCCAGTGGCCTGACGATCTTCGTGATGGTCTCCATCGCGCGCCGCATGGAGATGAAGCCGAATCGCGTCCAGACGGCGGTCGAGGTCGCCTACGACATGACGAAGAACAACATCACCGGCGGCAACCTCTCCGGCTCCTACGCGGTCAAGTGGTTCCCCTTCGTCGCGACCCTCTTCTTCTTCATCGCCTTCTCCAACATCATCGGCTACCTGCCGCTGCCGACGAACAGTGCGGAGACGATCAACATCTTCGGCCTCGCGATCCCCTCGTTTGCGATCTACGCGGCGACGGCGAACATCTCGTTCTCGCTGTCCCTCACCCTCGTGGTCTGGATCAGCTACCACGTCGAGGGAATCAGGGCCAAGGGTGTCTTCAAGTACCTGGGCAGCTTCCTTCCGGCGGGCCTCGAGGACATGAACCCCATCGCCAAGGCCCTGATCTTCGGGATCGAGTTGCTCTCCCATTTCATGCGGCTCGTCTCGCTCTCCGTTCGACTTTTCGCCAACATCCTCGCCGGGCACCTGCTGCTGCTGTTCATGGGAGGCGGGCTGGCCGTGCTGCTCGGCCTCTCGGCGCTCGGAGCTCTGACGTTCCCGCTCGCCTTCGTCTTCTTCATCTTGGAGGTGGGGCTGATCGCAACGCTTCAGGCGTTCATCTTCGCCACCCTCTCTTCCATCTACATCGGCGGCGCAGTCGCCGAGACGCATTAGAAAGGAGCAGTTGTGATTGACCCACTGACCATCGCCGCGACGACTGACGTCGGCACGGGGATCACCGACGCCGGCAAGGCGATCGCGCTGGGCGTCGGCGCCGGGCTCGGCTCAATCGGAGCCGGTATCGGCATCGGCTTCATCTTCGGTAAGGAGATCGAGTCGGTCGCGCGCCAGCCCGAGATGAAGGACGACCTCCAGTCGATTCGCTGGCTGGGTTTCGCCCTCACCGAGGCCGTCGCCTTCTACACGTTCATCTTCGGTCTGATCGCCTTCTTCCTCTAGGCCGTTGGAGCCGGCAACTCACATAGTCGCCTCGGGCGGCAGCTTCCTCGTCTCGCCGAACCTCGGCCTGATGATCTGGACGCTGCTCGTCTTCGGAATCACGATGTACGTGCTCTCGAAGCTCGCCTTCCCGCGGATCCAGGAGGCACTCGACAAGCGCGCCAACGCGATCCGGGATTCGATCGAGCAGGCGGAGAAGACCCGCGAGGAGGCCGACGGCATCCTCAAGGAGTACCGCTCACGGCTGCGCGAGGCCCGCGAGCAGGCGGACGAGATCGTCGCGCGTGCGCGCAAGGCGGCCGAGTCCTCCAAGGCTCAGGGCGTCGAGGACGGGCGCGAGAAACGCGAGGAGCTGCTCGCCGCCGCGCGCCGCGACATCGACGCCGAGACGCGCCGCTCCCTGGAGCGGATCCGCAAGGAGGTCGCCGACCTCACGGTGCTGACGACGGAGAAGGTGACCCGCAAGTCGCTCACCGGCGACGACCAGAAGCGCCTGATCGACGAGGCCCTGGCCGAGGTCGATTTCTCATCGCTGAGCGGAAACGGCGAAGGGGCGCCCGCGTGACAGGGTTGCCAAGCCAGCTGCGTCGTGACCCCGCACGCCCGGACGCGGAGCGGAGGACGTGCGGGTTGGTGATGGTCTAGTGGAGGAGATCGCTCGCGTATATGCGGTCGCCCTCTTCGGGGTGGCCAAGGAGCGGGGCAAGCTCGACGCCATCCGCGAGCAGCTCGGCCAGTTCGCCGACGCCCTCGCGGACAACCAGGAGATGCAACTCTTCTTCTTCAGCCCCTACTTCTCCTCGACCGAGAAGGAGGAGGGGTTGGCGAAGGCGGTCTCGGGCGCCGATCCGGAGCTGGTCAACTTCCTCAACCTCCTGCTGGAGAAGCACCGGATGCCGGTGCTCTTCCGCATCCGACGCAACTTCGACTCGCTCTGGGCCAAGGAGAACAAGCGCCTGGGTGTCACCGTCACCAGCGCGGTGGAGCTGGACCCGGAGATCGCGAAGCGGATCGGCTCGGAGATCGAGGAGCAGACCGGCAACACGGTCGAGCTCGAGAGCAAGGTGGACCCCGACATCCTCGGCGGCCTGGTCGTGCAGGTGGGAAACATGGTCTTGGACACGAGCATCAGGAACAGGCTCGAGAAACTGAGAAAGAGCGTCGCCCAAGCGGCGTAGGAAAGGAACGAAAGCCGCAATGGAGATCAAGCCAGACGAAATCGCATCGATTCTGCGGGAGCGGATCGAGGGCATGGACACCGACTCGGCGGATCTGTCCGAGGTCGGGACCGTCCTCGAGATCGGCGACGGCATCGCCCGCATCCATGGAATCGACAACTGCATGTCGCTCGAGATGCTCGAGCTGCCCCACGACGTGGTCGGGCTGGCGCTGAACCTCGAGGAGGACAACGTCGGCGCCGTGCTCTTCGGCAATTGGGACAAGGTCTCGGAGGGCGACACCGTGAAGCGCACCGGCCGCCTGCTGGAGATCCCGGTCGGGGAAGAGCTGCTCGGCCGCCTGGTCGATCCCCTCGGCCGCCCGCTCGACGACAAGGGCGAGATCAATACATCCGAGAAGCGCCCCGCCGAGTTCAAGGCGCCCGGCGTGGTCCATCGCCAGCCGGTCGAGGAGCCGATGCAGACCGGCCTCAAGGCCGTCGACTCGATGATCCCGATCGGCCGCGGACAGCGCGAGCTGATCATCGGCGACCGCCAGACCGGCAAGACGGCGATCGCCATCGACACGATCATCAACAACAAGGACTCCGACGTGATCTGCATCTACGTCGCGATCGGCCAGCGGATGTCGACCGTCGTCCAGGTGATGGAGACCCTGGAGGAGAACGGCGCGATGGAGAACACGATCATCGTCGCCGCTCCCGCCGACGAGGCCGCGCCGATCAAGTACATGGCCCCGTACGCGGGGTGTGCGATGGGCGAGCACTTCCTCTACCAGGGCAAGCACGCCCTCTGCGTCTACGACGACCTCTCGAAGCACGCGGCCGCCTACCGGCAGATGTCGCTGCTGCTCCGGCGCCCGCCGGGCCGCGAGGCCTACCCGGGCGACGTCTTCTACCTTCACTCGAGGCTGCTCGAGCGGGCGGTGAAGCTCTCCGACGAGCAGGGCGCCGGCTCGCTGACCGCGCTGCCGATCATCGAGACGCAGGCCGGCGATATCTCGGCCTACATCCCGACGAACGTCATCTCGATCACCGACGGCCAGATCTTCCTGGAAACCGACCTGTTCTATTCGGGCGTCCGCCCGGCGATCAACGTCGGCACCTCGGTCTCCCGGGTGGGGGGCAACGCGCAGACGAAGGCGATGAAGGCCGTCGCCGGACAGCTGCGCCTCGACCTCTCCCAGTACCGCGAGCTCGAGGCCTTCGCGCAGTTCGGCTCCGAGCTCGATCCGGAGACCCAGAAGCAGCTCGCCCGAGGCGAGCGGATGGTCGAGGCGCTGAACCAGAAGGAGCGCCAGCCGATGGCGGTCGCCGAGCAGGTCGCCTCGATCTTCTCGGGCACCGAGGGCTATCTGGACCGGATCAAGACCGAGCGGGTCTCGGACTTCCTCGAGGACCTGATCGGCAGGCTCCACTCGGAGAACCAGGACCTGCTCGACCGGATCAACGAGAGCGGCAAGCTCTCCGATGAGGACGAGGAGGCGCTCCGCAAGTCAATCGAGCAGATGGTCGACGATTTCGGTCCCGACTTCGACCAGGAGGGCAACCCGCTCGAGGAGGGCGAGTCCGACCGGGTCAAGGACGAGTCGAAGCGCGGGAGCTCGGACGACGGCACGGGAACTTCCGAGGACGGCGATTCGGGAAAAGAGACTGAGGAGCGCAAGGAGGCCGGCGCCACCGCGTAGTCCGCGTCACTGATTCATGGCCACCCGCAAGGAAGTCAAGAACCGGATCTCGAGCGTGAAGAACGTTCAGAAGATCACCCGCGCCATGGAGATGGTCGCCGCGGCCCGGCTCCGCCGGGCGGAGCAGCGCATCGACGCTCTGCGGCCCTACGCGCGGGAGCTCCGCAAGATGACCCGCCAGGTCGCCGAGGCGGCCGGACAGGAGGCGCGGAACCTGCCGGTGCTGCAGCAGCGTGACGAGGAGAAGAACGTCGGCGTGCTGCTGATCACGGGCGACCGCGGCCTGGCCGGCTCGTTCAACTCCCAGATCATCCGCTCGGGCGTGCAGCTCCAGCGCGACCTCCGCGGCAGCGGCGCGCAGGCGCTGTTCTCGGTCGTGGGCCGTCGTGGCGCCTCGACGATGCGCTTTCGCGGCGAGGAGCTGCACGGC
This sequence comes from uncultured Solirubrobacterales bacterium, assembly GCA_963843085.1. Lineage (GTDB taxonomy): Bacteria > Actinomycetota > Thermoleophilia > Solirubrobacterales > 70-9 > DASUPK01. The sequence goes on from CAWJJG010000010.1 coordinate 180,043, forward strand.
GAGTATGTCGGCTTCACCGACCGGCCCTCCTTCGCCAACGCGCGGGAAATCGCCGACAAGCTGGTGGCCGCATACGTGGACGAGGAGCTCGACCGGGTCGAGCTGATCTACAACAAGTACGTCTCGCCGCTGACGCAGTACGTCTGGCGGCAGACGCTGCTCCCGATCCAGCAGGCCGAGGTGCTCGGCGAGGGTGCGGCCGACGAGGCGGATGAAGAGGAGGAGGGCGACAGCGAGCTGGTCGAGGCGCACAAGAAGGCGCTCTGGGACTACGAGCCCGAGCCCGAGAAGCTGCTCGCCGAGCTGATCCCCGAGTACGCGCAGCTCTCGGTCTACCGGGCGCTGCTCGAGTCCACTGCTTCGGAGCACGGGTCGCGGATGACCGCCATGCGGAACGCCGCGGAGAACGCGAAGGACGTGATCAGTGACCTCACCCTGGAGATGAACCGCGTGCGGCAGGCCGAGATCACCCAGGAGATCCTCGAGGTCGTGGCCGGCGCCGAGGGCGTCTCGTAACAAACTTGGAAGGAACGAAGGAGACGAATGGCTGACAACGGAAGTTCGAACGGAAGCAATGTCGGAACGGTCGAGCAGGTGACGGGAGTCGTCATCGACGTCGTCTTCCCCGACCACATCCCCGAGATCTTCACCGCGCTCAAGATCGAGGTCCCGCCGGAGGAGAGCCGCACCGAGCTCAACCTGATCTGCGAGGTGCAGCAGCACCTGGGCGACAATCGCGTGCGCGCGATCGCCATGGACGCCACCGACGGCCTGCGCCGCGGCGACAAGGTGATCGACACCGGCGGACCGATCACGGTCCCCGTCGGCAAGGAGACGCTCGGGCGCATCTTCAACCTGCTCGGCGAGACGATCGACGAGGGCCCGGAGCTTCCAGACGGGGAGCGCTGGCCGATCCACCGCCGCGCGCCCGAGGTCGAGGACCTCGCTCCCTCCCAGGAGATCCTGGAGACCGGGATCAAGGTCGTGGACCTGCTCGCCCCCTACGCCAAGGGCGGCAAGGTCGGCCTGTTCGGCGGCGCCGGCGTCGGCAAGACCGTTCTGATCCAGGAGCTGATCCGGTCCATCGCCGAGGAGCACGAGGGCCTGTCGGCCTTCTGCGGCGTCGGCGAGCGCTCCCGCGAGGGCAACGACCTCTGGCTCGAGATGAAGGAGTCCGGCGTCATCGACAAGACGATGCTGGTCTTCGGCCAGATGAACGAGCCGCCGGGAGCGCGCCTGCGAGTGGCGCTCTCCGGGCTGACCATGGCGGAGTACTTCCGCCAGCAGGGCGGCCAGGACGTGCTGCTCTTCATCGACAACATCTTCCGGTTCGTCCAGGCGGGCTCCGAGGTCTCGGCGCTGCTCGGGCGGATGCCCTCCGCGGTCGGCTATCAGCCGACGCTGGAGACGGAGATGGGCGATCTGCAGGAGCGGATCACCTCGACCCGCGAGGGCTCGGTCACCTCGGTCCAGGCGATCTACGTGCCGGCCGACGACCTCACCGACCCGGCCCCGGCGTCGGTGTTCGCGCACCTCAACGCCACGACGGTGCTGACGCGGTCGCTGGTCGAGCAGGGGATCTACCCCGCGGTGGATCCGCTCGACTCGACCTCCACGATCCTCAAGCCGGAGATCCTCGGCGAGGAGCACTACAACACGGCCACCCGCGTCCAGGAGACCCTGCAGCGCTACAAGGAACTGCAGGACATCATCGCGATCCTCGGGATCGACGAGCTCTCGGACGAGGACAAGCAGACGGTGTCGAGGGCGCGGAAGATCCAGCGCTTCCTCTCGCAGCCGTTCTTCGTCGCATCCCAGTTCACGGGCCGCGACGGGGAGTACGTCCCGGTCGAGGAGACGGTCCGCAGCTTCAAGGCGATCGTGGACGGCGAGCACGATGACATCCCCGAGCGGGCGTTCTACATGCAGGGGACGATCGACCAGGTGCTCGAGGCGTCCAAGAAGATGCGTGCCGAAGAGCCCGAGGAGTCCGCTCAGGCCGAGGCCGACGAGCAGGAGGCCAAGGCCGAGGAGGAGGGCGCCAAGGAGGGGGCGGCCGCCTAGTGGCCGATCACCACGTCAACGTCAGGGTCCTCACCCCGGAGGGGCAGGTCTTCGACGGGGAGGTCGAGCAGCTCTCGACCCGAACGGCCGTCGGCGAGATCGGGATCCTGGCGAACCACGTCCCGGTGCTGGCGCGGCTGCGCCCGACGGAGCTTCGCCTCCACATGCCCGGGGGCGACGTCCAGCGCTGGGCGCAGGCCGAGGGCTGGCTGCAGGTGTTCGCCAACCGGGCGACGGTCCTGGTGGGCGAGGCGGTGCCGCCGGATCAGCTCGACGAGGGCGAGCTTCGCAGCCGGATCGAGGATGCCGACGCTCGCCTGAACGAGTCCGAGGAGGGCTCGGGCGCCTGGACCCAGGCGCAGAAGGACAAGGAGCGCGCCGAGGCGTTCCTCGGGGTTTCCGGCTCGAGCTGACGAAGTCCTTCGCGGTGATAGGTTCAGCGGTGTGAGGGCTGGCGTCCGAAGCGGGATCCTCGTCGTGGCGAGCTTTGTCGCGCTGGTCGTGCCGACCAGCGCGAGCGCGATCAACACGGTCACCTTCTCGCCGGCGGGGTCAATGGCTGTCCCGCGTGAGTACCCGGGCGCGGCGCGGCTGCCCGACGGCAGGGTCCTGGTCGTCGGCGGGGGCAACAACGCCGGCGCCGAGGCGAGCACCGAGATCTATGACCCTGCGACCGGCGCCTTCAGTCCCGGCCCGACGATGTTGCGAAAGCAGTACGGCCCCGCCACCGTGACGCTCGCCGATGGCCGGGTGCTCATCGCAGGAGGTGGGGTGGAGCCCAATGTGACCTTCGCCGAGATCTTCGATCCGAAGACGGGCACCTTCTCCCCGACCCCCGGCCTGATGACACAGGCGCGCTACGACGCGACCGGCGCTCTCCTGCCCGACGGCCGTGTGCTGATCGCCGGCGGCTACCACATGGGTCAGCTCAATACGGCATAGATCTTCAACCCGGCGACCGGACAGTTCACCCCGGCCGGGACCATGACCGACTATCGCGATGGCGCCGCTGTCGTCGCGTTGCCAGGCGGCCGTGTGCTGATCGCCGGCGGGTATAACGGAACAACCACCGTGAAGAGCGCGGAGGTATTCGATGTGGCGACGGGCAAGTTCACCGCCGTGGGATCGATGGGAACGCCGCGCTACGGACCCGCGGGTGCCGCCCTCCCCGGCGGACGGGTGATGATCGCCGGCGGGTATGACGACACCGATGAGACGACCAGCGCTGAGATATTCAACCCGGCAACCAATACCTTCAGCTCCACCGGCATAGGCCCGCTTGTCGAGCCGCGCGAGGAGGCGGCCGCGGCCACCCTCGCGGATGGGCGTGTCCTCGTGGTCGGCGGGTATGACTCGGGCCTCACGCCGCCCCATTTGAAGACCGCCGAGCTCCTCAGCGTCCCGTCCAACTCCTTCAAGGCGAAGCTCAAGGGCCGGAAGGTGACCTTCAAGGTGAACAACGAGGGCACCGGCGAGGCGACGGACACGAGCACCAAGCTCGCCACCACCGCCAAGAAGAAGAAGCGCAGGCTCGTCAAGACCACGACGAAGAAGGGTGGCCCCGGGAAGATCAAGATCAAGGTGAAGCTGACCAAGCGGGGTGCCGCCAGGCTCGCCCAGAAGGGCAAGCTCAAGATCAAGGTCGCCTACATCCCCGACGGCGGCCTGGCGAAGACCAGGAAGCTCACTCTGCACGGCTAGCGGCGCCGCGGGCGGGTCCCGGCCCCTCTGCACCTACGATGCGCGGTTCGGATGGACGAGCTCGCCCTTGCCCAGAGACTGATCGCCTTCGACACCTCGAACGCCGAGGGGCTTCGCCGTGCGGCGGAGTTCGTCGGCGGCTGGCTCGAGTCGAACGACATCAAGGCGTCCCAGACCGAGTCCCGGGGACTTCCGGTGACCACCGCCGAGATCGGGCCCGCCGATGCTCCGACCCTGGTCCTCCACGGCCACATGGACGTCGTCCCCGGCGGTCGGGATCAGTTCGAGCCCCGAATCGAGGGCGACCAGTTGATCGGCCGCGGCGCCTACGACATGAAGGGCGCCCTGGCCTCCATGCTCGTGGTGCTCCATGACCTCCGCGACCAGGAGGACGTACGGCTGCGGCTCGGAATCGTCTCGGACGAGGAATCCGAGGAGGAGGACAATCGCGGCTCGGATGCGCTGGTGGCGAGCGGCTTCGTCGGGGATTTCGCGATCACCGGCGAGCCGACCAACCTCCAGGTCGGGGTTCAGGCGAAGGGCGTGCTGGCCGTCCGGCTCGAGGTCCAGGGCCGCTCGGCGCACGGAGCGACGCCCTGGCTCGGCGATAACGCTGTCGTTAAGGCGGTTGAGGTATTCAGGGGCATCGAATCGCTACCGTTTGCGCGCCACAGCTCCGCCCTGTTCGACCGGCCCTCCATCAATCTCGGTCGGATCATGGGCGGCGACGCCCTGAACAAAGTGCCCGACACCTGCGTCATAGACGTCGATATCCGCTTCCTGCCCGACCAGGATCCCGATGAGATCCTCGGTCAGGTCAAGGAGTTGACCGACACGCGCGTGCTCGCCACCTTCCGCCGCCCCCCGGCGGTCGTCGAGCCCGACTCTCCCTTCGTGCAGGGCCTCTGCGAGGCCGCCTCCCCGCACCATCCCGAGCGGGTGATGAGCGTCGGCCGCGACGGCGCCTCGGACGCGGTCTCCTTTCTCGCGGCGGGCGTGCCGGCAGTCGAGTTCGGCCCGGTCGGCGACGGCCATCACGGCCCTCGCGAGTGGGTCTCGATCAGCTCGCTGCGCAGCTACCGCCAGGCCCTCGAAGGCTTCGTGAGTAGCTTCCCCGGGATGGCCGCAGCATGAGCCCCCGAAAGAAGAAGGACGACGAGGAGCCGCGCGCGGACGAGACCCAGGAGTACGAGCTCGAAGACGAGGAGCTTGACGACAAGGACCTCGAAGACCAGGACGTCGGCGACGACGACCTCGACGAAGACGAGGACCTCGACGAGGAGTACGAGGACGACGAGGAGCTCGACGACAAGGACGAGCTCGAGCACGTCGTCTCCGCCGAGACCCAGGAGTGGGAGGGGCTGGAGGCCGCCGAGGCGGAGTCGGCCGCCGACGAGCCGACCTTCGTCGCCTCCGCGACGCAGCGAGTCAAGCAGGCCGGTTCCGCAATCACCTCGGGCTTCGAGAAGGTCGGTGGCCAGAAGGTCACGTCGGGCTTCAAGGCGGTCCGCCGCCATGTCGGCTTCCCGGTCTGGCTCCGCTTCCTGACCGCCTCCTTCGTGATCGTCGCCGCGGTTGCCGGAGCGACCTCGACCAGCCTGATCCTCTACCTGTCGGACATCGCCGACGCCCTGAAGAAGAACGAGATCAGGCAGGACCTCGGTGGGGAGCTAGCCGGCGTCCCGAACAGCGGTGCTCAGACGATCATGATCCTCGGGTCCGACAAGCGGAACAACGAGATCAGTGGGAAGTACGGGCTCTCGGATACCACCATGCTGCTTCGTCTCGACCCCGATCGCAACGCGATCTCCCTGCTCTCGCTGCCCCGCGACCTCAAGGTCGACATTCCGGGCTACGGGGTGAACAAGCTCAACGCCGCGTACTCGTTCGGCGGGCCGAAGCTGACGCTCCAGACGGTCAAGCAGATCCTCGGTCCCCAGATCCAGATCAACCATCTGGTCAACGTGGACTTCACCGGGTTCGCGCGAGCCGTCAACGCGATCGGATGCGTCTACGTCGATGTCGACCGCCGCTACTACATCGCCCCGAACTCGGGCACCTCGGAGATCAATCTTCAGCCCGGATACCAGGCTCTCTGCGGCTTCGACGCACTTTCGTTCGCCCGCTACCGGCACACGGACAACGACATCGTCCGGGCCGCCCGCCAGCAGGCCTTCCTGCGCGAGGCTCGGGCGAAGGTGCCGCCGTCGCGGCTGATCGACGATCGCCACAAGCTGCTCCACATCTTCACCTCATACACGTCGTCCGACATCGGCAGTGAGACCCAGCTTCTCGAGCTGCTGAAGCTCTTCTTTGATCTGCGCGGCGCGCAGATCAAGCAGGTCCACTTCCAGGCCGAGCTCGGGCCCTCCTACGTCACCGCGACGCAGTCCCAGATCCACACCGCCGTCGCCCAGTTCCTCGGCGTGAAGGGCACCCCGGGCCCCGTGGCGAATTCCGCCAAGCCGACGAACCCGGTTTCCACCCAGACGGCGCCCGATGCGACCAAGCCGCGACCGGTGGTTCCCAAGAAGAAGAAGAAGAAGAACAGCACCGGACCGTCGAACCTGGTGGAGACCAGTTACGGCAAGCAGATCGCCCGCAGCATCCGCCGGCGCAAGCTCAAGGTTCCGGTCTACTACCCGACCGTGCTCGAGTCCGGCAGCGAGTACGCACAGAGGCCGCGCGCGTACAAGATCAACGGCAAGGGGGACGAGTCTCCGCCGCATTCCGAGCGCGCCGCCTACAAGTGGGTCTTCTCTCTGCCGACCATCGGCGACTACTACGGCTTCGAGGGCACCCGCTGGAAGAATCCCCCGATCCTGGACAACCCGAGTGAAACCAAGACGATCGGCGATCGCGACTACCTGCTCTTCTACGACGGCGACGAGCTCCGAATGGTCGGCTGGAAGACTGATCAAGGCTCGTTCTGGGTCTCGAACTCGTACATCGAGAGCGTCCCGAACGAGGACATGCTGAAGATCGCCGAGGGCTTCCACAGGCTCCCGGGGACCTAGCGGGCGATCGCTCGTGAGCGAGAGGGAGCCGATCGGGGTGGTCGGGGCCGGCTGGGTCGGGCTGGTGACGGCAGCCTGCTTCGCCGAGCTCGGGCATCGGGTCGTCGTCCGGGAGATCGTGCCTGAGAAGGTCGAGTCGCTGCGCCGGGGGGAGATCCCCATCCACGAGCCGCAGCTCGCTGAACTGATCGAGCGAAACGCCGAGCGCCTCACCTTCACGGCCGAGATGGCCGAACTGCTCGACGGCCCGCGCTTGCTCTTCGTCTGCGTGCAGACCCCGCCGACCTACTCCGGCGACGCGGATCTCTCCGCGGTGCAGCGGGCGGTCGAGGAGATCGGCAAGCCGGACGGCAAGGCGCTCGTCATGAAGAGCACCGTCCCGGTGGGCACCGGGCGGGCCATTCACCGGGATGCCCCGGACCTGGCCTATGTCTCCTGCCCCGAGTTCCTCAGGGAGGGCACGGCCGTCAGGGACTTCCTGGAGCCGGACCGGGTCGTCATCGGGTCCGACGGCGATCAGTGGGCCGCCGACGCCGTGGCAGCCGCCTACGAGCCGCTCGGTGCTCCGATCGTCCGGACCGATCTCTCCAGCGCGGAGATGATCAAGCTCGCCTCCAACGCCTACCTGGCGACCAAGATCAGCTTCATCAACGAGATCGCCAATGTCTGCGACGAGGTCGGCGCGGACGTGACCGAGGTGGCGCGGGGGATGGGCATGGATCCCCGGATCGGCGACCGGTTCCTGAACGCCGGCCTCGGCTTCGGCGGGTCCTGCTTCCCCAAGGACACCCAGGCGCTCAAGATCCTCGCCGGGAACAGCGGCTACCACTTCCAGCTGCTCAGCTCGGTGATCGAGGTGAACGAGCTGCAGAAGCGTCGGGTGATGTCCAAGCTCTCGAAGCACCTCGACACCCTGGTCGGCAAGCGCGTCGCGCTCCTCGGTCTCGCCTTCAAGCCCGACACGGACGACATGCGCGAGGCCTCGAGCCTCGTGCTGGCCTCGCGCCTCGAGGGAGAGGGAGCAACGGTCGTCGCCTTTGACCCGGTGGCGGAGGGTGCCGCCCGCGAGCTGCTGCCGAGCGTCGAGATGGCCAGGTCCGCGATGGAAGCGCTGGAGGGCGCCGGCGCCGCGGTGCTCGTCACCGAGTGGCCGGAGTTCGCCCAGCTCGACTGGCCTGAGGTCGTCAAGCGGATGGCCAACCCGCTGCTGGTCGACGGCCGGAACTTCCTGGATCCCGCCGAGGTCCGCGCCGCGGGCATCACCTACGAGGCGATCGGGCGCCCGAGCGTCCCAAACCACTCCAAGGTGGGCTGATGCAGGCGCTGATCCTGGCCGGCGGCGAGGGGACTCGCCTGCGGCCCCTCACCTACACGGTGGCAAAGCCGGTGCTGCCGCTCGTCGGGCGCCCGCACATCGGCTACGTGATCGATTGGCTCGCCCGCCACGGTGTGGACGACGTGATCGTCTCCTGCGGACACCTCGCAGAGGGGATGAGGAACATCCTCAGCGCGCTCGACCTGGGCGTCCAGATCCGTTTCGCGGAGGAGCCCGACGCGCGGGGAACGGCCGGTGCGATCCGGTTCGCAGACGACATGCTGGCCGACCGCTTCTTCGTCCTCAACGGCGACGTCCTCTGCGACCTCGACCTGACTGCGCAGATCTCCCAGCACGAGCGCACGGGCGCGCGCGCGACGATCGCTCTCTATCCGGTCACCGACCCGACGGGCTACGGGCTGGTTCACCGGCACGACGACGGTGAGATCACGGAGTTCCTCGAGAAGCCCGAGCCCGATCAGGTGGACACCGACGAGATCAACGCCGGCGCATATCTGCTCGAGCGCTCGGTCCTCGACGAGATCCCGCCGGATCAGAATGTCTCGATCGAGCGCGAGGTCTTCCCGAAGCTGATCGGCAACGGCCTCTACGGGATCCGCCAGGAGGGCTACTGGATCGACATCGGGACACCAGAGCGGTTCCTGGAGGCGAATTGGGACATCCTCGAGGGGCGTGTGGAGACGATCCACGGCCGCTTCGAGGAGCCGAAGATGGTGGGGGAGGGCTGCCGGCTCTCGGAGGGCGCCGAGCTGCGCGAGCCGTGCGTGGTCGGCGACGGCTCCCGGATCGGCGACGGCGCCATGATCGAGCGCTCCGTGCTGCTCGATCGCTGCGTCGTCGGGGACGGGGCGGTCGTCTCCAACAGCATTCTCAGCGCGGGAGTGACCGTCGAGGCCGGGGTGGAACTCCGGGACGCCGTGGTCGGCGAGGACGAGCTGGTGGGGGTGGCGGCGAGAAAGTGAACGTGATCGGCGGGGACATGCTGGACGCGGCTCGCGCGATGCCGGATCACCTGCGCGACGCTCTGTGGCGGATCGAGTCGGCGCGCCTCGGGACGATGGAGGCGCCGGCGGCGTTCTTCTGCGGGATGGGCGGTTCGGCGATCGGCGGCGATCTGGCGATCGCAGCGCTCTCCGACCGCCTCACCAAGCCGATGATGGTCGCGCGGGGCTATGAGCTTCCCGCGTGGTCGCCGGCCGGCTCCGCCGTCCTCTGCTCGAGCTACTCCGGCAACACCGAGGAGACCCTCGCCTGCTACGCGGCGGCGGAGGCCCTCGGCGCACAGCGGCTGACCGCCACGACCGGTGGCGAGCTCGCCGAGGCCGCCCGCGCCGACGACGTCCCGGTGATCGGCCTGCCCGCGGGGCTCCAGCCTCGGGCGGCGGTCGGCTACATGTTCTGCGTGGCGGCCGAGCTGGCGGCGCTGGCCCTCGCGGGCCCGCGGATCCACACGGAGATCGACGCCGCCGCGTCCCATCTCGGGACGGCGTTCGAAGCGGCGCACACCCTGGCGAAGGAGCTGGCCGGGCAGATCGGCTCCGCGACTCCGGTGATGCACGGCAGCGATCTGACCGCGCCGGTCGCCTATCGCTGGAAGTGTCAGATCAACGAGAACGCGAAGATTCCCGCCTACTCGGCCGTCCTCCCGGAGGTGGACCACAACGAGATCGAGGGCTGGTCGGGAGCTGATGGGCGCTTCGCCGCGATCTTCCTCGGCGACCGCGACCAGCATCCCCGCGAGCGCAAGCGCTTCGAGCTCACAGCGAAGGCGATCGAGCCCTACGCCTCGACCGTGATCAGCCTCGAGACCGAGGGCGAGACGCGCACCGAGCGCCTGCTGCACTCGGTGCTGCTGGGTGACCTGCTGGCGATCGAGCTCGCCGACGCCCGCGGCGTCGACCCGCTGGCGGTCGACGTGCTGGAGGGATTCAAGAGGGAGATGGGCCGGCCCAACGGCTAGTAGTCGCTCGGCGGGCGGCGCTGGGCCTTGCGCTGAGAGCGCTGGCGCTTCTGATCGAGCCGGCGCTCCTTCGCCGCGCGTGACGGCTTGGTCGCCCGGCGCGGCTTCGGGCGCCGCAGTCCCTCGACGAGCTTCTCGCGCAACCGCTCCAGCGCCAGCTCGCGATTGCGCGCCTGGCTGCGGGCGTCCTGGGCGACGGCGGTGACCCGGTCGCCGAGCTTTCGCTTCAGCAGGGCCCGCTGTCTTTCGCTGAGCGCCTCGGAGGCGTCGACGTCGAAGACGGCCTCGATTCGCGAGGCGGTCACGTTCGCATGCTGGCCGCCCGGCCCCGATGAGCGGCTGGCGCGCAGCTCGATTTCCTCGAGCGGGATATCCGTACCCTCTGCGACCCGAATGACGTCGTCCATCGACGCATAACGTAACCTCGGGCCTCGTCAAAACTTCGACTCAGGAGACCGCCGACCGCATGAGCACCACCACGACCGCACCGACCACGACCGGGCTTGATTTCAAGGTCGCCGATCTCGATCTGGCCGAGTTCGGCCGCAAGGAGATCCGGCTGGCCGAGCACGAGATGCCCGGCCTGATGGCGACGCGCGAGGAGTTCGGCGAGTCCAAGCCCCTGCGGGGCGCGCGGATCACCGGCTCGCTCCACATGACGATCCAGACCGCGGTCCTGATCGAGACCCTCGTCGCGCTGGGCGCGGACGTCCGCTGGGCGAGCTGCAACATCTTCTCGACACAGGACCACGCTGCGGCCGCGGTGGTCGTCGGGCCAGAGGGCACCACGAGCGATCCGCAGGGTGTCCCCGTCTTCGCCTGGAAGGGCGAGACGCTGCCGGAGTACTGGTGGTGCATCGGCCACTCGCTGACCTGGCCGGAGCCGGGACCGAACGGCGAGACCGGCGCGAACATGCTCCTCGATGACGGCGGCGACGCCACGCTGCTCGTTCACCTCGGCGCCGAGTACGAGGCCGCAGGCGAGGTACCCGGCGACGAGACGGCCGGCTCGGAGGAGGAGAAGGTGATCCTCGGCGTCCTGCGCGAGAGCCTCAAGGCCGAGCCGCGACGCTTCACGGAGATGGCCGAGGGCATCCAGGGGGTCACCGAGGAGACCACGACGGGCGTCGTCAGGCTCTACGAGCGCCAGGCGAACGGCACGCTGCTCTTTCCGGCGATCAACGTCAACGACTCGGTCACCAAGTCCAAGTTCGACAACATCTACGGCTGCCGTCATTCTCTGATCGATGGGATCAACCGCGCCACCGACGTGATGATCGGCGGCAAGACCGCCGTGATCTGCGGCTTCGGCGACGTCGGCAAGGGCTGCGCGGAGTCGCTGCGGGGTCAGGGCGCTCGCGTGATCGTCACCGAGATCGACCCGATCTGCGCGCTCCAGGCCGCCATGCAGGGGTATGAGGTCCGCGCACTCGAGAGCGTCCTCGGCGAGGCCGACGTGTTCGTCAGCGCGACCGGCAACAAGGATGTGATCACGGTCGACCATATGGCGGCCATGAAGCACCAGGCGATCGTCGGCAACATCGGCCACTTCGACAACGAGATCGACATGGCCGGGCTGGAGAAGGTCGACGGCATCGAGCGGATCAACATCAAGCCGCAGGTCGACGAGTGGCGCTTCCCCGACGGGCACTCGATCATCGTGCTCTCGGAGGGCCGCCTGCTCAATCTCGGCAACGCGACCGGCCACCCGAGTTTCGTGATGTCGAACTCCTTCACGAACCAGGTGATCGCCCAGATCGAGCTGTTCGGCAAGGCGGAGGCCTACGGCAGGGAGGTCCACGTGCTGCCCAAGCACCTGGACGAGAAGGTCGCCCGTCTCCACCTCGACGCGCTGGGGGTGGAGCTCACCGAGCTGCGTCCCGAGCAGGCCTCCTACATCGGCGTGCCGGTCGAGGGGCCGTACAAGAGCGACCACTACCGGTACTAGTCATGAAGAGGGGGCTGCTCGCTTGCGCGCTCGCGCTGGCGCTCTGGCCCGCGCACGCCGGGGCGGTCAGCCTGCAGTCGATCGGGCCCAGCTTCGACCAGCCCGTCTTCGCCACCTCGCCGCCGGGTGACCCACGGCTGTTCGTGGTTGAGCGGACAGGCCGGATCCAGGTCGTCCATGACGGCGCGGTCACCGAGTTCCTCGACATCCATCCGCAGACGACCACCGACGGCGAGCGCGGGATGCTCTCGATGGCGTTCGACCCCAACTACGCCGCGAATGGGCTCTTCTACGTCTTCTACACCGGGGCCGCCGCCGCCGACGGCGTCGACGGACTGGGTCACGTCGACGAGTTCCACGTCAGCCCCGACCCGAACGTCGCCGATCCGGCCAGCCAGCGGCACGTGCTGACGATCTCCCGGCCGAGCGCCGGCGCGTCCAACCACAACGGCGGACAGCTTCAGTTCGGAAAGGACGGGCTGCTCTACGTCTCGGTCGGGGATGGCGGAACCGGCGGGTCGACCGCGCCCGACACCTCGCTCCTCAACGGCAAGATCCTCCGGATCGACCCGCACGGCGCGGGCGATGGGGCCCACGGCATCCCGGCGGGGAATCCCTACGCGGGCGTTCCCGGGGCCGTTCAGGAGATCTGGAGCCTCGGCCTCCGCAATCCGTTTCGCTTCTCCTTCGACGCGCTCACCGGCGACCTGGTGATCGGGGACGTCGGTGAGACACAGTGGGAGGAGGTGGACTTCGCGCCCGCGGCATCCGGCGGTGGGAGAGGTGCCAACTTCGGATGGCCCGGCTGCGAGGGCCTGGAGGGAAGCTGTCCGGGCGCCACGCCGCCAGTCTTCGTCTATCCGCACAGCAATCCGGGCGGCGACGTCGCCCACGGCTGCGCGATCATCGGTGGCTACGTCTATCGCGGCAGCCTCGCCCCCGAGATCTCGGGGCGCTACCTCTATGCGGACCTCTGCGCGGCCGAGCTTCGCTCATTCGCTCTCAGCAACCCCGCCGCGAGCGACCGCGCGGAGAGCGCCCCGGGCGCACTCGACAGCGCCCGCTCGTTCGGCGAGGACTCAGGCTGCAATCTCTACGCGATGAACGCCTCCACGGTGTTTCGGATCGTCGGCTCCGGCGGGACCGGCGCATCCGTCTGCCAGAGGGCTCCGGCCACCTGCGGGAAGTGCCCGGCCGGCAAGAAGGGCAAGAAGTGCAGGCACAAGCGCAAGAAGAAGCGTGCCGCCGCCTCGAAGAAGCACAAGAAGCACAAGAAGCACAGGAAGTGCAAGAAGCACAAGAAGAAGCGGAAGAGGAAGAAATAACCTTCCGCCCCTGATGAGGGCGATGATCCTGGCGGCGGGGCTGGGCACGCGGCTGCGGCCGCTGACCTACGTGATGCCGAAACCGGTGGCGCCGGTGCTGAACAGGCCGATCATCGCCTGGATCGCCGACCTGCTCGCGGAACACGGGTTCGACGACGTCGTCACGAACCTCTCCTATCTGCCCGAGCAGATCCGCGAGACGCTTGGGGACGGCTCGTCGTTCGGGCTACGGGTCACCTACAGCGAGGAGTCGGAGCCGCTGGGAACGGCCGGGGGAGTCGGCAAGGTTCACGACTTCCTCAGCGAGACCGAGTCCTTCCTGATCATCTCGGGCGACGCGCTCACCGACATCGATCTGAGCGCGATGCGCGAGGCCCACGAGGCGAACGTCGAGCGCGGCGCGATCCTGACGATCGCCACCAAGCGTGTCGAGGACACCACCCAGTTCGGCGTGGTGATCACCGGCGACGACGGCCGGGTCCAGGGCTTCCAGGAGAAGCCGGAGCCGGCGGAGGCGCTATCCGATCTCGCCAACTGCGGCATCTACATGTTCAGCCGGGAGATCTTTGATCACTTCCCGCCGCCCGACCACAGGAGCCCGGCGGGCGACGAGGACCAGCCGCCCGGCTTCGTCGACTGGGCGATGGACGTCTTTCCGGCCCTCCTCGACGGCGACATCCCGTTCCACTCCCACGAGATCGACGCGTACTGGAACGACGTGGGCTCGATCGGCGAGTTCGTCCAGGGGAACCGGGACGCCCTCGCCGGCGAGGTCGGGATCAAGCCTCCGGTCCCCGCGGTCAAGGACGGCATCTATGCGGCCGACGGCTCGGACCTCGACGGCGTCAAGGTCAAGGCGCCCGTGCTGATCGGGCAGGGCTGCGAGGTCCACTCGAGCGTGGACCTGCATGGCCCGGTCGTCATCGGGGACGGATGCCGGATCGGACCCTCGGCAATGCTTCGAGACTGCGTCGTCCTCCCCGGCGCCGAGGTCCCGGCCGGCGGAATGGTCGTCGGGGGCCTCTACGGCGTCTCAGCGGATCGCCCGCTGGCTGACGCCACGGGGGGCCAACCGATCGATTGGTGAGTTCTTCCGGCTTTTCCGGAACAACTCACCAACGTGCGCTTCGGACGAGAAGCGGATGTCTGGCGCTTTCTTTCCGCATAGCGGAAGAAAAGCGCCAAATCTGGGCGGCTCGGCCTAGGTCTGCAGCTCCCGGATCACGTCGTCGGCCCAGGGGTTGTCGCCCAGACCCTCCTCGTCGCAGACGATCTTCTCCCCGTCCGGGAACTCGAGGGTCAGGCGGGTCGTGGTCTGCAACCTCTCGGTGGAGGCCTTGACCCCGGTCCGGTCCCACGACGCCGACTCCTCCTTGATCTTCACGCCGCTTCGGCCCGGCTTGTACTTGAAGGCGTAGAGCTTCTCGGGAGTCACCGCGAGCATGAACTGGCCCGACAGGCCACCGGCCTTTGACTTGCCCAGCTTGTGGGCAGCTCCATAGGCGAGCGCCCCCACTTGGAGCTTGCTGATCGCCATCTTCGCTCCCGCGCCGGTCGGGCGGAAGGCGCCCACGGCCAGCACCTCACCGTCCACGTGAGGCTCGACGGAGGCCCGATACTTCCCGCGCCATTCCTCCGCCACCTCGGGACTGATGTCGAATCGTCCCATCGCTGACTCCCCTCGGTCGTAGCCCCCTTTGTCGATGCCGAATCTACTTCCTTGACCGCCGTGCGCCTCTCGTCACGCCCCGGGCCGGACGATCATCCGATCGCCCTGCCGCTGATCGAGGAGATCGTGTCGCTGCTCGCGCCGCCCCTCTGTGCGGCCTGCGGCGGCGCCGCGGCGCTCGACTCGATTCTCTGCTCCCGGTGCGAGGCGGATCTCGCCTCGGCTGCCAGAACAGTCGAGGCCGGTCCTCCCGGCGTGGACCTCGCGGTGGCCGCCGCGCCCTTCGATGGCCTCGCGCGGTCGGTGGTGCACGGCCTCAAGTACGCCCGCCGGCTGGCGCTCGCCGACGTGGCGGCTGCAGCCATGCTGCGCGCGCTGCCGGCCCGTGAGGCGGATGGGGCTGTGGTGCCCGTCCCGGCCGGCCCGTCGAGGTGGCGCTGGCGCGGGTTCGATCCCGCCGAAGAGATCGCGCTCGCCCTGGCGAAGCGCTCGGGACGGCCCCTCTCCACCTGCCTGCGGCGAGAGAGCGGTCGCCGCCAGGTCGGGCGCTCGCGGTCGGAGCGCCTTGCGGACCCACCTCGCGTCTGGCTCGCGGAGGAGCCGCCGAATGAGGCGCTCCTGGTCGACGACGTGTGGACGACCGGGGCGACCCTCTCCTCCTGCGCGTCCGCACTGCGAGACGGTGGTTGCGGCAGGATCGTTGCCCTCACGCTCGCCCGCACGGTCTGACGGACTAGGCTTTGGGATGTGGGACGAAGCCTCGGCCTCGCGGCCACCCTTGCGATGCTCGGCTTGTTCGCCATCGGCGGCTCTTCGGCGATGGCCAGCGGACCTCGGCTGTCGATCCCCCAGAGCGACCTGCAGGCAGCCTTCAAGTGCCCGATCGACCCGACCAACGCGACGACGACGCCGGTCATGTTCGTCACGGGGACCGGCGCCAGCGGAGACGAGGGCTATCTGATCGGCCAGGATGCGTTCAAGGCCTACGGCCATCCCGTCTGTTACGTCAACTTCCCCGACTTCACGACCGCGGACATCCAGATCTCCGTGCAGTACCTCGTCTACGGGCTGCGCGCGGAGTTCGCGATGGCGCACCGGAAGGTCGCCGCCTTCGGGATCAGTCAGGGTGGTCTCCTGCCGCGCTTTGCGCTCACTTACTGGCCAGACCTGCGCAGAAAGGTGAGCGATGTCGTTGCGGCCGCCGGAACCCAGCACGGCACGACCGTCGGCCTCGGAGGATGCTCAGCCAGCTCGCCCTGCCCGCCCGCCGACTGGCAGCAAGGCAAGGGCTCCCACCTGCTGCGTGCGATCAACTCACAGCCGGACGAGACCCCTGGGAACGTCTCCTACACGACGGTTCGCTCGCTGACCGACGAAACGGTCCAGCCGCAGGGCGGCAAGCATCCGACCTCCGCGCTCGACGGGGCGAGCAACATCCTGATTCAGAACGTCTGCCCCGGCCGGACGACCAGCCATATCGGCACCGCCGTCGACTCGGTGGCATTCGCGGCCTTCGCCGACGCGATCGCGCACAACGGCAAGCGCAAGCGTGGGGCTGCCAGGGTTTCCCGCCTTCCGCAGGATGTCTGCAGTCATCCCTATGCGCCGGGCCTGAACGAGGCCCAGACGACGGCTTTCCTGAACGGATCGGGCGGCTTGATCGGCGGCCAGGTGGCACAGGTCCCGATGGTCCCGGCCGAGCCGCGCGTCAGGAAGGTGTTCAAGCGGGTGCCTCACAGGCGCCACTGAAGTCTTGCCCGGGAAAGAGCCCGGGCGTAGCATGCGGGTCCGCCAACCGACGGAAGGAGACCGCCGTGAGGATCGAGATCCGGGGCAGGAACATGGAGGTGACGGACGAGCTTCGCGAGGCAGTGATGCAGCGGTTCGCCAGGGTGGGCAAGCAGGTCTCCGAGCTGGCCACGCTCGAGGTGGAGCTCGGCGAGGAGAAGAATCCGCGGATCTCGGACCGGATGGTGGCCGAGGCGACCCTCCAGCTGAAGGGCGTGACGCTTCGGGCGAAGGAGGCGTCGCCCGACATGCTGCATTCGATCCACGAGATGGCCGAGGACATCCGCCGCCAGGTGAAGAAGCACCGCGACAAGCGGCGCAAGCGGCAGCGGACCCGCAAGCTGGTCCAGCGCTTGCGCGGCGAAACGGCTTGACCCGAGCCGCGTCCCAGCGCTAGCTAACCTCTGATCAATGGCCAGAGGAATCATCGACCGCGCCCTGCGCATGGGCGAGTCGAAGCAGTTCAAGGAGTACCAGGGACGAGTCGACTCCATCAACCGGATCGAGCCGGAGATGGAGCTCCTCGATGAGGCCGAGCTCAGGGCCGAGGCCGACGAGCTCCGCAAGCGCGCCCGCGACGGCGAGTCGCTCGACGACCTGCTCCCCGAGGCCTTCGCGCTGGTCCGCGAGGCCGGGCGGCGGACCCTCGGCCAGCGCCACTTCGACGTCCAGCTGATCGGCGGCCAGGTCCTTCACTCGGGCGCCATCGCCGAGATGAAGACCGGAGAGGGCAAGACCCTGACCGCGACGCTCCCCGTCTTCCTCAACACGCTCGCCGGCAACGCCGTGCACGTGGTGACGGTCAACGACTACCTCGCCCGCCGCGACGCGGACTGGATGCGCCCGATCTACGAGGCGCTCGGCGTGAGCGTCGCCTCGATCCAGGAGGGCGATGAGCCGCCGGAGCGGCGCGAGAAGTACGCCATGGACGTCGTCTACGGGACCAACTCGGAGTTCGGATTCGACTACCTCCGCGACAACATGGCCGGCTCGCTCGAGGAGTGCGTACAGCGCGGCTACGACTTCGCGATCGTCGACGAGGTCGACAACATCCTGATCGACGAGGCCCGGACGCCACTGATCATCTCCGGTCGGCCCGAGCAGGCCGCCGACCTCTATTACACGTTCGCCCGGCTCGCCAAGAAGCTCAAGGGCGAGCCGCACAAGGAGAAGCTCAAGTCGCTCGGCGAATCGAAGTCCACGCACGAGGTCGACTACGACTACGAGTACGACGAGAAGCACAAGACCGTGGCTCCGACGGAGCGCGGTGTCAAGGAGGCCGAGGACTTCCTGGGAGTCGAGAACCTCTACCTCGGCGAGCACGGGACCCTGGTCAACCACCTGATCCAGGCGCTCAAGGCCGAGTCGCTCTACAGGCGTGGCGTCGAGTACGAGGTCGTCGAGGGCCAGGTGATGATCATCGACGAGTTCACCGGCCGCATCCTCGAGGGACGGCGCTGGTCGGAGGGCCTGCACCAGGCGATCGAGGCCAAGGAGGGCGTCTCCATCAAGGAGGAGAACCAGACCCTCGCCACCATCACCCTCCAGAACTACTTCCGCCTCTACGACAAGCTCTCGGGCATGACGGGCACGGCGCTGACCGAGGCCCAGGAGTTCATGAAGATCTACAAGATCCCGACGGTCGAGATCCCGACCAACGTCGAGATGATCCGAGTCGATCAGAACGACGCGATCTACAAGACCAAGGATGGCAAGTGGAAGGCCGTCGTCGCCGAGATCGAGCGGCGCCACGAGGCGGGCCAGCCCGTCCTGGTCGGGACGATCTCAGTCGAGACCTCCGAGATGCTCGCCGATCAGCTCAAGCGCCGTGGGATCGACCACGTCGTCCTCAACGCCAAGCCCGAGTACGCCGAGCGGGAGGGCGAGACGATCGCCCAGGCGGGACGCAGCGGCGCGGTCACCATCGCCACGAACATGGCTGGGCGCGGCGTCGATATCAAGCTCGGCGGCAGCCCCGAGGGCATGGCTCAGGCCGAGCTTCGCAAGCTCGGTGTCACGCCCCAGGATGAGAGCTACGAGGAGGAGCTGAAGGCTCTCATCGGGCAGTTCGAGTCCCAGGTCCAGGCTCAGGCGGATGCGGTCCGGGAGCTCGGTGGGCTGTACATCATCGGGACCGAGCGCCACGAGTCTCGCCGGATCGACAACCAGCTTCGCGGCCGCTCGGGCCGCCAGGGGGACGCCGGCGAGTCCCGCTTCTTCCTCTCCGCCGAGGACGACCTGATCCGCCTCTTCGCCGGTGACCGGATCTACAAGATCCTCGATCGGCTCGGCCCGGTGAACGAGGAGGGCGAGGAGGAGGCCCTCGAGGCGAAGATGCTCACCAAGACCATCGAGAACGCCCAGAAGAAGGTCGAGGAGCAGAACTTCCTGATCCGCAAGCGCGTGCTCGAGTACGACGACGTGATGAACGAGCAGCGGCGCGTCGTCTACAAGTACCGTCGCGAGATCCTCGAGGGCAAGGACATGTCGGACTCGGCCCGCGAGGGCGTGGTCGAGGTCGTCAGCTCCCTGGTCGACGACTACACGCCCGGTGACGTGCTCGAGGACTGGGATCTGGCCGAGCTCCAGACCCAGGTCCAGCAGCTCTGGCCCTCGACGGTGAACGTCGCCGGCATGGAGATCGAGAACCTCGACCGCGAAGGGCTGCGGGAGAGCCTCCTAGCCGACGCGCTCGCCTCCTACGACCAGCGTGAGAAGGACTTCGGCGACGAGATCATGCGCCAGC
Organism: uncultured Solirubrobacterales bacterium; assembly: GCA_963843085.1. Lineage (GTDB taxonomy): Bacteria > Actinomycetota > Thermoleophilia > Solirubrobacterales > 70-9 > DASUPK01. The sequence goes on from CAWJJG010000010.1 coordinate 199,597, forward strand.
TCGAGCGGGCGATCCTGCTGCAGATCATCGACAACCGCTGGCGCGAGCACCTCTACGAGATGGACTACCTACGCGAGGGCATCCACCTCCGTGGCTTCGCCCAGATCGATCCGCTGGTCGCCTACAAGAACGAGGGCTTCACCATGTTCGAGCAGCTCATGCACTCGATCTGGGAGGAGTTCGCTCGCCTGATCTTCCACGTCGAGGTCGAGGTCGCGCCGCAGGCCCAGGAGCAGTTCGGGTCGGCGCAGCAGATCGGCGGGTTCGACTACTCGGGTGGCACCGCCGAGCAGCCCTCGGCCCTCGGTCAGGCGGCCGTGGCGACCGCGTCCGGCGCCGACGTCGCTGCGGAGGCCGCGATCGAGGGCAACCTGCCGACCGGCAACGGTGGCGGCATCCCGGAGCAGGAGACCGTCGTCAAGGACGACAAGGAGCGGATCGGCCGGAACGATCCCTGCTGGTGCGGGTCCGGCAAGAAGTACAAGAAGTGCCACGGGGCGTAGGAACCTGGTCCGCCGGCTCGCCTCTCTGAGCGCCATCGCCCTGGTGGGCGCTCTCGTCTTCGCCGCCCAGTCGTTCGCCAACAGCTATTCCGTCACCGTGACGCTCGACGGAAGCGGCGCAGGGACCGTGATGGGCGGAGGGGGGACAATCGACTGCCCCGGCGACTGCTCCGAGTCCAGCTACCCGGCGGGCCCGCTCTCCCTGACGGCCGCCCCGAATGCGTACTCGACCTTCGGTGGCTGGACGGGCGCCTGCGCCTCGGCCGGGGGCTCCCCATCCTGCGTGACGACGGTGAACGGGGACACCGCCATCGGCGCGACCTTCACCGCCGTGCCGACGGCACCCATCTCCACGACTCCGCCGGCGCATAAGAAGAGGTGCACGAAGAAGAAGAAGAAGAAGACGAAGCACCGCGCGGTTGCCTCCAAGAAGTGCAAGAAGAAGAAACGGCACTGAGCGCCTAGCCGGCGCGCACGACCTCCTCGGCGAGGCGCAGCGCCCGATTGAGTGAGCGCTTCTGCAGCCTTCCCGGCCGGTCGCAGGGGAGCTCCCGGCAGGGCTCCTGGGCGCGCCAGCCCTCGAGCACCGCGGCGCCGAGGTCGGCGAGGTTGAACTCGCGCTCATCCGAATTGCCCGTGCCCTCGTCGCGGACCCAGCGGACGGTGACGCCGGCACGGCGCGCGGCCGCCAGGATCGCACCCTCCACCGGCGGGCGAGGCGAGGCAGCGGGCGAGCGCAGCCAGAACCGGCCGAGCCGGCCCACCTCGTCGTTGTCGTAGGCGAAGCGGAGATCGTGGGATCGGCCGAGACGCTTCACCCGGTCCACTAGGGCGGCCGCGCCCAGGTGGTTGGCCGCGTGGGTGAAGCCACGCTCCTCGGCCCCCGTGCTGGCCAGCCAGACGTCGCACGGCGGGTTCAGTGACCGGAGCTTCCAGGCAAGAGCCACCAGCACCCCGACGCCCGAGGCGTTGTCGTTGGCGCCGGGACCGTCCGGGCCGCTGTCGACGTGGGCCACCACGATCTGGAGGCAGCTCGTGGGGCCATCGAGCTCGCCGATGACGTTCCGGGAGGTCCCCTTGCCGGGCACGTTGAACCTGTCAGTCGAGACGGCCAGGCCCGCCCCCCGGAACTGCGACGCGACGTAGCTCTGGGCGCGCGTCTCACCGCGAGTTGCCGCCGCACGGGCTCCGACCTTGCCCGAGAGATGAGTTGCCGCCCGGTACGGCGTGGGCGAGTGCGCGGCGCCCGTCAGCACGAGGGCAATGGCGAGAATGGACGTTCGGATCACGTTCCCTGTGTAACACGCGGAGGCGCCGGCGTACCATGGGCCTGTGGAGAAGGCCACCCTGGGCAGTGAGCACGAGGTTGTTGCCGCCTATGCACCGGCCGACAACGACGAGGCCACCGAGGCCTGGAGCGGCGTGCTGTTCGACCGCTTCGTGCAGTTCCGTGACCTGATCGTCACCGGTCTGGAGCAGCATGGGAAGGTCGCCATGCGGACGTACCCGCCCAGCCCCGGCGACCGGGTTCTCGACGTCGGCTGTGGGTTCGGCGACGGGTCCCAGCAGCTCGCCGAGCTCGTCGGCCCGACCGGTGAGGTGCTCGGTGCGGACGTCTCGGAGCCGTTCGTCGAGGCGGCGGCCGCGGAGGCGCGTGAGGCCGGCGCATCCAACGTCAGCTTCATCGCCGGCGACGTCCAGCTGATGGAGCTGCCCGGGCCGTTCGACTACGTCTTCTCCCGAATGGGACTCATGTTCTTCGCCAACCCGGTACAGGCTTTCCGCAACCTGGCCTCGGCCATGAGGCCGGGCGGGCGCCTCGTCGCGGTCGTCTGGAGGCGCAAGCTCGACAACGCGTGGGTCTACAAGCCGGAGCAGGTCGTCGAGCGCTACCTCGACGAGCCCGAGGAGCCGGAAGACGTTCGCTGCGGGCCCGGCCCGTTTGCGATGGCCAACCCGGATACGGTCTCGCACCAGCTGCTCGCCGCCGGCTTCGAGAGCCCTACCTTCACCCGCCTCGACCTGCCGATGAAGGTCGGCGAGGATCTCGACGAGGCCGTCGAGTTCGCGATGGCGCTGGGGCCGGCGGCGGAACTGCTGCGCATCTGCCCGGCCGACGAGGTGGAGACCCTGAGGCCGAAGCTGACCACCGAGATCCGCGAGGTCATCGCGGATTTCGAGGGCCCCGATGGCGTCTACGGCCCGACGTCGACCTGGATCGTCAGCGCCACCGTCCCCGGCTAGCCCTGCCGGGCGACGTTCTCGAGCGGGTTGCCGATCGGCAGCCGGGCGAGGACGCGGAAACCCCCGCCGTCCATCGGCCCCGCTGAGAAGCGGCCCCCGAACAGCTCCACTCGCTCGCGCATCCCGATCAGCCCGCGACGCGTTCCGAGGGCCACCGCGCCGACCGCGCCGGGACCGTCGTCGGTCACCTCGAGCTCGACGCTGGTGGGGTCGAATCTCAGCCGGACGATCGCCGATGCCCCCGGCCCGCGTGCTTCAGCACGTTTGTCAGCGCCTCCTGAATGATCCGGGGGGCGGTCTGGTCGAGGATCGGCGGCAACACCTGGGCGGGCCCCTCTCGCTCCACGCTCACGGTGAGACCCGCTGCGCGGCACTCGCCGATCATCGCTTCGAGGTGGGAGAGGCTGACCCGGTCGCGCTCGGCGTCCGCGGCGTCCATCGGACGCAGCAGGCCGAGCAGCTTGCGCATGTCCTCCAGCGCGATCCGCGAGGTGCGCTTGATCTCCTCGAGGATGTGGCGAGCCTCCTCGATGTCGGCGCCGTCGTCGATCTCCCGGAGGCCGGTGGCGGCCTGCAGCGAGATGGCGGTCACGCCGTGACCCGCCGCGTCGTGCAGGTCGTGCGCGATCCTCATCCGCTCCGCGACGACAGCGAGGTGCGCGGTCTCATCGCGCTCCCGCTCGAGCGAGCGCCGGATCCAGGCCATCAGCAGCCCGGTGACCAGGAGGGTCACGATCGTCACCAGCCAGCGGGTGGCGCCGTCGGCGAACGACGGGTGCTGGTCGATCAGCAGCACGGCGTCGGCCACGCCGATCACGCCGAGCTGGAGGAAGGCGTGGCGCAGGTCGAAGAACCAGAAGGCGAACAGCGAGACCCAGAGGAAGAGAACCTCGTTGTCCTCGGTGCCCGTCCCGTGACCGCCCTCCAGCGTGGCCAGCATGATCAGCGCGGTGCCGATGGCTGCGGCGACGCCGAGCGCCGGCTCGTTCACCCGCCGGCGGCTCAGCAGCAGCCCTCCGCAGACGGCCGCCACCGCTCCGTAGCCGAGGATCAGCAGGTCCGAGCCCTCCGCGGCGGGCGGCAGCGCAACCGTCACCACGATCAGGATCGCTCCGCCGACCAGCAGCAGCCCGGCTACGCGCGTAGCCAGCGCCCGGCCGCCGATCGTGGGGAGCGGCGGCAGCCCATGCCCGAGCTTCCGGAGGAGCCAGCGCAGGGGTCGAGGTGTCGTCGTGGAGCTTCCGTTCTCCATTTGGCCTCTCCGCGCAACACCGTAGAGGACGGTCCGGAATACCCTGTACGGGGTAACCCGCAGACTTCTCTCAACCATCTGATGGCCGACAAGCATCCAAAGGAGGGATTCTCCGCGCGCCTCGCCGAGATCCGGGGGCAGCTGAAGCTGCTCTCGGATTACCTTTGACCCGGAGGGGCTGAGCGCCGAGATCGATCGGCTCGAGGGGGAGATGCAGCGCGAGGGGTTCTGGGACGACCAGGCCAAGGCGGCCGAGATCTCGGCACAGCACTCGCGGGCCCAGAAGAGGCTGACCGGATTCCGAGAGCTGACCGGCGACGTCGACGATCTCGACGAGCTCGCCGAGCTGGCCGCCGACGACGAGGAGATGGCGAACGAGCTCGCCTCCCAGCTCTCATCGGTCGAACAGCGTCTCGCGGCGTTGGAGGAGGAGCGCCTCTTCTCGGGCCGCTTCGACGACGGCGACGCCGTCGTCACCGTCAACGCCGGGGCGGGCGGGACGGACTCACAGGATTGGGCGGAGATGCTCCTTCGCATGTACCTGCGGTGGGCCGAGCGGCGCGGCTTCAAGGTCGAGATGAAGGAGGCCTCTCCGGGGGAGGAGGCCGGGCTGAAGTCGGCGACGGCGGTGGTCCGCGGCGAGAACGCCTACGGTCTCTTCGCCGCCGAGCGAGGCGTGCACCGGCTGATCCGAATCTCGCCCTTCGACTCCTCGGCCCGCAGGCACACGAGCTTCGCCCAGGTCGATGTCGCGCCCCTGGTGGAGGGCGATGTCGACGTGGAGATCGACGATTCGGACATCCGCGTCGACACCTACCGGGCGTCGGGGGCCGGCGGGCAGCACGTCAACAAGACCGACTCCGCTGTGCGCATCACCCATGTGCCAACGGGCATCGTCGCCCAGTCGCAGAACGAGCGCTCCCAGATCCAGAACCGGGCGACCGCGATGCAGATCCTGCGCTCGCGCCTGCTCGAGCGCAAGGAGCTCGAGCAGGCGGAGGAGCTGGCCAAGGAGAGGGGCGAGCAGAAGTCGGCCGAGTGGGGCTCCCAGATCCGCAGCTACTTCCTGCACCCCGATCAGCGGGTCAAGGACCATCGCACCAACTTCGAGGTCGGAGACACGAACCGTGTCCTCGACGGCGACATTGACGCCTTCGTCCGCGAGTACCTGAACTTCGCGGCCTCCTCCGGCAACTAGCGCCGTGCCCAGGACCGTCACCAGGTGCCCAACTGCGGGTCGAGCGTCAGCCAGTTCGCCGCCGGCTGCGCGATCTGCGGCGAGAACCTGACCGCCGCCCGCCAGGAGCTGGAGCGCCGGCGCGCGGCCAGGCCGTCGCTCGAGGCTCCCAGCTGGCTGCCGCAGATCACCGCGTCCGACGCGATCCTCGGGGCGATCCTGATCATCGCCGCGTTCAGCGTCCCGATCATCGGGGGGCCGATCGCCGGCCTGTTCGCCTACTTCGGCCATCAGAAGGGAGACGCCGTCCAGCGAAACCTGGCGCTGGTCGCCGTCGGCGTCGCCGTGATCGTTCTGCTGCTGGTGAGCTTCGTGCCGGAGAGCTGGAACCTGTTCAGCCCCTGGGTGAACCTGAGCGGCCCACTCCCGAACTAGAGGACTGGAGCGTGCCCTCGAGGTCCAGCAGGGCCCGCTTCATCTCCGGCCCGCCGCCGTAGTTGCCGACGCCTCCGCCCGACTGCAGAACGCGGTGGCAGGGCACGATCAGCGGGATCGCGTTGCGGCCGCAGGCGGTCCCGGCGGCGCGGTAGGCGCGCGGGTTGCCCGCCTGCTTGGCGATCTCGCCGTATGTCCGGGTCTCGCCATACGGGATCCGCGAGACCGCGTGGAGGGCGCGGTTCCGGAATCCCCGCGGAGTCAGCGCCCAGTCGACGGGCACGTCGAAGTGGTGGCGCCTGCCCTCGAAGTACTCCTCCAGCTCGCGGCGCTCCTCGTCGAGGCGCTTGGGAGACTCGAGCACCCGCGGGGAGACATAGCGCGCCAGATCCTCGAGGACCTCGTCCTCGGTCTGCTGGTGGCCGCGGTGCTTGGGCAACGCCAGGCGAACGACCCCGCGGTCGGTGCGGGCGACCAGGAGCTTCCCGAAGGGGGAGTCGACCGGCGCGTAGGCCACGTCGACCAGCCGGTCGCGCTCGGCCCGGGCGAGGACGCCCTGGACCGCCCGGTCGAGATCGCCACCGGGGGGCGCATTGCGGAGCATCTTGGAGAGTTGCTTTTCGGTCGGCGGGTTCATGCGCATTCACCTCTCAGCTTCTGAAGTCCCTCATGGACGCTGCGTCGAGCGGCGTCCTGCGAGCAGTCGAGTGCATTGGCGATGCCGGCGTAGGACATGTCGGTGGCGAACCGCAGCACGACGGCGCTGCGCTGCTTGGGCGGCAGGCCGCTGACGGCTTGCCAGAGGTCTGGATCGCCGCCCGCGACGACGGTGTCCGGGCGATTGTTCGAGCTCGGCTTGCCACCGGCGACCTCCTCCGGGCTCCCGGCTGGAACGGCCCGGCGGCCGCGGCCGCGGTGATGGTCGATCGCCTTGCGGTGGGCGATCGTGAGCAGCCATGAGCGCAGGTTGCTCGCGTGCTCGAGCTTCGGGTAGCCGCGAAGGGCGGCGATGAAGGTCTCCTGAAAGCAGTCCTCGGCGTCGTGGGGACCGACGGTCGCGACCAGGAATCCGAGCACGTCGGAGCCGTGCTCATCGAGCAGCGATTGGAAGGGGGGAAGGCTCTCATCTCGCATCCGCACCTGAAACGTCGCACACCGGGCTTTCGTGAGATTGTGAGCGGATGGAGATCGACGCCGACACGCGCGAGCTCGTCGCCCGCGCCCTGGAGGAGGATCTGGGCGCGGGGGACGTCACGGCGGTGGCGGTGGTGCCCGACGACGCCATCGGTAGGGCGACGATCACGCAGAAGGCGCCCGGCGTCCTCTTCGGAATCGACGTTGCCGCCGAGGTCTTCCGGCAGGCTCAGGCCGGCGACTTCGAGGCGGTCGCGCCCGAGGCCGAGTGGCGCGACGAGGTCCCGGCCGAGGTTGCGCGCGTTGCCGGCCCGGCGCGGGCGCTCCTGGCCGCCGAGCGCACCGCGCTCAACCTGCTCTGCCACCTCTCCGGCGTGGCAACACTGACCGCCAGGTTCGTCCGGGCGGTCGAGGGGACGGGCGCCCGGATCCTGGACACCCGGAAGACGCTGCCCGGGCTGCGGGCGCTGGAGAAGGCCGCCGTGGCCGCCGGCGGTGGCACCAACCATCGGATGGGCCTCTACGACGCGATCCTGATCAAGGAGAACCACGCCGCGCTGGCGGAAGGGGTGGGGGAGGCGGTGCGGCGCGCGCGAGAGGCGCAGCCCGATCTCCCGGTGCAGGTCGAATGTCGCAACCTCGACGAGGTCCGGCAGGGTGCGGAGGCCGGGGCGGATCGCCTGCTGCTCGACAACATGAGCCCGGCCGTGCTCCGCGAGGCGGTCGCGGCGGCCGGAGGCTCGAGCGGTCCGGAGCTCGAAGCCTCGGGCGGCGTCACACTCGACAGGGTCGAGGAAATCGCTGCAACGGGGGTGGATTTCGTCTCGGTGGGCGCTCTCACGCACTCCGCGCCGGCCCTCGACCTGAGCATGACGCTCGAGCTATAGAGTCGCTCGATGGCCACCGCCGCGGCAAAGCGCGAGGAGCTCGTCCGCAAGCACGTCGAGGCCGAGAACGCCGCCGACTACGAGACGGCGCTCGCCACCTTCCAGCACCCCCGCTACGAGTACGTCGCCACCGACGAGGTCTACGACGGGACCGAGCAGGTGATGGCCCATTGGCGCGAGTTCGACCGCGCCTTCCCCGACCAGGAGATCGAGATCGTCAAGCTGCACACAGTGGACGACGCGGTCCTGATGGAGGCGATTGCCCGCGGAACCCACACCGGCCCGTTTCGCGGCCTGCCGCCCACCGGACGCCGCTGGGAGCAGCAGTTCCTCGCCATCTTCGTCTTCGAGGACGAGGGCCTGGTCTGCGAGCGCGTCTACTACGACACCTCCACTGTGCTGCAGCAGCTCGGGATCGCCAGGGAGCCGACGAGCCTGACCGGCCGGCTCGAGACGGCTGCGAGCCACCCGCTGACGATCTCGCGCGGCATCGTGCGCCGGGTGATCGGGAGGTAGGGATGGCGCCCAGCGCAGCCATCAGGAAGAAGCGCGAGGAGATCGTCCGCGAGCACATGGACTCGGAGAACCGGCACGAGTTCGACGCCACGCTCGACACCTTCGAGCACCCCCGCTACGAGCTGATCGCCACCGGAGAGGTCTACGACGGGCCGGAGGAGGTCTCGGGCTACTACGAAGACACTCGCCGCGCCTTCCCGGATCAGCGCAATGAGCTGCTCGCCCTGCACCACGCTGACGAGGCGGTCCTGGTCGAGGCGGTCGTGCGCGGCACCCACAGGGGACCGCTGCGCAGCCTTCCTCCGACCGGCCGCGAGTTCGAACTGCCGATCCTCGCCATCTTCGTCTTCGACGGCGACGAGCTCGTCTGCGAGCGCGTCTACTTCGACCAGACGACGGTGCTTCGCCAGCTCGGCATCGCGCGCGATCCGCTCAGCATCACCGGCCGGCTCCAGACGCTGATGACCCACCCGCTGACGATCGGGCGGGGCGTCATCCGCCGGGTCACCGGCCGCTAGCTTCAGCAGTCGGTGCCGGCGGTCAGGGCGAGCGTCTTCCGCACGTCGGCCGTGACCTCGGGCGCGTGGTGTGCATCGATCGGGGCCGGCCTGCCGAGGTAGTACCCCTGGGCGAAATCGACGCCGAAGCGGCGGAGCGTGATCAGCGTGGCCGCGTCCTCAACTCCCTCGGCCACGGTCACCTGGCCGAGCCGGTGGGCGAGGCCGACGATCATGCGCACCAGGTACTGGTCCATGGAGCTGTCGGCGACGCCCTGAACGAACTCGATGTCGATCTTCAGCACCTGCGCCGGGATGTGCTTGAGATAACTGAGTGAGCTGAGGCCGGTTCCGAAGTCGTCGAGCGCCAGCCTGCAGCCGATTCGCTCGAGACGCTCCGCGAACCGGTGGGCGTGTTCCAGATTGGTGACCGCCGCAGTCTCGGTGATCTCGAAGGTCAGATTCTCCGGATCGACTCCTTCGTTGACCGCCTCCTCGAGCATCCCGATGATCTCGTCGTCGTCGATCGAGCGGCCCGAGAGATTGATCGCGAGCCGGCGTCCCGATCGCGCCAGCTCGAGCGCCCGGCGAACGACGAGCCTGTCGACATCTTGCATCAGGCCGAAGCGCTCCGCGGTGGGGAGGAAGGCGGCGGGCGGGATCACGTCCCCGTCCTCCTCAATCAGCCTCACGAGCAGCTCCTCGCTGTCGATCGTGTCGTTGCGCAGATCGATGATCGGCTGTGCGTAGAGGACGAGGCGATCGGCCTCGATCGCTGCTCGGACCTTGTCCACCCAGGTGAGCCGCTCGCTCCTCTGCCCGCGCCAGGCGACGGCGCCGCCGCCCTGCTGCTTGGCCTCGTAGAGGACGATGTCAGCGCGGACAATGAGGTCATCCGCCACGAGTTCCTCGTCGCCATTGAATGAGACGACACCGACACTCGCCTCAACGCTCGGTTCGGTCTGAGACTTGATCAGGCTCCTCAGCGAGCCGGCGAGCGCGAGGCCCTGGTCGAGGTACGCGTGTGGGACCAGGATCGCGAACTCGTCCCCCCCCAGCCTGCCGATGGTGTCGCTCTCGCGAAGCCGCTCCTTGAGCAGGATCGCGAGACGGCGGATCACCTCGTCGCCGATGTCGTGGCCGAAGGAATCGTTGACGAACTTGAACGAGTCGAGGTCGAGCATCAACAGCGATCCTGAGCTCCGATAGCGCCGGGCGTGGCGGAGCTCCTTCTCGACCTCCTCGACGAACCGGCGGCGATTGAAGAGGCCGCTGAGGGGATCGTGATCCGCCTGGTAGCGGAGCCGATCCTCGGCCGTGCGCTGGGCCGTGACGTCGTCGAACACGACCACCACGCCGATGGCCTGACCGTCCTGCCTGATCGGCGCGGCCGTGTAGTCGACTGGGAAGCTCGTGCCGTCGGAGCGCCAGAACACCTCGTCGCCGACCCGCACCGGGGAGTCGCCCGAGAGGACCGCACGGATCGGGCAGTCCTCGGCTGGATAGGGAGTGCCGTTCGCTCTCGAGTGGTGGGTGAGCGAGTGCCCGTTCCGGCCGATCAGCTCGCGTGTGCCGTAGCCGAGCATCTCGCAGGCAGCCGGATTGACGTAGGTCACGATGCCGTCGGGATCGGCTCGGAGGATCCCCTCCCCGGCGGTCGAGACGATCATCTGGTTGTCGCGGGCGATGTGCTTGTTCTCGTCTAGCGTGATCAGCAGGCGGATTGCGAGCAGGAGGATGGCCGCGGCCGCGCAGGCGATCGTCGCCGTTCCGCCGGGGTGGTCCGGGCCCCGGACGAGGAGGAAGAGCGCCGGGATGGCGAACAGGGCGGTGAGCGCGTTGAACCCCGCCGCCGAGGTGCTGTCCCGGGTGGGCCTGCGCAGGGTCATCTGCGCGGCGGCGGACATCAGCACCCAGGTCGCCGCCCAGCCCGCGTCCAGGATGGTCCCGCCCGAGTAGGAGTCGGTCGCGAGCTGCCTGAAGTAGACGAGGTCAACGACGAAGAGGAGGATCGCGGCGGCCGAGATCGCGTAGTAGGAGGGACCCAGCCGGAGCCGGCCGGCGTAGGCGAGAACCAGAGCGAACGCGACGAAGGCCAGATCGAGCAGCGGATAGACCAGCTGGCCTTCCACGAAGTGCTCGGGGGCCGATGCCGAGCTGAGCATGTCGCCGAACAGGAGCGCGAACCCACCGGCGATGAGGACGAGGACGACGATCGTTCCGTCGAGCCAGACGAGCGGGCGAAGCGAGCGGCGATCGCCGAGATAGACGGCCACGGCGACCAGGATCAGCGGGTAGTAGGCGAGCCAGAGGTAGTCGGAGGGCGTGGGAAACGAGCTGAGGCCGTTCTGGACGAAGTCGAGGTTGATCTCACCCGCCGCGTAGAGGAGCTGCCCGATGCCGACCGCGCCCCAGACCAGGCGGAATCGGTCTGTACGGTTTGCGGCGACGAACAGCGTCGAGGCGGCGGCGAGGACCATCGATCCGTCGAACAGCGCCGACTGGAGCGTCTCGACACCGGGCACGTCGAGGACGATCATGGCGAGGGAAACCGAGACCGCCACCACGGCCAGTGCGAGCAGGATGCGTGCCGCCAGGGGCGTCCGTCGCTCCATTGCGTCTTGCATCGACCATTCGGCCAGTCCTCTACATGGGGGTTACTACGGAGCCGCTACTTGAGCAGGCGCGAGAGACGCCGGTCCTTGAGGACGCGGCCCTCGGTCTGCTCCTGCGGGCAGTAGTTCATCTGGTGCTCGGAGAAGAAAACGGCCTCGATCGTCGTGCCGCAGCGCGGACACGGCTCTCCCTCACGCCGATGCACCTTGAGCGGCATCGGCATCTTGTCGGGGATCTCCGCGCCGATGACTTCCTCGTAGTGGTCGATCGCGTCGCCGAGGACATGCAGCGCGTCGTGGATCCCCTTCACCTCCTCGCCCCGCAGATCCGACCCCTTCTTGAACGGGGACAGCTTCGCCTCCCATAGGATCTCGTCCACCCAGGACCGCCCGATGCCGGCGATGTCGCGCTGATGGCGAAGAAGAGGGTGAAGATGCCGTGGCTCGTCGATCGCCTCGCGAAGGTTCTCCAGCGGTGGGGCCGGCCAGGCGTCCGGGCCGAGGGTCGCGACCATCTCGTCCTCCTCGACCTCATCGTGACGCAGCAGCCTCGCCCAGGCCGCCTGCTTGGTGCCGAACTCACGCAGCCGCAGCTCACGCCCGTCGGCGATCCTGACCAGCAGGCGCGAACGGCGGTCCTTGAGCGAGGCCCGCTTGTCGAAGAGCTGCAGCCGGCCGGCCGACATCAAGTGGATCAGGAGCGTCAGTGGGCCGGCGCCGTCGGTGGATGAGAAATCGACGGCGAGCATCTTGCCGATCCGCCGCACGCCCTCGATCTGCGCACCGACCAGCGCGTCAAGACTTGGTTCGAATGTCTTCAGGGTCGCCACGCCGGCGGCAAGCGTGGATTCGACCTCGGCGCCATCGAGTGCGCTGCTCAGCCGGCGCGCGGTGATCTCCACTTCGGGCAGCTCGGGCATGAACCAGAGGGTAGGGTGACGCTAATCTTTAGTCAGTTCATTCGCCGGCCCCACGGGGCGGCGAACATCCATCGACAAGGAGCGGCTCGCCGTGCTTGAGCTTCCTACCGTCAACGAGCTTCCCGCCAAGCTGAGCGAGGAGGAGATCGCGACGCTGAGCGCGGAGGTCCGCGCGCTCGCGGCCGAGCGCAACGCCGTCATTCTCGCGCACAACTACCAGCTGCCCGAGCTGCAGGACGTGGCTGACTTCGTCGGCGACTCTCTCGGCCTCTCTCGCCAGGCGGCGAAGGCCGATGCCGAGGTGATCGAGTTCTGCGGCGTCCACTTCATGGCCGAGACGGCCTCGGTCCTCTGTCCCGACAAGAAGGTGCTGATCGCCGACCTCGGCGCCGGCTGCTCGCTGGCGGAGTCGATCACCGCCGATCAGCTCCGGGCCTGGAAGGCGGAGCATCCCGGGGCCGCGGTGGTCATGTACGTGAACACCTCGGCGGAGGTGAAGGCCGAGACCGACTACTGCTGCACGTCGGGCAACGCGGTCCAGGTCGTCGAGCACATCCTCCGCGAGCACGGGGAGGACACCGAAATCCTGTTCGGCCCCGACATGTGGCTGGGCGCCTTCGTCGAGCGCGAGACCGGGATCAAGGACGACCCGGACCGCCGCGCCCGCTTCCACATCTGGGACGGCGAGTGTCACGTCCACGCCGGGATTCGCCCCGATGACATCAAGACCGTTCGCGACGAGCATCCGAACGCCGAGTTCCTGATCCACCCGGAGTGCGGCTGTGCGACCCAGGCCATGGAGTACGTGGCCTCGGGTGACATCGATCCCGAGGGGGTCCAGATGCTCTCGACCGGCGGGATGCTCTCCTACATGGAGAAGCACCCGGACGGCGAGTACATCGTCGCCACGGAGAACGGGATGCTCTACCCCCTCCAGAAGGAGGCCCCGCAGGCGAAGCTGATCGAGGCGAACCGAATGGCCTTCTGCAAGTACATGAAGATGATCACCCTGCCGAAGGTCCGGGACTCGCTCCGCGACGGCAAGTTCGAGGTGAAGGTCTCGCCCGAGATCGCCGCGAAGGCGAAGCTGCCGATCGAGCGCATGGTCGCAATCGGCTAGCGGCCGTCCACTTACGCATCTTTCAGCGAGTACCGATGTAATCCCGGTATGCGGAAGTCGCCCCGGTTCCTCGTCCCCGGCGCCCTCGCCGCCGCCGCGCTGCTTGCGCCGGCGACCGCACTCGGCCAGGACGGCGGGTCGGTTCAGCCGAAGATCGTCGGCGGGAGCACCGCATCGGTCTCGACCTACCCATGGCAGGCCGCGGTCGCCTATAGCACCGCGCAGAAGCCCGCCCAGAACGCGCATCAGCGCCAGTTCTGCGGCGGCTCGCTGCTCACCTCACGGATCGTCGTCACCGCTGGACATTGCGTTGCCGACACGGACCCAGACTGCTCGCTGACCTGTGCGATCAGCGACCCCGGCGGAGACGGCACCGCGAGGATCGACCCCAACGACGTCGACGTGGTCCTCGGGCGCAGCACCCTGAGCGACTCGAGCCAGGGGGCCGAGATCCCGGTCACCGCGATCATCCTCCGAGCGAACTTCAACGGGAACTATCAGGGCGACGGAGTGCCTCGCTACGACGTTGCCTATCTCGTGCTCCCTTCGCCATCCGGCCAGACGCCGATCAAGATCGCCGGCACGGACGAGGGCGCACTGTGGGATGCGGGCAGCACCGCGGAGATCAGCGGCTGGGGGACCACCAGTGAGACGAGCGACACCGTTGACACGCTGCGCTCGGCGACCGTGGGCATGATCCCGGACACCTCCTGTACGAGCCCGAGCGTCTACGGAAGCGACTTCGACCCCTCGACGATGCTCTGCGCCGGCAACCTCAACGGCGGCGTCGACAGCTGCTTCGGCGACAGTGGCGGGCCGCTCGAGGCCCCGCTCGAGGGCGGCGGATACAGGCTGATCGGCATCACCGGCTGGGGCGACGGGTGCGCGCGCGCCAATGCGCCGGGGGTCTACACGCGCGTCGCGGGGCCGGCGATGCGCTCGGTGATCGCGTCGGACGTCTCTGGCATCGATTCCGCCTACGGGCTTCCCGTCGAGAGCATCTTCGGCAGCGGTGGACAGCCGCGCACCGCCTCCGCGCCGGGCACCGCGAAGAAGGCCAAGAAGGCCAAGAAGGCTTTCAGGAAGTGCAAGCGGATCCACAACCGCAAGAAGCGGCGGCGCTGCGTCAAGCGGGTCAGGGCACGGGCCAAGACCAAGGGGTGAGCTGAGGAAACGCTCCCCGGCCTGGTGTAGGTTGCGCCCGGAGGGAACGTGGAGACTTTCTTGCGGGTCGTGCTTGGGATCGTGCTGGCGGGCGCAGCGCTCGCGAAGCTTGCCTCCCCACGCGCCAGCATCGCGGCGATGGCCAGCTTTGGCTTCGAGGGCGGCCCCCTGCGGCCGTTCGCCTGGGCCGGCCTGATTGCGGTCGAGCTTGGGCTCGCCGTCGCGGTGGTCCTCGGCTCGGACCCGGCCGCCTATCTGGCGAGCGGGCTGATGCTGCTCTTCGCGGCGCTCACGGTGGGCGCGCTGCTGCGCGGGCGCGCGGGAGCGCCGTGCGCCTGCTTCGGCCCGCGCTCGAAGGTCTCCTGGCTCGGCGTCCTCCGCAACCTCGCCCTCGCGGCCGCCCTCGCGCTGGTGCCGCAGGTCGATTCGATCGCGCTCGGCACCGACGCCTGGCTCGGGGTCGGGGTGGGGATCGCGCTGCTCGCCTGTCTCGGCCTGCTCGTCGCGGTCCTGGCGCTGGCGCGCGAGGTGGGGATGTTGCGCCTCCAGCTAGGGACCCAGGGGGCGCTCGAGATCACGGGGGAGGGCCCTGACGTCGGCTCCCGGGCCGACGCCCTGGCCAGCCGGCTCGCGGTGCCGGCCTCGAACGGCTCCGAGAGCCTCGGCCTGGCGGTCTTCAGCTCGGAGGGCTGCCATCTCTGCCAGACCCTGTCCCCGGCAATCGAGAACGTCGCGAACGACCCGCTTGTGACCGTCGGAGTCTTCGACGAGGTCGCCGACGCGACGCTCTGGCGCGACCTCGGGATACCGGGCAGCCCGTTCGCGATCGCCACGGACGATCGCGGCACCGTGCTGGCCAAGGGCACCTTCAACAACCTCGCCCAGCTCGAGAGCGTGCTGTCGACCGCGGTGCGGCGCCGTGCCTGAGCATCTGGACCGCGCCACGGACGCCCTCGCGCGGGACACCTCGCGGCGCGGCTTCCTCGCTCGCGTGGGTGGTGCGCTGGTGGCCCTGACGGCGGCGCGGACCGTCGGCACGCTGATCGAACCGGGCGACTCGGAGGCCTTCCACTTCTGCGGGCACACCTTCACCACCGGTTCCTGCCCGCACCCGACGGGGTTGCCGCGGATCGATTCGCGCGGGCTTCCCCTCCGCGCCAGCGACGGTCATCCGGTCGACGACATCGGGCGGCCCGTGAATGACGCGGGCCAGCCGGTCGATGACGGCGGGAACCTCCTGCGCGACGCCGACGGCAGGCCGCTGCCTCCGGCGCCCCGGACCCAGCTCTGCAAGCGCACCGGCGACATCTACGGGTTTCACAGCCAGAACGACGGCTCCTGGTATCGCTGCTGCGGCGGCAAGGTTCGCCAGCTGCGCGACTGCTGCGCGCATCACAACACGCGGATCAACGGCGATGCCTCGCTCACCGGCTATTGCTTCTCGGGCCGCAAGGTGTTCTGCGTCCAGTACTACGACACCAAGGTGCCGTGCTGATGTCAGTGCTCGAATTGGCCCTTGCCGCTGCTGCGCTGCTGATCGGCGCGACCGGGACCTTCTCGCCCTGCGGGCTCTCCGCGATCGAGACGATCGGTCCGACCGGCCACACCGGGGGCCGCCGGATCACGACCGCGGCCTGCGCGACCTTTCTGCCGGGCGCGGTGATCGGCGGCCTGATCACGTTCGGCTCGCTCGCCGTCGCCGGCGAGCTGCTGCACGGGGCCGGCGGCAGGGCCGCCTACGCCGTCGCCGGCGGGATCGCCCTACTCGCAGCGGCGCTGGAGGTGCGCGGCACGCGGATCGTGCCGCAGATCCGCCGCCAGCTCCCGGAGCACTGGCGCCGGGTCATGCCGATGCCCCTGGCGGCCGCGCTCTACGGAGTCCTGCTCGGGCTCGGCTTCACGACGTTCGTCCTCTCCTTCGGCGTCTGGGCGCTCGCGGGAGTGAGCCTCGCGATCGGGGATCCCGGCCTGGGGCTGCTTCTCGGCGCCGCGTTCGGGATCGGCCGCGCCATCCCGATCGTCGTCCTCGCCCCGATGTCCGGGTCAGACAGGGGTCTTCGGGCGACAGAGCTGATGTGCGAGCGAGACGCGACATACCTCAACCTCCGCCGCGGCGATGCCGCCGCGCTGCTGCTCGCGGCGGTCGCCCTGGTGGTCGCTCCAGGCAGCGCCGGAGCAGCCGGCACCCAGGTCTCACACGCAACCGATCCATCCGCGACCGCGGACGCGCTCCTCTTCCAACGGCTCGGCGGCCCCGCGGTGATCAGCCGGGGCGGCCCGGAGATCCCGCTGCCGGGCAGCCATCCGGCGATCGGCGGCCGCTTCATCGCGACGGTGACCGGCGAGGAGATTCAGCTGCTCGACCGCAACAGCCTCGCTCCGGTCGCTCGGCTCAGCGCGCCGGGCGCCGATGCCGTGGCCGTCTCGGACTCGTGGCTGGCCTACCGGGCTCCGACCGGCGGGGGCGATGGCATCTACATCCGCTATATCGCCAATCCGGCCTCGCCCGCGCCACCCGCGCTCGTGGCGAGCGAGGGCGGGGCCGCTCAGCTCAGCCCGCCGTCGGTCGACGGGGGCATCCTCACCTACGCGATCGCAACCCGGCGCGGCAGCCGGGTCGTCCAGCGGGTGATGGGGACCCACAAGCACCGGGCGCTGGTTCGCTCACGGCGCCTGCTCCTCTTCGATCCGGCCGTCCACGGCCACTCCTTCGCCTACGTTCGCTCGGACGCCCGGCGAAGCCGGCTGATGGTCCGAGGCCGCCACCGCCATGGCTCGGGACGCATCCTGTTGACGCTGAAGCGCTCGGCGGGAGTGCTGTACTCGGATGCCCTCACGGGGTCGGTCGCCTACGTCACCATCCTGAAGCCCGACGGCGCCAACGCCGACGCGACCATCATCGGCGTCAGCCGCAGGCACCCGAAGCGGCTCCGCGACCACGCTCCGCGCGGCGGCGGCAACCACCGGTACTAGCGGCCACCTGTGGCCGCGTTCTGATGGCGAAGCCACCAGGCGCTTGCCTTCGGGTTCACCAGCCCGCTGGAGGCGCGAACGCCCGGAGCGGCGGGTCCGCGTACCCGACGGCGCGATAGAAGGTGGCGCTCGGCTTGGCCAGCAGCCAGCGGCCGCCGGTCCGCTCCAGGTAGATCACGTCGTCCTCGACGGAGACGTAGCGACGATCCGAGAAGTGGTGGGTGACCGTGGTAGTGAGCCGGGCCCGGTCGTCCTGGAGGGCCTCGGGCTTCACCTCGACGATCTGCGTGCGCCGCCAGGCCGGGCCGCCACCGGCAGGGTGCGTGCCGATCGAGGCTCGCAGCGACGCTCGGCAACCGCCGCGCTTCCGGGGCAGATCGCTCAGCGGGAGAGCGCCGGGGACGAACAACGCGCAGACCCGGGCGGCCTCGCGGCCGTCGAGAGCCGAGATGTAGCGGCGGACGGCGGCGGTCGCGGCCAAGCGCTCCGAGCCCTCGAGCTCGCCGGTCGCGCTAGGCCCGTTCGCCTCGGACTCCGGGCTCGCCTCGGTGGCGGCCGGCCCCTCGACCGCCGTCTCGGCGGTGTCGACCGGGCCGACCGCGCCAGGAGGAAGCTTCCCCTGGACGCTGGGGACGGTCGCGGCACGGGATGTCGTGGAGGTCTCTCCGGCCGCGGTCGTCGTCGTCCCGCCGTGGGACGAGCCGCACCCGGCCGCCGCCAGCGCAGCCGCGACGGAGGCGATTGCTGCGAGCTTCATGGACGGCAGGCTAAGTGGAGAAGGTTCCGTCGGCTGCTCTTTCTAAGGTGCCCGGTGGTGCTGCCCGCTGCTACCCTCGCCGCCCGGTCTTGAGCAAGCCGCAGCGCAAGGCCATCCCGTACGACCAGGCGCAAGACCGGCCGCCGATGTCGCACCTTAAGCCCGTTCCAGATCTCAAGCCTGAGCCCTCCGCCAAGGCCGGGGGCAAGCCGTCGATCGCGGCGCTCGAGCGCTACGCCACGGTGCTGCGGATTCACTGTGTCCGCATGCTGGCGGTGGCGAAGTCCGGGCACCTCGACAGCTCGCTTTCCGCGGCCGACATCGTCGCCGCCCTCTACTACCGGGTGCTCCGACACGACTCCGCGAACCCGAAGTGGCCGGAGCGCGACCGCTTCGTCCTCTCCAAGGGACACGCCGCCCCGATCCAGTACGCGGCGCTCGCCGAGCACGGCTACTTCCCGGCCGACGACCTGATGGGCGTTCGCCAGATCGGATCCCATCTGCAGGGCCATCCGGACATGACCCGGACCCCGGGAATCGAGGTCTCCACCGGTTCGCTCGGCCAGGGCCTCTCGATGAGCATCGGGATCTGCCTGGCCCTGCGGCTCGACGACCTCTCGGATACGGCCCAGGTCTTCACCCTGATGTCCGACGGCGACTGCCAGGAGGGCGAGAGCTGGGAGGGCGCCATGTCGGCGGCCCACTACGAGATCCCGAACATCACCGCAATCGTCGACTACAACCACCTGCAGACCGATGGCACGACTGAGGAGGTCATGGACACCGGCGACGTCCGGGCCAAGTTCGAGGCCTTCGGCTGGGACGCGGTCGAGATCGACGGTCACGACATGAACGCGATCGTCGAGTCGCTGGAGCGCAGCCGCACCATCGACCGGCCGGCCGCGATCGTCTGCCAGACCAAGAAGGGGCGCGGTGTCTCCTTCATGGAGGACCGCTTCGGCTTCCACGGCAAGCCTCCGAGCCAGGAGCAGGCCGAGCAGGCGCTCGAGGAGCTCGAGGCGACCTACAAGGAGCAGACCAAGGCGCTGGAGGGGAAGGGCTGATGGCGAGCTCGCTGATCGAGGCCGCCGAGGCGCAGAACGAGTCGATCGCCACGCGCCAGGCCTACGGCGACGCGCTGGTCGCCCTCGGCGAGGTGCACCCCGAGGTGGTCGCGCTCGACGCCGACCTCGCGGTTTCGACCCAGTCGATGAAGTTCGGCAAGCAGTTCCCCGAGCGCTTCTTCAACATCGGCGCGGCCGAGGCCAACATGATGTCGATCTCGTGCGGCCTCGCCGCCAGCGGGAAGGTGCCCTACGCCTCCACGTTCGCGATCTTCGCCACCTCCCGCTCATACGACCAGGTCCGCCTCGGGATTGCGCACAACGAGCTCAAGGTCCGGATCGGCGCTTCGCACGGAGGGGTCTCCCTCGGCGAGGACGGCGCCTCCCACCAGATGATCGAGGACATCGCCCTGATGAGGGCGATGCCCAAGATGCAGGTCGTCGTCCCTGCCGACTACAACCAGGCATACACCGCGGTGATCGAGTCCTACGAGCGCTTCGACGGCCCGATGTACATGCGGTTCGGCCGTCCGAAGACGCCGGCCGTCTACCAGGAGATCCCGAAGACCCTCGGAGCCGGCGTGGACGTGCTGCGCGAGGGCAAGGACATCTCGATTTTCGTCTGCGGGCACATGGTCTGGCGCGGCCTGGAGGCCGCCGAGACCCTGGAGCGCGAGGACGGGGTGGAGGCCGAGGTGGTCAACATCTCCATCATCAAGCCGATCGACTCACAGGCCGTGCTCCGCTCGCTCGCCAAGACGGGCGTCGCCGTGACGGCGGAGGAGCATCGTGTCGTCGGCGGGCTGGGCGATGCGATCCGCCAGGTGGCCTGCGAGCAGCACCCGGTCCCGGTCTTCGCGCTCGGCATGCAGGACGAGTTCGGCGTCTCCGGCACAGCCGAGGCCTGCATGGAGCACTTCGGCCTCACCGCCAGCGGCATCGCCGATCTGGCCCGCGAGGCGCTCCTCAAGAAGCCGATCGTGCAGCACCCGCCCATCTCGGGCGGGCCCTGGGGCTAGGGCTCGTCGCCCTGCCTACTCGAGCCTGAACACCTCCGCCATGAAGGCAGGTTCCTCGACGCTCGTTGTGCTGGCGAAGCCGGTGACCCTTCGCCCGGTGGCACGCTCGATCGCGGCGCTGAAGCTCGACCGGATCGCCTGCTGGTACTGGCTCCTGACCTGCAGGATGGTCTCCTGCTCTCCCTTCTCGACCATGAACCGCTCGTTGGGTAGCAGCTCGAGTCCGTCCAGCACGACGATCACCCAGCTCTCGGCCACCAGGGCTTCGGCCCGGCTTGCGCCGGCCCCGTAGGACTCCTCGTAGATGCGCAGGATCTCGCGGGCGATCTCGTCCCGCACCTGCTGCGGGCTCGGAGGTTCGCGCGCGTCCTCCGGGCGATCCGGGTCCTCGGGACCTTGCGGGTTCTCGTGTCGATCGGGATCTGGAACCACGACTCCTCCTCACAGAGAAATGGTGGCGACCCTCCGCCCACCAACCTGACCGAAATCGGAAGGTGGTCGTTCGATCGCGTTTGAGTGTGTCACACAACGCGGCCCAATACCGACCGTGCGACGTCTCTGAGCTTACGCCCCCGCATCCTCAAATGGAACACCAATAGGAGTAGCCTCGATAGGAGGCGGCGTGGCGTTGCCCTCACCAGACCCGTAGGATGCCTCGCGCTCGTTGGGTCTTCCCGCAACTCTCCCCTTCGCGCAAATCGTCTGATCACTGATCGAAGAGGGGCGGCAACCGATCTGCTTGGAGGTTTGCCGTTACCCCGCAAGACTCAGTATCCAAGCCTGCCCGGGGGGAGATCCTTGCCCAGATCTCGACGGGCCTCGTGCAGCTCCACTCGCGCTACTACGGGAAGGGGCCGACCAAGGCCAAGACCCACCAGGTCAACGACACGGTCGTCTCGATCCTCCGCGGTGGATTCACCCGTGTCGAACGCACGCTGCTCGACACCGGTCAGGTCGAGTCCGTGTACCAGATGCGACGCAGCTTCCAGCAGGCGATGGAAAAGGAGTTCCGCCGCGTGGTCGAGGAGGCGACGGGCCGAAAGGTGATCGCCTACATGAGCTCGATCCACGTGGATCCGGATCTGGCCGTCGAGCTGTTCATGCTCGAGCCGGAAGAGGGCGTCGAGGAAGCCGAGCCGGCACCGAGGGCCGCCCTCGACGGAGCCGCCCTCGACGGGGCTGGGCAGGACGGGGCAGGGAGAGACGCCTAGGAGCAGCCCGGTCGGCCGACCGCGGCGATCGCCGGCGCGCGGTCACCGAACATGGGCAGAACCTGGTCGATCCCGGCGAGGCGGAGCACCCGCTCCACCTGGGAGCCCTCCGCGATCACGGTCCGAATGCCCTTCTCGGCTGCACGATGCGTCTGGAGCAGCAGGGCGATGCCCGAGGAGTCGATGAACGTCACAGCGCTCATGTCCACGACCAATCGTGGGCCCGAGCGGGCCTGCTGGATGAGCCGTCGCTCCAGCCGCGGAATGGTGCTCAGGTCGAGCTCACCTGCCAGGCGGACGACCGGGCAGCCGCCGTCCGATTGGATATCGACGGTGAGGAGTTGAGTCTCGGCTGGGTTACCGCTCTCCCCCGATGAGAGGGGTGGAGCGGCCCCGCTAGACCGCTCCACCCGCTCGCCTCAACGCGCCACGCAGCGGCGCGCAGCTCCCATGGGGCAGGGAGTTTCGAAGTGTCCGGTGCACGGAGCGCAACTGGCTCACGAAGTCCTCCTCGGTTTGCTCGTCCTTGCATTTCCGAGGAAACCCGATCCCACTCCCGTGCAGGACGTGCCTCCAAGCTGTTCCCTGGAGTCGCGGGCGGCGGCACATGAAGCTGTCATGACGCCGTGCGTCGCTCCTCCGCAGGTGAGCTATTCTACTCCGGCTCACGCAGTTCTAGAAGAACCGGGTAGGCGCAGAGTCGAATTCTCGAAGCGCGTTTTCCCGCTAAATGCGCAGGAACAAGTCGTGACCTAGGGGCGCGACGCGGGCCGGCGGAGATGGATTCCGACCCGATGCGACCCCTCGATTCTCAACCTCAACCAGCTTCCTCGGTGCGGCGCACCCGTGAAGACGTGCGACTGCCCGCGGGGGGACGAAGGGGCGACAACGTGCCTCCGGTGTCATCGGACGCCACCGGGGTGCGAGAGAACGGCGAGCGGGGCCGAGAAGACGCCACTCGGCCCCGCCGCCGCTTCATCACGCATTGATCAAAACCCGTCCGTTGCCTCGGACCGGGGTCATGGGGTGTGGAACAGGCTCTCCGCAGCGCTGACCCCATCGACCTCACCGGCCCCGCGACTAAGCGGGGCGAGACGTGTTGCAGGCGAACGAGAACTTGCGATCCCCTTTAGGGCGATCCCTACTCTGTGGATCGCGGTGGGCGGCTCGGCGGGGCGACTCGCGGGAATCTCCCACGGCATCACTCCCCATGGCAAGACGACAGACTTCAGAGCTTCTTCGCGCGCGCCCAAAGACGCAGCGCCGCCCTGAGCATCTGACCGAGCAGCGGGGTCGCCCGCCGATCGTCGAGATGCGGAATGTCACCAAGGTCTATCCGGGTGGCCACGTCGCCCTGGAGCGGGTCAGCCTGCGCGTCGACCGCGGGGAGTTCGTCTTCCTCGTCGGGCCGACCGGCTGCGGCAAGACCACGCTGATCAAGACCCTGATCCGCGAGCTCGAGCCCACCGAGGGTGAGGTCCTGATCGCGGGCCGTGACATCGGCTCGCTCTCCGACAAGAAGGTCCCGCAGCTCCGTCGCCGGATCGGCACCGTGTTCCAGGACTACAAGCTTCTGCCGAGCCGCAACGTCTACGACAACGTCGCCTACGCGCTCCAGGTGATCGGCACGTCGCGCTCGGAGATCCGCCGCAAGGTGCCCGATGCCCTCCGTCTCGTCGGCCTCGCGGATAAGGTGAAGAACTTCCCCGATCAGCTCTCCGGTGGCGAGCAGCAGCGCCTCTCCGTGGCACGCGCTTTCGTCAACCACCCACCACTGCTCCTGGCCGACGAGCCGACCGGAAACCTGGACCCCAACACCTCCATCGGGATCATGCAGGTGCTCTACCGGATCAACCGGACCGGCACGACGGTCGTCGTGGTCACCCACGACAGCGAGATGGTGGACAAGATGCGCCGCCGCGTGATCGCACTCGATTCCGGACGAGTGGTGCGCGACCAGGCCGCGGGCATGTACAGCCCCGACGACGAGTCGACCCGCGAGTTCGCGGCGCGGCTGCGCGACGAGATGGGCGTCGACGACGAGAGGCCGAGCTACTAGGCAGCACCCATGGGGCGAGTCTTCTTCTTCATCCGCGAGGGGATCAGGGCGCTGCGTCGCAGCGCCGCTCCCGGCCTGGCTTCGATCGTCACGGTCTGCATCACCGTGCTGCTTGCCGGCGTTCTCATCCCGATCCTGCAGGCGACCAACGGCAAGAACAACGACGTCCGCAGCCAGGTCGGTCTCCGAGTCTTCCTCAGCGACGTCGACGCGTCCGGCACGCCGCTTCCAGCCGGAAGCATCGGCCAGCAGGCCCCGGCGGATCAGATCAACGCCCTGCAGGCGAAGCTCCAGGCGATCCCCCACGTCAAGTCGGTCCAGTTCGTCTCCAAGGATCGCGCCAAGCAGATCCTGAGCGCACGCTTCGACTCAGAGGGTCGAGCGGACATCACCGCGCAGCTGCCGGGTCATCGAAACCCGCTGCCCGCCTCCTTCAACGTGACGCCGGACGACCTGTCGAACCTGCCCGCGGTGCGCTCGGCGATCACGCCGCCTGGCGCAAGCGGTCATCCCTCGCCGATCAATCCACTGATCAGCGACATCGGTGAGTCCCGCGACGACGCGAACACCATCTCGACCGTCAGCTCCGCGATCCGGATCGGACTTCTCGTCGTCTCGATCCTGCTTGCATTCGCCTCGCTCTTGCTGGTCGCCAACACGATCCGCCTCTCCATCTATGCCCGCCGTCGGGAGGTCGAGGTCATGCGCTTGGTCGGCGCCACCAACTGGTTCATTCGATGGCCGTTCATGGTCGAGGGGCTGGTCTGCGGCCTGATCGGAGCGGCGGCCGCGATCGGCCTGCTCCTGCTCGGCAAGGTCGTGGTCCTCGACCCGCTCAAGAACAGCTTTCACTGGATCTCTTCGGGGCACACAATGGGCTTCGTTCCGCTCGCACTCGTCCTCTTGTGCGGAGCGATGGCCATCTCCGCGATGGGCAGCGGCCTGACGCTGCGTCGCTTCCTCCGGATTTGAGCCGCAGATTCATCGTCGCGGCGCTGGTCGTCGTCGCCTTCGTCGTCGGGGTCGTCGCCGGCGGGCAGGTGGATGCGATCCGCAACGCGGTCAACGACGTCTTCGGCAACAAGAGCCAGGACGCGACCGCGCAGGCGATCGACGTCATCCACGACGACTACTTCCACACGGTCGACAACAACGACCTCGAGAACGCCTCGATCGCCTCGATCATCGCCCACATCAAGCAGCGCTACAAAGACCGCTTCTCGCACTACTTCACGAAGAGCGAGTACGACCGCTTCCAGCAGGGCTCGAGTCTCTCCGGCGTCGGCATCGCGGTGAACGAGGTGCCCCAGGGCCTCCGCGTAGCGACCGTCTACAAGCGCACCCCCGCGCGGGAAGCCGGCATCGAGCCCGGCGAGGTGATCACCGGAGTCAACGGGCACTCGATCGCGGGCAAGGACGCGAACGCGGTCACCAGCGAGATCCGGGGGCCGGCCGGCACGAAGGTGACCCTCACGGTCGCCGGGCGCGACGGCGGCTCGCGTGACGTTACGCTGACCCGCCGCCAGGTCGAGATTCCCCAGGTCACCGGGCGCATCGAGACGGTGCGGGGCAAGAAGATCGGCTATGTGCGCCTCGCCGGGTTCTTCCCCGGGGCCCATGCCGAGCTGCGCAAGGAGGTGGAGCGCCTCTATGCGCAGGGCGCGCAGGGCCTCATCCTCGACCTGCGCGGCAACGGCGGAGGACTGCTCACCGAGGCAGTCCTCGTCTCGAGCATCTTCGTCCCGAACGGCGTGATCGTGTCGACCCACGGGCGAACCCAGAACACCCGGACCTTCGACGCGACCGGCGACGCTCTTCCCAGGCATCCGATGGTCGTTCTCATCAACGGAGACACGGCCTCCGCATCCGAGATCGTCACGGCCGCGCTGGAGCAGGCCGGAATCGCAAGGGTCGTCGGAACCACGTCCTTCGGGAAGGGGACCTTCCAGGAGGTGATCCCCCTCAACAACGGCGGGGCACTCGATCTGACCGTCGGTCAGTATCTGACCCGGAATGGGACATCGATAAACGACGTCGGGATCCCTCCGCAGGTGAAGGCGAAAGACAACCCCACCACAAAGCCGGACGAGGGCCTGAACCAGGCTCTCCAGACGCTGGCCCCGCAGCTCCAGGGTCAACCCTGAGGCGCGTAGTCCTCGTCGAGAAGCGCGGCCGGTTCCTCGCCGGAGATCTCCTCTTCGAGCGTGGCGGGCGAATCGAGATCGGCGGCGGGCGCCGCGCGGCGACCCCTGGCCGCATGGCCCTCGTCGACCTCGGGCAGGGCCGAGGCCGCGCGAAGGTCGTCCGGGAGCTCGGCGATCCGGGGCGCGCGGCGGATGTGATCGCGGCGATGCTCGAGGACCGCGAGGTCCGCACCGGCTTCTCCCGGCGGATAGAGGAGGAGGCGCGCGAAGCCGGCGAACGCGCGCAGGCGCTCGACGAAGACAGGCGGGACCTCCGGGACCTCGCCACCTTCACCGTCGACCCGGCCAGCGCACACGACTTCGACGATGCGGTCTCGGCCGAGCGGACCGATCGGGGCGTACGGCTCTGGATTCACATCGCCGACGTCGCCGCACACGTGCGGCCCGGCGACGCGCTCGAGAAGGAGGCGCACCGGCGGGCGAACTCCACCTACGTGCCCGGGATCGTCGCGCCGATGCTTCCGCACGCGCTCTCGAGCGACGCGTGCAGCCTCGCCCCGGACCGCGATCGGTTGGCCGTGACCTCCGAGATCGAGCTGTCGGAGTCCGGCGAGCCGCTCTCGGCGAGCTTCTACCGCACCCTGGTCCGCTCGGACGCGCGGCTCGACTACGACCAGCTCGACGAGATCTTCGCCGGCCGTGCCCGGCCGCCGGAGTCCGTCGCGTCGTCGCTGTCCCTCGCCAGGGACGCGGCAGCGGGGCTCGCTGGGCGTCGCTCCCGCTCCTCGCTCGAGGTGGAGAGCTTCGAGCCGGAGTTCCGCTTCGAGGACGGCCAGGTGGTGGGCGCTCATTCGGTTCCGCAGACCGAGGCGCACCAGCTGATCGAGCACCTGATGATCCTCACCAACGAGCAGGTCGCCGAGCTGCTCGAGCGGCGTCGTATCCCGACTCTCTATCGAGTGCACGAGCGGCCGGACCCGGAGCGGATCAAGTGGATGATCGAGCAGCTCGCCGCCCTCGACATCCCCACGCCCCCGCTTCCCGACCAGATCTCGCCACAGCAGGCCGGCGATCTCGCCGGCGAGGCCAGCCGCCTGGTGGCCCGTGAGTCCGAGCGCCGCGGCCACGGCCGCGAGGCGTACACATCGCTCGTGCTCCGCTCGCTGAAGCCCGCTCACTACACCGACCGGAACCTGGGCCACGCCGGCCTGGGCAGCTCCGCGTACGTGCACTTCACCTCGCCGATCCGCCGCTACCCGGACCTGATCGCTCATCGGGCGCTGCTCTCGGCGATCGGGGCCGGGGAGGAGGCGCCGCGAGCCGAACGGCTGGCGGAGGTCGGCGCCCACTGCTCGGAGCGTGAGCGCGACGCGACCCGGGTCGAGCGCGATGCCGACTCGGTGTGCGCGTCCTTCCTGCTCCAGCGGGAGCTCTTCGAGCGCGGACCCGATACGAGGTTCGAGGGAGAGGTCTCAGGGGTCGTGGGTGCCGGGGCGTTCGTTCGCTTCGGAGGTGCCCTGGCCGACGTCTACGAGGGCTTCCTGCCGGCTCGGCGGATCGGCGGGCGCGAGCGCTACGAACTGGACCGCAGCGAGACGATGCTGACGGGGGCACGCGGCGGGAAGGCCATCAGGATGGGCGACCCGGCGACGGTGACCGTGGATCGCGTCGACGCTCCGCGCGGGCGGGTCGACCTGCTTCCCTCCGAGTGATGGCCAAGAAGCCCAAAGGTCCCAGGGACCCGGTCAGCGGGGACGTCGCCACCAACCGCCGCGCCCGGCACAAGTTCCAGGTGCTGGAGAGGATGGAGGCCGGCATCGAGCTGCGCGGGAGCGAGGTCAAGTCGCTGCGCGACGGCAAGGCCCAGCTCAATGAGGCGTACGCGGTGGTGAACGACGGCGAGGTCTGGCTGCGCGGGGCGCACATCCCTCCGTACCTCCCCGCCGCCGACCGGAACCACGAGCCGGACCGGCCGCGAAAGCTGCTCCTCCACCGCCGTGAGATCGAGCGGCTGATCGGCAAGACCGCGGAGCGCGGGCTCACCCTGGTCCCCATCAGGATCTATTTCAAGGGGCCGAAGGCGAAGGTCGAGCTCGCTCTTGCCAAGGGCAAGGAGGGCCGAGATCGCCGGCGGGAGATCGCAGATCGCGATCTGCGCCGTGAGGTGGAGAGGGACTTCAAGCAGCGCTTGAGTTAGGCATCACGGCGGTCGATCAGTAGGCAAGAACGCACCCGCGCGCAGGGCAAAGGCCGATGCACGAGAACAAGGTTCCCGTGCAAGGATTTGGCACACCGATGCTTGCTGCAATCGCTACAGGATCGCTTTCCAACTTCGTCAAGGACAACCCTGGCGAGGCTTACGGGATCGCCGCCGCGGTCATCCTGCTGTTGATCCTCCTGCTCCTGATGCGCCGCCGCCGTGCCGCCGAGAAGGACGAGGGCGGGGCGGAGGCGCCGGCGTCCGCCAAGGCTGCCGAGAAACCCGAGGAGCCAGACGAGGCCGAGGAAGAGGGGAAGGTGGACGAGGCGGCGGCCGACGAGGCGGCGGCCGACGAGGGGAAGGCCGACGAGGGGAAGGCCGACGACGAAGACGAGGCCCCGACCGAGGTCGCGGGCCCGCCCGAGGGGGAGGCCGAGGAGAAGAAGGGCGAGGGCGAGAAGCTTTCACGCAAGGAGCGCCGCGCGGAGCGCAAGGCCAAGCGCCAGCAGATCTCCGACGAGAAGCGGCGCGCGGAGGACCAGGATCGCCGGGCCTGGGAGAAGGAGCGGAAGCGCCGGCGCGAGGAGCGCCAGCAGCGCAAGGAGGAGCGCCAGCAGCGCAAGGCCGAGCGCAAGGGGGAGGCGCCGCCGGCGCCCGAGCCCAAGCCTGACGAGGAGCAGGAGGAGACCGAGAAGGCACCCGAGAGCCCCGAGGGCGAGAGCCCCGAGGTGAAGACCGGCCCGGAGGCCGAGGCGGAGAAGTCGACGATGCTCGCGGCCGCACTCGGGCTCGGAGAGGCCCAGGCTGCTGAGCCCGATGCCGAGGCCGACCAGGAGAAGCCCGAGCCGGAGGTCGCTGAGGAGAAGCCCAAGCTCGAGGAGGTGCCGATCGAAGGAGACGATGCGCCGGAGGGGGCCCAGTGGGTTCCGCCGGGCAGCGGCCCCCCGCGGCTCGGGGAGCTTCCCGAAGAGCCCCAGCCCGAGGTGGAGCCAGAACCCGAGCCGACGGCGGAACCCGAGCCGGAGTCCACCTCCGAGCCCGTCCCGGAGACCGGATCGGAGCCCGCTCCGGCGTCCATCTCGCCGTCCGCCGAGCCCCCGACTCCCGCGCCCGAGGACAAGCCGGCGTTCACGCCGATCGCGCCGGAGCCCGAGAAGGCGCCCGGTGGCTTCGCGCGCACGCATTCCGAGGATCAGGAGCCAGGCGGGGATGAGACCGAGGGTCCCGAGCCGGACGCCTCGGAGGCCGAGCTCGCCGCGACCCCCCCCGAGCCTGAGCCTCCCACGCAGGAGCCCGTCGAGCCCCAGGGCGAGCAGCCGCTTGAGATCTCCTCGCCGCCCACCGGCACCAGCTCTCTTCAGGAGGAGATCGACCGCCTGGCCCGCGAGGAGGAGCAGGTGGCCGAGCCCCCGCCGCCGCCCGAGCCGCCTCCTGCCGCCGAGCCTCCGTCCCCCGCCGCTCCGTCGCCCTCCGAGCCCACCGAGGGCGAGACCACCCTGCCGCCGGACGTCACACCGGCGCGCCCCTACGACGCGCCACCGGAGCACGAGGCGGCCGCACCGTCGCCCCCGCCGCCCGATCCAGAGCCGCCCGCGCCCGAGCCGGTTCCGCCTCCTCCGCTGAGCCCGCCACCGGTGTCGCCTCCACCCGCGCCTGCCAGCCCGGAGATCGAGGAGCTTGCCGCCGAGCACGAGGAGCGCTTCAGCGAGGAGGAGGAGCGCGTTCGCAGCGAGGCCGAGGAGCGCCTGCGCCGCGCGGAGGAGCTCGAGCGCGATGCCGAGGTGCGGGTCAAGCGCGCCGAGGAGGAGACCGAGCAGCTGATCAAGATGGCCGCCGACCAGGCACGGCGCCAGGCCGAGGAGCAGGCTCGCGAGGGCAACGAGGCGAAGCTCCGCGAGGAGGCCGAGCGGATGCGCCTCGAGAGCGAGCAGCGCGCCCGCGAGGAATCCGAGCGCGTCCGCCGCGAGGTCGAGGACCGGACCAAGCTGGCGATCGAACAGGCGCGCCGCGAGGCGGACTCACGCGTGGCCGAGGCTGCCGAGCAGGCGAAGCGCGAGGCCGAGGAACGGGCTCGCGCCGAGGCCGAGGAGCAGATCGAGGCGCAGGTCCAGGAGAAGATCAGCGGCGAGACCGAGCGGCTCTCGAGCGCCGTCCAGGATGCGGAGCGCCGCCTGGAGGCGGAGCGCCAGCAGCGCGAGTCCGCCCTCGAGGATGCCTACCGGAGACTTGAGCAGATCGAGAACAGGGCGCAGGAGGCCGAGCAGCGGGCCGCCGACGCCGAACGGGTCGCTCAGCTCAAGCTGGAGGAGGCCGAGCGCGAGCGCAAGCTCCGAGAGGTCCTCGAGCGGGTCAATGCGGCGGAGGCACGCGCCAAGGAGGCCGAGCGCAAGGCTCTGGCCGCCGAGGCAGCGGCCGCCAGCAGCGTCCGCACCGCAGAGGAGCTCACGACTCCGCCGCCGGCTGAGCCACCGTCGGAGTCCTCGCCGTTGTCTCCCCTCGCCGCGTCACCGCTTCCGCCGGCCCCGCCGGCCGCGGAGCCCGAGCCGGAGCCGGCCACCGAGGCCAAGACTGAAGAGGACGAGCGCGAGGAGTGGGTGATCTCGCGCGAGCCGAAGAAGGAGGAGCCGGAGGCCGTGGGCACCGGGGAGGAGGACGACGAGGAGAGGGGCGGAATCCTCGGCCGGACGGTCGGGGCCATCCTCGGCGTCGGCGTCGGCGCTGGAGCGGACGAGGAGGAGTCGGATTCCAGCGAAGAGCCTGCCCTGGAAGAGCCGCCGGCCCCGGAGCCGAAGGCTGACACCGGCGATCGCATCAACCTCAACCAGGCCACCTTCGAGCAGCTCCGCGACGTCGGCTTCTCGGTCACACAGGCGACCCGGGTGATCACCTACCGCGAGCGCCAGAAGGGCTTCGAGTCGGTCGAAGATCTCGCGAACGTGCCGGGCATGCCTCGCCAGTTCCTGCGTGAGGTCGAGGGGAAGCTGACCCTCTAGACGAGACGCCTGAGGGAAGGTGTCTCGTCGTTACCTGGTAGTTGGTAGATTCGTTCGGGTGAGAGGAGGGGTCCTCGGCAGAGGGTTCGCGGCGGCGATCGCGACGAGCGCGGCGATCGTGCTCCTGGCTCCGGCAGGCGCCGGAGCGATCACCTATGCCCCCGTGGACCAGCCCAGCCCGGCCCTGAGCGTGCCGCAGGACAGGTTCGACGCCAGCCTCCAGTGCTCCGGGGACCCGGCCACCGGGCCCGCGCCCGTCCTGTTCGTGCCGGGCACGGGCAGCAATCCCCGGCACAACTTCTCCTGGAACTGGGAGCCCGCGCTGACCAAGCTCGGCATCGCCTGGTGCGCGGT
The DNA here is from genome assembly GCA_963843085.1 of uncultured Solirubrobacterales bacterium. GTDB lineage: Bacteria > Actinomycetota > Thermoleophilia > Solirubrobacterales > 70-9 > DASUPK01. The sequence goes on from CAWJJG010000010.1 coordinate 230,835, forward strand.
GACTCTCCCGGACAACGCGCTCGGCGACGTTCAGGTGGCCGGCGAGTACGTCGTCAACGGCATCCGGACGCTCCACCAGCGCGCCGGCCGGCGGATTTCGATCATCGGCCACAGCCAGGGCGGCATGCTGCCCCGCTGGGCGCTGCGCTTCTGGCCCGATACCCGGTCGATGGTCGACGATCAGATCGGATTCGCCCCGAGCAACCACGGGACCACGGGCGCGGAGCTGCTCTGCTCGATCTCGTGCGCGGCGGCGGACTGGCAGCAGTCCGACCGCTCCGAGTTCATAAAGGCGCTCAACTCCTACCAGGAGACCTTCGCCGGGATCTCGTACACCGAGATCTACACCCACTTCGACGAGATCGTCACCCCGAACTCCGACGACACCGGCAGCTCATCCCTGCATACGGGCGACGGATCGATCACCAACGTCGCGATCCAGGACCTCTGTCCCGCCGATCCCTCCGAACACCTGGCGATCGGGACCCAGGACCTAGTCGCCTACGACCTCGCCGTGGATGCGCTCGAGCATCCCGGCCCCGCCGATCCCGCGCGGGCCGCTGCGGGCGACAGCGGGATCTGTACGCCGCTGGGGCTGATGCCCGGGATCAATCCGACGACCTATCTCACCGACCTGTCCGCGGCCGCGCTCGACCTGGCGACGAACACCGCCACGGCCCCCGCGGTGAGGGCCGAACCACCCCTCGCCTGCTACGTGACCGCGAGTTGTCCCGTCGGGGGGACCGAACCGGCGACCGTGAAATCGATGCCTAAGAAATGCAGGAAGGGGAAGCATCGGAAGCACGGCAAATGCCTGAGAAAGCGAAAAGGGAAGCGGTAGCGGTCATCGGGGCCGGCGGCACGATGGGGCTGCCGATGGCCCGCAACATCGCCGGGGCGGGCATCGAGGTGCGGGCCTGGAACCGGTCGCGTGAGAAGGCCGAGTCCCTCGTCGATGATGGAGGCGAGGTCCTCGACACGGCCGCCGAGGCAGCGACCGGCGCATCGGTCCTGCTCACCATCCTCAGCGACGCCGATGCGGTCGTCGACGCGATGGAGGGCTCAGACGGGGTCCTGTCCGGCGCCGAGGGGGGAGCGCTCTGGCTGCAGATGAGCACGATCGGCATCGAGGGGAACGAGCGCTGCGCGACGCTGGCCGAGGAGAACGGACTGACCCTGGTGGACGCTCCGGTGGTCGGGACCAAGCAGCCGGCCGAGCAGGGCAAGCTGACGGTGCTCGCCTCCGGGCCGGAGGAGGCGCGGGAGCGATGTGAGCCGATCTTCGACCCGATCTCCCAGAAGGCCGTCTGGCTCGGCGAGGCCGGAGCCGGGACGCGGATGAAGCTCGTGATCAATTCATGGCTGCTGTCCCTCGTCGAAGGCTTGGCCGAGACGATCGCCTTCGCCGAGGGCATCGACGTCGATCCCGCGCAGTTTCTGGAGACGATCGAGGGCGGCCCGATCGACAACCCCTACGCCCAGCTGAAGGGCAGGATGATGATCGAGCGCAGCTTCGAGCCGGCATTCAAGCTCGAGCTCGCGGCGAAGGACGCCCGCCTCGTGCTCGAGGCGATGGAGCGGCACCACCTCGAGCTGCCGGTGCTGAGCGCGATCCGCGCACAGCTCGAGGAGGCCGCCGGGGCGCACGGCGAGAAGGACATGTCCGCGACCTACCTGGCCAGCGCCGCGAAGGACCGCGCCCGAGGCTGAGGCCGCTCCGGGCTACCATCCCCTGCACATAGCACGGGGCCGAATCGGATTCGACTTGGGCCTTTGTGTGATCAGGTTGCAGGCCGAGGTTCCAGGAGGCCTCGTTAAACACCTGGACCAACCAATACGTGCGGACCATGAGTTCGCTCTCGCCGCTTAGCTAGAACCTAAGCAGCGTGTGTCGGCCCACCCGAGCCCGAGGGGTGGGGTCACCGGCATCAGAATCGGGCTCACCCGGCCGGCTCGTCCCGTCCGGCCGGGGAAATCAAAGGGACTTGGCCCCTCGGCATCTCTCGCCGGCTGCAGAGGTCAAGGGGCGAGAACGAAGCGCCGGCTAAGCCTGTAGACGCCGATCGCCGAATCCCGAGGACGCGGGTTCAAATCCCGCCGGCTCCATTTGACCGCCATTCGTGGGCGGACCGTCCTCGACCTGGCCGTGATCGCCGCCGGAACGATCGGCGGCGGGTGGCTGGCGGATCGGGCGGGACTGCCATCCGGCTACCTGTTCGCCGCGATCGTCGTCGGCCTGATCTACGCCCTGGCCGCACCGGGGCGGGTCAAGCTGCCGCCTGCGGCATTTCGAGTCGGCCAGGCTGTGACGGGCGTCGCGCTGGGGACCTTCGTTCAGTCCGCCGTCCTCACCGGCCTCGGCTGGCGGTGGATCCCGGTGCTCCTCGTCAGTGCCGCGACGCTCGCCCTGACGATCGGCGCCGGCATCGTGCTGACGCGGATCGCGGACCTCGACCGCCCGACGGCCTCGCTCGGCATGGTTGCGGGCGGAGCCTCCGGCATCGTCGCGATGGCTGGAGACCTCGGGGGCGACGACAGGCTCGTGGCCTTCATGCAGTACCTCCGCGTGCTCGTCATCACGCTGCTCACGCCGCTCTTGGTGCCGCTGGCTTTCGGCGTTCACTCCGGTGCCGGTCCCGATCAGGGCCCGATGCTCGGCGACCTCGGCGGCTGGGTGCTCACGGTCGCGGCGGCGACGGTGGGGGCCGCGCTCGGCTCCCTGCTGCGACTTCCCGCGCCCTCGCTGCTGGGACCGCTGATCCTCGCCTCCGTGCTTTCGATCAGCGGACTGACGGGCGACACACAGGTCCCGGCGCTCGCGCGAGAGACGGCATTCGCGCTGATCGGCCTCTGGATCGGCCTGAGTTTCGACCGGCAGACGATGAGCAGGATCAGGCGCCTGGCGATGCCCGTCGCGGGTTCGATCGCGGCCCTGCTGGTCGGCTGCTTCGTCCTCGGCTGGGCGCTGTCGGTGACCGCCGACGTCTCGCTGCTCGAGGGCTACCTGGCGACCACCCCGGGGGGTCTCTATGCGGTGCTTCCCATCGCCTACGGCGCCGGAGCGAACATGACCTTCGTCCTGGCGGTCCAGAGCCTGCGACTGCTGGCGATGATCATCGCGGCACCGGCCGTGGTCGCCTGGCTGGTCAGATCCGAGGAGCGTCGGGGGATCCCCTCGGATATCGCCGAGCGCGAGGCCGAGACGGCGATGGCGCCTCGGTAGGCTCCCGTCCCTCGCAACCGGCAGAGGGGAGTTGGACATGGCGATTTCGGAGCGCGAATCCAGGGAGATCGAGGCGGCTAACGAGTCCGGCACCATCCCCGTCGTCTTCATTCACGGTCTCTGGCTGCTGCCGTCGAGCTGGCAGCCCTGGGGCGAGCTCTTCAAGAAGGGCGGTCACGCTCCCGTCATGCCTGACTGGCCGGGTGACGCGGATACGGTCGAGCAGGCGCGCGCTAATCCGGACGCGATCGCGAAGAACACGATCGGATCGATCATCGACCACACCGCCGAGGTGATCGCCGGCCTCGACGAGAAGCCCGCGATCGTCGGGCATTCGTTCGGTGGCCTGTTCAGCCAGCTGCTTGCCGGCCGCGGGCTTTCGGTCACAGCCGTTGCGATCGACCCGGCGCCGTATCGCGGGATCCTGGGCCTGCCGGTCTCGACGCTTCGATCGGCGCTGCCGATCCTCCGCAACCCGCTCAATCGCGGCAAGGCCAAGAGCCTCACCTTCGAGCAGTTTCAGTACGGCTGGACGAACGCGATCGACGACGAAGATGAGGCACGGCGCCTCTACGACACCTACCACGTGCCGGGCCCGGCGACCGTGCTGATGCAGGGCGGGAACGCGAACCTGAATCCAGCGACCCAAGCCAAGGTGGACACGAGGAATCCGGATCGCGGCCCGCTCCTGCTGATCTCGGGTGACTCCGACAACACGGTCCCGACCTCGCTCGTCAGGGCTCAATTCAGAAAGCAGCAGCCCAACCGCGGCACCACCGAGCTCAAGGCGATTCCCGGCCGCGGTCACTCCCTGACGATCGACCACGGTTGGCAGGAGGTCGCGCAGGCCGCGCTCGATTTCGTCAATCGATTCGCCTGAGGTCTCGATTGCGAACTAGTCGGTAGGCCCGGGGCGCTTGACAGGCAGGTTTGCGGGAAATCCCCCAGTGGGGATGCTCTGGACCACTGATGTAGTTCACACCTCGCTGACGCGCGCTCCGCGAATCACCTTCTAGCCCCACGTCGAGAGGTCACCTGGCCGCTTAACGATCCTTTCACGTGGGCTTTATCCGCCATGTCCAATGTACGGCCGAGATCGTCGACCGAGAGGAGAGCGACGATGCGAGGACGTTCGATTTGGAACGCGGGCGGTTGGGGTGGATTCGTCGGTGCGTTGTTCGGGCTCAGCTTGCTCATGCATGGCGCGATTGCCGCAAGTGCGGTGATGATGACCGCGGCTCTCCTGTTGCTTGCCTGGTCACTCTGGCTTGGGCATGGCAGGCAGTAGGGGCAACCGCGAAAGAATCAGAAGATCCTTAGGCACGAGGCGTAGCCTTTCTGGGGTGAAGTATCTGCGCCGTATCTCCAGCCGCCGCCTGGTTGCGCTGTGCGCTGCAACCGCGGCGGTCGGCGTGGGAGCCACCGCATTGGCCATGGCCGCGACGGGCGGCGGCCCGACGCCCCCCGCGGAGCCCCTGCCGGTCGCCGTGCACGACGCGCTCACTGCGCCCACGGTCCAGGGAGTCACCGCGCGCATCCACTTCACGAACGATCTGATCGCCGGCTCCAGCGTGCAGGGGGCGGATCCGCTCCTCACCGGCGCCTCCGGGCGGCTCTGGGCCACCTCCGACGGGCAGCTTCGCCTCGAGCTCCAGGCTGATTCGAGCGCCGAGGGCGCCACGAGCGACAGCCAGGTGGTCTCGGACGGACACAGCTGGTTCGTCTACGACTCCGGCTCCAACACGGTCTTCAAGGGAACGGTCCCCGCCGATCATGGCGGCGCGGATGGGCAGAGCTCGGCGCAGGAGCAGCCGCCTTCGCTCGACCAGGTCAAGAAGGGCATCGCGAAGCTCGCGGAGCACGCCGCGGTGGGTGGAGCCGAGCCGACCGACATCGCAGGCCAGCCGGCCTACAGCGTCCGCGTCGAGCCCCAGGGCAGCCCGGGGCTTCTCGGCGGCGCCGAGCTCGCCTGGGACGCGGTGCACGGCACGCCTCTCCGGGCAGCCGTCTACGCGAAGGGCGACAGCTCGCCGGTGCTCGAGCTGAAGGTGACCGACATCTCCTTCGGCTCCGTTCCATCGTCAGTCTTCGACGTCACGCCGCCGCCCGATGCCCAGGTCACCGACGTGAGCCCGCCGGCACACCAAGACAGGGGCACGAGCGACCCGCAGCCGGTCACCGGCCTGCAGGCGGTCCAGCAGCAGACCTCCTTCCCGGTCAGCGCCCCCGACAAGCTCGCCGGGCTTCCCCAGAGTGAGGTCCGGCTCATCCAGAGCGGAAAGGACTCGGGAGCGCTGATCACCTACGGGAAAGGCCTCGGCGGCATGGCCGTGATCGAGCGGCCAGCCGACCTGTCTCACGGCTCCACCGCCTCGAACGGGAACCACGGACAGCTCAGCCTTCCGCAGGTGTCCGTGAACGGAGCCCATGGCCAGGAGCTCGACACCGCCCTCGGGAGCATGGTGACCTTCCAGCGCAACGGCGTGCAGTACACGGTTCTCGCCTCGGCTCCGCCGGCCACGGTGCTGGCCGCAGCGCAAGACCTGTAGTCGATGGCGGAGTCTCCGCCGATCGAGGTCCGCGGGCTCGTCAAGCGCTATGGGGAGATCACCGCGGTCGAAGGCGTCGACCTGAACGTCAACTCCGGTGACGTGTTCGGCTATCTGGGGCCGAACGGAGCCGGCAAGACGACATCGCTGCGGATGATGATGGGGTTGATTCGGCCAACCGAGGGATCCGTGCGGCTCTTCGGCCGTGATCCCCAGATCAGTGTCACGGCGCTCAACGGGGTGGCGGGCTTCGTCGAGGCGCCGATGTTCTACCCGTACCTGAGCGGTCTGGACAACCTGAAGCTCTGCGCGGCGTTCGATGGCGGGGAGGGGAGCGCGACGATCGACGAGGTCCTGGAGATCGTGGAGCTGCGAGACCGCGCCGGAGACAAGGTCAAGGGCTACTCGCACGGCATGCGACAGCGCCTGGGGATCGCGTCAGCGCTCCTTCGCAGCCCTCGCCTGCTGCTGCTGGATGAGCCCGCCACCGGCCTTGATCCTGCCGGAATGCGGGACATGCGCCTGCTGATTCGCGATCTCGGCGAGCGCGGGATCACGGTGCTCCTCTCCAGCCATCAGATGAACGAGGTGGAGGAGCTCTGCAACCGCGTCGCGATCATCCGCAAGGGGCGGGTGGCATACGAGGGCTCCCTCGCCGAGCTTCGCAGCAAGGCCGGAGTCAGCTACCGGCTGCGGACCACCGACGATACGAAGGCCAGGGAGGTCTGCACGGACCAGCAGGGCATCGAGGAGCTCGCGACCTCCAACGGCGACCTTGCGTTCAAGGCCGAGGGCGAGGAGGCCGTCGCTGCCCTCTCGATCGCCCTGACCGAGTCGGGAGCGGCCGTGTTGGAGCTGACGCCGCAGCAGGCCACGCTCGAGGATCTCTTCTTCCGGCTCACGGAAGGCGACGAGGCCGGGCGAGCGGCGCACACGAGAGAGCTCATCGAGGAGCTGGCATGAAGCCGGGTGTGCTGACCGTGTACCGCTGGGAGCTGCGCAAGCTCCGCGCGCAGAAGCGGACCTATCTCGGCTTGGGGGCGGCGGCCGCGGTTCCGATCATCTTCGTGATCGCCCTCGTGACCGGCGGCGGGCGTCCGAACGACGTCGCCTTCGGCAAGTACGTCCACGACACCGGGCTTGCGGTGCCGCTCGTGCTGCTGCTGTTCGGCTCGATCTGGTTGTTCCCGCTGATCACGGCGCTCGTGGCGGGCGACATCGTCGCCTCCGAGGACCGCAACGCCACGCTCAAGATGATCCTGACCCGTTCAGTCGAACGTCATCAGGTCTTCACGGGCAAGGCCCTCGCAGCGATCACGTACGCAGTGATCGCAATCTCGATCGCCGGAGTCGTCGCGCTCGGGGCGGGCATCCTGGCGTCGGGCTTCAATCCCGTTACGACGCTCTCGGGAACGGTTGTCTCTGCGCCGAAGGGGCTCGAGCTGGTCGGCGCCAGCCTGGTCGTCTATCTGCTCCCCATCCTCGCAATCGCCTGCATCGGGCTTCTGCTTTCCACCGTCTTCCGAAACAGCGGCGCCGCAATCGTGGGAACCCTCATGTTCTCCCTGCTCGTTCAGCTCGTCGGCATCCTGCCGGGGCTGAGCGGGCTGCATCCCTACCTGCTCAGCACCCAGTTCAACGCCTGGCAGGGCCTGCTTCGGACCCCGGCGGACTGGGCGCCGATCGTGCGCTCCCTCTGGGTCTGCGCCCTCTACGGGCTGCCGGCCCTGATGGCCGCCATGCTCGTCTTCCTGCGCCGGGACGTCGCGGAGAGCTAAGGCCGAGCGGCTTTTCACCTCGCGTTCATCTTCGCGGGACGATCTCGGTGTCGTACTCCTTGACCCGGCCATCCGGAGCGCGTCCTCTCCCTTCCCGGCGAGGTCGGCCACCATCCCCTCCCGCGCGAGGACCTGGGTCAGCTACTCGCACCGATCACTCGCGCGGCTCCCGCCACATCGGCCAGAGGCGGGGGCCGCGCGGCAGGCCCCGCTCCCCGCGCACCCGGAAGCCGTGCCGCGCGTAGAAGTCCAGGTTCTGCTCCTTCGATGACTCGAGGTACGCGCCGACCCCATCGCGGTCGCACTCCTCGAGGATCGGGGCCATCATCGCCGAGCCCAGGCCGTGTCCCCGGGCCGAGGGATCTGTTCCGAGTATCGCCAGGTACCAGTGGGACGGCTCGGTGGGGTGGACCCGCTGAGCGCCGAGCATGCCGTTGATCACCATCGGCATGCGGAGCGCCAGCCGAGGGTGGAGCAGGCAGGTCGCGTAGGTGACGTCCTGCCGCGCAGTGGTGTGCCACCGGTCGGGTGCCGCCCAGACCGCGGCGCTCCGCAGCCCGTCGTCGGTCCAGATCTCGCCGTGCGGGTGAATGTCGCGCAGGCGCATACCAAAGAGGCGCTCCAGGACCCGTGGCCGGAGGCGCTCGGGTCGGCACGCCCAGGCCGCGACCGGGTCCTCGTGGAAGGCGCGAGCCAGCATCCGCGCGAGCTGCGGCAGCTCCTCCGTCTGCGCCCGACGGGGGGCGACCGCGACGCGGTCAGCCATTCGGCAGGGAGGAGCCCGCGAAGAAGAAGAACCAGGCCTCGAACGCGAGGCAGCCGGCCACCGCGCAGATCACCACGACCCGCTCGACCCCGCCGATCCCGTACTTCCGCTGGACGTCGCCGTCGCGCTCGTCGCGCATGCTTCGCAGCCACGGCGAGGTCTGGCGGGCGGTCGCGGGCCGCCCGGTCAGGTCGTCGTATCTGTTGTTGAGCCAGGTGAGCACGAATGCCAGGGCGAAGACGCACATCGCCAGCACGACCACCACGGTGAAGAGCGCGGTCATGCTGATGTTGTTGAGGTTGCCCTGGACCTTGGAACCGACCCAGACAGCGAACAGGGGCGCCCCCGTCCAGAGGTTGATGGAGCAGACGGCGGACGCGGTGATCAGTCCGATCTTCTTCAGCGCCATACGCCCGCCTACATTACCTACGGTGGAGTAGCTTTGCGACGATTCCCGGCTTGCGCGGCTCGACCTCCTCGCGGAGCGGGAGCCGGCCCTGCTTGCGGGCGGCCAGCACGCAGCCCGAGTGTGCATGGCGGCGGCGCGAGCTGTCTCCCTCCGGCGTGACCAGCATGTGCTCGCTCAGCGAGGGAAGATGGCTCCCGCAGAGCGGGCAGCGGTAGGTCGCGGGCTTCCGGTTCGCCGCCGGGCGGATCGCGTACCAGCGCGCCCTGAAGAAGTCGTCGCGGCTCATCCTCCACGCCTCGCCCGCGCCGCCGTTCCGGCGCGGCTCGTCGGTGAATCCACTTTCATACTGAGTTCGTAGACGCAACGTCGGAGCTAGTCAAGGAGGTTGGACGGTGGGGAGCGAACAGCGGTCATCGGCGGCGCCGGACGATGGGCTTGACGAGCTTCGTGCGGGGATGCAGGCGATCTGGGGGGCTGTGGCCCCCGGCTGGGAGGAGCACGCCGACCTGGTGGACAGCCGGACGGAGGGAATCACGCGGGCGATGCTTGAGGCAGCCTCCCTGGATTCCGGCAGCCGGGTGCTGGAGCTCGCCTGCGGCCCTGGCGGGCTTGGCATCGCGGCGGCCGAGCGAGTGGGCGAGAACGGGGAGGTCGTCCTCTCGGACGTCGCCCCGCAGATGACCGCGATCGCCGCGGCGCGCGCCGAGGCGCGCGGGCTGGGCAACGTGACGACGCTCGAGCTCGATCTGGAGCGAATTGACCAGCCCAATGGCTCGTACGACGCCGTGCTGTGTCGCGAGGGGCTGATGGTCGTGCCAGATCACGACCTCGCCGCGCGGGAGATCCGGCGGGTGTTGCGCCCCGGGGGCTGCGCCGTGATCGCGGTCTGGGGGCCCAGGGATCGCAACCCCTGGCTTGGCGCGTTGTTCGACGCCGTCGGGGATCAGCTGGGCGGCACCTTCCCTCCGCCGGGCATGCCGGGCCCATTCGCCCTCGACGATCGCGACAGGCTCCTCGCCGTGCTCACCGGAGCGGGCTTCGAGGAGGTCGCGATCGAGGAGGTGGAGGTGCCGTGGTCCGGCGAGTCGTTCGACCAATGGTGGCTGGTCACGGTCGCGCTCGCGGGGCCGCTCTCGAAGTTGCTCGAGGCGCAGCCGCCGGAAGCTGTCGATGAGATCCGGTCGCACGCTCGCGACGAGCTGGCCACCTACGAAACGCCGGACGGGCTCGAGATCCCGGGTCTGACCCTCGTGGCTGCCGCTCGGCGCGCCTAGCCTGCGATCGCGATAGAGCCGCCAGCCCCGCCAGGGTGAGGGATCGGAGGGCGGGGCTGACGGCCTAGTCCGACATACGGGGCATCGGCCGCGCGGGATTGCCTCGGCGGGCCGGCTCGTCTACGGGCAGCGGAGCAGCAGGTCGCGTCCGGGGCCGCCCTTGCACTTGTCTCGCTTCTTGCCGCCGTTCAGCAGGTCGTCGCCCTTGCCGCCGAGCAGCTTGTCGCGGCCGTTCTTGCCCTTGAGCGTGTCTCCGCCATCGCTGCCGAACAGCTTGTCCCGGCCGCCTCCGCCGTTGACGAAGTCCTTGCCCGAGCCGGCGTCGACGTAGTCCCGGCCGGCGCCGGTGCAGATGAGGTCGTTGCCGCCGTTCGCAAAGACCCGATCGTTGCCCGTGAACGAAACGATCACGTCCGAGTGCGAGGTGCCCTGGAGCACGTCATTGCCGGCCGTGCCGACGATCGTGGGCGTGGCGCAGCTGGGCCTGGCCTTGTGCTTCTTCGGCTTAGGGATGCTCGGCTTCTTGTTGATCACCGTGGTCTCGGAGTCGATGTTGTTGGTCGCGTTGGTGTCATCCGAGCTGGTCAGCGACGCCGAGTTGGAGGCGGTGCCGCTCCTGGCCGCCTTGACCGTGATGGTCACGCTCGCCATTGCGCCGGCGTTGACCTGGCCCAGATCACAGGTGATCGTGCTGCCCGCCTTCTGGCAGGTTCCCGCCGATGGCGTGGCAGAGACGTAGCTCACCCGGGACGGAAGCGTGTCGGTGGTAATCACATCCCCGGCGTCGTTTGCGCCCTCGTTCTTGACCGTCAACACATAGGCGAACGTGTCGCTGACCGTCACCGGGTCGGCCGTGTCCGTCTTGGTCATCGACAGATCGGTCGAGGCGATTGCGGCGCTCGCACCGCCGGCTCCACCGATGAGCCCCAAGATGAGGCAGACGACGGCTCCCGCCATCGCAAGCCCGACCGTGCCGCGTACTCGAACTCCCTGCATGACTGCTCCTTTCCCTGACTTCTGGCTTCTCTAACGTCAGCGCCAGGGGGCCGGCAGGGGTTACGGCCGATCGGGGCTCATCGGCTCCAGGAAGACGTCCATCGTGGTGATCTTGCCGTTCGTGATCGTCAGCGCCTGGGTCACGATGCGCCGGCCGTCGATCTCGACCACCGCGCCCATGTTCCCGTTGACGATCGCCGGGCGGGCGTACGGGGCGAAGGGTGCACCGCGGGCCATCGCCCGTCTCGCCACCTTCTCGCGGCCCACCAGGGTGGGCGCCCAGCGCGGATCGCCCTCGACGGTGTGTATCCGCTGGATGACGTCGGGATCGAGCATCTCGAGCAGCGCCTCGAAGTCCCCCGCCCGGGCGGCGGCCAGGAAGGCGTCGACAACCTGGCGCTGGGTCTCCATGTCGGGATCCCGTGGCGGCACCGACCCGCGGACCTGCCGGCGCGCGCGGCTCGCGAGCTGCCGCGCTGCATCCGGGGTGCGACCGGCGATCTGGCCGATCTCGCTGAACGGGACTCCGAACATGTCGTGCAGGACGAAGGCGATCCGCTCGGCGGGCGTGAGGTTCTCGAGGACGACCAGCATCGCCATCCCCACCGAGTCGGAGAGCTCCGCTTCCTCGGCGGGGTTCTCCTCCGTCAGCTCGGTGACGACCGGCTCGACGTAGTCCGGGCCGGCGACGTCGGCCTCCCGGCGACTCCTCCGGGACCGCAGCATGTCGAGGCAGACGCGGCTGACGACCGTCGTGAGCCAGGCGCGCAGGTTCTCGACCTCGTCCGTGTCCGAGCGGCTCAGTCGCAGCCACGCCTCCTGGACGGCGTCGTCGGACTCGCCGGTGGAGCCGAGCATCCGGTAGGCGACCGAATGCAGATAGGTGCGGTGTTCCTCGAAGCGCTCGGCGAGCAGTTCCTGGTCGTTCATGTCACATCCCTTCGAATTGGTCCGTCTTAGCTGTGACGAATGCAATGCGGCCGATGTGACGGCCGAAGGAGGCTGAAATGGCTCGGAAATGGTGGACCCTGCTCGCCGTCACGGTGGCGACGTTCATGTTGCTGCTCGACATCACGGTCGTCAACGTTGCGCTCCCCTCGATTCGCAAGGACCTGGGCGCCAGCTTCACCGACCTTCAGTGGGTCGTAGATGCCTACGCGCTCACCCTCGCCGCCCTGGTCCTGACGGCGGGCTCGCTCGCCGACCGCCTGGGGCGCCGTCGCGTGTTCGCGGTGGGGCTGGGGATCTTCTCCCTCGCCTCGCTGCTCTGCGGCCTGTCGCCTGACCCGACCTTCCTCAACCTCTCCCGTGCGCTGCAGGGAGTGGGAGGCGCGATCATGTTCGCCGTTTCCCTCGCTCTGGTCGCGCAGGAGTTCCCGGCGGGCCGCGAGCGCGGTACGGCCATGGGGATCTACGGCGCCTCGATCGGCGTCGCCGTCGCGGTGGGACCGCTGGTCGGAGGTGCGCTCACCGACGGTCTCGGCTGGCAGTCGATCTTCTATCTCAACGTTCCGATCGGGCTGGCCGCGATCGCGATTACCTATCTGAAGCTGCGTGAGACCCGTGACCCGAACGCGACCCGGATCGACTGGGCCGGCGTGGCGACCTTCAGCGCCGCGCTCTTCGTGCTGGTGCTGGCACTGGTCCGCGGGAACGACGAGGGGTGGGGCAGCACGCTGATCGTCTCGCTGTTCGCCGGAGGGGCGCTCCTGATGGGTGGGTTCATCGCCGTCGAGAGCCGCATGAGCGAGCCGATGCTCCCGCTGGGCCTGTTCAAGCGGCCGTCGTTCACCGGCGTCCAGCTGGCGGCCTTCGCCGTCTCCGCCTCGGCGTTCGCCCTCTTCCTGTATCTGACCCTGTACCTGCAGAACTACCTCGGCTACTCGCCGCTGCAGGCCGGGCTGCGCTACCTGCCGGTCACGGTGGTCAGCTTCTTCGCCGCGCCGATCTCCGGGATGCTGTTGTCCCGGGTGCCGGCACGCTTCCTGATGAGCGCCAGCCTCGCGGTGGCGGGAGCCGGGCTGATGCTGATGTCCGGTGTCCAGGCGAGTGACGGCTGGACTACGCTGCTCGGCGGCTTCCTCCTCCTCGGCGCGGGCGTCGGCTTCCTCAACCCGGTGATCGCCGACGTGGCGCTCAGCGTCGTGCCGAAGGAGCGCAGCGGCATGGCGGCCGGCATCAACGACACGTTCCGCCAGGTCGGAGTCGCCGTCGGCGTCGCCGTCTGGGGGGCGATCTTCATCGGCCGCGGTGCGGACAAGGTCCGCGAGCTGACCGCGGGCACGCCCCTCGCCCAGGGCGGCCACCCGCGCCAGCTCGTCGAGGCTGCGTCGTCGGGGAGCCTGCACCAGGCGGTGGCTTCGATCCCTCCCGGGAGCCGCCAGGCGGCATCCAACGCCGCGCGCGATGGGTTCCTCGCCGGCTTCAATGACGTGCTCACGCTGGGCGGGCTGCTCTGCCTCGCGGGGGCGGTGCTGGCCCTGTGGCTGGTTCGCGAGAGGGAGATCGAGCGCGAGCCGATGGAGGCGCCCGGTCAGGTCGCGGTGGCCGGGGCCCGCGACTAGGGCTGTGGGCCCAGACCCGGGTTGCTCGCCTTGAGCGCCCGGGTCTCGGCCTTCAGCTTCGCGGTCCGCTCGTTCATCGCGTCGACGTCGTAGCGGGGGTCTCCCTCGAAGTCGAACACCGTCTCCTTGCTGGAGGGGTCGAACCGAACGGGGACCTCGTCGTCGCCCTCGGTGGGGCGGAGGCCCGTGATCCAGAACTTGTCGCGGACCTTGGCCTCGAAAGTCTCACCGGCCTCGCTGTGCACCTCGAGCACGTAGTCGTAGTCGCGCAGCTCGTTGGTGGTGACCTTGCTGCGTTCCTCGCACGAGACGACCAGGGCGGTGCCTCTCTCCCCGTTCTTCTTCAGCTTGCGTTTGGCGAACAGCATGCGCCCGGACCCTAGGGAGGGCCCGGGCGCTCAGCAATGGCAATTTTGGATCCGGCTAGAAGGCCCCGGTCCCGTTCGGCGAGCCGAGGCCCGTCGGCCCGTCGTAGCCGGCACCGGAGGTGCACAGGTACGCCGGGCTGCAGGTGCCGTTGCTCCCCGAGGTGACGTCGAAGAGCGACGAGCTGTGGCTGTACGGGAATGAGCCGTAGGTGACGCTCGCCGCATTTCCGGCCAGCCCGTAGACGCCCGCGACGATCGGCGCCGAGGCGCTCGTGCCGCCGACCACGCCCCAGCCCTTGAAGCACTGGCCGAGGAGCTGGCTGAGGAAATTGCAGTTCGAGTCGTAGACGGCGACGCCCGTGTTCGGGTCGGCGACGGCCGAGACGTCCGCGACCGTGCGCCGGGCGCAGCCCGTATCGGTCTGCCAGGCCTGCTTCGCCTCGTAGGCCGAACATCCCGAGCCCGAGCCGTTCCAGGCGGTCTCCGTCCAGCCGCGCAAGTTCGACGCGCGGTTGAGCGTCGTGCCGCCGACCGCCGTCACGTACCGCGACGCGGCCGGGTACTCGACCCCGTAGCCACTGTCTCCGGAGGAGACCGTGATCGCCACGCCCGGGTGGTTGAAGTGGGCGTCGTCGGAGGTCTCCGAGCTCGCCTCACTGCCGCCGTAGCTGTTGGAGATCACGTTGGCGCCGAGACGGGCCGCCGTGTCCTCGGCCGCATAGAGGCTGGCGTTCTGGTTGTTGGTCGCCTCGACCAGGAGGATCTTGCAGCCGGGGCAGATCGCCGAGGCCATCTCGAGGTCGAGCTGGGTCTCGAGCGCCCAACCCTGGTTGTTCGACGGGTAGGAGCCCTGGGCTCCGCTCTGGTTGACCTTCTTGAAGCAGCCGTTGGCCGTGGTGCAGGCCGGCAGGCCGTAGTTGGAGCGGTAGGCGTTCATGTCCGCCTCGGCGGTGTTGTCCCCGTAGGCGTCGACGATCGCGATCGTCTGGCCGGAGGCGCCGCTGGACGGCAGCGCATAGGCGCTCCGCAGGTCGCCGGGACCGTAGCCCGCGGTCGGCGCGGCGGCCGCCCTGGGCTCACCCTTCAGGTTGGCGATCACGTTCAGGTTGCAGTGCGAGTGGTCCGCGCGCAGATCGAGCGCGCAGGCACCCGGTATCACGCTGGTCTTGGGCAGTGAAGCCCCGGCTGCGCCGCCCGTCGCAAGGAGCGTCAGGACGAGCGACGAGACGACGACCGCACCGGCGATGGTCAGGTGGCGAAGACGCATCTCTACATACCTCTCTTCCGGCGACCGCGTCGCCGATCGCAGTTCCCGTTGACGCGATCCGCACTCCCCCTGCGTCTCGCTGGCCCGAAAATTTAGTACACGGGCGGCGGCGATGGGGACACCTGAGGCGCGCCTAGCTAGTCACGCGGGTAAAGACGAGGTCGAAGTCCGTCTCCCAGTTCGTGCCGTCCTTCGCGGCCTCCCAGCGCGCGTCGATCCGGTTGCCGTCGTCGCTGAACCTTCCGGTGAACCGCTGCGAGAAGGGCGGGCCGTCGCGCCAATACCTCAGCTCGCCGCCGCCGATGCTCATCTCGTAGACGCGGCAGACGTTCCGGTCATCCGTATAGAGCTGGAAATAGCGGCCCGTTGCCGCGTCGCAGCCCATCACGCAGGTGCCGTTCGGGGCCTCCGGCATCTCGACCGTCGAACGCTCGACCAGGAGCCTCTTGTCGTCATCGAGCCACTCGTAGGTGATGCTCGCGCCGCCCGGCCAGGGCTCGCCGCCCGGCGGGGTCGCCGAGACGTCCCACCTCCCGACCAGGACCTCCAGCTCCTTCAGTGCGTCCTCCGCCGTCGGCTGATCGGGTGCCATCTTCGCCTCCTACTAGGTCGTGGTCGCGGGCTGGCGGCGCTGGGCCGTCTCGAGCATCGAGGCGTCGTGCGAGCAGTAGAGCGTCACCTCGTCGCCATGGTCTCGCTGAAGCTCGCGCAGCCGCTCCTGGTTTCGGTGGCGCGCCTTGCCGTCGTGCTGGTTGATCGTCTGGAAGAGGCGGAGGCCCGGGGGGCAGCGGCGGGGCGTCTCGATCTCGCCGGCGTAGAAGAACGCGTCCCCGCAGTGAAGGAGCCAGCCGTCGGAGGTGTTGATCGCGACTCCGCAGTGGCCCGCGGTGTGGCCGGGGAGGGGGATCATCGCGATCTCCGCGTCGAGGTGGGGGAGGAGCCGGACGCTCTCGAAGCCGAACCAGCTGTCGCCGCCGGCGCCGTGCTCGACCCAGATCGGGTTCGGCCCCCATTGCTCCGAGACGTAGCGGGCGCGCTCTTTCAGTGACGGCGAGCGTGCCGCCGCCAGCTCGGAGGCGAAGACGTGGATCTGCGCGTCCGGGAAGTCGCCGATCCCACCCGCGTGGTCGAGATCCAGGTGGGTGGTGATGATGTGGCGGACATCGGCCGGATCGTGGCCCAGCGCCTCGACCTGGCGGATCGCGGTCGCCCGCTCCTCGCAAACAGGGGCGACGAGCGCGCGGAACGGCTGACCGAGGCGCTTCGGGTTGGCGCAGTCGCCCAGCCCGTATCCGGTGTCCACGAGGACGAGCTCGCCGCCCACCTCGATCAGCAGGCAGTGGGCGACGATCGTGGTCGTCTCCAGCAGCCCGCCGTGTCCGGCGAGCAGACGCGCTCCCCTCGGGCACATCGTTCCGCAGTTGAGGTGGTCGACCTCGATGCGCGGAGCCTATTTCGTCCGCAGGGTTGGAGAGCCGACTGTGGCGGGGATACTGCCCGGGATGCCCGAGCCGCACGAGCACGAGGTCGCTCGGAAGATCCTCGACGCGAGCCTCTACATGGTCGTCGCGACCGCTGACCGCGGCGGTCAGCCCTGGGCCTCGCCCGTCTACTACGCGCACTCCCGCTACCGCGAGTTCTTCTGGATCTCGGACCCCGAGGCCGAGCATTCGACGAACCTGCGCGACCGCCGTGAGGTTGGGATCGTGGTCTTCGACTCGTCCGCGCAGATCGGCACCGGCCAGGGCGTCTACATCTCGGGCGTCGCCCAGGAGCTGCCCGTCCACGAGGCGGCCGAGCCGATCGAGATCTACTCCAAGCGCTCGGTGAGCCACGGCGGCGGCGAGTGGACCGAGGAGGACGTGCGACCGCCGTCGCGCCACAGACTCTTCCGCGCGACGGCCGAGGCCATCTACGTCCTCGACGAGCACGACCATCGCGTGGAGGTCGATCTCCGCTGAGGGCCGTCGTGATGCAGGAGGCCGGTGGGCCCGAGGTCCTCGAGTTTCAGGACGTGGAGCGTCCGGAGCCCCTCCCGACCGAGGTGCTCGTCCGCGTCGCCGCGGCCGGCATCAATCCCGTCGACTGGAAGACGCGCCAGGGAAGCGGGTTCCGCGATGCGATCGGGGACCCGCCGATGATTCTCGGCTGGGACGTCGCCGGCGTGGTGGAGGCGGTCGACCCCGACGTCACCCGCTTTGCCCCGGGCGATCGCGTCTTCGGCATGCCCTGGTTCCCGCGGCTCGCGCGGGCCTATGCGGAGTTCGTCACCGCGCCCGCCCGCCAGCTCGCGCGCACCCCGGAGGCCCTCACCGACGAGCAGGCCGGGGGCCTGCCGCTCGCCGGGCTGACGGCATGGCAGGCGCTCGTCGACGTGGCCGGGGTGGGGGAGGGCACCCGGGTTCTGATTCACGCCGCGGCCGGCGGCGTCGGGCACCTCGCCGTGCAGATCGCGAAGGCGCGCGGGGCCCACGTGATCGGAACGGCCCGGGAGGTGAAGCACGACTTCCTGCGCGATCTCGGGGTCGACCAGCCGATCGACTACACGGCCCGACCGTTCGAGGAGGTCGTCTCGGACGTCGACGTCGTGCTCGACCTCGTCGCGGGCGAGGAGTACGGGCTGCGCTCCCTGCAGACGTTGCGATCTGGTGGGCTCTGGCTTTGTATCCCGGCCGACGTGCCCGACGCGGTCGAGGCGGCCGCCCGCGATCAGTCGAAGCGCGCGCTCTCGTTCCTGGTGGAGCCCGACTACGCCGGGCTCGAGTCCCTTGCCGTCCTCGCGGACGAGGGCAGCCTGCGGGTCGTCATCGACGAGGCGTTTCCCCTCACCCGGGCCGCAGAGGCGCATCGGCGCCTCGAGGACGGCCGGGCGAAGGGGAAGATCGTGCTGACTCCCTGAGGGGGAGATGAGAGACCCATAGAGAGACCCACACCTAGGCCGGATCGCGGGGTGGTCCTTTGCAAGGAAAGCAGGAACCTCGAAAAGTGCCTATTGACACCCGCACCCCGCGCCGGTCTACTACGCGGGTCTTGGGGGAATGCGAGACGGGGGCCAGGCAGTTCTCAGAGCTGCTCACAGACGGAGGAATTGATGTCAACGAGACTCAAGCTCGTTCTCGCGCTTGGCGCCCTGACCCTGCTCCCGGCCGCTGCCGCTCAGGCCGCAACGACTGAACAACCCGCCACGTTCATCGGTGCGAACATCACCCCAACCTGCACCTCGGGCACCGGGGAATTTCCATGTGAGCCGGGGCAGGTCTATCCCAGCCGCCGTATTCAAGTCCACGAAAGTTGTGACACCGGCATGCCGGGCCATCCTCAGGGCATCCTTTCCACCCCCAGCCCCCCCAACGTCTTGGACCCCGGCAAGTACGACGGGGTGGTCAACGGAAGTGAGGCCGACGGCGCCAGTGTGCACCTCACGGACCAAACCGGCAATGGGACTTACATATTCGATTTTGACCTTTCCCCCAATCAAGCTTCATTCACAGGGGAAATGTCGATTCTTAGCACCGGCGCTACAGGAGATACGGGGGATTATTCCGTAACCGGGCAACGCACTCTTGGCCCGATACCCGGGTGCGGCGGGCCGGCCAAGAAGAAGTGCAAGAAGAAGCGGGGCAAGAAGTCCGAGGCCCAGTTCGCGAAGAAGAAGAAGTGCAAGAAGAAGCACTGAGCCCGGTTGGGGCTGAAGCGATGATTGGGCGACTTACTGGCGCATAGCGCCAGTAAGGCGCCAAGGACGCCGATATCGGTGCCTAGTGCCGCTACGGCTCTTATCTCCTCCTGTTGATTCTCTGAGGAGCTACTCGGCCCGCTGGTAGACCTGGACGCGGACGCCCTCCGGGCCGACACCCTCGTCCTTGACGAGGTCAAGCTTGATCCGGCCGATCCCCTCGGGGTAGAGCCGCTTGCCGGAGCCGAGGATCGTGGGGAAGACCATCAGCCGCAGCTCGTCGACCAGGTCGTTCTCGAACAGCGTGTGGACGAGGGTGTTGCTGCCGGCGACCAGGATGTTCCCGTCGGTCTCGTCACGCAGCCTGCGGAGCTCGTCGGGGACGTTCTCGGAGATCACGTCGGTGTTCTCCCAGGAGGGGTCGGTCAGGGTGGTGGAGACCAGGACCTTCTTGCCCCTGTTGATCTTGTCGGCGAACTCGCCCTCGCGAGACGGCCATGCCTCCGCGAAGCCCTCGTAGGTCACCCGGCCGAGCAGCTGGACCTCGGCGTCCATCAGCTCCTCCATCTTGAACTTGTCGCCATCGTCGCCGCGGTTGTACTCGAAGGTCCAGCCGCCGTGCTCGAAGTCCTCTGATCCGCCCGGGTCCTCCATGACCCCGTCGATGGAGATGAACTCGGTGACAACGATCCTCCCGCTCATTTCTTCCTCCTGTTCGCTTTCGCAGTTGCCTATGAGACGGCGCCGGGCGTCGGAACTAATCGGCGGCGAGCCGCTCGGCCATCCGGTCGAAGAAGCCGCCCCAGCCCTCCGCGGCGCGGCGGTAGACCGCCGCGGGCATGTGGCCGCCGCTCTGCTGGAACAGCATCTCGGTGCGCTCGCCGCCGAGATCGGTGAGCTCCACCGTGCAGAGGTCGTAGACGTCCTCGTCGGGCTGGTCGGAGACCGTGAAGACCAGACGCTGCGGCTCGTCGACCTCGATGTATTCGCCGTCCCAGTGGATCTCGCGTGGCCCGAAAATCATGGTGAGCTTCCACCTGCCGCCCTCGCGGACGTCCATCGAGACGGTGCCGAGCGGGATCTCCCCCTGCGGTCCGCCGTACCAGTCGGCAAAGCGGTCGGGCTCCGTCCATTCGCGCCAGATCGCCTCGCGCGGGGCGTCGAACGTTCGCCGGATCTGGATGTCCGCTTCGTCAGCCACGCAGGCGCTCGTCCATCCGGTCGAAACCGCGCTCCCAGAAACTGCTGTAGCCCTCGATCCACTCGGCCGCCTCCTTGAGCGGGGTCACGGCGATGCGGGAGGGACGGAGCTGGGCGGCCCTCCCGCGCACGATCAGCCCGGCGCCCTCGAGGACCTTGAGGTGCTTGGAGACCGCCTGCACGCTGACCGGGAACGGCTCGGCGAGCTCGCCGACGGTGGCCTCGCCCCGGGCGAGCCGCGTGAGGATCGCGCGCCGGGTGGGGTCGGCGAGTGCCGCGAAGGTGCGATCGAGGTCGGTCGGCATCGCGGCTGTATTTAACCAGATGGTTGAATAGCGGCTCTGATATTCGTTGCGATTCGGCGTCACAACGCCGGCGTCTGATTCGTCAACGGGGTAAAGCAAAACCCGCCGAAGGGGGTACAGGATGTCCCAGCCAGAGCAGACCAAGGACCTTCCCATCGATGAGCTCCGCTCGGAGCTCGATGGCGAGCTGATCGCGCCCGATGACGGCGCCTATGAGAAGGCCCGCAGGGTCTTCTTCAAGGGCTACGACCGTGCGCCGCTCGCGGTCGCGCGGACCGCCCACGCAGCCGACGTGGCGAAGGTCGTCACCACCGCCCGCGATGCCGGGCTGGAGCTGGCCGTACGCAGCGGCGGCCACAGCCGCGCCGGCTATGGCACGACCGATGGCGGCCTGGTCCTGGACCTCTCCGGGATGAAGGCGATCGACATCGATGTCGACGCCCGCACGGCCTGGGTCGATACCGGGGTCACCGCCGGCGAGTACACCGACGCCACGGGCGAGCATGGCCTCGTCACCGGCCTCGGCGACGCCGGATCGGTCGGGATCGGCGGGATCACTCTCGCCGGCGGGATCGGCTTCCTGGCGAGGAAGAACGGCCTCACGATCGACGACCTGCTCGCGGCCGACGTCGTGACGGCCGACGGCGAGCTGCTCCGGGCGAGCGAGGACTCCGAGTCGAATCTCTTCTGGGGCATCCGCGGCGGCGAGGGCAACTTCGGCGTCGTCACCCGGATCAAGCTGCGTCTGCACGAGATCTCGGAGATCGTCGGGGGGATGCTGGTCCTACCAGCCACCCCTGAGGTGATCACCGGCTTCGTCGAAGCCGCCAAGAATGCACCGGAGGAGGTCTCGACGATCGCCAACGTGATGATTGCTCCGCCGATGCCGTTCCTGCCAGAGGACGCCCACGGCCAGCCGATCCTGATGGGCCAGATGGCCTACGTCGGTCCGGTCGAGGAGGCCGACGGCGTGCTCGCACCATTCCGCGCGCTGGCCGAGCCCTATGCCGACATGCTGCGGCCGATGCGCTACCCGGAGCTCTACGAGGGGCCGGAGCAGGCGGCGCAGTTCGCCTCGGGCGCCAACTTCTTCACCGACTCGCTGGAGCCTGCGGGTGCCGAGGCGATCCTCGAGCACCTGCCCAGGTCCACGGCGATGATGAAGGCGGTCCAGATGCGCGTGCTGGGCGGCGCGTACGGGTGCGTCCCGAACGACGCCACGGCCTTCGGGCATCGCGACAGTGGGCTGTTCATCAACGTCGCCGCGATGTACGGCGACGAGAGGGAGCGGGCGACCCACGACGCCTTCGTCAACGGGCTCGCCGACGCGCTCGGCAAGGGTGGGGCGGGTGGCTACGTCGGGTTCATGGGCGACGAGGACGAGGCGACGCTTCGCGCCGCGTACCCGGGTGGGAACTGGGACCGGCTCCGCGAGCTCAAGGGCCGCTACGACCCGGACAACCTCTTCCGGCTGAACCACAACATCCCGCCGGCCTAGGCGCCGGCGGGATCAGCCCGCCGGGCCGCCGTGCCAGCCCGAGACGGCGCCGCCCAGGGTGATGGCGAGCGCGACGCCCGCGCCCAGCGAGGCGGCGACCAGCATGCCGCGCAGCCCCGAGCCGGGGATGCGCCGGGCGGGAGCGCCGCTCCGGTAGCCGGACAACGAGCGGAGCATGTGCGGGAGATGCCAGAGGAAGTGGATGCCGAAGGCCCCGGCCCAGACCGCGAACGAGGCCTGGTGGAGGAAGACGAGCTGGTCGGACTTGTGCCCGAGCGCGAGCAGCAGGACGCCGGTGATGAAGATCCCGGCGGTGGCGAGGACCAGGACGGGGGCGAGCAGACGGAGCAGCAGCGGAGGCGCGCCCTTCTCCGAGTAGGCGGGAGAATGCGTGTAGTAGCGGGCGAACCGGTAGCCCGTGCTGCCGAGCTTGAGCAGGACCGGCGGGATCAGCACGAGCCCGATGATCATGTGCACGCTGAGCAGCGAGTCCATCTTCAGCAGCGTGATCCCCTCCGCCATCAGCAGCAGGGTGAGCACGACGGCCGCGCCGACCGTCAGCGCCTCGTTCCCCTCGGTTCCCCCGAGGCGGTCGCGGCGCGCCGGGCGCTCGACCGTCGCCGGGCGGTGGGTGCCTGCATAGGACTCCATCGGGGCCGATGGTCGAGTGCGGCGGTCAGCCCGGCCTAAGACGCCGGTTAGAGCTCTCTTAGGTTTGGAGGCTCAGACCTTCAGCTTGACCCGCGCCGTCACGGTCGCCCGGGTGCCCGCCCCGTCGATGGCGGAGGCGGTGGCCGTGGTTGCGAGCTTGCGCTTCTTGCGGACCTTCCTCCGAGTCTTCTTCGAGACCTTCACCTTCAGGAAGGTGACCGCGCCCGCGGGGATCGAGAAGCCGGTGGAGCCCGCCGTCTTCCTGCCGAAGGTCAGCATGATGCTGCCGACGCAGGACGTGGGGGTCCCGGCCGGGCAGCCAACCGCGACCTTCGCCTTCCGCTTCTTCAACCTCGTGTGCTGGTTCCGGAGCGCGACGCCGCTGAACGGGTCGTACTCGTAGGCGCCGATGTCGGTGAGGCCGTTGATCGTGCGGGGCCTGCCCAGCACGTCGAACGGGCCGTTGAGCGGGCTGCTGACGCCCGCGTTGATGGTCGGTGAGCCAGGGGCCTCGCTGAAGTCGCCGGCGGCCGGGTTGACGAAGATCGGGTCGGCCGTCTTCTGACTGGTCTCGTTGACCGTCGCTCCCCCCGGGTTGATGCCGGCGTGGTTCGTGTGGTCGATGTTCGCGACCAGGGTGGAACCGCTGATGTTGGTGAGGTTGATGTCGCTTCCCGCGCCGCGGGCGATCACGTTGGTGAGATTCGCCGTGAGGTTGCCGGGCGACTCGGATTGGATGCGGATGCCGGTGCCGCCTGACCCGGTGCCGACAGCCGTGACGTTGCGCACGGTGATGGTCGTGGTCACGCCGGTCTGCGCCTCGATTCCGCGGCCGCCGGTACCTGACGCCCAGCAGACGCTGTCGGTGAGAGTCCCGTAGACGTAACAGGCCTGCGCGTTGGCTCCGGTCACGTGGGCGATGATCTGGTCGGCCGAGCCGCCATTACTCGTCTCGATCGGCGCACTGGTGACGGCGTCCAAGGCGAGGTAGCTGGCTCGATCGCCGGGATTGGTGATCCAGAGGAAGCCGGCGGTGAAGTGGATGCGGGGCATCGGCTGACCCTGGACGCCGTGGATGTAGACGTTGGCGGAGGGTGCGACGCTCGCCGGCGGGGAGTAGTCGCCGGGGGTGACGATCACCTCGTCGCCGGGATTGGCGTCGTTGGCGGCGATTTGGATGGGGCAGGGGCTCGCCTGGCTGCAGGTCGAGCCCGATCCGGTCGGGGACGCATAGCGCTGCGCGGCGAATGCGTTCGACGCGGCACCGAACGTCAGGCATGCGAAAGCGAGGATCCCTGCTGCCCACCTTCTCCCAGGCATGTTCGGCAGTCTAGATGCGGATGGGCGGGACCCCGGCGATGGCCGGAAATTCGAGGCCCGGTGGTGCCAAAAAGGCGGTACCGTAGGCCCATGGGGGTCCGTCGGGTGCTTCCCACGCTTCTCGGGCTGTTGGCGGTCATCGCTCTGGTGCCGCTCGCGTCGGCCGCGTCGGCCGCCACCCAGACGATCCCATTCCTCGCGACCGGTTCGCTCAGCACGCCGCGTGACGGTCCCGCCACGGCGCCGCTGTCCAATGGGGGCGCGCTGGTGGCCGGCGGCTACCAGGGAGGCGTCTACCTGAAGAGCGCGGAGATGTTCAACCCGCTCAGCGGGACGTTCATTCCCGTGGGCTCGCTGACGAGCTTTCGCTACGGCCCGGTTGCGGCGTCCCTCGAGGGCGGGCGCGTGTTGGTCGCCGGCGGGCACGATGGCGTCAGCAGCCTGAAGACCGCCGAGATCTTCGACCCCCACACCGGGACGTTCCACGGCGGAGTCGGCCAGATGGGCACCCCGCGAACCTTCGCGGCGGCCGCCCCGCTGCGCGACGGTCGCGTGCTGGTCGCCGGGGGTGACATCGGCGGCACACAGACCAACACCGCGGAGGTCTACGACCCCGGGACCAACGCCTGGAGCCCGGTGGCACCGATGGCCAGCAAACGTGTCGGGCCGGCGGGGGCTGCACTCCCGGACGGCCGCGTCCTGATCGCCGGCGGCTACGACGGCTCGGACTACACGACGAGCGCCGAGGCCTTCAACCCGTCCACCAACAGCTGGAGCCCGGTCGGCTCGATGGGGACCAAGCGCGGCTTCGTGGGCGGGTCTCCTCTGCCGGACGGCCGCGTCCTGATCGCGGGCGGCTACAACGGCTCGACCGACGTCGACACGGCCGAGCTCTTCGACCCGACGACCAACACCTTCAGCTCCGCCGGGATCGGCAAGATGACCACGGCACGGGAGGACGATCCGATGGCGCTGCTCGCCACGGGCCAGGTCCTGGTCGCCGGTGGCTACCGGAGCGGCACCACGCTGAAGAGCGCCGAGGTGTTCGCGACTCCGAACACCTTCAGCACCAAGGTCAAGGGGACCAAGCTGATCGTCACCGTCTCCTCGGTCGGCGTCCTGGCCGTCGCCGACGCCGGCAAGGCTGCCAAATCCTCTGCCGTCGCCTCCAAGAAGAAGAAGAAGAAGCGGAAGAAGCTGCTTCGGCCCTCGCGGGCCGCTGGCGGCCCCGGCACGATCAAGCTGAGGCTGAGGCTGACGAAGCTGGCGAGGGCGAAGCTCCGCGGCAAGGGCCACGTCAAGGTCCGGGCACGCATCACCTTCAGCCCCTCGGCTGGCTTTGCCAAGACGGTTGACGCCAAACTGAAGCTGAAGACGAAGAGGAAGCGCTAGGCCGCGGGCGCCGGGTCGTAGGGCAGCGGGCCCGAGCGGAGCAGGCGCTCGACGATCTCGGAGATCTCGGCCTCGTTGTCCCGGATCAGCTGCGCGGCAAAGGTGGGGAGGATCTCGTTCAGCGTCTTCTCGCCCGCATCGTCGAGCGGGACCGACTCGGTGAGCGAGACCTGGAGGCGGAAGTAGCGCGGGCCGCGGCCGAGGTCGGCGGGCTGGATGTGCGGGTCGCCGGGATGGTTCAGCAGGGTGTGCGCCCAGTGATCCGCTCCGTCGGCGGCTCCGCCCAGGGTCGCGCCGAGGATCGGCGGCTCACCCTTCTGGGGCAGGATCCAGCCGAGCTTCCCCCAGCCCTTCACCTGGTCCTGCGAGAAGCCGTCCTCGTGCAGCCCGGTGCCGATCGAGACCACCATCAGATCGTCCTGGTCGAGATGGTGGGGGTCGTCGCCGAAGCGCTTCAGCGCCTCCACGATCGCGACGATCACCGGGTTAGCGGCGAAGACGCCGCCGTCGACCAGGGCGTGGCCGTCGAGCTCGTGCGAGGGGAAGTAGGTCGGGGCGGCGGAGGTGGCGAGGCCGGCGTCTGCGAGTGGGCGGTTGCGGTCGGACTCGGGCAGCTCGCGGGCCCGCCAGCGCTTGAAGAAGTAGGGCTGGCGGTCGGTCATGTCGTAGGAGCAGACGATCAGCTCGCGGAGCGCGTTCTGGATCTCGGTGGTCCCGAGGCGGCGCTCGATCGCCCCCTGCAGCGGGCCGAGCGTGTACTTGGGCCCGAGCCAGCCCCACAGGGTCCGGATCTTCTGCCAGAGGCTGCGGTGGAAGATCCCGGGCCCGTCCTCGACGTAGAAGCTCGCCAGCTCGTCGGCAGTGACCGCGGGCCGCTCAGGGTTGGCCGGATCAGGCGTGGTCAGGCTGAGCGCGACCAGCCCACCGGTGGAGGTCCCGGCGAACATCTGGAAGTAGTCGGAGATGCGGGCGTGCGGGCCCGCCTGCTCCTGGATCCGGCGCTCGATGTCGGCGATCACCAGCGCAGGGATGAGGCCGCGGATGCCTCCGCCGTCGACACAGAGGATGCGGAAACGGTCGGTCGGCTGTCCTTCGAGAGCCACGTGTGAAGATGATCGCGAACCGACACGACCTTTTACAAGGACGGAAGGGGGATGCTTGTGATGGACGCTTCGTCCGAAGAGCTGCGGATCCCTGCTGGAGACGCTCAGCTCTACGCCATCGACACCCCGGGTGGCATGCCACCCCTGCTCTTCCTCAGCGGAGGCTTTGGCACGGTGCAGAGCTGGGGCGGTGTCATCGATCGCCTCGCTGGCAAATACCGCGCCGTCCGATTTGACGCGCGGGCGCGCGGGAAGTCGGGCACCTCGGCCGACTACTCCGTGGGGGCGGCGGTCTCCGACATCGGAAGCGTCATCAACGCGACGCAGATCGAGCGCCCGATCCTCGTCGGGTGGTCCTACGGGGCCACGATCGCGGTGCGATACGCGGCCCAGCACCCCGAGCGGGTCGGCGGATTGGTGCTCGTCGACGGCGCCTACCCGATCTCCATGTTCGACGACGCCGGAAAGGAGAAGGTCCGCGCGCAGTTCCGCCGGCTGGGATGGATGATGCGCATCGCGGCGGCACTCGGCCGCTCGGCGAAGATGTCCCCCGCCGAGTCCGCAGACGTCGTGATCGAGATGGACGCCGTCAACGGCGAACTGGTTCCCGACTTCGCGGCACTGGAATGCCCGACCGTTTTCGTCGTCGGTACCGGCGCCCATTCGGGCGCCACCGAGGACGAGATGCGCACGGTGCGCGCCTCCGTCTCCGTCGCCGAGACGAGCAACGAGCGCGTGTCCGTATTCGCGACAACCCCCCACAAGCACACGCAGATCCTCAAGAAGGCCCCCGATACCGTGGCCGCGGCGATCGAGGGCGTCATCCACCGGTCTTCCTGACCGCGATGAGTTTCCAGTCCCCGCGGCGTCAATAGATCGAAACGGAAAGGAGCCCGATGCAGATCCGAACCCGCATGTGCACCAGCCTCGACGGCTACATCTCGAACCCCGACGGACTGCCCGTGCAGCTCTCGGATCCCGAGTTCGATCCCGAGGCCTACGGCTTCGTCGACTTCCAGGCGAGGAGCGACGCCGTGTTGATGGGCCATACGACGCTGATGCCGGCGCTCGAGGTGGCGGACCAATGGCCGTGGTCGGACGTCGGGGTCTTCGTGCTGAGCTCCGAGCGTCCCGAGGGCACTCCGGATGACGTGGTGATTGAGAGCGATCCTGAGTGGCTGCTCGAGCGGATCCGCGAGGCGACCAGCGGTGACGTGCGCCTGGTCGGTGGCCCGACGACCATCGAGACCTATATGGGCCTTGGCGCCGTCGATGAGTTCGGCCTGATCGTGCTCCCGATCCTGGCGAGGGAGGGCATGCAACTCACGCCCGCGATCACGTCCGACGGCCGCTTCCAGCTGCAGAGCGTTCGCGAGCTCCCGCGCGGCGCCGTTGAGCTCGTCTACAGGGCGCCGTGAGCGGCGGGTAGGCTCGATGCCGGTGTACTTCGAGACCAGTGTCCGGATCGAGCGGCCGATCGAGGCGGTCTTCGACTACCTCTCGGACGCGACCACGCTCCCGGGGTGGAACTCCGCCGTCCAGTCGGTGCGGGAGACCTCGCCCGGGGCCGACGGCGTCGGTGCGACCTACCGGATGGAGCGGGAGCTCCCAAGCGGCGCGGCGGAGAACGACCTCGAGGTCGTCGAGGTCAACCGCCCGACGCTGTTCGTGATCCGGACCACCTCCGGGCCCACCCCGTTCCGGTACCGGTACGTCTTGGCCGACGAGGAGGGCTCCACGCTGCTGCGGCTGGCGGCCGAGGTGGAGCTCGGCGGTCTCGCTGGCGCGCTCGGCCCGCTCGCCTCGCGAGCGGTGAAGCGCGGGGTCGACTCCAACTTCGCGGATCTGAAGCGGATCCTCGAAGGGGGATGACCGAGCTCGCGGAACAGCTCAAGGGCGACGTCCTGGTCGAGGGCGACCCCGAGTACGAGAGGGCGCGCTTCTCCTTCAACCTGCTGATCGACCGTCGCCCGACCGTGATCGCCCGTTGCGTTGATGCCGACGACGTCCTCGCCGCGCTCGCCTTCGCGCAGGAGAACGGGCTGGAGATCGCGGTCCGGGGAGGAGGTCACAACCCAGCCGGCCACTGCGCCGTCGAAGACGGCCTGGTGATCGACCTGACCAAGATGCGCACGGTCGAGGTCGCCCCCGGCGAACGGGTCGCCCGCTCCGGCGGCGGCGCCACCTGGCTCGACTTCGACCAGGCGACCCAGGCCCACGGCCTGGTCACCCCCGGCGGCGTGGTCGGCTCGACCGGCGTCACCGGCCTCACCCTCGGCGGCGGCATCGGCCACCTCACCGCCCAGCACGGGCTCACCTGCGACAACCTGCTCGGCGCGACGGTCGTGACCCCGGCGGAGGGGATCGTGCGCACCGAGGACGACGGCCATGAGGAGCTGCTCTGGGGCCTTCGCGGCGGCGGCGGCAACTTCGGCGTAGTGACGGAGCTGCGGATGCGGCTTCATCCGCTCGAGCGGGTCGTCGGCGGCCGGCTCGAGTACGAGGGGGAGGCGGTTCCCGGGGCGCTGCGGGCGTTCCGCGACGCGGTCGCGGCCGCCGGCACCGACCTCAGCATCCAGGCGCAGATCTCGGCCGCCGAGGACATGACGCTCAATCTGGTCGTGGTCCCCTGCTACACGGGCGAGGGGGAGGAGGTGGCCGAGCTCGACGAGCTGCGCGCCGCCGACGGCCTCGTCGTCGACAAGATCCGTCCCCAGGGCTTCCTCGAGCAGCAGCTCGTCTTCAACCCCGGCTACGGGGTCGATCGCAACTACTGGAAGGGCCACTTCGTCCGCGAGCTCCCCGACGAGCTGATCGACCAGCTGGTCGAGCGCATGACCGCCATCGGCCGGCCGCCCGGAGCGATTCTCTTCGAGTCGTTGCACGGCACCCCGAAGGACGTCGACCCCTCCAGCGCTGCCCTCGGCTACCGCGACGCCGCCTTCAACATCAGCGTGATGGCGAGCTGGCTCGATCCGGCCGAGGACGACGAGGAGATCGCCTGGGCCCGCGAGACCGCTGCGACCATCGAGCCCTGGTCGACGAGTGGCGGCTACGCCAACTACATGCAGGCGGACGAGCCAATCGAGCGGGTGCGGGCCGCATTCGGCGCGGAGAATTTCACCCGTCTGCAAGCGCTGAAGTCCCGCTACGACCCGGACAACGTCCTGCGCCGGAACCAGAACATCCCGCCGCTTAGCGACCCGAAGCGCAGTTAAGATCGTTCGGTGTTCAGACTGGTGCTTAAGGCCCTCGCCGGCCCGGCCGCGCTTGCGGCTTGCCTCGCGCTCGGGATAGCGGTTGCCCAGAGCGACTCCAACGAGGTGGGCGAGACGACAAATACGCCGACTTTCGGAGTCAACACTCCGGTCGCTCCCTTCTCGACGGTCCCCGGCACACCGTCTTACGCGACGCCGCACGGCGTACTCACGAGTTGGAGATTTCACAGCAGCGCGGACCCAGCCGCCGGAGCCGTGAGGCTGAAGATCTTTCGCTACACGGGGACCGCACTGGTCTTCGAGGTCCTGGCGGAAAGCTCGCTGAAGACGCTCGCTCCGGACACCTCCTACGACTTCAAGGAGCGAATCCCGGTGAACCAGGGCGACCTGCTCGGCCTGACCGCCGTGGGGGATGCGGAGGTCGGCATCACCGTGCCCGGCACCCCCCAGAACCAGCTGGCGCAGTTCGGGGGAGGCGATATCCCTCCGGGCCAGACGGGGACGGCGACGATCGCGTGGCCCAACCTTCGCCCGTCGGTCGCCGCGACGGTCGAATCCGACCTTGACAATGACGGCTTCGGAGACGACACCCAAGACAAATGCCCGGTCGACCCCACGACCCAGGACCTCTGCCGGATCAGTCTCGGCAAGCTGAAGAGGAACTCGCGGCGGGGCACGGCGATCCTTCCGGTCACCGTTCCGGGCGCCGGGACTCTCTCACTGAGCGGGAAGGGCGTCGTGAAGCAACAGGCGAGCGTCTCCAGCGCGGCGAGAGGTAGTCAAGCGGTCACCAGCGCCCGCACCTTGAAGCTCCTGGTGAAGCCGAAGGGCAAGGCCAAGCGCAAGCTGAGCCGCCGCGGCAAGGCGAAGGTCAAGCCGGCAGTGACATTCACGCCGGCCGGCGGGCCATCGGTCACTCAGCCCAAGAAGATCAAGCTCGTCAAGGCGCTGTAGGCGCTCAGAGCTACTCGAAGGCGCTCTGCACCGAGGCGCCGATGCCGATCATCCCCGGGCCCGCGTGGGCCCCGAGCACCGGCCCGACCTCGGAGACATAGAGCGGGTCGCGGCCGAAGATCGGCCGGCAGGCGTCCACCAGGTGCTCGGCCGACTCGGGATCGCGGATGTGCTGGACGACCCAGGCGTCCGCACCCTCGCCGTGGCGCTGGCGCGCGTAGTCGACGAGTCGCGCGACGGCGCGCGATCGGGTCCGGACCTGCGCGACCGGTTCCACCTCCTCGCCGAAGGTGAGGATCGGCTTGATCTTCAGGGTGGACCCGATCGCCGCTCGCGCCGCGCCGATCCGACCGCCACGCCGCAGGTACTCGAGCGTGTCGAGCGAGAACCAGATTCCGCCGGCGTTGCGAGCGCGCTCGGCCTGGGCGACGACCTCCTCGGCGCTCGCTCCGCCGCTGGCGGCGATCATCGCCGAGAGCAGGACCATCCCGGTGCCGCCGGCCGCGCTGCGGCTGTCGACCGTGCGGATTCGCTCGCCGCCCTTCCCTTCGCTGGTCAGCTGCTCGATCGCCTGACGCGCGGTCTCGAGGGTGCCGGAGATCCCGGCCGAGATGTGCACCGAGACGATCTCGCGTCCGGCGGCGAGCAGCGGCTCGTAGACGGCGAGGAAGTCGCCGACGGAGGGCTGCGAGGTGGTGACGGCCTCGCCGCTCGCCCGCAGGCGCGCGTAGAAGTCGTCGTAGTCGGTGATCTCCGACTCGCGCTCCTGCTTGCCGTTGATTCCCACGTAGAGGCTGACCAGCTCGACGCCGTGGCGCTCGGTCAGCTCGGCGGGCAGGTAGGAGGTGGTGTCGGCGACGATTGCCGGGCCGGCATTGCTTTCCACGGATGCTCCTCGGGAGTCGGACGGGCGCACCCAGGCAACCGGCGCGCCGGGGGACCGTAGCCGACGCCACGCGGCCCGGCGTACCCGGTAATGGGCCGGGGTGCCGCCGGGCTCAGAGCCCGAGCCCGCGCACGCCCGACTCGCCCCAGCCCAGGTGGTGCGCCAGCTCGTGCTTCACGGTGCGCTCGACCTGCGCCCGCAGCAGGTCCGGGTCGCGCCCGAAGTCGCGATCCAGCGTGTCCTGGTAGATCACGATCCGGTCGGGATAGATGTCGCGGGCGACCGTGCCGCCCATGTACATCCCGTAGGCGCCGTGCTGCTCGCCGAGGTGCGAGATCACCACCGGCGTGTCCTCGAGCAGCTCCTGGAACTCCGGCGGCAGGTTGTCGATCGCCTCGATCACCAGCAGGTCGAATTCGCTCGGCGGATAGTCGGGAGCAGGCAGGGCGGCGAGCGCTTCACTGCGGTCGACGAGCTTCCGGAACTCGGGCTCGGGCATCTCCTTGCCGATCGCGAGCGTCGTCACCCAGGCGGTGATCAGCACGATCGCGATCGCTCCGACCAGGATCGTCAACAGCCCGCCGAGGTGTGCGAATGACGGCGGGTTGAGGAACAGAAGCAGGCACCCGGCGATGAAGGCGGCGAAGGCCGCGGCTCGCAGCGGGGGGACGAGAATCTCCCTCATGGCTTGAGGTTAGGGAGTGGCCCGAGGCGGCTGCCCCTACGGCTTCAACTTCCGCCCACTCGTAAACAGCCACTGGCTCCACGCCAGCAGCGCCAGGCACATGCCGGCGACCACCGCGAAGGCGATCCATGGGCTCACGTCGGAGACTCCCAGGAATCCGTACCGGATCGTCTCCACGACGTAGAAGAGCGGGTTCACGTGGGAGAGCTGCTCCCAGGGTGAGCCGAGGCGGCTGACCGAGTAGAAGACGCCGCCGAGGAAGGTCAGGGGGAGGATGACGATGTTGTTGATGAAGCTCGTGTGGTCGAAGGTCTCGGCGTAGATGCCGACGATCGTGCCGAGGGCGCCGAAGCCGACGACGAGCAGCAGCACCGCGACGATGAGCAATGCGGGGTGGACGATCGGTGCGCCGGTGATCGGGATCGCGCAGGCGGCGAGGCCGGCGCCGATGATCAGGGCGCGGAAGGCACCTCCGGTCAGGTAGCCGAGGTTGACCTGCCAGTTGTGCATCGGGGCGGCGAGGACGTCGTCGATGTAGCGGTCGGAGCGGCCCTGGAAGATCGTCGACGCGTTGTTGGAGTAGGCGGCCTGGGCCATCGCCATCGCGATCAGGCCGGGGACGATGAACTGGTCGTAGTCGAAGCCGTCGACCTGCTTGATCCGGCCGCCGAGGGAAAGCCCGAAGACGACGATGAAGAGCAGGGAGGAGACGACCGGGGCAAGCGTCGTTTGGGTCCAGAGGCGAAGGACGCGGTGGCACTCGCGGCGCGAAAGCCAGAGGAAGCCCTGCCAGGGGTTGGGGGCTTCGGCAACAGGGGCGCCGGCGGCGGTGGACTCCATGCGGCCCTTTATAGAGGGGCGCGTGTGCCGGGCTCGGGACCCCCGGCCTGCCGGACCACCATCGCGTACGCCGTGCCGGTGAGCCCCGTGAGGGCCGCCGCGAAGGCGAGCGAGGCCGTCAAACCCGGCCCTTCCACCAGCAGTGCCCCGGCGATTGCGCCGCCCAGCATCGCCATGACGGCCGCGGCGCGGGGCACCAGGTGCGCGGACGAGGCCCCCGTGAACGAGGTGCCCGCCTCGAAGCTCGCCGCGGCGACCGTGAGCACGTTCGTCGGGAGCTCCGCGACGCCGGTTCGCCTCACGCCGGTGTTCCTCGCGCCCATCGCCATGCTCAGCGCCCCGATCAGGACCCAGGCGGAGAGCTCATCCTCGTGCACGTCGATCGCGGCAGCGATCACCGCGGCCGCCCCGACCAGGACGACCTCGAGGGCCATGCAGGCGATCAGTCCCCGCCCGGCTCGGTCGGGAAAGCGGGAGGCGAGGAAACCACCCGCCAACCCGCCGGGTAGGAAGGCGGCGATCGCGACCAGGGGGGCGACCACCGAGGATCCGCTCGCCCCGGCAAACCCGAACCCGAGGAAGAGCACGTTGCCGGTCATCATCGCCGCGAACACCTGACCGAGACCGAGGAAGCTCAGGGCGTCGACGACCCCGGTCACGAACGTGAGCGCCAGCAGAGTCAGCGCCAGCGGCTGCGTGACGCGTGGCCGTGTGAGGTCGATGCCGGCAGCTTCCGACACCGCCAGAGCGTACGAACGGCGTCAGATGGCGAGAGTCCCCGGATAGGTTCGTCCCTCACGCCGGCGATTCCTCGACCTCGCGCCGGCCGGCAGCGACGGTCTTCATGTAGACGTCCTCCAGGGTGGCCGCGTCGAAGCGCTGCTTGAGGCCGGCGGCGGTGTCGCGGGCCATGATCTGTCCCTTGCCGATCAGCGCGATCTCCTCGCAGAGCGCCTCGGCCTCCTCGAGGTAGTGGGTGGTGAGGAGGATCGTGGTGCCGAGCTCGTGCAGGCGGCGGATGTAGCGCCAGAGTTCGTGGCGGAGCTCGAGGTCGACGCCGGCGGTCGGCTCGTCGAGGATCACCAGGCGCGGCTCGTGGAGCAGGGCGCGGGCGAGCAGCAGGCGGCGGCGCATCCCGCCGGAGAGCTTCGGGGCGCGGGTGTCGCGCTTCGCGCGCAGGTCGAAGACGTCGATCATCTCCTCGGCGCGCTGCCGGGCCGCGTCACCGTCCATCCCGTAGTAGCCGCCGTGGTAGACGAGGGTCTCGTGGACGGTCAGGAAGCGGTCGAGGTTCGGCTCCTGCTCGGCGACGCCGATCAGCCGCCGCGCCTCCAGGGAGTCGCCGGGATGGCCGAAGACCGAGATCTCGCCGTCGGTCAGCCGGATCAGGTTGCAGACGGCGGAGATCAGCGTGGTCTTGCCCGCGCCGTTCGGGCCGAGCAGGCCGAAGAAGCTGCCGGCCGGCACCTCGAGGTCGAGCGTGTCGAGCGCGAGGGTGCCGTCGTCGTAGCGCTTGGTCAGGCCGCAGAGCTGGAGGGCCGGGGTCATCCTGTCTATTGATAGCGACTGACCACCACCGCCAGGAGGAGAGATGATCGAGAGGATCGACGACGTGCCCGCCGGTGTCATCGGGCTTCGCGCTTCGGGGAAGCTCACCAAGGACGACTACGTGAGCGTGCTGGAGCCGGCGCTGAAGGAGGCGACCGACTCGGGCGAGGCTCGGGTGCTCTTCGTCCTCCCCGACTTCGACGGCCTCGAGCCCGGAGCCTGGATCGAGGACGTGAAGACCGGGCTCAAGGTCGAGATCACCAACCGCTCAGCCTGGAAGAAGCTCGCCTTCGTCAGCGGCGTCGATTGGGTTTCCAAATCCACGCGCCTGTTCACCTGGGCGATGCCGGGTGAGCTCAAGGTCTTCGAGATGGACGAGTTGGACAAGGCCAGGGAGTGGATCGCTACGTGACGTAGGTGTGGCGCGCCCCCGGACGGGTATAGGGCGGGCAGCGAAGGAAGGGGCGAGAGTATGAACGGATCTGGGTGGACCGGTACCGGCTTGGCGGCCAAGGCTGCTGCCGACGGCGATCAGGCGACGGCGGACCCGATCGTCGCCGACGCCGCGGGGCGCGTGGAGCTCGAGTTGAAGCGCCTGCCGGACCGCTGCGACACGCGCATCGCGCGAGCCTGCGGAACGGACGTGTGGGTCGTGCGAGAAGTTCGCGAGCGCCTCGGGGCCTATCCGACGCGCCCGGCCTGAACCATTCCGAGCAAACGGGGGGTATCCGGTTACGCGTACTGAGCACTCGGTGGTCATCGTCGGTGGGGGTCCGACAGGCCTGACGCTGGCGGGCGAGCTTGCGTTGGCAGGGGTCGACGTCGCCATCGTTGAGAGGCGCCCCAACCAGGACCTCCCGGGCTCGCGCGCGGGAGGTCTGCTCTCACGGACCATCGAGGTGCTCGACCAGCGCGGCATCGCTGACCGGTTTCTGTCCGAGGGGCAGGTGGTCCAGGTCGGGCAGTTCGCCGGGGTCCGGTTGGACATCAGCGACTTTCCCACTCGGCACCCCTACGGGCTCGGGCTGTGGCAGAAGCACATCGAGCGCATCCTCGCCGGCTGGGTCGACGAGCTGCCGGTGCGGATCTATCGCGGAACTGAAGTGACCGGCTTCGAGCAGGACGACACGGGCGTCGACGTCGAGCTGTCCGATGGGCAGCCGTTGCGAGCGAAGTACCTCGTCGGGTGCGACGGGGGGCGCAGTCTTGTCCGCAAGGAAGCCGGCATCGAGTTCCCCGGGTGGGATCCGACGACCAGCGCCCTCATCGCCGAAGCTGAGATGACCGAGGAGCCGGAGCTGGGCATCCGCAGGGACGCCCGTGGCATGCATTCCATCGGCAGGGTCGACTACGAAATCCGCGACGGCGAGGTGGTCTACTCGGATGAGGGCCCGGTACGGATCATGGTGACCGAAGAGCCCGGGGCGGCGAGCGAACCAACCCTGCGCGACCTCAGTGAGGCGCTCGTCGCTGCATACGGGACCGACTACGGGATCCACAGCCCAGCCTCGATCACCAGGTTCACCGACATGACCCGGCAGGCCGCGACCTATCGAAAAGGCCGGATCCTGCTCGCCGGCGACGCCGCGCACGTGCATTCCCCGGCGGGCGGACAGGGCCTCAACACCGGCGTGCAGGATGCGGTCAACCTGGGGTGGAAGCTTGCCCAGGTCGTCAACGGGGCATCGCCGGAGAGCCTCCTGGACACCTACCACGCCGAGCGCCACCCGGTCGGAGCCCGTGTGCTGCGCAGGACGATGGCCCTGGTCGCGCTCCAGCGCGCGGACGAGCGCATCGAGGCCCTGGGCGAGACCGTCTCAGAGCTCCTCGCCTGCGATGAGCCGCGCAGGCGACTCGCCGCGACGATGTCCGGTCTGGACATTCATTACGACCTCGGCGAGGGACACCCGCTGCTCGGGCGCCGCATGCCCGACCTCGACCTGCTCACCGCCGACGGCCCGATGCGCGTCTTCGCGCTCCTCCACGAGGCCCGGCCCCTGCTGCTCAACCTCGGCGACCCTGACGGATTCGACATGGCGGCATGGGCCGATCGCGTTCAGTTGATCGACGCCGAATGCGCGGGTCCGTGGGAGCTCCCCGCAATTGGGGCAGTCACTCCCCCCGCAGGGGTGCTGATCCGGCCAGACGGATATGTGGCCTGGGTCGGAGACCGGACAGGGGATGCTCTCGAAGAAGCGATGACCACCTGGTTCGGAGTAACGTCAGGGCAATGAGATGCCGGGTCGGCTTGGGGGGCCTGCTCGTCGCGATCGCGTTGTCCGCGCTCCCGGCGACCACAAGCGCGGCCACGATCGGCTTCACCTCCACCGGCTCCATGAACGTCGGGCGGGAGGGACCGGCCGGCGCGGAGCTCCCCGACGGCAAGGTCCTCGTCGTCGGCGGGTCGGGTCTGAGGACCTCCGAGATCTATGACCCCGCCACCGGCAAGTTCAGCTCGGCCGGAATCGGCCTGATGCTGGCGCCCCGGACCTTCCCGGTCGCCGTGACCCTCAAGGATGGGCGTGTCCTCGTGGCCGGCGGAGGAGACGAGCAGACCGCAGAGATCTTTGACCCCGCGAGCAAGACCTTCTCGCAGGTGGCCTCGATGGGCGACCCCCGAGCGGGGGCCGCCGGCGCTCTGCTTCCCGACGGGCGGGTCCTGGTCGCGGGCGGGTACAACGGCTCGACCTACCTCCAGACGGCGGAGATCTACAACCCGACTACGAACAGCTGGAGCCCGACGAGCTCGATGGGAATCAACCGCAACGCCACGGCGGGGGCAAGCCTGGCCGACGGACGCGCGCTGATCGTCGGGGGAACCAGCCTGAGCGCTCCCCTGGCCACCACGGAGACCTTCAATCCCGCCACGAGCACCTTCAGCGGCGTCGGCTCGATGGGCACGGCGCGCATCAGCCCGTCGGTCGCGCCCCTTCCGGACGGGCGGGTACTCGTCGCGGGCGGTCAGGACATCAACGGACAGGTGGCGAGCGCCGAGCTCTTCGACCCGAAGACCAACGCGTTCAGCGGCGCCGGGATCGGATCCCTGCCGTCGCCCCGCGACGATGCGGCCACGGCCACCCTGCCCACGGGGCAGGTGCTGATCGCGGGCGGAGCGGGCCCGGGCCTTGACAACAAGAGCGCCCTCCTCTTCGGGGCTCCGGACAACTTCACCACCAGGGTCAAGGGCCGGAAGCTGATCGTCACCGTCGCCGCGGCGGGCACCGTCTCGGTTGCCGGCGTCTCCGGTGCGTCCGGCGCCTCGGCGGCGAAGAAGTCGAAGGGTCCCTTGCGGCCCTCGCGTGGATCCGGCGGTCCGGGCCTGATCAAGGTGAAGCTCAAGCTCACCAAGCGCGCGGCGTCAAAGCTCGTCCGCAAGCGCAAGCTCAAGCTCCGGGGGGCGATCACCTTCAGCCCGGACGGGGGCATCGCGCGCACGGAGACACAGAAGTTGAAGCTGAAGCTCAAGCGCCACGCCTAGGGCGCGCGGATCTCGCCTTCGACGAAGAGCTTCGTCGTCGCCACCTTCCAGCGCTCCACCTGGCGCTCGGTCAGGAACGGCTTGCGGAGCTGGCGGCTCACGCCGGGCTCCATGATCACCGTGCCGAGGTTGATCAACACGGTGTGGAGCGCGGCCCAGTCAAGGTCCAGGTCCTCTCGCAGAATCCCCCGCTTCTGGAGCTCCGCCAGCTGGTCGCGGCAGAGCTGGGTGAGGGTGTCGAAGATCGCCATCGCGGCCGGGTCGCTCTCCGACACGCCGCGGGCGACGTAGCGCAGCGCGACGAAGTTCTCGGCGACCAGCCGGGTGAGCCGCTCGGCGAGGTCGTCGATCACGTCTCCGTCGAACTCGTGGAGGCCGAGCGCCCCGCGAGCGATCTCCTTGACGTGCTCATCCACGGCCCCGCGCAGAGCGGCCTTCGAGGGGAAGTAGTGCTGGACGAGGCCGGGGGAGACCCCGGCCGCGGAAGCCACGTCGCGGATCGAGGTGGCCGCGACGCCGTCCAGGGCGAAGCCCTCGAGCGCGGCCTCGATGATCCGCTCCTGGGTCTCGGGTGCGGCGACCGCCATACGCCCGTATCGTAGATGCGATACAACTGTATTGCCAGCATCGTCGTTCGAACAGGAGGAGTTTCATGGCAGCCACGCGCACCCAGACCAAGGCCACCGAGGAGAGATCGGCGGAGGGGCGCCAGAAGGTCCACTTCCGCTCCGGCGAGGACCTCTGCGCGGCGTGGTTCTACCCCGGCACGAACGGGGCGTGCGTGGTCATGGCGGGTGGCCTGGCTGTCGCCAAGGAGCCGGGCACCGACCGCTTCGCCGAGCGGTTCAACCGGGACGGGTTCTCGGTCCTCGCCTTCGACTTCCGGCGGCTGGGCGAGAGCGGCGGCAACCCCCGGCAGGTCGTCCGGGTCGGCGACCAGCAGGAGGACTTCCTCGCCGCCGTCGATTTCGCGCGCACGCTTGACGGCGTCGATCCGGCCAAGGTCGCGATCTGGGGCTTCTCGCTCTCCGGCGGTCACGTCTTCCCGGTCGCCGCTCGCGATTCGCAGCTGGGCGCGGCGATCGCGGTGTCCGCCCTGGCCGACGGCCCCGCCTCGGCACCCAATGGATTTCGCCACACGACGCCCCTCTCCTCACTGCGCCTGCTCAGCCGGGGCGGGCTCGATGCGATCGGCGCGTTGGTCGGCCGCGACCCGCTGCTCGTCCCGCTCGCGGGGGAAAAGGGAACCGTGGCGGCGCTCACGACCCCTGACTCGATGAACGGACCCACGGCGCTCAATCCCGGCAACCGCTACCCAGATTGGCAGCAGGAGGTGGCGACGCGCTCCGCCCTGCGAATCGGCTTCTACCGGCCCGGTCGCTACGCGCCACGGGTCGAGTGCCCGTTGCTGGCGCTCGTGGCCGAGCAGGACGGCGTGGCGACGCCGAAGCCCTTCATCCAAGCCGGCGAACGCGCGCCGCGGGGTGAGGTCGCCCGCATTCCCGGCGGCCACTACGCGCCGATGATGGAGGGCCACGAGCTGGCGGTCGAGGTCCAGCTCGACTTCCTGCGCCGTCACCTGCTCGACGAGTGAGGCGGCGCCCGCCGGAGTAGGGTGGGCCGATGGAGGTAGGAAGCCTCCTCGGCCGAGTTGGACTGCCCGCCCCGGTCGCGGAGCTAGCCGCGCGCGACTGGGATGCGGTCGTCATCGGCGGTGGACACAACGGGCTGACCGCGGCCGCGTATCTCGCGCGAGCCGGACAGTCGGTGCTGGTTCTCGAGAGGCACGACCGGCTCGGCGGCGCCTGCACGCTCGAGCAGCCCTTCTCGGACGAGCGGTTCCTGGTCAGCCCCTGCGCGTACGTGGTCGGCCTGCTCGACCGGCTGGTGATCGACGAGCTCGACCTGCCCGCCCACGGCTACCGTGTCACTCCGGCGAATCCGAACCTCTGGTGCCCGTTCGGTGACGGAACCTCGTTCGCCCAGTTTCTCGACGACCGGGACACGGAGGCCCACATGCGGGCCAACGGCTTCTCGGACCGGGACATCAGGGGAGCCCTCGCCTACGAGGAGACCTTCGACAGGATCCGGCGCCTGCTCCGCGGAGGGCCGGGCGGCGATCTCTGGCGCGGGCCGTCGCCGAGCCGTGAGCGGATCGAGGAGATCCTCGGCGACGACGAGCTGATCTCGATCGTCTTCGAGGAGCCGATCGCGGACACGCTCGCGCGCTACGTCTCCGACGAGCGCCTCATTGACGCCCTCTTCGGCCAGGGGGTGATCGGCGAGTGGGCCGGGCCCCGCGACCCGGGCACCGCCTCCGTCCACCTGATGCACGGCATGGGGGAGGTCGAGGGGCACGGCGGCTGCTGGGGCTACGTGGATGGCGGAATGGGCCAGGTCTCCTTCGCGATCGCCGATGCGGCACGGGATGCCGGGGCGGTGCTCGCCGCCGGCGTCCGGGTCGCGCGGATCGCGCCTGGGGAGGGTGTGGAGCTCGAGTCCGGAGAGCTGATCCGGGCCCGGACCGTGATCAGCAACGCCGACCCGAAGCGGATGCTCGGCATGCTGCCGGCGGACGCGGTGCCTGCGCGGTATCGCGAGCGGCTCGAGGCCTGGGAGGTGCGCTCGCCGACGGTCAAGGTGAACGCTGCGCTCAGCGAGCTGCCGGCATTCACCGCCGCCGGGTCGATCGAGCCGCACCGGGCGATGGTCACGGTCACACACGGGGTCGACGCGGCGCAGGAGGCGTTCGAGGCCGCGAAGCGCGGTGAGCCGCGCATCGCCTGGGCAGAGCTCTACTTCCAGACGGCATACGACCCGAGCGTGGCGCCCTCCGGCGCCCACGTGATGAGCGTCTTCGCCCAGTACGCGCCGTACGAGCTCGCGGAGGGAGACTGGGACTCGCGGCGCGAGGAGATCGGCGAGCAGGCGATCGACCTGATCGAGGCCTATGCGCCCGGATTGCGCGGCCGCATCATCGAGACGGAGGTGCTGGGCCCGCCCGACGTCGAGGAGCGGATCGGGCTCACCGGAGGCAACATCTTCCAGGGCGAGACCCTTCCGGACCAGATGTGGGACCGGCGGCTCGAGGCGCGGACGCCGGTCGACGGGCTCTACCTCTGCGGCGCGGCGACGCACCCGGCCGGATCGGTGATTGCGCTGAACGGGCGAAACGCGGCAATGGCCGTGCTGGAGGACGCGGGCGTATCCACGCCGGTCGCCGGGTAGCGTCCCGGGAGTGCCGGAAGCTCAACATCAGGTCGTGGTGATCGGCGGGGGCTTCGGCGGCCTGCAGGCCGTGCAGAAGCTTTCCCGCATGCCGGTCGAGGTGACCCTGATCGACCGCCGGAACTTCCACCTCTTCCAGCCGCTCACCTACCAGGTGGCGACTGGGTCGCTCTCGCCCGAGGAGGTCGCCTATCCGCTGCGGGCGATGTTCAAGCGGCGGCAGAACGTGCGGGTCCTGCTAGGAGAGGTGCGCGAGTTCGACCTCGAGGGCAGGACCGTCCAGGTCGAGCCCGGCG
The DNA here is from genome assembly GCA_963843085.1 of uncultured Solirubrobacterales bacterium. GTDB lineage: Bacteria > Actinomycetota > Thermoleophilia > Solirubrobacterales > 70-9 > DASUPK01. The sequence goes on from CAWJJG010000010.1 coordinate 272,307, forward strand.
CCGGAGAGGGCGGCCCGCTCACGATTCCATACGACACGCTGGTCGCCGCTGGCGGCTCCCGCTATTCGTACTTCGGGCACGACGAGTGGTCCGAGTACGCCCACGAGGTGAAGTCGCTCGAGAGCGCGCTCCACGTGCGCGCGCAGATCCTGAGCGCCTTCGAGGCGGCCGAGCTGGAGACCGACCCGGAGCGGAGGCGCGCCTGGCTGACCTTCGTGGTGGTCGGCGCCGGGCCTACGGGGGCGGAGATGGCGGGTCAGATCGGCGAGCTCGCCCGCGACACGCTGCGCAGTGACTTCCGGCTGATGGATCCCAGGGAGTCCCGGGTGCTGCTCGTCGAGATGGCGGATCGCGTGCTCACCAGCTTCCCCCCGGCGCTCTCGGAGAAGGCGACGCGCTCGCTCGAGAACCTGGGGGTGACCCCGCTCCTTCAGCACACCGTCGTCGACATCGACGAGGACAGCGTCACGGTCGAGGCACACGGTGGGGAGAGCGAGCACATCCCGGCGCAGACCGTGATCTGGGCGGCCGGCGTGACGGCCTCCTCACTCGCCCGCCGGCTCGGAGAGGCCACCGGCGCGGAGGTGGATCGGGCCGGACGAGTCTCGGTCGCTCCGGACCTAACCCTGCCGGGGCATCCCGAGATCTTCGCCCTGGGGGACATGGTCCGGGTGCTCGACGAGAACGGGGAAGCCCAGCCGCTGCTCGGGGTCGCGCCGGTCGCGATGCAGGAGGGCCGGTACGTCGCCAAGGTCGTGCGCGCTCGGCTACGCGGCCGCGAGCACGAGCCGTTTCGCTATCAGGACAAGGGCAACGTCGCGACGATCGGGCGCTCGCGCGCTGTCGCCGACGTCAAGGGCCTGAAGGTCAGCGGCTTCCCGGCCTGGATCCTGTGGCTGCTGATCCACATCTGGTACCTGATCGGGTTCCAGAACCGGCTCCTGGTGCTGATCCGCTGGTCGTTCAGCTTCTTCACCCGCGGCCGGGGCGGCCGCGTGATCGAGCAGTGGGAGGAGCAGGGAGCCGCCCGGTCGCCCTCATAGGCTGCGCCACATGGCGGTGATCCTCGCCTTCGGCTCCGCGGCGGTGTTCGCGCTCGGCACCGTCCTGCAGCAGCGGGTGGTGATGGATGCGCCGGAGGCGAGGGAGGCGAGCGCCGGCATCCTCTTCCGGCTCGTCCAGCACCCGGTCTGGCTCGGCGGGATCGCCGCGTACGGAATCGCGTTCGGTCTGCAGGCGGCCGCACTCGGCGACGGCCGCCTCGTCGTGGTGCAGCCGATCCTCGCCACGACGATCGTCTTCGCCCTGCCGCTCGGGGTCTGGCTCTCGTCGCAGCGGATCACGCGCCGGGACGTGATCGCCGCGATCGTCGTCACCGCCGGGCTGGCGCTCTTCCTGTTGCTCGCCGACCCCTCCGGCGGCAAGGACGACGCCCCGATCGGCCAGTGGGTGGTCGCGGGCGCGGTCGTCATCGGCCTTGCGGCAGGCCTGCTGGTTGCGGGGCTCTCGCGGATGGGCGCGCTTCGCGCCGCGCTGCTCGGCACCGCATCGGGCCTGCTGTTCGGCCTGGTCTCGGCCCTCACCAAGGGCGCCGTCGAGATCTTTCAGGACGACGGCGTGGAGGTGCTCGCGAACTGGCACCTCTACGCGCTGATCGCCGTCGGCTTCGCCGGGATGACGATCACCCAGCTCTCGCTGCAGACGGGGATCCTGCCGCCGGCGGTCGCGACGAGCTCCATCTTCAACCCGGCGGCCAGCGTCGTGCTCGGCCTGACGCTCTTCGACGAGCAGGTGCACCACTCAACGCCAGGGCGGATCGGGGCCGCCCTGGCGCTGGTGGCTATGTTCGGCGGGATCGCCGCGCTCGCCCTGGGGCAGCGCGATGCGCCGGTCAGCCCCCTGTGACCGTCCCGATCAGCGAGCACTGGCCTGTCGCCGAGAACTGGTTCGCGAGGAAGGTCGCGCTGACCTCCGGCGAGCCGCTCGGCCCGTGTCCGTAGGTCAGGTCGCCCTCGTAGTCGTCGAGCGGCCCACCCTGGTGCTCACCGACGTTGAAGACGTCGTCCACCCCGGGGCTGCCGGGAGGGCTCAGTCCGATGATGCTGTTGTTGGTGTCGGTGGTCGCATCGACGATCACCCCGGTGTCCGGCCCGGCCGGGCAACTGGCCTTGACGGTGAGCCCGGCAAGCGTGAACAGGGTCTGCTCGGCGGAGTTCGCCGGCGCCCGGTAGCTGACCTGGATCACCTGGCTGCCGTTCACCTTGCTCGAGTTGGGCACGGTGCCGAGGGTCGACTCGTTGATCTGCTGTCCGGTCAGCGAGTCGTTCTGGGTCTTGAAACCGGTCACTGCCCCGGCGTGGAGCTGCTTCGTCCTGACGGCACCCTTCTTGATCTGGTTGGTGCCGACCCTGTGCTTCGCGACCGCGTAGGCGCCGCCTCCCAGGGCGACGAAGAGCGCGATCGACGCGATCACGTTCGCGTAGCTGAGATGACCTCTGACCTTCGTGAGCATTCTCTCTCCTTTGCCCCCCTACTGGCTTGCGCCTACCCTACGCCCCCCGGCGCCCGCCGACAGGAGCCGCTAGCCGAACTCGTCGGCCAGCGCGGCGCCCCAGGATCTCGCCCTCTCGAGCTCGCCGTCGGCCAGCGGTCCCTCTGAGTCCTCGACGAAGAAGCTCTCCGGATCGGCGATGAGCTCGTAGCCGGCCTTGCGCAATCGCTTGGCGATGCCGCGGGACGCCGAGCCCGTGAGCATGGGCGACTTGTCGATGCGGGTGTCGAAGGCCGCGGCCCTCCTGCCGCCGCCCTCCCGGTCCGCCAGCCACTTGCGCAGGCCCGGGCCATCAACCGCGCCCGGCTCGAGATCCGTGCCCTCCTCCTCGGCCGCCTGGCCGGTCCCCTTGCGGCTCATCGTGGTCGCCATACCGTGCATGTGGGTGGGGCCACCCGCGACCAGGACGTCCGCGTCGTCGGCCGCGCTGCCGTCCGCATCGTTCACCGCCAGGACCTCGGTCTTGCCGAGCCCTTCGGCGATCGCCTCGGCGATCTGCCGCGTGTTGCCGTACATCGACTCGTAGGCGACGACCACCTTCACTGACCCGATCTTCCCACGTAAGCTGCGCCGAGGAGTGACGGATTGATCTACCGCAGCCCTGAGCCGGACATCGAGATCCCTGATCTCGCCATGCCCGAGTATGTGCTCGGCGCCGCCGCCGCGCGGGGTGACCACCCGGCGTTCGTCGACGGAGCCAGCGGCGACGTCGTCACCTACGCCGAGCTTGCATCGAAGGTTGATGCCGTCGCCGCGGTTCTCCAGTCACACGGCATCCGCAAGGGCGACGTCGTCGCCCTGGTCGGCCCGAACAGCGCGGACTGGGGCATCGCCTACCACGGGATCCTGCGTGCAGGTGGAGTGGTCACGCCGATGAACCCGCTGCTCACCCAGGAGGAGATGGGCCGCCAGGAGGAGAACTCGGGCTCGAAGATGCTGATCGACGATCCCGCGGCGTTCGTCTCCGGGGTCCCGCAGGGCGCCAAGCCGGAGGACGTGGAGATCGATCCCGAGGAGCTCGCCGTCCTGCCCTACTCGAGCGGGACCACCGGGCTGATGAAGGGCGTGATGCTGACCCACCGCAACCTCGTGGCGAACATCGAGCAGGCCCACAACTCGATGCCGCTGACCGAGGAGGACACGCTAGTCGGCCTGCTGCCCTTCTTCCACATCTACGGCCAGACGGTGGTGCTCAACATGGGCCTCGCCAAGGGCTCGACCGTGGTCATCATGCAGCGCTTCGACTGCGACCTGCTGATGGACCTGATGGAGCGCCACGGCGTCACCTGGCTGCACGTGGCCCCGCCCGTGATCCTCCAGCTCGCCTCCCACACGAACGTCGAGGGCCGCGACTTCTCCAGGCTCAAGCTGATCATCTCCGGCGCCGCGCCGCTCGACGCGGAGCTCGCAGGCCGGGCGGAGGCCAAGGTCGGCGCTCCCGTCCGCCAGGGCTACGGGATGACCGAGCTCAGCCCGGTGAGCCACAAGAGCCGCCTCGCGCGGGTCGAGGAGACCCCGCCGGGCAGCGTCGGGGCGCTGATCCCCAACACCGAGGCCCGGCTGATCGACCCGGAGACCGAGCAGGACGTGGCCGAGGGCGAGGAGGGGGAGATCTGGGTCCGCGGGCCACAGGTGATGAAGGGCTACCTCAACAATCCGCAGGCGACCGCCGAGACCCTCGTCGAGGACGGCTGGCTGCGAACCGGGGACATCGCCCGGATCGACGAGAACGGCTTCACCTTCATCGTCGACCGGCTCAAGGAGCTGATCAAGTACAAGGGCTATCAGGTGCCGCCGGCCGAGCTGGAGGCCGTGCTGGTCTCACACCCGAAGGTCCGCGACGCCGGTGTGATCGGCGTGCCGATGGACGACGGGGGAGAGACTCCCAAGGCGTTCGTGGCCGCCGACGACGGTGTGGACGCCGACGAGCTGATGGCCTATGTCGCCAAGCACGTGGCGCCGTACAAGAAGGTCCGCGAGATCGAGTTCGTCGACGAGATCCCCAAGTCGGCCTCCGGCAAGATCCTCCGGCGCGTTCTGCGCGACCGCGAGGGCGGTGCGACGATCCCGACCAAGTAGCCCGCTTCGACTCAGACCGGCGCCGACGGCAAGGAGGCCGTGGAGGCCGTCGGCCGGATCTAGCTGTTCGGCGTCGAGGGTGGGGCGCCGGTGCGCAGCAGCGTCGCCAGGTAGATCACGATCTTCGACCTGCCCTTGTTGGCTGCCTGGTGGATCGTTCCGGGCTGCTCGGCGATCCACTGTCCCGCGGCGATCCTGCCGCTGGAGCCGGCGGCGATCCTGCGGACCAGGCGGGCGTTGTCGGCGGGCCCGGTCATCACAGCAACTGAGCCGCGCTTGACGGTGTAGGTGAGCACTCCAGCCTGGATGTAGGCGACCTGCGTGCCCTCGTGGTGGTGGAGAGCGAGTGTGCCCCCAGTCGGGATCGTCACCCGGGAGAGGCCCAGCGTCCTGCCCTTCACTCCCTTCACCTTGGTGCTCTGGGCGAGAGGGGTGCGGACTACCGTGGCGCCCCCCGATTCGGCGATCACGTACCCGGCGGCTGCGCCGATCGCCACCAGCGCGACCGCTGCCAGGAACATGAGGAGTCGGAGGCGACGCATCGCTCGGCGACCCTAACAGCGAAAATGGACGTCAGATGGGGGATGTCCAGATACTCCTCGCCGCGCTGTTCGTCTCGGCCGCCGGGCTGAACGCGATCGCGAACAGGCTGACCGTGCCGTACCCGATCACGCTGGTGCTCGGCGGCCTCGTCCTCGGGCTCATTCCGGGAATTCCCGAAATCACGCTCAACCCGGATCTGGTCCTGCTCGTCTTCCTGCCGCCGCTGCTCTATGCGTCGGCCTTCTTCTACGACCTGCGCAGCCTGCGCAATGACGCGCGAGTCATAACCCTCAATGCGATCGGACTGACCCTCGCGACGGCAGCGGTCGTCGGGGTGGTCGCGCATGAGGTGATGGACCTGCCTTGGGCCGTCTCGTTCGCGTTGGGGGCGATCGTCTCACCGACCGACCCGGCGGCCGCGACCGCGATCATGCGCCGGGTCGGCGCTCCGAGGCGAATGGTGAACGTGCTCGAGGGGGAGAGCATGGTCAACGATGCGGCCGCCCTGCTCGCCTACAAGGTGGCCGTCGCCGCAGCGATCGGCGAGGGCGTCTCAGCCTCCCACACGTTCCTGCAGTTCTTCGGCGACGTGGCCGGCGGGGTGGCAATCGGCTTCGTGGTCGGCTGGGCCATCGCGGAGATCCGCAAGCGCATCAATGACGTCAACACGGAGCTGACGATCTCTCTCTTCAGCGCCTACGGCGCCTTCATCCCGGCGGACCAACTCGGGGTCTCGGGGGTGCTCGCCGTCGTCACCTGCGGTCTCGTGCTCGGGTTCCGGGCGCCCGAGATCGCCTCGCCGGAGAGCCGGATGCAGGGCTACGGCCTCTGGTCGATCCTCACCTTCCTTCTCAACGCGACGCTCTTCATCCTGATCGGCCTGCAGCTGCCCACGATCGTCGACGGGCTGAGCGGTGAGCCCGCCGGCCAGGTCGTGGGCTATGCAGCGGTCGTCTGCGGTGTCGTCATCGCGATGCGGTTCATCTGGATCAACACGATCACCGTGGTGATCAGGACCCTCGATCGACGCGAATCCCAGCGGGCGAAACGCTCGACCTGGCGCGCCAGGACGATTGGGGGCTGGGCAGGAATGCGCGGCGCCGTTTCGCTGGCTGCCGCTCTTGCACTGCCGCTGCACACCAACGGCGGCGAGCCGTTTCCTGGCCGCGACCTGATCCTCTTCATCACGTTCGCGCTGATCCTCGTGACGGTGGTGGGGGAGGGACTGACGCTGCCCTGGGTGATCCGGCGACTGGACGTGGTCGAGGACGGCTCTGAGGAGGAGAACGAGGAGACCAGGGCCCGGCTGGTGATCGCCAAGGCGGCTCTTGACCGCGTGGACGAGCTCGAGGGGGAGGACTGGACCCGCGACGGCACGGTCGAGCGCGTCCGCAACCTCTACCGCTACCGCAAGCGCCGCTTCGCGATCCGGGCCGGGAAGATCGACGACGAGGACGGGGTCGAGGAGCGTTCCCTCGCCTACCAGCGGCTGATGCACGAGATCTACGCGGTCCAGCGCGCGGAGCTCATCCGGCTGCGAAACCAGCGGGAGATCAGCGCCGAGGTGATGCGCCGGGTCGAGCGCGAGCTCGACCTCGAGGAGCAGCGGCTGGAGGTCTAGTAGCCCGGCGGCTTGACCGGCGGCCCGAGGTAGACGTGCGCGAGCCGGATCGCGAGGGGCTTGCGCGCAGCTGCGCCGGTGGGCCAGATCACCTTGATGGTGTCCAGGCGAACGCCGTCAGTGGTCAGCATCCGGCTCTGCAACGGGAACCAGAATCCCCCGAGCCCCAGGCTCGTCACGGGCGCCGGCGCGGCATGAGCCGCCTTGTGAGACCACTCCACGTTCTGCCAGAACTCGACTTGTTCGCGATCCATCCGGATGTAGGGCTGGGGCGCGCTGTCGAGCATGACGACCGCTCCCACATCTCCGGCATGTAGCCGGCAGCCAGCCGCATTGTTCGAGGCCTTGAACGGAGAGCCAGTCACAGCGTCCGGCTGGACGGAAGCCGTCTTCGCGAGCACCGCTCGTGCTCGCCGGGAGCATGCCGGCTGCAGGTGGCGATGGTGTGCGGAGACCGGCGTCGGCGCCGGGGAAGGTGGTGGCGGAGACGGAGCCGAGGCCATGCCGCCGTTCGATGAGGACCCGCACCCGGCGAGCACAACCCCCGCGATCAGGGCTGTCGTCACGAACCTCATGGCGTTACCACCGTATAGCATGACGCTGGTGATGGGAAACAGGAGCGAACTGCAGCCTGGCGACAGGCCGCCCGCTCCTGGTGAGTTGTCGCTGGTACAGGCCTTCGTCAACTCGCGCTGGGATCTCGAGCGCGAGCTCCAGGACCAGTTCGCCGACCGGGAAGGGCTGGCGAGGTGGTTCATCGATCGAGACCTCGTTCCCGCCGGCACGCGGGTGAGCGAGGCCGGCCTTCGTCGAGCCCTGGACGCAAGGGACGGCCTTCAGGCGCTGTTTTTCGCCAACAACGGCGCTGAGCTGGACCGTGAGGCGGTCGAAAAGCTGGAACGAGCCCTACGCGGCCCCGGTCCCTTCGTCAAGCTGGGCGCCGATTCGCCGCCGGACTTCGTCCCGTGGTCGCGGGACGTCGATGGCGTTCTGGCCCTGATCGGAACGATCGCTGCGATCGCCCAGCTCGACGGCAGGTGGATCCGGCTCAAAGCCTGCCCCGGGGACGACTGCGGCTGGACCTTCTACGACCACAGCCGCAACCAGGCCGGGAGCTGGTGCTCGATGTCGGTATGCGGCTCGCGCGCCAAGGCGAGGGACTACCGGCGCAGGAAGAGTCGGCGGAACTAGTCGCGCGGTCGCAGCACGTGACCGACCGCGGGGTCGGACTTGCCGTCGAGCACCTCTCGGTAGATGCGCTCGACGTCCTCAGGGCCGGAGCCGTGCTCGACCCGGAGCCAGCCGCGGGCCCACTCGACATAGGGCCGCCAGGCGTCGGCGAGCCGCTGGTTCAGGCCCTCTGCGCCCCAGTCCTCTGTGCGCTTCTGTAGGCGGGTGGGCGCGAAGAAGAAGGTCGGAGCGGGGCCGGCCAGCTCCTCCGAGCCGCCGAGGTCGCCCTTGTGCGTGATGCCGACGGCGGCGTCGTGCTTGAGCTCATCCCCCCAATGACCGTGGACGGCGCTGCGCACCTTCGCATCGCCGGCGACGTCGACGTAGACGGCCGGGTCGCGGTCGATCGAGTCGAGCTCGTCATAGGTGACCACCCGGTCGTAGACGCCGAGCGACTCGGTGAACTCCACGTTCCGGGGCGAGGTCAATCCGATCACCTCGACGCCGTCCCGCTTGCTCAGCAGATAGGCGAGCGCGGAGGTCGTCCGGCTCGACGCCGAGGAGAGCACGGCGAGCTTCGCTCCGAACATGTCCTCGTCGCCGAGGAAGTCGTCGATCAGGAACGAGGTGAAGTAGAGGGGCCAGAGGAGGATCTCGTAGTCCTCGTTCGCCTTCTCGTACATGTCGTTGCCGTCTGTGCGCAGATACCGGTTGTAGGCGGCGGGGAGGCCGACGCGGTGGGGTGAGACGTCCACGAAGTCCGTGTCGCTGGCGCGATCGGGCTGGACGACCAGATGGCTCGCGGGCGGCAGGTAGCCGTAGACCCTGATCCCCTCGGGCACGCCCTCGGCCTTCGAATCGACGACGTCGGCGTAACCCCAGACCGGCATGTGCGCCCACCCATCCTCGGCCGGGAAGAAGTCCCAGTAGTTCATCGCCTCGCCCATCACCGCGTAGGTGATGTTGTTGGTGGTGAGGCCGAAGGAGTCGACGCCGAGGAGCACCTGCCCCTCCTCGAGCTCGGGCGCATCGTTCTCCTCGAAGCGCGTCTGCTGCAGATCGTCTTTGCGGACCTGGAAGTCGATTGCCGGAGCTTATTCAGTGGGCGGAGGGAGGCACGATCCGCCCGGGCGATGGCTCGCGCTTCGCCCTCAGCAGCGCGCGATCGGCGGCGTCGTGCAGGGCCAGTCCATCCCCGCTCGACAGGGATGCGACCCCGAAGCAGGCGGTGACGCTGAGCTCTCCGAGCTGGGCATCCTCGATCGCCGTGACGACGCGTGTGGCGGCGACCTTCGCTCCTTCGAGCCAGGTCTCGGGCATCAACAGCGCGAACTCATCGCCGCCGATCCGGAACGCATCGTCGGTCAGCCGGGAGGAGTCGATCGCCTTGGCCACGCCGCGGAGGACCGTGTCGCCCGCGGGATGTCCGAGCTCGTCGTTGACGGCCTTGAACCCATCGAGGTCGAAGATGGCGAGGGCAAGGGGGTGCTGGTAGCGGGTGCTGCGCGCAGCCTCGACCGACAGACGCTCCTCGAACGCGCGGCGATTGAGCAGGCCGGTCAGCGCATCCGTTCGGCTCTCCATCTCCTTGATCTCGAAGAGGGAGGCGTGGGCCATCTGCGCCGAGATCGATTGGGTGAGCAACTGGAGCGTCTCCACCTCCTCCGGCCCGAAGGCTCCCGCTGCGGATGAGTAGACCTTGAGGACGCCGAACGCATCATCGCCGTGACGCAGCGGAACGGCGATCATCGACCGGGCGTTCACCCTGCGAGAGGCGGCGCGGTCGATTCGGGGATCCACCTCGGTGTCGTTGCAGTGGAGAACCTGGTCGAGGTCCAGGGCAAGGCCCGAGAGGCTGCTGTCGCGGTCCAGCCTGATGCCGAGGTAGGGGGTGGCGTCGCCGGTGGTGACCGTGTAGACCATCTCGTCCTCGTCTGGGACCTCGATGACGCCGGCTCTCGCCCCCGTGAGCTCCTGGGCGCGCTCGACCACCAGCCTCATCAGCTCGCCGGAATCGAGGTCCGCGGCCGTGATCTCGCTCTGGGTTTTGATGATCGCCCGAAGGCGATCAGTCTGCGCCTCCATGCACCCGATTAATCGGCCAGCCGGATACCGACTATTAGCCCCTGTGGCCAATTGGACATTTGATTGACAGCGCCCAATAGGCGTAGCCGCGAGTGCTTTCTTCTCGGCGGAACGCTCGGGTTCAGCCTGATCCGCGCCCAGCTACCGGATGAACAGCATCTCCGCGTACTTCGGCAGCGGCCAGAGGTCGTCGGGGACGATCTTCTCCAGCTTGTCCGCCGCCTCGCGAACCCTCGCCATGCCGGCGATCTGCTTGTCGCGGGCGTGGATCGCGAGGTCCATCCCCTCGAGGCCGTCCGGGTACTGGTTGGCCTCGTCGAGCTCCTTGATCGCCGCGACCAGCTCGTCAACCAGCGGGGTCGTCTCCTCGGTGACCGCGCCGATGCCGGCCTCGTCGCCGAGCGCCAGGTAGCGGAGGGCGGCCGGCAGGATCATCGTCCGGGCCATCGTGTCGGCCGTCTCGGCCTCGATGTTGGCGCGGATGATGTACTGCTCCAGCCAGACCTCGAAGCGGGACTCGAGCTCGCGCTCGTTGAGCACGCTGTACTTGGCCATCATCGACTTCGTCGCGTCCGCGAGCACCTCGGGCAGGGCGTCCGGCGTGGTCCGCAGGTTCTTCAGGCCGCGCTTCTCCTCAGCCTCCTTGTGCCACGCCTCGTCGTAGTTGTCGCCGTCGAAGACGACCTGCTTGTTCCCGTCGTAGGCCTCCTTGACGACCTCGGTGACCGCGGCCGGCAGATCGTCGCCGCCCTTGGCCTCGAGCTTGTCGGAGAGGTCGTCGATCGCCTCCGCGACGATGGTGTTGAGGACGGTGTTCGGGAAGGCCAGGGACTGGCTCGACCCGAGGGCACGGAACTCGAACTTGTTGCCGGTGAAGGCGAACGGCGAGGTCCGGTTGCGGTCGCCGCCGTGCATCGGCAGCGGAGGCAGGACCTCGGCGCCCAGCTCGAGGAACGAGCCGGGGGTGTGCGGATCGCCCGAGCCCGAGGAGATCGCCTCGAAGACCTTCGTCAGCTCTGCGCCCAGGAAGATCGAGATGATCGCCGGGGGGGCCTCGTTGGCCCCCAGGCGGTGGTCCTGGCCGATGCCGGCCACGGAGGCCCGCAGCAGGCCCTGGTGCTTGTTGACCGCCTGGATGACCGCGGCGCAGAAGAACAGGAAGTTCAGGTTGTCCGCGGGGGTGTCGCCGGGCTCGAGCAGGTTGTGGCCAGTGTCGGTGCCCATCGACCAGTTGTTGTGCTTGCCCGAGCCGTTGACGCCGGCGAAGGGCTTCTCGTGCAGCAGGCAGACCAGGCCGTACTTCCGGGCCACCTTCTGCATGATCTGCATGCTCAGCTGCTGGTGATCCGACCCGACGTTCGAGTTCTCGAAGATCGGCGCCAGCTCGTACTGGCCGGGGGCGACCTCGTTGTGGCGGGTCTTGATCGGCACACCGAGCTTCGCCAGCTCGTTCTCGAAGTCCATGATGCAGGCGAGGACTCGCTCCGGGATAGAGCCGAAATAGTGATCGTCGAGCTCGTGGCCCTTGGCCGGCTTGGCGCCGAAGAGGGTCCGGCCGGTGATCACCAGGTCCTGGCGGGCGTAGTAATAGTTCTCATCGATCAGGAAGTACTCCTGCTCGGGCCCGACCGTCGTGAAGACCCGCTTGGTCTCGTCGTCCCCAAGGAGTCCCAGTGCACGGACGGCCGACTTCGACAGCGCGTCCATCGAGCGAAGGAGCGGCGTCTTGGCGTCGAGGGCCTCACCCGTCCAGGAGACGAAGGCGGTCGGGATGCAGAGCAGCGCGCCGTTCGGGTTCTCGAGGATGAACGCCGGGCTGGTCGGGTCCCACGCCGTGTAGCCGCGGGCCTCGAAGGTGTCGCGGATGCCGCCGGTCGGGAAGGAGGATGCGTCCGGCTCGCCCTGGATCAGCTCCTTGCCGGAGAACTTCGCGATCCACTTGCCCTCGCGGTTGGGCTCGAAGAACGAGTCATGCTTCTCCGCGGTGAGCCCGGTGAGGGGCTGGAAGACGTGCGTGAAGTGCGTCGCGCCGCGCTCGAGGGCCCACTCCTTCATGGCATCCGCGACCGCGTCCGCCAGCGAGGTGTCTAGCGCCTCGCCCTGCTCGAGGGTCTTCTGCAGCTTCTCGTAGACATCCTTGGGCAGGCGGTCCTTCTGCACGGCCGGCGAGAAGACGTTGATGCCGAACGGGTTGTTGTCGTCCTTGGTCAGGTCGACGGTCCCGAGGGAGTCGCCGTTCGGGCTCCAGCTGGCGGAAGTGACGTTCTGGGAGCGGGTCGTCTTCAACATCGTCGGGGCAGCCTCCTCGCAGGCGTGGCGCGCCATGCGGGCGCGCCGGATTGATCACAAGAATCGAGCCGAGAGATTAGAGGCCAGGGAGCGATCGGAGCATTGTCCGCACGTACAAAGATCGCAATACGCGGTTCGACACGAGGTCGGGCCACCCGCTGGGCCGGATTCAGCGCATATTGCGGAGCCCGTGACCGGATCGCCTCGGGCTGAGTCGACCCGGGTGATATTGCTAGCGCTTCGGCACATGGCTCCAACCAAGAAAGGGGGAGACCATGGACCTCGTGGATGCACAGATCGACGTGATGGGGCTCGTTCGTTCCCGCGTCGCGTTTGACGCAATCGAGACTCGGATCAATGAGATCCCCGGATTGGCCGACCCGGAGCGAGCCGCTTTATGGCTTTGCGCATGGTCGCGCCAGGGCCGGACGTGGCAGCTCAAGACGGCGGACCAGCTCCTGCAGTGGATCGGAGATCAGACGACGCTTCCAGCACTCGGCGTGAAGGCGGACGGCTCAACCGCCAGGGGGCTGCCGCCGGCCTAGGAGAGAGGGCTAGGCTGCGCCGGTGGGCGACTTTCCGGCACCGAGCGAAGGGATCGCGTTGACGCACTTCCTCGTCAGCGCCGACGTGGCCCGCTCGGCGGCCTTCTACGCGGGTGTGCTGGGCGGCGAGGTGGTGATGGAGGGCGAGCCGACCATCGTTCAGCTCGCCAACTCGTGGGTGATCATCAACGTCGGCGGAGGCCCGACCGAGGACAAGCCGGAGGTCGTGCTCGACGTGCCCGACGACCCCAACCGGGTGAGCGCCTTCCTCAACATCCGGGTCGCCGACATCCAGGCTTGTTATGAGGAGTGGGGTGCGAAGGGCGCCGAGTTCCTCACGCCACCGCAGGACCGCGGTGCCGAGATCCGCTGCTACATGCGCGACCCGGACGGCCACCTGATCGAGGTCGGGCAGAGCACCGCGGGCCGGGGCGGCAACTAGCCGAGCGCTCGCAGGAGCACCCGGTTGCCGGCGGGGTCGGTCACCAGGGCTCCGCCTTCCTGCGGTGTGGGTTCGAATCCGGCCTCGCGCAGCCGGCCCTCCTCGGCGGCGAGCGATTCGCCGCTCGGCAGCACGATCTCGAACTGACGGAGGCCGCGGGCACCCTCGGGCGCGGGAGGGGCGCCCTCACCGGCCCACGTGTTGAGGCCGAGGTGATGGTGGTAGCCGCCCGCAGAGACGAACAGGGCGCCCGGATACCCCCGGACGGTGACGTCGAAGCCGAGCGCTCCGGAGTAGAAGGCCTCGGCCGCCGTGAGGTCCCCGATGTTCAGGTGAACATGGCCGATCCGCGTGCCGGCCGCCATCGGCGCATCGCCGTCCTCGCGCCGGAGCTCGCCGAGGACGCCGTCGAGGTCCAGCGGCAGGGTGTCCATCTGCAGGACGCCGTCGCGGATGGGCCATTCCTCACGGGGGCGGTCGCGGTAGAGCTCGATCCCGTTTCCCTCGGGGTCACTCAGATAGAGCGCCTCGCTGACCAGGTGGTCCGACGCGCCCGAGAGGCGCCAGCCCGCCTCGGCCACTCGCTGGAGGGCCCGGGCGAGGTCCGCGCGGGTCGGCACGAGGATCGCCAGGTGAAAGAGGCCGCTCGTGCCTCGGGGACGAGGCGGCGCGTCCGGGTCACCGACCAGCTCGACGGTCGCCTCGTCCGGCGCATCCTCCGTTCCAAGTCGAACGATTCCGTCGTCCGGCTGAAGCTCTGAAAGCCCGATTGCGTCGCGGTAGAAGTCGCGCGCCCGCCCGGCGTCGGCGACCGTCAGGCGGACCGGTCCCATCGAGGTGCCGGGGTCGATGCCGCCGTTCTCGCTCATCGGTTCAGGGTAGAGCCGCCGCGATTCGGGAGAAATTACGGTTGTTCGGCTCCGTGGGGATGGTCGATATTCGGAGGGTGAATACGGGCGAAGGCGCGGCGAACAGAGAATTCGGCAGCCGCGAGTTTCACCAGCCGCGCATCATGGCCGCCATCCTCGGTGTGCTGTTCCTCGCCGGGGCTGCGATCGGCGGGCTCTCGCTGCTTCTGCCGCACCCGAGCGAGTACGACGCGCCCAACCTGTGGAGCAACGTCCTGATCGCCTTCGGCGCGGGCGTCGTGATGGTCATCCTCCGCAACAGGGTGCCGGACTGGTCGCTGCCGGTCATCGTGCTCGGCGGGACCGCCATCGTCACGCGCGCTGTCTACTACGGCCACGATCCCAGCGGCTACTACACGATCTGGTACCTGTGGATCGGCGTCTACGCGTTCTTCTTCTTCGGCCTGCGCTGGGGCCTGATCCAGATGGCTGCCGTCGCCGCCGCCTACGGCTGGGTGCTCACGGAGCTTGGGGGCCCGACCCCGGTGGCCCGCTGGGTAGTCACGGTCGGCAGCATCCTGGTCGCGGGCCTGCTCGTCGACCAGCTCGCCGGGCGGCTTCGCAGCGAGACCGACGCGTCGGCCAGAAGGGCGGCGAACCTGGAGGCGGTGGGCGAGGTCGCGAGGCAGCTCGCGACGCAGAGCGATCCGCGGGCGGTGGGCTGGGCGATCTGCTCGGCGGCGGTCCGCACGGCTCATGCATCCGCCGCAGTGCTCTGGCGCCCGACCCATACCGGGGACGCGCTGCAGGCGACCGCCGTGGCGGGGGTCGATGCCGAGGGGGCCTCCATTCCCTTCGTCACCCCGAGCTCGGGCGCGATTCAGGCCTTCACCTCCGCAACGGACCGATTCACGACTCTGCACGGGGGCAAGCCGGCGCAGGAGCTCTCGCCGGGCTTCGAGGCGGGCGCGGGGCTCTGGCAGCCCATCCTCCGGGAGAAGAGCACCGCCGTCGGCGTCCTCGCCGTCTACTGGCGCGAGCCGCTCGAGGCTCTGGCGGGGGAGACCCGCCGCGCCGTGCGACTGCTCGCCCTCGAGGCTGCGATTGCGATCGAGCGGGGCGAGCTGCTCGGCCGACTCGAGGTGGCGGCCAGGACGGACGACCTCACCGGCCTCCTCAACCGTCGGGCCTGGGACGAGGAGCTCGGCCGCGAGCTCTCTCGGGCGGATCGAGACGGCGGCTCGCTGTGCGTCTCGATCCTCGACCTCGACAAGTTCAAGGACTACAACGACACCAACGGCCACCAGGCGGGGGACAGGTTCCTGAAGCAGATCGCGGGAGCCTGGTCCCAGACGCTCCGCGCCGGAGACATCCTCGCGCGCTACGGCGGAGAGGAGTTCGCGGTCGCCCTGCCCGGCACGGACCTCGAGCGGGCAGAGCAGATGCTGGAGCGCCTCCGCACCTGTGTGCCCGGTGAGCAGACCTGCTCAGCGGGGGTGTGCTGCTGGGACGGCTCCGAGAGCGCCGAGTCCCTGACCGCGCGCGCCGACCAGGCCCTCTATTCCGCCAAGGAAGCCGGGCGAGACCGCATCGTCGGGGTCTAAGGGCCCAGGAGCGACTCGACGCCCTCGGGCGCCCGCCGCTCGAGCCAGGCGCCGAGCGGGGCGGTGAGGAACCAGGTCAGGACCGCAAGAGTGGTCGAGACGAACGCGATGGGGATCGAGACGGCGAAGAAGAACACCGGGGAGAGCGAGGCGATCACGCCGAAGCGGTAGACCTCGGGCGTCGGCTTCCGCTGGAGGAGGTCGTTCCGGTATGCGTTCCGGAAGAGCACCACCTCCATGCCGCTGACGATCCCGACGTTGACCGCGTAGATCACGATCGAAAGCGGGTTCGAGAAGAACTCGCCGAGCAGGGCCGTGGGGAAGGGAAGGAAGGCGATGAACGCCAGGTAGACGAGGTTGAGGGCGATGAAGGATTGGCTCATCGCGCCGAGCAGCGAGACGAACTGGTGGTGGGCCAGCCAGTACCGGCCGATCACCGCGAAGCTGATGAAGAAGCTGGTGAAGGCCGGAAGGAGGTCGTTGAGAGAGTCGGCCAGCTGGTGGACGCTGCCCTCGTCGCTGATGTGCGGCACCGCGACGGCGACGATCAGGAGCGTCATCGCGATCGCGAAGAGCCCATCGGTGAACGCAAGAACCCGGGCGAACTCGGCCGAGTCGCGGTCGTAGGTCCGCTGCAAGTCTCAGAGCCCGAGGTCGCGCAGGAACCCGGGCTTGAGCGCGCTCAGGTTCACGAAGGCGGGGAGGGGCATGTCATCCGGGTTGCCGCGGATGCCGATCCGCGCGCCCTGCGGGACCTCTCCCTCGAGGCGCTCGCCCAGCTCGACGGCCTTGTCCTCCGACGGGGCGCCGACCAGCAGCGAGCGGAAGTGGCGCTTCACCGGCAGACCCTCGTCCCGGAGCTTCTTCGCGAGGGCCTGACCGTCGCGGATGTGATCGAGGTCGATGACGACCTCCCACGGGAACTCGCCATAGCGGTGGGCCTCGGTGGATCCCTCCTGCTCGGCCTCCCGCATCTCCTGAGCCCGGGCCGCCTCGTCATCGGGAAGGGGCTCGGAGGCGTCCTTCCACTCCTCGGCGATCGGGTGCCAGCGCATCAGGCGAACCTCACCGGCCAGTTTCTCGTCCTGCATCAGGTTCTTGACGACGTGCTCGGCCTGCTGCGCAGATTCCTCATGCCAGGCGTAGAGGAAGACGAAGCGCCCGTCGCGCGTCACGACCACGCTGCCGCCGAGCAGCTTGCGCGCCTCGTTGTCCACCTGCAGGTGATGGAGCGCATCGCTGAGCGTGGCGCCGTTGTGGTCCTCGTCGAGAGCGACCTCGACGCGCCACTCGTCGCGGCCTCGCGGGGGCTGTTCCCAGTCGTTCACGGCCCCAACTCTATTGCGGTACCGCTCGGGCCGAGGTTCATGACCCGGGTCGACCCGATTTCACTCTGCGCGCCCCAGGCTTCGTGGATGTGCCCGCAGACCGCGAGCGGCGGGCGCCTGGCCTCGATCGCGTCGAGGATCGCCTGGCTGCCGAGATGGTCGCCGGAGCTCGACCGGTCGCAGTGGCCCTTCGGTGGCGAGTGAACGACCAGAACCGCGCCCTCCGGACAGCCGGCCAGCTTCCGGGCGGCCTCGTCCTCGTCGAGATCGAAGCTCCAGTCCCAGGGGGTGACGGGGATCCCGGCACCCAGGCCGAAGAACTGCGTCCCCTCGATCTCGGTTCCTTCGCCGTGCAGCACCGTCGCGGCGTCCCATCCCTGGCAGGCGGCACGCAGCGCGTCCGCGGTCTCGTTGTTCCCGGGCACGAGCACCGTGGGCGTCCCGATCGGCTTGAGCGCGTCGATCGTCTCCTCGAGCCCTTCGTGGACGGACGCGAAGTCACCCGCCGCGATCACGACGTCGGCGTCCGAGGACCGCTCTGCCAGGCTCGCCGCCTGGTCCAGATCTCGGTGCAGGTCGCTGAAGGCGAGCAGCTTCACGCGCCCGCGAACATAGCGCGGCCGCTCAGGCGGAAGCGCGCAGCCTGGGCCAGATCAGCAGGACGAGCCCGATCAGGATGCACGCCAGTCCGAGCCCGTAGTTGACGAGCACGGCGAGGAGGATCCCGATCACGATGAGTAGCAGCGATAGCTCCATGGGCCAATTCGATACCCCACCCAGCGGAGCGCAAACGGTTCGAGATCGCCTGGGCGGGTAACAGGCGAAGCATGGAAGCGGCTGCACGTGATCGCTCAGATGGAACCACCGGGCCGGAGCAACTGGCCGAGAAGGCGGCCGAGATCAAGCGCGAGTACGCGCACGGCGAGGACAAGCCCCTCGGCGCGCACCTGATTCTGATCGTCGTCTACAACGCCCTCGTGGCGGCGTTCCTCGCCGCTCGCGTGAGGTCGGGCAAGGGCTTTCCCAAGAGGATCGCTCCGGACGACCTTCTGCTCGCGGGGGTCGCGACTCACAAGGTCAGCCGTGTGATCACCAAGGACCGCGTGACCACGCCGCTTCGCGCTCCGTTCACCGAGTTCGAGGGGGAGGGCGGTCCTGGGGAGGTCGAGGAGAAGCCGAGGCAGGTGGGCGGGATGCGCCAGGCGATCGGCGAGCTTCTGGTCTGTCCTTTCTGCATCGGGCAATGGATCGCCACGGCGGCGCTCGCGGGCTTCGCGACGGTCCCGCGCGCGACCCGGTTCATCTGCTCCATCTTCGCGACGGTGACGATCAGCGACTTCCTGCAGATCGCATACAAGGGATCCGAGGAGAAGCTGCTCTAGCTGACACCCCGGCGGGGCTGACCGTTTGCCGCGCTGAGGGCGAGGGTACGTACGCCGTGCCTGGACTCGGGGCGCGCAATTGGCAGACAGACGGTCGACATCGAAGGTGGGCCGCTCATCTCGTCGCCGTGCCGTGCCGGTCGCCGCAGGGGTGCTCGCCCTCGCGCTTGCAGGCTGCGGCAGTCAATCGCCGCTCGATCCGCACAGCCCCCAGGCCCGCGACATCTCGACGTTGTGGTGGTGGATGCTGGTGGCAGCGGCCGTCGTCTTCCTCGGTGCCCTGGGCATGCTCGTCTATGCCTGGATCCGCCGCGACCGGGAGGGCCTGCCCTTCTTCGGGAAGAGCGCGAAGGCCGAGATGACGCTGGTGGTCAGCTTCGGTATCGCGATCCCGATCCTGATCCTGATCGCGCTCTTCTTCGTCTCGGACGTCTATGTGCTCGGCAAGACCGACGCTCCGGCCGCGAGCTCGACCGGCCTCACGATCGACGTGACAGCCCATCAGTGGTGGTGGGAGGTGAGCTACCCGGGGACGGCCGCGGTGACGGCGGATGAGATCCACATCCCGGCCGGGACCCAGGTGAACGTTGTCACGCATTCGGCCGACGTGATCCATTCCTTCTGGGTCCCCCAGCTGAACCGCAAGATCGACGTGATTCCGGGCCGGGCGAATCGACTCGGGATCTACGCGGATCAGCCCGGGACTTACCGCGGCCAGTGTGCGGAGTTCTGCGGCCTGCAGCACTCGCACATGTCCTTCTACGTCATCGCCGAGCCCCCCGACCAGTTCCGGGCCTGGCTGGCGAACATGGCTGCGAAGGCACCGGCCCCCTCTAACCCCGCCCAGAGCGCCGGGCAGCAGCTCTTCCTCTCGAACCAGTGCGCGAGCTGCCATCAGATCCGCGGGACATCGGCGCGCGGCCGCATCGGCCCCGACCTCACCCATCTGGCGACGCGGGGCACGCTGGCCGCGCTCACCCTGCCGAACGACACGACCCATCTCCAGGAATGGATCCACGATCCGCAGCACTTCAAGCCGGGCAACAAGATGCCGGGGCTCAACCTGAGTGACGCCGACATCTCCTCGATCGTCACCTATCTGAGGAGCCTGAATTGATGGAGGCGGCCACACCGGCCCTCGCCCCCGACCGGATCGACCGGCTCGAGCGGATCTGGGAGGAGCGCCCGGGAATCCTCGGCTGGTTGACGACGGTCGATCACAAGCGGATCGGACTCATGTACTTCTTCGCCACCCTGCTCTTCTTCGGGGCGGGCGGCGTGGAGGCGCTGCTGATCCGGACGCAGCTGATCGGGCCGAACGAGCACGTGCTCGGGCCCGACGCCTACAACCAGGCCTTCACGACCCATGGCGTGACGATGATCTTCCTGTTCGTCGTGCCGATTTCGATCGGGGCCTTCGGCAACTACCTGCTGCCGCTCATGATCGGCGCCCGCGACCTCGCGTTCCCCCGCCTGAACGCGCTCTCCTTCTGGATCTTCCTCGCCTCCGGGATCTTCATCTACGTCGGAGTCTTCAGCGGCAATGCGCCCTCGGCCGGCTGGTTCGACTACGTCCCCCTGGCCTCAAAGGACTACAGCCCGGGGCCCGGGATCGACTTCTACGCCCTGGGCCTGATTTTCACCGGCATCTCGACCACGGCCACCGCGATCAACTTCATCGTCACGATCTTCAAGCTGAGGGCACCCGGCATGTCGCTGAACCGGATGCCGCTCTTCTGCTTCGCGATGCTGGCGGTGTCCTTCGCGCTGGTCTTCGCGCTTCCGCCTCTCACCTGCGCGCTCGGCCTGCTCGAGTTCGACCGCCTGCTCGGCTTCCACTTCTACGACATCAACGCCGGCGGCGACACGATCCTCTGGCAGAACCTCTTCTGGATCTTCGGCCACCCCGAGGTCTACATCATCATCCTGCCCGCCTTCGGGATCGCCACGGCGATCATCCCGACCTTCGTCAGGCGGAAGATGGTCGCCTTCCCGCTCGTCGCGCTCGCTGAGATCATGGTCGCCTTCATCGGCTTCGGGGTCTGGGTGCATCACATGTTCGCGGTCGGCTTATCGACGGCGACGACCGTCTACTTCGCCGCGGCGAGCCTGCTGATCGTGATCCCGAGCGGGATCCAATTATTCGCCTGGATCACGACGATCGTCACCGGGAAACCCCGGTTCAAGACGCCCCTGCTCTGGATCATCGGCTTCATCATCCTGTTCATGCTGGGCGGGCTGTCGGGTGTCACGTTCGCCGCGATCCCCTTCGACCAGCAGCTCACCGACAGCTACTACGTCGTCGCCCACTTCCACTACGTGATCTTCGGTGCGGCGGTCTTCCCCCTCCTGGGGGGCATGTTCTTCTGGTTCCCCAAGGTCACCGGGCGGATGTACTACGAGCGCTGGGGGCAGGCGAGCTTCTGGACGACCTTCGCGGGGATGAACCTGACGTTCTTCCCGATGCACATCCTCGGCCTGGAGGGGATGCCGCGTCGCGACTACACCTATCCCTCCGGCCTGGGCTGGCACGGGCTCAACCTGCTCGAGACGCTGGGGTCGTACCTGCTGGCGATCGGGCTGTTGATGGTCGTGGTCAATCTCGCGGTCAGCCTGTTCCGGGGCGCGAAGGCCGGACCGGACCCCTTCGGAGGCCCCACGCTCGAATGGTCGGTCAGCTCACCGCCGCCGTCCTACAACTACCCGGTCATCCCGAAGGTCAGCACCGCCTACGCGATGTGGGACGAGGACGATCGCGCCGAGGACCGCGAGAAGCTGAAACGGGGGGAGAAGGTGCTGGGTCAGGGCCACGAGACGCCCGCCAGCACCTCGGTCGACGCGGACTGGGACGAGATCCTTCAGATGCCCTCCAGCTCGCCCTGGCCACCCGTCGTGGCCACCGCCATGGCGGGCGTCTTCGCCTTCCTGCTCTTGAAGATCTGGATCGTGGCGGGGATCTTCCTGCTCGCGCTGCTGGGAGTGCTGGCGGCCTGGCACGGGAAGGAGCCTCAGGAGGCATGAGGGAGGTCGCGCGATGAGACCAGAGGTGACCCGCAGCATGGAGGCGACGAGCTCGCAGGAGGCCGCCGCCGTCGATCGCCGGCGCCGCACCCTCTCCAGCGGCGAGTGGGGCATGTTGCTCCTGATCGCCACCGAGGTGACCCTGTTCTCCTCGCTGATCGCGACCTACTTCTACCTCCGCTTCAAGGACGTGACCTGGCCGCCCCCGGGCGTCCCGAAGCCCGAGGTGACGTTCCCGCTGGTGCTGACGGGGATCCTGATCGTGAGCGTGCTGCCGATCGCGGGCTCTGTGCGGGCGGCCAAGGCCTCGCGGGTGAAGCTCGCCTGGCTGCTGCTCGCGGCGGCCACCGCCATCCAGGCGACCTACCTAGGGCTGCAGATCCACCTCTTCGTCGACGACATCAACAAGTTCTCACCGACCGAGACGGCCTACGGCTCGATCTACTTCGTGCTGGTCGGCCTTCACCACGCACATGTCGCGGTGGGGCTCGCGCTCGATGCGTTCCTGCTCACCCGCCTGCTCGGTGGCCTGACCAACTACCGCCTCCTCATCCTGCGGGTGACGTCCTACTACTGGTACTTCGTCGCGGCGATCGCGGTACCGGTCGTCCTCACCCAGCTCTACCCGTCGCTATGAGGGTGCCTCTCACCGATATCCGAATCGAGCAGCCGAGCTCCCCGGTCTCCCCGCTGCTGTGGTTCGCCGTGCTGGGCGCACCCGCAGCCTGGGCGGTCCAGTTCGGCGTCAGCTACTGGCTGACCCAGGCGGAGTGCAGCCGGGCCGGCGCGATGTGGGGCATCTCGCTCGACGCCTGGATCATCGTGCTCTCGGCGATCGCCATCCCGATGGCGCTGGCCGCGGGAATGCTCTCCTACCTGCTCTATCGCTCGACCGACGGCGCCGGCACCGCCCCCCCGGGGGGCCGGAACCGGTTCCTCGCCGCGGTCGGGATGGCGGTGACCCCAGTCTTCGTCGCGATCATGACGCTGAACCTGGTCGGTGAGCTCATCTACTCCTACTGCCCGGCCGGATGAGCGCACGCCCGGACAGCCGTCGGCGCTGGCGGTGGCGGGTGCCGCTGCCGCTGCTGATCGTCACGCTTGCCGCACTCGCCTTCGCGATCGTCGCCTACGCCCAGCCACCGAGCGGGGTGGTGCATCCGCCGGGGGAGCCCGGACGCATGCCGCTCGAGCTCGGCTCGGAGCTCTTCGCAGCCAACTGCTCGAGCTGCCACGGCATCGATGGGCGCGGGGTGAGCACCTCGAACCCGGTCCGAGGCGCAGGGAACATCGAGGGCGCGGGACCGAGCCTGCAGGGCGTCGGTGCGCAGGCGGCTGACTTCTACCTGCGGACCGGCCGCATGCCCATCAGCCGCCCGGGGGAGGAGCCCGAACGCGGGCGCCCGGAGTTCAGCGACAGCGAGATCCGGGCGCTGACCGCGTACGTTGCCTCCCTCGGCAAGGGGCCGCCCATTCCCTCACCACATCCCGACTACTCCCACGTCTCGCGCGGGATGGAGCTCTTCACCGAGCATTGCGCGGGCTGCCACCAGATCGTCGGCGAGGGCGGCTACGTCACCGACGCGCGCGTGCCGGTGCTCCAGCACGCCTCCACGACACAGATCGCCGAGGCCGTGCGCATCGGGCCCTATCTGATGCCGAGCTTCTCCCGCCACACGATCAACGATCGCCAGCTCAACGCGATCATCGCCTACATCCAGGCGAGCAAGGCGCCGACGGATCAGGGCGGCTTCGGGATCGGGCACATCGGCCCCGTGCCGGAGGGCATCGTCGCCTGGCTCGTGGCCGCCGTCGTGCTCGTCGGCGTCTGCCTGCTGATCGGGGAGAGGGCCAGGGCGTGAGGTTCCTCCGCCGCATCCTCGGCTGGTTCCTCCTGGCCGTCGCGTTCCTGGCGCGAGCCCTGGTGCGCGGCATCATTGCGGTCGCCCGCCGTCTGCTGCCCAAGCAGCGCGAGCGGGTGGTACCCGAGCAGGAGTCGGACGCCGGGGCGGAGTGGACCGTGATCGCCCTGCTCCTCGCCGCCGCGGCGGCGGCGGTGATGTTCCTCCTGATCTACATACTCGACCTCGCGAACTCCACACAGTTCCTCGGCCTGGCCCTGGGAACGTCCTTCGGGCTGATCGCGGTCGCCCTGGTGATCGTCTCGAAGCGGCTCGTGCCGCAGGAGAACGAGGCCGAGGACTACCCGGTGCCCGAGACGGACTCCGAGCATCGCGAGGAGCGGGAGGAGCTGCTCCAGGTCGTGCGGGAAAGCGGGAACCGGGTCACGCGCCGCAAGCTCCTCGGTGGGGCAGGTGTCGCGGCCGGCGCGGCCCTGGGCGGGGCCCTGATCGCCCCCGCTGCCTCGCTCGGCCCGGTGCTCGACACCGCCCCCCTCTACGAGTCGCCCTGGCGGCGAGGCCGCCGGCTGGTGGACGATCGCGAGCGTCCCTATCGGGCGGATGACATCGAGGAGGGCAGCTTCTACACCGCCTTCCCGGAGGGGGGCGATCCGGACAAGCTCGGCTCGCCCCTGGTCGTGGTCAGGCTCGATCCGGCCTCGCTCCAACTGCCATCGGGTCGCGAGGACTGGGCACCGGAGGGCATCCTCGCCTACTCCAAGGTCTGCACCCACGCCGGCTGCGCGGTCGCCCTCTACCGAAAGCCGCTCTTCCCCGAGGCCGAGCAGAAGCCCGCCCTCGTCTGCCCCTGCCACTACTCGACCTTCGACCCGGCGGACGGGGGAACGGTGCTGTTCGGCCCGGCGGGCCGCAATCTCCCGCAGCTGCCGCTCGAGATCGACGGCGAGGGGGCGCTGCGGGCGGCGGGCGACTTCTCCGGACCGGTCGGCCCGAGCTTCTGGGGGGTACGCACGAGGGGGCCGTCTTGAGGCGCGGGCTGCTGCGCGAGGGCGTCCGGATCGCGGACGAGCGCACGGGCGCCATTCCGTTCGTCCGCAAGGCGCTGCGCTACGTCTTCCCGGACCAGTGGTCCTTCCTGCTGGGCGAGATCGCGCTCTACTCGTTCGTCATCCTGGTCGCGACCGGGATCTACCTGACCCTCTTCTTCGACCCGAGCACGGCGAAGACGGTCTACCACGGCAGCTACGCCCCTCTGCACGGGCAGACGGTGACCGCCGCGTACAGGTCCGTCCTCGACATCTCCTTCGAGGTCAAGGCCGGGCTGCTGATCCGGCAGACCCACCACTGGGCGGCGGACGTGTTCGTGGCGGCGATCGTCATCCACCTGGTCCGCGTCTTCTTCACGGGCGCCTACCGCAAGCCGCGTGAGCTCACCTATGTGATCGGCGTGCTCATGCTGTTCCTCGCGCTCCTCGAGGGCTATCTCGGGTACTCGCTCGTCGATGACCTGCTCTCGGGGATGGGCCTGGCGATCGGCTACTCGGTCGCGCTCTCGATCCCGTTCGTCGGCGCGAACCTCGCCCTGCTGATCTGGGGAGGGCAGTTTCCGGGGGAACCCGACTTCTGGTCGCGGATGTACATCACGCACATCCTGATCCTGCCGGTCGTGATCGCCACCCTGATCGCGATCCATCTGGCCCTGGTCGCCTCCCGTCATCACACCCAGTTCGCCGGCGAGCCCCCGCGGAGCGAGCGGAAGGTGGTGGGCCGTCCAACCTTCCCCGGCTACGCGCCGCGATCCCTGGCGCTGTTCTTTGCCGTGGCGGCGGTGCTCTTCCTGCTCGGTGGGCTGGTGCAGATCAACCCGATCTGGCTCTGGGGGCCCTACCACGTCGGCCAGGGCACGAACGGCGCGCAGCCCGACTGGTATCTCGGCTGGCTGATCGGCGCGCTGCGGCTGGTCCCGCACTTCGACGTGGTGATCGCGAACCGCACCGTGGTCCCCAACCCCTTCTGGGGCGGAGCCCTCTTCCCGCTGCTGATCGTGGGCGCGCTGCTGGCCTGGCCCTGGCTCGAACGCCGGGTCACGGGCGACTACGCGACCCACAACCTGCTCGAGCGACCCCGCGACCGTCCCTGGCGAACGGCGATCGGGGCTGCGGTGCTCAGCCTGGTCGTGCTGGTCTTCGTCTTTGGCGCGGCCGACCGCATCTATGTCCTGATCGGCCTCAGCTACCAGGTTCAGCTCTGGATTTTCCGGGTCCTCGTCTTCGTTCTCCCACCGATCGTCCTGTTGGCGACCAGGCGGATCTGCCTCAACCTGCAGGAGATCGAGGAGCACGATGCCGAGGAGGTGCGTGCCGAGGAGGAGGCCAGGGAGGCGGCTCGCACTGAGGCTCTGGCCGCCGCCCCTATGGGCGAGGGGCCGCGCTAGGACCGCTCGCCTCCAGCCTGCGGCGGCCGAACCGCGCCGCGCGGGAGGCGGCTACGGGCTCGTGCCCGGCGTCGAGCAGCGACTGGCGGAGCTCCGCCTCGCGCGTCCAGCGCAAGAACACCAAGGCGAAGACGATCAGGGTGACGGTCGCTCCCTCGATGAACATGATCGCCCCGCCGATCGTCTGGTCGGTGAGCGGGGAGACGCCCCGCAGGTGCTCGCCGGCCGCGTAGGCGGGATAGAGCGGCTCGCCGGCCCAAATGAAGATCGAGGCGAGAACGGCCCCGAGTGTTCTCACCACGAGGACGTAGGTGGCCTTGGCGGCGCTCCCGAACCAGGCCGGGCCCGGCAGCGGCTCGACCACGGCCGCCCACATCAGGATCCCGGCCCAGAAGAAGCTGAGGTGCTCGAGGGCGTGGACGGCGGAGTGGTCGATGGCGCCCTGGTAGAGGCTGGGGATGTGCCAGGCGAAGAACACGACCGCCCAAAGGGGCAGGGCGACGAGAGGGTGCGCGAGGATCCGCAGGCGGCCGATCAAGGGCAGCGCGAGAACCGGGCGGAGGATCGGACCCGTCAGGCCCAGCACGATCGCCAGGGGCGCCAGGTCCCCGAGCATCAGGTGCTGAACCATGTGCACGTAGAAGAGGTCGCTCTCGCCGATGCTGTCGATCGGAGAGATCAGCGCTCCCGCCAGCAGCAGCAGGCCGAGGTAGAAGCTGGCCTGCCGCAGCCGTGCGGTCCGACGCCCGGACCGGCTCAGGTTCCGCACGCGGACGAAGTAGGCGACTGCAAGAACGGCGAGACAGACGATCAGCGGGGGCTCGATGCTCCAGCCGGTCGACGCGGCAGCGGCCAGGGTCGCTCCCTTCAGTCCTTCCGCAGGAGAGCCGTCGCGGCGGCAGCGGTGGCACCCGCTCCCGCCAGGGTCGCGGCGCCGACCTTGCGGCGGTTCTTCGCCAGCCAGAGCAGTGGGCTGCGCGTCCTGCTGCTCGACTCGAAGCGGCCGCGAGGCCCCTCGTCCTTCTCCCGGTCGACCGGCTCGAAGAGGTTGTCCGGGCGGTCCCCATTCACCGGCTCCGAGGCCTGCTGGCCGCTGTAACCGTTCTTCGCGAGATAGAGGTCGGCGACCGCCGGGGCGAACTTGTTGCCGAGGATCGTCTTCCAGGTCGGGGCGCCGACGAAGAGCTCCCGCTCGTCGTTCTCGGCCATCCAGGCGATCGCCTCCGCTGCTACCTCCGGCTCGTAGATCGGCGGCACGGGCTGCGGCTGCTTGGGCAGCCGGGTGCGGCAGTGATCGAACTGCGGCGTGTTGAGCCCCGGGAGCTCGACGATCGAGATGCCGACGTCGCTGCCCTCGTGCATCAGCTCGGTGCGCACCGACTCGAAGAACCCCTTGATGGCGTGTTTCGCTCCGCAGTAGGGAGCCTGCAGTGGGATGCCGCGGTAGGCGAGGGCACTGCCGACGAGCACGACCTTCCCGCGGTTGCGCGGCCTCATCCGCTTGAGCGCCGACCGGGTGCCCCAGACGGTGCCGAGATAGGTGACCTCCGTCGCACGCCTGAACTCATTCGGCGCGATCTCGGAGAAGGGGGAGAAGATCGTCGTCATCGCGTTGTTCACCCAGAGGTCGATCGGGCCGAGCTCTCCCTCGCAACGCTCGGCGGCCGCCTCCACCTGCTCCGGATCCGCGACGTCCGTGGGCACGGAAAGTCCCCGCCTGCCGGCGGCCTCCACGTCGGCGCGGGCGCCCTCGAGCCCCCGCTCGCCGCGCGCCAGCAGGGCGACGTCGTAGCCGTTCTCGGCGAGACGCCGTGCAGTGGCGCGTCCGACTCCCGCCGACGCGCCTGTGACGACTGCGACCTTGGTGCTCACCCCCAGCCACTACCCGCGAAGCGCAAGCTCAAAAACCGACGCGGCGGGTGTCGTCATGCCGAAGACATGGCGAGGGGAACGAGGTTTGCATGCCCGCCGGGCGGTAATCAGCCGAGCAGGCAACGAGCAGAAGGAGACTTCATGTCAGAGACAGTGGGCGGATTCGTTCTCCGCAGGTTGCACGAGCACGGCATCAGCCGGATCTATGGATACCCCGGCGACGGAATCAACGGGCTCCTGGGCGCCTTCCATGAGCACGGCGACGATGTCGAGTTCATTCAGACCCGCCACGAGGAGATCGCCTCGTTCTGCGCGACGGCCCACGCCAAGCTGACCGGGGAGGTGGGCGTCTGCATGGCGACCTCCGGCCCGGGCGCAATCCATCTGCTCAACGGCCTCTACGACGCGAAGCTCGACCATCAGCCCGTCGTCGCGATCGTCGGGCAGCAGAAGACCTTCTCGCTCGGCTCCAACTACCAGCAGGAGGTCGACCTGATCTCGCTGTACAAGGACGTCGCGTCGGAGTTCGTCCAGGTGTGCATGTCGCCGCCGCAGGCCAGGCACCTGATCGACCGCGCGATACAGGTGGCCAAGGCCTCTCGGTCGGTGACCGCCGTGATCATTCCGGAGGACGTGCAGGAGTCCGAGTACTCGGACCCGCCTCGCGAGCACGGTGCGATCTTCAGCTCGGTCGACGGCAACCTCAGCCCCCGGGTGATCCCACGGGAGACCGAGATCCAGAGGGCCGCCCAGGTTCTCAACGAGGGTGAGAAGGTGGCCATGCTGATCGGGCAGGGGGCCGCCGGCGCTCCGGATGAGGTGACCCGGGTCGCGGATCTCCTCGGGGCGGGCGTCGCCAAGGCGCTCAACGGGCGCGATGCCCTGCCGGACGACCTGCCGTTCGTGACAGGCCCGATCGGCCTGTTGGGCACCAAGCCCAGCTACGAGATGATCTCCGGCTGCGACACGCTGCTGATGGTCGGCTCGAGCTTCCCATACGCTGAGTGGCTTCCCGAGCCGGGCAGCGCCCGCGGTGTCCAGATCGACATCGACGGTCGCCTGGTGGGCATCCGCTATCCGATGGAGGTCAGCCTGGTGGGTGACTCCCGCGACACGCTTCGCGAGCTGATCCCGCATCTCGAGCGCAAGGAGGACAGGGCCTGGCGCGAGGAGATCGAGGACAACGTCGAGCGCTGGTGGAAGATCCTCGACGAGCGCGCGCATCAGTCCGCCGACGAGGGGATCAACCCGCTGCTCGTCTTCCACGAGCTCAGCCTCCGCCTCCCCGAAGACTGCATCCTGACCGCCGACTCCGGCTCCGCGACGAACTGGTGGGCGCGCCATTTGAAGCTGCGCCGCGGGATGAAGACCGCACTCTCGGGCACGCTGGCAACGATGTGCCCGGGCGTGCCGTACGCCTTCGCGGCGAAGATGGCCTACCCCGACCGCCCGGTGATCGCCTCGCTGGGCGACGGCGCGATGCAGATGCTCGGCATCAACGCGCTGATCGACATCGCGGCGCGGTGGGAGGAGTGGCCCAACAAGCAGCTCGTGGTGGTGGTCCTCAACAACCACGACCTCAACCAGGTGACCTGGGAGCAGCGAGTCCTGACCGGCGATCCGAAGCTCGAGGCCTCGCAGGTGCTGCCCGACTTCGAATACGCGCGCTACGCGGAGCTGCTGGGGCTGCGGGGGATCAAGGTCGACTCCCCCGAGCAGGTCGCCGGGGCTTGGGACGAGGCCCTGTCCGCGGACCGCCCGGTCCTTCTCGAAGCAGTCACCGATCCGGAGATGCCGCCGTTGCCGCCGCACATCAAGATGGATCAGGCGGTCTCGATGGCGAAGGCCCTGCTCAGGGGCGACCCCAACGCCGGCAGGATCATCAAGCAGTCCGCGAAAGGGAAGCTGAAGGAGTTCGCGACCCGCTGATGGAGCACGGCGGCGGGATATCGGGCCCCGCGCTGATCGACCGGCCGGCGAGACCGGTTCGGAGCCGCACCACCAGTGAGGCCCCGAAGGTGGAGGGGCTCGAGGTCACTGCCTATGAGATACCCACCGACCAGCCGGAGTCGGACGGCACCCTGCAGTGGAATTCGACGACCGCGATAGTCGTCGAGGCCTTCAACGGCCACGAGCACGGCCTCGGTTACACCTACGGAGACCGCTCGCTCAAGGCCCTGATCGAGTCGAAGCTCCGCGACCTGGTGCCCGGGGCCGACGCGATGCGGCCCCCGACCGCTTGGATCGAGATGCGTCGCGAGCTGCGGAACGCCGGGCAGCCCGGCGCGGGGGCGATGGCCGTCTCGGCCGTTGACATGGCTCTCTGGGATCTGAAGGCTCGGCTGCTCGGACTCCCCCTCGCCGATGCCCTGCCGCGCTTCCGTCAGTCCGTGCCGGTCTACGGCAGCGGCGGCTTCACCTCCTATGACGCCGATGACCTGCGCGAGCAGGCACGCGGATGGATGGAGGCGGGGATGAGATCGGTGAAGATCAAGGTGGGGCGCGACCCGAGCGCCGACCCGGAGCGGATCAAGGTGGTCCGGGACGTGATCGGCCCGAACGTGGAGCTGATGGTCGACGCGAATGGCGCGTACGGATCCGTGGCCGAGGCCCTCGAGCACGCCGAGCGCTTTCGGGAGCTCGGCGTCGTCTGGCTCGAGGAGCCCCTTCCGAACGATGATCTGGAGGGCCTGCGCCACCTCCACCGCGAGCGGCCGGCCGGGATCGAGATCGCCGCCGGCGAGTACAACTGGAGCCTGTTCGACGCGGAGCGGCTGCTCTCGGCGGACGCTGTGGACGTGCTCCAGTCAGACGTCACGCGATGCGGGGGCGTGACCGAGCTGCTGCGGATCGACGGGATCTGCCGGGCCCACGGCGTGCCGTTCTCGGGCCATTGCGCGCCGGCCGCCTCCGCGCACGCCTGCTGTGCGATGGAGTCCGTCAAGCACCTCGAGTACTTCCACGACCACGTCCGGGTCGAGTCCCTGCTCTTCGAGGGGACGCTGGAGCCCGGCGGCGGAGTGCTGACCCCGGACGACCGGCGACCCGGGCTGGGACTCGAACTGCGCTCCGAGGCGGAGCGATTCCGAGCCGAGTGAGCATGGGCATCGCGACGGAAGAGAGGGGAGGGAGCGATCCGGCGAGCCGCGATCGGGGAATCAATCCGAAGATCGCAGCCTGGCGGGACAGCCGCGCGGCCCGCAGGCGGGGTGGCGGGGAGCGGGGACCGGAGGCGGTCGAGAAGGCCGCGCTGAAGTCGCTGGAGCGCGATCTCCGCGAGTCGGTGCGCGGCGAGGTCCGGTTCGATGCGGGCTCCAAGGCGATGTACGCCAACGACGCCTCCAACTTTCGACAGGTCCCGTTCGGGGTCGTGTTGCCGAAGAACGTGGACGACATCGTGGCGACGCACGTCGCCTGCGCCAAGGCCGGCGTGCCGATCGTCAACCGCGGCGGGGGCACCAGCCTCTCGGGCGAGACGGTCAACAACGCGGTCGTGATCGACACCTCCAAGTACGTGAACCGGATCGGCGACGTCGACCGGGAGAAGGGGACCGTCCGCTGCCAGCCGGGGGCGATCAACGAGCAGGTCAACGAGAAGACCGGCGAGCAGGCGGGAATGATCTTCGGACCCGATCCCTCCTCGCATTCGCGGTGCACGATCGGCGGCAACGTCGGCAACAACTCATGCGGCATCCACTCCGTGCAGGCCCAGCTCTACGGGCCCGGCCCTCGGATGTCCGACTGCGTCCAGTCGATGGAGGTCGTCACCTACCGCGGCGACCGCTTCACGGTGGGTGTCGACGAGGAGGCCGACCTCGACCGGATCATCGCCGAGGGCGGTCCCAAGGGCGAGATCTACGCGAAGCTGCGTGACCTGCGCGACCGGTACGCGGATGCCATTCGCGCGAACATGAAGCCGGTCAGCGAGCTGCCCCGGCGGGTCTCCGGGTTCAACCTGGACGAGCTCCTCCCCGAGCGCGGCTTCAACGTCGCCCGGGCGCTCGTCGGAACAGAGAGCACCTGCGCCACCACCACGGAGGTGGAGCTGATTCTGATGCCCGGCATGTACATGCGTACGCTGGTCATCGTCGAGTACGACGACCTGCCCACGGCCGGGAACGACATCGCCGAGATCATCGAGCGCTTCCAGCCGATCGGGCTCGAGGGGCTCGACAAGGAGCTGATCTGGGACGAGCAGGAGCAGAACATGCACCCGGAGGCGATCGAGGAATTGCCGGAGGCGGACCACGGCGAGGCCTGGTTGCTCGTGCAGTTCGGCGCCGACACCGCCGAGGAGTCGGAGCGGATCGCGCGGGATTTCCACCGCTGGCTCACCAAGAAGAAGGGCTACGACTCGGGACGGATCTCGGTCGTGCGCAGCCAGCAGGAGGGCGGTGACAGCGGCAAGATCTGGGCGCTCCGCGAGGGAGGCCTCGGCGCCACTGCGTTCCCGCCCACAGGCAAGGACCACTGGCCCGGGTGGGAGGACTCAGCCGTTCCGCCTGAGAAGGTCGGGCCCTATCTGGGGGACCTCCGGAAGCTCTACGAGAAGTATGGGATGAAGGGGTCCACCTACGGGCACTTCGGGCAGGGCTGCATCCACTCGCGGATCTCTTTCGATCTCCGCCACCCGGATGGATTGCGCGAGTACCGCAGGTTCATGGACGAGGCCTCAGATCTCTGCATCTCCTACGGCGGTTCCCTCTCCGGCGAGCACGGGGACGGGCAGCAGCGCGCCGAGTTCCTCGAGAAGCAATACGGGCCCGAGCTCGTCCAGGCGTTCCGCGACTTCAAGGAGATCTGGGACCCGGACCGCGGCATGAACCCGGGCAAGGTCGTCGCCCCCTATCCGATCGACGCCAACCTCAAGCTCGGGACCGACTACAACCCGCCTCGACCCGACGTCAAGTTCGCCTACGGCGAGGACGACGGCGACTTCGCGCACGCGGCGCTGCGCTGCGTCGGGGTCGGCAAGTGCCGCGTCCCGGACACCGAGCAGGTGATGTGCCCGAGCTACATGGCCACCAAGGAGGAGAAGCACTCAACGCGCGGCCGCGCCCGGCTGCTCTTCGAGATGCTGCGAGGCGAGGTCATCACAGACGGGTGGCAGAGCAAGGACGTCTACGAGGCACTGGACCTCTGCCTGTCCTGCAAGGGCTGCACGAACGACTGCCCCGTCAACGTGGACATGCCGACCTACAAGTCGGAGTTCCTCTATCACCACTACAAGTCGTCGCGGCGCTGGCGTCCGCGCTATGCCTACGCCTTCGGGCTGATCGATCAGGCCGCCCGGATCGGCTCACGAATGCCGGGGCTGGTCAACTTCGTCACACAGAAGCCGGTCCTGCGGCGCCTCGCCAAGTTCGCCGCCGGAATGGACCGTGGCAGGGAGATCCCCACCTTCGCGCCGATCACCCTCCAGGACTGGTTCCACCGCCGCGGCGCGGTGAATCCCGGCGGGCCGCGGGTGATCCTCTTTCCGGACACCTTCAACAACCACTTCCACACCGACGTCGGCGTCGCCTGCGTCGAGGCGCTCGAGGCGGCCGGCTGGCAGGTCGTCATGCCGGAGGGGCACGTGTGCTGCGGGCGCCCGCTCTACGACTATGGCTTCCTCGATCTGGCGGAGCGCTATCTCCACCACGTCATCGACACCTTCCGGGAGGAGATCCGCCAGGGAACGCCGATAGTCGGCATGGAGCCGAGCTGCCTCGCCGTCTTCAAGGACGAGCTCACCAACATCCTTCCCCACGACGACGACGCCGAGCGTCTGCGCCGCTGCTCCTACCACTGGAGCGAGTTCTTCGACGAACACGACGTCGAGGTCCCGAGGGTCGCCAAGCAGGCGCTGCTCTGGGGCCACTGCCACCACAAGGCGACCGGCGGAATCGACACCGAGCAGAAGTTGCTCGAGCGCATGGGGCTCGAGGTCGACCAGGTCAATGGTGGCTGCTGCGGGCTCGCCGGCTCCTGGGGGTTCGAGCAGGGCAAGCGCGAGATCTCGATCGACTGCGGCGAGCAGGCCCTGTTGCCCGCCGTGCGCGAGGCCTCGGACGAGGCGGTCGTCGTCGCCAACGGGTTCTCGTGCAAGACGCAGATCGAACAGGCCGACACCGGGCGCCGGGCGCTGCACGCGGCTCAGGTGATGAAGCTGGCCCGCGACACGGGTACCTCGGGATGGACCGCGGGAAAGCCGGAGGACGGCATCTATGAGCAGCGCCCACCTGCGCCCGCAGCGCTGAAGCGCAAGCGGTTTGCGGCGCTCGCCGGCGCGGCTCTCGCCTTCACGGCCGCCGCGGGAGGCGCCGCCTGGAGCGTTGCTCGACGCCCGAACGCCAGGCGGCGGCTCAGGTAAGCCCCTCGCCGACCTTTACCTCCTCGGCGGTTCCGCCGAGGCTCGTCTGCTGGCTGAGGGCCATCGCCGCCTCGATGTGCGAGAGGTGGGTGAGCGCCTGAGGGAAGTTCCCTCGCATCTCGCCGAGATCTGGGTGGTACTCCTCAGAGAAGAGACCCAGCCCGTTGGCCGTCTGCATCGCTCGATCGAAGACCTCTCGTGCCTCGTCGGTCCTGGATTGCCGCGCCAGGACCTCCACCAGCCAGAACGAGCAGGCGAGGAAGGCGCCCTCCTGTCCCGGGAGCCCGTCGTCGACGTCATAGCGCTTGATCAGCCCATCCCAGTCGAGCTCTTCGCGGATCGCGTCCACCGTGCGGATCATGCGCTCGTCCTCGTATTCGATGAACCCGATGGCCGGCAGGCGCAGCAGGGCACCGTCGAGACCCGGATCGTCGAAGGCTCGGACGAAGCAGCCGCGCTCACGGTCGTAGCCGCGCCGCTCAACCGCTCGACGAATCTCATCCCGCGCCTTCCGCCATCGCCGCTCCGGCGCCTTCCGCATGCACTGTTTCGCAAGCTCGAGCGCACGGTCGAGCGCCACCCAGCAGAGCACCTTCGAGTGGGTGAAGTGGAGGGGGTCCTCGCGCCACTCCCAGATGCCGCGGTCGGGCTCTCGCCAGCGCTCGGCGGCGAGATCGGCTAGGTCGACCACGAAGCGCCAGTAGTCGTCGTCCGGCTCGTGGCCGCGCTCGTACCAGAGCCAGCTCTGCTGTACGAGCTGCCCCGGCGCGTCGAGCTGCAGCTGCCCGGCCGCGCCGTTCCCGACCCGGACGGGATGGGCGCCGCGATATCCCTCCAGGTCGAGCTCGAGCTCGTCCAGGCGTCGCTCGCCCCCGACGCCGTAGAGGATCTGGATCTCCTCGGCGTTGCCCGCCGCGCTGCGCTCCATGAAGCGCCGGCATGCGTCCACCTCGTCGTCGGCGCCCAGATCGGCGAGGCAGGTCACCGCGAGGGCCGAGTCCCGGATCCAGCTGTACCGGTAGTCCCAATTGCGCTCGCCGCCCTCGGTTTCCGGAAGCGAGGTGGTCGCCGCGGCGACGAGGGCGCCGGAATGGTGGTAGGTGAGGCCCTTCAGCACGATGGCGGAACGAATCGCGCTGGGGGCGTCGGGCCCCTCCATTGCCAGCGATTTCGTCCACTCTCGCCAATAGGCCGTGGTGTCCTCGAGTGAGTTGTCCAGTTCCTCGCCGCTCGGCGGGTCCGGGTCCGTGTTCTGGAGCTCGGCGGGATCCACGAATGTCAACGCCGTCCGGACGCGGTCTCCGGGTCGCACGACGAAGCTCGACCGGAGGCGGTGGCGCTCACCTTCGAGGTCGGCGTCGGAGGAGATCAGCAGGCCGTCGTCGCCCCCGATGGCCGTGAAGATGCCGCGGCCCTGGTGCTGAATCCAGGCCTCGAGCTCGCCGTAGTCGAAGCGCGGAACCAGGTCCAGCTCGAATTCGACTGACCCGCGCACGCCCTCGACGATCCGGAGAATCCGGGGCGGCCGTTCGGTGGGGCCCTCCCGGGAGACGGTGAGCAGGTCGATCAGTTTCGCCTCGCCGCCCTCGACCCGGAAGGTGGTCTGCAATACGAGGGTGTCCGGCAGGTAGTCGCGATGCGCCTTCGCGGAGTCATGCCCTCCGGCCGGCTGGATCGAGAAGTGCCCGCCGCGCTCCCAGTCGAGGATGCGGCCGAAGGTGCTGCCTGCGTCGAAGCGGGGCAGGCAGAGCCAGTCGATCGACCCGGTCCCTGAGACCAGCGCACACGTCTGGCAGTCGGAGATCAGTCCGTAGTCGGCGATCGGCGGGTATTTCTCGGCCATCGGGGTACGCCTACCCAAATGCGCCGAATTGCCATCCTCGACGTCGACGGCACGCTCGTCGATACCAACTATCACCATGCGATCGCCTGGTTCCGCGCCTTCCGGCGCTTCGAGCTGACCGAGCAGCTCTGGCGCATCCACCGCCACATCGGCATGGGCGGGGACCAGCTGGTGGCCAGGGTCGCCGGGGACGAGGTCGAGGAACGTCATGGCGATGACATCCGCGAGGCCGAGTCCGAGCTCTACCGCGAGCTGATCGGCGAGGTGCAGACGATGGAGGGCTCGCGGGAGCTGATCCTCGACTTGGGCGAGCGCGACAACGCGGTCGTCCTCGCGAGCTCGGCCAAGGAGTGGGAGGTCGAGCACTACATCGAGCTGCTCGACGCCCGCGAGATCGTCGAAGCCTGGACGACCTCGTCGGACGTGGAGCAGACGAAGCCGAAGCCCGACCTCGTGCGTGCCGCGCTCGACAAGGTCGATGGGCGCCCGGACGACGCGCTGATGATCGGGGACACCGTCTGGGACGTGGAGGCCGCGGCACGGGCGGGCGTGGACACGCTCGCGGTTCGCACCGGCGGCTTCTCCGAGCAGGAGCTACGGGACGCGGGCGCGCGCGATGTCTACACCTCGGTCGAGGAGCTCCGCCGGAGCCTGCTGGAGACCGCGCTCCGGTGAGCCGCGGGTGCGCCGGCTCCCGGGGCCGGCCAGCCGAATCAGGAGTCGGAATCAGCCTGCGAGCCCTGCGGCCGTGAACGGCCGCCGCCCCGCCGGTGCGCCAGCCCGAGCGGAAGCAGCGAGAGCAGCGGGCGGCGCCCGATGTCCTTGCGGTCCTCGCGGTTGAACGCGGCCGCATAGCGGGCGGCATCCTCCTCAGATGCGTAGCGTTTCTCCCCACCCGCCCCGCAGCCACGCTCGCACTCCCAATGCAGCGTGTCGCCCACGGCCCGAAAGCGCGGACGGTGGCCGAACAGGCGGCAAGTCCTCACCTTGACGGGTTTCCCGGGATCGGCGGATCGAAACAGACATCGGACAAGTCACGTTTGACGCGATCTGCAAACGGCGATGTTGCTCCTAGCATGGAAGCTGGAGTCCAGACATCGACGATCAAGACCCGGATTCCGGCGCGCCTTGACCGCCTTCCCTGGTCCAGGTTCCACTGGCTGATCGTCCTCGGCCTGGGCACGGTCTGGATCCTCGACGGGCTCGAGGTAACGATCGTCGGCTCGATCGCGTCCCGCCTGACCGAGGGCGGCAGTGGCATCTCCATCGATGCCGGCCAGATCGGCACCGCTGCCGCCTTCTATGTCGCCGGGGCGTGCACCGGTGCGCTCTTCTTCGGCCAGCTCACCGATCGGTTCGGTCGCAAGAAGCTCTTCCTCGTCACGTTGGGGGTCTACATCGCGGCAACCGTCGCCACTGCCTTCGCCTTCGCCCCCTGGTACCTGTTCATGACCCGGTTCTTCACCGGCGCCGGCATCGGCGGCGAGTACGCGGCCATCAATTCGGCGATAGACGAGCTGATCCCGGCCCGGGTCCGCGGCCGGGTCGACCTGATGATCAACGGCTCCTACTGGGTCGGGGCGGCGGCAGGGGCGGTCGGCGCTCTTGTCCTGCTCGACACGTCGATCTTCGCGAGCGATCTGGGGTGGCGGCTAGCCTTCGGCATCGGGGCGGTCTTGGGCCTCGCCGTGCTGCTGGTCCGGCGGAACGTCCCCGAGAGTCCTCGCTGGCTCTTCATTCACGGACGCGACGAGGAGGCCGAGCAGCTCGTCGACTCGATCGAAGCCGACGTGCGGGAGGAGACCAGACAGGAGCTCGACGAGCCCGAGGACGAGATCGAGATCAGACAGCGCAAGTCGATTCCGTTCCGAGAGATCGCCAAGACGGCCTTCAAGGTTTACCCGAAGAGAACCACGCTCGGACTCTCCCTCTTCGTGGGTCAGGCCTTCCTCTACAACGCCATCACCTTCGACCTGGGGACTCTGCTCTCCACCTACTTCGGGGTCGGATCTGGGTCGGTGCCGTTCTACATCGCGATCTGGGCGATCGCCAACTTCCTCGGCCCGCTGACCCTCGGGAGGCTGTTCGACACCGTCGGCCGCAAGCCGATGATCTCCGGCACCTATCTGGCCTCGGGGGCGCTCGCGATCGTGATCGGGGTGCTGATCACCGGTGGCTCGGGCACCAGCGGATCGCTCACCACGTGGAGCTTCATGGCCCTGTTGATGGCCACCTTCTTCATCGCCTCCGCGGGGGCGAGCTCGGCGTACCTGACCGTCAGCGAGATCTTCCCGATGGAGACTCGCGCCCTGGCGATCGCCTTCTTCTATGCGGTGGGAACCGCGGCGGGCGGAATCACGGGACCGCTCCTCTTCGGCCATCTGATCAACAGCGGCAATCCGAGCACCCTCGCGATCGGCTTCTACATCGGTGCGGCCGTGATGGCCGTGGGCGGAATCGCCGAGCTCCTCTTCGGAGTGCAGGCCGAGGGCGAGTCCCTGGAGAGCATCGCCAAGCCGCTCACCGCCGAGGACGCCGAGGGCGAGGGCGAGAAGGAGTCAGAGGGGGAGGAGAGTGTCGAGGAGCCGGACGCACGCCCGCAGATCCAGCGCGCGAGGCAGCACCGCCAGGCCGCGGAGCAGGAAAGGGCGCGTGCCGCCCAGCACCGGGCGCGCGCCCACGAGCTCCGCGCGGAGGCGGTCGCCGGCAATGGCGACCTGGGCAAGCAGGCGGACATCGAGGAGGTACTCGCCGAGCTCTCAGAGCTGCACGGCGAGGCGGAGGACGAGCTTGCGGCCGCCTGCGAGCAGCGCGCCGAGATCGAGAGCGCGGGGGAGGGCCCAGCACGGACAGCCGCCGAGGAGCGCGCCAGCGCCGCCGAGGAGCGCGCACGCACGATCCAGCAGAGGGCGGAGGCGATCGCCGCCGACCGGGACCGTGACGCTGAGGGGCATGAGATCTTCGCTCGCGAGGCCGAGGAGCGGGCGCAGGCCGCGGAGCAGCGTGCCCTCGCGGCCGAGCGCGAGGCGAGCGCGGACGAGCTCGAGGAGGAGGAGCGCGGCGCGGAGGAGTCGGCTCGCGAGCGCGAGGAGCGCACCGCTCGCGAGGAGCAGAGGCGGGAATTCGAGGACCGGGTCAGGGCGCGCTTGGCGCACCGCGAGCGCGACCGGCACGGGATGCGGCGCTTTCGTCCCGGACCGGGGCGAACGATGTACTCACCGCTGGCGGTGCCGCGCAGCCAGTTCGACGATGCGGCCGACCAGGACCGGGAGATCCAGACGATCACGCGCGCCCTGCAGGAGCGCGGTGAGATGACGCGCGAGGAGCTCGGACAGGCGGTCGGAGCGCGCTTCTGGGGACCGGGTCGGTTCAGAGGCGCGCTGCGCGAGGCGGTCGCCGAGGGCTCGGCCCGCCGCGTGAGCCGCGGAAGCTACGGGCCCGGGAATGAGAGCGCCGGCGGAGGGCCCGAGGCCTAGCCGACCTCGTCCGTCGCGATCCGCATGGTCTCTTCGTCGAGCTCGGCGGCGACGATCTCGTAGGACTTCGCCAGCTCGGCGATCAGCGCCTCCTCGATCTCGCCGGGGTCGACCTCGCGACGGAGCTCGGTGGACACATCCCCGGAGGTCGCCGGGTCCCAGTCCAGGCCGAGCGCCTCGTAGACCGGCACCAGGGCTCGCGCCACCTCGCGGCCGCCCGATGCCACCATGACTCCGCCCATGTGGGCGCCGCCGCGAATCATCCGCTGGCCGATGCCCGAGAGCTTCACCTCGCCTCGTGCGTTGACGCTGTATGCGCCCGGGCAGTACTCGCCCGGGACCTCACCCACCCGCGCATCGACGCCTATAGCGCGCAGGACGGCCGTGATCATGCCGGCGGTCTCCTCGAAGCGGGCGTAGGTGCGCTTCGGGGGCTGCGGGTCGGCATAGGCCCGCGCGATCGCGATCGTCCCCTCGTGGAAAACGGCCGCACGGCCTCCGGCCAGGCGCTCGACGGCGGCGAAGCCCGCGTGCCGCGCCGCCTCGGCTGCCGCCTCGAAGTTCGGGTTGGCCAGGTCCTGGCGGCCGAATGCGACCTCCCGGCCGGGGCGGTGGATTCGGATCGTCGGCGGCAGCTCTCCGGCGGCCACGCGGCGCAGGATCGTCCGCGAGATCTCCGTGCTGAGCTCTGGTTGGTCGGGGAAGGAGTGGCGGATGAGGCGCAGGCGCTCCATCCGGTGAAGTCTGACTAGGCGGCGTCCTCGGGATCGTCCTGGAGGAGCGCTTCACGCAGGAGGCGCTCCTCCTCCTCGAAGAGGTGCCCGATCGTGCGCTCGCGGTCGAGCAGGATTCGCCGCTTCGTCTCCGCGACCGCCTGGCGGGGGCCCGAGGCGATCCGTCCCGCGAGCTCCATGGCCCGGGCCATGAGCTCGTCGTCGGGGTGGACGGCACCGACGATCCCCAGGCGGAGCGCGCTGCCGGCGTCGAGCAGCCGACCGGTGAGGGTGACCTCCGCCGCCAGCGGCGCAGTAAGCGCGGCCCGCGCCGCGGCGTAGCTGGGAGGGATGCCTCGGGGCAGCTCGGGGAAGCCGAAGCTCGCGGCCTGGGCGGCCAGGCGAAGGTCGCAGAGCAGGGCGAGGGCGAATCCGCCGGCGAGCGCCGCGCCATTTACGGCGGCGACCACCGGCCGGCCACAGCTGGCCACGGCCCGGAAGCAGCCGATACTCGTCTCGACCAGCCGCTCCCGGTGCGCGCGATCCCCGCCGAACTGACTCGTGTCCATGCCGGAGCAGAACGCGGGCGGGGCACCGGTGAGAACGATGGCGCCGACCTCGGGGTCCTCGCCGAGCGAGGAGAAGCACTCCGCCAGCTCCACGCGAAGGTCGATCGAGAGCGCGTTGCGCTTCTCCGGCCGCTGCAGCGTCACCACGGCGACTTCGTCTCGGCGCTCCAGGGAGAGCAGACCCGCCATCGAGGGCATGATCCACGAAACATCAAAGGAGGAGCCTTGAAGTCGCACACCGACTACATGACGTTCAACACGGAGGGGAGGCGCGAGTTCGTCCGCATCACCGAGAACGTCCAGGCGGCGGTCGACGCGTCCGGTGTCTCCGAGGGAATGGTGCTGGTCTCCGCGATGCACATCACGGCGGCCGTCTGGGTGAACGACGACGAGCCGGGGCTCCAGGAGGACGCGCTCGAGTGGCTCGACAAGGTGGCGCCTCCCAGCTGGAAGGAGCCGGCGAACGACGTCGCGCGCGAGCTGCTGCCCGACCCGGGCGACTACCGCCACCACCGCGGCGGCGAGGACAACGGGGACGCGCACCTGAAGAACCTGCTGGTGCACCACCAGGTCGTCCTGCCGATCACCGAGGGCAAGCTCGATCTCGGGCCCTGGCAGGCGGTCTTCTACTGCGAGTTCGACGGGAGGCGCTCGAAGCGGCTGGTGATCAAGGTGATGGGTGATTGATGCGAGGGTCCGCCGCAGCGAAGCGAGGCGCAACCCGTTTCGGGCAGCCGGCAACGGCGGCACGGAGCCCGATTGCGGCGCCGGCGATGGTCGTCGGCGCCGTGGTCTCGGTACAGCTCGGATCGGCGGCGGCGACGACCCTCTTCGATCAGGTGGGTCCCGCCGGGGCCGTGCTCTACCGGCTGCTCGCCGCCGCCGTCGTCCTGCTCGCCATCTGGCGGCCTCATCCGCTGCAGGCCGGCCGGGACGGGCTGGTGCTGGCGATCGGCTTCGGCGTGACGCTGGCGGGGATGAACCTGTGCTTCTACGAGGCCCTCGACCGAATCCCGCTGGGGATCGCGGTCACCTTCGAGTTCGCCGGTCCCCTGGTGGTCGGGCTGCTGGGGTCGCGGCGCCCGCGCGACCTGGTCTGGGTCGGATGTGCCGCCGCCGGGGTGCTTCTGCTGACCCGGCCGTCCGGATCTGCGAGTGCGGCTGGTATCGGCTTCGCGCTGCTGGCCGGGGCCTTCTGGGGCGTGTACATCCTGCTCAGCGCGCGGATCGGCCGAGTCTTCCCCGGTGGCCGGGGCCTGGCGCTGGCGATGGGGATCGCCGCACTGCTGATGGTGATTCCGGGAACGACCGCGGCCGGGGGGGATCTTCTCGATCCGGGCGCCGCCGCCGTCGGGGCCGCGACCGGCGTGTTCAGCTCCGTGATCCCCTACTCGCTCGAGCTGGAGGCGCTGCGCCGAATCGCCGTCGGCACGTTCGGTGTGCTGATGAGCATGGAGCCTGCGGTCGCCGCGGTCATCGGCTTCGTTGCGCTCGGCCAGGCCCTGGCGACGGTCGACGTGATCGGCATCGGGCTCGTCGTGGTCGCGAGCGCGGGCGTGCTGGGCTCCGGGGTGGGGGAGCCGGCGACGGAGGCGTGACGCGTCTGAAGCCGTGCCGGACGCCCCGAGGGGATCCCTCACGGGTGGCGCCGGCAGGCCCTCAGACGATCGGTGCGACGTCCCGGCTAGAAGACTCGCCTGAACAGGTAAAGCACGACCAGCACCAGGATGATGATGATCAGGATGGTGATGATGGACACGCGGGCTCCCTCCCTTCCGAGTTCAGTGACGCCCCTGTGGCGAACATCCGGTTCGCTTCGTCCCGCTATACCCGGGATGCGGCCTTCGAATCCGGGAAAGGAAGTGCGGACTAGTACGTGGAAGAAACGCCGACCGGGACGTGAGCCGGCTTCGCCATCAGATCGCGG
This sequence comes from uncultured Solirubrobacterales bacterium, assembly GCA_963843085.1. Taxonomy (GTDB): domain Bacteria; phylum Actinomycetota; class Thermoleophilia; order Solirubrobacterales; family 70-9; genus DASUPK01. The sequence continues at coordinate 314,866 of CAWJJG010000010.1, forward strand.
CCACAGGCGGCCGCCCCACATAAGTCGGTCCGGGCTTCGCCCTTCGCTCCAATAGCGAGCGGCCTGGTGGCCGCTAGGCGGCCTTGCGCAGGCGGCGCAGCCGGGCGAAGCGAGCCCGCGGAATCCGCGCAATCGCCGGCATCTCGATGGTGGCCGGAGTGATCGCGGTGCCGGGCTCGAGCAACGACGGGCTGTGGCGCTCGATCTGGGCCGTGAGACACGACCGGCACGAGCACTCAGGAACGGTTATGCCTGTGTTTGAACAGACCGTCATCCCAGTTCCTTAAGCCGAAGCGACATCACGGTAACCCCATCGGCGGTCGGAAACTTCGCAAATAGCCCAAAACCGCGTAGTTGACATCCCGTCATGAGACCCCCTGGGTCGTCCCCTGAAAAGATCGACGGAATGGAAGCAAAAGGCCCAGATGTGCGCGCCGGTTCGATCGCCGAGGCCGTGGCCAAGGCGCAGGTCCACGCGCCGACCCGGGGCAATCGCAAGCTCGAGCGTTTCCTCGAGGCGGTCAACGCCGACGAGAAGGTGCGGGCCTGGTGGTACATGGCCCAGCTTCAGTCGGAGCGGCTCGGCATGTCCGACCACTCCTGGGTGCACGTGCAGGTCGTGCTCAACATCTCGTTGCGACTGCTCCGCCTGCTGGTCAAGGGCGGGATCGAGCCGGCGATGGTCACCGACCACGGCATGCGCGACCGCGACGCGGAGGTGGTCGTGGCCGGCGGCGCCCTCCTCCACGACGTCGGCATGTCGATCCACCGCGCTGACCACGAGGCCTACAGCCTGTTCATGGTCCAGGACCGGCTCGATTCGCTGCTTGCCCAGTGCTACGAGGAGCCCGAGCGCACGGTCGTCGGCGCGGAGATCCTGCACGCGATCATCGGCCACCGCCGCCGCGGCGAGCCCTACACGGTGGAGGCCGGGGTGGTGCGCGTCGCCGACGCGCTCGACATGGCCGAGGGCCGCTCGCGAATCCCGGTCGAGGGCGGCCAGTACGGGATCCACGCCCTCTCCGCGGCCGCGATCGACAAGGTCAGCATCGAGGCGGGCGATGAGCGGCCGGTCAAGATCGAGATCGAGATGAACAACTCGGCCGGCATCTTCCAGGTCGACGACCTGCTCGCCACGAAGCTGCGCGGCACCCCGCTGGAGGGCCACGTCGAGGTCGTCGCCGAGGTCGCGGGCGAGACCGAGAAGCGGCTCTTGCCTTCATTTCGCCTGTAGACGGGAGCAGCCGGCCCGGTTAGGCTGCCCGCCTCTCGTAGGGGGCTATCGGGGAGTTGGGGATGTCGAAGCCGATCTGGAGTGTCGTGGCGGCCCTCGGGGCTGCGCTGCTGTTCGCGGCGCCCGCCTCGGCGACGACCAAGTCGGCATTCAGCACGGGCGGCACGGCGACGATTCCGAACTCCGGGAGCGCCAGCCTCTACGGCTGGACTACCAACGTCTCCGGCTTTGGCAGCGGCGAATTGATCACCGATATCGAGGTCGGAGTGCTCGGCGTCACCCATCAGTACCTGGGCGACATCGGAGCCGTACTCGTCTCCCCGGGAGGTCAGGCGTTCGAGCTCTTCGACGACGTCGACGGCTGTTCAGTGTCGGGCTTCGATATGACCTTCCACGACACCGCGCCTGACGGGCTCGTTCCCCAGACCTGCCCTCCGGCGTCGGGGACCTTCAAGTCGACCGTGCGCATCTTCGGCGCTTCCGAGTCGTACCCGGACCCCGGTCCTGGTCTTGCTTATGCGAATCCCGGCCCGGCCGGCGGCGGCACGGCGACCCTCGACGGTACGTACGGCGGCTACGGCGCCAATGGGTTGTGGAAGCTCTACATCTATGACTTCGACGGCTCGACGGGGCACGGCGGGGGATCCGTCACGCAGTGGGACATGTTGATCACGACGGCTGCAGCCGACGCGTCGCTCACGCCGAGCAGCTGGGGGTTCGCCCCGAGGGATCCGGCCGAGGGTCAGGACGTGACGCGGACGTTCACCCTCAACAACACCGGAGCCACGCCCCTTCACGTCGATCCGGGCGGGGCATTTCTGAGCGGGGCGAATGCGAACGACTACAAGATCACGGAGGACAACTGCTCCTCCCAGAGGATTCCCGCCGGGAACAACTGCACCGTCAAGGTGGCGTTCGACCCGAGCAGCCTCGGTAACAAGAACGACGGCCAGCTCAACGTTCAGATCGCAGATCTCGGAACGCCCAATTCGACGCTCACCGGCACCGGGTCCCTCTTGTCATCCCTCGACACGACCTCGTTCGGGTTCGGCTCTCGGGATGCAGCAGCGGGGCAGTCGGCGACCCACGCCTTCCACTTCCTCAACCACGCCGCCGATGTCGACCTGCACCCGTCTAACGTGGGACTCACCGGGGCCAATCCGGGTGACTTCGCGATCACCTCGGACTCCTGCACTGACGCGACCGTGACCCCGGGCAGCTCCTGCGAGATCGATGCCGCCTTCGACCCGGCTTCGGCGGGAGCAAAGACGGCGACGCTCGGGGTGACGAGCGACGCTCCCACGCCGACGACCACGGCCCAGCTCTCCGGGCAGGGGACCGTGACCACGCCGCCGTCGAACCCGCAGACGCCCACGGCGACGCCGACCACGCCGGCGGCGTCGGCGAAGAAGTGCAAGAAGAAGAAGAAGAAGTCGCGCGCGGTTGCCGCGAAGAAGTGCAAGAAGAAGCGCCGCTGAGGTCCTGAACACCGCTCCGAAGGGGCGAGTCTCGAAAGCTGAGCGATCACCTGGCTGTGAGCCAGGTAGGTGCTCGAACTTCGGCTGGGATCTGGCGGCTGGCCGATACGCAGCACGGCGTCGTGACTCGTGGACAGCTCCTGGGTGCCGGTTTGAGCTCGGACGAGATCGATGGGCGCATCGCCCGAGGCCGCTTGTTTCGACTCTGGCGCGGCGTCTATGCGGTCGGCCGGCCGAAGCTGAGCCGACGGGGCTGGTGGTCGGCCGCGGTCTTGGCCTGTGGTGACGGGGCCGTTCTCAGCCATCTCAGTGCGGGGGTTCTCTGGGGGATGCTGGGACCGAACAGCGGCAGTGAAGGAGGGGTCGACCGCCCGTCGCTGATTCACGTCTCGGTGCGGGCCTGCAAGAGTCATCGGCTCGCCGGCGTCCGAGTGCATCGGCGGAGCAGGTTGGAGTCATCCGATCTCACTCTGCGCGATGGGATTCCGGTCACATGCGCGTGCCTGACTCTGCTGGATCTCGCCACGCTTCTCCGGCCCGGACAGCTCGAAGCGGCAGTGAATGCGGCCGACAAGCTGGACCTGATCGATCCCGAGCGATTGCGGTCCGAGCTCGACCGGTATCGGAGCCTGGGGGGCGTGCCCGCTCTGCGGCGAGTCCTCGATCGAGCGACCTACCGACTTACCGAATCCGACCTCGAGCGGCGCTTCCTTCGCTTGGTTCGCCGGGCCCGGTTGCCGGCGCCGCATACCCAGCAACGAGTGAACGGCTATCGGGTCGACTTCTACTGGCCTGGGCTGGAGCTGATCGTGGAGACCGACGGGCTTCGCTACCACCGAACACCGACACAGCAATCCAAGGATCTGGCCCGAGACCAGGCGCATGTCGCTGCCGGCTTCACCGTCCTGCGGTTCACGCACGGCCAGGTGCAATACGAGCCCGAGCGTGTCATCTCCACGCTCCGCGCAGTTCTGACGCAACCCTGAGCGATTACCCGGCTATGAGCCGGATTATCGCTCGAGATCCGGGTTAGACGCCGGCCCCCTTACCGCCGCGGCCCTCGCCGGCGGCGAAGCGGGCCGCGCCCTGGACGCCGATGCCGCTGGTCGCTCCGCCGATCTCGGCCTCGCGGGCGAGGCCCTCCTCCAGCGAGAGCGAGAAGCCTTCCAGCGCCGAGCGGCGGTCGGCGAGCATCGTCTCCTGCGGGAACTGGGCCAGGCCCTCGGCCATCTCCAGCGCCCGCTCGAGGTGCTTCCCGGGGGCGACGACCTCGGTGAGGAGCCCCATCGCGAGCGCCTCCTCGGCCTCGACGATCCGGCCGGTGATGATCAGGTCGAGCGCGCGGCCCATGCCGACCACTCGCGGCAGCCGCTGGGTGCCGCCATCGATCAGCGGGACGCCCCAGCGGCGCTCGGGAAAGCCGAGCTTCGCGGTCTCCGTCCCGATCCGCAGGTCGCACCAGAGTGCGAGCTCCAGGCCTCCGGCGAGGGCGTAGCCCGAAATCGCCGCGATTGTCGGTTTCGGCGAGGTGATCCGGGTGAACCCGAGCGGGCCGTGGGGGCGGGGCTTAAGCCACTGCTCGGCGATGCCCTGGTCGTCCATGGCGGCGGCGACCGACTTGAGATCGGCGCCCGCGCAGAAGGCCGCATCGCCGGCGCCGGTGAGGATCAGGACGCGGGCCTCGTCGTCGCCCTCGAACTCGCGGTACGCCTCGAGCAGCTGGTCGGCGGTCGCCGGGTCGACGGCGTTGCGTCGATCGGGACGGTCGATGGTGAGCACCCCGGCGGCGCCCCGCCGCTCATAGGTGACCTCGGGCATGGCCGCGATCCTAACCCGGAGTGGACTGCGGCCACTGCTTCAGGAACGGCAGTGGATCGACCGGCTTGGTGTCCGCGCCGAGCGAGGCCTTCCCGATCCGGACCTCGAAGTGGAGGTGCGGGCCGTCGCAGCTGCCGGTGCAGCCGAGCCGACCGACCACCTCGCCCGAGTGCACCCTGTCGCCGAGCTGCACGGGGGACGGCTTCAGCATGTGCATGTAGACGAAGCTGTGGTTGTCGGGCCGGCTGTAGAGGACGACGTAGTTGCCCCGTCCGCCGTCGTCCGGGTCGCTGGTCTTGCCGCGATCGACCACGATGCCGTCGTGGACGGCGACCTCCGGCGTCCCAGTCTTGGCGAAGACATCCTGGCCCTCGTGGATGTGGCCGGAGCGGGGCGCGCCGAAGCGGGCGATCTTGTCGCCGAAGTCGTGCGGGCCGAGGATCGGGAAGACGTATCCACGGACGAGGCCGGTCGGGGTCCCGGGGTCGATGCCGAAGATCGAGGCGCTGTTGAGGAGAGGGACACTGCCGACCGTCCGATCGAGCCCCGGAACGGGCAGGCCGAGCACCGATCCGAGCCCGGCGCCGAGGGCGAGGGCGACGGTGATCGCCACACCGGCCTTCGCGGTCGGCCAGAGCAGCCCCCTGCGGCGCGTTGCGACCCGCCGGCGATTCTCCGCCGCTCGAACCCTCTTCCTGACCGGCCCCTGGACCCCGGGCTCGACCCGCACCGAACCCGGTTTGGCTTGTGCCGAGGCCGCCTTGGGCCGCGCCGGTGCGGGTCGCGGCTGGGTGGGGCGGGCTCTCCTCGGCCGGGTGCGAAGAGCCTCGCGATCCCGGCGGAGCCTCTCCGCCCGCTCACGGCGGCGACGCTCCCTGAGCTCCCTGTCGGCACGCTCGCGCTCGGCACGCTCGCGCTCGATCAGCGCGCGCCGCTCCCGCTCGCTCCGCTTCCGCTCCAGGCGTTCGCGCTCGAGCCGCTCGGCGAGTGGCTCGCGCGGGCGCAGCGGGATCACCTCAGCCTGGGAGGGCCCTAGCCCGACGCCTCCGTCAACACCCGGCTCCGGGTGCGGCTGCGCGTCGACGATCGGATCGTCCCGGGCCGGCCCCATACAGAGCCGGGGCTAACGACTTCCGAGTCGTTCGAGGTCCTTGGTCCGCCTCTCCTTGCGGTTGTCGAGCCGCATTTGAATGAGAGAGAGGACCGTGACGAGGATCGCAAAGAACGCGATCAGCCCGAAGGCGAAGAAGGTGACCACCTTGTCGTCGGTGCGCCCGTAGGTGCCCACGCCGTCGGCGGCCATCGCTGCGGGCGAGAGCACCAGCAGCCCCGCGAGGGCGAGGAGCGGTGGGATCAGACGACGAGACAACTTGTGCATCGCGGGCAATCTAACGCACTGGCCAGAAGCTAAGAGCCGGCTTACGCGAAGTTCCGCCCTGGTCGCCTAGGATGCTCGCCTCTCGCCCTCCGGCGGGACCCCCGGCATGGACCCGATCTCCTACTTCCAGGCAATCGTCCTCGGCCTGCTTCAGGGCATCAGCGAGCTCTTCCCGATCTCGAGCCTGGGCCACAGCGTCGTTCTTCCGCGCATCTTCGGCTGGGACATCCACCAGAACGACGACTACTTCCTGAGCTTCCTCGTGGCGACCCATTGCGCGACCGCAATCGTCCTCTTCTTCTTCTTCCTCAAGGACTGGGTTCGGATCATCAAGGGCCTCGGCCGCTCCCTGCGGGATCGCTACATCGCACCCGAGGACACGGACGCGAAGCTCGGCTGGCTGCTCGTGATGGGAACGATTCCCGCCGGCCTGCTCGGCCTGCTGCTCGAGCATCCGCTGCGAACCCTGTTCGCCTCGACCCAGACTGCTGCGATCTTCCTCTTCGTCAACGGCCTGATGCTGTTCGGTGCTGAGGCACTCCGGCGCCGGGCGCCCGTTCGCTCCGAGGAGAGCATCCGTTCGGACGAGGTGATCGCCCGCTCCCTGAGCTTCCGCGATGCCATCGGGATCGGGACCGCTCAGGCACTCGCCCTGATCCCGGGCCTCTCCAGATCGGGAGCCAGCATGGGAGGAGGCCTGGTCGCCGGTCTCTCCAATGAGGATGCGGCCCGCTTCGCCTTCCTGCTGGCCACGCCGATCATCGGCGCCGCGGGGCTCCTCAAGCTGCCCGACCTGCTCGGGTCCCAGGGCGATCACGTGCGTGGCCAGGCATTGGTGGGGGCGCTCTGCGCCGCGGTGACGGCCTACTTCTCCGTGAAGTTCCTGCTCCGCTTCTTCGAAACCAACCGCCTCACCCCGTTCGCCGTCTATTGCTGCGTCGTGGGCGGCGTGCTCACGATCGCGTTCGCCCTCAGCTAGGAGGTTTCAGTGACGAAGCGACCTCAATTGATCTGGCCCGCCGTGATCCTCGGGATCGTCCTCCTGGGGATCGCGATCGTCTACTGGACGACCGGCGCCGGGTCGCTGCCCTCGTTCTTCCCCGGCCACGAATCGGGGTCGAGCCACATCCACTTCAAGCACGGCCTCGCCGCTGCGGTGGTCGGCCTGGGATGCTTCGTCTTCGCCTGGTTCCAGACCGGCGAGCAGCGGCCCGAGCCGCCTAGCCGGACCTGATCTGAAGCAGCTCGTCGCCGGCCTCGTGCTCGACCTGCAGGGTCGAGTGCTCGATGTTGAAGCGCTCGGCGAGCAGGTGAGCGAGGTTGAATCGGGCCTGGTGGCAGTCCGCGTCGCGCTTGACGAGCACGTGCGCGGATAGTGCCGGGAACCCGGACGTCACCTCCCAGACGTGCAGGTCGTGGACCTCGATCACGCCCGGCTCCTCGAGCAGCGCGTTCCCGACCTGGTTCGGATCGATGCCCTCCGGGGCAGCCTCGAGGAAGATCCGCCCCGAAGCCCGGAGGAGGCCGTATGAGGAGCGCAGCATCAGCCCGGCGACCAGCAGCGAGGCGATGGGGTCGGCCCGGTCGAAACCGGTGAGCAGGATGACGACGGCGGCGATCGCGGTGCCGATGAACGCGAACAGGTCGGTGAGGATGTGCTGGTAGGAGCCCTCGACGTTGAGGCTCTCACGATTCGCCCGGGAGAGGGTCCAGCTCGCCGCCAGGTTCACCGCGATCCCGAGCAGGGCGACGCCCAGCACCAGCCCGGCGCGGACGTCCGGCGGAGAGACGAGGCGGCTGATCGCCTCGAAGACGATGAACAGGGCCAGGATCAGGAGCGTGATGCCGTTCGCCTGGGCGGAGAGGATCTCTGCCCGCTTGAGCCCGAAGGTCATCGCTCCTTCGGCCGGCCGCTGCGCCAGCCCGATCGCGACGAGGGAGAACCCGATCGCGCCTGCGTCGGTGAGCATGTGTCCGGCGTCCGAGAGCAGCGCGAGCGAGTGGGCGACGATCCCCACCACGACCTCGACGGCCATCAGGCCGACGATCAGCGCCAGCGCGATCGCGAGCTTGCGCCTGTCGGCGTCGGCCGAGACGGCGTGGGAGTGGTCGTGGCCGTGCGTCACGCCCCGATTATCGACCCGCTTCCGGATTAACCCAAAAAAAAGCGCGCGACCCGGGGCAGGGAGGGGTCGCGCGCGCTGACGAGAGAGGAATCTCGAAAGTGAGCGAGAGTCTCACCTGCCGTCGCGGGCCCGGTGTGAAGATCCGGATACACGCCGCGACGCATTTTTGCGGCATTTGCTTGTGAAAAACCGGTGAACCTCCCTCGTCACACGCATCCCCGCGCCGTTCGCGCACCTATCATCCAGTCGTCTCAACAATTCGCTCTGGGGTAGGGCGAATCCGCGAGAGGGGCTCGATGAGCAATCAAACAGGCATTCGACTCGCCGTCATAGACACAGACACCGCTTTCCTCACCGTGCTCGGCAAACGTCTGGAGGGCGCGGGCTGGGAGCATCGCGTGCTCGAGGGCACCGTGCCCGTGGAGGAGCTCGTGGCGATGAAGCTCAATGCCGTGATCGTGGACCTCACCGTGATCGGCCCGCAGGGCTGGGAATTCCTCGAGAAGGTCTGCGGAGCGATTCCGGGCCTGGGTGTGTTGGTCTGCACATCGCAGTCGACGGTCGCGCAACGAGTCCGGGGCCTGCGCCTGGGGGCCGACGATTGGATCAGCAAGCCGTCGCATCCGGAGGAGGTCATGGCTCGCGTGGAGGCCGTCGTCCGCCGTCGCAAGCGAGCAGCGGCGCGCGAGGACGTCGGCCCGCTGGTCACCGCCGAGCTCGAGATCCGCGCCGATCAGTACCAGGCTTTCGTCAGCGGCCAGAGCGTCGGCCTGACGCGGCGCGAATACGAGCTCCTGCAGCTGCTCGCCGAGGCCCGCGGACATGTGATCGAGCGCGAGGAGATCTACCAGAAGGTCTGGGGGTACGCGATGGCCCACGGCGATCGCTCCGTCGATGTCTTCGTGCGCAAGCTCCGTCAGAAGCTGCAGCGCCACTCGGCCAACTGGCGCTACATCCACACGCACTTCGGGATCGGCTACCGCTTCGAGCCGGAGTCGATCGGGAGCGGGGGAGAGGTCGAGTCCGTCGAGGTCCCGATGCCCGCGGACGAGCCCGCCGAGGATGATCTCGCGGAGCTCGCTCACGAGCGCAGCTAGCGGCACGGGTGCGGCGAGCCTTCCTCCAGCTGGCCCCGGTCATCGTTGTCGCGGCGCTCGTCGGATTCGCCGCGACCGAGAGTGGCGGACGCGACGAGAAGCGCTCGCGCAAGCGCGACGGGTTGACGGGTGCGGTCCGGATCGACGGAACCTCCGTCATGCGAGACATCGTGGATCGCGCGGCCCAGCGCTTCGAGCGGCGCCATCCGGGCGTCCGGGTCACCGTTGTGCGTCAGGTGACGAGAGCGCGATTGCGCTCTTCTGCGCCGGCGAGGTCGACATAGCCGCCGTCGCCCGCCATCTCGACCGAGCCGAGCGCCGCAGTTGCCGCTCATCCGGCCCCCCGTATTTCGAAGTCGAGGTAGCCCGTGCTCCGATCGCCCTCGTGGTCGGTGAGCGAAACCACCTCGTGGATCGCCTGAGCCTCGACCAGGCGAGGGCGATCTGGCGCAGAGCGGCCCCGGCCGCCACCTGGGCCGATGTCGACCAGACCCTGCCGAGGACGCCGCTGGAGCCGGTGGGGTGGAGCCCCGACAGTCCTGCCGCAACGCTGCTGGCCGAGGCGCTGTTCGGCCCGGTGGACTCGCTGATTCGGGACGACTATGAGGTGACCGATGACGTCAAGGGCCTGACCGGCGCGGTGGCCTCGTCGACGAGCGCCATCGGGTTTCTCCCGCTGGCCCAGCTGAAACCGGGATCCGGAGTGCGTGCGATTCGAGTGGTACAGCGCCCTCTCCTTGAGGTCAGTGCGGACTCGATGAAAAAGCCGGCGGCCCGCCGCTTTTTTCGTGAGTACCTGCGCCATCCGCCTGCGGTTCACACGTCGGATGGGGCTCAAGCGGTCCCCATTTCACACGGCATTTACCGGAAGTTCACTCGACCGTAACTATTTGGGTGACGGGAGGGGGGAAGCTCCGACGCCATGGAAGGCGAGAACGGCGCGGCCACCCACGTATCGACCATCCCGCTTCCGGGCGGGAACCAGACGCCCGTCTACGCGGGCCGGCTCGAGATCAGGCCCGCCGATCACGCCGCCCTGGTCGACGGCCGCCCACTGATCCTGACCGTGAGGGAGCTGCAGCTCCTCACCGAGCTGGCCCATAACGCTGAACGGGTCATGACCCGGGAGGAGCTCTACGAGACGGTCTGGGGCCGTGCCTACAACAAGAGTGACCGGTCCGTTGACGTCTACGTCGGACGGCTGCGAGCCAAGCTGAGCAGGGCACTTCCGGGCCGGCGCTTCATCCACACCCACACCGGCATCGGCTACCGGTTCTCGCCCCAGGCCTGACATCCGCAATTTCCCGCAGACAGGCGGGATTTACATCCTTTTTACAAGTGGGCCACACGAACGTAACAAGCTGGCCACCACCCGCTGGAAGGGTCCGACACCTCAAACCGATCTGAGGGAGGCGAGCCGTTGAGCCGCCGTCCCTTTTCGAAATGCGAAAAAGGAGCGACTCAATGAACAGGAAGTGGTGGCTCGTACTGGCCGCCTCCGCCATCCTGGCGCTCACCGCCGCGGCATGCGGCTCGAGCAACAGCGGCAGCTCGTCCGGCGTCTCCGGTGACCTCGCTGGCGCTGGTTCCAGTGCCCAGCAGGCTGCCCAGGAAGCATGGGTGGCCAAGTTCGAGGATCAGAACTCGGGCGCGACCGTCTCATACGACCCGATCGGGTCGGGTGGCGGCCGTGATCAGTTCATCGCCGGCGGCAAGACCGCCTTCGCCGGCAGCGACTCGCCGTTCGCCACCGACGAGCTGCCCAAGGCAGCCGACCGGTGCACGAAGGACGGCGGCGGTCAGCTGATCCAGATCCCGAACTACATCTCGCCGATCGCGATCATCTACAACCTCCAGGGCGTCGACAACCTGCAGCTCAGCCCTGACACGACCGCGAAGATCTTCAAGGGCGAGATCACAACCTGGGACGACCCGGCCATCAAGGCGGACAACCCCGGCGTGAGCCTGCCCAGCACGACGATCACACCGGTCCACCGCTCGGACGAGTCGGGCACCACGGCCAACTTCACGGACTACCTCCATGGAGCTGCCCCCAGTGTCTGGACGTTCGATCCGGATGGCAACTGGCCGCTGAAGACCGGCGAGTCCGGCGCGCAGACGTCGGGCGTGGTCCAGGCCGTCAAGGCCGGCGACGGAGCGATCGGCTACGCCGATGCGAGCCAGTCCCAGGGTCTGGGCGTCGCCAAGGTCAAGGTTGGCAACACCTATGTGGCGCCGAGCGCCGCGGGTGCGTCCAACGATTTCGACCAGTCGCAGAAGGACCCGGAGCTCACCAAGGCGCCGTACGTGTTCGCGTACAAGGTTCAGCGGACTCCGACGGACGCCAGCAGCTATCCGGTTCTGCTCGTCTCGTACCTGATGGGTTGCACGAAGTACACCGACACGAGCACCACCGATCTCGTCAAGGCGTACTTCAACTACATCGTCAGTGACGAGGGCCAGCAGGTGGCGGCGCAGAACGCCGGTTCGGCGCCGATCCCGCCAGGCATCAAGAAGGAGGATGAGCCCGCGATCAACGCGATCGGCGGCTGATCCACCACTGATCGGGAGGGGGCCCCGCGCATCAGGCGCGGGGCCCCCGACCGACTTTCACCCGACCTTTGGAAGCTCACACCGACACCACCACCCAGGCGGGGCAGATCCTCGCCGCCGCATCCGGCGGCAAGCGAAGGCCCGGCGACCGGATCTTCTCCAATGCCGCCGTGATCGCCGGCGTTTCGGTTCTCGCGCTCCTGGCGGGCGTCGCCATCTTCCTGATCGCGGACTCGATTCCGGCCGTGACGGCGAAGACCGCGGATCTGCCCGACGGCAAGACCCTGGTCGACTACATCGCGCCGCTCGCGTTCGGCACGGTCCTGGCCGCCGTGGTCGCGGTCGTCATCGCGGTCCCCCTGGCGGTCGCCGTGGCTCTGTTCATCAGCCACGTCGCCCCGCGGCGGATGGCCCTCTCCTTGGCTTACGTCGTCGACCTGCTGGCTGCGATCCCCAGCATCGTCTACGGCCTCTGGGGGATCTTCGTGCTCGGGCCCGCGATGGTGCCCATCCTGGATTGGCTGGTCGCGCACCTGAGCTGGATCCCCTTCTTCGCGGGTCCGGCCTCGGTCACTGGCCGGACCATGCTCACCGCTGGCCTCGTCCTGGCACTGATGATCCTCCCGATCGTCTCCGCCGTTGCGCGTGAGGTCTTCTCCCAGACGCCGCGGCGGCTCGAGGAGGGTGCCCTGGCGCTGGGGGCGACCCGCTGGGAGATGATCCGAATGTCGGTGCTGCCCTTCGGCAAGTCCGCCGTGATCAGCGGCTCGATGCTCGGCCTCGGCCGCGCTCTCGGAGAGACCATGGCGGTGGTGATCATCCTCTCGGCTTCAGGGATCGTCACCTTCAACCTGGTCAGCCAGGAGAACCCGACGCCGATAGCGGCGAACATCGCCCTCAAGTTCCCCGAGTCCTCAGGCGTCGACGTCAACGCACTGATCGCCTCCGGCCTGGTCCTCTTCGGCATCACGCTCGTGGTCAACATGATCGCCCGACTGATCATCTCCCGATCGGAGTCCGAGTGACCGAGCCGAGGGACAGGCGAGACGAGAATCCGGCGGCTGCCTTCGATCCGGCGGAGAGCATCGCGGCGATCGGGGGGCCCGGGGTCAGCAGCGGCACACTCCCCGCGTGGTTCCTGCGCGCCGTGGCTGCCGGTTCAGCCCTGGTCGCCCTCGCGATCCTGCTCGCGACGGGCGGCTTCACGATCGTCCTCTTCTTCGTGATCACGGCCCTGATCGCGCTGCCGACCGCGTACGTATGGTCGCTCGTCACCGAGGGCCGCCGACAGGCGTTCGACCGGCTGGTGACTGTGGGCATCGTCACCGGCTTCGGCGTCGCCGTGCTACCGCTCATCTCCGTGCTCTATGAGGTGTTCAAGCGCGGGACGGCCCGCTTCGACGGCTCCTTCTTCACCGAGGCGCAGCGCGGGGTGATCGGCGCCGGCGGCGGAGCCGAGCACGCGATCGTCGGGACGCTGGTGATCACCGGCGTCGCCACCCTGATCTCCGTCCCGATCGGGATCATGGCCGCCGTCTACCTGAACGAGTACGGGACGGGCCGCCTGCGGAAGGCGTTGACCTTCTTCGTGGACGTGATGACCGGCGTCCCGTCGATCGTCGCGGGCCTGTTTGCATACGCGCTGTTCGCGGCGTTCCTCGGCCCGGGAATCCGCCTCGGGATCATCGGCTCGGTCGCACTGACGGTGCTCATGATCCCGATCGTCATCCGGTCGGCGGAGGAGATCCTGAAGATCGTCCCCGACCACCTGCGCGAGGCCGCCTATGCGCTTGGGACCCCGAAGTGGAGGGTCGTGACCAAGATCGTGCTGCCCACGGCGCTCGCCGGGCTGGTCACCGGCGTGATGCTGGCGATCGCCCGCGTGATCGGCGAGACGGCGCCGCTGTTGGTGACCACCGGCGTGATCGACTCGGTCAACACGAATCCGCTCAGCGGGCGGATGCAGAACCTCGCGGTGTACGCCTACAGTGAGTACAAGGATCCGGGGGTGGACGTTCAGGCCTCCTACGACAAGGCCTGGGCCGCGGCCCTCACGCTGATCTTGATGGTGATGATCCTGAGCCTGCTGGCCCGCTTCATCTACCGGCGCTTCGGCACCGATCTTCGGGACACCAGATAGCGCACTTGAGACTTCGAATGCCCAGGGACAGGAGGAACATGCCCGAGACAGCGGATACGACCAAGGAGACACGAAGCTCCGGCGTGGCGACTGACCTCGCCCGGACGGCCAAGAAGGCCTTCAAGCGGGGTGGCGATAAGGTCGAGCGCATGGCCAAGCGCTTCACCGTCAAGGACGTGAACCTCTACTACGGCGATTTCCACGCTGTCCAGGACGTCTCCATGACGATCGAGCCGAATCAGGTGACGGCCCTGATCGGCTCCTCGGGATGCGGGAAGACGACCATGCTCCGGTCGCTGAACCGGATGCACGAGCTCACCCCGGGTGCACGGGTCGACGGCGAGGTGATCCTCGACGACCAGAACATCTACGCGTCCAACGTCGACCCGGTGGAGGTTCGCCGGCTCGTCGGGATGGTGTTCCAGGCGCCCAACCCGTTTCCGACGATGTCGGTCTACGAGAACGTCGCCGCGGGCCTCTCCCTCAACCGCAGGGGGATCTCGAAGTCCGAGAAGGACGATGTCGTCGAGAGGTCCCTCCGCGGCGCCCACCTCTGGGAGGAGGTGAAGGACCGTCTGGACCGGAAAGGCTCGGCCCTCTCCGGCGGCCAGCAGCAGCGGCTGTGCATCGCCCGCGCGATCGCCGTCGAGCCCGAGGTGCTGTTGATGGACGAGCCGTGCTCGGCCCTCGATCCCGTCGCCACGCTTGCGGTCGAGGATCTGATCGAGGAGCTGAAAACGCGCTACACGATCGCGATCGTCACCCACAACATGCAGCAGGCGGCCCGTGTCAGCGACGTCACGGCGTTCTTCAACCTCGAGTCCGCCGGCAAGCCGGGCCGTCTGGTCGAGATGGATGCCACCGACAAGATGTTCACTACGCCCTCCAAGAAGGAGACGGAGGACTACGTCAGCGGGAGGTTCGGCTGATGCCCGAGGCACGCATGCACTACCAGGACCAGCTCGACGAGCTCGAGAAGAACTGCCTGAGCGGGCTCGACCTCGTCATCGCCTCGCTCGATCGCACCATGGAGGCCGTTCAGCATCAGGACATGGAGCTCGCCGAGCTCGTCATCGCCGATGACGACCGGATCGACGGCCGATACCTCGAGGTCCACCAGGAGATCCTCACCATGCTCGCCACCCAGGCCCCGGTGGCCACCGACCTGCGGCTGATCTCCGCGCTGCTGCACGTGATGCACTCGATCGAGCGCATGGGGGATCAGTGCGTGAACATCTCGAAGGTCATCCCCCTGACCGGCAACGACGCTCCCGTGCACGACGAGATGGTCGACAGGGTCGTGCTGATGGGCAAGCAGGGGCGCTCGATGCTCTCCCAGGCCAAGAAGGCTTTCGAGGGCCGTGACGTCGAGCTCGCGCGCGACCTCGTCCGCCAGGACGACCTGATCGACAACCTGAACAAGGAGTGCTTCAAGATCGCGGTGCAGGTCGGCGACGACGCCGACGTGCGCGAGTGGGCGATGACGATGATGCTCGTCGCGCGCGCCCTGGAACGGATCGGCGACAACGCCGTCGACATCGGCGAGCAGGTCGCCTTCGTGGTCACCGGGCTCTTTCGCGAGTTCGAAGACGCTTCGCACCCGGGCCAGGCGCCGCCGTTGCCCTCGACCTAGAGGGACTGACCTACGACGACGCGGATGGTTGGATCGGTGGGTGCCTGTCGGGGCCCCGCACGGAGCCCGGGACCGGAGTCGGCCGGCCTGGCTCGTTGGGCCACCAGCGTCGCCGCAGCCAGAGCGCGACGTAGACGAGCGTGACGAGGACGGGAACCTCGATAAGCGGGCCGACCACGCCGGCCAGCGCCTGGCCCGAGCTGGCACCCCAGACGCCGACGGCGACCGCGATCGCCAGTTCGAAGTCGTTCGAGGCGACCGTGAAGGCGAGGGTCGCGGTCTTCGGGTACCCGAGGTTCATCCCCCGGCCGATGAGGAATCCGAGCACCCACATGACGACGAAGTAAGCGAGCAGGGGCAGCGCGATGCGCGCAACCGTCAAGGGGTCCCCGGTGATGGCGTCGCCCTGGATGGCGAACAGCAGCACGATCGTGAACAGCAGCCCGTAGAGCGTGATGGGCGCAATGCGCGGGATGACCGTCGACTCGAACCAATCGCGGCCGTGCGCGCGCAAGCCCCAGCGGCGGGTGAGGTAGCCCGCGGTCAGCGGGATGCCGAGGAAGATGAGCACGGTGCGCGCGACCTCCCAGATGCTGACCTCGAAGCCCTGGGTGTCGAGCCCGAGCAGGTTGGGCAGGGCGTTGAGGTAGAACCAGCCCAGAAACGCGTAGGCGACGACTTGGAAGATGGCGTTGAAGACGACCAGAACCGCGGCGCGGTCGTTGTCGCCGCCGGCGAGGTCGTTCCAGACGAGCACCATCGCGATGCAGCGCGCCAGACCGACGACGATGACGCCGGTGCGGTAGGCGGGCTCGTCGGCCAGGAAGACCCAGGCCAGCGTGAACATCAGGGCCGGGCCGACGACCCACGACAGGAACAGCGAGACGCCGAACATCCGCCCGTCGCCGCGCATCTTCCCCATCTCCTCGTAGCGGACCTTCGTGAGGACCGGGTACATCATCAGCAGCAGGCCGAGAGCGATCGGCAGGCTCACGGTTCCGACCTCCAGCCTGTCCAGGAAATCGTTGAGCCCTGGCACGAGTGATCCGAGCGCCAGCCCGCCGGCCATCGCCAGCGCAATCCACAGAGGCAGGAAGCGATCGAGCGTCGACAGCCGGCGGATGACGGCGGCCTCGTCCGGATGGACGGTGGCCTCACTCACGATGGGACCAGGCTGCGATGAGTCACCTTAGGACGCTGGCTCCGCCCTGGGCAATTCCACTCCGGAGGAGCGGCGAGCGGTTGTCTTGGGGAGCATCAGTGAGAGCAGCCCCGCGGCCACGACGAATGCGGCCGATACCCAGAGGCAGGCCTCGAGGCCTTGCCACTCGTACAGCAGCCCCGAGAGCACCGTTCCAGCCAACCGGCCACAGGCGTTGGCCATGTAATAGAAGCCGACGTTCATCGCGACCTTGTCGTTGTCGGCGTAGGAGAGGATCAGGTAGGAGTGGACAGCGGAGTTCATCGCGAACAGGACGCCGAAGATGATCAGCCCGACGACGACGACCACGGTCGGGTCGGCCTTGGCCGAGAGAGCGATCGCGATCCCGGCGGGGAGGATCGCCAGGGCGAAGGCGAGCCAGGCCGCCGTCCGGCCGTCCGGCTCGCCGCCCTCCTCGGCGCGACGGCGAACGAAGCGCGGCGCCGAGGCCTGAACGATCCCGTAGCCGATGATCCAAGCGGCCAGATAGAGGCTCACCTGCCAGAAGTTCCAGCCGACCACGGAGTAGAGGAAGACCGGCAGGCCCACCACGAACCAGACGTCTCTCGAAGCGAACAGGAAGATCCGGGCCGCCGCCAGGATGTTGACCGCCCGGTTGTTGGAGAACATGTGCTTGAACTTCGCCTTCGCGTCGGGTCGGCCCAGGTGCTGGCCGCGCATCAGGGTCGAGACGACGACCAGGGCGGTCGCGCTGATGCCGGCCAGGACGAGCACTCCGGGCTGGAAGCCGATCACCGTGATCAGCAGGCCGCCGAGGAAGAAGCCCACGCCCTTCAGCGCGTTCTTCGAGCCGGTGAGGATCGCAACCCACTTGTAGAGGGCGCCCTCCTGGCCATCGGGCACGATCAGCTTCACCGCGCTCTTCGAGCTCATCTTGGTCAGGTCCTTGGCGATGCCCGAAAGGGCCTGGGAGCCCATCACGTAGGGCACGACCAGCCAGGCCGCGGGCGCGAAGCCGAGCATGCTCTGCGCGCAGATCTGCACGCCCAGGCCCATGAACAGCGTGGTCTTGAGCCCGAAGCGGGCGGCGACCCAGCCTCCGACGAGGTTGGTGACGATGCCGAAGAACTCGTAGAGCAGGAAGAGCGTGGCGAGCTGGAATGGGCTGTAGCCGAGCTGGTCGAAGTAGAAGAGCACCAGCATGCGGCTCGCCCCGTCGACGAGGGTGTCGCTCCAATACGCCCCCGTGACCAGGGCGTAGTTGCGCATGTCCCCGCGCGGTTTGGCTGTGCTCGCCTCCATGACCAGGGCCCTAGTCGAGAGCGGGAGTGCGGGCTGCGGCTGAATCGGCCTGGGCGCGAATCCCCTGCGAGACCTTCTGGGCCAATTCCGCCAACCGGTTGGCGTAGCCCCATTCGTTGTCGTACCAGGCGAGCACCTTCACCTGCGTCTCGTTGATGACCATGGTGGAGGGAGCGTCCACGATGCCCGAGCGCGGGTCGTCCCGGTAGTCGACGGAGACGAGGGGGCGTTCCTCGTAGCCGAGGATCCCGGCGAACGGGCCATCGGCGGCGGCGCGGAAGAGGCCGTTGACCTCCTCGACCGTCGTTGGCCGCTCGACCTCGAAGGCGCAGTCGGTGATCGACGAGTTCAGCATCGGCACCCTCACCGCAAGGCCGTTCAACCTGCCCTCGAGCTCCGGGAAGATCAGCCCGATCGCCGTCGCTGAGCCGGTCGTGGTCGGAATCAGGGACAGGCTGGCGGCGCGGGCGCGGCGGAGGTCCTCGTGGGGTGCGTCGACGACGACCTGGGTGTTCGTCATGTCGTGCAGAGTCGTGATCGAGCCATGCCGGATCCCCACCCCCTCGTGAAGGACCTTGACCACCGGAGCCAGGCAGTTGGTGGTGCAGGAGGCTGCGGTGACCACGCTGTGCTCGGCCGGGTCGTAGAGATCATCGTTCACCCCGAGCACGAGATTCAGCGCTCCCTCCTCCTTGACGGGAGCAGCCACGATCACCTTGCTGACGCCGCGGTCGAAGTAACCGGCCAGGGTCTCCATGGTGCGGAACTGCCCGGAGCACTCAAGGACGACGTCGATTCCGAGCTCGTCCCACGGGACCTCTCCCGGGAGCGGATGCCGGGAGTAGGAGACCGATCTCCCGTCGATGGAGATCGACTCCTCACCGCTGTCTACGTTCGGGCCCCAGCGGCCGTGAACTGAGTCGAACTTGAGGAGATGGGCGGCCGTCGGGGCATCGCCTTGAGGCTCGTTGACGTGGGCGAACTCGAGATCCGACCAGCCCCATGCGGCCCGCAGCGCAAGCCGGCCCATCCGCCCGAATCCGTTGATTCCGATGGAGACCTTGGATTCAGCCACGGCTACGCGGGTTCCCCCGTCACAACGCCGATCAAGGCCTCAACGCGCGCCTGGATCTCGTCGCGGATCCGGCGCACCGTCTCCAGATCCTTTCCCGCCGGATCCTCGAGGTTCCAGTCCTCGTAGCGCTTTCCGGGGAAGATGGGACAGGCGTCGCCGCAGCCCATGGTGATGACCGCGTCCGCGGCCCGGACGACCTCGTCGGTGAGCGGCTTGGGGAACTCCTTCGAGATGTCGACTCCGACCTCGTTCATAGCCTCGACGGCATACGGGTTCAGGTCCTCTCCCGGATCCGATCCGGCCGAGCGTACGTGCACCCGTCCCTCGGCGAGCCTGTCAAGCAGGCCGGCAGCCATCTGGCTCCGGCCTGAGTTGTGGACGCAGACGAACAGAACCTCGGGGACCTCTTTGGTCAGCTTGCCCTCCACCTGCGCGAGCGCTCGCAGCCGCTGCCGGGTGAAGCGCTCGACCATGATCGGCACGAAGTCCTGCACCTTCGACCCCGCGAACTCGTCGGTGCTCTCGTCCACGTATCTCTCGATCGTCTCCCGCGAGAAGATCCCTTCGAACTCCGCCGCGAGCACGTCGAAGGATCGATTGATGAGCCCCTTGGTGGCCAGGTCAACTTCGGTAGTCATCTTCCTCCCTTCGAGATTTAGCCGCCGGTCGCGCAATCCTAAAGGTTGACAACTATCGATTCAATCGATATACGTATATAGATGGCCGTCGATCTGGAGATGGTGCCGAAGCAAAAGCGACCGCCGGGGGAGCCGTGTTGCGAACCCGTTGTCTACCCGGACATCCAGCGCGCCCAGGCGGAGCGGATGGCCAAGGTCGCCAAGGCACTCGGCGACCCGATCCGCATGCAGCTGGTGGACGTCCTCCGCAAGCACGCCGGCAAGGTCTGCGTCTGCGAGCTCGTCCCGCTCTTCGACCTCTCCCAGCCGACCGTCTCCCATCACCTGAAGGTGCTGCGCGAGGCCGGCATCGTCGGCTCCGAGCGCCAGGGGCTGTGGGCCTACTACTACGTGAACCCCGACTCGATAGAGGAGCTGAGCGCATGGCTGAGCAGCTGACCGGCAAGGACGAGATCCGGGAGGCCGTGCGCGAGCGCTATGCGGCCGCGGCCAGCTCGGTGGGGGAAGGACGCGTCGCCTGTTGCACTCCGTCGACGGACGCCGAGGCGAGCGAATCCTCCTGCGGGTGCGGCACCGACGTTCCCGACGCCTGCGGCGGGGAGGAGTTCGGCGCCGGCCTCTATCGGGACGCCGATCGTGAGCAACTCCCCGACGAGGCCAAGCTCGCCTCGCTCGGGTGCGGCAACCCCACCGCGGTCGCCGAGCTCCATGAAGGCGAGACGGTGCTGGACCTCGGCTCCGGAGGAGGGATCGACGTCCTGCTCTCGGCCCGCCGCGTCGGGTCCAGCGGAAAGGCCTACGGCGTCGACATGACTGACGAGATGCTCGAGCTGGCCAGGCGCAACCAGCGCGAGAGCGGGGTGGAGAACGTCGAGTTCCTGAAGGGGACGATCGAGGAGGTCCCGCTCCCCGGCGATTCGGTCGACGTCGTCATCTCGAACTGCGTGATCAATCTCTCCGGAGACAAGCCGGCCGTCTTTCGCGAGGCGGCCCGGGTGCTGCGCCCTGGCGGCCGCTTCGCGGTAAGCGACATCGTCGCCGACGACGGCATGGACGAGGCGACGCGCCGGGACATGGCCCAGTGGACCGGCTGCATCGCCGGCGCCCTGACCGCGGGCGAGTTCCGCCGCGAGCTCGAGGGCGCGGGGTTCACGGACGTCGAGATCCGTGAGACCCACCGCGTCCACGATCAGGCCGGTTCGGCCATCATCCGGGCGAGAATGCCCTCGTGAGCACTCCCGGAACGGTCGCCCTCAAGGACCCCGAGCAGCTCTACCTCGACTGGGAGCACGCCCACTGGGCCGCCCAGGACATCGACCTGAGCCGCGACCCATCGGACTGGGCCGGGCTCGAGGAGGAGGAGCGGAACCTCCTCTACTTCGCCCTCAGCTCGCTGATGGTCGCCGAGGAGCGCATCTCGACCCAGTTCTGTGGCCTGGTCCTTGCCCAGGACGACGAGGAGGAGGGCAGTTACCTCTCGACCCAGCTGGTCGACGAGGTCCGGCACATGCAGTTCTACGCCCGTTTCCAGGACGAGGTGATCGCCCCTCATGAAACGGGTCGCTCCTCGCCTTCGGCTGCAGAACGCCCTTGCATCACGATCGCCGCACACGTGGAGAGATCGCGCGAGGTCCTCGGCGAGCCCTTCAGGCAGATCTTCGACGGGGCCCTCGTTCAGGCCCATGGCCGTCTGCTGGCCAACCCGGCCGATCGCGAGGCCAAGATCGACTTCGTGACGATCTACCACATGATCCTGGAGGGGACCCTGGGAATCGTCACCTCGCACTTCCTGCTCGATCTGCTCCGCGAGCGGGAGCTGCTGCCCGGCTTCGTGGACGGCTACTCGCGGATCGCCGCGGACGAGCAGCGCCACATCGCCTACGGAAGCTGGTTCCTGCGCGAGGCCGTGGCGGCCGATCCCTCGATGGCGGACGTCGTCAGGGAACGGATCAAGCAGCTGCTCCCCGCTGTCGCCGCGACGGTCTCGCCTCCGAGCGAGGGTGCATTCGACGCCCTCGGCATCGACGACGGTGCCCTGGCCGAGTTCGGTCTGGGCGCGCTCAACCGCCGCCTGGCGCTGATCGGCGCCCCCCTGTGATCCGGCTTCCCTGAGAGAATCAGTGTCGAGATGCTCTGCGGGGCGATCGACATCGGCTCGAACACCACCCGGCTGCTCGTCGCCGAGCCGTCGGAGGGACAGCTCCGCAAGGTGATGGAGCAGCGCGCCTACACCCGCATCGGGAAGGACGCGTCCAAGAACGGGAAGATCACGGCCGAGAAGATCGCCGAGGTCGCCGACGTCGTTGCCACACAGCGGCGGCTCGCCGAGGAGATGGGGGCCGAGACGATCAAGACCGTCGCGACCGCCGCGATCCGCGAGGCCAAGAACCGCGACAAGGTCGTCGAGGAGATCGAGGAGATCGCCGGGGTCGACGTGGACGTCCTCGACGAGGAGGAGGAGGGCCGGTTCGCGTTCATCGGGGCGACCAAGTCCCTCAGCCATCCCGTCGAGGGGAAGGTCGCGGTGGTAGACGTCGGGGGCGGCTCGTCGGAGGTGATCTACGGGACCATGTCCGACGGAGTCACCGAGGTGAAGTCGTTCAAGATCGGCTCCGGGCTGCTCACCGAGGAGCACCTCGAGTCCGACCCCCCATCGGCCTCCGAGATCCGCGGCCTGCGCGATCACATCGCGGACTTCTTCGAGAAGGTGGAGCTGGAGCCGCCCGATCAGGCCGTCGCGGTGGGCGGGAGCGCCACCTCGCTGCGCACGCTGGTCGGGGCCGTCCTCGAGTACGAGACCCTCGAGCGCGCGGTCAGGGTGCTCTCCAGCGACGAGATCTACGAGGTCGCCAAGCGCTTCGAGCTCGACTCCCGGCGCGTCAAGCTGCTCCCGGCCGGGGTCCTGCTGCTCGAGAAGTTCTCCGACCTGCTCGGCCAGCCGCTGCAGATCGGCAAGGGCGGCCTCCGGGAGGGGATCATCCTCACGCTGCTCAACGGCGACGCGAACGGCTCGGCCGAGAAGCTGGCGGCGTAACGGGGTTGTAAACGCACCCCCGAGGCCGATTCCCGCCGGTAGTTTGTGGCGGTGGCCAAGGCCAAGCCGATCCCCGACCTGACCGCCGCGATTCCCTACGCGGAGGCCGCGGCCAGGGTCGTCTCGATCAGAGGGGCGGAGCTGGTCGCGGAGGCGCAGGGAGTGCTCGACACCGGGGACATCGAGCGGGTCCACGACATGCGCGTCGCCACGCGGCGCCTGCGCGCCGCGCTGGAGATCTTCGAGCCCTGCTTCCCGCCCAAGCCGTACGGGCAGGCGCTCGCCGAGGTGAAGCGTCTCGCTGACGCTCTCGGAGAGCGGCGGGATCGCGACGTTGCCATCGCGGCGCTGCACGGCTTCAACGACCAGATGCCGGCGCCGGACCGTCGCGGGGTCGCGTCGCTGATCGAGGTGTTCCGCGCCGAGCAGGAGGCCGCGAACGAGGGGCTTGCGCCCCTGGTGTCGGACGAGAAGCTGAGGGCGCTCCGGGAGAACATGACCGAGCTCGTCAGCAGCGCTCGCGAGGCGGCCGAGTGAAGGCTCGCCCCGTCAAGAAGCTCGACCCCTCGCGCTCGCTCGGTGAGAACGCGGCCCGGATCGTCAAGGTGCGGCTGGAAGAGATGCTCGAGTTCGCCCCGCGGGCGCTCGACGGGAAGACGAAGGCCCAGCACGACATGCGGATCGCGGCTAAGCGGCTCCGCTACGTGCTCGAGGTGACGGGGTTCTGCCTCGGGCGGCCGGCCGACACCGCCCGCCGCCGGGCGCGAGACCTGCAGGACATCCTGGGAGAGATCCACGACTGCGACGTGATGCTGCCGCGGGTCCGCGAGCACATCGAGGCGCTGCAGCGCAGCGACGCCAGGGCCGTGCGGGAAAAGGCCAATATGGCGCCGGACCTCGACCCGCGCCTCGCCGCCCAGGCTCCCAATCGGACGGCCTATCGCGGCCTCGACGTTCTCGCGGTCTACTTGGAGGCGCGCCGCGAGCTGCTCGGCGACCGGTTCGCCGCCTTCTGCAAGCGGCAGGAGGAGACCGGCACCTGGAAGAGGCTGGAGCGCTCAGTCGACGGCTACCTGCGCCGCTCGCGCGAGGCGCGGCGCAGAGCGAAGGCCGCGGAGCGCGCCCGGCAGGAGGCGGAGGCCGCCGCGCGCGCCGCCGAGCAGGCCGAGGCGCAGGCCGCGCAGGCCCGCCTCGACCGCGAACGCGCCAGCCGCAAGGCGGAGCAGCAGGCCGATCGCCACGAGCAGATCCAGCGGCGCACCACGCCGGCGCCGCGTCGCCCGAGCTAGCGGTTCACCGCCTCTTCACCTCCGCGTAACAGCCCCGTAACCGGATTATCCCTGCAAATGGGCACCGTGGGGCCATCAACGGAACGAGAGAAAGAGGGTCAGATGAACCCCATATCGACCAGCCGGGTCGATCTGCACTGCCACTCCACTGCGTCCGAGGTCTCCAAGCTCGGGATCCAGCGGAGCGTCGGCCTTCCTGAGTGCGCCACCCCGCCGAAGGAGGTCTACGAGCTCGCCAAGCGCCGCGGGATGGACTTCGTGACGATCACCGATCACGACACGATCGACGGCTGCCTGGAGATTGCCGATCGTGACGACGTGTTCCTCTCGGAGGAGCTCACCGTCTGGTTCCGCGGCGAGCCTCAGGCCGTCCACCTGCTCTGTCTCGGGATCACCCCCCACGACCACGCCTGGCTGCAGGAGCACAACCGCGATGTCGAGGCCTGCGCGGAGTACCTGCACTCCAACGAGATCGCCTGCTCACTGGCACACCCCTTCTACGCGGTTGAGGCGCCCCTCTCTCCGGCGCATAGGCGCAAGCTCGCGCAGCTGTTCCCGGTCTGGGAGACCCGCAACGGCTCCCGCGCGCGCGAGCTCAACATGCCCGCCGCGATCTACATCGAGACGCATGGTGGTACCGGCACCGGCGGCTCGGATGATCACGCCGGCGTGGACATCGGGCGGACGTTCACCGAGACGCCCCCCGCGGCCACGCCGGAAGAGTTTCTGCGCCACATCCGCGAGGGCCGCGCAGACGCGCGCGGAGAGCAGGGCAGCGCGGCCAAGTGGGCGCACGCGGCGATGGCGCTGGGAACCCGAGCCCTCCTCCTCCCAGAAGACCAGGCGACCTACCTTCCTGGTGGTCGTCATGCGACCACAGATAAGGAAGGTCGCGGGGGTGAGCCGAGGCTGGACGCGGTGCTTGAGATCGCCGAGCGGGTGATGCGCGAGGGGAACGTCCGGCGCGGCGAGGAGGGGGGAGAGATCGGGTCCGAGGAAGCGCGGGCGCTTCTGCACGCCTTCACCGCCGTCGTCGGCCTCGAGCCCGGCAGGGCGCTGATTGACCACATGCAGGGCGACCGCTTCAGCCATGCCGAGCTCGAGCGCAGGGCGCGGCGCGTCCACGAGCGGCGGCTGCGCGAGGTCGTCGAGTCGACGGTCGAGAGCCTGGGCAAGGGCGGAGCGGATGACCTCCCCGGGACGGCCATCGGCGCGGGGCGTGGGCTCTTCCGCGCTGCGATTCCGGCCATCCCATACGCGCCGGCCGCGGCCTTCCTCGGCAAGGAGAAGGCGAAGCTCAATCCCTCGGAGGGACCCAGGCGGGTGGCCCTGGTCGCGGATGCGATCGGCGGCGTCCACGGAGTGACCCACACGATTGAGCGGATCCGCGAGCTGGGCGTCCCAGGCTACGACGTCGAGGTGATCGGCACCGATCGCAACGTCGACCGCCGGGTCTCCGCCGTTGCCGAGGTCGAGATTCCCTTCTACGCGGGGCTGGAGATCGGGATGCCAAGCCTGCCGGCGATGGTCGAGGCCCTGGCGGAGGGCCACTTCGACGCCGTTCATGTGACGGCGCCGGGGCCCGCGGGAGTGATCGCGGCGCTGATCGCCCGAATCATGGAGCTGCCGATGCTGGGGAGCTGGCACACTGAGCTCGGCGCCTACGCCGGGCTGCGCTCGGCCTCCGCCGAGCTCGAGAAGGGGGCCGACATGGCCCTGTCGCTCTTCTACCGCCAGTGTGGGCGAGTGCTCTCGCCGAGTCCCGCCAGCGACGCGTCGCTCGTCCGCCTCGGCATCGAGCCCCATGCGATCGGGCGCTGGGGGCGCGGCGTCGATACCTCGCGCTTCGACCCCGCCCTGCGCGGTGCGGACTCCTGCCCGGGCAAGATCAGGGCCCTATATGTAGGGAGGCTCACCAAGGAGAAGGGTGTCGAGCTGCTGGCCGACTCCTTCATCCGGGCCCACGACGCCGATCCGAGGCTGCACCTGCTGATCGCCGGCGGCGGCCCTGAGGAGGAGATGCTCCGCGAGCGCCTCGGCGAGCGCGCGACGTTCCTCGGCTGGCTTGCCGGCGACGAACTGCCGCGCGCCTACGCGAGCGCGGATCTCTTTCTCTTCTGCAGCCGGACCGACACATTCGGCCAGGTCCTGGTCGAGGCGGGGGCGAGCGGCCTTCCGTCGGTGGCCGTGAACGAGGGCGGGCCATCGTCGATCGTCATCGACGGCGAGACGGGACGGCTCTGCGACGCGGATCCGGGCATGATCGCCGCGGCGATCCTGCAGCTCGCCGACGCGCCCGCCTGGAGGGCGAAGCTCGGCCGCCAGGCGATGGAGGCGGCCCGGGCGCGGACCTGGGAGGCGGCGATGAACCAGCTCGCAGACGGGTACGACTGGGTCACCGAGCCCGCCGATCAGCCACGCATCTCTCTCGTCAGGGCGGCGTAGAAGACCCTCTAACTTGTGGGTGTGACCGACGAGCTCGCCCAGCCCAGCGCCGAGTCGACCGGCCCGGCGGCCGCGGGCGGCGGGGCGACGATCGTGCCGGAGGCCGTGCAGACGACGGCATCCGACCCCGACCTCACCGACCCGGCTCTCTACTTCAACCGCGAGCTCTCGTGGCTCGACTTCAACGACCGGGTTCTGCAGCTCGCCGAGGATCCGCAGATCCCCCTCCTCGAGCGCGTCAACTTCGCGTCGATCTACCAGGACAACCTGGACGAGTTCTTCATGGTGCGGGTCGCCGGCTTGCACGATCAGGTCGAGGGTAAGATCGACAAGCGCGGCGCCGACGGGATGGCCGCGTCGGACGTGATCGCGCTGATCCGCCAGCGGGCGATCGACTTGCGCCTGCGGCTCACCCGCTGCTTCGAGGATGAGATCCAGCCCGCGCTCGCCGAGCACGGCATCCGGCTGATCGAGATGAGCGCCGCCAACGAGCGCGAGCGCGAGGAGGTCGAGCACCTCTTCCAAAGCCAGGTCTTCCCGGCCCTGACGCCGCTGGTGATCGGCCGCGGCCGGCCCTTCCCGTACATCTCCAACCTCTCGCTCAGCATCGGGGTTCTGCTGCGAAACCCCGAGAAGGACGAGGAGGTTGCCGCCAGGGTCAAGGTTCCGAAGGAGCTGCTGCGCCGGTTTTTGTCCGTCGGGGAGAACGGTCTCACCTTCATCCCGTTGGAGGAGGTGATCGCCGCCAACCTCGACGACCTCTTCCCGGGCATGGAGATCGTTCACCACTCGCTCTTCCGGGTCACCCGGGACACCGACTACGACGTCTCCGACGAGGCCGACGACCTCCTGCTCGCCGTGGAGGAGGAGGTGCGCCGCCGGCGGTTCGGCGAGGTGGTGAGGCTCGAGGTCTCTCCCGACATGGAGCCGCGCCTGCGCGACCAGCTGGTCGAGGCGATGGACATCGAGGACCACCAGGTCTACGAGCCGCCCGGACTGCTCGGGATCGACGACCTGGTCGACATCTACGGCGTCCAGGGATTCCGCGAGCTCCGCTATCCCGTATGGCAGGGCGTCACGCCCGCGCAGCTTCAGCAGGGCAGCCGCACGCAGCGCGAGGTCGACGTCTTCGGCGCCATGCGCCAGGGCGACATCCTCGTCCACCATCCGTACGACTCCTTCTCCGGGTCGGTCGAGCGCTTCGTCCGCCAGGCCGTTGAGGACCCGAACGTCCTCGCGATCAAGCAGACGGTCTACCGCACCAGCGCGGACTCGCCCCTGGTGCCGGGGCTGATCGAGGCTTCGGAGCGCGGCAAGCAGGCGGTTTGCCTGGTGGAGCTCAAGGCGCGCTTCGACGAAAGCGCCAACATCCGATGGGCGAGGGCGCTGGAGGAGGCGGGCGTCCACGTGGTCTACGGGATTCCCGGCCTCAAGACCCACGTCAAGTGCGTCCTGGTGGCCCGCCGCGAGGGTGACGGCGTCCGGAACTACGTGCACATCGGGACCGGCAACTACAACCCGAAGACCGCGCGGATCTACACCGATTTCGGGCTCTTCACCGCGAATCAGGAAATTGGCGACGACATCGCCGAGATGTTCAACTATCTGACGGGGTATGCGCGCCCGAGCGGCTACCGGAAGGTGCTGGTCGCGCCGTTCAACCTGAAGGACGGGATCGTGGGCCAGATCGAGCGCACGATCGAGGCGCACTCGCCCGAGAACCCGGCCCGGATCAGGATGAAGATGAACTCGCTGCTCGACCCACCCTGCATCAGGGCGCTCTACCGCGCCTCGCAGGCTGGAGTTGAGGTCGATCTGAACATCCGGGGCATCTGCGCGCTCCGCCCCGGGGTTCAGGGGGTCTCCGAGAACATCCGAGTCACGTCGATCGTCGGCAGGTTCCTCGAGCACTCCAGGATCTACTCGTTCGAGCGGCCTGACGAGACCCAGATCCTGATCGGCTCCGCCGATCTGATGCCGCGGAACCTCTACAACCGGGTGGAGCTCGTCACTCCCGTCGAGGATCCAGTGAACCGCGACCAGCTCACGGACGCCCTCGACCGTGCCTTCGCCGACAACACCCACGCCTGGGGGCTCGGCAGCGACGGCGTCTGGTCGCGCCGGTCGACGAACGGCGATCCGCCGCGCAGCCTTCAGGGCGAGCTGATGGAGCGCCACGCCAGGCGCGCTGAAGAGGCGGCCACGGCGACCGTCTGAGGGCGCCTCCGCCCTCTGGGCCTCCTGCTAGGTTGGCGCGCCCATGGCCCGGTTCTCCCTCGTACCCAAGGACCGCGTCTTCTTCGACCTTTTCGCCGAGGCCGGTCAGAACACGCTCCGCACCTCCAAGCTCCTGCGAGACATGCTGGAGAAGTGGCCCGATGAGGAGGGCCTCTCACGCGACATCCTGAAAGCCGAGCAGGAGGGGGACCGGATCACCCATGACATCGTCCAGCGGCTCAACACGACATTCGTCACCCCCATCGACCGCGAGGACATCCACACCCTCGCCACCCAGCTGGACGACATCGTCGACCACATCGAGGAGGTCGCCGACTTCATGGGGCTGTACCAGATCGAGGCCCCGATGGACCAGGCGCTCGCGCTCGCCGAGGTCCTCGTCAAGGCGTGCGAGCAGCTCTACGGGCTGCTCCAGCATTTGCGTGGCTTCAAGGACCTCGACCACTACTGGATCGAGATCCACCGGCTGGAGAACGACGGGGACCGGATCTACCGCGATGCCGTGGCAGCCCTCTTCGCCGGGCGCATCGATCCGATGGTCGTGATCCGCTGGCGGGACATCTTCCTGCGGCTCGAGCGGGCGATCGATGCGACCGAGACCTCGGCGTCCATCGTCGAGGGCATCGTCATCAAGAACGCGTGAGCGCGAACGACATAGTCCTCGTGATCGTCGTGGGCACGGCGCTCCTCTTCGACTTCACCAACGGCTTCCACGACACCGCCAACGTCGTCGCAACATCCATTTCGACCCACGCGATGCCACCGCGGATCGCGGTCGCGTACGCCTCGGTGTTCAACTTCCTCGGGGCCTTCATCTCGCTCGCGGTCGCCGCGACGGTGGCAACGGGAGTCGTGGATGCGAACGTGGTCACGCCCACTGTCGTGTTCGCCGGCCTGGTCGGGGCAATCGTCTGGAATCTCGCCACCTGGTACTTCGGCTTGCCGTCGAGCTCGTCACACGCCCTGATCGGCGGAGTGGTCGGCTCGACATTCGCGGCTGCCGGAGCCAACGCCATCCTGGCCGATGGTCTCCTCGGCAAGGTGCTGATTCCGGCCGTCATCGCACCGGTGCTCGCGTTTGTCGTCGGTGCGATCGCGATCAACATCATCTACGGCGTCCTCGGCAGAGAGCGGCCCGGGCCGGTGAATCGTGGATTCAGATTGGGACAGGTTGTATCGGGAGGCATGCTGGCGCTTGCTCACGGAACCAACGACGCCCAAAAGACGATGGGTGTGATCACGCTGGCCCTGATCGCCAACGGCACGCTCCCCTCTGATGCCGATGTTCCCACCTGGGTGGTGATCTCCGCGGCCACCGCGATCTCGCTGGGAACCTATGTGGGTGGCTGGAGGATCATCCGCACTACGGGCACGCGAATCATCAAGATGGATGCGGCGCAGGGTTTCTCGGCACAGGGGGCGGGGGCCGCGGTGATTCTCGCCTCCTCTCACTTCGGCTTCCCGCTCTCCACGACGCACGTGATCAACGGAGGCGTGATGGGGGCGGGAGCGGGCAAGAAGGTCTCCGCTGTCCGGTGGGGAGTCGCGGGCAACATCGTGGCCGCCTGGCTCCTGACGCTGCCCGCGGCAGCGGCGATGGGCGCGGCGACCTACGGTTTCTGCAGCATCTTCGGCAGCACTGCGGCGGGACCCGTGATCATCACCCTGCTCGGGATCGTCGCCCTCGGGCTCCTGTTCGCGCGCCGCTTGAGAGCCGAGCCGGTACCTGCGAGCGTGTCGTGAGCTGATGGCGGCGACCATCGTCGAAACCAAAGAGCTCCTCCAGACCATCGCCGCCTCCCTCATCGCCGGCATCGGGGTCACCGCGGCGTTCTCGATCGTGATCTTCGGGATCACGCGATCGGCCGACATGGCCCGGAACGATCGCCCGGCGCTCGCAACCGCCGCGGCGGGGCTCGCGGTGCTGGCCGGAGCGATGGTGATCGCCGCGATCGTCTTTGGCATCGTCGTGATGACCACGAAGTAGAGACCCGTGGCCGACGACGAGATCACCTATGAGACGCGCCGGAATCCGGATACCGGCCGGCTCGAGAGCGAGGAGGAGCGCGCAGACCGAAATCTGTCCGACCTCCTGCAGGAGCTGCGCGTCGCGCTGCCCGGCGTCCAGGTCCTCTTCGCGTTCCTTCTCACGGTCCCGTTCAGCCAGCGCTTCACCGACCTGAGCGATTTCGAGCAGAAGCTCTACTTCGGGGTGTTGATCTGCGTTGCCCTGGCGACGGTGATGCTCGTCGCTCCCACGGCCGGCCATCGCATCCTGTTCCGCCGGCAGCAGAAGGAGTTCATCGTCACGATCTCCAACACGCTCGCCCTTGCCGGCCTCCTGCTCCTCGCGATCGGCATGACCGGCGCGATTGCCTTGATCAGCAACTTCATCTTCGGGACGACCACCGCCCTGATCAGCACCATCGTCATGGCGGCCGCCTACGCGGGCTTCTGGTACCTCGGCCCGCTCCGGAGAAGAGCGCAGCTCCCACCGCGTTGAAGATCCTGATCTTCAGCGCCTCGATCGGAGAGGGCCATGACCTCCCGGCCCGCGTGCTCGCCCAGGGCATCGAGCGGGAGGTGCCCGGGACGGAGATCGAGATCGTCGATTCCCTGGCCGTGGTCGGGTGGATCACCCGCAGGCTGGTCATGGACAGCTCGCGATTTCACTCCAAGTTGGGCAGCTGGTTCTTCGATCTCTCCTACAGGCTGATCACCGACGTGCGGCCAACACGCTGGTTCGCGGGTCACCTGACCCAATGGCTGGCCGCCAGGAAGATCCGCCGCGCCGTGTCGGAGAGGGACCCCGACATCGTCATCTCGACCTACCCGGGTACCACCGAGGTACTGGGAGACCTCAGAGCGAAGGGCAGGATCGATATGCCAGTCGCCTCCGCGATCACGGACCTGGCCGCGCTTCGCTACTGGGCCCATCCAGGCATCGACCTCCACCTCATCACCCACCCCGAGTCTGAGGAAGAGGTCCGGCAGATCGCCCCGGACAGCGAGATCGCCTGCGTTCGCGGGCTCACCGACGAGCGCTTCTACGAGCCGCGCAGCCAGGCCGACGCGCGTCGCGAGCTCGGCCTGCCGGAGGACGGACCGATGGTGATCGTGTCGGGTGGCGGCTGGGCCGTCGGAGACCTTGAGGGAGCAGCCGAGGAGGCACTCGGGATCCCCGGTTCGACCATCGTCTGCCTCTGCGGGCGAAACGACGGTCTGCGTTCGGATCTGGCCGAGCATTTCGCGGGCGAGCCGCGAGTGAGGGTCGAGGGCTTCACCGACCGGATGCCCGACTGGTTCGCCGCGGCGGACGTGCTCGTCCACTCGACAGCGGGCCTGACAGTGCTCGAGGCGTTGATGGAGGGCTGCGGCGTCGTCTCCTACGGATGGGGCCGCGGGCACGTCCGCGTGAACAATGCGGCGTACCAGCGGTTCGGCTTGGCCGAGGTCGCCAGTTCTCGAAAGGACCTGGGGGAGGCGCTGGTGCGGGCGCTCGCGTCGAGT
This sequence comes from uncultured Solirubrobacterales bacterium, assembly GCA_963843085.1. GTDB lineage: Bacteria > Actinomycetota > Thermoleophilia > Solirubrobacterales > 70-9 > DASUPK01. The sequence goes on from CAWJJG010000010.1 coordinate 347,016, forward strand.
GGGGCGCCCGACGAGTCCTTCGACACCCTGCCCACCGCGGCCTCAGCCGTCCTCGGCCTCGCCGGTGGCGAGCTGGGCGACGGCCGGAGAGCTCGCCAGCAGGCCGGCGCCTAGGGCGACGGTCACCAGCGCCATCACGAGGACCGCCCCGCCCAGCGGGGTGTTGCTCCAGCTCTCGCCTCCGACCAGAGGCGCCAGCACCACCGGGATCACGATCTGCATGACCAGCACCGTGGGCGCGACACGGGTGGCGGCGAACCGCTGAAGGGCGGTCGACTCGCTGATCACCCCGATGAGCACGACGGCGGCGACGAGTGCGGCCCAGGCGACCACGGCCAGCAGGGCGCCCTCCGTGGCGTCCTGGGCGACGATCTTCGCGACGAACGCCGCCATGCCGTCGGCCGCACCGGCGCTGGCGACCAGAAGCAGCATCGGGAAATTGCGGCGCGCTACCAGGCCGATCACGTATGGCATCACCGTCACGACGGCCAGGATCGAGAGCGCGACCACGAGACCGGCGCCGCGCTCGACCTGGCTCGTTTCTCGGGGCGCCGCCCAGGCGAACACCCCGACCGAGGCGATAATCAGCGCAACGGCGGCCATCTCTCTCGGACCGACATGCTCCCCGAGGATCCGCACGCCGAGAACGAGGAGCAGCACCAGGCCGAGGGCGAGCGTCGGCTGGACCAGGGTCAGGGGCGCGTGGGCCAGCGCCAGGATCTGGAGCGGCCAGCCGAGCAGCGAGAGCAGCGTCGCGCCGACCCAGAGAGGACGCGTCAGCAGGTGGCCCATCAGGGACGGCTTCAGCGCCTTCTCGGCGGGCGCCTTGCGCGCTTCGATCGCCTGCAGCGCGTAGCCGGTCTCGTAGCAGCAGGCAGCCGCCAGCGCGAATCCGAAACCGAGAGCGAGCTCCCCATCCATCAGTGGCACCATCCTTCCATCCGCAAAGGACTTCTCATCGGCTCGGCCGTCGCCGCGGCCGCCTGGTGGACGCCGGCGCTCGCCCCGATCGTGCCGGCGGTCGCCGACGCCCTCGGGCTGGCGCGCCGGATCGACGATCCGGTCGGCGTGGCTCTGACCTTCGACGACGGCCCGCATCCGGAGGGGACGCCCGCCGTTCTCGAGGCGCTGGCCGCACTGGACGCCAGGGCCACCTTCTTCCTCTGCGGCGAGCAGGTCGAGAGGGACCCGGCGCTGGCGGCGGAGATCGCCGCCGCCGGCCACACCGCCGCCGTCCACGGCCACCGGCACCGCAACATGCTGCGACTCGCCCCGAGGACGTTCGTCGAGGACCTGGAGCGGGGAATCGCCGCGATCGAGGACGCGGTCGGCCTGCGCCCCGAGCTCTACCGCCCGCCGTACGGGATCTTCAGCTATCCGGGGATGGTCGAGGTGCAGGCGAGGGGCCTGCGCTCACTGCTCTGGTCGCGCTGGGGGCATGACTGGCGCGCGGGGAGAAGCGGGGCGGAGATCGCCGCGGAGGCCACGCGCGAGCTGAACGGGGGCGACGTGCTGCTCCTCCACGATGCCGATCACTACAGCGAGCCCGGCTGCTGGCAGGGGACGGTCGCGGCGCTGCCGATGGTGGTGGAGAGGATCCGCTCGACGGGCCTGCGCCCGGTCGGTCTCTAGCTCACCGTGTCGGTCGCGGTGTCGTCCTCGACCCAGCGGCTCGCCGCGGCCGCCACGACCAGCGCGATTGCGAGGCCCATTGCGACCAAGACGACAGTTCCGCGATGCGGCATGCCGAGGTGGAAGAAATGCCGGGTCGGCGGCAGGATCTCGAGGACCGCGAAGCCGGCGACGAGCCAGCCGGCGAAGATCGCCCCCCCGGGTGGGCGACCACTCCGGCCGAGCGGCACCAGGGAAAGCGCTGCAAGGATGGCCACGAGGCAGGTGATTGCGACGTAGCCGTTCTGATGCGTGCCGAAGTCGTCGCTGCGAATGTCGATTAGCGAGGGCACCAGGGTTCCCGCCAGGCAGGCGAGAGCGATCACCCAGGCGCTCGGCCAGCCCGAGGCGGAGGCACTCGGCCAGCCCGGAAGGTCGCTGACCTTCTCGATGGGTGCCCGGGTCTGCGCGGGCGCCGCCGCGACCGCGATGGCGCGCTCGGATGCGGGCTCGGCGGCTGGAGCGCGCTCGGGGGCGAGCCAGGACAGATACCGGCGGACGCCCTCGCTCAGCGGGGTGGAGGCCCGCCAGCCGAGCTCCTCGGCGGCTCGCTCGTTCGAGATCACTGCTCCTCCGAAGTCGCCGTTGCGGCCCGGCGTGTGGACGATCTCGGTGTCGTCGATCAGATCGGAGACGATGTCGGCCAGCTCGCGGATCGTCACGGCCTCGTCGCCGGCGAGGTTGTAGACACGGTTCTCCTCGCCCTCCTTGAGGCTGGCGACGATGCCCTCGGCCAGATCCTCGACGTAGACGAACCGGCGGGTCTGGAGTCCGTCGCCCGCGATCGTGAGCGGCTCGCCCTTCAGGGCCTTGGAGACGAAGATCGGGATCACCGCGGCCGGTCTGGCGCGCGGGCCGTACGGGATGCCGAAGCGCAGGATCGTGCACGGGACGTCGTAGAGCTCCGCGTACGAGGTGCAATACATCTCCCCCGCGAGCTTGCTCGCCGTGTAGAGGTGATCCGGCAGCCCGAGCGGAGCGTCCTCGTCGATCAGGCCGTCGCCCGAGGCGCCGTAGACCCAGATGGTCGAGCCGTAGACGACGCGGGTGTCCGTCGCCTTCGCCGCCTCCAGGACGGCCAGGGTTCCCCGGGAGTTGCACTCCTCGGCCTGGACGGGCTCCTTGGCGACGATGCCGACGTCGGCGTAGGCGGCAAGATGGATGACGGCTTCGCAGTCCTCCATCGCGGCGCAGAGGGCGTCATGGTCGAAGAGGTCTCCGGTCACCGTGTCGACCGAGTCGGGCTCGTGGTGAGGGGACTCCTGCAGGTCGTAGATCCGCGGCTGGAAGCCCGCGTCGTAGAGCTTGTCGACGACGTGCGAACCGATGAAGCCGGATCCGCCAGTGACCAGGACCTTGCTCACGCTCTCTCCTCCAGTGCCTCTTCCGCCTCGACGGCGGGGGCGTAGTAAAGGGGGACACACCAGTGGTTCTGGGAGACCCAGTCGGTGTTGGGCAGCTCATCGCCGGTGCCCATGATCCGGTGGCAGGGATCCTCGTAGACCTTGCCGGTCGATCGCTCGATCTCCTCGAAGACGATGTACTTGTAGAGGCCCGAGGTCATGCCCTCGGGGAGCTCCAGCCGCGACGCGTAGGCCGGGTCGAGCTCGCTGCTCGCCACCTCGTTCTTGCGGGCGACGATCTCCTCGAGCCGCTCGGTCTGCACGAGGCCGATGGCCGCGGCGAACTCGCTCATCCGCAGGTTGAGCCCCTCGACCCGGTGATCGGGCTTGCCATAGTTGCGGAAGAGCCGGGCGTGCTCGACCAGCTCCTCCCGGCCGGAGACGAGCATGCCGCCCTCGCCGGTGGAGATCGTCTTGGTCGCGTAGAAGGAGTAGGCGCCGGCGTCGCCCCAGGAGCCCGGCCGCTTGCCGTTCCAGGTGGCGCCGTGGGCGTGGGCGCAGTCCTCGAGCAGGAAGATGTCGTTGGCGCGGCAGTATTCGGCGATTCGCTCGACGTCGAAGGCGATGTGCCCGCCGATGTGGACGATCACCGCGGCCTTCGGCCTGTGCTGCTCGGCCTTGCGCTCGAAGTCCTCGAACGACATGCAGAGGTCCTCGCGGCTGCAGTCGACGAAGACGGGCTCCCCGCCTGAGTGGATGATCGACAGCGGAGTCGCCATGAAGGTGTTGGAGGGGCAGAGGACCTTCTCGCCCTTCACGCCGGCGAAGTCGAGGGCCGCCAGCGCCGCGCCCGTCCAGCCGCCGGTGGCCGCCGACCCCAGGCCGTGCAGCTCCGACCAGGCTGACTCGAAGCGCTCGGTCAGCTCGCCCTCCGACCAGCGCTCGGAGAGCACGATTCCGTCCCAGAGCTCATGCAGCCGGGGCAGATCTCGGCGATCGAAACCGATCGCGAATTGGGTGTGGTCGGCGGGGGTCAGGGAGTCGGGTGATGCGTCGGTAGAGGGAACCGCGAACTTCGCAGCGGCAGGATAGTCAGTCAGGCGGAGCGATGGATCCGCAATAACCCCGGATGTCCGGTCTTATCGGGGCGGGGATTGGGCCTTGAGCTCGGCCAGATCCGCCTCGATCTCGCTCAGGAAGGGGGTTTCCGGGCTGAGATCGTGAAGATCCTCGACATCCTCCGTCCACAGCTCCAGGCGCTCCTGCAGGGTCGTGCCGAGCCGTTCGCCGCAGGCGGGACGGTCCTCCGGCGCGACCTTGAGCCAGTCGCGCATGTTCGCCACCCGATCCGCCGCGTAGATGGTCACCGAGTCGCTGCCCGAATCGAGGATGCCGCGGCGGAGCGACCGTTTGCGGGCTCCATAGCCCTCGATCCCCGGATCCTCGCTCAGGCAGTCGACGAGGGAGGCGACGCCCGGGCCGAAGCGCTCCCGGATCTCGTCCAGATTGACGTCGGTCTTCTCAACCACGTCATGCAGGTATGCGGCGGCGATCAGTGGGCCGTCGTAGCCGGCCTCGGAGAGCAGCTGGGCGACCGCGATCGGGTGCTGGACGAACTGCTCGCCGGTCTGCTTGCGGTACTGGCCGAGGTGAACCCGCCGCGCGAAGCGGAGGGCGGAGGCGGCCAGATCCGAGTCCGTCCTTGGTTCGGGTCTGGTGGACACTTCAGCCATCAAGCGAAACGCTAACGGCGCGACTGGGGTTTCTCCAATTTGCGATTGCCGGATTTCCGCAAATTCCAAGGAATTGGGCCGACAGTTCCTTCACATGACGGAATTCGCCGCAACCGCAATTTCGGCGAAGGCGCCTGACCTAGAATCGGCTGCGGTGCTGCAGAACATCCGGAACATCGCGATCATCCTGGCGCTCGCGGCCGGCGTCGACTTCCTGCCCGGGGGCGGCAACGCCGCCGCCGCGGTCCTGACGGCGTTGACGATGATCTTCCTCGCCGCGATCGCATGGCTGCTCTACCGCGTCTACAACGAGCAGCAGCTCACGCTCGCGAGCCTCTCCGATGCGCGCAAGGCCGGGCTGTTCGGCGCCGTCGGCGGGATCGCGCTTCTCACCGTCGCTTACGACGACTTCCAGTCGTGGCAGGGGGGCATCGTTCTCTGGATCGCGCTGATGGCCGCCTGCATCGGCGCGATCTTCATGATCTGGCGCTCGGCGACGACCTTTTCCTGATCCTTCACTGATCCGCCCGCCTCGGCGCTAATCGCGTTACGCGCGCCGGCCTAGCTTCGGCCCATGGGGCAGAGATGCGAGATCGGCCGTGGCCAGCGCGGGCAGGCATCCGTGGAGCTGGTCGCGCTGCTGCCGGCCCTCGCGGTCTGCGTGGTGGTCGCGGCGCAGTCCGTGGTGGTGGGATGGGCGCTCTGGTCGGCGGGCAACGCCGCCCGCGCCGGGGCACGGGCGCGCGAGGTCGGCTCCGACGCCGAGGCCGCCGCGCGCCATGCCCTGCCCGGGGCCCTCCGGACGGGAGCGGGCATCCGCACGAGCGACGGGGTCCGAGTGAGGGTCCGGGTCCCCGCGATCGTGCCCGGCCTGTCGCTCCCGACCGTGACGGCTGCGTCGACGCTCGGTGCGGATGAGCCCTAGCCGCCGGTCGGGTCAGGCTTCGGTCGAGCTGCTGGCGGCGCTGCCGGCCCTGGCCCTCGCGGCCGCGATCGGGCTTCAGCTGCTGCTCGTCGGGTACTCGCTGTCGATCGCCGACGGGGCGGCGGAGGCAGGGGCGCTCGCCGGGACGGCGGGCAACGACGCCAGGCGAGCGGCGGTGGAGGCGCTCCCCGGGTGGGCCCGCGGGCGTGCGCGCGTGAAGGCCGCCGGTGGCAAGGTCACCGTGGTGCTGAGCCCGCCCGCGCCGATCGCCGCCGTGGGCGACGCGCTCGCCGTCACCTCCGAGGCCTGGTCAAGGCCGGGAGGCGAGGACGGTTGACGGCGCCGACCATCGTCGTCGGCGGAGCCGATCGCGAGGCGAGCCGGGGCCTGGCGGCCGCGGTCGCCGTCGAGGCGGCCTTCCTGACCGGCGCCGGAACGCTTCTGGCCGAGGCTGGGGGGCGGCGGCGGGGTCCCACGCTGCTGGCCTCCTCCGGGTCCCGCGAGGTCGAGGCGAGTCTGCGCTCCTCGGGGCGGGATGCTTCCGCCCGCGGGCACCTATGCCACCTGGCCGTCGAGCACGAGGTCGCGATCGATGAGCTTCCCCCTGCCGTCGACGCCTCGGGCGCCGAGCTCGTCGTCGTTCACCTGCCGGGGCGCCTCTGGGTGCCCACCCTCGAGACCGACGGGCTCGCGACTGTCGGCGGATGCCTGCTCGTCACGCTGCCGGCCGAGCGATCGCTGGCGGCCTTGACGGTGGATGAGCTTGGACGCCGTCGTTTGCCGTGCCGTGTGGTCACGCGGGCACCGGGGCAGCTGGCGGCTCGGCGGGCGCTCGCCGGGGCGCGGCCCGGCGGCTGGGTCTCCGAGATGGCCGCGGGGATCACGCGGCGCCTTCTCGGGCTGGGCCGCGCAGCCCCCTCGCCGCAGCGGAGCCGGGGCCAGGCGCTGCCGGCGCTGCTCGGCGCCGGCCTCATCCTGATCCTGGCGGCCTTCGCCCTGGCGGCGATCGGCGGGGCGGCCACCGGAAAGGGGCGGGCGCAGAGGGCCGCGGACCTGGCGTCGCTCTCCGCCGTCCGCAGCATGCGCGACGACACCCCGAGGCTGCTGGCGCCGGAGCGGCTTCCCGGCGGGGCGCCCAACCCCCGTCATCTCTCGAGGACGGAGTTCCTCGCGCGAGCCCGCCGAGCCGCCCTGGCCGCGGCGAGCCGCAACAAGGTCGACCCATCCCGGCTTCGCGTCGCCTTCCCGGATGCGGACGCCTACCCGCCGCTGCAGGCACGGGCGACCGTGACCGCCACGATCGACCCGGGCCGGCTTCCGGGTGGAGACCGTCTCGGCCCGCGTGCGCCCATCAGGGTGGTGGCGACCGCGGTCGCCGAGGCGTCCGCCCCCGTCTCATCATGGACCGGCATGCCGTCCCAGGCCGAGGGCGGGGGGTACTCGGGGCCGCTGGTCTACCGGGATGGCGAGGGGATGCGCCCTGACGTGGCCGCCGCCTACGACCGGATGGCGTCCGCCGCCCGTCGTGCCGGGCTCGACCTGCTGGTCGTCTCCGGGTTTCGCTCCGACGCGGAACAGGCCCGGCTGTTCGCGCAGCACCCGGATCCCCGCTGGGTGGCTCCGCCGGGCCACTCCCTCCACCGCTGCGCGACCGAGCTCGACCTCGGGCCGTCTTCGGCGTATGGCTGGCTTCTCGCCCACGCGCCGAAGTTCGGGTTCCTGCGCCGCTATGGGTGGGAGGCCTGGCATTTCGGCTACGTGGCCGGCCCGCCGCCCTGCTCGGAGGCGGGCAATGCCGTCGGTCCGGCGGGAGCGCCGGGTGAGGAGGACGGGCTGGCGCGGAGCTCGGGGGTGCCGAGCTTCGTCCCGGGCCCGTTTCGCGCTCCGCTGCTGCGCTCGGCGGCGCGTTGGAACCTGTCGCCCGGGTTGCTCGCTGCGCAACTGATGGCCGAGTCGGGGTTCAACCCGCGCGCGGTCTCGCCGGCAGGGGCACTCGGGATCGCCCAGTTCATGCCCGGCACGGCCCATTCCTACGGGCTTCGCGATCCCTTCGACCCGGTCGCCGCGATCGACGCCCAGGCGCATCTGATGTCGGATCTCCTGAGGCAGTTCCGTTCGGTGCCGCTGGCGCTGGCCGCCTACAACGCGGGCGCGGGCGCGGTGGCCGCGTGTCACTGCGTCCCGCCCTATCCGGAGACGCGTGCCTACGTCGCGAGGATCCTGACCCTGGCGGGCGGGGCCGGGGTGCTGCTCGCCCCGCCCTTGGAGGTGCGGCTGGTGTCGTGAGCCGCTTTCGCACTTCCGCCCTCCGGGCGGCTACCCGGTTGAAGCGGGTTGGCGCGTCCGCCATCATGACGCCCGAGCAGATGCCGGCGAGAATTGGAATCAGCGCGGCCGACCGCCGCCGGGCGCTTGACTTCGCGGCGACGTTGGCGGGCTGCGATGAGCGCGCTGCGCTCTCAGACGCGTTCAGGGACTTGCCCGGCTTCGTCGGCAGCGAGTCGGTGACCTTCGGTGAGGTTCGGGCCCCCAGCGATCCGGCCGGATCGTTGATCATGAGGGCCGAGTGCAGCGATCCGACCATCTATGACGCACAGATGATGGAGGCGATGAGCCGGCTCTGGAGACAACAGCCCGTGATCGCCCACCAGCTCCGCCACCCGACCTCGCACCCGGTCAAGATCTCGGACCTGATCGGGGCGGCCGAGTGGCGGCGCACCGAGCTGCGCAATGACGGCTACCTGCGGGTCGGCCTGGTCCATGAGATGGCGGTCCATTTCTCGTGGGAGCCGGGCGGTTGGTCCTGTGCCGCCCTGCACCGCTCCGGCAGCGACTTCTCCGAGCGCGAGCGGGCGCTGCTGGCCATGGTGGCGCCCCATCTCGAGGCGGCCCGCGACCGGGTCGCCCTTCATGAGCGCCTTCTCGCCCGAATCGACCGTCTCGAGCTGCCCGGCTACGGCGAGCCCGGTCCGGATGATGTTCGCGACGCGCTGCGGTGGTTCCACCGGCCGTCACTGTTGGCTCGCAGCCCGCTTGGATCCGGTGACGATCCGCGGGCACGGGCGGAATCGGTACGTCTGCTGCTGGTCAACGCCGTCGCCCACGCCTTCGGCACCTCATCGGAAGAGCTGCTCCTGCGAACCGTGATCGAACGCGGCTACCTGGAGCCCGGAACGAGCCACGAGCAGGTCGCCCACGAGCTCTACCTCAGCCGCAGCTCCTACTTCCGCCGCCTGCGCCGGGCGAGCGAACAACTCGTGTCCTGGATGCTCGGACCCGACGGCCCCTGACCGGTCGGGCCGCGAGGTTGGCACTAGGCCGGTACTGACAAGCCGCGCGAGAGGTCCAATCATCGCTGCGATCTCGATCCGAAAGGACCGTCGATGCGCCCCGTCAGCCGACGCCGCAGCCAGACAGCGTCGCGCCAAGCAGCTGACAAAGCGCTCGACGACGACCGCGAAGGTGGAGGGAAGGAGAGGCGGATGGGCCTGATCGACAAGGTGAGCAAGGCCGCCGAGGGACTGGCGGCCCAGGGGGCCGGGCCAAGCACGGCGGACGCCGCGGCCGAGGTGCGCGTGCCCGTCTCGCGGGCAACCTGCCCCGCCTGTGGCGCCGCCAGCGTCCACGTCGCCCCGCCGGGGTTCCTGCGCTGGAACACCGGCGACGACGTGGTCGGCGTGGGCAACGACGTCTTCCTGCGGACGTCAAGCGTCGTCACCGCCTCGCCGGCCGCGGCCCTGATCTGCGCCGCGTGCGGCTGGTTCGAGTTCTACGTCCAGGACCCCGCCCAGCTCGCCGCCGTCGCCGCCAGCTGGCCCCGGCTGGAAGCCGAATGAGCCCGAGGCTGCCCCTGGCGTGCGCGTTGGCGCTGGTGCTGGGCGCCTTCGCGGTTCCCGACGCCCGGGCGGAGATGGGGTGCGCGGAGGGGCAGAACATCGACGTGGTGCCGTCGACCACGCTCGACCCTGACGACGCGAGTCTCAACGAAATGAGCCAGATCCTCTTCTGCACCGACGACACGCCCAACACCGAAACTGCGATCGCCAGCGTCGTCCCGGACTCAGATCCCGATTTCTCCGATCCCGGCTGGGCATACACCTTTGATCCCCATGAGGTCTCCGTCAACCCGGGCTTCGTGCCCGGTCAGATGCGATATGACGTCCTCGTCGCCTCGCACTACAACACCGTCGGCAGTCCCGCCGCCGACTCGGTCAACGTGACGGTGACGTTCACGGCATTCGCACCGAGCGACCCCGGGATCGAGAACTTCGCCCACACGGGCTCCATCGTGCCCGGCGAGCTCGGAACCTACTCGTTCGACTTGGTCAACGAGGGACCGCTCGATCCGCACGAGCACACCTTCGGGCTGCAGGTGCTCGATCCCGCTGCGCAGATCGAAGCAGCGCCCGCAGCCTGCGCCTCCCCGACCGCCGGCACGATCTCCTGCGCCGCTGACAGCCTGTCGCCCGGCGCTGTTCACCACTTCTCGTTCACGGTCCGCAACGGCACCGCCAGCGCCGATGCGTACGCGCACTTCGATGCCCCTTGGTCATCCGAACCCGACGAGGAGGACGGGGGCCACCCCAACTTCGTGCAACTCCAGCTCGCGCTCGCGCCGCAAGCACCGCCGTCTCCCGGATCGGGCCAGACCCCGCCCGTCCCCGCCCAGCCCAAGGCGCTCACAGTGACGCTCCCCAAGCACTTGTTCGCCCGGGCGCTCAAGAAGGGCTGGCCGATCAGGGTCGAGGCCCTGTCGGCTGGGAAGCTCAAGCTGGTCCTCAAGGTCGGCTCCGTCACGATCGCCACCGGCACCGGAACGGCCAGGGCCGGCGAGGTCGCCACCATCAGGTTGAAGGCGACCAAATCCGCGGCCAAGCATCTCCGGGGCTATGCGCATAGGCACGCGCGGTTGACGATCATCGAGGGCAAGACACGGGCTACGCGTGGACTGACGTTGCATTAGCCGCGATCGCGGCCGAGGCGGCCAGATCGGCCGACCCTCGCCCGTTGCTAGAGGGCCGCCGGATTCGGTTTGGAAACCGCGATTTCGCCAACCACCTCGGTGCTGTTCCCCGAGTACCGGTAGATGTCGAACACCCCGGCCGTCGGGTTCCCGTGCACGTCCATGTCGATCGGCCCGGAGGCGCCGACGTAGTCGATGTCCCTCCCGTCCTCCAGCGCCTTGATGGCGGCCGGAAGCTGCTGCCAGCTGAACTTATCGCCGCCCGGAGCCGTGATGTCGATCAGGTGATCCGCCATCTGCTGCCCGTCGGTCGACCCTGCGGCCACCGCAGCGAGGTAGCAGAGCACCGTCGCGTCGAACTCCTGCGCGGCGAACGGCGCCGGCTTGATGCCGCGCGGCTCGCTCGAGCTGAAGTCCTGGACGAACGCTGACGAGGCGTCCGCGCCATCGGGAATGCCGGGGGCCAAGGCGCGCATTCCGTCGATCGCGCCCGCCCCGACCTCGGTCGGGAGGGCTGGGGAGACGAGCCGGTCGCTGCCCCAGGCGATGCCCGGATCCCAGCCGGCGCTCGAGGTCAGGGCCGGGGCCAGGCGGGAGAAGCCGGCGGGGCCATCGATCAGCAGGATCGCGTTCGGGTTGCCGGAGACGATCTGCTCAGCCTGGTCCGAATAGCTCGGGGCGAGCGGCGGGAGGACCGTCGGCCCGCCGATCGTGCCGTCCTTGTCCTGCCAGTCCTTGACGAAGTCATCGCCGATCGAGCTGCCGTAGGGGTCATCCGCAGCGGCGACGCTGACGCTCTTCCCACGGGCTCCCCCGAGGCCGCGCTCGATCGCATCGGAGAGCGCGACCCCCTCCAGGGACTCGGGCAGAGCGGTGCTGTTGACCAGGTCGTGATCGCTCAGATCGACCACGTCCGCGCCAGCGGGCACGGGGGTGATCTCGAGGGTCTTGGCCGGGATGACGACTTTCTCCGCCGCGGGTGCCACGGCGTCGGCCGACCAGGGACCGGTGAGACAGCTCGCCCGGTCGCCGCCGACGAGGGTTCTCGCCGATTCCGTCGCGCTCACCGCGTCCGGTCCCTCGTCCCGCGAGATCGCCCGGACGGTGTGGTCGGCGCCGGATTCCCGGATCGCCTGCTTGATCTGATCGACGGCGAGGGCAGACGCCTTCTGGCCGGACTGCCCGAGCGATTCCGAGGCGCCGCTGAGCGGAAGGGAGTTCCCGATCACCAGGTTGAGCTCCTTGGGGCCGGGCCCGTTGCCGCCGCCACCGCCGCCTCCGCAGGCGGTGAGGGCGAGGACCAGCACCAGGACGGTGCCCGCCGCGGCCATTCGCTGGGTGTCGGATCGCCCTCTCAGTGACACATTCATAGCCACTGGGCGAACGGTAGGGTGGGGCCATGTCGACCGTCGAGGTCCAGGGGATCGAGGGCCTGAAGGCCCTGCAGGGCCAGGAGATCGGCCCCAGCGAGTGGCGCACGGTCACCCAGGAGGACATCGACACCTTCGCGGACCTCACCGGGGATCACCAGTGGATCCACACCGACGTCGAGCGGGCCAAGACGGAGAGCCCGTTCGGCACGACGATCGCGCACGGCAACCTGACCCTTTCCCTGATCGACGGACTGCGTATCGAGCTGATGAAGTCGACCGGCTTCAAGCTCGGCGTCAACTACGGCTGGAACAAGGTCCGCTTCCCGGCCCCCGTCCCCGCGGGCTCGCGGATCCGAGCCACCGCTGAGGTCGTCGAGATCGAGGAGGTCGGGGGTAGCTGGTTCCAGATCGTGACCCGCTTCAAGGTCGAGGTCGAGGGCAACGAAAAGCCCGCCTGCGTGGCCGACTCGGTCGGTCGAGCACTGCCTGAGTAAAGCGTCCAGCGGAATAGGGGCCCAGCGGGATACACATCTCGCGCCGGTGGCGCCGTAGGAGGGGCCCACGGGCGCGATTACTGAGCGCCCGTGGGAGGCTCCTGCGGTGACAGGACCCGCGCGCCATGCGGCAGGTCCCGCGCTACTTGACGGTCAGTGTGCCTTCCATGCCGGCTTCCTTGTGGCCCGGCACCGTGCAGTAGAAGGTGTAGGTGCCGGGCTGCAGGTCGACCGTGGTATTGGCCGTGCCCGACGAGACCAGATCGGTCTGACCGAGGACCTTCCCCGACGAGTCTGCGACAGCCACGTCGTGCGGAAGGGCTTCCTTGTTGTCGAAGTCGATCGTCACGTTGCCGGCCTTGGCGGTGACGTCCTTCTGGTCGTAGGCGAGGGTGCTGCCACCGGGGGTCGAGATATTGACCGTCGAGGTGCCGCCTGCGCCTCCGCCGCCACCGGCCGGGGTGGTCGAAGCCGGCGTCGAGGCCGCCGTCGTGGAATTGTCGTTGCTGCTGCTGCCGCAGGCCGCGAGGCCGAGGACAGCCAGGGACGCAACGATCAGCACTGCTGAAGTTCTTTTCATCCGGGTCACCCTTTCGCTAGTCGCCAGGTCGGCGAACCTTATTACGGCCCCGGCGGCGCGACGGATTGGTTCAGTCGCCCTCGAACTCCGGGGTCTCGCCGCCGAAGAACGCAGTCACGCCCCGTCGCAGGTCGTTCGTCGCCATGCTGTCTGCGATCCCGTGGCGCTCGAGCTGGAGGTGGTCGTTGATCGAGTGCTCGATCGATTCGTGCAGCAGGCTCTTGGTCATTCGCACGTAGTAGGGGGCCTTGGCCGCGAGCTTCTCGGCCTTCTCCTTCGCCCGGTCGAGCAGCTGGTCGGCGGGGACGACCTCCGTGACGAGCCCGGCGTCGAGCGCCGACTTGGCGTCCAGGTTCGGGTCGTTGAGCGCCAGCTCCAGGGCCTTCGCGGGCCCGACGACGCGCGGCAGGAAATAGGTCATGCCGCCGTCTGGGGCCGCGCCGATCCGGCCGTAGGCGATCGCGAGGAAGGCGTCCTCGGAGGCGATCCGGATGTCGGCGGAGAGCGCGAGTGACATGCCCGCCCCCGCGGCGGGGCCGTTGATCGCCGCGATCACGGGATAGGGAATCCGGCGGATGTCGACGATGGCGTTGTGCAGGGCCTCCGCGCCGCGCCGCACTTCGGAGGGCAGGTCCACGCTCTCCTCGGTCACGCCGCGCTTGAACCAGTTGACGTCCCCTCCGGAGCAGAAGGCCCGCCCGGCGCCAGTGATGATCAGGGCCCGGATCGGGGCGCGGTCGGCGAGCCAGGCGGCCGCCGTGGTCAGCTCGCCGATCAGCTCGGGGCTCATCGCGTTGAGGGCATCGGGGCGGTTCAGCGTGAGCGTGCCGATGAGGCCGTCGACCTCGATCTCGAGCGTCTCGAGCTCGGGCGGGTCGCTGGTCAGCAACGGAACTTCGGTCTCTGCGGTGTCTGCCATCGGGAGCCTCCTAGGGCGGGGGACCCGGGACCCTACCCTGTCGTTTGTGCCCAAGAGCAGCCAGAAGTTGGCCGACCAGCGCAAGGAGCTCCCGAACGCTCCGGGCGTCTACGTCTTCCGCAACCGCGCCGGAGAGGCGCTCTATGTGGGCAAGGCGAACTCGATCCGCAAGCGGGTCGCGTCGCATTTCGCCGGCAAGGGAGGGGGGCGAGGCTCGGGGATGGGCGGAACCGCCGAGCTGATCCAGCGCACCGACTCGATCGAGTTCCTGGTCACCGACAACGAGCCCGAGGCCCTGCTCGCCGAGCAGAGCTTCATCAAGCGCTACCGCCCGCGCTTCAACATCCGACTCCGCGACGACAAGTCGTATCCATACGTCGGCGTCAGCCTCGACGAGGATTTCCCGCGCGTCTACTTCACGCGCGAGCGGCACCGGACGAACCGCGCCTACTTCGGGCCCTTCTCGAGCGCCAAGCGCGTCCGCGAGACCCTCGACCTGCTCGGCAAGCTCTTCCAGTACCGGACCTGCGAGGGGCCGGAGCCCGGTCGGCGCTCGGGCGTGCCCTGCCTCGACTACTACATCAAGCGCTGCCAGGCGCCCTGCGTCGGCTACATCGACCGGGACGAGTACCGGGGCAACATCGACCGGATCGTCGCGTTCCTCTCGGGCCGCTACAAGGAGATCACCCGCGACCTCGAGGCCAAGATGGAGGAGGCGTCCGGGGCTCAGGATTTCGAGCGCGCGGCTCTCTTCCGCGACCGTCTGAACGCGGTGCGCTCGATGATGGAGCGCCAGCAGGTCGCCGGCGGATCGCTGGGGAGCGCCGACCTGATCGCCGTGGCGGTCGAGGGCAGCGACGCCAACGCCCAGGTCTTCCAGGTGCGCGACGGGGTGCTCGCCGAGCGCCAGGGCTTCTATCTCGCGGGCGAGGACGAGACCGCGAGCGAGGATCGCGATCCCGCCGAGGTCGCGGAGACGTTCCTGCTCCAGTACTACGGCGCTGCTCCGGCCGTTCCCGGACGGGTGATCGTCGGACCGGAGCTCAGGGGCCGAACCGGCGTGCTCGCCGAGGCACTCTCGAGCCAGCGGGACGCGCAGGTCGAGGTTCGCGTGGCGTCCCGCGGGGACCTGCGCCGCCTGCGCGAGCTGGCGGAGAAGAACGCGAAGCTCGCCCTCGCCCAGGACAAGCTGCGCCGCGAGCACCGTCGCCAGCAGCGGGTCGAGACGCTCTCCTCACTCCAGGAGGCGCTTGGGCTCGAGCGCGTGCCGGTTCGGATCGAGGGCTTCGACATCTCGAACCTCGGCGAGACCCACACCGTGGCTTCCATGGTCGTCTTCGAGGGCGGCGCCCCCAAGAAGTCCGATTACCGGAAGTTCAACATCCGGGGCGAGTTCGGCAAGAACGGAGGTGACCCGGCGGCGCCCCCGGACGCGAAGCGGAGGAGGCGCCGCCCTGATGACTATGCCGCCATGCAGGAGGTGTTGACCAGGAGGCTCGGACGCCTGATGCAGCAGGCCGACATCTCGCCGCACGACTCAGATCGCGACGCGAGCTTCGCCGCGCTTCCGGATCTGGTCGTGATCGACGGTGGCAAGGGACAGCTCTCCGCCGGCATGAAGGCGCTCGAGCCGCTCACCGAGCGAGGGGTGTCGGTCGTCAGCCTCGCCAAGCGGATCGAGGAGGTCTTCGTCCCCGGCAGCTCCGACCCGATCCTCCTCGAGAAGGGCTCCGATGCCCTGCGGATCCTGCAGCGGGTTCGCGACGAGGCGCACCGGTTCGCCATCACGCACCACCGAAGCCGCCGCGACAAGGCGATGACGGCCTCGGTCCTGGACGGCGTCCGCGGTGTTGGCCCGGCCCGCAAGCGGGCCTTGCTGCGCCATTTCGGCTCTCCCGACAGGCTGTTGACGGCGAGCCGCGAGGAGCTCGAGGCGGTGCCCGGGGTGCCCGGTAAGCTCGCTCGCGAGATCCACCGGCAACTGCACAGAGCGGGCTGATGGCCAAGGACCCGTCAAACGGCGACGGCGCCGGACCCCGCGACCACCGGGTCGAGCTCGTCGTGATCACGGGATACTCCGGCGCCGGCAAGTCGGAGGCGATCGCGGCCTTCGAGGACGGTGGCTACTTCTGCGTCGACAACCTGCCCCCGAGGATGATCGGAGGGCTGGGCGAGCTCTTCCGGCACGAGGGCAGCGGGGTGGAGAAGGCCGCGGTCGTCACCGACGTTCGCGGCGGCGACTACTTCGAGGACCTGCAGGCCGTTCTCGACGAGCTCGGCTCCAGCGGGCTCGACCTCAAGGTGGTCTTCCTCGAGGCGGACGAGGAGGCATTGCTCCACCGCTACAAGGAGACGCGCCGCCGCCATCCGCTCGCCCGCAGCGGCCGCATCGTCGACGGGATCCGCGAGGAGCGCGAGTTGCTGGCGCCGCTTCGCGAGCGCGCCGACGTCGTCATCGACACGACCTCCCTGACCGGCGGGGCGCTGCGCCGGCGCATCGCCACCGAGCTGATTGGGCGCGACGCTCAGGGGAACCAGCTGGCGCTGACGATCCTGACCTTCGGCTTCAAGAACGGTCCTCCATCGGACGCCGACCTCACCCTCGACGTCCGGTTCCTGCCGAACCCGCATTACGTCGACGATCTGCGCCCGCTCACCGGCCTCGACGAGCCCGTGCGCGAGTACGTCGAGTCGGGCACGCAGGCCGGTGAGTTCTACGGCCGGCTGATGCCGCTCCTCGACTTCCTGCTGCCCGCCTACGTCGCGGAGGGCAAGCAGCATCTGACGATCGCCGTGGGCTGCACCGGCGGACGCCACCGCTCGGTCACGGTCGCCGACCGGATCGCGCGCGAGCTCGGCAGGCGCAACGACGTCAAGCTGCAGGTGGTGCATCGAGACGTCGAACTGGAACCCAGGCCAGCGGCGCGTTAGATCCCGCACCTAAGATCCGCCCGTGGCGGATCCAGTAATCAGTGTGCAGGGGCTGCGCAAGTCCTACGACGGCTTCGAGGCCGTGCGGGGCATCGACCTCGAGGTTGACGCGGGGGAGATCTTCGCCTTCCTCGGGCCGAACGGCGCCGGCAAGACGACCACCGTCGAGATCCTGGAGGGATACCGGCAGCGGATGGGCGGCGAGGTCAGCGTGCTCGGCTTGGACCCGAAGGACGCCGATCGCCGCTGGCGAAACCGCGTCGGCTTCGTGCTGCAGGAGTCCCGGCTCGTCCCGGAGCTCACCCCGCGCGAGGCGGTCGAGCAGTTCGCCGGCTACTACGAGAACCCGCGCGACATCGACGAGACCGTGAACCTGGTCGGCCTCGCCGACAAGGCTGACGTCAGGACCTCGAAGCTCTCGGGCGGCCAGCAGCGCCGGCTGGACGTGGCGCTCGCGTTGATCGGCGACCCCGAGCTGCTCTTCCTGGACGAGCCGACGACGGGTTTCGACCCGTCAGCCCGCCGCCAGGCCTGGGACGTGATCGCCGGCCTCCGGAACCTCGGCAAGACCGTCTTCCTGACGACGCACTACATGGAAGAGGCGCAGGCGCTCGCCGACCGCGTGGCGATCATCGCGAGCGGCCGGATCGTGGCGACCGGAACGCCGGAGTCCCTCGTCGACCGTGGCGTGCCGCAGACCGAGATCCGCTTCAGGCTGCCGGAGGGTGTCGGCGCCGCAGACCTTCCCGGCGGGGTGTCCGGTGGAGCGCGGATCGACGCGGGCCTGGTGACGATGACCGTGGCGGATCCGGTTCCCGTGCTTCGTGAGCTCACCGGCTGGGCGGCGGACCGCGGGGTCGGGCTGCCCGGGCTCACCGTCGGCTCCCGGAGCCTCGAGGACGTCTACCTGGAGCTCACCGAGCGCCCCGACGGCCCGGAGGCCGGCCGATGAGCGGGGCGGCCGTGCTCCTGCACCAGTTCCGCTTCGACCAGAAGGTGTTCTGGCGAAACCCCGCCGCCGTCTTCTTCACGGCGCTCCTCCCGCTGCTCTTCCTCTTCCTGCTGGCGACGATCTTCAAGAACACGCACATCTCCGGCGTGGACGTCCAGGGGGCGACTTACTACGTCCCGGCGATTCTCACGCTCGCAGTGATCTCCGCGACCACGGTGAAGCTGGCCACCAACCTGCCCACCGAGCGGGAGGCAGGCCAGCTCAAGCGCGTTCGTGGCACCCCGCTGCCCCCGGCCGCCTTCGTCGCCGGGCGCGTCGGCAACTCGCTGGTCATCTCGGTGATCATGGTCGTCCTCGTCAGCGGGATCGGCGCGCTGCTCTACGGCGTCGCGATCCCGACCCACACGATGCCGGCGATGCTGGTCACGCTCGCCGTGGGCGCGTTCTCCTTCTCGTGCCTGGGCTTCGCCCTCGCCGCCGCGATCCCGACCGCCGAGGCCGCCCCGGCCGTTACCAACGCGACCGTCCTGCCGCTCTACTTCCTGTCAGGAGTCTTCATTCCGCAGGATGAGCTGCCCAATGGTGTCCTCAACTTCGCCGACATCTTCCCGATCCGCCATTTCTTCCAGGCGATGTTCACCGCCTGGGATCCGCACACGATCGGCGCGGGGTTCGAATGGGGTGACCTCGCCGTCGTCGCGGCCTGGGGGCTCGTCGGCCTGCTCGTCGCGGTTCGGTTCTTTCGCTGGGAGCCCCGACACTGACGTCCGTCCGGGTCTCCGGTGTAATGTGAATCCGCAGGGACCGTCTCGTCTCTCCATCGCACTGTGATGCTCAATTACGCAGCCGTAAAAGTCTCCGACCTCGAACGCAGTGGCGCGTTCTACGACTCGATCCTGGCCCCGCTGGGCTGGCGGCGCCAGCACGCGCCGGCGAACTCGGTCAGCTGGGGGCTGATCAAGGCGGAGTTCTTCATCGAGCTGGCGGACACCCAGCGGCCCGGATACGGGCTGATCTCGTTCCCGGCGAAGAGCATCCCGGCCGTCAAGGCATCGTTCGAGTCGGGCTCCGCACGTGGGGGAGACCCGGTGGCCGAGCCCGGCAGCGCAGCCTCATTCGGGCCGGGCACCTATGCCTGCCGCCTGACAGACCCCGACGGATACCTCGTCGAGGTCTGCGTGTCCCACGAGCGCTAGCAGCCACCAGGCCGCTCCACTCGGGAGCGTAGGCCGAAGGCCGGAGCGACTTGTGCGAGGCGGCCGCCTGTGGCTGCGACCTGATGGCGAAGCCGAAATACGATCTCCGTGCTGGGCACGGGGGCGGCGGGCGCGGCGGCTCGATAATTTGAGTGAAGCAAACCCCGTCTAGGAGGACTTCAAAATGGCAGTGAAGGTGGGAATCAACGGCTTCGGGCGTATCGGCAGGAATCTCTTCCGTGCCGCCCTCGAGGCGGGGTCGGACCTCGAGTTCGTCGCCGTCAACGACCTGGTCGACGCGGAGACCATGGCCCACCTGCTCAAGTACGACACCGTCCTCGGGCGCTTCCCGGGCGAGATCGAGCTCTCCGGCGACGGCATCAGCGTCGACGGCAAGGTCCTGAAGGTCCTGAACGAGAAGGACCCCGCCGCCCTTCCCTGGGGTGACCTCGGCGCGGAGGTCGTGATCGAGTCGACCGGCCTGTTCACCAAGCGCGACGACGCCGCCAAGCACCTGGAGGCCGGCGCGAAGAAGGTGATCATCTCGGCCCCTGCCAAGGAGCCGGACATCACCGTCGTGCTCGGCGTCAACTTCGACGACTACGACCCCGAGAAGCACGACATCATCTCCAACGCCTCCTGCACCACGAACTGCCTGGCGCCGGTGGCCAAGGTCCTGCACGACATGGTCGGCATCGACCGCGGCCTGATGACGACGATCCACGCCTACACGGCCGACCAGCGCCTCCAGGACATGCCGCACAAGGACCTGCGACGCGCCCGCGCCGCGGCGATGAACCTGATCCCGACCAGCACCGGGGCCGCCAAGGCCGTCGGCCTCGTCCTGCCGGATCTCGAGGGCAAGCTCAGCGGCATCTCCGTTCGTGCTCCGGTGATCACCGGTTCGCTCGTCGATCTGACCTGCGACGTCTCCAAGGCGACCAGCGAGGACGAGATCAACGCGGCGATGAAGGAGGCCGCGGACGGTCCCTTCTCGGGGATCCTCAAGTACACCGAGGATCCGATCGTCTCGACGGACATCGTCACCGACCCGCACTCCTCGATCTTCGACGCAGAGCAGACCAAGGTCGTCGACGGGACCTTCGTCAAGCTCCTCTCCTGGTACGACAACGAGTGGGGCTACGCCAACCGCTGCGTCGACCTGGCGGAGAAGGTGCTGCAGCCGGCCGCGGTAAGTGCCTGACGAGACGGCGCCACGCTCGTTCGCGAAGGCGAGCGTCCGAGATGCGGAGGTCGAGGGGAAGCGCGTGCTGATGCGCGCCGATCTCAACGTCCCGCTCGAGCACGGCGAGGTCGCCGACGACACCCGGATCCGCGCTTCGCTGCCGACGATCGAGCTGCTGCGCGAGCGCGGGGCGCGCATCGTCCTGGTCTCGCACCTGGGCCGCCCGAAGGGCACCGACCCGAGCCTGTCGATGGCGCCGGTCGGGAAGCGGCTCGGGGAGCTGATCGGCGCCGAGGTGAAGCTCGCCCCGGCCGTGGTCGGGGACGAGGTCAAGGGGATGGCCGACGCGCTCGAGCCCGGCGAGATCCTGCTGCTCGAGAACAGCCGCTTCGAGGGGGGCGAGACCAAGAACGATCCCCAGCTGGCTGAGGCTCTCGCGGACCTCGCCGACGTCTACGTGAACGATGCCTTCGGCACGGCGCACCGGGCCCACGCGACCACCGAGGGAGTGGCCCACCACCTGCCCGGCTACGCGGGCCTTCTGCTGGAGCAGGAGCTCTCGCAGCTCACCGCGGTCCGCGACGACCCCAAGCGCCCTCTGATCGTCGTCCTCGGCGGCGCGAAGGTGACCGACAAGCTCGGCGTGATCGACAAGTTCCTGGGCAACGCCCAGGAGATCCTGATCGGCGGCGCCATGTGCTTCAGCTTCTTCAAGGCCGAGGGCCGGGACACCGGCAACTCGCTGGTGGAGGACGAGGGAGTCAAGGCGGCGAGGCGCGTGCTCGGCGAGGCGGAGAAGAGCGAGACGATCCTCGAGCTGCCGGAGGACCTCGTCCTGGGCAAGTCGCTCGACGCCGGAACCGAGACGCGCGAGCTGAACGGGGTGGACGTCCCCGAGGGCTGGATGGGGCTCGACGTCGGCACGAACACCACCGCCAACTTCGCCAAGCGGATCGCCCGGGCCGGCACGATCTTCTGGAACGGGCCAATGGGCGCGTTCGAGGTGCCGCCCTTCGACGCCGGGACGCGCGCGGTCGCCGAGGCGGTCGCCGCCGCGCCCGGCCACACGGTGGTCGGCGGCGGCGACTCCGTCGCCGCTCTGCACAAGTTCGGCCTCGCCGACTCGGTCGACTGGATCTCGACGGGCGGCGGCGCCTCGCTGGAGCTGGTGGAGGGACGCGACCTCCCCGGGGTGGAGGCTCTCCGAGATGCCTGAGCGCACGCCGGTCCTGGCCGCCAACTGGAAGATGCACAAGACGCGCGGCGAAGCGAGTCAGTTCGTCACCCAATTTCAAAGCCACTTCCCGGACGGCATTCCGGATGGAGTCGAGGTCGTGCTCTGTCCGCCGTACACCGCGCTTCAGGAGCTCGCGTCCACGCGGCTCGGCTACAAGGTCGCGGCCCAGAACATGCACGAAGAGCAGGACGGTGCTTTCACTGGCGAGATCTCAGTGGGAATGCTTCTCGACGTTGGTGTCAACGGCGTGATCCTCGGCCACTCCGAGCGGCGCCAGTACTTCAACGAAACCGACGAGACGCTGGCCAGGAAGGTGCCCGTCGCGCTGGATTCCGGCCTGGAGCCCATCCTCTGCGTCGGCGAGAACGAGGGTCAGCGCGATGCGGACGAGACCGAGGGCGTGCTCACCCGGCAGATCGAAGCCGACCTGGCCAACGTCGCCGACGAGCGGCTCGGCGACGTGGTGATCGCCTACGAGCCGATCTGGGCGATCGGCACGGGCCGCACCGCGACTCCCGAGCAGGCGCAGGAGGCCTGCGCGCTGATCCGCGGGCTGGTCGAGTCCCGCTCGGCCGACGCCGCCGTCGCGATCCGCATCCTCTACGGCGGCTCGGTGAAGCCCGGCAACGCCACCGAGCTGATCGCCCTGCCGGATGTCGACGGCGCCCTGGTCGGCGGCGCCAGCCTCGATCCGGACGACTTCGCGGCGATCGTCGAAGCGGCCGCCTGATGACGCTTCCGCAGGGACCAAAGGTACTGCCGGTCCCCTCGCTTGCGCTGGTGATCCTGGACGGCTTCGGCCTCGCCCCGGACGGCCCGGGCAACGCGGTCTCTCAGGCGAATACGCCGAACTTCGACGAGCTCTGGGCCTCCTACCCGCACACGACCCTGTCCACCTCGGGGCAGGACGTCGGCCTGCCGGAGGGCCAGATGGGCAACTCCGAGGTCGGCCACCTCAACCTCGGAGCGGGCGCGGTCGTGAAGCAGGACCTCGCCCGCATCGACGACTCGATCGCCGACGGCAGCTTCTTCGAGAACCCCGCGCTGCGCGCCGCCTGCGGCTCGGCGCGCGAATCCCGCCGCGGCCGTCTGCACGCGATCGGCCTGATCTCGGACGGCGGGGTCCACTCCGGCTGGGAGCACATCGAGGCGATCATCGAGCTCGCCGGGGAGGAGGGGGTCACCGACCTGGTGATTCACGCTCTCACCGACGGCCGCGACACGCTGCCGCACAACGGCGCGGGCTATCTCGAGGAGGTCGAGCGCTGGCTCCGCCGGACCGGCCGGGTCGGGACCGTCGGCGGCCGCTACTGGGGCATGGACCGCGATCGCCGCTGGGACCGGACGAAGAAGGCCTACGACGCGATCGTGCACGCGCAGGGACCGCGCGCCGAGACGGCCGTCGGGGCGATCAGGGCCTCCTACGACGAGGACGTCACCGACGAATTCATCGAGCCGACGGTGATCGGCGACTACGACGGCGCCGCGGAGGACGAGCCGTTCATCTTCATCAACTTCCGCCCCGACCGCGCTCGGCAGATGACCCGCGCGCTCGGCGAGCCGGACTTCGACGAGTTCGATCGCGGCGGCAGCGGCCCCTTCGAGGTGACGACGATGACCGAGCTCCACCATGGCTGGCCCTACCCGGTGGCATTCCCGCCGAAGGAGCCCGCGACCACCCTGGCCCAGGTGATCTCCGAGCTGGGCGACCGCCAGCTGCACGTCGCCGAGACCGAGAAGTACGCCCATGTCACCTACTTCTTCGACGGGGGCAAGGAGGGCGAGCTCCCCGGCGAGGAGCAGCTGCTCGCCGAGTCGCCCCGCGACGTCCCCACCTATGACTACAAGCCCGAGATGAGCGCCGCCGCCGCGGCGCGGCTGTTCAGCGACGCCTGGAGCGCCGACGGCTACCGCTTCGGGATCATCAACTTCGCCAACCCCGACATGGTCGGCCACACCGGCGTGATCCCGGCGGCCGTGGCCGCCTGCGAGGAGGTCGACCAGCGTCTCGGCGAGGTCGTCGCCGCCGTCCACGAGAAGGGCGGCGCGCTGATCATCACCGCCGACCACGGCAACTGCGAGCACATGCTCGAGCCGGACGGCTCTCCCAACACGGCCCACTCGACGAATCCCGTGCCCGCGATCGTCACCGTCCCGGGAATCGAGCTCCGCGAGGGCGGAATCCTGGCCGACGTCGCTCCGACGGCGCTCGACCTGCTCGACATCCCGCAGCCGGAGGCGATGACGGGACGCTCCCTGCGGGAACCGTAGGCTTGGCCGGGTGAGAGCGGACCCGGCCAGGCTCACGTTCGAGATCGAGGCCCGCGACGGCGATGCCCGCGCGGGCCTGATCAAGCTCGCCCACGGAACCGTCAGGACGCCGGCGTTCGTCCCCCTGGCGACCAAGGGGAGCGTGCGCGGGCTCTCCTCGGCCGAGGTCGCCGAGCTCGGCTACGAGATGGTGCTCGGCAACACCTTCCACCTCCACCTCTCGCCGGGGGAAGAGCTGATCGCAGACCGCGGCGGGCTGCACCGCTTCATGGGCTGGGAGCGCCCGATCATCACGGACTCGGGCGGCTTTCAGGTCTTCTCGCTCGCCCACGGCGGCGTCGCCGACGAGATCAAGGGCCGCCGCGGCAGCACGCCCGGCGGCGCAAGGGTCGACATCTCCGAGGAGGGCGTGGCGTTTCAGTCCCTGCTCGACGGCTCCGACCGGTTCCTCGGCCCCGAGGAGTCAATGGGGATCCAGGCGGCGCTGGGCTCTGACATAGCTCTGACATTCGACGAGTGCACGCCGGCGCACGCCGACCGTGACTACACGGCCCGCTCCACCGAGCGGACCCACCGCTGGCTCGACCGCTGCCTCGAGTGGCACGCACGGAACGGGCCATCCGACCAGGCCGTTTTCGGCATCGTCCAGGGCGGGGTCCTTGAGGACCTACGCCGCGAATCCGCCGAGTGGACGGCGGCGGCCGGGATCGACGGAATCGCCATCGGCGGCACGCTGGGGCGCGAGAAGGAGGAGATGCACGGCGTGCTCGGCTTCACGCTGCCGCTGCTGCCGGACGAGGCACCCCGCCACCTCCTCGGGATCGGCGAGATCGACGACCTGCTCGCCGGGATCGCGCTGGGTGTCGACTTCTTCGACTGCGCGGGCCCGACCCGGCTCGCCCGTCACGGAACCGCGCTCGCGCCGAATCCGGACGGCCGCTTCCGGCTCGACCTGACCAAGGCGGTCTTCGCCCGCGACGACTCGCCGGTCGCCGAGGGTTGCGGGTGCGAGGCTTGCACTCGCCACACCCGCGCCTACCTGCACTACCTCGCGCGCAACAAGGACCTGACCGGTACCCGCCTGCTCACTCTCCACAACCTGACCTACATGCAGTCGCTCGTCTCGGGTGCGCGGGCGGCAATCGAAGCGGGTGATTTCCGGGCGTTGTCGCGAGCGGTCCTGGACGGGGAGCCGCCCTGGGAGGCCGCCCGGGAACTGCGACATTGAGCGGCGGCAGCGGCTAACTTCGATCCATGCCTCGGAGGGGAATCGCAGCCGCATGCGCGGCCCTGGTCGCGCTGTTCGCCGCCCCCACGGTCGCGCAGGCCGTCACGCCGAACCCGTTCTACGGGGTCGTTGGAGTGCACCTCCCGAACCAGACGGAGCTCAATCGCCTCGCCACTGCCGGCGGCGGCACCTACCGCATCCAGCTTGATTGGAGATTCATCGAGCCGAGGCCGGGTGTTCGCAATTGGGGCCCGGCAGACCTGTTTTTCGCTGAGGCCGCGTTGGCGGGCGTTCACGCGCTCCCTGACCTGCTCGGGGTGCCGAAATGGATTTCGCGCCGTGATCGCGACCGGCCTCCACTCGGCAAGCCCCGGCAGCGTGCAGCCTGGACCGCGCTGCTCTCCGACCTAGCGCACCGCTATGGATCGAACGGGACGTTCTGGGCGATGCACCCCGAACTCCCCCGCGTGCCGGTCACGACCTGGGAGATCTGGCACGAACCCAATCTGGGGGTGTTCTTTGGTGGCAAGGCAAGCCCGGTTCGGTACGCCAAGCTGCTCAAGCTCTCGTCCGGGGCGTTGAAGGGCGCTGATCCGGCGGCACAAGTCATCAGCGGTGGGATCTGGCCCTATGGCGGAAGGCACTCTCTCGACATGGTCAGCTTCCTGAGGAAGCTCTACCGCGTGCGGGGGGTGAGCAGCTCCTTCGACGCCCTCGCCATTCACCCGTTCGCGGCGAAGCCACATGGGGTCCTTCGGCTGGTCGCGGCCGCCCGGCGGATCATGCGTGCCCACGGCGATGGCGCCAAGCCGATCTGGGTCACCTCCTTCGGCTGGGTGACGGGAGGACGCGGTCTCAAGACACGGCAGCTGCGAGTCACCCCGAAAAAGCAGGCCGCGAAGCTGACGCGGACGTATCACCTGCTCGCGGCGAAGGCGGGTGCACTCGGGATCGCGCGCGCTCTTTGGTTCTCCTACACCGACAGCATCACCCGGAAGAAGTCGTCGCCGGACTTCCTGCTCGGGCGAGCCGGGCTCTTCCGCCTGAACGGCAAACCCAAGCCGTCGTGGTACGCCTTCGCCCGGGTCGCGGGCGGGACGCCCTAGCGGCCACTCCACATAGGCTGCCTCGGTGTCCAAGGGACGGCTGGAGGCCTTCAGCGACGGCGTCATCGCGATCCTGATCACGATCATGGTGCTCGAGCTGCACACCCCGGACGGCACCTCTTGGGATGCGCTGAGGCACGAGGTACCGGCACTCCTGACCTATGTGCTCAGCTTCGTCTACTTGGGGATCTATTGGAACAACCACCATCACATGATGGCGGCGGTTTCCCGGGTGAGCGGCGGGGTGCTGTGGGCCAACCTGCACCTTCTCTTCTGGCTCTCTCTCATCCCGTTCAGCACCGCGTGGATGAGCGAGCACCGGTTTCCGCCTGTGCCAACCGCCTTCTACGGGATCGTCCTGCTCGCCGCCGGGATCGCGTATCTGATCCTGCAGACGGCGCTGCTCCGCGCAGAGGGCGACGAGTCCCAGCTCCGCGTTGCCATCGGCGCAGATGTCAAGGGCAAGATCTCAGTGGTCCTCTACTGCCTGGGAATCGCCCTGACCTTCGCCAATCGGTGGATCGGCCTATCGATCTACGTCGCCGTCGCACTGATCTGGCTGGTGCCGGACCGCCGCGTCGAGCGCAATCTGGCCACGGCTCCCGCCGGGCCGGGCGAGTAGGCGACCGAGCAACACCTCGGACCTATTTCAAAGGACGCGTTCGAGGACGAGGTACTGCCGACTGGAGACCAGATGCGCCAAGTCATCAGCCAACTCCTGAGTCCGTTCCTGAGCCTGTTGCTGCCAGTTCTCGACGTTGGCGATCTCCGCGATCAGCACGTAATCGGCCGCTTCACCCCCACCCGCCTGCCCGGGCACATCCATCGGCCGCGTCAATCGGTAATCCGACATCGTGTCCAGCGAGCTACTGACGATGTCCCGATCGCTGGCCATCAGACGCTCGAAGTCCTCAGCCAGCTCGGGCGAGCGCAGGGAGAACCACATGATCAGTGTCGCGGGCGTCGCCATCGACGGAACGCAATCTACTCAACGTTCTTGCCACCAGGCAGGGCGGCCTGGTGGCCACTACTTCGTGTTGTCGTCTACGACCTGCTTGAGGGCGTCGATCTGGTCGTTCACGTTCTGCTTGACGACCTGATCCAGATTGATCTTCCCGCCGCTTCCTCCGGAGGCGAGCACGACGATCGCCGCGACCACGGCCGCGAGCAGCAGGATCGCGATCAGGGCGAGCAGGTTGCGGGCCATCTGCGGGGCGCGCCGGCGGCGCGGCGGAGCGGCCTGGCGCTGTCGCGGCTGGACCGGGCGGCGCTGCCGCTGGGTCCGCGTGCGCGGCATGTGCCGCGTCGCGTCCGTGGGCGCGTCGCCGCCGAGCACGCGAGTCTGGGCCGTCCGTGCCGGCGACTCGCCGGTCAGCCCGCGGCGTAGGGCATCGGCGAGCTCCCCGGCGGCCGCGAAGCGACGTGAGGGATCTGACTCGAGCGCAACCAGGACAGCGTCTCCGACCGACTCCGGTACGGCCTCGCTGTAGTTGTTGGGATGGAGAGGCTGCTCGGACTGCTGGCGGACCGCCAGCTCGGCGAGCGAGGCGCCCTCGTACGGCAGTCGCCCCGTTAGGAACTGGTAGAGCACGACGCCAAGGGAATAGACGTCCGAGGAGGGATTGGCCTCGTCGCCGCGGGCCTGCTCGGGCGCGAGGTATGCGGCGGTGCCAACGACCGAGCCGACCTGCGTGATCCGGGTCTGCTCGCTCGCACGCGCGATGCCGAAGTCGGCAAGCTTCACGGTCATATCGCCGCCACCGGCGGGGCCGCCGATGATCATCAGGTTCCCCGGCTTGACGTCGCGGTGGATGATCCCGTGGCGGTGGGCATAGTCGAGGCCGGCGCACGCCTGCACGCCGATCTCCACCGAGGTCTCTGGGTCGAGCTTGCCCTCGGCCTGGAGCAGCTGAGCGCCGGACCGGCCCCGGACGTACTCCATGACGATGTAGTACTGGCCGCCGTCGTTCCCGGTGTCGTAGACCTGAACGATGTTGGGGTGCACGAGCTTCGCGACCGCGAGCGCCTCACGGCGGAAGCGGGCCACGAAGCGGTCGTCGTCGGAGAGATGCTCGGCGAGGATCTTCACCGCGACCGTTCGCTCGAGGATCGTGTCGGTCGCGCGGAAGACGGTCGACATTCCGCCCGATCCCAGGCGGTCCTCGATCCGGTAGCGGTCGGAGATCAGCTCGCCCTTGGGGCTGCGCGGGCTCATAGTCCTCCCGGCCCGATCCCGCCGGAGCCGCCGGTCGTGGTGCTCGGGGCAGTCTGGGTCTGGGTGGTCGTCGTCGGCTGCGTCTGCGTCTTGGTGGTCGTGGTGGGCTGCGTCCGCGTGGTCGTCGTCGACTGGGTCGTGGATGGGGTGCTGGTGGTGGTCTGCGAGGTGGTCGTCCTACCCTGGCATTGCGTCGGATCGGAGAGCAGGATCTTGAGCTGGTTGGCCCCGTTCTCCAGGGCAGTCTTGACGTCGGAGTTCACGGACGAGGGAAGCTGCTGGACGTCGGCGATCAGGTCGTCGGTCTTGTCTGCGGCGACCAGGCAGCTGCCGACCTGGACGTTGGCCTGGATCTCGTCGATCTTGGAGCTCAGCACCGCCGCCTCCTGGGCGGTGAGGGATGGATCCGGGCCGCTGCTGCCCCCGCAGCCCAGAACGCCCGCGGCGGCGGTCGCCAGGAAGAGGGCAAGCACTATCGGCCGGAGCAGATTCGGCATCGCGGCGATACTAGCCGGGGCGCTCGAAACGCCATTCTTCGCGGGGGCGGGCGCCATCATTGGCCCACGTAGAGGCGGTCGGCGAGCAGTTCGGGGAGGCCCGCCTCCCGGATCGCCACGGCGGCGATGTCGATGTCGTACTGCACGCGGTGGTAGGTCGCCTTCCACCCGTCGGTGTCGAGCTCGAGCCAGGCCGCGCGCGGATCGCCATCCCGGGGCTGACCCACGCTGCCCGGATTGAGCAGCCAGCGGTGCTCGGAGAGGTCCATCTCCCTGCCGTCCTCGGCCTGTCCGCCGCCGTCGGCGCCCGGAGGGCCGTCGCTGTCGGAGAACCAGAGAGCGACGTGCGAATGGCCGATGAAGCTCACCCGGGCCGACTGCTCCTCGATGCACTCGCGCGCCTGGTCGACCGCGAGCACGTACTCCCAGATCGGATCGCGGGGCGACGCGTGGTAGAGGCCCACCTCGTGCTCGGTGTTCTCCGGCTTGAGGGACTTGAGGAACTCGATCGTCGTCTCGCTCGAGTTCGCACGCGTCCACTCCACGGCCGCCGCTGCCGACGCGGAGAAGACCTCGGTGCTGATCTCCCCGGTGACGGCCAGATCGTGGTTTCCGACCAGGCTGAGCTCGCAGCGATCGGAGACGAGCTTCGTGCACTCGTCGGGCTGGGCGCCGTAGCCGACCACGTCTCCCAGGCACCAGCGGCGCTCGATCCCCGCATCGTCGATCGCGGAGAGGACGGCCTCGAACGCCGGCAGGTTGCTGTGGATGTCGGTCAGGATCGCGACTTTCACGAGGATTCCGCTGGGATTCCGCTTAAGGGGCGCCCAAGGGGGCGGTTTATCGTAGGGCGGTGCCCGGCCGATCGTCGTCCATATGGGTGCGTCTGGGCGTCACCGCGGTCGCGGCCGTGGTCGTCGCCGAGGCGGCCGCCTGGCTGCTCCGTCCGCGTGACATCGAGCAGCCGGTGCAGGTGAACGAGAACGCCTATTTCTCGCACGCCGAGCTGACCAAGGCTCGCGACTACGCCTCCGGTCAGCGTCTGATCCTCGTCGGCGGCCTGCTCGCCGAAGGAGCCGTGCTGGTCCTGCTCGCGAGCGGCCGGCCGGCGGTGAGCCGGAGGGTCCTGGAGCGGCTCGGACAGCGGCCGGTCCTCGGCGGGGCCGCCGCCGCGGCAGGGCTCTCCGTGACGGTGGCCGCCGTGACGCTTCCCTTCGGCATCTGGGCTCACGAGCGCTCTGTGGACGTCGGCCTCTCCACCCAGGACATCGGCGGCTTCCTGAGCGACTGGGGCAAGGGGACCGCGGTCGGCGCCGTGCTGGCGGGGCTTCTGGGGACCTTCGGCCTCTGGCTGATGCGCCGCTTCGGCTCCCGCTGGTGGATACCGGGCAGCGCCGCCGTGGTGGCCGGGGCCGCGATCATCACCTGGCTCGCGCCCGTCGTGATCGCGCCGCTGTTCAACAAGTTCGACGAGCTTCCGCCCGGGCAGGCGAGAAGCGACGTCCTCGAGCTGGCCAGGAAGGCCGGGGTGGACGTCGGCCACGTCTACGAGGTGGACGCCAGCAAGCGCACCACCGCGATCAACGCCTATGTCAACGGGCTGGGCTCCTCGAAGCAGGTGGTTCTCTACGACACGCTCATCCATGACCTGGACCAGGGCGAGCGCAGGGCCGTGGTCGCGCATGAGCTTGGCCACGTGCACGGCAACGACATCCAGCGCGGCCTTCTCTTCGTCGCGATCATCACGCCCCTCTCCCTCGTCTTCATCTCGCTGATGGCGGGCGGCATCGCGCGCGGACGCGGTGTCCGGCCGGGCACACCCGCCTTCCTGCCCGCCTTCGCCCTGGCGATCGCCGCGACGTCGTTCGTGATCGGCATCCCGGGCAATCAGCTCTCGCGTGCCGTGGAGGCTCGCGCCGACACCTTCTCGCTCCAGCTCACGAACGATCCGCACGGGATGATCGAGCTTCAGCAGCAGCTCGCCGACCGGAACCTCGCGGACCCCAACCCGCCTGGGATCTTCACCGTCCTCTTCGGGACCCACCCCTCGGCCACCGACCGGATCGGCGCCGCCGTCGCCTGGGAGCAGGGCGAGCGCCCTTGAAGGTCACTCTGATCGTGGTCGGGAAGGTGAAGGCGCCCTTCGCGGAGGCCGACGCCCACTACCGCAAGATGCTCCAGCGCCATCAGCCGGTGGACGTGATCGAGGTGCGGGACGAGGTCAACATCGAGGGCCGGGTCCCGACGCGGTCGCACGTCATCGCCCTCGACCGCGGCGGCCGGGCCCTGAACTCGAAGGCATGGGCGAGCTGGCTGTCGGAGCGGCGGATCGACGCCCAGGACATCTGCTTCCTGATCGGCGGGCCGGAGGGCCTGTCGGCCCGGACCATGGCACTGGTCGATGAGCGAATCTCGCTCGGACCACAGACGATGGCCCACCAGCTGGCCCGCGTCGTGTTGCTGGAGCAGCTTTTCCGCGCGACCAAGATCCTGGCGGGGGAGAAGTACCATCTCTGAGTACTCTCCTAGGTGTGGAACGAGGAGCATGGACTGACTCGAGGCTGGATGATCGCTTTGATCAGATCGATCGACGGTTTGACCGCGTTGACACCGAGCTGAAGGACATCAGGGTCGAGATTCGAGGGGTGCGCGGGGAGGTAAACGATCTGCGTTCGACGATCATCCGGTTCAACGGCGGGATCATGGTCGGCCTACTCGGCGTGATCGCTGCGATTCTTGCTCGGGGCGCGTAGGCCTCTCCGGCCGGTCCGTCTCTAGGCTCTCGGTCCATGTCGGATCCGGTCGCAGAGCTCCGTTCAGCCGTCGAGGCCGCCGCCTCGGCGCTTCGCGACGGCGCAGAGGCGCCGGGCACGCAGCCGACCCTGGAGCGCCCGCCGAAGGCCGAGTTCGGGGACTACTCGACCAACGCGGCGATGCTGCTCGCGCCCCTGCTGGGCGAGCAGCCTCGTGGCACTGCGGAGAAGCTGGCCGAGGAGCTCGGCCGGAGCCTCGGGGGCACGGTCGAGAGGGTGGAGGTCGCGGGCCCGGGGTTCCTGAACCTGTTCCTCTCGGAGGACTGGTACCGGCGCGCGGCCGGCGAGCTGGCGGCGGCGGGCGACGATCTCGGGCGCCCCGCCGGATCCGAGGCGACCGGCGAGCGGATCAACGTCGAGTTCGTCTCGGCCAACCCGACCGGTCCGATCACGGCGGCGGGGGGCAGGGGTGCCGCCCTCGGCGACTCGCTCGCCCGCGTCCTCGAGTTCACCGGTCACCCCGTGACGCGGGAGTACTACGTGAACGACCGCGGCGGCCAGATCGATCGCTTCGCGGCGTCGATCGCGGCGCGGATGACGGGCGGGACTCTGCCCGAGGACGGCTACGAGGGCGACTACGTGATCGAGATCGCCGGGAGCGTCGAGCAGGAGGGCATCTCGGCTGATGATCTCGACGCCGTGGGCCGGCGGGGGATCGCCCTGATCCTGGCCGCGGCCGAGGAGACGCTCCGCCGATACGGAGTCGTCTTCGACACCTGGTCCTCGGAGCGGTCCCTGCACGAGTCGGGCGCCGTCGAGCACGCGCTCGAGCAGGCAAGGGAGGGCGGCCACGTCTACGAGAGCGAGGGCGCGACCTGGCTGCGGACCACGACCTTCGGCGATGACAAGGACCGCGTCCTGATCCGCTCGGACGGCGACCCGACCTACCTGCTCTCGGACATGGCCTACCACCGCGAAAAGCTCGAGCGCGGCTCGGATCGGCTGATCGACGTCGTGGGTGCTGACCACCACGGGTACGTGGACAGGCTTCGGGCCGCGCTCGCGGTGCTCGGCTACGACCCGGAGGCCCTCGAGGTGGCGATCATGCAGCTCGTCCACGTCGTCGAGGGCGGGGAGCGCTCGCAGATGTCGAAGCGCAGCGGGGACTTCGTCACGCTCGACGAGCTGATCGACGACATCGGCGCCGACGCGGCGCGGTTCTTCATGCTCCAGCGCAGCCACGACACGACGGTGGACCTTGACCTCGAGCTGGCGCGCAAGACCTCGAACGAGAACCCGGTCTACTACGTCCAGTACGCGCACGCCCGCATCGCGAGCATCCTGCGCAAGGCGGGGGAGGGTGCCGAGGCGAGGGCCGCGTCGGACTTCACGGCGCTGCCGGCGGAGCCCTCGGAGCGGGCGCTGATCAAGCGGCTCTGCGAGCTACCCGACGACGTCGCCGAGGCGGCTGCGCGACGCGCCCCGCACAGGCTCTGCGCCTACGCGATGGAGGTGGCGCGGGACTTCCACGCCTTCTACCGCGACTGCCAGGTGGTCGGCGCCGAGGGCGAGGGCGTCGAGGAGGCGCGGCTCGGGCTCTGCCTGCTCACCAAGCGGACGATCGCGCGCACGCTTGGGCTGCTGGGAATCTCAGCGCCCGAGTCGATGTGAGCTACATGCTGCGACGCATGACGACGTGGGCCGCCGTCACCGCGAGGAGTTTCGCGTCGAGCCAGAGCGACCAGTCGTCGACGTAACCACCGTCGAGCTTCACCATCTCGTGAATCGGGATGGCCGAGGCGCCGTTCACCTGCCAGATGCCGGTCATCCCGGGCCGCATCCCGAGGCGGCGCCGCTGGGCGCCCCGGATCCGGGCGTCCTCCTCGGGCACGAGGGGTCTCGGACCGACCAGGCTCATCTTGCCGGTCACCACGTGCAGGAGCTGCGGCAGCTCGTCGAGTGAGGTGGCGCGCAGCCAGCGGCCGACCTGGGTCACACGCGGGTCGCCGTCGATCTTGAAGAGGCCCTCGGCCGCCCCGTTCATGTGCCGGAGGGCGGCCTTCTGCTCGTCCGCCCCGTCGATCATGGTCCGGAACTTGATCATCGTGAATGCCCTGCCGCCGCGGCCGACGCGGC
Organism: uncultured Solirubrobacterales bacterium; assembly: GCA_963843085.1. Lineage (GTDB taxonomy): Bacteria > Actinomycetota > Thermoleophilia > Solirubrobacterales > 70-9 > DASUPK01. The sequence continues at coordinate 380,725 of CAWJJG010000010.1, forward strand.
GCTGAAGAAAGAGGACCGGTCCGGGCGAGTCGATCTTGATCAGCAGCGCAATCACCAGGAAGGCCGGCGAGAGCAGCAGGAGCAGCAGGGTCGATCCCACAAGGTCGACCCCCCGCTTCACCGCGAGGGTGAGCGAGCCGCGCCGGGCCTCGGCGTAGGCGTCCGAGGCGTAGCTGTCCGGCAGAGTGACCTGGCGCTCGAGCGCGACTGCGCCACCGCCGCCGTTCACGCGGCTGTCCCCGTTGCCGCTGGCGCTCTGCGGCGTTGCTCCGAGACGCGACGGGTTCCCGTCGAATGCCTCGATGGATTCGAGTTGAGCCGAGTCCATATGCGAAATTCCTTTCGTCTCCCGTTGCTGCCGCTATCTCTCCCGGCCTGCCCCAGCAGGTCCGGTACCCCCGGTGAACCTCAGCCCCTAACTGGTGCTGATGGCTCCCCTTCGCTTCTTCACCTCGATGCCGATCCGAATCAGGGCCCCCGCCACCAGCAGCGCAATCACGAGCCAAAGGAAAGGCGTGCCGGGATAGTCCGTCACCGGTAGCCGGGCGCCCTTTTCGGAGCCCGGCTGGGTGTTAGACACAGCCTTGTGCTTGGTCGCGTACGCGGGTGGAACCGGATATGGGTTGTCCAGGGTGCCGCCACCATGCGGCCCCCCGGCCGGGTTCCCGCTCGGAACGTACTGTTCGAGAGCAGCCTGGCCCGAAGCGCTCGGTGCCGCAATTAGGATCCCGAGCAGCCCGATCGTGAGGATCGGGGCCATTCTCAGCAGGACTCTCTTTCCAGAGTGCTTCATCGAGAGGGAAGAGCCTACAGACTTTTCGCGAGTTTCATACCCACTTTTGTCCATATGCGGCTACTCATAACTCACTAAGGCCGCGTAAATGGTCGAATCAACGGACGTGGCGAAACCAGGGAGGGGCAGGAGCCAAAGAAAGGACGGGACGCCGCGCCGGCTGCAGGCCAGGCGTGCATTGGCGTTCGCGGCGGCGACCCTCATCGTGCTCGTCCTCGCGTTCAACGGCGGGGGATGGGATGTGGTCGTCCGCCATCAGGTGGGATTGGCGATCTGGGCGGCGATCGCCCTCGGGCTGGGGGTAGGGATCCTGCCCAGGGCGCGGCTGACGCCCGCCGGCTGGGTCGCGCTCGGGGGCCTCGTATCGCTGGCCGCGCTGACGCTGCTCTCGCATGTCTGGACCGAGAGCGACGAGAAGACGACCGAGGAGCTTGCCCGGATCGTCGAGTACACCGGGATCGTCACGCTCGCCTTCCTCTCCCTCAACCGGTACACGTGGCGCGGTGCGGCGACCGGCTTCGCGACGGCCGCGCTGCTGGTTCCCCTCTTCTCTCTCCTCGCCCGGCTGTTCCCGCACCTGATCACCGACCACCTCGTGGGCATCAGGGGAGCCGATCGCCTCAGCTATCCGTTCGACTACTGGAACGGGGTCGCGTGCTGGAGCGCCATGGCGGTGGGGATCGGCCTCACCCTGAGTGCCAACGCATCTCGCGTCGAGACCCGGGCCGTCGCGCTTGCCAGCGTCCCGGCCGCCGCGCTGACCGTCTATCTGAGCTACTCGAGATTCGGTGTGGCCGCGGTCGCAATCGCGGTCGTCGCGGCGGTCGTCGTCAGTCGCAACCGCTGGACCTGCGCCGCGAACTCCATCGTTGCCGGGGCCGGGTCAGCGGTGGCGATCCTGGTGGCACACGGCCAGCCGGAAATCGCCCATGCCACCGGCGACGCGGGGGGCGGCGCGGTGGCGCTCTGCGTGATCGCGGTCGGCGTCGTGTGCGGGCTGATCGCGGTGGTCACGAGGAAGGCGCACCTGGATCGGGTCCGGATGGAGCTGCATGCGGCTCGCCTCGCGGCCGGGGCGGGCGTCCTGGGGGTGCTGCTCGTGGCCATCGCCCTGCATGGGCCACTCGGGAACGCCTGGGACAGGTTCAAGAACGACCGGCCACCGGTGGCAAATGGCGCGGAGCGCCTCACAAGTCTCGGCAGCACGCGCTACGACGGTTGGACGGCGGCGGTTAACGCTTTCGAGGCGCATCCTATGGACGGCCTGGGCCCGGGATCCTTCGAGTACTACTGGAGCCGTCACGGCAACGGGGAGTTCGCCCTCGACGCTCACAGCCTGTACCTGGAGCAGGCCGCGGAACTTGGCCTGCCGGGCGCGATCGCGCTGCTCGTCGCGCTCGGCGCGCTGCTCGTCGCGGCGATTCAGGCGAGGACAGGGTGGCGACGAAGGAGGGAGATCGCCGTCGGCTCGGCCCTGATCGCGAGCTACGTCGTCTTCCTCGCCTACGCGGGCATCGACTGGATGTGGGAGCTGGGAGCGATCGGAACGCTCGGGATCGGCGGCGCCGCTGTCGCGGCCAGCGGCGGATTCGACCGAGCCGGTGAGAGGCCGCTGCGGGTCTGGATGCGGGCCGCCCTCGTCGCGGTCGCGCTGGCGGCGGCGGCATCGCAGGTACCCGGCCTCGTCTCCACCGAGCGCATCCGGGCCAGTGAGACCAGGCTCGCGGCTGGCGATCCCGGCCGCGCGCGCGAGCTGGCCGACGAGGCGATCGATGCCGAGCCCTGGGCAGGTGCGCCGTACGCCGCCCGGGCGCTGGCCCTCGAGTCGATCGGCGATCTTTCCGGCGCGAGGCACGACGTGGGGGAGGCGATCGACCGGGACCCGTACAACTGGCGCAACCATCTGTTGCTGGCCAGGATCGATGCGCGGGCCGGGGATCGGGCCGCTGTCGACGCTCAGCTGAGACAGGCCCATCGCCTGGCGCCACGCAGCATCTTCCTGCTGCCCGCCAGTCCCTTCCGCCAGCAGCTGGACGCGCTGCTGTCGCAGAACGCGTCTAGCCCGAGACCGTGAGCCGGGCGTGCAGGTCGGCGAGCGTCTCCCTGGAAATCCCGGGGATGTTGCCGAGCTCATCGAGCGACTCGTAGCCGCCCCTGACGTCGCGGTAGGCGATCAGACGGGCGCTCTGCGTGACCGAGAGGCCGAGGTCCCGGAGCTCCTCGAACTTCGCCTCGTTCAGCTCGAGCTTCCCGTCCTTCGGCGGGGTCCGCTTGGTCCGGGCGGACCTCGCGGTCCGCCGCTTGGCGGCGGATGTCGCCGTCTTCCTTGTCGCCGCGGGCTTCTTGGCCCTGGCGCGCTTCTTCTCCTCCGCGAGGGCCGCTTCGAGTTCTTCGATTCGACCGCGCAGCTCCGCTTCACGTGCGTTGTGCTGCTGGGTCAGGTCGGCCTCGAGTTGACTCACACGCTTCTCGGCCGCGGCCTCCGCATCCTTCACCTGCTTCTTCGCCTCGAGATCGCGCTGCTGAATCTGCTTCTTCGATTCGGCGTCACGCTCCTTCGCGACCTGTGCGAGGTCTACTTTGGCCTGCTTCGCCTGCACGCGCAGCTCCGTCTGCAGCTCTCTCAATCGCTTGGCGAGATCTGCGTTCTCCGCGCGCTGTTCCTCGAGGCTCCGCTCGAGCTGCTCGAGCTTCTTCTCCTCGCCGCGCTTTTCAGAGCGCTTGGCTTCCTGGTCCGCCCGCTTCGCCTCACGGTCGGCGCGCGCCGACTCCTCTTCGACCCGACGCTCGAGCGATCGAATGCGCTTCTCGAGCTCTGCAACGAGATCGGAGCGCTCGGAATCCGAGTCGACTGCGGGGGCGGGAACCTCGTCGGAAGGGCTCTCGGCCACACGCACCTCGGAGGTCTTCGCATGCCCGTTGCGGCCGACGTCTGCGGGCACGAGCCACTGCTCGGTCTCCGGCCCGATCGACTCATCGCGCGCCGGAGGCGGGGTGTCGTCGGGGGCGGATTCCTCCGCGCTCCGCTTCGACTTCCGGTCCGGGAGCCGCGGATCTGAGGGTTCGATCAGCCAGTCATCGGCCGATTTGGCGCTCTTCTCCTCCTCGGGCGGCATGAGTGCCAGAGTAGCGCCGGTCCGGATGGCAAGGTGCCGGTCTTTCCCTCGAGTGGCCGGTCGTCCACGCAGGCAGGGCACCCGTCGAACCGGCGTCATGCGACGCCCGTCCCGCTATCTTGACGCCGCTCAACACCGGACGGGACAGCGAATCGAGACGAAGGGGAGAGACCTGAGATGAGTGACGGAAACACCATTCTTGTGACCGGCGCCGGGGGGTTCATCGGCGGCCACCTGGTTCGCGATCTGCTCGAGAAGGGCGAGAGCGTGCGGGCCGTCGACAAGAAGCCCGCGGGCGAGTGGTACCAGCGCTTCGACGACGCGGAGAACGTCGAGCTGGACCTAAGCCTGCGCGACGCCTGCTACCAGGCGACCGACGGCGTCGGCCAGGTCTACAACCTCGCCGCCGACATGGGCGGCATGGGCTTCATCGAGCTCAACAAGGCTCTCTGCATGCTCTCCGTGCTGATCAACACCCACCTGCTCGAGGCCTCTCGCGACAACGGCGTCGAGCGCTTCCTCTTCTCATCGTCAGCGTGCGTCTATGCGGCGGAGAAGCAGACCGACGCCGAGGTGCAGCCCCTGAAGGAGGAGGACGCCTATCCGGCCGAGCCCGAGGACGGCTACGGTTGGGAGAAGCTCTTCTCGGAGCGCATGTGCCGCCACTTCACCGAGGACTTCGGCCTGGGCACCCGCGTGGTCCGCTACCACAACGTCTATGGCCCGGAGGGCACCTGGGACGGCGGCCGCGAGAAGGCTCCCGCCGCGATCTGCCGCAAGGTCGCCCAGGCGAAGCTGAGCGGCGAACACGAGATCGAGGTCTGGGGCGACGGGGAGCAGACCCGGAGCTTCACCTACATCACCGACTGCCTCTACGGGACGCAGGCGCTGATGGCCTCCGATCACACCGCGCCGGTCAACCTCGGCTCGACCGAGCTGGTGACGATCAACCAGCTGATCGACATCGTCGAGGAGATCGCCGGGATCAAGGTCTCGCGCAACTACGACCTGAGCGCCCCCCAGGGCGTGCGGGGCCGCAACAGCGACAACACCCAGCTCCAGGCCGCCCTGGGCTGGGAGCCGAGCGTCTCGCTCCAGGAGGGGATGGCGCAGACCTACGCCTGGATCTACGACCAGCTCTCGGAGCGGGTCGCGGCCTAGTCGCTACTTCCAGATCCTCACGTAGTCGACGGTGGTCGTCGCCGGCAGGGGCGTAGCGGCCGGATCGAATGCGTTGCCACCCATGCCCAGGCCCTGGGTCAGCGCCAAGATGAACGGCTGGTCGAACGGCGCTGCTCCGGTCAGTGGCGACGCCGGGTTGTACTCGTCGATGAGGCAGGTGTTGCCGTCGTAGATCACCTTGATGGTCCCGGGTTCCCACTCGACCGCATAGGTGTGGAAGGCGGACAGGTCGGTGATCATGCAGTCGGTGTTCGTCACATTCGGGTCGGGGACGGCGGCGTTGTAGTGGATGTAGGGGACCGCGCGGTCCGGATAGGTAGAGAACATCTCGGCGATGTCGATCTCGCCGGACATCGGCCAGTCGCCGTAGTGACCGGCGTCGGCGGGCCACAGCCACAGTGAGGTCTGCAGGCCCTTGACCTGCGCTGGTGAAATCTTCGCCCGCACCTCGAAGCGGCCGTAGGTCTGCGAGAAGCGGCCCCAGGTGGACACCATCCCGCTGGTGTATTTCGCCGTGAAGTCGCCGTAGGGGTCACCGCAATTGAACGAGGAGGCCTCCTCGCGGGAGGTCAGCTTCAGCGTGCCGTCGGAGACCGAGACGTTGTCCGAATCGTCGACGAAGCAGGACTCCCCATCGGTGAAGCCACTGTTCTCGGTGCGCTGGGCGACCCACTTGCTGGTGTCGAGGCTCGTGCCGCTGAAGTCGTCCGCGAAGCTGCACTGCCAGTTGACGCCGATGCTCTTCTCGATTGTCGGTCCACACGGATCAGGGGGCGGGGGAGGCGGGGGAGGCGGCGATGTGCCGCCGTCCCCGGGGCTGGTGGGGGCGGTGGAGACAGGCGCCGGCGGCGTCGCGGCCGGTAGACAGGCGCTCTTGCGCCTGTGCTTGCTCTTGCGCTTCTTCTTCCCCGTGCCGTGCGCCGCCTTCTTCGCGTGAGTCGCGACCGGACACCCCGACGCCTTCGCCTTCCGGGCATCGGCCGCCGGGCTGACGATGAGGGCTGCACCGAGCAGACAGATGGCGAAAATCAGGACGGTGTGCAGGCGGCGTTTGCGGTCCACGCTGGATGCATCGGGTCCCGCCAGAGTTCACGCCCCCGGGCTTTTCCGTAGACGCAGCCGGCCGCACAGGGGGATGGACAGATTGCTCAGGCCATCGGCCCGGATATGCCAAACGACCGTCCAGTCCGGCGCGAAAGCGTCTAGGACGCGACCCTGCGAAGCAGGCGGTCGAACGATCCGGCGAAGGCCTCGGTGGAGAAGTTCTCCTGGGCGTAGCCGCGCGCGGCGTGTGCCTTCCGGCGCAGATCCTCGGCGTCTTCGAGCGCCGAGATCACCGCGCGCGGAAACAGGTCGGGGTCGGAGCTGTCGGCTATCCAGCCGGCCTGCGCCTTCTCGACGAGCCGAGCGGTCTCGCCTCCCGGATGGACGGCGGCCACGATCGGCAGCCCGTACGCCATGAAGTTCATGATCTTGGAGGGAAGGTTGAATTCGGCGCCGGTGTAGCTCTGGCTGACGAGAGCCAGCGTCGCTGACCGGAGCTCCCGTTCGAGTTCCTCGTCGGAGACCAAGCCGAGGAACTCGACCCGGTCGGAGCGCGCCTCGGCTCGAGCGTCATCGGCCGCGATGCCGTTGCCCGTCACCACGAGCTTGTAGCCGCGCTTCGCGATCTCCTCCGATCGTTCCCACGCCGCGACCAAGGGCGTCAGTCCCTGGGTCAGGCCGATGTTCCCCATGCTGAGGATTCGGACCTCGTCGCGCCGCGATCCAAGCTCGTCGGGGCTCAGGTCCGGGAAGGGCCTGGTGGCGGGGTCGTAGATCAGATCTACCTTCTCTCGGGGCACCCCCTTCGCGAGGACGCTCTCCGCGAACGCCTGGGAGAGCACCGCGACGCTGTCGCAGTCCGCGTATGCGGTGCGCTCGAGCCAGCGAGACGCGCGCATCACCATGCTGTCCTCATCGACCAGTCCCGTGGTCACGGCGCCGTCGGGGAGGAGGTCGTGCATCCAGTAGACCCAGGGAACACCGCGCAGGCGGCCGTTGATCACCGCTGCGATCAGGGCCGGAAACGGAGGCGACACGACCAGCAGGACGTCGGGTTTCCCGAGCAGCGGCGGGCCGAGGACGGGGGTCGCGGCCATGTAGCTGGAGACGATGCTCAGTTCCTGCAGCATCCGCTGCTTCCCGGTCTCGCGGCCGACGAGCAGTGGCAGCCGGAGGAGCCTCACCTCGCCGCGGCGCTGGCGATATGGCCATCGCCGCGTTCCCCAGCGCGGGTCCGGATAGTGCGGGTGGTTGGCGACGACGTCCACGTCCCAACCACGCTTGACGAGCTCGTCCGCGAGCACCGTGCTGACTGGTGCGATCCCCGTCGGTTCCGGCGCGAAGTTGGCGCTCCAGAGCTGTACCCGCGGCGACATGCGGCTCGGCATCCTAGCCAGGGGTCCGCAGGTGCCGCCTCAGTTCCACGCGCGCACGTAGTCGATCTGGAGCTGGCCCGGGAACCGAGTCGCGGCGCTCGGGGCATTGGCGCCGTAACCCAGGCCTAGCTGCAGCAGCACGAAGAAGGGCTGGTCGAACGGCGCGGGTGGAACGAGTGGGGGTCCGGTATCCCAGCGGCGGATCGTGGTGCATGGGACCCCGTCGTAGAGGAAGCGGATCTCATCTGGCTCCCACTCGACGGTGTAGGTGTGAAAGGAGCCGGACGCGTCTGTCACGCCGCAGTCGGCTCCCTGGGGATGGTCCGTGCCCGAGGCGTCGTGCACATGTAGGTGCGGTGACACGACGTCGGGGACCCCGAAGGATTCCGCGATATCGATCTCGCCGGAGCGATCACCGTAGGCAAGGCCCTGCGGGTACATCCAGATCGCCGGCTGAAATCCGGCACCGCGTGGCAGCTTCGCACGCACCTCGAAGCGGCCGTAGGCCTGTGCGAACCGGTCCTTGCTGAAGACCATGCCACTCAGGTAGGTGCTCGAGATGGGCCCACACGGGGCGGGGCGCGCGAGCTTCGTGGCAGTCAGCGTTAGCAGCCCGTTCGCAACCTTGACGTGGGCGGGGTCATCGACATAGCACTCGCCCGCCGACTGGGTGAAGCCGATCTCGGAGGTCACGGCCACCTGCCAGCTGGACCGATCGAGTGTGCTGCCGTTGAAGTCATCGGCGAAGGTGCAGACCCAGTCGCCACCGGAGCTCCGCTCGACAGTCGGCCCGCACGGACTCGAATCGCCCGAGCAAGAGGAGAGCGTCAGGGCGAGAATCGCCAAGGTCGTGATCGGGAAAAGCCGGGCCAGCTTCGCGTCCATCCCGGTATGGAACCGGCTCTCCCCCGCGACAGCGCCGGTAACATCGTCGCCTCCGGCCGGGGGATCCCGGAAGACCCCGTCTCGCTGATGAACGACTCCTCCCAGACAACGGTTGCGGATTACCTGCGCGTGCTGCGGCGTTCGCGCTGGCTGATCGCTGCGGTCACCCTGCTCTGCGCTGGAGCTGGTGTCGCCTACGTCGTCTTGAAGACGCCGAACTACGAGGCCACGGCGCAGGAGACCATCAACGATCCCGCCCAGGATCTCGCGAAGCTCGGAAGCCAGGCCGGGACAGCCCAGCTCCCACTGCAGCTGGCCGCAGCCCACGCCCCCGATGTCACTCGTCTGGCCGTACTCCAGCGTGTGAAGAAGGACCTCGGGCTGAACGACACCCTCGACGACGTTCGCTCCCTGATCACGGCTGACGTCGACCCGAATGCCTTCACCGTCAAGATCACCGCAAACGCATCAAGCGCCGACGATGCAGCCGAGATCGCCAACGCCTTCGCGAACGCCGACGCTCGCGTCTCGACCGCCGAGGCGCGCACCCGCTATGCGGCGCAGGCGCACAGCCTGACCCGGAAGCTCAGGTCGCTGACCGCCTCGGGGGATCCGACGGCCGCGGTGATCGTCGCCAACAGGGTCTCGAATCTGCAGGGTCTCGCCACCACGGCTCAGCCCGTCGTCGTGAGCGCTCAGGCGCAGCCCCCCACCTCGCCGACCTCGCCGAAGCCCGGCCGGGACATCGCTGCCGCGACGGTCTTCGGGTTCCTGCTCGGGATGGCCATCGCGTACGGGCGCTCTGTGCTCGATCGGCGCCTGCGGGACTCATCTTCCGTCGAGGAGATCTTTGATTTCCCGGTGCTGGCCCGCCTGCGCCGAAACGTCTTCGGCCACACGGGCTCTTCCAGCGACGCGGAGAGCAAGGGGCTCGGCCCGCTTGATCCCATCGACGGCGAGACCTTCCGCGTGCTTCGCGAAAACCTTCGTTACCTGGAAATCGACCGCGACCTTCGCACGATCGTCGTGACCAGTGCGGTGCCGGAGGAGGGCAAGTCCACCGTCGCCGCCTGTCTCGCCATGGCCAACGCCTCCGCCGGCAAGCGCACGCTTCTGGTCGAGTGCGACCTTCGCAAGAGCGTTTTGGCTGACCGGTTCAAGATCAACGAGGCCCCAGGACTCTCGGACTATCTCGGTGGGCGGAAGTCCCCCGCCGAGATCCTGCAGAGCGTGCCCGTCCCGGGCGCGACCCACGAGCACGGGATCGACGTGCCCTGGGGGAACGGCGAGAACAGCGCCGCCCCGCAGTCCCTGGTCTGCATCACCGCCGGCTCGGCGCCTCCGCGCCCGGCAGACGTGCTCAGCTCAGAGCGATTCGCCCGCTTTCTGAAGCAGGTCGCAAAGGTCTACGACCGGGTGATCATCGACTGCCCGCCGCTGCTCCCCGTGGCAGACACTCGAGAGATCGCTCCGCACGCCGATTGCGTGGTGCTATGCGTCCGGCTGAACCGGACCACACGCGACCAGGCCCGGGCGGCGAAGGAGGCGCTCGAGCGCCTGCCGTCTCGACCCGTCGGGCTGGTGCTGACGGACTTCACCGAGCCCGACAAGGATTATTACGCCGGCTATTACCACTCGGCCCGCGATCTCGCCGCGACCGCCGGCGAGAATGGCAAGAGCAGCAAGGTCTCTCAGCCGGCCTGACCGGCGGTGGGGATCGCCGACGTCGGCGACGGTGTCGTCGCCGGTGTCGACCTTGGTATGGGTTTCGCCTCCTCGACCATGGCCGGCCGGGTGACGTACGCGAGTGCGACGAGGAGCCCCGGCAGCACATAGAGGTACTTGTCGCCGAGCTGGTTGTCGATCGCGCCATTGATAAGCCACATCACGATCGAGACGCTGATGGCAGCGGCGACGTCTCGCTGTGGCCCTGCGAGGGAGCGCCAAGCCGACGAGGCGAGACCTCCCAGGTAGATCAGGAAGGAAGAGAACGCGATCAGCCCACCGGCAGCGAGCAGCTGCAGATAGATCGAATGGGCGTCGGCGATGACGCTGAACCCGACGCCCTGGATCGGCCTCGCTTCGAACTGCTGGACGGCCAGATGGGCGAGCTGCGAGCGCTGCGTGTCGCTGCCGGCCGTGTTCACCGCGGTGCCGACGTCTCCTGTGAGGCGGATCTGCTTGAGGATCTCGTCCCCGGCGAAGTAGAAGAGCGCAAGGAGAATCATCCCGACGATGGGGACCGAGTAGCCGAGGCCGGTGCGCAGGCGCGGAATCGCGATCATCGTCACGAGCACGCCGAGAATCGCCGTGACCGCACCGGCTCGGGATCCCGAGGCATATGCGCCGGCCAGCAGGAGCGTGGTGCAGGCGAACCCGGCTGTGCGCCAGCGCCCGCCGCGGCCCACCCAGAGGAGCGCCAGGGGGATCGCGATGGTGCACGTCAGCGCGAGGTAGTTGGGATGGATGGTGAGACCCGCGGAGCGCCCGGTTCCATACACGAACGGAGCTATGTGGATCCCCCCAAAGTCGAGAATGCCGACGGCGGCGTTGACGACGGCGCCGAGCATGAACACGTCGAGCAGCCGTTCGATCCGGCGCCCGCTGGTGGCAACCGAGGCGATCAGGACCGGAATCACAACGACCGCCGTCTCGAACTGCAAGAGCGCCACCAAATCTGACCGCGGGACGAGAATCAGCGGCTGGACCTGACCCACCTGCGGAATCGTCCGAATGTGAATGAGGATGTCGTTCAGCACGCCAGTGTCGGGAGGAAAGATCAACCGCAGCATGGCCGCGAGAGCGAAACCGATCGCGGCGGCGAACATCCAGGGCGGCAATGGAATCGGCTTGCGCAGCACGATGGTCCGGGTCGCCACTATGAGAAATGCCAGGGAGAGGAAGGCGTTCGCGATGGCGCCTCCGCCGAGACGGAAGCCGTTCCAAGTGATCAGGAAGAGTGAGACGCCCACCGCCGCGTAAGCGAATTCGTCGAGCGAGTTGCTGGACGTGCTGGATCTCATGGAGCGCCGCAGGGTAGTGAGTCAGGGAGCGATTCCCGCCGGTTCGGGCTGGGGTTCGGGGACGGTCTCGTCCTTGTCGGGAGGGGTCGTCAGCCGCCTCCCCACCAGCACCCGGACGCAGTCGCGAACGATCGTCCCGGCCGCCGCGCCGACGGCCCCGGCGGCAGCCGCCCCGCCGACGATCGCCGCAACCGAGGCGACCCCAGCCTGGATCTGGGAGACCCCGACGCGGCGGTGTCGCCCGAGACTGCTGCCCACGACCACGCAGAGATCGGCGATCACGCCGATCGGAGCCGCCGCGATACAGAGCCCGAGTACGAGTGGCCCATCGCCCTGGGTGAGGCCCTCGAGCTTGCTGATCGAGTCGCCGACCAGCAGCGCAAAGGCGAAGACGAGCACCGCGAGGACGATCGCCGCGATCACTGCCGTGAGGAACGCGCGACGCAGCAGGTGAGCGCCGGCCTCGCGGTCCCCGCCGAGGGTGCTGCCGACGGATCGCAGAGCTACGGGCATCGCCGGAGCGTAGGCGAGGGTCGCGGCCCCGTTTTCGAGGGTGCTCGCGGTCGCGAACAGGCCGAGCGCGGTCGGGCTGAGGATCGAGGCGACGAGGAGGGTGTCGGCCTGGTTCGTGAGCAGGTTGGTGATCTGGGCGACGCCGAACCAGAGGCGCTTGCGGTGCACACGGCCCTCGGGATGCTCTGCCTCCGGCAGCCCCGCCCGGGCGCGGCGGACGATGATCAGCAGCGCCAAGAAGCCGATTCCCTCGGCAGCCGCGAAGCAGCTGATCACGACTTGGGGCGTCGGCTCGATGAGCGCGCCGATCACGGCCGCGATGCTCGAGAGGAGCCGTGCTCCACCGAGCCATCTCGCCGGTGAATGGAAGTCGCCGAGTCCGTTGAGCACGGCCCCGAGCCCGATCGACCAGACCAGAAAGGCGCTGTTCAGTCCGATCACGACCAGCAACGGCGCGGTGCCGCTCGTCGGCCCGAGCACCAGGTAGACCAGAGGACCGAGCACGAGGGCGAGTGGTGCCTGCCGCATCAGCGCACGGATGGAGCGGTCCACGGTGACCCGGTTCGGGTAGGAGACATTCAGCCTGATCAGCTCCCCGGAGAGCCCGAAGTCGGCAAGCGCCTGTCCCACGAGGGCGGAGGCCACCGCGGTGACGATCACGCCGATTCCCGAGAGCCCCCCGATGATCGATCCGGTCGCCAGCAGCGCCAGCGTCTGGGATTTGTTGAACAGGTTGAGGCTGAGGTTCCAGATCGAGGCCCTCGACAGCCGCCCCGTCGGCTTCGAGGCGCTCAGGACGGCCGGGCCCGGACGACGATCGCGATCGACGTGAGCGTGTAGGAGCCGGCCAGAAACCGCAGTACCGGCTCTTCTCCGTAGGGGGGAACGTCGACGAACTCGTCGAGCAGGCCGTCACCGCGCGAGAAGTCGAACGCGGCGACCTGATGCCCCTGGGCCTCGAGCCTTTCCTTCAGCGTCAGCACGTCGCGCTTCCTGTAGATCACCGTGGGGCCGCTCTCGACGGTGTCGTCGTCGGAGGTGAGGTTGTACTCGGTGGTGTGGAGGGCGATCCCGCCCGGAGCGAGCGTGTCGACGGACCGCTCGATGAACTCCATGCCGCGCTCGAGGGACCCGAGGTGCTCCAGCGAGCAGATCGACCAGCAGAAGTCGAAGTCCCGGAGATCGCCGGGAATCTCCGTCATGTCAACCGGGCGCCAGGTGACGAGCTCGCGGAAGGCTTCCTCGCCGCATACCTCCGGACGCTGCAGGCCCTCGACCCCGAAGGCGTGCTGGCCCGACCGGGTCCAGCCGAGCGCCTCCCTCGAGGTGGGCTCCAGATCGGTCGCCACCACCTCGACCCCCCGGCTCGCGAACAGCGGGACGAGCGCCTCGCGGCCCACCCCGAACCCGAGCCCACGACGGCCGGACTCGAGCAGGCCCAGGTCGTTCAGCACCTCTGCGGCGTAGGTGAATTCCCAGGTCTTGCGGTGGGCCGTCGGCGGCTCTGCCATCGCCTCGCACCAGGCTCGAAACCACGGCTCGTCGAGCTGGGCCTGCGTGCAGAGCCGGGACCGAACGAGCTCCGGGAACCGATCGTCGGGGACCTGCTCGTGGTGGTTGGTCTCAGGCCCGCGCTGCTGCTCGAGCCGAGCCAGACGCATTGCCAGCAACTCCTGGTTGCGCTTCAGCTGGCCCAGGCCGGCCAGCTCGGCGCGTTGGTTCTGGATGCGGCGGCGCGCCGATTCCGGCAGCAACTCGAAGATGGCGCGGACCAGTCGAGCGATGAGGTTTTTCACCACGCGCAGCGTAAATGGGCGAGCGAACCGGCGTGCCACCTGGGATGCCGTTGCTAGCATCGCCGCGCCATGGGGGCCGCCGAGACGCAAATCGATCTGTCACGTGATCTCTACCTCGACCTCCTCAAGCGCACCCTGACGGGTGCCGTCGCCGAGGAGAGCGACTCGATTCTGGGCGGGGTGGCTACCTCGGGTTCGCCCGTCCTCCGGAAGCGCGCCGCGGACGCCGTCGGCCGCCTGGTCGGGCGCTTCGGCTTCGAGCTCGCCTACAAGAAGCCATACGACCCCGCGCTGAGAGAGCGGGGGCGTGACTGGCCTGCACGCGCAGACTCGATGATCGGATTGCGGCGCATGCAGAACATCCAGGAGTGCATCGAGGCAGTGATTCGCGACGATGTCCCCGGCGATCTGATCGAGACCGGCGTCTGGAGGGGCGGAGCGACGATCTTCATGCGAGGCGTCCTCAAGGCGTTTGGCGACACCTCGCGCAGCGTCTGGGTCGCCGACTCGTTCCAGGGCCTGCCGCCGCCGGATCCCGCCCGCTTCCCGGCGGACGAGGGCGACACCTTCTACAAGCAGACCGGCCTGTCGGTCGGCGTCGAGCAGGTCAAGCACAACTTCGAGCGCTACGGGCTGCTCGACGATCAGGTCAAGTTCCTGGAGGGGTGGTTCAAGGACACGCTGCCCACGGCTCCGGTCGAACAGCTGGCGGTGCTGCGCCTCGACGGTGACCTCTACGAGTCCACCTGGCAGGCGATCGAGGCGCTCTATCCGAAGCTCTCCCCCGGAGGGTTCTGCATCGTCGACGACTACGGCGACCTCGTGGCACAGTGCCAGCGGGCCATTCACGACTACCGCGACGCGCACGGCATCACCGAGGAGATCGTGGACGTCGACGGCATCGGCGCCTACTGGCGCAAGAGCTTGTAGTCAGCCCTGGTCAGCGCGCCGCGCGCGAACTATGTAGCGAACGCTGGTCAGGTTGTCGAAGAGGCCGAAGGTGATCCTCCGGAAGAGCCTGACCAGGCCGGTGCGCCGCTCGGGAAGCGGGGTCCTGACGTCCTCGAGGACGAGCCCTGAGTGCGTCGTGAGCTCGATCGCCGTGTCGCGAACGAAGAAGCGCAGGTGCGTGCGATCGCAGATCCCCGCGTTCTCCAGGTGCCAGCGGCCGCGGAAGAGCAGGCCTCCGGAGACGCGGTAATGCCGGACGTTCGGCACGCTCACGATCAGTACGCCTCCCGGCCGCAGGCAGCGGTGCATCTGCGTCACGACGCGCCAAGGATCGACGAGATGCTCGAGTACGTCGAGGCAGAGGATCGTGTCGAAGGGGCCCTCCTCGGCGATCACCTGCTCGACGAATTCCTCGTCGTCGAGGTTTCCGGCGAGCTGGAAGTCGAGATCGGGGTCCGGGTTCTCGGCGCTCACCAGATCGACGGTGCCCGCGCGGGTCGCCTGGCCCACTCGCTTCAGGTGGCCGGCCGTAGCGCCCGTCCCGCCGCCGACATCTAGGACCGCTCCCGCCGACTGGGGGATGCTCGGCAGGACGTCGTAGCGAACCTGGTCGTTGTATCCGCCGACGATGGCGGGTGTCTGAGGCGCCGCTGCGGGTGGGGAAGTGGGGTTGGTGATTGGACCCTCGCAGTAACATCGCCGGGCTTCGGGATCCGGCGGCCGGGGGAAGCTAGCAGCCGCTTCTCGAGGCTGAGCCGGATGCCATGAACCAGCCTGCCTACTGCACGATCCTCGCGCGAAACTACCTGCCGGCGGCCCTGACGCTGAGCGAGAGCCTGCTGCGCTACGGGGACGGCACGCCGCTGACGATCTTCCTGATCGACGCGACGGACGAGACCGACCTGCCCGAGACGCCCGGCGTCCGCTGGATGCATCCGGGGATGCTGGACCTTCCCGAACGGACGGTGCTCGAGCTCGCGATGGACTACGACCTCGTGGAGTTCGCGACGGCGGTGAAGCCGCTCGTCCTGCAGGTGCTGCTGCGCGAGCACGAGCGCGCCGCCTATCTCGACCCGGACACCTACGTCGTCTCACCGATGGACGAGCTCAGCCCGGCACTCGAAGCGAGCCACGGGATCGTCCTGACGCCGCACTACATCGAGCCGCCCTCGGACGGGAGCCAGTTCTCCGAGGGCCATCTTCTGCACGTCGGCTTCTACAACCTCGGCTTTTGCGCGGTGGACCGGCGCGCCGCGGACTTCCTGACCTGGTGGTGGGGGCACCTGAGCAAGGAGTGCCTGCACGAGCCGCTGGCGGGGCTGTTCGTCGACCAGAAGTGGGTCGACGTCGGAGGGGGCTTCTTCGGCGCGACCAGCCTGCAGCACCGCGGCTACAACATCAGCATCGCGAACCTGCACGAGCGGCCGATCGCCCGGGACGAGGACGGGTACTTCATCGCCGGCGCAGATGACCGCCTTCGTCTCTTCCACTTTCACTCATTCGACCCCCGTCGCCCGGATGAGCTCACGACGCGTGTGGCCCTGCACGACGGCCGCGCCCTGCAGGAGGAGCTCCAGGCGCTCGCGCGCGAGTACGCGGACGCCGTGCTCGCGAACGAGCGGAAGATCGGTCCGCAGCCGGACTATCGCTACGCCGTCGACACGACCGGGCGCCGGATCACCAGGCGGATGCGCCATGCGTTCCGGGTGGCCTCGCAGGCGCAGCCCGGCGGCCTCCCGTCTCCCTTCGTGGCCGCCGAGGCCGAGGACTACGAGCGCTGGCGACGGTCGGCGCGCGGCCTGGCGGGCAGGCTGATGTTGTCCGATGTCGCAAAGGCAATGCGGATGGCGCTGCCAGAGGAGTACGAGCGGGTGAAGAAGCGCCTGCCGGGGGTGACGGCGTCGCTCCGCGGCCGCTTCATGGAGAAGTCGGGGTGGCTCAAGTGAAGAAGGCGCTGGCCCTTCTCCACTACCAGCTGACCCGCCTGCGCAACATCTGGTGGGGGGAGACCGAGGCTGTTGTGCGCCGCCTGAAGCGCAAGGGCCGGATCGTCTACGGGGAGGGGAGCTATGGCTTCCCCAAGGTCCACACCTTCGTTCACGACAAGACGCGCCTGGTGGTCGGGAAATACAGCGCCATCGGCGGCACCTATCTCCTCGGTGGGTACCACCCGGTCGACCACGTGACCGCGTACCCGCTCCGGATCAACCTGGGCCTGGATGGCGCCGGCCAGGACGGCAACCCGGTCGCGATCGGCGACACTCAGGTCGGCAACGACGTCTGGACGGATTCGGCTGCTGGATTCTCGGCGGGGTGACGATCGGGGACGGCGCCATCGTCGCCACGGGCGCCGTGGTCACCAAGGACGTACCGCCCTACGCGATCGTCGGCGGCGTTCCGGCCAAGGTCATTCGTTATCGGCACACAGAGGAGCAGCGCGAGGCGCTTCTTGAGATTCGCTGGTGGGACTGGCCGCGTGAGGAGATCGTCAAGGCCGTGCCGCTGCTGGTCTCCCCGGACATCGACGCGTTCATCCAGTACGCGCGAGACAGGGAGCGTGTCGAGCAGCCGGTCGAGCGCCTCTAGATCGATGGTCATGTCGCTCGCCGCACCGTGCATCTGGCCATTGCGTGGCGGCTCGCCGACGCCGACCAGGTACCGGTACGCGAGCCCGGGGACGCACCAGGCCAGCTTCCAGTAACAGGTCTGGACGTAGTCGGGCGGCAGCAGCTCCACCACGGACGCACCGGGGCTGGCGAATGCCAGGTTGGCGAGACCGGCACCGTGCGGGCCGACGATCCATTCCGCCTCGGCGAACCTCTTGATCTGCTCCCGCACCGGCAGCGCGCCGGGATCGATCACGTCGAACCCTCGATTCCCGAGCATCTCCCTGAGCTCATCCTCGTTCCTGACTGTGCGGTTGTTGCGCTGGCGCCCGCGTGTGACGTAGATTCGCCGGCCCGGAACGAGTTCGAGCGCATCGTCCCTGAGACGGTCACGGATGAAGTCGACTGCCCACGGCGGGGTCCTCAGCTCGTTGTCGGGGAACCCGGGGACGAGAAGGGACTCGGCTCGGACGTGCGGCTCGAGGTCCGCGTCGATCACCTCCGCCTCCGGAAGAAAGCCCGCCAGTTCCAGCATCTCGCGCTGGAAGGAATGCTGGAGCGGCGCGTACCAGCGGTCGGGCTCAGGGATCCCGGGGGTGTCCATGAGCGCGAGGCGAGGCAGGATGTCCAGCAGGAAGTGGTAGTTGCTGTGATCTCCTCGGCCGGCCAGAACCCCGAGCCGGCCGGACACCTCCTTCGGAGGCCCCGGGAAGGGATGCCAGTACATCGGATGCTCCCTCCAGCCGAGCGTCCCCCAATACGTCGAGAACTCCTCGATGACCGTGCCGTGGGCATCGACCACGACGCGATGTGGTGGCATCACGCGCCCACGATGAAGCTCGGCGATCGCCACGCGTGGGATCGAGTCCTCGACCTGGGCAAAGAAGATTGGATGGTTCGCCGGCAGACCGTCCGGAATCCGCCGACGCACTCGCTCTTCGGGCCGGGCCACCCACATCTCGGCCACTCCATGCCCTGCGGAGCCGTCAACCAGGGCGGTCCCACGGCGGGGTAGATATCCGCCCCCGATCTGGCTGAGCCGCATCGTCAGCGGCGCGGCCGCCCGAGTACCTCGGCGATAGGCGCGCTTCACGTGCGGCCACAGGGGCCGTGCGGCTACGGGGAGGCGAACAGGCATTGCGGTGATGGAATGATGCACCAATGAAATCCCCCACACCCACGGGCGGCCCACTCCTCGACGATGGGCCGCAGTCATCGCCGGGGCGACTGCATCTCCTTGGCGGTGCTAGGCAGATCAGAAACAACGCGAGACCGTCGCTCTGGGTGCGACGGGCGTTCCTGTTGCTGTGGGGGTTGCCCAAGACTCTCTACTTCAACCTGCGCTGCCTGCCGTTTCGCCAGGCGATCCGGCTGCCTGTGCTCGTCAGTCCGAAGGTGGCCTTGTACGACACCCGCGGCAGGGTGACCATTAGCGGTCCGATCCGGCCCGCAATGATCCTGATCGGCTTCGGTGAAGCTCGGTGCGTTCGACTTTCGGCGCGCCCGCGCGGTTTGGCAGATGGCCGGACACGTGATCTTCGATGGACCCGTCCGCCTCAGCAACGGCTTCAAGCTCTCGGTGGCCCCCACGGGGACCGTCAGCTTCGGTGCGGGAAACATCGGCATCCCCGAGAGCCAGGTGATCTGCCGTGAGCGCATCACCTTTGGCGCGGGCTCGGGGGTGGGCTGGAACGTGTTGATCACCGACACGGATTTCCACCCCCTGGTCCCGCTCGACGGCGAGGCCGGCCCTTCCGAGCTTCCCGTCGAGATCGGGGAGGGCTGTTGGATCGGGGCTCGCTCCACGATCGTCAAAGGGGTGCGTCTTCCCCACGACACGGTCGTCGCTGCCGGGTCGGTCGTCGCCCGCTCGGTCGAGGAGCCGAACACGGTGATCGGCGGCAATCCTGCCAAGCACATCCGCAGCGGCGTGGCGGGCTGGCGCGACTAGCCGGTCTTCAGGCGCCCGGCGGTCGCGGCGCGCGGAGGCGGGGACCGATTCCCTTCACCTGCCAGCCGCGCGGGCTCAGCCGCCGTCGCGCGCGGTCCGGATTACGGGTAGCCAGGTAGCTTGGGCCCGGCCAGGCCGGCAATTCGCCGCGTTCCTCCGGTCGCATGAGCCGCAGCCCCCACAGGTCATTGCTCAGGCCGATCAGCTGATACCCGGCGTCCTCGACGATCGCGGTGGACTCGCTGGGGTACTCATCGTGGTCCTCGAAGACGATGTCCCGGATGGCACCGTCCTCGAGAAGACATCCGGCGCCGCGCAGCACGCTGGGCTCGTGGCCTTCGACGTCGACCTTCATCACGCTGAGGCGGTTGACCCCCTCGATCTGGTCGAGCCGCGCGAGTGGGACCGAAATCGCCTCGGTGCTTGCACCCGCCGGCGGGTGCTCGCCAGCGCTCAGCGAGGCGACGGCCAGGTCGAACTCCGTCGATCCACCCGAGAACAGCTCGCCCTCTCCGGCCACATCGGAGAGTGCCACCTGCCTGAGTTCGACCGGGCCCGTGCCCTTCATGGCGCGCCAGCGGGACACGTTGCTCTCGAGCAACTCGTACGCGCGGGGATGCGGCTCGAAGGCGTACACGCCGCCGCCCGCGCCGACACTTGCTGCGGCGAGGCTGGTCATGTAGCCGAGATTTGCGCCGACATCGGCCACGGTCTCGCCCGGATCGATCAGACGATGGAGCGTCTCTGTGACGCAGGGGTCGAAGACGCCGCCGGCCGCGATGGCGAACCCGATCGCGTCGCCGGTGTTCACCTCGAGCGGCAGGCCCCAGGGCAGCTGAGCGACCTCTACGCGGCCTTCGTGCTTGGTGAAGCGGTGCATAGCCCGCCTGGCCGCGCGACCCGGATGGAAGACGTATTGAGGCTTGCTGGCGACTCGCGAGGGGATCAGGGCCATGCTCAGTTTCCCTGCGTCGCTGCCTGGGAGAGGAAGGCGAAGGGCTCCTGAAGGGAGTACTGGGCGCCGGCCCGGGTGATCTTGGCTCCATGGAGGACGGGATCCGGAACGGGGCCCGCCGGCAAAATGACCAGCCGGGTTCCCGGATGTGCGCGTGCGAACTCTCGTCCCTGCTCGACGGGAACGACGGGGTCAGTGGCGGCGAGCATGACGAGGACCTTCGCCCTGATGCGGTCGGCGTACCGGATGGGGCTCCACCTGGCCAGCTGGTCGGCGCCGAACGCATTGACGGCCAGATCACTTGCCTCGTCGCCGCCCTGACCCTTGAGGGTCCTGAGATCGGTGGGGCCGGCGACGTCGATCACGCACGCCATCCCAGGCTCACGAGCCGCGAGCATCAGGCCCAGATGACCCCCTGCCGAGATCCCGTGCGCGCAGATCGGCACACCGGGAAAGCGCCGCTGCGCCCGCGTGTAGACGTCCTTGATCTCCTGGAATCCCAGCGCTCCGGCGTCGTAGCCGACTACCACGGTCGCGTAGCCCTGTTTCTGCATCTCCCCGGCGAGAGCCAGCTCGCCCGGATAGGCGGAGGGATTGGGCTGCCAGCCCCCGCCGTGGAGCAGGATCACTACGCCCTTCGGATCGCCTCCCGCCGGCGCCCCCCATTTGACGAGAGTGGGTCCACCTCCCTTCGAGTGGATGTCGACACCATTTCCTCCGCAGCCAATCGCAGCAAGACAGATCAGCAGGGCGGCCCCCAACACTGAAACCCTCATGACGCCAACATTAGAGATGGTGCCTGGACGCCGGTTCAGTACCGTCGCGCCGTGCGAATCGTGATTGATGCCATCCCGGTGGTCCCGTTCGGCGGGTATGCCGTCGCCCTCGAGAACATGCTCGCGGGCTGGGACGCGTTGGACTCCGGCGATGAGGTCCACCTGCTGGTCTCAGAAGGTGTCGAGCTCCGGTTGCCTTCCTCGATGGAAGTACACCCGGTCAAGGTGGGCTCCCCTGAGGTGGTCCGCAGGATCGTGGTCCAATCGCGCGTCTCTCGCAAGACCTGCCGGGCGGTGGACGCTGATGTGCTGCTCGGAGCGTTGCCGACGACGGCGGTCACCGGGGTGGGCTGCCCCAAGGTGGTCACGGTCTACGACCTGCGGCACGAGTTGCTGCCCCAGCAGTTCTCTCGAGGGCGGCGGCTCATGCGCAAGGTCTCCTACGGCGTCGGCTACCGTCAGGCGGCGGGGATCATCTGCATCTCCGAGCGAACTCGGCGGGACCTTCTGCGTTCGCGTCCGTGGCTGGCGCAGAAACCGGTGCGGAGCGTGCTCTTCGCCGCCGACCACGTCGACGACTGGCCGCGCTCTGAGCGTGATGGCGGGGGGGAGTACGCGCTGGCGTTCGGTCACTTTCCCAACAAGGGGGTCGAGCGAGTGATCGATGCCTGGCGGATGCTCGCCGCACGAGGCGAGGCGCGCTCGCTCGTCATCGCGGGGGTTCCCGGCGCCGTTCGTGACGAGATCGGCCGCCGTATCGACGACGCGGGGCTTGCAGAAACCGTGTCCTTGCTCCCCTGGCTCGAGCCGGAGGAGTTTCAGGCGTGCTTCGCCTCCGCAGGGCTCATCGTCTTCCCGTCCGACTTCGAAGGCTTCGGACTGCCGGCGATCGAGGGCATGCGGCTCGGGATTCCGCTCGTGATCTCCGCCGATCAGGCGCTCCTGGAGGTGACCGGTGGCAACGCGACGATCGTGGCGGATTCGGAGGCGCGCTCCCTCGCGGACGCGGTGTCGCACGCGTGGGCGACCTCCTCGGACGAGCTCGAGCGAGCGCGGGCCTACGTCGCCGAGCGGACCTGGGCCGAGGTGGCCGCGGACACGCGAGCGATCCTCGCCGAGGTCGCGGCGGGGACGGCCCTGAGTGCACTGGAGCTCGACGAAGCGACCTCGGTTTAAGCTCCACGACGAGGTGCGACCGATGAGTGTCGGAATGACAGGGGGGAAGGGCTGATGCCCGCCACACGCTTCGAGCGGGCGCGGGTAAAGGCGCGGGCGTCCCTGCCATGGCGACGGCTGCTCCACAATCGGACCGTTCGGCGGAATGTCCAAGGAGTGGATCTGCAGATGCCTTGGTCGCACGTCCTTCCCGACTACGCACGAGCTCGGCCCTCGTATGGTCAGAACCTGGTGGAGCTCGCTGCCGCTCTGGCCGGCGAAGGCACGCAGGACTTTCAGTTGGTGGATATAGGGGCGAACATCGGAGACTCAGCCCTTCAGGTGCTCAATCGCGTGAATGGAAGGGCTCTGTGCATTGAGGGCGATGAGTACTGGGCCCGCTATCTGCGGATGAATGTCGAGGGAAATCCCAATGTGCACATCGAGCAGGTGATGCTCGCACCGGACGGGATGGACGCCACGGGCCTGAGAACCCATCGCCGATTCGGGTCGACTGCCTTCGTCAGCGATGGCGATTCAGACGAGAAGGTGCCGTGGGTTTCGGCTGACGATCTTCGCGAGCGAAACCCGGGTTTCGCCGATGCGCGGCTGATCAAGTCGGACACAGACGGTTACGACCCCGTCCTGGTGCCGGCCCTGGCGAGCGCCTGGTCGCAGAGTGGGCCGGTGCTCTTCTTCGAGTTCGATCCGCTGGCCGCCCGGGAGAACGCCGGGTGCGACGCCACCCGCCTTTGGAGCGAGCTCGCGGACCTCGGGTATTCACGATTTGCCGTTTGGGACAACACGGGCGACCCGCTCGGACAGCTCGACGTCACGGAAGTGCCGGATGCTGCGGCCGCCGCCCTGGACCCGCCGCAGCCGGAGCTCGGCTACACGTTCTGGGACGTGGCCGCCTGTCGCAAGAACGACGCCGATGGGGCTGCGGCGTTCGACGAGCTCGTCGGATCTGGATTCGACCCCCGGGGCAAGCAGCGACGCGAATCGCCTTGATGCGGCCTCACCCGGTGAGGGCAATCCGCCTGTAGGCGCGGAGCGCGGGCTTCGGACTGCCGTCGCCTCGGATCAGTCCGGAGAATCCGGTCCACGGGGCTCCGGCTACGGCCGTGTCCTGCCAGGCGAGCCAGATGAGCAGCCGGAGATGAAGCCTCCGGCGTGAGCGAACCAGCCGGTGGAAGGTCCGCGACAGATACTTCGCCTGGGTCGCCTCAGTCGCCTTGAAGGGGCTCCGCCTCAGATGCGCGCCCCCGGTGGTCCAGCCGACCTCCGTGATCCATAGCGGGGTGGCCCGATCTCCATGGCGGTTCATGATCTGGCGCGCCTCCCGGGTTGAGGCAAGGACCCCCTTGGGCCGGCTGGCATATGGATGGATCGCGACCGCGTCGAATGCCCGGCGAGCGCCACGCACCCGATATATGCCCTGCAGGAAGTGCTCCAGCGATACCCCGTAGCGCCGACGCGGGGGTGGGAAGATCCCGCCGATCCCGATGCGGGCCGAGGGGTCAGAGCGGCGCAGGCCGGACCGGGTCACCCGCAGGAGCCTCACATAGCGGCGCGGGCTCGGTCTGCCGCCCCAGTACCCGGACAGGTTCGGCTCGTTCCAGACCTCCCAATCCAGGAACGGCTCGTAGGGCAACTCCGGATGCGCGGCCCAGAAGTTGCCGCCATGGCCGTAGCGCCCCGCGGCCTCGGCGACGAAGCTTCTCCAAGCTTGGCGCTGCGTGGCCCTGAAGATCGGCGGCCGGGCCGGCCGCGACGAGATCCACGAGGGGACCCCGAACAGCACCGGCTCCACCCGCAGCCCGGACTGAGCAAGGACGCCTACCACCGCATCGTAATTCGACCAGTCGCGAGTTCCGGGGCGAGCCTCGACCCACTCCCAACTGACAAACACGCGGACCGTAGCCACACCGTTATCCGCCATACGCGTCACATCCGCCTGGCTCAGGCTCGACGGCACGATGCCGAAGAACCCCGGTGGCACGGCGGCGTCGGCGCTTCCGGCGAGAGCCGCGCAGGCGCAGATGGCCGCCAGCGCGCCGGCGAGCGCGGTGCCCGTCTTCCGTCCTGCCTTCATCCCTGCCGAAATGCTCGCAGACCCGGAGCCGCTTAGAGCTGGTACCGGGACATGTCCTCGTCCAGCCGCGCTGCGTCCGACGGCTCGATGCTGCTCTCCGGGGCTCCATTCTCCCTGGGGCGCCCGCGGCCCCTCCACAGCAGCATGCAGATGGCGCCGAGGGCCAGCGCGATGCCGATGCCGGGGACGAGCCATGCCAGCAGGTCGAAGCCGTGGCCGCTGGGGGTGGCGAGGACCTGCGGCCCGTACTGCGCGACGAGGGCATTCTCGATCTGCTGCTTGTCCTCTCCCCGCGCGATCAGCCGCCGGATCAGGGCGCGCTCGCGGTCGGCCTGGGGGGAGTCGGACTCCGCCAGCAACGTGCCGCAGATCGTGCACATGACCTCGTCCTCGATGTCGGGGAGATTCGCCCTCTGGGGCTGCTGGGCGAACGCGCTCGGTGCGAGCGCCAGCACCGAAAGAAGGGAGGCGGCGAGCGCCACCGCCCGGCTCATGACCGCGTCCGGATCAGCGGCGCGACATTCCGGTCGAGGTACGCCTCATCGACCGGACCGCGCCGGATCAGCGCGATCTTGCCCTGTGGATCGATCAGGAAGGATTCGGGAAAGCCGGTCATCCCGTAGGCGTCCTTGCGGTCGTTGCCGCCGGATTCCCGCAGCTGCGGGTAGGTCAGGCCATATCGATGGACGAATGCCAGCGCGTCGTCGGTGGTGTCGAAGAGGTTGATGCCGAGCACGGTGAAGTGGGCCCTGGCGTGCGCCTTCTGGAAGCTCTCGAGCTCCGGCGACTCGCTCCGGCAGGGCTCGCACCACGAGGCCCAGAAGTTGACCAGCACCCACCTGCCCCGGTAGTCGGCGATCGTGCCGGAGCCGGGCGTGCCGAGCCGGGGGAGCGGCTTGTCCGGAGCCGTCTCGCCGATGGCGAGGGACGCCTCGCTCTTGTTGAGCAGGCCGTAGGCGAGCAGGCCCATCACCGCCACCACCGCCACCACGATCACGAGGGACTTCGGGTTCATGGAGGGCAAGGCTAGACACCTACAATCTCCGGCGGCTGCGGCGGTAGCTCAGTTGGTAGAGCGCGAGCTTCCCAAGCTCGAGGTCGCGGGTTCGAGACCCGTCCGCCGCTTGTAATCGCTACCCGGGGGTAATGAGAGTCAGATGGGACTGATCGGTGGACTCGGCAGACGGGCGGTGCGGCGCAGCCGCTGGCTCGCCGAGCGGCTTTGGCTGATCGCCGTGGCCGAGGTCGCCTGGGCCTCGTGGGGACACTGGCGCCGCCTCGAGCCCGCCGAGCGTGACCGGCTTGTGCACCTGGCCCGGAAGTCGAAGGGCCGGCCCTCGAGCAACCTCACTGAGAGAGAGCGCAGAGAGGCTGAGGACCTGCTCGACAAGCTGGGCCACATCGAGCTCGCCGGCAGTGTCGCGCGGACGTTTCTGCCGTTCCGGCCCCTGAGCAGCTCGGCCGAGTGGTACCTGCAGCGCCGCCACAAGCGGACCCTGCGCCGGCGCGGCCACGTCCCCGAGGCCGCGTCCACCTCGAGCTGAGGTCCTGATGGAGGCCGGGGTGGAGGAGAGGGAGGGGCTGATGCGCGATTACCTCGCGGCGTGGAACGAGAGGAACGCGGCTCGCATTGCCTCGCTCTTCGCGCCCGATGCCGTCTACGAGGACCGCGGCGCCGGGACCGTTCTCCACGGTCGAGGCGAGATCGAGGCTCACGCCGCCCGGGTTCACGCCGGCTTCGGGGACCTCGAGTTCGAGCTGGTGCGCGCCGCGCAGGGCGATGACTTCACGGCCGGGGAGTGGCGCTCCCGGATGACGCACACGGGCAGCTTCGAGGGGCTCGCCCCGACGGGTCGGGTGGTGGAGAGCGCCGGCGTCGATGTCGCGACCCTGGACGAGGAGGGCCGCATCCGCCACCTGGCCTCCGACTACGACGGAGCCGAGGTCATGCGCGATCTCGGGCTGTTGCCCGGCCGTGGCTCGCGAGCGGAGCGCGCGCTCGTCCGGGTCTCTTCGGCGCTCAGCTCGGCGCGGCGGCGGGTCGCACCTCGGGGTGGGCGGCGTACCACTCCAGGGTCCGGCTGATCCCGTCGGGGAGCTCGGCCCTGGGCTCCCAGCCGATCCGCTCCCGGATCTTCGTCGAATCGAGGTACTGCAGGTCGATCTCGCCGCTGGGGTTTCCGCTCCCGCGGTACTCGGGCTCGACCTCGCCGGGTCCGAGCTCGCAGATCAGATCGACGACCTCGCGAACGGCGTGCGGGCGGCCCCAGCCCGCGTTGAAGGCCTCGCCGCCGATCGCGTCCGAGGAGAGCGCCTCCGCCACCGCGAGATAGGCCGATGCCGCGTCCTCGACGTAGAGGAAGTCGCGCTTCGGGGAGCCATCGGAGCGAATCACCGGCGGCCGGCCGTCGAGCACGGCGGTGACGGTTTCCGGGATCAGCCGCGAGAAGTTCCGGTCCCCGCCCCCGTAGAGGTTCGCGAAGCGGGTCACCGCGACCGGCATTCCGTAGGTGTGCCAGTAGCTCCGTGCGATCAGGTCGGTTGCGGCCTTGGAGACGTCGTAGGGGAAGACGGGCTGCAGCGCCGAATCCTCGGTGTATGGGAGCCGGTCGTGCGGGCCGTAGGCCTTGTCCGAGGAGGCGACGATCGCACGCTCGACTCCGGCCTCCCGGCACGCTTCGAGCACGACCCAGGTTCCCTCGATGTTCGTCTCGAACGTGGGGACCGGCGAGTCGTTCGCGTCGCCGACGATGGCCTGGGCGGCCAGGTGGAAGACCGCATCGATGGAGCGCTCGCGCAGCAGCTCCCGGACGAGCTCGGCGTCGCGGAGATCCCCGGTGACGTCATGGGCATCCGCCGCCACTCCGACCAGGTCCAGTCCGGTCGGGGTGACCGCCTCCCGGTCCAGGGAGGTGACCTCCGAGCCGTCCTCGAGCAGTGCCTTGACGAGCCAGGAGCCGGCGAACCCGCGGCCTCCCGTGACGAGCGCCCTCATCCCGCCGGCTCCTCGGTCCAGACCCGCCAGGGAGGATCGCCGGAGCTCCAGAGGTCGTTCAGGAGGACCGCGTCCTTGTAGGTGTCCATGCAGTCCCAGAAGCCGTCATGCCGGTACGCGCGCAGGTTGCCCTCCGCCGCCAGCCGCTCGAGGGGCTCGCGCTCCAGCACGCTGTCGTCCTCGAGGTACTCGAAAACGCCGGGCTCGAAACAGAAGAATCCGCCGTTGACCCAGTGCTCCGCCCGTGGTTTCTCATGGAAGCCGCTCACCGCCTCGTCCTCGCCGATCTCGGCGACTCCGAACTGGAGCTGCGGCCGGACCACGGTCATCGTCGCGACGGCGTCGCCCCCGCGATGGAACTCGACCAGCTCCGAGAGGTCGATGTCCGCGACGCCGTCCGCGTATGTGGCGGAGAAGGGCTCGCCGCCGAGTCGCTCGGCGGCCAGCTTGATCCGCCCGCCGGTGGGTGTGTCGAGCCCCGTGTCGAGGCACTCCACCTCGACGCTGGCGGGCCAGGCCGCGTCCGCGGCCCACTGCTCGATCAGCTCCCCCTTGTAGCCGGTGAGCAACAGGAAGCGCGAGAAGCCCTGGCAGCTGTAGATCGAGATCACGTGCCAGAGGATCGGGCGGGCGCCGATCTCCACGAGGGCCTTCGGGATGGACTCGGTCCGCTCGCGCAACCGGGTGCCGCTTCCTCCGCAGAGGATCACCACTGGATCGAGGGTGGCCACGGCGCGATCCTAGATGCCACCCCGCGATCGGCGGGTGCGGGTGGGAGCTAGTTCGCCTGGGCCGTCGGGCGAATCAGGATCTCGTTGACGTCGACCTGCTCGGGCTGCTCCATCGCCCAGAGCACGGCGCGGGCGATGTCGTCGTCCTCGAGAGCCCGCTCGGGGCGATTGTCGAAGAACTCCGTGTCGGTCATCCCCGGCTCGATCAGCGTCACCCGGATGCCGTGGTTCTCATGCATCTGCCGGAGCTCCTGCCGCAGGGACTCGCCGATCGCTCCGACCGCCCACTTCGTCGCCGAGTAGAGCGAGCCCGGTAGGGCTCGGCGCCCCGCGACCGAGCTCGTCAGCAGGTAGTGGCCCGTGCCCGCCTCGAGCAGCGTGGGCATGGTCGCCCGGATCGTCAGCGCGACGCCGAGCACGTTGGTGAGCACCATCGACCGCCAGTGCTCGGGGGATTCCTCGAGATAGCCGCGCTTGGCGCCGAAGCCGGCGTTCGCGAAGACCGCGTCGAGGCGCCCGAAGCTCTCGGTCGCCGCCGACGCGATTCCCTGGCAGTCCTCCCACTCCGTGACGTCGCAGCGAACGGCGATCGCCCGCTCCGGGCCGCCGAGCTCCTGGGCGAGTTCCTCCAGCCGCTCCTCGCGCCGGGCACCGAGCACGAGCCGGTAACCGGCCTCCGCGGCGCGTCGGGCTGTGCGCGCGCCGATGCCGCTCGAAGCACCCGTGATCAGCATCACCCGCCCCTCGTCCATCGAGCCATTGTGGCAGTGGATGCGGCTTTCTACGGTCACCCGTGCCGGCGGCACGCCGATACCAAAAATATGAGGTTTCGAGCCTCCAATCTGTTCCTACTGTGCGGGATCGTGGTAGCGATCGCGGCAGCGCTGGTGTTCACGGATCGAGCCCAGCGGAACACCGGCAACGAGTCCTACAGCGAGAACACCGCCAACCAGGCGGTCCAAAACGCCATGTGGCGACTGGTGGAGGGAACCGAGGGGTACGTCAGCTTGGGCCATCCGCGAGCGCTGGGGCAGTACGAAGGGGCACAGCTCCGGGTCGAGCGATCGGTGACTTCGCTCCGCGACATCGCGAACAGTGGTCAGGAGAAGGCCGCGGTCGATCAGATGGCGAAGCTGATCCGAGCCCAGCAGTCGCTCGACGCGAGGGCTGTCCACCAGCGCCAGGCAACGGGCCAACCTGGGTCCGTCGCCGATCAGCAGCGCCGAATCTCCGTCTTCGACCAGGTGATCGCCGCGAACAAGAACCTCTCCACGGTGATCGATGAGGAGCGCCGCAGCGCCCAGACCAGGACCACCCTCGTCTCCCTCGGGGCGATTGGGGTTCTCGGGCTCCTGATCGTCGCCCTGGGGCTCTCGGCGCGACGTACCGACCGCCGCCGTCGCCGGACCCGGCGCTTCGGCGAGAGTCTGCAGGCGGCGCGCACGGAGCCCGAGGCCTACCGCCTCGTCCAGGCCCATCTCGAGCGCTCTGTGCCGGGCTCGGATGTCTCGGTGTTCAATCGCAACAACAGCGCCGACCGGCTCGAGCCGACGACGCCGGTCGACGAGAAGAGTGAGCTGGGCAAGGCGCTCGAGGGCGCCAGGCCGGACGACTGCCTCGCCGTCAGGACCGCAAAGGTTTCAACCGGCGGAACTGGCGAGGACGACCTGCTGCGCTGCGACATCTGCGGGAAGATCGGCGGACGCTCGCTCTGCGTCCCGGCCATCGTCGGCGGTGAGGTAATCGGCTCGGTCCTGGTGCGCGGCGAGAAGCGGTTCGCCGACTCCGCTGAGCGGACTGTCGCCGAGAGCGTTGGCGAGGCGGCGCCGGTTGTCGCCCATCTGCGGAGCCTCGCGATCGCCGAGCGCCGCGCCTCCAGCGACAAGCTCACCGGCCTCCCCAACAAGCGCTCGGCCGACGACACCTTCAAGCACATGGTCGCAAACGCGGCCCGCACATCAAAGCCGCTGGCTCTGGTCCTCTTCGACCTCGATCGCTTCAAGCGGATCAACGACACCTACGGCCACCCCAAGGGCGACGAGGTGCTCGCGGCGATCGGCTCGGCCGTCGGGGCGACGATCCGCGAGAACGACTTCGCGGCCCGCGACGGAGGCGAGGAGTTCATGGTCCTTCTTCCCGGCGACGACACCAAGGACGGCCGCCTGGTGGCGGAGAAGCTGCGGACCGCGATCGAGACTCTGCGGATCCCGGATCTGGAGCGGGGAATCACAGCGAGCTTCGGCGTGGCGTCGTTCCCGGAGGACGCCGCGAGCCGCGAGGACCTGCTGCGCAAGGCGGACCGCGCCCTCTATTCCGCCAAGCGGGCGGGCCGCAACCGGGTCCACACGGCGGCCGATCCCGAGAGCGAGGAGGCCGGCCAGGCCTCGAACGGCGCCGGCGCCACGATGCAGAGCGAGCCGACCCAGGTGTGAGCCGAAGCCTTTAAGCGCGGGTTGCGATAATTCGCAGCCGCCCGTGGACCCATCTCGAAAGCGCAAGATCAGGCTGGTCGTGGCGCTGTCGGCAGCCGTGCTGCTGGCGGTCGGCCTCGTCTATACGTCGTTCTCGGCCTCGAGCGAGGCGAAGGAGCCGTCGCAGCTGGTCAACGCCGACCCGAACCAGACCTATGAGCTGACGGGAGACGTCGTCCCGGGCTCGATCCACCACGCGGGTGACCAGCTCGACTTCCGCATCTCGGACCGTGACGGAACCCATCCGATCCCGGTCGCCTACAGCGGCACGGTCCCGGATCCGTTCCGGGACGGGCGCGAGGTGATCGTCACCGGCAAGCTCCATGAAGGCACCTTCGTGGGCGAGCGGGACAGCCTGATCACGAAGTGCCCCTCCAAGTTCACCACCACGACGCCGGGGCAGTCGAGCTGACGATCCTCGGCTCCGCATTGCTGGCCGCGGCGCTGCTCTGCGCGCTCTACGCCGCGGGCGCCGGGATCCAGGGCGGCCGCACGGGCGACCGTCGCTGGGTCGACTCAGCGCGCCGCGCGATCTACGCGATGGCGGCCCTGCTGACGACGGCGGTCGTCATCCTCGAGATCGCCTTCGTCCGAGACGACTTCAGCTTCGCGCTGGTGGCCGATCACTCCTCGACCACCACGCCGACCTTCTACAAGCTGACGGCGATGTGGTCGAGCCAGGAGGGCTCGCTGCTGCTCTGGGCGTGGGTGCTCTCCCTCGCCTCGACCGGGGTCCTCTTCATCACCCGCCGCCGCCATCGCGAGATCGTCCCCTGGGCGACGGCGATCCTGGCGGCGCTCGGCTCCTTCTTCATCGGCCTGATGATCTTCAAGGCGCAGCCCTTCGCTCATCTGAATCCCGCGCCCGCGGAGGGCGTCGGCCTGACGCCGCTCCTGCGCAACCCCTACATGGCGGTGCACCCCCCGATGCTCTACTCGGGCTACGTGCTCTGGTCGATCCCGTTCGCGTTCTGCATGGGGGCGCTGATCGCCCGCAAGCTCGACGCCAGCTGGATCCGCACCACCCGAAACTTCGCGCTGGTCGCCTGGACCTTCCTCGGCATCGGCCTGCTGCTCGGCTCACGTTGGTCCTATGAGGAGCTCGGCTGGGGCGGCTACTGGGGCTGGGACCCCGTCGAGAACGCCGCGCTGATGCCATGGCTCGTCGGCACTGCCTTCCTGCACTCGGTGATGGTGCAGGAGAAGCGCGGCATGCTGAAGGTCTGGAACGTCAGCCTGATCTCGGCGACGTTCGTGCTCTGCCTGCTCGGGACGTTCCTGGTCCGCTCGGGGGTGCTGCAGTCGATCCACGCCTTCGGCGCCTCGACGGTGGGCGGCCCGCTGCTCGTCCTGATCGGGATCGCCGCGGTGGGCTCAACGATCCTGATCGTGACGCGGCTCGATCAGCTGCGGCCGGAGCGGCGGATCGACTCGCTGGTCTCGCGCGAGTCGATCTTCCTGGTCAACAACCTGCTGCTGGTCGGCCTGGCGGTCGTGATCTTCTGGGGGACGTTCTTCCCGCTGATCTCGGAGTTCTTCACCGGCGACAAGCACTCGCTGGCGGCTCCGTGGTTCAACCGCTACGTCACGCCCATCGGCGTGCTGCTCGTGCTGTTCACCGGGCTCGGGCCCCTGTTCGCCTGGGGCCGCCTGAGCGGTGGGGCCGCGCGGCGGCTGTTGCTCTGGCCCAGCATCGCCGCCGGCGCTGCGATCGTCGTCCTGCTGGCGGTGAGCGATGCCGGGCGTCACCCGTGGGCTCTCTTCGTATTCGCCTTCGCCGCCTTCACCATCGTCGCCCTGCTCGGCGAGTTCTGGCGGGCCGGCTCGACTCGCCACGCGCTCACCGGCGAGGCGTATCCACGCGCCCTGGCCACGGCCGTCGGGCGCAACCGGCGCCGCTACGGCGGCTACATCGTCCACGCCGGGATCGCGCTCACGCTGGTCGGGATCGCGGCCTCGTCCAGCTTCCAGACCAACCGGGACCTGCGCCTGCAGGTGGGCCAGACGGCGAAGGTCGGCGACTACGACATCGCCTACCGAAAGATCAGCGCCGATCCGCGAAACGAGAGGATCTCGTTCGCGGCCCAGCTCGACGTGACGCGGAACGGCAAGCACGTAACCACGCTCAACCCGGCGCGGAACTACTACCCGACCATGGATCCGACGGCGGGGGCGATCGGCCGCTACTTCATGGGGGAGTCGACCAGCGAGGTGGGCCTCCGGACCGGGGCCGGGGGAGACATCTGGACCGCCTTCCAGCCCGACCTCTCCTCCCTCAACCCGGCGATCATCCGCGGCAACCGGCAGCTGTCCGGCCTGCCGCCCCAGGCCCAGGGTGTCGCGATTCTGGCGCTGGTCCAGCACTACCTCGACAACCCGCAGCCGGCCAACTTCCGCGTGATCGTCAACCCGCTCGTCGGCTGGATCTGGATCGGCGCCCTGATCGCCGTCGGCGGGGCCCTGATGGCCGCCTGGCCCGCCCCCGAATCGAGGCGTCGACTCGAGGCGGCGTACCGCGCCAGGCTCGGCAAGGAGCTGGGGACAGCAAGCCCGCCCTCCTGAGGGGCGGCGGCTTTGGGCGCATCCAGTAGTCCCTAACTTCCCGCGCCCATGGAATTTCTCCTCGCCGTCGCCATCGTCGTGCTGGTCGCATGGTTCGTGACCGCGCCGCTGCGCGGGCGCCCTTCCGAGGACACCGCCGATCCCGCCGAGGCCGAGCTCGCCGACCTCGAGGCCCGCAAGGAGGCCAAGTACCGCCAGATCCGCGACGCCGAGACCGATCACGCCTCGGGCAAGCTCTCCGACGAGGACTTCAAGCGCCTCGACCGAGAGCTGCGCGGCGAGGCGATCGACATCCTCAAAAGGCTCGATCGCCTGAGTCCCAAGCGGGACTGATCTCTACACTGCCGCGCATGGCAACCGTGCTCAGCGTGGTCGAGGTCATCATCTCGGTGATCCTGATCTTCTTGGTGCTCCTGCACTCCGGCAAGGACGCCGGTCTCTCCGGTGCGTTCGGCATCGGCGGAGGCGGCGGCTCCTTCGGAGGCGGCTCGCTGGTGGAGCGGAACCTGACCCGGTGGACCATCTTCTTCGGGGTCCTCTGGGCGCTGAACGCGATCATCATCCTGAAGCTCTAGGGCCGGATGCGGCTCCGTGCCGCCACCCTCACCCTCATCGGCCTGCTCGCGCTGGCGGGCTGCGGAGGCTCGGGCGGGGGAGGGGCGCGGGTCAGCACGGGCCTGCCCCCTGCGGGCGGCGGCGGAACCCTCGCCTATGCGCTCCCGGAGCTTCCCGAGACGCTCGATCCACTCGCGGCGCAGACGCGGGCGCAGCAGACCGTCGTCAGGCAGATCTATGAGCCGCTGATCGAGCATCTCTCTGGCCCGTACGTCCAGGCGGGGCCACAGGCGGGGCTCGCCCTCGAGGCGCGGCCGTCGCGAGACCGGACGACCTGGACCGTGACGCTGCGCCCGAACGTCCGCTTCCAGGACGGGACGCCCTTCAACGCCGCCGCCGTCGTGGCCAACTCGCGCCGCTGGCAGTCCGAGCCGGCGGGCCGCAGGCTCCTGCCGCACCTGTTCGCCGTCGATGCGCCCCGGCCCGACGAGGTCCGCTTCCTGCTCGACCAGCCCGTGCCGGACCTGGTCAGGCGCCTCACCTCTCCGCAGCTGGGGATCGTCTCGCCGCGCGCCCTCGATCCGCAGAGCGGTCAGGGGGCCCGCTTCCTCTCCGACCTCCCGGGCTCCGGCACGGGCGCCTTCCAGGCGGGGCCGAGCGGGCGCGGTCGGCGGATGCTGTCGCGATCCGCTGGGTGGTGGGGCAGCTCGATGGGGCTTGGGCCCTCGCTCGACGGTGTGACCTTCGTGCTGGCCCCCCAGCAAAGCCAGCGGCTTCGCCTGCTCCAGATCGGGACGGTGCAGGTCGCCGATCCCCTCGGGCCGGCGGCTCTGCGCGCGGTGGCGGCCGACTCGCTGCTTGACACCGTCGGCGGCCCGCTCGTCGGGATCGGCGTTGAGGGGTCAGTCCGCGGAATCGGCTCCGCCCAGCCGATCCCCGTCCTCTCCTCCGTCTGGCTGACGCGGCTCGTCGGGTAGGCAGAGCGAGCAGAAGTCGGCGCCGAACGGGGTGAGGTGGATGCTCCGCCTCACGGTGCGGGTGTGGCCGGCGGCGTCGAGGGCGCGAGCGACCTCGGGCTGGGCCTCGAGCACCGAGTAGCGCTGGGGGTCGGGCAGCGGCTCGCTCGAGAACCAGACCAGCCCGAGCCGGAAGAGGTTGTTCAGGTAGGCGGGGACGTCCTCCAGGTGCCGGCAGCCGGATTCCTGGCCGATCATGTTGAGCCCGGCGGCGACCAGCTCCGAGGTCGACTTGAGCGGCATCAGGCCGGAGCGGACGTCGACGGCAGGCTGTGGTCCCCGGGCGAGTAGTCGCAGGATCCGGGCCTCGTCCGGGGCCAGGTCGTCGAGTATCCGCGCGTAGGCAGGGTGGGAGCCCTCGTCGAAGTTGACGTCGGCCGAGCGCCGCAGCAGCTCCTCACCCCGCTCGCGCAGCGACTTGCGCGCCTCCTCGCGCTCGGCCTCCGCCGCCTCCGGGGTCATGGCCACACGCTCCTCGTGGCGGGGCTCGACGCCCAGCACGCGCTGCGTCCGCTCGCGGATCTCGGCCCCCGTGGAGCGGAAGAGCTCGCCAGGGTCCTGCCCGGTGACCGCGGCCCGGATGACGCGGGTGCCTGCGTCCTTCGACGCCCTCATCGTCCAGCGCGCGCTGCGCCAGTAGGCAGCCGCCGCGATCCGGGCGAGGCCGGGGACCGTCCGCAGCAGGTTCGGGTCGCGATCGTCGGGCATCAGACCCCGAAGATCAGCAGATGGATGCAGCCCGCGAGGAACCCGAGCACCGCGCCGTGCAGCAGGAGCAGCCATTCGTCCTCCCGCATCGCCGAGCGCAGCAGCTCGGAGAAGTCCTCGTGGGGCAGCTCTCGCATCCGGTCGGTGATCAAGTCGCGCATCGCCGCGCTCTGGCGCCGGTTGAAATCCGGGTCGGTGAGCGGCGTCATCGTGTAGTCGACCGCCTCGCTGGCGACGGACTCCCGGATGGTGTCGTACTCGCTGCTGCCGAGCGCGACCTTCACCGCCAGCCGGGCCGGGCCGGCGGCGCGGTCGACCGCGGGACGCATGGAGTCCTCGATCATCTGGCGCGTCCGGTCGGCGCTGGGGCCGTGCAGGAGCTCGTCGCCGATGTTCCGGAGGGTGACGATGTCCTCGGCGATGATCTCGCCATATACCTCCGATACCTCGGGCTGGCGGCGAATGAACAGCCCCTGCATCTTCAGCGGCCCGAGGCGGTGTGGCTCGACGGGCTCGAAGATCATCCAGAGCGCAACCCAGTTGGTGACGTAGCCGATGATCACGCCCCCGATCGGCAGCACCCACCAGTGCGGCACGGCCTGGGTCAGGAAGACCAGGGGGACGCCGAGCAGGGCGCCGAAGAAGAAGCCGAAGTTGATGATGAAGCGCAGCTCCTTGCGCCCGACCTCGAGATAGATCCGGTTCGCCATCTCCGGGTTCTCCTCGATCCGGCGGATCACCATCAGCTTGATGTCGAGCAGCTGATCGATGTGGGCGCCGATCTCGTCGGTCACCGTCCGGACGATGTCGGGCAGCTGCTGCTGAACGCGGGCATGGACCGCATCCTTGACCCGGCGCGGCAGCCCGGGCCACGTATCCGGGTACTCCCGCCTCATGATCCGCTCGACGACCTCGCGGATGTCCTCGCTCGCGGTCCGGCAGATGTGCTCGGCGATCGCCTCCGGGTCGAGCTGGCGGTAGAAGTCCGCCGGGCTGCCCAGCTTCGCGATCCCCTTGTCGACGGCGATCGAGCCCATCTTGGCCGCGCGCGAGGGAATGATCCCCTGCCAGCCCAGCCCGCCCTGCATGACGCCCGGAATCTGCTGCACTCGGCGCGGCAGGACCGGGGCGAGCTTCTTCAAGCCCGGCATGTGCCAGCCCGCGAAGCCGACCGGGTAGAAGAGCATCCAGACGCCGCTCCAGTTGGTCAGATAGCCGATCGCCCCCGTGAATAGGGGAATCGTCAGCTCCTTGAGGAGTTCTCCGTCCATACCCCGCCGGGGACGCTAGCGCCTTAGTCTTCCGGGGAATGCGGCGGGGATATAGAGCGATTCTCCTACTTGCGGTGGCGGGCCTGGTCGGGCTGGTCGCAGGCTGCGGCGGTGGAGACGGAGGCAGCGGCTCCGTGACCAGGACGGTGGCGGGTCACACGATCACGGTCCCGACCGTCTCGTCCCCGCGCACCCGTTCGACCGGCACCAACACCGGCAGCAGCGGCACCGGAATCGGCAGCAACCTGTCTCCGACCATCACGCTGCCCGACGGCACCACGGTTAAGAGGAGCGCCCTGGCTCCCTTCCGGGACTGCCTGGTCCGGCACGGGGTCACAGGCCCGCCCCAGCAGCTCCCGCAGCGGAGTGGAAAGGGCTTCAACGGCGTCAACCCTCAGCAGGCCTCCCAGATCCGCACTCGCGCCCGCGCCTGGGTGGAGTGCGCGCCGCAGCTCCCGCCGCCGCTGCGTCGGGCGTTCGAGCGCTACAGGCACCGGCTCCAGCAGCGGCGTCAGGGCGGCTAGCCGCGGAGCAGACCTGCCTCCCCGGCCCTTTGCCGCTCGATTCCCGTCGACCCGACTACTTCTTGTGCTTCCGGTGCTTCCCCGGCTTCTTGCCGAGCTTGAGGTCGACTGGAGCGGTGTCAGAGATCGAGGATCCCGCCGCGATGCTCTGCGACCTGACGAACCTCGCCTTCTTGCGCTTGGCCTTCGACTTCGGCCGCTTCACCGTTCCGAGCGTGCAGTCCGCGGAGGGCGAGCAGGTCGTTGAAGCGCACCTCGCGCACCCCAGCGGCCCCCTCAGGGCCGGCTTGTAGCGCCTGACGAGCACCGAGTGGTCCAGGACCTTGCCGGTATGGGGATGGGCGAAGACCAGGTCGTCGTCGGCCTGGAACGCGGAGCGCTGGAAGTGTCGCTCCAACTCCCCCGCCACGCGATCGACCATCGGCACCGACCGCGAGCCGCGTCGCGACTCAGGCCTGGTGTCCCTGATGATGGCCCAAAGGTCGTGGAGGAACACATTCTTCGCCAGCAGCGCGATCAGCCACTCCCGCCGCGCCTCTCCGCCGCCCATCTCGCCCCGCCTCGACCTCGTCCTCCAGCCGCCGGACCACCGCGGCGGTGGTCGACGCGCTGACGTCCGCCAGGATCAGGCCCTCCTCCAGGTGCTCCCAGGCGCCGCAGCGAGCGAGGGGGCCCTTCCGGGGAGCCCCTCGCTATGCACTGCCGGGTTCGCGGCTACGTGACTATGGACAAAGCACAGCGATGTGGAACCCTTCTCCGAGCGGGTAGTCCGCCGCCGCGCCGGCCGAGTCGAAGTGCCGCACCCGGATAATGGTCGCGTTCGTGGAGTCGAATTGCTCGACAGTGATCTCGCCATGCGCGGTAGTTGCGTCCCCAGCCCCGGGGTCGCCATCGGTGGCCAGGTAGGCACAGTTGCGGATGTCCGGCGCGAAGCTGACGAGGTAGGCCCCAGTGCCTTCTCTGTCGGCGCCCGTGGCGCTCCCTCGCTGGATGCACGTGCCGCCGGGTGCGCCGCACGCCACTATCACCGCCCAGCGCACGGTCCGCTCGTAGCCGCCGGGCGCGATCCCGCCGAGTTGACTCGCGTTGTTCGCCGTGCCCGCGCTGTCGGCGTTGCCCGCGTGATCGGCGTTCGTCGCCGTCCCGGCGCTGTTTGCGGTCCCGGCGTGGCTCACCGTCAGCCCCGGCGCCCGCGTGTCGATCTGCTTATTCGCGACGTTCCTCGAGATCTTCTTGACCTTCTTCTTGTTCAGCACGCCACCCGCGACCGCGGTGCCCGCGAGTGCGACGATCAGGGCCAGAATCGAGATGATCAGCGATGGGGAGAGCCTTCCGCTCCTGAGCATTGACCGCATCTGAAGCACCATCCTCTCTAGGTCCAGTTAGGTTCAGCGCCGGGTCGAGAAGGGCGCCCCGCCGCTCCCCGTATCGGTCTCGGTTTCTTCCCCTAGCGCGCCTGTTGGGCGAGTGGTTCTAAGCGTGGAGCCGCTCTTTTTCATCGGGGAGGCTCCCCAAGACTTTTCTCCACCGGCCGCTCCCGGGCTTGAGGAACCTGGGGCTCAGTCGTGCTTTGTCAGCTTCCTGACGAGCTTTGGCTTCCGCGCAAAGGCTGTCGCGGAGATGCACCGCCTGGCATAGCTGAGTTGGGCGGTTCCGCACAACGGGCTCAGGGACTACAGCTAGTCGTCCGGACTTGGCGTCCCAAGTTCGTGACTCCCTTGCGCGAACGCAGCACTTATCGTCCCGAGTGCTCCTCCTCGCGCATTGCAGCAGCGGCGACCCAGCGGTATGGAAACGCACGTGGTTTGACGGGCTATGCCGAGGCCTCGGCGGGGTGGTCCATCTCGGCGAACGGTCCCCGCTCGGGCCAGAGCGTGTACAGCACGTCGTAGTCCTCACGGCGAATGTCGTTCGCCTCGTAGGCATCGGGGATCGTGCGCGCGAGCTCGCTGTCTCGAAACGAGGCGAGCGCCTCGTCACTTTCGAAGCAGTAGACCCCACAGACATCACCCGTAGCACCGTCACGGCCGTAGATCTTCTGAATCAGGCCGGGCACCTCGCGAAAGCGTGGCCGTCGTTCCAGCAGGCGACGGTCGAACTCCTCAGCATCGAGATCGGACTTGATCCGCACGAACAAGATGGCAGCCATCGCTCCTCCAGTCCTCTTGTGCTGGCAGGCCAGTATCGCGCAGTTTGAGCCGCAACCGCCTGGGCTCGTCCGCCGGCTGACGACAAAGGCTCACCGCAGTCTGGTTGCAGGCATTTGGTTTTGCCCAGGCGGATGCCCGGCTCGGACGAAGACGAGAAGCGGGATGGCGTCACGCGCTCTCGCTCCCGCGTGTTTGGGAGCGTGCGGCGGCCCGTCCCTCGCTGCAGTTTCGGTGCCGCTCGTTCGTCTGAAGGGAGCGGCCGAATCGTGCGACGTGTTGGCTCACGAGCCCTCCGGGATCCTGCAGTTCCGGAAGAAATTGGTACCTCATTGGTACCACGGCCCGAACTGCCGGCCGCAGGTCTCGGATCCTGAAACGCAAAGAACCCGCTGATTACCAGCGGGTTCTTCGATGCGGCTGAGAGGAGTCGAACCTCCACGGCCCGTTAGGGCCACAAGGCCCTCAACCTTGCGCGTCTACCAGTTCCGCCACAGCCGCGAGGGTCGCCGATGATAGTCGGGGTGGAGATCGTTCGGACCAGAACGCTTGTTGCAACCGTCCGCGGGGCGCGCTACTCTCACGAACATGTGTTCGCCCCACACCCATCGCGTGGCCTGAGGAGGACGACGTGGATCTGCTCAAGGACCTGACGAAGCGCCAGAAGGAGATCTTCGACTTCATCGGCAGCTACCTCGGCAAGCACGGCTATCCGCCGACGGTTCGGGAGATCGGCAAGGCGGTCGGCCTGCACTCCTCCTCGACGGTGCACGCGCACCTCGCCAAGCTGGAGACCCTCGGGGTCCTCAAGCGCGATCCGTCCAAGCCCCGTGCCCTCGAGGTGATGGTCGAGCGGGCCAAGAAGGCGGTTCGCCAGACGGGATTGCCGCTGGTCGGCCAGGTCGCCGCCGGCACGCCGATCCTCGCCGAGGAGAACATCGAGGAGTACCTCGAGGTCCCGGATGTCGTCGGCGGCGAGGACGGCGACTACATCCTCCGCGTGCGCGGCGAGAGCATGAAGGACGTCGGCATCCTCGACGGAGACTTCGTCGTGGTGCGCCCAGCGGAGCGCGCCCGCGACGGCGAGATCGTGGTCGCCCTGCTGGAGGACGAGGCGACCGTCAAGCGCTTCTTCCGCGAGAAGGATCAGGTCCGGCTACAGCCGGAGAACAAGAGCATGAAGCCGATTCGCACCCGTGACGCCCGGATTCTCGGACGCGTCATCGGGATGTTCAGGAGGGTGGCATGACCGTCCTTGCGGTCGAGGCCGAAGCCCGCCTGTTCGAGCCGTCCGAGGTGACGCTTGAAGACACGATCCTCGGCGCCTGGGAGGCCCTGACGGCTCGAAGCCGGGCGGAATGCCCGGTGTGTCACGGAGAGCTGGTGGCCTCAGGTTGCAAGACCTGCGGGTCCCAGCTCGCCTGACGCCCGCCGGTCCAAACCGCCACTCGCTGGCTAGGATCGGCACGTGACCGCAGGCGGGGAAACGATCGAGGTCGTCCGAGGACGCCTGTCCGACGAGCGGTCGGAGCAGATCCTCGCCTTCTGGTCCTCGCATGATGCACTGGCGGGGGACGCCGCCCGCGAGCGCCTGTCCGAGGTCGTCTGCGTGGCGCTGGATGGCGCGGGCGAGGTCACCGGGGTCAACTCCGCGCGCGAGGAGGACGTCTCGCCGGTGCAGAGGCGATTCTGGCGCTATCGCAGCTTCCTGCCGGATGCGGGCCCGGAGCTCGCCACGAAGATGTTCAACGCCGCCTTCGAGGAACTGGGCGAGGGATTCGATCCGGACGAGGCGGGTCCGGTCGGCCTCGCCGTGACCGTCGCGGACCGGGCGGAGATGGAGCGACGGCCAGAGGCGATCTGGCCTGACGAGGAGCTCTTCTACGCCGGCTATCGAGAGGACGGGAGCCAGCTCAGGCTGCGCTACTTCTGGAACGCCAAGATCGGTCCCGGTCCCGACAACTCCCCGCCGCTCGAGGACACCATGAACGAGGAATACCCGGTGGGTGAGCGTTACCGGGCTGTGCGGCTCGCTGAGAGCGGCCTGACGGCCGACGACGTGCTCGCGCTCTGGGAACGGGAGACGGGTCTCGCGGAGGCCGAGGCCCGCAGGCGTGTCCACGAGGTCGAGCTCGTGGCCGTCAGCGAGGACGGCAGGCTCGCCGGAGTCTCCACGGCCTACATCAGTCGCAACCAGCAGCTCCGCATGGACTTCTGGCACTACCGCACGTTCGTCGCGGAGGCCGACCGCCACGGGAACCTGGCCGGCCGGCTCGCCCTCGCCGGGCGCGATGAGCTCGAGCGCCGCTACGTCGATGGGGAGGACATCCGGGCTGCCGGGCTGGCGATGGAGGTCGAGAACGAGGGCCTGAAGACCTATTTCAACCGAGCGCTATGGCTGCCACTCGGCCTCAACTTCATCGGTGAGAACAAGCAGGGCGCGCACGTCCGGGTGCGATTCTTCCCGGGCGCGCGCGCCCCGCTTCCAGGCTAGCTCCAGCTGCCGGACCGGCCGGCAGCTAGCCGCTGTGGTGGCCGCCCTGCTTGCGGACGATCCAGAAGGTGAATTTCCGTGCCTTGCCCAGCTGGTTGCCGGCTGAGTCCCTGGTGATGATCGTGATCGTGTGCTTCCTGCCCTTCCCGAAGCCGGACTTCAGGCGCGCGGTGAAGGGCGAGCTGCACGGCTCGAAGGGGCTGCCGTCGACGCTGCAGGTGAACGTCGCGCCAAAGACCGGCGAGCTGAAGGTGAGGTGGACCTTCGCCGACTTGTGGAACGTCTTGATCACCCTGCTGCGCTTCTTGTGCTTCTTCTTGACGTTGTGGAGCTTGGTGCCCCGAGTGGTGCCCGTGGGCGGTGCGGGCGGCCCGGTGGGCAGCTCGACGGCGCCGATGTCCGTCCCATCGTTGGCGTTCGCGGGGCTGGTGTCGACGGTCCGCGGGTCGCCGCGCTGATCGGTGGTCAGCCCCGAGGGCGCGTTGCCCTTGTCGACCACGGGGCTCGTGATCGCCGGCAGCTGCGTCTTGGTGGGGCCGCCGTTGTTCGCCAGGGCGCCCAGCTGTGGGTCGGCTCCGAAGATGTTCGAGCCGGGAGGTAGCTCGGTGATCTCGGCGTTGCCGACGTTCTCGACCAGGTCAAAGGA
Organism: uncultured Solirubrobacterales bacterium; assembly: GCA_963843085.1. Lineage (GTDB taxonomy): Bacteria > Actinomycetota > Thermoleophilia > Solirubrobacterales > 70-9 > DASUPK01. The sequence goes on from CAWJJG010000010.1 coordinate 423,062, forward strand.
CAGGTCGAACCCGCTCCCCTGGCCGTTGGTCTCCTGGTCGATGTCGGGAGCCGTGTTGTCGGCGAGGATCGTGCTGCCGATCGTGGTGTGCACGGGGTACTTCTGGTCCGCGTAGGGGCCGTAGTTCGCCGCCAGCGCGATTCCGCCCACGATGTCGGCCGTGTTGGACGCGATTGTGGAGTTCTGTACCTGCATGGAGTCCGGATATTTCTGCGCATACCCGAAGGCGTAGATGCCTCCGCCCACGTCGGCTGCCTGATTGCCCGAGATCGTCGAGTCGATCAGCGTGAACGTCCCGGTGTTGAAGGCGAGGCTCAGGCCGCCGCCGACGTCGGTCGTCTGGTTGTCTGAGACGGTGGAGTGCGAGATCGTCCAGCGGTCGTTACCCCGCACGTACTTGAGAGCGACGCCGGCGCCGGGATTGTCGGCGTAGTTGCCGGTGATCGTCGAGTTCGTGATCTGGTTCAGGCTCGCCCCGTACTTGCTGGCGGTGGCATCGAACGCAGCCACCCCTCCGCCGCCTCCGTTGGCGTAGTTGCCGGCGATCGTCGTGTTCTGCATGTCGAGCTTGACCGGGTACTTGCTGCCGCCGTTGAAGAGGCCTCCGCCGATCCCTTCGGCGTAGTTGCCGGTGATCACCGAGTTGGTCAGCGTCATGCGGCCGCCGTTGTCGACGCCGCCCCCGCCGTAGTAGGAGTCCGAGTACGACGTGTTGCCGGTGAAGAGGGTGTTCGAGACATCGGCGAAGCCGAAGTTGGTGAGCCCGCCGCCGGCTGCGGCGAAGTAGAGGAGCGGGCCGCTGGTGGCCGCGTCGCCATACGCCGTGCTGCCCGAGACGACGCTGTCGGTGAGGGTCAGGTGCGAGCCGCCCTCGTTGTAGATCGCTCCGGCGAGATTGTCCTTGCCGTCGGTGATGGTGAGCCCCGAGATCGTCAGGCCCGGGTAGTTGCCGGTGTTGACGACGTCGAAGACCTGGGTGGAGCCGCTGCCGGAGACGGTCAGATTGTTCGCACCCGGGCCCGTAATCGTCAGGTTGTCCGGCGTGTCGACGACGATCGGACCGCCGTAGGGAGCCGCATTGAGGTCGATCGTGCTGCCGCTCAGCGACGAGTCGAAGGTGATGACGTCGTCCTCGGCGTTGCCGTTCGCCTGGGAGACGGCGTCGGGCAGGCTGCAGGGGACAGTCGTGTCGTTCGGGTCGCAGGTCGTCCCACCGGCGGCATTGGTGTTGACGACGAAGTTCGCGGCCGACGAGGCGGCCGGGGCGCCGAGGACGAATGCTCCGACGGCGATGGCCGCAGCTGTGGCCTTGCGGGCCCTGATTGACTCGCGACGCTTGGCGGTCGCGATCCGGCGCTGGTAGTCCCTGCGAAACGACCTCTCCGACATCCGCGTTTCTCCCTCCTCGATGTTTTCCTGATGCCCCCTACGGCACGTGCGAGCGGCACCCTATAGGGCGGATCGGCGGGGAACAACCCACATTTTTCCGCGGGTAGCATCGGTTCGATGGAGGCGGGGAACGCAGTTCAGCGGGAGACCATTCCCGTCGTCGGTCGTCCGTTCTGGGTCTTTCGGGGCTCTCCCGGCGACGAGTCGTGGGCCAGCAGGTTCAACACGGCCTTCGACGACCTTCAGCGGAGCTTTCACCACGATGGGGCCGGGCCGCTTGGACTGGCCACGCTCACCGACGATCCGGAGATCTTGGCGAGGCGCTCCGAGGCCGTCTGGAAGGACACCGACCTGCTCTTCGCCGGCTATACGGCCGACGGGCGACAGGTCAGGATCCGCTACTTCTGGGGCGCCAAGATCGGTCCCGGCGTGCCAGGCTCCCCGAGCGTCGAGCAGCAGCGTGACGTCGACTACTCGCTCGAGGATCGCTACCGGATCGAGCCCCTGTCGGGGAGTGCCGCCGTCACACGGGACGATGTGCTCGCCCTCTGGGAGCGCGAGGGGGTCGTCCCCACTGGGCAAGCGCAGGGCCGGGTCCAGCAGGTGCGCCTGGTGGCGATCACGACCGAGGGTGAGCTGGCGGGCGTCTCGACCCTCTTCCTCGAGCGGAGCCGACAGCTCCGGCTGGACATGTGGAACTACCGCACCTTCGTGGCGGAGCCGCACCGGATGAGCAACATCGCCGCCCAGCTGATCATTCGCAATCGCGACGAGCTCGAGAGCGCCTTCACCAGCGGTCAGGATGTCCGGGGGCGGGGAGTCCTCTTCGACCTGCAGAACGAGGGCTTGAAGCGTCACCTCAACAACGCGTACTGGCCACCCTCGGACTTCACCTTCATCGGGGACAACCCGCGTGGAGACCACCGCCGCGTCCACTACTTCCCCGGTGCTCGCGTCCCAGTTCCGTTGGCGGACACGGGATATCATTGAGGCGCAAGCCAGGCAGTCGCGGAGGTTGATGCCTTCGAGGAAAGTCCGGACACCAAAGGGCAAGGGCGGTGAGTAACGCTCACCCGGGGAAACCCGCGGGAAAGTGCCACAGAGAGCAGACCGCCGATGGCGCGGCCACACGTGAGTCGCGCACAGGCAAGGGTGAAAGGGTGCGGTAAGAGCGCACCGGCGCCACGGTGACGCGGCGCGCACGGCAAACCCCGCCCGGTGCAAGGCCAAGCAGGACCGTCGACCCAGCCCGGCGAGGTCCAGGTGGGCCGCACAGATGGATGGCTGCCCCCGACAGAATCCGGCTTACAGGCTCGCTAAGGAAGAGGCCCCGCAAGGGGCCTCTTCTACTTCCCTCATCGACCTTCCTTATCTGTGGTCGCTGTACGACCACCGATCAGGAAGGTCGAGGGGGTTTTTGGAAGGTGGTGGTTTCGCAGGCTTCGGGCCATTCGTCCTTCACGCCGGTGAACCGGCGAAAGCGCCACCCGGACAGCAGCTCGAAGGCCTCCGCATACCCGCGTCTATCCGAATCGTCGAGCAGCAGGTAGCCGCCGGGCCGCACCTTCTTCATCGCCGGTTTCAGCGCATCGACCCGAGTCACCGAAGGTGCTTCCAGGAAGTCCACGACCACCAGATCGAACCCCGCGTCCGGCAGAGCCGCGATCTCGTGCGGGAGCTCCTCGACCGGGCGCAGTCGCAGCTCCACGTTCTCCAGCCCGGCTTCGTCGAGCCGCTCCCGAGTCCGCGGATACCAGTACTCGTTGTCCTCGAAGCTGAGCACCCGCCCGGCCCGGCGCGCGAACCAGATCGTGGAGCGCCCGGACCCGAGCTCGAGCACCGCCCAGTCCGGCCGGGTCCGCCGTCCCAGCCAGCCGACAGCGGCGGGCACGATCCAGGGCCTCTCGGGTGTCTTGCCGGTCCTGGCCCGCCACCACGCGGCCGGATAATGGAACCAGCCGGAAGCGCCCATCGGTCCGCGCGCGGTGTGAAACCGCCCGGCCCGCTCACCGGGATCGTGCGGACCCCTCAGCGGGGCTTCGGCGGCCACTTGCCCGACTCCACCTTCTTGCGGAACGCCCTCTGGCGCCGGAGCGCGTCGCGCATCAACAGGGGAGTGAGACGGAGGGAGAGCTTCGGGTGCCCGTCGAAGAAGCGGGCGAACTGCCCTCGCCAGGCCGGGATCGCGAGCACCGGCTTCGGCTTGTCGATCAGCTCGACCGCCCGCTCTGCGACCTGCTCCGGCATCAGCATCACACCGGAGAAGGAGAGCGCGTCGTTGGGATCCTCGAGCTTGCCGTTGATCATCGGTGTCCAGACCCCGTCGGGGCAGACGCAGGAGATGTGGATCCCCTCGAGTCCGGCCCGGCGAAGGTCCGCGGCGGTGCCGAGGCTGAAGGCGATCGCGGCGTGCTTGCTCGCGGAGTACCCGACGATCCCGGTCGCCGCCGCCAGCCCGGCCAGGGAGATCAGGTTGATGATGTGCCCGCGCCCGGCGGGCCGCATCCGCTCGATGGCGGCGAGCGTCCCGTTCATCGTCCCGATGGCGTTCACCTCGAGCATCCGCCGGTGGACGTCGATCGGCTGCTCGAAGGCAAGGCCGGTCAGCAGGATCCCGGCGTTGTTGACCCAGACGTCGAGCGAGCCGCTGCGTTCGACGACCTGCTCGGCGGCGGCGTTCACCGCGTCGGTGTCGCTGACGTCGAGAACCAGGGGCCAGGCTCGCTCGCCGAGTTGCTCGGCCGCCGCGGCGGTCCCAGCCTCGTCGACGTCGGTGACGGCCACCTCGTAGCCGCGCGCCACCAGGAGCCTGGCGATCTCCAGGCCCATTCCGCCTCTGGCTCCAGTCACCAATGCGCCGGGCATGGGGGCAGCTTATGGAGTGGGCGATTCCTTTCGCGGCGAAGGTTCGCGGCTGAACGGTCGAATCGACAGTTGGTGCCTAATAACGAGGAGACCTTTGCTAGGGTGCGCGGCGCACTTCCGCTGAGTCTCTCTCCACTCGAAAAGGAGGGAGAGCGGGGGACCCACAAGTTGGGGCGAATCGCGGCCATTGAGCCGTGTAGCGCGAACTTTCAGCGCGAGCCCGTCAGCTAACCCCGTAAGCAACGAAAGAGGAAGGTTTGACGAGCAAGCGAACAATTCGTGCAATTGCGGGACTCGCGTGTGTGACCGCGCTCCTGGTTGCTGCTCCCCTCGCCGGCGCTCAGACGGGCGGGATTCCTGGCGGCACGGGCGGAACGACCACCGAGCCGACCGCGCAGCCCAGCTCCGCTCCGGGCAGTTGGACCGTCCACAAGAAGGCCACCTGGTATGGCCCGGGGTTCTGGGGCAAGTCCACGGCCTGCGGCGTCAAGCTCACGCCGAAGACACTGGGAGTGGCGCACAAGAAGCTTCCCTGCGGAACGCAGGTGACCTTCAGCTACGCGGGCCGCGCCGTCACGGCGACGGTGATTGACCGCGGGCCCTTCCACAAGGGCTACGCATGGGACCTGACCAAGAAGGTCGCGAAGCGCCTCGGCTTCCTGGCCGTCGGCGCGGCCCCGGTCGACGCGACGGTCACGCCGCCGGCAACGACGCCTTAGCGCGACCCGGGCTTCGCCTTCAGGTCGCGGCCACGAGCGGCCGCCCCACATGAGTCGCTCCGGGGTTCGCCCTTCGCTCCAAAGTGGAGCGGCCTGGTGGCCGCTTAAGCAGCTGCTTCCCGGAGAACCGCCGGGTCGCCCTCCTGCGGCAGAGCCGCAACGGAGGCGAACAGGCTCTCGAACTCGGCGAGGGCCGTCTCGGCGACCGCGTCGAGGATCTCCTCGTCCGACCAGCCGGCCTCACGGGCCTCCTCCACCAGGTGGTGGGGTGGCCGCTCGGAGTGGTCGAGCGTCTCGCGGATCAAGGCCAGCAGCGCCGCCTCCTTCTCATCTGAGGAGGTGAAGTTGCGGGCCCTGGCGACCTCGTCGAGGCCGAGTCCGGCGACGCGCGCGGTGCGGGCGTACTGGGTCAGCGTGTAGGGGTCGTTGCGCCACTCAGCCACAGCCAGGCCGATCCGTTCGCGGGTCGCCCTCGGCAGTTTGCTCTGACGGAGCTCGGTGCGCAGGCGCGTGTAGCCGCGCAGCGCAGCGGGCGACTCGGCGAGCACGCCGATGAACTTGGAGACCTGTCCGCCGGCCGTCTGGATGCTCTTGATCAGAGGAGCCGTGGCGTCCGGTGCGGTCAGCTCGTCGTGGATGTGGAAGCGGCTTACGTCTGTCTTGACTGTCATTTCCTGGGACCGCCGTTTCACAAGGGCTTTACTTTACTTTTAGCCGGTTACTTACGTCGCGTAAGTGTACAGGCATCTTTCGTTTTCTGTCTTCTCATACGACGCTCGGGGCCCCTCGGATGTGACACGTCGCTAACTTGTCCGACCTCATGGCCGACGGACCGAGCACCGCCAAGGAGGCGATGGAGTTCTGCGAGCAGAACGACGTCCGCTTCGTGCGGCTCTGGTTCACGGACCTGCTCGGCCAGCTGAAGAGCTTTTCGATCAACGCCGCCGAGCTCGAGGACGCCTTCGAGGGCGGCATGGGCTTCGACGGTTCCTCGATCAGCGGCTTCAACCCGATCGAGGAGTCGGACATGATCGCGATGCCGGATCCGGCGAGCATCAAGCTGATCCCGTGGCGCGAGGAGGAGAAGAACCGAACGGCGCGGATGTTCTGCGACATCCAGGTGCCCGGCGGCGATCCCTACGAGGGGGACCCGCGCTGGATCATGCGCCGGGCGCTCGACCGGGCCAAGGAGATGGGCTTCGACGACTACAACATCGGCCCGGAGCTCGAGTACTTCTACTTCCGCTCGGCGAAGCCCGAGGACGGCACTCCGGAGGTCCTCGACGAGGGCGGCTACTTCGACCTGACCACGCTCGACGCCGGATCCGACGTGCGGCGCGAGACGGTGCTCGCACTGGAGCAGCTGGGCATTCACGTCGAGTACACCCACCACGAGGTCGGGCCCTCCCAGCACGAGGTGGACATGCGCTATAAGGGCGCGCTCGCGATGTCCGACGACTGCATGACCTACCGGATCACGGTCAAGGAGTACGCGATGAAGTACGGCTGGCACGCCACCTTCATGCCGAAGCCGCTCCAGGGCGAGAACGGCTCGGGGATGCACGTCCACCAGTCGCTCTCGAAGGACGGCAGGAACGCCTTCTTCGACGCCGACGACCAGTACTTCCTCTCCGACGTCGCCAAGGCCTTCATCGCTGGGCAGCTCAAGCACGCCCGCGAGATCGCGCCGCTGTTCGCGCAGTGGGTCAACTCCTACAAGCGGCTCGTGCCCGGCTACGAGGCGCCGGTCTACCTCTCCTGGTCACGCCGCAATCGCTCGGCGCTCATCCGGGTGCCGCTCTACCACCCGGGCAAGGAGAACGCGACCCGCGCCGAGCTGCGCTGCCCGGATCCTGCCTGCAACCCGTACCTCTGCTTCGCCGGGATGCTGCACGCCGGGCTGGAGGGGATCGAACGCGGCTACGAGCTGCCCGAGCCGATGGAGCAGAACCTCTACCACCTGACCCCGGAGGAGCGACATCGCCGCGGCATCGAGCAGCTTCCGGAGACGCTCGGCGAGGCGATCGAGATCGCGGCCGAGTCGGAGCTCGTCCTTCGGATCCTCGGCGAGCATGCCTTCAACCGCTTCGTCGAGATCAAGCGCTCGGAGTGGGAGGACTACCGGGTACAGGTGACGCCGTACGAGATCGAGCAGTTCCTGCCGATCCTCTAGCTGATGGCCCGCCGGATACTCGTCTTGGGGGCGGGGTTCGGCGGACTCGAACTGGCGACGATCCTCTCGGACGAGCTCGGCGACGAGGCCGAGGTGACGCTGATCGACAAGGGCGACGCCTTCGTCTTCGGCTATTCGAAGCTCGACCTCATGTTCGGGAGGGAGACCCTGGAGGCGGTGAGCCTCCCGTACAGCGATTTCGCGAAGCCCGGTGTCCGCCTGCTCCGCGAGACGGTCACGGCGATCGATCCCGAGACCAGGGGGGTCACGACCGACGCCGGCGCGCACGAGGCCGATGTCCTGGTGGTAGCCCTAGGCGCCGACTACGAGTTGGATGCCACCCCCGGACTCGCCCAGGCCGGCAACGAGTTCTATTCCTTCGCCGGAGCGGAGCGCATGGGCGAGCTGCTTCGGGACTTCGGAGAGGGTCACGCCGTCGTCGGCGTCTGCGGGGCACCGTTCAAGTGCCCGCCGGCTCCCAGCGAGGCCGCCCTTCTGCTGCACGACCTGCTCTCGGAGCGGGGCGTCCGCGAGCGATGCGAGATCACCTTCCTGATGCCGCTGCCGAGCCCGGTGCCCCCGTCCCCGGCCACCTCGGAGGCGCTGCTCGAGGCATTCGCCGAGCGGAACATCGAGTTCGTCCCGGGGGCTCGCATCGCTTCGCTCGACGGGGAGCGAGGGGTGGCGTCGCTTCAGGATGGGCGTGAGTTTCCGTACGACCTCTTCCTCGGGGTCCCGAAGCACCGCGCGCCGGACGTCGTCCTCCAGTCGGGGATGGCCGAGGACGGCTACATACCGGTCGACTCCAGGACGCTCAGAACCCGCCACCCGGGCGTCTACGCCGTCGGCGACGTGGCGACAGTCGGGGTTCCCAAGGCCGGTGTGTTCGCGGAGGGCGCCGCGCGGATCGTCGCGGCGGAGGTGCTCGCCGAGCTGAGGGGGGAGGCGGATCCGGCCGGATACGACGGCCTGGGCTCCTGCTACATCGAGTTCGGAGGGGGCCGGGTCGGCCAAGTGGACGTGGACTTCCTCTCCGGGCCGAGGCCGACCGGAACCTTCCATGCGCCTTCCGACACCCTCGTCGCCGAGAAGCGGGAGTTCGGGGCGAGCAGGCGCGCCCGCTGGTTCACGGCTACCTGAGCGCCGCCTCCAGCTCGGCCGGCTCGGTCACAGGCGCCCTGCAGGTGAAGTTCTCGCAGACGTAGGCGGCCGGCCGTCCCTCGACCGCGGTTCTGTCTCGAAGGAGCTCCGGGCGATCCGTGCCCTCCTCGCCTCCCGCCACCACGATGTGGGGGCGGTGGGCCGAGCGGATGGCTCGAGCCAGGTCGGAGAGCGATCCGGCGCCCCCGTCGTCCGCGGGAGCGACCAGCGCGACCTCGCGGGTGGGCGAGAGGTGGAAGTCGATCGCCTGGAGCAGGTGGCCGAACGCCTCGGGGTGCTGGAGGGCGGCTGGAGCGAAGACCCGGATGGTCCCGAGCGCCCGCTCCTCGTAGGCGCTCTCGCCGGTGAGGGCGGCGAGTCGCAGCAGGCCATAGGTCGCAGAGGAGTTGCCGGAGGGGATCGGGTGGTCGCCGACGTCCTTGCGGCGGGCGATCAGCTCCTCGTGATCGTTCGAGGTGGTGAAGAAGCCGCCGCGCTCGTCCGCGAAGCGAGCGATCATTGCGTCTGCGGTCTCCCGGGCGGCATCGAACCAGCGGACCTCGAGCGTCGCCTCGTAGAGCCGCAGGAGGGCCTCGACGAGGTAGGCGTGGTCCTCGAGGTATGCGTTCAGCTTGGCCTCGCCGTCCTTCCAGGTTCGAAGCAGCCGCCCGTCGGCATCCCGCATGCACTCCAAGACGAAGCGCGCGCCGCCGGCAGCCGCGTCGATGTAGTCCTGGCGGTCGAGCGCCGCGCCGGCATCGGCGAGCGCCGCGATCATCAGCGCGTTCCAGGAGAGCAGGCGCTTGTCATCGAGACCGGGACGGACCCGCCGGTCGCGCCAGGCATACAGCGCGGTTCGGGCATCGGCGAGCTCGGCCGGCTGCTTGGCGCTCGCCCCGAGCGTGACGTGAAGGATGTTCTTTCCCTCGAAGTTGCCGGCGGCGCTCACACCCCAGTGGCCGAGGACTCGCTCGATCGCCTCAGCGGCGATCCCCGCCTCGCCGAGCGCCTCGCGCATCTCCTCCTCGGTCCAGACGTAGAAACGGCCCTCCTCGCCCTCGGAGTCGGCGTCGAGAGCCGAGTAGAAGCCGCCCTCGGGCCCGCACATCTCGCGCAGCGCCCAGTCGAGGGTCTCGGTGCAGACGCGCATCCAGCGTTCCTCACCCAGCACCTGCCAGCCGTGGAGATAGACGCGCGCGAGCAGCGCATTGTCGTAGAGCATCTTCTCGAAGTGCGGGACGAGCCAGTCGGCGTCGACCGAATAGCGGGCGAAGCCACCGCCGAGCTGGTCGTAGATACCGCCGTGCATCATCCTGTCGAGCGTCAGGGCCACCGGCTGGGTCTCGCCCCGGTCCAGAAGGAACTCGAGCGTGCTCGCGGGCGGGAACTTGGGAGCGCCACCGAAGCCTCCGTTCGCGCGGTCGAAGTTGGTCTGCAGCCCCGAGATCGCCATCGCCATGACCGACTCGTCGAGCGGCTGGTCGGACTGAGCAACCTGCCCCGTCCTGCTCAGCGATTCGCGGATCTTGCCCGAGGCCTCGCGCAGCTCCTCCCGCTGCGTCCGGTAGGCGCCGGAGGTGGCCTCGAGGACCTGTCTGAAGCTCGGCAGCCCGTGGCGCGGCTCCGGCGGGAAGTAGGTGCCGCCGTAGAAGGGGACGGCCTCGGAGTCGAGGAAGACCGTCAGTGGCCAGCCCCCCTGGCCGGTCATCCCCTGGACCGCCTCCATGTAGAGGTCGTCGACGTCGGGCCGCTCCTCGCGGTCGACCTTGATCGGGACGAAGGACTCGTTGATCAGCGCGGCAGTTTCCTCGTCTTCGAAGGACTCGCGCTCCATCACGTGGCACCAATGGCAGGCGGAGTAGCCGACGGAGAGCATGATCGGCTTGTCCTCTGCCGCGGCCTCCCGGAGCGCCTCGGGTCCCCAAGGCCGCCAGTTCACGGGGTTGTCCTTGTGCTGGAGGAGGTAGGGGCTGGTTTCGTCGGCGAGGTGGTTGGCCATGACTCCAGGCTACCCCCGGTCCGCCGTTTGACATCGCCGCCGTCGGTGTAAATGATGCGACCACCCCCGACGAAAGAGGCGCCATGAAGGACCTGACGGTGATCATGGAGGACCGGCCCGGGAAGCTGGCGGACCTGGGGGAGGCGACGGGCAAGGCGGGGGTGAACATCGAGGGCCTCTGCGCGATGGTCGGAGACGGCAAGGGGTTGATCCACATCCTGGTCCGGGACGAGGAGGCGGCCAAAGGCGCTCTGGAGGAGGCCGGGATCGAGGTGGCCGACGAGCGGGAGGCCGTGATCGTCGACCTGCACGACAAGCCGGGTGCGATGGGGGAGATCGCTCGGGATCTGGCCGAGGCCGGCGTCAGCGTCGACATCGCCTACACGATCTTCAGCGGCGTCCGGCTGGTGATCGTCACCGAGGACACAGAGAAGGCGCGGGCGGCGCTCGACCTGAACGGCGCGTCGGGCTAGGAGCCGCTGACATCGGAGGCGAAGGCCTCGAAGGCCGCGACGTAGCGGTCGATGTGCTCCTGCTCGTGGGCGATCGAGAGGGTCCATTCCTCCTCGACGCCCGGCGTCATGAAGATGCCGTGGTTCATGTGGTAGAGCCAGGCGAGGGTGGAGAGCTCGCCGTCGACCTTGGTCAGGTAGTCGCGGTACTCGTAGATCGGCTCGGGGGAGAAGATCACGCAGCCCTTGGCGCCGAGGCCCTGCGTATAGGCGGGGAGGCCGTACTTCTCGATCACCTCATCGCAGCGGGCCTTGAGGGACTCGTTGGTCGACTCCAGCTTCTCGTAGGCGTCCGGTGTGAGGACCTTTGTGAGGGTGGCCTCCGCGGCCGCCATCACCAGCGGATTGCCGTTGAAGGTGCCGATCTGGTGGACCTTGTCGGTGGCGACTACCTCGCCGAGCTCCTCGGTCATGCCGATGGCTCCGCCCGGATAGCCGCCGCAGATCGCCTTCGCCAGGCAGATCATGTCCGGCACGACGCCGAAGCGCTGGGTGGCGCCGCCGTAGGAGATGGTGGCGCCCGTCTTGACCTCGTCGAAGATCAGCTTCGCGCCGTGCTCGTCGCAGAGCTCGCGCACCCGCTCGAGGTAGCCCTCCTTCGGCGGGATGATGTTGATGTTCATCATCGCCGGCTCGATGATCATTCCGGCGATCTTGCCCTCGTGCTGCTTGAAGATGCCCTCGAGGATGTCGGGGTCGTTGAAGGGGACCGGCACGGTCAGGTCGACGACGGCCTGGGGATAGCCGGAGCCGAACGGGATCGCGTTCGGGCTCTCGCGCGGGCCAAGCTCGTCGAGGTCCGGGTAGCAGGACACCATCACCGCGTCGTGGTGGCCGTCGTAGGAGCCCTCGACCTTGATGATCAGGTCGCGATCGGTGGCGCCGCGAGCGAGATGGATCGCCGACATGGTCGACTCGGTTCCGGAGTTCGAGAAGCGCCACATGGGCAGCCCGAAGCGCTCGACCAGGTTCTGCGCCGAGACGATCGAACCGTTGGTCGGCGCGGCGAAGTGGGTGCCCTCGTCGTGTCGGGCCTTGACCGCCTCCCCGATGACGGGGTTGGCGTGGCCGACGCACATCACGCCGAAGCCGTTGTGGAAGTCGACGTACTCGGACCCGTCGACGTCCCAGACCAGCGCGCCCTTGCCCCGGTCGATGTAGACGGGCCAGGGGTCGTTGAGCTGGAAGGAGGAGGGGACGCCGCCGGGCATCACCTTGCGCGCGCGGTCGAAGTAGTCCGCCGAGGTGGGCGTGTGCTCGCGGAAGCGAGCCATCTGCTCTTCCGTGAGCTTGTTGATCGTTTTGCGGTCGATTGTGGTCTCGGCCGCGGTCCCTCGCTGTGCCATCAGGCTCCCAGCGTATAGGGGAGGGGCTCGAATTCAGGCCGACGGGACATCGAAAGTGCGAGCGTGGCGCACGCCAAAGAGGCGAACGCGGCGACGTAGAAGGCGGCCGAGTAGCCGCCGATCGCGGCCGCGGCGCCGACGAGGGGAGAGCCGACCAGCATGCCGAGGTCGAAGTTCGCGGTGAAGGTGCCCATCGCCACCCCGCGGCGCTCCGGCCCCACCCTGTTGATGGCGAGAAGCGAGAGCGACGGGAAGAGCAGCGAGAAGGCGGCGCCCATGCCGATCGCTCCGAAGATCACCACCAGCAGGTCGTCGGCCGCGCCCAGCAGGACCAGTCCGACCGTCTCGACCAGGGCGGCCGCGACCGCGCAGCGAGCCGCGCCGATCCGGTCCGGAAGGCCGCCGGCGACCAGTCGCGTCGCCACGACCGTCGCCGCGAAGACGCTGAAGACCGCGGGGCCGTGGCCGATGCCGCGCTGGTCGAGGCTGAGCACGATGAACGCCGAGACCGCCGCGAAGCCGAACACGCTGAGCGCGAAGGTGACTCCCGGGCCGAGCGCCTCGCGCGAGATGAAGGGACCGCGGTCGACGTTCTCCCCGGGCTCGTAGTCCTCCGGGAGCCGCGAGGCGATCACCGCGCCCAGGAGTGGCGCGCCGGCCGCGAAGGCCCAGACCAGGTCGAAGCCCCCGGCGTGCTGCAGGAGCACCCCGATCGGAGGCCCGAGGGTGAGGCCGGTCCAGATCGCCAGCCCGTATAGGCCGATCATCCGGCCCCGGCGCTCCTCGGGGGCCATGTCGACGTTCCAGGCGGAGCCCGCGGTGAAGACCGTGCCCTCGCCGGCGCCGAGGAAGAAGCGCGCGATGATCAGCCCGGGGATCCCGGCGGGCACGAAGTAGAGGAAGCCGGCGGTGGCGGCGAGCAGGGCGCCGACGATCACGGTCGGCTTGCGGCCCCGCCGGTCCGCCAGGTTGCCCGCGATCGGCCGGCAGACGATTCCGGTCAGGGCGAAGGCGCCGCTGACGATGCCGACCTCGAGGTCCGACCCGCTCAGGTTGTCCTTGACGTAGTGGGGGAGGACGGCGAGCGTCGCCCCGACCGCGAGCAGCCCGAGGTTGGTGACGATGAAGATTCCCGCGAAGGCCGCCCACTCGCCGGCCCACCGCGCCCAGAGGCGTGGAACGGCGGTGGAGCGAAAGAGCCTCATCTCAATTCCGCGCGGCGGATCTTTCCGCTGGGCGTCTTGGGCAACTCGTCCGCGAACTCGATGATCCGCGGGTACTTGTAGGGCGCGGTCACGCTCTTGACGTGCTCCTGGAGCTCTCCGGCGAGCTGGTCGGATGGCTCGCCGTTCGCCAGCACGACGATCGCGCGGACGACCGAGCCTCGCTCCTCATCGGGGGCGGGGACGGCAGCGGCCTCGGAGACGGCGGGATGCGAGACGAGCGCCGACTCCACTTCGAAAGGACCCACCCTGTAGCCGGCCGTGATGATGATGTCGTCGTCGCGGCCCTCGAACCAGAGGTAGCCGTCGTCGTCCTTGGTGACGTGGTCTCCGGTCGACCACCAGACTCCGTCGAAGGGCTCCTCGCCGATGTAGTGGCTGAAGAAGGTCGGAACCGTCTTCGGGTTGACTTGGAGCTCGCCGTTGATCACCCTGGTCTCGATTCCCGGCAGGGGTCGGCCCATGGAGCCATCGCGGGCCGGGTCGTCCTCGTCGGGGTGCATTCCGGTCACCGGGCCCGTCTCCGTCTGTCCATAGCCGTCGCCGATCCCGGTCCCCAGCCGCTCCCGGAAGACGCGAATCACCTCGGGGTTGAGCGGCTCGCCGGCGGAGATCATCCTGCGCAGTGCCGGGATCGGCCGCAGCTCGGCCCGCTTGGCGAGGATCCGGTACTCGGTCGGCGCCTGGCAGAGGACGTTGACGCCCTCGCGCTCGATGACGTCGAGCCGCTCCGCCGGATCGAAGCGGGCGTCGTGAATGAGCGCCGCGGCGCCGGCGAGCCAGGGCGCGATGAAGGCGTTGCGAGTGGATTTCGACCAACCGGGGGCCGCCGTGCACCAGGCGAGCTCGCCCTTCCGCGCGCCGACCCAGTGCTCTGCCTGCAGGCGCTGCCCGAGCAGGTAGCGCTGCGGGTAGACGACGCCCTTGGGGTCGCCGGTCGTGCCCGAGGTGAAGATGATCACGGCCGGGTCCTCCGGATCGAGGTCCTCGATCCCCACGGGTGTCTCCTGGGGCAGGTCCTCGTCAAGCGCCTCGGCGACTTCGGTCAGCGTCATCGCCGGGACGCCGTCGGGCAGCTCGCCGAGCAGCTCCTCCTCTCCTATGCAGAGCGCCGGATTGGCGGCGCTCACGCGCACCTCGAGGTCCTTGCGGCGCAGCTGCGGGTTGCAGGGCATCGCTACAGCCCCCATGCGGAAGCAGGCGAGCATCGCCAGGACCCACTCGATCCGGCTGCCGACCAGGGTCATGACCACGTCACCGCGATGGATGCCGCGGGCAGCGATCGCCCCCGAGAGCCCGGCGCTTCGGGCGATCAGCTCTCCGAAGTGCCACTCGCGCCGCCGGCCGTCGGAGTCGATGGCGACGATCCCGAGGCGGGAGGCCTTGGACCGCTCCATGACGTTCTCGATGAAGTTCATTCGGCCAAGTCTGCCTGAGCCCGTGATTATCGGGTTGCAACGTCCGGACGCCGGGCGGTTGTTTCGTTCTCCTCCAGCGGCTACTGTGAACGCAGACGGACGTTGACCGGCTGACTAGAGCAGCTCATACGGCACCTGATTGGCCTCCGCCTGACCGAAGCGTCAAGGCGATTCCACGAGGTACAGGTGCGCCCCGCCGGCCCCGTAACTCGTTGGTTGCTGTTTGCCGCCGCGACGACTTCGGCCGTGTCGTCCAATCAACTGAGGGAGAAGTCAAATGCTCGACGTCATCCGCGCCCTGCGCGTCCTTGGGCTCTCGATCGCCTTCATGGCCACCTTCGCCGCCTCGGCGTCGGCGTCCGGGGCGCTCAGCTGGAACAACCTCGGCTCGCAGGCCGGCGCCCCCGGCGTCCCGGCGCTGGACGGCCGTGTCGACGTGCTGAACACCGAGTTGCCCGGCAAGCTGATTGCCGGGGGTGCATTCCTCGGCGCCGGACAGGCGGCAGGGAACACGGTCTTCGACGATCACATCGCCATCTGGGACGGCTCGAGCTGGAGCCCACTGCGCAGCGGCGCCGGCGCCGCCACTGACGGTCTCAACGGAGACGTTCGCGCGCTCACGGTCTCCGGAGGCAAGATCTACGCGGGAGGGGTCTTCACGAACGCGGGCGGCAACGGAAGCGCCGACTTTCTCGCCGTCTGGGACACGAACGCGGTGAGCCCAAGCTGGCAGCCGATCTGCCCCTCGGCGCCCAATGGCGGGACGGTCAACGCCCTGAAGATCGTCGGCAACACGCTGTATGTCGGCGGATCGTTCGCGGATTGGGGAGCGGCCGGCCCCGGCAACCCACGCGACTACCTGATCTCCTGCGACCTCAGCGTCCGGGGTCTCGAGCTCGATGGTCGCCAGCGACGGTGACGCCACCGGCACGATCACGGCGCTGGCGCTCGACAGCAACGGAGATCTGTACGCCGGTGGGAACTTCGGCAACTGGGGCGGAATCGCCGACGCTGACTACGTCGTCAAGTACGACCTGCCCAGCAACGCGATGAGCGGCACCGCGAGCGGCATCGACAGCACGGGCGTCGACTCCCTCGCAACGCACGGGACGGACCTCTACGTCGGAACCGACGACGTCAACGTCGGGGGCATCCCGAACGCCGACGCCGTCGTCAAGTGGGATGGATCGGCGTGGAGCGCTCTCGGCTCGAACCCAGGCAACACCAACGGCTACTTCGGCGGATTGTCCTTCGCCCCCGATGTCCAGGCGCTCGTCGTTGGCCACGTCGGCGCATTCGATGACGCCGTGTTCGCCTCAGGAAACTGGATCAACGCCGGCGGAAATCCGCGCTCAGACGACATCGCCGGTTTCTTTCCCAATGCCTGGACCGCCATCGGTGGCAATTCTGACTACACCGACGGTCCATTCAACGGGAACCTGGCTCGCGGGCTCGCCCTCTACAACGGGAACCTGATTGCTGGAGGGAACTTCGCCGACGCCGGCGGCGACCCGCTGGCGGATTCGATCGCCTGCTTTCAATGGGTTGGCCCGTGTGCCCCGGCGCCGGCGACCACGCCTCCCCCGGTCACCACCACGCCTCCGCCCGCGGGCCCGACCGGGCGCCGAGCCACGGCTCTCAAGAAGTGCAAGAAGAAGAGCGGCCGTGCGCGGGCCAAGTGCAAGAAGAAGGCGAAGAGGCTCCCCCTATGAGCCCGCGGCGCCGCAATCGCCGTATCGCGGCCGGCGCCGGGCTCTCGCTCGGCGCAGCGCTGGGAATGAACACTGCGGCCCAGGCGGCTGACTTCACGGTCGATCGGACCGGCGATCCATCGGTCGGGGGAGCGGGAGGGTGCGTCCTCGCCACCCCGACCGATTGCTCGCTGCGCCAGGCTCTCGTCGACGCCGAGAACGGCAACCGCCCGGTTGTCGATCACGTTCTGTTCGCCGCTGGGCTGAGTGGCACGATCACACTCAATTCAGCCGAGCTGTCGGTGTCGGAGCCGGTCGACATCCAGGGGCCCGGCGCGAAGGTCCTCTCGGTCTCCGGCAACGACAGCCAGCGGATCCTCTATACGAGCCAGGGCAACGCCAACGACCCGGTCACGATCTCGGGTCTGACTCTCACCGCCGGGTACGGGTCGGGTGTCCGTGGGGGTGGGGCGATCGACAGCACCCGGACAGACCTGACGATCGAGAGCTCGACGATCTCGGACAGCGACGCCGGGAGTGCCGACTTCCCGGGTGGCGGCATCGCTCAGCGCGGCGGCCAGCTGGTGATCCGGAACTCCACGATCTCGGGCAACGACGGCGCCAACGGGGGTGGGCTGTATTCCATCGCCTCACCGGTCCTGATCGCGAGCTCCACGATCTCCGACAACACAGCCTCCGGGGTCAGCGCCGGCTATGGATATGGGGGCGGGATCTGGCTGACCCAGGGCACGGGCGGGAATCTCGTGGTGTATGGCGGCACGATCACCGGCAACCACGCGCGCTACGGCGGCGGAGTAAGCGCGGCCGCCAGCACGATGGGTCTGGGGGACACCGTGGTCGCGAACAACACCGCGGCAGGCGAGGTGGACCTGCGCAACGCGGGTGCGGATCCGTTCAAGCTCGCCCACACTCTGGTGGAGTCCCCGCCGGCGGCCGGATCGACCATCGACATCCCCGCCTTCGCCGGCTCCAACGTCTTCGGGGTGGACCCGCAACTCGGTCCCCTCACCGATAACGGCGGCCCCACTCGGACCGAGAAGCCCGCCCTGACGAGCCCCCTGCTTGACAAGGGCCTCACCACAGTCGCCCCACTGGTGGATCAGCGCGGGCTGCCGCGGCCGTTCGACATCTCGAGCATCGCCAATACCTCGACCGGCGACGCGGCGGACATCGGCGCAGTGGAGCTACAAGCGTCCGACTTCGCCACGCCCCCAGCGCCGCCGGGTACGCCGCCCGCCGTCCAGGTCACGAAGCCGAGGTGCAAGAAGAAGAAGAAAAAGAGCGCGGCGCAGATCGCCAAGAAGAAGTGCAAGAAGAAAAAGAAGAAGAAGTAGCCGAGCGGCTCAGCGGCGCAGCTCGGTGCCGTCGTACAGCTTCTTGACGACGACCCCGCCGGCGGGAGCGGCCTCCACGCAGAGGTTGCAGAGGACGCACTCGTCAAGGTTCTCTCGGACCACCGCGACCTTGCCGTCCTCGTTCGTGAAGATGTCGACCGGGCAGACCTCCTCGAGCTTCGCGGCCATCTCCGCGTCCCCCGAGATCGAGTCGTCGATCTCGACGTCGATGAAGATTCCCTCGAGCTGCTCGGGGCTCATACCTTGGCCCCCAGCTTCTCCTTGACGGCGTCGGGGATCTCGTCGATCCGCTCGACGACGGGGATACCGGCCGTCTCGAGTCGCGCGATCTTCTGGGTCGCCGAGTCCTCGGCGCCCTCGACGATCGTTCCGGCGTGCCCGAAGCTCATGCCCTGCATCTCCTCGTCGTCCATGAACTTGCCCGCCATGAAGGCGATGATCGGCAGCTTCGCCTCGTTCTCCTCGCGCCAGTCGACCAGCTCGGCTTCCATGCGGCCGCCGGGCTCGGTGTAGATCACGATCGCCTCGGTCCCCTCGTCGGATTCAAAGAGAGGCATCAGCTCCGCATAAGTGGAGCCGATGATCGCGTCGCCGCCGATCGAGACGGCGGTGGAGACGCCGAGGCCCGCGGCGGTCAGAGTTGAGGAGATCTCCGTGGTCATGCCCCCGGAGCGGGACATGACTCCGATCGAGCCGGGCTCGTACGCCTTGGCGGCGTCCTTGGCCGGGCCGCCGATGCCGCCCATCTTGGCGACGCCCGGGGCGATGATCCCGAGGCAGTTGGGGCCGATGATCCGGGCGCCGCGCAGGTTGGCGAGCTCGACCATCTGGGCGACGTCACGGCGCGGGATGCGCTCCGTGACGATCACGATCAGCTTGATCCCGTTCTCGATCGCCTCGAAGACGGCGTCCTTGGTGAAGGCGGGGGGGACGGTGACGACGGCGCCGTCGATCTGCGACCCGTGGTTGTCGACGGCCTGCTCGACGGTGTCGAAGACCGGGACGCCGTGGACGTCGCGGCCCTTGCGGCCGGGGGTGACTCCGCCGACGATCTTGGATCCGTAGTCGAGGCACTCCCTG
Organism: uncultured Solirubrobacterales bacterium; assembly: GCA_963843085.1. Taxonomy (GTDB): domain Bacteria; phylum Actinomycetota; class Thermoleophilia; order Solirubrobacterales; family 70-9; genus DASUPK01. The sequence goes on from CAWJJG010000010.1 coordinate 441,993, forward strand.
GTCAGGTTCACGGCCTCGCGGCCCGTGATGCCCTGGACGATGAAGGTGAAGTCCTCGTTCAGCAGGATGCTCATGCCGCCGCCCCCTGGATCTTCTCGACAGCCTCGCCGGCGGCCTCCCACATGGAGGTCTTGCGGTCGCGGAACTCGATTCCGTACCTGCCGAGGATCTTGGAGCCCTCTTCCTCCCACGCGCCGGGGATCCGGAAGACGGCGATGGTCTCGGCCGGGTCCTTGCCGAGCTCGAGGCACGCCTTGATCACGCCGCGGGCGACGATGTCCACCCGGGTGTTGGAGACGATTGACATCATCACCGCGATCTTCTCGACGCCCTCCTTCTGCAGGACCTCCTTGGCGAGGCCGCAGGACTTGGCGACCGACGGGTTGCCGCCGATCTCGGCGTAGTTGGCGGGCTTGCCGCCCTGGCTGCGGACCGCGTCGGTGAGGGTCAGCGAGCCGCCGCCGGCGCCGATCACCAGGCCGAGGTTGCCGGTGAAGCCGTGGTCCTTGCCCTGGATCACGCCGCGGTGGTCGGCCTCGTCGATCGCCTTGACGTTTCGCTCGAACTCGGAGGGCTGGTAGAGCTCGCGCGGCTCCTCGAGCTCGACGCCGATCTCCTTGAGCATCTTCTGGTGGCGGCCGACGGCCTCGTCCTCCATCTCCATGTGCGCGTCGAGGGCGACGAAGGAGCCGTCCTTCAGGCGCGCCACCGGGTTGATCTCGGCGAGGGTCATGTCGTAGTCCCGCTGCAGCTGGGCGAGGCGAGCGAGGATCGGCGTGGCGCGGGTGAGCTCGCGGCCCGTCAGCCCACCGGCTGCCGCGACCACCTCCTTGGCGCGGAAGTCGGGAACGGGGTGGAGGTTCGAGAGGTGGCCGCGGCCGACGTGGTCGGGGTGCTGCTCGGCGACCTCCTCGATGTCGATGCCGCCCATGTCGGAGAAGAGCATCATCGGCGCCTTGGCGCGGCCGTCCCAGAGCACCGCGGCGTAGTACTCCTGCTCGACCTCGGCCTTGGGGTCGACGAGGACGCCGACGGGCATGTGGCCGCTGATCTCGAGCTCGAGGATCTCCGCGGCGTGGGAGGCCGCCTCCTCGGGCGTGTCGGCGAACTTGACGCCGCCCGCCTTCATGCGCCCGCCCGTGAGGACCTGCGACTTGATCACGGTCGGGCCGCCGATCCTCTCGGCGGCCTGCTTGGCCTCGTCGGCGGTCTTGCAGAACCCGTATTCGGTGACCGGGATTCCGGCCCGCTCGACGATGCGACGGCTTTCGAACTCGTAGAAGCGCATGAGGGGGCGGGAACAGTACAAAGACCCCGCTCTTGGCGGTGCGCCGCAAGAGCCCAAATCACCGAGCCACGGGAGCAGGGTTCTCGCCCGGCTCCCGTGCTTCGCCACGAAGTCGCGGCCTAGTGGCCCGCTAGGCGCTCTCGGCTTCGGCCATCCCGCGGGCCGGCGCGGGCTCGTGCTCCTGCTGCGGCCGCAGAAGGACCACGGCGGCCACCGCGCCGACCAGGCAGAAGACCCCGCCGATGCCGAACTGGAGCTGGAACCCGTCGGTCAGCGCCCTGGCGGCGGAGGTGCCCGAGGCGATCTCCGACGAGGTGTGGTTGGCGGCGATCGTGCTGAGCACAGCCAGACCGAGCGCGGCGCCGATGAAGCGGGAGGTGTTGAGCACCCCGGAGGCCAGGCCGCTCAGCGCGCGGGGGACACCCTGCACGGCCACGATCGTCGCGGGCACCAGGGCCAGCCCGAGCCCGAAGGCGCCGAGGATGCCACCCGGGAAGACGTCCGCGAAGTAGGTCCCGCCGGGATGGACGCCGGTCAGCAGGAACTCGCCGATGGTGGTCGAGAGCATTCCCATGGCGAGGACCCAGCGCGCGCCGATCACCTTGGCGAGGCGCGGTGCGAGCGTCGCGCCGGTGGCGACGGCCGCGGTCATCGGGACGAAGGCGGCGCCTGTCTTGAGCGCGCTGTAGTGGAGGGTGCCCTGCATGTAGAGCGACTGGAAGAACCAGAACCCGAAGGTCGCCGCGTAGAGCAGGAAGATCACGAGGTTGGCGGCGCGGAGGTTCCTCAGCTTGAAGACGCTCAGCGGCATCAGCGGCGTTCGCTGCGGGTGCCTGGTGAGACCGTTCTCGTAGAGGGCGAACGCCACCAGCAGGGCCGCCCCCGCTGCGACCGGGCCGAGCACCCCGAGCGAGCCCCAGCCGAGCCGGTCGGTGGTGACGATCCCGTAGGTGAGTGCGGTCATCCCCAGCGTGACCAGGACCGCGCCGGAGAGATCGAAGTGCCGGTTCTCGGACTCGCTGACTCCCTCGGGGATCAGGCGGCTGCTGAAGAGCACGATGCCGAGACCGATCGGGACGTTGATCAGGAAGATCGCCGGCCAGCTGAACGCCTCGGTGAGCACGCCGCCCAGCAGGACGCCGGCGGTGGCTCCGATCGCGCCCACCGCGCCCCAGGCGCCGAGCGCGCGGTTGCGCGGTTGCCCCTCATCGAATGAGGTGGTGATGATCGCCAGAGTCGCCGGGGAGAGGAGGGCGGCGCCGATGCCCTGGATCGCCCTCGCGCCGACCAGCGTCCCCGCGGTGGGGGCGATTGCGCAGAGCAGCGATGCTGCGGAGAAGAGGAGGGTGCCGGCGTAGAACATCCGGCGCCGGCCGAAGAGGTCGGCGGCGCGCCCGCCCAGCAGCAGGAAGCCGGCGAAGGTCAGGGTGTAGCCGTTCAGGACCCACTGCAGCCCGTTGGTAGAGAAGCCGAGCGCGTCCTTGATGGACGGCAGCGCGACGTTCACGATCGAGACGTCGAGCACCACCATGAACTGGCCGAGACAGACGACCAGCAGCAGTGCGTTGGAGTTCCGCTTCATGGCGCCCTTCGCTGCGGTGACGGGGTTCACTTGCGGACGGCCTCCAGAATGTACGCCGCCTCGACGGCCGCGGCGCGTCGAGAGGGGCTCGTGAGACGGATGTCACCCTCGCGGTCGTGCTCGGGGGCGCTTGTGGTTTCGATGCTCTGTGTGTCGGACATGTGCTTGCCTTCGGGTTGGTTTGATAGTACGATGAGCATCGTACCAAAGAAGTTCGATGTTTGTCGTACAACGCTAGACTGACTCCCATGGAGCACCATCCCGAGAGAAGCGAGATCGAGCTGCCGGCCGTGCTGTCCGCACTGAGCGACCCGCACCGGCTCGAGATCGTTCGCCGGCTCGACGAGGACGACGAGCCGCGGGCCTGCGGCAAGTTCGGCTTCGGGCTCAGCAAGTCGACGATGACCCACCACTTCCGCACTCTCCGCGAGGCCGGGGTGATCCGCCAGGAGCGGCAGGGCACCACGAAGCTCACGGAGCTGCGCCGGGAGGATCTCGACGCCCGCTTCCCGGGCCTGCTCGACGCCGTGTTGAGCTCGAAGCTGTCCCACGTCTAATTGACGAACGGGCCGCCCCGCAAGTGACATCCGGTCTGCGTAGTTCCCACGATTAGACGCGGGCAGGGGGCGAGGCATAGTCTTCGACGGGAGTGAGCCCTTCTACCGCGTCCGTAATTCGCAGCGCCGCCATGGACGAACTGATCTCCGCGCTGGCGTCGCGCGGCTACACGGTGATCGGACCGACGGTCCGTGACGGGGCCATCGTCTACGAGGAGATCTCCTCGGCCGCGCAGCTGCCGGCCGGGGTCACGGATGAGCAGGAGGGCGGCACCTACCGCCTCCACGAGCGCGGCGACGACGCGCTCTTCGGCTTCAACAACGGGCCGAACTCCTGGAAGCACCATCTCTTCCCGCCCAACCTGACCCTCTGGAAGGCGAAGAAGGCGGCCGGTGGTGAGATCTCATACGAGGAGAACTCCGAGGAGCGGCCGCGATACGCGTTCCTCGGCGTCCGCTCCTGCGACCTGGCGGCGATCGGCATCCAGGACAAGGTCTTCATCGGCGATTCCCACACGGACGCCGACTACGAGGCTCGTCGCCGCGACGCGTTCATCGTCGCGATCAACTGCTCGAAGGCGGGCAACACATGCTTCTGCGTGTCGATGGGCACCGGGCCGCGCGCCGAGTCCGGCTACGACCTCGCGCTGACCGAGCTGCTCGACGGCGAGCACCGCTTCCTGGTCGAGGCCGGATCGGATCGCGGGGAGGAGGTGCTGGCGGAGATCGGCGCAGCTGAGGCCGGCGAGGCGGACGCGGAGGCCGCGGCGGCGGTCTCCGAGGAGTGCGCTTCGCAGATGGGGCGAGAGCTCGACACCGATGGGATCAAGGAGCTCCTCTACCGGAACATGGAGCACCCCCGCTGGGACGAGGTCTCGGAGCGCTGTCTCACCTGCGGCAACTGCACGCTGGTCTGCCCGACCTGCTTCTGCCACACGGTCGAGGACGTGAGCGACCTCGCCGGGGAGGAGGCGGAGCGGACGCGGCAGTGGGACTCCTGCTTCAACCTCGACCACTCCTACATTCACGGCGGCAGCATCCGGAACTCGGCTCCCTCGCGCTATCGCCAGTGGATGACCCACAAGCTCGCCACCTGGATCGACCAGTTCGGGACCTCGGGCTGCGTCGGCTGCGGGCGCTGCATCACCTGGTGCCCGGTGGCGATCGACATCACCGAGGAGGCGGCGGCGATCCGTGCCACCGACCTCGGGCCGGGCGACGAGGAGAGGGGGATCAGTGCAGACCATTGAGCAGCTCCTCGCCGAGGCACCCGCATTCAACGGGATGTCGAAGGAGCACTTGGCCCTGATCGCGGGCTGCGCTCGGAACACCACCTTCGAGGACGGCCAGTACCTCCTGCGCGAGGGGGACCCGGCCGACACCTTCTACGTGATTCGGTACGGCCGTGTGGCCCTCGAGGTCTTCGTCCCGCAGCGAGGAGCCCTGACGATCGAGACGATTGACGACGGGGACCTGCTCGGATGGTCCTGGCTGGTGCCGCCTTTCCGTGTCGACTTCGATTGCCGTGCGATGGGCAATGTCCATACGGTCGCCTTCGACGCTGCGTGCCTGCGCGGAAAGTCGGACACGGACCCTGTGCTGGGCTATCAACTGATGCGCCGCTTCATCCCGGTGATGGTTGAGCGTCTGCAGGCCACGCGAATGCGCCTCCTCGACGTCTATGGGCACGTCGGCGCGGGCTGAGCGATGGTTGTCGATCCGATGGTGCCCACCTCATACGCAGTGGCCGACAAGCGCCAGGAGCTTGGCGATACCTGGACGCTCGAGCTCGAGCCCATCGCTGGCGCCGGCGTCGGCGAGTTCCGTCCCGGCCAGTTCTCCATGCTCTACGCCTTCGGCGCGGGCGAGGTGCCGATCTCCGTCAGCGGCGGCGGCCGAGCCGACGAGCGGCTCGGACACACCGTGCGCGCCGTCGGCGCGGCCACCCGCGCTCTCTGTGCGATCGAGACAGGCGCTCAGGTCGGCGTACGCGGCCCGTTCGGCAACAGCTGGCCACTCGCCGACGCGGAGGGAGGTGACGTGGTCGTCGTCGCGGGTGGGATCGGCTTGGCGCCACTTCGCCTTGCGATCAAGCACCTGATCGCGAACCGCGACTCCTATCGGGCGGTGTCGCTCCTGTACGGCGCCCGCTCACCCGACGAAATGCTGTTCTTCGGCGAGCTCCAGGCCTGGCGAGAGTCCGGGATCGACGTCAAGTACACGGTCGATGCCGCCTCGGGGGATTGGGGCGCTCGTGTGGGGCTGGTCACGAAGCTGATTCCGATCGCCGGCTTCGAGGGCGCTCGAACCACGGCGATGGTCTGTGGGCCGGAGGTGATGATGCGCTTCGTCACGCAGGCGCTCCAGGACCGCGGCGTCCCCACGGAGAGCATCCACGTCTCGCTGGAGCGGAACATGAAGTGCGCGATCGGCCACTGCGGCCACTGCCAGCTCGCCCACCGCTTCGTCTGCAAGGACGGCCCGGTCTTCCCGGTCGGGCGGATCGGGTCGCTGCTCGGAGTGCGAGAGCTGTGAGCGACCGGCCGAAGCTTGCGGTCTGGAAGTTCGCTTCCTGCGACGGCTGTCAGCTCTCCCTACTCGACTTCGAGCGCGAGCTCGTCTCGCTGCCGGACCAGATCGAGGTGGCCTACTTCCTGGAGGCGACGCGCGGCGAGGTCGAGGGTCCCTACGACCTCTCGCTGGTCGAGGGCTCGATCACCACCCCGCACGACGCCGAGCGGATCAAGGAGGTCCGGGCGAAGTCGAAGCGGCTGGTGACGATCGGTGCCTGCGCGACCTCCGGCGGCATCCAGGCGCTGAAGAACTTCGCCGACGTCGAGGACTTCATGTCAGTCGTCTACGCCACGCCCGACTACATCTCGACGCTCGACACCTCGACGCCGATCTCCTCGCACGTCCCCGTCGACTTCGAGCTGCAGGGCTGCCCGGTCAACCGCCACCAGCTGCTCGAGGTGATCAGCGCCTTCGTCAACGAGCGCAAGCCGGCCGTCGCGAACCACTCGGTCTGCATCGAGTGCAAGCGCGCCGGGAACGTCTGCGTGATGGTCGCCCACGGCACGCCGTGCCTCGGGCCGGTCACCCACGCCGGCTGCGGCGCGCTCTGTCCCAGCTACGACCGCGGCTGCTACGGCTGCTTCGGCCCGATGGAGACGCCGAACGCGCCGTCGCTGTCGGGCTGGTTCGAGGGCCTCGGGATGGACGAGGTCGACGTGATCCGTGTCTACCGGACCTTCCACACGGCCGCCGAGCCGTTCCAGGCCGAGAGCGAGAGGCTCGAGGCGGATGGCTGACGAGACGCGGACGATCCGCACCGAGGCGCTGGCTCGCGTCGAGGGGGAGGGCGCGATGCAGGTGAAGATCCGCGGCGGCGAGGTCGAGAACGTCGAGCTCCAGATCTACGAGCCCCCTCGCTTCTTCGAGGCCTTCCTCCGCGGCCGCGCCTTTGCGGAGGCGCCGGACATCACCGCGCGGATCTGCGGCATTTGCCCGGTCGCCTACATGACCAGCGCCTTCAACGCGATGGAGGACGCGCTCGATGTCCAGGTGGACGAGCGGATCCGCGCCCTGCGCCGGCTCATGTACTGCGGCGAGTGGATCGAGTCGCACGCGCTTCACGTCTTCCTGCTGCACGCCCCGGACTTCTTCGGCTTCGACTCGGCCTGGCAGATGGCGCGCGACCACCGCGAGGTGGTGGAGGGCGCGCTGAAGGTGAAGGCGATGGGCAACGAGCTGCTGCGGACGATCGGCGGCCGCGCGATCCACCCGATCAACACCAGGGTCGGCGGCTTCTACAAGGCGCCCGGCCGCGAGCACCTCGATGCGCTCGTCCCGGCGCTAGAGGAGTCGCGCGACTTCATGCGCGGCGCGGTCACCTTCCTCGCAGGCCTCGAGTTCCCCGACTTCGAGCAGGACTACGAGTTCGTCGCGCTGCGCGAACCGGACCGCTACGCGATCGAGGACGGGCGCCTGGTCTCGGGCTCCGGTCTCGACATCGGGCCGGGGGAGTACGAGGAGCACTTCTCCGAGCAGCACGTCCCGCACTCGACCGCCCTGCAGTCGCGCATGTCCGGCGGTGGGACCTACTTCCTGGGGCCGATGGCCCGCTACTCGCTCAACTACGAGCAGCTCACCGATGGTGCGAAGGAGGCCGCGGAGGGAGCCGGCCTCGGACCGGAGTGCCGCAACCCGTTCAAGTCGATCCTGGTTCGCAGCGTGGAGATCATCTTCGCCCTGGAGGAGGCGCTGGAGCTGATCGCGGGCTATGAGCCGCCGGATCCCCCGGCGCAGGTGCCCGAGCCCAGGGCGGCGGCGGGATGCGGCTGGAGCGAGGCCCCGCGCGGAATGCTCTGGCACCGCTACCGGCTGGAGGACGACGGCTCGATCGCCGAGGCGCGAATCGTTCCTCCCACCTCCCAGAATCAGGCCCGGATCGAGCAGGACCTGCTCGAGTTCGTGAAGCCTCGCGTCGAGCTGCCCGACGACCGCCTGCAGTGGGAGTGCGAGCAGGCGATCCGCAACTACGACCCCTGCATCAGCTGCTCGACCCACTTCCTGAAGCTCGATGTCGACCGCGCCTGACGCGATGGCGAAGCACTTCATTCATCGCGAGCACCGCCTGAGCGACCCGGAGTTCCTCAAGGAGGAGCGGAAGTTCCTCGACGCGCAGCGCGACTCGCTCCACCTGATGGAGCGCCAACGCGAGCAGCTCGCCCGTGACATCGAGCACGCCCGCCGGGATGCGCACGATCTCGGCATCTCGCTCAACCATGCGCCGGAGTCGGGATTCCGTGCCTGGTTGGGGTTGATCGGGGTGGGCAACCACTACCGCTCCGATGACGCGGCGGGCCTCGAGGTGGCGAGGCGTTTGCGCGCGACGCGTCCGCCGGGCTGCCGGATCGTGGAGGAGGAGGGCGAGCCGACCTCCCTGATCGAGGCGTGGGCGCTGGTGAAGGAGGCGATCGTGATCGACGCGGTCGCCTCCGGCGCGCCGCCCGGGACCCTCCATCGCTTCGACGTTACGCACGCGGCGCTGCCCACCGAGATGTTCAAGGGCTCGACGCATTCCCTGGGCGTGGCCGATGCCGTCGAGCTGGCCCGCGAGCTCGATCGCCTGCCGCCGCGGCTCGCCGTCTACGGGATCGAGGGCGAGAGCTTCGAAACTGCTGAGGGGCTCACGCCGGCCGTTGAGGCCACCGTCGACGGGTTGGTCGCCGAGCTCCACGATGAGCTCGGGGACGGGCCCGCTTCGGCGGGCGGTTGATGCACGAGCTCGCCGTCGCCCGCTAGCCGGACGAAACGTCCTCGGCGTCCTTGGCGTCGGCGACCGCCCATCCCAGGCGCTGGATGAACTGGGCCGCATGATGGCTGCTCGCCAGATGCTCGGGCTGGACGTCCTCCGCGAACAAGATCGCGGAGTCCTGGTGGGCGCTGGCGTTGCTACTCACGATGATCGTGGGCATGGAGGTGATTCCTTCCTTGGGAGGTGTGCTGCAGAGGGACTGCGCGGTCGCTAGTGCGCAGAGTCGCGTGAGACGAGGGGAACTCGCCGCTCTTGATGGAGGCGATCGACCTCATCGAGCACGTCGCGACGAGCCTGGAACTTGCGCTCGTAGCCGCGTACTCGCTTGATCTCCGAGAGATCGGCCTTCCCGAGCGCCGCGACCACGTCGTCGATGCTCATCGCGTCGTAACCCGGGAGCGGTTCATCCTGGCGCAGCCAGCGAAGCTTGTTGAAAACCATAAGGCGATCCTCGTGGGCGCGCTCGTAGCTATCGACCTCGGCGAGTTCCACCTGGGAATGGCTGGAGAGCGCCGCCACGACGTCCTTGGTCTTGAGCTTGTCGTAGCCGGCGAACGGCTCTTTGGAAGCTGCGGCGGTCATCGGGTCTCCGCTCGCGGAGTTCCCGGCGGGACGATCGGCGCGGTTGGGACCGGCGTTGCGGCCGGCATCGGTGATGCGACTGGGACCGGAGTCGCGGGCGGGATCTGGGTCAGCTCATTGGCCATTGGAACACCCTATCAGTAATTCATGAAATACTTTTCAAGTATGGCGAAAGCCACGACGCGCGCCGCTCCTCGCTGGGACTTCCTGACGAACCACGCGCACGTCCTGGTCTGCGTCGCCCGCGATCCCGGCATACGCCTGCGGGACATCGCCGCCGCTGTCGGCATCACGGAGCGCGCCGCCCACCGGATCCTCTCCGAGCTCGTCGACGATGGCTACGTGGTGCGCGAGCGACAGGGCCGGCGCAACCGGTACCAGGTGAAGTCCGACCGGCCACTCCGGCATCCGCTCGCCGAGGAGCTCGAGGTGGGCGATCTTCTCGAGGTCCTGCGGTGAGGCGAAGTCGCGCCGGCTAGAGCTTCTCGCCGTCCTTCTATTTCGAACGGCCAGGCTGAACCACAATCATCGCGATCAGCCCGATGCTGAAGATGGCGAAGGCGATCCCGCCGACGGGTCCGGCGAAGTAGAAACCGATGAAGGCGAGGCCAAAGACGGCTACCGCGGCCAGCGTCACCGCGATGCCGACGAGGTCGGATTCCAGCCAATCGCTAATTCTGTTGTGGATTCGTTCCATCCTCAGCATGGTCGCCGTTCCCGACCCGGGTTTCATCAGTGCGCACTCCGGCCTGCGACTCCGTAGTGGCCACTCACCTACTCGCCCCCAGTAGAGACGCTCTGTCGTGCCGTGTTCGGTCTCCACCGGCCGAGTATTCGCTACTTCCAGGTGCGGGGCCAGGAGCGCTGCGGTGGCCGGGCCCGCAGCCTGATGCGGTAGTCGACGGCCAGTGCCCCGTCGGCGCCCGCAACCACCGGATTGAGGTCCAGCTCGGCGATCTCGTCGTGGGCCTCGACCATCGCGCTCACCCGCAGCAGCTGTTCCTCGATCGCCTCCAGATCGGCGTCGGGGGCGCCGCGGAAGCCGGTGAGCAGAGGGAAGGTGACCAGCGAGCGGATCATCTGACTGGCGTCGGTGCGGGTGATCGGAGTGACGCGGATGGAGACGTCGCGGAGCAGTTCGGCCCGGGTCCCCCCGGCGCCGCAGGCGAGAACCGGGCCGAAGGTCGGATCGTCGGCGACGCCGATCAGGAGCTCCGTGCCGTCGCCGACCATCTCCTGGACGATGAACTTCTCGCACTTCCCCCCGGCGGCGCTCACGGCCCGGTCCATCTCCCCGGCGGCCTCGGCCACCTGGCCGGGATCCAGCCCGATCCGCACACCGCCCATCTCGGTCTTGTGAAGGAGACCCTCCCCCTGCGCCTTCAGGGCCACCGTCCCCTCGAGCTTCGCGGCCGCGCCGGCGGCCTCCGCCGGGTTCCCCGCGGCGCGCCAGCGGGGGATCGGGATCCCGTAGCAGCCGAGCAGCCGCGAGGCGCCCTCGATGTCCATCCACTCCTGTCCCGCGCCGAGCGTCTCCGCGATCAGCGCGGCAGCCTGCTCGTCGTCTAGGTCCTCGAAGTCCGGCGGCTCCTCGGACGGGGTGCGGCACCAGTCCACGTGGCGCATGACCCGCCCGAGGGCGTTGGCGGCGCCCTCCGGGTAGAGGTGGACGGGCATCGCCCCGATCGCGCGGGCCGCGGCGTGGTCCTTCTCGGACATGAACACCGCCTGCACCGGGATCCGGCGCGGCATCTCGTCGACCGCCTGGTGGATCGCGCCCGCGACGTCCTCGGGGCGGGTGAGCAGTGGCTTGATGAAGATGACGACGAGCGAGTCGAGGCCCTCATAAGCCGCCAGCGCCCGGATCGTCCGGCGATAGTGATCGGCGGAGGCGGTCGCGATCATGTCGACGGGGTTGGAGATCCCCGCCTCGGCCGGCAGGAACTCGCGCAGGGAGGCGAGCACCTCCTCGGGCAGCTCCGGGACCTCGAGCCCGGCGGCTTCGCAGGCGTCCGCGCACATCACGCCGGGCCCGCCCGCGTTGGTGACGATCCCGACGCGGTTGCCATCCGGGCGTGGCTGGGTCGCCAGCAGGGAGGCGACGTCGAGGAGCTCCGAGAGCGTCTCGGTGCGGATCACCCCGACCTGGTCGAAGAGGGCGTCGACCGTCAGATCGGACGCGGCGATCAGCGCCCCCGTGTGCGAGCTCGTGGCTCGGCGGCCGGCGGCGGAGCGCCCGCTCTTCACCGCCACGATCGGCATCTCGCGGCCGACGCGGCGAGCGACCCGCGAGAAGCGGCGCGGGTCGCTGAACGACTCGATGTAGAGCAGCGCGACCTCGGTGGCGTCGTCCGACTCCCAGTACTCGAGCATGTCGTTCGCGGTGATGTCCGCGCGGTTGCCGATCGAGGCGAAGGAGGAGACGCCGAGGCTGCGGTCGCTCGCCAGGTCGATCAGCGCGAGGCCGAGGGCGCCGCTCTGGGTGACGAAGCCGACGTTGCCCGGCGGAGGCCCGCCCGGAGCGAAGGTCGCGTTGAACCGGTGGCCCTCGGTCGTGTTGAGGATGCCGAGGCAGTTCGGGCCGATCAGGCGCATCCCCGCGGCGCGGCAGACGGCCACCAGTTCGCGCTCGCGCTCGGCTCCCTCGGGACCGACCTCCGCGAAGCCGGCCGAGATCACGACCAGCGCCCGCACTCCGCGCTCGGCGCACTGCCGGGCCGCCTCGACGACGGCCGTGGCCGGCACCGCGATCGCCGCCAGCTCCACGTCCTCCGGCAGCTCCTCGATGCCGCGGTAGGAGTGGACCGACTGCACGACCTCAGCGTGTGGGTTGACGGGGTAGGTGACGCCCTCGAAGCCGGACTCCAGCGTGTTGTGGAAGAGCTGTCCGCCGACGGTGGTGCGGTCCCGCGAGGCGCCGATCACGGCGATCCCGCTCGGCTCCAGGAAGTAGCGGAGGGCGGCCTCGGCCGCCAGCCGGTCGCGGTCCTCGAAGCGGCGCAGCGCCTCGTCCTCGAAGGAGGTCGGGAACACCACCCGGATCACCCCGGGCGCCGAGGAGATCTCGACCGGGAAGCCGCTCTCCCGGAACACCTCCACCATCCGGTGGTTCTCGGGCATCACCTCCGCCTGGAAGACGGCGATGTCGTTGTCGACGGCGACCTCGGCCAGGTGAGCGAGCAGCAGCGTGGCCAGCCCGTGCCCCTGGAGCCGGTCGGCGACCGCGAACGCGACCTCGGCGTCGTCCCCGCCGTTGCCGATGTAGATGCCCTGACCGACCACCTCACCGTCGCGGAGCGCGACCAGCCCGTAGCGCTGCGCATAGTCGGCTTCCGCCATCGATTGCGCGGCCGCGCGCAGGTTGACGCCGCCGGAGAAGAACCTGAACATCCGCGAGCTCGGGTCGAGTCCCTCGAGGAAGGCGTACAGCGCGTCCTCGTCGTCGGCCCGAACGGGCCTGACGTGGACCGTGCTGCCGTCGCGCAGGGCCACGTCGGCCTCGCGCTCGGCCGGGTAGGCGGCCTCTCCTCGGGGCGTCGCGTTCAGGTTCCGAACACTTGCAGAAGACGACCGCCGTGCCGACATGCTTAGGCTCCCGTCAATGGACGGGAAGCCCCTCTATCCCAAGGTCGTCGTCGGCTACGAGGAGAACGACCGCGGCGAGGACGCGCGGGTGCTCGCCGAGCGGGTGGTCATGCGGGGCGGCGGCGAGCTCAAGGTGGTGAACGTCGAGAAGGGATCGCCGGCCGACGCGCTCCAGGCCCTCGCCGAGAGCGGAGAGGCGGACCTGATCGTGCTCGGGTCGACCCATCGCGGGCACGTCGGCTCGGTGTCGCCCGGCAGCGTGGCCGAGCACCTGCTGCACGGCGCCCGCTGCCGGCTGATCATCGCCCCGAAGGGCTACGCGGAGGAGGACCACTCGCAGGATCGCCTGCGGGTTCTCGCCGTGGGGTACGACGGGATGGCCGAGTCGCAGGCGGCCCTCCAGGAGGGGGCCAGGCTCGCGGAGAAGTTCCACGCGTCGATGAAGGTGGTCGGGGTGGCGACGCCGGTGCCTGCGCTGGGTGCGGCCGCCGCGGCGCAGACAGGCGCCGAGGCCGGGCCGGACTTCCAGAGCCGCCTGCATGACGCGGCCGCCGAGCTTCCGCCCGAGCTGCGTGCCCTGCCGATACTGGAGAAGGGCGACCCGGTCGAGAAGCTGCTCGAGGCCTGCGAGTCTGGAGTCGACCTGCTGGTGCTCGGATCGCGTGGCTTTGGCCCGGTGCTGCGCCTGCTGATCGGGAGCGTCTCCTCGCGCGTGATCCGCGCGGCGAAGTGCCCCGTGATGGTCGTCCCGCGGCCAGGCTAGAAGCCGCGGCGCTCCTTGTCAGTGTGGTCCACCTCGCGCGGGTGCTTGCGGAGGTCACGTCGGAGCATCACCTCGTGGACGATGAACAGGGTCAGCAGGCTCAGGCAGATGACGCTGAGCAATCCGAGCTGCAGCGGGCTGTAGGCCTGCCAGACCAGGCCGTAGAGGTAGAGCCCCACGATCCCGGCGGCGAGGACCCAGAAGGCGACCCGGAATCTCTCGAATCTCGCTCGCATCTCCATCGTTCCTCCTTTCAGATCTTCTCGGGGATCATCTCGATCGCGCCGCACGGGCACTCCTGGACGCAGAGCCGGCATCCCTTGCAGAAGTCGAGATCGATCTCATAGAGCTCGCCCGGCTCGCCGAGCTTGATCACGGCGTTGTCGGGACAGACGGCGTAGCAGTTGTCGCAGGAGAAGCAGTTGCCGCATGACATGCAGCGGCGCGCCTCATAGAGGGCGTTGGACTCGTCGAGCCCGCCGACGACCTCATCGAAGGTGGACGCGCGGCGCGCCGCTTCGAGCTCGGGCTGGAGGGCGCGCGGCGCGTCGGCGTAGTACCAGGTGTTGAGCTGGTCGAAGGTGACCACCTCGTGCTTCGGCGCGGGCTCGAAGGCCTCGCCTCGGAGCCAGCCGTCGATGTTGCGCGCGGCCTTCTTGCCGTGGCCGACGCCGACCGTGACGGTGCGCTCCGCGGGGACCATGTCGCCGCCCGCGAAGACGCCCTCGTGCCCGGTCATCATGTTCGGTGCGACCTCGACGACACCGTCGGTGACCTCGATGCCCGCGACGCCGTCGAGGAGGGAGAGGTCGGCCTCCTGGCCGAGCGCGAGGATGACCGAGTCGGCCTCGAGCTCGTCCAATTCGCCGGTGGGCTGGGGGAAGCCCGTCTCGTCGAGCTCCATCTTCTCAACGGTGATCTTCTTGCCGTCGACCTGCTTGATGGTCTCGAGCCAGCGCATCATCACGCCCTCGTCCTCGGCCTCGGTGACCTCGAACTCGTGGGCGGGCATCTTGTCGCGGTTGCGGCGGTAGACGACCACCGCGTCGGTGGCGCCGAGCCGCTTGGCCGTGCGGGCCGCGTCCATCGCCGTGTTGCCGCCGCCGTAGACGACGACCTTGCGCCCGAGTAGGGGCCGCTCATCACCCTCCATCTGCTCGAGAACCGACACCGCGTCGAGAATGTGGGCGGCCTCGCCTGCGGGGATGTCGGCGTGCCTGCCGATGTGGGCGCCGACGGCGAGGAAGGCCGCGTCGAAGCCCTCCTCCTTCATGGCCTCCTCGATGTTCGTGACCTTGCTGTTGAGCTCGAGCTCCACACCCAGGTCGAGGATCCGCTGGACCTCGGCGTCCAGCACGTCGCGCGGAAGCCGGTAGGTCGGGATGCCGAAGCGCATCATGCCGCCGGCCATCGGGCCTGCCTCGCGGATCGTCACCTCGTGGCCGAGGCGGCGCAGGTGGTAGGCGGCGGAGAGGCCGGAGGGGCCCGCCCCGACGATGAGCACCCGCTTGCCCGACGGCTTGGCGGGCGGCTCGAAGGACCAGCCCTGCTTGATCGCCTCGTCGCCGATGAAGCGCTCAACCGAGTGGATGCCGACTGACTCATCCAGCTCGCCGCGGTTGCAGGTCGACTCGCACGGGTGGTAACAGACGCGGCCCATGATCGCCGGGAACGGGTTCTCCTCGACGATCTTGCGCCAGGCGCGCTCGTAGCCCTCGCCGCCGTCCTCGGCCTCGTACAGCCAGGCCTGGCAGTTCTCGCCGGCCGGGCAGGCCTGGTTGCAGGGAGGGAGGCGGTCGACGTACTGGGCCCGCTCGGTTCGCCAGGAGCCGGTCTTGTTGGCGAGGCTGGAGCCGACGTCGAGCGTGATGGCGTAGGGACGGGAGGCCATCACTGCGGTCCGTGGGGGGTGTCGGCTAGCAGGTCGTGCCCGCCATCGTGGAGCAGGTCGGGGAGCGAGCCGTAGCCGCCGAGTAGGCCGAAGCGCTCGATGTTGGCGTCGGCGCGGGCCTGGATCGCCTCGATCACCTCGGTCTGCGGCGGGTCCTTGAAGAGGTGCGCATAGCGCCGCTGCAGCTTCAGGTACTCGGTCACGGGCACCTGCTTGCGGATCTTGGAGACGCCGACCACCTCGCCGTCCTCCGCCTCGAAGACGGGGAAGATCCCGCTCTCCCTGACGAGGCGGGCGATCTTGATCGTGTCGCCGGAGGCGGAACCCCACCCGAGTGGGCAGGGCACGAAGACGTGCAGGTAGCGGGCGCCGCGGAACTCCATCGCCCGCTCGACCTTGTACTCGAGGTCGTGGAGGTCGGCCACGGTCGCGGTCGCCACGTAGGGGATCTCATGCGCCATCGCGATCAACGGCGCGTTCTTGCCCTGGCCGAAGACGTTGCCGGTCGTGTCGCCGACCGGCTTGGTGTTCGCCGTGCGGGCGGCCGGCGGGGTGGCGCCCGAGCGCTGGACGCCGGTGTTCATGTACGCCTCGTTGTCGTAACAGACGAAGAGCACGTCGTCGTTTCGCTCGAACATCCCGGAGAGGCAGCCGAAGCCGATGTCGAGCGTGCCGCCGTCACCGCCCTGGCCGACCACGCGGATGTCCTCGCGGCCCTTGGCGCGCATCGCGGCGGCGACCCCGGTGGCGACGGCCGGCGCGTTGCCGAACAGCGAGTGGATCCAGGGCAGGTTCCAGGAGCTTTCGGGGTACGGGGTGGAGAAGACCTCCAGGCACCCGGTGGCGTTCGCGGCGACGAGCTTTCCCTTCGTCGCCCGCATCGCGGAGTCGAGGACATAGCGGGCGCCGAGCGCCTCGCCGCACCCCTGGCAGGCACGGTGGCCGCAGGTGAGCGTGTTGGAGCGCTCCATCTTGGCCTGGACCGTCCGCTTCGCTGGGTCGAGCAGCCGGTTGCCGGCCACGTAGGTGCCCGTCTGGTAGAGCTTGACCTCCTGGTAGGGCATCAGTGGGCCTCCGCAGCGACGATGCCGAGGTCGCGCAGCATGTTCTCGGCGTGGGGACCCGCCGGCCTGCCGTCGGTCTCTCGCTCGAGCTCGCGCTTGACGAGCTCCAGATCGAGGTCGAGGAAGGAGAGGGATTCGAGCTCGTCGCGACCGGCCCGTTCCAACAGGCCGTGGAGCGAGGCGCGGGTGATCGCTCGACCGCCCAGACCCGCAATCACGGTGCTGCAGCGTGCGTGTCCGCCCACCAGGGCCTCGTGAACGTCCGTGGAGACGATCCCGCCGCGCCCTGGCGCGAGGGCCTTCTCGAGGACGACGATCCGGCAGGCGCCGGCGAGCGCCTCCCGGACCTCCTCGAGCGGGAAGGGCCGAAAGGACTTGATGGCGAGAGCGCCGACCCGGATCCCGGCGTCGCGCATCTCGTCGACGACCTCCTCGATCGTCCCCAGGACGGAACCGAGCGCCACGATGATCGTCTCGGCGCCCTGGGTCCTGTACCTGCGAACCAGTCCCCCGGACGGCCGCCCGAAGTCGACGGCGAAGCGCTGCCCCACCTGGGCGATTGCGTCGAGGGCCTGCATCTGCTTGGCGTGGGCGAGGTACTTGACCTCGAAGAACGCCTCCGGGCCGACCATCGCCCCGATCGTCATCGGATCGGCGGGGTCGAGCACGTGGCGGGGCTCGAAGGGCGGCACGAATCCGTCGACGCTCTCCTGCGTCGGGATGTCCACCTCCTCGTAGGCGTGGGTGAGGATGAAGCCGTCCATGCAGACCATCACCGGCAGCGAGATCTCCTCCGCGATCCGGTAGGCCTGGATATGCATGTCGAGGGCCTCCTGGTTCGACTCGGCGTAGAGCTGGATCCAGCCGGAGTCGCGCTGCGACATCGAATCGGAGTGGTCGTTCCAGATGTTGATCGGAGCACCGATCGCGCGATTGGCGACCGTCATCACGATCGGCAGCCCGAGGCCCGACGCGTTGTAGAGCGCCTCGGCCATGTAGAGGAGACCCTGGGAGGCGGTCGCCGTGTAGGTGCGGGCGCCGGCCGCGGATGCGCCGATCGCCGCGGACATGGCGCCGAACTCGGACTCCACCATCAGGTACTCGCAGGGGTCGAGGTCGCCGGTCCGGACCAGGTCGGAGAGGTGCTCGACGATGTGGGTCTGCGGGGAGATCGGATACGCGCTGATCACCTCTGGCCGGCAGAGCGCCACGGCCTCGGCGACAGCGCGGGAACCCTCCTCCTGCCGGCGTCCGCGACTAGGCATGGGTGAGCTCCTCGACCCTTTGGCGGACCGATTCGTAGGCGCTCTCAGACGCGCGCACGTTGCGGTCGGCGATCTCGCCCGAGAACTTCTGGGCGATCGCGCGGGCGACCGCTTCGAGGCTGACGACGCCGGTCATCGCAGCGAACCCGCCGAGCAGCGACGTGTTGGGCATCGGCCGGCCCAGCTCGCGGTTGGCGATCTCGCTGGCGGCGAGCGTGAGCAGCCGGCCGGGCGCGAAGCCTTCGGCGAACTCGCTGAGGCCCAGCTCGTCCATGCCGCGCGAGGTGTTGATCAGCACGAAGCCGTCGTCCTGCAACCCGCTGAAGACCTTGACCTGGTGAAGGAGGGTGGGGTCCTGGATGATCAGGGCGTTCGGCTCGGAGATCGGTTCGCGGACGCGAATCTCGTGATCGTCGATCCGGCAGAACGCGGTCACGGGCGCACCCGTGCGCTCCGAGCCGAAGGTGGGGAAGGCCTGGGCGTGCTCGCCGTTCTCGAAGGCGGCGATCGAGAGCATCTCGGCCGCGGTGACGACGCCCTGGCCGCCTCGGCCGTGGATTCTCACCTGGAACATCAGGCCGCCTGTCCCGAGCGGGCCAGCTCGCCGAGCTCTGCGAGCGATTCGGCGATCCCGGTGTTGAGCACGCCGAGGTCCGGGACCGTGTCTCGGTCGGCGTTGATGCAGAAGAAGAGACTGCCGTCGTAGCTGAAGACCGCGAGGCCGACGGCGTGTTCGGCCGCAATCGGGACCAGGGGCCAGATCTCCTTGACCTTCGAGCCGAAGTAGTAGAGGGGGATCTGCGGGCCGGGGACGTTGGTGACCGTGACGTTGAAGAGGCGCGTCGCGAACAGGGCCCGCGCGACGAAGCTGTGCAGCACCGGCGGCATGTGATTGCCGAGGTTGAGCAACACGCTCGAGCCCTCGTGCTGCGTTCCGGACTTCAGAGTCTCCGCCTCCTCGACCTGGTGGCGATACCGCTCCTCGGGGTCGGCGGCCCAGACCGGAAGGTGGACGAACAGGGACGAGATCCGGTTGCCCATCGAGAGGTGGTCGGCTGCAGTGCGGATGTTCATCGGGACCATGGCGCGGAGGCCGGGCTCGGTGATCACCTCGCCGCGCTCGGTGAGCAGCCGGCGGAAGCCCCCGGCCGCGGCCGCGAGGACGACGTCGTTGAGGGTGCCGCCGAGCGCGTTCTTGATCTCCTTGAGCTCGTCGAGCTTCACCGTGATCACGGCCAGCTGCCGTCCGGCGCCGATCGGCCGGTTGAGGCTGCACTCCGGGGCCGCGACCAACTCGTCGCGAACGATCAGCTCGGCCAGGGCACGGGAGCGGTGAGCGGCGTCCCGAGCCCGGCTCGGGTGGGTCGCCATGCCGACCGCGGTCTCGACCGCATGCAGGCCGGCGTGGGCGGCGCGGAGGGCCGCATGCCCGACGAACAGGTAGGGCTTCGCGACCAGGGAGGCCGCGTGGCGCACTCCCCGCCTGGGAGTCTCTTCGGTGTTGGGGTGGCCGACGTGCGCCGCCGCGTCCGAGCCGCCGTTGCGGGGGGCTCGGCGCTCGGGCTCGATGTCGAGCAGGGTGGTCGCCATGTCGACGGAGCCAACGCCGTCGATCATGCAGTGGTGGGTCTTGGTGACGAGGGCCCAGCGCCCGTCGGCCAGCTCGATGACCACGATCTCCCAGAGCGGCTTCGAGCGGTCGAGGCGGTGGGAGTAGTACTCGCCGGCCCATTCCAGGAGCTCGTCGACTCCGCCGGGCGCGGGCAGCCCCGCGATCCGGACGTGCCGTTCGACGCGGAACCGCCTGTCCTCCTCCCAGCTGGGCCAGTGCAGGCCGCCGGTATGCGGGGAGGAGAGGCGCTGGGTGTAGCGCGGCAGGTCGGGGAGCCGATCGACTACGTCCTGGCGAATCAGGTCGATCGGAGGGGCGCCCCCGCCCGGCTGCGGCTCCAGCAGCATGACGGCGCCGATGTGCATGTGGGCGCTCTGGTCGGCCTCCTCGAGCTCCAGGAAGGTCGCGTCCAGTGCGGTGAGCTGATCCTCCATGGCCCCCAGCCCCCCTCTAGCTTCCGGCTCGGGTGGCGTCGAGCAGGACGCGCTGCTCGGCGGAGGCGATCAGGCGGCGCGCGTTGTCGACCGTGTCGATGTTGACCGAGATCGCGTCGATGC
Organism: uncultured Solirubrobacterales bacterium; assembly: GCA_963843085.1. GTDB lineage: Bacteria > Actinomycetota > Thermoleophilia > Solirubrobacterales > 70-9 > DASUPK01. Next base: position 462,059 of record CAWJJG010000010.1, read on the forward strand.
CGCACTCGACCAGCAGCTGGGCGTACTCGCGGTGCACGGACGGTGCCTGGCCGCAGATTGAGGTCGACAGGCCGAGCTCCTTGGCGCGGGGGATCAGCAGCCGCAGGTAGTCCTGGACCGCCGAGTCGCGCTCGTCGAACATCGCCGAGAGCACCTCGGAGTCGCGATCGGAGCCCAGCATCAGCTGGGTCAGGTCGTTCGACCCGATCGAGATCCCCTTCACGCCGAGCTCGGCGTAGCGGGGGAGGTGGAAGTAGACCGACGGGACCTCGGCCATCACCCAGAGCTCGAAGCCGGGCAGGTCGAGCAGGCCTTCCTCGGCCATCACGTTGCGGCACGCGATCAGCTCGCGCGGCGTGCGGACGAATGGCAGCATCACGTGGAAGTTCGTGTGGCCGGCGTCCCAGACACGGCGGATCGCGGCGAGCTCGAGCTTGAAGAGGTCGGGCTCTTTCATGTAGCGGAGGGCGCCCCGGTATCCGATCATCGGGTTCGCCTCCTCCGGCTCGAAGCGGTCGCCGCCCTCGAGCCCCTTGAACTCGTTGGAGCGGAAGTCGATCGTCCGGTAGGTGATCGGCCTCGGGGCGAAGCCCTCGGCGAACTTGGTCAGCGCCTCGCCCATCCGGACGATGAACTCCTCGCCCTTGCCCTGCTCGATCAGCAGGCGCGGATGGCGGCCCTCGAGGGCCTCGATCACCATCAGCTCCGCCCGGAGCAGGCCACAGCCCTCGACGTTCAGGCTTGCAGCCCGCTCGATCTGCGAGGGCTCGGACAGGTTGACGAGGAGCTGGGTCGCGGTGACGGGAGCCCCGCCCCCTAGGGGGGCGGTCCCGTCACCGGACCCGGTCTCCTGTCCAGTGACGGCGATTTCGCCCTCGTACACCGTCCCGTGTGTGGCGTCCACGGTGACGAGCTCTCCGTCACGGAGCTTTGAGGTCGCCTCGGCTGCGCCGACGACGCAGGGGATGCCGAGCTCGCGAGAGACGATCGCGGCGTGGCAGGTCATGCCGCCGGAGTCGGTGATGATCGCGGCCGAGCGCCTCATCAGCGGGACCCAGTCGGGCGCCGTCATGTGGGTGACGAGGACGTCGCCCTCCTTCAGGTCGTTGCCCTGGCTGATCTCCGAGATGATCTTGACCTCGCCATGGGCGACGCCGGGCGCGGCGCCCAGGCCGCGGACCAGCGCCTCGCCCTCGTGCTCGGCGAGCGTCACGGAGGTGTCGCCGCCGGAGGAGGTCACGGGCCGGCTCTGGAGCATCCAGGCGAGGCCCTCCTCGTCGAAGGCCCACTCGGTGTCCTGCGGGGTGCCGTAGTGCTTTTCGTCGCGGATGCCGAGCTCGGCAATGCGGCGAACCTCGTCATCGGTGAGCACCGGCTGGGTGGACTCGTCTCCGGAGAGCTCACGGGTGCGGGTGCCACCCTCGGGCAGCGGCTCGATGACGAGCTCCTTGCGCTTCACGTCGCGCTTCTCGATGTGGAGCGTCTTCTTGTCGATCACGTAGCGGTCGGGAGACACCTGACCAGAGACGACCGACTCGCCGAGGCCGAGGGAGCCCTCGATGACGAGGCGATCATGGTCGCCTGAGGCGGGGTCGATGGTGAACATGACGCCGGCTCGGGTGGAGAGGATCTGCAGCTGGACGACGACCGCGATGTCCATGTCAGACTGGCCGAAGCCCTGCTTGGCGCGGTAGAAGACGGTGCGGGCGCCGAACAGCGAGGACCAGCAGCGGCGGACCGCGTCGACGACCTCGTCCGGGCCGCGGACGTTCAGGAAGGTCTCGTTCATACCGGCGAAGGAGGCGGCCTCGGTGTCCTCTGCCGTGGCGGACGAGCGGACGGCGACGGGAGGGTTGTCGCGGTCGCCGGCTAGCTCCAGGTAGGCAGCGCGGATATCGTCAGCCACCTCGTCGGGGACGGGCTCGGCCTCGACCATCTTGCGGACTTCCTTGGTGGCGATGTCCAGCGCGGCGGTGTCGTCCACGTCCACGGAGGAGAGCCGCTCCTCGATCCGGTCGCGAAGGCCACCCGTGTCGCAGAAGAGAGCGTATGAGGAGGCGCCGACGACGAAGCCGGGGGGGACCGGGAGGCCCGCCGCGGTCATCTCGCCGAGATTGGCGCCCTTGCCGCCGGCGTAGTCGGTGTCCTGCTTGGAGAGCTCTTCGAAGCGGCGGAGCAGATCGGTCGTAACGGTCATCGGAACCCCTTCCAGATGGCGAATGGTCTGTGTGCCCAACCTATGCCTGGAGTGTGCGTGCCGCGTCAGCGCCGCGCACCGGTCTTCGGGGTGGGATGACTACGCAGGTGCCTACGTGCTGAGCACCGATGGATGTCCTCGGGCTGATCACTACGGTGGGCCCACAAAATCCGCGAATCCCTACGATTCGCCGGGCATCCCTCCCTTTGGAACCGCGCTTGGGCGCCGAGCGGTGTGAAAACATCTCGCGCCTCGCAGGGAGGGGGAACCCATCGAAACCAAGGAGTTGAACGCATCAGTGAGTGAGACAACTGCCGCGCAAGAGGCACCGACGACGCACGCCAAGCTGGTCTCCTGGGTCGAGGAGATGGCCGAGTTGACCCAGCCCGATTCGATCCATTGGTGTGACGGATCCGCGGCCGAGTACGACGACCTCTGTCAGACGCTGGTCGACGCCGGGACCTTCGAGAAGCTCTCCGACGCCAAGCGTCCCAACTCCTATCTGGCCCGCTCCGACCCCGACGATGTGGCCAGGGTGGAGGACCGCACCTTCATCTGCTCCGAGCAGGAGGAGGACGCCGGTCCCAACAACAACTGGCATCACCCGGAGGAGATGCGGGAGTTGCTCACAGACCTCTTCAGCGGCTCGATGCAGGGCCGCACGATGTACGTCGTGCCCTTCTCGATGGGCCCGATCGGCTCCCCGGTTGCGCAGATCGGCGTCCAGGTGACCGATTCGGCCTATGTCGCAACCTCGATGCGGATCATGACCCGGATGGGGGCCAAGGCCCTCGAGGCGCTCGGTGAGGACGGGGACTTCGTCCCCTGCGTCCATTCGGTCGGCATGCCGCTCACCCACGGCGAGCACGACGTCCCCTGGCCCTGTAACGAGACGAAGTACATCGTCCACTTCCCGGAGGCCCGCGAGATCTGGTCCTACGGCTCGGGCTACGGCGGCAACGCGCTGCTCGGGAAGAAGTGCCTCGCCCTGCGCATCGCCTCGGCGATGGCCCGCGACGAGGGCTGGATGGCCGAGCACATGCTGATCATCAAGCTGACCTCACCGGAGGGCACGGTCAAGCACCTGGCGGCGGCGTTCCCGTCGGCCTCGGGCAAGACCAATCTCGCGATGCTCGTGCCGAGCGTCCCGGGCTGGAAGGTGCAGACGATCGGCGACGACATCGCCTGGATCCGATTCGGGGAGGACGGGCGCCTCTACGCCATCAACCCGGAGGCCGGCTTCTTCGGCGTCGCGCCCGGCACCGGCGTCAAGACCAACCCCAACGCGATGAAGTCGGTCGAGCGCGACACGATCTTCACCAACGTCGCCAAGACCGATGACGGCGACATCTGGTGGGAGGGAATGGGCGACGCCCCCGACCATCTGATCGACTGGAAGGGCCGCGACTGGACGCCCGAGAAGGACGAGCCGGCTGCGCACCCCAACTCCCGCTTCACCGTGTCGGTCACCCAGTGCCCGACCTTCGATCCGGCCTGGGACGACCCGGCCGGCGTGCCGATCGACGCCTTCCTGTTCGGTGGCCGCCGCGCGACGGCGGTGCCGCTCGTGCACGAGGCGTACGACTGGGAGCACGGCGTGTTCCTCGCCTCGACGATGTCGGTCGAGACGACCGCAGCCGCCGCCGGCGCGGTGGGTCAGCTCCGGTTCGACCCGTTCGCGATGCTCCCGTTCTGCGGCTACAACATGGCCGACTACATGAAGCACTGGCTGGAGATCGGCGCCAAGGGCGACGACTCGAAGCTCCCGAAGATCTTCGTCGTCAACTGGTTCCGCAAGGACGATGACGGCAAGTTCATCTGGCCCGGCTTCGGCGAGAACATCCGGGTGCTCGACTGGATCTGCCGCCGCACCGCGCGCGAGGGTGAGGCCGACGAGACTCCGATCGGGCTGGTGCCGCCGGCCGGCGACATCAACACCGAGGGCCTCGACATCTCCGACGACGACATGGAGACCCTGCTCAAGGTCGACCCCGACGAGGTGCGCCAGCAGCTCCACCAGGTCTCCTCCCACCTGGCGCAGTTCGGCTCCCGCCTGCCGGATGAGGTGCGCGGCCAGCTGAAGGCTTTGGAAGACCGGCTCGGATAAACCCGCGGCGCCCCCGGGATGGGGGCGCTTGTCAAGGACCGGGTGCCGGCGCTATCCGTTTGGTGGCGGGCGCTATGGAAAGACCGCAGCGCTCGCCTGGTCGCGGTAGCCGCCGCTCCCCTTCAGGTAGCGAGCGCACCCGGTCCCAGGGTCATTACCCTGCACAAGGCCGCGGCGCTCAGCGGCCCTTCCGCTTGCGCGCGCTCTTCTTCAGCTTCTTGCAGCGCTTGACGGGGTCGGCCTTGTCGCGGAAGGCCTGCCCGCCGCTCTTGCCGCAGTCGACCGTGCGGTCGCGCTGGCCGTCCTGTGACTCGAGCGTGTCGAAGCCGCCGTCGCCGTAGAGGCTGTCGATCCCGCTGCCGCCGTCGATGTCGTCGGCGCCGCCCATGCCGTGGATGACGTCATTGCCGCCGCGGCCCAGGATCAGCGGGTTCTTGCCGTTCGTCCCGGTGAGGATGTCGGGGCCGTCCGATCCCTCCAGAATCTCCAGGTCGTTGGCCAGGTGGGTGGGGGTGCAGTTGCCGCGGTCGGGGTCGGTTGCGGTGCCCCCGAGGGTCGCCTTGACGCCGTTCTTAGGCGCGAACTTGTAGCGGGCGAAGCCGGCGATGTCGAAGCCCGGGCCTCCGCTGTAGTCGTGGCCCTGGCAGACATCGTCCGTGACGAGCTGGTCGTTCCCGTTGCCGCCGTTGAGCTTGTCGCCGCCGCTGCCGAGACCGAGCAGCGCGTCGCTGCCGTCACCGCCGTTGAGGACGTCGTTTCCGGACTGCCCGCTGTAGAGGATGTCGTCGCCAGAGGTGCCGTCGAGGACGTCGCTTCCCGGTCCGCCGTCCATGAGGGTGGTCATTGTCGACGGAAAGCTGCCTGAGAGGCTCAGGTGGTCATTCCCCGAGTCACCCCACACGGTGACGAAGCTGAGCGGGGTCGAGGGTGTGGGGCACTGGACCAGGGCGCGCAGGACGGCGCAGGTGTCGACCGGGCCGCGCAGGCTGGAGATCGCCGAGCCGGCGCGCGACGTCACGGAGAAGACGCCGTTGGCCGCCGCGACGAGCAGGTCGTCGTTGGCGCCATTCTGGGCGCCGATCACGTAGAGGCCGGGGTCGGGACCGCGTGGGTCCATGTAGACGAACGCTCCTGACGGCCTCGGGTCCGAGGGCGTCTCGGGGAGCGCGCCGAGGCCGCACGCGGTGGTCTTGCCCCCGCCGCTCACGGTGCAGCTGTCGTCGCCGGGGCCGCCATTGAGCTGGTCGGCGCCGCCGCCACCCGCGATCTTGTCGTTCCCGGGGCCGCCGTCCAGGTCGTCGGATCCGCTCGCCCCCGTGAGCGTGTCGTCGAAGGCAGAGCCGAGAAAGCCCTCGACCCCGTTGAACTGCTCGTATCCGTCGGGGGTCATGGCCTGGCCCGAGGGCATGTCGACGTTGACGCCGTTCGTGGTGTCAAAGGAGGGTGTGGTGTCCGCGTAGCTCACCGTGTCGATTCCGTCGCCGCCGGCGTAGGTGTCGCCGTTCGGGCCTCCGCGCATCCAGTCGTTGCCGCTGCCGCCGCTCATCTTGTCGTTGCCGTGGCCACCGACGAGCAGGTCGTCGCCGGGGCCGCCGTCCATGTGGTCGTCGAGCAGGTCGCCGTAGAGCCGGTCGTTGCCAGTCCCGCCGGTCATGTCCTCGCCGCCCGAACCGCCGTGGATCTCGTCGACACCGTCCCCTCCGTCGAGGGTGTCGCTCCCGTCACCGCCCTGGATCAGGTCGTCTCCGGGGCCGCCCTCGACGTGGTCGCGGTCGCTGCCGCCGTCGAGGCTGTCGTTGCCCGTGCCGCCGTCGATCGCGTCGGGGCTCGGACCACCGACGATCGTGTCGTTGCCGTCCTCCCCGAAGCTCGAGTCCTTGCCCTTGATGTTCACGATCGTGTCGTCGCCGGTTCCGCCGTAGACGTGATCGGTTCCCCGGCCGGCGAGAACGCGGTCGTTGCCGTCACCCGCGCAGACCACATCCGAGCCCTTGCCGGTGACGATGTAGTCGTTCCCGGCGCCCGCGACCACCACTTGGTTGCCGTGCCCGTGATGCGGCGCGACGTACTTGTTGTTGCCGCCGCCCAGCACGACCGTCGCCTTCTTTCCGTGGCAGGTGGGACGCGCCTGGGCGGCAGTGGGAACGAGCAGGAGCGCTGCCGTGCCGAGCAGGGTGAGACCGAGTGATGCGAGCCGCAGGCGCATTACTAGTTCATCGGGAATGGGGCGGGCGGCTAAATGCGCACTACTGGGTACCGGTCTAGGCATAGAATCGCGCGGCGATGAGCGAGCAGGTCAAGTTCGAGCTCTCCGAGGAGGAGATCCCCACCAGCTGGGTGAACCTCCTCGCGGACCTCCCTGGCGACCCGCCGCCACCGCCGCTCAGTCCCGCCACGGGCGAGCCCGCCGGCCCCGACGATCTGGCGCCGATCTTCCCGATGGGCCTGATCGAGCAGGAGGTCTCGGCGGAGCCGGACATCGAGATCCCGGACGAGGTCCGCGAGATCTACCGCCTCTGGCGCCCGACGCCGCTGCTGCGGGCGCGGCGCCTGGAGCGCGAGCTCGATACCCCGGCGCACATCTACTACAAGTACGAGGGGGTCTCACCGGCCGGCTCCCACAAGCCGAACACCGCGGTCGCGCAGGCCTTCTACAACCGCGAGGCCGGGATCCGGAAGATCTCCACCGAGACCGGCGCCGGCCAGTGGGGATCGGCGATGTCGCTTGCCTGCCGGCTCTTCGGGCTCGAGTGCGAGGTGTTCATGGTCGGGATCTCCTACGACCAGAAGCCCTATCGCAAGGCGATGATCGAGACCTGGGGCGGGACGGTCCACCGCAGCCCCTCGGACCTGACCGAGGCGGGGCGCTCGCAGGCCGAGCACAGCTCCGGCAGCCTCGGCATCGCGATCTCGGAAGCGGTCGAGGTCGCGGCGTCCTCCGACGACACGAACTACTCGCTGGGCTCAGTGCTCAACCACGTCTGCCTGCACCAGACGGTGATCGGCGAGGAGTGCATCAAGCAGATGGAGATGGCGGGGGAGTCCCCGGACGTCGTGATCGGCTGCGTCGGCGGTGGCTCCAACTTCGCCGGGATCGCCTACCCGTTCCTGCGGCGGCGCCTCCGCGATGGAACAGAGACCCGGTTCGTCGGCGCCGAGCCGGCCGCCTGCCCGACCCTGACCCGCGGCCGCTACGCCTACGACTTCGGCGACACGGTGGGCATGACGCCGCTGATGCCCATGTACACGCTGGGCCACGATTTCGTCCCGCCGCCCGTACACGCCGGGGGGCTGCGCTACCACGGCGACGCCCCGAGCCTCTCCGCCCTGGTCAAGGAGGGGCTCGTGGAGGCGACCGCGATCAAGCAGACCGCCGCCTTCGAGGCGGCTGTGCGCTTCTCGCGCTGCGAGGGCATCATCCCCGGGCCCGAGCCGGCCCACGCGATCCACGCGGTCTTCGACGAGGCCGAGGCGGCCAAGCAGGCGGGGGAGGAGCGGGTGATCCTCTTCAACCTCTCCGGCCACGGTCACTTCGACATGTCCGCCTATTCCGCCTACTTCGCCGGCGAGCTCGAGGACCTGGAGCTCTCCGAGGACGAGCTGAGCAGCGCGCTGGATCGCCTGCCCGAAGCGCCAGCGCTGGCTTAGACGAGGTAGCGCTCCAGGCCGGAGCGAATCGGCTCCGGGATGGGCGCCTTCGGTCCCCCGCCCGACTCGATGAAGACGTGTCGCAGCTCGCCCTCGGCGGCAGGCTCGCCGCCGCTCTCGATCACCAGCTCGGTCGTCATCGAGGTGTCGCCCAACCGGACGATGCGCGCGACGATCTCGAACTCGTCGTCGAATCGCAGCGGCGCCAGGTAGCGGACCGCGGCCTCGCCGACCACCATGTCGACGCCGGCCTCGACCATCTCCTGGTAGCCGCCGAGCTCGCGCCAGAGCTCGGTCATGGCGAGATCGAAATACATCAGGTAGTTGGCGTTGAAGACGACCCCCTGCGGGTCGCACTCGCTGTAGCGGACCCGCAGGGTGATCCGGAAGGACTCGCTCACACCTCGTAGGCCTTGGCCAGTTCAGGGTCCTTCTTGGCGAGCATCTCGGCGAGCGTCACCATCACCTTGCACTGCTTCCAGGTGGCGTCGTCCTGCATCTTGCCGTCGATCATGTGCACTCCGGCGCCGTCCGGGATCGCCTCCAGCACCTTCTTGGCGAAGATCACCTCGTCGGGCGGCGGGCTGAAGACCTTCTTGGCGATCTCGATCTGCACCGGGTGCAGCGACCAGGCGCCGACACAGCCCATCAGGAACGCCGCGCGGAACTGCGTCTCGCAGCCGGCGGTGTCCTTGATGTCTCCGAACGGGCCGTAGAAGGGCAGGATGTCGTTCGACGCGCAGGCGTCGACCATGCGCGCGATCGAGTAGTGCCAGAGGTCCTGCTGCGCGGTGACCCGCTCGGCATCCGGGTTGTCGGGGTCCGGGTCCTCCATCACGCGGTAGCCGGGATGGCCTCCGCCGACCCTCGTGGTCTTCATCCGCCGCGAGGCGGCCAGGTCGGCCGGCCCGAAGCTCATTCCCTGCATCCGCGGGCTGGCCGCGGCGATCTCCGCCAGGTTGACGACGCCCTGCGCCGTCTCGAGGATCGCGTGGATCAGGATCGGACGCTCGACCTTCGCCTTCGCCTCCAATTGGGCGAGCAGCTGGTCGACGTAGTGGATGTCCCAGGGTCCCTCGACCTTGGGGACCATGATCACCTCGAGCACCTCGCCGATCTCGGTGACCAACTCGGTGAGGTCGTCGAGGACCCAGGGGCTCTCCAGCGCGTTCACCCTGGTCCAGAGCTGGGTGTCGCCGAAGTCGACCTCCTTGCCGACCTCGATCAGCCCTCGCCTGGCGGGGACCTTGTTATCGACCGTGATCGCGTCCTCGAGGTTGCCGAGCAGAATGTCGGCCTGCTTGGCCATGTCGGGCACCTTCGCCCGCATCTTCTCGTTGGACGCGTCGAAGAAGTGGATCATCCGCGAGGGCTTGACTGGGATCTCGCGGAGCGGATCGGGCGCGCCGATCGCCATTGGCTTGAAGAAGTTCCTTGGATTTCGCATGACCCGAACGCTACCTAGAAGGCTTGATCAGCGGCTCGGCGGGATAGCCTGCGGCGATGGCGAAGGTTCGCGAGGCCGTGCAGGGTGAGGTCGAACGGGTGCTCGGCATGTATGAGTGGCTGTTCGCGCCTCCCGGGTCGGTGTCGGCGGGCTGGGACGCCGAGCGCGCGCGGACGGCTATCGAGGCTGCCATCGTCGACGAGGAGGCCGCCGTGCTGGTCGCCGAGCATCGCGGCGAGCTGCTCGGGCTCTGCACCGCGTACCTCGACCTCAACTCAGTGCGCTTCGGCCCGCGCTGCTGGGTCGAGGACCTCGCGGTCAGCCCGCAGCACCGCTCGCAGGGGGTGGGGAAGGGGCTGCTCGACGCCGCCAGGGAGTGGGCGCGGGAGCGTGGCGCCAGCCATCTGTCTCTGAGCAGCGCCGAGTCGCGCACCGATGCCCACCGCTTCTACGAGCGGGAGGCCCCCGATCAGCGCTCGATGCTCTTCGGCTGGGATTTGTGAGCAGGAGATAGCGACCTGTTACGATATATCGCGTTAGTTCATGATTGATCGAAAGGAAAGACGCGAATGCACAGACAGAGAAGCCGCCACCCGGCTCACTGGCGGCGGCACGAGATGAGTCGCGGAGGCGGTCGAGGACACGGCCGGGGGCGCCATCGCGTCCGCCGCGGCGATGTCCGCAGCGCCATCCTGGCGCTGCTCGACGACAGGCCGATGCACGGCTACGAGCTGATCACCGAGCTCGAGGAGCGCACGGGGGGCCGCTGGCGCCCGAGTGCCGGCTCGATCTACCCGACGCTCCAGCTGCTGGAGGACGAGGGACTGGCCACGGCCGAAGAGGTCGAGGGCCGCAAGGTCTACTCGCTCACGGACGCCGGCAAGGAGGCCGCTCCGGAGCGAACCGAAGGCCAGCAGCCTTGGGAGGAGGGCGACGAGGACTCGCCGCGATTCGAGGCCCGCAAGGAGCTCTTCAAGTTAATGGGAGCGGCGAAGCAACTCGCCCGCGCCGACAACGAGGAGCAGCTGACGAAGGCGGCGGAGATTCTCAAGGACGCCCGCCGCAAGCTCTACGGCATCCTCGCCGAGGAGTAACTCGCCTCAGGCGCCGCGCGCGATCGCTGAGCGCGCGGCGTCCTCAGTCGCGAAGATCGAGCTCGAGAGGACCTTGCCGTCCTTGAAGCGGCTCAGGCCCCAGGCGAGCTGCGCGGAGCGCCGTTCCTCGGGCCCGATCAGCCAGACGAACTCGTAGAGAAGGCCCTCGACGCCGACCTCCTCCGCGCGCCGCAGATCGATCTGAACCCCCTCGGCCCGCTCCGCGAACTGGCGCAGGAGGTCAACGGCCTCATGCCGGCCGTGATAGTTCCCGGGGTAGCTCTCGTATCCGGTCTGGCCGACGTCTGGAACCGGCTGCGAGAGCCTCATCTCGGGGTGGATGGAGTCACTGAATGCCTCCCAGTCGGTCGCGTTGAGCGCCTCGATCGCACGGCGAGCGATCTGCTCGCGGTCGGTCATCCCGCCTCGGATGGGCTGCGCCGCAGCGCGAGGTCGGACTCCACCGTCCACTCGGCCTGCGGGCGGCCGATCAGATACCCCTGAACCTGGTCGACCTCCACGCCGCGCAGCAGGCTGAGCGTGTCCATGTCCTCGACCCCCTCGGCGATCGTGGTCAACCCGAAGTTCTGGGCCACGGCGACGATCGAGCGGACCACCCGGAGGTCCTCGGGGCTGTTCGCCAGCTCGCGGATGAACGACATGTCGATCTTCAGCCCGTTGACCGGGAGGCGGGCGAGATAGGTGAAGGATCCGTAGCCCGTCCCGAAGTCGTCGAGCTCGACCGAGCAGCCAAGGCCTCGGAGAGCTTCGACCAGCGAGCGGGCCGCATCCAGGTCCTCGGCGGCCGCCGTCTCGGTGATCTCGAAGCTGACGTTCTCGGCCTCGGCCCCGGCCTCGCGCAACGCCGCTTCCACGGCGGAGACGATGCCCGGGTCGCTGAGGCTCGTGGCCGAGAGGTTGATGGCGACGGGCCGCTCGGCGGCCAACTCGATTCCTCTGCGGATCGCCCACCGGTCGATCCGCCTCATCAGTGGGGATTCTTCGGCATGCGGCAGGAAGCGTCCGGGTGGAACGAGCTCATCCGCCAGGCGCAGGCGGATGAGCAGCTCATGGTGGCTGATGCGGCCGGAGCTCAGGTCGAGCACCGGCTGGCGCTCGAACTCGAGGCGGTCGTGCCCGAGCGCCTCCTCGATCTCGTGCCGCCAGGCATCTCGCTCCCGGTTGTGTCGGGCCTCGGCCTCCCGCTTCCGCCGGTCGGTGATATCCCTCGAGACGCTGGAGTAGCCCGTCACGGTGCCGTCGTCGTCACGGAGCGGGAAGACCTGGAGCAGGACGTCGATCACCTCGCCATCCCTGCGGAGCCGCTGGGTCTCGATCGTCGTCGACTCGCCCCGAAGCACGACCTCCGCGACTTGCTCGAGCTCCTGGCGCCGGTTCTCGGGAACGATCAGCAGCTTGCTCTTACCCACGATCTCGTCCGCGCTGTATCCGTAGATGTGCTCCGCAGCGGGATTCCAGGCGATGATCTTGTCGTCGAGCGATGTGGAGACCATCGCATCCTCGGACGACATCACCATCCTGGCGAGCCGCTCGCGCTCTTCGTCACGGCGCCTGCGCTCCGTGATGTCGCGAATGACCGAGGTGTAGGTCGGGGAGTTGCCCTCGGTTCTCGTGAACGCCATCTCGATCGGGATCTCGGCTCCGTCCGAGCGCCTCGCGACCCATTCGAAGCGCTTGCCGATCCGCTCCAGGTTCTCGCCGGTGACCAGGCGTTCGAAGCTCCGGTCGTACTCGTCTCGGTGGGAGTCCGGCACGATCAGGTCGGCGACGTTCTTCCCGACCGCATCCTCGGCGCGATACCCGAAGGTGCGGGTGGCCGCCGGGTTCCAGCTGATCACCGTGTTCTTCGCGTCCACCGTGATCACGCAGTCCAGGGCAGCCGCCATCGAGGTCGCGTGCAGTCCCTCGATCCAGCCGCGCCGGCGCTCCGCGTCGAGCGCCCGGCCACGAGCCCTGACCGCCTCGTGATACAGGAGCACGAGGCGAATCCCCCCCGCCGCCAGGGTGAGGCCGGCCAGCACGACCGCGCCCCCGCTGAGGCGCTCGAAGTGATCCCAGATCACGACCACGACCGCAAGCGCGATGGCGCCGACGGAGAAGATCAGCTCGAACTGGCTCTCGCTCGGCTCACCCGGCGTCTCGGGCTGGTCGGCGATCCACGCGCCAGCGGCCATGAGCAGCGACCCGATCGGCCAGAGCGCGTTGATCAGAGTCAGGTCCGGGACCGACCCGCTCGCGACCTGGGCGGCGAAGACCGAGTCCGCGATGCCGATGGTCACGACGCCCGCGAGCAGCGCCGCGAGCGACGCGCCGGCGCGCCAGCCGAGCGCGGCCAGGGTGATCAGTACCGAGCAGACCAGGAGGAGGTCGAGGCATGGATAGGCGACCGTGGCGAGGCGCGCCGCAGTGCTGCCCTCCAGGGAGCCCGTGACCGGATCGATGGCGATCCACCACCACAGCGTCGCCACGCCGAGGAGCGGGGTGAGCAGCGCGATGAAGGGCATGGCGCCGTGACGCGTTTGGCGGCTGAGGTTCCACAGCCCGGCGATCACCAGGGGGTACTCGAGCAGGTAGAGGTAGTCGGCGACCGACGGATACGCGCCGTTGATCGGGTCGACCCAGAACTGGTAGTAGGTGTCGCCGAGCGCGTTCAAGGCGATCCCGACGGCGATCAGGCCCCAGCCGCCCGGGTCTCTGCGGGTCCACGCGCCGGCGAGGGCCAGCAGGGCGGCGGTCCACATCAGGGTCAGATAGGTGACGGATTCGAGGCCGGTGACGCCGGGGCCGGTGCCGAAGATCCCGCTTTCGACCAGGCATTCGACCACGAGGAGCGTGAGGATCCCACCCGTGAGGATCCAGCCCCAGACGGGGATCGGCCGGATCAGCCTCAGAGCCCCAGGTCGTAAGCCATGTCTTGGCGCGATGGCCATCTGCCCTCCCTATCGACCGATTACGTCGATCGGCAAAGCCCCCTCGTGCCTCTCATCACAAGGTCTACAGGTGACGGGTGCTCAGGTCAAACGATGCCCGCGACCTTGCGGGCCGCCGTCGCGATCGAGATAGAAGCTCGCGCGCCGGATCTGCGCATCCTGAACCCACCAGACCGTCCCGCTCTCCGTCGTGATCTCGACCCCGTCGTGCCTGGTGGTTCCGGTCTGGCGAACCATCATCACGATCATGTCGTCGACCGGCTGGAGCTCCTCGATCTCGAAGCGGAAGTCCGCCCATGGGCTGAGCCAGTCGGCCAGCGCCTCCCTGAAGCCCGCGACCCCGGGATAGGTGAGCGTCGGCCCCTCCACGGGCACCATCACCGTCTCGTACTCGGGGTGGGCCCGCGCGCGCAGCAGCTCCTCGATCAGGTCAACCATCTGCTCGCCCTCGAGGACCGTTCCCGCGCCGAGCTCGAGCTCAGCGGTCACCTCCTCGAAGAGAGCGGCGGTGTCATCGGTTCCGGGCACCTGCCGGGCGAGGGTAACGCGCCGTCCGTGGGCGTCGTCCTATCCTTGGCGGCGCAAACACGACTTCAGAGGAGCCAATGGCAGTCGCAACCGAGCAGCAGGAGAGCACCAACTTCCAGGAGATGACCGACGAGCAGAAGGCCATCGTCGAGATGGTCCGGGACTTCGTCGACAAGGAGATCATCCCCAACGCCGAGGAGTTCGATCACGAGGACAAGTTCCCCGAGGCGATCGTCGAGCAGATGAAGGAGCTCGGGCTCTTCGGAGTGACGATCCCCGAGGAGTACGACGGCATGGGCCTCGACCTGACGACCTACGCGATGATCGTCGAGGAGCTCTCCCGCGGCTGGATCTCGATCTCCGGCGTCGTCAACACCCACTTCATCGGCTCCTACCTGCTGATGAAGTTCGGCACAGACGACCAGAAGCAGTACTTCCTGCCGAAGATGGCGACCGGCGAGATCCGCGCCGCCTTCTCGCTCTCTGAGCCCGAGGTCGGCTCCGACGTCCAGGGCATCAAGGCCACGGCGACCAAGGACGACGACGGCAACTGGATCCTCGAGGGCCAGAAGATGTGGGTCACCAACGGACTCGGCTCGAGCGTGGTCTTCGTCCTGATGAAGAACGACCCCAAGGCCGACCCGCCCTACAAGGGAATGACCTGCTTCATCACCGAGAAGGAGCCCTGGAAGGACAAGAACGAGGGCGACTTCGCCGGCCTGGAGATCCCCCCGAAGATCAAGAAGATGGGCTACAAGGGCGTCGAGTCCACCGAGCTCGTCTACTCGGGCTACAAGTGCCCGCCGGATCGGATCCTCGGCGGCGAGGAGGCAGGCCTCGGCAAGGGCTTCTCGCAGATGATGGATGCGCTCGAGGTCGGCCGGGTCAATGTCGCTGCCCGTGGCGTCGGCATCGCGCAGCGGGCGCTGGAGCTCGCCCTCAAGTACTCGCAGGAGCGGAAGACCTTCGGCAAGCCGATCGCCCAGCATCAGGCGATCCTCTTCAAGCTCGCCGACATGGCAACCAAGATCGAGGCCGCCCGTCTGGTCACGCGCAAGGCCGCGAGGATGAAGGACGCCGGCGAGCGCTCAGACCTGGAGGCCGGCATGGCGAAGCTGATCGCCTCCGAGACCGGGAAGGAGTGCGTCGAGGACTCCTTCCGGATCCACGGCGGCTACGGCTACTCCAAGGAGTACGAGATCGAGCGTCTTTACAGGGACGCGCCGCTGCTCCTGATCGGTGAGGGCACCTCCGAGATCCAGCGGATGGTCATCGGCAAGAAGCTGCTGGAGCGCAACAAGATTTGAGTCGCGTCGCCCTGGTCACCGGCGCAAGCCGGGGAATCGGCGCCGAGATCGCCCGACAGCTGGCCGCCGATCATGGCTTCGTCGTGTTCGCCGGAGCCAGGGATCCCGAGGACGTCGCGGAGGGCGACCGGATAATTCCCATCCAGCTCGACGTCACGAGACAGGACGACGTGTACGAGGCCCTGGAGACGATCGGGTCCGATCCGGGCCATCTCGATGCGCTGGTCAACAACGCCGGGGTGTACGGGGACCCGATCGGGGCCGCCGACTACGACCTCGACCGCGCCCATGACGTCCTCGAGGTCAACACGTTCGGACCGTGGCGCCTGATCGAGGCCTTCCTTCCGCTGCTCCACCGCAGCTCCCAGCCGCGGATCGTGAACGTCTCGAGCGGAGCCGGCCAGCTCTCCGACATGAACGGCGGCCACGGTGCCTATCGAGTCTCGAAGGCGGCCCTGAACGCGCTGACCAAGACGCTCGCTTGGGACGAAGAGGACATCAAGATCAACGCGATGTGCCCCGGCTGGGTCCGCACCGACATGGGCGGCTCGGGCGCGACCAAATCGGTGCAGGAGGGTGCCGACACCGCCGTCTGGCTCGCGACCCTTCCGGACGACGGTCCCACCGGCGGGTTCTTCAGGGACCGCAGGCCGCTGCCCTGGTAGGGCGACGCCCGTGGCGGATCAGGGCTTGATGGTTCCGCCGAACGTGTTGCTCGAGTTGCCACCCCCGCCGCTTGTGCCCGACGCGGACGTAGGGGAGGAAGCGGACGACGATGGCGGCGCTGCCACTTGCTGAACCTGCAGGCCCGGAACATTGCCGAGTGGGCTAACGCCGGCGATCGATGGTGGCGCGGGCTGCGAGATAGGGGTGGGTGTGCCACCTCCCCCGTGTCGGTCGTCGCCGATTCCGGCCGCTCGCCCGATCAGGAAGGCGGCCAGGAAGAGAAGTACGGCCAGGAGCGCGATCCAGAGAGCCACCGGCGTCATCGGGGACCGGGTCGTCATCAGCCGATCCTGTAACCGCTCTGCTTCAGTTGGTCGAGCGCCTGAGCCAGCGCTGCATCGGCGTCGGCGATCTGGCCCTGGGCTCGCGCGTAGGCGGCGCTGTCCTGGTTGCTCGCGGCGTGAGCCAGGGCGGTGAAGCTGCTGCCGAGTGCCTTCAGCGCCGCCAGCAGGGCCGCCTGTGCAGCCTGGTCCTGCGGTGCCGCGCGCAGCTCGCCGATCGCCTTGGCCGCCGTCGCGTGAGCGTCGGCGAGGGAGGTGGCCGCCCCAGCCTGGGCCGTAGGGTTCCCGCCTCCTTGAGATTGCCGTCGGCCCGGGTCCTCTCGGAGCTCAGCTTCCGGAGGGCCGAGCTGAGCTCTCTCGCGTACGACTCGCTCGGTCCGACCGGAAGGGCGTCGCCGCCCGTGATCTCGACCGAGGAGGCAACCTCCTCACACGAGCTGCCGAAGCTGTGGAAGTCGGCGACGGGAGCCTGGCAGGCGATGGCGAGGTAGCCCCTGGTGGTCGGAACCATGTAGAGGCGCAGGCGCTCCTGCCCCGTGGGGCCCGATTGCTTCAGAGAGGAGTCGTAGGAGATGGCCTGGACCCCTCCGAGCTGAACTGCCACCGGTTTCGCCGGACTGGTGAACTGGTCGCGAAGGGCGGCTGGGACCGGATCGGCTCCGGGCGCCGGGTTCGCGACATGACCCGACATAAGCAGTCCGGCGCCCGACAGGGGAGAGTAGGTGAGCGCGGCGGTGTCCTTCAGGTCGAGCCCCTGGACGGGCCGACCGCCCCCCAGGTCCTGCTGCCAGTCGTGCCCGTACGCGAGCTCGGCATTGGCGGCGCCGACCGACTCCTGTCCGCTCGAGCCGCTCCCGGCAGCGAGCAGGACACCACCGACCATGACAGCCAGCCCCAGTCCGGCCAGAGCGGCCAACGCCGGTCGGCCGAGCTGCCCGATCTGTCGAAGACCGGACAGGATCGGACGGCGCGGGCCGGGGTCCCGCCTTCCGGTCTCCGCCCTTGTGGTGGACCGCCGTGCACCGTCGGCCTCCTGAGTCTGAGGCGGTGGGGACGAGGTGGAAGTCGAGCGGGCTGATGTCTGGGATCGGCCGTCGCGCACCTTCTCATCCATGGCTTCGGCGGCTGCGGTACTCGCCGCCGGCTCTCCGGTGAGGGAGGGTCTCTCGGCAACTCCAGCAGAGGCTGCGCGAACGGTGGCACCGGCGCGAGAGGGGGCGATCCGGGAATCGTGGGGGTGCTCATCGATCACCTCGGCCAGCGCCTCGCGGACGGCGGCCGCGGCCTGGTAGCGGTCCTCGGGATCGGTCGCCATTGCGGTTCGGACCACCGCCGCCAGGCGGCGATCGACGCCACGGCCGAGCGACGGGGGCGGGTTGTTGATGTGCGCGTGGAGCTTCGCCCATTCGGTCTCCCCCGGGTAGGGGACCTTGCCACTCAGCGCCTCGTAGAGCACGCAACCGAGCGAGTAGATGTCTGCCCGCTCGTCCACCTTGTCGCCTGTGATCTGCTCTGGCGCGACGTAGTCGGGCGTGCCGACGAACTGCCCCGTTCGGGTCAGAGCGCTCCCCGAATCGGTCCGTCGGGTCAGGCCGAAGTCCGTGAGGTAGGCGTGGGGCTGACCATTCTCCTTGTTGACGAGCACGTTCCCCGGTTTCACGTCGCGATGAACCAGCCCGCGAGCATGGGCCGCATCCAATCCCGAGGCAACCTGGGAGACGATGCGCGCCGCAGCTTCGGCTGGGAGAGGACCACCCTCCTTGATCATCGCGCGGAGATCGGTGCCTTCGATGAACTCCATGGTGATGTAGAGGTTCCCGTCCTCCTCTCCGGCGTGGAAGACGGTGATCACATGAGGGTGCCGTATCGATGCGGCCGTGCGTGACTCCCGTTGAAAGCGCTCGCGAAAGTCCGGATCCTCTGCCAGCCCCGGGGCGATCACCTTCAGGGCCACCGTTCGCTCGAGGGCGAGATGCGTGGCCACGTAGACGATGCCCATGCCGCCTCGGCCGGCAACGCTCTCGAGCCTGTGCCCGGCGAAGGTCGAGCCAGTCCGGGGCTCACTCATCGGTGCCGGTGCTTCTTCCCCTTCTTGGGCTTGACCACCTTGCCGCAGCTCTTCGCGCGAGTGCTCCTGTTCACGGCCAGGTGGTTGTCCGTCAGGCAGCCCTGGGCAAAACCGTCGATTCCGATCGAGGGCTGATTGACGTCGACCCTCACGTTGAAGTCCTTGAAGCGCCCGAGGAACCCCTTCTTCGCCGCGATCAGGCGGATCAGGGTTCCGTTCGGATCGATGTGCAGCGAGTCCCCGAAGGCAAGGGTCACCCGGTTGTCGCCACCCGCCTTTGCGGAGGCCTTGGTGCGGGTGCATCCATGCCGGCACTGGGCGATCACCTTCGTGCCCGGAAGCAACCCCGGGACCTCCAGCTGGACGATGCTGAGGGGGCTGAGGCGGCCCACGATCCCTCCAGAGATCTTCGAGAACAGCTGAGGCAGTGCGGGGGGCTTCACGACGGTCGGCGTGGCGATGGTCCGACCAAGGTCGACCGCTATCCCGAACGGTCGTGCCAGCGCGCCACCGGAGCTGAGCAGCTGGGCGGCACCTGTCTTCACGTCGATGAAGTTCACGCTCGGGGCCTCGAGCACCTCGTTCACCTCGAACAGATGCGCTCCCGATGAGTCGAAGGCGATTCCGTTGGCCGCATCCAGCGGCTCCCCGGTGAAGCTGGTGAGCGGGTTGGTGTTCGGAGCGGCGACCGAGAAGATGGCGCTGTAGTGGTCGAACGCGGCGCGGTCGCTGAAATAGACGATCTCGCGTCCGCTCCTGTTCTTTCTCTTCCCCTTCTTCTTCTTGCTGGCGGCGGCGGAGTGCTTGGCATGCTTTCCCGCGCTCTTGCTCGTGACCTGCTGACCGATGGCCACGTCGGTCGGATCCATCAGCTGGGAGCCTTGGGCGACGAGGGTCTGCTGGCCGGTGCTCAGGTTGACGCGGACTATCCGGCCCGGCTGACCGATCACACCATGGCCAGGTCTGTTTGCGTGTCGGTGTCTGCGACCACCAAGCTGTTGGTGTTGGGGCTGACCTCGATCCCGAATGGATGGGACAGCTGACCCCACCTGGTAAGGATGCTCTGCGCTCCGCTGGCGGGGTTGACCTTGATGATCGCGCCATGGAGGGTGTTGCTGCGGAAGAAGGCGGCGGCGTCGCTGACCAGCAGGCTCCCATCCGGGGCGATTGCGACGCCCGTGGGATTGACGAAGTACGGCGGGGTGTCATCGAACTCGTTCTGCTCCCCGCCATCGCTGATCACCGATTGAGCGCCGGTCGAAGGGTTGATCCGGATCAACCTCCCACAGCCGTCGATGCACTGACTCTGACCCCCGTTGTTGTCGGCGACGACCAGGCTTCCGTCCTTGTCGACCGCCACGCCGCTCGGATCGCTCAGCAGGCCGCCGCTGGAGACCACTCGCTGAGCGCCCGTGCGGGGGTCGATCTGCACGATCTTCCCGTCGGACGCGGCGCCGCCGGTAGGGCCGAAGTCGGCGACGTACACATCCCCGGTTGCGGCGCTGGCGGCGGAGCTCGCCGCGAGCAGGGCAGAAACCCATATGGCAGCGCCGACCGACGCAGCCCATCGGCGGTTTCCGTGACTTCGAGTCAAGGCGCAGCTCCCTCCGGACACGACCCCCTTCGACGCGAGTCTAAACGCTCACCCGCCGCGCCGACAACCCCCAATTCCACTTCCATCGGCGCTCGAGACCCTGGACCGCAAGGACGCGATCACGCTGACGTCCGGGGCGCGCTGCTCGTCGCCGGCCGACCGAGGGTGCTAGGAATGGGTCGTGGCGTCTACCCGAGAGTTGATCGAGACCGCAATCGGGCGCTTCCAGGCGGAGGTGCCTGCCCTCGCCCAGCTCAAGCTGGTCTTCGAGCTCGAGCTGCGAGGCCGCGGCGACGTGCAGATGTTCCGCGTCGAAGTCCCGGGTCCGAAGATCAGCAAGTCCGCTTCGACCGAGGATGCCCGGGTCACGGTCGAGGTCACGCGCTCCGAGTTCAACCGGCTCGCTGAGGAGGGCACGGTGCCCGACTACCGCGCCGCCTATGACGCCGGCCACATCAAGGTCACGGGTGACAGCAACATCCAGAAGCTGATCGCGCAGGTGGTCGAGCGCCACGAGCAGCGGGCGCGAACCAAAAAGGTCCACTGACGACGCTGGCGAGAAGGCGAGCGGCGACGCAGCTGCTCCACCGTCCCGCATCGGCGAAGGATCCCGCCGAGATCGCCCGCGCGATCGCCGGTGCGCAGGCCCAGGACGTCTACGCCGGTCCGCAGACGTTTCGCTCCCGAAGCCGCAATCTGACCGCGGACGACGTCAGGCGGGCACGCGTCGAGGATCGCTCGCTGCTGCGCACCTGGGTGATGCGAAAGACGATCCACCTCATTCCCACGGATGACGTCGGCTGGTGGCTCCCGCTCTTCGAGCCGGAGACCGAGCGCTGGTCGCGCCGGCGCCTGGAACAGCTCGGTCTGCCGGTGGCGAAGCAGGACAGGGCGCTCGGCGCGATCGGGCGCGCCCTCGCCGAGGAGGGACCGCTCACCCGCAGCGAGGCCCGGGAGCGGGCCGAGGCCGCCGGTGTGAAGCTGAACCAGCAGACCGGGATGCATATCGCCCTGACCGCGGTACTCAGCGGGATCGCCTGCCTCGGACCGGACCGGGGCAAGACCACCTGCCTCGTGCGGCGAGAGGATTGGCTCGGCAAGCCGCCGCCGTTCGACCGCGGGCGCGCACTCGCGGAGCTCGCGCGCCGCTACATCCGGGCGTTCGCGCCGGCAACCGATCGGGACTTCGCCTACTGGGCGGGCCTGCCGCTCCGCGACGTGCGGGCGGGGCTGGAATCCATTTCGAATGAGATCGAGGAGGTGCTGGTGGGTGGCGAGACGATGCTTGCGCCGCTTGGCTCCCGGGAGCGTCTGCCGGCCGCAGGCCAGCTGCGGATGCTCGGCAACTTCGACACCTATCTGCTCGGCTGGAAGGACCGCGGCTTCTCAGTGGCGGGGGAGCACGCGGCCCACGTGAAGGAGGGGGGAGGCGGGTGGATCAGGCCGGTCATCCTCGAGGATGGCATCGTCGTCGGCGGCTGGCGCTCGTCGCGAAAGGGCGGCCGCCTGGAGATCACCCTCAACCTGCCGGCGGCCGAGCGTGACCGCCTCGGCGCGAAGATCGACGCCGAGGTGGCCGACCTCTCCCGGTTCGAGGGCATCGAGGCAACGATTCCCTGACCTCACTACCATCCCGCGCCGATTCCCGGGTGGGGAGTCACGACGACTCAAGGAGACCGACTCAAACGATGAGCGACGAGAACCACCAGCTGACGACGGACCAGGCCGAGCGAGAGGCCTCCGGGGCGCACGAGTACGGGCGCTACCTGGAGGAGTTCGAGGTCGGCGCGGTCTACAAGCACTGGCCCGCCAAGACGGTGACGGAGTCAGACGACCACCTCTTCTGCCTGATCACCATGAACCACCACCCGCTGCACCTGAACGACGTCTACGCCTCACAGTCGCAGCAGGGACAGAACGTCGTCGTCGGGCCGCTGGTGTACTCCCTCGCGCTCGGGATGTCCGTCTCGGACGTCTCCGGCAAGGCGATCGCCAACCTGGCGACCGAGGATCTCAAGCATCCGGCCCCCGTCTTCCATGGCGACACGCTCTTCTGCGAGTCCGAGGTGCTGGATGTCAGGCCGTCGGAGTCCAAGAAGGACCGCGGCGTGGTCAAGGTCCACACCCGCGTCTACAAGCAGGACGGGACGCTGGTGGCGGAGTTCAAGCGGGCCGTGCTGGTGCCGCGCAAGAGCCCCGGCTAGGGGTTTCGCGAACTCCCGCGCGGGGGTAGGATCCCGCGCGGGATGGGTGGGTATGCACGTCTGGCGACGCTGGTCGCCCTCGTCGTGGGCGCATTCTCGTGGGCCGTGGCGCCGGCGAGCGCCGACTCGCTGCTCGTCCCGAACACCAACTGGACGGCGCTGCTGCCGCCGGCGCCGGACACGCCGACCGACGTGCAGCCCGGCCCGGTGCCGTATTGCGAATCACCGTCGATCTCGTGCATCGACACCGAGATCGACCGGATGACCGAGTTGCGCGACCGCCTCGGCTGCGATCACCGCGGGGTCTTCGCCACCACCTATCTGACGCTGACCCGGGTCATGCGGGGGATGCTCGACACGGACTCCGGGCTGGTCCAGGACCGGAAATACCTCTACACGGAGGACGCTCTCTTCGCGGACTTCTACTTCAACACGGTCCACGCGTGGGAGCACGGAGAACCTGTGCCGCCGGCCTGGCGGATCGCGTTCCAGCAGGCGGCGTCGGGACAGATCACCGGCGCCCAGGAGATGCTGCTCGGCATCAACGCGCATGTGCAGAACGACATGCCGTTCGTGATCGCCGCGCTCGGCGCTCGCTCGCCCGACGGCGCCTCGCGCAAGCCCGACCACGACGCGATCAACGAGGTCCTCAACCGGGCCTATGAGCCCGTGGTGACCGCCATCCGGCAGCGCTACGACCCGTCGATCGGCGTGACCAATCCGGATCTCGTGACGGCCGACGACATCGGCGGGCTCGAGGCGGTCCGGGCGTGGCGGGAGCTCGTCTGGCGGAACGCCGAGCGGCTTCTCGAGGCCAAGACGGATGCCCAGCGAGAGGCGATCACGAAACAGATCCAGGCGAACGCTGCGCTCTGGGCCCAGAGCATCGCCGCCGTGCAGATCCCGGGCATCAGGACTTCGCGTGACGCTTACTGCGCCAAGCAGCTGGCCGGCTAGTGCGCCTCGTCAGGCGCGTGGGCCGGGGGACGTGATTCCTCCGCCAGTGAGGTGATCTCCAGCACGCCGCGTGAGGCCTCCTCGAGGACCTCGGTCGCCTCCTCCGCGGAGCGCGCGTAGAGCTCGACCAGCAGGTGGACGATGATCCGCTCCTCGTCGTGCTTGTGGAAGCGGACGTGGGTGAAGAACTCTCGGGTGCCCTGCTCGCCGAAGGAGCCGTAGGTGAGCGACTCGCCGGCCTCCGGCCCGGAGCAGGTCTCGACCTGGTCCTGGTCGATCGTGACGGTGCAGGAGGCGACCCAGGGCGTGCCGGCCACCATTCGCTCCCAGCGGTCCTCGACCGGGACGACCCGGTCTTCCTGGATCGTCAGGTGCGGCTGGTCATGGAGGCAGCGCAGGCACTGCACGACCGCCTCCTGGACCTCGTCGATGCGATCCGACGGCTCGCCGGTGTCCGGGTCGACGCGCAGGATCGCGTCGTAGTGGAGCTGCACCTCGAGGTCCCGCGCCCAGCAGCGGTAGCAGCGAAGCCAGGAGCTGCGGTCGCCGTTCAACTGCGGCTCGTTCATCAGGCGGGTTGCGCGGCGCGATGGCGGTCGGCCACCAGCTCCGCGATCTCGCCCATGATGCGGTTGATCTCGAAGTCCTTGGGCGTGTAGACGCCTGCGACGCCGGCCTCCTTCATGGCGGCCGCGTCGACCGCGGGGATGATGCCGCCGACGACCACGGGGATGTCCGCACCGTCGGCGTGCAGGAGCTCCACCACGCGGGGCACCAGCTCGCGATGTGAGCCGGAGAGGATCGAGAGGCCGACCACGTCGACGTCCTCCTCGACGGCCGACTTGGCGATCTGCTCAGGCGTGAGCCGGATCCCCTGGTAGATCACCTCCATGCCCACGTCGCGGGCGCGCACGGCGATCTGCTCAGCGCCGTTCGAGTGACCGTCGAGGCCGGGCTTGCCGACCAGGATCCGGATCGGATGGCCGATCTCCCCCGAGACCTCGGCGACGCGGTCGCGCACGCCGGCCAGGAGGTCCCCGTTGACCGAGCCGCCGGCCCCGGCCTCCGAGACGCCGGTCGGAGCCCGGTAATCGCCGAAGACCTCGCGGAGGACGCCGGCCCATTCTCCGGTGGTGGCGCCCGCCTTGGCGGCCTCGATGGTGGCCGGGAGGATGTTCGCCGACTCGTCGCGTGCCACCTCGGCGAGCTTTTCGAGCGCCGCGTCGACGGCGGCCTGGTCGCGCTCCGAGCGCCACCGCTCGAGGGCCTCGATCCGCTCGCGCTCCACCTCGGGGTCCGGCGTGAGGATGCCTCCATCCTCGCCGGTGGTGAGCGGCGACTCCTCGGACTCCGTGAACTTGTTCTGGCCGACGACGGTGAGCTCGCCGCGCTCGATCCTGCTGATCCGCTCACGGTTCGACTCGACCAGCTGCGCCTTCATGTAGGGCACCGCCTCGACCGCGCCGCCGCGGTCGGCGACCTCCTTCATCTCGGCATCGGCGCCCGACGCGAGCTCGTCGACCAGCCCGTCCATGACCTTCGATCCCTCAAAGATGTCGGGGTAGTCGAGGATGTCGGTCTCGTTGGCGAGTATCTGCTGGATCCGCAGGCTCCACTGCTGGTCCCAGGGGCGGGGCAGGCCCAGGGCCTCGTTCCAGGCGGGCAGCTGGATCGCGCGGGCACGCGCGTCCCGGCCGAGCGTGACGGCGAGCGCCTCGAGCACGATGCGGGGGACGTTGTTCTCCGGCTGGGACTCGGTCAGGCCGAGCGAGTTGACCTGGACGCCGTAGCGCAGGCGGAGGAACTTGGGCTCGGTGACGCCGTAGCGGTCGCGGCCGATCTCCTCCCAGAGACGGCCCATCGCGCGCAGCTTGGCGTGCTCCTCGATGAAGCGGACGCCCGCGTTGACGAAGAACGAGATCCGCCCGAAGACCTTGGGGAAGTCTTCGTCAGAGACCTGCCCGCGCGCCTTGACCTCGTCGAGCACCGCGATGGCGGTGGAGAGGGCGTAGGCGATCTCCTGGACGGGCGTCGCCCCGGCCTCCTGCAGGTGGTAGCTGCAGACGTTGATCGGGTTCCACTTCGGGATCTCGTTGACGGTGAAGGCCACGGTGTCGGCGATCAGCCGCATCGAGGGCCCGGGGGGGAATGAGTACGTGCCGCGCGAGAGGTACTCCTTGATGATGTCGTTCTGGGTGGTGCCGGCCAGGGATGCGCGCTCGACGCCGTTCTCCTCTGCGACGGTCGCGTAGAGGGCGAGCAGCCAGGCGGCCGTGGCGTTGATCGTCATCGAGGTGTTCATCTCGTCGAGCGGGATGCCGTCGAACAGCGTGTGCATGTCGCCCTTGTGGACGATCGAGACGCCGACCTTGCCGACCTCGCCGCGCGCCAGCTCGGCATCGGGGTCGTAGCCGGTCTGCGTGGGCAGATCGAAGGCGACCGAAAGGCCGGTCTGGCCCTTGGCGAGGTTCTTGCGGTAGAGCTCGTTGGAGCGCTCGGCGTCGGAGTGGCCCGCGTAGGTGCGCATCATCCAGGGGCGGTCCCGCTCGGGCAGACGATGGTCGCTCATCGGCCTAATGGTAAGTGCCTCGTAAATCAAGACGCGCACCGACCGCTCCATCCGGCGCTGAGGAGTGTTCTTGCAAACTCTCGGACGCCTCCTGGCTACGCTCACCCGCGCATGAGAACCAAGCTGACAGCCCTGATCGTGACCCTCGCCGCCCTCGCGGCGGGCGCAGTCGCGCACGCAGCGCCGATCCCGGTGGCGAGCTACACGTTCCAGGGCCAGGACGACGTCAACGCCTTCCAGAACGTCGGCATCGGCTGCAAGCGAAACTGGGTGAAACATCGCGCCCTCGGCCTCTCGGTCGGCAAGAGGGGGGGCGCCTGCACCTTCCGCTCCTCCGTGGTCGGCGATTCGAGCAGCCAGTTCTCGGACCTGGGTATGGTCGCGACCGCGACCGTCGGCGGTGGCAGCAAGAAGGCCATCGTGAAGTCCGTGGTCGGTGTCGGGGTTCGGTACAGCAGCAGCGCAAGCTACGTGCTGCGGGTGCTGCCGAACAAGCACAAGTGGCAGTACTTCCGCGACCCCAAGGGCGCGGCGGGCCCCAAGCTCGAAGCCTCCGGCAGCGGCAAGTTCATCAGGATCGGCTCGAAGCCCAACGTGGTCGCGATCCGCGCTTTCTCATATGGCGGAAACAGCACGAGCGTGATCGGCTCCGTGAACGGCACCAACGTCGTCTCGCTCACCGATTCGGCCTCCGACCAGCCTGACGGCCGCCAGACGGTCCTCGTCTCCGGCGTCAAGGGCGGCTCCGGCACCGGCGTGAAGGGCGTGTTCGACAACGTCACCGTCCAGGTGCCGAACCCCTTCTAGGCCACCTTTCCGAGGGCACGGAATCTTTCCGGCGCCCCGGAGCGATCCTCTACCTTGAGCCCGTGGCCACGACCACGGTTGAGCGCCCCAAGTCAGCCGGCCCAGGCGAGGGAGTGGGCGGGAACTGGATGGTGATCGTCCTGAATGACGATCACAACACCTTCGACCACGTCGCCAAGACGCTCTCGCGCGTGATCCCGGGCATCTCGCTGGACGGGGGCTACCGGTTCGCCGACACGATCCACAACCGCGGCCGGGCCGCGGTCTGGACCGGGCCGAAGGAGCCCGCCGAGCTCTACTGGGAGCAGCTCCAGCAGGCGGGTCTCACGATGGCCCCGCTCGAGCAGCACTAGCGGCCACCAGGCCGCTCCACTTCGGAGCGGAGGGCGAAGCCCGGAGCGACTTATGTGGGGCGGCCGCTTGTGGCCGCGACCCTGATGGCGAAGCCGAAGCCGATCTACTTCTTGCTCGGTGAGTCCTGCACCAGCGTGTTGTTGCCCGGCCCGCCGTTCAGCTTGTCCTTGCCGGGCCCGCCGATCAGCTGATCCGCGCCCGGGCCGCCGAAGAGCCGGTCCTTCCCGGCGCCGCCGCCGAGCAGGTCGGTGCCCGCCCCCCCGATCAGCAGGTCATCGCCGGAGTTGCCGCTGAGCAGGTCGTCGCCGGCACCGCCGTTCAGCTTGTCGTTGCCCGAGTTGCCGAGCAGGATGTCGCGGCCGGAGCCGGAGGTCTCGACATCGTCGCCGCTGCCGCCCTGCAGGCTGTCGCGGAAGCGCCCGCCGCGCACGCGGTCGCTACCCGAGCCGGCGAGCACGAGGTTGAACGCAGAGCCTCCGCCCGTGTAGCGGTCGTTTCCGGGGCCGAGATCCGCCGCCGCGCCGGTCCCATGGCCGAAGCCGGCTGGCAGGTCGCGCTGGCCGAAGCCGGCGTCGGTCCCCACTGCCGAGAGGTCGACCCGGTCGTTCCCACGCCCGGCGACGACGTCCACCTCGGAGACCTTGGCGCAGCCGATCGCAGCGCCGTGTGGGTTCTTGCCGTTGACCTTGACCAGCCCGTTCCTGCAGACGACCCCGATGCGGTCGGAGCCCTTTCCGCCCGAGACCCTCAGCAGACCCCCGCTGACGACGGCTCTCACCTTCGCCTGCGCGATGCCCGGGCCTACGAGCAGGACCACGGCGGCGGCGGGAAGGGCGAAACGCAGGACTATGCGACGGGTGAGCGTGGGCATGGGCAATGAAGGAACACCGGGAGCATCGCTAAGTAGCTGAATCGGTGTGGCCCGGGGAGATTCTGGACCGCTCCACCCAGTGGGTGTCATGGACGTCGAATCTGGAGCGCTCCATTCCCGGACACGCCCTTGGCCCCTCGCGCTACTCGCCCGCGATCAGCGTGTGCCAGACCGGCAGGAGAGGCTTGTTGTAGTAATTGAGCGCCCCCTCGCGCAGGGCTGCGATCTCGTCGGAGTACCAGTAGCGTTCGAAGTCCTCATGGCTGTCCCAGACCGAGGCCTGGCGAAAGTGCAGGGGGTCCTCGACGTTCCGGGTCAGCGACCAGCCCTTGGCGCCGAAGGCCATGGCCCGGGCGGCGCCGGGCTCCCAGATCTCGTACCAGCGCTCCGCCCGGAAGGGGTGGACGTGCCATTCGATGTAGACGATCTCGAGGGTCCCGGTGTCGATGGACGGCTGCTCCCAGGTGCCCTGGGCCGGCTCGGGGGTGCTCATGCGCCCACCTCGGCCCGGATCGCGCCGGGGCCGTCCTCTTCCTTGCCCTCGTCCTCGCTCGTCGCGCCCACCAGGATCGAGATCTTGCCGAGATGCTTGTTCTCGTGGAGGAGCTGGTGAGCATCGGCGACGCCCTCGAAGCCCATCACGCGCCAGAGCACCGGCTGGATCTTGCCCTCTGCCATCAGCTCATTCGCCCGCCAGCACTCGTAGGCGTTGGCGAAGTGCGAGCCGATGATCTGCTTCTGCTTCATCCACAGGTAGCGGACGTCGAAGTCGAGCGTGTATCCCGAGGTCGCGCCGCAGATCACGACCTTGCCGAACGGCTTGACCATGAACACCGACGTCGGGAAGGTCGCGCGGCCGACGTGCTCGAAGACGATGTCGGGAGCATCGCCGAGGATCTCCTTGACCCGCTTGGCGAACTCGCGTGAGACCTTGAAGCGGCCCTTCTCCGCCTCGCGGTCGCTGATGTTCTCGTCGTCACGCATCATGCCCGTGAAGTCGTTGCGATTGACGTAGTCGACCGCACCGAGCCGCTTCACCAGTTCCCCCTTCTCGTCGGAGGAGACGACGCCGACCGCGTTCGCGCCGGCCGCCTTGCAGAGCTGGACGGCGAAGACTCCGAGGCCGCCGGCCGCGCCCCAGATCAGGACGTTGTGCCCGGCCTGGAGCTTGCACTGGTCCATCAGCATCCGGTAGGCCGTGAAGTAGGTGAGCCCATAGGCGGAGGACTCCGCCCAGGAGAGGTTCTTCGGCTTGGGCAGCAGCTGCTGCGCCTGGACCTTGGTGAACTGGGCGAAGGAGCCCCAGGTCGTCTCGTAGCCCCAGATCTCCTGGCTGGGCGCCGCCATCGGATCCAGGCCGTGAACCTCGACGTCTTCGTAAGAGGCCTGGTTGCAGTGGATCACGACCTCGTCACCCGGCTTCCAGCGGGTGACGCCTTCGCCGACCTTCCAGACGACGCCCGAGGCGTCCGAGCCGGGTATGTGATGGCCGTACTCGGGGTGGTCGCCGTAGCCGAAGACGGACACGGGCTTGCCGAGAGAGGCCCAGACGTTGTTGAAGTTGACCCCGGCGGCCATCACGCGGACGATCACCTCGAAGGCGCCCGGCTGTGGCACCTCGATCTCCTCCACCTGCATGGCGTCCTTGGGCTCGCCCTCGCGCTCCTGGCGTATGACCCAGGCGGCCATCTTCTCGGGCAGCTCGCCCGGCTGGACATCGAGCTTGGATACGTCGGCGATCTCTACGGCCAAGGTCACTCCTGTTGTGAGAGGGCGCGCGTGAGCGCGACCCGATTACCGGTGCTCTGACGGACGCGTGGGATCGTAGTCAACCGTCCCACGTCAGGTTCTCGTCCGGTCCCCCGACTACGTTCGAAGATCCATGGAAGCGTCCGAGAAGCCACAGCTGCCGCTTGAGCCCGAGGGACCCGGCTCGGTCCGCCTGCTCGGGGACCGGATCGTGATCGAGGGCCTGACGATCGCCGACGAGCAGACGGCGCGGGTCGCGCGCGAGCGAGCGAAGGCGGGGGAGGAGCCGGCGAAGACGATCCGGCGCGCGGTCGAGATCGGCGCGCGCGTCCTCGACCGCGAGGAGACCGCGGTCGAGGTCGACTACGTCCGGCGCGAGTTCGAGCAGGTGACGAGCGCCCATCGGGAATCGATCGAGACGAAGAACCGCGAGGCCGTCGAGCGGATCGAGGAGGGCCTGCGGCGGGCCCTGGGCGATGAGGGCGCCGAAGGGGCCCTCGGCCAGGCTCTCGAGTCACACAGCGTGGAGCTCTCGGAGCAGATCGCCGAGACCTTCGGAGAAGGCCGCGACGGCGCCGTCCAGGCCCAGATCAAGCGGATGCTCGACGAGCGCGACGAGGAGTTCATGCGCCGGCTTTCGGCCGACGACGAGCGCAACCCGCTCGGCCCGATCATGGCGACGCTCCGGACCTGGGCGCGCGAGCGCAAGGACGACCAGGACACGCGCGACCAGAAGCTCGAGGCGAAGGTCGACGAGCTGCTCAGCCGCGCCGCCGAGCTCGCCGGTCTCGACCAGGGCCGCGAGGCGCTGGAGGAGGCCGAGGAGGCCGGCACCCGCAAGGGGCGGAGCTTCGAGGATCGGGTCGACCGGTCGCTCGAGCGGATCGCCGCCACCCGCGGCGACGCCTCGTCTCACACCGGCGGAGAGGGCGCCGAAGGCGGAGGGAAGAAGGGCGACACGCTGATCGAGCTCGGGGCCGCCAGCGGCCCCGCGGTGGGGCGGGTGATCTTCGAGGCCAAGGACAAGCGGCTCTCGAAGAACGAGGCATGGAAGGAGCTCAACGAGGCGATGGCGTCGCGCGCGGCCTCCTTCGGGGTCCTGGTCGTCGCCGGAGAGGACCGCGTGCCCGCGGGACGGGAGACGCTCGTCGAGTACGAGGGGAACAAGCTGATCGTCGCCGTCGATCGCGAGGAGCCCGATGGACTGGCGCTCGAGGTCGCCTACCGGCTGGCCGCCGCTCGCGTGGCGATGGCCCGCGAGCAGGACCTGACCGTGGACGCAGCGGAGGTGCAGATCGTGGCCGAGGAGGCCGTGACCTGCCTGAAACAGGCGCAGGCCATCCGCTCCACCCTGACCGGGATCAAGACGAGCTCGGAGAAGGCCCGCGCAGGGCTCGACGAGATGGTCGAGGGCGTCCGCGCCCGGCTGGAGCGGATCGAGGCCTTGATCGAGGTGGCGAGCCCGGAGGAAGGTGAGGCCTGACTTGACCCCCGATCTGACCCCGCGAATATTCCGTCCAGCCCCGGTCTAGGGGATCATGCTTCCCCTGGCCGGCGACGAAAAGGACCAAAGAGCACGCATGGAAGCGTCCGAGAACAAAGGGCTCCCTCCGCGGAGGGGCGGTGGGGCCGGCCTGCATCGAATCGACCCGGCCCGCCTCGCGCACACGCTTCGGTCGGCCGAGCATAGAACCGGCTACGCCCGGCTCGAGGTCATGCTCAACTCGGTCCTGCCGCGCTTGGTTGACGACGCTCGGGCCTCGGGCGACGCGCGCTACTAACGGGCGGCTAGGGCAGCAGCAGGTCGTTCTTGCCGGAGGGCCGCTCGGGCCCGACAGTGAAGTTGAATGGGCGCACCGCGATGCCGTTGACGCTCGCCTCGTAGCTCCCGCTCTTCAGGTTCATCTTGAAGGTCTCCGCGTCGCCGGGTGCGATCTGGTCCGACCCGGCGCTGACCGGCCCGTGAATCGCCAGGCTGCCGGTCCCGTTGGTGAGGTTGGCGACCGTGAAGTTCACGAGGCCGGCGCCGAACTCCCTTGGAGAGACACCGACCCCGTCGGTTGCGATCTTCACGCTCACCTCCGCGGGGATGGGGGGTCGCGGGTCGTTGTTGAAGTCGTTACGGCCACAGCCCGCGACGACCACGACGACCAGCAACGTGGCCGGCAAGAGCAGCGCTCTGCCCCTCCTCCGCAGCATGCGCCGAGGAATCTAGCCGAATGACGGGACGATCCGCCTCAGTGCCTCAGGAGACGAAGGGCAGCTCGACCACCTCGGCGGTGGCGCCGCCATCGCCGATGGCGAGCTGCTCCCCCTCAGCGGCCTCGCGGCGAACGATCGCGAGGGCGATCGCTCCGTGGGCGGGCGAGAGGCACGCGGTGCCGATCGCGCCGACCTCCTTCTCGCCGAGGACCAGCGGGTCGCCGTGTGCGGCGGGCGCGCTCAGACGAAGACCGCGCAGCGTCCGGTTTGGCTTGCCGCGGTAGTGCAGGCGGGCAACCGGCTCCTGGCCTATGTAGCAGCCCTTCTCGAAGTCGACCGCCCGCTCGACGATGCCGGCCTCCGCGGGCATGTGCTCGGAGCTCATCTCGAGCCCGAACCTGGGCCGCCCCGACTCCACGCGAATGATCTCCGCGGCCTCGTCGCTCACCCGAACGGCGCCGGCCGAGGAGAGCGCAGTCTCGAGCGCGTCGGTGTCATCGGGCTCCACGATCAGATCGATGCCGAGGTCGGTGGCGACCCCGAGCACGTCGATGCCATCCCACTGTCGAAGGCGCTGGAAGTGTTCCGGCCGCAGACCCTCGAACCCGGAGAGCTCGGGCGAGCGCGGACCGATCAGGGAGACGATCGACCAGCGGTCGGTGACATCCTCGATCTCGACCTCTCGGCCGATGCTGTAGGTGCGCAGGTGCTTTCTGACCGCGTCCGCGGAGACTGGCTCGAGGTCGAGCCAGAGATCACCCTCAGCGAGGTGCAGCACCCGCATGTCGGAGGTGAGGTGGCCCTTGCGATCGAGCAGGGCCGCGTAGCACCCCGCTCCAGGCTCCAGCGCCTCGATGTCGTTGGTGAGCTGGCCCTGCAGATACTCGGCGGCCTCGGCCCCGGAGACCAGCAGGGCGGCGCGCCCGCGTCGCAGGAACCCCGCCTCCTCGCGGAGAGCGCGGTACTGCCCGTCGAGCTCGATCCGCGTTGCGCTCTCGGCCACGTGAACAGTGTAGAAGTTAGTCACTCCTAACTTCAGAGTTTGGATCTGCTTCAATACCGCGAATGCCGGCGCAGGCTCACAACGCCCACCCGAAGCGACGCACCAACGAGGGCGCCGAGAACTACGCGAAGGCGCTCTACGAGCTGCAGGCGCGTGAGCCGGAGGGGGTGGGCACCACGGCCGTGGCGGAGCGGTTGGGCGTTACGCCCGCGTCCGCCTCCGGGATGCTGCGGCGCCTTGCCAAGGAGGGAGTGGTCGAGTACGCCCCCTACCGGGGGGCCCGCCTGACGCCGGAGGGCGAGCGCATCGCGCTCGAGATGATTCGCCACCACAGGCTGATCGAGCTCTTCCTCGCCGAGGTCCTGGACATGCCGTGGGACCGGGTCCACGAGGAGGCCGAGGTGCTCGAGCACCACATCTCCGAAGAGCTCGAGGAGCTGATCGCGGCCAAGCTGGGGGAGCCCGCCCTCGATCCCCATGGCGATCCGATACCCGACCGCGACCTGGCGATCAGGTCCGACGACTCCGTGCCGCTGACCGAGGTCGAGCCGGGCGAGGAGGCGGTCTTCACCCGCGTCTCCGACAGCGACGCGGCGATGCTGCGCTACCTCGCGGAGAGGTCGATCCAGCCTGGGGCGAAGCTTTCGATCAGGAGCCGTGAGCCGTTCGGGGGCCCGGTGATCGTGGAGATCGGGGGCCGCACCCACCCGCTCGGCCCGAAGCTCGCGGAGAGCATGAGGGTCCGACGTGGCTGAGGAGGAGCTCGGGCTCGTCGATCCACTGCCAGGGGAGCTCTCGGAGCCCCCGGCTCCCGGAGACCTCCTCGGCGGCGCCGAGGACGTGCTGCCCGAGGACGTCCTTCCCGGCGAGGCGGCGGTCAACCGGGCGGCTCGCCGCTCGCTCGACGGACACGCGCGCGGGTTGGCCCGGATCTGGCCGTTCCTCGGCCCGGCGTTCATCGCCGCCGTCGCGTACGTCGACCCCGGTAACTTCGCCACGAATATCGCCGGCGGCGCCAAGTTCGGCTACCTGCTGCTCTGGGTGGTCCTCGGGGCGAACCTGATCGCGATGGTCGTTCAGACGCAGTCGGCGAAGCTCGGGATCGCGACCGGGAGGAACCTGGCGGAGGCGTGCCGGGACGCCTTCTCGCGGCGCACGTCCATCGGACTCTGGCTGCAGGCGGAGATCGTGGCGGCCGCCTGTGACATCGCCGAGGTGGTCGGCGCGGCGCTCGGCCTGAACCTCCTCTTCGGAATCCCACTGTTCCCGGCGGGCCTGCTCGCGGGCGCCGGCGCCTTCGCCATCCTCGGCCTCCAGCAGAAGGGCTTCCGCCGACTCGAGGCGGGCATCGTCGTGATGGTCGGCGTCGTCGTCCTCGCCTTCGCCTTCGAGATCTTCGAGTCGCATCCCGATGGGAGCCAGGTGGCCAAGCACCTCTTCACCCCGGGCTTCGACGGCACCGAGAGCATCCTGCTGGCGACGGGAATCATCGGCGCCACCGTGATGCCGCACGTCATCTATCTGCACTCGGCCCTCACGCAGCGCCGGATCGTGGGCCGCGACGAGAGGGAGAGGCGGAAGATCCTGCGGTTCGAGCGCGTCGACGTGGTGATCGCAATGGCGCTCGCGGGGGCGGTCAACCTCTCGATGATGATCATGGCCGCTGCTCTCTTCCACGGCAGCGGCCTCGCCGGGATCGACACCATCGACGGGGCCTTCAACGGTCTCAAGCAGGTCGTCTCGCCGGGAGCCGCGACGATCTTCGGCGTCGCCCTCTTGGCGTCGGGCTATGCCTCGTCCTCGGTGGGCACCATGGCGGGCCAGGTCGTGATGCAGGGGTTCATCCGCCGGCGGATCCCGATCTTCCTGCGCCGCGCGATCACACTCGCCCCGGCCCTGATCGTGCTCGCCATCGGCGTCGACCCGACCGCCGCCCTGGTCGCGAGCCAGGTCGTCCTCTCCTTCGGCATCCCGTTCGCCCTGGTCCCGCTCGTGATGCTCACCCGCAGGCGGGACCTGATGGGCTCGCTCGCGAACCCTGGCTGGCTCACGGTGGTCGTCTCCGTCCTCTCAGGGCTGATCATCGCCCTCAACGTCTTCCTGCTGGAGCAGGTCTTCATCGGCTAGCGGTGGCTCGTGGCCGCGACTTGATGGCGAAGCCGTCGATACTCTGCGTCCGTGGCACTCGTAGAGGACTTCGAGGCGGTCGTGGAGACGCTCCCGGACGACTGGACCGACCTCGAGCTCGACCTGCGGATCGCCGACGAGACCCGCTACGTCGACGCCGCCGTGATCCTCTCGCTGGTGAACGCGCAGCCGTATTCGCGCGCGGACTGGCACTGGCGGATCAATGTCGCCCACCGCTTCGGTCACGCCGCGGCGGCCGAGACGGTTCGGGGAGCACTCAGCAAGCTCGATGGCGAGGGCATCGGCGGCGAGCTTCGGGTGCGGGACGCCCAGGAGGGCCGCGCCGAGATCATGCAGTGGTGGGGCCGGCCGGAAAGCATCCGGCGGGACTTCCAGCGCAGACGCAGCCTCTAGCTAGACGAACCGCTCCGGGTCCGGGACCCGGAAGAAGGACTCGATGACGGAGGCGAGCTGGTTGGCGATGATGCGCGCCCGGTTCATCTCGGTTCGCGTCCAGGGGCGCTCCTCCTCGCACATCGCCTCGACGATCCCGATGCTCTCGCCGCGATGCACGACCGGGACGATCAACAGCGTCCGGTAGCCGAGCGAGAACATCAGCTCGACCTCGAGCCGGTCCGCCCGGGGGTCGCCCACCATGACCTGCGCTGACTCCTGGCTTTCGAGAACGCGTCCCGTGGTCGGATACTTCTCCACCGAGAAGTACTCCTCCTCAGGCTGGGTGCCGCTCTCCGCGAGCGTCTCGACGATCTCCATGTCGGGGTGCCACTGGGAGAGCGCGACCTTGTCGGCGTGGAGCTCTCCCGCGATCAGGTCCAGGGCGTTGTAGAGATCGTCACGGGACCTGGCGTTGGCGAGCCGGGCGCTGAGGTGCTCGAGGCGGCGGTCTCCGGCCGAGATCGTCGGGCTGTCACCGCCCGGTGTCGAGATCAGTGCCTTGGCGAGTGCGTTGCGGCAGGTCTCGGCGGCTGGAGGCGAGACCCGGCTCCAGGGGGAGCGGGCCGGCCGATCGCGTAGCCCTGCCCGCAGGGGACGTCGAGATTGGAGAGCGCCTCGATGTCGTCGTGGCTCTCGACTCCCTCTGCGCAGACCGTGGCGCCGACGCGGCGGGCGAAGCGCACCAGTGACTCGACCAGCGCCATCCGCACCGGATCGGAGTGAATCGCGCGCGTCAGCTCGAGATCGAGCTTGACGATGTCCGGGCGCACCCACATGACCTGCTTGAGGCCGGCGTACCCGGCGCCGGCGTCGTCGATCGCGATCCGGGCGCCGCGCTCGCGAAGCTGGGCCAGCGAGTCGGCGAGCAGGCTGTCGCCGACGTAGACCTCGTGCTCGGTGAGCTCGATGATCACGTCCGAGAGGTCGTCGGGAAGGACTTGCTTCACGGCATCGGTCGAGAGCGCTGACGGGCTGACGTTGACCGCGAGGTGGGTGCCCGGCGGGCGGCCGGGGGTCTGCAGGGCGGCCTCGATCGCGGCGGCCTCCAAATCGGGACCGAGACCGCACGCGTTCGCCTGGGCGAACCAGGTGGAGGGGGGACGGTCGGGGGCGTCGGGGAAGCGGGCGAGCGCCTCGTAGCCGATCAGGCGACCGGTGGTGAGGGAGGCGACCGGCTGGTAGAGGGGCTCGATGGCCCCTTCGTCGAGGATGCGCTGGATCTCCGAGCGCTGGGGCGCGTCGCCGCTGAGCCGGACGTGGTCGGGATCGAACCGGCGGGTTCGGGACTTGCCCGATCGCTTGGCCCAGTACAGGGCTCCCTCGGCGAGCTGCAGGAGCGTCCCGGCGTCATCCGAGTCGACGGGGAATACGGCGACTCCGGCTGAGCAGCTGAGATCGGATCCGGCGGGGGAGAGGCCGGCGACGGCCCCGCGCACGCGCTCGGCGATCTCCTGCGCGGCTTCGGCGGAGGTGCCGGGGAGGATCAGGGCGAATTCCTCGCCGCCGGTACGTGCGGCGATGTCGCCGCGGCGGACGGCCTTGCGGAGCTGCGCGGCCACTCCCTCGAGGACGCCGTCCCCGAACGGGTGGCCGTGTCTCTCGTTGACCGCCTTGAAGTCGTCGATGTCGATTGCGACCAGCGCGACCGGTTCCCGCCGCGCCGCCGCCTTCTTGAGCTGAGTGCGAAGGGCCTGCTGGAAGCCTCGATGGTTGATCAGGCCCGTGAGGGTGTCGGTCTCGGCCAGATCGCGGAGCTCCACGCGTTGCCGGTAGAGAAGAACCGTCAGTGTGACCGTGAACAGCATGCCCACACCGGCGAACGTGGCCAGCGCCGGAGTCCCCCGCGTGGTCGCCAGCCCGATGACAGTCCCCCAGATGAGCGAGAAACCCACGGCAGCCCAAGGCAGCACCCTGCGGCGGGAACTTCGGGGATGCGCAGAACGCCCCACGGCAGCAAATATCGGAACGAATGTCCAGAGCTACATCCCTCATATTCGGTCAAATTGCCTGCTTGGACGCATGGTCTCGGGGCCCCTGGAGAGCTGAAGAGATGGCCCGGATCGCCGCCCTCGTGCAGGATCTGATGCTCGCGAGCCGCGTGCAGACCTCGCTTGAGGCAGCCGGGCACCAGGTCGAGCAGGACGCTGAAGTGCCGGATGAGCTCGACGGGATCGACCTCGTGGTCGCCGATCTGGACGCGGTCCCGCCGGAGCGGCTCGGCGAGCTGGGCGTTCCCGTGATCGGCTTCTACTCACACGCGACGTCGAGATGAAGAAGCGGGCTGAGGAAGGGGGGTTGACGATGGCCGTCCCGCGGAGCCGGATGGTCAGGGAACTGCCGGAGCTGGTGGAGCGCGCGCTCGACTAGCCGCAGACGTTCTCGGCGAGACCACGGGAAACGCGGTCGGCGGATGAGGCGTCGATCACGCCGTTGCGCGTCGCCCACTTCACCCAGGACATCGCGGGAACACCGATCAGCAGCGAGGTGAACTGTCCACCGAGCGAGAAAGCGTGACCCTGGAGCAGCGCCTGGAACTGTGAGGCCTGCGAGCTCTGATCGAGGTCAGGAACCTGGTGAACGAGATCGTTGAGTGCGGTTTCGGGTTGATCACCCATGCGTCGGTATCCGCGGTCGAGCGCCGACGCGAGTCTGCGTCCCAGGGCGCACCGATCCGGCTTCGTCGCCAGAACCAGCTCGGGGTACGTCGGCGCGCCGAATTGGTCGACCCGGAACTCCCGCACCGGGATGTCCTGCCGCTGGAGCTCGACGCCCTCCGCGTTCCAGAACCCCGTGGCCGCGTCGACCTTGCCGGCGGCCAGGTCGGCGACCGCGTTGAAGCCGATCGTCACCCGGTGCACGTCGGATGGGTCGACGCCACCCGACCGAAGCACCGTGTCGAGGACCGCGTCGTCGGAGGGGACTCCGGTGGTGCCGATCGTCTTGCCGGCCAGGTCCGCCGGGGTCCGGATCTCGTTCGGGTCGCGCGCGATCACCGAGGCCAGCGGCCGCTGGACGATGGCGGCGATCGCGACCAGGTCGAGGCCGCGCTCGCGGGCGATGCCGAAGTCGTTGATGTCCATCACCGCGAAGTCGGCGCGACCCGCTTCCAGCAGCTTGGCGCTGTCGGCGCTTCTGGAGGGCTCCTGGATGTGGAGGTCGATGCCCTCGTCGGCGAAGTCGCCGTTCGCCTGTGCGGCGTAGATGCCGGAGTGCACGGCGTTCGGCTGGAAGTCGAGGACCAGGGTCGCGCCTTCCGGCGCACCCGGTTCAGCGCCGCCCCCTCCGCAGCCCCCGAGGGCCAAGACGAGGAGGGCGGCCGCCAGCGGCACGGCGACCCGTCTCATTCGCGCCCGACCCTATACGCGAGGGCGCTCCGGCAGGAGCGACCCGTTTCATAAGGCGGCGATAAAGGTTTGCCCGGGGGTCTCGGCCCGGCCGGAAATGCGGTTAGACTGCGCGCCGCCCCGCACCTGTGGGGCGTTCTTTTCCGAGAGCTACGAGGAGGTCACTTCAAGTGCAAGATCGAGGTCTAGCGGCGTATATCGCTGAGCTGGTCGGGACGCTGCTCCTGGTCTTCTTCATCACGAGCGTCGTCACGCTCTACGTGGCCACGGGCCAGAACGCCCAGTTCGGCTCCGACTTCGCGGTCGTAGGCCTGACGCACTTCCTCCTGCTGTTCGGATTGATCATCAGCATCGGCGTGGCGAGCGGCGGTCACTTCAACCCCGCGGTCACCACGGCCTTCATCGTGATCCGGCGGATCGATCCGATCGACGGGCTCGTCTACATCCTCGCCCAGCTCTCGGGCGGCGTCCTAGGCGCACTGCTGACCAAGGCCTTCCTGCTCGACGAGGGCCGCGCCTCCGACTACGGCACCCCGAAGGTGAGCGCCCTGCTCTCCGGCGGCTTCCAGGGCGGGATTGTCGAGGCGATCGGCACCTTCGTCCTCGTTCTCACCGTGCTGGCGGTGGCTCTCAATCCGGAGACCCGTCGCTGGGCCCCACTCGCCATCGGCGGCGCACTCGGCATGGCGGTCATGGTGCTCGGACCGCTCACGGGCGGCTCCTTCAACCCGGCGCGCTGGTTCGGCCCGGCCCTGGTCGGCAACCACTTCACCGACGCGCTGGCCTACATCATCGGCCCGATCGTCGGCGCCCTGCTCGCGGCCCTGGTCTACAGGTTCATCATCGAGCCCTCGAGTGGCCCGGTGCAGGAGCTGGCGGACACCGTTGCCCCGCGCGGACCAGCTCCGCCCGCGGGCGAGGCGCCGCCGCTGCGGCAGTCGTCCGGTCCCGGCCCCGGCGGCCCCCCGCCGTCGTCGCCGCCCGGTGGCATCGCCGGCTCCTAGCGGCCACCAGGCCGCTCCGCCTCGGAGCGGAGGGCGAAGCCCGTAGCGACTTGTGCAGTGCGGCCGCTTGTGGCCGTAGTCGCGGCCGCGGTTCTTGTGGCGGCCGTTTATGGCGAAGCCGTGCGTTCGCTAGGTTGAATTGCCAATGCGCAGGGTGACCTTCTCGCGGAACTACACGCTCTCGCTCTCGAGGACGTGCCAGTGCTTCTGCAAGTACTGCGCGTTCGCGACGCATCAGGCGCACGTCCACGATCCCGATGAGGTCGACCGCCTCCTCGACGAGGCGGTGCGCCGGAACGCCAAGGAGCTGCTCGTCCTCACCGGTGAGCGCC
>CAWJJG010000011.1:0-1402390 GCA_963843085.1 uncultured Solirubrobacterales bacterium
TTTCGAGACCGCCCAGAATTGGGGGCACTGCAAAACAAGGCGACCGCGGTGCCCGGGAACGCGAGGGGGAACGAAGAACGGCGGACCGATTCGTCTCGCCCCACTGGCCGAGGGACGGGATCCGCGGCCACGCCGATTGCCAGACGTAAGCCATACGCAATCTTTGCTTGACAAGAATCGCCCGCATGGCCGTCTCGATCGCCGTGATCGCGAAGTCGCCGCGTCCGGGGCACGTCAAGACTCGCCTCTGCCCCCCCTGCACGCCGAGCGAAGCAGCCGCCCTGGCGGAGGCGGCGCTGAGGGACACGCTCGCCGCCGTCCGCGCCACGCCCTGCACGAGGCGCCTGCTCGTGCTCGAGGGCGAGCCCGGCGGATGGGCCGATCCCGGGTTCGAGGTGATCCCCCAGCGCGGAGGAGCGCTCGACGAGCGCCTGGCGGCGGCGTTCGAGGACGCCGCCGGGCCCACCCTCCTGATCGGCATGGACACGCCGCAGGTCACCCCAGGCCTTCTCCTCGACGGACTCCATGCCATGGAGGCGCCGAGGACCGGCGCGGTCCTCGGCCCGGCCACGGACGGCGGTTACTGGGCCATCGGCCTGAAGAACCCGGATCCCAGAGCCTTTCTCGGCGTGCCGATGAGCACTGCGGATACCTGCCGAGCGCAGGCCGAGCGCCTCCTCGACCTGGGCCTCAGCCTCCGGTTCCTGCCGCCGCTCCGGGACGTCGACCGGATCGAGGACGCCCGGGCGGCGGCCGCGAGGTGGGGGCGGACGCGCTTTGCGGCGGCCTTCCGCTCGTTGGCCCTTCCGGCGGCCGCGCCGTGAGCGCAGCGGCGGTGGAGATCTACGATCGGGCCCTTGCGAAGGCCGCTGGCGAGACCCATTCCGGTCCCTTTCGCGCCGTCGGAGACGACGGGAGCCGGCGCCGGCTCCCGATCCGGCGCTGGCTGGGACACGCTCCGCGGGAGGAG
This sequence comes from uncultured Solirubrobacterales bacterium, assembly GCA_963843085.1. GTDB lineage: Bacteria > Actinomycetota > Thermoleophilia > Solirubrobacterales > 70-9 > DASUPK01. The sequence continues at coordinate 971 of CAWJJG010000011.1, forward strand.
CTCGATCTGCTCGAGCGGGCCGTCGCCGCGGTCCTCGACGTGGGATGCGGACCCGGCCGCCACCTCGCCGGCCTCGCCCGGCTCGGCACACCCGCGCTCGGCCTCGACATCGCCCCGGGCGCGGTCGCACTCGCGCGCGCGCGGGGCTGCCGGGTCCTGAGGCAATCCGTCTTCGCCCCGATTCCCGACTCCGGCCGTTGGGGCAGCGCCCTCCTCCTCGATGGGAACCTCGGTATCGACGGCGACCCGGTCAAGTTGCTCCGCCGCCTGGGGTCCGTGCTTCGCCCCGGCGGGTCGGTGCTGGCCGAGTTCGAACCCCCGCAGGCGGTGAGCCGCGAGCTTCGCCTGCGGATCGAGGGCGGGGACGAGATCAGCGAATGGTTCCCTTGGGCCTGGGTCAGCATCGACGACGTCCAGCGAATCGCGCCCGCAGCCGATCTGGAGATCAGCGACGTCTGGTCGGCGCGCGGCCGCTGGTTCGCCCAACTCGATGTCCCTCGCGAAACAGCTGACTAGCGCGGCACCGCGACTCGCCGCGCCACCGCGGACGGTCGCACCCGCCTCCCCTGACCGAGGCAGCTGGGCGGCGTGGGCAATCGTCGCCGTGGTCGGAGCCACGATCGCGTTCGGCACGATCTCGAAGGCCACCGGCGGCTTCCTCGGCACCGACCTGCCGCCATTCACTCTCGGCTGGCAGCCGGCCGTCTCTCCCTATGCGCTGGTCGCGGTCTTGGCTCTGGGAGCCGGGATCTGGCTGGCGCCCGCTCTGTGCTCCTCTCGCCTCGGCCCGATCCCCTTCGGGGCGGCGCTGACCGTGATGGGCGCCGGACTCCGGCTGGCGCTCAACCTGGGCCGGGTCGGGCCCTCTGATTGGCACGAGGTGTTCGTCGTCCACGCCGGGACCGGGGAGGGAAGGCACGAGTACCTCCCGGCTCTGCCCTTCGTGCGCGGCGGCGTCGGTCACTTTCTCGCCGATTTCGACCGGATCGCGCCCGCGCTGCCCACCCACCCGAGCGGACATCCGCCAGGCCTGCTGCTCACTCTGAATGCCCTCCGGATCGACACGCCGGAGGGCATGGCGGCGCTGACGATCGGCGTCGGGGTGCTCGCGATTCCGCTTCTGTATCTCCTCGGCCGGAACCTGCTGGGAGAGAAGAGAGCCCGGATGGCGGGGGTCCTGTTCGCCTTCTCTCCCGCCGTACTCCTCTACGGCGCGACTTCGGCGGACGCCCTCTACGCCACGCTCGGGATCGCCGCCGCGGCGGCCCTGATGGCGCGTGGCCGCGTCATCAGGGCGCTGGGAGCGATCTCCTTCGCCATCGCCTCGTTCTTCTCCTTCGCCCTGCTGGCCGTCGGCGCCTGGGCGGTGCTGCTGACCGAGCGCCACTCGGGACGGCGGCCGGCCGCGATGCTGGCAGCTCTCTGCGCTGTGGCCTTGGTCGGCTTCTATCTGCTGCTCCACGCCACGACCGGCTTTGATCCGATCTCGGCGCTCCGAGCGATGCACGACCGCTACTACGCCGGCATCGGCGGCCGCCGGCCGTACCTCTTCTGGCTGTTCGGCTCGCCCGCCGCCTTCCTGGTCGCGCTCGGGGTGCCGATCGCGTGGCAGGCGTGTCGATCGCTCGGACGGGGAGAGGCGACCGCGGTCGCGCTGGCCGTGGTCGTCGCCGCGTCGTCGCTGCTCGGCTACACCAAGGCCGAGACGGAGAGGATCTGGCTCTTCATGGTGCCGCTCGCCTGCCTCGCGGCGGCGCAATCACAGTCGTCCGGCAGGCTGCGTCTCGTCCTCGCGCTGCTGGGCCTTCAGGCGCTCGCCGTCGAGCTCCTCTTCAACACGATCTGGTGACCGTCGCGGTGGCTCGCGCAGCTCGGCACTCGCCAGCTCGCGCATGCCGTCGCCGAAGTCGACCCGAGCCTCGAACCCGAGCTCTGCCGCGGCTCGGGTCGGGTCGGCGAAGACGTGGCGCACGTCGCCGAGCCGGAACTCTCCCGTGACACGGGGTGAGGGAGCGTCGGGGCCCCAGGCATCGGCGAGCCGGCGCGCCATCTCCCCCACGCTCCGCGGTCGGCCGCTGCCGATGTTGTAGGCGCCGCCCTCGTGCTCGTCGAGCAGCGCGATCGCGCTGGCGCGCGCGACGTCGCGCACATGAACGAAGTCCCTGAGCTGGGCGCCGTCCTCGAACACGGCCGGCGAGCGACCGGCGGCCAGCGTGCTCAAGAACAGGCTCGCCACGCCCGCATAGGGAGTGTCACGAGGCATCCGGGGTCCGTACACGTTGTGGTAGCGCAGGGCGACCGCCGGGACCGAGTGCTCGCGCGCGAAGATCGAGCAGAGGTGCTCCTGCGCGAGCTTCGTCGCCGCATAGACGCTGCGCGGGTCAATGGCGGCCGTCTCCGACACAGGGCAGGATGAGAGGTTCGCGCCGCAGCTCGGGCAGCGTGGATCGAAGTGACCGGCCGCGAGGTCCTCCGGGGCCCGCGGGGGCGGCCGCACCGGGCCATGCGCCGGACAGGTGTAGCCACCCTCGCCGTAGACGACCATGCTCGAGGCGAGGGCCAGCGGGCCGCGGAATCGCGCCTCCGCCAGGCAGCCGAGCAGCACCGCCGTACCGAGATCGTTGGAGGCCACATATGCCGGGGCGTCGGAGAAGCTCGTCTCGAGCCCGACAATCGCCCCGAGGTGCGCCACGGCGACGACGTCGCGCACCGCCCGCCTCACAACCTCGTGGTTGCGGAGATCGCCCTGGATCAGCTCAACCTCCGGCTGCAGGTACTTCGGCCGATCCGGATGAACCGCGGCGTCGAGCGAATCGAGCACCCGGACCTCCCGCCCGCGGGCAACCAGCTCGTCGACCACATGCGAGCCGATGAAGCCCGCGCCGCCCGTGACCAGAATCGGCCCTTCCATGCCGCGAGGCTAACCCGCCCGCACCCAATCGTGGAGCCCAGTGGAATGTGTTCCCGAACCTGTAATGAACTCGGATCTGAACAGTCAATGAACGAGGTGAGGGAAAGGCGAAATGACGGACGTCCGCTGAGACAATCGGGCGCGATGGACGAGGAGGAACACAGCCGCGGATCGGTGCTGGTGGTGGATGATGAGCCCACCATCCGCGAGGTCGTAGCGAACTACATGCGGAAGGCCGGCTATCGCGCGCGTGCCGCTCGAGACGGCGCCGAGGCGCTCTCCATGGCCGACCGCGACCGGCCCGACATCGTGATCCTCGATCTGATGATGCCGGGGATGGACGGCCTCGAGGTGATGTATCGCCTGCGCACTCCCGATCACGACGATCTGGCGGTGATCCTGTTGACGGCGAAGGGCGATGAGTCGGACCGGGTGACCGGGCTGCGCCTCGGCGCCGACGACTACGTCTGCAAGCCCTTCTCGCCCGCTGAGCTCGTGGCCCGGGTCGACGCCCTCCGCCGCCGGCTGGACACCTCCTCGGGCCGTGGGGAGCCGATCGTCTTCGACGGGCTCGAGATCGATCCGGCGGCGCGCAGGGTCGAAATTCGAGGGGAGGAAGTCGCTCTCACCCATCGCGAGTTCGACCTGCTGCATTTCCTGGCCCAGCACCCGGCGCAGACCTTCTCCCGCTCCCAGCTGATGGACGCGGTCTGGCAGTACGCCTTCTACACGGATACATCGACCGTCACGGTCCACATCCGCAGGCTGCGCTCCAAGATCGAGCAGGACCCAGGGGCACCGCTCTTCATCGAGACGGTCTGGGGAGTCGGCTACCGGTTCGCGGGATGAGGGGCTCGGCGCTCGTCATCGGGATCGGTGCCGCGGCCGCCTTCGTGGTGGTGGCGGCGGGGCTCGGCGTCAAGCCCGCGACCGAGACCGCGATCATGCTCGCCGTCCTCGGAACCCTGGGCCTGGCGGCGGCGGAGCTGATCGTCCGGAACCGCGACCGGATCGGCCCGGTGCAACGGCAGCTGGTCGCCATGGTGGGCGTCGCGATCGGCCAGCTGCTGGCGATCGTGGTCGCCTTCGCCGAGCTGATGTTCGTCTCGACCGAGGACGCCGTTCTGATCATGCTCGCGGTTGCCTTCTCTGCCGTAATCGGGATCAGGGCCTCTCAGCTCATGCTCGCCCAGGTGCTCGCCGAGATCGGGGACGTCCGCGACGCGCTGATCGCGGTCGGCTCGGGCAACCGGGACCTGGTCGTCTCGAATGGGGCCCGAGACGAGATCGGAGAGCTAGCCGATGCCGCCGACGCGATGGTCCGCCGCCTCGACGCCACCGAGCGCGCCAGGCGTGACCTCGTCGCTGCGGTGTCCCACGACCTCCGCACGCCGGTCACTTCGCTCAGGGTGCTGACGGAAGCCCTCGAGGACGAGGTCGTGGACGAGGAGAGTCGCCATCGCTATCTGGTCACGATGCGCACCCACGTCTCGGCGCTGGGCGCGCTGATCGACGATCTCTTCGAGCTGTCGCGCCTTGAGGCCGGGGACATCGAATGGTCGGTCTCGCGTGTCGAGTTGGCCGAGCTGGTCGATGAGACCGTGACGGCGATGCGCGTTCAGGCTGATGCGGCAGGGGTCACGGTATTCGCGGAGGTGCCCGGCGATCTCGCCCCCACCACCGGCAACCCGGAGAAGCTGCAGCGGGTGCTCTTCAACCTGATCCAGAACGGCATCCGGCACACGCCCGCCGACGGCAGCATCGCGGTCCGCGCCGAGGCGCTCGAGGACCGGGTTGAGATCGAGGTCGCCGATACGGGCGACGGCATCCCGCCGGCGGAGCAGCCGCACGTGTTCGAGCCCTCCTACCGGGCCGGGACCGACGCCTCCCGGACCACCGAGGGGGCGGGCCTCGGGCTGGCGATCTCGAGGGCGATCGTCGAGTCCCACGGTGGGCGGATCTGGCTGGCGGACTCCAGTCACGGCACCCGCGTCCGCTTCAGCCTGCCGCAGGCGGCCGCCTATGAGGCCTCCGCCCGCGAGGCGCTCGCGGGATAGGCCTTGCGATGGGCGCAACCGATCTCGATCGGCGCGGTCGCCCTGATCCTGGCGTCCACGGCCTCGGGATGCGGCGGCGGCCCCCCTCCGGCGGCCGAGCCCGCTACTTCGCCGGAGCCGACCCGGCGACCGGCGGGCCGGGTGTTCCCCGTCGACGGAATGCCCGAGGGCGTTGCCTTCGACCCGGTGAGCCGGGAGCTCTTCGCCGGCCTTCGCAATCCGGGGCGCCTGGCCGCGATCGATCCGGCGAGCGGCCGGACCCTGAGCCTCATTCCCCTGCCGGCCTCGCCCAGGCACCTGAGCGTGGCGCGGGACGGTGATCTCCTCGTGCCCGCCGAGGATGCCGACACCCTCGTGCGCCTCTCGCCTGATGGCGAGCATGACGCGAGCGTTCCGGTCGGGGAGCATCCGCACGACGCCGCTGAGGCGGGCGGCCGGGTGTTCGTCTCCAACGAGTTCGGGGACTCCGTGAGCGTCGTCCAGGGCGATCGCGCCATCGACACCCTTGCCGCTCCCCGGCAGCCCGGGGGCGTCGCCTCGGTCGCGAATCGATACGTGGCCGTGGTCGCGGTCCGGGACCGCTTGCTCGAGGCCTACGACGCCCGCACCCTCTCGCCCCTCGGTCAGGCCGATGCCGGAACCGGGCCCACCCACGCCGTCTCGCTCGGCAAGATCGTGGCGGTCGTGGACACGGAGGGCGGCGCGCTTCTCCGCTACAGGGTGAGCCCGCGGCCTGTTCTGGTCGGGCGCACGGCGCTGCCGGGGGCCCCCTACGGGGTCGCCTACGACTCGAGCCGGCGGCGCCTCTGGGTGACGCTCACCGCGCTCAACCGAGTCGTCGTCCTGCGCGTCGGCGCCGACCGGCTCCGCAGAATCGCCTCCTACCCGACCGTCGAGCAGCCCAACTCGGTGACCGTCGACCCGCGCTCGGGGACTGCCTTCATCGCCGGGCGGACGAGCAACTCGATCGAGCGGATCGCCCCCGACGAGGGGGGTGCAACTCGATGAGCAAGCCTCCCCCCGGGCCCTTCCGCGACCAGTTCTGGCGCAGCCCACTGCGCGGTCCGTGGCTCGCGTCGGTCCTCGGCTCCGCCCTGCTGCCCCTGATCGTGATCTGCGCGGTCACCGGATTTCTTTCCCAGGCCGCCTACAACCCGGGCCTCGGCGACAACTCCCAGCTCCCCGGGGGCGGCATCGGAATCAACCTCTACTTCTTCAGCTGGCCGACCTCGCCGTCCTGGATCTACGCCTTCACCCAGGGCCTGCACATCGTCAGCGGCGTGACCGCCATCCCCCTGCTGCTGGCCAAGCTCTGGTCGGCGATGCCCAAGCTGTTCGAGTGGCCGCCGGTCCGCAGCCTGGCGCATGGCCTGGAGCGGGCCAGCCTGGCCTTCCTGGTCGGCGGCAGCATCTTCGTCTTCTTCACCGGGCTGCTCAACATCCAGCTCTACTACCCCTGGTCCTTCAGCTTCGTGCCGGCCCATTACTACGGCGCCTTCATCTTCCTCGGTGCACTCGCCCTCCACGTCACCCTGAAGCTGCCGGTCGTGCGGAGGGCGTTCAGGGAGCGCGGCGTGGTGCGGCCCCTGCGTGACGATCTGGCCCACACCAGGCCGGAGCCCGCCGCCCACGACTCGACGGCCCCCGCCAACCCCACCGCTCCAACGATGTCACGCCGCGTGCTGCTGGGGACCGTGGCCGCCGGATCGGCGGGACTCGGCGTGATGGCGGCCGGCCAGGTCGTCGGCGGCCCACTTCGCGATCTGGCGCTGCTCGCGCCGCGCGGTCAGAAGCTCGGCGACGGCCCGAATGACTTCCAGATCAACAAGACCGCCCGCGCCGCGGGGATCGGTGCCGCCGAGACGGGCCCGGACTGGCGCCTCGTGCTCGAGGGCTCCAAGCGCGTTGAGCTCTCCAGGACGGAGTTGATGGCGATGCCTCACTGCACCCACGACCTCACCATCGGCTGCGTCGAGGGCTGGTCGACCACGCAGCGATGGACCGGCGTGCGGCTCAAGGACCTCGCCTCGCTTGCGGGCGCGCCCCCGGACACGTACGTCGAAGTCTCCTCGCTGCAGCGCGGCGGCGGCTTCAACCACGCGATTCTCAGCTCGGGGCAGATCACCGATGACCGAGCCCTGCTGGCCTTCAAGGTGAACGGAACCGACCTCTCGCTGGACCACGGCTACCCGGCGCGGGTGATCGTTCCGGGCGCCCCCGGTGTCCACAACACCAAGTGGGTGTCGTCGATGAGCTTCAGGGAGGCCTGAGGTGAGACGGGTCCGAGAGCTCTACGGGTCGTCCCAGCTGCACCTCCTGGCGGTGATCGTGACCATGAGCTTCGCCGCCTACGGGGCCCTTCGGATCGCCGAGGGATCGGACGCCCTCAACACGTTCATCTGGCTGGGCGGGGCGATCGTCGCGCACGACCTGATCTCGTTTCCGCTCTATTCGGGGCTCAACCTGATCGCGCACCGCTCCTTCGTCGGCCCCCTGCGCGGGCCCGCAACCGAACGGGCGGTGCCGCTTATCAACCACATCCGCATTCCGATGATGCTCTCGGGCTTCGCTCTGGCCGCCTGGTTCCCGCTCATCCTCCGCCTCAGCGCCGACAACTACCGGCTCAAGTCGGGCCTCAACCCCGACGTGTTCCTCGGGCGCTGGCTGCTCATCACCGCTGCCCTGTTCCTGGGGTCCGCGCTGATCTACGCCGTGCGCCTGCGCGGGGCCACCCGATCTGCGGGAACCGAAGAGCGGGCCTAGGTGGCGATGCGGCAAGCCGATCTGATCCTGCCGGTGCTGAACGAGGCGGAGGCGCTGCCCGGGGTGCTGGCGGCGGTCCCCGATGGGTACCGGCCGATCGTCGTCGACAACGGCTCCACGGACGGCTCGGCTGCGATCGCCCGCCGCCTGGGGGCGGATCTGGTCACCGAGCCGCGGCGAGGATTCGGCGCTGCCTGCGCTGCCGGGCTGGCGGCCGCCGAGGCTGAGCTCGTCTGCTTCATGGACTGCGACGGCTCCTTGGACCCGGGAGAGCTTCCGTCTGTCGCCGGCCCGGTGGCATCGGGCGAGGTCGACCTGATGCTGGGCCGCCGGATCGCCAGTCCCAGGGCCTGGCCCCTTCACGCGCGGCTCGCAAACCGCGCTCTCGCCGCCGAGATCCGCCGGCGCACCGGCGCGCGCCTCCGCGACCTGGGGCCGATGCGGGCCGCTTCGACGGAGCGCCTGCGGGCGCTCGGCATCCGCGACCGGCGCTTCGGCTGGCCGCTCGAGATGGTCATCCTGGCCGCCGCGGCGGGCTGGCGGGTCCAAGAGATCCCCGTCGGCTATCACCCCCGCCAGGGGCGGTCCAAGGTGACGGGCACGATTCGGGGGTCGGCGCGAGCCTTCGTGGACATGGCCCGCGTCCTGCGCGCTCAGAGTGAGGATCTAACGATTCGCTGACGGATCGCCGAATGGGAGGGCCTGAGCGCCCGCGGCTGATCGAATGTGGCGATGGCTCAGCGGACGCCACTCGAGGACCGACACGGGCGGCGCATCGCGGACCTGCGCGTTTCGGTTACCGACCGCTGCAACTTCCGCTGCCAGTACTGCATGCCCGCCGAGGGCCTCCCGGGGGTGGAGAGAGAGGAGCTGCTCAGCTTCGGTGAGATCCATCGCCTCGTCGAGCTGTTCGCGGAGATGGGAGTCGGCGGCGTCAGGCTGACCGGAGGCGAACCGCTTGTTCGCCGCGACTTCCCGAGCCTGGCCGCGACGCTGGCCCGCATTCCTGGAATCCGCGATCTCTCCATCACAACCAACGGGTACCTGCTCGAACGGGACGCGCCGCCCCTCGCAGCCGCAGGCATCGACCGGGTCAACGTGTCAGTCGACTCGCTCCAGCGGGACCGCTTCTTCCAGATCACCCGGCGCGATGCCCTTCCCCGGGTCCTTCGCGGAATCGATGCGGTCGCCGAGCAGTCAGAGATTCGCCGGGTGAAGGTGAACGCGCTCGGTATCCGCGGATTCACGGAGGAGGAGATCCTGCCGTTCTGCCAGTTCGCACGCGAACGTGAAATCGAGGTCCGCTTCATCGAGTTCATGCCGCTAGACGCGGACCATGCCTGGAGCGAGGACCAGGTGCTCACCGGCGCGGAGATCAGGGAGGAGATCGAGGCGCGCTACCGGCTCGAGGAGCTGCCCCGCGAGCCGTCGGCCACGGCCCGTGTCTTCCGTTTCGCCGACGGCCGAGGGAAGGTCGGCTTCGTCAGTCCCGTCTCGGAGCCGTTCTGCGCGGATTGCAACCGGATCCGGCTGACCGCCGACGGGCAGCTGCGCACCTGTCTGTTCTCACTCGAGGAGACCGGCTTGCGCCACCCGCTCAGGGCCGGGGCCAGCGATGACGAGCTGGAGGCGCTGATCAGGACGGCGGTCGCCGGCAAGGACTTTAAGCACCGCATCAACGAACCTGACTTCGCCCAGCCAGAGCGGACGATGAGCGCGATCGGAGGGTAGGTGCGCGGTCTCCGAGCGCTCGATCTCCGCTGGAACCGCCACGAGCTGGCCGGTGGCCTCGGCGATGCGGGTCTGCTGATCCCGATCGCGATCGCGCTGATCACGATCAATGGGCTCAACGCGACTGCGGTCTTCTGCGGGGTCGGTCTGGCCTACATGGGCGCCGCGCTCTACTTTCACGTGCCCGTGCCGGTGCAGCCGCTGAAGGCGTTCGCGGCCGCCGCCATCGCTCTCAACCTGCACGCCGACGTGCTGGCCGCCGGGGCGTTGCTGATGGCCGCCGCGATGCTCCTCCTGTCGGTGACGGGGGCGGCCGGCTGGCTTGCGGAGCGGTTCCCGGTCGTGCTCGTGCGCGGCATCCAGGCCAGCGTCGCGCTGCTGCTGACCAAGGCGGCATTGGATTTGGCGGAGAAGGGGAACTGGGCGGGGCTGCCCGCGATCGATCCGGCGGTCGCGGTCGCGATGGCGGCGATCTGCTGCGTCCTGCTCTTCGCCTGGCGGGAGGGCGCCTGGCTTCCGGGCGGCTTTGTCGTCCTGGGAGCGGGAGCCATCGTCGGGCTCGTGGTCTCCGGCCTGCCCTCGGGCCTGCACCTGGGTCCCCAGCACGTGGGCGTCTCGGCACCTGACCAACAGGCCTTCGGGGTCGCCCTGACGACCCTGGTCATCGCCCAGATCCCGCTCAGCTTCGGCAACTCGGTGGTGGCGACGGCCGATGCCGAGCGCGGCTACTTCGGCGAGCGCGCTCGGCGCGTCACCCCGAGGGCGATCGCCGGCTCGATGGCCGTCAACGACATCCTGGCCGGCCTGATCGCCGGGCTTCCTGTCTGCCACGGCGCCGGAGGGGTGACGGCGCACTATCGCCTCGGCGCGCGCACCGCGGCGTCAACGCTCTTTGCGGGCGCCCTCTTCCTCTCGCTCGGTCTCCTCTTCGGAAGCGCCCTTCCGGAAGTCCTGACGAGACTGGCTCCTGGGGCGCTGGCCGGGCTGCTGCTCTTCGTCGCGATCCAGCACGGGATGCTCGCCGCAAAGCTCGAGCGGCTCGACGACCGGCTGATCGCCGCCGGGGTTGGCCTGATCACCCTGCTCACGGGAAATCTGGCGATCGGATTTGGCGCCGGCATCGCGGCTCTGGTGCTCCGCCGGGCCGGGCGATACGCCATCGCCGACATGACGCGACCCCTTCCGGAGCGATGAGCGCCACGCGGGTCAAGGGGCCACCCGCGCACCGGACCCTGACCCGGGTTGCGGATGCGCGCGAGATCATCCTGGCGGAGACGAGGCCGCTGCCGCCGGAGACCGTCGAGCTCAGGAGCGCGCTAGGGCGCGTCCTGGCTGAGCCGGTGCAGGCGCCCCACGACGTTCCTCCTTTCGACAGCTCCGCGATGGATGGATTCGCGGTCCGCGCGGCCGACACCGGCGAGGCGACCTCCCTGGGCCCCGTCCGGCTGGCGCTCGCCGGCGAGTCCCGCGCCGGCGCCCCCGTTTCCTTTCAGCTGAGGGGCAGAGAGGCGGTCGCAATCTCAACCGGCGCTGAGATTCCGAGTGGGGCCGATGCGGTGGTGCGCCTCGAGGACGCCGTGGCGGATCGAATGGTGGTCGAGGTGTCGAGCCCCGTGGAGGCGGGCGCCTGGCTGAGACGCGCCGGTGAGGACCTGCGGCGCGGTGAGACGGCGGTCGAGGCGGGAGCGATTCTCGGGCCCGCAGAGCTCGGAGTGCTCGCCTCAGTCGGCCGGGCGGCGGTGGCCTGCAGGCGGCGGCCGACGATGTCCGTATTGACCACTGGCGACGAGTTGAGCGACGCCGGCGAGGGCCTGGGTCCCGGCCAGATCGGAGATGCCAGCGCCCACTCCGTGACCGCGCTGGCGAGGCTCACCGGGGCCTCGCTCGCCTCGGTCGCCCGCTCGAGCGACGATCCGGGCGAGATCCGGACCGCGATCGAGTCGGCGCTGGGGGCCGAGGTGACGGTGATCTGCGGCGGAGTGTCGGTCGGGTGGCACGATCACGTCCGGCCGGCGCTCTCCGGGCTGGGGGTCGAGGAGCGCTTCTGGGGCGTGGCGCTGCGCCCGGGAAGGCCCACTTGGTTCGGCGTCGGCGATCACGGCCTGGTCTTCGGACTGCCGGGGAACCCCGTCTCGGCGATGGTCACCTTCATCCTCTTCGTCCGGCCGGCATTGCTCGCCCTCGCGGGCGTCATGGGCGGGCCCGGGCGCACCGCCGCCATCCTGGATGAGCCCTACGCGAAGGCGCCCGGGCGCGCCCACGCGGTTCGCTGCCGGATGCGGCTCGCCAGCGACGGCTGGCATGTGAGGCCTACCAAGGCACAGGGCTCGCACGTGCTGAGCTCGATGCTCGGCGCCGACTGTCTCGCATACCTCCCCGAGGATGCCGCCGCCCTGCAGGCAGGCGACCGGGTCGAGATCGAGCTGCTTCCCGGCGACCCGCTCGGCAGCCAGGCCTGGAGCTCGCCATGAGAGTCACCGTCCGCCTCTTCGCGACGATGCGCCGCCGCGCCGGGACCGAGATGCTCGAACTCGAGCTCGCGGACGGAGCCACGACCGCGGACGCGCTCGCGGCGCTGGCGACACGCGCCGGGCTCGCTGACCTGGTCGAGCGGATGCCGTTGCGCCTGGCCGTCAACCGCGAGTACGTGAGGGATGACGTCGTGCTCACCCCGGGCGACGAGCTCGCCGTCATTCCGCCCGTCAGCGGCGGTTCCGGTCGGACCACCGACAGCCGGGCTATCCAGGCCCGCGTCTCGGAAGAGCCGCTGTCGCTGGAGGCGCTCGTCTCCAGCGTTTCGAGGCCGGGGGCGGGGGCCATCGTGGCCTTTGCCGGGACCCCGCGGCACGTCGACGCGCTGGAGTACGAGACCTATCGTGAGATGGCAGAGCCAGCGATCGCGGGGATCCTGGCCGGCTGTGCGGAGCGTCATCGGCTCGAGGCCGCGGCGGCGGAGCACCGTTTCGGCACGGTCCCGCAGGGCGAACCGAGCGTGATCGTCGCCGTCTCGGCGGCCCACCGGCAGGAGGCGTTCGACGCGGCCCGCGAGGCGATTGACGAGATCAAGGCCGAGGCGCCGATCTGGAAGGTGAACCCCAGTGGGCCCACGAACGGCCGGGATGCAGTCGCGAGGAGCGGCGCCGGGCTGACCCACCTGGACCGCTCGGGGTCCGCCCGCATGGTCGACGTCTCGAGCAAGCCGGTGACCGATCGGCGCGCGCGCGCGGAGGCCGAGGTGCGGATGTCGCCCGATACAGCCCGAGCCATCGTGCGCGGCGACGCCAAGAAGGGCGACGTTCTCGGCACCGCCAGGATCGCCGGGATCCAGGCCGCCAAGCGAACGGCTGAGCTGATCCCGCTGGCCCACACCCTTCCCCTCACGGAGATTGATCTGGACTTCACACTCGACCCGGATGCCGGGCGTCTCTCGATCCTGGCGATGGCCCGCGCGAGGGAGCGCACCGGCGTGGAGATGGAGGCGATGACGGCAGCATCGGTCGCCGCGCTGACCGTCTACGACATGACCAAGGGGCTCGAGCGGGGCGTCGAGATCGCCCACGTCCGGCTGCTCGCCAAGAGCGGCGGGCGCCACGACTGGCTGCGCGAGGACGCGAGCCGATGATCCGCGCGGCGGTGATCACGATCAGCTCCTCCCGCGCGGCCGACGGCGGAGTGGATGAGAGTGGGCCCCGGCTGGAGGCCGTGGTGGAGCGCCTCGGCGGTGAGGTTGCGGGCACGGAGCTGATCCCCGACGGTTTTGAGCCGATCGCGCGCTGCATCCAGCGCTGGGTGGATGAGGAGGGCTGCGACCTGGTCCTGACCAGCGGCGGAACCGGCCTGGCGCCGAGCGACGTGACGCCCGAGGCCACTCGTGCCGTGCTCGACCGGGTAGCGCCGGGCATCGCCGAGGCGTTGAGGGCGGCGTCGCGGCCGCACACGAAGGCATGGATGCTGTCCCGCGGGATCGCCGGGACTCGCGGCCGCTCCCTGATCGTGAATTTCCCCGGCAACCCAAGGAGCATCGATCAGACCGCGCCTGCGATCGAGCACGCGCTGGACCATGCGCTTCGGCTGCTGACGGGCAGCGCCGGTCACGCCTCGGCCATGTGAGTACGCCGAATCTGAACCGTTAAAGCGCAGGGGGTGGAATTCGAACCCACGAGGCACCCGAGGGCCCCTAACTGTTTTCGAGACTGCTGCTTTCCAGTCCGCGGAGGTAGGCCCCGCTCATCGGCCGCATGCCTGCTTTGCGCGAGGAAGGGGCGTGAGCAGCGGTCGCTCGAGACGTTCGGTTAGTGCTGGCAGCACGCGGAGGCGGAAGCAGCGCGCTGACCCCGGAGTGAGACGTGCGGGCATCTACCGATGCGGTGCCTGCGGCCGGGTGAAAGCCTCGTACTCCAACCGCCACCTAGGAGGTTCCGCTCGTGCGAGTCACTCGATATATCCGCCGGCACCACGTCGGTCTTATAGCGCTGACGGGCACGGCGTATGCAGGCACCCAGGTGGCGAATCTGCCTTCCAATCCACTGGCCGCGACAGCGAAGAAGAAGGTCAAGCGCGGCCCGGCGGGGCCACAGGGACCACAGGGACTACAGGGTCTCCCCGGTCAGAACGGGTCCAGCGCGGCTAGCGCGATGTTCAGCGAATTCACCGTCTCTGGCAGCGCGACCGGTTGCGGCCGGGTGTCTGACGTGACCGCGACTCAGGATGACTGCAGCGCTTCGACGAATACCGAGGAAGTCACTCCCGCCGCAGCCGTGACGGCCCGCGACATGTCGGTCAGTGTCGTGGGAGCGATCCAAGGCTCCGTGGTCACGTTGCAGCGCAACAACACCGATACTGCGCTGACCTGTACCACGGACGTCGCCGGTAAATGTCAGGACACGACCCATACCGTCACGATTCCCGCCGGCAGCCTCCTTCGGTTCCAGGCGAGCAATCCCGGTGGCGTTGGACTGATCGTCCGGGTCGGGTGGCGGGCAACCGGCTAGCTGGTCCGCGATCCAAGGGGTGCATCGCAGTGACAGCTATCGCTTTGCGCGAGAAGCAGGAGCTGCGGCTAACGCTTCTGTCGGTCGTGAAGACCCGGAACCTGCGATGTGCAAGTTGTTCCGTTACTGAACTGGTTCGTGGAGATCACGAACCGAAGGCTAACCACCCCACCCCCAGCGCAGCTTCCGCGGGCGCTTTCACGCGAAGGCAGTCACAAGTAATTGCAGTACTCCCGGTGCCCCTCCGCAGGGATGGCTCACACGGGTTTGACCTTCACCTGGAAGCTCTTGCCCTTCTGCAGCGGGTCGCCCTTCCCGGGCGGCCCGATCTTGAGCGTGATGGAGCCGAGGTTGGCTCCGGCGGGATTGGAGATTGAGCTGGTGGCTGAATTCGCGCAGGCCTCCCCTCCGCCGTGTTTGAGATGGCAGCCCCAGGTGAAGAGCACCGACAGTCCCGAGCCGGCGCCGGTGAGGTTGAGCGTCCCGCCGCAGATGACCGAGAAACCGGTCCCGCCGCAACCCGGGAACGTGAGTCTGCCGGCCGACTTGTGGCCCCGCCGAAGGGCGATCACCACATGCACTCCCCGTTCCCCTTGATTCTTCGCTTTAGTGACCTTGCCCGTCAGCTTTTCCGTCTTGGCGCTCGCACCGGGGGCGAGCGCGAGCGCAGCCGTCACAGCGAGTGCGCCGAACAGAGCACCGCGCGGCATAAGGCGTTTCGTTCGCTCCATCGCCGCTTCTCCTTGCCTCGTCCCCACTCCCCTGCGCAGACCCTCCCGTCTCGGGACCCGGCAGTCAAGCCCAAAAGTGGGCGAAAACACGAGCGGAACGTCAGAGCCTCGACCGCCGCTTTGGACCACGACGGGTAGCGGAGCAGCTCTGCTGCACCGCGCCTCCTAGGCGCGAGAAGCGAAAGCTGCAGCCGGCGCTTCTGTCGGTCGTGCAGGCCCGGAACCCGCGATGTGCAAGTTGTTCCGCTACTGGATCGGTTGGTCGAGATCAAGACAGCGAGGGCTGGCCACCGCCCCGTCGCGAAGCATGCGGCACACGAGACTTAGGGGTACGCTCAGTCGGGATGGACACCTTCGTGGCCTTCGTCTCCGGCAGCGCCCTGGAGGGAGCGCTGGCCATCTTCTTCCTTTCGGTACTCGGAAGCGGTCTCTTCATGGGTCTAGTCCTCTGCTCGCGTCGCTTCGATGTCGACCCGGGAGCCGATCCGGAGGACGGAGACGGCGGTGGAGGCGGCGATCCTCGTCCCGGCGATCCCCTCACGCCACTCGCCTCCATCGAACCGCCCCTGGGCGAGATCCGGGCGAGTCGCGCGCGATCGCGCGGGTCGCGGCGGGTGTCAGTGAAGCCTGTGGAGTCCTCTCGACGCCGATTGACAACCGGCTGAGCCCGGGAGATACTTGCTCCCGTCGGCGTCATCCGTCCAAGACTCAAGATCAGTCAAGGAGGCTGACATGGGTCGGGAGCAGAGCTTCGTTGGGGTTCGAGCGCGAGAGGCGCCCGTCGGCGAGGCGGCGCCAGGGGCGTGGCTGCGGCTGGACGCCCTGGCTGCGGCCGCGGTGACCACGCTCGTCGTGACGAGCGGAGCCGTCGGCCTCGGGCTGCCCCACAGGGCGTTGGGCGTTCTTGCCGTGCCGCCTCTCGTCGCCGTCGTGGTGGCCGGCGCGGGCGCTCACCGTCGCCTGTTGGTCATTTCATCCATCGCGCTCGCGCTGCTGGGCGCGGAGAGCGCCTTCGGCATGGTGGTGAGCCTCTCGGGGCACGCGGGCTGGGCTTCCGCCCTTCATCTCGTCTTCGCGGCATTGACGCTGGCCGCAGTCTGGCTG
Source organism: uncultured Solirubrobacterales bacterium (assembly GCA_963843085.1). GTDB lineage: Bacteria > Actinomycetota > Thermoleophilia > Solirubrobacterales > 70-9 > DASUPK01. The sequence continues at coordinate 17,259 of CAWJJG010000011.1, forward strand.
ACCGCCGCGGCATCGTTCCGGGGAGGGCACGTGCCCGCGGGTGCCTGGAGGGATTACGTGACCCTGACCAAGCCGCGCATCATGGTCCTGCTGCTGATCACCGCGGCGGCGGGAATGTTCGTCGGTGCGCAGGGAGTGCCGGACCTATGGCAGCTTGCCGTCGTACTCGCGGGTGGAGCGCTTGCCTGTGCGGGAGCCAGCGCCCTCAACCACTACCTCGATCGCGACATCGACGGGCTGATGGGAGAGCGGACCGCGAGCCGCCCGATCGTCGCGGGGCGCCTGACGCCCCCGCGCGCGCTCGAGTTCGGCCTCGTGCTGTCAGCGTTCTCCTTCGTTCTGCTCGCGAGCCTGACCAACGTTCTCGCCGCCGTCCTCGCGCTGGTCGGGAACCTCTTCTACGTGCTCGTCTACACGAGCTGGCTGAAGCGGTCGACCGTCCAGAACATCGTGATCGGCGGGGCCGCCGGCGCGGTTCCGCCGCTGGTCGGCTGGGCCGCAGCAACGGGCAACCTGACGCTGCCTGCGTTCTTCCTCTTCCTGATCATCTTCCTGTGGACGCCCCCGCACTTCTGGGCGCTGGCGATGCTGATCAAACGGGAGTACGCGGCGGCGAAAGTACCGATGCTGCCGGTCATCTCGGGGGATGCCGTGACCTCGCACCGGATCCTCGGGTATTCGCTCGTACTCGCCGCCGCAACGGTACTCCCGTTCCTCTGGCACGTCGAGGGCCTCGGTTACCTGGCGGTGGCCCTTGTGCTGGACGCCACGTTCGTGCTTTTGGCACTGGGCCTCACTCGGAGGCCCAGTGCCGCACGCGCCGTACGCGTCTTTCACTTCTCGCTGCTCTACCTCGCGGTCCTCTTCGCCGCGATGGCCATCGACGTCGCGGTCTGACTCAGGACGCTACGAACGCGAGTAGACCGGCTCCGCTCGTACCCGACCCCTGCGTCGGTCCGTGCGCTCGGCGCGCCTGCGCCGGGTCGCCCAGTGCCCTCGAGGAGTCTGCAGCTCGCGGGGCTCGCTACGCAGGCGAAGCGGGAGAATCATCGTCGCCGCCAGCAGGCTTAGCAGGCCGACCACAAACGCAGCATTCAACGCCAGTACAAGTGCCATTGACAACTTAATCGCCTCCTCTCGCTTTCGGATTTGCGTTGCTCTGGAGGTTGCCCGATCGACCTAGGACGAAACTAAGTACTCCGTGTGAGTTTCCTAAGAGAGGGATCGGCCGGTTCAGCCTGCGGCCTCCAGAGCCTGGCGCACGCTCTGGGACGTCTGCGGGCCCCGCAGAACCTGGCTGATCGTGCCGTGTGAGTCGAGGATGAAGGTGGTCGGGAGGCCGATCAGCCCGTAGCGCTGCCCGACCAGGCCATCCTGGTCGCGGAGATTGGGATAGGTCATGTCGTGCTCGTGGATGAACGCGCGAGCAGAATCGAGTCCATCCGTCCAATCGACCCCGACGATCGACGCGTGCCCGTCCAGCTCCTGGTTGAGCCGCTCGAGATCCGGTGCCTCCCGGCGACAGGGCTCGCACCAGCTCGCCCAGAAGTTGATCGCCGCCGGCCTGCCGTGTAGGGAGGCCACCTGCACCGCGGGAGGAACAAGCACGCTGGTGGGCAGCTGGGGAGCTTTTCTCCCTATGCCCGAATCGGACGTCCCACTGAGCACCTCGGCGACGACCAGGGCCACAGCGCCCGCCGCCACAACCAACGAGACCCTCAGCCAGCGCGGGATTCGGGTCATTCCCGCTACTGAGACGCCAGGATCGGCACGTCGTGCACGATCTGCTGGGGCTTGAAGTTCGATGGGTAGATCGTGCTGATCTTGCCGCTGCCGTTGATGCCGTAGATGACGGCGGAATGCTCGACGAGGTCCGGGTTGCGCCGCGACGATGCCGACGTCGCGCCGACCTTCCAGGCGCTCCAGGTCTTCTCGAGCTGGGGTCTGGAGCCGATCAGATACTCCATCCGGCCCGTCATCCTGTGCTGCCTCAAGAAGGAGTTGACCGTGCCCGGGGTATCTCCATTGGGATCGACGGACACGGCGATGATCTGCAGGTCCGATGCCTTCGAGCCCAACTCGGCCTGAGCGGTGTGCAGGTTTCCCACGATCAGGGGGCAGGTGTCCGGGCAGTGCGTGTAGATGAATGTGACGAGGACCGCCTTGCCCCGGTACTGGCTGAGGGCTACGCGATGGCCCAGCGAATCACGGAGAACTGTGTCCGGCGCGGGCGTCGACGGCACCGCACTGATCCCCTCGAGCTTGGGGGAGCTGGATCCCGAATCCCCACCTCCACCGCATCCGACGGCCGTTGCTGCGGCCAGGAGGGCGATCGCAATGGATGTCACCAGCGGCAAGCGGATTTCTCGATTATGAACCTCTGCCTTTGCGGCAGCTAATCGGACCCGGAGGGCGTCAGCTCTCTGACCTGACGATCCGGATGTCATCGAGGAGCCAGTTCGGTGGGAACGGATAGAGAAAGCCCGCCCGCTCGTACCCGTCACGGTCGATCAAGTAGACGAGCGGCCGGGAAGGGCCGCTGCTCGCCCCAGCCGCGCCGTATGCCCGCCGGACGGGCGCGAGTTCGCCGGGCGCGCCGAAGAGCCAGTGCCAGTCCGGTGCGAGGTCGATGCCGAGCCTGCGCGCGGCCCGGCGCACGAACCCCGGGGACGCGCCCCGCGCGCCATCGCTGACCACCACCACGGCGGGCCGCGCCGTCTCCGGCTGCAGCCTGAGGGCAGTCTTCAGAGAGCGGGCCTCCTTCGGGCAGGAGTTGAGACAGCGCGAGCCGAGGAACGTGAGCAGAACCTCGCGCCCCCTCAGAGACTCCAGGGAGGTCGGGCGGCCACTCTGGTCGGGGAGTTCGAAGTTCGGTGCCGGCCTCGCTCCTTTCCCCCAGGTCGCCTGGCCCATCAGCCCGCCCGCGGACGCGATCGTCGATGAGCCGCCTCCGCCACTCAGCGCATGGACGATCGCGCCGACGCCGATCCCAAGGGCTGCGGCCAACCCGATCACGACGACCGCCCTCTGCGGGAAGCTCACTCAGGATGGCGTCGCCGCAGCACGAGCATGTACCAAAGCAGCACGGCGAGGAAGATCCCGAGTGGGATTCCCCAAGTGAGGATGCCCTGCCCGACGACCGAAAGGGCGAGCAACGGTTGTGGGATGCCCTGCATCTCTCCTCCTAGCTCATGGGTTCCCGGCGAGTGGGCGGGTCGCCGGTGACGACGGGCCGGTGCGCTTCGGCTCCAGCCAGCGATAGACGATGGACAGGATTGCGATCGTAAACGGAAGCGAACCGAGCACCCACATCGCCCCGGCGCCCAGCTGCTGATCCGAAAGTGCGGTCAGCCCGCCGGGCCGGCTCGCAAGGTCGGCATATGGCGAGTACAGGGCGTGGCCGGCATCCGCCAGCACGATCGCAAGCACCCAGCTCACCACCAGCGACGAGCCCACGTAGACGGCGCGGCCGGTTTCGCTCAGACGGGATCGCCATGGCGGGGAATCGATCACCCGAGTCCAGAACAGCAGCCCGGTCGCGAAGAAGAGGAAGTGCTCCGAGGCGTGGACCACCGGCGAGCTCAGGGCGGCGTCGTATGCCGCCGGCAAGTGCCACCCGAGCAGGACGAGGTTGAACAACAGCCATGACGGGAGGGGCTGGGCGAGCACTCCCGCCGTGGCTCGCAGCAGCGCCGACCAGCGTCCTGTCGAGACCCACTGCGCGAGCACCCGGCGTGTATCCAGGGGGAACCCGTGCCACATTCGGTTCCACGGGCGCGCCAGGGCGAGCAGCGGCGGCGCCACGAGGAGGAGGAGGATGTGCTGCAGCATGTGGACCCAGAGCAGCCTGTCGGCAAGCCCATCGATTGGGGAATCGAGGGCGATCACGATCGCGGCGAGACCCCCGACGAATGCCGCAGTCCGCCATTGGCGCCGCCCGTCGGATCGCGAGACCGTCAGCTTGCGTCCGCCGAGCCAGTAGAGCAGCGCCGCGGAAAGGACCCAGGCGAGCGCCGGGCCTCCGGTCCAGTCGAGGGGGGTCGCAGATGCCACCGCTCAAAGGAGGTAGAGGATGACCCAGCTGATCACGCCGATGGAGGCAAGCACCGCCCAGTAGAAGGCCGCGTCCCCGACTCCGACGGGCACGTGCACGGTGGCGCCGCCCCGATTGCGAAGGCCCTCCGCGAATATCGTCTCGACCCAGAACATCGCCATCAGGACGAAGACCACGAATAGCGCGGTCCAGCCGATGAAGACGCTGGCCCAGCCGCCGTTCTGAGGGCCGAAGTCCATGTGGGCCCATTCGAACACCTGGACGACGCAGCCCGCCAGGCCCAGGCCAAGCGCGAGACCGGCCTGGGCGACCCACTTGCCGCCTCGCCCCGCGGTGCGCGCCGCGAAGTAGAAGAGAATGGAGCTCGACGCGAAAAGCGCCACGATCACTGCCCCGAACGCTTGCGGGGTATCGATGCCCGCCGGGCGCCACTGCCCCGAGTTGTTGAGCGAGCGCAGGTAGAAGTACGCGAAGACGAAGGCCGCGAAGAACATGATCGTCGTCCCGGCCATCACGCGAGCGCCGATCCAGACGTTGCGCTCGTAGACCTCGGGCGCTTCCTCGCTTGGCTCCACCTCGTCCGGGGGTCTGCTGAAGAAGCGGGCCATGGCTTAGCCGGGTGCCTCGGCTGGTCGCTTGGTCGGCTTCACCGCCGGCGGCGGGGTCCCATAGTCATACGGGTCGTGGTCGATCACCGGGATCTCATCGAAGTTATGGAGTGGGACGGGTGTCGGCGTCTGCCACTCGAGGGACTTCGAGCGCCACGGGTTCTCCTCGGCCGGCTTGCGGACGAAGACCAGCGAGTAGACCACGTTGAAGAGGAAGACCAGCATCGAGACGCCAAGGATGAAGGCGCAGACCGACACCCAGATGTTCAGCCCTTGGAGGTTCGACGCGTAGGTCGACACCCTCCGCGGCATACCCATCAGCCCGAGGGCGAAGAGCGGCGCGAAGGTCGCGTTGAAGGCGAGGAACATCGACCAGAAATGGACCTTCGCTAAGCGCTCGTTGAAGATCAGGCCCGTCATCTTCGGGACCCAGTAGTAAATCGCCGCGAAGAAGGTGAAGACCAGCCCGCCCATGATCGTGTAGTGGAAGTGGGCCATGACGAAGAAGCTCCCATGCGTGCTCACATCGCTTGGGGTATCCGAGAGGAAGACGCCGGAGATGCCCCCGATGAAGAAGTTGAAGAACCAGGCGAGGCAGAACAACATCGGCACCGAGAAGCGGAGGCGCGCCCTCCAGAGCGTCGCCATCCCGCAGAGGAAGATGAACCCGGTCGGCACCGAGATGACCTCGGTGGAGAGCATGTAGAACGGCCGCAGAGCCGAGTTGATGCCGCTGACGAAGAGGTGGTGCTGCCAGACGAAGAAGCTGAGCAGCGCGACGCCGAGCATCCCGGCCACCGCCAGGCGGTAGCCCCAGAGCGGTTTGCGCGAGAAAACGGGCAGGATCTCGAGGAGAATCCCGAATCCCGGCAGAGCGAGGACGTAGACCTCCGGATGCCCGAAGAACCAGAATAAGTTCTCGAACAGGTAAGGGCTCCCGCCGGAGCTCGTCAAGAAGAACGAGGTCTGCGCAGTCCGATCGAGGGCGACCATGAGGAGAACGGCGATCAAGACGGGCGCCGCGAGGACCATCAACGCCGAGGTGCTGATTGCCCCCCAGCAGAAGATCGGCAGGCGGGACCAGGTGAGCCCGGGCGCGCGCATGGTGACGATCGTCGCGATCAGGTTCAACCCGAGCAGGGTCATCGAGATCCCCACCAGGGCGAAGAAGAAGATGTAGGAGTCGTAGCCGAAGTTCGCCTCGTCGTTCAGCGGCCCGTAGCCGGTCCAGCCCGTCGGGAAGCCACCGAAGAAGATTGAGCTCGTGAGAATCGTCCCGGCCGCCATCAGCAGCCAGAAGCTGAGCGCCTCGATCCTCGGGAATGCCATTCGCCTTGCCCCGATCTGCAGGGGAACGAAGTAGTTGGCAAAGGGGCCAAGCACCCCCGAGGTCATGATCCCCATCATCATCGCCCCGTGGATGCCCACGATCGTGAGGTAGCCGCCGGCGCCGAAGAGCTGCGGAGAGGGGCGCAGGAGCTCGGTCCTGATCAGCATCGCATTCACGCCCCCGATGAAGAAGAAGAAGCCGATCCCCAGCAGGTACTGCAAACCGATCACCTTGTGATCGGTGCAGAGGCCGAAGTACCGGCCGATTCCGCCCGTCTCGTTCTGGTGATGCGAGGGGTCCAGGCCGACCAGCCGCCGGAGCGGGTAGCTGAGGAAGCCCAGCCCGGCGACGAATCCGATGACGAAGCCGAGATACCCGAGGACCAGGGCGACGTCGTTCTGATTGGTGTCTGCGAAGTACTCGATCCCGTCGTAGTGGATCTGGTGCCCCAGCCACCAGCCGACGTAGAACCCGACGACGCCCAGCACGATCCCCGTGAGAACGTTGAAGCCGAGGAGGCCGCGCTGCCTCGGGCCGGTCGTCGCCTCCGCGTTCATCCTGCCCTCCTCGTCGGTTCGGGGTTGTAGTGGGTGCTGTAGGGCGGCAGCTTGGGAGTGGTCTGTGCGAACTGCTGCTGCTCGGCCCGGATCCAGGCCTGGAATTGCGGGGCGCCCACCACCCTGCCGGTGTCGAACATGTGACCGTGGAACAGGCCGCAGAGCTCGGCGCAGCGGATGTCGAAGTCGCCGGTCTTCTTGGCGCGCAGGTATACGACGTTGTCGACGCCGGGATTGGCGTCGGCTTTGATCCCGAGGTCGTGGGCCCAGAAGGAGTGGATCACGTCGAGCGAGGTCACGTGCATCTCGACCGGCTGGTCGACCGGGAGAACCAGGTGCGGCGTCTCCACCCCACCGTAGGCCGGCCAGCGGTAGGTGAAGGCCCACTGCTGCCCGATCACCTGCACCTGCAGCTGATGACCGTCCTGCTTGGAGACCGGATCCGAGCCCTGCCCACCGCCGGAGCCGTTGTCGAAGAGACGAACAGTGCCGTAGGTCGCCAGGAAGAGAACGATGACCGACGTGACGGCCAGCCAGGTGGTCTGGATGGCGGCGTTGCCGTGTATTTCGACTCCGTCTGCATCGTCGGCGTCGTCGCGGCGATTGCGGAATGCGAACAACGAATAGGCGAAGTAGACGACGATCAGCGCGGCGATCGGCGTGACCACGCCTAGCAGGACGGTGTTGTCCGTGACCTGTCCGGCACCCTGCGAGCTGTCCGTGCCCGGAGGCAGGTCCGGGGCGAAGACGAAGATGACAAGAGGGGTGGCGACGACGCTGAGCGCGGCCCACAGAATCAGGATTCGTCGAAAGTGAGGTGGCTCAGGCATGCGCCGCGCTCAGACCACTTGTACGAAGCCGTCCATGTAGCCGATCGTCTGCATCGGGCCGCCGAAGCCCGTTTCGAAGCCCGCCGCGCAGGGCACGAAGCACTGCCACCGGTAGCGGCCCTTCTTGCCGGTTCGCATCACGAAGGTGACGGTCTCATGCGCCTGGGAGAGCGAGCACGGCATCTCCGGGCACTGATTCGGAGCGTCATCGGTGACTCCGGGTATCGGCACCACGATTCCCATCTGCGGCACCGTGAAGGTGTGCGAGGCGGCGTCGGGGTCGATCGAGGTCTTGGTCTTGCCGTTCACCTGCATCACCCCTCCAGCCGTGCCCTGGACCTGCGAGAGGAATGAATTCCGAAGGCCACTTTGCCCGTCGAAGTTGTAGATCGTCACTCGGACCAGGGAATTCGCGGGCACCTTGAAGACCGTGGTGTGCTTCCACTGTCCGTTCTGCCGAACGAGATACGACACCCAGCTCGGATTGCCCCCCAGCTTCCCGACCGCCGGCGTAGTACCCAGCACGAGGTCCGCCTGGCCTGGGCCCGACTGGACCGCCGCCGCCGGGGTGGGCGAGCGGAGCAACTTCTGAACGTAAAGAGTGATGCCGGCCGCGACGACCAGGACCGCAACGACGACCGCCACAACTCTGGCGGCCACCGAGCTCATGCGACCTTCCGACCCGAGCTGCTGCGATCGCCTAAACGGCTAGGTGATCTCGGAGAAAACCGCCCATGGCCTGCCCATGGTGTGCAGGAATCGCCAACCCATCCAGCCAGCAACCTCTCCTCCTTCCGGTCGACCCGCGCTCGCGGAAACCGAAAACCAATGCCAGAACGGCGAACAGCATATGGCTTGAAGCGGCGTCAGTCAATCTCGGCGCTTGCGGAAGTGCTCCCGTCACGCGAAGGTAGGCGCGTAATGCCAGACTTCGAGACGCTCTCCGTGCCAGTTTGACTGGGTGCTGCCTCCGTCCTCTATGGAATCACGATCGTGAAGGCGACGTCGTCGTTGCCTGTTGCATCGCCCGCGACTTCGTCGGTTCCGATGGTGATGACGGGCTGACGCTGCGTGTCCACCTGGAAGCGGCCGTTGCTCCCGCAAGAGCTTGGGTCGCTCCCCTCCATCGCGCTCGCGTTTCCCTCCGGCGTCCCCGTGTTCTCGAGATCGACAGTAACCGCCGCGGAGACGGATCGCGCGTCGATACCGGGTGCTGTGACGCAGAACCGGCCCGGGATGCTCGTCAGATGCGTTACCGAGGTGATGCCCTTCGCCCGGCTGATCGGGCAGGTCGCCTCGGGCGGACCACCGGAGCAATCGAGGGCACGACTGACCGTCGCATAGGCACGCGCCGTCCCGTTGGTCCCGTTGGTCCCGGCCGGGCCGGGTGGGCCGCTCGCCTTGCCGATCTGTCTGGCGACCTCCTTGCGGATCGCCTTCTTGATGCTCTTGTTGATGCCGAGCGCCGGCGCAGCGATCGCGATCGCCGCGATCACGCCGAGCGAGATCACGACGTGGCTCCACTTCGGTCGGTGTTTCATTCCCCACTCCCTTCTCCGCCCCCTGTTCGCCGCGCCAAGCCACCTCGGCGCAGGTCCTCTGACGAGCTGAGCGTACCTCCGGTGGGGTGGGCGCGCAGCGCTGCGCCTGAGCCCACCGCGGGATGTTGCCGTGCTTGCGCCTGGGCTGCTCGACCTGCACGGCCTGCAGGGTGCGGAGAGCGCGAGGAGCAGCTTGTGGCTAGCGGCTCTACCGGCGGCGCACGGGTAGTGGCGAGCGGCCCCCGGGCTTGAGTCAGTCGGGCACAGACACGCGAACCCCCGGGTCCGACTGCTCCGGGCCGCTGGTGCCGCTCCCGCCGCGCTCGGGCCGGCGCCCGCGCCGGTGGCCGTTCGCGCTCGTCTCGTCACCGTCTTCCGCGACGTAGGGGCCCGGCTTCTCGCGTGGGCCCCCGCCTGGGAAAGCGAGCCGGAGGATCGTCCGCTGGACCATCCCGAGCTGCTGCGAGAACGGCCCGCTGTTGTAGGGCAACCCGTAGCGCTCGCAGATCTCCTTGACCCGGGGAGCGATCTCCGCGTAGCGCGTGCTCGGCATGTCCGGGAAGAGATGGTGCTCCACCTGGTAGCCGAGATTGCCGCTCGCGACATGGAAGAAGGGGCTCCCCTCGATGTTCGCCGCGCCGACGAGCTGGCGCACGTACCAGGCGCCGCGCGACTCCTCCTCGACCTCGTCGGGAGTGAACGTGTAGGTCTGGTCCGGGAAGTGGCCGCAGAAGATGATCGCGTAGGCCCAGACGTTGCGGACGAGATTGGCCACGACGTCCGCAGTCACCGCGCTCTTGAACGACTGCCGCCCGGTTCCGAGCGCCTCGCGGGCAGCCCGCACGACGTCGTCGTTCACCGGCCTCCTCCGCAGCCTGGAGATTCGCCGGCGCGCCCGGCCGCGCAGGCTGCGGTCCGGCCGCGAGAGCTCGATCCCAAACCGAACCGCCGCGGCCGCGGCGGCGCTCACCAGCGGCCAGGCGACGTAGTCCTTCGTCGCCTGCGTACGCGCCTTGCCGGCGATCCCCTTGAGCTCTCGCCGGAGCTGCTTCTTCGACTTCTCACCCTTGCGGATGGCCTCGAAGTCAAGGTCGTGAAGCGCCACCCCCCATTCGAACAGGAGCATGAGGAGGACGTTGTAGACCGGTTGCAGCAGATAGACGGGATGCCACCCCTGCTGGGGGTCGATCCGCATGATCTCGTAGCCGAGATCCTTGTCTTTGCCGAGGATGTTCGTATAGGTGTGGTGGATGTAGTTGTGCGAGTGCTTCCACGCCTCGGCCGTCGACGCCGTATCCCAGTCCCAGGTCGAGGAGTGGATCTGCGGATCGTTCATCCAGTCCCACTGGCCGTGCAGGACGTTGTGCCCGATCTCCATGTTCTCGAGGATCTTCGCGGACGCGAGGGCGCTCGTTCCGGCCGCCCAGGCGGGGCGGAAGCGCGCCGCGAGCAGGAAGACCCGGCCGAGCACGGCGAGTCGGCGCTGCATCGCGATCATGCTGGTGATGTAGCGCCGATCGCGTTCGCCGAGGTCCCCGTAGACCTCGTCATGGATGGCGTCGAACTCGCGCCCCAGCTCTTCGATCTGCTCGTCCGTCAGGCGGGCGAGCGGACTGTCGGTGTCTGTCGCTGGCATCTTCGGCTGATCCTCCTGTCTCATAGTTCGATCTCGACGTCGCCCTCGGGCGCGTTGATGCAAGTCCGGACCATCTCTCCGCGGTCCCCGTAGACCTTCCCGTTGCGCAGGTCGCGCACCTGGCCGGAGCAGAGCTTCCCGATGCAGGTGTGGCAGATCCCCTCGCGACAGCCGAACGGCAGCTCAACGCCGGCCTCCTCGCCCGCCACGAGGATCGGCTGGGAGCCGTCGGATTCGGCCTCCGCCTCGCTTTCGGCGAAGACGATACGGCCGCCCTCCCCCTCCTCGACGAGGCCGAGCTTGGGCTGAAAGCGCTCCATGCGAAGGCGCTCCACCTCGCCCTCCCGCTCGAAGTGGTCGGTGAGCGAGTCGAGTAGCTCTCCCGGCCCGGAGGCGAAGGTCTCCCGCTCCCGCCAGTCCGGGCAGAGCTCGTCGAGATCGCTCGGCTTCATCCTGCCCACCGAGCCGGTGAGCTGAAGGTGAAGGCGGTATGCGGAGCGGTCGTACTCGAGCCGGGCGAGCCGCTCGCCGAAGATCACATCCTCCTGTCGACGGGCCGAATGCACGTGGACGACGTCACGGAGCTGATCGGCGCGGTCGAGGTGCCTGAGCATGCTCATGATCGGGGTGACGCCTGAGCCGGCGCTGATGAAGAGCAGCCTGGGCGGCGCCGGGTCCGGCAGGACGAAGTCACCCTCCACCCCACCGAGGCGGATGACGGTGCCGGGTTGCGCCTGCTGAACGAGGAAGGGCGTGACCTTGCCGCCTTCGACCAGCTTCGGCGTGACGCTGATCCAGCCGTCGGGCCGATCCGGGTCCGAAGTGAGGGAGTAGGCGCGCCAATGGAAGATGCCGTCGACCACCACGCCGACCCGCAGGTACTGGCCGGGGAGATGGCCCTCCCATCTGTAGCTCGGCCTGATCAGGACGGTCGCCGCATCGCCGGCCTCGCGCTCGATCCGCTCGATCCGCCCGCGCAGCTCCTGCGTCGACCAGAGCGGATTGATCAGCTCGAGGTAGTCGTCGGGCAGCAGGGGGCTGAACAGCGAGCTGACGGCATCGAGCGTCCTGCGCCGCAGGGTCGGAACCCGGGGCTTTGCGCCTCTCTCCGCCACCTGATCCACCGCCTGCCCGTTTGAGACGAATTTCGAACGTGTGTCATCGACCTGGCGGCATGCGAGGATCGGCACCATGGAGTCCACGTCCAGGAGGCGCTCCAACCGGCTCGGGGCCGCCTTCCGCGAGGGCGAGCGCGTCATGCCGCTCGAGCTCTTCTTCGACCTCGTCTTCGTCCTCGCGATCACCCAGTGCACAGCGCTGATGTCGCACGAGCCGACCTGGATCGGCCTCGGGCGAGGCGTCCTCATCCTGGCGTTGCTCTGGTGGTCATGGGTCGGCTACGCGTGGCTGACGAGCGTCCTCGACCCGGAGGAGGGGGCGGTCAGGCTCGTCCTGTTCGCGGCCATGGCGGCCTTCCTGATCGCGGCGATCTGCGAGCCGGAAGCCTTCGACGGCCTGGCGCTGGAGTTCGCGATCGCGTACGCCGTCGTTCGGTTCGCGCAGAACGGCCTCCTTCTCATCGCGAGCCGCGATGACCCTTCGTTTCGCCGCGCGACGCTCGGGCTCGCGGTGGGCACGGGGGTCGGGGTGGCCCTGCTCGTCGCCGGCTCCTTTCTCGATCCGGGCCCTCGGGCAGCAGTCTGGGGGCTCGCCCTCGCCCTCGACATGGGCGAGCCGTACATCTTCGGATCCGAGGGCTGGCACCTCGATCCCGCCCACTTCGCGGAGCGGCACGGCCTGATCGTCATCATCGCGCTCGGAGAGTCCATCGTCGCGATCGGCGTCGGGGCGGGTGCCGAGATGACCTGGGGCATCGCGGCGGCCGCCACCCTGGGCATTGCGATCGCGGCAGCGCTCTGGTGGATGTACTTCGACGTCGTCGCGCTGGTCTCAGCGCGCCGGCTCGCCGATGCGCCGGAAGGCAAGGCGCGAAACGAGCTCGCCCGGGACTCGTACTCCTACATCCATTTCCCGATGGTGGCGGGCATCGTTCTCGCCGCGCTCGGTCTGAAGAAGACGCTGGGAGGTGTCGACGAGTCGCTCGACGTCGTGCCGGCGTTCGCGCTGCTCGCTGGCGTCGCGCTCTATCTGCTCGGCCTGGTCGCCTTCCGCCTGCGCCATGTGCGCTCGCTCAACGGGCGGCGCTTCGCTCTCGCGCTGGTCCTCGTCGCACTGCTCCCCCTTGCCACCCAAGTTACCGCCGTCGCCACCGTGGCGATCGTCGCCTTCCTGCTCTGGGCGGTGATCGTCATCGAGACCCGCAGCTACGGCGAGGGACGCGCTCGGGTTCGCCATGGCGACGCATTTCCCGCCGCCCGCTGATTCGGGGAACTGCGACCTGTGTGCGCGCGTTGTGATGTAGTGATGGCCGTGTACCGAAAAATGGGGATAGGGAGCTTCCTGGTGGTCGCGCTCGCGGCGCTCGCGTTCGCGAGTAGCGCCTCCGCCGCAAGCTTCGACGCCCGCGGCAGCACCGAGCAGGTGGACGTCACCGGCCTCACCCCCAACGCGCCGGTCTCCCTCCTCGATTCCTCCGACAGCGTCGTCCAGACGCGGAACGCCAACTCCCGCGGAGGGGCGCTCTTCCGCGACGTCAGCCCCGGCACCGGCTACACGGTGCAGTCGGGCGCGGAGACCTCGGACCCGCTGACGGTGACGGCGGACCCGATCAAGGCGGGTACGTCCGCGGCGCCCGCCGATCCATCCATCTACGACCAGTCGATCCCCGCCCACGGCTACGGCTACATGACGATGCGCGACGGCACGACGCTCGCCTACGACGTCCATCCGCCCACGGATGTCGTGAGCTCCCTTCCACTCCCTTCCGCCCTCGCAGACGCGATCACCGCCGCCGCGCCGCCCCCCAGCTCACTCAACCCGTCGCCCACCCTGGTCGAATACTCCGGCTACGGCTACGCAAATCCCGCGGGCCCGGTCAGCGGCATCCAGGCTCTCGCCAACCTGATGGGCTTCACGGTCGTCGACGTCAACATGCGGGGCACCGGTTGCTCGGGCGGCGCTTTCGACTTCTTCGAGCCCCTGCAGAACCTGGACGGCTACGACGTGGTCGAGACGGTCGCCCATCAGCCCTGGGTCGCCCACGGCAAGGTCGGGATGCTCGGCATCTCGTACGGGGGCATCAGCCAGCTGTTCACGGCCCAGACGCAGCCGCCGGGCCTGGCCGCGATCTCGCCGCTGTCGGTGATCGACCAGACCCAGACCACGCTCTATCCGGGCGGCGTCCTCAACACCGGTTTCGCCGTCGACTGGGCCCAGGAGCGCCAGGACCAGGCCAAGGCGGCTGATCCGAGCGACCCTAACAACGGGGCACAGCCGTACGCGGTCCAGCGCATCGCCGAGGGGGACACGACCTGTCAGGCGAACCAGGACCTGCATCCCGAAGCCAGCGACCTGCTGGCGAAGATCCGGGCGAACGATCACTACGTGCCCGAGGTCGCCGACCCGCTCTCCCCCACGACCTTCGTCAACAAGATCAACGTCCCGACCTTCATGGCGTGCCAGTGGACGGACGAGCAGACAGGCGGCCACTGCCCGACGCTGGCCGAGCACATGTCGGGGACCGACAAGAAGTGGTTCACCTACACGAACGGGGTCCACACCGACTCGCTCGATCCGGAGACCTACAACCGCCTCTATGACTTCCTGTCGATCTACGTCGCCCAACAGGCCCCAGGGACGAGCCTCTTCGCGCCGATCGTCCAGGCGAGCTGGCCGATTGCGATGCAGTCGATCTGGGGGATCGAAGGCCCCGGCGGAACGCCACCCGTGGCGACCCTCCCATCCGACCCGATTCAGACACAGCTGACCCTGGGCGGAGCGCAGTCGGCATTCGAGGCTCTGCCATCGATTCGCGTCCTCTTCGACAACGGCGCGGGGAACCCATCGAACCCGGGATGGCCGTATCCGGCCTTCGAGCAATCCTTCGCCAGCTTCCCGATCCCCGGTACCGAGGCCCGCTCCTGGTACCTCGGAGCCGGCGGCGCGCTCGCCGACCAGTCCCCCGGGAGCTCGGCGGCCGACGGCTTCACCTGGGACTCGCATGCGAGACCTGCCACGAACTTCAGCGGCGATACGGGCTCGGGCGCCAACGGCCTCTGGACCGCCACCCCGCCCTACGACTGGAGTCAGGATCCGGCGGGCACGGCGGTGTCCTACCTGACGACGCCGCTCGACCAGAACACGGCCGTGATCGGCGCCGGGCGGGTCGATCTCTGGGTTCGCTCCTCGACGCCCAACGTCGATCTCCAGGCCACCGTCAGCGAGGTCCGGCCGGATGGCAAGGAGACATTCGTGCAGGGCGGCTGGCTCCGCACCACGGCCCGCAAGCTCGACGACGCCAAGAGCACCGAGCTCGAGCCCGTCCAGAGCCTGCGCCAGGAGGACTTCGCAAACATGCCCTCGGACCAGTTCGTGCCGGTCACGATCCCCCTCTACTACGAGGGCCACATGTACCGCGCCGGGTCGCGCATCCGGGTCAGGATCAGCGCCCCGAACGGAGACCAGCCGATCTGGGCCTTCGCCGAGGCGGACCCCTCCTCGCAGGCGAACGTCGCCATCGGCTACGGCGGCTCGATGCCGTCGAAGCTCGAGCTTCCGGTCGTCCCGGGCGTCGACACCACGACCGCACTTCCCCCCTGCCCGGGCCTGCGTGGCGAGCCCTGCCGCGACTACGTGGCCTCCCAGAACCAACCGGCGCCGTTGACGCTGCCCGGCTCGGGAAATCCGGGATCGGGAAATCCCGGATCGGGAAATGCCGGTTCCAGGGCCAAGTGCAAGAAGCGCAAGCACAAGAAGCGGCACAAGCGGGCCGCCGAGGCCGCCAAGAAGCACAAGAAGCACAAGAAGAAGCGCCGCTGCCACAAGAAGCACCACAAGAAGCGCCACAAGAAACACCGGTAGGCGCGCTCAGAAGCAAGGAGACCGGCCGCAAGTCGCCGAGATCGGGCCGACCCGCCGCTTAGAGTCCGGCCGATGCCTCTGCTCCCCACCGGTGCGACCGTGGCGGCCGGCGTCGACGAGACCTCGGCGCTGGTCATGGTGATCGCGGCCGCCCTCGCCGCCCTGACCGTGCTCCTGCTGTCGCCGCGAGTGGCGATCCCGGTCGTCGTGCTGGAGCTGCTCCTCGGGATCCTGATCGGCCCCCAGGGCCTCGACATCGCACGGCTCGATCCGACCACCTCGCTCCTGGGCGATCTGGGCCTCGGCATGCTCTTCTTCTTCGCCGGCTACGAGATCGACTTCGACCGGATCAAGGGCCGGCCTCTGGAGCTCGCCGCCGTCGGCTGGGCCATCTCCCTTGCCCTTGCCTACGGGGTCGGCGGTGCCCTGGCGGCCGCCGGCCTCATCGTGTCGTTCCTCTACACGGGCTCGGCGATGGCGACGACCGCGATCGGCACGCTGATCCCGATCCTGAGCGACGCGGGCGAGATGCGGACCAGCTTCGGCACGTATCTCCTCGGCGCCGGCGCGATCGGCGAGTTCGGGCCGATCCTCCTGGTCACGCTGATTCTCTCCACCGACCACCCGATCCACGAAGCGGTCATCCTGATCCTGTTCATCATCCTCGCTGTTCTCACCGGTCTGGTCGCCGTCCGCTCCGCCTGGCGCGGGTGGCCCCTGGTCGAGAAGACCTTCGAGACGTCGAGCCAGCTGGCGGTGCGCCTGGCCGTGGTGCTGGTGTTCAGCCTCGTAGCTCTCGCCGCCCAGCTCGGCCTCGACCTGCTGCTCGGCGGTTTCGTCGCCGGAATGATCACCCGCATCGCGCTCCGCGGGCGTGAGGTGAGCGTCTTCGATTCCAAGCTGACCGCCGTGGGCTACGGCCTCCTGATCCCCTTCTTCTTCGTCACCAGCGGGATGTCGTTCGACCTCGACGCGCTCACCTCGAGTGCCACGGCGATGCTCAAGGTCCCGATGTTCGTCGGCCTCTTCCTGCTCGTCCGCGGCATTCCTGCGTTGCTGCTCTATCGAGCCGAGCTCGGCCTGCGGGATCGATGCGCCCTCGCCGTCTACTGCGCGACGGAGCTTCCTCTGGTCGTGGCGATCACCACGCTGGCGGTCGACGCCGGGCACATGAAAACCTCCACGGCCGCCGGGCTGGTCGGCGCCGCGATCATCTCGACCTTGATCTTCCCCCTGCTCGGGGGGCGGATCAGGCGCGGTGGGGAGCCGGCTTCAGGCCCGATCGAGGCGCCTGCCACCGCCTAGCGGCCACCAGGACGCTCTCCTCAGGAGCGAACGCCGTGGGCCGCAGCGACTTGTGGCGGGCGGCCGCTTGTGGCCGCGACCTGATGGCAAAGCCGTCTAGTCGACAACCATGAGCTCCTTGGGTAGCCCGCTCAGGTTGCGGTAGCCCTCGGCCGTGACCACGACCAGGTCCTCGATACGGACGCCGAAGCGGCCCGGCACGTAGATGCCCGGCTCAACGGTGACGACGTTCCCCTCGAAGAGCTCGTCCTCGGAGGTGGTCGCGAGCCGTGGCCCCTCGTGAACCTCGAGGCCGACGCCATGGCCGAGACCATGGCCGAAGCGATCCCCGTAGCCGCCCTCGGAGATCAGCTCACGCGCCACCGCATCGACCTCCTTCCCGGCGGCCGCCGGGCGGACGGCCTCGAGCGCGGCGAGCTGGGCTCGCAGGACCAGCTCGTAGACCTCGCGTGCGTCCCCGGGATCACCGGTGGCGAAGGTGCGCGTGCAGTCCGAGCAGTAGCCGTCGAGCTCGGAGCCCATGTCGAAGACGACCAGCTCCCCAGCGCCGATCTCGCGCTCGCTGGGCTCGGCATGCGGCAGCGCCCCGTTCTCGCCCGCCGCGATGATCGGCGGGAACGACGGCTCGGCTCCGAGCTCGCGGATTCGAGCCTCGACGGCTCGCGCGACGTCCCGCTCGGTGCGACCGGCCAGGCCGCGCTCGAGCGTCCACTCGTACACCTCGTCGCTGAGCTTCGCCGCCCCCGCGATCCGCTCCAGCTCATCGTCCTCCTTGACAGCCCGCAGCTGCTCGACCAGGTCCCCGGCCGGCACGAACTCCACCTCGTCCCCCGCCGCGGCCTCCAGGCGCGCCAGCTGGCGGACGCTGAGCTTGGCGTCCTCGAAGCCGACCCGTCCCTTCATGCGGGCGACGATCTGCGGGACCAGCTCGCGCTCCGCCTCCGGCCGCTCCCACTCCTGTGCGACCTCGGTCTTCGCGCGCTCGGTGTAGCGAAAGTCCGTGAAGAAGATGAGCTCGTCGGCACCGACCAGGCAGGCGCCGTTGGTCCCGGTGAAGCCCGTCAGATAGCGGACGTTGGTGAGGTCCGAGACGAAGAGCTGGCCGAGCTCCTTCTCGGCCACCAGCCCGGAGAGCCGCTCTCCGCGCGTCATACGCCCAGCCGCTCGGCGATCAGCTCGAGCGCCTCGCGATACCCGTCCTGTCCCTTGCCGTAGATCTGGCCGATCATCAGGTCGAGGCCCTCGAAGACCGAGTGGTGGCGCCACTTCTCGCGCTTGGAGATGTCGGAGATGTGGACCTCGACCGTCGGGATCTGGGTCAGGTCGAGCGCGTCCCGGATCGCCCAGGAGTAGTGGGTCCACGCCCCGGCGTTGATCAGCGCCGCGTCGGCCCGCTCCGGCAGCCGGTGCAGGTGCTCGACGAACGCCCCCTCGGAGTTGCTCTGAAAGAAGGCGGCCTCCAGGTCGAGGTCACGGGCGAAGCGCTTGATCTGGGTCTCGAGCTCGGGCAGCGAGAAGTCGCCGTAGATGTCGTGATCGCGGCTGCCGAGCATGTCGAGATTGACGCCATGCATCACCTCTACGCGATTGCGAGTCACCGAGCTCATTTCAGCTCCTCCACCACGGCGCTGACCCTATCCGGCTCGACCCGCTCGCCCCAGCGGGGCTCGCCGGGCTCCGAGAGCAGCACGAACCCGAGGCCCTTGCGGCTCTGCTTCTTGTCCCGGCCCATGGCGTCGAGCATCTCGCCCGTGTCCACCGAGGGATCGAGCGAGACCGGCAGCCCGTGCGAGGCGAGCAGGTCCTCCACCTCGTCGCGCAGTGCGTCCGCCTCTGAGAGGCGAAGGGCCGCGAGCAACCCAAGTCCGACGGCCTCGCCGTGGCGATAGCGGCTGTAGCCCGTCACCGCCTCGATCGCGTGACCGACCGTGTGGCCGAGGTTGAGGACCATTCGGCGCCCGGAGTCGCGCTCGTCCGAGGCAACCACCTCGATCTTGGTCCTGGCGCAATCGAAGACCACGTCCTCGATCGCAGCCGGATCGAGGTCCCGCATGTCTCTCACCCGCGACCAGAGCGGGTCCCCCGCGATCAGCGCGGTCTTGATCACCTCGACGAAGCCGGCGGAGAGCTCCTCGGGCGGGAGCGTCGCGAGCGTCACCGGATCGGCCAGGACCGCCGTCGGCATGTGGTACGCCCCGACGTAGTTCTTGGCCTGCGGCAGGTCGACGCCGGTCTTGCCGCCGTAGGCGGAGTCGACCTGGGCGACCAAGGTCGTGGGCGCCTGCACGAGCGGTACGCCGCGCTGGTAGGTCGCGGCGCAGAACCCGGCGAGGTCACCCACCACACCGCCGCCGAAGGCGAGCACGCAGTCGTCTCGCTTGGCGCCGGCGGACGAGAGCTCCCCGAGGATCCGCTCGGCCTCGGCAATCGTCTTCGAGGTCTCCGCCCCCTGCACCCCGATGACCTCCTCGGTCCGGGGCAGCAGCGAGCGGTGGTGCCGCAGCGCCTCGTCATCGGCGACGCAGAAGGCTCGGGCCGGCAGGGCGTCCGGGAGCGCCTCGCGGGCGTCATCCAGCAGGCCGATCGCTCCCTCCCCGACGATGGCGGGGTAGGAGCCGCTCTCGGACTCGGCCCAGATCATCCGCGCCCCGGGCGTGCCCTGCATCGCTGCCAGCCAGGGCGCGGCGGGCCCGGCCGCGTCCCGCGCGGCCGTCGGCAGGATGGCCCGGGCCAGCGATTCATAGAGCGGGCGCCGGGCGGCGAAGCGCTCGGCGAACGCCGCGCGATCGACGGCCAGCGGCCGGTCGGAGCCGGAGGACCGCTCCCAGGCGATCTCCTCGTCCACGTCGCACCAGACGGGCATGTGGTCGCCGAGGGCACGCCGTATCGCCTCGCTCTCGATGGCGCCGCCGCCCAGAGCCACCACGGACGATGGGCCGCCGACCTGGGCCGAAAGAGCGTCGAGCACCGAGACCACCAGCCGCTCCTCGCGGCGCCGGAACTCGGTCTCGCCCTCGCGCTGGAAGAACGTGGCGATCGGCTCGCCGAGCTCTCCCTCGAGCAGATCATCGGTGTCGGTCACCCCGAGCCCGAGCCGGTCGGCAACCTCCTGGGCCGCCTTCGTCTTCCCCGCGGCCATGAACCCGATGAAGACGATCCCGTGGTGGGCAGCTACCGCCGCCATCCGATCCGCTCCCGGTACGCGGCGATTGCCGCGAGCACGTCGTCGATGTGGTCGCCCCCGAACTTCTCCCGGTAGGCGCCGGCGAGCACCAGAGCCACCATCGCCTCGGCGACCACGGCCGCGGCCGGGACCACGGTCGAGTCGGTCCGCTCCCTCATTGCCTGCGCCGGCTCCTTCGTCTCGGTGTCGACGGAGCGGAGCGGCTGCGTCATCGTCGAGATCGGCTTGATCGCGGCCTGGACGACCAGGGGCTCTCCGTTGGTCATCCCGCCCTCGAGCCCGCCGGCGCGGTTCGTCTCGCGGAACCAGCCGCGCTCATCCGAGTGGAAGATCTCGTCGTGCGCCTCCGAGCCGGGCCTCCCGGCCACGTCCCAAGCCTCACCGAGCGACACGCCCTTCACCGATTGGATCGAGCAGACGGCCTGCGCGAGCCGGCCGTCGAGCTTCTCGCTCCAGGAGACATGCGAGCCGATCCCGGGCACGAGGCCGAAGGCGCGGACCTCGAACTTGCCCCCGAGGGACTCGTTCTCCTTCCGCAGCCGGTCGATCTCGGCCACCATCGCCTCGGCCGCATCGGCGTACAGGCAGCGCACGGGCGAGTCGTCGACTCCGTCGAAGTCCTCCGGCGAGAGGTCGTCGCGCTCGGGAGCGCTCACCGACGCGATCTGGATCACGTGACTGAAGACGGTGACGCCCACGGCGGCCAGGAAGCCCTTGGCGATCGTCCCGGCGGCGACCCGCGCCGCCGTCTCGCGCGCGCTGGCCCGCTCCAGGACGTTGCGGACGTCGCTGAAGCCGTACTTCTGCAGCCCGGCCAGGTCCGCGTGGCCGGGCCGCGGCAGATGCGACTCCTCGACCTCGCCCTCGACGGGCCAGGAATTCATCCGCTCCTCCCAGTTCGGGTAGTCGCGGTTCGGAACCAGGACCGCGATCGGGCTGCCCAGGGTTCGGCCATGCCGCATTCCCGAGCGGATCTCGACCGTGTCGCTCTCGATCTTCATCCGGCCGCCTCGGCCATGGCCGAGCTGGCGCCGCGCCATGTCGCGGTCGAGCACCTCACGGTCGAGCTCGAGCCCCGCGGGAAGGCCCTCGACGATCGCGACCAGGCCAGGCCCATGGGACTCGCCGGCGGTTGTGAACCTCAAAGTCACGCGGGGAGGGTAGATGGCGACGGTGCGCCGCCACGGTCTCAGGGTTGCGGCGCGATCGCCACGAGGGCGCCGAGTGCGAGACACGGTGCGAACGGGATCGTCCGGCTGCGCGCCGCCAGGCCGTGGCGGGCCAGCAGCAACAGCCCCGCGATCGATCCCGCCGCAAAGGCGACCAGCATCGCTTCGACGACCATCGCCCCGAGATAGAACCCGAGTACTCCGCCGAGCTTCACGTCCCCGAGGCCCATCCCCTGCGGGCGGATCAGCGCCGCGGCGAGCAGGAACCCGCCGGCCGCCAGACCGGAGAGCAAGCGCTCGGGCATCCCCGCGGGGTCCGAGGCGATGCAGACGGGCACGGCGAGCGCCAGGCTCGCCCCGAGAGCCGCGTCCGGGACGAGCCGCGTCCGCAGGTCGCTGACCGTGACGACGCCGAGCATCGTCACGAGGGACGCGTCGAGGACCGCGGCGGCCATATCGTTGAGAGTCCCGTGGTCTCGAACCTCTCCCCCTGATGGCGGCCCGCCGGCTGCTGATCGTGATGCTGGTCCTCCTTGGGCTCTCCACGCTCGCGGCCGCCCTCGTCCCCCAGCACGGCCTGCGCCAGGGCACCACCGGCGCCACGACGACCACCCAGCCCACCGAGAGCACGACCACCCCCGAACCGCCCGCCGGACGCTCCCTCACCGCCCCGATCGTCGTGGGCGGGAAGAAGGTCCCGGTCGTCGCAGGGCCCCTGTGCAAGGCGCGAAAGCCCAGGTGCGAGCCGCTTCATGTCGGGGATCAGCTCTCCCTCCAGGTCCTCTCCAAGCGCCAGGCCGAGCTCGAGATTCCGGCATTCGGCCTCATCGCCGTCGCCAGCTCCGATGCTCCCGCGTTCTTCCAGCTACTCCCCCGGGAGCCGGGAGCCATCGGGATCCTCTTCACCTCGACCCGGCAGGTGGCGGCGAGGGTGGAGGTGCTCTCTCCGAAGGCCGCCGCCAAGGCGATCCGCAAACCGGCCAAGGCGAAGAAGGCTAAGTCTCGAGCTCGCGGGGGATCAGGCTCAGGTTGAGCAGCGAGCCGTCCCGGACGACCCGCACCGTGACCTCGCGACCGATCCGCTCCGCCACCATCAGCCGCTGAAGATCCCCGACGTCGGCCATCACCTCGCCGTCGACCTCGACGATCAGGTCTTCGGCGCGCAGACCCGCCCGCGCGGCCGGGCTGCCCGAGACCACCTCGACGACCTCGATCCCCTTCTCGCGCTCGAGCCGGGACGCGATCCTCGGCGGCAGCGGGCGCGAGCCGCCGACGATGCCGAGGTAGGCACGGCGCACGCGGCCCTCCTTCATCAGCGCGGAAATGATCCTCCGGGTCGCATCGTTGATGGGAACGGCGAGCCCGAGCCCTATTCCCGCGACCGCGGTGTTCACGCCGACCACGCGGCTCAGGCCGTCGGCCAGCGCGCCACCGGAGTTCCCGGGGTTGAGCGCGGCGTCGGTCTGGATCACGTTCTCGACCAGGCGGCCCGCCGATCCGGATCGCGTCGGCAGGGACCGCCCCAGCGCCGAGACGACGCCGGCGGTGACCGTTCCGGCCAGTCCCATCGGGCTGCCGATCGCAACCACCAGCTGCCCGACGCGCAGCTCGTCCGCGTCTCCGAGCTGCGCCGGCGCGAGATCCCGCGCGTCCGCGCGGACGACGGCCAGATCGGAAAGACCGTCGGCTCCGATGACCTCGCCGGCGAGCTCGCGTCCGTCGGAAAAGGAGGCGGCGACACCGTGGCCACCCGCAACGACGTGGGCGGAGGTGAGCATGTAGCCATCGGAGGAGATCGCGACGCCGCTGCCCGCGCCCTCGGCCTGGCCGCGGCGGGTCCGTCGCGTGACGGCGAGATGGGCGACGGAGGGAGTGAGGCGCTCGGCCACTCCCGAGACCGTGCGCGAATAGGCGTCGAAGGCGTCCGCATCGGGCAGGCGCTCGCGGGAGGATGACTGGGCGCCGTTCGCGACTCCGTCGATCAGCTTCAGGCCGCCCGGGATAGCTTCAGCCGATGCACTAACGAAAAATTAGCAATGCGGGGTCCCCGGTCAGGGGCGATAACCGCGGACCCGTCCGGCCAATCCGAGTCCGGCGAGCAGCGGCCGCGTCACGAGGTCCCGCGCGACAGCCAGGCGGAAGACGTCTCGGTACTCCGTCAGGTAGACGCCGAAGGCAAGCGGGCCGGGCATCCCATTGCGCCCGACGCGACCCGACTGGATCAGCCGGTCGATCGAGCGAAACCACTCCTCGGTCCTGAGCGCCGGGCGGGTCTCCCATCGGGCGCGGGCGGGGACCTCTCCCCTGTTCCAGATCTGATGGTGCGATCCGCGCGGAATGTCCAGCATCTGCCCGGGACCGAGGTCGAACTCCTCACCCCCGAGCTTGACCGTTAGCGCTCCGTCGAGGACCTCTAAGTGCTCGTCCTGGGACGGGTGGTAGTGCGGAGGGGGCGGCTTGCCCCCCGGCCCCCAGTCACCCTCCACCTCGAGCAGGTCGGCTGAGCTGCGCCGGACGGTCACGGTCTCGTGCGGGGTGAGCCTCAGCGTGTCGGCCATCAGGCGCCCTCCTCTCCTCGCGCCGCCCTCCGCATCACGTCCAGCGGTGGCTCCTCACCGGTCCAGATCCGAAGGGAGTCGGCTCCCTGGCGCACCAGCACCTCGAGCCCGTCGACCGCCGCGGCGGAGCGGCGCCGCGCCTCCGCCGCCAGGCGGCTCTCCGCCCCCGCGTAGACGAGATCGACGATGACGATGTCGGCGTCGAGGCGCTCGGGATCGATCGGCAGGTCTTCGAAGGGATCCTCGTCGCGCATCCCCACGGCGGTGCAGTTGACGATCAACCCGTAGCCGTTGGCCCGGGCCTGATCCCCGGTCACCGGGGCGAGCCTTCCTTCGGCGGCGGTGCCGCTTCCCGCGCCGGCCAGTTCGCGGACGAGCTCGTCCGCGCGCTCCGGAGTCCGGTTCCAGACCGACACCGCCACACCCAGTCCCGCGAGAGCCCACACCGCCGCGCGCGCCGATCCCCCGGCGCCGAGCACGAGAGCGGTGTTTCCTGCCACGCCATCCGGCAGAGCCGCGAGCAGGCCGCTGGCGTCCGTGTTCTCCGCCTTGATGCGACCGTCGGTGAAGCTCAGCGTGTTGGCGGCTCCGATCTGCTGGGCGGCGTCCGAGGCTTCGTCAGCCGCCGCGAGCGCCGCCTCCTTGTAGGGGATGGTGACGTTCACGCCGACGAAGCCCTCACCGGGCAGCGCACGAACCCGCTCCGCGAATTTGCCCGGCTCGATATCGATCGCCTCGTAGCTCCACTCGGCCGCCAGCCCCAGCGCCTCGAGAGCCGCCGTCTGCATCGCGGGCGAGCGAGAGTGCGAGACCGGGTGCCCGAGGACGGCGAGCCGGTTCACGAGGGGCTCAGCTCCGGCAGTTCGGCGTCGCGTGGCCGCTGTTGTACGCGGCGACGAGCTGATTGAACTCCGCCCCGCTGGCGGTGAAGCAGTGGTGGCCGCTGTTGTCGCCGTTCAGGACGTAGTAGAGGTAGTTGACCTTCGCCGGGCGGGCGGCGGCCTTGATCGCGTCCAGGCCGGGATTGCCGATCGGCGTCGGCGTGAGGCCCGCGTTGATCCGCGTGTTGAACGGCGAGGACGACTGGAGTTGCGACTCCGTGATGTCGCCCGTGTAGTTGTGGAACTGGAACCGGGTCGTCGCGTCGATCTGCAGCGGCATGCCGCGGTGGAGCCGGTTGTAGATCACGGCCGCGACCAGCGCGCGCTCCGAGGGGATCTGGACCTCCTTGTCGATCATTGACGCGATGGTGAGCACGTCGTAGACCGTCAGGTTCTTGGACTTGGCGTAGGAGAGGTTCACCCCGGCGATGTTCTGCCTGAACGCCTGGAGCTGCTCGGAGACGAGCTGATCGACGCTCGCGCCCGGGTCGAGCTGGTAGGTGGCCGGGAAAAGGAAGCCCTCCAGCGAGGGCGGGTTCTTGGCGCCGTAGCGGTTGGGGTCGAATCCCTTGGAGCTCTTGCTGGCGGCCAGGTAGTCGCCGCTCAGGCCGAGGCCCTTGATCGTGTCGGCGATCTGCACCCGGTCCTCTCCCTCGGGGATCGTCACATTGACCTTGCCGCCCGAGCTGGTCAGCGCGTCGATCGCCTTCCCGTAGCTCATATTGTGAGCGAGGACGTAGCGGCCGGGAAGGATGTTGTCGGTCTCGCCCGCGAGCTTGAGGCGCCACTCGAACAGCGTCCCGTTCGAGACCACGTCGTTCTTGGTGAGCAGATCGGCGACCGAGCTCGCCGTCGCCCCCTCCGGAACGGTGACGATCGCCTCGCCGGACCCGTCGCCCGGGTCGAAGGGCGGCGGCTGGAAGAAGGCGATCAGAAACCAGGCGACCAGCAACCCGACGAGGACCAAGCCGAGCGCCAGGAACCGGCGGCGGCGATGGGCGCCCCGGAGCCGGGGCGGGCGAGGGTCGCCTCCGTCGCGGCCGAAGCGCTCCCTGACCGTCCTCCTCGGCGCCTTCTGGGCCGGTGGTGCGGCCGGCGCCGCCCTCTTGGACGCCGCCTGCGCCGGGGCAGCCTGCCGCGAGGGCGCCGCGGCCTTCCGGGCTCGGGCCCTCCTCGGAGCTACCTTCGCCCGTGCGGGCGCCGGGGCCGAAGCCGGCTGCGCGGCTTCGGGAGCCTTCTGGGCCTTCTTCGCCTTCCGCGACTTGCCGCGACGAGCCTCTCGCTCGCGCCGGCGGCGCTCACGCTCGATCGAGGCCGGGTCGTCGCGGCCGAATTCGTCGGTGGGTGGCTTCAGCCCGTCGCCCCCGGGCGCTGTCAGGTTGCCCTCGGTGTCGACGTTCCAGTCCCCGCGGTCCTCCATCAGCCGGACTCGCTTCTCGCGAGATAGCTCTCGAGCAGGTGCGCGGCCGCCAGCGAGTCGCGGTGCGCCCTGGCGCCCTCACGGGCGCTGCGGTCGGCCATGCGCGTGGTGAGCCGCTCATCGTAGGTCTCGACCGGCACGTCGAGTAGGTCGGCCAGCCGCTCGGCGAACTCCCGGCTGATGCGAGCCTGCTCACCCTCCTCGCCGCCGAGCGTGGTCGGCAGGCCGACGATCACACGCTCCGCCTCCTCCCGCGCCGCGAGCTCGGCGATCGCGGCGGGATCGGGCGGCTCAACCGCGTCGAGCGGACGCGCCAGGGTCCCGGTCGGGTCCGAAATCGCCGCGCCGCAGCGCGCGGTGCCGTAATCGAGGGCGAGCACCCGCAAGAACCTATCGAGTACCGGCCGTGACCGGCTCAGCCTGATCCGGCAGGCGATCGCTGGCCGACTCCGGGCTGTCCGGAGCGACCTCCGTGGCCTTGATCTGCTTCGAGTCGACGTTGCGCGGGTGATGGCACGCCGCCGCCTGCCCGGCCCCGTAGTCGGCGAGCGGAGGCTCGTCATCGGAGCAGATCTCGCTCGCCCAGGGGCAGCGGGTGTGGAACCGGCACGCGCTGGGCGGATCGACCGGGCTGGGCACGTCTCCCTCCAGGACGATGGGCTTCCGCTCGGCGTTCGCCTTGGGATCGGGGATCGGCACGGCCGAGAGCAGTGCCACGGAGTAGGGGTGGATCGGCCGCTCGTAGAGCACCGAGGCGGGCGAGCGCTCGACGATCTTGCCGAGGTACATCACCGCGATCCGATCGGAGACGTGGCGGACCACACCGAGATCGTGGGCGACGAAGATGTAGGAGAGGCCGAACTCGTCCTGCAGGTCCTCGAGCAGATTGATGATCTGGGCCTGGATGGACACATCGAGCGCAGAGACGGGCTCGTCGGCGATGATCAGCTTCGGCCGCAGGGCGAGCGCCCTGGCGATGCCGATCCGCTGCCGCTGGCCGCCCGAGAACTCATGCGGATAGCGGTTGTAGTGCTCGGGCTGGAGGCCGACCCTGTCCATCAACTGCTGGACCTCGCGGCGGAGCTGTGTCCCCGAGGCGAGGCCATGCAGTTGGAGCGGGTCGCCGATGATCTGCCCCACCCGCTTGCGCGGGTTGAGCGACGCGTACGGGTCCTGGAAGATCATCTGGATCTCCCGCCTGACCGGCTCCAGGTTCTTGCGCCTGAGACCGACGAGCTCCTTGCCGCGGTACTTGACGGATCCGGAGGTCGGCTCGAGCAGCTGGATGATCGTGCGGCAGAGCGTCGACTTGCCGCAGCCCGACTCGCCCACCAGGCCGAGGGTCTCGCCTTCGTGCAGGGTGAGGCTGACGTCGTCGACGGCCTTGACGCTCGCCACTTCGCGGTCGAAGAAGATCCCCGACTTGATCGGGAAGTGCTTGACCAGGTGCTCCACCTCCAGGATCGGATCGCCCTTGGCCATGACTAGGCGACCACCTCAGCCGATTCCAATCCGATCCGGCCGTCGACCTCCCTGAGCTTCTTCTTATCGGTCGGGTCGAGCCAGCAACGGTCCGCGTGGCCTTTGGCCCTGGCGACACGCTCCTTCAATTCGGGGGGCTCGGAGCACTTCGCGAAGGCATGGGGGCAACGGGGTGCGAAGCGGCAGCCAGGCGGCGGCGCCAGCAGCGACGGCGGCTGACCGCCGATCTGAGGCAGGCGATCCGGCCGGTCCTGGTCGAGGCGTGCGATCGAGCCGAGCAGGCCCCAGGTGTAGGGATGCTGGGGGTCGTAGAAGGTCTCGTCGAGCGAGCCCTGCTCCACGACCTGGCCGGCGTACATGACGAGCACGCGGTCGGCGATCTCAGCCACCACCCCAAGGTCGTGGGTGATCAGGATCACCGAGAGCCCGTGCTCCTGGTTCAGGTCCCGAAGCAGTTCGATGATCTGCGCCTGGATGGTCACATCGAGCGCGGTCGAGGGCTCATCCGCGATCAGGACA
This sequence comes from uncultured Solirubrobacterales bacterium, assembly GCA_963843085.1. Lineage (GTDB taxonomy): Bacteria > Actinomycetota > Thermoleophilia > Solirubrobacterales > 70-9 > DASUPK01. The sequence continues at coordinate 45,313 of CAWJJG010000011.1, forward strand.
GCGGGCTCGAGCGCCAGCGCCATCGCGATCATCGCTCGCTGACGCATGCCGCCTGAGAACTCAAACGGATAGTGGTCCGCACGGCGCTCGGCGTCGGGAATGCCCACCGACCGCAGAGCCTCCACGGCCTTCTTCTTCGCCTCGACCTTGCCGATCTCCCTGTGTGCCTGGATCGCCTCGACGATCTGGTCACCGATCTTGTGGACCGGATTGAACGAGGACATCGGGTCCTGGAAGACCATCGCGATGCGATCCCCGCGGATCGTCTCCAGCTCATCGTTGCTCGCGGTCGTGAGCTCCTTGCCCTGGTAGCGCACCGATCCCGAGATCCGCGAGTTCGTCCCCCTCGTCAGCCCGAGGATCGTCATGGCGGTCACGGACTTCCCGCAGCCTGACTCGCCGACGATGCTCAACACCTCGCCGGATTCAAGCGAGAACGAGACACCGTCGACCGCATGGACGGTCCCTTCGTCGGTCGCGAAGTCGACCTTGAGGTCCTCGATCTCGAGAAGGGATCCCGCCATCCGCCGAACCTAGCCGCTCAGCCTGATCCGCGGGTCGAGCACCGCGTAGATGATGTCGACGATGGCGCTGAGCACCACGACGAAGAAGGCGCCGAACATCGTGATCACGAGCACCGGCGGCACATCGAGCTGCTGAATCGAGTTGGCGGCGTACTGCCCGACCCCCTGGAGGTTGAACACCGTCTCGGTGAGGATCGCGCCGCCGCCGATCACCGCGGCGAAGTCGAGGCCGAAGAGCGAGACCACCGGGATCAGCGAGTTGCGCAGCACGTGGTGGATCATGATCCGGCGCTCGCTCAGGCCCTTGGCCCTGGCCGTCCGCACGTAGTCCTCGTTGATCGTGTCGAGGATGCTTGATCGGAGGACTCGTGAGTAGAACCCGATGAAGAGGACCGAGAGCACGAACCACGGCAGGATCAGATGCGTGAACCACCCCCACGGGTCCTGGGTCAACTTCACGTAGCCGCCGGCCGGGAAGATCTGGACCTTGTAGGCGAGTAACCAGAGGACGAGCGCCCCGAGCAGGAATACGGGCGTCGACACTCCGATCAGGGCGAGCACGGTGAGACTCGTATCGGTGAACTTGCCGGCCTTCACCGCGCTGATCACCCCAAAGAGGATCCCGAAGCCGAGCCAGATGATCCCGGCTCCGATCGCGAGGGAGAGCGTGGCCGGGAGGTCACGCTTGATCTCGTCTTCGACGTTGAGCTTCTGCTGGTAGGAGATGATCGATCCGTCGAAGACCTTCCCCATGGTGATGAAGTACTGCTCGTAAATCGGCTTGTCGAAGCCCCAGTCCTTGCTGATCGCCGCGCGGGTCTCCGGCGTCGAGGTGCGGCCGCCGAGCCGGACCGCGGGATCTCCGTTCGGGATCGCCTGGAAGATCAGGAAGGTGAGGACCGAGATAGCGAACAGCACCCCCACCATCGCCAACAGCCGTCTGACGATGAAGCGGGCCATCAGTGCTCGATGCGCACGGTGGCGCGCGGGTCGAGGGCGTCGCGGACGCCGTCACCGAAGACGTTGATGCCGAGCACCGCCAGGACGAGCATTCCACCCGGGATCAGGGTGAGATGCATGGCGCTCGGGATCAGGCGGATGCCGTCGCCGATCATCGTGCCCCACGAGGGGTTTGGAGCCTGGACGCCGGCACCGAGGAAGGACAGGGCCGCCTCGAGCAGGATCGCGTTGGCGATCATCAGCGGGATGAAGACGATGATGCTCGAGGCGATGTTGGGGAGGATCTCGCGGAACATGATCCGGAAGTTCCCGGCCCCCTGTGAGCGGGCTGCCTCGACGAATTCCTTCTCGCGCAGACTCAGCACCTGACCGCGCAGGGGCTTCGCCATGTAGGGGATGTAGACGACCCCGATGATGATCGCCGGGATCCACAGGGACGCCCCGTTGACGGTGAACAAGCCGAAGTTGAGGCCGCCGATCGCCAGCGCCGTCCCGAGCGCGATCCCCAGCAGGATCACCGGGAACGCCCAGATCAGGTCCATCGTCCGCGAGAGCACGCCGTCAAGCACGCCACGGAAATAGCCTCCGGAGAGGGCGACGATCGTGGCGAAGAAACAGCTGATGAACGTGGCGATGAAGCCGATCTGCAGCGAGTTGCGGCCGCCGTAGAGCAGCCTCACGGCGACGTCGCGCCCGTTCGAGTCGGCTCCCAGGAAGAAGCGCCCTGTCCAGGTCGGACCGGTCGGGATCCCGCCGGGCGAGACGACGTCCTTCCCGCCGACCGTGTCCGTGATGTGGTTCGCCGACGGCGTCGTGTGCGCCACGTGCTTCGCGTACAGCGGCGCGCACAGGCAGAGGATCACGATGAACAGGAATATCCCGCCGAAGACGAGCGCGGTCTTGTTCCGGCGCAGGCGGCGGTAGGCCAGCCTGTACGGACCGACACCTCCCTCGCCCTGGATCTCGCTCGAGCCCAGGGGCGCCTCCGGCTCCAAAGCCGCCGGAACCCCCGGGCTCGTCGCGGTCGGGTCTACTGCCATCTCATCGCGGGGCGCCCTGGCGCGCCCCATTCGTCCTTTATTCGGTTCGTCTTACTTCAGTGACCAGGTGCTCCAGTCGTTCAGGTACGTGGGGTGCACCTGAGCCGCCTGGAAGTCGATCCGGTCGCTCATGAACTTCGGCACCTGCTCCGAGCCGTACACGGTCACGTAGGCCTTCTTGGCCGTGTACTCGTCCAGCGCCTGCCACTGGCTGGCGACGGAGTCCAGCTGCGTCGACGGGACGTTCTCCAGCTTGGCGAGTTGCTGCTGGATGAACGGATCGTTGACGTTGCCGAAATTCTCGTTGTTGACTGGCTGAATCGACTTCGCATCGAGCAGCAGATAGAAGTCGGCCGGATTCGGGAAGTCCTGAATCCAGTCGGCGAAACCTGTCTGCGGCGCGGTCTTCGCGTTGCCGATCGTCGGGAAGTACGTCGTGTCCGAAATCAGCTTCGGCGTGGCGTGGTACCCGATCTTGTTCAGCAGGTCGGCGTAGTACTCGACGTACTGCGTCCGCGGCGCGCGCTGCTCGCCCCAGACGGTGACGTTCTGTCCAGCGGTGCCCGACTGCTGCACGAGCTGCTGGGCCTTGGCGATGTCGCCGTGGCCATCGGCCGCGCCGTACGGGCAGGCGCTGTCCGGATGCCCCACGATCCCCTCGGGGAGGAAGAAGCACTCGGGCTTCAGGAACCCGCTCGCCAGCCGCTGCAGGGCTGGCCGGTCGATGGCGGTGTTGACCGCCTGGCGGGCCAGCTCGTTGTTGAACGGCGGAATCTGGACGTTCATGAAGAAATAGAACGTCGACGGAATCGTCACCGGCTCGAAGCGATCGCTCGCCTGCGACTGGATCTGCGGAACCAGCGACGGCGGCACGGTGTCGCCGGCGTCGAAGTTGTCCGCCTGGTTGTTGAGGACCTTCTGGGCCTCCGTCTGGGTGTTCGACTCGATCGTCACGCTGATCTTGTCGAGGTGGCCCGTCGGGATGTCCGGGATGTTCTGCGCAGCGAACTTCGGGTTCTTGACCACGTCGAACGACTTGTTCGGGACGATGTTCGTGATCATGTACGCGCCGTCGCCCGGAGGCAGGTGCGTCGTCTGGCCGGTCATCGGTGAGCCACAGGGGACCAGGCCGAGCTCGGGGAACGCCAGCACGTTGGTGAACGCGCCGTACGGCTGATCGAGCTGGATCGTGATCTTGCCCGTGCCGTCATCGGTCGTGATGCCCGAGATGTCGTTGGCCTTGCCCTCGTCGTATGCGGTAGCACCCGTGACGTTGTCGGTCACGAAGCTCTTGCCGCCCCAGTTCACCTTGATCATGCGCTCGACCGTGCACTTGAAGTCGCTCGCCTTGACCGGGGTGCCGTCCGAGAACACGAGGCCCTTGCGGAGAGTCAGGGTGTAGGTCTTCTGGTCCTGCGAGATCTGCGGAAGAGCGGTCGCGAGGCCCGGAATGACATCGTTGCCGCCCGGCGCGTTCTCATGCTTGTAGGTGACCAGGGGCGTGTAGCTGATCCAGGTCGGCTCGGCGCCCTGGGTCGTGTACTCCTCCTGGGGGTCGAGATAGTCCGGCGCGGTCCCCATCAGGACCGTGGCCGTCCCGCCGTTCGACCCTCCCCCGCCACTGCTTCCGCCGCCGCAGGCCACCAGTCCGAGGCCCGCCAGCGCGGTCATGATTCCCAGCAGAAGCAGCCGTCCAAGCTTGCTCACCCTGAGTCCTCCTGTTCGATTTGTCTCCCATTTGGGAGCGGATCCCACCGGAGTCTTATACCTGTAAACGGGGATCGTCAAGCATCCGATCCCGGCGTATTGGCTGTTCTTGGCCGTTACGGAGCTGCTCAGGAGCCGAGCTTGGCCTCGATGGCGTCCCTCGCGACCGAGAGCGCCTGATCCAGCTTCGAGGGGTCACGTCCGCCCGCCTGGGCGACGTTGTCGCGTCCGCCGCCACCTCCGCCGACCACCTGAGCGGCCTCGCGGATCACCTCGGCTGCAGAGATGCCGAGGTCGGTGACCTCCTTGCTGAAGCTCGCCACCAGCGCCACCTTGCCGTCCCCCGCCCCTCCGAGCACGACCGCGGCCTCGCCCGCGCGCGACTTGATCCGATCGGCGAGGTCGAGCAGCGAGCGCTGATCTGCGTCCTCGCCCTTGCCCACGAAGACGGTCACCCCGCCGACGCGCTCACCGGTGGCGGCCATCTCCTCCGCCTGCTTGGACAGATCGGCCGAACCGGCCTTCTTGGACTCCTTCTCGAGCTCCTCGAGGCGCTCGGCCAGACGGCGTGCTCCCGCGACGGGATCCTGCTCGGCGCCGACGATCCTGCCGACCTCGCTGAGGCTGCGCGAGCGCGAGCGGAACCAGTCGATCGCTGCCGGGCCGGTGAGCGCCTCGATTCGGCGCACGTTCGCGGCGCTCGAGCCTTCATTGACGATCGCGAAAATCCCGATCTCCGCCGTGTTCTGCACGTGCGTGCCGCCGCAGAGCTCGCGGGATACGTCCTCGACCTCGACCACGCGGACCCAGTCCCCGTATTTCTCACCGAAGAGGGCCATCGCGCCGAGGCGCTCGGCGTCCATGCGGGACATCTCGATGGCGCGCACCCAGTGGCTCTCCTTGATCCAATCGTTGACTCGATCGCCGATGTCGCGGAGCTCCTCCTTGGTCAGCGGGGCACCGTGCGTGAAGTCGAAGCGGAGCTTGTCGGGCCGCACCGAGGAGCCCGCCTGGCGCACGTGCGTCCCGAGGCGCTCGCGGAGCGCCGCATGGAGCAGGTGGGTCGCCGTGTGGTTACGCATCGTCGCGAAGCGGGAGACGTGGTCCACCTCCGCCTCGACTCGGCCACCGGCCTCCAGGCCGTCGCTCGGCCCGTCCAGCTCGACTGCTTGGTCGTCGCCGATCCGGTAAACGTCGGCGACCCGGGCGCTGCCGCCCTCCCAGCGCACCTCGCCGACGTCGGCCACCTGGCCGCCGCCCTCGGCGTAGAAGGGGCTCTCCTCGAGCTTCACGAGCGCCCGCCCGTTGTCGCCGCGGACGGCCAGCAGGCTGGTCTCGGCGCGCAGCTTCTCGTAGCCGACGAACCGCGACGGCGGGGCGTCCGAGGCGAAGCTGAGCACGGCGCCGTGATGGTCCTCGGAGCCATGGGCGGTGGCCGTCCCCATGCGGGCGCGGGTGCGCTGCTCCTCCATCAGCTCCTCGAAGCCCTCGTCGTCGACCGAAAGGCCCTCCTCGGCGAGCAATTCTTTGGTCAGGTCGTAGGGGAAGCCGTAGGTGTCGTGCAGCCGGAACGCGTCATCCGCGTCGATCCAGGAGGTCCGGTCCTCGTGTGCGTGGCGGATCAGGTCGGCGAGCATCTGCTGGCCGCGCTCGAGCGTGCGGCCGAAGCTCTCCTCCTCGTCGTTCGCCCAGCGGATCACCGTGTCCCGCTCGGCCGCCAGCTCCGGGTAGGTCGGCGCGAGCAGCTCCAGCGCGCGGTCGGCGAAGCGCTCCATGAACGGCGAGGAGAGCCCGATTGAGCGGCCCTGCTGGATCGCGCGGCGCATGATCCGGCGCAGGACGTAACCGCGATCCTCGTTCGACGGGACGACGCCCTCGGCGATCAGCGCGGCCGTGCCGCGCGAGTGGTCGGCGAGGATCCGCATCGCGCGCGTGGTCGCAGCATCTTCGTCGTAGGAGCGACCCGACAGCTCCTCGGACAGGTCGACCAGCGGCCGTAGCGAGTCCGTGTCGAAGACCGAGTCGACGTCCTGGAGGATCGCCGCCATGCGCTCGAGGCCCATGCCGGTGTCGATGTTCTTCATCGGCAGCTCGGTGAGCACACCGTCCTCGGAGAGGTCGTAGGTCATGAAGACGTGGTTCCAGTACTCGACGAACCGATCGGTGTCATCGCCCGGGCGGTCATCCGGGCCGCCGAAGCTCTCTCCCCGGTCCAGGTACAGCTCCGAGCATGGGCCGCAGGGGCCAGTCGGCCCCGCCTGCCAGAAGTTCTCGGAGCGAGGCAGCAGCACGATCCGCTCCTCCGGCACGCCGGCCTTCCGCCAGATCTCGATCGCCTCGGTATCCGGACCGAGGCCGAGCTCTTCGTCGCCCTCGAACACCGTCACCCAGATCAGCTCGGGATCAAAGCCGAAGCCCTCCGTCGAGAGCTCCCAGCCCCAGGGGATCGACTGCTCCTTGAAGTAGTCGCCGAAGCTCCAGTTGCCGAGCATCTCGAAGAAGGTGAGATGGCGGGCGGTGTTGCCCACCTCCTCGATGTCGGTGGTGCGGAAGCAACGCTGCACGTCGGTGACGCGGGGCGCGGGCGGCCTCTCCTGGCCCAGGAAGTACGGCTTGAACGGCTGCATCCCCGCTGTCGTCAGCAGGACCGACGGATCGTGGACGGGCGGGATCAGCGAGGCGGAGGGCACGATCGTATGCCCCCTCTCCTCGAAGAACGAGAGGAACGTCCTGCGGATCTCGTCGACCTTCACGGGCCCCAGTCTAGGAAGACCGGGGCCCGTGTCGGTCAGAGGCGTCTACCTGATGACCGAGGCCGTGGCGGTCGTGGTGCCCGCCAGGGCTCCAGCCTTCACCTTGAACTTCACCCGCCGGCCCTTCTTCAGGCCCTTGAGGTGGATGGTGACGAACCCCTTGCCCGCCTTCCTCCGCGCCTTCACGGAGGCGTGGGCGACGGAGCTCGCGGATGCATGGCCGCGCTTGCGCTGCGAGAACCCGAGGACCTTGATCAGGGAGGCCTGGTTGTCCCAGGTCTCCAGGATGTCCGCGGACTTGCCCTTCGGCTTGAAGGAGTGGACCTTGGACTGGCCCTGATGGGTGAACGTGTCCGTGAACACCACGGGAGGCCTCTTGCAGTTCATGTCCGCCGTGATCGCGGCAGCCACTGCCGGAACCTTGCTTGCCTCGTCCAGATTGAACGCCCTTCCACCCGTGTCGCTGGCGATCTGGTTGAGCAGCGTCGGGTCGGTCGCCCCGAAGCCCACCGTGTCCGTCTTCACTCCGACGTGGCCGTTGTTGTACGTGCCGACGTTGTGCTCGCCGTCGCTCAGGAAGATGCGGCCGTTGGCGCCCGGATTTGCGCTCTGGGCCGTCGCGAAGGCGAGGTTGTAGTCCGTCGAGCCGTTGTCCGCGTTGACGTTCGCGAACGAGGCGTCCATCGCACCGACCACGCCCGGAATCGTCCCAGGCGCGAACAGGACATCGGACGTGTCCCCGAACTCGACCCCGCCCAGGGTCTTGCCCTGGTTCTGCTGCAGGGCCGCGAAGGCGTCGAGCAGCGTCGTGCGGAACTTGGCCGGGTCGGTGAAGTCCATCGAGCCCGAGTCATCGATGATCGCCTCGATGTTGGTCGCCTTCTGGCAGCCCGCGGCGTGAGCCGGAGGCGACGCCGCGGCGCTCCCGCCGACGCTGAGCGCGACGAGCAACCCCGCCAGCGATGCGGCCCCGGCAACGGCCTTGATTCTCGAATCGAAGTTCATGCTTCTCCCCTCCATCCCGTTATTGGATAGGGGCGCAACCTACCCCCAATAAGAGCGAAACGGAAGGGCCTAAACGATCGTTCCGTGCCCGACCACGAGCTCGCCGTCCAGCAGGCAGGCGACCTGCCCCGGAGCCACGGCGTCGACCGGCTCCGCGAGCGAGACGATCGCCTCGCCGCCCCCGTTCGTCTCAACCCGGCACTCCCGGCGGGGCGAGTGGTAGCGAAGGCGAACGCCGTCGACGCGCTCGGCGGGCCGGTTGAGCCTCGCCCCTCGTATTCGAACCCGGCGGGTGGTGAGCTCGTCGCGCGTGCCGGCGACGACGCGGTTGGCGGCGGCCTCTGTGGCAAGGACGTAGAGGGGCTGGCCTCCCCCGACGGCAAGGCCCCGCCGCTGGCCGACCGTGAAGTTGTGATGGCCGCGGTGCTCGCCAACCGGCCGGCCCGTGCGGTCCACGATCTCGCCCGGGCGGTCCTCCAATCCCGCGTGGCGGCGCAGGAACTCCCGCTTGCCCTGGCCCGCCAGGAAGCACAGGTCCTGGCTCTCGGCCCGCCCGGCCACCTCGATACCGGCTTCCTCGGCCAGCCCTCGGACCTCGGACTTGGTGAGCTCGGCGAGGGGGAAGCGGAGGCGTTCGAGCGACTCCGGCCGCAGGCCCGAGAGCATGTAGGTCTGGTCCTTGGCGTCGTCGGCCGCGCTGCTCAGCAGCGGCCCTTCGCCGTCATCGGCGATGCTGGCGTAATGACCCGTCGCGAGCTTCGAAGCCCCGACGCGATCGGCCAGGGCGATCATCGCGTCGATGCGAAGCTCCCCGTTGCAGAGGACGCACGGGTTGGGCGTGCGCCCCTCCGCGTGTCCCCGCAGGAACGGGTCGACCACGCCGGCACGGAACTCCCGCTCTAGATCGAGCGTCAAGTGCGGGATCCCGAGCGAATGGGCGACCCGGCGCGCCCCGAGCACCGCCTCCGGCGAGCAGCAGCTCTGCTCGCCGTCGGTCCGCTGGTCCGCCCAGAGCTTCAGGGTGACCGCGACGACCTTCCGTCCCCCCTCACGCTCGCGGAGGGCCGCGACGGCCGAGTCAACTCCGCCACTGAGGGCCACCAGCACCCGCTCGCCCTGGGCGGGTCTCTCCGCCAGCCGATCCCGCGATCCGGCCACCGCCGAGAGGGCACGATGGAGCGCGTCCGCCGCCAGCACCGCCGCGTGGCGGTGCGTCGGCGCGAGCCCGCCGAGCTTGCCCTCGATCTCGTCCGGACCGATCCGGGCTGCCTCGAGAATCCGGGCGCCTTCCGCCAGTTCGGCGACCGCGGCGCCGGCCGCGGCGCTCGCGGCGCAGCCCTCGCAGTCGAAGGTGACCCGCTCGATGCGGTCTCCGAGGGGGAGCAATGAGAGCCGCACCAGGTCGCCGCAGGGAGCGCCGCCGGCGGAGCCCGAGAACGCGCCTGCGGGCTCCTGCCCGCGGCGGGCGCTGTCCGTCAAATAGTGCTCGAGGAGATCTCGGTTCACGGCTTCGCCATCAGGTCGGCCGCACAAGTTAAACGGCTCCAACCTGCCGTCTGCCGCCCCGGCTTGGTAACCCTTGTCGCAAAGGTGGTGGTCTACCGAGGACCCCGAGGGATCTCCGGAAATTGACCCCCAAGCCAGTTGTGTTGGGTCAACGTATGGAGCGGTTCGCGTACAGGTTCGGGCCTGGCTTCAACCCTAGCACCGGCGCCGAGCTACTCCGGCTCGTCCTCCAGGTGCCAGGAGGAGATCAGCCCGTCGCGCACCCCGAGCTCGATCCGGACTCGCGAGGTGTCCCCCACCTCCCCGCTCTCGCGCCAGACGTACTCGAGCTTTGCGTGGACCAGCATCCCGGAACCGGTCTCCTTTATCTCGACCGGCACGTAGCGCCGAATGAGGTGGTCGAACTCCTTCCCGGCCCAGGCCACCGCAGCCTCGCGCCCGCGATGCACCCTCCGCTCGGTGCGGATCTCGACCTCCGGATGGACGAGCTCGCCCACCGCCTCCCGGTCGCACGCGCTGAGCGCGGCGAGGAAGCGGCGAGCGAGCTCATCGTCGTCCGTCGCGACTATCTCCCTTTCAGATTCTGCGCGAGGTGCCGCGGCTGGTCGCCGAGGCCGGCCTCTCGGATGAAGCTCAGCGCAATGCCGATGACGCCGATCACCAGCAGAGCCCACGGCCAGACGCCGAGAGTGTGCTGATGGGGCGGCTTGTTGTTCAGGTCAAGGCCGGCGATCACGAGGAAGAGCGCCAGGCCGCCGCCGCCCACATAGACGGGACCACGGGTCCCGATCAGCGACCCGAGCCAGACCAGTCCAAACGAAACCAGCAGGAGCATGATGTCCCAGGCGTTGGTGGTCTCGATCGGAGTCTGAATTCGCAGAGCAACGGTCGGCCCGAAGGCCTCCGCGAGCGTGACCACCAGGAAGGTCACGAGCCCGCCGATCGCGCAGGCCAGCACGCCGGCAAGGCCCGCTCCCGTCAACAGCTCGGACGCCTTCCAGAGACCCACGTCTCCCTCGGGATGAGTGGCGCTTGCCACGCCCTGATCGCCTCCGGGGTTGGTTCGCCACATGTAGAGGCCGCCCGCCAGTAGCGCGATCGCGACGAGCCCGAGCAGGCCTCTGTACACCCCCCAGTTCTGGCTGATCCCTCCACCCAGCAGGTCGTTCCAAAGGGCGGACCAGGAGATGATCACCGCGATCGAGCCGACCAGCAGCTGGAACCGCACACCGGCCACGATGCCCGCGTAGAAGGCGAGCGCTGCCGTGACGCCGAAGATCCAGAAGGTGTTCAGTGATGCCCCCGGGGTACCGCCCAAAAGGTTCACGAACTCGCGGAGCAGGAAGGGTACGAGGAGGACGCCGAAGACCGCGTAAACCGCCTGCCACACGCGAATCCCGCCAGTCCTGTCCTTCGTGAACACGCCGAGCCCGTACAGGGTCACCGTCGGAATCGCTATGTCCATGAAGATCGGGAACTTCGCCCAGTGACCCGGGCCGCTGCCCTTGCGAATCAGCACCATCAGGAACGCAAGGCCGAACAGGATGCCCCCGAAAGTGCGCAGCGCATCGCGTGTGTCGTCCGGTTTGAACAAATCGTTCATCGGTCTCCTCCACCTCCCAATTCACTCGGGGATTTGCCGGCGGACCCTACCCAGTGGGGCTGTCCTTCAAATGGGTGACCCGGTCGTACGCGCCCTGCACGATCGAGCGGTCGACCTGGCCACTCTTCACCTCCTTGACGAGCTGGCCGAAGGCCTTTGCCGAGGCCGTCGTGCTGGTCGCGTAGAGCAGTAGGTCGTCCCCCGCCCGGAGCGCCGCCGCGCCGGCGACGGCCGGTGGCAGCGTTCCGGCGATCGCCTGCCCCTCGAGGTCGTCGGTGATCACGACGCCGCCGAACCCGAGCCGGCCCCGAAGCAGGCCCTTGACGATGGTCGGCGAGAGCGCGGCGGGCTTCTTCGCGCCGAGCGTCGGATAGCTCGCGGTCGAGACCATCATCATCCCCACATCCGCGGCGATCGCCGCCGTGAACGGCTTCAGGTCGCTCTGCAGCTGATCGCTGGTCGCGGCGATGGACACCGCGCGGTCGTCGGTGTTGACCGTCGCCCGTCCGAGCCCGGGGAAGTGCTTCGCGGTCGCAACCGTCCCGCCGTCCTGGAGGCCCTGGGCGAACGAGACGCCGACCGCCGCGACCGTGTCGGGGTTCGAGCCGAAGGTGCGGCTCTTGATCGTGTCCGCGGTGTTGGCCTGTGCGACGTCGAGGACGGGAGCCAGGTCGACGTTCACCCCGAGGCCCTTGAGGAAGGAGCCTGTCTTCTGCCCCTGATCCTTGGCCTGGCCCTGGTCGCCGCTCTTGCCGAGGTCCTCTGGCGAGACGTCAGGCGGCCCGCTCTTGATTCGCTTCACGTTGCCGCCCTCCTGGTCGACCATCACCAGCAGGGGAGGGTTGTCGCCGGCGCTCGCGGCGGCCTGGAGCTGCTGGACGTCCGCCTTGAGCTTCTGGGGATCGCTCTCGAACGCGATCACGCCGCCGACCTGGCCCTTGCGCACGCGCTTGATCAGGTCCTGGGTCGGCCCCTTCGCGCCGAGCTTCGCGACGATCGTCTGCCCCACCAGGCGCTTCAGCGGGACCGGCTGCTCGCTGCCGCCGCCCCCGCCGGAGACCAGCACGATGATCAGGACGATCACGACGACGACCGCGCCGCCGATCAGGAAGTCCTGCCGCCTGCGAACCCGGGCCGGCAGGTCGCGGCGACGCGTTCGGCGCCCGGGCGGCGGCCGCCGCCCGCTGCGCTCGAATTCGCCGGTGTCGCCGCGCTCACGTCGCCGCTCGGCGATCCCCTCGCGAATCGCCCGGAAGGAGCCGGTGCCCTCGCCTTCCCCGGTCTCGCGGCGCCCCCCCTCGCCCGTTCCCGGCTCGCGGGACGGGCCCGGCGGCCGCGCGGGCGGATCAGTCCACTCGAACCCCTCGTCGCCGCCGGGTGGTGGCCGCCCCTCCATGCGTCTAGCCCTTTCCGCCCCCGCCTCTGACCGAGATCCCGAGATCTCGGAGCTGGCGCTCGTCAACCGGGGACGGAGCGCCTGTGAGCGGATCGGCGCCGGAAGCGGTCTTCGGGAAGGCGATCACGTCACGGATGGACTCGGTGCGGTGGCCCAGCGCCACCATCCGGTCGAGGCCGTAGGCGATGCCTCCGTGGGGAGGCGCCCCGTACCGCAGCGCGTCGAGCAGGAAGCCGAAGCGCTCCTCCGCCTGTTGCTCGTCGATTCCGATCGCCTCGAACACCTGTCGCTGCACCTTTGGGTCGCTGATACGGATCGAGCCCCCACCAATTTCCCATCCGTTCCAGACGACGTCATAGGCCTTCGCCCTGGCGGAGCCCGGATCGCCCGGATCGAACTCGCCGTCGGGCGAGGTGAACGGGTGGTTGTGGGGGTCCCAGCGCTCCTCGTCGTGTGCCCAGGCGAGCAACGGCCAGTCGACGATCCAGACCAATTCGTTCGCCTCCGGGTCGATCAGGCCGAGCCGTTGGCCCAGGCGCCGGCGCAGCTCGCCGAGAATCTCCGCTGAGACGAGCGGCTGGTCGGCGACGAGCAGGAGGACGTCTCCCTCCGACGCGGCGAGCGCCTCGGTGGCGGCCTTCATCTCGTCTGCCGAGAGGAACTTCGCGACCGGTGAGCGCCAGCCACCGGCCTCCACGACCGCCCAGACCAGCCCCTTCGCTCCGAGCTCGGTCGCCTCGCCGACCAGACCGTCGAGATCTCCCCGCGACATCTCACGGGCGCCTGCGTTCAGGCCGCGGACCAGCGCTCCGCCCTCGATCGCCTGGCGGAAGGCGTTGAACTCCGAGCCGCGAAAGGCCTCCGTCAGATCGCTGATCTCCAGGCCGAAGCGAAGGTCCGGCTTGTCGGTGCCGTAACGGTCGATGGCCTCGTCGTAGGAGAGCCGCCTCATTGGCAGCTCTACGTCTACCCCGCAGACCGGGAGAACGTGCGCGAGAAGGCGCTCGTTCAGATCGATCACATCGCCTGTGTCGACGAAGGACATCTCGATGTCCAGCTGCGTGAAGTCGGGTTGCCTGTCCGCGCGCAGATCCTCATCCCTGAAGCAGCGCGCGATCTGAAAATACCGCTCGAACCCGCCGATCATCAGGAGCTGCTTGAAGAGCTGGGGCGACTGGGGCAGCGCGTAGAAGTTCCCGCGCTGCAGACGGCTCGGGACGAGGAAGTCGCGGGCGCCCTCCGGCGTAGAGCGTGTCAGCACCGGGGTCTCGATCTCCAGGAAGCCCTCGCCGGAGAGGAACTCGCGCATCGCGACCGCCACCCGATGCCGGAGCTCGATCGCCTCTCGCATCCGGTCGCGGCGCAGGTCGAGGTAGCGGTAGCGCAGGCGCGCCTCCTCGCTGACCTCGCCAGAGAAGGACTCGATCTCGAACGGGGGGGTGTCGGCGTCCGAGAGAAGCTCCGCGCCGGCGACCCGGATCTCGACTTCCCCGGTGGGAAGGTCCTCGTTGACGGTCTCGGGCGACCGCCTGACGACGGAACCGCTCGCGCTCAGCACGTCCTCGGAGCGGAGCTCGTGGCCGAGCTTGAACGCCTCTCCGGCCTCGTCGGGGTGGAAGACGAGCTGTACGAGCCCGGTCCGGTCGCGGAGGTCGATGAAGACGAGTCCGCCGTGATCGCGGCGGCGGTGGACCCAGCCCGCGACGCGCACCTCGGCGTCCACCTTGTCGGGGAGCACCTGGCCGCACCAGGTGTCGCGATAGCCGTTCGGTCGCAGCGCTGGGAATTTCTCGCTCATGGCGCGGAGAGTGTCTCAGCCAGGCTCGCGGGATCGACCTCCCGCTCCTCCCCGGAACCCATGTCGCGAAGGGTGGCCTTCTCCCCGTCCGCGAGGATCAGCGCATGCTTCGCGCCCACGCGGTCTGCCTGCTTCATCTGCCCCTTGATCGCCCGCCCCGCCAGATCGAGGTCGGCCGCGAGGCCGGCCCGGCGGAGCTGCGTCACCAGGGTGAGCGCTCGTTCGCGCTCGGCGTCCTCGGCGACGACGAAGACGTCGGCGCTCCGCGCTTCCGATGAGGCCGCGTCATCCTGGCTCTCCAGCGCCAGGGCGATCCGGTCGACGCCGAGCGCCCAGCCACAACCCGGTGTGGCCGGGCCGCCGAGCTGCTCGATCAGCCCGTCGTAGCGGCCGCCTCCGCCGATGCCGGACTGGGCGCCGAGCCGCTCGCAGTCGAACTCGAAGAGGGTGCGCGTGTAGTAGTCGAGCCCGCGCACCAGCGTAGGGTCGATTTCGTAGTCGACGCCGTTGCGGTCGAGCAGGGAGCGGACCTCGGCGAAGTGCTCCGCGTCCGCCGGGTCCAGTCGATCCATCAGGATCGGCGCGTCCTCCATCACCCTCCTCGTTCCCTCGTGGTCGGCATCGAAAGCGCGCAGCGGATTCGCATCGATCCTGCCGCGCACCTCCTCGGAGAGCTCGCCCTCGCGCGACCGAAGGTAGGAGCGCAGCTCGTCGAGGTAGGCGGCGCGGGTCTGCGGGGTCCCGAGGCTGCCGAGCCGGAGCGCTACCCCCTCCACCCCGAGCTCGCCCACGATGTCGTTCGCGACCAGGATGAGCTCGGCGTCGACCAGCGGCGAGTCCGAGCCGATCGACTCGGCATTGATCTGGGTGAACTGGCGATAGCGGCCGGCCTGCGGGCGCTCGTGCCGGAAGAAGGGGCCCTCGGTCCAGAGCTTCACCGGCTGCGCCAGGGTCTGCATGCCGTGCTCGAGATAGGCGCGGCAGACCGAGGCCGTCGCCTCCGGCCGCAGGGTCAGCGAGCGATCGCCCTGATCGGTGAAGGTGAACATCTGCTTCTGCACGATGTCGGTCGACTCGCCGACCCCGCGCGCGAACAGGTCCGTCTCCTCGAAGACCGGCGTGTCCATGCGTCCGAAGCCCGCCGCCTCCAGCCGGCGGCTCGAGACGTGCGCGATTCGCCTGCGGAGCGGCTGCCGCTCCGGCAGGACGTCGAACGTGCCCCGTGGGGCCTTGAACCTGTCGCTCATGGGGCGAGCCTAACTGGCTGCTTAGCGGGCGAGTTCCGCGAGGAACGGGTTCGTCGCCCGTTCGGCGCCCAGCGTGGTGACTCCCATATGCCCCGGGTACACCGTCGTCTCGGCCGGATGAGAGTCCACCAGGGTCCGGATCGACTCGAGCAGGGTGTCCCAGTCGCCGCCGGGGAGGTCGGTCCTGCCCACCGAGCCCTGGAAGAGCACGTCGCCTGAGAAGAGCGCCGCCTCGCCCGGGATCGAATAGGTGACGTGGCCGGGGCTGTGGCCCGGGGTGAAGATCACGTCGATCTCGAGGTCGGCGAGCTCGAGCCTCTCGCCGCCCTCGACCGTGTGATCGGCCTCGTAGCTCTCGAAGGGGCCGAAGCCGGGCCAGGGCACGAACGAGTTGATGTCGGCCAGGACGGCCGTCTCGATCTCGGGACACCAGACCGGAGCCCCGGTGGCCTTCGCGATCGGCGCGACCGCGCCGATATGGTCAAAGTGCGTATGCGTGAGCAGGATCCCGTCGATCTCCACACCGAGCTCGTCTGCTGCGGCGAGGATGCGATCGGCCTCGTCCCCGGGGTCGACGATCAGCGCGTGGTCCGACCCGTCCCTTCGGAACAGGAAGCAGTTCTCGGCGATCTGGCCGACCGTGAACATGCGGACGTCCATCGCGCCTAGACCTCCGCTTGCCGGCCGCCGGCCCGCTGCTCTTCCTTCGCCGCCTGCTTCTGGGCCTCCTTGCGGAGGTAGCGGCGATAGAAGAAGCCATCCATGAAGTACGCCATCGGGATGTAGAAGAAGATCCCGATGGCGGCGCCCGCGATCACCGTGGTGATTGGGTTGCTGCCGATCAGGGCGAGGATCCCGACGAAGAGGACCGCGGCTACGCCGCCCTTCTTGGCGGCGGTCGACCAGCTCGGCGGGTTAGGGATCCTCTCGCCGGACTTTCCCTTCGTGCTCTTCTTGCCGCGTCCGCTGCGGGCCCGCGCCTTTGCCTCCGCGCGGCTCCGCGGCCGGCCGCGCGAGGGCCGGGTGTCGATCCGGCCGCCCTGGGTGCCGCGATGCTTGCGGCGGCGCTTCTTCTTGGTCTGCGCCATCGACTGAAAGCTAGCCGAGTACGTTCTCGATCACGTCGCGCATCGGGTCGAAATCCCGGATCGGAGGGTCGCCGGGGTAGCCCTCCATCGCGACCTCCGGCACCAGCCCGACCAGCTCGGCCTCCACCAGGCGCGCCCCGCGCCGCCCCGCCAGGGTTGAGATCTGCTCGACGACCCTGGCCAGCGGCACGGCCTGCGGATCGTGGATGTTCATGGAGATCTGCGCCCCGCCGCCCTCGCGGGGCAGGCCGAGCGCGCGCACGCCCGGCAGCCCTCCGCCCGCCTCGCGCAGGTCCGCGGCCACCTCCCGGGCGATCTCGGGGTCGGCGGTGTCCAGCTCCACGTTGAAGGCGACCAGCGGCTCCCGCGCGGTGACCAGGGTCGCGCCGGCGGACGGGTGGGGCTCGCTCGGGCCGAGGTCCGCCTCGAGGTCCCCGGAGCCCATCCGGCGCGCGAGCTCCGTCGGCCCACCCTGGCGGAAGTAGGCCCTCTCACGCCGCTCCGGGGCGCTCGCGAGCTCGCCGTAGAAGAAGACGGGAATGCCGAGCTCGGCGATGCCCTTCGCAACCTGCCGGGCGACCTCCACCGCGGCGTCGTGCAGCTCGGGGGCCTGCCAGACCACCGGCGCGACATCGAGACCGCCGACGTGCGGATGCAGTCCCTGGTGCGAGCGCAGGTCGATCAGGTCGATCGCGTGGGCGGCGCCCGCCACCAGGGCCTCGGCGACCCTGTCCGGCGGCGCGGCCATCGTGAATACGCAGCGGTTGTGCTGGGCGTCGTAGTGGCGGTTGACGATGCGGGCGTGTGCGCCGAGGGTGGCCTCCAGGGCGCCGATCACCCGCGGGTTCCGGCCCTCGGAGAAGTTCGGCACGGCGACGAGCGGCAGAGCGCCGCTCACGGGATCAGCAGCTCTCCATCGCGGACGACGGCCTCACCGTCCAACTCCAGGGTCGGCTTCATCACCACGCAGTCGAGATGGACCGGGACCTGGACGGTCCCCCCGATCCCGGCCGAGGCGCCGAAGGCGATGTGGATCGTCCCCAGGATCTTCTCGTCCTCCAGGATCTCTCCGGTCAGCTTCGCCTTCTCGTTGGTCCCGACGCCGAGCTCCGCGATTGTGGTGCCGTCCTCGCCGTGCTCGGTGAGCAGCTCCAGGAAGGCCATCCCCTGGCCGCCCCGCGCGGAGGTCAGATGGCCACCCTCGACCACCAGCTCGACCGGCTCGTCCACCAGGCCGATGCCGGCCATCGAGCCGTCGATCACCAGGCTTCCGTCGCCCCCGGCGGGCGAGATGAAGCCCTCGCCGCAGGGCAGGTTCCCGAAGGCGCCGCGCCCGGTGAGCTCACCGGCGTCGGGGATCGCCTCCCGGCCCGAGAGCTCGAGGCGCAGATCGGTGCCGTTCGAGTCGGTGATGCGGGCCTCGGCAGCCCGGTCGAGCGCCTCCGCCACGGAGTGGCCCTTGCGCCGAAGGCCCTCCATGTCGGCGCTCATCACGCGCGCCAGCATGTCCTCGGTGACACCGGGCAGGGTCGCGCAGCGCGCGCCGTTCTCACTGGCCCGCTTGCGCGCGGCGGTGTGCGAGAGCGACTGGACCGTCGGCGCGAGCAGGACGTCGGCCGCGGCCATGGCCTCGGCGACCGTCGCCGGCGGCTCCGCGGCGTGGGACGCCCGCTCCGACATCACCGCCAGCACCCCCTCGGCCCCGACCTCGGCGGCCTCGTTGCGCAGCATCTCCCCCATGTTCTGGGTCGCCGGATTGCAGACGACGAGGACCTCCTCGCCCTCCTTCACGCCCAGGCAATCGCGGACCACCGCCCGCACGGCCGAATCCAGATCGCTCATGCGGTCAGCCTATTTACTGGCCGGGCTCCGGCGACGACTAGAGGAGCGCGTTCGCCGGGCGCCGCTCGGCGCCCCGGGCGTCCGAGGCGGCCCGGGGAAGCACGAATCTGACGCGAGTTCCGTCTCCCCCCTCCTCGAGCCAGATCCGGCCGCCGTGCACCTCGATGATCGCCCGGCAGATGGAGAGCCCGAGGCCGGAGCCGCCGCTCGCCCGGGAGGCATCCCCGCGGTAGAACGGCTCGAACACCCGGTCACGGTCCCGCAGCGGGATCCCCGCCCCGGTGTCGGAGACCTCGATCTCGATCGCCTCTCCCGCCGACTCGGCCGCGACGGTCACGCTGCCGTCAGCCGGGGTATGACGGATCGCGTTCTGGATCAGGTTGAAGAGCACCCTCTGGAGCTTCTCCGGATTCGCCTCCGGCGCGGCCAGGCCCCGCGGGACGCGGGCGCTCACCGCCACCCCCTTGGCGGCGGCCTGGGAGCGCATCGACTCGATCGTCTCGCCCACCAGCTCGTCCAGGCGGACGCGCTGCATCGACCACTGGATCTCCCCGGCCTCGAGCCGGGTGAGCTCGAAGAGGTCGTCGACCATGGTCGCCAGCGCGGAGACGTGAAGGCTGATCTCCTCGGCGTAGCCGCCCTTTCCGGCGGCGGAGTCGAGCACGCCGTCGTCGATTCCCTGCGCCAGGAGCTGAAGGGAGGTGAGTGGGGTCCGCAGATCGTGTGAGATCGCGGCGATCAGGTCGCGGCGAGCGCGCTCGGATGCGGCCCGTCCCGCCTCGTGCTCGGCCAGGCGGGCGCGCATGGACTCTGCGGCGCGAGCGAGCTCCGCAATCTCGTCGCGTCCGCCGGTCTCGATCGGATCGCCGAGCGCGTCGCCCTCGCCGACCGCGAACAGCGCGTCCCGTACCGCCTCGATGTCCGCCCTGATCCCGCGGCTGATCAGCCAGGACGAGTAGACCGCGAGAGCGCAGGCGACGCCGAGGAGCGTCGCCAGCAGGTAGGCGTCATGGGCGGAGACGAACATCAACTCGGCCACCGCGCCGACCCCGGCCAGGGCCAGTCCCAAGATCAGGGCGACCCCGGCAGCAAACTGGTGAGAGAGGGAACCGAGCCATCGCCGGTGGCGAGCCAGCAGGTGCGAGAGCACCAGGACCGGGACGCCGCAGACGCCGAGGAAGACGGTGGCCGCGAGCAGGTGCGCGCTCATGGCTGGAACCGGTAACCGACTCCCCAGACCGTCTGCAGCCAGCGGGGATTCGACGCGTCGGCCTCCACCTTCGCCCGCAGGCGCCTGACGTGGACGGTGACCGTTGAGGTGTCGGTGTAGAAGGCGTAATCCCAGACGGTGTCCATCAGCTGGTCCCGCGAGAAGGCCTGTCCGGGGTGGCGCACGAGGAAGAGCAGGAGGTCGAACTCGCGCACCGTAAGCTGGACGGGCTCCCCTCTCACGGTGACCGTGCGGCCGGCCGGATCGATCTCCAGGTCGTCGAAGGCGATCGCGGGCTCGCGCTCCGGCTCTGGGTCGCCCCGGCGCAGCACGGCATCGACTCGCGCGACGAGCTCTGCTGGTGAGAACGGCTTGACCACGTAGTCGTCGGCCCCCTTCTGCAGGCCGGCGACCCGGTCGCTCGATTCCCCCTTCGCGGTCAGCATGATCACCCGGGTCGGCCGCCGCCTGTGGAGCTCGTGCAGGACCTCGAAGCCGTCGAGACCCGGGAGCATCAGGTCGAGGACGACCAGGTCCGGTTCAGCGTCCGCCGCCAGCCTGAGGGCCTCGAGGCCATCGGCCGCGACGCGGGTCGAGTATCCGGCCCGCTCCAAGTAGCGGGAGACGACGTCCGTGATGACCGGTTCGTCGTCGACGACGAGGACGGAGCCGCGTGTCCCCATAGCGGTCACTCTTCGTCGGTCCGGGCTGGCTGGGCTGCGTTACACGTGGTCATGGCTTCCAAATGCCGGGGGCTGGGCGGCTCGGCCGGGAGTGGCCGAGCCGCCCGTACCCGTGGGACTTACCGTGCGGCGAGCCCCACTGCGCTCGCCGGCACTCCGCCGACCTGGTCGACGGGCGAGAGCCTGCCGTTGCCGGCGACCCTGAATGCGCCGACCGAGCCGGTGCCCGGCAGCAGGGCGAACAGCGCCCGGCTCCCGGCCGACTGGGCCAGGTCCGTCGGGGTGCTGCCGGCGCCGGTCGCAGCCGCGACCTGGGCCAGTAGGCCCAGCGATCCGTCATGACCGATCGAGTAGCTCGAGATCGAGCCGTCCCCGGTGTTGGTCGTGAAGGCGAATCGCCCGTTCTTGGTCACAGCGACCCAGCAGGCGGCCGCCTGGTTGTCTGGGATCGACGCGCTGATCGTGCCGAGCGCGCCGTCCGAGCCGACCGTGTACGAGGACAGGGTGCTCGCGCCGGGCGCGCCACCGAAGGCCTCGGACACGATCAGGTGCCCGCGCCTGTCGAACTCGAACCCGAAGGGCGTCTGCCCCTCGGACGGGTGCGACACCGCCGGTCCGGGCAGGCCGTTCGAGCCCACGGTGAACGTGTCGATCGTGTTGGTCGCCTTGTCGGTGACCACCAGCACGCCACCGCTCGGCGAGAACTCGACCTGGGCCGGTCCCGATCCCGCGATGGGCGTCGTCGATCCAGCCAGCGGGTTCAGGGTGCCGTCGTGAGCGACCCGGAAACCGCTGATCGTCCCGCTGCCCGCGTTCAGCGCGTAGAGCAGCCCGCGTCGAGTCGTCAGGCTGATCGGCTGATCGCCGCCCGATGAGGCCGTGCCCCTGAGGCGCAGCCCGTGCGGCGTCACGGCGAACGCCGAGATGCTGTCGCTGCCGGCGTTGACCGCGTAGAGGAACTTGCCGCCGTGCGTCAGCGCAAGCGCCCCCTGGCTGCCGAGGCCTGCCCCGGTCCCGACGCCGCCGGTGGCAAACGATCCATCCGGCCGCAGCGAGCCGTTGCCGGCTCGGTCGAAGGCGAGCACCTTGTTCTGCGAGGCGCTGTTGCTCTCGGTGTAGACGGCGTGCCTGCCCGCGGCCGAGGCCGGTCCCGCCGCCGCGGCGAGGGCGGCAAGGGCCAGCGCGCCGCCGAGCACCGCGCGTTTCGTCGTACTCATAGAACCTCCATTCCTGGGTTGGCCAAGCAACGCCAACCTAGGAAGAGAAGGCTTCGAAACCCTTACGAGACACCTACAGGAATCGAAACACGGGTACTGGCAGAATCGGACCCCTGGCCAGGACCGTCTACCTCTGCGCCGCAACCCTCGACGGCTACATCGCCACCGATGACAACGGCATCGATTGGCTGACAGGCTTCTGGCTGACGATCGTCCCGATCGTCCTCGGATCCGGAAAACCCCCTCTTCTCCGGTCCGATCAGCCGGTCCATGCGCCTGCTCGGCAATCGCACCTTCGACAACGGAATGTTCGAGCTGGGCTACGCCTTGGCCAAGTAGCCCGCCGCTACGATTTGCCGCCCCGCCGGAGTAGCTCAGTCGGTTAGAGCAGCGGAATCATAATCCGCGTGTCGGGGGTTCGAGTCCCTCCTCCGGCATGAAGTGACTGCAAATTGGCACCTTTCCGGCGCCGGCGCCACGCGGATTCTGGTTCCGCACCAGAATCCGCGTGTTGAGACCGGCGAAAGCCGTGCGTGGCAAGTCGCCCGCGAACACGCGGATTCTTGACGCGCCGACGCACGGTCACGGTCAACCGGTAGCTGCACGGACAACTCGTTGATCGCGGACGGGTACCCCGGCGCTGCTGCGATCACGCGAAGGGGGCGTCAGCTCAGCCGATCAGCCGTGCTCTCACCGCGGCGGCGATGTCGATGCCGAGGGCGCGCCTCGTGGCCTGGGCGGCCGCCAGCAGCGCGAGGGCCAGCGCCGGGACGATCACGACGACATAGTTGGGCGCCTGCGGGTGCAGGCCGATGGCGAACCAGGCCTGCGCGATCCGATCTGAGAGCGGCGAGGCGATCAGCAGCCCGAGAGGAACCGCCAGCACGGCGGCGGCGGCCGTCTGGGCAAGGGCCTCCTCCGCGAAGATCGATGTCAGCTGGCGCCGCCCGTATCCCATCGCCAGCAGGGTGGCGAACTCCCCGCGTCGATCGAGGTAGGAGAGGGCGAGGGTCGAGACGAGGAACAGGGCGCCGACCCCGAGGCTGATCGCTTCAAGCACCGCGATCAATCCGGTCAGCTCCTTGATCAGGTCCTGGCCGCCCCTCTTCGCCGTGGCCTTGGAGATCACCCGGGCGACTGCCGGCTGCTCGTGCAGACGATTCGCCGCCTGCTCGGACCCCTCGACCAGCACCGTGGTCGCCTCTCCCGGGATGCCCAACAGCGACGACGCCTGGCGCCGCGGCAGGTAGACCTCCTGGCCGGCGAGCGTGCGGGTGAGCCCGGCGACCTGCACGCTTTCCGCCCCCGCCGTTGTGCGAAGCACCAGCCGGTCGCCGACCGCAGCGTGGGCTCGTCGCGCCGTCTGCTCGGCGAGCACGGCGCGGCCGGGAGTCGGCATACCTCCGCTCCGGAGGTCGAGGGTCAGGAGCGGAGAGGGTTGCGGAAGGCCGACGAGCTGGACCGGCACCTGGCCCGAAGGCCCGCCCAGCTCGGCGGGCCCCTTGACCAGAGCCTCCGATCGCCGGGCACCGGAGCGCAGTCCCAGCGTGGCCGCGCTCGCCGCAGGTTGGGGGGAGACCAGGTCGGCCGAATCGGTCCAGGCCTGCTGGTCGAACTCCCGCCCCACTGCATTGTTGGTCGAGGAGATGATGATGTTGAGC
Organism: uncultured Solirubrobacterales bacterium; assembly: GCA_963843085.1. Taxonomy (GTDB): domain Bacteria; phylum Actinomycetota; class Thermoleophilia; order Solirubrobacterales; family 70-9; genus DASUPK01. The sequence continues at coordinate 68,553 of CAWJJG010000011.1, forward strand.
GAGGCGGCCAGCCCGATCGCCGCTCCGATGCTGAGCACGGTCGCGGCGCTCAGCAGGGGACGTCGCAGCATGGCGCGGATCGCGTAGACGACCGGCAGCGGAGCGGCTGCGGTCGTCCTCTGCAGCCAAGCCGGGATCGCGAAGGACCCGACCGCCTCCCCGCGCATCGCCTGAACGGGCTCGAGGCGGGCCAGGCGATAGGCGGGCACCAGGGCGGCAAGCAGGGTCGACGAGATCGCCAAGGCCGCGGCCAGGACCAGTGGGCCCAGACTGAGCGAGTGCGATGTGAATGGGAATCCGACGGTGCTTGAGTACTCGGCAGCGACCAGGCGGCCGACACCGACGGTAACCAGCACCGCCAGCCCGGCGCCCGCAAGGGCCACGATCGAGGCCGGAAGGAGGACCGTCGCCACAACCACGCGCGGGCGGTAGCCGAGGGCGAGCATCGCACCGAGCTCGCGCCGCTGCGAATTCACCAGGCGGCGCAGGCTGAGGGCGATCAGGAGCAGACCCACGAGCGCGAACACCGCTCCCATCACGGGCGCGAAGATTGAGAAGCTGTTGATGTCGGCGTTCGTGAAGCGGAGGCTGAACTGCTCGGAGCGTGGGATGATCTGCGAGGCGGGCAGGGCGCGGATGACGCGCTGAGCATTCGGGCCCCTGCCACCTCCCGGCAAGTCGACCGCAAGGTCGTTGACCCTGTCGCCGGCTCCCGCCAGCCCCTGCAGCTCCGAGAGCCGCATGAACACGACCGCGAGCGATCCCTTCTGAGGCAGCAGGTATTCCGGGTCCGCCGTGGCGAGCAGGTACTCCGGACTGCGAACGAGGCCGCGGACTCGCGCGTCGATCGTCCGGCCGAAGGCGCGAAGCGCCAGCCGGTCCCCCGGCGCGATGCCGTATCGGCTGGCGAAGTCCGCCTCGAGCACCGCCTGCCCGGAACCGGCCCCGCTGAGACCGAATCCATCCACTACGGCAAGCCGGTTGAGCGGAGTATTGGGCCTCATCCCGATCAGCTCCGCCGTCCGGCTTCCCTGGGAGCCGAGCAGCGTCTGCCCCGGAAGGATCAGGCGGGTGGAGGTTGTGGTGGCCCCGGCGGCTCTGGCACGCCCGAGGAGCGGCTCCGGGACGAGCGGGCGCAGCAGCCGTACGTCGAGGTCCGCGAGCGAGTACCGCGCGTAGAAGTCGTTGCGCGTCTGCTTGACGTTATCGAGCGCCAGCGAGATGCCGGCCGCGGTGCCGGCGCCGACGCCGACCACCAGGATCATCAGGATGGCGCGGGCTCCCATCGCCCGCAGATCGCGGAGACCCTTCCGCAGGAGCATCATGCCCGGCGATCGCGGGGTCGCCCATCGTCCTCGACGAGGCCGTGCGAGAGGCGGACGATCCGCCTGCCGGCCCGCGCCATCGCCGGGTTGTGGCTGACCGCGATGAAGGTGACGCCGGTCTCCTCGTTCAAGTCGCGCATGAGCGCCACGATGCGCGCCCCGGTCTTCTCGTCGAGGTTGCCGGTGGGCTCGTCGGCAAGCACCAGCCGCGGTCGCTTGGCGAGAGCGCGAGCGATCGCCACGCGCTGTTGCTCGCCGCCCGAGAGCTGGGAGGGAAAGCGCTCGCTTCGCTCGGCCAGCCCGACGCGATCGAGCAGGTCCTCCGCCCGCTCCCGCGCCTCCTCGCGATCCACCCCGGCGACTCGCACGCCGGCCTCGACGTTCTCCAGGGAGGTCAGGGTCGGGAGCAGGTTGTAGAACTGGAAGATGAACCCCACCGCGTCGGCTCGGTAGGCGGTGAGCTCGGCGCGGCTCGCGCCCGTGAGCTCGACGCCGCAGGTCTCGATCCGCCCGGCGTCGATCGTGTCGAGCCCGCCGATCAGGTTGAGCAGGGTGGTCTTGCCGCAGCCTGACGGGCCGAGCACGACCGCGAACTCGCCCTCGTCCACCGCCAGCGAGAGCCCCGCGAGCACCTGCTGCTTCGCCTCCCCGCCGCCGTAGGACTTGCGGACGGCCTCCAGCGAGACCAGCGGCCCGCTCATCGCACCCGCTTTCGGCCGCCACGAGGGGCGGCGCCGTCGAGGAAGACGTCCACCACCAGCTCGGGGAGCTGGTCGAGCTTCGGCCAGGCGCCGCCCGAGCCCCAGTGCTGGACGAGGGCGAGGTCCCCCAGCCCCACGAAGAGGAGGGCCATCTCCTCCGGTGGGGGCTGGGAGCGGATCTCGCCACGCTTCACCCCATCCGCGAGAATCGAACGCACCCGGTCGATGAAGGGCGCCGCCGCAACGATCACCTGTGGGTAGAAGCGGGGGTCGGCCGTGATCACCTCCCGGACCAGCACCCGGGCGAAGGCCTCATGCTCGCGCGCCCAGGCGACATCGGATGCGAGCACCGCTCGCAGCCGCTCGCGGGTGGATGCTTCGGGGGGAACCTCCTCAGCGCCCTGGGCGGCCAGCTGGCAGGCCTGCTCGACGACCGCGAGGAAGAGCGCCTCCTTCGACGGGAAGTGGTTGTAGACGGTCCCTTTGGCGAGCCCGGCGGCAAGCGATATCTCGTTGATGTTCGCCCCGGCCAGGCCTAGGCGGGCGAATTCGTCCGCAGCCGCGGCGAGCAGCCTCTCGCGATTTGCCGCCTTCATCTCGGGCGTCAGACGAGGCACTTGGCGGAGTATATGGGTGACTGCCCACCCATATACCTGAGATGTGCCCGTCGGCTGAATCCAGCGGCGTTTCCTCGAGCGAGAAGGAGCCGTGAATCTCAGGCGCGCCTCAAAGCAGCTCGCGCAGCCGCCCCGAGCTGATCCCTGCATCCCGCAGGATTCCGGCGAGGGTTCCCTTCCTGACCTCCCTGTGCAGCGGCACCACCAGGGCGTGGCGCCGCCCCGGCTTCTTCAGTCGCACGTGGCTGCCCCGCTGGCGGACCACCGACCAGCCCTCTCGCTCGAGCGCCCGCACGAGGGCTTTGCCCGAAACGACCGGCTGTCGTGGGTTCACGCCGGGAGGGCGAACTTCCGGCGGATCACACCCGTGTCGAGCGATCCGCCGTCCTCGCGAACGCCCTCCACATAGAGCGCCAGCGCCTCCTCGGCGTTCCTGCTGGCGTCGTCGATGTCCTTGCCCTGGGTGTGCAGGCCAGGAAGATCGGGGGCATAGACGCGGTAGCCGCCTTCCTCGAGGGGCTCAAAGACAAGCTCGATCTCCCGCGCTTCACTCATCCGTATCAAGGGTACGGAACGCCGCGGCCCTGCTCCAAACCGTGCGTCGAACTGTGCGTCCAACTCCCGACTTCGCACCGAACTGAGGGCACCTCACCACGCCTGAGCCATGCCTACTCGGACTCAGATGACCCCTCCTCGCCGTCATCATAATCCGCGTGTCGGGGGTTCGAGTCCCTCCTCCGGCATGAAGTCCCTGCAAATCGGCACTTTCGAAACTGCCTTGACACGCGGAACCTGGCTCCGCTGCAAAGTCCGCGTGTTGAAGACGAGGATATCCGTGCGTGACGAAGCGCTCGCCAACACGCGGATTCTTCGACGCACCGGCGCACCGTCATGGCCAACCGTCAGCTCCTCGGCGCGCTCGCTGATCGCTAGCCGCCGGATCTCCCCGGCGCTGTTGCTTTACGCGAAAGCAGAAGCGCCTAACGTCGTGAACCGGGCCACGCTATGGGCGGAAGTTCGGCGCTGGACCTTTCGGGCGTAGGCTTCAACAGAACTCCGAGCAAAGGACAACTCGATGAGCGACAACACCGAGACCGCAATCCTCGCGGGAGGCTGCGCCTGGATCATGCAGCAACTGCTGCGCCACCCCGACGGGGTCATCTCCACCCAGGTGGGATGGACCGGCGGCGAGGGCGAGGACCCGACCGAGGAGAGTCCTGGGGGTCACGCCGAGGCGGTCGAAGTCATCTTCGACCCGGAGCGGATCTCCTACCGGGACCTACTCGAGTACTTCTTCCAGGTCCATCGAGCCGACCTTGGCGAAAATCTCGTCGGCTCCATTTATCGCTCAGAGATCTTCTACACGAGCGAGGAGCAGCGCCAGGTGGCCGAGGAGACGATCCGCGACGTCGACGCCTCGGAGCACTGGCTCGGCAAGACCGTGACCAAGGTCAGTGAGTCAGGTCGGTTCTGGGAGGACCCGGCCGAACATCAGGACTACTTCCTGCGCTATCCGCGCTATCCGGACGGCTCCAAGCCCCCCTTCCCTCGGCACGGCGTGGAAGCCACCAGACGGCGCGCCGCCGCCTAGTTTAGTTAAGCCTCCTCGTCGCGACCCGAACGCAGCCGCTTCTGCTTCGCGCGATAAGGGACGGGAAACTGAGGCGAGCTCTTTCCCTCAAAGGAGCCCGCGAAGCCGGTCCGCGCTCAGTCCGGCGTCGCGCAAGATCCCGCGAGTGTTCCCTTCCTGACTTCCTTGTGGAGCGGCACCACCAACGCGTGTTGGCGCCCCGGCTTCTTCAGCCGGACGTGGCTGCCGCGCTGGCGCACAACCGACCAACCGTCTCGCTCAAGCGCCCGCACCAGCGCCTTGCCTGAGACGACCGGCTGTCGCGGGCTCACGCCGGCAGGGCGAACTTGCGGCGAATTACACCGGTGTCGAGCGAACCGCCGTCTCACGAACGCCCTCCACATAGAGGGCCAGCGCCTCCTTGGCATTCCTGGTGGCGTCGTCGATGTCCTCACCCTGGCTGTGCAGGCCCGGAAGATCGGGGGCATAGACGTGGTAGCCGCCTTCCTCGAGGGGCTCAAAGACGAGCTCGATTTCCCGGGCTTCGCTCACTTATATCCAAGGGTAGGGAACGCCGCGGCCCTGATCCAAACCGTGCGTCGAACTGTGCGTCCAACTCCCGACCTGGAGCACAACTGAGGTGACCTCAGCATGCCTGTCAGCCGCCTAGTCATTCTCAGCTGACCCCTCCTCGCCGTCATCATAATCCGCGTGTCGGGGGTTCGAGTCCCTCCTCCGGCATTAAGTCCCTGCAAATCGGCATCTTCGAAACCGCCTTGACACGCGGAACCTGGCTCCGCTGCAAAGTCCGCGTGTTGAAGACGAGGAAATCCGTGCGTGACGAAGCGCTCGCCAACACGCGGATTCCTTGACGCACCGACGCACGCTCGTGTGAACCGCCAGTCCATGGCGCGGCCGCTGATCGGGATCGATGGGATCGCTCCGGCGCTGCTGCTTTCACGTGAGAGCGGAAGCACGTGACCCGCCACCTCGCCCTTCAGAGCACATTGATACTCGGCCGGGAGACTCCCTGGCGTGCCACTCACCAACGCGGCCCGGAACCAGCGACGACGAGAAGCGCGGCGGCAACGTCGGCGGCGTCGGCAGCTGCTGGGTCTGGGAGCGTTCGCGGGGGCGGCGCTGGTCGCCGGCACCCTGCTGATCTCGAGCTCCGGCGGCGGTGGCTCCGGCAAGCCAGCTGGTACGAGCGCGCCATTCACGGGTCGCCTCCTGATCGCGGACAGGGGCAACAACCGGCTGCTGTTGGTCGATGCGGCCAAGAAAGTCCTCTGGCGCTACCCGAGCAAGGGCAGGCAGGCTCCCCGGGGAGGTTTCTTCTTCCCGGACGATGCGTTCTTCATCCATGGGGGCACGGGCCTGATCTCCAACCAGGAGGACAACGAGACGATCGTGGAGATCGGCTACCCATCGGGCCGCGTCGCCGTTCAGTACGGCCATCCTCATATGGCTGGCTCGCAGCCTGGGTACCTGAATCAGCCAGACGACGCCTACCTGCTCAAAGACGGCACGATCACGGTGGCTGACGCGCAGAACTGCCGGATCCTGTTCATCGGCTCCACCGGGCGCCCGGAGTCTCAGATCGGAACCAGTGGCCTATGCACGCACAACCCCCCGAGGAGCGTCGCCTACCCGAACGGCGATACGCCTTTGCCCAACGGTGACTTCCTCGTCTCCGAGGTGCACGGTTCATATGTCGACGAGTTCACCCGAGCGGGGAAGCTCATCTGGAGTACCAAGCTGGGGATCACCTACCCCTCCGATCCACAGCAGCTGGGCCCGAATCTGTACCTGGTCGCCGACTACACGAAGCCTGGCGGGCTGTATGAGTTCGATAGGGCTGGCAGGATCCTTTGGTCGTATCACCCGAAGTCAGGATCAGGGATGCTCGATCACCCCAGCCTTGCCGAGCGCCTGCCGAACGGATTGATCGCGGTGAACGACGACTACCGCCACCGTGTTGTCGTGATTGACCCCAAGCGGCGGCGTATCGTCTGGCAATACGGGCACACAGATCAATCCGGACGCCGGCCCGGATACCTGAAGATCCCCGACGGCTTCGACCTGCTTGGGCCGGGTAACACGACACCCACGCATCCGTCGACCGGGTAGGCGCTGCTCCGGCCGACGTCGGGTATCGCTCCTCCTCTGCGCGATAAGCAGCGGTGACGCCACGGACGCCCGCCAACCCGGCGATACCAGGACATAGGAAACCTTCCTCATTCAAGGTGCCAAACGAGGTGCCAAGCTGAGCGAAAGTGAGTCAGGCGACCACGCTCTCTCAGGTTGTGGTCCAGGTGGTCGCCGGTTCGAGTCCGGTCGCTCACCCTCAAGTTCGTGCCCCTGCGCTACGGAACGCGCTACGCGCCAGGAGTTGGATCCGCGGCGACACTCGGCCGCGGGCGGATCGGCGCGCGGGCCGGCGTCCTGGTTCGGCGCCCGTAACGAAGGATGAGTAGCGCCAGGATCGGCACAGCGCTGCACGCGACCATGATCGTGAACCAGAGGCTTGCCCCGTCGGTTCCCGAACCGAGTGAATGCAACACGGCCAGAACGTAGACGACGACGGTGGCCTGGTGGATGCGCCTCCAACGACGAGCTCCTATGCGGCGTCGAACATAGAAGGTGGGTCCCAGCAAAAGCGCCAGATATCCGGCGAGGATGCCGAGCCCGGTCCACGCCGGCCGATAGCTCAGGGTGAACGGAATCGTGATCCCGGTAACGCCCGGGTTGAGAAAGCTGTCGCCGAGAAGCAGTGCACCATGCGCACCGATTGCCGCCAGACCGGCGAGGGCAATCTGCTGGTGGACCTTGAGCACCTTTCGCTTCAGCCCGGGGGGCCATGAGAAGCGAGAGGCCAGGATGAGCCCGAGGATTACAGCGCTCGCGATCAACACAAAGGCGACGATCCCGGCGGAGCGAGAGGCAAGCCACCACGGATAGTTGGCTGGATCCGGCTCAGTCACCTCTGCCTCCCTCCCCTTCAGGCTCCTGCTGGCTCGCGGGTGGGGCGGAATTGATCGGGGCAGCAGTCTGCGGGCCACCCACGGAGACCCGGGTCGGCCCGCTGAACACGGTGTAGGCGGCGAGGGCGGCGAGGGCGAAAACGACCAACACGGCCGCGATCCGCACGCTCAGGCTGGGACCTTCGGAGCTGGCCACCGGTGGGCTGGAAGACTGCGCGCTCATGGCGGAACAGGAGAGGTGCGGCTGACGACCTGGGTCGCCTGCTGGGCTTTCGAGCCCTTGGCGAGGGGTTGATTGCTGGGCTGCACCACCGGACCTGGGCCGAGCGCTGGGTCCCGGCCATTGCGAACCTGAATCGCCAGCAATGTCAGCACGATGAAGAACAGCCCCAGACCCGTCGTGATCACCGCGAGGGGGCTCGGCAGCGGCCGCCGTTGCGGACGAGGCGTCTGAGGCGCTTGCGCCGTCGCTTGCCCATTGGTCGGCGCGGCCGGGCGAGCGGTGGGGGGCTCCGGGGTCGTGGATGGCTCGGGCATCTGTCCTTATTCCTCTCCGCAGACCCTGAAGCCATAGCCGCGAGCGAATGCCGTTACCGACCGGCTCAGGTCATCGAGCTGGCCTTGAAGTGCCTGGAGTCGTGCGACGTCGAGCGAGGGAAGCGCGTTGTGGATCTCCCCACGCAGGGCGAGCTCCCGGTTGATGACGTCAAAAACATTGGCGCGAAGCAGTTGGCTCTCACCCGGAGGGGGCGGAACGGTCTGTATTCGCCGAAGCTCGGCCTCTCCCGAGGTGATGGTCTCGTCGTAGGCCTTGCTCGCCTCCTGCAGGTCCGTCGAGCTCGCCACGCGCTCTCGAGCGGAGCTGCGCTCCGGGTCTAGATTGCTGCAGATGCGATCCACACGCGCGATGTACGCGCGCCGCGCTGGATCCGTGACCTTTGCAATAGCCACCGGTCTTGGACTGGAGACTTGGGTGGACTGCGTCGTTGGCGTCACGGCGACGGTCTGGCCTCCCTCGCTCTCCGCGCGCCGGCTGTCGCCGCCACAGCCGGCGAGGATGGCAAGCGCCAGTGATCCCGCGGCGGTGATCATCACTGTCCGGGCCGGAAACACGAACGCCTAGGGGTAGACCTGGTCGCCGGTCTCGTCGTCGATCACGGAGATCGCCGTCGAGGGGCATGCCTCAGCCGCTTTCATGATCAGATCCTCTGGACCGTCGCCGATCACATGCGCGGTTTCGTTCAGGGCGAACACATTCGGGGCGAGGTCAACGCAATCACCATGGGCGGCGCAGGCGTTCTCGTCGATCTGCGGTACATACGTCATCTCTCACTCACCCCTCTTGGTTAGTGACGGAGAGTCCGCCATGTCCGCCGACTCTAGGCTCGGCTCTGGCCCGTCACATCGGTGGCCACCCGGGGCATGCGCTCGGTAGTTGCCCGTATGCCCGGATGCTGTCGGCACGGGAGAACTGTCAGCGAGGCGCGATCCGTGCGCGTGGAGGATCGCGCAGCGGGCCGATGCGCTGGACGCTGCCGTCGTCCCGGACGACTAGACCGCCGTGCTCGCCGAGGACCGCGGCTGCGCCGTCGGGGCCGCTGAGCAGCGCAGCCTTGGCGAGCACGTCAGCCTCGAGCGCGGTCGGCGCACGCGCGGCCGCGCAGATCAGGCCCGTCCACGCCGGCCGGCCGGTGGCCGGATCGATCAAGTGGTGCGCATATGTGCCGTCGGGAAGCCTCCACAGACGCGCGTCGAGGCCGGATGTCGCGACTGCACCACGCTCGAACGCGAATGACTCGGCGGCAGTGCCACTCAGCGGATGGCGGATCTGGAGCTCGATCGGCGCGCTCTCAGGGAGCTTGCCGCCAACCCGCACATCTCCGCCGCAATCGATGACGTAGCGCGCGTAGCCCGCCAGCCGCCGTCCGACCAGGTCGGCCGCCAGGCCTTTGCCGATGCCACCGCTGTCCAGCTTCACCGACGGGGGCCGCCTGATCGCGCCCTCCTCCTCGAGCACTCGGATTAGGCGCCATGCCGGATCGGGAGCGGGACCGGCCGGGCGCCGAGACGGGGCTGTGGCCAGAGCGGAATCGAGCGGCTCCGAGGCGACGCCGCTGCGTGACTCCACATATCCGGCAGCCTCGAGGTGAGGCAGGAGCGTCGGATCCACAAGGCCGCCCGTACGCTCGGCGGCCCACAGCCCGGCCGAAACGGCGGCGCGAAGCAGGGGGGAAGCTGGAACCACCTCGCGGGGATCGCGGTTGAGTCGAGAGAGCTCGCTGTCGTGCCTGAAACGAGACAGCTCGCGATCGAATTCGGTCAATTGGGCTTCGAGGGTTTCCGCCATGACAGCGGGCTCCGGCTGGCCGCCTTCGATTCGAGCTCCGATCAGAACGCGGATCTCGGTCCCCATCGTGTGGAAGCGCCGTTCGAACAACCCGCGGATCTTGACGCCTGGCGCGGATCAGGCAGCGGGCTCGGCCTCTGGGTGCGGTCCGTCAGCCGGAGCGAGCGGCGTTGACCGACCCAACCCGCGCTCCTTAGCAGCCCGGATCACCCCCCGGGGCCCGGGCCTTCTCCATGCGCGCCGCGCTTCGATTCGCATCTGGGCGACGAGGTAATGATCGCTGTGGTCGTGTTCTGCTTTGTCCATCCGATGCCTCCGGTGCCGGGGATTTGTGGTCGGATTCTCGGTTGGTTCCTGAAAGGCCGGAGAAGGGCCTCCGAAAGATTCGATCAAGGAGGCCCGGTCTTTGCCCGGCGTTTGTGCGCAGCTTCCGGTTCCCTTGGCGTCCCCTCGCAAGCCTCACACTGTGACCCACAGACGAACCGAAACCACCGCATCGCAATTTCATCGGGAGGTGAAGCAGGCCGGTGCCGTCGAGTGCGCGCACGGAAGCCCGCTGCGGATCCTGCTGATCGACTACACCCGGTACGGGACCTGGATCGGATGCGTGGAATGCGGCACGTCCTGGCTGATCCGAAGCCGCGGATAACCGATCGGCTCGGACGCCGGACCGGTCCCAGACGCCTTTCCAGCGGTCCCGATACGGGTCCCAATCTGGGAACGTCCCGGGCCGGATCGAAACCGTGCGTCCAACTGTGCGTCCAACTCCCGACTTCGCGCCGAACTGAAAGCACCTCAGCACGCCTGAGCTATGCCTCCCCGGCCTCAGGTGACCCCTCCTCGCCGTCATCATAATCCGCGTGTCGGGGGTTCGAGTCCCTCCTCCGGCATGAAAGCCCTGCGAAGCAGCGTTTTCTCAATGCTTCGAACATGCGGACTCTCGACGCACCGACGCACCCGGCGGCTCAGACAACTGGCGCTGAGGCACATGCTCAGTCCTTCGCGATCATCGACCAGGACGCGGACCTTGGCTGACCAGCGCGATTCCCTCAGGCTCGCTCTTCGAGGATCCGTCTCAGCCGAGCCAGGTCCTTGCGATTGGCGCGACGAACGGCGGGGACCATGATTGGCGCAACCAGCCTTGAGAAGCCCGAGAGCTCCCCGCGGTTTCGCAAGCGCATCACGGTGGAGCCTTCGCGGACATCGGCCCAGGTGTAGGTGGTCTCCATCGCGAGCGGACCGTGGGTTGTGGCCATCACCAGCCGCTCGTCTGGCGCGAACTCCTTGACTTCGTAGGTGTAGGAGAGGCGGCGGCCCAGGAACCGTGCAACGAACGCGAAGCGTGAGCCGACCGTCAGCGGCCGCGGAGTCTCCCAACCAGCGCTTTCGATATTCGCGTACCAGGCCGTCGCGTTGTCGGGCTCGGCGGCGTACTCGGCGACCTCGCCTCGGGGCCGGGCGATCGTGACATCGGTCTCGACGTCGATCGCCATCGGCCAACCCTAGCCCCGCGAGACCAGCGATCCGTTCAGAAGGGTGATCACCTGGAAGTCACGGCCTCAGCTGTGCTCGCAAATGGCGCTGATCGGATCCGGCGTCATGTGGGCATCGCCGGCGCCTGTGGCCGGGCCCGGGAGAGCGCGGCCCTGATCCACTCATCCGGCGGAAGGGGCGAGGTACCGTTCTCCGAGCGGTAGAGCCTGCACTCCCGTCCGAAATCCACGCGGTTCGCGGCGCCGGGGTCCACGTCCTCACCGTTCACGCGTACGGTTGGCGAGCCTAGGAAGCGCTCCCACTCGGCGGCATCCGCTGTCTCCACCCGGTGCAGTTCGATCTCGTCCTCAACGCCGGCCTCGTCGAGGAGCCTGCGCAGGCGGGGAAGGAGCGCCTCATAGGTTGGACAGCCGTCGAAGTAGAGAAGCTCGATCCTCATCGCCCTAGCTGCTGACCTCTACCCCGTCCCAGAACGCGACGTGGTTTCGGATCTTGCGAACCCAGGGCGGCGGATGACGGTAGGTCCAGGCGGCGTGCTTGCTGGTACGCCCGCCCGCCTCGACGGTGTAGTAGCTCGCCACGCCCTTCCAAACGCAGAGCGACTTCATGGCGCTCGGCTTCAAGTAGCGCTCGTCGACGCTCTCCGGCGGGAAGTAGTGGTTGCCCTCGAGGTAGATCGTCTCGTCGCTCTCCGCAATTACCTTGCCGTTGAAGATCGCCTTCATCGCTCGCTCCTTCTTCCTTGAGCACTCTCGTTAACCAATCGACCTGAGCCGACTGAAGAAGGATTCATTGATCGCGGACCAGGTCGGAGCTCTTGCCTGTCAGCAGGCCGAGGTTCGAGACGACGAACGGAACGCAGTAGTTCAGAGCGCACTTCACCCAGGTCAGCGCCATGGCATTGCCTCCCAGAATCAGGTCCAGCTGGTTGATCGCGGTCAGGATGGTCCCGACGACGAGCGCGATCCTGACCGTGCGCCGGAGGTGATCCGGCTGCCGGCAGACCCTCAGAGCTTCCTCCAGCACCAACCGTCGATTGCGTGGCTCAGCAGGCGAGACAGAACCTCCCAGCCGCGATCACTGCGAGGGCGAAGAACCCCAGGCTGAGCAGGAGCCGGAGGACGGGAATCCGAATGGCGCGAGTCATCGGTTGATTGCGGCGGCCAGCGCCTCGAGGTGGTTGATCAGATGCCGCGAGACGATCGGCCCAAAACCGGGCGCCGATACGTCCAGGCTGACTCTGGAGCTCCGTGGGGTGGCGGTCTCGATTGAGATCGCGATCGTCGCCGGGCGTATCTGGCAGGTCAAGCGCCACGGCCACTCATGGGCGAGGACTCTCCCGGCGACGTCTTCTTCAATCTCCCAGACGCGCGGAGAGAGGCCCGAGCGGCATGCCGCTCGGGCCTCTTCGGGCGAGGCGGCAACCGTCAAGGTCTGGCTGCGCTTCACGTCCCTACCGCCTCTGTGCCCGCGATTGGCGCCGATCGGCCAACTGCTCTGCCCGTTGCCTCAGATCTTCCAAGTCCTTGCGCACGGCCTTCTCCCACTCGGGCCGCACCCAGCGCCGGCCGGCGATCCGGCCGAGAAAGAAGAAGTCGACTCCCACCTCGCCGCTATAGCGCAGCTCAGTCACCCCGTCGGCCTCCTCGAGGGCGAATTCCTCCACGCCGTACGGAACCGGACCCCTGATGTGCCGGAATCCGACCTGGCCCGGCGGCTCGAACTTGACGGCCTCGACCGTGATCGCCGTATAGAAGTGAACCTTTGTGTGATGAGCCGCGACGACGAGGTCCTCGCCCCTGGCCAGCACCTCTATCCTCGAGTCCTTCGGGTTGTGACGCAGGTAGGGCTCGCTGATCATCTCCATGACACGGTCCCGCGGCGCGTTGATCCGGACCTCGATCGGGCCGAGCTCGTGGAAGCTGCGGCCCCAGCCCAGATCGAGATGCAGCCGTCCCATGGCGAGCAGCAGGAACCCCGCGGCCACGGCGGCGAGCCACAGGGCGGCGAGTCCGATGGCGATCCAGAGCCAGATCATCGGCCCGACGCCGCGAAGATCGCGTAGCCGATCGCGCCCTCGTCGATCGAGCGACGGGCGACGCGCACCAACTCGATCGCCTCGTCGATGTCGAAGGGCGAGCCGGCGAACCGATCGAGCCCGAGCAGGCGGGCCCCGCGCAGGCGCTCCTCAATCCGTTCGGTGAACCGGGCCGTATCAGCGTCGCGACTCTCCACCGAGTAGACCTCGAGCCCAGCTCCGGCGAGCAGCTCCTCGTAGCCGGGACGGTCGAGCGCAGAGCCGACGCAGGCGATCGTCGCCATCGGCCCGAGCAGCTCAGCCGGCAGGCGATCCGCGTCGACCACGACGTCGGAGATCGCCACCCGCCCGCCTGGCCGCAACACGCGAGCGATCTCGCCGACGGCGCGCTCCTTGTCCGGGAATGTGCAGAGCGAGCACTCGCAGAGCACGGCGTCGTAGGACGCGTCGGGGAGCGCGAGCTCCTCGGCATCGCCGCGCGCAAATCGGACACCCCGAGAGAGTCCCTCGTTCCTGGCCGCCGCCGTCGCGGCGAGCACCGCCTGCTCGCTGTAGTCGACCCCTGTGACCCTGGCGCCGTACTCGCCGGCGGCGAGCAGCGAAGATGCTCCCGAACCGGAGGCGACGTCGAGCAGCCGATCGCCGGATCGGAGCATGATCAGCTCGAGGGCCCGCCGCGTAGCGTTCTCGCCTCCGGGGTGGAGCTCGCCGCCGAGCAGCCAGCGGACCGCAGGCTCTGCGTAGATCGCCGCGCAACAGGATTTCAGCTCCTCAGCTGCGAGCTGCACTCGCGACCTCCAATCGAACCTGCTCGCGGTAGCCGACCGAGTTGTAGGCGCAGAAGGGGATCAGGCGCCCGTCGGGGACGATCTCGGAGACACAGCACTTGCGGAGCTTCTCCACGTCGAGGGTGTATGGATCCTGGAAGTCCTGGGTGACGATCATGAAGCCCTGGGCCGCCACCTCACGCAGCTCCGCCGGCATCGCCGTGGAGCAGGCCACGCACTCGAGCCGCTCCGCCGCCGGCGCGGTGCCGCCGGCCGCCTTCGCCGACCAGAGGCCCTCGAGGGCCGTCCGTACCTCGGGGTCAGGCACGGCTCGGTTGGTGACGTAGTCGAGGTACTGCTCGACGTCGACCAGGCGCGGCAGGGGAACGAGGTCCTCGCCGTCATAGAGCGCGAAGGTGGCCGAGCGGCAGGTCGGCGAACAGCAGGGCACCGGGACGAAATCGTCAGTGCGGAACCACTCCGGGAGCTGCTCGCAGATCGCGTCGATCACGTCGGAGTTGGTGAGCTTGTCGAGCGGATCGGAGTCGGCGCGGAAGCGCCCGGAATGGGTGACCGGCTGGAAGAAGACGCCGGTGACGGCCGGATGCTCGATCCCGAAGCGAACGATCTCGCCTATTTCTGCCTCGTTGACATCCCGCTCGACCGCCGCGGCGAGCGAGACGCTGACACCCGCGTCGGCGCAACGATCAAGCGCCCCCAGCTTCTCCTCGGTCAGGTCCTTGCCGCGTATCGTCATCTGGGTCTCCTCGCGGAGCCCGTCGAACTGGAGATAGACGTGCACCCCGATCTCGGCGAGCGCCGGCGCGAAGCGCGGATCCCGGGCGAGGCGGATTCCATTGGTGTTCAGCATCACCAGCGGGATGCCGCGGTCCTTGGCGGCACCCAGCATCTCCAGGATCTCGGGGTGGATCGAGGGCTCCCCGCCGGAGAGCTGGACCGCCTCCGGCTCGCCCTCAGCCCGGACGAAGGCGTCGAGCATCGACTCGACCTGCTCGAGGGTGAGCGAGAAGCCGTGCTCCTGGGGACCGGTTCCGGAATCGGCGAAGCAGATCGGGCAGTCCAGGTTGCAGGCCGTGTTCACCTCGATGATCCCGAGGCAGGTGTGCTGGGCATGCTCGGGGCAGATGCCGCAATCGTGCGGGCAGCCCTCCGCGACCTCGGTCTGGCGCTCGAGCGGCGAATCGCCGCGCTTGTCGAAGCGCTGAACCTCGGCCCAGCGCTCAGCGTCTCCGTAGACCACGGCCTCGAAGAGCCCGTGGTCCGGACATACGCGCGAGAGGACCACCTTGCCCCCGCGCTCCAGCAGCTGGGCGTTCAGCAGGCGCTTGCAGCGGGGACAGATTGAGGTGGTCGAACGCAGCACTAGGCGGCTCGATTGAGCTCGTATGCGATTCCCAGGGCCGCCTCGAGGCTCTTCCTCGGCATCGCCCCGACGCCCCGCGCAGCCTGCTCGCCATCGCGATAGAGGACGAGGTAGGGAATGCTCAAGGCCCCCTCGCTCGCCGCCAGCTCCGGCTCGGCGTCGACATCGACCTTGCCCACCTTGAGGGACCCGGCGCGCTCCCGCGCGATCTCGTCGACGACGGGGCCCACGGCGCGACAGGGCCCGCACCAAGCGGCCCAGTAGTCGACCATCACCGGTATGTCAGAGTCGAGCACCTCGTCCTTGAAGTTCGCCTTGGTCAGTGTGATTGGTTCGCTCATCGGTTTCGCTTCCTTTCTGGTTGCTCGCCGATCTGACCGGCCACCGTCGACAAAGGATTCAGCGGGCGTCTGAATCCATTCTCCTGCTCACGCGGTCCAACCCGCGAAGATGACCGAAGCAACTGTTACCGCGCTGACCCACACATTGCCTGATACGGCTGAAACCGAGAAACGGCTCGTCTCGCGCGCCCAGGAGGGCGACGAGGCGGCCTTCGGCGTACTCGCGGAGCGCTACTCCACTCGGCTGCGGCGGACCCTCTACCGGATCACCCGAGACTGCGACGGGGCCTACGACGCAGTCCAGGAGGCCCTGATCCGAGCCTGGAAGAACATCGGTCGCTTCGAGGGTCGCTCACGTTTCTACACCTGGTTGACCAGGATTGGCGTCAACGAGGCCTACCGCGGCCTCCGCCGCCGTCCGGAGGAGTCATTGGAGATGATGGACCTGGTCGGTGAGCGCGTCCCCGACTGGGGAAACCAGCCCGACGAGGTCTTCGAGTCCCGCGAGTTCCTACGGGCCGTGGACGAGGCGCTTGTCCAGCTGCCACTCGACTATCGCAGCGCCGTGATCCTGCGCGACGTCGAGGGACTGAGCACCGCGGAAGCCGCCGAGACCCTGGGCATCGGCGAGCGATCCCTGAAGAGCCGGCTGCACCGCGGCCGGATGGCGCTGCGCGCCAGCCTTGACGACTACTTCGAGGAGGGAGAGGTATGAGCCCGACGCTCAACCCGGTGAAGCGCTACCACGAGATGTGCCGCGAGGCCCGATCGAAGATGTCCGACCTGATCGACGGCGAGCTCGACCCCAGCGAGGCCGACCAGGTGGCCCGCCACGCGCGCTGGTGCCCCAACTGCCGACGGATGCTCCAAGACCTGCACCGCACTGTCGAGGGGCTCGAGGCGCTCGGCGACGTCCCGACTCCTGCGGACGAGACCCCAGCCTGACCCTGCTCCTCAGCAAACCGTGCGTCGAACGGTGCGTATGAACTGCCTGCAAATCCGGGTTTCTGAATCTTGCTCAGCACGCGGAATTCTTTTCCGGCTCAGGATCCGCGCGTTGAGATCGCCGCGATTCGTGCCTGGCGAACCGGGCGGCAACACGCGGATTTCCTGACGCACCGACGCACGGACGCCGTCAACCGCTGGCCCGCAAGACGATTGCTCGGAACGAACACGACGGCCGCCGTCTGAGCGGGACGCCGGGTTTCACGGGAAAGCGCCACGGACGAACCCGGACCTCGGCAACCCAACCAGCGCGCACGGGTTGACGAGTTGCGCAACCATCTGCTTGTGACGAAAGCAACGATCAGGGATTACGAGCCGGGCGACCTCGGTCGGGTCCTGGATCTGTGGGGTCGCACCGACGAGCCCGGCGAGGCCGGTGGGCTGACCCTCGACCAGGCGGTCGATCTGATGAGCTCGGATCCTTCCGTCGCCGTGGTCGCGGAAATCGAAGGCGACATTGTGGGCATCGTGATTGGGAGCTCCTCCGCTGCAATCGGCTGGGTGCATCGCCTCACCCTGCTGCCCGGGCTCTCCGAGGAGACAACGATCGCCGACGGGCTGCTCGCCCGGATCGAGCAATTGCTTGCCGGGCGGGGAGCGCGACGCCTGGGGGCGCTCGTGGCCGACAGCGAACGAAGCCGCGAGCACCTCGAGCGCCGGGACTACCGACCCAGCGACATCGGCTATCTGGAGCGTCAGGTCACCGCAACCACGTCGGTCCCAACCGAACTCGCGGCGGTCTGGGCCCGGAGGATCCACCCCGGTCTCTGGAGCGAGCTGAAGGGCCTCGAGGACGCCAAGCAGATCATCGAGCGCCGGGTGATTCTGCCGCTCGAGGAGCCGGCGCTCGCCTCCCGGCATTCGGTCGCCCCACCACGGGCCATAGTCCTTTTCGGTCCTCCCGGGACGGGCAAGACGACGTTCGCCAAGGGCATCGCCTCGCGGCTCGGCTGGCCCTTCGTGGAGATCCAGCCCAGTGAAGTGGCCGAGGAAGGAGCCGACCGCACCGCGACACTGCTTGCCGCGGCCTTCGACCGCATCCTCGAGCTCAGTGCGGCAGTCGTGTTCGTCGATGAGGTCGAGGACTTGGCGTCGGACCGTCATGCGGAGCGCCGGGTCAGCCCGAGCGTGACCAACGAGTTCCTGAAGCAGATACCGAGGCTCCGCGAGGCCCCCGAGCACCTGCTGGTGTGCGCCACGAACTGGGTCAGCCGACTCGACCCGGCTTTTCTGCGGCCAGGGCGCTTCGACTACGTGCTCCCGGTCGGCCCGCCGGACCCTGCCGCCCGGCAGGCCATCTGGGGTCGGTATTGCGAGGAGATAACCGACAGTCAAATCGATCTGTCCGCACTGGTGAACGCAACCGACTTCTTCACACCCGCGGACATCGAGTTCGCTGCCCGCAAGGCGGCCCAGGCGGCCTTCGAGCGTGAGGCCTTCGGCGAGGGCAGCCATCGAGCCACCACCGATGACTTCCTTGCCGCGATCACCCAGACGCGACCCACCCTGTCGAGGGAGCTCGTGAACCGCTTCGGCGACGACACGGACCGCTTCGCTCGCTACTGACTACTCCTTCGGCTGGGACGCTGCCCGCGCTCGCTTTGCGCGCGAAGGAACCGCGAACCTCAATCGCGCCCGTTCTTCAGCCGTACGTGATTGCCGCGTTGGCGGACAACCGATCAGCCGTCTCGCTCGAGCGCACGCACGAGGGCATTGCCGGAGACCAACCGGCTGTCGAGGGCTCACGCCGGCAGGGCGAACTTCCGGCGAATCACAACGGTGCGTCCAACTCCCGACTTCGACCCCAACTGAGGTGACCTCAGTACGCCTGCCAGCCCCTACTCAGCCTGAGACGACCCCTCCTGGCCGTCCTCATAGTCCGCGTGTCGGGGGTTCGAGTGGCGCGCCCGAGCGGAAGAGCTGCTTTCTCTTTGAATCACGCCGCTTGACCGAATCGGTGCCGGGGCGGGCGTTCGACAGAGCGATTGGCGATGAGCGATCGTCGGACGCTCGAGATGGCGACCACTTGACTCACGACGGTGTGATCGGTACGGATACGCCCTCGGAGTGGAGCGGGACTCGGAGGAGGTAAGGCGATGAAGCGACCGTCGATAGTTTCCGTCCTGACCGCGGCGCTCGTACTGGCGATCGCCGGAACGGCAAGCGCGGACACAACGCTCGGATCTGCAGCCCAACCCTCTGGGTCAACCGCTGGCGGTGGCGGGTGCGGCACGAGTCAGGTGATCGCCCAGTTCACCGACAACCCGAGCAGCCCGTACTTCGTTCCGGCTGGGGGCAAGATCACGCAATGGCAGATGAACACGTTCGGCGCGACGCCGGGCAGCCCAGTCTCCCTCGTGGTCGTGCGGCCGAACTCCGGCGGGACGTTCACCGTGATCGGCGCGGACCCACGCACCGTGCCCTCGCCGCTTCCGTCCGGAAGCGTCGCCTCGTTCACGGTGGCTGCACCGATCACGGTCGCCGCCGGCGACAGCCTCGGTCTGTACATGCCGACGGCCAACACCTGCGTGTGGTTCGGCGGCACCATCCCGTTCGCGTCCACGCTGGTCGGACTGGTCGAGCCTAGTCCGCCGGCCAGCGGTCAGACGTTGAATCAGAGGTCCAGCAATCCCATCAGCCCGCCGAGCTACACGATGAACCTGGCGGCGAACTTCGTCCCCAATCCCACTGGACAACGTGCGGCGGCCCTGAAGAGGTGCAAGAAGCGGGCTCACAGGAAGCGCTGGTCCAAGAAGAAGCGGAAGAAGTGCAAGAAGAAGGCGAAGAGGCTCCCGGTCTAGCAACTTCGCGGGCAGCACTGAGCATCGTCGATGCACTACTCGCGCGAAGCGACAGCGAGACTAACCCTTCCTTCGCTTCAGCTTCAGCTTCTTCGACTGCGTGCTGGGATCGCCGCCGGTCGGGGTATAGGTGACCGCCACCTTGAGCTTGACCTTGCCCTTGCTTTTCAGCTTCTCCTTCTTCTGGCCCTTGGCCTTCACCACCAGCTTCACCATGCCCGGGGCGTTGACTGTCTTGGCGATCACCGCACCGGCGGCGCTTGCTCCCTTGACGCCCTTGCCGCCCAAGGTGACCGTGCCGGGGTTGGGGACGTTGACCGCGAGGGTTGCGGTCCCCTTCTTCTTGTTCAGCTTCGGCTTGCCGAGGGTGAAGGAGTTGGTGGGCTCGACGACGGCGCTGATGTTGAGTCTCACGCTGTCATCGGGCATGCCGAAGACACCCGAGTCGCCATCCTGCAGGCCGGGGATCAAGGTACCGTCCGGCAGGGCGGGGCCATGGATGAGAATCGTGTCCCCGGGAGCGGCTCCGAAGCCACACGCGGTGGCAGTCGGTGAGCGGGTGTTGAGCCCGAGCACGTCACCGGGTTGCACCGCGATCTTGGTCGGGAAAGTGTTGAGGACTCCCCCGGTCAGATTCCGAGGCCCGTCGTGGCCGACGACCTGGTAGGTCGCCGGGTCGGCGACCTTGCGGAAGACCTTCATCGTCAGCTGTTGCCCGCTGGCGGCTATGGCATTGTGGCTCCAGGAGGTGAGCGTTCCGGCCGCCGGGACGAGGTAGCTGGTGCCCGTCGTGATGCTCGCCTGCAGGGCATCGAAGTCCATGGTGGTGCAGGTGGTTGTCGGCACCCCCGGGGCGAGCTGTCCGATCGTCACGGAGGCTGGGGCGGATTGGGCGCTCGCGGCCAGCGAGAGCCCGGCAAGCGATGCGGCAAGCGCCAGACGCCTCAGGGGACGTCGTTCCCGACCTGTCGGTTGAACCATGCTCCCGGACCGTCGCCGCATCTCAAATCCTCCCTCTAGCTGGATCGTTGTGGGAAACCTAGCGTCTGCGAGCCCGGCTTTGGCAAGCGGGGCTTCTGCTTCCGCGTGAAGGGGATATCGCGGCTGCTCGGACGGTGGACTCCCGGAATGGGCCCCTGTGGATGAAAAGCGGCTGTCGGGGTGAGAACGAAGTGAGAACGGACCCGGACGGAGCGAGCCGAACCGCGACCTGGTCGTGCCCGCCGATCCGTGAAAGCCGACTCCAACGGACCCCGCTGGACCGACGGCGCAGGATCATAATCCGTGTCGGGGGTTCGAGTCTCTCCTCCGGCATCGGCACGGTCGGCCGGGCATACGATCTCGCCGCCCCTTGTTGACCACCAATCAGATCCTCACCGGGCTCGGCCTCGTGATCGTCTTGGCGATCGGGAGCCAGCTGCTCGCCAGCCGCCTGCGGCTGCCGGCGATCGTGCTGCTGCTCCCCGTCGGCTTCATAGCCGGCGTGCTCACCGACGACGTCCACCCGGACGGCCTCTTCGGGAACGCGTTCCAGCCACTGGTCTCGCTCGGGGTGGGGCTGATCCTGTTCGAGGCCGGCCTCCGCCTGCGCCGGCACGAGCTGCACGGCGGCATTCGCAGCGTCGTTCTCCGCCTGGTCTCCGGCGGAGCGATCATCACTCTTGCGGGCGTCACGCTGGCGGCCAAGCTGATCTTCGATCTCGGCTGGGGCGTCTCCACCGTGATCGGCGCGATCCTGGTGGTCTCCGGGCCGACGGTGGTGCTGCCGCTCCTCGCCTTCGTGCGCCCGACCGCTCGGGTGCGCTCCGTCCTCAAGTGGGAGGGGACCCTGATCGATCCGATCGGGGCGCTGCTCGGAGTGATGGCCTTCACCGCCACCCGGGCCGGAGCCGGCGGAGAGAAGCCCTTTCACCCGGGCGAGCTAGCTGGGAGCCTCATCGTGGGATTCCTGGTCGGCGCGGTGGCCACCGCCGTCCTCTGGTTGATCCTGCGCGAGCTCCAGCGGGGGTCACCCAAGGAGGCGATCCCGGCGGCGCTGATGTGCGTGACGGCGGCTCTCGTCGGCGCGGACCTGATTCGCGACGACGCCGGCTTCGTGGCGACCGTGACCATGGGGATCGCCCTGGCGAACGAGCCGCGGCTCGACCTCTCCCGGATTCTCGAGTTCCACGGCACGGTCGTCGGGCTGCTGATCGGGACGCTCTTCATCCTGATCTCGGCGTCGGTCACGCCCTCGGAGATCAACGGACTGCTCGCCGAATCGATCGGCCTGATTGCGGTGATGGTCGTGGTGCTCCGCCCGCTCGCGGTCGCCGTCGCGACGCGCGGTTCGGAGCTCGACCTGCGCGAGCGCGCTTTCGTGGCCTGGATGGCGCCGCGGGGGATAGTGGCGGCCGCCACGGCCTCGGCCTTCAGCCTCGAACTCAGCCAGGCAGGGGTCAAGGGCGCCGAGAAGATCCTGCCGATCGCCTTCGTGGTGATCTTCGTCACGGTCGTCCTCTACGGTTTGACCTCCGCCCCCGTGGCCCGGCTGCTCGGCATCGCGGGAGCGGAGGCGCCGGTGATCCTGATCGTCGGCGGGCACGCGTGGGCCAGGAACATCGCGGCCGCCCTGAAGGCCGCGGGCGCCGAGGTGCGGCTCTGGATCGGCGACCCCGACGAGCAGCGGGTCGCGCGCGCCGCCGGACTGAACGCCGGAAATGCCCGCCTCGGCCTCGACCTGGAGACGCGCGAAGCCGAGCTCGAGGAGGTCGGCACGGCTCTGCTGCTGACCGAGAGCGACGACTTCAACGCGCTCGCTGCCTTCGAGCTGCGACAGGAGCTCGGCAGCGACGCCGTCTACCGCCTGCCGACGGCCCCGGGTGCGCTCGACCTCATCCCCGCCTATGCGGAGGGCGGAATCCTGTTCGGGGAAGGACTCACCCACACGGAGCTCAGCCGGCGCTTCGAGGCCGGCGCCCGGATCGAGGAGCTCTCCCCCGACGAGCTCGCACGCCGCCTGCCTCGGGGAGCGGTCCCGTTGTTCCTGCTCGCCGGCGACGGGGAGGTCGCGGTCGTGACGGCGGACTCGCCGCCGAACGCAGCGGCGGCCCAGCGAGCGATCTGCCTGACCTGAGTCGGCCGGAGAGCTAGCGGACGACGGGCTGGAAGGTCTCCGCCCTGCTCAGGCACCGGGCGCGCTTCCGCTTGGTCTTCTTCGGGTTCTTGGCCCGCTTGTGCTTGCAGGCCCTGATCCGCTTCCTGCGGCCCTTCGGCAGCGGCCCGCCGGCGCCGGCCCAGAGGTGGAACGCCTCGCCGCCGAAGTAGGGCCCGGCGAGCACGTGGCAGCCGGCGAACCCGCCGCAGGTGATCCAGGCGTGGCTGGTGACGGAAACGAGCAGCCTGTCGCCGAGAATCCAGCCGCCGCCGCTGGCCCCCTGCGCCTGGTTGCACGGCGCCGCCAGCAGGCTCCCGGTCTCGCCCTCGAAGCCGCTGACCTGCGAGCTGCAGAGGATCGGGCGCTCGCCATCGTAAGCGGGACTGGGGTCCGCCGGATAGCCGAAGAGCTGCAGGGTCCGGTTCGAGAGGCTCCTCGGCACCTTGTTGAAGGCGATCCCCCGAGAGCCCAGCCGATCCTGGATCGGCTGTGCGGCGTCGCCCGTGACGTTGACGGCGCCGGTATCGACGCTAACCCCGAGGTACGGATACGCCCCTGGGACCGCCAGCCGGCTAGCGGTGTAGACGCCGTAGGGGGCGAAGTGGTCGCGGTAGGCGGGCACGAACAGCACGTTCGTGGCCCACTGGGTCTGGCCGACGCCGAGCGTCATTGCGAGGCAGTGGGCCGCCGTCAGCACCAGATCGCGCCTGTAGGAGGTGACCACGGTCGCCGAACAGCTCCCGTTCTCGTTTCCGAAGGTGACGAAGAGCCGGCCGTGGACCCGGTACGGATAGGTCGTGTCGAGGCTGGCGGGGATCTCCTGGTCGGGCGGTGCCGCGCTCGCCGCCGCCGTCGGGGCCGCCGCGTCGGCACCCGTGGACGCGCCGTCAAGCGGCACGGCTTCGCGCATCCGCTCGGCAGTCCAGTAGCCGCGCACCGTGGCGGAACTCTGGCCGACCTCGTGCGTCGCGATCGGGGCGGCGCCCGCCCCCGGCGCCAACCACCAGCTTGCCGCCACGGCGATGATCCCGCCCGTCAGCCCGACTCTCAGCTCACTCCCTGAACGCACCTCTTCTCGAACACCACGATGCGCCGATCGATTCGCTGGTCCTCGCGCGGGGAGACCGGCCAAGGGCACCACGCTCCCAGCGGGACATCGCCAGCGGCGAGCCGCTCCGATTTCCCGAGGGCTGAGTGGTGGGTGACCCGAGGGAGGTGGCAGGCAGCGCTGTACTCAGGTGGGCTGCCGCAGCAGCCCGGCCACCGCCTCGGCAAGACGCTTGCCGGTGGTGGTCAGCCGGTACTCGGCGTGCGGTGGCCGGCCGGGGATCAGGCGCCGCTCGACGATCCCGGCGGACTCGAGCTGGTCGAGCCGGTCCGACAGCGTCGTCGGCGAGATCCCGGGCAGGGACTGGCGGAATTCGTTGAAGCGGGCGGCGCCGCTGGAGCAAGCGTAGATCGTGCCGAGCGTCCAGCGGCGCTCCAGCAGGGCCGCCACCGAGCGGACCTCGGAGGGGACCGGCGCACAGCTACGACATCTGGGCGACATCCGCTCCCCGCTCAGCCGACTCCAGGGCGTGCTCGAGCACCTCGTCGATGCTCATCACCGGGTGGAAGGCCATCTGCTCACGGACCTCCTCGGGGACCTCGTCGAGGTCGCCGCGGTTCCGCTCCGGCAGGATCACCTCGGTCAGACCGGCCGCGTGGGCGGCGAGGACCTTCTGCTTCAGCCCGCCGATCGGCAGCACCCGGCCCTGGAGGGTGACCTCTCCGGTCATCCCGACCGTGTGCTTCACCGGGCGGCCGCTGAGCAGCGAGGCCAGCGCGGTAGTCATCGCGGTGCCGGCGCTGGGGCCGTCCTTCGGGATCGCACCGGCCGGCACGTGCACATGGAACTCCCGCTTGAAATCGTCGGCATCGATGCCGAGCTCGTCGGCGTGGGAGCTGACGTAGGAGAGCGCGATCCGCGCCGACTCCTTCATCACGTCGCCCAGCTGGCCGGTGAGCACGAGGCCCTTGTCGCCCTCCATGGCGGTCGCCTCGATGAAGAGGACGTCGCCGCCGGTGCCGGTGACCGCCAGGCCGGTGGCCACCCCCGGGATCGCCGTGCGCTCCACGGACTCCTGGAAGAACTTCTGCCGGCCGAGTGCGTCGACGACCTCATCGGTCTCGATCGTGATCGGCGCCTCTGCGTCGCCCGAGGCGATCCTCGTCGCCTCGCGACGCAGCAGCTTGCCGAGCTCGCGCTCGAGCTGGCGCACGCCCGCCTCGCGGGTGTACTCGGTGATCACCTTGCGGAGGATGGCGTCGGAGGCCTCGACCTCCTCGTCGCGGAGGCCGTTGCGCTTCACCTGGCGGGGCCAGAGGTAGCCGCGCGCGATCGCCAGCTTCTCCTCGGTCGTGTAGCCGTCGAAGCTGATCACTTCCATCCGGTCGAGCAGCGGCGCCGGGATCGTGTCGACCACGTTCGCGGTCGCCAGGAAGACGACCTCGGAGAGATCGACCTCCACGTCGAGGTAGTGGTCGCGGAAGGAATGGTTCTGGGCCGGGTCAAGGACCTCGAGCAGAGCCGCGGAGGGATCCCCCCGCCAGTCCGCGCCGACCTTGTCGACCTCGTCCAGCAGGATGACCGGGTTCATCGTCTTGGCGTCGCGCAGGGCGCGGACGATGCGTCCCGGAAGCGCGCCGATGTAGGTGCGCCGGTGGCCCCGGATCTCGGCCTCGTCGTGAACGCCGCCGAGCGACAGCCGCACGAACTCGCGGCCGAGCGATCGGGCGACGGACTCGCCGATCGAGGTCTTGCCGGTGCCCGGAGGGCCGACCAGGGTGAGGATCGCGCCGTTGGCGCGGGAGTCGTCCTCCACCCCGCGCTCCTCGCGCAGCTTGCGCACCGAGATGAACTCGGTGATGCGCCGCTTGACGTCCTCGAGCCCGGCGTGGTCCTCGTCGAGGACCTCCTGGGTGTGCTTGGGGTCGAGCTTCTCCTCGGAGCGCTTCGACCACGGCACCGCCAGCAGCCAGTCCAGGTAGCTGCGGATCATCGATGACTCCGGTGACTGCTCGCCCTGGCGCTCGAGGCGCCTCAGCTCCTTCTCGGCCTGCTCGGCGACGGCCTCGGGCATGCCCGCGTCGGCGATCTTCTTCTCGTACTCGCCGATCAGGTCGCCCTCGTCCTCGCCGAGCTCCTTGCGGATCGACTCCATCTGCTTGCGCAGGAAGTACTCGCGCTGCTGCTTCTGCGCGCCGGAGTCGACGTCGTCGCGGATCTTGACGCGGACCTGGAGCTCCGCCAGGCGCTCGCGCTGCATCTCCACCGCGAGCTCCAGCCGTGAGGTGACGTCCAGCGTCTCCAGCAGCTTCAGCTTCTGCTCCCGGGTGAGATCTGGGCTCAATGCAGTCGTATCGGCCAGCGCTCCGGGCTCCTCGATGGAGCGCAGGAAGGCGCCGATCCGCTCGTCGGCGCCGCGCAGCTCGAGGATCTCCTCTACCACCGCGCGGTACTCGCGCATCAGCTCATGGCCGCGCTCATCCTCGGGATTGCCGTCGTGGATCTCCTGGACTTCGACGCGCAGCTCATCGCCTTCTCCGGGCTGAGCCTGGCCGGCGAGCCCTCGATGCAGGCCGACGACGGTTGCGGCCCATCCGCCGTTCGGCAGCTGGGCACGCTCGACGACCTCGGCGACCACGCCGATTCGGCCGAACTCGCCGTCCTGGCGCGGGAGCAGGAAGACACGGTCCTCGTCTGCGGTGTCGATCGGCAGCGTTGCCGTGACGCCGGGGAAGACGATCGCTTCATCAAGGGGAATCAGAAGAAAGGTCATGGCAAGATCCAATTTCTGTAGTTAGTCCATACAGGATAGCGAGCCGAGCGGGCGGCGGGTCGGGGAAGTACCGAGCGGGCACCGTACGGACTACGGTGTCCGACCAAACTGGTGGAGCGTAGGGTCGGGATGTCCCGTCCGGACTTGATCCTGGGTCGGTGCGGCCGTCCACCGCCAGTCGAAGGGAGATTGAGATGCAAATGCGCGTTCTCTGCGGCGCATCCTTGCTGCTTGTGGCCCTCACCCTCACCGCCTGCGGCGGCTCGAGCGATTCCCAGAGCAACGCGCAGGCGCTCACCTCGCTCGAGCGGGCGACCGAGGTCGCCCGTCTGCAGAGCGAGACGGGGCAGCTCGTCGATGCTCTCTCGGCTGATCCCTCGGACGCGAGGCTCGCCAGCCTCCGTGCGAGCACCCGGAGGCTGCGGGGACGGGCTGCTCGCCTGACGACGGAGACGGCAGCCGACCCGATCGGCCCGGACCTGACCGTGAGCGCGAGGGAGACCGGCGCCGGGCTGAGCGATCTGGGGGTTGCCGAACGGGATCTGGCCTCTGATCGCGCCTCACGTGCCCAGCGGCGCGCCCGGGCTCACCTGAAGGCGGCGAACCGGCGCCTGCGGGGCGCCGTCGCCTCCGGTATCAGCGCGCTCGGGGATCCGGGCCAGCTCTCGGCGGAGCAGCGCACCCTGGTCGCGCGGATCCGCTCCAACCTGACCAGCTCCGACCAGTCGCTGGAGGCCGGCTTCGCGAAGCTCGGCACCCTGATCTCGCAGAAGCAGGCGGCGGCGCAGGCGGCGGCAGCCGCGGCAGCAGCAGCGGCATCCGCCGCGGCTTCCCAGGGATCGGGGGGATGCCCCCCGGGGACCACGCTCTCGCCGGACGGCCAGCTCTGCTCGAATGGGGAGCCCCCGTCGAGCTCTGCCCCCGGGATCCAGTGCCAGGACGTCGGGAGTCTGACTCTGGCGGAACGTCAGGTGTGCTGCACAAGATCCGGGATCGGCTGCGATTGAGTATCCCGGCCCCGTAAGGCTGGACACCCCGACGGTGATCGAAGTGAAGCGCCTGGGGATCGCCCTGGCGGTCGCCGCTATGGCGGCCGCCCTCGCCTCCTGCGGCGGCTCGAGCGACTCCCAGAGCAACGACCAGGCGCTCGCCCAGCTGGAGCGCGCCACCCAGGCGGCAAAGCTGCAGACCGATACCGGCCAGGTCGTCGACAAGGTCGCCGCCGACCCCTCCGATGCCGAGCTCGCCGACCTCCAGACCCGGATCGGCGCCCTCCAGCAGCGCGCTGCCGAGCTCGCCGGCGGCTCCGCCGCAGACCCCTTCGGGACCAACGTCGTCGCCGGTGCGAGGGACACCCGCGTCGCCCTGATCGAGCTCGTGGTGGTCACTCGCGATCTCTCCTCGGATAGCGCCAGGGCCGCCCAGCGACGCGCCCTGATTCGCCTGAGGGCGGCCAACAGGCGCCTTCGCAGCGCCGTCGGCATCGCGGTGGCAGGTTTACAGGGCAATGGGCCCTCGACAGAGCAGCAAAACTCGATCAACCAGATTCAGGCCAACCTCAGCGCCTCCGATCAGGCAATGAGCGCGAGCTTCACCAAGCTCGGTGGGCTGATCGATGAGAAGCTGGCGGCGGCGCAGGCGGCTGCGACTACAACTAGCCAGGCATCGGGAGGGTGCCCTCCAGGGACAAGCCTCTCGCCGGACGGCCAGCTCTGCTCGAACGGCGTGCCGCCCGGCGGGAGCTCCGCGCCGAGCACGGCGGGCTCGGGCGGAGGCGGATGCATCCTGGGCGGCCAGCCGGCCACGCCGAGCGAATGCGCCAGCGAGTAGACACGACTGGCGATCGGCGAAAGATCCGCAAAATCTACGGTTGGCTCGGCCTTGCGCCCTGCGCAATGATCCCCCGGTGTCCGCCAAGGACCTGGTCCTCGAAATCGTCGCGGGAGAGAGCGCGGGTCGCCAGATCCCGATCTCGAAATCCATGGAGCTGGGCCGCGATCCCAGCCTCGAGGCGCACCTCGACGACGAGCAGATCTCACGCCACCATGCCCGGGTGAGCGTGTCCGCCGGCGGCGTGGTGATCGCGGACCTTGGTTCCACCAACGGGACCTACGTCAACGATCAGCCGGTCGAGGGGGCCCAGAGGATCGCCCCGGGCGACCGCATCAGGCTGGGACTGACCGTCATGCAGCTGAGGAGCAACGAGCAGCTCACGGTCCAGGGATCGGCGGTGGAGCCGGCCCCGCAGATCACCGCCCTGGGACGCGACGTGCTCGAGGTGGTGCCCGAGGAGGAACTGGCCCCTGTCGAAGCCGAGGACGAGAACCTGCCGGGGCTGTTGGTCGAAGCCAGCGAGCCGGCATTCGTCCAGTCACGCTCCGGGGGCGCCGGTGACGCTCCGGCAATCGACGACCCCGGTGCCATCGCCAAGCTGGTCGATGTCCGCGTCAAGCACCAGACCAACGTGGCCGCCTTCGCCCTGCTCGGCACCGCGGGCCTGGCGGTGCTGATCTATTTCGGCGTCCGCTAGAGCCGCGTCGGCGGCGCTGGGCCGGGTGAGCGGTGCCTGACAGGGCGCGCCTGTACCGACGGCGCCGGATCGCCGCACTCTTGGCTATAGGCCTGCTCGCCGCGGCCGCAGTCGTCGGTGTCCAGGCGCTCTCGGGGGGCGGCGGCAAGGCGGCGAACTCCGACCAAGGATCGAAGGCCGCCAAGCGCGCCGAGCGCCTGCGACAGCTGCAGCGCAAGATCCACAACGCCACCGACTCCACGCCGGCGGCCACCTCGCCTCCCGGCACCGCACAGGAGAAGCGCGGCTCGTTCAAAGCTCTGGCCGCGCAGCTTCCGGGCCGGGCCGGAATCGCCTACACCGCCCCGGGCCGAAGCGGAGCGATCGTCACCGCCGGAAGCCTTCAGACGGGCTCGGCCTGGTCGACGAGCAAGGTGCCCCTGGCGGCGCGCGTGATCAAGGACGCCGGAGGATCCGGATCGCTCAGCTCGGAGCAGCGGTCCCTGATCTCCTCGGCGCTGCAAGCCAGCGACAACGCCGCCGCGATGCAGCTCTGGGACGAGCTCGTCTCCCGCTACGGCGGGGCCTCCGGCGCGGCCCGGGCCGTCACCCAGATCCTGAGGGCCGCCGGCGACCCCACCACCACGGTCTCCTCGGTCGGGCGGGGCGCTTTCTCTCCTTACGGCCAGACCGAGTGGAGCCTCAAGGCCCAGGCCCGCTTCATGGCCTCGCTTGCCGCCGGCTGCGTTCCCGGCAGCCCCTACCTGCTCGATCAGATGTCTCAGGTCGTCTCGGACCAGCGCTGGGGCCTGGGGACGGCGGACAGCCGCGCCTTCAAGGGAGGCTGGGGCCCCGGGACGGACGGCCGCTATCTGGTCCGCCAGATGGGAACCCTGCCGGTGGGCAAGAGCACGGCGGTGGTGACGATCGCCGCCCTGCCGAGCGACGGGCAGTTCGCAACCGGACAGCAGATGCTCGACCGGATCGCGCAGTGGGCATCGCGGGGCTTGGCCCTGCCTGCCGCGAGCGGCTGCTGACGCCCGGGATCGGGGGGTCAACCGGTCAGGGCAGAATCGTCCATTTGCGGGACGCGGGCTTGCCACGTACCCCGGAGGGCGAGACGGCCCGCACCTGGAAGACCTTGCGGCCCGGCTTCAGGTTGCGGTAGCGCTTCGGGGAGTGGCAGGTACGCCAGCGCTTCAGCCTCTTCGCGACATGCTTGCCGGTCAGCCTGCACTGGAAGCTCGCGCCGGGGGTGTCGGCGGAGTGGAACCGGAAGGAAATCTTCCGCTTTCTCGTCCTGCGCTTGCCTGCCTTCTTCAGTTTCGGATTGCCGGGGACGGGGGCGAACTTCTGGATCCGGTCGTTATAGAGATCGGCGACGTACACGTTGCCCGTGGCGTCCGTTGCGATGCCTCTGGGTGCGCTCAACTCCCCTGGGTCAATGCCGCTGGTTCCCCACTTGGTAAGGAAGGCCCCGCCCGAGGTGAACTTCTGAACTCTGTCTAGCTTTCTATCGGTGACGTAGACGTCCCCGGCGGCGTCGGTGGCGATGCCCTGCGGGTCTCCGAACTGACCGTTGCCAGACCCCTCACTTCCCCAGGTTGCGATAAAGGCGCCATTCGAGCTGAACTTCTGTATCCGGGGGTTGTAGCTGTCGGCGACGAAGACATGGCCAGCGGTGTCGGTGGCGATGCCCTCCGCGCCTTCGAACTGGCCATTGCTCGGGCCTAGGCTGCCCCATTTGGTTATGAACCCGCCACTCGAGGTGAACTTCTGGATTCGGTCGTTGTAGTAGTCCGCGACGTAGACGTTGCCGGCGGGGTCGGTGGCGATGCCCTCCGGGTATTCGAACTGGCCGTTGCCGGAGCCCTCGCTTCCCCAAGCGGTGATGAAGGCGCCGCTCGAGGTGAACTTCTGGACTCGGTTGTTCGTCGCGTCGGTCACGTAGACCTTGCCGGCCCCGTCGGTGGCGATGTAGAAGGGGCTGAGGAACTGCCCGATACCGGATCCCTCGCTTCCCCAGGTGGTGATGAAGGCGCCGGTCGAGGTGAACTTCTGGATCCGGTGGTCGGTGAGTTGGGTGACGTAGACGTCGCCGGTGGCATCGGTTGCGATGCCCTCTGGGTAGGAGGACGGCCCGGTACTCCACCGGGCGATGAGCCGATAACTCTCCGCCCCGGCCGAGGCCGGAGCCCCGATCGCGATCAGGGCGGCGAGGGCGAGCAGCGCGGCAAGGGCGAGGCGGAGCGCCATGGCCATCACGGCAGGATTCTCCACTTATGGGACGCTGGCTTGCCGCGCACCCCGGCCGGGGAGATCGCCCGCACCTGGAAGACCTTGCGGCCCGGATTCAGGCTGCGATAGCGCTTCGGGGAGTGGCAGGTACGCCAGCGCTTCTGCTTCTTCGCAACGTGCTGGCCGGTCAGCCTGCACTGGAAGCTCGCTCCGGGGGTGTCGGGAGAGCCGAAGTGGAAGGAGATCTTCCGCTTCCTTGTCTTGCCCTTGATCGACTTCTTCAGCTTCGGCTTGCCGGGCACCCGGGCGAACTTCTGGATCCGGTTGTTATCGGTGTCGGCGACATAAACATTGCCGGCGGCGTCGGTGGCGATGTCCGTAGGGAGGTCGACCTGCCCGTTGCCGTGGCCGTAGCTCCCCCCCACGCGGCGAGGGAGGCACCGGAGGAGGTGAACTTCTGGATCGGATTATCGGTGGCGCCGCCGTCAGCGACATAGACGTCGCCGGCAGCGTCGGTGGCGATGCCGTAGGGAAACACAAGAAATGCCTGGCCCATGTCTGCAAAGTCGGTGATGAAGGTGCCGCTCGAGCTGAACCTCTGGATCCGATGGTTGTAGGTGTCGGCGACGTAGACGTTGCCGGCAGCGTCGGTGGCGACGTCTTTCGGGTTGTCGAACTCTCCGTGGTCGTCGCCGTAGCTCCCCCACTTGGTGAGGAACGCGCCGGAGGAGGTGAACTTCTGGATCCGCTGGTTGCCGGAATCCGCGACGTAGACGTTGCCGGCAGCGTCGGTGGCGACGCCGGTGGGGTCGTCGAACTGTCCATTACCGGTGCCGGAGCTCCCCCACGCGCTGATGAAGGCGCCGGACGAGGTGAACCTCTGGATCCGGACCCCGTCAGCGACGTAGACGTTGCCGGAGGCGTCAGTCGCGACGCCGGTCGGATAGTCGAACTGCCCGTTGCCGGTGCCGTGGCTCCCCCACTCGGTGAGGAAGGCGCCGGTCGAGCTGAACTTCTCGATCCTGCTGTTGCCGGTGTCAGCGACGTAGACGTTGCGGGCGGCGTCGGTGGCTACGCCGCGTGGATTGTGGAACTGTCCGTTGCCGGCGCCCGAAGTCCCCCACTGCCCGACGTAGCCGTAGGTCTCCGCCCCGGCCGAGGCCGGAGCCCCGAGCGCGATCAGGGCGCCGAGGGCAAGCAGAGCGAAGGTGCGACGGGCATGCCTCACTTGATCACCACCGAGGGACCGCCGCCCCCTCCGCCCGACGGGGCCGGGCTCGGGGAGGACGAAGACGACGTGCTGGGTGACGGGCTCGACGGCGCCTCCGTCGCCTGCTGGGCCGCCTGGCGCTGGGCCTCTCGCTCGGCAGCCGCGGCCTCCTCCTGGGCCACGAGCTTGTCGAACCTTGTGAACCCGTTGTCGATCGTGGTCTTGGCGGCCTCGAGATCCTTGCTCGCCTGGTCGATCTTGGCCTGCTCCTCGTTCGACAGATCACCGGAGTCCTTGAGGCCCGTCACGGCCATCTGGATGGCGCCGCCGAGCCGTTGGTTCGCCTGCTTAAGACGCCGCTCGGCGTTGGATCGGGCCTGCTTGCCGCGCGATGAGGTGGGGTTGGCTGCGGCGGCCGCCAGGTCGAAGAGTGCGCCGCGCGCGTCGTTGATGGCGGCGATCGTCTCTGCATCCGCGTCGCGAGCGCCCGCCGCGACATCCGCCTCGGGGACCCCGCAGGCGATTGGGAGTCCGGCATCGAAGCCGTTGGTGCCGCCGCCGCCGCCGCCGCTGATCACCAGCGTCCGGGCGGTCAGAGGCGGGGCCGCGCCGGCTTCACGGGCGCTGGCCAGGGCCGGGCCGCTCGCCTCGGAGAAGTTGACGACGGGCGGACCGTAGAAGTCCTGAGCCTCGGTTCCCGACAGCTGCCGGTCCGGTCCGGCCGCGGCGCCGCCGGGCGGGCAGACGGACGAGCCCTCGGCCGGTGAGAGGGCGTGGAGGGCTACCGGATGGGCTCGCCCCGGCGCCATGCCGTTGACGGAGCCCGACAGGGCGATCTTCCCGCCGGACTCGGCCAGGGTCGCGGTGCCCGCAGCCCCGGATCCGTTGACCGAGGCGAGATTCACCGAATAGCGGGCATCGGCTCCCGAGACCAGAGCGGCGGCCTTGGCGTCGAGCGTCCTCAGGCGCCTCTGAAGCTGCCGTCGCTGCGCCGGCTCCGGGTTGCTGGCGAGCTGGGCGACCAACTGCCCCATCTCCGTCTGCAGGGACGAGGCCGCGGTGGCCTGCTCGAGGGAGGCGAGGGCGTCCTCGCGTCCCTGGTCGGCGCCCGAGCCGCCGCAGGAGGCGAGGGCGAGCGTCAGGACGAGGACGATCGGGGTCGCGGCCAACGGCCGGCGCATGTATCTGCTCCCTTGCAGACCCCCCGTCTCGTGTTCAAGCTATGAGCGCCGACCGGCGCTGTCATCCGTAAAAGCCCGCACAACCCGGTCAGGTAGCAACTAATCGCCCGTGTTGCAGTACCGGTAGCCGGGCGGTGGGACGGCGGCGCCGTTGGCGCCTCGCACGCAACGGGGCTCGTAGTTCGGGTCCGACACCTGCGGGGCCGCCGAGCCGGTCCCGGAGCCGGAAGACGACGCGCCCGAGAACTCCGTGGCGATCTCGGCGCCGTCTTGCGACCGGTCGCAGATCGTGACCGCGGCCGCCTGGCCGCTCTGCTGCTCGCCGGCGCTGGAGCTGATGCAGAACCACTCGCCGACGGTCGCCGACCCCCCACTGCCCTGAACCTGGGTCGAGGGGGAGTAGTACTGCGCGAAGACCGCGGTCGCCTGCGCGCAGGGCAGGCTGCCCTTCTTCACCACCACGGTCAGGTCCCGGCCGTTGCGATCCCGGACCGTGCAACCCGTGGAGGCGGAGCTCGCGGCCGCCGGCTGACTCGAGCCCGTGCCGGCGACCGCGGTTCCCGCCGCGCCCACCGCCTGCTCGGACTTGTCCACCTCGCCCAGCGTCGCATCTACAGCCTGGGCGTCG
The DNA here is from genome assembly GCA_963843085.1 of uncultured Solirubrobacterales bacterium. GTDB lineage: Bacteria > Actinomycetota > Thermoleophilia > Solirubrobacterales > 70-9 > DASUPK01. The sequence goes on from CAWJJG010000011.1 coordinate 102,650, forward strand.
GAGGCCGACAGATCGCCCTGGTCGTTCGCAAGTCCGGCTCCGGCGATCCGGGCGGACGCGCGGAGGCGCCGACTCGATTCCTTCAGCTTGGTGACCGCGCCCCGGCGAGCCAGGGCGAGCCTGCCCGGATCCCTGACGGCCGGCACCAGTCCGTTCACCGCTCCTCTCGTCTGCCCGAGTGCCGCGGTGATCTGCTCGTCGTAGCCGGCGCTCGAGCTCGACGCCGCGATCAGGTCTTTCGCCCGCGCGTCCAGTGTCTGCAGGGAGCCTTCCGCCTGGGCGCTCTCCGCGGAGGTCGGCTCGGACGGCAGGTCCGAGGTGAGCACCGCCACCTCGGCGTTGAGCCGCGACGCATCCGTGGTCGTCTGGAGGGCGTCCAGGGCGTCCCCTCGGTCGCCCTCCGAGGAACCGCAGGCGGAGAGAGCGAGGGCGGCCATCGCGGCCGCCGCCGGCAGCAACCTCCGAGCGGGGGACGACGCCCCGAAAGGGCTACTGGCTCGAAGGCACGCCATCACGGCGTCAGTCGATGAACACGGAGGCGTTGTCGCCGCCACGGCACACCGTCGGTTTCCCGGATGCGCAGGTCATCACGAAGTTGCGGTTGCGCGCCGGGCTGTAGGCGGTCACCACACGAGCGCGGCCGGCCCGGAACTTGGCTGCGACGTTGAGGGCGAAGGGGCAGGTGGTGTTGGGTCCCACGGCGACTCCGCTTCCGCAGTCCCCGACTCCGAGATCGCTCGCGGTCCTGCCGGTGTCGGCGGCCGCGGCTGACCCGCCCGAGCCACCCGATCCGGATGCGGGCGGGAAGAAGCTGCCATTGCCCGAGCTGTCGGCGGCGCCGGAGTCGTGGGCCTGGAGGACCGAGTCGAGGCTGCGGCCGCCGTCCTTGCTCGCGGCCGCGTGGTTGTCGTCGTTGCCGGTCGTGAGCTGCCAGGCGCCGATCGCGGCCGCGGCGATCACGACTACTGAGACGGTGGCGATGATCACCCCGCGAGTGCCGTGAAGGAACTCTGGGGTGACCCTCTCCCACAGCGAAGGATCGTTTGCACCTCTGGCTGGACGGGCCGGAGGCGCGGCTGCGGCCCGGGTCTTCGCCGCGGCGGGCTCCGTGGCGTCTGGCTGCGCGGCGTCGGTCTCGAGCGCCCGCATGCGGTCCGTCCACGCCTGACCGTCCCAGTAGCGCGCGCGGGAGGCGTCGTCGGGGTCGGGGTACCAACCGGGATCGGGGGTGGTGCCGGGGGTCATGTGGTCCGGCGGGGGCGCGCGGGCCCCTACTCGATTCGCGCTTTCGCGTCGGGCGGCGGCGGGGGCCCACCCGCGGGCGCTGAGGGCGCACCCGCGCTGGTGTTGGCCGCGATCTCGACGTTCGTCTCCATGACCCGGAACAGCGCGACCACCACCTCGAGGGAGACGCGCACGAAGACCGTCCAGAACAGCGCCATGAGCGGCCCCACGATGAGCAGCACGAGCGCCCCCAACCCGGCGCTGGCTGCGAACGCACTGACGACGAAGGCGAAGTAGGTGATGCCGATCGCGACCAAGGACAGTACGTACAGCACCTTGATCAGTTTGGTGGTGATCAGCGACGTGAACGAGATATCGAACAGCGACGCGAAGAAGCCTCTTGCCTGTCTCTGCATCGAAACCTTCCCTTGCTCTCTTGCCAACGCGGAACGGCGTTCGGTTCGGACGATGACGCTCCGAGGCCGACCATAGTTGCGACGCGGCGCCCCCCGCATCCGTAATAGGCCGCGGATTCGCAATCGCGCATGATCGCGCCGGCAGCCAAGCCGATCAGGCTGGGCGGGATCTGCTCAGTCGATGTAGACGGTCGCGCTGTCTCCCCCCGGCAGACCGTTGGCGTGCCGGGCGAGCAGTTCATCACGAAATTCTGGTTTCGCGCGGGGCTGAACGCCGTCAGCTGCGTCCGGCCGGTCGCGCGGAACTTCGCCGCCACATTGAGGGCGAAGGGGCAGGTCGTGTTCGGGCCGACCGCTACGCCGTTGCCACAGCTCTGGCCCAGGTCGCTTGCCTTCTGCCCCGACGTCGAGGCCGTGCCGGAGCCGCTGTTGACGGCCGCTATGAGCCCGTCGAACGGGGCCGCCAGCTGGCTGCGGCTGTTGTCGAGCTGCTTGATGCTGTCGCTCACGGCCGACTCGTCACTCGTCGCTCCCTCGGATGCGAACGACGATCGGAGATCCGTGAGGGCCCCTTCGAGCCCGGTGAAGGCGCTGTCGACGTTTCCCCTCGCCGACTCTGCGGCTCCGGCGGTCGCCGTGGATCCGCCGGAGGCGGCAACCTCGGCGAGGTCCGATGCGGCCGATTCCAGGCCCTTGGCGCCGGCCGTCAATCCGTCCCGCCCCGGCGCGTCTGCAGCGAGATCGCTGTCGATGCGGTTCCCAAGATCGCCTGCCTTGCTCTGGGCCTGTCTGAAGGTCGCAACCATGCCCGATGTGTCAGAGCCCGAGTTGACCGCGCTGCTGAGCTGGTTGGTATCCGAGCCGATCTCCCTGGCGAGGCTGACGGTGTCGGTCGAGAGCTGGAGGGAAGCCGTCGAGCCTCCACCGGACTTGCCTCCCCCACCCGAGCCGAGCAGCAGCACCGCCCCCGCTCCGATCGCCGCCACCGCGATGACCGCACCGACGGCGATCGCCCCACGCCGACCGCCGAGCTTCTCCCCTGCCTGCGCGGCCGTCCTCGAGATGCGACTGGTCGCGCCAGGCTCCGTCGTGTGGGAGGCGGGAGCGGCGGCCTTGGTCGGCTTGCCGCCTGCGGGGACGGTCGCGGCCGCGAATTCCCGGGTCTGATTCGAGACCTCGCCCTTGCCCGTGGCGGCCGCCATCGCCTCACGCCCGAACTCGCCCGCGGTCGGGTAGCGGTCGGCCGGGTCCTTTGCCATCGCCCGCTGGATCGTCGCCACCAGCTCCGGGCTGACGTCGTCGAGCGGCGGCAGGGGCTTGGACAGGTGCGCGTAGATCTTCGCCACCTCGGACTCGCTCCCGTACGGGGGCTTGCCGGCTAGAGCGTGGTAGAGGACGGCGCCCAGAGCGTAGACGTCTGCCCGTGGGTCGAGCTCGCGCCCCTCGATCTGCTCGGGCGCGACGTAGTCGGGCGTGCCAAGCCACTGGCCCGTCTTGGTGACCCCACCGACCGTCTCGCCGCTCTTGGTCAGCCCGAAGTCGGTCAGGTAGACGTACTCCTTGCCGCGTCGGTTCTCGAGCAGGATGTTGGCCGGCTTCACGTCCCGGTGCACGAGCTTGAGCTCGTGTGCGGCGTCCAGACCGTCCGCCACCTGGCTGACGATGCGCGCGGCGCGCTGTGGGTCCAACCGGCCCACGCGGGCGATCTCCGCGCCGAGGTCCGTACCGTCGATCAGCCGCATCGCGACGAAGAGACGGCCGTCCTCCTCGCCGGCGTCGAAGACCGGAATCACGTTCGGGTGATCGATGGAGGCCGCCAGTTGCGGCTCGCGGCGAAACCGCTCCTGGAATCCCTCGTCCTCCGCCAGCTCCTCGGTGATCAGCTTCAGGGCAACGGGCTTGCGCAGGGCGATGTGGGTGGCGCGGTAGACGATCCCCATCCCACCGCGCCCGATCGGCTCCTCGACGCGATATCCCCCGATCGTCGAGCCCGTGGAGACCGGTTGCGGCATGTCCTCCTCTCCCTAGCGATTCGCGAAGTACAGAACTATCGCAACTGCGGTGGCGATCACGACAGCGTATGAGACCAGGGTGGCCTCCGCCCGGCGCGCAGCGGAGCCGCGGACCCGTCGCGGTGGCTTCACCTCCCCGAACGCCGGCGGTGCTTCCGGCTCGGCCCGCGGGATCCGGCGGACAGCCGACGGGATGACCTCGGGCGGGGCCGGCACGTCCCCGCTGGGACCCTTCGGGGCGGCTCGAGCGTCGCCGCCTGGGCTCTCGACCGGCGGCCGGACACCGGCGGGAGGCCGGGTTTCGGGCTCCGGGGAGGCCGCCCGCGGGGCCGACTCGAGCTGGAGCACCGTCTCGCCCACCCGCACCCGGTCCCCGGTGCGCAGCTGCTGCGCACCGGCGACTCTGTGCTCGTTGACGAAGGTCCCGTTCCGCGAGCCCAGATCCTCGATCTCGACCTTGCCGTTCCTGATCGCGATGGAGGCGTGGCGACGGGAGACCTCTCCATCCGGGACCTCGATCTCGCAGTTCTCCCGGCCGATGACGGCCTCGCTGCCGACCTCGTGCCGAACGCCTTTGTTCGGGCTCACCTCAACCAGCAGGAACTCGCTCACGCCGCCGGCCCCGGGTTCAGGTGGGTGACGCCCGCCGCAACCTGGACGATGCGCGCGTAGGCGGTTGGGGTGGGCGGACGCGCCTCCGGCTCCTTCTCGAGTGCCTGCAGGATGGCCCAGCCGAACCTGTCTGGAAGGTCCCCGCGGCCGACGCAGGGATCGGCCGGCTCATCCTGGAGATGCGACCACATCACCCGCATCCCCTCGCGGTCGGCGAAGGGGGGCGCCCCGGCGATGCATTCGAACAGCACGCAGCCGAAGGAGTAGATGTCCGCAGCCGGGGTGATCTCGTCGCCGCGGATCTGCTCCGGCGCCATGTAGTCCACCGTCCCGAGGGCCTGGCCGGGGCGGGTCAGGAGGCTCGCCCCCTGCTGCTTGACGAGGCCGAAGTCGGCCACGTACGCCCGGCCACTCTCATCCAGCAGGATGTTCTGGGGCTTCAGGTCGCGATGAACCATGCCGGCGCGATGCATGGCGTCAAGCCCCGAAGCGACGTGTTGCGCCATCGTCACGGTGGGCTCCACCGCCAGCGCCTCCTCCCTGTCGATCAGCTCGGCGAGGGATCCTCCGTCGATCACCTCCTGCGCCATATAGGGGCTCCCCTGGAATTCCCCCTCGTCGAGGACCGAGACGACGTGCCGGCTGTCGATCCGAGACGCCGCGGCGGCTTCCCGCTTGAACCGCCGGCGTAGATCCGGATCGGCCGCCAACTCGGGACGAACGACCTTGAGCGCCACCGCTCCCTCCGGGCCCAACGCCCGGTAGACGTGGCCCATCCCCCCTATACCGAGCTGCGACTCGATCCGATAGGGGCCCACCTCGGTGCCGGGCTTGAGCTCGCCCGAGGTCGTGCCGCCATTGCCTTTCATCGGAGATCTCACCTCGTCGGGATCTGGTGAGCCCCCGAGGGGCTGGGCTTGAGGTCGAGCGGCTTCGCGTGCACGCCGGAGGCCTCCTGGACGATCGGGCCCGGGCCGGCCGCCGACTCGGCGGCCGAGACGATCACTGGCAGACGCACCTCGCTCGGCGGAATGGACCACTCGATGCGTCGGAACTCGGCCGCGGATTCGATGTAGGTGAGCGAGACGATCGGCAGCAGAGCGATCCGCGTCGCAGTCGCCAGCAACCACGAAGCCCAGAACAGGGCGATCGCCTCGAGCGGGGACAGGTTGAGCTTGAGGATGTTCGCGAGGACGTAGATGAGCCCGAATTCGAACAGTGCCAGGATCCCCGTCATCCAGGGGGGCTGGTACTTGAGAATCCAGGAGTAGACGCAGCTGTCCAGGGTGACGCCGAGCAACAGGTAGACGCCGATCAGCACGATCCAGTCGGGCCTGCCCGTGACGATCGACAAGATCGTCCCCAGCAGCGCCGGCAGGACGATCGTCGCGACTCGGGTGTGAACTCGGCCTATGGGAGTCGGGCACATTTCATCCGCACCGATCTAGGCGAGCTGCTCCGTCTTGCGCACCCGGCGCAGCTCACGCGCGGTCTTTCGAGCCAGGCCAACCTGCATCGCAAGCCGGCTGGGGAATCTTCGGTAACGCAGCCGCTCGGCGCGCGCGACATCGCCTACGTATCGCCGAGCTATGTACTTGAGGCCCGCGATCGTGTCCCCGTTCGGCACCACCGTGTTGGCGTTCAGCCCCATCATGCAGAGGCGGGAATCCTCGCGGTCGAGAGGCGGCACGCCGCAATTCGTCTTCAGCCGGATGCGCTCCCTTTCCACCGGCACGCCGTAGGTCTGGGCGAGCCTGCGCAGCACGGGCAAAGAGAACGCCGACTTTACGAATCCCGTTCCGCAGACGATGCCGGTGAGGTCGAGCTCCGATTCGGTGCCCTGGTGGAGCTTCAGGCGAATGCGAAGCCCCGCCGGTCCCGGCTCGATCCGGGTCACCTCGCCCACCGCTTCCTCGAATAGGCCCCGATCTCGCCCCATCCGGATCTTCTCCGCCCAGCCGCGTCGCTTGGGCGAGGTGCCCCTGAGGGCCTGGCCGAGGAAATCCATCCTCTGTTCGAATGAAAGCCCCTGAAAGGCGTCGATCCCGCTGCCGTCGAACAGGCAACGAGGGACGTTCAGGTCCTGCTCGTCCGGCTCGGGGTTCCGCCGCAGCGCGATGCACTGTGCGTCGGCCTCAATCACGTTCGCCCACTCGTTGACCGAGGCGATCCCGGAGCCAACGACGAGGTAGCGGCCTCCGGCCTGGTATTGCTTGGGCTCGTATGCCTGCACGACCCGGTCCGCGATCGCGGAATCGTTGCGGGCCTCCCCGTAGACACCGGGGAACGACAGCGGTCCGTGTCCAATCGCGATCATCGCGTGCTTGGCGCGCCCGAGCAGCTGCGCGTCGTCGTCATAGAGAGAGAAGTAGGCAGGAGGCCCGGGCTCCCGGACGATCCAGCCGACCTTGCGGCCGCCGAGCACGCGTGCCTCGTATCCCAGCTCCCTGCGGACGACCGCGGCCTCCGTCAGGATCTCCGGCACCCCCGGGTTGAACTTGCGCCCCACGGACCGGATCAGCGGCGAGGGATCGACGTGCGAGTAAGCCTCCAGTTGGGCGAACGTCGGCCAGTCGGCGGGCAGGAAGTGGGACTCCGACTCGGAGCGGAGCACGGTCTGGCCGAGATTCCAGGCGAACTGCTGGTAGGTCGCAACGGGGTTCGCCTGCTCGCCGAAGATCCCTACGTCCGCCGGTTTGAATCCCAGGTAGATGGCCGTCGTGTAGACGAGAAGCGCCCCGAAGCCGTCACCCACCACCGCGAGCGTGACGTCAGCCGGTGCCGAGCCCTGCCCGTTCTTCACCGGACCACACGGTCAATCGACATCGGGGTCGAGGGGTCCACCCACGCGGATGCGGAAGTGCCGGCCGTGCCGGCCGTGCGCCTTCCCCTCATCGCCCGGACCCCACTTGTTCCGGCCATGACATGCCGCACTTATATCCGCTGGCACTGCGGCCCGCCACCGCGGTTTTCCGCAATCTTGGCCGTGCCCCGGGCGTGGGCCGCTTCGATATGGACGCTCAGCCCGAGGTGGGGTCGAAGGGGCCGGAGGAGAGAGCCGGTGTCGACCACGTGAAGCGAGTCACATCGCCCTCGGGAGCCAGCGCGCCCGGCCGCTGGCCACGGCGAACGAAGAGCACCGGGGCCAGCGCCGCCTTGGCGATCTCGGAGCGGACGGGCCCGAGTCCCTCCTGTCGCCAGCGAAGCGAGAGACCGACCACAAGCAGCCCGGCCCCCTCCATCTCTCCGACGATCCCAACGCCCGGCTCCGAGACCAGGGGCTCGGCCGAGACCCCCGTGTAGCGCTGCAGGAGGAGCCCGGCGTCGGCGAGCATCCGGCTGACCCGGGAGCCGTCCTCCCCGGCGCCCGCTGCGCCGACGAGCTTCAGCTCGGCTCCGGTCGCCGAGGCCAGCCACGCGCCGAGCTCGAGAGCGGCCCAGTCGTGTTCGGCGCCGCCGAAGGGAACCAGGATCGGCGAGCCCGTGCGTGGCCGCACCTGCTGGCTCTCGGTCGCGACCAGCACGGCGACGTCGCACGGCGCCTCCGCCAGGACCGTGCCGATCTCGCCTCTCGGCACGCCGGCGCCCACGAGCGGGCGCCGCCCCTCGGTGAGGACCAGGTCTACCTCCTCCCGGGACGCGATGTGGCTGAGATCGGCACCGACGTTCGCGGAGATGAAGGCGACCGCACGAGCTGCGATCCCGCTCTCGATCAGCTCGTCGCGCGCCCGCTGCATCTGCTCCGTCGCCTCGCCGAGCAGGCGATTCTCGGTCTGCAGTCCGCCGCGCACGCCCGCGGCGGGGCCGCGAGGCGGCTGGACCAGCCGCGCGAGGATCAGCTCGCGCGGAGGCTCCGCGGCCGCCAGAGGCTCGGCCAGAGCCCGGAGCTGGGCGAGGCCTGATTCGCGCTCCGGAACCACGAGGATCGAGCGCTCGGGGATCTCGAGCCGGGGATGCTCGATGGCCGACTCCCGCCGCGCGGCCTCGAGCTCGTCGCTCAAGGGGGCCCCGTACTCGTTGCGAGGGTCGAAGAGCCTCAGCAGCGGCCCCGCCATCAGGGTCGTCACCAGAGCCATGATCACCAGCGCGGCGAACAGGGCCTCCGAGATCACTCCCTTCTCGAGCCCGATGTTCAGGACGATCAGCTCCGTCAGGCCACGCGTGTTCATCAGGGTGCCGATCACCGCTGCGGGCCGCCAGCCGAATCCGACGACGCGGGCGGTGATCATCGCCCCGAACAGCTTTCCCACGACCGCGATCGCGAGCAGCGCCCCGGTGATCAGGTAGAGCTCGGGCCTGTCCAGAAGGCCGACGTTGGTGCGGAGCCCCGTGTAGGCGAAGAAGAGCGGGAGCAGGAGCGTGACGACGAAGTCCTCGAGCCTCCCGGTCACGTCCTCGGTCAGCTCGGCGTGGCGGGGCATGATGAACCCCATCACGAAGGCACCGAAGATCAGCGCGACTCCGATCGTCTCCGTCGCAAAAGCCGAAAGCAGCACTCCGGCCAAGATCGCGGCCATCCACCCTCCGGGTATCCGACCAGCCTCGTCATATGCCCGCGATACCCGCCCGATCAGCGGACGGACGACCAGGAACATGGCGCCGCAGAAGAGGACGGCGAGCAGGATCGTCCGCGCCACGTCCTCTCCGGATCCGGCCGTGGCCACGGCGATCGCCAGCGCGATCAGGAACCAGGCGGTGACGTCGTCGATGGCCGCCGAGGCAATCGCGATCGCGCCGACCGGCCGCTTGAGCATGCGGCGCTCGACCAGGATCCTCGCCAGCACCGGGAAGGCCGTGATCGACATCGCGACACCCATGAACAGCCCGAACGCGACGAACTTCTGATCCGGCGCGATCAGCGTGTAGATCGGGACCGCCGCGGCCATGCCGAGCACCATGGGCAGGGCAACGCTGGCGTTCGAGATCGCGACGGCCTGGGTGAGACGCCCCCGGAGCTGCGCGAGATCGAGCTCCAGGCCGACGAGGAACATGTAGAAGATCAGCCCGAGATTGGCGACGACTCCGATCAGCGGGATGACGTCGACGGGAAAGACGAGCGCCTGCAGCCCGGGGGTCAGGGCTCCGAACACAGTGGGCCCGAGGACGATCCCGGCGATTACCTCGCCCATGACTCGCGGCTGAGCAACTCGAGTCGCCAGCCAGCCGAAGACCCGGGCGACGAGCACCACGACGGCAACGGCGATGAAGAACGCAGCCAGGGTCTTGCCGAACTCGCGAGTCCGTTCCGCCTGGAGGCGCTCCCGGGGCGGCGGGTTGGCGGCGGCCGGACCCCGCCCAGCCGACCTGGGCCGAGCCGCCGCCGGGGTCAGGGTCAGATCGAGGTCGCGGTCCCGTGCGACCCCCGCAATCGTCACCTCGCCGCCGTCCAGGCACCGAGCCCGGCCGGATAGCTCACCGTCGCGGTAATCGGCGGTGCCCAGCGTCCGATCCTCGGCGATCAAGGCGACGCCGTTCTGCGTGTCGTCGATCCGAATGGTGCCCCCGAGACACACTGACTCCGGCGTCAGGCTGTAGTCGGCAGCGATCGATCCCGGAGCACGAGCCGTGCGGCTGCCGGGCGGGGGAGCATCGCTGGCCCGGTTCGCCGAGACCGGAGTGCCCGCCACGGAACCGCGAAGCGCGTCGTCGCCGACCGTCGCCGTCAGCTCCGCGTTGCGCCCGTCGACGCAATGGACCGGCCCCGTCAGCGAACCATCCCGGAGTCGGAGCTTGCCGGTCGGCGTGCCCTCAGTGCTCTCGAGATTGACGAACTGGCCCGACTGCACCAGGTCGAAACGTGGGCCGAGGCATGGGTCCGACGGGATCGACTCGTAGCCGCCCGCGATCTGGGCCTGGGCCCGCTGGTTGTTGCCGGCCCGGATGCTGAGACCCGCACCGATAGTGGCGAAGACGATCAGGACGGCGTAGAAGGCGAGGAGTCGCTGCCGTGAGACCGTTGGATGGGCACCCTCGGTAGCCACTCGGGGCGGCAGCCTAGCCGCACCAGTCCCAGCAACCAAGCTGAAACGAGGTATTGCCGCCGGCCAGCTGCAGGGATAGGTTTGCGTGGTGGCCGTGCCGCCAGAGTCCCTCGCACCGTCCGAGGTGGCGGCCTACGTCCTCGCCGACCTGGCGATCATCCTGCTGGCGGCTCGCATCGTCGGTGGGCTGTTCGTCAAGCTGAAGCAGCCCAGGATCGTCGGCGAGATCATCGCGGGCATCCTGATCGGCCCGACGGTGCTCGGAGGGGAGCTCTCCAAGGGCGCGATCACCAGCCTCGACAAGCCCGCTCAGGCTGGCAGCGGGCTGGTCAACGATCTGTTCCCCCTGCAGGCCTTCTCGTTCCTGAGCCTGATCGGGGTCCTCACCCTGGTTTTCTTCATGTTCCTGGTCGGACTCGAAGTCCAACAGCGGCTGCTGAAAGGCCGTGGGTCCGAGATCGCCGCTGTCGCCCTGGCTGTCATCGCGGCACCTGTCGTGCTGGGCTTCGTGGTCGGCGCGATTCTCGACAAACCCGGGGTGTGGAAGGTGGCGATAACCCCCGACGGCCAGTCCGTCTCAGCAACGACGCACGCGCTCTTCATCGGCGCCGGTCTCGCCGTCACCGCCTTTCCGGTGATGGCGCGGATCCTTCAGGAGAAACGCATGCTCTCCAGCGACATGGGAGCAATCGGCGTGGGCGCCGCCGCGATCGTGACCCCCGTGATGTTCCTGATCGTGGCCGGCGCCACTGCCTCTGCCAAGGGCCAGGGGGTCCCGAACACAATCGGAGTCAAGCTCCTGCTCGCCCTGGGGCTTGTCGCGGTCCTCTTCCTCGTCGTGCGCCCCGCCTTGAAGCCAATTCTCGATCGCAGGTTCGTGGAAGGTGAGCCGCTCGACGGCGATCTCTTCGCGCTGCTGCTCTTCGGCGCGCTGCTCACCGGTTTGGCCGCGGACCGCATCGGAATCAACTCGCTGAACGGCGGTTTTCTGTTCGGTGCATGCGTCCCCCAGATACCGGGTCTGGGCCGGGCGGTACTCGACCGGATGTCCCAGTTCGTGGTCGTCTTCATGATCCCGATCTTCCTGGCCGTGTCCGGGCTGCAGACCGACCTCACCGTCCTGCGGCCCGAGCACATCGCCGGCATCGTGATCTTTCTCGTGGCGATGGTCCTCGCCAAGTGGGGCGCGGGAGCCGTGGCGGGACGAGCAGTCGGGCTGACCTGGAGGGACGCGAACACGGTGGGGGTGCTGATGAACTGCCGTGGGCTGATGATCCTCGTGGTGGCCCTGATCGGAAAACAGGCGGGGGTGATCACCGACCCGATGCAGGGCGCGTTCGTGATCGGCGCAATCGCCACGACGCTGATGACCGGGCCCCTGGTCGACTTCTTCGTGCCCGATGCGGAGGTCGAGGCGGAGCGGGAGAAATCGATCGCTGCGTCGACTCAGTTGCTCCCGACAATGACCGGCGGGCCGCGCGTGCTGGTCGCCCCCGGCGATTCACTCGGCGGGGAATGGGCGCTGCGAAAGGCGCGCGAGTTTCTCGGCGGCGAGGGACCGCCGCCGCAGTTCCTGGTGGCAAGCCTCCCGGGGCTCTACGAGGGCGGCGACTATGTCGGCGCCGGGTCGGAGGAGCAGGATCACGCGGTGGGCAACGCCCTCGCCTGGGTCCTTCCCTGCACGGATGCGCTGCGCGCCGAGGGAGCCGATGCGGCGGGAGCGTCCTTCCAGAGCCCCGACCCTCCGACCGATCTCGCCAGGTTGGCGACCGAGTGGGCAGCAACGGACGCCATCGTCACGTCCGACGAGGATGCCATGGCGCTGGAGGGAGCGGACATCCATACCGTCCGCCCCTGACGGGAGGCGACGTCGACTTCGCCGGGGCGTTCTCTCTCAACGCCCCTGCTTCGACTGCCAGAACGCTACCTCGCCGCCGTCTGGAGTCGAGATCACACTGCGAAACCCCTCCGGGCCTTCGCGCGGGCCGAGCAGGATCTCACCCCCGAGGTCACGGGCCTGCTCCGTCGTCAGCCGGATGTCCGGGACATCCACATAAGGCAGCCAGAGCGGACGCTCCGAGGCCTCACACTGGACGACTCCGCCTCCCACTCCATTCCCCATCCCCAGGGACAGGTAGGAGCCATTGCCCGCATGAATGCGCTCGGGGCGCCAGCCGAAGAGCCGCGCGTAGAACTCGACGGCACCCCGCTGGTCTTGAGTGTGAAGCTCGAGGTGGATCACGGGATTGCCGTCGCGCGAATTCATTCCGTGTCCAGTTAGACCCCTCAACGCGCGCTAATTCATCGGTGGCCGATGATTTCTCGTGGCCCTCTCGGTCTACTCTGCGTAGACGGGATGAGCACGACGCCGACAGAGGTGGAGCAGCGCCATCTGCTCGAGACCGCCCGCAAGGGCAGCGAGGACGCCTACGCGCGCCTGGTGGAGCTGCACCGCTCCGAGCTCCAGGCCCACTGCTACCGGATGCTGGGCTCCGTGCAGGACGCCGAGGACGCCCTTCAGGAGGCGCTGGTCCGGGCCTGGAAGAGCCTCGACAAGTTCGAGGGCCGAAGCTCCCTGCGCTCCTGGCTCTACCGGATCGCCACCAACACCTCGCTCGACGCGATCGGGAAGCGGCCCAAGCGGATTCTGCCGATCGACTACGGGCCCCCGGCTGACCCGCACGAGGGGGTCGGCGAGCCCCTCGTCGAGTCCGTCTGGATCGAGCCGTTCCCCGACGAGACGCTCGGCATCGAGGACGGCTACGCCTCGCCCGACGCCCGGTATGAGCAGCGCGAGTCGGTCGAGCTCGCCTTCATCGCGGCGCTCCAGCTGCTGCCCGCCAACCAGCGCGCGGTACTGATCCTGCGCGAGGTGCTCGGCTTCTCCGCCCAGGAGACCGCCGAGACGCTCGACACGAGCGTCGCCTCCGTGAACAGCGCGCTGCAGCGGGCCCGGGCGACGATCGACAAGAAGCTGCCCGAGCAGAGCCAGCAGGAGACACTCAAGGCGCTCGGCGACGAGAAACTACGCGACCTCGTCGAAACCTGGGCGGACGCCTGGGAGCGCAACGACGTCGAGACCGTGGTCGCGATGCTGGCTGACGATGCGGCCTTCACGATGCCGCCGATGAGCCGCTGGTTCTACGGCGACGGGATCCGCGGCTTCCTGGAGAACTCATCGATGACGGGCGAGTGGGGCTGGCGGTCCATCCCCGTCACGGCAAACGGCCAGGCGGCCCTCGCCTTCTACAGCTGGGACGAGGAGAAGCAGACCCGGGTCCCCTTCGCGATCAACGTGCTCACCTTCGAGGGCGAGAAGGTCAAGCAGGTGGACGCGTTCATCGTCCGCAGCTCGCAGGACCCGGACCCCGAGGTCCAGGCGCGCACGCCCGAGCAGCCGGCCGACTACGAGAAGCTCGCCAGCGCCTACGGGCGGTTCGGACTGCCTGCTACTTTGGACTAGCGGGCTGTCACCACCGGGCGAACGGCCCCGTCTCAGTGGTGGAGCACATTTCGGCCGCCCTCTTGACTTCGAGCGCGGTCGAACTTGTACAAACAACCGATGAATTTCGGGGAGGTCTCCGGTCGTAACTGGAAACGACCCCAAAGTGGCACAGGAGGCCAATTCAGATGACGCAGGCACAGGGTGGAACAGCAACGGGCATCACCGAGCCGGTGAGCGACCGCTCCCGATGGATCGCGCTGTACGTGCTCTGCGCGGGCATGCTGATGATCGTCCTCGACGTCACCGTCGTAAATGTCGCGCTGCCCTCCATCAAGGACGACCTCGGCTTCAACCAGTCGAGCCTCGCCTGGGTGGTGAACGCCTACCTGATCACCTTCGGAGGCCTGCTGCTGCTCGCAGGGCGCCTCGGCGACCTGCTCGGCCGGCGCAGGATCTTCCTGATCGGCCTCGCAGTGTTCGTCGCGGCGTCCATCCTCTGCGGCGCCTCGCAGAGCGAGGGCATGCTGATCGGCGCCCGCCTGCTGCAGGGGATCGGCGGCGCGATGACCTCGGCCGTGATCCTCGGGATGATCGTGACGATGTTCCCGGAGCGAGGGGAACAGGCCAAGGCCGTCGGCGTCTACGCGTTCGTCGCCTCCGCCGGCGGCGCGGTCGGGCTGCTGCTCGGCGGCGTGATCACCCAGGTCATCAGCTGGCACTGGATCTTCTTCATCAACGCCCCGATCGGCCTCGTGACCGCGATTACGGCGAGGCGCCTGCTCGAAGACGACAAGGGCCTCGGCTTCAAGCAGGGCGCGGACCTGCTGGGCGCGTTCCTGATCACCACCTCGCTGATGCTGGGCGTCTACACGATCGTGAAGCCGGCGGCCGAGCAGGGCTGGGGCGCCTCCGAGACGCTGCTGCTGGGCGCGGGCTCGCTGGTCCTGCTCGCCCTGTTCGTCGCCCGCGAGGCGACCGCCGGAACGCCGTTGATCCCGCTGCGGATCTTCCGCTCGCGGAACGTCAGCGGGGCGAACATCGTCCAGGTGCTGACGGTCGCGGGGATGTTCGGCATGTTCTTCATGGGGTCCCTCTACCTGCAGCTGGTGCAGGGCTACGACGCTCTTCAGATCGGGCTGGCCTTCCTGCCGGTGACGATCATCATGGGGACGCTCACGGGCCGCTACTCGGAGCCGCTGATCATGCGGTTCGGCGCCCGCCGCCTCCTCTTCCCGGGACTCAGCCTGGTCGCGCTCGGGCTCGTCTACTTCACGCGGGCTCCCGTCAACGCCAACTACTGGACCGACGTCTTTCCGGTCCTGGTGCTGCTCGGCACAGGCATCGGCGTCTGCTTCCCGGCGCTGATGACGATCGCGATGTCGGGGGCCACCCGCAGCGACGCGGGGCTCGCCTCCGGCCTGGTCAACACCTCGGCCCAGGTCGGCGGGGCAATCGGCCTCGCGGTCCTCGCGACGCTTTCGACTTCACGCAGCAACACGCTCGAGGACGCCGGCCACTCAACGGCCTCGGCGCTGACCAGCGGCTACCACCTCGCGTTCTGGGTGGCCGCCGGGCTGGTCGTGGCCGCCATCGCCGTCGCCGCGACCGTGATCGAGCCCGAGGCCAAGGCCGCGGAGCAGTTCGGCGAGGAGATGCCCGAGGAGATGCCGCAGCCCGACGAGGCCGCCTACTCCGAGGCCGCCTAGTTTGGACGAAGCGGTCCAGCGGGCTCTCGAGAACGACCGGACGGTCGACATCACGACAACCGGGCGGTCCAGCGGGGATCCCCGGCGGATCGAGATCTGGCGTTACCGCTACGACGGCAGGACGTTCTTGAGCGGATCTCCGGGGACCCGTGACTGGTACGCGAACCTGCTGGCCCACCCTGAGTTCACCTTCCACCTGAAGGGCAGCGCCCAGGCCGATCTGCCGGCCGTCGCCCGCCCGATCACGGATGAGGCCGAGCGGCGCGAGGTGATCGCAGGGATCCTCGAGGACCTCGGGCGCGGGTCAGAGAACCTGGCCGAGTGGGTTGCCGGCAGCCCCCTGGCCGAGGTCGAATTCCGCTAATCGGTCGCCGGGGCGAGCCCGGGATCGAGTCGACTGTCCACAGCGGTCCGGTTGCGGCCGGCCCGCTTCGCCGTGTAGAGAGCGGCATCCGCGAGCTGCATGTGCGGCTGGAGCTCAACCGGTGCCGCGGCGGCTGTGACGCCGGCACTCAGCGTCGAGCGCGGGAGCCCGGGCGCCGTGACCCTGTACGCGGCGCGCACTCTCTCCGCGTACTCCAGGGACTGCTCCGCATCCGAGTCGACCAGCAGGACCGCGAACTCCTCTCCTCCCATCCGCCCGACCAGATCGCCCTCGCGCGTCTGCTCGCGGAAGATCTGGCCAAGGCGCATGAGCACCTTGTCGCCGACGTCATGACCGAACTCGTCGTTGACAGCCTTGAAGTGGTCGATGTCGAAGGAGACGAACCCCAGCGTCGTCCCGCTGCGTCGGGATCGCGAGAGCTGGGCGTTGGCGGCCTCGAGAAAGCCTCTGCGGTTCAGCAAGCCGGTCAGGCCGTCGACCCGCGCCTCGCCCGCGAGCCGTTCAACCAGCCTCTCGTTGCGACCGGAGAGCAGGTCGACGACGATGCCGACCACCGCCATCGAGACCACCACGTCCAGCCACCGATCGACGTAGCCGACACCCGGCGGGAGCGAGATCAGGGTCAGCGCGTGCACGACCCCCACCCAGGCGACGATCATGACCGCGCCGCGGCGCCCGAAGAAGTAGGACTCCCAGAGCACCGGCCAGGCGTAGAGCGCGGCGCCGTCCCCATGCCCCTTCGTCGTCGCGATGGTGAGGCCGATCAGCGCCGCGCCGACCGGGCCGATCGCCGCGAGGGCTCCAACGGGCAGCCGAGGACCCCAGAGCACCAGGGCGGTGACGAAGACCAGCGCGATGAAGCTCGGCAACAGCGAGAAATGCTCCCCGCCGGGCAGCAAGGCCTCGATCATGCCGACCAAGGTGGCGCCGCCGAACATCCCGGCGGCGCTGTACGCCATCGCCTTCCTGGTGTAGCCCTCTCGGGCGCTGAGAAGCGGTTTCACGCTTGCGTCCACCCTGTTCGCTCCCAGTCATGGTCGACCGGGCGGCTGCCCTCCTCATCCGTATTTCTCCCCCTTTCGCAACCTCCGTTACCGTCCCCGCGGTGACCAGGGAAGCTCAGGCGATCAGACGGCGGCTGCTGCCAGTCGCGCTGGCGGCGGCGATCGGCGCCATCGCCGTGGCCGGCTGCGGCGAGAAGTCCGAGCCCGGGGTTCACGCTCCGACGACGGCGCCCACGACCACGACACTCCCGGTCACCACGACGCCGTCGCCGACCACGACCGCCAAGGCGCCTACTCCGACGGCGCCGGTCCCGAAGACGACGCCCTAGTCCCTCAGCGGGACTGCGCGCGGAAGAAGTCAGCGAGCTCGCGCGCCTGGTCGGCCGGGTCGCTCGAGGTGCGAACCGACACGGCGCGCGTGGATCGCTTGGCTCCTTCCGCCCTGGACGGCGTTCCCGATCCGCCCCCCGAGTCCGTCGCGACCACCACGCCCGTGACCGCGATCGCCGCCACCGCTGCGATCGCGGTCACGCGCTTCGCGATGGAGCGGTGTCGGCGCGCGACCTCGGTGGGCGCCGGCCAGCTCCGGGTCGCGGGACCGGTCGGGGACAGGGTGCGGGTCGGAACGGCCTGCGAGCGGACGCGGCGGACGGCGCCGGCGTCGCCGTTGCCGTTCACGGTGGCCAGAGCCTCGCCGAGCGAGCGGGCGTCGGTGAACCGCTCGGAGGGTTCCGGCCGCCTGCAGCGCTCCACGATCTCCCGTAGGTCCGGTGGCCTGGACTGAGGCAGGAGCTCGTCCGCCACGACGCCGCACGCGTAGACGTCGGCGGCGGGCGTGATCTCTCCGTCGGCAAGCTGCTCGGGCGCCATGTAGCGCTCGGTTCCGATCACCTTGCCGGCCTGGGTCAGGCGGGTGGTCTCCTCCACGGCGCGAGCGATCCCGAAGTCGGTGATCTTCAGGCAGCCGTCCGAGGTGCGCAGGAGCAGGTTCTGGGGCTTGATGTCGCGGTGGACCAGCTTCCTCGCGTGGGCGTGCCCGAGGCCCTCGCAGAGCTGGCGGAGAAGGTGGAGCGCCTCATCACGCGGGATCGACCGGCGGCGGCCATCGAGCCGGTCGCCGAGCGTTCCACCCTCCACCTGCTCCATGACGATGAAGGGCCTGCCGTCATCCTCACCCACGTCGAAGACCTGGACGATGTTGGGGTGATCGAGCTTCGCGGCGAGCCGGGCCTCGCGCGAGAAGCGGCGGCGCACGTCCTCGTCGCCGGCCAGGTTGTCGGCGAGGAGCTTGATCGCCACGTCGCGGTCGAGCTTCAGGTCGCGAGCGTCGTAGACGGTGGCCATGCCGCCGTAGCCGAGACGGCCCTTGAGCTCATAGCGCTGGTCGCCCAGATGCCGGGTCACCCCGCCTCCCCCTTGAGCTTCTCGTGACCGGGAGGAACGAACCCTCCGTGCTTCGCGTGACCGGGCGGGACGGGGTGCTCGTTCCCGTGGTGTTCATCCGGGTGTTCCGGCTTCGCCTTCTTCCTGGGCTCGGGCGGCGGTGGTGGCGGGCAGTTCACCTCGTCGACGAGGCGGCGTGCGACGCCGTCGACGTCCGGGCGCATCGACTGCGGGATGTCGGCGCCCTCCACGGCCGCCTGCAGGTCGTCGGCCGCGTGGGCCGCATGGCAGGTGTCACCAGAGTCGAGGTCGGAGGCGATGCGATCGCTGAGCTTGGCGAGGTGGCCGGCGGTGTCCGCGGAGATCGGCGGGGTCTGCGCGACGGTGGTGCCGCCTCCGCCGGAGCCGCACCCCACGAGCACAGGGGCGGCCAGGACGAGCGCAGTCGCCAGCCCCACGGCTCTCATCTTCCCGGTCGACATCGCTCGTGATCTCCGTTGCTCAGCCATTACCCGGCGGTCTGGGCTGAAAACCGCGGCAGCTCGCCACCGGCAGCCTGGGATAGCGGGGAAATTCGGGGTCGGTCCTGGAGCGCTCGCAGAGGGAGAAGACGGAGCCGCGCGTGTTGCGGATCAGTCGTTGGTGCTTGCAGCGGTCGCAGAGGCCGGCGGCCGGCGAGCTCACCGCTCAGCTTCGATGTCCTCGGCGGCTTCCTTCGCCTCCTTGGCTGCGTCCTCCGCCTCCTCCGCAGCATGCTCCGCCTCGAGCGCGGCCTGCTCCGCTCCGAAGATCGCCCGCTTCAGGCCCTCCGCCACGAACTCGCCGCCGCGCTGGGCGCGCTCCAGCGGCTCGGTCAGCTTGACGACGCGGCCGAGAAGCTCGTTCATCCGCTCGGCCTGCTCGAGAGCCTGGTCGGCCTGGCGACGCATCACCTCGAGCTGCTCACGTGAGACGGCCATCAGGTCGTTGGCCTCGTCGATGCTGCGCTGCATGCTGCGGGGCAGGTCGATCGCCGCGCGGGCCATCGAGAAGGGCAGGGTGACGAGCTCTCTGAGCACGCTCGGAGCGTAGCGAGCACCCACTACTGCGGGTGAGGGAAGGCCGCCAGGCGGCCGTTACTTCACTTTGTATAGTCATGCTATGCCCACCTTTCGGCGCCTGCTCGGCTTTCTGCGTCCCTATCGCCGCCAGCTGATCGGCTCGCTGGTCCTCGCCTGGCTGGCGATGGGCATGACGGTCCTGATCCCGCTGCTGATCGGCGGAGCCGTGAATGCGATCGAGGACGAGCGTCGCAGCGACATCCTGCCGCTCGCCCTCGCCCTGCTCGGAGCCGGCGTGCTGCGACTGCTGCTCACCGTGGGGCGGCGGCTGATCGCGGGGAAGGTCTCCCTGGCGGTCGAGTTCGACCTGCGCCAGGTCTTCTACGAGCATCTGCAGAAGCTCGAACTCGGGTTCTTCGACACGCAGCAGACCGGCCAGCTCATGTCGCGAGCCACGGTCGACCTGCAGTCGATCCGGTTCTTCCTGGGCTATGGGCTGATCTGGGTGAGCCAGAGCGCGCTCACGATCCTGTTCGCGGCCGTCGCGATGGTCGTCCTGGACCCGGTTCTCGCCCTGCTGGCGCTGGCGCCCGTGCCGTTTCTGGTGGTCACGGCAACGCGCTACAGCCGGCGCAACCGCCCAGCTGAGCAGGAGGTTCAGCAGCGCGTCGGCGAGGTGACCGCGAGCGCCGAGGAGAGCATCTCGGGGATCAGGATCGTCAAGGCGTTCGCGCGCGAGCGGCATGTGCTGGGTCGCTTCACGCACTCCGTCAACCGGGTCTTCGAGCAGAGCATGGTCTCGACGAGACTGCAGGCGTTCTACACGCCGCTGATGGGCTTCCTGCCGAACATCGGGCTGGCGGCCGTGCTGCTGGTGGGCGGGCTCCAGGTGATTCACGGGTCGACCAGCGTCGGGCACCTGACCGCCTTCTACGCCTACGTCGTGCTGCTTTCGGGCCCCGTTCGCTGGCTCGGCATGTCGCTGAGCATGGCCCAGCGGGCGGTGGCCTCCGGCAACCGGATGTTCGAGATCCTCGACCGGGAACCCTCCATGGAGAGCGCCCCGGATGCCCCGCCGCTGCCCGAAGGGCACGGCCAGGTCTCGCTGCAGCGGGTGACCCTCCGCTACGACGGCGCGGAGCCGGCGCTCACCGGAATCGACCTGGAGGTCGAGGCGGGCCGGACGGTGGCGCTGGTCGGGCCGACCGCGGCGGGCAAGACGAGCCTGGTCGGATTGCTCGCCCGCCTGTATGACCCGAGCGAGGGACGGGTCGTGATCGACGGGGCGGACATCAAGGACGTCGACCTGACCTCGCTGCGCGGCGAGATCGCCTTCGTAGCCGACGACAGCTTCCTGTTCTCGGACACCGTCTCGGGCAACATCGCCTACGCCCGGCCCGGTGCCACCGAGGCGCAGATCGAGAAGGCGGCGAAGCGGGCCCAGGCACACGACTTCATCACCCAGCTGCCTGACGGATACGACACGGTGGTCGGCGAGCGGGGGCTGACGCTCTCCGGCGGGCAGCGTCAGCGGATCGCGATCGCCAGGGCGCTGCTGGCCGAGCCGCGGATCCTGATCCTCGATGACGCCACCTCGTCCGTGGATGCGCGCACCGAGGCACTGATCAAGGAGGGACTGCGCGAGGCGATGAAGGACCGGACGACGTTCATCGTGGCCCACCGCCTCTCCACCATCTCGCTCGCCGACGAGATCGTGGTGCTCGACCGCGGGCGGATCGTCGACCGCGGCACCCACGACGAGCTGCTCGAGCGCTGCTCCCTGTACGAGGAGATCGCGGAGAAGGGCCTGGAGGACTCGGTCTACCTGCAGCGGGATCTCGAGGAGCGCGAGGAGCTGGCGAAGCTGTGAACGACTCGGACGGCGCAGGGAACTTCCTCGCCCTCTTCCGGTCGCTCTGGGCGCTGATCCGCGGCGACGACGGCCGCTGGCGCAAGGTGCGCTGGCTGTTCTCGCTGCTCCGCCCGTACCGGAAGCAGGTGCTGATGATGTTCGGCGCGCTGATCCTCGCGACCGGGGCGACGCTGGCACCGCCTTATCTGGTCGGCCAGGCGGTGCACGTCTCCCTGAACGGCGATACGAACGCGCTCGTGCTGATCATCGCGGCCTTCATGGGTGCGGCGCTGATCGGTTGGGCGACGAGCTACCTGCAGACGTATCTGGTCGGCTGGGTCGGCGAGCGAGCCCTCCAGGATCTGCGGATTCGGATCTTCACCCACCTGCAGCAGATGTCGATCGGGTTCTTCACCCGAAACCGCCCGGGCGTGCTGATCTCACGGATCACCAACGACGTCGACGCGCTCGACCAGCTGATCAGCTCGGGAGTGGTGACGCTCTTCTCGAGCACGCTGACCCTGGTCGGCGTCGTCGTGATCATGCTCATCGCCGACGTCCAGCTGGCGCTCGTCGTCTTCCTGACGCTGCCCCTGCTGGCCATCGCGAGCCTCGTCTTCCGGATCGTCGCGGCGAGCGCATACCGGATCACGCGTGAGCGGATCGCGGAGGTGACCGCCTACCTCCAGGAGACGCTGAGCGGCGTGCGGGTCGTGCGGAGCTTCGCCCAGGAGCGCCGACACGTGGAGCGGATGGCCGAGCTCAACGAGCTCAACCGCCAGGCGAACCTGAAGACCGTCTACCTGAACGCGTCGTACTTCCCGGCCGTCGAGCTGCTGTCGGCGATCGGCACGGCGGTGATCCTGCTCTACGGCGGCTACCAGGCCCTCGACCTGGCGACCGAATCCGCGAGGAACGCGCAGATCGGTGTCGTGGTCGCCTTCGTCGGCTACCTCTCCACCTTCTTCGACCCGATCCAGCAGCTCTCCAACCTCTACACGACCTACCAGCAGGGCATGGCGGCGCTGGACAAGATCTTCGATCTGCTCGACACCGAGCCGGACATGGTCGACAAGCCCGATGCGCTCGATCCCGGGACCCTGCGCGGGGAGATCGAGATGGATCATGTCTGGTTCTCGTACGGGCTCGATCGCACGGCGGGGCTGAAGCGCTCGAGCGGGAAGATCGAGACGGGCCCCGACGATGAGGAGGACGACACCGCCTGGGCGCTGGAGGACGTCTCGGTCCACGTGCCCGCCGGGCAGACGCTGGCCTTGGTCGGGGAGACCGGAGCCGGGAAGTCGACCTTCGCGAAGCTCGTCTCCCGCTTCTACGACCCGCAGAAGGGCACGGTCCTCGTCGACGGCAACGACCTGCGGGACCTGAGCTCGACGTGCCTGCGCAGCCAGCTCGGGATCGTGCCCCAGGAGGGGTTCCTGTTCTCAGGGACGGTGCGGGAGAACATCGCGTTCGGGCGGCCGGGTGCTCCCGCCGAGGAGATAGAGGCCGCGGCGGATGTGATCGGCGCCGGTGAGTTCATCCGGCGGATGCCGGACGGATTCGACACCGAGGTCGGCGAACGAGGGGTCTCTCTATCGGCAGGCCAACGTCAGCTGATCGCATTCGCGCGGGCGCTGCTGGCAGAGCCGCGGATCCTGATCCTGGACGAGGCGACCTCCAACGTCGACGTGCGAACCGAGCGGACGATCGAGCTCGGCCTGGAGCGGCTGCTCGAAGGCCGCACCGCGATCGTGATCGCTCACCGCCTCTCCACGATCCGCGGCGCCGATCGGATCGCGGTGCTCGAGAACGGCCGGATCCGCGAGAGCGGAACACATGACGAGCTGATCGCGGCGGGCGGCCGCTACGCCGAGCTTTACGGGACCTGGGCTGACCTGGCTGCCGCGTAGCTAGCCGGGACCAATACCGCCGCTAGATCCACCGCTGGACCCGGAGGAACCCGACGAGCCGGAGGTGCCGCTGCTACCGCTCGTTCCGGAGCTGCCGGAGGTGCCGCCCGACGAGCCGGAGGAGCCGCTGGGGGCGCTCGGGGTGACGGCGCTGCCGCTGCTCGCGCTCGAGGAGCTGCTGCTCGAGCTGGAACCCGAGGAGGTGATCGTCGAGCCGCACTGCTTGAAGCCGTAGGCTGAGGCGGCCGTCGACGCGTCGGACTTGGCGCTGTCCAGCTCTGTCTCGAACTGGCTCGGGTCCTCGCCGCGCTGGACGGCCAGGCCGATCTTCTGGCCGGCCGAGACCTCGTCGCCCATCGCCTTCAGGAAGGCGTCGAGGTTGGTGTCGCTCGGCGGGTTGAGCTGCTTGATGTCGTCGATGACACCCTGGCGGAGCTGCGCGATCTGGGCCGCCTCGCTCTCGCCTTGGCCGGCGTCGGCGAACTTCTGGATCGACGCGTCCGCCTCGGCGCAGATCGAGTCGGCCTGAGCGATGAAGTCAGACGCGTTCGTCGCCTGCTGGGTCGTCTGCGTCGGGACCACGATCGGGGTCTCCGGCGAGCTGTCGCCGCCGCAGGCGGAGAGCGCTGCCCCCACGCCGACGGCCACGACGAGGACGATCAGGTGCCTCGGGCGCCACATACGGCCGCGCAAGGTAGCAAGGATGTGGAACGGAACCGGACCGCTGCTTCGCCCGGGTGGCACTTGGCCGGTCAGCGCGGTCCTAATCCGCACGGTCGGCAGGGAAGAGCTGGGCCCCAGGGATTTGAACCCCGACTACCTGGACCAGAACCAGGCGTGCTGCCATTACACCAGGGCCCACCGCGTGCCCGAAGCCTAGCTTGATGTGAGCTGGCCCAAGTCACTCTCGGAGTCCCCGAGCACCGCCTTCGCCTCATCGCCGCCGACATCCACGCCCTCCGCGAGCAGTGTCCGCGCGTGTGCCAGCTCCTCGGAGCTCTCAACCGTCAGTGCGCCCGCGATCTTCCCGTCCTTCAGGTAGAAGACGGCGAACTCGCCGGCTTCGCGGTCGCCGCGCCAGACGACCTCGTCCCAGTCGGTCGCCGGGCCGACGTACTCGAGCCCCGCCCAGTCGGCCAGGTCGCTGAAGAAGTACGGCACCACCTCGTAAGGCGTGGCATCGCCCATCATCGAGCGGGCGGCGTGCTGGCCCTGCTGCATCGCCACGTCCCAGTGCTCGACCCGCAGCCGCCGGCCGTGCACGCGACTGTCGTAGGAGCAGGCATCGCCCGCCGCGTAGATGCCCTCGACCGAGCTCTGCAGCGTCTCGTCGCAGCGGACCCCGCCGCTCTCCTCGTCGATCTCCAACCCCGCCCTCTGCGCCACCATCACGTCCGGCTTCACGCCGGCGCCGACGACGACCATGTCTCCCTCGATCGTCTTGCCGCTCTCGGTGACGACCGCGCTCGCGTGGCCGTCCCCCTCGAAGGCCGCGAGTGTCTCACCGCCGTGGATCTCGATCCCCTTCGAGGTGAGCAGATCGTGGAACCACCGGCCGGCCTCTTCACCGAAGGTCCTGGAGAGCGCGACGTCCTCCATCATCACGATCGCGCAGTCGGTCCCCTTCGCCTTGAGCGAGGCGGCGACCTCGCAGCCGATGTAGCTGCCGCCGACCAGCACCACACGGTCGGCCTTCTCGGCATCCGCCCGGATGTTGTCCGAGTTTCCGAACGTGCGCAGGTAGTGGATCCGGTCCAGCGCCGAGCCGTCGACCCGCAGCAGGTTGACGTTCGCGCCTGTGGCGAGCAGCGCCTTGCCGAACTCGACCTCCTCCCCGCCCTGCAGCTTGGCAGTCCGCGCCTCCGCGTCGAGAGCCATGACGTTCGTCCCGGTCCGCAGCTCGACCGAGTTCTCCTCGTACCAGGACTCGGGATTGACGTAGGCGTCCTCCCGCTTGGCCTCGCCGCGCAGATACTCCTTGGAGAGCGGTGGGCGCTCGTAGGGCGGCTCCGGCTCCCTCCCGACCAGCAGGATGTCCCCGTCCGCCCCGCGCTTGCGCAGCTCGGCGGCGGCATACCCGGCGGCGAACCCGCCGATCAGCAGGTATTCAACCCGCTGCGGCACCGTCGGACCCGAAGAACACCTTGAGCTCCTCCTCGAGACCCGGGTCGAGCACGGCGAGGACCTCGTCCCCCGCCTCGAGGACGGTGTCGGGCGTCGGCACGAAGCCGCCCTGGTCCTTGCGCAGGATCGAGATCAAGAGGCTGCCCTCCGGCATGCTGAGATCGCCCACACGCATCCCTGCTACCCGACTGTCGTCGGCGAGCAACATCTCGATGATCTCCAGCCGCTCCTCGGGCAGGTCGAGCAGGTGCACCAGCCCGTATTCGGGCACCTCGTGCTCCAGCAGACGCAGGATCAGGTCGGTGGCGGAGACATAGGGCTTGATGCCCAGCAGCTCGAAATGCGGCCGGTTCCGCGGGTTGTTGACGCGGGCGATGATCCGGTCCACCAGGTACTTCTCCTTCGCGACCTGGCAGATCAGCATGTTGTCCTCGTCGTCGCCGGTCACCGCGATCACCATGTCGGCGCGCGAGATCCCGGCCCGCTCCAGCACCCAGAGCTCCGACGCGTCCCCGTACTGGATGTTGTGCTCCAGCTCCTGTTCGACGGTCGTGTACCGGTTCCGGTTGTCCTCGATCACGGTCACCTCGTGACCCTTCTCGAGCAGCTCCCGGGCGAGGTTCCAGCCAACCTTGCCCGCCCCGGCGATGATGATGTACTTGCCGCTCCCCTCGCCCATCAGGTCCTGGCGGCCTCCATGACCTCTTTCTCGAGCATCTCGATGGCGATGCGGGTCGGGCAGATCGTGTTGACGCCCTGCTTCTCGTACCACTCGGCCCGCAGCGGATCGAGGATCCGCGCGATCACCGTCGGCACGTTGAACTTCCGCTTCGCGAGCTGGGCCACCACGATGTTGGTGTTGTCGCCGTCGGTCGAGGCGATGAAGGCGTCGGCCCGCTCGATGCCGGCGGCGGCGAGGGCCTCCTCCTCGAGGGCCGTCCCGACGGTGAACTGACCGCCGGCGTCCTCCCAGGAGCGGTCGAGGTTGACCTCGAGGCGCGCGTGCGCCTCGGGATCCTCGTCGAGGCACGAGACCTCGTGCCCCTCACGGAGCATGCTCCTCGCGACGGAGGAACCGACTCTCCCACAACCGACGATGAGAACGAACATTCGGACGGGATCTTAGTCCTGCGTGCCCTCCGCCCACCCCTCGCCCATGCGTGGACCGATCCGGGGCAACTACTGAAACCGTGGCGTAGTTCGACCCATTGTGACCGGGGGGAATTCCGAGCACACTGGATGCGCTCCAGGGGGCCGTTCGTATGGCTATCGACCTCACTCAGAATGGGACCGCGAGTCGGCATCAGCTCGACCTGGGCGTGGCACTCGCGCGCGGAGAGATCGGCGCCCATTTCCAGCCGAAGGTCGACCTGCGCAGCGGACGCGTCATCGGCGTGGAGGCACTCGCCCGGTGGGAGCATCCCGATCTGGGTGAGCTGCCGGCGGCGGAGTTCATAGGTGCCGTCGGCTCGGACGAGGAAATGCGGTCACTGACCGAGCACGTGATTGAGGTCTCGACCCGCGCCGCCGGGGACTGGTGGCGGTCCGGCCTCAGCCTGCAGCTGTCGGCGAACCTTCCCGCCATCGCGATCTCGTCAACCGACTGGAACCTCGCCGGGTTCGTCGCGAGCTGCCTGTCGGCGGCCGCCGTCCCGGGGGAGGCCATCCGGTTCGACGTCACCGAGGACGCGCTTCTCCTGGATCCGGAGCAGGTCAGGAAGCGAGTGGCGGAATTGGTCGCACGCGGGGGCGGGCTGGCCATCGACGACTTCGGGACCGGGCACTTCTCCCTTCGGCAGCTCATCTCCCTCCCGATCGATGAGCTCAAGATCGACACGAGCCTGATCCGGCAACTCGACGAGGCCGAGTCCAGGACGATGGTCCGCGCGATCATCCACCTCGCTCATCAGATCGGTCTGCCTGTCGTGGCCGAGGGCGTGGAGAGCCGGGAGGCCTGGCAACAGCTGCGAAGCATGGGATGCGAGCGGGCCCAGGGCTTCCTGATCTCTCCACCGCTCCCGTCGCGAGAGGTGCCCGCCTGGCTCGCCAGCTGGAACCAGCGGGCCCGCGAGCTCAGCTCCACCAGTCGCATCAGGCGCCGAGGCAGAGTCCCCAGGCCGAGAACGGCGCCGGCCGAAGCCACCGCCTAGCTCTCCTCGGGGGGAGCCGTCAGCAGGACCCGGCAGGGCGCCCTCTTCAGCACGTATTCGGTCACCTCGCCGATCTCATCGGGCCTCGCTCCGCCGATTCCCCCGAGCACCCCGCCTCCTCGGATGCGCGTGGGCGGCTCGCCGCCCATGACGATCACCTCGACGCCCCTGTCACGGGCCTCCTCGATGATCCCGGCCCCAATCGAGCGCGCCGGAACCAGCTTCGTCTTCACCTCGACGTTCTCGTACTCGTCGCCCACCTCCCGCGCCCGATCGAGCGCCTTCTCGGCCGACTCCCTCACCGCCGCCGGCAGGGGCGCATCCAGCGGGACGGTGAGCGGCAGATCCGCGACGTAGACGATCTCGAGACGCGGAGGATGCTCGCCCTCCCCCACCTCGGCATCCGCCAGCCGCCCCGCCGTGCTGACGATGTCGTCGTCGAGCCGAGTGCCGAAGACGGGCACCAGGATCGTCGAGTACTCCACCGCGGTCGGCTGCTTCTTGAGGGAGGCCTCCGGGACCTGGACCCGCCTCGTCAGAGGTGTCCCCTCGACGTAACGGCGGTAGATCACGTAGAAGACCAGCCCGAACAGCATCCACCCGCCCCCGACGTAGACAGCGGTGTGATGGAGGAGGAAGACGGTGATCCAGGCGAGCCCGCTGATCAGCGCCCCCAGGATCGCCAGCAGCGGAAGCGCATGGCCCCGAATCCGGACGTTCCACGGAACCCGGTACGGCCGCTCCAGATCGGGCTCTACCACCCGCAATCGGACGATCGAGACCTGCGCGATCGTCACCGCAAGCAGCGCGCCGAACGCATAGACCTTCGCCAGAAAGCGGATGTCGCCCGGGATCGCGAGGGCGAGGGCCAGCAGCGCGGCGATGATGATGGCGACGTACGGCGTCGAGTAGGTCTTCTCGAGCTTCCCGGCCCAGCTGGGGATCTGGCGGTTGGTCGCCAGCACGTGGACGTGCCGCGAGAGACCCAGCATCGCCGTGTTGGCGGCCCAGAACAGGACCGGGACGGCGACGAGCATCACGGCCCATTTCATGACGTCGGCCACCCACGCCGGGTCGTAGTTGGCGACCACGCCCAGGACCGGCTCCTCGATGTACTTGCCGGCGAGCGCAGTCTCCGGACCGTGCGGGCCGGGCACGACCGGGACGGCCATCAGCGCCACGGCCGCGATCCCGGCGTAGATCAGCGGGATCGCGATCATGCCCACCCCCAAGACCCGTTTGAGATCCGCCGGCTCGAACTCGAGGTCCGGCGCCAGGTCGCTCGCGGCCTCGATGCCCGCGTACGCGATCGTCGCGATCACGAGCGAATACACGATGTCCTTGACGCTCGGAGAGGTGAACAGGTGGAGCTGGTCCGTGAGCCGGTCGGGATGCAGCACGACGATCAGCCCGACCCCGATCACCAGCAGCTGCAGCCCCAGCTCGGCCATCGCCAGGAAGACGAGCCTGACCTGCCTGTTCCGGCCCGTGACGTCGGCGATATTGAGGATCGCGGCGAGGCCGATCACGACGATGGCGACGGCCAGCTCCACGTCGCCGCCGCCGAAGTCCCCCGAGATCGGCGTCAGGTAGTGAGAGACCGTGATCGCCGCGGCGGCGATCACGATCAGATAGTCGATCAGGATCGCCCACCCGGCTATGAAGCTGATCAGCTCGTTGAAAGCGTGGCGAGCGAAGGTCGCCGACCCCCCACGCTCGCGGAGCATCGCCCCGCCCTCGACGTAGGAGAGCGAGGTGAGCGCGAACATCAGGCCGGCGGCGAGGAAGATGAGCGGGGTCAGCCCCAGCCCTCGATCGGCGACTACGCCGATCGAGAAGTAGATCGAGAACCCGACCGCGGCCGACGCGGCCGAGTACAGGAACGGGACTCCGAGCAGGCGCTTGGCCCTCAACTCCGCGGCTCCCTCATCCGCGCATCGACAGGTAAAGCCTTGCGGAGCCGAGAGCGATGAACAGCAGCCCGAAGAGGAAGCCGACCGCCAGCGGCCCGCCACCTCTCACCAGGGTGAGCACCAGCATCAGTGCGCCGAACCCGATGATCGTCACCGAGAAGATGCGCACCGCCAGCTGGTAGCCCTCGTCGGGCGAGGGTGGCTTCATGCGTCTGGCCAAGGCCCCCCGAATATAAGAGGGCCGGGCGCCGGACTATCCGGGCAGGCCCCCGATTATGGGGATGATCAGGATGGCCACGATGTTCGCCACCTTGATCATCGGGTTGATCGCCGGACCGGCGGTGTCCTTGTAGGGATCGCCGACCGTGTCGCCGGTGATCGCGGCCGCATGGGCCTCAGAGCCCTTGCCGCCGAACTCACCGTCCTCGATCAGCTTCTTGGCGTTGTCCCAGGCACCGCCTCCGGCGGTCATCGAGATCGCCATGAAGATGCCGACGACGATCACGCCGATCAGCAGGCCTCCGAGCGCCTGATAGGAGATCAGCCCGACGATCAGCGTCACCACGATCGGGATCAGCGACGGCAGGATCATCTCCTTCTGCGCCGCGGCGGTGACCAGCGCCACCGCGTGCCCGTACTCGGGCTTGTCCTTGCCCTTCATGATCCCGGGCTTCTCGCGGAACTGACGGCGGACCTCCTCGACCACCTGGCCTCCGGCGCGGCCCACGGCCTCGATCGCCAGCGAGGCGAACAGGTAGACCATGATCCCGCCGATCAGCAGGCCGATCAGCACCGGCGGATCGGAGATCTGGAAGCTCAGGGCGTGGCCGCCCGCCTCGGTCTGGAGCTCATGCGTGAAGGCGTCGAAGAGCACCAGGGCGGCGAGCGCGGCGGAGCCGATCGCGTAACCCTTGGTGACCGCCTTGGTCGTGTTGCCGACCGCGTCGAGCGGGTCGGTGATGTCGCGTACGTCCTGGGGCAGGTCCGCCATCTCGGCGATCCCGCCGGCGTTGTCGGTGATCGGGCCGAACGCGTCGAGCGCGACGATCAGGCCGGTCAGCGAGAGCTGCGCCATGACCGCGACGCCGATGCCGTAGATGCCGGCGGTGCCACCGCCCGCGAGCTTCCAGGAGCCGAGGATCGCGAAGGCGATCACCAGCACGGGCAGCGCGGTGGACTGCAGGCCCTGCGCGAGGCCCTGGATGATGTTGGTCGCGTGACCGGTCTCAGAGGCCCTGGAGATCGTCCGCACGGGCCGGAAGCGGGTCGACGTGTAGTAGTCGGTGAGCACGAAGAGGAGCGCGGTGACTCCGACGCCGATCAGGCCGCAGAGCCACAGGTCGGTGACGGTCGTGTTGCCAAGGGCGCTGCCGCTCAGGGGATCGTTCATCAGCCACTTGGTGATCGGGTAGAAGGCGGCAGCCGATAGGACCGCCGAGACGGCGAGACCCCGGTAGAGCGCAGCCTCGACGTTCCCGGTCCGGGTGCGCACCGAAAGAGCGCCGATGATCGACGCGATGATCGCGACGGCGCCGATCGCGAGCGGATAGATCGCAACCTCGCGGGTGAAGCCGGTGAAGGTGATCACGCCGAGGAGCATCACGGCGACGGCGGTGACGGCGTAGGTCTCGAAGAGGTCGGCGGCCATGCCGGCGCAGTCGCCGACGTTGTCGCCGACGTTGTCTGCGATCACGGCGGGGTTGCGCGGGTCGTCCTCCGGGATCCCGGCCTCGATCTTGCCGACCAGGTCGGCGCCGACGTCAGCGGCCTTGGTGAAGATGCCGCCGCCGAGTCGTGCGAAGACCGAGATCAGCGAGCCGCCGAAGCCGAGCCCGACGAGCGCGTCGACGCACTCCTTGTCGGAGAGGTCGGTGAAGACCAGCAGGGCTCCGAAGTAGCCGGCGACACCGAGCAGAGCGAGCCCCACGACGAGCAGTCCGGTCACCGAGCCACCCTTGAAGGCGATGTCGAGCGCCGGCGGGATGCCGCCGCGGGCCGCCTCGGCCACGCGTGCATTGGCCCGCACCGAGAGGTTCATCCCGATGAAGCCGGCTGCGCCCGAGAAGATGCCGCCGATCACGAATCCGATCGCGGTCTCCACGTTCTGCAGCGGGATCAGCAGGATCGCGACGACCACGCCGACGCCGGCGATGATCATGTACTGGCGCCTCAGGTAGGCGGTGGCGCCCTCCTGGACCGCGCCCGAGATCTCCTGCATCTGCTCATTGCCAGGCGACTTGGCGAGCAGTCGCTGGGTGACCAGCAGGCCGTAGACAACCGCCGCGGCCGCGCAACCGAGCGCAACGACGATTCCGTAATCGGTCAAGAACTTAGTCAAGGAAGGCTCCTGCGTTGGGTTCGAAGAAATGCCGCTCGTGAAAAGCGGCGCGGCAGTCTACTGATTACGGGGGCCCCTCCGCTTACCCCGGGGTCCAGAGGCCCGAGTCGCCCTTCGGACGTTCGGGGCCGGTGCTCTCCCCGCCGCCCTCCTCGCCCTCGTCGGTCGCCGGTCCCCCGCCGGCATGCTGCGCGTACAGGACCTGCAGTTCCGAGATCGCCTGGCGTAGCTGAGCCTGCGCGTCGGGCTTCACCAGGTCCACCAGCGCCCGCGCCGCGTCGATCCCGACCTTGGCCTGCTCGAGATCACGCTCGTCCTCCTTCGCGATCCGCCTCGCGGAGAGGTTGAGGATGCTGACGACGCTCTGCAGGACGACGTCCTCCACCCGGACCTTGCGGATCTCCTCCTCCAGCTGAGCGCGGACCTCCTCCTCGGAGGGCTGCTCCCCTGAGCCTTCTCGCATCTCCTCATCTGCCACTGACCGCTCCTTCCGGTGCGTAGGTCTTCCTGGTCTCCTCGACCGAGTGACGGTAGATCTCCTCGACCGGCGCGCCCTCGGCGACCCGCGCGTAGGCCCGCTGGGCGCCATTCTGCTCGGGGAGGTCGACCTCGAGCCCGAGCGTCTGGCGGGCTGGGCCCGTCCATGCCAACAGGCCCTCGAGGATCTCTCGCGTCGGCACCACGCGCCGCTCGCGGAAATCGATCATCTCGCCGTCCATCCCGTAGCGGATTGCCCGCCAGAGGTTCTCCTCGATCTCGCGCTGGCGGAGCGCCTCGGGCGCACCGCCCTCGTCGAGGTCGATCGCCGCCTGAGCAACGCACGCCGCGATCAGTGCGGCGAGGTTGAAGGACTCGTCGCCGCGGGTCTGCGCATCGCAGATGCGCACCTCGACGGTGCCGAAGGAATGGTGGGGGCGCACGCTCCACCAGAGCTGCGTCGCCTCGACGATCGAGTCCGTGTCCGCGAGCAGTTGGACGAAGTCGGCGTACGTCGCCCAATCCCCGAACGGCTCGTGGACGCCGCAGCGCGGGAAGGTGCGCGTGAAGATCTCGGTCCGGACAGAGTGCAGGCCCGTGTCGCGGTGGTCCAGGAAGGGAGAGTTCGCCGAGAGCGCGAGCAGCGGGGGAAGCAGCTCGCGCATCCGGTCGGAAACCGCGACCGCGCGGTCGGCGCCCTTGACGCCGACGTGCACGTGGAGGCTCCAGGTGTTGTTTCGCTGGGCGACCCAGCGCAGGTCGCCCTCGAGCCGGCGGTAGTGCTCGGTCTGGATGATGTGCTGGTCGAGGTAATTGGCCCACGGATGCGTGCCCATCGCCGCCAGGGCCAGCCCCATCTCGTCGGCGATCGCAAACAGCCGAGCCCGGCGTGCACGCTGGCGCTCCGCCGCGTCGGCGAAGGTCTCGCCTCGCCCCGAGCGGATCTCGATCTCGGTGTCGATTAGCTCGCCCTTCACGCCGTGGACCAGCTCCGGGTCCCGCAGGCAGGCCTCGTGCATCTCCTCGAAGCGGTGCTCGAGGTCGAGGACGGCGGGGTCGAGGATTGCGAACTCCTCCTCGATCCCGACGGTGAAGTCGGCCGAGGCGTCGAAGGTCTCGCGGACCGCGTCGAGGTCAAGCCCGTCGTGGTTTGGCTCGGGATCGGTTGTCACCGGCTCGGAAGGTTGGACTACGCCAAGTAGAAGTAGAGGGCGTAGAGCAGGTCGACTGCCGGGCTCGACGTGTGCACGGTGACTTCCGGCGGGACCTGCAGGAGCCGCTCGGAGTAGTTGAAGATGATCTTCACCCCGGACTTGACCAGCCGGTCGGCGACCTCCTGGGCCGCGTCGGACGGGACGGCGAGCACCCCGACCACGACCTGCTCGCCCTCGACCACGGCATCGATGTCGTCGAACGAACGGACCTCGAGACCGCCCACGCGACGGCCGATCACTGCGGGATCCACGTCGAACATCGCGACGATCCGGAAGCCGTGGTCGGCGAAGATGTCGGAGCTCGCGATCGCCTGACCCAGGTGGCCCGCGCCGAACAGGGCGATGTTGTGCTGGCCGGCGGTGCGCAGGATCTTCCGGATCTCCGAGACCAGCGAGTCGACGTTGTAGCCGACCCCCCGCTTGCCGAATTTGCCGAATCCGGAGAGATCGCGGCGGATCTGCGTCGAGTTGATGTGGGTGTAGTCCGAGAGCTCCTGCGAGGAGATCGTGTCCTTGCCCATCTTCTTGGCCTGGGTCAGCACCTGGAGGTAGCGCGAGAGGCGCGCCGCGACTCCGAGGGAGAGGCGGTCACCATCCGTGAGCTCCGAGGCCTGCTGCTCGGCGGGCTCGGCCGCCACGTCCTCGATCATGCGGACAAGGTATCGAGACGGGACCGCAGGCCGTCCGCGTCCAGGAAGAGCTCGGAGACGATCTCGCCGTCGAGCTCGATCACCGGGATCCGCTCCAGGAAGCGCCGCAGCAGCCCGTCGTCCGAGTCGATGTCGATCTCCTCGACCTCGAACGAGACGCCGTCGGCCCGCAACGCCTGCAGGCCTTCGCGCGCCTCGTCGCAGAGGTGGCAGTCAGGCCGCCCGTACAGAACGACGGTTCGTGGCGAAGACATCGAGGTCCAGGTAGTCGGGGTAGGCGATCGGCTCCGCGAAGCGAGCGGCCGAGCCGATCATCGCCGCGTTGTCGGTGCAGAGCGCGATGGGAACGAGCTTGAGGCGGAAGCCGAGCTCGTCGCAGAGCGACTGCGTGCGCTCGCGCAGCTCGGTGTTGGCGGCCACTCCCCCGCCCAGCGCGATGGCGGGCCAGTCGCCGGTCCTGGCGACCCTCCGCAGCTTCGCCACCAGCTGCTCCGTGATCGCCCGCTGGAAGGAAGCGGCGAGGTCGGCGCGCCGGCGCTCGGTCTCCTCCGGCCCGAGGTCGCGGACGCGATAGACCAGCGAGGTCTTCAGGCCGCTGAAGCTGAAGTCGAGACCGCGCTCGCTCATCGCCACGGGGAAGGCGAACGCCTCGGGATCGCCGCTCTCCGCCGCCCGCTGGATCGCGGGTCCGCCCGGGTAGCCGAGACCGAGCAGCCGTGCCCCCTTGTCGAACGCCTCACCCGCCGCGTCGTCGACGGTGGAGCCGAGAACCTCGAAGCGGCCGTGCTCTCGAACGCCGGCGAGCAACGTGTGACCGCCGCTGGCGATCAGGCAGATGAACGGCGGCTCGAGCGGCTCCGGGTCCAGGAAGTTCGCCGCGACGTGGCCGTGGAGGTGATCGACCGGGATCAGGGGCTTGCGGCGGGCGGCCGCCAGCGCCTTCGCCGAGCTCAGGCCGACCAGTAGCGCGCCGATCAGCCCCGGCCCCTGGGTGACCGCAACGGAGTCGACCTCCTCCAGCTTGGTCCCAGCCTCCTCGAGGGCGGCCGCGACCACGGCGTTGACGAGCTCGAGGTGGTGCCGCGAGGCAACCTCAGGAACGACTCCGCCGAAGCGCTCGTGGAACTCGGCCTGGGAGGAGACGACGTTGGAGAGGATGCGCGGTCCGTCCACGACGGCCGCACACGTGTCGTCGCAGGACGTCTCCAACGCCAACCGCACTCGCTGCTCCGCTTCGCGTCCGCCGCGGTGCGGCACCATCAAGCGACGGAGGCGCCCTTGGCGGCCTCGAGCCACATGATCAGTGCGTCCTCACCGTTGTCGTGGTAGTAGCGGCGGCGGCGACCGGCGGAGCGGAAGCCGAAGCGCCGGTACATCTCGATGGCGGGAGCGTTCGAGACCCGAACCTCGAGGGTGAAGCGGGAGCCCGAGCCCGCCTCCTCGAAGAGGCGCTCGATCAGGTCGGTGGCGACGCCGCGCCGGCGGTGCTCCGGGTGGACCGCGACGTTCATCAGGTGCCAGACGTCGTCGTAGCGCGCGCAGACGAGATAGCCGACGAGTCCCTCTGAGTCCTCCGCCGCGAGGCAGATGCCCGACGGCTTCGAGAGCTCCAACACGAACATGGCGAGCGACCACGGGGTCGGGAAGGAACGGCGCTCGATCGAGATGACCGAGGGAAGGTCGCCGTACCCCAGGCGGCGCAGCCGGAGCTGCTCCCCCGGGGACTCAGCGATCTCGCTCAAGCCATCTCTTTGCATCGGGCGGTCTCAGATAGAGGGGTTCGATCTGGTCCGGCGTCGCCTCGACCACCGCCTCCCCCACCCCGCAAACGTGCCTTGCGGCGACTCGGTGGATCGGATCTTCGGGCGGGGCAACCGTGGCTCCGGCGGCCTCCAGTTCTGCGGCGAATCGTAGCGCCCCGTCTCCGGCCGCCAGCGGGGTTGAATCGAGGCTTCCAACCCGCTTGCAGAGCTCCGCGGGTATGGCCACGAATGGAGGCCAGACCTGCTCGCCATCGCTTCGCAGGAGCGCGGCAAAGGCCTCGCCCCGCCTGGCGTCGATCACCGGCAGCGCCAGGTCCTCCTCGCCGCCCTCTGAGATCCCGCGCGCCAGCGCCGCCAGCGAGCTGACCGGGACGATCGGGATCTCCCGCGCCTGGGCCAGGGCCCGGGCGGTGGCGATCCCGATCCGGAGCCCGGTGAACGAGCCGGGCCCGACACCCACGGCGAGCCGGTCGATCCTCGCCCAGCCGCCTACCTCCTCGACGATTCGCTCGATCTCGCCCAGCAGCACCTGGGAGTGGCGCGGGCGGCCGTCCGGTCCTGGATCGACGCGGGCCTCGCGAACGACCTCGCCGTCCGACGTCACGCCGACCACCGCGTCGGCCGTCGCGCTGTCGACACCGAGCACCGCCATCAATAGAGTCCGGCCGGAGGACCGGCGTCCAGCCGCCCCGGGAGAAGGAGACACACCATGGAGGAGCAGTCCAGCAGATTCACTCGACGCCCCGCAGCCATCGCAGCGCTGCTCGGGGTCGCCGTCTTCGGCGCCGGTGCGGGGGTCGCGGTCGCCGGCTGCGGGAGCGACAGCAACAAGAGCGTGAACAGCGTCATCGACAGCGTCCAGTCGCAGGCGAGCAGCGTGCAGTCCCAGGCCAGCAGCGTGTCGAGTCAGATCTCCACCGCTGTTCAGAGCGTCCAAACACAGATCCAGAGCGTCCAGACACAGATCCAGCAGAATCAGAACCAGCAGAACCAGAATCAGAACCAGAACAACGGCCAGAACGGCTACTGAGTGATCTCGATCTCCCGGCGGTCCTCGCCGGCGTGGCGGATGTCCACGCGCCGCGTGACCCGCTCGAGCCACGGCTCGGTGCCGCCCGGCCACTCGATGAAGGCGACCGACTCCGGCGTCAGGTAGTCGTCGAGCAGGGCCGGGTCCTCCTGGCCGAGGTCGCCCAGCCGGTACAGGTCGAGATGCGAGACCGGCACGCGGCCGCCGTAGGTCTGCCCGATCGTGAAGGTCGGGGAGGTCACGGGATCGCTCACTCCCAGGGCGCGGCAGGCGCCGCGGATCAGAGTCGTCTTGCCCGCCCCGAGATCGCCGCTCACCAGAACGACGTCACCGGGCCCGAGCTCGGTGCCGAGGCGCTCACCGACCGCCTCGGTCCCAGCGGCGCTGTCGGTCGTCTCGGTCAGCGACCGAACAGGCCCATTTGATCCGGCTCGGGCTGCCTCGACACCAGCGGCTCGGGCTCGGGAAGAGGCTGGGCGAGCAGATCAGGGATCTGCCTGAAGTCCTCGCGGAGCTGCTCGGCGACCCGGGGGGTCCGCAGTCCGGCGGCCGGATGGAAGAGCGGCAGGAGGAACAGATGGCGCCCGCCGATCATGTGCTCCTGGGGGACGCCGCGGACCTTGGTGATCCCCGTCGGGTTAGCCGTGAGCAGCTTGGTGGCGAAGTTTCCGAGCGTGCAGATCGCGCGCGGCTGGATCAGCTCGACCTGCTTCTCGAGATAGGGCCGGCACGAGTCGATCTCCTCCGGCTGCGGGTCGCGGTTGCCCGGCGGGCGGCACTTGAGCACGTTCGCGATGAAGACGTCCTCTCGCTTCAGCCCGATGCCCTCGAGCAATTCGGCCAGGAACCCACCGGCCCGCCCGACGAACGGCAGCCCTTGGCGATCCTCCTCGGCGCCGGGCGCCTCGCCTACGAACATCAGGTCGGCGTCGGCGTTGCCTGAGCCGAAGACGACGCGGTTGCGGGTTGCGGAGAGAGGGCAGAGCTCGCAGATCGATGCCTGGTTGTAGACCTCGACCAGCGCATGCCGCCGGGACTCCGCGTCGCTCACGAGCGCCCTCCGCGCCGCTCGGCCTCCCGCTGCCGTTTGAAGCGCTCCTTGGCGCCGCCGCGGTCGATCCCGCGCTTGTCCTCGAGGCGCCGCCGTTGGGTCGGAGTCATCTGGCGCTGCAGCGGCGCGTAGGAGGTAGACACCTGGCGCTCGACCTCGGCCGACCCGCACTCGGGGCAGGCGACGTCGGAGGCATCGAGGCCGACGTGCGAGCCGACCAGCTCCTCGAAGCGATGACCGCACGACTCACAGGCGAATTCGTAGATCGGCACCGGGGTTGATGGTAGTTCGGGTCTCCGACCGTCCGGGCCGGGTTCCGGGCCGCAAATTGGGCCGATTCGCAGTGTGGGAAGCGCCACACGAACCGGCTGGGCGGCCAGGATGCCTCCCTATACTCCGCCTCGGGCCGTGACTCCAACCAGCGCGGACCCGATCCGATCTCACGCACCGACACCTCGTCCATCCAAGAAAGCCGTCTGGTATCTCCGATGCGGGAACTGGAACGGGATGACCTCCCCTCCGACCTGAGCGCGACCAAGTTGGTCGTCGTTGGCCGTGGCCGCGTCGGCGGCTCGCTCGCCAGGGCAGCTGAGCTCGCCGGGCTCGAGGTGCGACTGGTGAGCCGCGACGAGCCGATTGACGCTGCCGGAGCCGTGCTGCTCTGCGTCCCGGACGACGCGATCGCCGAGAGCTGCGCGCGCATTGCGGCCACCACTCCACTGGTCGGCCACGTCAGCGGCGCGAGCACGCTGGATGTACTCGCGTCCGCGCGCGAGCGTGGCGCGTCAACCTTCTCCCTCCATCCGCTGCAGACCTTCGCCCACGGGGAGACGCCCGTCGAGGGAACGCCCGCCGCGATCGCGGGCTCCGACGCCGCCGTCCACGCGTTCGCTCGTTCGCTTGCCGATGCGCTCGGGATGCGCCCCTTCGAGGTCCCCGAGGAGAACCGCGCCGCGTACCACGCGGCCGCGGCGATCGCGTCGAACCTGCTGGTCGCGTTGGAGGAGTCCGCCGCCGAGCTACTCGAGCGGATTGGCGTGGAGGACGCCAGGGAGCTGCTCGCTCCGCTGGTCCTGCGCACCGCCGCGAACTGGGCCGAGCGAGGACCGGATGCCCTCACCGGGCCGATCGCCCGCGGCGACCGGGCGACGGTGCAGCGCCACCGCGTCGCTCTCGCGGCAAGCGCGCCCGAGCTCGTCCGCCTCTACGACGCCCTGACGATGCGTGCAGAGGCGATCACCTGGGAATCCCACGGGGTGTCCTCATGAAGACCCTCCGCACCAGGAGCGAGCTCCGCGACGCACTGGCGGAGCCACGCCGCGAGGGCAAGCGAATCGGGCTCGTTCCGACCATGGGCTACTTCCACGACGGACACCTCTCGCTCATGCGCCAGGCCCGGGAGGACTGCGATCTGGTCGTGGTCAGCCTGTTCGTCAACCCGACCCAGTTCGGTCCCTGCGAGGACCTCGATGCCTACCCACGTGACGAGGACCGCGACGTTGAGCTCGCTGCCGCCGAGGGCGTCGATCTCATTTGGGTGCCGGACGTCGG
Source organism: uncultured Solirubrobacterales bacterium (assembly GCA_963843085.1). Taxonomy (GTDB): domain Bacteria; phylum Actinomycetota; class Thermoleophilia; order Solirubrobacterales; family 70-9; genus DASUPK01. Next base: position 141,881 of record CAWJJG010000011.1, read on the forward strand.
CGAGATGTACCCGGAAGGCTTCGCGACGACGGTCGAGGTCGGCAACGAGCTCACGGGCGTTCTCGAGGGGGATCCGGAGCACCGCGGCCCCTCCCATTTCCGCGGCGTGACCACGGTGGTCGCCAAGCTCTTCAACTCGGTCCAACCCGATGTCGCCTACTTCGGCCGCAAGGACGCCCAGCAGGCAGTGGTGATCGAGCGGATGACGCGGGATCTCGACTTCCCGGTGGAGGTCGCCGTCCTGCCGACCGTCCGCGAGGACAGCGGCCTGGCGCTCAGCTCACGAAACGCCTACCTGACGGCGGAGCAGCGCGAGCAGGCGACGGCGATCTCTCGCGCCCTGCGTGCCGCCGAACGGGCCGCCCGCGAGGGCGAGACCTCCACCGACGCGCTCGTGGAAGCGGCCCGAAACGAGCTTCGTAGGGCCGGCATCGAGCCGGAGTACGTGGAGGCGCGCGCGGCGGAGAACCTCTCCGCCGTCCCCGAGCTGAACGGGCGGCCCGTGCTGTTGGCGGTGGCGGCCCGGGTGGGCAGGGCCCGCCTCATCGACAACGTCTTGATCATTCCGAACAGGGAGGCCTGATGCAACGTCAGATGCTGAAGTCCAAGATCCATCGAGCGACGATCACGGGCTGTGACGTCGACTACATCGGAAGCATCACCCTCGATCCGGTCCTGATGCGCCAGGCGGATCTGCTGGTCAACGAGCAGGTGCACGTCTGGGACATCGACAACGGCGCCCGCTTCGTCACCTACGCGATCGAGGGCGAGGAGGGCTCCGGCACCGTCCAGGTGAACGGGGCCGCCGCTCGGCTCGTCCGCAACGGGGACAAGGTGATCGTCGCCAGCTTCGGCGCCTTCGACGAGACGGACCTGGAGCGCTACTCGCCCGTAGTGGTCCACGTCGACGACGACAACGAGGTGACCGCGGTCGACAGCGATCCGTCCGTCCTGCTCGGCCATGAGAATCCGGACCAGGGAGCGCTGCTGTGAGCACCCAGCCACCCAACAAGCCCTCCGGGTCGGATCGACCGAAGATGACGCTGCCGCGCCTCGCCGAGATGAAGAAGGCGGGCGAGCCGATCGTGATGGTCACGGCCTACGACTATCCCTCGGCTCAGATCGTCGACGAGGCGGGCGTCGACATCGTCCTCGTCGGCGACACGGCCGCGATGGTCGTGCTCGGTCACGACGCGACCACTCCCGTCGGCATGGACGAGATGCTGATGATGACCAGGGCCGTCCGCCGTGGGTTCGACCGGCCCGTGCTGATCGGCGACATGCCGTTCGGCTCCTACGAGAAGTCGAACGAGGAGGCGATCGAGAACGCTCAGCGCTTCGTGAAGGAGGCGCAGGTGGACGGCGTCAAGCTGGAGCGCGGCGGGGCCTCCGTGGACCGCGCGCGGGCGATCGTCCGCTCCGGGATCCCGGTGATGGGTCACGTCGGGCTCACGCCGCAGACCGCGACCGCGCTCGGCGGCTTCAAGGCGCAGGGCCGGACGGCAGAGGCGGCCGCGAAGCTCTTCGAGGAAGCTCTCGCCCTCCAGTCCGTGGGCTGCTTCGCAATCGTCTTCGAGGCGATCCCCTCGGCCGTCACCGAGGCGCTCATGCCGAAGCTGGAGATCCCGGCGATCGGGATCGGCGCCGGGCCGTCTACGGACGGCCAGGTGCTCGTCCTGCACGACCTGCTCGGCGTCTACGACGGACGCCAGCCGAAGTTCGTGAAGCGCTTCGCCGAGGTCCGGCGGGAATCGCTGAAGGGCGTGCGCGCCTACACCGAGGAGGTCCGCGCCCGGACCTTCCCGGACGAGGAGCAGCACACCTACTCGATTCCGCAGGAGGAGCTGGAGGAGTTCGCGCGCTACCTGGAGCAGGAGGCGCTGGTGGGAACCGACACTCCCTGGGACTGGTAGGACCAGTGGGCCCGGTTACGGGCGCGAGGTCGGGTGAGGAACCGTTGAGGCGTCCGGAAACTCCTGTGCCGTCTGCCTGCGCAGGATCTCGACGCCCACCACGGCCAGCCCGGCGAGGATGAGGATCGCGAGGATCTGCCCGAAGTTGTTGATCGTGGGAAGCAATGTCAGCCAGAGCAGGAAGACGAGGGCGAGAACCGCGTAGACGACGGCTGGCCTGTCACGCAGGTAGGGCGCGAGGAACCGCCGGACGGCGACCTCGTAGCGGCCGGGTCCCGCGATCATGCCCCCGGCGATGAACGCCAGCCCGATCACGAGCACGAACAGCGCCCGCTCGCGGATCCCGCCGGAAACGATGTTCCAGATCGCGGCGATTGCGGGCTTGACCGCGTCGGAGCTCGCCGCCGAGTCGACGACGGCGTTGCCGATCAGGCGCCTCGCGAGCAGGGTGAGAAGCGTGGCCGCCAGAATCCCGCCCCCGACTGCGATCAGCGTCTCGCGTCGCCATCCCTTCGCCAGGTAGATGGCGCCCAGGTAGAGGAGGAGCGCCAGCAGCGGCAGCACGAACCCGAGGCTGCGCAGCGCGCTCATCAGGTCCTGAAGGCCGCCCAGCTCGCTGGACTTCATCAGGACGAGCTCGCCGGGGTGCTGGACGGCCTGCCGGTTGAGCAGGGTGGTGATGCGAGTCTGCAGTGAGGCGAGCGCCGGGTCGAGCTTGACGACATTCGCCTGGCTCGGATCCTTGAGCACGGCCGCGGCCTGAGCCTGCAGTCCGGTCAACCGCGTGTTGAGCTGCGTCAGCCTGCCCTGCAGTTGCGAGAGCCGGCTCTTCAGCTGGGCCGGAACCTGGGACTGAGCGCTCTCGATCTTGACTAGGAGGCTGGAGACGGTCGCCTGGAGCGCGGCGGCATCCGATTGGAGGGTCTGGAGGCTCTGCTGCGCCTGCGGGGGAAGTGTCCCTCCCTCCAGCTGGGCGAGCGTCGATCGCGTTGACGCAATGTGCGTCTGAGCTGTGGTGAGACGCTGCTTCAGCTCCGTCGAGTACTGCTGGATGAGACCCTGGATCTTGGAGATCGTCGCGGGGTCCACCCCGACGCGGCTGGCGAGGTCGGCGACGACGCTTCCGTATTCGAAGGTGACGTTCCCGCCCTGATCCGAAACGAACTTGTCCTTGTTGTCGACGAGGTCGATGAACTGCTGCTGTGCCCGGCCGACCGCGTTGGAGACGAGAGACTGCACCTGAGGCGATGCCAGTGCCCTCTCAGCCACGTTCGTGGCGAGCTGTCTCGTGGCCGCGGCGATGGGAGCGGCAAACGGCTGCGCCGGAGGTGGCAGCCGCTGCTCGAGCTGGGCCTGAACGTCGATGTCGGCATAGAGCTGGTCGACGGCGAAGATGCTGAGCTGCTCCTGCACGTCCTTGTTCTTGAGGATCTCCTCGGTCTGGCTGGACAACTGGTCGCTGGTCAGAACCTGGGTCTGGACCCAGTTCGCGATCATCGAGACGAGCAGGACCAGCGACGCGAACACGACGAGAGCCCAGACGAGAGCGCGGTGAGGGTGCCTTCCCTGAAGCTCCTTGGTGGGGGCGTCGTTCACTGGCCTGGTCCCGGCATCGCGGGCGATTCTCTCAGGCGTCCAGGCTCACGCATCGCCCGAAAGGGGTGATATCGGCGTCCGCTAGCGTGCGCGGCATGACGGTGCACGCCGGAGAGTTGAGTTTCTCGACCCGCGGCGATGCCGACGTGCTCGACATCACCGCTGACGTGCAGGGGGTGATCGCCGATGGGCCGCTGACCGACGGGCTCGTCACCGCATTCGTGCGCGGATCGACCGCCGCGATCACCACGATCGAGTTCGAGCCGGGCGGGGTCGCGGACCTGCGAGCGCTGCTCGACCGGCTGATCCCGGCCGAGGGCGACTACGAGCACAACCGGCTCAACCACGACACCAACTCGCACGCCCATCAGCGCGCCTCGCTGATCGGCGCCTCCGAGCAGGTCCCGGTGGTCGGCGGCCGACTCGCTCTCGGTACCTGGCAGCAACTGGTCCTGATCGACTTCGACGACCGCCCACGGGACCGGACCGTCGTGGTGCAGGTCGTCTCCTAGACGCTGGCCGCCGCGGTCCTGCCGATCAGCCAGCGCTGGACCAGCAGCGTCGAGCTGGCGGACACGAGCAGAACGCTGACGTTCACTCCGAGCACGCCCGCCGCCCCCCAGGAGACGCTGGCGTCGCCCAGCCCCAGCGTCACCCCGAAGAGCGCCGACGCCGGAATCGTCGTCACCGAGATAGCCACTCCCACGGCAGCCTGAGCGCGGGTCTCGAACGAGAGCATCGCGGCAACTCCAGCGGCAGCCGCCACCAGCACGGTCGAGTAGTCGATGTGGTTGAGACCGTGCAGCGCCGTGTCGTGCACCTGGAAGTCGCCGCTGAGGATCCCGGTTGCCTGCAAGGACCAAGCGACCAGCGCCGCCACCCCCCAGGTGAGCACGATGCCGAGGATCAGCGTCATCATCGCCCGAGCCGCGATACGCATCCTGCGAACAACGAATCCGACGCAGGCCGCACAGATCGGAAGAATGTCGGGGCTCACCGCCATAGCGCCAACTATCAGGATCGGGTTATCCGTCAACACCCCGATCGCGCCAAGAACACCGGCGACGGACATCAGCGCCAGGTAGCGGCCCAGCAGCCGCGAGTGGGCTCGTGCCTCCGCCATCACTTCGATCCAGGCGAAACCCTCATCTCGGGCGAGCCCGCCGTGTCGCGGATGCGGTGCAACGACGTCCTGGCGGGTGAGCAGGTAGTCGGCGTCGTCGATCTCCCATTCGCGGATCAGCTGCACGACACGGTCCGCAACCGAGGGCAGCACATCGGCGGCGAGGACGACCCCCGAATCGGCGCGCTCGGGAGTCAGGGCGACGATGCGGTGAACCCCACCTGTCCCCTCGAGCGCTTCGGTCACCTCGACGGCCCGGCGCTCCTCGATCGCGAGTCGGAGTCTGAGCACGGGCCGAGTCTAGGAACGGCTCGGGACAGCTATTCGGACCTGAACTCGATCTCCCGGATCACCTTCGCCGGAGCACCCGCTGCGATCACCCCCGCCGGCAGGTCCCTGGTGACGACCGAGTTCGCCCCGATCACGCAGCGCTCGCCGATCTCGACGCCACCGGTTACCACGCAGCCGACGCCGAACCAGCAGTTCGACCCGATCCGCACAGGCCCCTGGGGCTCGAAGCCCTGCCAGGTGATCGGCTTGGTGGGGTCGTCATAGCGATGGTGCGAGTCGCCAACGAAGCAGTTGTTGGCGAACATGACGTGGTCGCCGATCTCGATCAGCTCGAGCGCAGCGAGCATCGTGTTCTTGTTCAGGAAGCAGCCTTCTCCGATGCTGATCCGCGCATCGCCGCTGAGCGTCAGCCAGCAGCCCGGCTCGAGCAGGGTCCCCTCACCGACCCGGAGATGCCCGGAATCGAGTGCCTCGAGCACCTCCCCCTCCACCGGATGGCGGATGAAGAAGCCCCCCTCGGCCGCATGCCGGTTGATCCGCCGGCGACGGGAACGGCGGCCGTTGCGCTCGTACCAGCGCTGCTTGACGCGCCAGGTGCGCCATTGCTGCCAGGAGGCCACGGCTGGAGCTTCGCAAAAGAGGCGGTTGCCGCCGGATATGGTCTGCGCCGTGAGCCCCGACTCGAAACAGGCCACGCGCGGCGGGATCGACCTGGGCGGAACCAAGATCCAGACCATCGTCGTCGACGGGGACAACAAGGTCCTGGGCCAGTCGCGCCGGCCGACCCCCGCCACCGGCGGCCCGGAGGACGTCGCGCGTGAGGTGGCCGCAGCGATGCGAGAGGCGGCGGCGCAGGCAGGGCTCGGCACGCGTGACCTCGCCGGGATCGGCATGGGCTCACCCGGAGACGCGGATGAGGAGACGGGGGTCGTCTCCGACGCCCGCAACCTGCCGGGCTGGACCGGGGCCTTCCCGCTCGGCGACACCCTGAAGAAGGACCTCGGGGTGCCGGTCCGGATCGGCAACGACGTCTCGGTCGCCGTTCAGGGCGAGTTCGAGCTCGGCGCCGGCAAGCCGTTCAAGACGATCCTCGGTGTCTGGTGGGGAACCGGCGTGGGCGGCGGCCTGATCCTCGACGGCAAGCAATGGCTCGGCCGCGGGGCGGCCGGCGAGATCGGACACGTCGTCGTCAAGCGCGGCGGCGCCCGCTGCACCTGCGGCCGCAAGGGCTGCATGGAGGCCTACGCGGGACGGATGGCGATGGAGATCGAGGCGCGCAAGCGCGTCAAGAAGGGCGCGAAGACAGACCTCTTCAAGATCATGGAGGAGCACAACCGGGACCGGCTGACCAGCGGGATCTGGGAGCGCGCGCTCAAGCACGGTGACGATCTCGCCACCACGCTGGTCGACAGAGCGGTGAGGGCACTCGGCGTCGGGATCGCCTCATCGGTCAATCTGATCGACCCGGAGGCCGTGATCATCGGCGGAGGCCTCGGCGAGCGGCTCGGGAACAAGTACGTGCACCGGATTGCGCAGCGCATGCACCCCCATCTGTTCGTCGACGATCGCCCGCCGGAGATGCGCCTCGCCTCGCTCGGCGACCTGGGCGGGGCGATCGGCGCAGCTCTCCTGGTCGACGGCTAGCTCAAGGCGCTGCGGCCGCGCGCCTGAGCGCGTGCATGTTCCAGCCGAGGCCGAACATCCCCATCCCGTTGACGATGAAGGCGATGCCGACGAGCACGGCAAGCGTCGCGTAGCCGATGTTGGGATTGGAGACGATCACGACCCCGGCGATCAACTCGACGAGGCCGGCGATCATGTTCCAGCCGCGATGCTCGAGCATCTCGAAGGCGGCGACGAAGCGGATCACGCCGACCACGATCAGCCAGATCCCGATCAGCAGCGCCACGAAGACGATCCCACCGACCGGATGGCGGATGAGCAGGACGCCGACGATCGAGGTGAGGGCCCCGATCAGGGCGACCGTCCCGCGGTTCTGGGTGCTGTGCATGAGCGAGGCGGCCAGCTCGAGAATGCCGTCGAGCAGCACGAAGATCCCGATGAGGACCGCGAGTGTGGCCAGGCTGTCGCCGGGCTTGAAGAGGACCGTCACGCCCACGGCGATGCTGAGCACGCCGACCAGGAGAAGCAACCACCACCCGCCAGTCACCGTGCGGACATCGCTCTCGAATGCTTCATCAGTCATGTTGCAGCCTCCGATCTGTGGTGGACGTCGAACGGACCGTCGGGGCCCGGCGCGCCGGCCGGGCCCCGCGATCCGGAACTCAGACTCTCGCCCGCTCCTCCTCGCCGAATTCGACGATGCCGTAGACGATCCACACGCACAGGAAGAAGATCGCCAGCGACCAGAACGGATGCGATCCGCCCATCGAGAGCAGCGCGTCGATCGCGCCGATGCTTCCCGCGACGATGCCGACGATGCGGCCCCAGGGGTTCCCGCTCATCAGCGAGAAGCCACCGGTGAGCTGAATCACGCCCACGATCACCAGGAACCACCCCATGGCGTGCAGGTTGGTGAAGATGTACCTCGTGTCGTTCGCGTAGAAATTCGCGTCTGAAATCGCGCCGATTCCGTAGATGATGTTGAGCACGCCCACCATCAGCAGCAGGATCGCCACGAACACGACTCGACCCGCACCTCTCATCTGGGTCTCCTCTCTATAGCCGGCCGCCCCTAGGTGGCCGTATCGCGGCGAAATTACTCCTCGGGTCGGCCAGATCCGGGCGAGCGCGGGCTGGGCAGGGATGGCGCGCCGCCGATCATGTCCTGCCACTTGCGCACGCGCCGGTCGTGCTTCGCCTTGCGTGCCTGCGCCTTGACGAGCTTGCCGCTGCCCGGCTTGTAGCGGCGCTTCGCCCACCAGGACCCGGGACGCGCCAGTCGAATCGCAGCGACCCAGGCGACCGGGGTGATGATCATCCCGATGATCGCCGAGCTGAACTTGCCCTTCAGGGCGACGATGCCGCAGATCGTGAGCGTGACCAGGACGGTCGCCACGATCGCGAGCGTGGAGCCGCCGTTGCCGGCGTCGAGCGGCACGAATCCCACGATCAGCCCACCGCCGATGATCGCCGCGAAGATCACGGCGTCCACGGAGCTACGGCCCTCGTCGGACCAGTAGACGTCCTCCAGATAGAGCCAGAGCGCGAACTCGTCGAGCGTCAGCCCCATCCCGATCCCGAAGACGGCGGCGAGGATCTCGAGCCAGGGATCGCCCGGCTGGGTCGCGAACTGGAGGAAGCCGGCCACCATCATCGCGACGATCCCGAACACCAGATGGTGGATGTGCATTCCGCCGGGGGTGACGTTGCCGGGCCACCATTTGACCTCCGCCCGGATCATCCGCGTGCTGAAGCGGATGAAGCCGAAGGAGAGCAGCATCGCCACGAGCAGGACCAGGCCGGCGCGCTGGCCCTCGGTGTCGAGCGTCGCGCCGCTGTGGATCTCAAAGCTGAAGGTGGCTAGCAAGCGGTCTCAAGAGCGACCCTACTGCCTGCGCGCGCGCTCGCCTATGGCGCGACGACGCAGGGCGCGGTACGCTGCCTCCTGGTCGCAGTGACCTGTGGAGGGAATAGGAACGAACACGGCGACGAATCGGGGTCTGCACGCACACTTGATTGCCGGTGCCGGCTTCCTGCTGATCTGGCTGCTCGCACCGGCAAGCGCTCGCGGCGACACCGCCACCTGCACCTACAGCGGCGGCACGCATGCGGCGACGATCACGGTGACGCCCGGCGGCCCGATCGCGACAGGCGCGTTCTTCCGGGTATCCGACGGGAAGCTGTTCGTCGAGGGCGGCCAAGGGCCGAGCGCCCTATGCGGGTCAGCCACCAATTCCAACACCGACACGATCGTCGTCAACAACGCGAGCTCCAGCCAGCGCGCCGACGGCATCTTCTACATCCAGATCCCCGAGCCGGGCACGACCGGCGCGAACGGTCCGGGCTTCACCAATGAGCCCGGAAGCTCGGACGAGATCGAGTGGACGTTCAACTACGGCCCCGGTGGCCGCGTCGGCATCAGCCCGCTGGTCAGCACCAGCGACCCCGGCTCCACGGTCGACCTCGCGCTCGGAGGCAACCAGGTCAATCTGAACGCCGGCGAGAGCGACGGCGTCGATGCCGACGTGACCTTGAACGGCGTCACCGGGGTCCTGATCTACGGCAGCGATCACTCCGACCTGATCAACGGGAACGGTGGCCGCGGCACGCCCGCGACGCCGTTCGCGATCCCGATGGAGGTCGAGACGAACCTCACCTACGACGTCGACCCGGACACCGACACGATCATCACCGGGAGCGCGGCCGATCTGGTCAGCGCCGGGCCGCGTTCCGACCTGATCATGACCGGGGACGGCAACGATCGGATTTTGGCGGGCCCGGGGAACGACCAGGTGTTCACCGGGATCGGCGCCGATTCGGTTCAGTCCGGCGACGGGGACGACCAGGTCTTCACCGGAGCTGGCAAGGATTCGGTTCTGGCCGGGCCGGGAAACGACCTCGTGTTTGGGGGCGCCGACAAGGATTTGCTCCAGGGCGAGGCAGGGCGGGACCTGCTCGCCGGCGGACACCAGAACGACCGCCTGCTCGGGGGCCTCAATGCGGATCGACTCAACGGCGGAGCCGGCAGGAAGGACCGCTGCTCGAAGTCGAAACAGGATCACCGCAAGAAGTGCGAGGTCCTGGTCGGCGGCTGAGCGAAGAGCCGACCCGGACAGAAGCTACGCGGCGACGGCCGTCTTGCGCTTGCGCGCCCGCGTCACCCTGACCTTGGGCTCGACCAACCCGGCGAGGAACTCGCCGGTGTAGGAGCCCGACGTCGCCGCGACTTCCTCGGGCGTCCCGGTGGCCAGCACGTTGCCGCCCTCCTCCCCGCCCTCCGGGCCGAGGTCGATGATCCGGTCCGCGGTCTTGATCACGTCGAGGTTGTGCTCGATCACGATCACCGTGTTGCCGGCGTCCACCAGGCGGTCGAGAACGTCGAGCAGGCGCTGGACGTCGGCGAAGTGGAGACCGGTGGTGGGCTCGTCGAGGATGTAGAGGGTGTTGCCGGTCGCGACCTTCGAGAGCTCGGTCGCCAGCTTCACCCGCTGCGCCTCGCCGCCCGAGAGCTGAGTGGCCGGCTGGCCGAGCCGGATGTAGTCGAGGCCGACGTCGCGAAGCGTCGTGAGCCGCCGCGAGATCTTCGGGATGTCCTTGAAGAACTCGCAGGCATCGGCCACGGACATCTCGAGCACGTCGGCGATCGACTTGCCCTTGAACCGGACCTCGAGCGTCTCGCGGTTGTAGCGCTTGCCGTGACACTGCTCGCAGGGGACGTATACGTCCGGCAGGAAGTGCATCTCGATCTTGATCTGGCCGTCGCCCCGGCACACCTCGCAGCGCCCGCCCTTGACGTTGAAGCTGAAGCGGCCCGGCTTGTAGCCGCGGGCCCGCGCCTCGCGCGTCTGCGCGTAGAGCTGGCGGATGTGGTCGAAGACGTTGGTGTAGGTGGCCGGGTTCGACCGCGGGGTTCGCCCGATCGGCGACTGGTCGATGTTGATGATCTTGTCGACCTCCTCGATCCCGTCGATCCGATCGTGGGTCCCGGGCCGGAGCTTCGCCTGGTGGAGCCGGTTGGCGACCGCCGGGTAGAGCGTCTCGTTGATCAGGGTCGACTTGCCGGAGCCCGACACTCCCGTGACGCAGCAGAAGACTCCGAGTGGGATCGGCACGTTGATCTTCTTCAAGTTGTGCTGACGCGCGCCCTTGACGACGAGCTCGCCGCGCGGCTCGCGGCGCTTCGCCGGGATCTCGATCTGGCGCTGGCCCGCCAGGTACTGGCCGGTGAGCGAGGCCGGGTCCGCCTCGACCTCCTTCGGGGTTCCCTCCGAGACCACGTGCCCACCGTGCTCGCCGGCTCCCGGGCCCAGGTCGACCAGGTGATCAGCCGAGCGCATCGTGCCCTCGTCGTGCTCGACGACGATCACGGTGTTGCCGAGATCGCGGAGCCGCTCGAGCGTCTGGATCAGCTTCTCGTTGTCGCGCTGGTGCAGGCCGATCGACGGCTCGTCGAGGATGTAGAGCACTCCGACCAGGCTCGACCCGATCTGGGTCGCGAGCCGGATGCGCTGCGCCTCCCCGCCGGACAGTGTCCGCGCCGAGCGCGCCAGGTTGAGGTAGCCGACGCCGACGTTCTCCAGGAAGGCGAGGCGCTCGGTGATCTCGCGGACCAGGAGCCGCGCGATTGCCCGCTCGGTGTCGGTCATCTCCAGCTCGTTGATCCAGGTGAGCGCAGCCCGCGCGGAGAGTTCCGTGTAATCGGCGATCGAGATCCCGCCCACCTGGACGGCGAGGCTCTCCGGCCGCAGCCGAGCGCCCTTGCAGTCCGGGCACGGCTGCTCGGCCATGTAGCCCTCCACCCGCTCGCGCACTCCCTCGGAGTCCGTCTCCTCGTAGCGGCGCTCGAGGTTGTTGACGATGCCCTCGAAGCGAACGCTGTACGAGCGCCGCCTACCGAACCGGTTCGTGTAGTTGACCTTGTGGCGCTCGCCGCCGGTGCCGTGGAGAAAGATCTCGCGGTCCTCGTCAGACAGGTCCTGCCACGGCGTGTCCGGGTCGATGCCGTAGTCCTCGGCGACCGCCTCGACCAGGCGCTTCCAGTAGCGCGAGTGCCCGACCCGCCAGGGCTGTAGCGCGCCCTCCGAGAGTGACAGCGTCGGGTCGGGGACGACCAGCTCCGGATCGACGACGCGCTGAAAGCCGAGGCCGTGGCAGCGCTCGCAGGCGCCGTGGGGTGAGTTGAAGGAGAAGATCCGCGGCTCGAGCTCCGGGATCGACGTGCCGCAGTTGAGGCAGGCGAAGCGCTCGCTGAAGGTGAGGCGGTCCGCCACTCCCTCCGGGAGCTTGCCCGCCCCCTTGGCTCCCTTGACGCCCCCGACGTTCTCGCCGGCCTCCCGAGCCTCCGCTTCGCCAGTGCTCCCGGCCTCGAGCACATCCACCTCGACGACGCCCCCAGCCAGCCCGGCCGCCGCCTCGATCGACTCCGAGAGACGCCGGCGCAGATCGTTCTTCATCACGAGGCGGTCGACGACGACCGAGATGTCGTGGTTGAACTTCTTGTCGAGCTTGATCTCCTCGTCCAGCCGCCGCAGCTCGTCGTCGACGCGGACCCGGCTGTAGCCCTCTTGCCGGAATTGATCGAGCAGCTTCTCGAACTCGCCCTTGCGGCCCCTGACGACGGGGGCCATCACCATGAACCGTGTCCCCTCCTCGAGGGTCATCACCCGGTCGGTGATCTGCTCGACGGACTGCCCCTCGATCGGATCGCCGCACTCGGGACAGTGCGGATGACCGATCCGCGCCCAGAGCAGCCGCAGGTAGTCGTAGACCTCCGTCACGGTGCCGACCGTCGAGCGCGGGTTGCGCGAGGTCGTCTTCTGGTCGATCGAGATCGCCGGCGAGAGGCCGTCGATCGAGTCGACGTCGGGCTTCTCCATCAGGCCGAGGAACTGGCGGGCGTATGCCGAGAGCGACTCGACGTAGCGGCGCTGCCCCTCGGCGTAGATCGTGTCGAAGGCAAGGCTCGACTTGCCGGACCCGGATAGTCCGGTCATGACGATCAGGGAGTTGCGCGGCAGCTCGAGGTCGACGTCCTTGAGGTTGTGCTCGCGCGCTCCCCGGATGACTATTCGGTCGGATTGAGCCACTACGTCGATGATAGGAGCCGAACGGACGTTCCCCGTTCGGGCTCGCTCAGGTGCCGGCGGCCCGCCCAGGCTGCGCCCAGGGTGACCAGCCCTCCCGCCAGGGCGAGGGCGAACCCGGCATGCGGGCTCACCTCGCTCACCGCCACCCCGGCAAGGGCGTTCCCGATCGCGGCGCCCCCGACGATCGCCGTCAGCACCCACCCCGTTGCCTCGGCCGCGGTACCCGTGGGGGCAAGCGAGTCGAGCAGCAGGTAGACGAGGGAGATCGCGGGAGCCAGCGCCAGACCGCTCAGCGCCATCAGCGGGAACGCAGCCCCGATCGAGGGCACCGCGATGAGCGGAACGAGGGTGATCGCAAAGACGAGGGCAACAACAGGCAGCCGTTCGCCGGGCGGCGCGCGCCAGCTTCGAGCTCCGTACCAGAGCCCGCCGGCCGTGCTGGCCAGCGCCTGCACCGCGATCAGCGCGCCGCCAAGCTCCGCGGCGCCGTGCGCCGATGCGAAGGCAGTGATCGCCAGCTCCGCGGCCCCGACGGCGACCCCGATGCCGAGGGCAGCGCCCATCAATACCCAGACGCCGGTGGCGCGCAGTGGGCCGCCCCGGCGGTGCTCGGAGGGCGCCCCGCGCCAGCCGCGGGAGGCCGGGGAGGTGACGAACACCGCCGAGCCCAGAACCGCCAGGGCAATGCAGACGCCGAGCGAGGCGGTCGGGGAGGCGAGAGCGATGACCGCCGCGGCGATCAGGGGCCCGGCGATGAACGCGACATCGATGGCGACGGCGTCCACCGCGAAGGCCGCCTGCCTCAGCTCGGCCTCCGGGACGAGCTCCGACCAGAGCGTCCGCATCGCAGTGCCCGTGGGGATCGTCCCGACACCGGCGACCACCGCGACCGCCGCCAGAGCCGGAGTCGAAGCCCCGCTGTGAGCGAGCAGGATCAGGGCGATGAAGCCGACGGCGGTGAGGACGGTCGTGACAGGGATGACGCGGGTCTGCCCGACGCGGTCCATGAGCCTGCCCTGGATCGGCAGGCCGACGGCAGCGGCGATGGAGTACGCGCCCATCACCGCCCCGGCGGCCGCGAACGAGCCTGTGGTCCCATGAACGAGCAGGACGGTCGAGAGCGGCTCCGCGGCGATGGAGAGCCGTCCGATGACCACACCCGTGAGGGGCTGCCTGACGCCGGGGGCGCCGAGAACTCTTCTGTAGGCCAAGGGAAACATCCGAGCCCAGGTTAAGCTCGGCCTGATGAACGGGAGGCCGCCAGTCAGCGGGATCTCGGAGCTCGTCCTGGAGGTGGACGACCTGGAGGAGGCCCGCCGGTTCTACCGCGACGTGCTCGGGTTCGAGGAGACGCTCTACGGCGAGGGCGCCAAGGGCCGCTACTGGTATCTGGTCGGCGAGGTGGCTCGGCTCGGGCTCTGGACGGAGCAGGTCGGGCTCGCCGGCGGCCGCGGCGGCTCGCACGTCCACTACGCCTTCAACGTCGACGACTCCGAGATCGACCGTCTCAAGCAGCGAATCGAGGGCGCCGGCGCCGAGGTCGAGGGTCCGATCCAGCTCGGCCCAGGCCGGGCCATCTACGTCACGGATCCCGACGGCAATGTGGTCGAGTTCTGGTCCCAGGACATGACCGAATACACGCAGGGCGCCCGCGAGGGCGGAACCCCGGGGACCTTCCGCGACCGATGAACGAGGCTCCAAGAGGCCTAACCAGGAAGCAGCTCCTGATCGGACTGGCCTTCGCGGCGGCCTCCCTCGGCGCGCTCTACATCGTGCTGCCCAACATCGCCGGCCTCGGCGACACCTGGAACAGGCTCGACAAGGGCGAGCCGGGATGGCTGACCGCGGGGCTGGTCTTCGAGATCGCCTCCTTCTTCTGTTACGTCGCACTCTTTCGTGGCGTCGTCGGGCACGAAGCGGGCATCGGCTGGGCGCAGAGCTACCGGATCACGCTTGCGAGCCTGGCCGCGACCAGGCTGCTCGCGGCAGGCGGGATCGGCGGCATCGCGCTGACCGCCTGGGCGCTCCGGCGCGAGGGGCTCCCCGCCGCGCTCGTCGCGCTGCGGATGGCCACCCTGCTCGTCCTGCTCTACGCCGTCTACATGGGAGCGGTCCTGCTGACCGGGCTCGGTCTCCGGATCGGGATCCTCTCGGGGCCGAGCCCGGTCGCCTTCACGCTGATCCCCGCCGCCGTGGCCGGGCTGATCATCGTCGCCGCCCTGCTGATCGGCTACTTCGGCGGCGAGCTCCACGAGACCACCAAGCGCCTCAACCACCCGAACCGGCGAGAGCGCTGGCGTGCCGCCCTGGCAACCGTGCCGAACACGCTCGCCGGCGGCGTCCGCGGGGCGATCGCGATCCTCCGGGAGCGGCCGGCCAACGGGCTCTGGGCGATCGGATGGTGGGGCTTCGACATCGCCGTCCTCTGGGCATGCCTGCACGCGTTCGGCGGCGAGACGCCGCCGGTCGGGGTGATCGTCGCCTCGTACTTCGTGGGGATGACCGCCAACCTCCTGCCGCTGCCCGGCGGCGTCGGCGGCGTGGAGGGCGGAATAATCGGGTCGCTGATCGCGTTCGGCGTACCCGGTGGCCTCGCGATCGTGGCCGTCCTCTCCTATCGCGCCTTCTCCTTCTGGCTGCCGACGATCCCCGGGGGGATCGCGTACATCAGCATCCTCCGGCAGGAGCCGGCCGCCTCGGTGGCCGAGACGGCCGGCGCCTGACCGATGGGCTAAGCGACGATCTTGGCCTTCGCGCTCTCGAACTCCGCGTCGGAGAGCTTCTTCTCGTCGTGCAGCTTCGCGAGCTTGCTCAGCTCGTCCGCGGCGGAGCCGCCGCCGGCGGCCTGTTTGACGTAGGCGTCGAACTGCTGCTGCGCCTCCTGCTGCTGGGCGAGGGCGCGGTCACGCATGCCATGACCGCGAGCGATCAGGTAGATCAGCGTGCCCAGGAACGGCACGAAGATCAGAAAGATGATCCAGATCGCCTTGCCGAAGCCGGACATGCCGTGGTCGCGAAACAGGTCTCCGATGACCGTGAACAGGACCATCAGCCACGCTGCGAACACGAAGATTTCGAACACCGTCAGCAACGCTTGGCCGAAGGTGAAGTCAGCTAGAACCATTCAGGTTCCCTTCTGAGTCGGGCAGTGAATCTCGGACGAGCTGAGTATGACCTGCTCTAGCTCGCGACGCGGCTGAGCACGTCGTCGAGCAGAGCCGAGCGGTCTCCGGCTCCGAACCTCTCGCTCAGCTGGGCCTCGATCGCGGCGCGGTTCTGGCCGTCGACCGCCAGCTTCATCGCGACGAGCCGCTCCGCGGCGTCATCGCCGTCCGAAGCAGGGGGCGATACCGGCGCCTCCGGCGCGCCGGGCGATTCGGGTTCAGGTTCGGGGGCGGGCTCGGGATCCAGCTCGGGCTCGGGCTCCGGTTCCGGAGTCTCAGACTTAGGGATCGCCTCGGTTGCGGCGGCGACCAGGGTCCCACCGAGCTCGTCGAGGGCCCGCTTGGCGGCCTCGATCTGCCCTCGCGCGTCCGCCTCGGCGCGCTCGCGGATCCGCGTGGCCTCGGCCTGCGCCTGGTCGCGGAGGCTCACCGCCTTCGCCTCGGCATCCCGGAGGATCTCGGCCGCCCGATCCTCGGCCTCGGAGATCACTCTCCGGACCGCCTCGGCCGCCTGAGCCGCGAGATCATCGGCATGTCGGCCGTCGCTCATGTAGAAAGCCTAGTGGGCATGGGATGAGCCAGCGTCACCGTACGACCGTGACCTCGACCAAGCCGGACATCCACAAGCAGCCCGAGGCGTCCGATTCGCAGGCCTCCACCTCGCCGGGAAACGCCGGATGGGTTCTCGCGTCCCTGATCGCCGTCGCCACCGTCGCGAACCTGGGGCTGGCGGTGGCAAATGTGGCGCTGCCCGACATCGGCGACCACTTCGACGCTTCCCAGACCGATCTCAACCTGGTCGCGATCGCCTATTCCCTCGGACTTGCCTGCTCGGTTCTCTACTTCGGTGCCGTCGGAGATCGCTATGGCCGCAAGGGAATCCTGCTGGTGGGCATGGCCCTGACGATTCCGGCCGACCTCGCCGCGGCCTTCGCGCCCTCGATCGGCGTGCTGTTCGCGGCGCGGATCGTCGGCGGCCTCGCCGCCGGGATGGCGTATCCGACCACCCTGGCGCTGATCACGGCGCTCTGGTCGGGGCCGGCCAGGACGAAGTCGATCGCCCTCTGGGCGGCCACCGGCGGGGCGCTGACGGCGCTCGGCCCGCTGCTCGCCGGGATCCTGCTCCAGCACTTCTCGTGGGGATCCCCGTTCCTGCTGACGCTGCCGTTTGCCGGGCTCGCCCTCTTCATGGCGCTGAGGTTCATCCCCGCCAACGTCAACGAGACCACGGAGCCGGTCGACCATCCAGGCGGCGTGCTCACGATCTTCCTGGTCGGGGCCTTCATCATGGGCATCAACTTCGTGGTGGTCCCGGGCAAGGGGTCGCTGGCCATCGGGTTGTTCGCGGTGTCCGCTGCCGCCCTGATCGCCTTCTTCATCAGGGAGCGGCGCGCGCGCAATCCGCTCTATGACCTCCACGTGGCCTCCCGCCGAACATTCTGGGTGGCCGCGGTCGCCGGGATCATCGTCTTCGGCTCGCTGATGGGGTCCATGTACATCGGGCAGCAGTTCCTCCAGAACGTCCTCGGCTACTCGACCGTCGGCGCTGGAGCCGCGATCCTCCCTGCCGCCCTGTGCATGGTGCTCGTGGCCCCCCGCTCGGCCAACCTGGTCGAGTCCAGGGGGGCCAGGATGACCCTGCTCCTCGGCTATCTCTTCGTGCTGCTCGGCTTCCTCACGATGCTGCTGCTCTGGAAGGAGGGCATCGCGTACTGGAAGGTCGCGCTGGGGTACGCCTTCATCGGCGTCGGGGTAGGGCTCGCCGGCACTCCCGCATCGCATTCCCTCACCGGTTCGGTCCCGGTGACGAAGGCCGGCATGGCGTCCGGGACCGCCGACCTCCAGCGCGACCTGGGCGGCGCGATCCTGCAGTCCATCATGGGCGCGTTCCTGACGGCCGGCTACGCCGCCGCAGCGTCGGCGGCGATCGCCGCGTCCGGCAAGAACGTCTCGGACGACGTGCAGAGCGAGCTCACCAAGTCGTTCTCGAGCGCCTCGGACGCGGCCAAGCAGTACTCACCATCGATCCAGCACGACATCGTCACCGCCGCCAAGGCCTCGTTCCTGAAGGGTGATGAGGCGGCGTACCTGGCCGGGATCGTCGCCGTCCTGATCGGCGCGGCCGTCGTCTTCTTCCTCTTCCCCAAGAACCATGAGGAGCGGCGGATGCTCGCCGAATTCGCCGCCGAGGACGCGGCCGCAACCAAGAGCGAGGCCACGGCCTAAACATGCGCAAGTGGATCCCGATCATCATCCTGGCGTCCGGCCAGTTCGTGATGACGCTCGACACGAGCGTCATGAACGTCTCGATCTCTCAGATCACCGCGGATCTCAACACCTCGATCCAGGGAGTGCAGGCGGCCATCACCCTGTACGCGCTGGTCATGGCGGCCCTGATGCTCACCGGCGCCAAGCTCGGCGACATCTACGGACGCAACAGGTTGTTCGCGATCGGGCTCGCGGTGTACGGGATCGGTTCCCTGACGACGGCCCTCAGCCCGAGCCTGCCCGTGCTGCTGGTGGGCTGGTCCGGCATTGAGGGTCTCGGAGCGATCATGGTGATCCCGGGGATCGCCGCCCTCACCGCCGCCAACTATCAGGGCAAGGACCGGGCACTCGCCTACGCGCTGATCGGCGGCATCACTGCGGTCGCGGTGGCGGTCGGCCCGCTGATCGGCGGCTGGGTGACGACCAATGCCAGCTGGCGCTACGTGTTCGCGGGCGAGACGGTGATCGTCACGGTGATCATCCTGCTTCGAGGGCAGATCGCTCTGGCCCCGAAGGCCGACAAGCCCCCGAAGCTGGACATCATCGGTTCGGTGCTCTCGGTTGCGGGTCTCGGCCTTGCCGTCTTCGGGATCCTGATGGGCAGCAAGTGGGGCTTCGTGAAGCCGCTCGGGGCGCTGACGATCAACGGGACCAAGATCACCCCACTCGGGTTCTCGGTGGTGCCCTTCATGGTCCTGGCCGGGCTGGCAATACTGGCTGGGTTCGTCCACTGGGAGGAGCGGCGGGACCGCCTCGGGCTTGACCGCCTCCTCGATACGGCGCTGCTGAGGATCACGCAGCTTCGCGCCGGCCTCACCACCCTGCTGGGCCAGCAGCTGGTGCTGATGGGGCTCTTCTTCGTCGTTCCGGTCTACCTGCAGGTGGTGATCGGCCTCGACGCGTTCGAGACCGGCAAGCGGCTGCTCCCCCTCTCCGCGGCGATGCTGGTCATGGCGATGCTGGGTCCCAAGATCGCGGGGAGGCGCTCCCCGAGAACGGTCGCTCAGGCGGGCCTGCTCCTGATCAGCGCCGGAGCTGTGGTGATGCTCGCCACGCTCGACGTGAAGCTCAACGACACCGGTTTCAAGATCGCCATGGTCCTGGTCGGCGCCGGAGGCGGCCTGCTCGCCTCGCAGCTCGGCAACGTGATCATGTCCTCGACCGACCCCTCCAAGGCCAGCGAGACCGGCGGCCTGCAGGGAACGGCCCTGAACCTCGGCGCCTCGATCGGCACCGCCCTGATCGGCGCCATCCTGATCCTCAACCTGATCAACGGGTTCAACGACAACGTCGCCGACAACCCGCAGGTGGCCGCCCAGACGCGCGAGGCGATCGCCGCCAACACGGAGGAGGGCATCGACATCGTGCCGGCCGCCCAGGTCGAGCAGGTGGCGCTCTCGAAGGGCCTCACGGAGGACCAGGCCAAGGCGGTGGCGGCGGACTATGGAGACGCCCAGCTGGACGCCCTCCGTATCTCGGTCGGCGCAGTGGCGGCGATCGCGCTGCTCTGCCTCTGGTTCACACGGAAGCTGCCGACCTCAGCCGTCACACCGAGCACCGAGCCGGATCGCGCGGCACCGGCGGACTCCGCCTGACCCGTCAAACCCACCGGCAGGAAAGACGTCAGGAAGCCCGAACGGTCGGAAGTGGCCGGAAATCCCCGTGAGGGGCGAGACAAGAGGCGGCCGCTCGGGCTCTCGCGAGAGCCGGGCGAGCGCTGGAGCCAGTTCGCCACGAGGGTCGCCAACGCATTCGGACTTGTCCTGCTGCTGGTGCTGACCACCTACGCCCTTGGCTCACTGACTGCATTCCATGGCTGGACGGCTGTCCTCACCACCCTGGTCGCGGCGCTTGCCGGCGTGGTGGGCCTCGCCGGATCGGGAGCCCGCCCGACCGTCGTCCGAGGGGCCGGAATCGCTGCGCTGATCGCGATCGTTCTCGCTGCGCTGGCCGAGCTCACCGACAGCTTCCACCTGTTGGGCGCGAGCTCGTTCGTGATCGTCTGCCTGCTGCTGCTCGCGGCCGGGGCGATCCTGCGGGCCGTCCTGATGGAGACCGAGGTGGGATTCCGGACGATCCTGGGCGCGATCAGCGTCTACACGATCCTGGGACTCCTCTTCAGTTTTCTCTACGCGGCGATGGACAAGGTGGGGTCCACCCCGTTCTTCGGCACCGGCGTCCCGGTAAGCGACGGCGATTTCCTCTTCTTCAGCTTCACCACCCTGACCACCACCGGCTACGGGAACCTCGTGCCCGCGGCGCAGCCGGGCAAGATGTTCGCCGGCCTCGAGATGCTGATGGGTCAGATCTTCCTCGTCACTCTGGTCGCCGGACTGGTCAGCCTCTGGCGCCCGGGATTGCTGGCGCGATCCAGCAGGCGCTCCAGCTGACCTGGACTCGACACAACTCCGACGTCACCTACCAGCAGCTCAGGTAGCGACCGGAGCGGGAGCTACGGGCAGGTGAAGGAGCTGAGGGCCGACGGAATGGCGTTGTTGAAGACCAGGCCTCCGAGGCCGAGGCCGAGCAGTCCGCCGCTCAGGTTCAGGCCTGTGAGGACGCTGCCAATGCTGTTGAGCTGAGTGACCGCTTCTGACATCTGGGTGCAGAGCGCGGTCACGTCCGGGACCGCGCCGATCGCGTCGGTGAGATCCTGCGCGCTGATGCCGTTCAGCTTGGCGGCGTTGGTCACGGCACCGGCGAGGTCCGAATTGCTGAGGCCGGAGAGCACGCCCTGCAGCGAGGTGACGTCCGACTGCAGCTGCGAGAGCTGGGTTGTGAGGCCGGAGAGCTGGCTGGTGAGGCTGTTGAGCTGGGTGGTCACGCTGGAGTCGACCTGCCCCGGGATCCCCTGGGCTCCCTGAGCGCCGGTCGAGCCCTGCTGGCCCTGAGAGTTCCAGACGAGCGGCTTCTGCCCCTTCCTGCAGCGCTTGCCCGAGCGGACGACGCGGAGGGTGCCCTTCGCCTTGCCCTTCTTCGCGTAGCAGGCTTTGATCTGGCCGGTGGGCCCGACGACGGAGGCATGGGCCTCACCGGGCAGGAGCGCGATCATCAGCAGAGCGCCGGCGGCCGCAAGGGCGCCGAGCAACGATCGCGTGGAGAGAGGAGTCCGGGTCGTCATCAGTGGTCCCCACCGAGATCGGTAAGGACACTGCATTCCTTGACCCCACTATTGTGGAATGGGCGTGGAGTCCAAGAAAATCGACCCGGGCGACTTCCGCGAGGTGCAGCACAAGAACTGGGACTCCGCTGCGGTCGGGTGGATGGAGTGGAGCGAGTTCAACGACCGGGCGGACCGGCACATCAGCGAGCGGCTGGTGGGGCTCGCCGGCGTGGAGCCCGGAAGCCGGGTCCTGGACGTCGCCGCCGGGTACGGCGAGCCGGCGCTGACCGCCGCTCGCAGGGCCGGCCCGGAGGGCCGCGTCGTGGCCACGGACATCTCCGCCGAGATGCTGGCCTTCGCGCGTGAACGCGCGGCAGCGGCCCGCCTGGGCAACCTCGAGTTCATGGAGTCGGACGCCTCCAGCCTCGATTTTCCGCACGAGAGCTTCGACGCCGCCGTCTCCCGCTGGGGAATCATCTTCGAGCCCGACGCCGAGGCCGCCGCGAGGCGCATCCGCGGCTTCCTCAAGCCGGGTGCGCGGATGGCGATCAGCTCGTGGGGCGAGCCCGACCAGGTCCCCTTCCTCTCGATTCCGACGAGGACGACGATGGAGCGGTTTGATGTGCCCCCTCCCCCGCCCGGAACGCCCGGGCCTCTCTCCCGGCCGACCCCCGACGCCATCGGCGGTCTGCTCGAAGGAGGTGGGTTCTCGGAGGTCGCCGTGGAGCAGGACGAGGTGATCTTCGAGTTCGACTCCCCGGCGCACTTCACCGCCTACGTGAGGGCGATCGCCGCCCCGATCCGGGCAATGATCGAGCAGCACGCTGGCGAGGCGCAGGAGGAGGCCTGGGATGCGATCACGCAGGCCGCAGCGGATGCGGGTGGCGGCCCGGGGCCGCTGACCCTCTCGAACGTGGTGCTGCTCGCCTCAGCAGCCGCCTGAGTCCGGGCGGCGCTACGCCCGAATCGCGTCGAGGTCCGCCTTGAGCTCCTTGAGCTCGTCGCGGATGCGCGCGGCCTCCTCGAAGCGGAGGTCGTCGGCCGCGGCGAGCATTTCCTCCTCCAGCTCGATGACCAGCTTCTCGAGCTCCTCGGGCGTCTTGGTCGCGGTCTCCTCGCGGCGCCGCCGGCGCCGGCGTGGCGCGTTCGACTCCATCGCCAGGAACTCGGCCATGTCGGAGATGCCCTTGGTGACCGTGGCGGCAGTGATGCCGTGCTCCTCGTTGTAGGCCAGCTGGATCGCGCGGCGGCGGTCGGTCTCGGAGATCGCCTTGCGCATCGCGTCGGTCTCCTTGTCCGCGTACATCAGGACGCGCCCGTCGACGTTCCGGGCCGCCCTGCCGATCGTCTGGATCAGGCTGGTCTCGCCGCGGAGGAAGCCCTCCTTGTCCGCGTCGAGGATCGCGACCAATGAGACCTCGGGAAGGTCGAGGCCCTCTCGGAGCAGGTTCACGCCGACGAGCACGTCGTACTCGCCGAGCCGGAGCTCGCGGATGATCTGGATCCGCTCGAGGGTGTCGATCTCGGAGTGCAGGTAGCGGACCTTGAAGCCGTGCTCGAGCAGGTACTCCGTCAGGTCCTCGGCCATCTTCTTGGTGAGCGTGGTGACCAGCACCCGCTCGTCCCTCTCCGCCCGCACCCTGACCTCGTTCATCAGATCGTCGATCTGGTTCTTGGTCTCCCGAACCTCGACATCGGGGTCGACGATCCCCGTCGGCCGGACGATCTGCTCGACGACGTTCGAGGACTCGGCCCTCTCCCACGGGCCCGGTGTGGCCGAGACGAGGACCATCTGGTTGATCCGGTCGAGGAACTCGTGAAACTTGAGCGGGCGGTTGTCGACCGCGCTCGGCAGCCGGAAGCCGAAGTCGACCAGAGTCGACTTGCGCGAGAAGTCTCCCTCGTACATCCCGCCGAGCTGCGGGATGGTCTGGTGGGACTCGTCGACGAAGAGGACGAAGTCGTCAGGGAAGTAGTCGATCAGCGTGTAGGGCGGGCTGCCCGGCGGCCGGCCGTCCAGGATCCGCGAATAGTTCTCGATGCCGGGGCAGAAGCCGAGCTCGCGCATCATCTCCATGTCGTAGCGGGTGCGTTGCTGAAGCCGGTGCGCCTCGAGCTGCTTGCCGTGCTCCTCGAAGTGGGCGACCTGGTTGCGCATCTCCCGCTCGATTTCGTCGACGGCCCGCTCCATCGTCTCCTCCTTGACGACGTAATGGCTCGCCGGCCAGACCGAGACATGATCGATCACGTCGAGGATCTCGCCGGTCAGCGGGTCGAAGTGCTGAATAGCCTCGATCTCATCCCCGAAGAGCTGGATCCGGTACGCCGACTCGGCGTACGCCGGGAAGATCTCCAGCACCTCGCCGCGGGCCCGGAAGGCGCCGCGCGCCAGGTTCTGGTCGTTGCGGCGGTACTGCATGCCGACCAGCTTGCGGAAGACGTCCTGGCGGTCGATCCAGTCGCCGACCTTGAAGAGCTGCATCTGCTCCCGGTAGAGCTGCGGTGAGCCGATCCCGTAGATGCAGGAGACCGAGGCGACGATGATCACGTCGTCGCGGGCGAAGAGCGAGGCCGTCGCGGAATGGCGCAGGCGGTCGATCTCGTCGTTGATCGATGAGTCCTTCTCGATGTAGAGGTCCTGGGCCGGGACATAGGCCTCGGGCTGGTAGTAGTCGTAGTAGCTGACGAAGTACTCGACGGCGTTGTCCGGAAAGAACTCGCGGAACTCGTTGCAGAGCTGCGCCGCCAGCGTCTTGTTGTGGGCGATGACCAGGGCCGGGCGCTGGACGCGCTCGATCGTCGCGGCCATCGTGAAGGTCTTGCCCGTGCCGGTCGCACCCAGCAGCGTCTGGAATCGCTCCTTCGCCTCGATCCCCTCGGCGAGGCCCTCGATCGCCTTCGGCTGGTCCGCTGTCGGCGTATATGCGGGATTCAGCTTGAATTTTCCCATCAATAATCGGGTTGCTCCTCAGGCTTCCCCCTCCGGGGCACCCTCGGATCAAGCGTAGCTGGCGCCCATTACCGGAAACCGCCGAGTTCCAAAGGCGGCTGCCCGGGTACCCCGGAAGCATGCCGGGATTGATTCTGGGGCCGTTGCTGCGCTACGTCGGCGAGACCGAGGCGACCCTCTGGGTCGAGACGGACGCTCCGTGCGAGGTCGAGGTGCTCGGCCGGCGCGATCGGACGTTCCGCGTGGAGGGACACCACTACGCCCTGGTCTGCATGGACGGCCTCGAGCCGGGCTCGTCCTATGAGTACGAGGTGAAGCTCGACGGCGAACGCGTCTGGCCACCCGCCGAGAGCGGCTTTCCGCCGAGCCGCCTGCGCACCCTCGAGCGTGACGCCCCACTTCGCATGGTCTTCGGGTCGTGCAGGGTCGCGGTGCCGCACATCCCGCCGCACACGCTGACCAAGGACGAGGATCCCGAGCACGGCCGGGAGATCGACGCGCTCTACGCCCTTGCGATCCGCATGAAGGAGCAACCCGCCGAGGAGTGGCCGGACCTGCTGCTGATGATCGGTGACCAGGTCTACGCGGACGAGGACGCACCTCGAACACGCGAGTTCATTCGCGAACGGCGGGGAACGGACGGTGACCCCGGCGACGAGGTGGCGGACTTCGAGGAGTACACGCACCTCTACCGCGAGACGTGGGGGGAGGAGTCGATCCGGTGGCTGCTCTCCACCGTGCCCTCGGCCATGATCTTCGACGACCACGACATCCACGACGACTGGAACACGTCGATCTCGTGGTTGGAGGAGATGCGGGCGAAGCCCTGGTGGGATCGCAGGATCACCGGCGGGCTCGCGAGCTACTGGGTCTACCAGGCGCTGGGGAACTTCTCCCCGGATCAGATCGCCGACCGGGAGCTGCTCGCCCACCTCAAGTCCCAGCCCGACTCCGGTCGGGCGCTGCACGAGTGGGCGCGGGACGTCGACTGGGGCAGCGAGGGCAGACGCTGGAGCCTCTCGCGGGACCTCGGCGGCGTCCGACTGGTGATGCTCGACTCACGCGAGGGCCGCGTGCTCGGCGAGAGCCCGCGGCGGATGTTCGACGACGAGGAATGGAGATGGCTCGAGGAGGTGGTGACCGGCGACGTCAGGCACCTGGTGATCGCCGACACCCTGCCGATCTTCCTGCCGCGGGCGATTCACAACCTCGAATCCTGGAACGACGCGGTCGCCGGCGGAGCCTGGACGAAGGCCATGAAGGGCTTCGGAGAGCGGGTGCGCCGCGGACTCGACCTCGAACACTGGGCTGCCTTTCCCCATTCGTTCGACCAGATCGTCGAGCTGATCCGAGCTGCCGGAGCCGGCGAGAGGGGTGCGCCCCCCTCCTCGATCGTGTCGCTCGGAGGAGACATCCATCACGCCTACCTCGCCGGCGTGGAGTTCCCAAAGTGCGACGGGGTGACGAGTCCCGTCTGGCAGGCGGTCTGCTCGCCGTTCCGGAACGCCCTGAGCAAGCGGGAACGCCGGATCGCGCAAGCCGGCGACTCGAAGCTGGCGCGAGCGCTCACCCGCGGTCTGGCTCGCTCAGCCGGCGTGAAGCTACCGGAGGCGGAATGGCACCTCGAGCAGAAGCCCACCTTCGACAACCAGTTCGCCACCCTCGATTTCGACGGAGATCGCGTGGAACTGCGGATCGAGAGGATCGTTCCCGGTGACTGGCGTCGCCCTCGGATCGAGACGTCGCTGGAACGGCGGCTCGCCTAGGCGTCGACCGCGGCGATCCCCTCGGCCGTGGCTTCCAGCACCCGGACCAGCATCTCGACCATCCCGGCGCGCTCAGGGGCGCCCTCCTCGAGCCAGGTGAGCATCGCCGCCTCGACGTACGACGTCCAGGCGCGCAGCCCCACGCGGACGGCGGGGCGCTCGGCATCGAGGCCCATCGCCTCGGCGAGTTGGGCGACGCGCCACCAGCGGGCCTCCTCGAGTGCCTCCCGGACCTCACTGAAGCCACTCGCCCGGGTCATCAGGTTGCGGTAACCGGCCGGATGCTCGTAGATCGCGTCGGCGAAGTTGCGGAGGCCGGAGCGCAGCCGCTCGCCGGGAGGCAGCTCGGGATCGGGCTCGACCCGTGACCGGAAGCCCTCGATCAGCGGCTCGAGGCAGGCGACATACAGGCCCCTCTTGCTGCCGAAGTATTGGAAGACCAGGCCGTGGGAGACGCCGGCCGCCTCGGCGACCTCGTCGACGGAGACCTCCTCGTAATCCCGGTCGCCGAACACCTCGAGTGCGGCGGAAAGCAGCTGGAGCCGGCGCTCGCCGGCCCGTTCGGTTGTCAGCGGACGCGAGGCGATGGGCCACCCTAGACCCGATTGGCGGCGGCTCAACCCTCAGTAGTTGGTGTCCGCGGTCTCAGGTTTTCTAGACGCCTCTCAGCCGGCTCTCAGAATCCCCGCATAGCTTCCTCCCACGCACAGGGAAACGAGAGGAGTGTGAATCGATGTTCTCGAAGGGAGCTATCAAACGACTGACCGCTCTAATCGGGCTCGCCGGATGCTCGCTCGGCATCTGCATCGCCCTGTTCGGCACCGGCAAGCTGACCCTGTCCAGCAGCGCCGCGGCGCCGGCCGCCGCGAGCGGTCCCGACCTGACCGCCCTTCCCCTCGGCGACGGACACACCACCACGTCCAGACCCCGGGTCGACTACCTGTACGAGTGTCGCGTTCAGGCCGGCGGTGGCGGCGCCTTCACGAACGGCTCGTGGATCCACGGATCCACATACGACCTCACCAAGAAGGTGACCGTCGACGGCGCCGTCTCCTGTCCCGGATCGTTCCGCAAGAAGGTCCGTGGCAAGAAGCTTGTCCTGAGCGGCAACGGCCTGCCCACGAGCCAGACGACCGGCGTCTACCCGGTCCAGCCGTCCGACGACGCCTACCAGGTTGATCGAAACCCGAACCGCATCTCCTCACACGCGGTCTCGCTGACACTTTCGGCGAAGCCCCACTACCGCTCCGATCCCAGCTGCGTCGGCGGGCAGGTCGGGATCATGAAGAACGGAGTGGCCCTCTTCGACGCCGTCGACGGGGAGAACCGCGACGCGGTCGCGCACGAGGTCCAAGACAACTGCTCGGGACATCCCGAGATGACCGGGGTCTACCACTACCACGGCCTGCCGCCATGCATCGGCACGGGCTCCCCGAACAAGCAGTCGAAGCTGATTGGCTGGGCGTTCGACGGCTTCCCGATCTACGGGCCGCGCGGCAAGGGCGGCCGCTACCTCGGCAACTCCGAACTCGACGAGTGCCACGGCACGACCAGCAAGGTGAGCTACCTCGGCAAGAAGGTGCGCATGTACCACTACGTCGCGAACTACGAGTTCCCCTACACACTGGGCTGCTACCGAGGGACTCCCTCGAGCAGCGCGTACGGCCCTCCCGCCTAGCGGCCCAGGGGAGCTACGGCGCGTTGATGAAGTCCAGGCTGGCGGAGACGCGCGAGTAGACCGTCGGCGCCGCCGGCAGGCCGCAGAGGGCCCCGCCGAACGAAACAGTCCCGACCTCGATGGGGCCGGTCGGCGTATCGGCCACCAGCGGGCCGCCGCTGTCGCCCGAGCATGCCGAGGTGTGGATCTTGAAGCGGCCCGGCTTCTTCTTCCGCGCCCCGAGTGCGCAGATCATGCTCTCGGGGGCGAACAGGTCGCGCGTGTAGGCCTTCAGGCAGCGGTGGTCGGTCCGCACCTGCTCGACGGTCGCCTTGAGGAACCCGGAGAGACGCGTTCCGAACGGATTGGTGGCGCCGTACCCCGCCACGCTCAGTCGCCCGCCCACCCCCGTCGTCGCGGCGTTCTGGTCGGGCGTGGCGAGAGCGATGGGCGGAGCCGCGGTCGGCTGGGCGAGGTTGAGGACCGCCACGTCGTGCAGGCCGGTCTGCTCGAAGTCGGGATGGACCCGCCCCGAAACGACGCCGATCGACTGGCCGGCCGAGACGTCACGGAGCGTCGGGCGGCCGATGATCACCTGGAAGTTGGCGAGGTTGAAACCGTCGACGCAGTGCCCCGCGGTGAGCACCTTCGTCGGCGCGATCACGGAGCCGCTGCAGTGCATGTGGCCCTTGCGGAAGATCGCGACCGCGTACGGGAACTGCGCCGGGTTGGCGCGCGCGCCGCCGACCACGGAGGCATGGGCGCGGGGCGCCGCGGGCGCCGCGGAGGGCAGCACTCCCAGCCCCAGCGCGGACGCACAGGCAAGGGCTGCGATCAGGCTGCGGCTTCGGCGACTCAGCTCCATGATCTCCTCTCTGGTCCCCTGCTCAGTCGAGTCCCAGCTCGTGTCGGTAGTGCCGCGCGTACTCGTCGCGCTTCTCCAGGACATTCTCCACGTAGTCGCGCGTTTCGGGAAATGGAATGTCGTCCAGGCTCAGGCTCGAGCCTCCCCAATTGGCCACGTTGGTCTCTCCGGCGTTGTAGGCGGCCAGCGCCGCGATCTCGTTGTCCCCGAACTTCTGGATCAGGTAGTGGAGGTAGAAGGTCCCGTAGCGGATGTTGATTTCGGGATCCGAGAGGTCGTCGAAGTTGA
Organism: uncultured Solirubrobacterales bacterium; assembly: GCA_963843085.1. Lineage (GTDB taxonomy): Bacteria > Actinomycetota > Thermoleophilia > Solirubrobacterales > 70-9 > DASUPK01. The sequence goes on from CAWJJG010000011.1 coordinate 170,574, forward strand.
AGGTCTGGCCGCCGCTGAGGCTCTCGATCACCTTCGCGGTGCTCGGAGTGATCTGCATGAGCCCGCGCGCTCCGGCGTGGGAGGTCTGGTCGCGGAAGCGCGACTCGTTGTAGATCACCGCGGCGATCAGGTCGGCGGGCACGTCCTTCTCGGCGGCCTGCTGCCGGATGATGTCCTCGTGCTGGAGGGGGAGGGTGACCTCCTCCAGGGTCCGCTGGAAGCGGTCGCTGTTGGCGAGCAGGAAGCCGCCGAGGACGCCCACGATCAGCGTCCCGCCGATGACCAGAGCCCGGCGCCTGCGCTGGGAGCGCCGCCGGGCGTTGGTCTGAGTGGTCCTGCGGGTCTTCGAGCGCGAGGAGCTGCCCTTCGAGCGCGTGTGCGCGGACCGGACCGAGGTGCTCGGACTCATCCACCGCCCCCCTGGCGCAGTTGGTCGATCAGCTTGTTCACCTCTCCATCCAACGCTTCAAGCGACTCATCGTTGCGGATGACGTGGTCGGCACGGCGGATCTTCTCGACCTGATCGAGCTGCCGGCCCTCTCTGCCCTGCGAGCCCGTCTGGCCGCGCTCGCGCAGCCGGGCGTCGCGAACCTCGTCATCGGCGACTACCGCGAGCGTGGCGTCGAAGGCGCTCTCCATCGCTGCCTCGAACAGCAGAGGAACCTCGACGACGGCGATCTCCGTCTCGGGATCCAGACCCTGCCGCCACTCGAGCACGTGCGCGCCGACGCGAGGATGGGTGACGCTCTCGAGCCAGGTCAGCTCGTCACGGTCGCCGAAGACGATCTCCCCCACCCTGTCGCGGTCGACGGTCCCATCGGGAGCGATCTCCTCCCCCCAGCGCTCGACCAGCGCCTGCCGCACCGCCTCGTCATCGAGGATGTCGTGAGCGACCTTGTCGGTCGAGAGGACCGGGATGCCCCGTCGCTCGAACGCGGCCAGCGCTTCGGACTTGCCGGCCCCGATCCCTCCCGTGAGGCCTACGAAGCGGGTCAACCCTGCGTTGGAGGTGGCTCCTCGGCCGGCGGCTCCTCGGCGGGTGCCTCCTCGGCGGCCGGCTCCTCCTCGGCGGCCGGCTCCTCCTCGGCGGCCGGCTCCTCCTCGGCGGGAGGTTCCTCCTCGGCAGGCGGCTCCTCGGCGGGCGCCTCCTCGGGCGCGGCCTCGGCCGCGGGAGCTTCCGCCGCTGCCGGCTCGGCCTCCGGCTCGGCTGACGGAGCCGCGAGCTCGGCCTCAACCTCGGGCACGTCTTCGATCACCACGTCGTCCGTGACCTCGCGGGTGGGCAGCTCCTGGCCCTCGACGCGCTTCACGCTCAGCGAAAGACGGCGGCGGGAGTCGTCGACCTCGAGGATCTTCACCTGGAGCTCGTCGCCGGGGCGAACGACCTCTGCGGGGCTCTCGACGTGGTGCTGCGCAAGCTCTGAGATGTGGACCAGTCCCTCGACGCCGGGGAGGATCTGGACGAAGGCTCCGAAGGCGACGATCTTGGTCACCTTGCCGTCGACCGTGTCACCCTCCTTGTACTCGTTGAGGACCTTCTGCCACGGGTCCTCCTGGGTCTGCTTCAGGCCCAGGGAGATGCGCTGGCGGTCGCGGTCGATGTCGAGGACCTTGACCCGCACCGTGTCTCCGATCGAGACCACCTCGGAGGGGTGGTTGACGTGGCTCCAGGAGAGCTCGGAGATGTGGATCAGGCCGTCGATGCCCTTGAGGTCGACGAAGGCGCCGAAGTCGACGATGTTGGAGATCTGGCCCTCCACCACCTCACCGGGCTCGAGATTGCCGAGGATCTGCTCGCGGACCTCCTTGCGCTCCTCCTCGAGGACCGCGCGGCGAGAGAGCACGACGTTGTTGCGCGAGCGGTTGAGCTCGATCACCTTGCACTCGAGCTTCTGGCCCATGAACTCGTCGAGGTTCTGAACGCGGCGAATGTCGACCAGCGAGGCGGGCAGGAAGCCGCGCACGCCGAGGTCGAGGATCAGTCCGCCCTTGACGACCTCGATCACGGTGCCCTCGACGGGCTCGCCGGAGTCGGCGGCCTTCTCGATCCGGCGCCAGGCCTTCTCGAAGCGGGCGCGCTTCTTGGAGAGGATGAGGCGCCCCTCCTGGTCCTCCTTGGTGAGGACGAGCGCGTCGACGTCCTCGCCGAGCTCGACCTCCTCGGAGGGATCGACCGACTTGCGGATCGAGAGCTCGTTCGAGGGGATGACGCCCTCGCTCTTGTAGCCGATGTCCACCAGGACCTCGTCCTGGTCGATGCGCACGACCTTGCCGCTCACGACATCGCCCTCGTTGAAGGGATGGATCGTCGCGTCGTAGTTCGGAACGAGCTTGCCGTCGACCTCGATCATGAAGTCGTCGAGGGTGGCAGCGCCGTTGCCGGAGCTCTGCGGCTGCTCCTCCTGCGGCTGTTCTTCCGGGGGAGTCTCTGTCGTTGTGTCCATCTCGGGCACGGCCGCAGAGTGTTGCAGACACATGCCTGAGGCACGGGTTCGCCGTCCCGCTCCCGGGCGGCCTTCCACTACCTTTGCGAGCGATGCCCAGGCGTCAGACCAAGCGCGGCGAGGAGCGTACCCCGCTGAGTGGCAGCTACGACGTGATCGTCTGCGGCGCGAGCTTCGCGGGCCTGACCGTCGCGCGGCAGCTCGCCGGTTCGGAGGCGAGGGTGCTCGTGCTCGACCGCTACGAGATCGGCGAGCGCCAGACCTCGGCGTGCGGCATCCCGACCGCGTGGCTCGCGGCGATGGGCCTCGAGGGCTCCAAGCGCCAGGAGTTCGGCGAGCTGGTCGTGCACACGCCGCGGGGAACGTCCCGGTACGAGCTCCCCTGGACCTTCTCGACCTTCGACTATCGCGAGCTCTGTCGGCTGCTCTGGGCACAGTCGAACGCCCAGTTCGAGACCGCCAAGGTCAACGGCCGCACCGGTGAGACGGTCCACACCGACCGCGGCGATGTCTCCGCACCGCTGATCGTGGACGCTCTGGGATGGCGGCGGATTCTCGCCGCCGACGGCGGCTACCAGCCGCCCGATGCCCCCCTCTCGCGCGGCCTCGAGGTACATCCGCACGGCGGTGGGGACGACCTCGAGGTCTGGATCGACCGCCGTTACGTGCCGGCCGGCTACGGCTGGAGCTTTCCCGCCAGCGACGAGCAGCGGATCGGCGTCGGCTCATTCGACCCCCGCTTCCACGTCAAGGACACCACCGTGCTGCTCGCGGAGGACCTCGAGCGCGACGCGGTCCGCTACCAGGGCAATTGGATCCCGCACAAGATCCGGAAGGGCACGGAGGACGGAGTCTTCTTCGTCGGCGACTCGGCGGGCCACTGCCTGCCGCTGACGGCGGAGGGCATCAGGACCGCCCTCTATTTCGGCATCAAGCTCGGGGACGAGCTGCGCGACGTGGTCGAGGGCCGCCAGGATCGCGAGGCGGCGCTGCACAGCTACGGGGCGTTCGTGGACGAGCACGAGTGGAAGTTCCGCTGGCTGCTCAGGACGCAGAAGCTGCTGCCGAAACTGCCCGCCCGCGTACAGCGCGCGGTGATCCGCGCCTGCGGGCGCAAGCGCTTCGTCGATTGGGCGTTCGGGCACTACCTCCGGATCGCCCCGCCCGAGTTTGCGGGCCCGGCACGCGAGAAGAGCAGCGAGCGCGAGACGCTCACCGCCGCCGCGTAGTCCTAGAACCCGCGGCGCTCCCTGAGGCTGTTGACCGAGCGGGCCGTTGCGCCGCCTCCCGAGCCGAGCTCATGGCGGACGACCAGCGCACGTATGGCGAAGAGGACGCAGAGCACCCCGACCACGATCGTGGGCCAGATCACCTCGCTCGGGCTGATGCCGCCCAGCGCGGCGAAGAAGACATACATCGCAACTGCTCCGAGGCAGATGACCGAGAGCGGTCCGAGCATCCTGCTCAACATCGGTCACCTCCTGTGACCGGGGATTGACGCCTTCGAATCTAACCCCGGGGAAGGCCGCGAGTCATCGGTGAAAAGCCGCAATCAACGGACGATCAGGTAGGTGCCCGCGAGCAGCAGCAGGATTCCCGCCACCCGGCTCGCCGTGATCGGCTGCTGCTCGAGCCCCAGGAAGCCGATCCGGTCGAGAACCACGGAGGTGGTGAGCTGGCCGGTGACCGTCGCGGCGGCCACGGCGCCGGCGCCGATCTGGCTGACCAGGACGAGCGCCGAGAAGACGTAGGCCGCGCCGAGCACTCCCCCGAGCAGGTAGTACCACTCGACGTGGGCCACCTCGCCGAGGCCACCCGCCTTGCCGCTGACCGAGACGATCGCCGCCAGCAGGAGAGTGCCGACGGCGAAGGAGACGGTGGCGGCGGCGAAGCTGCCGGTCGACTTGCCGAGCCCGGCGTTGATCGGCGCCTGCAGGGCGATACAGCCGCCGACCACAGCCATGATCAAGACCGCGAAGCCCCTGTCCATCGGCGGATCCTCTCAGACGACGGGCGCTACTTCGCGGCCAGCCAGTCCTTGCCGACGCCGACATCGACCGCCAGGGGCGGGTCGAGCGGGAAGGCGCCGCACATCGCCTTCTCGACCAGCTTCGAGGCGGCGTCCATCTCGTCGGTCGGCCCCTCGAAGAGGAGCTCGTCGTGGATCTGGAGCACCAGGCGCGTCTCGAGGTCGGAGCTCTCCAGCTGACGCTGGGCGTCAACCATCGCGATCTTGATGATGTCGGCGGAGGTGCCCTGGATCGGCATGTTCACCGCGTTGCGCTCGCCCTGGCCCCGGACCTGGGGGCGGCCCGAACGGAGCTCCGGGATCGGGCGGCGGCGGCCGAGCAGCGTGCTGACGTATCCATGCTCCTTGGCGAACTCGACCGTCTCGGTGATGTAGCTCTTCACCGCCGGGAAGCGCTCGAAGTAGCGGTCGATGTAGGCGCCGGCCTCCTCCTGCTCGATGTTGAGGCGATCGGCCAGCCCGTACGCGGAGAGGCCGTAGGCGATGCCGTAGTTGACCATCTTGGCCTTGGAGCGCTCGCCTGGGCTGACCTTCTTCGGGTCGGCGCCGATGATCCCGGCGGCCGTGGCCGCGTGGATGTCCTCGCCGCGGGCGAAGATCTCCCTGAGGGCATCCTCTCCCGCCATGTGGGCCAGGATCCGCAGCTCGATCTGGTTGTAGTCCGCGGAGAGCAGGCGTTGGCCGCGCGGGGCGACGAAGCACGATCGGATCGGGCGACCCTCGTCGCTGCGGATCGGGATGTTCTGGAGGTTGGGATTGGTGCTGGAGAGGCGGCCGGTTGCTGTCGCCGTCTGGTTGAAGGTCGTGTGCAGGCGGCCGGTGTCGGGGTCGATCAGCTCCGGCAGGGCATCGAGGTAGGTGCTCTTCAACTTGGTGAGCTCGCGCCACTGCTCGACCTTCGCGACGATCTCGTGCTCCTCGCGGATCTGGGAGAGGACGCGGGCGTCGGTGGAGAAGCCGGTCTTGCCTCGGCGCTTCTTGGTGAGGCCGAGCTCGTCGAAGAGGACCTCGGCCAGCTGCTGTGGCGAGCCGATGGTGAACTCGTGGCCCGCCAGCTCGAAGATCTCGGCCTGGAGGGTCTCTATGCGCTGCTCGAAGCCCTCGCCTATGTCGGCGAGACGCTTCTGGTCGAGCAGGACGCCGTTCTGCTCCATCGCGGCCAGGACCTCGATCAGGGGCATCTCCACCTCGTCCATCAGCTTCTCCAGGCCGCCCTCCTTGATCCCCTTGCGCTGTAGCTGCGCAATCTCCCAGACGAGGCGGGCCTCGGCCGCGGGATCGGGGGGCGGCTCCTCCCCCAGCTCAAGCTGGTCGCCGTCGCCGGCGTCCTTGGGCGCGGCGGCCAGGCCGCGCTGGGCGGCGATGTCGATCAGGTCATAGGTGCGGCGGGCCGGGTCCAGCAGGTAGGCACCGACCATCGTGTCGTGGCGGAGGTCGAGGCCGTCGCCGGCGGCCGCCAGGAGGCCGTGCCGGGCGCCGCCGCCGAGGCTCTTCAGGTCGTGACCGATCAGGCGGCGCTTGCCTAGAGCATCGGCGAGCTCGCCGAAGTCCGGGCAATCGCCCTCGACCAGCTTCTTGCCGTCGTAGCCCGCCCATGAAACGGGTCGCGCCTCGCCTTCGGCTACGGCGCGCCCTCGCACCTCGCCCGCGATCGCCAGGGCGACGTCGCCCTCCGCGAGGTCGTCGACCGAGCCCGCCTCGGCGGTGGCGTCGAGCTCCTCATCGACCTTCGCATCCGGGACGAAGTCGGCGCCGAGCTCCTCCTCCAGGCGCTCGAGGATGACGCGGAGCTCGAATTCGCGGGCGACTTCGCGGAGCCGGCTGCGGTCCATCCGCTTCGACATCAGCTCGTCGAGGTCGAGCTCGATGTCGATATTGGTGATCGCCGTGGCGAGCTGCTTGGAGACGCGCGCGTCCTCGGCGTGGTTGGTGAGGTTCTCCTTCCGCTTGGCTCCGGAGATGTTGTCGATGTTGGACAGCACGCCCTCGAGGTCGCCGTACTCCTGAAGGAGCTGTGAGGCGGTCTTGTCGCCGATCCCGGGGACGCCGGGGATGTTGTCCGAGGTGTCGCCCTTCAGGCCGATCAGGTCGGTGACCAGCTCGGGCGGAACGCCGTAGCGCTCGACCACACCCTTGCTGTCGTAGATCTTGGTGTCCGTGACGCCGCGGGAGGTGGTCATGACGCGGACGCCATCCTCGACCAGCTGGTAGACGTCGCGGTCGCCGGAGACGACCATCACGTCGAGGTCCTGTTCGCGGGCTCGCTTGGTGAGCGAGGCGATCACGTCGTCGGCCTCGTAGCCGTCCACCTTGATGTTGGTGAAACCAAAGGCTTCGGCCAAGGGCATCAGGTGCGGCCACTGGTCGCGGAGGAGGTCGGGGCGGGGCTTGCGCTGGGACTTGTAGGGCTCGTAGGTGAGCTCACGGCCGGACCAGCCGGCGTCCCAGCAGACCACCACGGCGCTCGGATCGTGGTCGATGAGCATCTTGGCGAACATCGAGGCGAGGCCGTAGATGGCGTTGGTGGGGCGGCCGTCGTGAGTCGCGATCGACTCCGGGAGGGCGAAGAAGGCCCGGTAGGCGAGGGAGTTGCCGTCTATCAGGAAGAGCTCGCCGGGCGGCTTCTTGGCGCCTCCCTTACCGCCGGCCTCGGTCTTGGTCGCGGGCATACCACGATCCTACGCGCCGCCGTCTCGGCGCCGAGCGGCTAGAGCGCGGGAATCCGCACCTTCCGGGTCAGGGTCCTGGCGTTGCCCTGACCGTCCTCGATGGTGAGCTTGACGGCGACCCGCTTGCCCGCCAGACGCTGCCCCACCGGAAACGACAGGGTCCGCTTTCCCGGGGCATATCCACCGGTCCGGCGGCTGGCCAGGGACCGCTTCCCGTGCCGCAGGACGCCGCTGACGGCCACGTACTCGTGGGCCTTGACTCGGGCCTTCAGACGAGCCCTCGCCCCGCTGAGGTCGAAATGGACCGAGGCGAGTGACGCCGAGACGGAGGAATCGATCGCCTCGCCCGGAGCGAGCTCGTAGAGCCCCTGGGGAGGATTGGCGTTGACGACGCGACCCGGCTCACAGGTCGCGCGGAATGGGGCGAACCGGGTCGTCGGGTGGTGAGCCTCGAAGCGGTAGACCCCCGCCGGCACAACGGGCCAGACGACGCCGCCGTCGATCGAGGACTCGGTCCGGGAGGAGTCCGGGATCACCGACGCGTTGAAGTAGACCGGGTTCGGCAGGGCCGGGCTGGCGCTGGCCGTGGCCCCCGCGACCCCGTGGGCGCCAAAGGCGACGAAGTCGTCGAAGCTCAGGTTGCGCACATTGATCGTGCTGAACGTCGAGACCACCGCACAGCTGATCAGCTGGTCGTTCGCATCGCGCGGGACGTTGAGGATCGCCGCGAGCCCGTCGTATGCCGCATCGCTGGGCACCTGGAAGTTGACCCGCTGGAGGTCGCTGCCCTGGCTCACGTACGTCTGCAGGTAAATGCGGTGGTGGCCAGGAGCGTCGGCGTACGGCGTGAACCTGGTGCCGTCCGGAACCAGCAGGTCGTATCTCCCGTCCGAACCTGACTGGGCGCTCAGGCCTGGAAGCTCGGCGACCCTCACCGTGGCGCCGGCTATCGGAGTCTGGTTGTCGAACGTGTAGACGGTTCCGCTGACGTGGATCGGTGGCAGGGCCCCCTTCTTCTTCGCCAAGGCGCCGCCGGCGGAGGCCAGGCAGAACAGAGCGAGCAGCGCAGCGGCGATACCGGCGCGGGTGAGCAGAGGGCGAGTCATCGGAGGAACTTAGCGGGTCGCCGGCGAGCAACCGGACGAGCGCCGCCGCCTATTATCGGCGCCCAATGGCTGCCTCCGCTCAATACAGCGTCACCGTCCGCGTCGAGCTCGACGCTCGCCAGGAGCCTCTCGGAAAGCTCACGGCGCAGATCGCGGAGGCCGGCGGGGCGCTTCAGTCCGTCGACCTCATCCCTGGCGCCGGGCCGGAGGGCAAGCGGGTTCGCGAGTTCACCATCGACGCCAACAGCGCCGAGGCCTGGGAGCAGATCCTGCGCTCGATCGGCTCCACACGGGGCGCGCGGGTACTCGGCTTCACCGACCGCACCTTCGAGATGCACAAGAAGGGCAAGATCGAGCAGCACAACAAGTACCCGCTGAAGACCCGCGACGACCTCTCGATGGCCTACACCCCCGGCGTCGCCCGCGTCTGCGAGTACATCGCGGCGGACAAGAGCAAGGCGTTCGACTACACGATCAAGGCCAACACGGTCGCCGTGGTCTCCGACGGCTCCGCGGTGCTCGGCCTCGGCGACATCGGTCCCGAGGCCGCCATGCCCGTGATGGAGGGCAAGGCGATGCTCTTCAAGGAGTTCGCTGACATCGACGCATTCCCGATCTGCCTCGACACCAACGACCCGAAGGAGATCATCCAGACGGTCAAGCTCCTCGCCCCCACCTTCGGCGGCATCAACCTCGAGGACATCTCCGCCCCACGATGCTTCGAGATCGAGGAGACGCTCAGGGAGGATCTCGACATACCCGTCTTCCACGACGACCAGCACGGCACCGCGGTCGTCGTCATGGCCGCGCTCTTCAACTCGCTGAAGATCACCGGCAAGCCGATCGAGGACCTGCGCGTCCTGGTGCTGGGCACCGGCGCGGCCGGGATCGCCTGCACGAAGATGATGCAGGAGTCCGGGATCAGGGAGATCATCGGCTGCGACCGCAAGGGAGCGATCTCCACCGACCGCGAGGACTACGCCGACGACTCCATGTCGGACATCAAGCGCTGGTTCGCCGAGAACACCAACAGCGGGAAGCTCTCGGGCGGGCCCAACGACGTGATCGAGGGCTGTGACCTCTTCATCGGCCTCTCCGGCCCCGGGCTCGTCGAGGCGGGCTCCCTGGCAAAGATGAACGACGACGCCATCGTCTTCGCGATGGCCAATCCCACTCCCGAGGTGATGCCCGAGGAGGCCGAGCCCCACGTCCGGATCATGGCCACCGGCCGCTCCGACTACCCGAACCAGATCAACAATGTCCTCTGCTTCCCGGGGATCTTCCGCGGCGCCCTCGACGCCGGCGCCCCTCGCATCACCGAGGAGATGAAGCTCGCGGCCGCCCGCGGAATCGCCGACGTGGTCACCGAGGACGACCTGGCCGAGGACTACATCATCCCCTCGGTCTTCAACCGCGACGTCGCGCCGGCCGTGGCCCAGGCAGTCGTCGAGGAGGCCAAGGAGGCCGGCCTCGCCCGCTTCTCCGAGGAGACGGGCACCTTCGAGATCGTCGACGGCGCGGCCGGGTCCGGCAACGGCTCAGACGCTGCCTAGCGGCTCGCAGGCAGCAGCCACGGCGGCGGCTTCACCAGGATCCGCGCCGCCCACAGGAAGCAGAGCGCACCGACCAGCGTCCCCGACGTGGCCAGAGCCGCATTCAGCATCTCGTTCGTATTCGGGACGACGTAGGCGGCGACCGCCGAGAGCCCGAAGGCGATCGAGCCCACCAGGTTGAGCGTCGCGGATCGGCGTACGAGCAGCACCGCGTGGAGCACCGCAAGCTCGGCGAGGACGCTCGAGGCCAGGAAGCAGGTCGACCCGAACACATCGGGAGACCACACCAGCAGGTTCGAGGTGTGGGTCTCGAAGTGGTGGTACATCCCGAAGAAGGTCGTGACGTTGAAGAACAGCGTCCCGGCGAACTGGATCCCGGCCGCCCAGACCTCCTTGCCCTCCCCGCGCGCGACCCTGAGCTGCTCGAAGGCCGCGGTCGTGAAGAAAATCGATCCGACGAAGTAGACGACGCCGACCGCCTTGTCGGAGACGCTCGACGCATCCGGCAGCGACGCCACCGCGAAACAGGCGGAGCCGATCATGAACAACACCCCGATCCGCCGCGCATCACCCCGCGCCGCCCCCGCGCTGAGCGCCGCCGCCGAGCCCGCGCTCAATTCGGAACCTGCGTGCGGTAGCGCACCTCGGTGAAGGCGGCCCCGGCGAAGGTCTTCTCCCGCATCGCGCCATCGAGGGTCCAGCCCAGCGACTCGTAGAAGCCCCGGGACGTGTTCCACTCCGCCGTCCACAGCGTCACCTCGTGAAAGCCCTTCTCACGAAGCTTCTCCATCGCCACATCGAGCAGCGCGCGGCCCAGTCCCCTGCGCCAGGAGGCGGGCTCGGTGTAGAGCCGGTCGAGCAGTGCGACTCGCGCCGGATCTGAATCCCTGTCCGTGCTGCGGCAGAGCAGCGCCAGCGCCGCCACCTGGTCGCGCCTCTCCGCCACGAGCACCATCAGATCGGGATCGGAGATCCACCGCTCCCATTCCTCGGCAGGAGAGCTCACCCCCGCGAGGCCGATGGGCGACAGATGGCGCGCCCAAGCCGCCCGCCCGGAGGAGAGATAGATCTCGCTGAGGCGCTCGCCCTCACCGGACTGAGCTTCTCTGACTGCGTTCGACATCGCGCGGGAACCTAGCGCGAGCCCGGCATCTGGCTAGCATCCGCCGCCGATGCGGGTTCTCATCACCGGAGCCTCAGGACTTCTCGGCTCGGCCCTGGCCGACGCCCTGCTCGCCCGCGGCGACGAGGTCGTCGGGCTCACCCGGGACCCTGAGCGGGCGCGACCCAAGAACCCCACCGTCCGCTGGCACGCCTGGCAGGCGACCACCGAGCGCCCGCCGCCCGAGGCGCTCGAGGGCGTCGACGCCGTCGCCAACCTGATCGGCGAGGAGATCAACCAGCGGCTCACGGATCAGGCGAAGGTGCGGATCCGGGAGAGCCGACTGCTAGGCACGCGGAACCTGCTGCAGGGCATCGAGGCCGCGCCGGGCAAGCCGAGCGTCTTCATCGGCCAATCCGCGATCGGCTACTACGGGGATCGCGGCGCCCAGATCCTGGACGAGGAATCCGAGCCGGGCGAAGGCTTCATGGCCGAGATCCCGGTCGACTGGGAACGGGCTGAGCGAGAAGCGGAGCGGTTAGTCCCGCGCGTCGTGATCATCAGGACCGGTCTGGTGCTGACCAAGCAGGGAGGCCTGCTCAAGCAGCTCATGCTCCCCTTCAAGCTCGGCGCGGGCGGCCCGATCGCCGGCGGCGAGCAGTTCATGTCCTGGATCCACATCGATGACGAGATCGGCCTCCTGCTCTGGGCCCTGGACAACGATCAGGTCTCGGGCACGATCAACGCAACGGCGCCGAACCCGGTCACCAACCGGGAGTTCTCCAAGGAGCTCGGTCGCGCGCTTCACCGCCCCGCCTTCATGCCCGTCCCGAAGTTCGCGATCGGCGTGATGCGCGGCGGCGACCTCGCCGATGCCGTGGCCGGCGGCGCCAGGGTGCTTCCGCGCCGCGCGCTCGACGGCGGCTACGAGTTCCGTCACCCGGACCTGGACGAGGCGATCCGCAGCGCCCTTCGCTGAGGCTCAGACCGTCTGCCGGGGCTTCGGCTCGTCGCGCGGCTCGAGCTGAAGCTCCTTGTCCGCCCCGGGAAGGCCCTGGTCGAACTGCATGCTCCGCTCTCGCTCGGCGTTCAGCTCGTGCCCGAAGAGGATCGCCACGTTGGTGATCCACATCCAGATGAGGACAATCACGATTCCGGCCAGTGACCCGTAGGTCTTGTTGTACGAGCCGAACTGGGAGACATAGAGCGCGAAGCCGCCGGAAGCCACCAGCCAGACCAGCAGGGCGACCAGGCCGCCCGGCGTGACCCATTTGAACCCACGCTGCTTGACGTTCGGCGAGGCGTAGTAGATGAGGCCGATCATGCCGACGAAGAGCAACGCGATGAGGAACCACTTGGCGATGTTCCAGATCGAGACCGCCGTCCCGGAGACCCCGATCGGGTCGGCGACCGCGGAGACGATCGGGCCCGTCAGCACGACGCCGATCGCCATCAGGGCGAGCAGGACGACGACCACGAGCGTCATCGCGACCTGCAGCGGCCTGAGCTTCCAGAACGGTCGTCCCTCGCGCGTCTCGTAGATCACGTTGGAGGCGCGGATGAACGCTCCCAGGTAGCCGGAGGCCGACCAGAGCGCGATGAGGGTCCCGGCGGCCAGTGCGAAGCCCGCGGTCGAGCGGCTGTCGGTGACCTGCTTGATCGGGCCCGCGAAGGTGGTCGCGGCCGAATCCGGCCCGATCCGCTTGACGATGTCGGTGAGCGTGTCGGTGGTGGATTGCGGGTCGCCCACGAGCCCCACGATCGAGACGAGCGCGATCAGGGCCGGGAAGATGGCCAGCAGCCCGTAGTAGGTCAGGGTCGCGGCCCAGTCGGTCAGGTTGTCCTCCTGGAACTCCTGAGCCGTCCGCTTCAGGGTCGGCCAAGCCCCGGTCCTCCGCTCGACCCCCTTCGGCACGTAATCCGTCTCACGGCCCTGGGTTGGCTCGTCGACCATGCCGCAGCTAGGCCCGCTCGGGCTCTTCGTCGCCCGGCCACTCGCCGGTCATGCGCGCGAATCCCCGGCGGGCGCCATGATCGAAGAGACCCTTGACGAGGCGGAAGATTGCACCCTCGATGATCAGTGCGAGCGCCAGCTTCGCGAGGCTCACCTCGCGGTCATCGGGCTGAGGCGGCTCCCGCTCGTCAACCTTGCCCCAGATCGCGTCGAAGGCCTTTTGGCCGATGAATCCGGCGATCAGGCCGCCGAGAATGCTGACCGGAATGAACGCGATCTTCACGCCCCTGATCTCCCCACGGTGAAGCCGCTGGAAACCACGCCGATAGGGCAAGATGGAGGGCGATGAAGCTCGAGGGCGTTCACCACATCACCGCCATCACAGGCGATGCGCAGAAGAACGTCGACTTCTACGCCGGAGTGATGGGACTCCGCCTGGTCAAGAAGACCGTCAACCAGGACGACCCAACCGTCTACCACCTCTTCTTCGCCGACGAGAAGGGTGACGCCGGCTCCGATCTCACCTTCTTCGAGTACCCCGGCGCGCCGCAGGGCCGCGCGGGCGACGGGATGATCTGGGGCATCCGCTGGCGCCTCGGCAGTCCCGAGGCGCTCGACTTCTGGGCCGACCGCCTGGACAACAGCGGAACCGAGGCGGAGCGCTCCGACGATGTCCTCCGCTTCGCCGACCCCGAGGGCCTCGGCCACGAGCTCAAGGTCGTCGAGACCAGCGACGAGCCGCTAATCGCGGAGCACCCTGAAGTCCCCGCGGAGTTCGCACTGCAGGGCTTCGATGGCGCGATCGCCTACTCGAGCAGGCCGGAGGAGAGCCGTCTCCTGCTCGAGGAGGCGCTCGGCTTCGAGCCGATGACCGCCCAGGCCGGCCACACCGGCTGGGAGTGCCGAGGCGACGCGCGCGGCGGGCTCTGGGGCTATTCCGAGCCGCCGGCGGAGCGCGGGCTGCAGGGTGCGGGCAGCGTTCACCACATCGCCTGGGCATCGCAGATGGACGACCACGAGGCGTGGCGCGATCGCGTGATCGCGGCCAGCGGGCGGCCGACCTCCGTCATCGACCGCTTCTACTTCCGCTCGATCTACTTCCGCGAGCCGAGCGGCGTCCTCTTCGAGATCGCCACCCTGGGCCCGGGCTTCACGGTCGACGAACCGCTCGAGACGCTGGGCGAGAAGCTCTCGCTCCCGCCCGATTACGAGCACCTCCGGGAACAGGTCGAGCCGGTCCTCCGGCCGATCCACAACCCGCGTGTCCACGCCTGAGCAGCCCCCCGGCGAGCGGCCGGGCCAGGTCGTCCAGCTCGACCATCTGACGCGCGACGCCGCAGGGGAGCCCGAGGGCGCCCTGATCCTGCTCCACGGCCGCGGCGTCGACGAGCGCGACCTCTACCCCATGCTCGACGAGCTCGACCCGGACCGGAAGCTGTTCGGCATGACCCCCGGCGCGCCGCTCACCAACGTCCCCCCGGGCGGCCGCCACTGGTACGTGATCAGGGAGGTCGGCCACCCCGACGAGGAAACCTTCATCGACACCATCGAGAAGCTCTGCCGGTTCCTCGACGACGAACTGCGTCACCGCGGGATCCCGTGGGAGAAGACCGTGATCGGGGGGTTCAGCCAGGGCGCCGCGATGGCTTGCGCGGTCGCGCTCGGCATGGGCCGCCCTAAGGCGGCCGGCCTGCTGATGATGAGCGGCTTCTACCCGATGGTCCGCGGCTGGAAGCTGGACCCGCGGGCGAAGCGCGGCCTGCCCGCATACGTCACCCACGGCTCCTACGATCCGATCATCCCGGTCGGCTTCGGGCGCAAGGCGCGCGACCTGCTCGAGGAGGGCGGCCTGATGGTCACCTACCGCGAGGCGCGCGTTCAGCACTCGATCGACTTCGCCCTGATCGGCGAGATCAGGGACTGGGTGCACTCCGTGATCACCGGGGAGCCCGTGATCGAGGGCCCGCCCTCGGCTCGCTAGCCGAGGGGGCAGGGGGCGCTGAGGGTCGCCGCGTACGGCCGCTCGCCCTCGTAGCGCTGGATCATGCACTCCGTGGTGTCCCCCTCCGAGGTGATCGAGTAGCTGCCGAGCACGGTGCCATCTCGCTGAGCGCCGAAGACGTCACCGCGGACGTTGTCGCGAAATGAGGATGCGTCGGTCCCCGCTTCGCGAATCGCCTGGAGGATCAGCCCCATCGCCTCGTAGCCATAGGCGGCGTACGGGCCAGGCGGGCGATGGAAGCGGCCGCTGAACTGACCCGGGAAGGACCGACCCCTGAGGTTGGCTGGGGCGAGCTCTGCGCTCAGCTCACGCCGCGGTGGGGGCGGTCTGCCGCTCTGCTGGAGGATCTGGCCACCGGATGACGTCGTCCCTCCCGGGTAGTAGACGATCGCCGCCTTCCCTCCGCCGCTCACCTTCCCCACCTGAACCTGGATGCCGTGCTCCGCGGCGGCGGAGGAGAACTCGCTCGCCATCAGGTCCTGGAACGGCGAGCCGTCCGAAATCGCGGTGGCGGACTTCAGGCGAAGCTCCGAGGCCCAGCCGGCCGCGGCGTGGGCGACCGCGGCGTCCGAGGGGACCGTGCGGGCGAAGTTGGGCGACCCCGAGGGCCGGTAGCGATCCGGCGAATCCGGATAGCCGGCTGCCGGCTGGGTCAGGTCCACTCCGCCCGCGCCCGGCGACACCTGCACGAGGCCGGCGTCGTTCGTGATCGGGACCGATGCGCGGGTCGGCTCGGAATCGAGCTCACCGATGTAGGCGGCGGCCGACGAGTCCTGGACCGCCTGCCGCGCGTTCGCCCCAACCGCGACCGGGTCCCACACCCTCCCCTTGGCGTCATCGAGGTAGACCGCCCTGACCTGGATCGAGCCCGCCTTCCCCTGCGCCTGCTCGAGCGCGAACCGGGCCCCGTCCGCAGCATCGCGGCCGTTGACTCCGTGGGGGCCCGTCAGGGGCAGGCTGACGTACACGGTCACCGGCGCTTCGATCTTCGCCGTCCCGGCGATCCCGCAGCCGGCGATGGCAACGGCGAGCAGCGCGGCGAGCGCCAGACGGGGCATCAGGTCATCTCAGCCGAAGAAGACCTCGGCCTCCCGATAGAGCGACTCCGGAACCGTCTTCAGCTCCGCCGTCGCCTCCGAGAGGTCGACCAGCTCGATGTCGGTGCCGCGCAGAGCGGTCATCTTTCCCCAGGCGCCTTCATGCACCGTGTCGATGGCGTGCAGGCCGAACCGAGTTGCGAGCACCCGGTCGAAGGCGGTCGGAGTGCCCCCGCGCTGGACGTGGCCGAGAATCGTCGCTCGCGCTTCATGCCCGGTGCGCTGCTCGATCTCGCCCTCGAGCCAGTGGGCGATCCCGCCGAGCCGGACGTGGCCGAAGGCGTCGAGCGGCGCGCCTTCCGTCGTAGGCATGCCGTCCTTTGGCATCGCTCCCTCGGCGGCGACCACGATCGGCGAGTACTGCGCCTCATAGCGCTGGATGATGTATTCGCAGACCTGGTCGATGTCGAACTCACGCTCGGGGATCAGGATCACGTTCGCGCCGCCGGCGAGCCCCGCGTGGATCGCGATCCAGCCCGCGTGACGGCCCATCACCTCGCAGATCAGCGTCCGCTTGTGGCTTTCCGCCGTGGTGTGCAGCCGGTCGATCGCCGACATGGCGATGTTGACCGCTGTGTCGAAGCCGAAGGTGTAATCGGTGGCCGAGAGGTCGTTGTCGATCGTCTTCGGCACACCGACCACGTTCACGCCCTGGTCGAAGAGCTTTGAGGCCGCACCGAGAGTGTCCTCACCGCCGATCGCGATCAGGCCGTCGATCTCCTGGTCGGCGAGGTAGGCCTTGATCCGCTCTGGCCCGTTCTCCTCCTTGAAGGGATTCGTCCGCGAGGAGCCGAGGATCGTCCCGCCGCGCGGCAGAATGCCACGCACATCCTCGATCCGCAGCGGCGAGCTGTCGCCCTCGAGCGGGCCGCGCCAGCCATCACGGAGGCCGACGAACTCGTATTCGTAGTCGCGGACCCCCTTGCGCACGATCGCGCGGATCACCGCGTTCAGCCCGGGGCAGTCGCCTCCGCCGGTGAGTACGCCGATCCGCACGCGCTCAATCTAGCGGTGCGGGGCGGCGGGTCAGCGCTCTGAGACCTCACCCTCGAGCACCGGCTTGACGTCGACGACGGGGGTGCCATCGAGGGCCTCCAGGTTGCTCACCCTCATCCGCGGTCCCTCGATCTGCACGACCTGGACGGGATGAAGCCCGATCGGGTTCGGCCGGTGCGGAGAGCGGGTCGTGAAGACGCCGACCTCCGGACGGGAGAGGTCGCCGCGCGGACGCGTGGTCAGCGCGTCGCGATCCGCCCGGTCGAACCAGGTGAGCAGCACGAGCCGGTCGCCCGTCTCGATGCCCGTGAGAGCCTCGAGCACGCCCGGCTCGAACTCGATCCAGGCATCGGGCGCGCCCTCGTCACCCTGCTTCGGCGCCGACTCCGGGTCGGTCAGCGGCGATGAGACGCGTCCGATCGCCTTCAGCTCGAACGTGTCCTCGGGGGCCATGGCCGCAGCCTACGCGGAGGAGCGACGGACCCTGTAGCGGTGCCAGCCGACGGCACCAAGCCGAACGACCAGCGGGGCGAACGAAACGATCAGGATGAGCGTGTCCATGAGTCGGGTTCTCCTTTCCGAGTTGACGTCCGCTACAATAGCTATTAATTCAAAGGTAAGCTAAAAGCTATGTACAAAGGCGACAACTCGAAGCGGGAGAAGCTCGGCGGGGAGATCTCCGCACTGATGGGCGGCCTGGTCCGGCGTTTCCGCGGGAGCTTCGTCTCCTGCGCCGATCGACTGGGGCTGGGCCCCGGCGAGGCGCAGGCCCTCTGGCTCCTCACCGAGGACGGCGAGACGACCACAGGTGACCTGGCTCGCCGGCTGAATGTCGATCCGGCGAACGCATCCACCCTGCTCACCAAGCTCGAAGAGCGTGGCCTGGTCAGACGTGAGCCGGCGCCCCACGACCGCCGCAAGCGCTTCGTCTCCCCCACGGCTGAGGGCCGGAAGACGAGGCGGGCTCTCGCTGACTGCATCGGAAGCCGTCAGGACGGGTTCGGCGATCTGAGCACCGCCGAGCTCACGACCTTCCGAGACCTGCTCAGGCGCGTCGCCGGCGAGGAATGAACCGGGCCGACTAGGGCCTGGTGATCCAGTCGATCAGCGGCTGGGCATAGCGGAGCAGGGCGCCCGTGAAGACGCCGCCGAGGAAGAGGATCGCGTCCACCGGACCCGGAATCCCGAGGGTGTATGCGATCACCATCACGCACGCGCCGAGGACCGTGAAGAGGATTACCTGCACGGCCGGAAGCCTATCTGGCGAGGGCGGCGCGAGTCTCGCTCAGGAAGCTCGTCACGCCCGCCACCGCCGCATCGCGGTCGGGCGCCTCGCCGACCTCGCGCACGAGCCGGGTGCCGATGATCACCCCGTCGGCGATCCGACCGAATTGCGCAGCCTGCCCAGGCGTGGATATCCCGAATCCGACGGCCACGGGGACAGAGGCGTGCTTCGTCAAGTTCCCGACAAAGGCTCGCAAGGCGTCGCCGATGTCCCCCGTCCGCTCACCGGTTGTGCCGACGACCGAGACCGCGTAGACGAAACCGCGCGCCTGCCGGCTGATCTCGACCTGGCGCTCCGGCCGCGTGGTGGGCGCCACCAGGGGGATCAGGTCGAGGCCTCGTGAGGCGAGCGAGTCGCCGATCGGGCCCTGCTCCTCCAGGGGCAGATCCGGGAAGATCACCCCGGCCGCCCCCGCCTCGGCGGCCAGCGCACCGAAGTCCTCGACCCCTCTCGCCAGGATCATGTTCGAGTAGGCCATGAGGGCGACCGGTAGCCGATCGGCGACGGCAGCGCAGGTCTCGAGGACACTCTCGAGAGTCGCGCCGGCGGCCAGCGCGGCGGTGTCGGCGGCGTGGATCGTCGGACCGTCGGCGAGCGGGTCCGAGAAGGGAATCCCGAGCTCGATCAGGTCGGCGCCGGCGTCCGCGTAGGCGGTCGCCACGGCGGTGGCGCTCTCCTGATCCGGGAACCCGCCCATCAGATAGGGCATCAGTGCGGCCCTGCCCTCATCCCGGGCCGCCGCGAAGGCGCCCTCGATCGACGTGCCCGTGGCCTCAGCCATCGAGCTCGCGCAGCTTCGAGGTCACCTCGTCGATGTCCTTGTCGCCGCGCCCGGACAGGGTGAGTACGTCATAGCCGTCACCCCCGCCGTTCTCCAGCAACCAGGCGATCGCGTGACTCGGCTCGAGGGCGGGAATGATCCCCTCCAGCCGAGCCAGCTCGCGGAACGCGCGCAGCGCCTCGGCATCCGTGGCTGACTCGTAGTGCGCGCGGCCCGAGTCCCGAAGGTGGGCATGCTCGGGGCCGACGCCCGGATAGTCGAGACCGGCGGAGACCGAGTGCGCCTCGAGGATCTGCCCCTCCTCGTCGGCGAGCACGGAGGAGAGGGCGCCGTGCAGGACGCCGGTGCTGCCGGCCACCAGCGAAGCGCCGTGATGGCCGCTGTCGAGACCCTCGCCCGCGGCCTCGACTCCGATCAGCTCGACCGGGTCGTCGATGAAGGAATGGAAACTGCCGATCGCGTTGGAGCCGCCGCCGACGCAGGCGATCACGCGCGCCGGAAGACCGCCCTCGGCGTCGAGCGCCTGGCTGCGCGCCTCGTCACCGATCACGCGCTGCAGGTCGCGGACCAATGCGGGATAGGGAGCGGGCCCGACCACGGAGCCGATCACGTAGTGCGTGTTGTCGACCGATGCGACCCAGTCGCGGATCGCGGCGCTGACGGCCTCCTTGAGCGTGCGCGCCCCGGCCTCCACCGGGATCACCTCCGTACCGAGCAGCCGCATCCGCTCCACGTTCGGCGCCTGGCGGCGGATGTCCTCGCTCCCCATGTAGACGGAGCAGTCCAGGCCGAAGAGGGCGCAGGCCGTCGCGGTCGCGACGCCGTGCTGCCCCGCCCCGGTCTCCGCGATGATCCGCGTCTTGCCCATCCGGCGGGCGAGCAGGCACTGGCCGACCGCGTTGTTGATCTTGTGGGCACCCGTGTGGGCGAGATCCTCGCGCTTCAGGTAGACGCGCCGGCCCACCCGCTCAGAGAGACGCTCCGCCAGATAGAGCGGCGTGGGCCGCCCGACGAAGTCGCGCAGCAGCATCGAGAGCTCGGCCTGGAAGTCCTCGTCCTCGCGCGCCTCGGCCCAGGCTGCGCTGAGCTCGTCGAGCGCGGCGATCAGGGTCTCCGGGACGAACCGGCCGCCGTAGGGGCCGAATCGCTCCTCCACCGCGGCGTTCATGGCGCCGTCACCCGCGAGGGTTGCTCCACGCCCGCGGCGGCCAGGAAGGCCTCCACCTTGGCGTGGTCCTTCCGGCCGGGCTCGGCCTCCACCCCGCTCACCACGTCGACGGCGTAGGGCTTCACCATCTCGATCGCCCCGGCGACGTTCTCGGCCGTCAGGCCGCCGGCCAGGATCATCGGCACCTTCGAGCGCCTCTTCGTCACCAGGTCCCAGTCGAAGCTCTTGCCCGTACCGCCGTGGATCCCGTGCCAGTAGGCGTCGAAGAGATGGAAGTCCGTGCGGAACGCCTCGGCCGCCTGGACGTCGGCGGCGCTGCTGATGCGCATCGCCTTGATCACCTTGGCTCCGGTGCGCCGCTGCGCCTCGACGCAGAAAGAGGGCCCCTCCTCGCCGTGGAACTGCAGCAGCGTCAGGTTCTCGCGATCCGCCGCATCGATCACCTCGTCGAGCTTCGAGTTGACGAACACCCCGGCGATCTCGCAGCGGCGCTTCAGCGCCGCGCCGATCTCCTCGGCGACGTCCGGGCTCACGTAGCGCGGGCTGTCCGGGTGATGGATCAAGCCGATCGCCCAGGCGCCATGGCTCGCCGCGTGCTCCGCGTCGGCGAGGTTCGTCATGCCGCAGACCTTGACCTTGGCCATGCGACAAGGGTAGGCGGATTCACCTTTCTCCCTGGCAGCGGGCATTCCGGCAGTAGGCTGCCGTCGATGACCGCGATCGAGTCGTCCGCCAGGCGGCTGGCCCTCGGGGCTTTTTCCCGGGTGCGCGGCGGCAGCCTGGAGCTGATCGAACCGGACGGGCGCAGATTCGCCTTCGGCGACGCGGCGGCGGACCTGGCCGCCACGGTCAAGGTGAACTCGATGCGGTTCTACCGGTCCCTGCTGAGCGGGAGCGTCGGCCTCGGCGAGGCCTACCGCGACCGGCTCTGGGACTGCGACGACCTCGTCGCTGTGCTCCGGATCGCCTGCCGGAACCTGGGCTCGCTCGACGCCTGGCGCAGGCGCCTTCACCCCCTGCTCGTTCCCCTGGAGAAGACGCTCTGGCGGGTCCCGCGCAACAGCAGGCGGACTGCGCGGCGGCACATCTCCGCCCACTACGACCTCGGCAACGATCTCTTCGGGCTCTACCTCGACGAGTCGATGATGTACTCGTCCGCGATCTTCCCCACTCCCGAGGCGACCCTCGCGGAGGCGCAACGGAACCGCCTGGAGCGGATCTGCCAGTCCCTCGAGCTGGGCCCCGACGACCACCTCCTCGAAATCGGCACCGGCTGGGGCGGGATGGCCACCCATGCCGCCGCCAACTACGGATGCCGGGTGACGAGCACGACGATCTCGCACGAGCAGCGCGAGGGCGCCCTGCGGAGGATTCGCGATGCGGGCGTGGAGGACAGGGTCACGGTCCTGCTCGAGGACTACCGCGATCTGCGCGGCACCTACACCAAGCTCGTCTCGCTGGAGATGATCGAGGCGGTCGGCTGGCAGTACTTCGACGAGTACTTCCGCCGCTGCTCCGAGCTGCTCGAACCCGATGGCCTCTTCCTCCTGCAGGCGATCCTGATCGACGACCGCCTCTACGAGACCGAGAAGGCGGCCAAGAGCTTCGCCAACACCCTGATCTTCCCCGGCGGCTGCCTGCCCTCCATGGAGGTGATCCAGCGGACCGTCGCGCGGGAGACCGACATGAGCACGATCTGGCTCGAGGAGATCGGCGCCCACTATGCGCGGACGCTCGAGCTCTGGCGCGAGCGCTTCATCGCCAACTCGGATCTCGCCGGCGAGCTCGGCTACGACGAGCCCTTCCGGCGCCTGTGGACGCTCTGGCTGGCCATGAGCGAGGCCGGCTTCCGGGAGCGGCGGCTGCGGGACGTCCAGGTCGCCTTCGCGAAACCACGGCACTCGATTAGGGTCACGGAGGACCAATGGCGGAGGGTGACGGCAAGACAGTTCTAGTCACGGGCGGCTCCGGCTACCTCGGCGCCTGGTGCATAGTCGGCCTGCTCCAGCACGGCTATCGCGTCAGGACCACGGTCCGCAATCCCGCCCGCGAGCGCGACGTCCACGCCGCCGTCGAATCCCAGACCGGTCCCGGCCAGCACCTGACCGTCCACCAGGCCGACCTGACCAGCGACGACCACTGGGACAACGTGATCGAGGGTTGCGACTACGTCCTCCATGTGGCCTCCCCCTTTCCGCCGAAACAGCCGAAGGACCCGGATGAGCTGATCGTCCCGGCACGCGAGGGCACGCTGAGGGTGCTCGGCAAGGCGCTGGATCATGGAGCCGAGCGCGTCGTGGTGACCTCGTCGGTCGCGGCCGTGCGTCTGGCCAAGGGCGCCGAGAAGAAGACCCTGGACGAGGGCGACTGGACCGACCCGGACGAGGATGGGCTGACGCCGTACGTCCGGTCGAAGACCATCGCCGAGCGAGCGGCCTGGGACCTCGTCAAGGAGCGCGGCGCCGAGGATCGGCTCGCTGTGGTGAATCCGGGCGCGATCATCGGACCGGTCCTGAACGACGACCTCTCCTACTCGATCCAGGCGATCGAGCGGCTGCTCAAGGGAATGCCCGGCATGCCGAGACTCGGCTTCAGCTTCGTGGACGTGCGCGACGTGGCGGACATGGAGATCCGGGCGATGAGGGCACCGGAGGCCGGCGGCAAGCGCTTCATCGCCGTGACCAAGTTTCTCTGGATGTCGGACGCCGGCGAGATCCTCCGCGACCGTCTCGGCGAGGCCGCGTCGAAGGTCCCGACACGGACCATCCCCGATTTCGTCGTCAAGGGCATGGCGCTGTTCGACGGCGGCATCCGCTCCATCGTCGGCACCCTCGGCAAGCGCAGCGAGCTGTCCTCCGAAAGAGCGAGGACGACCCTGGGCTGGTCGCCGCGCCCGATCGAGGACACGATCGCCGAGACCGGCGACAGCCTGATCCAGCACGGAGTCGTGTAGCGGCCACCAGGCCGCTCCGCCTTGGAGCGGAGGGCGAAGCGCTGAGCGACTCATGTGGGGCGGCCGCTTGTGGCCGCGATCAGATGGCGAAGCCGTGCCCAGCTACGGCAGCGTGCTCGAGTTCGAGTCCTGCACGTGCGACGGGCGGTCGCCGAGCTTGACCGTCACGTCCTTCTGCTGGCCCCCGCTGAAGATAGTCAGGGTGATCTCGTCGCCGGGCTTGTGGCCGTTGACGGTGGAGATGACGTCGTCCATCCCGGTGATCGGCTTGCCGTCGACCTTGGTGATGATGTCGCCACCGACGGGGAAGGTCTGGCCGGAGATCGTGGCCTGGCCGGTCGCGCCCTTGATGCCGGCGTCGTCAGCCGGACCGCCGCTGAGGACCCGCTCGATCAGGACACCCTGAGTGACGGGGAGGTTGAGCGCGTGGGCGATATCCGGGGTGATGTCGCCGCCGGAGATCCCGAGATAGGCCTGGTGCACGTGGCCGCCGTTCTCGAGCTGGTCGGCGACGTCGGCAGCCGTCTTGATTGGGACCGCGAAGCCGACGCCCTCGTTGCCGCCGCTCTGGCTCTCGATCTGCGAGTTCATGCCGATCACCTCGCCATCCCCGTTGATCAGGGGCCCGCCGGAATTGCCGGGGTTGATCGCCGCATCGGTCTGGATCACGTCGGAGATCGAGAAGCCGTTGGGAGCCTGGATCTGGCGCTGGAGCGCCGAGACGATCCCACTCGTCACTGTGCGATCGAGGGCGAACGGATTGCCGATCGCGATGACCGGATCGCCGACCTGCACCTTCGATGAGTCACCCAGAGGCAGGGGGCTGGCGCCCTCGGTGTTGTCGACCTTGAGGAGCGCGACGTCGCTGGACGGATCCGTTCCGACGACCTGGGCGTTCTGCTCGGCCCCGTTTCCAAGCTGAACCGTGACGCTCTTCGCACCCTCGACGACATGAGCGTTCGTGAGGATGTGGCCGTTGCTGTCGATCAGGAAGCCCGATCCGGTGGCCTCGCTCGACTGCTGCTGGGGGAGGCCGAACGCGGACTGCGTCTTCTGCACGATCGTGGAGCGGATGAAGGCCACGCCGTTGGCATCACGCTGGTAGATGTCGTGGACGGTGAGTCCCTGGTTCGAGTTGCTGGCGGGTCGGGCCAGGGCAGCGGGCGCGATCACGGGAGCCGAGCTCTGATCGTTGCTCGCGTCGACGACGCCGGCCTGGATCAGGATCAGCCCGGCGACGAGCACGACGGCGCCGCCCGCGACGGCGGATCCGAAGCTCGTGGAGAGAAACCTCTTCAGCGACTGCATGGCGAGCAGTGTGCGGCTCGCCGCTTAACCCTCTCTAAGCCGGTCCTTCGGGTTCTCTAATGACTCAGGGAAGCAGATGCTCGCGGGTCGATTCCTCGTCCGCGATCAGCTCCCTGAGCTTCGCGCCGGGATCGTCGGCCCCCATCAGGGCCTCGCCGATCAGGACGGCGTCGACCCCCACCCGCTCGAGCTCGTCCAGGGTCGGGCGCTCCGCTATTCCGCTCTCCGAGACGACGGTCGTGCCGGCCGGGACGTCGGTGATCAGCTCGTAGGTCGTCTGGACGTCGACGCTGAAGTCGTCGAGGTTCCGGTTGTTGATGCCGATCACCTCGGCCCCGACGCCGACCGCCGTCTCGAGCTCCGGCTCCTTGTGGGCCTCGACGATCACGTCGAGGTCGAGCTCTCTGGCCTCCTCATAGAGGGCGGCCAGCCGGTCCCGGTCGAGCGCCGCGACGATCAGAAGCACCGCGTCGGCGCCCGCGAGCGCAGCCTCGTAGAGCTGGTAGTGGTCGACGATGAAGTCCTTCTGGAGCACCGGCAGCTCGCAGGCGGCGCGGGCTTCTCGCAGGTCTGCGAGCGAGCCCCCGAAGTGCGTCTCGTCCGTGAGGACCGAGAGGGCTGCGGCACCCGCCTCCTCGTAGGCTCCGGCGATCTCGGCCGGGGTCGCGCCGGGCCTGATCTCGCCGGCACTCGGAGAACGGCGCTTGAACTCGGCGATCACCGAGAGCCCCGGCCTCGTCAGGGCCTCGCCGAACGGCCGCTGCTCGGGTCTCTCCGCCAGCTGCCGCGCGAGGTCCTCGAGCGGCACCTCGGCGCTTCGTCGCTCCACGCCTGCCCGCGCGGACCCGACCAGGTCTTCGATCATCCTCATCTCGTCAGCGACACCCTAGCTCGCGCCGGAGAGCTCGCGGGAGCGGGTGACGAGCCGGCCGAGCACGTCGAATGCGGATCCCGAGTCGACGGCCCGCCTCGCCTTCGTCACCCCATCCTCCAGGCCGCTCGCGCCGCCCGCGACATAGATGGCCGCGCCAGCGTTGAGCAGGGATACGTCGCGGGCCGGGCCGCCCTCTCCCTCCAGAACGCGCGTCACGACCGCGGCGTTCTCGGCCGGCTCCCGGCCGGGGATCGCGTCCAGCGGCGCCATCTCGAACCCGAAGTCGGAGGGCTCCACGAACCACTCCTCGGTGCCTCCGTCGGCGACCTCGATCACTCGCGTCCGCGAGGCGATGCTGAGCTCGTCGATGCCGTCGTCGGCGTTGACCACCAGGGCATGCGAGCAGCCGAGCTGGAGCAGAGCGTCCGCGATGATCTCCTGGTAGCTGCGGTCGGAGACGCCGAGCAGGTGCGCGGAGGCACCGGCCGGGTTGGTGAGGGGCCCGAGAAAGTTGAAGATCGTCCGCACCGCGAGCTCCTTGCGAACCGGGCCGACGTGCGCCATCGCCCTGTGGTGCTTCGGGGCGAACATGAACCCGAATCCAACCTCGTCGATGCAGGTCGCGACCTCCGCCGGCGCGAGCTCGATGTCGACGCCGAGGGCCTCGAGCACGTCGGCGGACCCCGACCGGCTAGTCGCCGAGCGGTTGCCGTGCTTAGCGACCTTGCAGCCCGCGCCCGCGGCGATCAGCGCGGCGATCGTGGAGATGTTGAAGGTGGTCGGGCCCCCACCGGTTCCGGCGGTGTCGAGCAGGGTCGGCTCGTCAATCTCCACGTGCGCGGCCAACGAGCGCATCGTCCGGGCCAGTCCGACGAGCTCGGAGACGGTCTCGCCCTTGGCGCGCAGCGCGATCAGGAATGCGCCGATCTGAACGGGCTCCGCCCTGCCCTCCATGATCTCCGCGAGCGCCGCCGAGGTGTGGTCGGCGGTCAGGTGGGTTCCTGAGCAGATCTCGTCGATGGCGCGGGTGAGGAGTTCGTTCGGCATGGTCAGTCTCAGTTGAGGAAGTTCCCCAGCAGCCTCTTGCCCTGCGGGGTGAGGACCGACTCGGGATGGAATTGGACCCCCTCGGCGGGCAGCTCGCGGTGCCGCACACCCATCACCACGTCTCCGTAGCTAGAGGTGAGCTCGAGCTCGTCCGGCAGGTCGGGGTCGGCGATCAGGGAGTGATAGCGGCCGGCCACGAGTGGGTTCGAGAGGCCCTCGTAGATCGCGCGGCCGTCGTGCTTCACCTCGGCGTCCTTGCCGTGAATCGGATCGCCCCGGACGACTTTGCCCCCGAACGCCTCCACCATCGACTGGTGCCCGAGACAGACGCCGAGCACCGGCGTCCCCGCTTCCGCGAAAGCGCGGATCGCCTCCACCGAGATGCCGGCCTCCGTCGGCGTGCAGGGGCCGGGTGAGACAACCAGGCGGTCAGGCTTCAGCTTGACCAGCTCGTCCACGCTCGCTTTGTCGTTGCGGACGACCCCGACCTCGGCTCCGAGCTCGCCCAGGTACTGGACGAGGTTGTAGGTGAAGGAGTCGTAGTTGTCGATGACCAGGACGCTCGTCATGGCCACTCCGGCTGCTCGGCGGCGAGCTCGACCGCTCGGAAGACCGCCTTCGCCTTGTTGACCGACTCGTTGTACTCGTAGGCGGGCTGCGCGTCCGCGACCGTCCCGCCCCCGGCCTGCACGTGGACGAGCCCGTCCTTGACCACGACCGAGCGGATGTAGATCGCGGTGTCGAGATCCCCCGTGTAGCTCAGGTAGCCGACCGCGCCGCCGTACGGCCCGCGCTTCTGCGGCTCGAGCTCGTCGATGATCTGCATGGCCCGCACCTTCGGCGCACCCGAGAGCGTCCCCGCCGGGAGGATCGAGCGCAGGGCGTCCATCGCGCTGACGTCGGAGCGCAGCTTGCCCGAGACCTGGCTGACGATGTGGAGAACGTGCGAATAGGTCTCGACGACCATCAGCTCGTCGACCGCGACCGAGCCGTAATCGCAGACGCGGCCGAGGTCGTTGCGGCCGAGGTCCACCAGCATCACGTGCTCGGCGCGCTCCTTGGGATCCTGCAGCAGCCGCTCGGCGGCGAGGCGGTCCTCCTCCTCATCGGCGCCGCGAGGGTAGGTGCCGGCGATCGGCCTGGTCTCCGCACGATCCCCCGTCACCTTGACCAGCGGCTCGGGTGAGGCGCCGGCGATCTCGAAATCGCCGAAGTCGAGGAAGTACATGTAGGGAGACGGGTTCACCGTGCGCAGGCCCCGGTAGATCGAGAACGCCTCGACCGGGCAGGGCGAGGTGAAGCGCTGTGACGGGACGACCTGAAAGGCGTCGCCGGCGTGGACGTATTCGATGATGCGCGAGACCGTCGCCTCGAACTGCTCCCGGGACATGTTCGGTTGGAAGTCGACGGCTTCGCCATCAACGCCCATGTCCTCGGCTTCGCCTGCGGTCATATGCGGCGCGGGTGCGAATGGCTTGGCAACCTTGGTCGTCGGTACAGGCTCGCGGAGGCGCTCGCGCACCTCGCCGATCGTCTCGACGGCACGGGCGTACGCCTCCTCGATGCCGCCGTCCTCGACGAACGCGTTCGCGATCAGCGTCACCTCGTGGCGCTGGTGGTCGAAGGCCACCAGGACGTCGGTGATCATCAGCGCCATGTCGGGGAGGCCGATCGGGTCCGGATTCGGCTCGGGCAGGGGCTCCACCGTGCGAACGAGGTCGTAGCCGAAGAAGCCGACCGCCCCGCCGGCGAACGGCGGCAGCTCGTCGGGCTCGGCGATCTCGTAACGGCCCAGGTACTCGGCGGCCGCCGCGTACGGGTCGGGCTCGTCGCTGACGCGATCGTCCTCGAAGAGCTTGCCGTCGGACCAACGCAGCACCGACCGGGGGCGGAAGCCGAGGAACGACCAGCGGCCGAGCCGGCCCTGCTCCGCCGACTCCAGCAGGAAGGCCGGGCCGTTGCCCCTCAGCTTGAGAAAGGCGCTGACCGGAGTCTCGCAGTCGTCGATGAAGCGGTAGCGAACTGGGACCACGTTCGCGCTCTCCGCCAGCTGACGGGCGCGATCGAGGTCCGGCTCCAGGCCGGGCAGGTTGGTCGCCGCTTCGACGGCGCTCATCGGGCCCGCCGGCGGCCGTTCAGGACGTGGAGGACCTCGGCCATCGAGAGGCCGCGGGAGAGGAGCAGGACCGCCAGGTGGTAGACCACGTCGGCGCCCTCCTCCGCGACGCGCTCATCGGACTCGGAGTTGACGGCCTTGACGACCTCGGCGGCCTCCTCGCGGACCTTGTCACCCGCGAGCCTCGGATCCTCGAGCAGCTCGACCGTGTAGCTGGCCGCCGGGCGTTTCCGCTGGCGGCTCACCAGGGTGCGCTCGAGGGCCGCCAGCGCCTCGTAGGGCAGCAGATCGGGCTCGCCGGCCACGCCGGGCGCGTCGACGCCGGGGTCGGCGCTGCCCTCCAGGTCGCGGTAGAAGCAGGAGCGCTCGCCGGTGTGGCAGGCCGGGCCGGCCGGATCGACCAGCGCGACGAGCGCGTCGCCGTCGCAGTCGTAGCGAATCTGCCTGACCCGCTGGACGTTGCCCGAGGTGGCGCCCTTGTGCCAGATCTCCCGGCGGCTGCGGCTGTAGAGATGGATCTCGCGGGTCTCGAGCGTGACCAGCAGCGACTCCTCGTTCATGTAGGCGAGGGTGAGCACCTCGCCCGAGCGGGCGTCCTGCATCACGCACGGCACCAGGCCCTTCTCGTCGAAGCGCACCTTCGCCGCGTCTCTGGCGGTCTGCACGACCATCGGGCGATTGTACGAAGCCCCTGCTTGGGGGCCTGATAGCGTCAGTTCAAGCCGGGATCCGAGGGAGAAGGAGGCTCTGTGGAGATGCCAAAGGGGAAGGCGATACTGGTCGCCGGAGTCGCTCTGTTCTCGCCGTCGTCGCCATCAGCCGTGCGCTCGGCGGCCCATCGCTGAAGAAGCTGGTCAAGAAAGAGGTCGCGAAGCAGCTCCGGAACAAGCAGGGCCCGGCCGGTCCGTCCGGGACGAGCTTCGATGCGAACGCGACCCTCCCCTCGGGCCAGACGCTCACCGGCGTCTGGGTCCTCACCGGTGGAGCGGCGAGCATCGGCCAGGAGCTGATCACGTTCGTGCCCCGCCTGCCGGGCGATCTCGGCGCCGGATTCGTCCACCGGATCGATGGCGTCTCGACGACCGCGTGCCCTGGGCCGGGGGCGGCCGCCGCGGGGCACTTCTGCCTCTACGAGCGCGCCTCGTCCCTCACCTTCAGCGGAATCTTCAATCCGGCCACCGGCGGCCCGGGGGCCGATCGCCGGGGCGCTCAGGTCACCTACACCTACTCCGGTGCGACCGGCGGATCCGCGGCTGGCACGTGGGCGGTCACGGCACCCTAGGGTCCTCCCCCTACTACTCGATCCCGAGGCGGTCGAGCAGGCCCTCGTCCCTCCGCCAGCGCTTCCGGACGCGCACCTGGAGGTCCAGGAAGACGCGGCCGCCGAGCTCCTTCTCCAGCTCCACGCGGGCGGCCGTCCCGATCTCCTTGATCTTGCGGCCGCCCGATCCGATCAGGATTCCCTTTTGGGACTCGGTCTCGGCCCAGACATGGGCCTGCACCTCAACCACCCCATCCTCGCGGTAGGCGACGTCGGAGACCTGCACCTCAACGGCGTGAGGCAGCTCGTCGCGAGTGCGGCGCAGGACCTGCTCGCGAATCAGCTCCGCGAGGAGGACCTCGCTGGGCAGGTCCGAGCGCTGCTCCGGCGGGAACAGGAAGGGGCTCTCGGGAAGCAGCTCGACCAGCTTCCCGATCAGGGGGTCGAGGCCGTTTCCCTTCCTGGCGCTGATCGGAAAGATCTCGTCGACGCCGCCCATCTCCCCAACCTCGGCGAGGACGGCGGCGGTCTCGGCGTTGTTGAGCCGGTCCACCTTGTTGACCGCGCAGACCACCGGAGTGTCGATGCTGGACTGGAGCAGCGCCTTGGTGATGAAGCGGTCGCCGGGGCCGACGCCCTGCTCCGCGTTGACGACGAACAGCACCGCATCGGAGTCGGCGATCTCCCGCTCGACCCGGCGCTGCATCCGCTCGGTGAGCGCGTCGCGCGGCCGCTGGACACCCGGCAGGTCGGTCATCACGAGCTGCCACTCGCCTGCGAGATCCGTGGCGACGCCGCGGATTGCGCGTCGCGTCGTCTGCGGGCGCTCCGAGACGATCGCGACGTGCGAGCCGACGATCGCGTTGACCAGGGTCGACTTGCCGACGTTCGGCCGTCCCGCGAGGCCGACGAAGCCGGCCCTCGTCATGAAACGGGTGGCTCCTCGGCTTCGCCTGCGGGGCCCCCTCGCACCATGGCCATGACCTTGGCCTGCAGGTCGAGCATCTCCCCCTGATCGGACTCGTGGTCGAAGCCGCAGAGGTGCAGCGTGCCGTGGACCGCCGCCTCGGTCACGTCAGTGGCCTTTTCGGGGCAGATGAAGACGTCGCCGAGCTCCCGCGGCCCTTGGCCGTGGGCCTGCTCGTCGATCGGAAAGGCGAGAACGTCGGTGGCCTCGTCCACGCCGCGAGCCGCGTAGTTGAGCGTTCGCATCCGCCCCTCTCCCACGACCTCCACGCCGAGGTGGCCGTCGTCCACGCCGGCCGCGTGCAGGGCCGCCCCGACCGCGCGCCGCAGATCGCCCGGGACGTCCGAGAGATCGATGTCAGCCGCCCACGTCGGAGTCCGGACGGTCACGGCTCTCGGCCTCGCCGTAGGCGGCGACGATCCGCTGCACCAGCTTGTGACGCACGACGTCCTCGCCGCCGAAGCGGATGAAGTTGATGTCCTGGACCTCGTTGAGGATGCTGCCGACCTCGACCAGGCCGGACTTCGAGCCGCGCTCCAGGTCGATCTGGGTGATGTCGCCGGTGACGACGATCTTCGAGCCGAAGCCGAGCCGGGTCAGGAACATCTTCATCTGCTCAGGGCTCGTGTTCTGGGCCTCGTCGAGGATCACGAAGGAGTCGTTCAGCGTCCGGCCCCGCATGAAGGCGAGCGGCGCGACCTCGATCGTCCCGCGCTCGAAGTAGGAGTTGACCTTCTCCGGGTCGAGCATGTCGTAGAGCGCGTCGAACAGCGGGCGCAGGTACGGATCGACCTTCGCCTGGATGTCGCCGGGCAGGAAGCCGAGCCGCTCACCCGCCTCGACGGCCGGCCTCGTCAGGATCACCCGGCTGACGTCCCCGCGGGAGAGCGCCGCCGCCGCCATCGCGACGGCCAGGAAGGTCTTTCCGGTGCCGGCGGGGCCGATGCCGAAGGTCACGGTGTGCCGGCGAATGGAGTCGACGTACTGCTTCTGGTTGACGGTCTTGGGAGCGACACGCGTGTTGCGGTGCTGCCAGACGACGTCCTCGAGGATCTCCGCCGGGCTCTCGTGCTTGTCGAGAGCGCCCGTCACCGCCTCGATGGTCCCCGGCGCGATCTCGTGGCCCTGCTCGATCAGGTCGACCAGCTCGCCGACGACCGTCTCGGCCGTGGTGACCCCGTTCGCGTCGCCGTCCAGGGTGAGGACGTTGCCGCGGAGGTAGAGGTCGACGTCGAGATGGCCCTCGAGCGCCCGGAGGACGGCGTCCTCCGATCCGGCCAGCTCGGCCGCGACGCTGTTGTCGATGGTGAGCTGCCTGCGAGCCACTAAGAGGTGAGCTTCTCCTTCACCGCGGCGCTCACCCGCTTGCCGTCGGCCCTGCCGCCGACCTTGGGCATCAGCACCTTCATCACGCCCCCCATGTCCTTGGGCTCGCTCGCGCCAGCCTCCTCGACGGCGCTCGCGACGAGCTCCGAGAGCTCCTCGTCCGAGAGCTGCTCGGGCAGATAGCCCTCGATCAGCTTCGCCTCGGCCTCCTCGGCGGCGGCCTGCTCCGCGCGACCGCCCTCCTTCAGGGCTTCCGCGGCATCGAGGCGGCGCTTGCGCTCGCGCTGCATCGCGGCGACCTCGTCGCCCTTGCCCTCCTTCTCCTCAGCCTGGAGGGCGTTGACGAGCATGCGGAGCTGGCCGACGCGCTCCTTCTCGCCGGCCTTCATCGCCGTCTTCACGTCCTCCTGGACCTGCTCGAGGATGGTCATGGCCTAAAGCGTAGTCGGCGGCGTGGCCGCCCCGTTCGTCTCGAGCCCGGCGGCTCGCAGGACGAGAGTGAGCGACGCCTCGGGGCCCGGCCAGGCCTCGCGGACGAGCCGGGTGCCTCCTCCGTGGACGACCAGCCTCAGAGAGAGACCCAGGACGACCGCGTCGTCGAGTTGCCCGATCCCCGGCAGGAAGTCCGGGACCAGGTCGATGGGAAGCGCGAGGTAGCCCAGGGCGATGAAGAGGGCGACTCTTCGCGGCATCGAGATGCGCCGGTCCCGCGCCAAGCGCGAGACCAGGACGACGCAATCCGGGATGAACCCCGCGAGGGCCCGGGCGTCCTCGCGGCGACCGGCGGCGATCAGGGCCGCCACGGCGACGACGTAGAAGCCGGCAATCAAGACGACCAAGCCCCAAGGCCAGAATCGGATTTGATCGGGCGTCAGCGCGGCCATCGATCGGAATGTCGTGCGCTCTTGGGTCTCACCGCCCGGTAATCGCTCAACCTTCGGTCTGGAGCAGGTCGACCCGCTCGACCGCGCCCAGCGGCATCTGCAGAAAACGAGTGCCCAGCTCGCGGAAGGCGTCAGTGTCGCCGGTGCAGAGAAACCGATAGGCCCCCTCTTCATTGCCGTTTTTCTCGAGCCCCGCGTCCTCGAGGACCCGCTGCGCGGTCGCGGCGATCGCATGCCCCGCCGTCACCAGCCGCACGTCCCGCCCGAGCGTCCGCTGCAGCATCGGGCCGACCAGGGGGTAATGCGTACAGCCGAGGATCACGGTGTCCACCTCGGCTCGCTTCAGCGGTGCGCAGTAGGAGCGGACCATCTCGACGACGCTCTCGGAGAACGGGAAGCCGCGCTGGATCACGGCGGCGAGGTCCGGCGCCTCGACCTCGGTGACGGTCAGCGCGCGGTGCTGGTCGGAGAGAGCGCGCAGATAGGAGCCGCTCCGCACCGTCGCGGGCGTCGCCAGCACGCCCACCTTCCCCGACTGCGTGAGGGCCCCGGCGATCTCCGCCTCGGGCTGGATCACGGCGACCACCTCCACCCCCGCCTCGGCGGCGATCTCCCGCGCCACCTCCTGCCCGGCCGACGCGGCCGAATTGCAGGCGATCACCAGCAGCTTGGCCCCGCGGCCGAGGAGGAACCGAGTGATCTGCGCGACGTGATCCCGCAGCTCATCGGTCGTTCGCGCGCCGTAGGGAAAGCGGGCGTCGTCACCCAGGTAGACGTAGTCCTCCTCGGGCAGCGAGACCAGGCACTCGTGGAGCACGGTGAGGCCGCCGACGCCGGAGTCGAAGACGGCGATCGGTAGGTCGGGACTGAGTGCGGAGGCCATCAGCGGGCCGTATCTCGGCGCAGCAGCAGGGCGCCCCAGCCGTTCTCGATCCGGCGCTCGGATTCCGCCAATCCGGTCGGGGCGAAGGCCTGCGCCACCTCATCGAGCTCCGCCTCCAGCATGCCCGAGCAGACCAGCGTGTCCGGGGCATGACCGGCCTTGGCCAGATGGCCGGCGCAGTCCCGAAGCAGGTTGCCCGTCAGATTGGCCACAGCGGTGGGAGCGACGGGGGGCGGGCCCTCCCGCACGTCGACCCGCTCGATCACCATCTCGACGTCGTTGACCGCAGCGTTCGCACGGGCTGTCTCGAGCGAGGCGAGCTCGCGGTCGCAGCCGGTGACCGGCGACCAGCCGAGCTTGGCCGCGCCGATTCCCAGCACGCCGCTGCCGGTGCCCCAGTCCGCGATGGGCCCGGAGGCCTCCCCCGCCTCCTCGAGCGCAACCAACAGGGCCAGGCAGAGACGCGTGGTCGGGTGACCGCCGGTGCCGAAGGCGCGGCCGGGATCGACGACCACGTCGATCAATCCCTCCTTGGGATCCCACCATGACGGACGCACCCCGATCCTGCCGGACACCTCGATCGGGCGATGGAAGTCCGCCCAACGGTCGGCCCAGTCGTCGGGAACCGAAGTCGTGGTCACGTCGACCAGGCTGCCGCCGGCAGCCGCCTGAAGCTCGCCCATGTCCGGGACCTCGCCCGGGGGCCCGTAGATCGCGTACTCGACCCAGCCCGGACCGCGCTCCTCCTCGAGCCCGTTCGGCGCCAGCTCCAGCAGGTTCGCCATCACCGCCTCCGCGTATTCCGGGGCGCAGCGAACCGCGAGCCGGATCATCTGCGCTCGGACGGCTGCTGTTGAAGAGTCTCGGCGAGGCGCTCGGCTGCCTCTCGCTGCTCGTCGTCCAGGTCGGTCGGGACGACAAGCTCGAAGACGACGTGCTCGTCGCCGCGCCGCCCCCCACGAAGAGGCGGCAGGCCGCGGCCACTGAGCACGGTCGTCTCCCCGTGCTGGGTGCCCGGCGGCACCTCGACGGCGACCTCGCCCTCCAGCGTCGGCACGAAGACCTCGCCGCCGACCATCGCGGTCGTCACCGGGACCTCGGCTCGCGCGATCAGCTCCGTTCCCTGGCGGGCGAAGCGCTCGTCCGGATCGATCCGGATCTCCACGTAGAGGTCGCCCTGTCGCCCACCCGGATCGCCGACGTGCCCAGCGCCCGCGATGCGCACCCGCTGGCCGTCCTCGATCCCGGCCGGGATGTCGACCTCCCAGGTCCGTGACTCCGCCACCCTGCCGGCCCCGTCGCAGCGCTCGCACGGCGTCTCGGGGATACGGCCATCGCCGCCACAACGGTCGCAGGGCATGGCGCGGACCACCTGGCCGAAGACGCTCCGGCTCACCTCGCGGATCTGACCCGCGCCCTCGCACTTCGGGCAGGTCTCGATCGGCGTCCCCGGCTCGGCGCCGTTGCCCCGGCAACGCTCGCAGACCACGACCGCCTCGAAGGAGATCTCGCGGGTCTGGCTCTCGAGCACATCCTCCAGGGAGATCTCGACCACCGCCCCGATGTCCGCGCCTCCGGCGGGGCCTCCACCGAAGCCGCCGAAGGGATCCCCGCCGCCGAAGAGGGAATCGAAGATGTCCTGGATGCTGCCGAACCCACCGGCGCCGGGCGAAAAACCCCCGGAGCGGAGCCCGTCGTGGCCGAACTGGTCATACGTCCGGCGGCGCCCGGCGTCGGAGAGCACCTCGTAGGCCTCCGCGGCCTCCTTGAACTTCTCCTCCGCCTCGGGATCATGGGCGTTGACATCCGGGTGGAGCTCCCGCGCCAGCTTCCGGAACGCCTTCTTGATCTCACCGTCGGAGGCGCTCCGCTCGACGTCCAGCACCTGGTAGTAGTCGCGTTTGGCCATACGAGCCGTGCTACTCGTCGTAGACCGTCTCGAAGAAGCGGGAGAGCTCGCCCGCCGCGCCCCTGACGTTCGCGATCGCCGTCGCGTAATCCATCCGCAGCGGCCCGATGATCCCGACCGAGCCGAGGTTGCGGTAGCCGAGGCCGTAGTTGGCGCCGACCACGCTCACCGAGCGAAGCTCCGGCTCCGGGTTCTCGCCGCCGATCCAGACGAACACCGAACGCCGGTCGAGGGCGGTCCGCAGGGCGCGCAGGACGTTCACCCTGCGCTCGAGCGCCCGCATCAGCTCGTCGGCGTGCGGCAGGTCGGAGAGGTGCTCCTCGGAGAGCAGCCTCGCGGTGCCGTCGACGTAGAGGGTTTCCTCGGCGGATTCCTCGAGGTCCGTGAAGGCGCTGGAGATCTCGGCCAGGAATCCAGTCTCGGCCGGGCCGAGCTCCGGATCGCGCAGGCGATCGGCTGCCATTCGAGCGCCGAGGCCGAGCCCGGCCAGCCGCTCGTTCAGGTAGCTCGCCGCCCACTCGACCAAGCCGGTGTCGACCTCGTCGTCGAAGGTGAAGACGCGCTTGGTGACCCCGCCGTTGGACGCGATCACCACGACCATCACGACCTTCGGCTGGAGGCGCAGGACCTCGATCCGGTGAATCGTCGCCGTGTGCAGCGGCGGCGCGGTGACCAGCGCGACCAGGTCGGTGATCTGGGAGAGGGTGGTCGTGGTGTCCCGGATCGCGCTGTCGACCTCTCGCCGCATTCGGGAGATGCCCAGATCGTTCGCGGCCGGCTGCGGCAGGGTGTCCTGCCGCGCCAGCAGATGCTCCACGTAGAAGCGGTAGCCCGTGTCCGTCGGCAGGCGGCCGGCCGAGGTGTGCGGATGGGTGAGGAATCCCCCTTCCTCGAGGCTGGCGAGCTCGGCTCGCACGGTCGAGGAGCTCCAGTCGATGTCGTCGCGGTTTGCCAGCGCGCGCGAGCCGACCGGGCGCCCGTCATCGACGTAGCGCTCGACCACCAGCCTGAGGATCTTGCCCTGGCGCTCTGTCAGCACAGAGCTGATGATAGGAACGCGGCGAGTGCTACTCCGCGCTCAGCTCGGCCTGGGCGTTTCGGATCACCTGGTTCTCGCCCTGCGCGGCGACCGTGTCGATCACGACGCGGCCGTGGGATGCCTCCGCGACCGTCCCGCTGACCACCAGCTCCTGCTCCGGGAAGCCCATCCCCCTGAACTGAACCGAGAGCCGCTTGAGTGCGCGCGGATCGCCGCCCGCGAGCGCCGCGTTGCCGCGCGCGACCTGGGCCATCATCCAGAGGCCGTGCAGGATGTTGCCGGGCAGGCCGACCGCTTCGGCGAACTCCGGGTCGATGTGGATCGGGTTGAAGTCCCCGGACGCACCCGCGTAGCGATGGGGCAGGTACTTGTCGGGCGTCACCCTGAGCTCCGGGATCGCGTCGCCCTCCGTGAGGTCCTTGAGATCGGCCACGTTCACACTCCCCTGACGATGTTGGTCCAGGTGCCCTTAACGACCTGCTTGCCGTCCTGGTTGGTGGACACGGTCTCGAAGACGTAGAAGCCCTTGCCCTCTTTCTCGTAGATTTCCTTGCAGGTCGCCGCCGTCTCGATCACGTCACCGTCGCAGACGGGCTCGTCCCACTCGAACTCCTGCGAGCCGTGGAGCATCGCCGCGAGGTTGATGCCGACCTCCGGGTCGAGAATCGCGGGGCCCATCGCCCGCGCGCTGTAGACGACGCAGAACATCGGCGGCGCGACGAGGTCCTGGTAGCCGGCTGCCTTCGCTGCATCGCGATCGCGATGGACGTCGCTGCCCGCTCCGATCGCGTCCGCGAACTCGCGGATCTTCTCGGCGCCGACCTCGTAGGTCGCGGCGGGCCACTGCTTGCCGATGGCGTCGGTGCTGACGGGCATGAGCGACGCGCGATTCTACGTACCCGGACGATTCCCGCGCCGCGTGACCGGCGCCGGGCTAGGGTAGATGGCGAAGGTGCCCTCGTTCCTCACCACCACCGACTCACAGGGCGCGATGCGGTTTCGACCCTTCGCCATCCCGCTGATCATCGCCGCGATCTGCGTCCCGATCATTGCGGCGATGGCCGCCGCGGGAACGTTGGGCGCCGGCCTCGGGATGGCTGTGGGAGCGATCGCCGTGACCTGCCTGATCATCTTCGCCGCACGAGCACGGCCCGACAACGCGCTCGAGGTCGCCCAGGCCTCCGACGCGGCACGCCGCGTGCTCGTGCTTGCGGCGGCCGAGGCCACGCCGGACTCCGCTCAGCGAATCGCGGAGCTCGCCGGCTCGGCCAACGACGTCAGGCTCGTCGTGCCCGTGCCGAGCCACCGGCTCGACCGCTGGCTCTCGGCCGAGGACGATGCGCGCCGCGAGGCCGAGGGGCAGCTCGCCAGGTCGGCGGGAGCCCTGGTGGCCGCCGGGCTCCCGGTCAGCGGGTCGGTCGGAGACTCGAACCCCGCCCAGGCGCTCGAGGACGAGCTGCACGACTTCCCGGCCGACGAGGTGATCCTGCTCACGGGGAACGGCAAGGACCCGCTCGCCAAGGTCGAGGCCCGGATCGGGCTGCCGCTCCGCCGGGTCCGCGCCTAGGGCGCTTCGCGCTCTTCGGCGAGCCGGACGGCCTCCTCGAGGCGTGGGGACCATCGCGAGGAAGTGACAGAGGCCGTCCTCCCCGACATCGAAGAGAAATGCGAGACCCATGGTGAGCTCGATCCCGGCCCGCCCGCGCCCCCCTGATGGATCGCGGTGGCGACATGCCGATCCCCGATGAACACCGTTTCGGTGACCTCGGTGGAGAGCTCCTCCCACGCGTCGGTCCAGGCGACGATCCAGCGAACGAAGCCATCATGGCCGTGAAAGCTGCCGGCGTTGGCCATCTCCGGTGAGGCATAGACCTCGATGTCGCTCGCAGCCAGCTCGCCCAGCATCCGGTCCACGTCCCCTTCGTTGAAGGCCTCCATGCCGGCCCGCGCCAGGTTCTCCCGCTGCTCCCTACTTGCCATCGCCGTCCATCTCGAGCACGGCCAGGAACGCCTCCTGCGGCACCTCGACCGCGCCCACCTGCTTCATCCGCTTCTTGCCCTTCTTCTGCTTCTCGAGCAGCTTCTTCTTCCGGCTGACGTCGCCGCCGTAGAGCTTCGCGGTGACGTCCTTGCGAACGGCCTTGACGGTCTCGCGGGCGATCACGTTGGAGCCGATCGCCGCCTGCACTGGCACGTCGAACTGCTGCCTCGGGATCGTCTTGCGGAGGCGCTCGACGAGAGACCGGCCCTGGTCGTAGGAGGCCTCCTTGTGGACGATCAGCGAGAGGGCGTCGACCTTGTCACCGGCCAGCAGCACGTCGAGCTTGACCAGATCCGAGGGCCGGTTCCCGATCGGCTCATAGTCGAGTGAGGCGTAGCCCTTGCTGCGCGACTTGAGCTGATCGAAGAAGTCGAGCACGATCTCCGCCAGCGGCAGGTCGTACTGGACCTGCACCCGCGTCGGCGATAGGTAGTGCAGTCCGACGTGCTCCCCGCGGCGCTTCTGGCAGAGCTCCATCACGGGGCCGACGAAGTCGTTGGGGGCGATGATCGTCGCGCGGATATAGGGCTCCAGGATCGACTCGATCGAAGCGGGATCGGGCATGTCGGTCGGGCTGCGGACCTCGACGACCTCACCGGTGTTGATCAGCTTCACCTCGTAGCGCACATTGGGCGTCGTGGCGAGCAGCTCCAGGTCGTACTCGCGCTCCAGCCGCTCGCGGACGATGTCCATGTGCAGGAGGCCGAGGAACCCGCAGCGGAACCCGAAACCGAGGGCGTCCGATGTCTCGGGCTCATAGGAGAGCGCAGCGTCATTCAGGGCGAGCCGGTCGAGAGCGTCGCGAAGGTCGGAGTAGCGGTCGGTGTCGATCGGGAAGAGGCCGCAGAACACCATGGGGCGAACCTCGCGGTAGCCCGGCAGCGCGTCGGCCGCCGGCCGCTCCCGGCTGGTCAGAGTGTCGCCGACGCGAAGCTTGGTGACGTCCTTGATCCCGGTGATCACGTAGCCCACCTCGCCGGCCGCCATTCCCTTGGCTGGGGTCATCTTGGGGGTGAAGAAGCCGATGTCGTCGATGTCGGCCTGAGTGCGCGCCTGCATCGCGGTGATCGGCTCGTCCTTGGCGAAGCTCCCGTCCACCATTCGGACGAAGGCGACGACGCCGCGGTACTGGTCGAACTCGGAGTCGAAGATCAGGGCGCGCGGCGGTGCCTCGGGCTGCCCGTCGGGAGGCGGGATCCGCTGCACGATCGACTCCAGGACATCGGTGACGCCCTCCCCCGTCTTCGCCGAGATCCGAAGCGCCTCGCCCGGATCGCCGCCGAGCAGGTCCGCGACCTGACCGGCCACGCCCTCGGGATCGGCACCGGGAAGGTCCACCTTGTTGAGGACGGGGATCAGCTCCAGCCCCGCGTCGATCGCCGCATAGGCGTTGGCGACGGTCTGGGCCTCGACTCCCTGCGCGGCGTCGACGACGAGGAGCGCGCCCTCACACGCCGCCAGGCTGCGCGAGACCTCGTAGGAGAAGTCGACGTGGCCGGGCGTGTCGATCAGGTGCAGGTGGTAGGTCTCGCCGTCGGAGGCCCTGTAGGCGACCCGCACCGCCTGGGCCTTGATCGTGATCCCGCGCTCGCGCTCGAGGTCCATCGAGTCGAGCATCTGCGGGACATGCGTCCGCGCGTCGACCGCCCCAGTGACCTCGAGGATTCGATCGGCGAGCGTCGACTTGCCGTGATCGATGTGAGCGATGATCGAGAAGTTCCTGATCCGGTTCATGCGGACCCGGAAGGGTAGGGTCACGGCGTGGTCGACTGGGGCCTGGGCACCTACGAGCGCATCGCACTGCAGCTTCTGCCCGCCGCGGAGACGGTCGTCGAGACCGCCGACCCCGTACCCGGCGAGACCCTGGTGGACGTCGGCTGCGGGTCCGGCAACGCTGCCCTCCTCGCCGCTGAGCGCGGAGCCACGGTGATCGGAGTCGATCCCTCGGAGCGGCTGCTCCAGGTGGCAGCGACCTACGCGGAGGAGCGCGACCTCGACGCCGAGTTCGTGCTCGGCGAGGCCGCCTCGATGCCGATCTCCGGGGGCGAGGCGGAGGTGGTCGTTTCAGTCTTCGGCGCGATCTTCGCCGAGGATCCGGAAGCCGCAGCCGCCGAGATCGCCAGGGTGGTCAAGTCGAGCGGCCGCATCGTGCTCGCCGCCTGGGTCCCCGGAGGGCCGGTCTCGGACGCGGTCCGTCTCACCCGCCAGACGCTCTCCGAAATCAGCGGCGATCCGCCCCCGACCCCTCCATTCCCCTGGCACGAGCGGGACTCACTGGCGAACCTGTTCGAACCGCACGGCTTCTCCGTATCCCTGAGCGAGCATGCGATCCCGTTCCGAGCCCCCTCCATCGACGAGTTCATGCAGATCGAGGGCGAGAACCACCCGATCGCAATCGCCACGCGCCCGGCGCTCGAGGACGCCGGGCGGGAGGAGGAGGTCCTCGCGGGGATGCGGCGGATCTACGAAGCGGGCAACGAGGACCCGGACGCCTTCCGGATCACGAGCCGCTACGTGGTCGCGGAGCTCAGGCGGTAGCCGGAGACGAGAGCCCATAACGGGCGACGATGCGGTCGTAGTTCAGGCGCATCAGCTCGATCACGTCGCGAACGTCCTCGTCCGAGTCGATGCGCCGGGCGGCCATGGCGTCCTTGCCGGGAAAGACCGGGTGGTCGACCACCCGTTCCTGCTCGCGCAGGGCCGCGCCGACCTCCCTGCCGAAGCTGAAATGCGCGGCGTGATCGCCGTGGAGGTGACCCACCTCGTGCGTCGCTCACCCGGAAGCCCCACTCGCCGCGCCTGCCGTAGCCGGCCTCGACGCCCTGCCAAGAGGTGACCTCGCCGGTGATCAGCTCGCTCGGTGTTCTCTCGTCGCTCATCGGGCCTCCAGAGGGTGGGTGTTCCGAGCAAGCTACAAGCTCAAGTGAACTTGAAGTCAAGCCCGATTCCTGCTTCCCTGGGCGGATCAACGACCTGCTGACGATCAGCGAGGTGGCGAAACGCTCAGGCGTCGCCGCCTCCGCGCTCCGCTTCTACGAGGACCGGGACCTGATCTCCTCGGAGCGAGCGGGCTCCGGCCACCGCCGCTACCCGCGCTCGGTCCTGCGGCGGATCGCTTTCATCGTCTTCGCCCAGCGGGTCGGCCTGACCCTGAGCGAGATCGGCGAGGAGCTCGCCAAGCTGCCGCACGATCACGCCCCCAACCGCAGCGACTGGTCGCGCCTCTCGGCCGGCTGGACCTCCCGGATCGACGATCGAATCGCCGAGCTCGAGCGCCTGCGCGCCGGTCTCACCGAGTGCATCGGCTGCGGCTGCCTCTCGCTGGACCGGTGCAAGCTCGCGAACCCGGACGACCGGGCGGCAGGCTCGGGGCCCGGCCCGCGGTACTGGGTCGGCGACCCGCGACCGGCCTAGATCCGGCGGAGCAGACGGGTGATCTGGCTCGCCTCCGGGACGCGAAGGGCCAGGACCGCCCCGACATAGACGGCGAACCCGGCCGCCAGGGCAACGCCGAGCGAGATGATCTGCGCGATCGTGCCGCGACCGAGCGCCTGATCGAGGCCGTCCCAGACCAGGTAGCTGACCCCGGCAAGGAGCGCCGCGGCGACCAGGACCCGGGCCGCGGTCGCGAAGAGGCGGGTCAGCTCGAGGCCGACGAGCTGTCGCCGCAGGATCACCACCTCGGCGATCACGCTCGAGACCGTGGCGATCACCGTCGCGGCGACCACGCCGCCGATGCCGAACGGCGAGTAGAGGGCGAAGGAGAAGATGATGTCGACGACCAGGTTGGATCCGGCCACCGCCGTCGGGATCCACGGCCGTTGCAGGCTGAAGAAGGTCCGGGTCAGCATCAGGTAGAGGCCGTTGAACGGGAGCGAGAAGGCGAACCAGAAGAGGGCCTGGGCGACGAGATGCGTCTGGTGGGCATCGAACTCGCCGCGCTGGTAGACGAGCCGCGTCATCGGCACCGACAGAACCAGGACCGCCGCTGCGGCGGGGATCAGGAGCAGCAGAATCTGCCGCATCCCGTTCGCCATCGTCCCCCGCAGGTTCGCCCACTCCTGGCGGGCAGCGAAGCGGGCCAGCGTCGGGAACGTCACCGTCGCGACGGCGACCGAGAAGATCCCCTGGGGCAGCATGTAGATGCGGAACGCCTTGTCGATCGCCGCCGGAGCCTCTGTCGAGACCAGCGTCCCGACGATGCTGTTGAGCAGCAGGTCGAAGTTGATCAGGCCGAGGCTCAAGGTCACCGGCAGCATCAGCAAGAGGACGCGCTTCACCTCCGGGATGTGCCAGTCGAAGTCCCTGGTCAGCTTGAACGGGGTGTGGCGGAGATCCCACGCCGGGATCGCGAGCTGGACCACCGTCCCGACGAGCACCCCGATCGCGTAGGCGTAGATCCGGTCGTTGCCGTGGAACAGCGGCTCGAGCAGGACCAGCACCAGGATGATCACGACGTTCCAGAAGAACGGCGAGATCGCGAAGGCGGCGAACCGGTCGTAGCTGTTCAGGACCCCCACCACCATCCCGGTCGCGCCGAGCAGGATCAGGATCGGGAAGAGGACCTGCGAGAGCGTGACCGTCAGGTCGAGGATCTCGCCGCTGAAGCCGGGCGCGAAGATCGGCGTGATGACCGGCGCGAGCAGGATGAAGAACGCCGTGATGGCGCCGAGCACCAGGGTGACCATGTAGATCAGCGTCGAGGCGAGCCGGAAGGCCTCCCGCTTGTTCCCCTTCTCGAGCTCCTCGGTGAAGACCGGGACGAAGGCGGCCTGGATCGCGGCGTCCGCGAACAGCGAGCGGACCAGGTTGGGCACCTGGAAGGCGATCGTGAAGGCCGACATGGGCCCCGTGATCCCGAAGTAGCTGGCCGCGACGATCTCCCGGACCAGGCCGGCGACGCGCGAGAAGGCCGTCGCGATCGAGAAGAACGCCGTCGAGCGGCCGAGCCGCCCCTCCTTCTCGTCGAACTCCGGCGGGATGAAGGGTGTGGACGGCGTCGGAGCCGGGATTGCCATGAACGTCGAGGTGTCCATGGAGACCGCCTCGTGGCGGCGCTCCATCCGCTCGGACTCCAGCTCGCGCGCTTCCTCCAGGTCCGCGTCGAGATTCAGGGTGCCGCCCATCTCCTCCTCGAGATCGGGCGGCAAGAACGGGCGTCCCGGATCGGGTGGCCGTTCCCCGGTCGCGTCCTCCTCCGGTGGGGGAACCGCCGGAAACTCCCGCGTGGAGGGGTCGAACGGCTCCGGCGGGGACGGTGCGTCCCCGAGGTCGTCCTCGTGCTCGGTCATTGCTCTATTCTCTTCGCCGCCCGCCTCGCGGGTCTTTTCATGGCCAACATCGCCTCACAGAAGAAGCGGAATGCCCGCACCGAGCGTGAGCGGGTCGAGAACCTGCGCTTTCGGAGCTCGGTGAAGACTCATTTCAAGCGGCTCGAAGCGGCCGTGCAGTCGGGCAACGCCGAGACGATCGCCTCGGAGCACAAGACGCTGATCTCGCAGATTGACAAGGCGGTCCAGAAGGGCGCGCTGCACCGGAATACCGGCGCCCGCAAGAAGTCTCGTGCCGCGAGCATCGCCGCCGCGACCAACGCCTAACGGGTGTCTCCTCGGCTTCGCCTGCGGGGACCCCTCGCATAACCCTCATCCGAGAGCCCAGGAGAGCGGCTCGGTGTCGTCGGGCACCAGGCCGATCGCTCGCCGCAGAGACAGGGTGAACGCGACCTCCTCCGCGTAGTCGGATCCCCCGCGCGACCAGAGCTCGAGATCGGCGAGCGCGCGGATCGAGGCGTCCAGGTCCTCCGGTGTGCGCCCCTTGACCTTCGAGACGAGCATCTTCGCGGCGTAGGGGTGCATCGACAGGCCCTTGGCCACATCGCCCGCCGGCCTGCCCGCCTCCAATTCCGTCGCGGCGCGGAGCGCCTGCCGCAGTCGCGGCGCAAGTGAGTAGATGATCCGCGGCAGCGCCTCGCCCTGTGCGACGAGCACCTCGGCCACCCGCATGGTCTCTGCGTGGTCGCCGGCCACCACGG
Organism: uncultured Solirubrobacterales bacterium; assembly: GCA_963843085.1. Classification (GTDB taxonomy): domain Bacteria; phylum Actinomycetota; class Thermoleophilia; order Solirubrobacterales; family 70-9; genus DASUPK01. Next base: position 215,399 of record CAWJJG010000011.1, read on the forward strand.
CGTCGGCGAGGGTCCAGATCGCCTCCTCCGAGGTGTCGGCGACCATGGCCTCGAGATCCTCCACCCCGACCTGACCGCCGTCACCGGCCCACAGCGCCAGCCGCTCGAGCTCGGTGCGAAGGCGTATCGGCCGCGGGCCGAGGCGCTCGACCAGCAACCGCGCTGCCGCCGGCTCGAGGTCGTAGCCGAGCTGCCGCGCGTCGGATACCAGCTGCTTGGGCAGCTCGCGCTCCCTGGGAACGTCGAAGGCCAGCACCTCGCCGCCCGCCTTCTCCACCGCCTTCGCCAACCCGGCCGGCGTCTTGCCGTGGGCGACCAGCGCGAGCGTGGTCTCCGGCGGGATCCGGGCGATCGCGGCGGCGGCCCGTTCCGCGTCCGCCTTGCCCCAGCCGTCCACGCCGTCGACGAGCAGATAGCGCCGGGACGCGATCAGCGAGATCGCCGCGAGCGAATTGATGAGCCCATCCAGGTCCGGCGCGCGCCGACCCTCCCCGGCTTCGAACAGCTCGAGCGCGCCGGGTCCCCCCTCCCGCTCGGCGCGCTCGCGCAGCCGGCTGCGGGTCCGCGCGATCTTCGCCTCGTCGGTCCCGGCGATCAGGTACGCCGGCTTCATCTCCGGATCGGCCATCGGCTGAGTCTAGGCCCGGCTCGGGATGCCGGGCCCGGAGTCATCCCGGGGCGAGCGGCGCCCCCTGCACGGCGAGAGCGTGACTCTGTGCCGCCTTGCAGGTCTGCTTGGCGCCCTGCGCGCGCACCTTGCGCTTGTCCACGGCCACGTAGTAGCTGCCCGTGAAGGCCGGCTTGGCCAGGTCGATCTGGAACTTGCCCTTCCCCCCGGTCCGCTGCACGGAGAGCGGCTGAGTCTGGAGCGTGTCGGGGTCGGTGTAGTACAGGGTGACGACGCGCTTGGCGATGCAGGCCTTGAGCTTCGAGCCCACCTTTCCCGCGAACTGCGTGCTGGAGGTCTCGGTGAGCGTGGCGGTCGTGCGCCGGCCGCGCTTCCGGTGGTGCTTCTTCTTGGCATCCGCTCCACCGGCGACGGCCAGCGCGATCACGAGCACGAGTGCAAGCGCCGCCGCCCGTCCTGGTCCCGCCATGAACCGAAGGCTATCCCCGACCGGTGCTCGCCGTCCACCGGGAACCGTTCCCGTCGATGTCGATCTCGCCGTCCGCGTCCGTCCGCATGGTCGGTACGCCGTGGTCGCGCAGCTCTGACAGCGTGGCCTGGGTCGGATGGCCATAGGGGTTCCCGGCTCCTACCGAGATCACCGCCAGCTTCGGCACCGATCGCTCGAGCAGCGGTCCCAACCCGTCGTCCGCGGAGCCGTGGTGGGCGACCTTGAGGACGTCGATCGGACCGGGGTCCATCGGAACCGCCTCGGCCTCCGCGTCCCCCGTGAGGAGCATCGAGAAGTGCCGCCACTGCGCCACCAGCACCAGGCAGAGGAGGTTGGGATCCTCCCCGGTCTCGCCGAGCAGCTCCCGCGGCGGCCAGAGCGCGGTGATGTGGAGGGGCCCCGAGTCGATCTCGCCTCCCTCCGCCAGGCGGTAGGGCTCCGCGCCCGCCCCGAGCGCAGCGGCTCGCAGGCGCAGGTCTTCGCGCCCGTAGACGAGCCGCTTGACCCGGACCGACCCGAGCAGCTCCCGGAGATCCCCGGAGTGGTCCGACTGATCGTGGCTGATCACGATCGCCGCGAGGGAGGAGATCCCGAGCTCATGCAGGCGGTCCTCAACCCCGTCGCCCGGCGGGCCGGTGTCCACCAGCACCGGATCCCCGTCGGGAGGATCCAGCAGGATCGAGTCCCCCTGGCCCACATCGAGAACGCGCACCACGAGGTCGGCGGCCGGCGGCGCCGGAGCGACCGACGACCCGAAGGGCTGCCAGACGAGCAGGCCCAGCACGGCCGCCCCCACGCCGGCCGGCACCAGAAGCCTTCGGATCACGAGGCTGCCGCGCCCGGAGAGCCTGCGCAGCAGCAGCTCCATCCCCGCGATCAGGACGGCGTACGCGGCGATTACCGCCCAGACGGAGCGCAGGTGCACGCTGAGCAGGGCCCAGTCCGGCTCCGCGAGCCAGTGGGCGATCTGGCCGACGTAGGCGAGACAGAGCGAGTCGACCCAGTTGAGGGGCTCCACTGGGAACAGCGGCAGCTGGCCCGCGATCCCGGAGAGCATTCCGAGCCACATCGCCGGTGCGACGGCCGGCGCGGCGAGGACGTTGGCGGGCAGCGCAGCCGGCGAGAACTGGTCGAACGCCTCGGCCATCAGGGGCGCGGTGGCGACGGTTGCGGCCGCCGTTACCGCAACGGCCTCCGCCAGCGCCACGCGAGCCGACCCTCCCTGCGCCCCACCGGAGATCAACACGGCGAGACGCTTGGCCCAGAGCATGATCCCGATCACCGCAGCGAAGCTGAGCTGCCAGCCGACGTCGCCGTCCGCCCGCGGGTTGATCGCGAGCGTCACCGCCACCGCGAGGAGGACCGCGTACCAGCGGGAGCGAGGCCGGTCGGCCAGCGCAGCGATCAGGCCCGCGGCGCCCATCACCCCGGCTCGCTGGATCGAGGGCCCAGCTCCCGTGACGGGGACGTAGATGGCGATCAGGCAAAGCGCGCCGATCAGCCGGGAGCGCAGCGGGAGGCCGAGCAGCGCCAACAGCGGCCACGCGAGGACGCACAGCAGGATCACGTTCTCGCCGCTCACCGCGAGCAGGTGCGTCAGGTTCGAACGCTGGAAGTCCGCGCGCACCTGATGATCGATTCGGTCGTCCTCGCCCAGGACGAAGCCGCGCGCGAGAGCCGCCTCACGGTCCGGCATCCCGCGCCCGAGCGCCGCCTCCGCACGCTCGCGGATCCCATCCACCCAACCCTCGAACCCGCCGCGCCGCCCTGGCCGCTCGTCGATCCGGTCGGTTAGCAGGAGCATCGCGACTCCCTGGCGACGCAGATAGGCCGCGCGCCATGGCTCCGGCGCCTGGAGCACTCCGTCGGCGCGAATCTCGCCGCCGACCGTGAGATCACCGACCGGCTCGGGCGCTACGACGAGCACCGGCCCACGCGGCGAGTCGACGCGCACGTCGACCTCGCCATCGTTCCGCCGCGGGACACCGGCGACGAAGCCGTCCAGCGTGACGTGCTCTCCCGGGCGGCCGCGCAAGGCACCTCTGTCGATCGCATGCAGCCGGGCGCCCCCGGCCAGCAGGCCGCCGAGCGCGGCGGCCAAGGCCACGATCGCGAGCCAGGACGGGCCGGCGATCCCCGCGCGCCCGGGACGCGCGGCCGCCAGGCCGATCACCGCGATCGGCACCACCCCGAGCACGCCGGGCGAAGGGTCCGCGCCGGCGATTGGCGCCAGCGCCAGTCCTATCGAGGCGCCCGCCAGGATCGCAAAACGCCATTCGCCCACCCAATGACGGCCGACTGCGAATACGCCCGGCGCCGGTTTCACTCAGTGGTCACGTGGTACGCGTGAGTGAACCCCAGCTTCGACCCCTTGGAGGAGCAATGACGACGAACCGCGAACAACGACGCGGGGCACGGCAGCGCGCCCCGGCAGGACCAGAGCAGGCTCAGCTCGAGCAGCGGCGGGCCGACATGCACGCCGCCGAAGGCCACGCGGGAAGCGTCCCGCGCGGCAATGCGCAGCCGGAGAGGGAGATCATGGGCTCGCACCGCATCGCCTGGGACCGCCTGCTCGGGCACTGAGCCGGAAGACGTGAGAAGCATCCTGGGCGCTCAGGGCTGCAACGCGGCCCTGAGCGTCTGCATGGTCGAGGGGCCGATGTCGGAGACCTCGTCCAGCTGATCGATGGACGAGAGCCCGCCGTGCTGGTCGCGGTACTCGACGATCTTCTGAGCCGTGACCGGGCCGATGCCCTCGATCCCGTCGAGCTGCTCGACCGTCGCGCTGCCGAGGCTGATCGGGCCGCTCTGCGCGCCCGGCGCCGAGCTCGCCGCGACCGCCCCCGGGCCGGGAACAACGACCTGCTGGCCGTCGCTCAGCCGTGCCGCGAGGTTGATCGCGTCGCGGTTCGCGCCCGGTGCGAAGCCGCCTGCGCGCCTGACGGCGTCCGTCACCCTCGAACCGGCCGGCAGCCGGTAGACGCCCGCGCGACGGACGTCGCCGGCCACATGGACCACCACGTCCTGCGTGCCCGGGCCTTGGTGGGATGAGCCCGCGGCGAAGCTGACCCCGGCGCCCGCCGCAGAGGTGTCACCCGCCGAGCGGATCCAGCGAGCTCCGACGAGCAGCACGGCGACGGCGATCGCCCCGTAGAGCAGCAATTGCGAGCGGGTGAACTCCGGCACGGGCGCAACCTGCCATCACGGTTGGCGCGAGACAGCCCACCTTCGTCTCGGATCGGTGACGGCTTGGCCGCCGCTCAGCGGACCTCGAATCCCGACAGCCCCTCGGGCTCCTCGTCGGTCACGTCCACCGAGCTGACCTCGGCCCTGCTCGGACCCCGGCGGCAGAACTCGACCATCCGCTCGACCGCCTCCGGCTCCCCCTCGAAGACCGCTTCGACCGTCCCGTCCGGCGTATTGCGGATGCAGCCGGCCACGCCGGCGGCCTCGGCGCGCTGGCGGGCGGTGTCCCTGAAGAACACCCCCTGTACCCGCCCGCCGATCACGACCCGCCTGCGGGTCACCGGGCTAGTCCTCGTCGTCGTACTCGGAGGCCACGCCGACGCCGGAGCGCCCGAAAACCTCGGACACCGCGACGGGGGGCGACTGCACCGACACGCAGCAGAGATCGGCCGAGTTGCCGTTGGCGATCGAGTGATCGGTGGCCGGCGGGACGAGGATGAGATCGCCCTCGGAGATCTCCTGGGTGTCTCCGGCGACGGTCATCGCGCCCCGGCCGCTGGCGACGATGTAGACCTGCTCGGACTCCTCGTGCGAGTGGAGGGTGTGATCGCTCCCCGCCGGGACCGCCAGCCAGGTCACTGACATGTTCCGGGAGCCGAGCTCTCCGGCGTCCATAAGGATGTGATTGCGGAGCCTGTGCCACTCCTCCGTGGGAGCCTCCGCGAGCCGCCTGACCAGCACACGGCCTTTCTACCAGATCAGCCTTTGACGACAAAGTTGACCAGCCGGCCAGGCACGACCACTTCTTTCGCTATCGGCTTCCCGTCGATGTGCCGCTGGACGTTCTCGCTCGATCTGGCCTGCTCCAGAAGCTCCTCCTCGGCGGTGTCGGCGCCGACCTCGATGCGGTCGCGGAGCTTGCCGTTCACCTGGATCACGAGCATGTAGGTGTCGCGCTCGAGCAGCTCTGGGTCCGCCTCAGGCCACGGCAGCTCCCAGACCCGCGCGCCCTCCAGCCATTCGTAGACCTCCGAGCAGAGGTGGGGAGCGAAGGGGAAGAGCAGGGACACGGCGGTCGAAGTCGCGAAGCGCACCGACGCGGCTCCGACAGGATCTCCGTAGAGGCCCTCCTTGAGGCGGTAGATCTCGTTGACCAGCTCCATCACCGCCGAGATGGCGGTGTTGAACTGGAAGCGGGGGTCGATGTCGCGGGTGACCTTGTCGATCGCCCAGTGCGCCTTGGCGAGGAGCTCGCGGGGTTCGCCACCAATCGCCGCGTCCTCTCCCCTCTCACGGGTCGCGCTGTCGCGCGCCCTCGCATCATCGGGCGCGGCAACATCCTTGGTCCGCTCGGTGACCTCGCGACCCAGCCGCCACAGCCGCGAGAGGAACCGGAAGACCCCCTCCGCCCCCTCGTCCGACCAGTCTCCGCCCTTGATCGGCGGGCCCATGAAGCAGATGTAGGTGCGCAGGGTGTCGGCACCGAAGCGGTCTACGTATTCCGCCGGGCTCACCGTGTTGCCCCGAGACTTGGACATCTTCGCCCCGTCGCGGGTGATCATCCCCTGGGTGAAGAGGTTGGCGAACGGCTCGCGTGCCTCGAGCAGGTCCATGTCGTGCAGCGCCTTCACGAAGAAGCGCGCGTACATCAGGTGGAGGATCGCGTGCTCGACGCCGCCGATGTACTGGTCGACCGGCATCCAGTAATCGGCCACCTCGCGAGCCCAGCACTGCTCGTCGTTGCGCGGGTCGAGGTAGCGCAGGAAGTACCAGGACGAGTCGACGAAGGTGTCCATCGTGTCGGTCTCCCGCCGCGCCGCTCCCCCGCACTTCGGGCACTCGGTGTTGACCCAGTCCTCGGCCGCCGCCAGCGGGCTCTTCCCCTTCGGCGCGTATTCCTCGATGTCGGGGAGGAGCACCGGCAGCTGGTCCTCGGGCACGGGGACCATGCCGCACTCGTCGCAGTAGACGATCGGGATCGGTGCGCCCCAGTAGCGCTGGCGCGAGACCAGCCAGTCGCGGAGGCGGAAGTTGACGGAGGGCTCGCCGCGGCCCTCCGACTCCAGCCAGGCGACGATCTCGTCGTAGGCCTCGCGGTTGTCCTCGCCGTCGAAGCGGCCTGAGTTGACCATCGCGCCGTCCCCGGCGTACGGCAGCCCGTCGTCGTCCTTCGCCTGGTTGGGATCCTTGCCCTCGATCACCCTGCGAATCGGCAGGTCGTAGCTCTTCGCGAACTCGTAGTCGCGCTCGTCGTGGGCCGGCACGGCCATGATCGCGCCGGTCCCGTACTCCATCAGCACGTAGTCGGCGACGAACATGGGGATGCGCTCGCCGTTGACCGGGTTCGTCACCTGACGGCCCAGCGCCACCCCGGTCTTCTGCCGCTCCTCATCGGCCCGCTCCTCGGCCGTCGCGCGAGCGGACTCGTTGACGTACTCACGAACCTCCTTCTCGTTCTCGGTTCCCGCCGCCAGCCGCTCGACCAGCGGGTGCTCCGGAGCGAGCACGAAGAAGGTCGCGCCGAACAGGGTGTCCGGGCGGGTCGTGAACACCGGGAAGTCGAGCTCCAGCTCCTCGCAGCGGAAGGTGACCTCGGCGCCCTCGGAGCGGCCGATCCAGTTGCGCTGCATCGTGACCACGTTCTCGGGCCAGGACTCGAGCAGGTCGAAGTCGTCGAGCAGCTGCTGGGCGTACTCGGTGATCCGTAAGAACCACTGCTCGAGGTTGCGCTGCTCGACCAGCGTCCCGCAGCGCTCGCAGTGCCCGTCGATCACCTGCTCGTTGGCGAGCACCGTCTGGTCCTTGGGGCACCACTGGACGGGCGCCTCGTGGCGGTGGGCCAGGCCCTTCTCGAAGAGCTTCAGGAAGATCCACTGCGTCCAGCGGTAGTACGCGGGCTGGTGGGTGCCGAACTCGCGGGTCCAGTCGATCGAGATGCCCCAGCGCATGAACTGCCGGCGGAAGGTATCGATCGACTTCTGGGTGGCCTCGCGAGGGTGCTCCCCGGTGTTGATCGCGTTGTTCTCGGCGGGGAGCCCGAAGGCGTCGTAGCCCATGGGATGCACGACGCTGTAGCCGCGCCGGCGCCGGAAATGGGCGATCGCGTCGCCGACCGAGTAGGTCTTCAGATGGCCGACGTGAGGCTCGCCGGACGGGTAGGGCAGCATCTCGAGGACGTAGCTCTTCGGCTTCGCCTCATCGAACTCAGGGGAGCCGGGGTTCGCGACGACCCAGGTGTTCTCCGCCTCCCAGACGAGCTGCCACTTGCGCTCGATCGCCTGGGGGTCATAGCGCTCGGTTGTCTCGCTGTCCGCCATCGCCGGGGCAGTGTACGAGCGGCGTATATTCGTGAACATGATCGGCGGCTCCAAACACCGCCGCCGGATCAAGAGGAGGCTCAGATGTCGAGGTTGATCAGGCTGGACCGTACGGGGCACACGGAGCTGGCCAGTTGGAGCTCGGAGGACACCGATGCTCACCGCGCGGCCGTCGAGGCGTTCCGGCGCGAGCTCGACCGGGGGATGCTGGCGAGCGCCACGCTTCCCGACGGGTCGGCCGAGGTCGTGCGCGAGCTGCCGCTGGATGCCGATCTGGTGATCCTGCGCCGCCCGATCGCCGGGGGGTAGATGGAAGCCGGTGTCCTGAGCGAAGCCGCGGCGATGCCGTGGCGGCGGCGGGCGAGCGAGCGCACCCTGGCCCGTGAGGGGCGTGTCTGGACGCTGTGGAGCGTCGGGGTGATCGTCATCTTCAGCCTGCCTGCGGCGCTGCTGGTCTGGATCCAGCCGCTCACCTTCCCGGTCGCGGCGATCTTCCTCGGACACGGGATCGCGGTGCTGCACCTGCAGGCAAAACGCGGCGCGCGGGGGGTGAGGCCGATCGGAGACACGGAAACTCCGCCGGAGCGGAGGGCCCTCGGGTTGCTCGGGGACCTGGTCGGGCACGATGCGCGCGAGCTGCTGTCGCGGACCGGGCTGGCGATCGAGCGCGGGCGGCTGGGGACATGGCTGGTGGGCCAGGAGGGCGCGATCCTCGTTCGCCCGAGCGGCCACCGGGTCCACTGCTTCTGCGTCAGGGTGGGCGAGGCTGGCGACCTGCCTCCCGGGGACCGGGTCGCCCACCTGCTCCTGGCGCTGCGCGAGGACGAGGAGGGTTTCGCCACCGTCTCGAACCGGAACTTCTCCGGCGCTTCGTGGCGACTGCGGCGCGAGCTGCCGCGGCGAGTGCGCCCAGCGTTGAACGCGGCGAGGAGCTAGGAGCGGCTACGCCAGGCGGTGCAGGCGGGTCTTTCTGACCTGCTCCAGCTTTCGCTTCAGCCGCACATAGGCCGCCTGCTGCGCCGCGTCGCGCTGGAAGCCGGGATAGGCGAGGTTGGACGTCTCGAGCGGATCGTGCTTCAGGTCGTACATCTCCCACTGCGGAGACTTCTTGTGATTGACGTCGTAGTACTTGGCGAGCTTCCAGCGGCGCTCGCGAATGCTGATGATGTGGTTCGGGGCTCTCGGGTAGGGCGGCATGGACTGGCCGGACTGGTAGTCGTCGTAGGTGAAGACGATGTAGTCCTGAGGCGACTTTCCCTTGCCGTCGTTGAGCACCAGGGACGAGTAGTCGATCCCCTCCCAGTTCGCCGTCGCGCCGCGCGGGGCGCCCGCCAGGGTCGCCAGGGTCGGCAGGAAGTCCACGTGGGAGACGAGGGCGTTGGTGGTCCGCGCCTTGGGGAAGAGCCGCGGGTTGGAGTAGACGAGGGGGACGCGCAGGGCCTCCTCGTAGAAGTTGAAGTTCTTCTGGCGGAGGCCGCCGTGGGCGAGCCCCATCTCGCCGTGGTCGGCGGTGCGGACGATCAGCGTGTCGTCGTAGAGGCCGGCGTCCTGGAGCTTGTTCAGGACCTGGGTCAGGTAGTAGTCCGAGGAGCGCATCAGGTTGCCGTAGAAGTTCAGGTAGGCGTGCTTCTGCTTCTTGTTCTTCGGCTTGCCAGTCAGGTTGAAGATGTTCAGGAACTGCTGCTGGACCGAGGGCTTGGTCGAGAGGTCCTCACCGTTGGTCAGGGGGATCTGGATGTCGCCCTGGATCCAGGAGTGGTCGTAGCCCGCCTGGTCGAAGGTCTTCCCCGGATAGAAGAGGACGTCGTGGGGGTTGACCAACGAGATCACGAGGAAGAAGGGCTGCTGCTTCGCGGCCGCGCTCGAGATGTACTGGAGAACGCCCTCCGCCCCGTCCTGGGGGTTGCCGACCGAGTACATGTAGCGGCCATCGTTGTTCGTGACACCACCGCCGGCCTCCGGGATGCTCTGGTCCGCGCCCGCGTCCGGCGGGTTCCAGCGGTCGAAGCCGTAGACCTGGAGGTCGGCTGGCGTTGCATCCTGGTTCGGGAGGGGCTTGGAGCAGTGCCACTTGCCCTTGTAGATGACGTTGTATCCGGCAGCCGCCATCACGGTGGCGAGGTTCGGGATGGTGCTGGGCAGCGGCAGCTGCACCTGCGGATAGCCCTGGTAGGCAGGCATGTCCTCCTCGAGCGTGTACTTGACGCCGTGCTGGGCCGGGAAGTACCCGCTCATCAGGGTGGAGCGGGCCGGTGAGCACATGCAGGCGTTGGTGAAGGCGCGCTCGAAGCTGAGGCCGTGCCGGCGCAGCCGCATCATGCCGGGGAGGTTGCGCTGCATCCAGCGGGGCGGGAAGTGCTGGATCGCCCGCTCCTGGTCAGTCAGGAAGAGGATCACGTTCATCCCCTTCGTCGGGCTGCCCTTCGCCTCGGCGGCCGCGAGGGCGCGCCCGAGGCCGCTCTGGGAGAGGAGCACTCCCGCGGCCGCGCCGGCGCCGGTCTGGAGCAGCTCCTTGCGGGTGAAGCCGTCCCGGCGGTCCTGCGATTCGGTCATCCCTTCCTCCTGAAGATGTCGACTGCATTGCTCCTGAAGGCCGTCACGTAGACGAAGCGGCCGTCCGGGCTGACCGCGACCGAGCCGGCCCCGCGGGTCGCCCGCGCCGGGCGGCAACCCTTGGATGGGCCCGCGCATCCGGCCCGTCCGGGCTTCTGCGCCACCCTCCCCGTGACCCTGTTGCGGTCGAGCATGTCCACCGCGCCCGTCCCGAAGGCGACCACGTAGACGTTGCGGCCGTCGGGCGAGACGTCGAGGCCCTCCGGCTCGCTCATCGCGCGCCCGAAGGTGCAGCCGACGGCGCGGAGGAAGGCGAGACAGCCGGTGGTGCCCTGCTTCTGCGTCAGGGTGCCGGAGGAGGACCGGTTGAAGGAGTCCAGGCTGTTGCTGATCAGGGTCGTCACGTAGGCGTGGGTGTCGCCGGGGGCCAGGGCGACCGCGTTCGCGCCGGCGAGCTGCACGCCGGTCACGCAGCCCGTGGTCATGGCCTGGACGATGCAGCCGGTGCCGTCCGTCGCCTGGGTGAGGGCGCCGCTCGAGGGATCCCGGGTGAGGATGGCCACGGCGTTGGAGAGTGCACTCGCCACGTAGACCTGGCCGCCGGCGGCGGAGATCGCCATACCCTCCGGGGAGCCGAGCTCGACGCCGGCGGTGCATCCGCTGGTCGCCTCGGCGATGCAGGCCGCGGACCCCGAGAGCTGGGTGAGGACGCCGCTGGACGGGTCGCGGCTGAAGGCCGCAACGGCGTTGCCGAAGAAGGAGCCGGCGTAGACGTTCTTCCCGTCGCGGCTGGCCACGAGCACATCGGGGGCGACCAGGGCCTGGCCCTCGACGCAGCCCGGCTGAGACAGCCCGGAGATGCAGCCGCCGGGGAGCTGGCGCAGGGCGCCGGTCTTCGGGTTCCGCGCGAATGAGGTGACCGCGTTCGCGGCTCGGGCGGTGGCGTAGAGGTTGCGGCCGTCACGGCTGATCGCGAGCGAGTTCGCTCCGGCGAGCCCGGCCGCCTTCGCGCAGCCGGCGCCCCCGCCGGTGGAGATGCAGCCGCCCTTCCGGGCGGGCTGGGTGAGCCTGCCGGTTCGCCGGTCGCGGTCGAAGATCGCGATAGCGCGGCTTGTCGAGGAGGCGACGTAGACGTTGCGCCCGTCGGGGCTGATCGCGATCGCGCGGGAGCCCATGAACGGGCCGGGGCCTTTAAGGGCGCGGGCGACGGCGCAGCTGGTGCTGCGCTTCGGACGGGTGGCCACGCACCCCGCCCGGCCGCGGAGCTGGGAGAGGGCGCCGCTCGAGCTCGACGGCAGCTTGGCCGGCTCAGCGCGGGGCGCGGCCTGAGCGGCGGATGGGACTAGGGCGGCGAGGAATGCGAGCGAGGCGAGTTTGCGGATGGGGCGAACCTAGACCCGCCCGCGGACGCGCACCAGACCCCCTCGATGAATTTGCCAAATAAGGGGGTCAGCTCTCCTGCGCCTGGATCTCCTTGATCTTGCCCTCCAGCTGCCCCATCACGGCGGGGTCGCGGAGAGTGGTGACGTCGCCGAGCTCGCGGCCCTCGCCGATGTCGCGGAGCAGACGGCGCATGATCTTGCCGGAGCGGGTCTTCGGCAGGTCGCCGGCCCAGATGATGCGCTTGGGCCGGGCGATCTTCGAGATCCGGTGCGCCACGTGCTCATTGATCTCCTTCTGGATCTCGTCGGACCCCTCCAGATCGCCCTCGAGGGTGACGAAGGCGCAGATGGCCTGGCCGGTGTCCTCGTCCTGAATCCCGATCACCGCCGACTCGGCCACCTTCGGGTGGGAGACGATGGCGGACTCGACCTCCGCGGTGGAGAGCCGGTGGCCGGAGACGTTGACCACGTCGTCCACGCGGCCGAGGACCCAGAAGTAGCCGTCCTCGTCCTTGCGCGCCGCGTCGCCGACGAAGTAGGTGGTCTCGTCCCACTTCGAGTAGTAGGTCTCCTTGAAGCGGTCGTCTTCCCTAAACAGGGTGCGGAGCATTCCCGGCCAGGGTCGACGGAGCGCGAGGAACCCCTGATCGCCCTCGACCTCGTTGCCCTCCTCGTCGAGCACGACCGCGTCGACGCCGGGCAGCGGCTTGGTCGCCGATCCCGGCTTGGCCGCGACCAGTCCCGGAAGGGGGCTGATCATGATGTTGCCCGTCTCGGTCTGCCACCAGGTGTCGACGATCGGGCAGCGCTCGCCGCCGATCACCTCGTAGTACCAGAGCCACGCCTTGGGGTTGATTGGCTCGCCGACTGTGCCGAGCAGCCGCAACGAGGAGAGGTCGTGCTTCTGCGGGTACTCGATCCCCCACTTCATGCAGGCTCGGATCGCGGTCGGCGCCGTGTAGAAGATCGACACCTTGTAGCGCTCGATGATGTCCCACCAGACGTTCTTGTCCGGATAGTCCGGGGGGCCCTCGTACATGACGCCGGTGGCGCCGTTGGAGAGGGGCCCGTAGAGGATGTATGAGTGGCCGGTGACCCAGCCGACGTCGGCCCCGCACCAGAAGACATCCGACTCCGGCTTCAGGTCGAAGACGTAGCGGTGGGTGTAGGTGACTCCGAGGAGGTAGCCGGCCGTGGTGTGGAGCACGCCCTTGGGCTTCGCCGTGGAACCCGACGTGTAGAGGACGAAGAGCGGATGCTCGGCGTCCAGAGGCTCCGCAGGGCACTCCGGGTCGGCTGACTCCATCGCCTCGTCGAACCAGACGTCGCGTCCCTCCTTCATCTCGCAGTCGGCGCCCGTGGCGCGGACCACGAAGATGGTCTCGATCGAATCGAGGTCGCCGATGCCCTCCTCGTCCACGGCGCTCTTGATCGGGGCGGTCTTGCCCTTGCGGCGGGCGCCGTCCACGGTGATCAGGGCCTTGGCGTCGGAGAACTCCATGCGCTCGCGGACGGCCTCGGCGGAGAAGCCGCCGAAGACGACGTTGTGCGGGGCGCCGATGCGGGCGCAGGCCAGCATCGAGACCAGGACCTCGGGGATCATCGGCAGGTAGATGCCGACAACGTCGCCCTTGCCGATGCCGCGGTCCTTGAGCGCGTTGGCGAAGCGCTGGACCTCCTGCAGGAGCTCTGCGTAGGTGATGTCCCGCTCCTCGCCCTCCTCGCCGCGCCAGTGGTAGGCGACGCGGTCGCCGTTGCCGGCCTCGACGTGGCGGTCCAGGCAGTTGTGCGAGACGTTGAGCTTGCCGTCGGCGAACCACTTGTAGAAGGGGGCGTTCGACTCGTCGAGCGTCTGGGTGGGCTTCTCGAACCAGTCGATCAGCTCCTCGGCCTGCCGCTGCCAGAAGCCCTCGAGGTCGCCGGCCGCCTCCTCGTACATGGACTCGTCGGTGACCAGCGCGTCCTTCTTGAAGTCGTCTTGGGGCGGGAACTTCTCGATGTCGAGCATCGACTCAAGCTGCTTCTGCAGGTCCTCGCCACTCACCTTGGTCGCCATCTCTCCTCCTAAGTCTGTTCTGGGTTCAAAGCTACTCCCCGCCGAAGGCCGAGGCCGGTGGGCGGCGCCGGCGATGCGGCGCCGCCCCCGGCCTGCGCTGCGACGTCTAGCGTCCTGCCGGGTCCACCTCCTCACCCCGCGCGACCTGCAGCGGCATGACCGGCGCGACGGTTCGACCGAATGTCGAGTTGATCACGGCGGCGAACGATGCGTACCAGGCCGCAACCGCCGTGGCGAGGCCGATGTAGCCGCCCCAGTGGGTAATGGTCATGTCACTGCCGGACTCCCCGATCCCGAGCAGGATGAAGGTGACCGCCAGCAGAAAGAACACCAGGGCGACCGCCCCGGTGGTCCGGAGCGAGGCGATGAACATGTAGGTGGTGAAGATCGCCCAGGCCCACAGATACAGGCCGATCGCGCTTCCGGCATGAGCCTCCGGGATGTCCTTCGCGAAGAAGGTCACCAGCGCCCAGAAAGAGATCCAGAAGGCGCCGTATGACGAGAAGGCGACCGCACCGAAGGTGTTGCCGGTGCGGAACTCCCACATTCCTGCAAGCAGCTGCGCAATGCCGCCGTAGGCAAGCGCCAATCCCAGGACGACCGGTTCCCCGGCGTTGCTGACGATATTCGCATTGAACATGCTGAGCACGAACGTGGTCATGGCGAAACCGGCAAGCCCGAGGGGCCCCGGATCGGCAGGAATCCACGATGAAGCTGACCTCGAAGACTCCATCTAATTCTCTCCTTCCTTGCCGACCGAACCCGGCCACGAGCGACTCACGTGCAGCACCGCGGTTCGGCGGGCGGCTACGTAGTGAGGTTCCTACTCCCGCCCATACCCCCGTTTAACCGTTCGCTAAACGCAACAAACCCACCAATTGCCGCCGGTTAGAGACCCGCCGCCTCGGCGAGCAGGCCGACCTGGGCGGGGTCGCTGCTGCACGGGAAGAGAATGAGCTCGTCACAGCTCCACTCCTCGTACGCCTTCATGAGCGCCTTGACGCTGTCGGCGTCCTTGGGGGCGGCCGAGACGATTCCCTGCACGGCGTCGTCCCCCAGCCAGGCGTAGTAGTCGCCGGCGTAGCCCTCGACCGTTGCCTGCGCGTCGGAGCCGAGGCAGAAGTAGCCGAGCGCGAGTGTGCGCGGCTTGCCCTCGCGTCCGGCCTTCTTCCAGGCGTCCTCGAGGTTGGAGTAGTCCGCTCCGAACTGGTCGGGACCCGAGCCGCCCTGCGTCCAGCCATCGCCGAACCTGGCAGCGCGCTCGAGGGACCTCTGCACGTATCCCCCGACCATGAGGGAGGGGCCTCTGCCGGAGGGTCGGGGACCGACCTTGGACTCGAGGTCGCCCTCGGCGTTCCAGATGTCGCGAATCTTCGCCAGGGCGTCGTCGAGCCACTTGCCGCGCCCGGACATGTCCATTCCGCTGATCTCGTAGTCGTCCTCGCGACCGCCGACTCCGATGCCGAGGACGGCCCGGTCGCCGCCGGCCAGGGCGTCGAGGGAGAGGAACTGCTTGGCGATCATCGCCGGGTTCTGGCGCAGGGGGCCGAGCATGACGTCGGTGACCAGCTTGATGCGCTCGGTGACCGCCGCCGCGGCGGAGAGCGCGACCACGGGCTCGTAGTTCGGGAAGACGATGCGGTCGATGGTTCCGAGGCTGCTGAAGCCGGCGTCTTCGGCCGCGCGTGCCCAGTCGGTGAGCTGGTCACCGGTCGTTCCCGGGACTGTGTTCGGCAATCCGATTCCGAGCTCCATTCGCGCTCCTTTGGTCGACTAAGTTCGTTTGTGTGGTCAATGGCCAACCTACCGAGTTAGTTGCGTGGGCAAACGAATTGCTGGAGACCGAGCGGGTCGGGCGGCTGGGGTTGCTGGACGAGGAGGGGGCGCCGCGGGTGCTGCCCGTGACCTTCGCGGTCGCGGGCGGGCGGATCTGGAGCGCGATCGACGAGAAGCCAAAGCGGGCCGGGGAGCCGGCGCGGGTGCGGTTTCTGCGGCGGGACCCACGGGCGGCGCTGACGGTGGACCGGTATTCCGACGAGTGGGATCGGCTGGCCTGGGTGCAGGTGCTGGGTGAGGTGCGTGTCGTCGACGCGGCTGATGCCGCGGAGGGGCTGGCGGCGCTCAGCGCGAAGTACGCGCAGTACCGGGACCGGCCGCCGCCGGGGCCGGTGCTCGATCTGAAGCCGAGGCGGCATCTGTGGTGGAGAGCCGCGGATCCGCCGGGGTAAGCCGTGCCACCGGTCTGCCATGCCGCGTGATCATGACGTTGGCGCCAACAGAGACGCGCTCGATCCAGTACCCGAACCGATCGCGAAACTCATTGGCGCCGATCGTCAAACGATCGACGTCTGAAGGAGTGGAGCTAGTGGGACTCGAACCCACGACCTCCCGGCTGCCAGCCGGACGCTCTCCCAACTGAGCTATAGCCCCGAGCCGGTACTCATCCGCAAGGTTAATGCAGGCGCGCTGGCTATTCCGCGGTGGTTCGATCCTCAGGCGAATCGCGCTTCGCCCGGCAACCACATCGATCGGCACGAGGAATACCTCGTCGAGCTCGGCGCAATAGATCGCGACGGCATCAACCTCGTCCTTCGAATAGGTGGTTCGGACATATCCCGCCGGCGTGTACCGCGAGCCACCGACCCGGACGCAGATCACGCCGGCGGCGCGGTCCAATGCCCCGCACTTGCACTGGATTCGGTCGAGGTGGTCGCCGTAGTCGAAGAGCAGGTCGTATCGCCCGTGCTCTGCCACCGGCTTGAGAACGTCGATGCCAAGCTTGAGCGCCGCGAATGTGATCGCGGCCTCCGCGATGTTCCCTTGTCATTGGAGGTGAGCACCTGCCGATACTCGCCTGGATCGAGTGCCGCGAGGCGGGCGGAGGGTCAGGAAGGTGTGGAGAGAGTGAGCGCTACGCCGCGCGGTGCTCGTCGGCGTGGTGCTCGTCCACGTCGAGGACCACGCCGCTTTGACGGGTGTCGCGAACCACGAAGTCGAAGGGCGCTTTCTCCTCCAGCGCCCTGAGCAGGTCGATCGGGCTCTCCAGGCTCATCGAGACCCAGGCGCGGCCGCCCGAGAACCTCTTCACCTTGATCTGAGACGCGCCGTCGATGCCCTTCGCGGCGTCCTCGAACCCGGTCAGCTGGGCGAAGTCCTTGAACGGCCCCACCTCGATCTCGACCTCGCCGGAGTACACGCCGGCCTGGGCCGGCTCCGTCCCGACCGCGGGCCGATCTTCGGCCTCCAGCCCCAGCCGCTCCTTCGCCACCTCGGCAAGCTCGTTGACGCGCGCACCCAGCTCATCCCTGAGCCCGGTGAGCTCGGTCACCCGGTCCGCCATCTGGACCGCGTCCTCGAGCGCCTTCATCCGGATCCGCGTGGCCTGGCGGCGCGCCTGCCCGTAGATCTCCTCGATCCCCTTCGTCACGGTTCCGGCCATCGGCTTCTTCAAGAACTCCTGCAGCCGCTTCTCCCGCTCCACTACCCGCTCGGCGAGACGCTGCGCCTCCCGCTCGAGGCGGGCCAGCCGAGCGTCGCGTGCCTGAATGGCCGCCTCGACCTGCTCGGGGTCGTAACCACGCACGGTGCGCCGGAAGCGCTCCTTCGACACGAGCGGAAGGCTAGAAAGAGCGCCGGACGGCTTCGCCATCAGGTCGCGGCCACGAGCGGCCGCCCCACCTAAGTCGCGGCGGCTTCGCCGCCGCTCCGAAGTGCTGCGGCCTGGTGGCCGCTAGCCAAGTCCAATTCCAGCTGCCCGGCCTCGCCCCAGAGCTGCTCGAGCCGGTACCGCTCGCGCGGCTCCGGCGTGAACACGTGCAGCACCGCATCCAGGTAGTCCATCAACACCCACTCGGACTCCCGCACACCCTCGACGCGAGCCGGAAGCCATCCGTCACGCTTGAGCTGGTGGTAGACCTCGTCATGAATCGCCTTGCCCTGCCGCTCGTTGCGAGCCGTGCAGATCACCAGGTAGTCCGTGTAGCCGACCAGCCGCCGCACGTCGAGCGCGATCAGGTCGGTCGCCTTCTTCTCGTCGGCGATTGCGGCCAGCCGGCGCGCCAGCTCCTCCGAGGTGATCTCCTTCCCCCGGGTCACCGATACAACCCCCTCTCCGCGATCAGCCCGATCACCGGATCCGGAACGAGGTGCCGGAGCGGCTTTCCCTCCCGCGCTCGCTGCCTGACTGTGGTCGAGGACGCTCCGCAAAGTGGCATATCGACTATCTCAGCCCTGTCGGATGCACCGAGCCGCTTCAGCGCCGAGTTCACCGCCCCCAGCCCCACACCGGGCCGCGGCACCACGGCGAGCTGCGCCAGCTCCAGCACCCGCTCGGGCTCCTTCCAGGCGGCCAGCCCGGCGGCCATGTCAGCGCCCATCAGGAAGAACAGCTCACTCCCCGCCTCCCGCTCGGCGAGCAGCTCGAGCGTCCTGTAGCTGTACGAGACCTCATCGCGCTCCACCTCGAGCCCGGACGCCTCCACCCCATCCTCACCCTCGGCCGAGAGCACGGCCATCTCCAACCTGACCTCCGGCCCGGGATCGTCCTCGATCTCCTTGTGCGGCGCCCGCCGGGTCACCATCAGAAGGACCCGATCGATCTCGAGCTGCCAGCGCGCCTCCTGGGCGAGCAGTAGATGTCCCACATGGGGCGGGTTGAAGGCCCCGCCCAGGACCCCGATCCGAGCGACGTCTCTACTCCCTGATCTGCCCGCTGCCGTGGACGACGTACTTGGTCGTGGTCAACTCGCGCAGCCCGATCGGGCCGCGCGCGTGCAGCTTCTGGGTGGAGTTCCCGATCTCTGCGCCCATCCCGAACTCATAGCCGTCGGTGAACCGCGTGGACGCGTTGACGTACACGGCGGCCGAGTCGACCGCGTCAGTGAACTCGTCGCCCACCTGCTTCGAGCTGGTCACGATCGCGTCCGAATGCCCGGTCCCGTGCCGGTTGATGTGATCGACAGCGTCGCCGAGCGAGTCAACGACTCCGACCGCCATCTTCAAGCCGTGGTACTCGGTGTCCCAATCGTCGTCCGTTGCCTCCTCGACCTCGACCGAGCCGGCCGCTTCGCGGGTCGCCTGGTCCCCGACCAGCTCGACCCCGGCATCCGCAAGCTTCGCCAGCAGCGCCGGCAGGACCTCGGCCGCCACATCTCGATGCACGAGCAGCGTCTCCGCCGCGTTGCACACCCCCGGCCGCTGCACCTTTGCGTTGTACGCGACCCGCTCCGCCATCTCGAGATCGGCGTCCTGATGCACGTAGACGTGGCAATTCCCCGCGGCCGCGTACATCACCGGGACCTTCGCGACGTCCTTGAGCGCGTTCTTCAGCCCCTCACCCCCGCGCGGGATGATCAGATCGACCAGTCCCTCGGCGGTGGCGAGCTCTGCCAGTTGCTCGTGCCCGCCGCCCGAGAGCAGCCACACGGCGCCGGCCGGCAGCTCCGCGGCAGTCAGGGCATCGGCGATCAGACCGGCCAGGAACGCATTCGAGGTCTCCGCGCTGCTCGATCCGCGCAGCACCGCCGCATTCCCGCTCTTCAGGCACAGCGCCGCCGCATCGACGGTGACGTTCGGCCGAGCCTCGTAGACCACGGCCACCACCCCGATCGGCACCCTCTTCTTCGCAACCTCCAGGCCGTTCTCGAGGGTCCAGCCCTCCACGACCTCTCCGACCGGGTCATCCAGATCGGCGATCTCGCGAACCCCCTTGGCCATCTCGGCGACCCGGGCCTCGGTCAGGGTCAGGCGGTCGAGCAGGGCCTCGTTCAGGCCCTCCTCGCGTCCCGCGTCCACATCGGCCCGGTTCGCCTCGAGCAGAGCCCCGACGTTCCCGTCGATCCGGTCGGCCAGATCTCGCAGGCAGGCGTCCTTCTCATCGCGCTTGGCGCGAGCGAGCAGGTGGGACGCATCCTTCGCGTCACCGCAGATCTCGGTGACCGTCTTGGCGGCAGTCGCCATGCATTAAGGGTAACCACGGCGTCACACTGGGGCGGATGGCAGGGACCGTCGCGACAGGATTCGAGCCTCTCGCCGAGGAGTTCAGGGCGCTGACCGCCCGCGGGCCGCGCGGCGGCGCGCTCGTGGTGCGCAGCGGCGATCGCGTCCTGGCCGACCTGCGAATCGGCTGGGAGGACCGCGCGCGTACCCGGCCCTGGCGCCCGGAAACCCAGGCCCTCGGCTTCTCCGCGACGAAGGGCCTGGCCGCCATGGTGATCCACAGGCTCGCTGACCGCGGGCTGATCGACTACGACCTGCCGGTGGCGTCCTACTGGCCAGAGTTCGCGGCCGCCGGCAAGGAGCACGTCACGGTCCGCGAGCTGCTCAGCCACCGAGCGGGCCTCTACGACGTGCAGGCCGTGGCGCGGAACGCCGATGAGCTCCTGGACCACATCGGGATGGAGCGCCGGCTCGCCGCGGCCACACGCCAGGGGCCGCCCGGCCGGCCCGCCTACCACGCGATCACCTTCGGCTGGCTCGCATCCGGCCTCGCCAGAGCCGTGACCGGGAAGGGCATGCGCGATCTGGTTCGCACGGAGCTGGCCGAGCCGCTCGGCACGGACGGCCTGGAGATCGGGATAGGCGAGGGGCACCCGGGACCGGCCGAGATGGTCGGCAGCTCCCTGCGGATCTACACCGCGCTCGGCATCGCGGCGACTCCCCTCCTCGGCTGGCTCCCGGTCACCCGAGCCGGCTTCCGGGCGCTCCATGCGCCGGGCTTCGAGGAGCTCTGCCGAGGACCGGAGCCCGCGGTCTGGCGCACCGAGATGCCCGCTGTCAATGGCGCGCTGAGCGCCGACGGGCTATCCCGGCTCTACGTCCCCCTCGCCAACGAGGGCCTCGGACCCGACGGGAAGCGCTTCCTCTCCCCCGACCTGGTCTCGAGGATCGGCAAGGTGCAGACCCGCGGCATGGACCGGGTGCTCGGCGTGCGGATGCGCTGGCGGCTCGGCTTCCACCACGCCTTCGGCATGGGCAGCCCCGCGCCCCGGGCCCTGGGGCACTACGGCTTCGGCGGCAGCGGCGGCTGGGCCGATCCGGACACCGGCATCTCCTTCGGCTTCGTGAGCAGCCACATCGGCAACTTCACCACCGCGATCGGCGACCTCGGCATCCTCCGCCTGACCGCGAAGGCGCGCGCCTGTGCCAGCGGCCAGCAGGCCGCGATCTGATGGCGAAGCCGGCCTACGAGGGCGTTTCGGCCTTCTCCCGCTGCTCCTCGTGGACGCCCTCGGCGAACTCCTCGACGATCTTCGAGTTGAACGCCGGGATGTCGTCGGGCTTGCGGGAGGTCACCAGCCCGGAGTCCACGACGACCTCCTCGTCGACCCAGCTCCCGCCGGCATTGCGAATGTCGGTCTGCACGCTCGGGAACGAGGCCACCTTGCGGCCATCGACCACGTCCGCTTCGACGAGCATCCACGGGGCGTGGCAGATCGCGCCGACCGGCTTGCCCGCGGCGAAGAAGTCACGCAGGAACCGAACCGCGTCCTCGTCCGTCCGCAGGTTGTCCGGATTGGCGACGCCGCCCGGCAGCACCACGCCCTCGTAGTCCTCCGCCTTCGCCTCGGCCGTCGTCACGTCGACGTCCCAGGTCTCGCCCTTGTCGAGATGCTCAAACCCCTGAACCTGCCCCGCCTCGGTTGCGACCACGTCCACCTCGGCACCGGCCTCCTCGACCGCCCTGCGAGGCTCGAAGTACTCGACCTGCTCGACGCCTTCATTCGCCATCAAAAAGGCAATACGCTTGCCCTCGAGTTCGTTCGCCATTGGATCGGCTCCTTTCGTCTGAAGCTTGCTCAGACGCGGTTACCCGCCGGTCCCCTCGATCGAAACGGTCCCTCGGGCGGGTGGTGCGGCGAGAAAAACGCATCCGAGGACACGCCCGTACCACAGGATGCGTTTTTCTCGGCGCGACAGGACCCGCCCGCCGGAAACGGTTGGGTCCTAGAGCTGGATGCTCTTGGTCTCGAGGAACTCCTCGAGGCCGAACTTGCCGTACTCGCGGCCACTGCCCGACTGCTTGTAGCCGCCGAATGGCGCCAGTGGATTGAACGTGGCGCCGTTGATCTGCACTTGCCCGGTGCGCATCCGCCGCGCGAACGCCTTGGCGCGCTCAGGATCGGCCGACCAGACTCCTCCATCCAGCCCGTAGATGGTCGAGTTGGCGATCTCCGCCGCCTCGTCCTCGGAGTCGTAGGGGATGATCGAGAGCACCGGGCCGAAGATCTCCTCTTGGGCGATCGTCATGTCCGGCTTCACGTCCGAGAAGACCGTCGGCCGCACGAAGTACCCGGTGTCCAGGCCCTCCGGCGGCTCGACGCCGCCCGTGACGAGCTTGGCGCCCTCCTCCTGGCCCTTCTCGATGAAGCTCCGCACGCGCTCCTGCTGGGCCTCGGAGACCAGCGGCCCGAGGCGGGTGCCGGCCTCGAACGGGTCGCCGGGCGTCGCCTTCTCGGCTGCCGCCGCCGCAATCTGCTCGGCCTCCTCCAGCTTCTCCCGGGGCACCAGCATCCGCGTGTGGGCGCTGCAGGTCTGGCCCGAGTTGAGGTAGCAGTTGGACACGCCGTAGCCGACTGCAGCCTGCAGATCGGCATCGTCGAGGATCACGTTCGCCGACTTCCCGCCGAGCTCCAGCGCGACCCGCTTGATGTTCTGCGACGCGACCTCGGACACCCGGCGGCCGGCCCGAGTCGAGCCGGTGAAGGAGACCATGTCGACGTCGTCGTGGGCGGCGATCGCCTCGCCCACGACCGGCCCGAAGCCGGTGACCAGGTTGAAGACCCCGGCGGGCAGGTCGAGCGAGTCGACGATCTCGGCGAGGATGAACGAGGTGAGCGGAGTCACCTCGCTCGGCTTGACCACCACGGAACAGCCCGCGGTCAGCGCCGGGCCCACCTTGGCGCAGATCTGGTGGAGCGGATAGTTCCAGGGGGTGATGCAGCCGACCACGCCCACCGGCTCGCGCACGATCAGCGAGTTGCCGATCTGCTCCTCCCAGGCGACCTCTGAGGCGACCTGGGCCATCGAGCCGAAGTCCATCGCCGGCAGGCCGGCCTGAATGGTTCGCGCCAGCGCGAGGGGCATACCAACCTCAGCCGAGACCAGGGATGCGATCTCATCAGCGCGCTCGGCCAGCGCCGCGCTGATCGCGGTGCAGGCGTCCAGGCGCTGCTCGACCGGGACCTGGCGCCAGGCCTCGAACCCGGCGCGCGCCGCGGCCACCGCCCGATCGACGTCCTCGAGCGTGCCCTCGGGGATCCGGCCTATCACCTGCTCGGTGGTCGAGTCGATCACCTCGATCGTGTCGCTGCCGGTGGGTTCAACCCACTCCCCGCCGATGTAGAGGCGGTCGCGGACGATCTCTTCTGAAGGGTGCCCCGCCTGGGCGGGAGCTGCGGTCTCAGTGGCCACGGTCGATTCCTCCTGGGTCGAAGTTCTCTTAAGCGGGTTGTGCTTCGGCGGACTCCGCGGGCGCAGCCTGTGCGCCGGCATCCTCGGCGATCGCCTCGGCGGTCCGGTGGGAGAGCGCCATGATCGACACCATCGGATTGGTTCCTGACGAGCTCGGGAAGGCGCTGCCGTCCCCGATCCAGACGCCCTTGGTGTCGTGCAGCTCACCCCATGGCCCCGCAACCGAGGACTGGGGATCTTCGCCCATCCGGCAGCTCCCCATCTGGTGAGCGCTGAAGAGCTTGTAGCCGCCGGCGCGGAACGGGATTCGCTTGACGGCGGCGATGAACGCCTCCAGGTCGTCGCCTCGGCGCCAGGTCGGCGCCCCCTCGGCGAGCGGGCCGATCTGATGCGCTCCTGCGGCCTCGTGCAGGCGGATCTGAACCTCGATTCCCTTCTTGAGGTTCTCCAGGTCGAGCGGATCGGTGACCGAGTAGAGCGGCATCGCCTCACCGTTGGCGTCGACCATCACCTGACCGGCCCCTCGGTCGCGGGTCAGCGAGATGAAGTTGGCCGTGAAGCGGAACTCCTCCATGCGCTGCTTGTGATCGGTGGCGGAGATCCACGGCGTCGCCGAGCCGATCAGCCCGGGCGCGTACTGCGCCGTCTCGATCAGGAAGCCAAAGCCCTCGCCGGTGTCCGCGAACTCGTTGCAGAGCCCGGCCTGCGGCGCGCCCCACCATGCCTCCTGGTCGGTGCCATAGGCGCCACCGACGACGCTCGACGGATGCAGCCTCAGGTTGTGCCCGACCGCCGGGCCGCCGATCTCCGATCGCAGCAGCAGCGCCGGTGATTCGAGCGAGCCGCAGGCCACGACCACCCGCGGCGCCTTCACCGTCACCTGGGCGCTGCGCCCGTCCGGCGTCTGCCAGACCGCCTCGACTCCGGTGGCTCGGCCGCCCTCGGTGAGGATTCTCGTGGCCCGTGTGAAGGTGAGGAAGCGCGCCCCGTGCCCCTGCGCGTCGGCGAGCCAGGTCCGGTCGGCGCTCTGCTTGCTCCCGGACTGGTCGCCGAATCCGAGATAGGCCGCCGTCTCGGGCGAATAGGTCTTCTCGTCCGTGTTGCGCACGATCGTCTCGAAGCTCCAGCCGAGCGCCTCGGTCCCCTCCCGCAGCCGCTGCTGAGTCCCGTTCAAGTCGCTGCAGCGGTCGTTGGCGCTGATGCGCTCCAGGACCGTGTCGAGATGGCGGTCATACGCAGACTCGCCGACATCGCCGAGCCCGTGCTCGGCCCACTCCTCGCGGACCGAGGGGCGCGTGCGCAGGCAGTTGGTCCAGTTGATGGTGGTGCCGCCTCCGAGCGTGGTGCCGGCGACGAGGCTGACGTTGCCGTCCGCGGTCGGGTTGGGCCCGCCCCGCCAGAACATCTGCTGGTAGGCCGGCAGCTCGAGCTGGGTGAAGTCGGATTCGTTGTAGTAGCCGGCGGCCTCGAGCACGACGACGTCCAGGCCACGTGCGGCGAGCACTGCCGCGACGACCGCTCCCCCCGAGCCGGATCCGACGATGCAGACGTCGGCCTCGATCGCCTCCTCGGCGCCCTGCGGCTCATGGATCCGCAGCGGCTTCTCGACCTGAGGCGGCGGCGAGCTTGGCCCGGGGTACCGGAAGGCCTTCCAGTTCGGGTTCTGACCCGTCTGCGGGTCTGGTGCGCCGTAGTGGAGGAAGAGCGTCATCCCGATCAGCGCTGCGACGCCGGCGGCGGCGCGCGGGTCGGCGAGGGCGGTGTTGCGAAGGATCTGCTCCCTCGACTCCTGCGACGGCGCCCGGGTGATTCCCTGGCCGCCCAGAGCCTCGAGCAGCATCAGGAGCCCACCCCGGAGCTCGGGATCGGGGATCTCGGAGATCAGCTGGGCGGCGCCGGCATCGACCCCGATGTCGCTCGCCTTACGGCCCCAGAGGCCCTCCGGGTCGCGATCGCGCGGCAGCGAGGGAACGACGGTGTCGCAGACCGCGGTCAGGATCGCCTGCTGCGCATCGCTCAGCACCGTTCCCGCTTCCTCTCCGGAACCCATCGCTCAGGGACTCTAGTACGTCGGACTGGCTGGCTGGCCAGTCGCGGCCGGTCTCCAACCGATCGGGATGGCGATCAGACTGCTGCCGTCGGCTGCCCGTTCGCGGCCCGGCCCACCACAACGGTTGGCGGCGTGGCGGTTGGAAGGTGGTGCGCCAGGAAGTTCATCGCCATCTTCAGTCGCGCGGGCTGGAAGCGGGGGTCCAGATGCGTCCCAGGGACCGTCGCCCCCGTCACCTTCTTCGCCTTCTTCGCCCACGGTGCGGCAGGCGCCGAGATAGCGTCGTCAGCCGCGATCTCGGCGAAGATCGGGGAC
Organism: uncultured Solirubrobacterales bacterium; assembly: GCA_963843085.1. Lineage (GTDB taxonomy): Bacteria > Actinomycetota > Thermoleophilia > Solirubrobacterales > 70-9 > DASUPK01. The sequence continues at coordinate 240,787 of CAWJJG010000011.1, forward strand.
GTGGCCCGATGCTGGTCGGGCGAGTACAGCAGCGCCGTCTCGGGCGTCAAGCTCAGCAGCGCCAACAATGAGGCCGGTTCCAGGTCGATCCCCGCAAGCCACGAGGGGATGTCAACGACCGGAGATTGGACTGCCGCAGCGTCCACCAAGCCCTTCTGCGCCAGCAGGATCGCCAACGTGCCGCCCGCGGACTCCCCATAGGCGATAACGCTCCGCCTGCCCTTTCCGGCCTGCTTGGCGGCTGACATGGAAGCCCGCACAGCTGCCGGGACGTTCCCCGAGCGGGTAGTCGACGTACCTCGGCACGAAGCCTCTGGCTTTGGCCGCTGCTGCGGCTGCCGGCATCCCGTTGCCGGCGAATGCGAACCACCGGGGTGGAGCAGCAGCGCAATCGGCGACTTTCCTTCGCCCGCGCCGTTGACGCCAGAGGTCCCGGTCAAGCCGGCGTCGCCTTGGTTCACGCCGGTCGCGGCGATCGCCGAAGAGCCGAGGGCGACGAACAGGGCGGCCAAAGCGATGAAGATTGAAGGGAACGGCCATCGGCCTCCCTGAGTGCTTCCAGGGCCTCTGGCTGCATGACTGAGCATGCGGTGCTCCCTCGGATAGAGCCTGCGCGGCCCAAGAAACCGGCCTCGCTCGGCGACTGCTTCCCCTGGTGACCCATCGACCGCGGCCCATCAGGCGTGAGGGAATGGACCCCAGCGGACGCTAGGCGGCACCGGCGAGGGCGGGCGAGCCTCCGCCCCGCGGACGACGAGCGTGATCCCCGCCCCGCTGCGGCCTTAGGTCAGAACGAAGTAGTCACGGTGCACGGCCTCCTCGGAGGCGTGCGGGAGCAGCTCGCGGATCTCATCGGTCCGCATGCCCTTGATGCTCCGGAGCTCGCCGGCGGAGTAGTTGACGATCCCCTTGCCGATGGTCCGCCCGTCGGTGGCCACGTCGACCGCGTCGCCGGCGTCGAAATCCCCGTCCACCTCGGTGATGCCGACCGGGAGCAGGCTGCTCCCCTTCTCGCGGAGCACCCGGGCCGCTCCGTCATCGACCCGAAGCGTTCCGTGGCTCGGCTTCGCGTAGCGGAGCCAGAGCTTGAAGCTCGAGGTCCGCTCGGGATGGGGGCTGAAGCTCGTGCCCGCCGCATCGCCGCCGGCTGCCGCAACAAGCGTGCCCTCGGCCGTGCCGTTGCAGATCACGGCGCCGATGCCAGAGGCCCCGGCCATCCCGGCCGCGGCAACCTTGCTGCGCATCCCGCCGAGCCCGAACGGCGAGGTGTGCTCGCCGATCTCGTATTCGGCCAGCTGACGCTCGTCCGTGACCTCCGAGACGAGCTCTGCGTCATCGTGGCGCCGCGGGTCCTTCGTGTAGAGACCGGTCTGGTCGGTGAGCAGGACGAGGAGCCGCGCCTCGAGCATGATCGCCATCTGCGCGGCCAGGAAATCGTTGTCGCCGAAGGTGATCTCGTCGGTCGCGGTGGTGTCGTTCTCGTTCACCACCGGGACCACCCGCCAGGCGATCAGGCGGCGCAGTGTCTGACGGGCGTTCAGATAGTGGGTTCGCAGCTGGAGGTCGGAGGCGGTCAGCAGGACCTGGGCGGCGCGAACGTCTCCCTCCGCGAGCCGCTCCTCGTAGGCCCTGAAGAGACTCCCCTGCCCAACCGCCGAGGCCGCCTGGAGCTCGTCGATCGCGGACGGACGGGCCGGAAGCTCCATCACCCGCATGCCGCGCGCGATCGCGCCCGAGGTGACCATGACGACGTCCTCGCCACCGGCGTGCAGCTCCGCGACCTGCGCGCAGACGCGGTCGAGCACGTCGCTGCGAAGCGCACCATCCTCTCCGGCGACGATCGACGATCCGAGTTTTGCGACCACGGTCATGGCGCAATCATCCCGGGTCCAGTTCGAACTCGAGGTCGCCGACGACCACCTCGTCGCCGGGCTCGAAGCCTGCGCGCTCCAGCGCCGCGATCACGCCGATCTCGCGCAGCCTGTTCTCGAGGTAGTCGAGCGCCTCCGGATTCTCGAGGTCGTGCCGTGCGATCAGCAGCTCGATGCCGCGGCCGACGATGCGAAAGCGCCCATCGCCTTCGGCCGCCACGTCGAAGCCCTCCTCCTCGCCGGGCCGGTAGACGCGGTGCTCGACCTCGAACTCGCCGTCACCCGCCGTGACGACCTCCGCGCTCTCCGGAAGCGCCGCGAAGATCGCCTGGACGAGCTCGTCCAGCCCAGCCCCCGTCGCCGACGAGATCCCGATCACCCCGGCCGCTCGCGATCCGTGCCGCGCACGCGACTCCTCGACCAGGCGGCCGGCCTCGTCGTCCGGAACGAGGTCGACCTTCGACAACGCGATGATCTCCGGCAGGCCGTCGAGCCCGGCGCCGTAGCCGGCGAGCTCGCCGCGCACCGCGTCGTAATTCGCCTCGGGATCCCCCTCGGAGGGCTCCACCTCCACCAGGTGGACGAGCAGCCGGCAGCGCTCCAGGTGCGCGAGGAACTCGTGACCGAGGCCCGCGCCCTCCGCCGCTCCCTCGATCAGGCCGGGGATGTCGGCCAGCACCAGCTGATGGCCCTCGAGCTCGATGGTGCCCAGGTTGGGCTCGACGGTCGTGAACGGATAGCCGGCGACCTTCGGATCGGCCCTGGTCAGCCTGGCGAGGAGTGAGGACTTGCCTGCGTTCGGCAGCCCGACCAGGCCGACGTCCGCGAGCAGCTTCAGGCGCAGCTCGATCTCACCGGCCTCCCCCTCGAGTCCGCGCTCCGCGAAGCGCGGCGCCTGACGCGTCGAGGTGGCGAAGCGCTTGTTGCCATGGCCTCCCGAGCCGCCCCGTGCGACCACCATCCGCTGGCCGTCCGTGAGCAGCTCGCTCTCCGAGCAATCGAGCCCGTGGACGACCGTGCCGGGCGGGACCGCGATCACCCGGTCCTCCCCGCGCTCGCCGTGTCGGCGGGCTCCCTTGCCGTGATCCCCGCGCCCCGCGCGGAAATGACGGCTGCGTCCGAGCGAGGAGAGATCCCGGCGCTGCGCGTCGCAGACGAGCACGACGTCGCCGCCGCGCCCACCGTCGCCGCCGTCCGGCCCGCCGCGCGGCACGTGCGCCTCTCGGCGAAAGCTGACCACGCCATTGCCGCCGCGGCCGCCCTCCACGTGGATCTTGGCTCGATCGAAAAGCACGGCGCGAAGGTAGCCGGATGTGCTTGCGGCGGAGCTCTAGCCGGTCTCGGTCGCGGGCCGGGGCCGCGAGAACCAGTGCCGCCGGGTGAGCCCCGCGGCCTGCTCCGACTCCTCACGCGAACAGAGGTCCAGGTAGAGCAGCGTCCGCCCCAGCGCGACGTACGGGAACACCAGCGCGTAGGTGATCGACCCGATCAGGTTGACGAGCACGGCCGAGAGGTTGGCGAAGATCAGGAAGAAGCCGAGCACCGGGCCGATGACTACCCCGATCAGCGCGAGGATCGCGGTGATCACGAGCGTGCGCAACCAGTGGCCGCGGACCTTCGCGTGGCTCCCGCGCAGCGACTCCCGGATCGAGCGATCCTCGAACAGGATCTCCTGCTGGACGAACTGCCAGGCGAGGTAGAAGTAGGCGGCGAAGGGGATCCCGATGACGGTGAGGACCATGAGGGCGAGGAAGAGCCAGACCAGCAGCTGGGCGCCGACGACGCGCCAGAGCTTCCCCCAGATCTCCCGGTAGCCCTCAAGGGCCCCGACCTCCTTTCCCTGCTCGCGCTGGTGGACGAAGGCGACGACCGCTCCGGAGACGAGCGCGGAGCCGATCGGGTAGGCCAATCCCCCGAACGAGCCGTTGAACTCGAGCGTCAGCCCGAACGGATGGATCCGGACGTCGCCGCTTCCGGCCAGCTGCGTGAAGACGTACTGGGCCCCCTGAATGGCCGCCAGGATCACGAAGCCCGACAGCGCGATCGCGAGCATGGTGCGCCAGTGCCGGCCGTAAAGCTGGCGGGCGCCGCGCAGGAGTTGGCCGACGGCCCACTGGTGCCGCAGAGTGGAGATGTCCACCGGGCGCCAGCGGGTGAACAGGGGCGGCACCAGGATCAGCAGGAGCAGGGCGATCCCCAGCCCGATCGCGCCGAGCGTGTTCTTCGCCTCGAGGTTGATGAACTCGGACACGCCCTCGATCGCGCCGCAGAACGCGGTGCTGGCGGCGGGCCCGAGCACCGCCCCACCCGGCAGGCGCGGGCTGTCCTGGCGGATGCCGTCCATCCAGGTGAAGGGGCGGAGCCACTGCTTCTTGGTGGTCGGCCCCTGCGGCCCGTTGTTGAAGCCCTTCTCCCGCTGCCCCCAGTGGCCGAGGAAGGTCAGCCACTGGAACTCGCCGCCCGGCGCCGCCGCGGTCGGGATGACCACCGGCCGGGGATCGAATCGGACGTTCGGGTCCTGCGTGTCGTCACAACCGACGCCCGAGCCGTGCGAGCCGTTCTGGATGTAGATCGCGTTGTCGTAGAAGGTCGCGTGAGAGCCGGCCGCCGGATAGACGACCGGATGCGTGCCGTCCTTCTGCACCTTGCTGTCGTCCCAGTTCGCGCGCTCCCCTCCGGCGTGCTGGAAGAGCGCAATCTGTGACGGGCCATGCTGCAGGGCCTCTGCGGGCGTGTCCGCGTCGAACGAGATCTGCATCCCCTCCCAGTCGCCCTCGTGCACATCGTTGAACTGGTTGAAGTAGTAGAAGAACCAGTACTGCACGACCAGCCCCGAGTAACCGGGCTCCGTGGCGATGTGGGCGTAGGTGATCGCCGGCGCCCTGCCCTGTGCCCGCAGTGCGTTGAAGTCGCTTGCGTAGCTCCCTGCCTTCGGGCACCTGACGTCGAGTGGATCTCCCGGCAGGTCGAGGTAATAGTCGTCGCCGAGCCCGGCCACGTCACGCGCCGTCGGGGCCTTCTTGACGGGGACGTCCCTGCCGCCCACGTAGTGGACGAGCTTCACGGCGGGGTTGCCGAGCACGGTGTCAACCGTGGTCGGCGGACCGTACTGCTCCTCGCGCGTGTTGCAGTTCTCCTTGTCCGTCTGCTCGCGAAGCATCAGGTGCGGCGAGTAGGCCGCCACGAGCGCCTGCTGACCGGGGGATGTGTCGGCGACGGCGCTTGCCGTGAGGATGAGCGGGGCGGACGCGGTGAGCACGAAGCACGCGGCCGACCATCGGAGTCGGCGAATCACGGCGCCAACCTAACGCGCCCTTCGGCCGATTGCCAGGGTGCCGGCCTAAGCGGGCACCGGGATCCGATCGGCGCGGGCCGCGTCGCGGAGCTGCGCCGCCTTGACGAAGCTGCGGAAGAGCCTGGCGTTCTCGGGGGTGTCGCCCTCGGCGTGCCACTGCACGCCGATCAGGAAGTCGCGGTTGACCGCCTCGATCCCCTCGACCACGCCGTCCGGCGACCAGGCCACAGCGCGAAGCTCCCGGCCGAGCTCGTCCGCGGCCTGGTGGTGGTAGGAGGGCACGTCGAGCTTCGTGGCCCCCAGCGCCTCGGCGAGCAGGCTGCCCGGCTCGATCTCGACGGAATGGGCGACATCGGGCCCGTAGTCGCCGGGTCGGTGGTCGACCTCGACCCCCTCCTCCGGCAGATGCTGGAAGAGGGTCCCGCGCCGCGCGACGTTGAGGGCCTGGGCGCCCCGGCAGATAGCAAGGATCGGCAGGCCGCGCCGGTCGGCGGCCCGCGTCAGGGCGATCTCGGCCAGGTCGATCTCCCGCCAGGTGGGCCCGAGCGCCGGGTGCGCATCGGCACCGTAAGCGGACGGATGGATGTCGGGCCCACCCGAGAGACAGAGGCCGCTGAGCCGTTCGACCAGCGCGGTGACCGCCTCAGGCCCAAGCGGCGGTATGGCCACGGGGATCCCGCCCGCGCGCTCGATCGCCTTCAGGTAGGTGAGCCCGAGCGCCATCTCCGGGCGCGGCGGCTCCCCTTCCGCCGCGCGATGGACCTCCTCCGCAAGACGGACCTCCGAAGTCGTGACGCCGATCAGCGGTGCCGCCATGCCGGCAAGGTACGCCGACCCGCAGAGCGTGCCTACCTACCGGCTGTCCAAAGCTGCGGGACAGCCGGTCCAGCGTCAGGCGTGGCTACTCGGCTTCGACAACCGAGATCGTGCGGCCGCGGCGGCCGGTGCTGAACTGGACGACGCCGGGGCGCGTCGCATAGATCGAGTGGTCGCGGCCGAGGCCGACGCCGTCGCCGGGCCGGAAGCGCGTGCCACGCTGGCGCACGATGATCTCGCCGCCGTTGACCGCCTGGCCGGCGAAGACCTTGACGCCTAGGTACTTGGGGTTGGAGTCGCGGCCGTTCCGGCTCGATCCGAGTCCCTTCTTATGAGCCATCTGCGGCCTCCTCCTTCTTCGCTGCCGGTGCAGCGGCGGTCTTCGTGCCCGCCGGCTTCCGCGCCAGCATCTTCACGTCGGTGATCTCCAGGCGGGTCAGCTCAGAGCGGTGTCCGGCGCGCTTGCGGTAGCCCTTCTTCGCCCGGTACTTGAAGACCCGGATCTTGGGCCCACGCTCGTGACCGACCACCTTGGCATCGACCTTGACCTTCTCCAGGTCCTTGCCGAGCACCATCTCCTTGTCGCGGAACGCGACCGGGCGGAGGTCCACCTTGTCGCCCTCCTTCGCGGTCAGCCGATCGACGAGGAGGGTCGAGCCCTTCTCGACGCGGTACTGCTTGCCGCCTGTCTCTATGACTGCGTAGCTGGCCATGGCCTCTGGTTCGTCAGTCCTTGCTGGGAGTGCGGGAACGTCGCCTGCCGCCTCTGCTGCCGCGACGACGGCGCCCGCCGGAGGCCGAGGATTCTAGCTTCTCGCCGCCATCTCCATTGGCGCCGGCCTCCACGACGTTCCCTTCGGAATCGAGCAGGGCCGCGGTCGCCGCGGAGCGCCCGACGCTCTCGATCCGCACCATGCGCTGCTCGCCGACGTGGGGGCCGGCGCCGGTGACGCTGACGATGTAGGAGTCGACCCGCGCGACGGCGTCGTCGACGTTGTACATGTGCGGCTCCTCGATCGAGACGAGCACCTCCTCGCCGACCTGGAACGGCAGGGCCCGCTGCTCGATCTCCTCGCGATTGCCGGTCTCGACCACGTGGAACGTGTCGAGCGACAGAGCGTCGCCGCCCTCGAAGTGGAAACGCTTGCCGGTCTCCTCCTCGAGATCGGTGAGGCCCGAACCGGGTGAGATCAGCTCCGCCGCGACACTGGGGTTGACCCGGATCAGGTACGCCTCCGGGTCGGGCTGCTCCTCGACCAGCTCCTCGAGCTTGCGGACGATCGTGATCGCCACGGTCTCCTCGGAGCTGACGACGCCCTCGCCGTCGCAGGTCGGGCAACGCTTGGTGAGGATCTCGCGAACGCCGTCCGTGACGTTCTGACGCGTCATCTCGACGAGTCCGAGCGGCGAGACCTCGACCACATAGGTCTTGGTCCGGTCCTCGTCCAGGGCGTTGCGCAGCGTCTTCAACACCTGGTCGCGGTTCCGTGCCCGTGCCATGTCGATGAAGTCGATGACGATGATCCCGCCGATGTCGCGCATGCGCAGCTGGCGCACGACCTCCTCGGCGGCCTCGACGTTCACCTTCGTGATCGTGTCCTCGAGCCGGCCCTTGCCCTTGCCGGTGAAGCTGCCGGTGTTGATGTCGATCACGGTCAGGGCTTCGGCGTAGTCGATCATCAGATAGCCGCCGGAGGGGAGGTCGACGCGGCGGCTGAGCACCGAGTCGAACGCCTTCTCGACGTCCCACCTCTCGAGCAGGGGTGGCTTGCCCTTGTAGAGCTCCACCCGCTCCGCGAGCTCGGGGGCCGTGCGCTGCAGGAACTTGGTGACGCGCTCGTGCTGCTTGGGGTCGTCGATCACCGCGCTCTCGAACTCCTCGACGAGGACGTCTCGGACGACTCGGATCGAGAGATCAGCCTCCTGGAAGACCATGTGGCCCACCTCGGAGCGCTCCGCCCGCTCCTGAACGACTTCGTTGAGGCGGTGCAGGTAGGAGATCTCGCGAACGAAGTCCTCCTTCTTGGCGCCCTGGGCAGCCGTGCGGACGATCGCGCCCCCCTTGCCGATATCGACCTTGTCGATCAGCTTGCGGAGGCGGGTCCGCTCGCCGTCGGGCAGGCGCTTCGACACGCCGATGCCGCCTCCCTGCGGCATGTAGACCAGATAGCGGCCGGCGATCGAGAGCTGCATGGAGAGCCGAGCGCCCTTGGTCTTCAGCGGATCCTTGACGACCTGGACGATGATCTCCTGGCCGGGTTTGATCAGCTCGTCGATCCGGCGGCCGCGGCCACGGCCCCGCTTCGGGACGGCCTTGCCGTCCGGGAGGACGATCTCATCGACGTGGAGGAAGCCGTTTCGCTCCAGGCCGATGTCGACGAACGCGGCCTCCATGCCGGGCAGGACGTTGTCGACCTTGCCCTTGTAGACGTTGCCGACGATCGAGCGGCGGCCGCGACGCTCTACGTAGAGCTCGGCGACCTTCCATTCGTTGGTTGGGGCAGCCTTCTTGGGGCGCTTGCCCTCCTTGGGGCTGCCCTTCGCCTCGAGCACGGCGACGCGGGTTTCACCGCGATCGACGCTGACGAGGATGTTCTTCTTCATGTGGATCCTTTCTGCGCGAACCGAGCACCACCCAGCGAGCCGCCGCGATCTGCGGGGCCTCGACTTGCGGTGTTGGTGTGGGTGTGCTCTAGGTGGCTCAGCGCAACAGTGGGATAGGCGCCCTGCTGCGTTCACCTGAATTGAGCCGCGCTTGTGCGTGGATGCTCTGCAGGAGCCCGATCGCCAGGAAGGTGGCAAGCACCGAGGACCCCCCGTAAGACATGAGGGGCAGGGTGATGCCGGTAACCGGCATGACGCCGAGGGTCATGCCCACGTTCACAAGGATCTGGAACATGAGCATGGCGGCGATGCCGCCGGCGATCAGGGTCCCGTACAAGTTCTTGGAGAGCGTCGGAATGCGCAGCATTCTCCAGATGAGCAGGGCGTATAGGGACAGTACGAATGCGGCTCCCAGGAAGCCGAAGCGCTCCCCGATCACGGCGAACACGAAGTCCGTGTGCCGCTCGGGGAGGAACAGGAGCTTGGTCTGAGTCGAGCTGTCTCCACGTCCGGTCTTCTCGCCGGATCCGATGGCAGTCACGCTCTGATTGACCTGGTAGCTCGCATCGCTTGGGTCGTTGCTGGGATGCAGAAATGCAGTGAGCCGGTCCTGCTGATAGCCGTGAAGCGGGCTGGGCAGGCCGGTGGCCGGGGCGATCACGAGGACGAAGCTGACGGCGAAAGCCGCCAAGCCTCCGATGATCGCGAAGTGCGACCAGGGCACCCCGGCGAGGAAAAGAATTGTCAATGTGATGACCACGAGCACGATTCCCGTGCCGAGGTCGGGTTGCAGGAAGACGAGTCCGGCCGGGGCGAGGCCGAGCGCCAGGATGCGGATGGTCTGGCGCGCGGGGGTGCCGCGGCGGGTGCGCTCGATCACGAACGCCGCGAGGGCGACGACGAGCAGCAGCTTGGCCAGCTCGGAGGGCTGGAAGCGGAAGTAGGGCAGCTCGATCCAGCGGCGCGAGCCGCGTGCAGCGGCGCCGAACATCAGCACGAGGCAGATCGAGCCGATCATCAGCGAGTAGATGCCCACGCGGATCTCGCGGAAGCGGGAGTAGTCGATCTTGGCCACTGCGAACATGAGGGCGACGCCGATCAGTGCGTAGATCCCCTGCCGCATGGCGAAGAAGAGCGGCTGGCCGGGCACGTCGTTGGGCGTCGCGACCGCGAGGGTAAAGCAACTGAACGCGATCAGCGCGACGGCGGCGCCGAAGAGGATGCCGTCGAAGTAGGCGAAGCCCAGCCGCTCGCCTAGGCGAGTGCGCTCCGGGCGGAGTGTGAGCGGTGCCGCCTCCATGGTCAGAGGGTAGAGGCCGTGTTGGATCCCGCCGGCATCACTCGTGCGTGCCGCCGCTGGTCGTCGCGCTCGAGGCCGCGGGCGTGATCGGCAGCTTGAAGTAGTGCTCGAGGATGCGGGCGGCCACCGGCGCGGCCGTATCGGCGCCGAATCCACCTCGCTCGAGGGTCACCGCGACCACGATCTGCGGGTTCTTGGCGGGCGCCAGGACGATGTACCAGGACTGGTCGGGCTGGTTCGGCCGCTGCGCGGTTCCGGTCTTGCCGGCCACCTCGAAGGGGAAGCGCCCGAAGACCGTATAGGAGGTCCCGCCCGGCTCCATCGCCGCACGGGTCAGCCCGGCCATGATCGTGTCCCGGGTCGTCGGCGAGATGTCGAGCTGGCGGCGCGGGCTCGGGCGGATGTCCTCGATCACGCGCCCCGTGGCGCTCTCCACGTCGTCCCCGAGGTGCGGAGTCAGGACCCTCCCGCCGTTGCCGAGGGCCGCGTACGCGACCGCCATCTGCAGCGGGTCGGCCTCCAGGTCGCCCTGGCCGACCGCCAGGTTGATGTTGTCGCCCACGGTCCAGGGGCGGTCGGTGAGGTGCTCGTGGTAGAGCCTGTTGCGCCAGGCGGGGTTCGGGATCAGCCCGTCGACCTCTGCCGGCAGGTCGATCCCGGTCTTCTCCCCCAGTCCGTAGTTGCGCGCCCAGTCCTGAATCATGCCGCCACCCTTTGACGCCTTGGCCTTCATGCCCAGGTTGTAGAAGTAGATGTCCGAGGAGACCTTGAGCGCGTCGCTCATGTCGACCGGGCCGTTGATGGCATGGCCGGCGTTGTGAAGCGTCTGGTTCGCGTCGATCTTGAGCGAGCCGGTGTCGTTGAAGATCGTGTTCGGCGCGATCAGGTGGTTCTGGAGGGCGGCGGTCGCCGTGATCATCTTGAAGGAGGATCCCGTCGGGTAGAGGCCCTGGATCGCGCGGTTGGCCAGGGGAGCGTCCGTCTTCCTGGACGTGAGCGCGTGGTACTGGCTCTGGGTGATCGGGTGGGTGAAGATCGACGGGTCGAAGGTGGGCGAAGAGCCCATCGCCAGGACCTCGCCGTTCTGGGCGTTCATCGCGACGAAGGCGCCGGGCAGCCCGAAGGAATCGAGTGCGCCCTCCGCATAGCTCTGCAGGCCCTCGTCGATCGTCAGCCGGACATCGTCGCCCGCCTCAGCGGGCGTCCCATGGAGCTGCGCCGTCGGCCGCCCCAGCGCGTCCACCTGAACGCGATCGGTTCCGGGCTTGCCGCGCAGGAAGCGGTCGTACTCGTACTCGATCCCCGACTGGCCCACGGTGTCGCCCTGGTGGAGGCCGGCGTAGCGCGGCTCCCTGAGCTGCTCAGCGGTCACCTCGCCGACGTTGCCGAACAGATGCGCGCCGACGTCGCCGTCCTTGTACTCGCGGGCGAAGACGCGCTGGACGCTGACGCCCGGGAAGCTCGACTGGTTCTCGCGCAGGTAATAGACCTTGTTCACTCCCAGCCCCTTCTTCAGCACCACCGGGCCACCGGGTGCGGCGCGTTCGGGGCTCTGGAGGGCCTTGTGGATCTCGACCGGCGTCATGCCGGTCACGGTGGCCAGCTGATGCATTTCTCGGGAGCGAGCGGGGCCGGGCTCCGGCAGGTTCTCCGGGCTCACCTCGATGGCGAGCTCGGTTCGGTTGGCGACCATCACCTTTCCGTTGCGGTCGAGGATGTCGCCACGGGGCGCCTGCACGCGGATCTCGCGGATGCGGTTGTCGTTGGCCTGCGTCCGGAACTTGTCGCCCGAGAGGATCTGCACGTACCAGAGGCGCAGGAAGAGCACGGCGAAGATCGCCACAGCCAGGCCGATGAGGATCGAGACCCGGAGGGCCAGCGGAGAGGTCCGCCGCTCGGGCTCGCCTTCGGGTGTGCGCAGGTACATCACGGCTCTAGGGCTCCACGGGCCTCGGCGCGGTTGTTCGCCTGGCCCCTCTTCGCTCGTCGACGAGCGCGGAGCGCACCACCAGTCTGACGAGAAGCAGGACGGGAATCGCCAAAATCGCCCCGATCAGGCTCTTGATCACCGCATCACGCAGGACAATCGCGCTGACGCTGGCGTCGATGCCGGTGCCGATCTGGATCGCGGCGATCACCAGCGCGCCCAGCAGGGTGAGTGCGCCGCCGAGCAGCGCGACGGCGCCCCGCGTCGGGCGCCCAACCGTCTCGCGATAGCGGCCGGCCACGTAGCCGACCGAGAGCAGCGTGAGGGCGAACCCCCCCAGCTGCTGGAGCAGCAGGCAGTCGATCAACAGGCCCATCGAGAACCCCACGACCGCCCCGGTCAGGCTGCCCCCGAGCACGCCGATCGAGAAGACCACGAGCAAGGCCACGTCCGGGCTCGACCCGAAGACATCCATCTTCGAGAAGCAGACGACCTGCGCGACCGCAATGAACGCGCAGAGGGCGACGAGCCTGGCGATGATCCCCGGCGTCAGGATCACTTGGAGCCTCCCGAGTGCGTGGTCAGGACCTTCACGAAGTCCATGTCGCGCAGGTCGGCGAACGGCGCGAGGTGGACGCGCTGGTACGCCTGCTGCTCCTCGACGGTCGCCTGAGTGATGTGGCCGATGGGGATCCCCGGCGGGAAGATCGAGCCCAGGTTGCCGGTCGAGAAGCCCGCTGTGACCACCATCTGGCCCTGGGCGATGTTCGAGCCGCGCTCCAGGAAGTCGAGCTGGAGGTCGTTCGGGTTGCCGACGTTCGGCTCGACGACGCCAGTCGCTCCGCTCGGCTGGACCCGGGCGGTCACGGCGCTGTCGGTGTCCGTGATCAGCGTGACCTTGGCGGTGTTCGGCGTGGTCTGGGTGACCTTGCCGGCGAGCCCCTGCGCGGCCACCACCGGATCGTCGATACGAACGCCGTCGCTCGACCCGTGATCGATCGTCACCGTCGAGTACCAGACCGTCGGCGATCGGCCGACCACCCGCGCTGTCACCGGCATCGTCCCGTCCGGGACGATGCCGCCGCTGGTCAGCTCGTTGAGAGCGGCGAGCTCCTTCGCCTCGGCCTGCTGAGTCTGCTGCCGGGCGAGCTGGTCGCGCAGGCTCGCCACCTGGTCCTGGAGCCGCGCCTTGTCGCCGCGGGCGTCGAAGGTCTCGTGGAACCAGTTGACCAGGTCGCGCACGGGCTTGAGCGCGCGGTCGGTCACGCTCGAGATCGGGGAGAAGATGGTCGAGACCACGTTCTCCGCGCCATGCAGCGGGCCCCCCGAGCTGCCCTCCCGGTAGTACAGGCTGAGGAGTGTCAGTGAGGCGGCGACGAGCAGCAACAGCACCGCCCGTCGACGGCGCACCTGCTTGCGGTACATGTGTTCCTAGCTCTCAAGTTTGAAGTCCACGCTGGCCCGCGCGAATGTAGCGGCTTGCTTCAACGAGACTGAAAGAGTTCCCCCCGGGCCTCAGTCGCGTGAATCGGCGTGAATCGCCTGCAGGACGCCGAGCGCCAGGAACGTGCCCAACACCGAGGAACCGCCATAGCTCATCAGCGGGAGCGTGATCCCAGTGACCGGCATCAACCCCAGGTTCATCCCGACGTTGACGACCACCTGGAAGGCGAGCATCGCCACCACCCCGCCCGCGATCATCGTCCCGTAGAAGCTCCGCGAGATCCGCATCACCCTGATCGCCCGCCAGAAGAGGACCGCGTAGAGCAGGACGACGAAGGCCGCGCCCAGGAACCCGAAGCGCTCGCCGATCACGGCATAGATGAAGTCCGTGTGGCGCTCGGGCAGGAAGAGGAGCTCGGTCTGCGTGGCCTCGCTCCCGCGGCCCACCTCCTCCCCCGACCCGACGGCGATCACCGCCTGGTTCACCTGATAGCTCGCGTCGCTCGGGTCGTCGCTCGGGTGCAGGAAGGCCGTGAGCCGGTCCTGCTGGTAGCCGTGGAGGAGGTGGACGCCGGCAGCCGACCCGGCGGTGTAGACCCCGGCGCCCATCAGGGCGACCGCGGCCCCGAGCACCGCAAAGTGCTGCCATGGGATTCCCGCGACGAAGACGATCGTCAGGGCGATCGCCACGAGAACGATCCCGGTCCCGAGGTCCGGCTGCAGGAAGACCAGCCCGGCGGGCGCGAGCCCGATCGCCAGCAGGACGATGGTCTGGCGCAGACCGAACGGACGCCTCACCCGCTCGAAGACGAAGGCGGCCAGCGAGACGCAGAGCAGGACCTTGGCGAGCTCGGACGGCTCGAACTGGAAGAAGGGGAGGTCGATCCAGCGGTTCGAGCCGCGAACGGCGGTCCCGACCAGCAGGACGAGGGCGATCGAACCGACCATCGCCGCATAGAGCGTCACCCGCAGGTCGCGCAGGCGCGTGTAGTCGATCCTGCTGACCGCGAGCATCAGGACGACCCCGAGTACGCCGTAGAGCGCCTGCCGCTCGACGAAGAAGAGAGGGCGGCCGGCGATCTCGCTGCGGGTGGAGGTGGCGAGGGTGAAGACGCTGAAGGCGATCAGGCCGACGGCAGCCCCGAGCAGCAGGCCGTCCATTCGCCGCAGGTTGAGCCATTCGACAGCCCGCGAGCGGCGGGGCGCGATCGTGAGCGATGGCTTGGCTGCCTCCATCAGCCCGGCCCCGCGGCGGCCGCGGCGGCCCGGTCGATGCTGCCGGCCCGCTGGTTGAAGTAGCGCTCGAGGATGGCGCGCGCGATCGGCGCCGCGGACTCCACGCCGAACCCGCCGCGCTCCACGGTGACGGTCACGACGATCTGCGGGTCGCCATACGGCGCGATCACCCCGTACCAGGACTGGTCCTGCTGGCCGTCGCGCTGCGCCGTGCCGGTCTTGCCCGCGACGGGGATCGGGAAGCTGCCCATCACCGAATACGAGGTGCCCCCGGCCTCGTCCGCGGCCCGGTGCATGCCGCCGAGGATCACGCTGCGGGTCTCGGGGGAGATGTGGAGGTGGCGCTGCGGCCGCGGCCTGATCGCCCTGACCGTCTTGCCGTGGACGTCCACGACGCGGCCGCCGACGTGCGGCCTGACCAGCGCACCGCCGTTGGCCAGAGCCGCATAGGCGCGGGCCAGCTGGAGCGGGGTGACTTCGACATCACCCTGCCCGACCGCGAGGTTGACGTTGTCGCCCTGCGTCCAGGGGCGGTCAACGTAGGGGTTCGAGTGGTGGCGGAAGACGCGGTTGCGCCAGGCCGGCGTCGGGATCAGGCCCGAGGTCGCATCCGGGATGTCGACGGCAGGCTTGCGGCCCAGGCCGTACTTGAACGCCCAGTCCTGGATCTGCCCACCGTTGCCGCTCGCCTGCGCGTGGAGCCCCAGGTTGTAGAAGTAGACGTCGGAGGAGACCTTGAGCGCGGTGCTCATGTCGACGGGGCCGTTGGCCGCGCCGCCCGAATTGTGGAGCGTGATTCCGCCGATGTCGAGCGAGCCCGTGTCCTCGAAGATCGTGCCCGGGGAGATCAGGTGGTCTTCGAGCGCCGCCGTCGCCGTGATCGGCTTGAACGCCGAGCCGGTCGGATAGCCGCCCTGGTCGGCACGGTCGACCAGGGGGTCGCCGGGTCGGCTTCCGAAGGCGTCGTACTGCGCCTTGGTGTGGGGCTGGGTGTAGAAGGACGGGTCGTAGGTCGGGTAGGAGCCCATGGCCAGGATCGCGCCGGTGCGCACGTTCATGGCGACGAAGGCTCCGGGCAGGCCCTTGTCGCGCAGGGCGGCCTCGCCGACGGACTGCATGTCCGAATCGAGGGTCAGGCGCAGGCTGTCGCCGGCCCGCGCCGGGAGGCTGCCGAGCCGGCCGCGCGGGCGGCCGAGCGCGTCCACCTGAATCCGCTGGCTCCCGGCCGTCCCGCGCAGGAACTTGTCGTAGGTGTACTCGACCCCCGCCTGGCCGATGATGTCCCCCGGCTTCAGGGTTCTGTAGGCCGGCCGGGTTAGCTGGTGCGGCGTGACCTGGCCGACGATGCCGAGCACGTGCGCCGCGAGCGAGCCGCCCCTGTAGTGACGGATGTAGGTGCGCTCGACGCTGACACCGGGGAACTGGTCCCGGTTCTCGAGGAGATAGAAGAGCAGGCGGCGGTCGACGCCCTGGCGAAGGACGACCGGATAACCGGCGTACTGGGGCGTCTCCCGGACTCGGTGGCGGATGGCGCCCTGGGAGAGCCCGAGGAGGTCGCCGAGACGGCGGAGCTCGACGCGGCGCTCGCTCGGATCGCTCGGCAGGTCCGATGGGCGCATCTCCAGGCTCATCACCGTGCGGTTGTCGACCAGGACCTTGCCGTTGCGATCGAGGATCTCCCCGCGCGGCGGATGGACGCGCACGTCGAGGACTCCATGGTCCTGGGCCAGCGCGCGATAGTGCCCGCCGTCGAGCACTTGCAGCGACCACAACCGGAGCAGGACCGTGGCGACGGCGGCGACCACCAGCGCGGTTAGGACGGCTATGCGGAGATTGAGGCGGCCACTCAGGCGGGGCGGAATGTCCTCGGGACGCTGCAGGAGATACATGGCCGCGTTTCCCTCTCAGCCCGTCCCTAGAACCGCCTCCGAACCCTCGAGTTCTTCAGCGCTCGCTTGATCGCCTCGAACTCCTCGAGGGCCTGCCCGGACCCGGTGGCCACACAAGTCAATGGGGACTCGGCGAGTGTCGCCGGCACCTGGCACTCCTCGGCCATTCGGTCGGCCATGCCCTGGATGAGCGCGCCTCCACCCGCGAGGATCATCCCGCGCTCCATCAGGTCGCCCGCCAGCTCCGGCGGCGTCCGGTCGAGCGTGTCGCGGACCGCGGCGATGATCTGGGAGATCGGCTCGTCGAGCGCCTTGCGGACGTCCTCCGAGTTGAGCTTGACGGCGCGCGGCAGGCCGGAGCCGAGGTCGCGTCCGCGGATCTCGATCTCGACCTCGTGGCTGAGGGGCGCGGCCGAGCCGGCCTCGTGCTTGATGTCCTCGGCGGTCTGGTGGCCGATCAGCAGCTGGTGCTCGCGCTTGCAGAAGTTGACGATCGCGTCGTCCATCTCGTCCCCGCCGACCCGGATCGACTGGGAGACCACGATGTCGCCGAGGGAGATCACCGCGACCTCGGTGGTGCCACCTCCGATGTCGACGATCAGGCTGCCCGTCGGCTCGCTCACCGGCAGGCCCGAGCCGATCGCGGCCGCCATCGGCTCCTCGATCAGGTAGGCCTCGCGCGCACCGGCCCCGAGGCAGGCTTCCTCGACGGCTCGCTTCTCGACTCCGGTCACCCCGGAGGGAACGCAGACGACGACCCGCGGATGGGTGAAGCGGCTGTGATTGGCGCGCTTGATGAAGTAGCGCAGCATCGACTCCGTGATCTCGAAGTCGGCGATCACGCCGTCCTTCAGGGGGCGCATCGCGTTGATCGTCGACGGCGTGCGGCCCAGCATCTGCTTCGCCTCGGCGCCGACGGCGTGCACCTCGCCACTGCTGGTGTCGATGGCGACCACCGACGGCTCGGAGAGGACGATCCCGCGGCCGCGGACGTAGACGAGCGTGTTGGCCGTCCCGAGGTCGACGGCCATGTCGCGAGCAGGGCTTATCGAGGCTAGAAAGCTCATCCCAGGCATCCAAGTCCGATTTCAGCCCAATCTAGCGGAGGCTCCTAAAAGCCCAAAATGGCGAATTCGCCGGGCCGTCAGGCCTCGAGCTCGGGCGCGAGCCGCAGGAGCAGCCGAATCGGCAGGCCGATCACGTTGGAGACGTCGCCGTCGACCCCGTCCACCAGCGCCGAGCCGAGGCCCTGCACCGCGTATCCGCCCGCGCGCCCACGCCACTCCCCGCTCGCCAGGTATCGGTCGATCAGCTCGGGGCCGAGGTCTCCAAAGGTGACGCGGGTGGACTCGACGCCGGTCCGGACGATGGGCTCGCCGTCGACTCGGTCCGGGCCGATCAGCGCCAACCCGCCGAGCACCTCATGGGAGCGGCCGGAAAGCGTCTCGAGGCACCAGCGGGCCTCGCCCTCGAACCCCGGCTGTCCGACGACCCGCCCGTCGACCACGACCTCGGTGTCGCCGGCGATCACCAGCGTGCCCTCGCGGCGCCGCGCTGCGACCGCCTGCCCCTTCGCCAGGGCATTCGCGAGCACGACCTCCCGCGGCTCGCCCTCGCTCGTCTCCTCGACGTCGGAGGGAATCGCGGTGAAGGTCACCCCCATCGACTTGAGGAGTGACTTCCGCTGGGGAGAGCGGGAGGCGAGGATGATTCGGTTGGGCTTCGCCATCAGGTCGGGGCCACGAGCGGCCGCCCAGCATATGTCGCGGCGCTAACGCGCCGCTCCGAAGTGCAACGTCCTGGTGGCCCCTAGAACCAGATCCCGATCTCGCGCTCGGCGGACTCGGGCGAGTCCGATCCGTGGACGAGATTGAAGGTGACCTCGGTGCCGAACTGACCGCGGATCGAGCCGGCGTCCGCCTCGACCGGGTCGGTGGCGCCGATCACCTGGCGAGCGGCCTTCACGGCGTTCGGCCCCTCGAGCACCATCGCGACCAGCTCGCTGCGAGTGATGAACTCGACGAGCTCGCCGAAGAACGGCTTCTCCGTGTGCTCCTCGTAGTGGACGTTGGCGATCTCCTCGGTCGCCTGCATCAGCTTGAGCGCGACCAGGCGGAGTCCCTTGCGCTCGAAGCGAGCGATGATCTCGCCGGTGAGCCCGCGCTCGAAGGCGTCCGGCTTGACAAGGATCAGTGTGCGTTCTGTTGCCACGGCCGCGGCACGGTACCGGAATCGGGGGAGATCGCGTCACGAACGCCGGGAAACCGGCAATGAAGGGGGTCGGGACCGGGCGCCGGGGCGAAATCGAGGCGTTTGTCGACTTCGCTCCGATATCCGGAACAAAGTCGACAATCGGCGGCGGGACGCCCTCATTGCCAGGATCGCCGCAAATCAGCATGGCGTCATCACGACGGCTCAGCTCAATCAGCTCGGCATGTCACGCGGACGCATCGCGGAGCGCGCAAAGGCCGGTCGCCTCCACCCTGTTCATCGCGGTGTTTACGCCGTCGGGCATCCGAGGCTCAGCAACGAAGGCAGGTGGATGGCGGCGGTGCTCGCCTGCGGGGAGGGTGCCGTCCTCAGCTACCGAAGCGCCGCGGCGCTCTGGAGAATCCGGCGTCCCCAGATTGGCCTCGTGGACATCACGGTCCCGAGAACGGCCGGAAGAGCAAGCCGCACCGGAATCGCGCTCCACCGCTCCACCAACTTGATCGCCGCGTCCAGCACCCGTCGCCTCGGCATCCCGGTGACCACGCCGGCCCGCACCCTCGCCGACCTGCGCCCCCTCCTCTCCCCAGCCCAATTGGCCGCCGCCATCCGGGAGGGTGAGTTCCTCGGCCTTGTCAGGGACGGCGAGGCTTCGACCGATCGCGCCCGAAGCGAACTGGAGCACCGCTTCCTTGTCCTCTGCCGTCACCACCGCCTTCCCCAGCCGGCTGTGAACGCCCCGGTCGACCGCTACGAGGCGGACTTCCTCTGGCCAACCGCTCGGCGTCGAAGTCGACGGCTGGGAATCCCATCGGACCAGGTCAGCATTCGAGGATGACCGCGCCCGAGACGCGCGGCTCTCGGTGCGGGGTTTCCGGATTCTCCGCTTTACCTGGCGGCAGATCGAGACCGACCCGCGCGGCGTCGCGCGGACGATCCGCTCGTTGGTGCAGCGCGGCTAGCCGCTCGAGCTGCTCGGCCGCTGTGGCGGCCTGGCGCCGACCGCCGGGCGGTCCTGGCGGCGGGTCGGGCCGTCAGACGAAGAGCGTGATGTGCCGGAGGAAGACCGTGATGTGCCCGAGGAGGAGCGCTGGCCGGCGGCTCGCTGGGCGCGGGCGCGCTCGGTGCGGCGCGTGTCCCGCTCGGGACGCTGCTGCTTGCGGACCTGGGTCTCGCAGTACGGACAGATCCCCCAGCGCGGATCGAGCGGCTTGTGGCACTTGCGGCACGGGTTGCGCAGCCGCCGCTCGCAGTTCGGGCAGCGCAGATAAGAGCGCTCGATCGGATACTCGCAGTGCGGGCACGAGTTCTCGATCCGCTGCCGCAGCTCGAGCTCGGCTGCTCGCAGCTCCAGCTCCCTCTCCTCGCGATCCTCGAGGAACTCCGGCGGGCGCAGGATCGTGTAGACAACCGTGCCGAGGTATGGAAAGAGCGAGGCACAGGTCGCGCAGGCGATCAACACCGGATCCTCGATGCGCCGGCGCGCGTCGAGGTAGGTCCACCAGATCAGCGCCAGATAGACGACGACCAGGAAGAGAATGGCGAGGCCGACGATCAGTCCGGCCGTGCCGCTGAGTCCGAAGATTCCTAGAGGCATGGGGAAAATGGAGCCGCGAGTGTACGTAGTTCCTTATCGGGGCGTTGAACCCTGCCTGGCATTGGGAGTCAGAGGCTTTTTCGCGCGTTTACAGGAAGAGCAGCCCGAAGACGTAGCCGAAGGCGAAGAAGACCAGGATCACCACCGCGACGACGATGGCCACCAGTCCCATCATCGTCAGGAGCTCTGAGCGGGCCTCTCTGTCCATATGCAGGAGAGAAGGTAGTGGCTGCCGGCCGCCAGCGCGACCCCGTCCCGCCCATCCGCAAGCTCTCGTGCCCGTGCCCACGCCTGGAGCGGATCGGGGACCGCTTCGGCGCCCACACCGGCCTTTTCGCACAGCGCCGCAAGCTCGAGCGCCGGCCGCGCGCGGCCCCCGGGCCGCCCGGATCCCTCGATCGCCCCGGACGGGATCTCCGTGCAGACGAAGTGCGAGCAGACGCCGGCGAGCGGATCGATGATCCCGCCGGCGTCCTTCCCCTCGAGCACGGCCAGGCAGCAGACGACCTCCCGTCCGCCGGCCAGACCCAGCAGGGCCTCGGCCAGTGCACGCGCCCCATCGGGGTTGTGGGCCGCATCGAAGATCTCAGGGGGATCGCCCGGCACCAACTGGGCCCGGCCGGGAATCGTGATGCCCTGCAGGCCGAGAACCGCATCGGGGTCGAGCCGGCCGAGCGATCGCTCGACGGCCGACTCGGCGAGCGCCAGATTCCGGTCGCGGTAGGTGACCGGATCCCCCCCGGCATCGACAGCGACCCGGACGATGCCGGCGTGCCGGGCCTTCACCTGCTCCGCGATCACGGGCTCCACCGCGTCGGCCACATCCCCGACGATCAGCTCCGTGTGATCCCTGAGCACGGCCAGCTTCTCGGCCGCGATCTCCTCCAGCGTCTCCCCCAGCCACTCGGTGTGGTCGAACCCCACCGACGTGAGCACCGTCAGCTTCGAGGGGATCACGTTGGTGGCGTCGAGGCGGCCGCCCAGGCCTGCCTCGACCACCGCGTACTTGACCCTCGCCGCGGCGAAGGCGACGAACGCCGCCGCGGTGAGCAGCTCGAACTGGGTGATCGGGCCCTCCTCTCCCGCCGCGCGATCGGCGACCAGGGCCGACTCCTCCGCCCGCTCCAGCGCCTCGGTGAACGCCTCCTCGGAGATCGGCTCCCCGCGGATCATCACCCGCTCCCGCCACGAGTGGATGTGCGGCGAGAGATACGCCCCCGTCGAGACCCCATGCGCCTCCAGCAGCGACGCCGTCATGCGCGTCACCGAGGTCTTCCCGTTCGTCCCGACGACGTGAATCGACGCGAACCGGTTCTGCGGCATCCCGAGCAGCGTGCACAGCCGCCGCATCCGCTCCAGCCCGAGCTTCCAGCCCAGGACCTCCCGGCGGCGAAGGATCTCGTCGGAGCGCGCTATCCGCCCAGTTCCTCGAGCTCCGCCCGGTAGGCGGCCAGCTTCTCGCGCTCGGCGTCGACCACGTCGGCCGGAGCCTTGGCCACGAACCCCTCGTTGCCGAGCTTGCCCTCGCCGCGCTTCACCTCCGCGCGCAGCTTCTCTCGGCGCTCATCGATTCGCGCCGCGACCGCGGCGGGATCCACCCCCTCGGTCTCGAGCAGCTCGATCCCCTCGACGCTGGCCATCGGCTGACCGCCATCGCCGGAGAACTCCACCTTGGCGAGCCTCGAGACCAGCTCGTGCGGCCGCCCGTCGCTCGCCCGAGCGGTCAGGACCTGCTTCACCGGAACCTCGGCCAGCTGTCGCCAGCGCCGCAGCGCGCGGGTGAGGGCGATCGCGCGGCCGATCTCCGTTTCCGCGGCCTCGTCGATCAGCGACTCGTCGGCCTCAGGGTACGCATGCACCACCAGCGCATCGGCGGACCCGGACGGCAGATACGAGTAGATCTCCTCGGTGACGAAGGGCATCAGCGGGTGCGCGAGCGCCAGCACCTGCTCCAGAGCCCAGAGCAGCGTGGCCGACGCATCCTCGTCTCCGTCGTAGAGGCGCGGCTTGACGATCTCCAGGTACCAGTCGCAGAGCTCAGACCAGAAGAAGTCGTAGAGATCGAGCGCGGCGTGCGCGAAGTCGTATGCCTCGACCGACTCGGCGACGGAGCGGATGACGCGCTGGAGGCGCGAGGCGATCCAGCGATCCTCGACATGGCCCGTCGCCGGCTTCGCGGCGACGGCTTCACCTTCTGCCGGCACGGCCTCCATCAGGATCAACCGCGAGGCGTTCCACATCTTGTTCGCCAGGTCGCGGCCCTGCTGGACCCGCGCCTGCGAGAAGCGCACGTCCTGTGTCGACGTCATCGCGAGCAGACCGAAGCGCAGGGCGTCCGCCCCGTGCTCAGAGATCTCGTCCAGCGGATCGATCCCGGTCCCGAGCGACTTGCTCATCCGACGGCCGTCCGGCGCCTGGATCACCGAGTGCACGTACACGTCCGTGAACGGGACCTGCTCGGTGAACTCGAGCGAGGTCATGATCATCCGCGCCACCCAGAGGCTGATGATGTCCCGCGCGGTCACCAGCACGTCGGTCGGGAAGAACGCCGTGAACTCTGGAGTGCTCGCGTCCGGCCAGCCGAGCGTCGCGAATGGCCAGAGGGCCGAGCTGAACCAGGTGTCGAGAACGTCCTCGTCCTGCTCCCAGCCATCGCCCTCCGGTGGCTCCCCGCCCACGTACGTCTCATCGCCCCGGTACCAGACCGGCAGCCGGTGGCCCCACCAGAGCTGGCGCGAGATGCACCAGGGCGGGATGCTCTCCATCCCATGCAGATACTGGCGGAGCGCGCCTTCCGGCGTGATCCTGACCCGCCCCTCCTCGACGACCTCAACGGCCGGCTTCGCCAGCTCGTCCATCCGGCAGAACCACTGCAGGGAGATCAGCGGCTCGATCCGCTCACCCGAGCGGTGAGAGAAGGGAACGGAGTGTCGGTACGGCTCCTCGCTGCGGAGCAGATCATGCTCCCGCAGCTCGGCGATCACCGCCTCCTGCGCCTCGGCCGCAGTCATGCCGCGGAATCGCTCCGGAGCCGCGTCGGTGACCCGCCCGTCCTCGCCGATGGCGCTGAACGCCTCGAGCTGATGGCGCCGGCCGATCTCGAAGTCGTTGGGGTCGTGACCCGGCGTGATCTTGAGCGCGCCGGTCCCGAACTCCGGATCGACGTGCTCGTCCGCGATCACCGGGATTGGGCGCTCGACCAGAGGCAGGATCGCGTTCTTCCCGACCACCTCGCGGTAGCGCTCGTCCCCGGGATTCACCGCGACGGCCGTGTCGGCCAGCATCGTCTCGGGCCGCACCGTTGCCACGACAAGCTCGCCACCGCCCTCGAGTGGATAGGCGATCTCGTAGAGCGTGTCCGTCACCTCGCGGTTCTCGATCTCGAGGTCGGAGATAGCCGAGCCCAGGCCAGGATCCCAGTTGACCAGGTAGTGGTCGCGGTAGATGTAGCCCTTCTCGTAGAGCTCGGTGAAGACCCTGTAGACCGCCTTCACGTAGCCGTCGTCGAGGGTGAAGCGCTCGCGCTCGTAGTCGCACGACGCGCCGAGCCGTTTGTACTGCTCCACGATCGTCGACCCGTAGCGCTCCTTCCACTCCCAGACGCGCTCGGTGAACTTCTCCCGGCCGAGCTCCTCCCGGGAAGTCCCCTGCGACGCAAGCTCCTTCTCCACCACCGCCTGCGTCGCGATCCCGGCGTGATCGGTGCCCAGGATCCAGAGCGTGTTGCGGCCCTTCATGCGGGCAAGGCGGATCAGCGTGTCCTGGATCGACCCGTTGAGCGCATGCCCCATGTGAAGCGCGCCTGTGACGTTCGGCGGCGGGATCGAGATCGAATAGTTCTGCCTGGGCGTTCCCTCGGCCGGCGGATGGAAGTACCCCCCCTCGAGCCAGTCGCGGAAGACACGCTGCTCGACCGCGCCCGGGTCCCAGCGGGTCGTCGCTTCCAGGGTTTTCCTGCGCTCGGCATCCATCGGCGCGATGTTAGTTGCGGCCAGAGAGCGGCCGGGCGCCGGGATCGGCAGACTGCAGCGTCGTGGCTCAAGGAGGAGACCGCGATCAGGAGCGACTGAGCAGGCGCCGGTTCATCGGAGTCGGCGCGGGAGCCGCGGCGGGCGCTGCCCTCGGCGGCTATCTGCCGCAGGGAGCGCTCG
The DNA here is from genome assembly GCA_963843085.1 of uncultured Solirubrobacterales bacterium. GTDB lineage: Bacteria > Actinomycetota > Thermoleophilia > Solirubrobacterales > 70-9 > DASUPK01. Next base: position 265,124 of record CAWJJG010000011.1, read on the forward strand.
GCGAGCCGGGTGAGGAGGCGAAGAGCGGGAGGGCGAAGAACCGGCGCCGCAGACGCCGGGCCGACGTGATCGTCGTCGGGGCCGGCCTGGCCGGGCTCACGGCTGCGCGCCAGGTCCAGCGCGCCGGGCACTCCGTGGTCGTGCTCGAGGCCCGCCGCCGGGTGGGCGGCCGCACCCTCAACCACAAGATCGGCGGGGGCAAGATCGCGGAGGTCGGCGGTGAGTGGGTGGGGCCGACCCAGGACCACCTGATGGCGCTCGCCGCCGAACTCGGAATCGGCACCTTCAAGACCTACAACACAGGCAACAACGTCTACTGGGCGAACGGGATCCTCACTCCGTACGAGTCGGGCGGCCCGCTGGGCCCGATCCCACCCGATCCGACTGCGGTGGGCGAGGTCTTCGTGGCGGTCAACAACCTCAACTCGATGGCCAAGAGCGTGCCGGTGGCCACCCCCTGGACCGCCCCCGACGCGGCGACCTGGGACGGCCAGACCCTCGAGACCTGGAAGCAGTCCAACTTCACCGCCCCGAACGCGAAGGCCCTATTCGACACCGGGATCGGCGCGGTCTTCGCGGCAGAGCCGAGCGACCTCTCCCTCCTCTTCACGCTCTTCTACATAGCCTCGGGGACCAACGAGTCGACCGCGCCCGACCTGAACCGGCTCTTCAATGTCCCGGACGGCGCGCAGGACAGCCGTTTCATCGGCGGCTCCCAGTTGATCTCCAAGCGGCTCGCTAAGCGGATCGGGAAGAAGCGCATCCTGCTCAAGCAGGCCGTTCGCCGGATCGAGCAGCACCGCCGCGGCGTTCGCGTCTTCACGAAGCACCTGACCGTGAGCGGCAAGCAGGTGATCGTCACCGGCCCACCGGTGGTGACCAACCAGATCCACTACCACCCCCATCTGCCGGCCGAGCGGCAGGCGCTTCTCCAGCGCTTCCCGCAGGGAACCACGATCAAGTGCCAGGCCGTCTACGACCGGCCCTACTGGCGAGACTCGGGCCTCACCGGGCAGGCCGTCGCTCTGGACGGACCTGTGCGAGTCACCTTCGACAACTCGCCCCCGGACGGCGGCCTGGGCATCCTGCTCGGCTTCCTCGAGGGCGCTGCCGCCCGCGATTACCAGCGTCGGCCGGCCGCCGAGCGGAAGGCCGCTGTGCTGAACGCGTTCGCGACCTTTTTCGGCGAGGCAGCCCGCAGCCCGCGCGACTACTTCGAGATGAACTGGACGAACGAGGCCTGGACGCGCGGCTGCTACGAGGGCTACCTGCCGCCCGGCGCACTCACCGCCCATGGCAACGCTCTGCGCGCGCCGTTCAAGCGCATCCACTGGGCTGGTGCCGAGACCTCCGACTACTGGTACGGCTACATGGACGGCGCAGTCCGGTCGGGCCAGCGCGCCGCCGCCGAGGTGCTCGCGGCGCTCTAGTCCTGCTCGTCGCGCAGCGACTCGAGCACGCCGAGGATCTCGCCGACGCGGCAGACCAGCAACCGCTCCTCGTCGATCTCGACCCAGACTCCGGCCGAGGACGGGAAGACAACATGATCGCCGGGCTGGACCGGCATGTCGACTCCGGCGTTCTCCCACCAGTCGAGACCGGGGCCGACGGCCAACACGATCCCCTGCTGGGGCGGCGGCTCGTCGATGCCCTGCGGCACGACCAGGCCGGATCGCCGCATCCGGTCCTGATCCAGCTCCTTGAGGACCACCTGGTCGAACAGGGGCCGGAGCTGGTGCCTGACCGCTTCGATCGGCTCGCGGGACGAACGTGTGCTCATGGGCCTGAACAATACGAAGGATGGACCCGGGCCAGGCGCTTCGAGAAGCCCGCCTCAAGCGGGGACTCGACCTCTACGAGGTCCACCGCGTGACGAAGATCAGCGTTCAATCGCTTCGCGCGATGGAGGAGGATCGGTGGGAGGCTCTATCGGCCGCGGAGGCGGAGCATGAGCTCGCGGTGTATGCCGCTTTCCTGGGACTCGAGGAAGAGCAGCTCCACACTTCGCCGGGCGCCGAGTCCCACGAGCGACGGCGTTCGGGCAGCACGCTGCCCCTCATCGGCATCGCGGCCGCCGTCGTCGTGATCATCGGCGTGGCGGAATTGCTGTCGAACGGGGGTGGCGGCGGCACGCAGCCGACGACCCCCCGACTGGAAACCAGGACGCCCACGACCACCCCCTCCTCCCCGGTCTCGATCGAGATCACCACCCACGCCCTCGTCTGGGTCTGCCTCGTCGATCAGCGCGGGCACCCGGTCATCAACGGCCTCAACCTCGTCCGGGATCAGACCGTCGGCCCGTACAACGGCAATTCCTTCGTGGTGGCCTTCGGCAACGGCAAGGTCGACCTCACCGTCAACGGGAAACCCGTCGACGTCCCGGACATCGCGGCGCCCTTCGGCTACCGGATCACGCCGGATGGAGCGACCAGGCTCGCACCGTCGGCAGAACCGAGCTGTACCTAGGCGGTCTGCTCGCCGAGCGCCGGGTCCTCGAGCGTCGTCTCGTGCTCGCCGGCGGCGTCGGTGACCAGCATCGGGCGCTGGCCCTTCTCGATCGTCTCCTTGGTGACGACGCACTTCTGCACGTCGCCGCGGGAGGGCAGCTCGAACTGCACGTCGAGCAGCGTCTCCTCGAGGATCGAGCGCAACCCGCGCGCGCCGGTCTCGCGAGCGAGCGCCTTGTCGGCGATCGCGTCGAGAGAGTCGGGCGCGAAGACCAGGTCGATGTCGTCGAACTTGAAGAAGCGGCGGAACTGGCGGGTGAGCGCGTTGCGCGGCTCAGTGAGGATCGTGATCAGGTCGTCGCGGCTCAGCTGGTGGATCGCGGAGACGACTGGCAGGCGGCCGATGAACTCGGGGATCAGGCCGTACTCCATGAGGTCCTCGGGGAGCACCTTCTCGAAGTACTCGCCGGTGTCCTTGTCGGCGGCGGACGTCACCTCGGCGCCGAAGCCGACGCCATGATTGCCGATCCGCTTCTCGATCACCTTGTCGAGCTCGCCGAAGGATCCGCCGCAGACGAAGAGCACGTTGGAGGTGTCGATCGTGAGGAACTCCTGGTGCGGGTGCTTGCGGCCGCCCTGCGGGGGCACCGAGGCGGTGGTCCCCTCGAGGATCTTCAAGAGCGCCTGCTGGACGCCCTCGCCCGAGACATCGCGCGTGATCGACGGGTTGTCGGCCTTGCGGGCGATCTTGTCGATCTCGTCGATGTAGATGATCCCGGTCTCGGCCTTCTTGACGTCGAAGTCGGCGGCCTGGATCAGCTTCAAGAGGATGTTCTCGACGTCCTCGCCGACGTAGCCGGCCTCGGTGAGCGCCGTGGCGTCGGCGATCGCGAACGGGACGTTGAGGATCTTGGCGAGGGTCTGGGCGAGCAGGGTCTTGCCACAGCCGGTCGGCCCGAGCAGCAGGATGTTCGACTTCTGCAGCTCGATCGGCTCGTCGGTCTGCTCCTCCGAGTTCATCTGCACGCGCTTGTAGTGGTTGTAGACCGCGACGGAGAGGGCGCGCTTGGCGCCATCCTGGCCCACCACGTACTCGTTCAGGACGTCGCAGATCTCGCGCGGCTTGGGAAGGTTCTCGAGCTCGAAGGTCGGCGGAGCCGTGAGCTCTTCATCGATGATCTCGTTGCAGAGGTCGATGCACTCGTCGCAGATATAGACGCCGGGGCCGGCGATGAGCTTCTTGACCTGGCGCTGTGACTTGCCGCAGAAGCTGCAGAGGAGCTGCTCGTTGGATTCGGTGGGACGTGCCAGCGGAATACTCCCTCGGTCTCGCTTCGCCCGGCCGGCTCCTTCCTCGCTGGAAGCTTAGACGCCTGCCGAGCTCGGCCTTGCGGAATCTCGTTACGCCGCGAGCGGCCGGTTTCCTTCCGCCTTTACATCGGCGGCGTGCCTGGGAACCCCCACCCCGCTTGTCGGTAGGGCGGATCTGTCACTGCCTGGAGGCCTATCTCGTCTATGAGGTGAAAGCGAGATCAGGAGGCAACCATGAAGGTCTTCGTGGCAGGTGCAACTGGGGCGCTGGGCAGGCAGCTGGTGCCGAAGCTCGTCGAACGCGGGCACGAGGTGACCGGGATGACCAGGACCCCGTCGAAGGCGTCGGTCGTGGAGGAGCTCGGCGCCCGCGCGGCCATCGCGGACGCCTTCGATGCAGAGGAGGTCGCCTCCGCGGTGGCGATGGCCGAGCCCGAGGTGATCGTGCATGAGCTGACGGCGATCTCGGACCTCGGGAGCATGCGGAACGTCGACCGCACGTTCGCGCAGACGAACCGGCTGCGCACGGAGGGGACGGACCATCTACTCGCCGCGGGCAAGGCCATCGGCGTGCGGCGATTCGTCGCCCAGAGCTTCGCCGCGTGGCTGTACGAGCGCGTGGGCGGCCCGGTGAAGACCGAGGAGGACCCGCTGGACCCCGATCCCATCCGCCCGATTCGCGAGACCTTCGGAGCGATCAGGTACGTCGAGGAGGCCGTCACGGGCGCCGACTGGACCGTCGGCATCGCCCTTCGCTACGGAGGGTTCTACGGCCCGGGGACGAGCCTGTGGGCTGGCGGCGAGCATCTTGAGCCGATCCGCCAGCGGAAGTTCCCGATCGTCGGCGATGGCGGCGGCGTCTGGTCGTTCATCCACATCGAGGACGCGGCCGACGCGACTCTGGCGGCGGTCGAGGGCGGGGATAGGGGCGTCTACAACATCGTGGACGACAGCCCGGAGCGGGTCCGCGATTGGATGCCGGGAATGGCGGACATGATCGGTGCACCGCCACCCAGGCGGGTCCCCAAGTGGCTCGGACGCCTGGTCGCGGGCCACCCGGCGGTGATCATGATGACCGAGTTGCGCGGACAATCGAATGCCAAGGCGAAGCGGGAGCTCGGTTGGGCCCCCAGGCACCCGAGCTGGCGCGAGGGGCTGGTGGAGCTGGCCGCCGGCGCCGCGCGACCGGAGGCCACCGGCGACGGAAGGGAGCTCACGGCATGAACCAGTCCAACGAGGAGCTCCTCGAAGAGCTGCGTCCCCGTGCCTTTGCGATCGCCTACCGGATGCTCGGCAGCGTCACGGAGGCCGAGGACATCGTGCAGGAGGCGCTGCTGCGCGTCAACACCGCGCTGGAGCAGGGGGAACGGATCGAGTCCCCGCGCGCCTACGTCGCCACGATCACCACGAGGTTGGCGATCGACGAGCTGCGCTCGGCCCGCGCCCGCCGCGAGACCTACGTCGGCGAGTGGCTGCCCGAGCCCATCGTCGTCGACACGCGCGAGGACCCCGCGCGCCAGGCCGAGATGGCCGATTCGCTCTCCCTCGCATTCCTGGTGCTGCTCGAGAACCTCTCACCCGAGCAGCGGGCCGCCCTGCTGCTCCACGACGTCTTCGACTACGACTACGCCCAGATCGCGCAGATCATCGGCAAGAGCGAGGACAACGCCCGGCAGCTCGCCACCCGGGCGCGGCGCCACGTCGACCAGGAGAAGCCTCGCTTCGAAGCGTCGAAGGAGAAGCGCGACGAGCTCGCCGGCCGCTTCTTCGCGGCCGCTCAGCAGGGCGACATGAAGGCGCTCGAGGCGATGCTCGCCGAGGACGTCGTGCTGAAGGGGGACGGGGGCGGCAAGGCTCCGGCGATCGCGCGCTCGCTCCACGGCCGCAACCGGGTCGCCCGCACGCTCCGCAACTGGGCGAAGACCGGCTGGGCCATCCCCAACCTCACCCTTCAGCCTGTCGAGGTCAACGGTCAGCCCGGGGCGCTCTTCGTCGACGCGAACGGCGCGGTACTCAGCGCGATGGAAGTCGACATCGCCGACGGCAAGGTCCAGGGGATCAACTCGGTCGTCAACCCGGACAAGCTGCGTCACCTCGGCGAGGTCGGCGATGCCTGGGCCCTGCTCGAGCAGGTGCGGCAGAAGAAGCGCGTCAGCCGGGGGGCCTAGCCCACCTCAGCCTGCTAGCTCCGAGATCACGTCCTTGCTGTGCGTGATCGGCAGCCGGTTGCCCTCGAGCTCGATCTTCCCTCCGCTCTCCTCGTCGGCGAGCTCGAGTACCCGGACGTCGACGCGCTGGTGGACCGTCGCCTTCAGGTGCTCGCGGGAGATCTTGAACGCGAGCGGACCAGCCTTCGTGGCTCCAGCGAACCCGTAGACGGCGTCGGCGGTCACGCCCACGACCATATGGTCGGGGAGCCCGCGGAGCGCGTCCGTGCCCTCGGTCGCTCCGGCCATCCCGGCAATCGTGCCCACCGCGCCGCCGGCGGCGCCCGCGATGCCTCCGAGCGAATCGCCGACCATGCCTCCCAGGACCAGCGAGCCGCTGTGACCTCTCGGCATGAACTGGCCGGCGACCAGCACCTCGTCCGCGATCCCCCCGTGCGCGAGCGCCTCCTGAACCGATCTCTCCATGGACTCCTCGGACATCCTTGCCCTCCGATCGTGGTCGTGCCTGTGCGCGGAACATCGTCAGGCAGGCGGCCGGACTGAAGTGGGGACCGAGGGCGCCCGAACCTAGAGGCCGCGGGCGGCGAGCTCCTTCGCCATCACGGGACCGCCCCCACCGGCTCCGATCACGATGACGTCGGGTGGGACAAACTCGGATAGCCTCGACGACGATGGAGCTGGTTGCCGACGGGACGGCCGGCGTCACCGAGGAGATCGGGCGCGTATTGGGTGCGCTCGAGCTGCGTGAGGGCGAGCTGGCCGAGGCGATGCTGGAGGCGATCCTCGGCGACATCGGGTCCTACGACCGGCCCGGCGGAGAGTCGCTGCTTTCCGACGTCCGCGAGCACGGCCGCCTCCACGTCGACCTGCTGATGCGCTCGCTGCGAGCCGGCCGCGATCCCAACCGCTCCGATCTCACTTTCGCGCGTGACGCCGCCGCCCGGCGGGTTCACCAGGGGATCCCGCTCGACGGGCTGCTCCAGGCATTCCGGGTCGGCCACCGCACGCTCTGGCAGGCGATCGTGGACGAGGCCGCGACGTCCCCGGCCGGCCGCGAGGCGGCCATCCGCCTCGCTGGCGAGGCGATGGAGTACATCGACCTGGCCAGCACCCACGTCGCCGAGGCCTATCTGCGCGAGTCCGGCCAGCTAGCCGAGCTGATCCAGCGGCGCCACCGCGACCTGCTCGAGAACCTGCTCGCCGGCCGGCTCCCCGACGAGACCGAGACAGAGACGCTCGGCCTTGGGCTGGAGCGCGACGCGGATTTCCTGGTCGCCGTGGCATCTCTGGAGGACACCGACGAGGCCGACGACCGCGCACTCGCGCAGGCCGCCGATTCGATCGCCGCCTCGATCGGGTCGCGGGCCCTTGTAGTCGTCCGCCAGGATGAAGTCGCAGCCGTGCTGCCCGTCGGCGGAAAGACCCCGGCGACGATCGGAGTCGCCCTCGACGTGGCGCGGGTCAGCGCCGAGCGCGAACACGCGATTCGCATGCTGATCGGGGTGAGCGGCGTCTGTCGCGGTCTCGGCGACGTCGGCCAGCGCTACGTCGAGGCCCACCAGGCCCTGCGGCGCTCCAACCCCGACCGGCCGATCGTCTCCCTCTCCGAGCTCTCCCCCTTCGAGCATCTGGTTGCGTCAGCCGACCGCTCGACTCGGGCCTCGATCGCGCTGGAGGCCGCGCCGCTGACCGACAGCGGCGGCGCCCTGATGGAGACCCTGCGCGTCTACCTGGATTCCGATCTCGACGTGGTCCGCACCGCCGAGGCCCTCTACGTCCACCCCAACACCGTGCGCTACCGGCTACGGCGAATCGGCGAGCTCACCGGCCGCGACCCACAGCGCTTCTCCGGCCAGGTCGAGCTGCTCACGATCGCGCGGATGTCCGAGGTGCCACCGGCCTGAGATAGGGTCGCGTTGTGATTCGGCGGGCCACATTGGTCGCGGGGCTATTGGTATTGGCTTCGGCCGCCCCCGCCCAAGCGACGATCACGCTCGGCCAGCTCAAGCCGGCCGCCGCAACGCCCCAGAATTGCGGGCCGAGCTCCGGCGCGTACGTCCAGCCATCTGTGACGTCCGGGACCTCGTACGTCATCCCGACCGCAGGGCGAATCGTCTCGTGGAGCACGGCATCCAACGGGACGAGCAACCAGCAGCTCGCTCTCATGATCCTGCGACCTGTTGGCGGAGATCTGTATCTGGCCGTCACGCACGATGGGCCCCGTTTCCCCACGCCCTCGGTCGTCAACACGTTCCAGACGAACCTGGCCGTGCAGGTAGGCGACATCCTCGGGCTGGATTCGAGCAACACCGACTCGCCGACCGACTGTGGGTTTCTCGTGCCGGGAGAGACCGGCGAAAAGGCAACCGGATCGGTCACCCCGCCAAGCGACGGAGAGACGGGGACGTTCACGACGGATGCGGGCCGCCGCATCAACGTCTCCGCGCAGTTCGACCCATCGAACGCCTTCAGCTTCGCAGGGACGACGCGCAACAAGAAGAAGGGCCGGGCCACGACGACGGTGAACATCCCCGGACCGGGAACGGTCGCTGTCGGGGGCAAGGGCCTGAAGGTCGAGTCGCGCACCTCCGAGGCGGGCGCGGTCGCCCTCGGGATCATCCCGAACAGGAAGACCCGGAAGAAGCTCCTGGCGAAGGGCAAGGCGCGGGTGACTGCCTCGTTCACCTACACACCGAACGGAGGAAGCGCGAACACTCAGCCCGAGACGGTCAAGCTGATCAAGAAGCGCTAGTCGTGCCTTCCCCCCTGATCGAGTTCCCGGCCGACGATTCTGATCGCGCCCGGCGGTTCTGGAGCGAGGTGCTCGGCGCAGAGCTCGTGCCGCGACCCAGCGATGCCGGTGAGGGCTGGGAGACCGCCGGCGGCGATCTTCGCATCGGAGTGCACCAGCGTGGGCCGGGTCCCGGAGACACCGCCTCGTTGCCCTACTTCACCGTGTCCGATCTTCCCGCCGCGCTTCAGCGCGTCCAGGAGCTCGGCGGCACGGTGATCCATCCTGGGGAGCGTTGGGCCATATGCCGTGACTCCGAGGGCAGCCCGTTCGCGCTCTCGGCGGATACGACCTAGGCGGCTCGATCTATTCCGACAACCCGGCGGAGGCGAGGGCCTCGTCGCGGTCGGAATACATATCCATCCGGGACTGCCTGCCATCGCGGAGGGTGAAGACCTGGGCGAAGGACATCTCAACGGGCATGCCGGCCGCTTTTGACGTTCCACGCTGGCGCACGAGAGCAACGACCTTGTCCCCCGCGTCACGGAAGGCTTCCACCTCGAGCTCCCAGTCCTCCCACGCCTCCAACCACGTGCTGAGGAAAACTCCCGCTCCCTCGGGGCCTTCATACACCTGCTGCTCGGGCCAGCCGTGGAAGTTCGACATGTCCCACACGAAGTCGTCAGTGGCCAGGTCCGGCGCGAGTTCACCGCTGGCCACGAATCGCTCGAAGCCCTCGCGGACGATCGCAACGTTCTCCTCCGACATCGGCGTGCATTATCGCGCGGCGAAGAGGCGCGCTGCTAGCTGTAGCGGTCCCAGGCCCGCAGGTAGGGCAGCGGGTTGACCGGGTGACCGCTGACGTGGATCTCGAAGTGGAGGTGGCAGCCGACCGTCCTCGCGTTGCCAGTCTTCCCGACGTGGCCCACGATCTGGCCGACGTGGACGAGATCGCCCTTCCGGAAGGCGGAGGGATGGATCATGTGGGCGTACCAGTACTTGCGCCTCTCACCGAGGCCGCGGAGCACGATGAAGTTGCCGTCGAGGCGGGCGTCGTAGGCGCGCTTGACCACGGTTCCGGTGACGGCGGCGGCCAGTGGCGTTCCGCAGCGAGCGACCACGTCGAAGCCCTTGTGCACCCGCCCGCCGTTCCGCGGCGCCCCGAACTTCCCCACCGCGCCGCGCGAGCCGTGGGGGCCGCGGACGGGGAAGAAATGGCTGTGAAGCTGGACCGAGCCCGCGTCCTTCTCGTTCCCGCCCGCGACGGCGACGATCACGCGATACGTCCCGTCGGCCACGAGGCGCCCGCCGTTCGTCAGACCGTCCCACTTCACGGTCTTGCCGGTCGCCGGCTGCACCCCTGGCAGCTGGATCCGCCGGACCTCGTCGCCACCGCCCGCGATCCGGATCGTCACGTCGGCGGGCGCCGTGCCGCTCAGACGGAAGTCGATGCGGACTCCGTCCACAGAGTCGGTGAAGCCTCTGTCGGGAGAGACGGACGCCTTCTGGACGAGCGCGTCGTCAGCGACCGCTGAGGGCGCAAGCAGGACGAACGCCAGTATCGCGATGGCGAGAAACGACTTCGCCATCAGATCGCGGCCACAAGCGGTCGCCCTACATGAGTCGCTACGGGCTTCGCCCTTCGCTCCAAGAGAGTGCGACCTGGTGGCCGCTACCTGTGCTCAATGACGCGGTCGACGATGTGGTACTCCTTCGCCTCCTCCGCGCTCATGAAGTAGTCGCGCTCCGTGTCCTTCGCGACTTTCTCCAGATCCTGACCGGTGTGCTTGGAGATGATCTCGTCGAGCCGCTGGCGGACGTCGATGATCTCCTTGGCGTGGATCTCGATGTCGGTCGCCTGGCCGGAGAAGCCGCCCGAGACCTGGTGGATCAGGATCTTCGAGTTGGGCAGCGCCATCCGCTTGTCTGCCGCGCCACCGGCCAGCAGCAGGGCGCCCATGCTCATCGCGACGCCGACGCAGATGGTCGAGACGTCGGGCTTGATGAACTGCATCGCGTCGTAGATGGCGAGGCCGGCGTAGACCGAGCCGCCCGGGGAGTTGATGTAGATCGAGACGTCCTTGTCGGGGTCCTCGGACTCCAGATGGATCAGCTGCGCGACGATCAGGTTCGCGATGTCCTCGGTCACCGGTGTGCCGAGGAAGATGATCCGCTCGTTCAGCAGGCGCGAGTAGATGTCGAAGGCGCGCTCGCCGCGGGACGTCTGCTCGACCACCATTGGGACAAGGGGACTCATGGGGTGCGCCAGCATAGCGACCGGCGTCGGCGGGGAAACCGGCGCTCCCGCCGATCTCGAAGCCGGATAGCGTGAGCAGATGGAAGTGGTGCGCGCGGAGGAGCGCGAGCCGTTCGTGACCAGGGACGGGTCGACGGTGCGGGAGATCGCCGGGCCCGCCCCCGGCAACGCCTCGAACCAGTCGCTCGCCGAGGCAACGGTGCCGCCCGGAGGCGAGACGATCGACCATCTCCATCGCGCCTCCGAGGAGATCTACCGCTTCAGCTCGGGATCGGGCCGGATGCGCCTGGGCGAGAAGGAGTCCGAGGTGCGCGCCGGCGACATCGTCGTGATCCCGCCCGGTACTCGGCACAAGCTCTGGAATTCCGGCGGCGAGCCGCTCGTCGTGCTCTGCAGCTGCGCGCCTCCCTACTCCCACGAGGACACGGTGCTCTGCGAGTGAAGGAGATCCTCACCGTCGGCCACTCGAACCACGAGGAACAGGAGTTCCTCGGGCTGGTTCGCGGGGCCGGAGTCGAGCTGATCGCGGACGTCCGCGCGAACCCCCGCTCCCGCTATCCGCAGTTCAACCGCTCCGCTCTCGCCGGAACGATGAAGGCCGCGGGCATCGGATACGCGCCGCTGGGCGCGGACCTGGGCGGCCGTCGTGAGTCCCAGCCCGATTCGATCAACACAGCGGTCCCCGAGGGCGCGTTCCGCGGCTATGCCGACCACATGGCCACCGGCTCCTTCCAGGCCGGACTGGAGATGCTCGAGTCCCTCGCCGTGGAGCGCAGGACCGCGGTGATGTGCGCGGAGGGGGACTGGCAACACTGCCACCGGCGGCTGCTCGCGGACGTCCTGACGGCGAGGGGATGGCAGGTGCTGCACCTCGGACCGGACGGATCGCTGACGCCGCACGAGATGACCGAGTCCGCGGTGGTGGACAAGGGCCGGGTCACCTACCCCGAGCCGCAGACCTCACTCGGGATCTAGTCGATCCGGCAGAGCGGCAGCGGGTTCGATTCGCTGGACGTGCGGCACTGGGTCCCCGAGGACCCGCGAGGGCCATTGGAAGAGCAGTTTTGATGACCGGGATCCAGGTCGATGCGGTCGACGGTCAGCGTGCTGAATGAGATCACCGGCCCCTTGCCCTGGACCTTGTAGACCCTCGTGCCGATCGTGCCCACGAACGAGGTGAAGGCGTAGGAGGTGCTGTAGCTGTAGCGGTTCTTCTTCGGCTTCGCCTGCCCGGGCTTTCGGCCCGTCGCCGTGAACTTGGCCTGCGTCGGAAAGGAGCCTGTGAGCGTGCCCTGCGAGGTGGGCTGGCCAGGCTGGTTCGAGCAGAAGGTCAGCGGCAATCCGTCGACGCTCACCGCGCTCAGTTGGCGCGGCGTGAACTTGCCTCGACCGTGCTTGTCCTTGAAGACGGCGTCGAGACGCAGCAGGCCGCCGGGCTCCTGCTGCGAGGGGACGCCGACCGGCGGTAGGGCGCCCTCGAAGTGGCGAAGCTGGCTCGCCGCCAGGGCGGGAGCGGGCAGCGCCAGTGCGAGGGCCGCTGCGCCGATGGTGATCGCGCGTCTCATGTCCCTACAACACCTCCGGCGCTCCGGGGGAGCGGTGCAAAGGGATTCAGGCGGCCGCCTCGAGCGGCTAAACAGGGACTAGTCGGACCCTGGGGTCCAGAGCTCGCCCTTCTCCTCCTGCTCCTTCTCCGGCGTCCAGATCTCCTCACGGACCTTCGCCTGCTCCAGCGGGATCGGGTTCGCCTCCTCGGCGATCAGCTCCAGGGCGCGGCGCATGCGGAGGTCCTCCTTGAGGAGCTCCTCTCGACCTGAGTCGCGGATCTTCTGCAGCGCCACGTCGGGCTCGTCGTGGTGGTGGTCCTCGTGGCCCGGCGGGATCTGGAGGGCCTCGAGCATGTCCTCCTCGGTGATCTCCACACCCTCGGCCTTCGCGACGGCCTCGAGGACGGCCTCGCGCTTCAGCGCCTGCTCCGCCTCCGGACGGGCCTGCTGGATCATCTCGTCGCGGGTCTTCCCCTGGACCTGCAGGTAGCTCTCGGGCTCCATCCCCTGTTGCTGGAGCCGGCGCTCGACGCGGCGCCACATCTCCGCCGCCCTGGCCTCGACGACGGGATCGGGAAGCTCGACCTTCGCGTTGGCGACGGCCGCGTCGAGCGCGGCCTCGCGGAAGCGCTCGCCGATCTGGTTCTCGAGGATCTGCTCGATCTGCCCGGAGATGTGATCGCGCAGCTCGGCGAGTGTCTCGAACTCGGAGGCCTCCGCGGCGAAGTCGTCATCAAGCTCCGGGAGCTCCTTCTCGCGAACCTCCGCGACCTGCACGCCGAACTCGGCGGTCTTGCCGGCGACCTCCTCGGCGGGATAGTCGTCGGGGAACGGCACGGTCGCCGTTCGCTCGTCGCCGGGCTTCGCCCCGACGAGAGCCTGCTCCAGCTCGGGCAGGACGCGGCCCTCCCCGAGCTCGAGCAGGTAGTCCTTGGCTGTGCCGCCCTCGAAGGGCTCTCCGTCGATCTTGCCCTCGTAGTCGATCAGGACGACGTCCCCTTCCTTCGCCTCCCGGTCGACCGGGTTGAGCCGGGCGAAGCCCTCCTGCAGGCGCTTCAGCTCTCCATCGACGGCCTCCCGCGGCACCTCAGGCTCTTCGCGGCCGACCTCCAAGCCCTTGTAATCGCCCAGCTCGGCGCCGGGCCGAACGGCGACCTCGATCGAGAACTTGAGCGGCTTACCCTCGTCCGGAAGGTCGGAGAGATCGAGCTGTGGATCGCCTACGGGGTTGATGCCAGAGGCGAGCATGGCGCGCTCGTACCAGTCGCCCAGAGAGGACTCGAGAGCCTGGGTCAGCACGGTCTCGCGGCCGAGGCGCTGGACCACCATCTCCGGCGGCACCTTGCCCTTGCGGAAGCCGGGCATCTTCATTTCCTCGCCGAGCTGCGCCGCGGTCCTCTTGATGCTGCTCTCGACGTCCTTCGGGTCGACGTCGACGTCGACGCGGACGCGCGAGTCGGGAAGCTCCTCTACGGTCGTCTCCATGGAACCGACCACCTTAGAGACCACGCGGCGCGAGCGACTCGGAGCGTGGCTCTACACCGGCGCCCCCGGGCGCCTGGCGTCGTTCTCGATCGATCTCGGCCTGTCGCTGGCCGCGCTCGGCCTCTACGGGGCCAAGCGCGCCTGGGAGAGGGTCAGCTCGAACCCTCGGCCTTGATGCGCTCCTCGAGGCGGGCGCCCTGGCCGGCGGCCGCGGCGCGCGCCGCCCGTGCGTCGGTGAGCGGGACCCCGCTTGCATCGGCGAGATCCATGAGTCGCTGGCGTTCGGTGTCCTGCTTGGCCCACTCGAGGAAGAGCCAGGAGAGAACCCCGAGGGTGACGAAGCCGCCCTCCACCATCATGATCACGCCCGCGATGCTCTGGTCAGTGACGGCCGAGATGTGCCACTTCGCCTGGCCGTCCGCGTAGCCCGGATAGAAGACGGAGTTGGACCACATGAAGACGTTGCCGAGCACGATTCCGGTGAAGCGCACCCCGATCAGGTAGCCGATCTTCGCCGGGATGCTGAACCACTTCGGCTGCGGGAGCGGGCCCACCAGCGGCATCCACATCAGGACGCCGAAGCCGATGAAGCAGGTGTGCTGGAGCGCGTGGAGCCCGCTGTGGTCGGTGGCCGCCTGGTAAAGGACCGGGACGTGCCACACGTAGAGGTCGATCGCCCACAGCGGAAGCGCGACGAGCGGATGGGCCAGATGCCGCAGCCAGCCGAGCCAACGATTGGCGAGCAGCGGCTGGAGGAGTGGCCCGGTCAGACCGAGGACGATCAGCAGCGCCCCCAGATCACCCATCAGGAGGTGCTGGATCATGTGAACGAAGACCAGCTCGTCGTCGATCCGCCCGAGCGGCGAGATGAACGCCGCCGCGATCAGCCCCAGGCCTGACGCGAAGCAGACGATCCGCCAGGTCGCGACCGGCCGGCCCTCGCGAGAGAGGGTCAGCATTCGCAGTGAGTAGGCCGTGGCGACCAGAGTCAGCCCGGCGACCTGGAGCGGCTCGAAGACGGGCCCGCCGACGTGAGCTAGGGGAAGCACAGATGCATCGTAGGACGGCTTACAACCAGTCGATGCGCCTGAAGTACTGGACCAGCGCGACGGCGACGAGCGCCATGACGGCGATGCACAGCGGATACCCGAACCGCCAGTGCAGCTCGGGCATATGCTCGAAGTTCATGCCGTAGACCGAGGCGATGAAGGTCGGCACGGCGACGATTCCGAACAGGGCGGAGATCCGCTTCACCACCTCGTTCTGGTTGACGCTGACCAGCGAGAGGTTCGCCTGCAGGACGCTGGTGAGCAGCTCGCGCTGCGACTGAACCTGCTCGTCCACGCGCCGGGCATGATCCGAGACGTCGCGGAAGAAGCTGCGAAGCTCTTCGGGCACGCGCTCGAAGCCGCCCTGCTCCAGCATCTCGAGGGGGTTGAGCAGCGGCCAGACGGCCCGGTGGAACTCGATCACCTCGCGCTTCAGGTGGTAAATGCGTCTGGTCGGCGCCGGGATGTCGTCGTCGAAGACGTCCTTCTCGACCTCCTCGATGTCGTCCTCCATCGCATCGACCACCGGGATGTAGTCGTCGACCACCTTGTCGAGTACCGCCCAGATGGCGGATGAGGCCCCGAGCCTGACCAGGTCGGGGCGGCCCTCTAGCCGCTGGCGGGCCGTGCGCAGTTCGCTGCCTGGACCGTGGCGCACGCTGATCACGTACCCGGGCCCCGCAAAGAGGTGGATCTCGCCGAAGTGGACCTCCTCCTGATCCTCGTGGTAGTGGGCCGTCTTGAGGACGACGAAGACGTCCTCGCCGTAGTCCTCGATCTTGGGCCGCTGATGGGCCTGCTGGGCATCCTCGACGGCGAGCTCATGAAGGTCGAAGAGCTTGGAAAGCAGCTTCAGGTCCCCGTCCTCCGGATCGTGGATCCCGATCCAGACGAACTCCCCGGTGCCAGCGGATCGCCGGAGCTCGGCGGCGCGCTCAGGGGTGAGCGCGTCCTCATGCTGGCGCACGCCGTCCTTGTAGTGGGCGGAATCGACGATCACGGTGCGGCTCCGCCTCCCAGTTCAGGCGCGGGCCTCGGCTTCCTCCCGCTGGGCGCGTTCGGTCAGGCCAACTCGTCGCCCGGGATCCAGGCGATGCCCATGTCCACCCGCCTGCCCCGGAACGGAACGCCCTCTGCCCGAAGCAGGGCCCGCTGGCGATCGCCCTTGGCGAGCGAGCCGTCCGCGCGGACGATCCGCTGCCAGGGAACCGTGGGGTCGTTGCAGGCGGACAGAACGAATCCGGCGAACCGGGGCGCCTCGGGACACAGATCGCCGTAGGCCGTGACGAAGCCCTCCGGGACCCTCCGGATGCGGTCGAGCACCTCCCTCGCGCGCGGCGAGGTCAGCTCAGCCTGCGTGCGACCCATATCCCGGCGAGCGCGGCCGGAAGGGCGGCGGCCACGCCGCGCAGGCCAGCGGCCCTCTCCCCCGACCGGGCCGCGAGCGCGAACGCCATCGTGTCGCCGGCGTCGGCGGTCGCGTTTGCGACCGTCGCCCCCCGCAGCCGGTCGCGGTCCTCGAGGGCCGCGAGCGTCACCCCGCCCAGCACGAGGTCCCTGATGCCGGCGACCCGCGCGACGGCGACGGTGGACGGCGAAACGTCGGAGAAGCCGAGGGCACGGAGGGAGAGCTCCGGAGCGGCGAGCAGCCCGATCCCGATCGCCATCCGGCCCGCCGCCGAGATCAGTGAGAGGGCGCGGATTTCCGGAGCATCGAGTTCGTCGGCGCTCACGACCGCTCCACGGAGGCCGACAGACCCGGCGAGGAGGCGAGTGTCTGGAGGACGACGCAGTAGCGCTCGGTAAGGCGCTCCAGCGACTCGAGCTCCTCGTCGCTGTCGCGGAGCTGATCGCCGGTCATCGGGTCGCCCATGCGGGCGAGACTAAAGGTCCAGCCACCGGGCGTGGAGCAGCGATACTGGACGGGGGATGTCAGTCGAGGAAACGACCAGAGGCGGCCCACCCGGAGCGCTGCGCGAGGGCTCGACCTTCGGCGGCTATCGCATCGAGCGAACGCTCGGACACGGCGGCATGGGCATCGTCTACCTGGCCACCGAGCAGCGGCTCGCCCGGCAGGTCGCCCTCAAGGTGATCCGGTCCGACCTGGCCGGCGACGAGGACTTCCGGGCGCGCTTTCGCTCCGAGTCGCGCACCGCGGCGTCGGTCGAGGACCCGCGGGTCGTCACGGTCTTCGGAGCCGGGGAGCGCGACGGCCTGCTCTATGTCGCGATGCGCTACGTGCCGGGTCGCGACCTGGGGCGGCTCGTCGAGACGGACGGGCCGCTCCCTCTTGACGAAGCCGCCCGGCTGATCGCCCGAGTCGCCGACGGACTGGACGCGGTGCACGCCGCCGGCCTGGTCCACCGAGATGTCAAGCCTCACAACGTGATCGTGGGCGATGACGGCGATGCACACCTGGCCGACTTCGGACTCGCCAAGGCGATGGGCGCCACCACGGGCCTGACCGCGACCGGGCAGGTGATCGGGACGGTCGACTACATGGCCCCGGAGCAGATCGAGGCGCGGCGGGTCGACGCGCGCACCGACGTCTACGCCCTCGGCGGAGTCCTCCTCTGGGCCCTGAC
This sequence comes from uncultured Solirubrobacterales bacterium, assembly GCA_963843085.1. Lineage (GTDB taxonomy): Bacteria > Actinomycetota > Thermoleophilia > Solirubrobacterales > 70-9 > DASUPK01. The sequence continues at coordinate 282,704 of CAWJJG010000011.1, forward strand.
CGGCAAGGTCCCGTACGCGGAGCGGGAGAGCTCGGCGAAGATGTGGGCCCACGTGAACGAGCCGCCGCCGTCGGCGGGCCGCCGCGGGAGCGTCCTCGATCCGGTGATCCGCCGGGCCATGGCGAAGGACCCCATCGACCGGTTCCCGTCCGCCGGCGACCTCGGTCGCGCCGCGGTCGCCGCGACTCGCGGCGAGGCCGTCACCGAGCCCGAGCACGTCGTCGGCGCCGGGGAGGCGGCCCCGCTGCCCGAGACGGTTCGACTCTCGCGCGATCCGGCCCTGCCACCGACTGACCCGCAGCCGCGGCCCGGGCGCGGCCGGCGCAAGGCCGGATTCGTCCTCGCCGTGGTGGCGATCGCCGCCCTCGCCGTCGCGGGAGCGATCGAGGCCCCGAAGCTCTCGCGCAACCAGGGCACCGCGACGCCCGGCACGGGCACCGGAACCGCGACGCCTAGCGGCGTCACCCTGCCGTCGCTGGTCGGCCAGCCGCTGAGACGTCGCCGAACACCGCCTCGACGACCTCGGCGTTCACTACAGCGAGGAGGGCGGCGGCCTCTTCGGAGTGCTCGACCCCTCGAACTGGGACGTCTGCGACATGTCCCCGAAGGGTGGCTCGACCGTGGGCTCTGGATCGACGGTTCGCCTGTTCGCCTGCTGAGCAGTTCCGTCGGACCCCGCAGATAGGTTCGGCCCGGCAGCGGCTGGCGCTGTTGTCTCGTCCCGAGAGGTTGGTGCTTGAAGCTCGTCATCGCCATCGTGCGGCCCGAGAAGGCCAACGACGTCCTCGAGGCGCTCTATCGCGCCGAGGTCAAGGGCGTGTCGATGAGCCGGGTCCAGGGCCATGGCGGCGAGCTCGACCACGTCGAGACCTACCGCGGGACGAGGGTGAAGATGGAGCTCGCGGAGAAGGTGCGGTTCGAGATCGCTGTCACCGACCCGTTCGTGGACCCGACCATCACCGCGCTCCAGGAGGGCGCGCAGACGGGAGAGGTCGGCGACGGGAAGATCTTCGTGGTCGAGCTCGAACGGGCGATCCGCATCCGCACCGGCGAGGCGGACAATGCCGCGGTCACTCCGGTGGACGGCTGATGGGCGGCCTGATCGCGGCGGCCGGGATCGACACGGGCGACACCGCCTGGATGCTGATGGCGACTGCGCTCGTGCTGATGATGACCCCGGCGCTCGGGCTCTTTTACGCTGGCCTCGTCCGGTCGAAGAACACGCTCAACACGTTCATGATGTGCATCGCGGCGATCGCAGTCGCCATGGTGACCTGGGCGCTGATCGGCTACTCCCTCGCGTTCGACGGCACCGGCGACCTGATCGGGGGCCTCAACTACGTCGGCATGCACGACGTCACCTTCGCCCCACTGGAGGGCCAGACGATTCCCCACCTGGTCTTCTTCGCCTTCCAGGCGACCTTCTGCATCATCACGACGGCGCTGGTCTCTGGAGCCGTGGTGGAGCGGATGCGCTTCGGCGTCTTCCTCGTCTTCGCGGCGCTCTGGTCGGTGCTCGTCTACGCCGTGCTTGCCCACTGGGCATTCGGCGGCGGCTGGCTCCTCGAGCGGGGGACCCTCGACTTCGCCGGAGGCGTGCCGGTGGAGATGGCGTCGGGATTCTCCGCGCTCGCCGCGGCGCTCGTCGTCGGTGCACGGAAGGACTACGGCCGCCAGGCCCTCCTCCCCCACAACGCCGTCTACGTGCTGCTCGGCGCCGGCCTGCTCTGGTTCGGCTGGTTCGGCTTCAACGGCGGCAGCGGCTTCTCGACCGGCCAGAACAGCGTGCTCGCCTTCACCAACACGCTGCTCTGTCCCTGCGCCACGCTGGTCGCCTGGTTCATGCTCGACCTGATCCGCGACCGAAAGGTGACGGCGATCGGAGCGGCCACCGCGATCATCGTCGGCTGCGTCCTGATCACCCCAGCCGGCGGGTTCATCAGCCCGACCTGGGCGCTCGCCCTTGGCTTCTTCGGCGCCTTTCCCTGCTACTTCCTGATCCTCTACCGGCCGCGGACCCGAGTCGACGAGACGCTCGATGTGCTGGCGGCCCACGGCGTCGCCGGCTTTACCGGGATCCTCGCCGTTGGCTTCATCGCCCAGGCGAGCTGGAACGGGATCTCGGACGGGCTCATCTACGGAAACCCCGGCCAGCTGCTCGACCAGGTGCTGGCCGATCTCGCGGGCCCCGCCTATGCCTTCTGCATGACCTACGTCCTGCTGCGGGCCATCGGCTTCGTCACCTCCCTGCGCGGGGTGGAGCGAGACGAGGCGGTCGGCATGGACCTCGTCCACCACGGCGAGGAGGCCTACGCCTCCGGCGAGGGCGCCATCCTGGTGACGCCGGAGGACGGCGGCGAGGCGTCTGTGCCCGTCGCGCAGCCCTAGCTGGTTTCGTCCAGACCGTGCGGGTGCAGGTGGTCCTCCGCCATCCGCTTCAGCCCGACCCTGTCGATCTTGCCGGTTGGGTTGAGCGGCATCTCGTCCAGGAAGACGATCTCCTCCGGCGCTTTGTAGCCGATCCGGTCGCGGCAGAAGACGACCAGGTCCGCGCGAGAGGGAGCCTCGGCCCCCTCGGCGAGGGTCACGTAGGCGCGTACGTTCTCGCCATGGACGGAGTCGTGGACCCCGACGGCCCCGGCCAGGGCGACCGACGGATGCTCCACCAGAGCGCCCTCCACCTCATAGGGGCTGATGTTGGACCCGTCGTGGACGATCACCTGCTTCTTGCGGCCGAAGAACCAGAGGTAGCCGTCCTCGTCGGCGCGGGCGAGATCGCCTGAGTCGAGCCAGTCGTCGATCACGACCTCCTCGGTCGCCTCCGGCGCCTGCCAGTAGCCGACCATCCGGCTGCGGGTGCGGATCCAGATGCGACCCACCTCCCCGCCCTCGATCGGCTCGCCATGGTCGTCGCGCAGGGCGATCGAATAGCCGCAGATCGGCCTGCCGATCGAGCCCGGCCTGATCTCACCCGACGGCGGATTGAGGGTTGTGAGCCCGACCTCGGTCATCCCATACCCCTCGACGATCGGGAAACCCGCCATATCGGAGAACTCCGTGAGCAGCTCGGTTGAGACCTTGTCGGCTCCGGCCCGGCAGATGCGCAGCGAGGAGAAGTCCCCGGGCTCCAGGTCGTGGTCGTGGATCAGGGCCGAGAGCGCGGCGGGAATCATCGCCAGGATCGTCGGCTTGTGCTCGCGGAGCAACGGCAGCAGCTCGTGGGCATCGGTGCTCCGCGCCACCACGACCTTGCCCCCGACCGAGAGCATGGCGAGCGACCAGAGGAAGGAGCCGATGTGCGACATCGAGGAGCCGGGCAGGAAGACGTCGGATGAGTCGAGCTCGAAGGCGCCGGCCGCGCTGCCGATCATCCAGCGGAGGGTGTGGCGAGTGTGCGTCACCCCCTTCGCCGGACCGGTGCTCCCGGAGGTGAAGAAGATCACCGCGGGGGCGTCGGGATCGGGCTCCTCCGCATCGGCGGCGAGGGGATCGTGCTCGACCAGCTCCGCGAAGTCGTGGCGCCAGCCGTGCCCGACCCCGGCGGGCTCCGCGTTGCGCGCATGCTGGGGCTCCGCGTCCCGGTAGGCGATGGAGCCGAGCTCGAGGCCGGCCGCGCGCTCGCTGGTGGCGATGTCCTCGGCCCGCTCGACATGGGCGAGGATGATGCGGGCGATGCTGACCTCCAGCGCGTGGTCGATCTCGCGGGCCGTGTACCGGTAGTTGAGCGGCGTCGCGATCAGGCCGGCCCGGAAGCACGCCAGGTAGTGGATCAGGAGGTCGATCCGGTTCGGCATCAGCGAGGCGATGCGATCGCCTGGTTCAAGGCCAAGCTCGCGGTAGCCGCCGGCGAGCGCCGAGGCGGCTCGGTCGAGCTCACTCCAGGTCAGCGAGCGCTGCGAGGAGACGATGGCGACGTCATCCGCCCCGGCGTCGAGGCCGGGCCGAAGCAGGTCGTCAAGCGGAGCGGCCGGAGCCTCGAGCTCGGCGCCATCGATCAGCATGGCGCGATCCTAGCCTCGCCAGGAGGGTGAGCGACCGGACTCGAACCGGCGACCACCTGGACCACAACCTGAACGACCGTGGTCCTCTCAGCCTGAATCCCCTGCTCTGATCGAGTTTCCGGTCAGCTGAGGCCCCCTCACTTTCGCTCAGTTTGGCACCTCGTTTGGCACCTCAGAATGCGCTGCTTTCATGCAAGGCGAGGATGGTGCTCTGAGTTCGTGCCGAACGACTTCGGCGCGGACCTCACTCGGGCGGCGAAGACCTCGATCGCATCGACGACTGTCTCGAAGCGTCGGGAGCGGAACAGGTCGAACCCATGCTGGGCGCCAGGCAGCTCCGCGTAAACCACTGGGTTCGACGATGCGACGCGCAGCTGTTCGACAAAGCGTCGTGCATCGTCGACTACGACGAGGCTGTCCTGATCGCCGTGGACAAGGAAGCACGGCGGCGCCTTCGTCGTGACGTACGCGTGCGGTGAGGACGGCGGGTCACCTGAAGCGACGGGTCCGTAGTAGCCGTACAAAGTGATGGCGCCGGCTACCGACGTATCAGCGCCCTCGAAACCGGGCTGGAAGAGTGGATCGTCGGGAGTGAGTGCCGCCAGCGACGCGAGATGACCGCCCGCGGAGCTTCCCGCGAGGAACACGGCAACCGGGTCGGCGCCGTACTCGCGGACGTGCTCGCGTACCCAGGTGATCACCTTCTTCACGTCGATCAGCGAATCCGGAAACTTCGCGAGCAGGCGGTAGTTGGCGCTCACGCATATCCAGCCGTCGGCGGCGAGCCGATGGAGCAGGTGGCGTGCCCCGAGACGTTTGCTGCCGAAACGGAAGCCTCCCCCATGGAGGTAGATGAGGGTTGGGCGGCCCGAACGATCGGAGCGATCGCGATAGACGTCGAGCAGGTTTCTCCTGCCAGCGGGGCCGTAGCGGATGTTTCTGATCCGCTCGACACTGTGGCGACGGGAGGAGATCGGTGCAAACAGGATGCGGGCGAGGGAAGGTCGCTGGTCGAACCGAGCGGCGAGCTCGTAGTTCACCTCGCTGCGCCAGTCGAACCCGAGCCCCTCGTCCAAGGCGCGCTCGACCGCCGGGCCGGTTCCCAGCGCCCGCCGGCGTAGAGCCAGGATCCCGGCCGATGCAAGGACGGCGAGTCCAAGCCCGATCAAGAAGACCGGCGAGCCAACACCGCTCTGGGCGATCGCCAATGCCGTTGACGCGACGAGCGCGAGGAAGGCGACGAACGGCCAGTTGAGCCATAAGCCGAAGATGTAGCTCAGCCGGAAGGGCCTCGACGAGCGCGGGCGGTGTCGTGAGGCCGCCGCGACGGAGGCTGTCGCCATGAGCGCTGTGGTGATCAGGTAGCCGATCGGCATATCAGCTAGGCGGCTCGTGAGAGCACCTTGTACCACGAGGTCCTCGCCGCGCGGTATCGGCGGCGGCTCGAGCCCCTTGGCGCAGTGCTCGCACGGCTCCGCGTTACGGTCGCTGCGCTGCGAGCGAGGTCGTCCATCGTCGATTCCGCGTGCGCCTTCGTCAGTTGAGAGGGGTTCATGGGTGCCAGGGTGGCACCCGGCATTGCGTCTGGAAACCTGGCTAGCTGGCGTTTCCGGGTTCGGTTAACCGACCATGTGCTTGCCGGTCTGCGAGCGGGAGTGGTCCCCGATTGAGACGCCGGCCGGGGTGCGGGACCACCCCGGCCGGCGTCGAGGCCGGCTGCCTCAATCGACAGCCGGAGCGGGCTCGCCAGGTGCCGGGCGCGCCGCGGGGGGCCGCGGCTGATCGCTCAGCCGCAGCAGCCAGCGAAGCCAGTTGGGGAGGTACCAGTTGCGCTCGCCGAGCAGGGTCATCACCGCCGGCAGCAGGACGCCGCGGATCACGGTCGCGTCGATCAGCACCGCCACCGCGAGGCCGACGCCCATCTGCTTGATGTCGATCGTTCGCAGCGAGGCGAAGATCGCGAACACAGCGACCATTACCGCCGCCGCGCTCGTCACCGTCGACGCGGTGCCGTGGATCCCCCGGGCGACCGCCTCGCGAGTCGACATCCCGCCGTCGACGAGCTCCTTGATCCGGCTGACGATGAAGACGTGGTAGTCCATCGACAGCGCAAAGAGCACCGTGAACAGGAACAGCGGCAGCCAGGTGACGACCGCTCCGGTGGAACGGAAGTTGAGCGGCCCCTCGAGGTGGCCGTCCTGGAAGATCCAGACCAGCACGCCATAGGCCGCGCCCACCGAGAGCAGGTTGAGCACGATCGCGGTCGCCGCAACGACGAGCGAGCGGAACATCACGAGCAGCAGCAGGAACGCCAACCCGAGGACGAACGCGAACACGATTGGGGCCCGCGCCTTGTTCGTCTTGTTGAAGTCGTGTGTGCCGGCGGTCTCGCCGGTGACCGCGGTCTCGACCCGTGGCTGGTTGCCCAGCGAGGCCGGGATCAGGTGCTCCCGGAGCGTCTCGAGCGCGTGCACGGACCTTGCGTCCTCGCCATCGCCGGCGAGCGGGATCGCCACCCGGGCGACGGTGCGGTCGGGGTTGACCGCGGTCTCGATCGGCCGCTGCATCTCTCCGCTCGCTAGTGCGTGGCGACGCAGCGAGGCGATCCCGCCGCGGACGCGGGGCGAGGTGACGTCGGGGGCGCTGACCACCACCTGGGCCGGGGTCTGGGCGCCCGGGAAGGCGGCCTGGACCCGGTCGTAGGTGCGGACGATCGCGAGGTCCTTCGGCATATCGCTGATTCCGCTCAGGCGCGTCTGCATGCCGAACGTGGGCAGCGCGAGGACGACCAGGAGCGCCGCCGCGCCGAGCCCGGCGAGTGCCGGGAAACGAAGCGCCGGGCGCAGGATGAAGCCCCAGAGCCGCGACTCGCTGCGCTCGCCCTTGATCCGCTGCAGGAATGTTCGCCGGGCGACGAGCCAGTCGAGCAGCGCCGGTCGCCAACCGAACGGGCGCACCGCCCGCCGCGCCCCGGCGGCGATCACCGCGAGGACGCCACGATCGACGCGGTCGCCGAGCTTCCCCAACAACGCCGGCAGCACCGTCAGCGAGCCGACCATCGCCAGGAAGACGACGATCATTGTCCCGATCCCGATCGAGGTGAAGATCTTCGAGCCGGCGAAGAGCATCCCGGCCATCGCGATCAGGACGGTGCTGCCCGAGATCAGGACCGCCTGTCCCGAGGTCGCCGCCGCCCGCGCGAGCGCCGACCGCGGCTCGCGGCCACGCGCGCGCTCCTCGCGCTCGCGCTTCAGGTAGAAGAGCGAGTAGTCCACGCCGACCGCCATCCCCATCAGCAGGATCACCGACGAGGTCGAGTCGGAGGCGTGGAAGACATGGCTGAGGATTGCCGACAGGCCGATCGAGCCGAGCACCCCCGAGAACGCCAGCAGCACCGGGACCCCGGCGGCGACGAAGGCGCCGAAGGCGATGAGCAGGATCGCGAAGGTGATCGGTACCGAGAGCTGCTCGGCGCTGGCGAAGTCGTGGTTGACGGTGTCGTTCAGGGCCCGGACTGCGCTCGCGTCGCCGAACTCGGCGATCGTCAACCCCGGGTGGGAGCGCTGAACGCGGGCGACGGCGCCGAGCGCGCCCTCGACGCGATCGGAGGCGGTCGTCGCATCGCCGCGGACGTTGAAGAGGACAAGCGCCGAGTGGCGATCGGCGGAGAGCTGGCCGGGGTCGCTGGCCTCGTAGGGCGAGCGGACGTCGGTCGCCTGGCGCTGGGAATGAAGCGAGCGGACGACATCGGTCACCGCACGCCGAAAGGCTGGATCGCCCGCCGTCAGCGAGGGCGATTGGACCAGCACGCTCTCGCCGGCCGGCGTGTTGAAACCGGCGTCGGCGAGGATCTGCTGGCCGCGCGCGGTCTCGCCGGTTCCCTGCTCGGAGTCGGTGAGCTTGGCGGTGCCGACGATTCCACCGATCAGAGCGGCAACCACGGCGACGGCGATCCAGGCGCCGGTCGCTGTCTTCCAGCGATCGGTACTCCAGCGCGCGGCGCGCGCGGCGAGATTGGGCGTGGTCGGTGCCTTCGATGTCATCGCTGGCCTCCTTCTGGTCTCGCCTGGTCAGCCGGCATTGGCTCCGTCGAGCTCGCCCCGCAGCGTCGCCATCTCCGTCACCGCAGCGGTGACGAAGTAGTGGCGCCACGTTTCGATCTCGACGTCGAGGTCATGCCGGTAAGCGTCGATGCCGTTCACGTCGTTGGCGACCGCCGCGGCGCGCTCGGCCTCGAGCGCGCGGAGCTGCTCGCGAACCTCGACCGCCGTCATCGCTACTACCTGGAGCTCGTCGCCTTTCATGGCCGCAAGCGTGCCACCGGGGCGCGTCCACGAAAATGGGGCTGGCTGGCGTCCCGGGGTTCGGCTAACCCGACCGCAGGCAGGTGAGGACGGCGAGCACGTGCCCTAGATGCGCCGCTCGCGAGCGCTGGCCACCGGGGCAAACGGGATCTCGGCCACCAGGCTCGTGCCCCGCGCCGGCGGGCTGACGATCTCGAGCCGCCCCCCAAGCGCCTCGACGCGGTCGGCGAGGCCGCTGAGCCCACCGCCCGACGGCGTACTGGCGCCGCCGACACCGTCGTCGCAGATCTCGATCCGCGCCCGCCTCTCATCGCGGCCGACGCGGACGGTGACGACGGACGCTCGGGCGTGCTTGGCCGCGTTGGCGACTCCCTCGGCGACGAGGTAATAGGTCGCCGCCTCGATCCCCGGCGGCAGCGTCGGCGCCGGCACGTCCTCCAGCTCGACCGGCAGCGGGGCAGCCGTCGCCAACGCCTCGAGCGCGGCCGCCAACCCGCGGTCCGTGAGGACCGCCGGGTGGATCCCGCGCGCGAGCTCGCGCAACTCCTCGAGCGCCTGCCCGAGCTGGGCTTCGGCGCCCTCAAGTCGTCGCCGCGCCGCCTCGGGATCACGATCGACGTCCCTGCCCGCCAGCCGGAGAGCGAGCGCGAGTGAGACGAGGCGCTGTTGGGCGCCGTCGTGAAGGTTTCGCTCGAGCCGCCGGCGCTCGGAGTCGGCGGCCTCGACAATCCGGGCCCGGGAGGCAGCGAGCTCCTGGCGAGCATCGACGTTGGCGAGGGCGTGCGCGACGAGCTCGGCGAAGCTCGCGACCCGTTGCTCGGTGTACTCAGGGAAGGCGCGCGGCCGACCGGTGGTCGCGACGATCGCCCCCCAGAGCTCGCCGGCGACGGTGATGGGCGCCGCCACCGAGGACGCGATGCCGACCGCCCGGATCCTCTCGGCGAGCTCGCCCTCGACGTCGGCGTAGTCGTCGACTCGCTCCGGTCGACCGCTGCGGCTCACCTTCGGAACCGCCGCGTCCCCGGTCAGCGGGATACCGCCGCCGACCGGAAAGACCGGGACCCCGGGCGCGCTCCAACCGGCGAGAACCGTCTGGGTCCCGTCGCCCTCGAACCGGGTCAGGTTCGTGCCGTCGATGCCGAGCACGGTTCCGACCTCCTCGCAGACCCGCTCGAACACCTCAGACGGCTCGGGCTCGCGGGCGACGAGCGTGGCGACGCGCCGCAGCGCCGCCTGCTCGTCGTGAAGCTTGCGCAATCGCTCGCGGGCGTCGGCGCTCGCGATCGCGTCAGCGACGAGCTCCGCAAATCCGGCGAGCCGATGTTCCTCGCGCGGCGGGAAGGCATCCGGTCGCTCGCTGCCGGCGGCCACCGCCCCCCAGAGCTTGCCGCCGACGGTGACCGGCGCGGCGACTGCCGACACGATCCCCGCCTCGTGGAGCAGGTCCGCGAGGTCGCCGCGAAGCTCGGTGTAGTCGTCGCCACGCTCCGGGCGGCCGCTGCGGCAAACCTTGCCAACCGCCGTGTCGGCGTCGAGCGGGAATTCGGCGCCAACGGGGGGACCCGCCGCCCCCGGTGACCCCGAGCCGCCGACCACCGTCGCCCTGCCCGCGCCCTCGAAGCGAATCAGGTTCGCGCTCCGAGCCCCGAGCAGCCCCCCGACCTCCTCGCAAACCCGCTCGAAGACCGCCGTCGGGTCGGGGCCGCGGGCGACGAGCACGGCCACCCGCCGCAGCCCCGCCTGCTCTTCGAGGAGGTGTTGGAGCTGCTCGCGGGCATCGGTGTTGGCGAGCGCAAGGGCGACGAGCTCGGCGAAGCTCGCCAGCCGCTCCTCGGTGCGGGGGGGAAATCCGTAGGGTGAGTCGCTGACGGCCCCGAGGGCTCCCCAAAGCCGGCCGGCGACGGTGACCGGCGCCGTCACCGCCGACGCGATCCCGGCCGCCCGGATCATCTCGGCACGGATGCCGCTGAAGTCGGCGTAGTCGTCGATCCGCTGGGCTTCGCCGCTTCGCATCATTCGCGGCAGAGCGGTGTCGCCTTCCAGCGGGAACTCCATGCCGACCGGGAGGGCGATGGTCACGCCTGGAGGGTTCCATCCGGCCACAAACGCCTGCGTACCGTGGGGCTCGATGCGCATCAGGTTCGTGGCCTCGCCCCCGAGCACCATCCCCAACTCCTCGCAAACGCACTCGAACACCTCGGTCGGCTCCGGATCACGTGCGACCAGGGTCGCGACGCGTCGCAGCGCCGCCTGCTCGTCGAGGAGCCGCTGCAGCTGCTCGCGGGCATCGGCGTTGGCGAGCGCGTCAGCGACGAGCTCGGCGAAGCTCGCCAGCCGGTTCTCGGCGCCCGGCGCGAACGCGTTCGGGCGGCCGCTGGAGGCGACGAGCCCACCCCAGAGCCTGCCGGCGACGGTGATCGGCGCGGCAACCGACGATGCGATCCCGGCCGCGCGAATCCTTTCGACAAACGGCCCGGAGGTGGTGGCGTATTCGTCGATGCGCTCGGGTCGCCCGCTGCGGCTGAGCTTGACCGTCGAGGTCTCGCCCTCGAGCTTCACGTTCTCGCCCGTGCTGAGGACGGGGGCGGCCCCGAGGGGCCAGTGGCCGGTCACGGTGGCCGTGCCGTCACCCTCGAAGCGGAATAGGTTCGTGCTCTCGACCTCGAACAGCGAACCTACCTCTGCGCACACGCGCTCGAACACGGTCGCCGGCTCGGAGGCGGCGGCGACGAACATGGCGACGCGGCGCAGCGCCGCCTGCTCGTCGAGCAGCTTCTGAAGCTGTGCCTCGGTCGTATCGGGCCCTGCGGTCACGCCCACCCCCTTGCGCGGGGAATTATTGCGCCACCGTCGTGATGGGACGGGTTGAGGCGCAAGAAAGTGCCAATTGGTGGCGCCTCGGGGTTCGGCTAACCCGACCGCAGGTAGGTGAGGACGGCGAGCACGCGGCGGTGATCCGAGGCGGCCGGAAGCAGGTCGAGCTTCGAGAAGATGCTGGTGACGTGCTTTTCGACGGCGCGCTCGGTGATCACGAGCTCGTCGGCGATCGCCTGGTTCGAGCGCCCCTCCGCCATCAGCGCCAGCACCTCGCGCTCGCGCGGGGTGAGTACGGCGAGGGGGTCATCGCGGCGCTGGCGGCCGAGGAGCAGCGAGACGACCTCGGGGTCGAGGGCCGATCCGCCGTCGGCGACCCGGCGAACCGAGTCCGTGAAGCGCTCGACGTCGGCCACGCGATCCTTCAAGAGGTAGCCGACTCCCTCGGCCGTCGAGGCAACGAGTTCGAGCGCGTAGCCCTCCTCGGCGTACTGGCTCAGCACCAAGACGCCGGTCCCCGGCAGCTCCTGACGGATCTCCAGGGCCGCGCGAATGCCGTCGTCGGCATTGGCCGGCGGCATACGAATGTCGACGACCGCGGCATCGGGGTTGTGCGCGCGGACCTTTCGCAGGAGGTCATCGGCGTCCGCGGCCTGACCGACGACCTCCCAGCCGGCGTCCTCGAGCAGGCGGGCGATTCCCTCCCTGAAGAGTGTCGAGTCGTCCGCGACGACTACCCGCATGGAACCTCGTTTCGCGCGCCGCGTGCGGGCCTCATGAGACGAGTGCCCGGACGGCGGCGCCGCTCAGCTCCGACTTCGGGATGAAGCCGCAGGCTGGCGAGTCGCCAAAGACCCCGGCCAGGTATGAGACGTCGCGGCTCGAGGTGAGGACGATCGCTGGCCTGCCGGCCCGGCGGTGAATCTGTTTCGCCGCCTCGACGCCGTTGGTGTCAGGGAGCTGGATGTCGAGGAGGATGACATCCGGGGCGAGATCGCGCGCGGCCGCGATCGCCGAGGCGGCGTCGCCGGCCTCGCCGACCACCTCGAAGCCCTCGGCCTCAAGGAACTCGCGCGCGCTTGCGCGAAAGCCCGGATGATCATCGACGATCAAGATTGTCTCGCCCATTGCCCAGGCGATTCTCGCGTTCGCCGATGCCATTCGCAATACGGCTACCCGCACTGCGGCCTCGTTAGTCGCGGACCCACAGACCGGACACCGGTGCTGTTCCGGAAACCGGCCGACGCCGAACCGACCGTCAGGACACCAGGTGGCCGGCTGTTCTCGGGCGTCCAGCGCCGGCACCCTTCCGAGCGTCAGGCATCTCCGAACACGCGAGGACGAGCCATGAAGCCCCACATGAACTACATCCTTGCCAGGCAACGGGTCACCGACCTCCAGCGCGGCGCCGCGCACGGGCGACCCGCGGGTCAAGCCCGGGCGGCACGGCGCAACTCGCGCACGAAAAAGGAGCAGTCCGTTCCCCGAGCAAAGGAGTCCAGGTGAAGACCACGCCCGATGTCTCGATTTCCAACCTCCGCGCCGAGTTGAACGGCAAGGTGATCACCCCTGATCACCACGGATACGACGATGCGCGTCGTGTCTTCTTCACCGCGTTCGACCGCCGGCCCGCCGCGATCGTCCGCGCCGCCGAGGCATCCGATGTGTCCCGCGTAGTCAACCTGGCCCGGGAGACAGGCGCCGAGCTTGCGGTGCGGAGCGGCGGCCACAGCCGCGCCGGCCACGGGACCTCGGAGGGCGGAGTCGTCCTCGACCTCTCGGGGATGAACTCGATCGAGATCGATCCCGAGGGCCGCACCGCCTGGGCGCAGGCCGGCGCCAAGGCCGGCGAGTACACCAAGGCAACCGGCAATTACGGCCTCGCCACCGGGCTCGGCGACGCGGCCACGGTGGGAATGGGCGGGATCACCTTGAGCGGCGGAATCGGCTTCCTGGTCCGGAAGAGCGGCCTCACGATCGACGACGTGCTCAGCGCCGAGGTCGTGACCGCCGACGGCGAGCTCCTACAGGTCGACGAGGAGAACCATGCCGATCTGTTCTGGGCGCTCCGCGGCGGCGGCGGGAACGTCGGGGTCGCGACGCGGCTGCGATTCCGGCTCCACGAGATCGACGAGGTGGTTGGCGGAATGCTGATGCTGCCGGCGAGCGCCGATGTGATCACCGGTTTGATCGCCGCCGCGGAGGCGGCGCCCGAGGAGCTATCGATCATCGCGAACATCGTGAAGGCCCCCCCGATGCCGGCCGTCCCCCCCGAGCGCCACGGCAAGCCCATCGTGATGGCCCTGATGGTCTACGCCGGCGAGGTCGAAGCGGGCCAGCGGGCGATCGCGCCAATCCGCGCGCTCGCGGCACCGCTCACCGACATGGTCCGCCCGATGCGCTATTCGGAGATCTACGACGGGCCGGAGGGACCGGGTCCGGCGGCCGCCGCCGGAACGAACGTGTTCGTCGATGGCTTGGCTTCCGCGGGGGCCGAGGCGATCCTCGAGTACCTCGAGACCTCGACCGCCCCCATGCCCGCCGCGCAGCTCCGCGTGCTCGGCGGTGCGATGGCGCGCGTTCCCGACGACGCGACCGCGTTCGGGCATCGTGGCGCGAAGATGATGGTGAACATCGCGGCGATGTACTCGAACCCGGAGGACGGCCCTGAGCACGAAGCGCGGGCTCGTAGCTTGGCGACGGCGCTGGCCGATGAAACCGCCGGCGCCTACGTCGGCTTCCTCGGCGACGACGGGGACCAGGGCGTCCGACGCGCTTACCCACCCGCGACCCTAGAGCGGCTCGTCGAGGTGAAGCGTCAGTACGACCCAGACAATCTCTTCCGCCTGAACCTGAACGTGCCGCCGGTCGAGCACTGACCCGGTCGTGCCGCCGGTGCTGCGGTCAGGCGATCGGTAGCTGGGCCCTCAACACGGTTCCCGCGCCGAGCCGACTGTCGCATTCCAGCGTGCCGTTCAACGCCTCGATACGGTCGCGCATGCCTTCCAGTCCGGAGCCGGGTCGCACGCCTGCCCCACCGGCGCCGTCATCGCCGATCTCGACCCGCAGATGGCGGTCGCTTCGGTGGACGTCCACCCATGCATGTGTCGCGCGCGCGTGTTTCGCGACGTTGGTCAACCCCTCGGATACTGTGAAGTAGGCCGCCGCTTCGACTTGGTCGCCGAGGCGCTCACAGGGGAGCGCGATGCGGAGGTCGACTGGCACGCTCGCGTGATGCGCCAGCTGCGTCAAGGCGTGCTCGAGTCCGCGGTCGGTCAAGACGGCCGGGTGCAGGCCGTGCGCGAGGTCGCGCAGCTCGGCCAGGCCTGCCCCTAGCTCGGTCAGGACCTCCTCGACTTCCGAGCGCGCCTCAGCGGAGAGCTCGGGATGTGCCGACAGCCAGAGCCGGAGCTGCAGCGTCAGCGAGACGAAGCGCTGCTGCGCGCCGTCGTGCAGGTTGCGCTCGATCTCCCGCCGCGCGCGATCTGCCGCATCAAGGATGCGCGCCCGCGACGCGCCGACCTCGGCTAGCTGGGCGTCGAGCACCTCGCGCTCCCGCAGCGCCTGCTCGGCCGCCTTGCGGACGGTGATGTCGAAGATCGCGCCGTCGAGCCAGCGTCTGCCGTCACCGGCCTCCTGCCCCTGACCGCGCTCGAGCACCCAGCGCACGTCGCCGTCGGCTCGCTGAACCCGGTACTCCAAAGTGAATGGCCGTCCCGCGTTCACGCCCTGCATCACCAGGCGCTCGACCTCCTCGCGGTCGTCCGGGTGGATGACGCTCGCGAACGTATGGGTCGAGCTCTCTATGAAGTCGCTGGCCGGATAGCCGGAGATGCACTCGATCTCCGGGCTCAGCCACTCCATGGTCCAGTCGGAGTCACAAGCGCAGCGATAGAGAGCGCCGGGAATGTTGCTCACAAGCGACTGCAGGAGCGCCTCGTTGGCGCGCAGGCGGGCGGCGCGGAGCCCAGCGACCACCCTCGCGGCCACCACCGCGGGCTCGAACGGGACCCGCATGACGTCGTCCGCTCCGGCGGCGAGTGCTTCGCGCACCTCGCTCGGGGAGTCCAGCGCGGCGCCCACGAGGATGTGGGCCGAGGCCAGGTTGCTGCGACCGCGAATCGCCGCCGTCACCGATCGTGCCCAGCGTGAATCCGCGATCACCACCGGCGCGGCGTGATCGGTCAGCGCCCGCAGCGCGCCGTCCAGGTCCGCGACGCGCTCGAGACGTACCCCCGCGTCGACGAGGACTGCCCACTGATCGTCGCGCACGTCCTCCAAGCCGAGCAGCAGGACGGTGGCGTCCTCCGGGCCCAAACCGTCGAGCGCCCGGGCATTGCCGCTCTGCAGCCCGCCTGTTATCGGTGCCTTTCGCGGCCACCTCCCGCCGCCAGCCTGTGACGGAGTCTCCCAAAATCACCAATCCGGCACAATCGGGTTTCCCATGTCAGGACGCCTTGCGGCTGGCTGTTCTCGGGCGTCCGTCCCGGGCACTCCCGGATCGGCGGCGCGATCCCTTGCAACCGGGGGCCGCCTGGGCCAGGCGTCTGCTTCGCCATCCGGCCCGATGAGCGGAATCTCGGCCTCGAGCACTGTGCCTTGACCGGGAGGGCTCACCACATGGAGGCGTCCGCGGAGCGCCTCGACACGGTCGGCAATCCCCCGAAGGCCCGACCCCCGGTCGGAATCCGCGCCCCCGATGCCGTCGTCTTCGACCACGACCCGTGCGTGGTGCGGTGAGACCTCCAGACGCACGCCGACGCGCGATGCCTCGGCGTATTTCGCACAATTCGTGATCGCCTCGGCGATTACGTAGTACGCCGCGGCCTCGACTGGGGCAGGGAGCCGGACTCGGGCATGGCGTCGATCTCCACTGGGACCGGTGACCGATCCGCCAGGGCGGCGGCGGCGGCGGCGAGCCCCCGATCGGTGAGGACCGCCGGGTGAATGCCTCGCGCCAGCTCGCGGAGCTCATCGAGCGCGGCCGCGAGTTCGGCCGAGGCGTCCGCGAGCTCCCTCCCTGCCCTTGGCTGATCGACTTCGATCAAAGCGTCCATCAGCCGCAGGCGCAGGGCCAACGACACCAGCCGCTGTTGGGCTCCGTCGTGGAGGTTGCGCTCAAGGCGCCGCCTCTCGACGTCGCCCGCTTCGACGATCCGCGCTCGCGAGGCGGCGAGCCGCTCATGGGCGTCGGCGTTGGCCAGTGTCTGGGCGATCAGATCCGCGAAGTCGCAGAGCTTGCGCTCGGCGCCGGGAACGAGAGCCTCAGGAGCGTAGGCCGAGGCCACCAGCGCGCCCCAGAGCTGGCCGGCCACCTGTACCGGAGCCGCGACCGCGGCTCGAAGGCCGCGGGCACGCCGGTGCTCGGCGCCGACGGCGCCCGGCGGAGGGTAGTCATCCATTCGTTGGGGCTCGCCACTGCGTCTCACTTCCGCTACGACCGTCCCGTCGTCGAGTGGCAGGTGCGTGCCGATCCGCAGGGCGCCCTCGCTCCGTGAGGTCCAGCTGCCGACGAGGACTGCGCGCACGTCACTCTCGTAGCGGACGATGTTTGCGCTCGGGACCCCCAGCAGGTTCGCCACCTCCTTGGTCACACGTTCGAAGACCGCCGCCGGTTCCGGATCGGCTGCGACCAGCGTCGCCACCCGCCGTAGCGCCGCCTGCTCGGTTGCCAGCCGGCGGTTCGCCCGCTCGCTCGCGATCAACCGCTGCTCCGCCTCATGGCTCTGCGTGATATCGGTGACGGTTGAGACCACCGCCTCCGGACGGCCGTCCTCTCCCAGCACCGGGCTCGATTTCACCGAAATCCATGCTTCATGGTCTGTGCGAGCCAATTGCGCGATGAACGCCGGCTGTGGATCGCCGCCGCGCAACACGCTCTCCCCGAAGAGGCGGTCACGCTCGAGCTCACCCCCGCTCAGATTGAACGCCGCCGGCATCACCTCCGCTGGACGATGCCCGCGGAGCCGACCGCTGGGGACGCCCGTGATCCGCTCGGCGGCCTCGTTGCACTCGGTGATGATGCCGCTGCGGTCGCGCACGATCAGGCCCTCGGCCATCGAGCCGACCACCGAGCGCAGGCGCTCTTCGTTTGCTCGCAACGCCGCGGCGGCCCCGCGCCGCTCCGCGGTCATCGCGGCGAGCACGAGCGAGGTCAGGGCCGCAACCGCAAGGAAGAGCTGAGTCGCGAGCAGGCTGTCGGTGATCGAGTCGCTGACGAAGGGTCCAGCACTGTGTCCCGTGTTCCAAATCGTGAGCGACGCGACGACCAGCAGCGCACTCGATGCGCCGATCGGCCCGAACCGCAGCGCGGCCCAGATCATGACCGGGAAGACGACGTAGAGCACCTCGGTCTGCGAGGGCAGCTCGGTGAGGAGGACGAGGGCGACCGCGATCGTTAGCGCCTCGGCGGACGCGCGGCGTCCGAATCGCGTTGGCCGCCCGACGACCCAGGTCAGCAGGACCGGGGCCACGATCAAGGCTCCCGAAAAGTCCCCGAGCCACCAGGTCCGCCAGACATGGACCACCTGACCGGAATCGATGACGTTCCCCAAGCGCAGCGATGCGGTACCGATACAGGCGCCCACGAGGGTCCCGACGGCGGCGCAGGCGACGAGGCCGAGCACCTCGGCGACCCGCGTCAGGCCAATGCGAGAGCCGAACAGCCGGCGCAGGAGGAGGGCAACCAGCACGACCTCGAGGGTGTTCGCGACGGTCTGCCCGAGGACGGTGCCGATCGGGTCCGAGAGTCCGACCGAGTCGAACAGCTCGCCGACGACGATGCCGGGCCATAGGCGAGGCCCCCACAGCACCAGCACCGCGATGCCGACCCCGACCGGCGGCCACAGTGCAGCCACGGCCCCGTTCGGGTAGGCGAGCTGCAGTCCGAGCTTTGCCGCCGCGTAGTAGGCCGCGGCGGTGAGCAGCACCTGGACGACGTACTTCCTGGTCGAGTGTTGGTCCAGGCGTCGAAGCGCAGTCACGCGACCCCCGATCCACCGCGTCACTGTCGCTGCTGCATTCGCCATCGACAAGTGCAGAGATCAGGGATAGCAAATGAGCGGACGCGTCGGGGGACGGTTAACCCCGTGCCGAGGTACGGCTGACCGTATTGCGCGCGCCCCCGTTTCAGTAGATCCTGGCCAGTGATGGTGCTCGCAAACGAAGCTACGCAGGTCAAACCGGAGACACCGACGGCCAATGACGTCGGGATCAGTCTGCGGGGCCTCGTCAAGACCTTCCAGGGTCCTCGGGGACCGGTTCGGGCCGTCCGCGGCATCGACGTCGAGATTGCGGTTGGCGAGACCCTGGCGCTGCTGGGGCCGAATGGGGCCGGCAAGTCGACCACCATCGACATGCTGCTTGGTCTGCAGCGACCCGACCGCGGGAAAGTGGCGCTCTTCGGCGCTTCACCCGAGGCGGCGATCGCGGCTGGCCGCGTCGGCGCGATGCTCCAGGTCGGCGAGCTCCTGCGCGATGTCTCGGTACGCGAGCTCGTCGAGATGATGGCGTCGGTCTATCCCAACCCGCTCGGTATCGACGAGGTCCTCGCGCTCACCGGGATCGAGGCGATCGCCAACCAACGCACCCAAAGGCTCTCGGGCGGCGAGAGCCAGCGCGTGCGCTTCGCCCTGGCGCTCGTCTCGGATCCCGAGCTACTCGTGCTCGACGAGCCGACGGTGGGAATGGACGTCGAGGGCCGCCGCGCCTTCTGGCAGACGATGCGGGGCTTCGCCGCCCGCGGTAAGACGGTGATCTTCGCCACCCATTATCTCGAGGAGGCGGACGCCTACGCCGACCGGGCGGTGTTGATCGCCCAAGGCGAGGTCGTCGCCGACGGCCCGACGACCGAGATCAAGGGGATGGTCGGCGCGCGGACGATCCGTGCGACGCTGCCGAACGCCGGCCTCGACGAGCTCGGCCGGCTGCCCGGGGTGATCGCCAGCGACCGCCACGGCAAGGCGGTCATCCTCACCTGCTCGGATTCCGACGCGGCGATCCGGGCGCTCCTTGATCGCTACCCGGAGGCTCGCGACATCGAGATCGCGGGTGCCGGCCTCGAGCAGGCGTTCGTGGCGCTGACCGGAGGCGGCGGCGCCAGCGAGGGCCCGGATCGGGCCGGTCGATGAGCTTCGCCACCTACACCCGCATGGAGCTCCGGCGAACCTTCCGCAACCGCCGTTTCTTCATCATGTCCCTGGCCTTCCCGATCGTCCTCTATTTCGCGATCGCCGGTCCGAACCGCGGGGTGGACGACCTCGGTGGAACCGGCATCGCGGCACCGGTCTACTTCATGGTCGGCATGATCGGATTCGGCTCGATGAGCGCGATGCTCTCGACCGGCGCGCGGATCGCCACCGAGAGGGCGGCTGGCTGGAACCGTCAGCTGCGCCTGAGCCCGCTTCCGCCCAGCACTTACTTCCGCGCGAAGCTGCTCAACGCGTACGTCGTCGCCACCATCACGATCGCGCTGCTCTATCTCGCCGGCGCGATCCTCGGCGTTCGCCTGCCCGCCGGCCGCTGGCTCGAGATGACCGCCCTCATTCTCGTCGCGCTGGTGCCGTTCGCCGCTCTCGGGATCGCGCTCGGCCACCTGCTGACCCCCGATTCGGCCGGCCCTGCGATCGGTGGTGGGCTTGGCCTCCTTGCGTTCCTCGGGGGCACCTGGTTTCCGATCACGGGCGGCGTAATGCACTCCATCGCCCAGGCCCTGCCCTCCTACTGGCTCGTGCAGGCAAGTCACGTCGCCCTTGGCGGCGGCGGTTGGAGCGCCATCGGCTGGATCGTCGTCGCGGGCTGGACGGTGGCGCTGTCGGCGCTCTCGATCCGCCTTTACCGGCGCGACACGCAACGCGTCTAGCTGGCTTGGCGCCGGAGCCGTTCCTTCCGGCGGGCGGCGGGTGGCGGGTAAACCGAACCCGAGGACGCCAGCTACCACGCTGGTCGGGGCGCCGTCTGACTGGAACCCTCATGCCATGTCAACCAACGCCAATACCAAAGATCCTGTCAAGCAAGCGAACCGGAGTGACCAGGCCCGTTGGGTCGCGCTCGTCGTCCTCTGCGTCGGGATGCTGATGATCGTTCTCGATCAGACGATCGTCACCGTCGCGCTGCCGTCAATCCAGGGCGATCTCGGCTTCACGCAGTCGAATCTCGCTTGGGTCGTCAACGCGTACCTGCTCGCGTTCGGAGGACTGCTCCTGCTCGCCGGACGCCTCGGCGACCTCATCGGACAGCGGCGGATCTTCATCCTTGGGTTGACGGTCTTCGTCGCCGCTTCCGCCGCGTGTGGCTTCGCCGAGAGCCAGGTGGTGCTGGTCGCGGCACGGTTCATCCAGGGCGCCGGCGGCGCGATGACCTCGGCGGTGATCCTCGGCATGATCGTGACGATGTTCCCAGAGCCGCAGGAGCAGGCAAAGGCGATCGGGGTCTACAGCTTCGTCGCCGCCGCCGGAGCATCGATTGGGTTGCTGCTTGGCGGCGTCATCACCCAGGCGGTGGATTGGCACTGGATCTTCTTCGTCAACCTGCCGATCGGGATCGCGACTGGGTTGATGGCGTCACGTCTGGTCACTCGCGACGACCCGATCGGCGTCGGTCGCGGCGCCGACGTCCCAGGGGCGGTCCTGCTCGTCAGCGCCCTGATGCTCGGGGTGTACACGATCGTCGAGGCGTCGCGCTACGGCTGGGGCTCAGCCCACACCGTCGGTCTCGGCATCGTTGCGTTCGCCCTGCTTGGGGCCTTCGTCGCCCGTGAGGCGCGGACGGAGAACCCGCTGGTGCCTCTCCGCGTATTCCGAGCCCGCAACTCGGCAGGCGCGAACCTGATCGTGTCGCTGATGGTCGCCGGCCTCTTCGGGATGTTCTTCCTCGGCGCGATCTACATGCAGAAGGTCCTCGGCTACGACGCGCTCGAGGTTGGCCTCGCGTTCCTTCCGGTTGCGGTTCTGATCGGCGCACTCTCGCTAGGGCTCTCGGCCCAGCTCAACACGCGCTACGGGGCGCGTGCGACCCTGCTGCCCGGGCTGGGTCTCGTGGTAGCAGGGCTGCTCTGGTTCGCCCGGTCCCCTGCCGACGCGACCTACGCGATCGATCTCCTGCCGGTGATGATCTTCTTCGGCGTCGGAGCGGGTCT
The DNA here is from genome assembly GCA_963843085.1 of uncultured Solirubrobacterales bacterium. Taxonomy (GTDB): domain Bacteria; phylum Actinomycetota; class Thermoleophilia; order Solirubrobacterales; family 70-9; genus DASUPK01. The sequence goes on from CAWJJG010000011.1 coordinate 303,958, forward strand.
TTGCTTCCCATCGCTGATGACCCTCGCGATGTCAAGCGCCACTCCGGGCGAATCAGGCCTCGCCTCAGGGCTCGTCAACACCACGACCCAGATTGGCGGTGCGCTTGGGCTCGCAGTCGTGGCGACGCTGTCATCAACGCGGACCAAGGATCTCCTCGCCGCGGGGCACTCGACGGCGGCGGCACTGACGAGCGGATTTCATCTCGCCTTCCTCGTCGGTGCGGGCCTCGTCGTCGCCGCCATGGCCGTCGCTGCCATCGTGCTCGAGCCCGTCCGGGCGCCGAGTCAGGCCGCAAGCGAGCAGGCGCCCCGCCACCCGCAGCCCGAGGTTCTGTCGGAGACGGCATGACCGGAGGCGAGGGCGAGGTCATGGTGTCGCAAGGTTCAAACGGTGCGGGCAAGACGACGCTGGAGCTCGAGCGGGCATACGACGAGTTGCGCCCACTCGCGTTTTCGATCGCCTATCGGGTGCTGGGCAGCTTCCCCGAGGCTGAGGACGTCGCTCAGGAGTCCTTCATCCGCTACCAGCGAGCCCTCACCCGCCACGCGGGGCAGATCGAGTCTCCCAGGGCCTACCTCTCCACCGTCGCCAAGCGCCTTGCGTTCGACCAGTTGAAGTCCGGTCGGAACCGACATGAGACTTGTGTCGGTGACTGGCTTCCGGAGTCGGTGGCGACCGCCGACGTCGAGTTGGAGGGCGCGCGCTACGTCGAGGAGAGCGATTCGCTCTCGATCGCGTTCCGGCGGGTCCTCGAGCGGCTCTCGCCGGTGGAGCGGGCGGCCCTTCTGCTCCACGATGTTTTCGACTACGCCCACAGCGAGATCGCGCGAATCATTGGCAAGTCGGAGGCCAACTGCCGCCAGCTGGCAGCGCGCGCCCGCCGGCGGGTACGCGAGGAACCGGTGCGGTTCGACGCCACTAACGTGTCACGCGAGCGGCTCGCGGAGCGCTTCTTCGACGTGGTCGACGGTGACGGTCCCATCGAAGATCTGGTCGAGATGCTTGCGGCCGACGCCGTGGTCTGACGCGGGCTGGAGGCAGCGCATCTGGGTGGCACTGCCAAGACCGAAAGGACCGGAGATGGGAAAGGTAATCGTGATGAACGGGGTGACGCTTGACGGCGTGATGCAGGGACCGGGCCGCCCGGACGAAGATAGGCGGGATGGGTTTGACCGCGGCGGCTGGGGGTTCCAGTACTACGACGAGATGACGGTCGCCAAGATGGGCGAGCGGATGGGCGGGGATCACGCGTGGCTGTTCGGGCGGTGGACCTACGAGCAACTGCTGGCCTCCTGGAACGCCCGGGGCGGCCCCTTCAAGGACGCGCTCAACAACACTCGCAAGTTCGTCGCATCGAGCAACCCCGCGACGAAACTCGGGTGGCCCAACTCGACTTTGCTGCACGGGGACGTTCCGGCCGCCGTGGCGGAGCTCAAGGAGAGTTCCGGCGCGAACCTCGTGATCATGGGTAGCGGCGTGCTGATTCGTTCGCTGATGGGAGCTGATCTGATCGACGAGTACCTGCTGATGATTGCTCCTCTGGTGCTCGGCACCGGACGGCGGCTCTTCCCCGAGGGCGTGCACGTGCCGCTACGGCTGACCGAGAGCACCGCGACGACCACGGGCGTGTTGATCGCCATCTACGAGCCGGCGAGTGACTAACACGGTGATCGAGCCTCAATGCCTGGCCAGCTGGACTCGCGCCTCCCTTCGCGTGGAAGCGGGCGCGCGGCCGAGCAAGTAAGTGCCGGCGGATATCCAGGGCTAATCACGCACGGCCGCCACGATCTCCCGCAGCCTCGTGATGACGACAGCCTCGGCGCGCCCCTGGCTTGCCGCATCCGGAGGCAGCTGGCCCTGGACGCCGTCGAGCAGCCGGTCATCGGCGAGCAATGAGCCGACGGCTTGGCTTACGTAGCGTTGCAACTCCGCCGGCGCCAATTTCACCTCGTCGATCAGCTCCTCGCGTCCGTCGACCAATGCCACCAGGTCCGCGAAGTCCCGGCTACCCAGGAGATCGCCTTCGCCGCGACCCTGATGCGCTTCGAGCTTGGTGGCCAGAAGGAAGGCCGGCGGCACGGCACGAATTTGAGCTCCCGACGGAAGGGTGAGCTCGGCGGCGTTTGGAAATGCCTTCCGCTGCCAGCGGTTCTCAAAGCCGAGCAGGGCCGCATCGGTCGGCATGGCGTCGAGAATCAGCCCGCCGTCGCGGTGGATCCACCGGCAGATCACTGTCCCCTCGTCGCGAAAACCCGCTTGGCGCAGCCGCTCCTCAAAGGCGTAGTAATCGCTGCGGCTCGACACCTCCACGATCACGTCAACGTCCTTGGTCGGCCGCGGCGGTGGCGCAGCGGGGTCGGTGATCCAAAGAACCACCGTCGCGCCGCCGACGAACACGACCTCCTCGACCAGGTCCCCGAGCGCGGCAGCCCCGAGCTCCAGCAGTTCGACACTCATCACTCAGCTTCGGCTTTCCGCAAACGCTGGGAGAGCAGCTTGGCGGCGAGTGAGCGAACCCGCCCCTCCCCGAGCCGCACGGCGTCGATCAGGGCGAGGTCCTCGGCCAGGCGAGGATCCATGCGCGCCATGTGGACGGCGCTGGGGTGGAGGGGCTCCAGGGCGATGCCGCGAACCCTGCCGCGTGGGTCGGGCCACACCGGCGGAGGCTCATCCACCGGGGCGAGTTCCTCCTTGAGCGGTGAGGCCGCCCAGGCCGTCGGCACCCCCCGGGTTGCACCGCCCTGCTCGGGCGGGAACAGGTACTTGACCGCGTGGACCAGGAACTCATCGGCATTCGAGCGGTTGACCCGATGCTCTTTGCCCTCGACTAGCCGGGCTTCCTGGAGCCTGCGAAGCGCGCGATGGACGCCGGCGGGATCGAGCTCGAGCGACGCGCCGAGCGAGCGCACCGTCCAATCCTCCGGCTCACGGAGCAGCCGCAGCAGAACGAGGATGTCCTGTCCCTTGATCACTGGGACACCGTAGCAGCGACTGTTTCATGTTTCGCAACATGAAACACACCTCCCAGGTCCTGTCCGAAATTCGCGTTGCCGTGCCGAATCCGGGCTCTTGAGGCGGCTTGGCTTCAGCCCGTTGAGGAGACTTCGGCACCTTGGGCGACATCTCGCTCCTTGCGCCCCGAAGCGAAATATGTCGAGATGCAGGGACTTTGAAGGGTGAGCGACCGGACTCGAACCGGCGACCACCTGGACCACAACCAGGAGCTCTACCAACTGAGCTACGCCCACCGCGTGGCTTCAATCTAGCGCGAGCCGCGGCCCCGGGGTGAACCCGGGGCCGCGATCCACTCAGCTCAGCTTCGCGGAGGCAGCAGCTGCTGGAAGAAGGACAGCGCCTGCTGCGCGCCGGCCGTCACGATCCCGCCGTGATCGACACCGGGGTACTTGGTGTAGGTCAACTGGTCTCCGAGCCCCTGCAGCTCACCGACGAGCTGATCGGTGAGGAACGGGTACACCGTGGTGTCGGCCGTTCCCTGCTCGACCAGGATCGGCGGCACCGTCTTCACCGCCGGGTTCATCGCCGCCAATACGGGCCTGACCGCGCTCAGATCGGCGCCGGAGCGCTCGAGCTGCGACGGCGGGATGCCTCCGAGCTCGTTCGACTGCCCGAGCTGGGACAGGCACTGGCTATCCAGCAGCGGATAGAACTGGAGCACCGGGTCCGAGAGGACCTTGTTGACGTCGATCGCGGTCGATTGGGTCGAGGCACCGCTGATGATCATCGTCGCCAGCGCGGTCAGGCTGCTGGGCGAGGTGAGCGCCGGCAGCAGTGACTCCTGATCGAGGATGTGCGAAGCGGGCGCGAACGCGACGGTGCCGCGCAGCTTCAGCTTCGGCTCCCAGCTCTGTGCGAGACCCGCCGCGAAGAGCGCGGACTGGCCGCCCTGCGAATGGCCGGCGATCAGGTACCGCTTGCCGATCTTCGGGTCGAGCTGACGCGCCGCCGCGACGATGTCCACGACGCTGCGGCCCTCGGCCGTCCCGACCAGGTATGCATGCGGACCCGGTGTGCCGAGGCCCTGATAGTCCGTCTGAAGCACGGCGTAGCCGGCGGCAAGCCAGGCATTCAGGTCCGGATCGATGTAGGAGATGTAGGCCTGCGCCGGATTGGTCACGCTGTTCCGCGAAGGAGCGCAGACATCCGCGACGCCGGTCGTCCCGTGCGCCCAGGTGATCACCGGCCAGCCACCCTTCGGGGGCTTGCCCCGCGGGACGCTGATCGACCCCGAGACGGCCGTCTTCTTGCCCTGCGGCGTCCGTGAGGAGTAGAGGACGAGCTTCGTGTACCGGGCGTTCTGCAGCGGCACGAGTCCGGTCGCCGGACGCGCCCAGATGAGACGCCCCTGCTTCCCTGGCAGCTTCTTCTTCTTGGGCGGCTTGTAGAACTTCAGGCCCTTCGGGCCCTTGACGACCTTGACGGCTTTGGCCTTCGCCTTCGATTTCGCCTCGGCACTCTGGCTCGAGGCGATGACCACGAACAACGCGGCCAAGCCGATGACGATGAGGGCGGCTGGCCTCCGGACACGAAGCTGAACGGCATGGGCGTGCAAGTCCTTCTCCTCTCGATGCCCCCTGAAGCTCGGGCAATCTAACCCACGGCGTTAAAGAGAGTTGCGGAGCGCCCCCGGCAGGATTCGAACCTGCGGCCCGCTGCTTAGAAGGCAGCCGCTCTGTCCACTGAGCTACGGGGGCGGGCAAGCGGAGCGTACCGGCGGACCTCGGCGTCATCGACAGGCACGCAGGGTCCACAAAAATGGATATTCGTCCTACCTACTTGTGCCCAGCGTAAAAGTGGGTAAGATGATGCCCGGTCTTCGAGACGTACTCAGGGGTACGAAGCGGGAAGCACAGAGGGACCGGCGCGCGGAGCTGCGGGAGGCTCCTCGGGTCGGCCCCTCTCCCGCGTGTCCGGAATCAGGCGGAAGGTGCCCGGCTAGGGCTTGGCGGGGGTCGAGAACCAGGGGCAGTTGTGCGTGCCGGCCGTGATGTCGGCGAAGCAGACGAGCAGCTCGGATTCCTGTGCCGGCCCGCCGCTCCCGACGCTGATCGAGCAGTCCTCGGGTAGGAAGCCCGGAAGGGAGACCCCGGCGGCCTGCGCCAGGGGCGGCGTGCTGGTCAGGCTCGCCCGGTTTCCATCGACGCCTGTGTTGTCGTGCCAGCAGTCGCCGGTGTTGGCCGCGAAGTCATCCCACCAGAAGTCGGTGCCGTTCGGCTCCTTCGAGCCGTCGGGCGCGACGCCCATGACGTTGCCGTAGAACTGGTTGTTGTAGGAGGTCGACGGCGGGACCTTGGTCGGATCGCAGCCGGCCAGCTGGCTCGGGTCGACGCTCCCGACTCCTGGTCCGCAGACAAGCTGGTCGGGCACCGCGTAGAGCATCACGCCCCGGCGCCAGTTGTCCCAGAAGCGGTTGTTCCGGACGATGTTGTGGTTGCCGCCGGCGACCCAGAGCCCCGTGCCCACCGGCACCGGGACGCTTGGGCTGAAGTCCGTGCAGCGCTGGTTCGGGCCCATCGGACCCGGCGTCTCGCCGGCCCCGCACCTCGGCAGATAGTCGTTGAAGTTGTTCGAGTAGAAGTCGTTGTGCTCGATCAGGTCCGAGTCCTGGGGGAAGCCGGGGTGGCCGGGCGCGGTGAAGACATCAGTGGAGAAGCCCTGGGTGTTCCCGTAGAACTCGTTGTCGTGAATCCAGACGGCGTTGCCGTCGGTGCCGGAGTAGCCGAGCGAGTTGTGGAAGCTGTCGCAGTCGCGGATCTCGGTTCCGTATCGCCGCTGGCCGGGCGGGACCGCATCGCCGAGGTCGGCGGCCGCACCCGGATAGAGGCCCGAGTCACCGCTGCCCCAGGCGGCGCAGTTCTCGATCAGCGAATGATCGGCGACGAAGGTCAGAAGGCCGTACTCCCCCGCGTAGTCCATCTTCACCCGGTCGATGTGCGAGCCGTCGGTCTCGGTGACGTACACGTCGTGCTCGTTCACGTGGCGCACCTTGACGTTGTCGAGGACGAAACCGTCGGCGCGGTCGGCCCTGATGCCAACGTCCTTGGCGTAGCGGGGCGGATTCGGCCCGGGTGCCGAGTGGTCACCCAGGGAGGGGTCGCCGCCGTCCACCACGACGTCGTCGGGGCTGATGCCCGTGCCCTGGATCTGGAGGTTGCAGCGAATGCAGGGGCCGAGATCCGGGATGCCGTGCCGGTCCTCCAGCGGCGGCTGCGGCGCAGGATTCGCCCCGGGCTCCCGGCCGATCACGACGATCAGATTCTGGTCGTTCGGGCACTGCCCCTGGTAGCGGTAGGACACGGCGCCCGTCTCCCCCTTGTCGTTCGTCTCCTTCAGGGATGCGCAGGCGGGGTCATTGGTCGGCTTCGCCCTGGAAGCCGGCTCCGTGTAGATGCCGGGCATGACCTCGACGCGGTCGTTGTTGTGCGAGGCCGTGACGGCGGCCTGAATCGAGTCATAACGGCAGCGGCGCAGCAGCTTGATGTTGAAGCGGCGCAGCTTTCGAGCCCCTTTCCTGCTCACCCGGATCGTGGGCTGGGAGGGGCGCAGCCGGTAGCCGTTCGCCCGCGCCGCCTTCAGCCCCGTGTTCAGCCTCTTGATCGACGGGTTCCTCGAGAGCCTCCTCCGGGTGGCGTGCTTGCGCATCTTCTTGGGCGGCACGTGAGAGCAGACGACCCGCGTCGTGCCCGGCGCCTTTTTCTTCAGAGCGCTGAACAGGCTGCGGACGATCGGAACCGATCCGCCGGCGGCTGGATGGACCGCGGTGTCGGGCGCCGGATCAGGCCAGTAGGAGGCTCGCTCGACATGCGCCAGCGCCAGCGCCGGCAGCGCAGCCAGCAGCCCCACTCCGAGCGCAATCGCCGTCAGCCGCCGATTGCGAATCGACTTCCCGAATTTGGCGCTCACCCCATTCGCCCCATTTCTCCCTGGTCGAGCTTCTACCTAGAATTAGGTAGACCGGCACTCTACTAGGCTCCCTTTCGATGCGTTCCGGTCAGGTCAGCTCACTCGGCCAGGCGCGCCGTGAGTTCCTGCGCAAGGAATCCGCATGGGTGATCGGGGACGGCGTGCTGGCCCTCGTCGTCCTGCGCGGCGTGATCGGCGATCTGACCTGGCGTGATGCCGTGGCCGTCGCGGCCCTTCTGGCGATCTATCCGTTCGGGGAATGGGCGATTCACGTCTACCTGCTGCACGCGAAGCCGATCAGGATCCGCGGCCGCAAGCTCGAGACGGTCGCCGCCCGAGCCCACCGGGCACACCACGCCGACCCGAACGACCTCGACATGGTCCTCCTCTACTGGTGGCAGGCGGCCTTCCTGATGCTGGTCGCGGTCCCGCTCACCATCGGCCTCGTCTCGGTGATCGTCACGGTGGCCGCGGGGCCCGTCCCGTTCGGCGTGATGGTGAGCGGCGCGATCGCGGGCTATTGCATGGTCTTCGCCTACGAGTGGACGCACTTCCTGATCCACACCGCGTACCGGCCGCGGACGAGCGCCTACAGGGCGGTTTGGCGAAACCACCGGCTCCACCACTTCAAGAACGAGCACTTCTGGCACGGGATCACCAACAACATCTCCGACCGCGTGCTCGGCACGAACCCCGGCGCTCGCGACGTGCCGAAGTCCGATACGGCTCGGACCCTGGACCCGGCGCGTTGAGCGCCCACTCCGAATGAGCCTCGACGAGCGCTGGATCCGCTCGCTTCACGTCGAGGCGATGCGACGCGCCGACCTGCATGCCGAGCACGACCCGCACGTCCTCTTCCAGGCCTCGACGATCGGCGCGCTGGTCGACGGCTCCTTCGAGGGCGACGTCAGCTTCGCGGAGCTCGCGGAGCACGGCGACCTCGGCCTCGGGACCATCAACCACCTGGACGGCGAGATGATCGCCCTCGGCGGGACCTTCTACCGCGCCGATGTCGATGGCGACATCAGCGAGATCCCCCTGGAGGAGCTGACCCCGTTCGCCGTCATGGTGCCCTTCGAGGGCGACATCGGGTTCGACCTCGAGGGCTCGATCGACCACGATCGCCTCCTCTCCGAGATCGACCGCCGGATTCCCGCCGATGCCGCCTCCTGCGCGGTTCGAATCGATGGCCGGTTCGAGCTGGTCAAGGCTCGATCGGTTCCGCGGCAGGACCCGCCCTACCGGCCGCTCACCGAGGTGGTGGGCGAGCAGCACGTCTTCGAGCTGACCGGGGTCGACGGAACGATGCTCGGCTTCCGCTTCCCCGAGTACGCCGAGGGAATCGAGGTCGCCGGCTGGCACCTCCACTTCATCAGCGAGGACCGCAAGCGCGGCGGGCACGTGCTCGACTCCCGGGCCGAGACGGCGCACGTCGAGCTCGACCCCTCGGGAGAACTGCACGTCGAGCTTCCTCCGGGCATCGACCTGGCGGACCGCGGCGCCGCCGAGGACACCCACGCCGCGATCGACCGAGTGGAGCACGGTGGCTGACGCGCCGGGCCGTGTCCTGGTCACCGGTGCGGCCGGGTTCATCGGCCGGGCCCTGGTCGAGCGCTTCCGCGCCATGGGGAGCGACGTGCGCGGCGTGGACGTCGTCGATATCGACGACGAGGCCCACCTCGCCGCGGACCTGACCGATCCGCGCGCCTGGCAGGGACACGCGGAGGGTTGCGACCTCGTCGTCCACACCGCCGCGGTGGTCGGGATGTACAGCTCGGGTGAGGGCTACTGGGAGACGAACGTCGCCGCGACCCGGCACGCGATCGACGTGGCCATCGCGGCCGGCGCCAAGCGCTTCGTGCACCTCTCCTCGATCGTGGTCTTCGGCTTCGACTTCGAGGGAGAGGTCGACGAGCGCTCCCCGGTCCGCCCCAACGGCGTGCACTACGTCGACACCAAGATCGCGAGCGAGCAGGTCGCGCTCGAGGCGCACGCCGAGGGGGAGATCCCCTGCACCATCGTCCGCCCCGGAGACGTGTACGGGCCGCGCTCCCGACCGTGGACCGTCGAGCCCATCCGCCTGCTGAAGGCGAAGCAGCTGATCTTGCCGGACGGCGGCCGCGGCCTGCACAGCCCCGTCTACGTGGACGACCTGGTCGACGGGATCGTGCGGGCGTCGACGGTGCCGGAGGCCGAGGGACGGGTCTTCATCGTGACCGGCGCCGAGAAGCCGACGATCGGCGAGTTCTTCGGCAACTACTGCCGGATGCTCGGCATCGGAGATCCGCGGACGGCGCCCACCCGCGTCGTCCGCGAGGTCGCCCGCGTGATGGACCTGGCGGCAAAGGTGCGCGCCAGGCGCAGCGAGGCAACGCCCGCGACGATCGACTACCTCACCCGCCGAGGCAGCTACTCGATCGAGCGCGCCCGCGAGGCCCTGGGCTACGAGCCGGCCCACGACCTCGACGCCGGCATGGGGAAGACCGAGGAGTGGCTGCGAGCGGAGGGCCTGATCTAGTCGGGGCGCTCGGATTCGAACCGAGGGTCTCCAGATCCCAGATCTGGCGCGATAACCAGGCTTCGCTACGCCCCGCTGCCGGCCGAGTCTAGCCACTGCTTTTTGATCGATTCGATCCAGCCCTGCAGGCGAGAACGGAAGATCGTGTCGTTACTCGCACGGTCAGAACCCCGTGCTCCGAGCGCCAGGTCCGTCCGCGCAGTTGGTTGCTGTTCGACTTGCGCTGGTGAACATCCGAATCCAGCGGACGGCAAGTCTCATCACCGCCGGATCGGAGTTTGAAATTGAGACGCAGTTCCTGTTGCGCTTGAACCCCTCGGCGATATAGAGGGAAACGAAGTCGCGGAAAGTCTGAATCCTGTCGAGCCGCGCGAACTCCGAACGCCCCAGCTCATACGCCTCATCCCGATGCCGCTTGTATTTCCTCTGCATCGCCTGATTGCCCTTGGTGTGTCCCGGACCGCTCCGAGATGTGCAGCGTTTCGATCGCGGCATGTCAGCGACCCAGAAGTACGCCGTTGTCCGGGACACAGATAGGCGCTCCGCAATCTCATCGATCGTCAGGTCGCGATCCCGCCGGAGCTGACGCGCCTTCTCCCTCACGTAGGGCGGATAGGTCACGACTCAATTCGAATCGAGTGGATGTGACCGGTAGCGCGCGGAATGTGACGAGAGTGTGTCGCCGTCGGGCGGGTTAGGGTTCCGCGCCCGTGGCGGAGGTACTTCCACTCAAGGCGCTCCACTACGACCTCGAGAAGGTCGGATCGCTCGCCGACGTCGTCGCGCCGCCCTATGACGTCATCGACGACGAGCAGCGCGCCAAGCTCGTCGCCCGCTCGTCGCACAACGTCGTCGAGCTCGACCTACCCCGCGATGCGGACGGAGGCGACCAGTACCAGCACTCGGCGGGGCTGCTCGCCGAGTGGACCGGCGAGGGAATCCTCACCCGCGACACCGAGCCTCAGATCTGGGCGCTCGAGCAGGACTACAGGGCGCCGGATGGCTCCCAGCTGACTCGGCGCGGTTTCCTGGCGCGCGTGAAGCTCGCTCCCTACGGAGAGGGCATCCGCCCGCACGAGCGGACTCAGCCCGGCCCCAAGGAGGACCGCCTCAGGCTCACCCGCGCGACGCGCCACAACCTCTCCCCGATCTTCGCTCTCCATCCCGGCGACGCCTGGCAGCACCTGGAGCCGGCGCTCGGCGAGGAGCCCTGGGGCGAGGTCACTGACGAGGACGGCACGACCCACCGCGTCTGGCGGATCGGCGATCCAGCCGTCCACGATGCCATCGCCGCCGAGCTCGAGCCGGGCGAGCTGCTGATCGCGGACGGCCACCATCGCTACGAGACCTCGCTCGCCTACCAGCGCGAGGTCGGCCCGGGGGGGGATGCCGACTACGTGCTGATGGCTCTCGTTTCCCTCGAGGACCCCGGTCTCACCGTCTTCCCCACCCACCGACTGCTGAAGACGCGGCTGGGCCATGATTCCTTCGCCAAGGAGTTCGATCTCGATGAGGTGCTCGTCGGCGACCTCGATCCGGCTGGGACGGACGGCGTCGGCATCTTCGGCTTCCTGGACTCGGATGGCGGGACCAGTTTCCGGCTGCGCCTTCGCGACAACCACCGCCTGAATGAGGTCCTCGCCGATCGCTCCGAGGCCTACCGGACGCTGGACGCGGCGATCCTCGAGGAGCTCGTCCTCAAGGGCATCGCCGGGATGACCACCGAGGACATCGCCGCGAAGCGGGGCATCGGCTATACGCCGCACATCGGCGATGTTTTCAAGAAGCTCACCGCGGGCGACTACCAGGCGGGCTTCGTCCTGCGCGCGACGCCCGTCGACCAGGTACGCGCCGTGGCCGCGGCCGGTGAGACGATGCCGCCGAAGTCGACCTACTTCTTCCCGAAGCTCCTCACCGGCATCGCATTCAACCCGCTCGGTTAGCCGGCCTGGCCGAAGCCGATCCGGTTGCCCTCCGGATCGGCGATTTCGGCCTTGCGGGTCTGCTCGTTGATCCCCGCGATCTCGCCGATGTCGATCCCGCGTTCCCGCATTCCGGCCAGTCGCTCGTCGAGGTCGTCGACCATCACCGTGACCAGCGCCTTGCCGGCTCGCTCGGGATCCGCGACCACATAGATCCAGCTCTCATCCGTCAGGCGCCAGGCCCGCTCCGTCTCGTTCGGCGCCATGTCCGGCGGTGCGCCGAGGAGCTGCTCGTACCACGCAATCGCGGCGTCGAGGTCGGCGACCGGAATGCCCGCGAACAAGACGTTGATTGCCAAGTGACCCTCCCTTGCCCGATATCGTCGTTTACGTGGTCAAGATTTATACGAAGAAGGGCGACGACGGGACGACCTCGCTCTGGTACGGCGGCCGGGTTCCCAAGGCCAACGCCCGGACCGAGGCCTACGGGTCGATCGATGAGGCCACCTCACATCTCGGCGTGGCCCGCGCCCTCTGCAAGGCCGAGAACCAGGCCGACCTGCACTCCACCATCCTCTCCCTGCAGCAGGACCTGTTCGTCGCCGGCGCCGAGCTCGCGACCTCTCCGGAGGCCGCCGACCGGCTCGAGGACGGGATCAGCCGCGTCACCGACGGGATGGTCGAGGCCCTCGAGGTCGACATCGACCGGTACATGAACCAGGTCGACCTGCCACCGCACTTCGTCATCCCCGGCGGCACGGAGCTCTCCGCCGCGCTCGACGTCGCCAGGACGGCGATCCGGCGTGCGGAGCGGCGCACCGTCGAGCTGCGCGACGCCGAGGGGCTCGCCTCCGACGCGGTCCTCCGCTATCTCAACCGCGCCTCCGACCTCGCCTTCGCCCTGGCCCGGTTCGCCGACGAGCCCAACCCGCAGATGTTCGAAGGAAGGGACGCGGGCTCATGAAGCGCGCCATCGCCCGACGCCGGAAGGGATACGAGCATGAGATCGAGATCCGCGAGCACCGCCTGATCTCCGATGAGCCGGAGGAGAGCGGGGGCACCGATCGGGGCCCGAAGCCGACCGAGCTGCTGGCGGCCTCCCTCGCCAGCTGCACGGCGATCACGATCGAGATGTACGCGGACCGGAAAGGCTGGGATCTCGGCCAGGTCGAGGTCAGCGCGGACTTCACCGAGGCCACCGCCGACACGGCGGCGAAGTTCGAGGTCGACATCAAGCTGCCCGCCGGGCTCACGGACGAGCAACGCGACCGCATTCTGACGATCGCCCGCAAGTGCCCGGTCCACAGGGCGCTGATGGGGGCCGACGTCGAGGTCGACGACTCGGTCGAGCTGACCCGGGGCTAGGTCGTGGACCTGGGCCTCAAAGGCCGCGCCTGTGTGGTGACCGGCGCCAGCCGCGGCATCGGCCGGGCCACCGCGCGGATGCTCTGTGCCGAGGGCGCCGACGTCCTCCTGGTCGCGCGCTCGGAGGAGGCGCTGCTCGAGGCGGCGGACGAGTGCGCCGCGGCCGGTCAGGAGGCAGGCGGGCGAGCCGAGTCGCTGGTCGCCGACGTCACGGAGGCCGACGCGGCGACGCTGATCGTCAGTGAGGCCGGCGACCGCCTCGGCCAACTCGACGTTCTCGTCAACAACGCCGGCACGGCCCGCCGGCGCGATCTCGACGATGTTCCGGACGAGGATTGGTACGCCGCCTGGGAGCTCAACGTGATGGCCCCCATGCGCCTGATGCGCGCGGCTGTCCCGGGGATGCGCGACCGCGGCTGGGGCCGCATCGTCAACGTCTCGAGCTCATCGGGAAAGCGCCCGTCGGGCAGCACGCCCGAGTACTCCGTGGCGAAGGCGGCCGAGCTCTCGCTCTCCCGGCTCTTCGCCGACCGATACGCGGCGGACGGGGTCCTGATCAACGCGATCGCGCCCGGAGCTGTCAGGTCCGAGCTCTGGACGGAGGAGGGCGGCCTGCTCGACCAGGTGATGGAGATGGAGGGCCTCTCCAGTAGAGAGGAGGCCCTCGAGGCCGCGGCGCGCGGCCGCCCGATCGGCCGTCTGGCCGAGCTGGACGAGATCGTCGGGCCGATCGTCTTCCTCTGCTCTCAGCACGCGTCCTACACCTCCGGTGCGGCATGGAGCGTCGATGGCGGAGTCGTCCAGATCATCATCTGATCTCGGGTCGCTGCTGCTCTCGCCCGCCGACGCCGAGCAGCTCGACGCCCACGGCCACACCGAGGCCGCCGTACTGGTCCCGATGCACGGCTGGCCGGCGAACCCGGGGCTCGTCTTCACAGAGCGCAAGTCGGACCTGAAGCGCCACGCGGGAGAGATCTCATTCCCGGGTGGCCGCCGGGACGGGGATGAGGACCTGCTCGATACCGCCCTCCGCGAAGCCGAGGAGGAGATCGGTCTTGCGCGGGACAACGTCGAGGTCGTCGGCGCCCTGCCCCCGATCGGCACCTTCGTCACCAATTACAAGGTTCACCCATTCGTCGGCCTGATCGACGAGGGCATGCGCTTCGAGCCGAACCCGTCCGAGGTCGAGAGCGTGCTCATCGCCTCGCTCGACGATCTGGTCGCCGCCTACGCCAAGCGCCGGCTCGTCCGCCGCGGCGTTCCGATCAAGACGGACACCTACGAGATCTCCGACAAGCTGATCTGGGGAGCGACGGCCCGCATCCTCGGCCTGCTGCTCGAGCGGATCAGGCCATGACCGATGAGTTTCGAGCCCAGGAGGCGTCTACACAGACATGAGCAAGGTGAGAGTGCACATCGGGGTCTCGGCGGACGGCTACGTCGCCGGCCCCAACCAGAGCGAGGAGAACCCCCTCGGCGAGGGCGGCGAGGACCTCCATGCGTGGATGCTGGAACTGAAGGCCTGGCGGGAGCCCCACGGCAGGGAGGGCGGCGTCGTCAATGTCAGCAGCGAGATCCTCGAGGAGGCCAACGCCAACGTCGGCGCCGAGATCATGGGCCGCGGCAAGTTTGGTCCTCCCGGTGGCGGGCCGTGGCCGGATGACGCCTGGAACGGCTGGTGGGGCGAGGAGCCCCCCTTCCACAAGCCCGTCTTCGTGGTCACCCACCACGAGCGCGAGCCGCTCACCCTCTCCGACACCACCTTCACATTCGTCACCGAGGGGATCGAGTCGGCGCTCGCCCAGGCGCGGGAAGCCGCCAGCGGCCAGGACGTCTTCATCGGCGGCGGCGCCTCCGTCATCAACCAGTATCTGGCGGCCGGACTCGTCGACGAGATCGAGCTCTTCGTCTCGCCGCTGATCCTGGGCGGCGGCGAGCGGCTCTTCGATGGAGTCGGCCCGGATCTCAAGCTCGAACAGCTCCGCGCGGTCGAGGCACCCGGGGTTGCGCACCTCAAGTACCGCGTCGTGAGGTGAGGACGGCGGCCGGTCGGCGGGCCGGCCGCTGTCCCGCCGAAATTCAGACGTCCCTCTCGATCGGCACGTCCACGAGGTTCCCCCACTCGGTCCAGGACCCGTCGTAGTTCTTGACGTCGCCCAGCCCGAGCAGCTCGTGGAGCACGAACCAGGTATGCGCCGAGCGCTCGCCGATCCGGCAGTAGGCGATGATCGGTTCGTCGCCGGCGATCACGCCCTTGGCCTCGTACAGCTCACGCAGCTCGTCCGCCGGCCTGAAGGTGCCGTCCTCGCTCACCGCCTGGGCCCAGGGAACGGAGGCCGCACCCGGGATGTGCCCGCCGCGCTGCGCGCCCTCCTGCTCGTAGCCGGCCATCGCGATCAGCTCTCCGGAGTACTCCTGCGGGCTTCGGACGTCGACGAGTCGCGTGTCTGAGTCCAGCGCCGAGAGCACCTCGTCGCGCATCGCCCTGATCGACGGATCTCCGGCCTTCGCCTCGAAGGTGGTCACCGGGTGAGCCGAGGGGTCGGCGCTGGTCGGCCGGCCCTCGGCTATCCACTTCTCGCGCGGGCCGTTCACCAGCCGGACCCGCTCGTGCCCGTAGTAGCGGAAGTACCAGTACGTGTACGCAGCGAACCAGTTGTTCCGGTCGCCGTAGAGCACCACCGTGTGGTCGTTCGAGATCCCCCTGCCGCCCATCAGCGTTCCGAAGTCATCCGCTCCGAGGAAGTCGCGCTTCACCGGGTCCTGCAGGTCCCTCCTCCAATCGAATCCGATCGCGCCGGGAATGTGGGCCTCGGCGTAGAGAGCGGGGTTCTCGTCCACCTCGGCGATCCGGATCTCGTCGTCGTCGAGGTGCTCCGCGAGCCAATCGGTCTCCACGAGCACGTCCTTCGCGTAATCGGCCATCGCATGCCTCTCTCGGTACCGACTGGTTGCCTGGCCCCTGGGTTGACCTTAACCGGCCCGCGACGGCCTGGCCGGCGGTATCGTTGTTATTGGGTATGACAGAGCGGAGCAAGGCGTCCGGCTCGGAGTCCCGCGCGACCCGCGGCACGGCTCCCAGCGCGGCGAACATCAAGGATCTCGAGAAGTTCGAGCCGTCCGAGGAGGCGAAGCGGCATCAGCCCTCGGACGTCGACGCGATGGGCCAGGACAAGCGCCGGCAGGTCGTCGGCCATTCCTACGGTCCCTCGCGGCGCAGTCAGATCATGTTCTTCGTCGCCGTGGCGGCGGTCGCCGTCGTCGTCATCGGCGGATGGCTCGTCCTGGTCGGACTGTTCGACAAGGCCCCCACCCACGTGAAGGACGCCGCTCCCTGGTCCACCACCCCGACGACGGCTCAGCTCGCGGCGGAGCAGAGCGCGAGGCCCGTCTCTCCAAGGACCCCATGCGGGGAGCCCGGCAACGTGTATCCGGTTCCCCCACAGAGTCCCTGCGCCCCGCCCAACAAGGCAAACGCGTTCCAGGGCTCAGGCGGACAGTAGGTCCCCCACAGACTCGGCCGAGCCCGTCGCCCAACCGGGCTCGTCGCGGGCGGCCGTGAGCAGGGCGACTGGGATTCGCCACCTCTCCCCCGCGCGCTCGACGATCCCTCGTCCGGTCGCGAGGAGCTCGGAGTCGACCGTGCCGGCGCTCTCGTAGGCGAAGCCGCGCACGGGGCTGTCGACGAGCTTCTCGAGGAGCCGCTCGAGCCGCGGCCCGTGGATCGCAGTTAGGTCCTCCTCGTCCCCAGCCGCCGAGCCGAGCAGCCAGACCACCACGGCGATGTCGCCGCAGAGATCGAGCACGGTCCCGGGTCTGGCGGGGTCCGCCTCTGCGGCCTCGAACCCCGCCGCCTCGATCGCCTCGCGGCCGTCACGGCGCCGGCTCGTCCCCCGCACCAGCCAGCCGCGCCTGGCGAGCTCGGAGCCGAGCTCCCGGCCGCGGCAGCCGCAGCCGACGATCAGGGCCCTCGCCAACCGCTACTCGTCTCCCGTCCCGCCGCCCTGCGCGAACGGCCCCCGCCCCCTCGCGCGCATGGCCTGGTCCTCCTGAGCCTGCCGCTGAACGTCGGCCTCGGTGATCTCCTTCGCCCCCCGCTTTCGCCGCAGAGCGTTCTGGGCCTCGATCATCTGGCGCACGTCGTCGACCTCGTTCTGGGCCTCGACCTCGGGCGAGCGCGTCGGCTTCCAGTCGAGGAAGTCGGCAGCGCGATTCCCCTCGAACAGGCGCGCGAGCGCGACCATGATGAGGAAGAGCAGGACGAGAAGCCCGAGGGTGAGGGCTATGAGGACCATCTCCCACCGTTGAGGCTACAGTCATCCGCTGTGCCCGAGGCTTTCATCATCGACGCGGTCCGCACGCCGATGGGCGCCTACCGCGGAGGGCTCTCCGGGATCCGGCCCGACGACCTCGCCGCCCACGTGATCTCGGCTGCGGTCGAGCGCACCGAACCTCGATCCCGGCCGAATCGACGACGTCTTCATGGGCGCCGCCAACCAGTCGGGCGAGGACAACCGCGACGTCGCGCGGATGGGCGCGCTGCTCGCTGGGTTGCCGGTCGACGTCCCGGGAGTCACCGTCAACCGCCTCTGCGCCTCGGGCCTCGAGGCCGTCAACCAGGCCTCACGCGCGCTGCGTCTCGGAGAGGGGGATCTCTATCTCGCCGGCGGGGTGGAGTCGATGAGTCGAGCGCCCTGGGTCCTGCCCAAGCCCGAGACGGGTCTGCCGCGCGGCGAGCAGACGCTCTACGACACCACCCTCGGCTGGCGCATGATCAATCCGAAGATGGCGGAGCGCTACTCGACCGAATCGATGGGCGAGACCGGTGAGAACGTCGCCGAGAAATACGCGGATCTCGCGCGAGGAGCAGGACCGGTTCGCGCTGCAGAGCCACCAGCGCGCCGTCACGGCCCAGGAGGAGGGCCGATTCGACGAGCAGATCGCGGCGATCGAGGTGCCTCCCAAGAGCCGCCGCGACGAGCCGACGACGATGACCGTGGATGAGGGCCCGCGGGCCGACACCTCCACGGAGAAGCTCGCGAAGCTGAAGCCGGCATTTCGCGAGGGCGGCACCGTGACCGCCGGCAATGCGTCGACGCTCAACGACGGCGCCGCCTGCCTGGTGCTCGCCGGCGAGAAGATGGCCCAGGAGCTCGGGCGAGACCCGCTCGCCCGGGTGGTCTCGATCGGAGTGGCGGGGGTCGATCCGGCCTACATGGGGATCGGTCCGATGGTGGCCATCCCGAAGGCGCTCGAGCGCGCCGGTCTCGAGCTCGACCAGATCGACCTGATCGAGCTGAACGAAGCCTTCGCCTCACAGGTGCTGGCGTGCGCCGATGGGCTCGGCATCGACGAGGAGCGCCTGAACGTCAACGGCGGCGCGATCGCTCTTGGACACCCGCTCGGTTGCTCAGGCGCGCGGCTGATGACGAACCTGGTCTGGGAGCTCCGCCGGCGAGGCGGGCGCTACGGGATCGCGACGCTCTGCGTCGGGGTCGGAATGGGCGTAGCGACGGTGGTGGAGGCCCTTTAGCAACCCCACTTCCGATCCGGGGCACCGACGCGTATACCCGTGGCAATGCGCCTCGACGGCTACATCCGAGTCAGCAGGGCCAACGCTCAAATCGGGGAGAGCTTCATAAGCCCTGGGGTACAGATTGAGCGATGGGTCGCGATTCGAGATGGGGTGGAGTGCTAACTCCCATGCAAAGCAGGACCGCTGCTTTCGTCCAAAGAGGCTATCCCTGAAAGCAGACCGGCAGCGACTTCTTGATGTAGGGAGGGTTGCTGTATGGGCTGGGGCGACAGGGGGTCGCGGAGTAGGGGACCGGCCCGCCGCTCGTGCAGTTGTGCAAGCCCCAACCGGGCAAGCTGTAATCGAGGACCGAGACCGAGCCGTCCACCCGCATCTGCTTCCTCACCCCGGGCTTCTTCTTGAGCACCTTGCCAGTCGCGGTGGCGTTGATGCTGCCGGGTGCGTACCCAGTGTCGATTGGACCTGAGTCCGTCCACGAGTCCGTGTAGGTGAAGCTTCCCTTCCTCAGCTTGATGAGGTTGTAGTCGGGCGTGCCACGGATGTATGAGCCGGTGCCGGCAAAGGCGCCCTCGGGCAGATCGGGCCGCTGAGTCACCGGCGGATTGCAGCTAACCGAGACCGTGGCGTCATAATCGGCTTGGCGCGGCGTGTAGCGCCCATGCCGTTTGTTGTTCTTGTACAAGACAGAAACGGAAATTCTGGACGGAGCCCCGGGTGCAAGGTACGAGTCGAACCAGTACCTGCGACTGGCGGCCTGCGCGGTGGGAGCGACCAGGGCCGCGACGAAGAGCGAGGCGAGCGCGATGGATAGTGGGCGTCTCATTTGGTCGTCTCCACGCCCCAGGCTCCCACTCCCGCTTGAACCCAGCATCGGTGTCCCCACTCGGTCTGGAGTCCGTGCAGAACACCTAGGCGTGCCCAGTCGAGCAGGCACTATTGCTTTCCATGCAAAGCAGCCATTTCGCATCCCGTTCCATGTCCGCCCACCAGCGTGCGTCGGGGTCGGCCAGGGCGTCGCGACCGTCGTCGAAGCCCTGTAGCTACTTGGTGTACTGAATCGACGAGAGGACGACCTGCCCGAGCTGCAGGTCGCCCTGGCAGCGCGGGTCGCGGACGACGATCTCGGTGAGGTAGGCGTACTTCTTGCCGGTGCCGACGCTGAGCAGCACCCTGATCGGGTTGCCCTTCTGATCCTTCAGGCTGAGGGCGTCCGTGGTGGTCGGGATCCCGCCAACAGGGGAATCCGGCGCGGACAGCACCTTGGCGTTCCCGAAGGAGCGCTTCAGGACTGCGAGCGAGTTGGTCCGCAGGCTCTTGGCCTGGCCCTTTCCCTGTGGAGCGGAGAGGGTCATGGCGAGGCACCGGTCGTGGCTCTGCAGGGCGATCACTCCGCCATGCTTCGAGTCCTTCCAGTTGGCCGGACGGCGGACGGAGATGCCCTTGGCCGCCACCACCACCGTGTGCTTCAGGAACTTGTCCTGGAGATTGGAAGCCTGCTTGGCGGTGTTGACGGCGGAATGGTCTCCGCCATCGCCGCCCGCGAAGATCAGGACGAGCCCACCGATCAGGGCGGCCGCGATCAGGACGACCCCCACCGCGACGCTTCGCCTGCCCCAGAGCTCGCCCGGCCTCTGCAGCCGAGCCCGGCGCATGGACGTGCCCTGCGCCGGGGGACCGGCGGTTGATCCGGTGTCGCCGCCCTTCCGGCTCGCCTCACGCTTCGAGGCAGCCTCGCGGCGTTCTGCCTCCGTACGCGAAGAAGCCGAGCGCTTTCGGGCGCTCGGCTTCTTCTCGCTGCTGCGACGGCGCGGCGGGGGACGCCCTTTGGCGTCCCCCTTGCCGCTTCCGTCGCTAGACCGTCTGGCGATGACGCCGCCCGGCCGTGGTCAGGGCGAGCCCACCGAGGACCAGCGCGCCGCCGACCAGAGCGAGGGCGAGCAGGTCCGCGCCGGTGAAGGCCAGCTGGCCGTTACCGGACGCGGCCGAGCCGGCCGCCGAGCCGTTGCCGGCTCCACCACCGTTGCCGCCGCCGCCGTTACCACTGTTGTTGCCACCCTTGCCGCCGGCACCCTTGGTGCCGCCGTTGTTACCCGGGTTGCCGGGCGGGGTGGTCGTGCCACCGCCGGGGGCCACAGCGTGGCTCTCCGGACCGGCGGCTGCCACCTTCAGCAGAGCGGAGTCACCCGTGATGAGCGCGAAGACGTCAAGCGCGTCGCGCACACCGTAGGGGGCACCGGTCTGACTGCCGTTGGTGTCATCCGCATTGCACACCGTGCTCAGCAACGGGCTGAGGGCGGTGAAATTGGTGTTCGCCGTGCCATCCGCACAACCGGCGGCTGGAAGCGGCAGACCCGAACCGGCGAGATTCACGACGGTCGAGTCCTGATGCACCGTGTTCGAGCCCGAGTTGCAGGCCGAGCTGTCGGAGTTGCCCTGCAGGGCATCCGCGGTCAGCGGACCGACGTTGGCCCCCGCGACGCTCGAGTCGCCATGCGCCGTCTGACAGCTTCCGTCGCTCGAGATGTTGCCGTTCGAGGTCAGGACGTCAGCGTTGACGCCAGTGGGACCACCGATATGCGCGCCCACGCCCTCGAACGAGTTCGTCGACGAGTTACCGGTGCTCGATGAATGCATGCCCAGAACCGTCAGGCACAGGTTGCTGCTCGACGCCGAGCAGATCTGGTCGAGACCATCCTGCAACGGCTGGAGCGGGCCGTCATTCGACTGACCCGGATCGCTGGTCACCTGGATGATCGGCGATCCCAGCAGGTAGAGAAGCGTGACGCGACCGTGGTAGGTGCCGTCACTGCTCTGCTGGCCTCGGGAGTCGCCCGCGATGACGTCCTCGCTGCCCTGGGTGGGGTCACCCGGAAGCGGGTTCGTCGTCCCTGGGGTCAGATCGACCGTCGCGTCGCTCCCCTGACCGTGCGGGTCAGTGCCATGCAGGGGCGGCGTGTACGACGGCGGAGTTCCGGAGTCGGGAGTAGCAGTGGCTCCGCCCGACGCAGCTCCGCCCGAACCAGCGTTACCGCCGAGCAGGTTGTGGAGCAGGTCATTCACTGGGTTCGCGGACGCCAGTGTGGGAACTGCCACCACGGCGACCGAGACAGCGGCTGCAACAACGGCCACCGTCCTACGTCTCCTTCTACGAAGCTTCTTTCTGCGCTGCCTATACATCGACGCCTCCTCGATTGAACGCAAGAACCTCTGCGTTGGTCGCACTACATACCCATCCCGTTCGCCGCCTCCGGATCCCCCCGGATAGAGGAGCGGTTTGCGAATACATCCGCCTTGCTACGGCGACTGATGCATACCTAGTTTTAGCGCACAGAAACGCCGTCTCCGCCAGTCACGTTGCGCGGCGGCCTCCGATAGCCTCGTTTCACGTGTCAGCAGCCGAGCTCGCCAGCGTCGATGGACGAATTACCGATAGGGCGGACGCCACGATTCCGGCTGCTGACGACGGACTTCTGCGGGGTGATGGGGTCTTCGAGGTCATCCGTCTCTACGCGGGACGCCCGTTCCTGCTCGGTGAGCACCTCGACAGGCTGGAGCGCTCTGCCGCCGCCATCGAGCTCCCCGTGGAACGCGCACGCTTCGAGGGTGAGATCGAGGCGCTGCTTCGCGAGTTCGACGATGACGAGGGACAGCTGCGGCTGGTGGTCACCCGAGGCGGCCGCCATCTCGCCTTCACGGAGCAGCTCCCGCCGTACGCCACGAGCGAGTCGGCGGCGGTCGTGACGATCACCTACTCCCCCACGCAGATCCTGAACGGGGTGAAGTCGCTTTCCTACGCCGCCAACATGCAGGCGATCCGCTACGCCGCGGGCAAGGGCGCGGACGACGCCGTGTTCGTGCGTCCCGACGGGATCGTGCTCGAGGCCCCGACCTCGACGGTCTTCTGGGTGAGTGACGGCCGGCTGCGCACGTCCGCCCTGGACGTGGGCATCCTCGCGTCGATCACCCGCGACCGTCTGGTCCGAGAGCTCGAGGTGGAGGAGGGCGCCTTCCCCCTCTCGGACCTCGAGGGGGCGAGCGAGGCCTTCATCGCCTCGACCGTCCGCGAGGTCCAGGCGATCTCGGCGGTAAATGAGACAAAGCTGGCAGAATGTCCCGGCCCGCGGACGAAGGAGGCGGCGGCGGCTTTCCGGACGGTGCTGGATCGCGAGCTCGCCCCCTCCGCCTCGAGCTGAACCTGAGCTTGGACTTCCAGCTGACAGACGAACAGCGCCTGATCTCCGAGACGGCCCGCGACTTCGCCGACAAGGAGATCGCCCCGCGGGTCCGCGAGAACGACCGCGCGGGCCGGTTCGACCGCGAGCTCGCCACGATGCTCGGCGAGATGGGCTACCTCGGCGCCCCGGTCGCCGAGGAGTTCGGAGGCCGCGGGCTGGACTACCTGAGCTACGCCCTGATCGTCGAGCAGGTCGGCCGCGCGGACTCCTCGGCGCGTACGGTCGTCTCAGTGCAGACCTCCCTGGTCGCGGGCTCGGTCGAGAAGTGGGGCACGGAGGAGCAGAAGCGAGAATGGCTCCCGCGGCTCTGCTCCGGTGAGGCGCTCGGCTGCTTCGGCCTGACCGAGCCCGACGCGGGGTCGGACCCGGCGAGCATTCGGACGCGCGCGACGAAGACGGGCTCGGGCTGGACGATCACCGGGAACAAGATGTGGATCTCGATGGGGAACGTCGCCGAGCTCGCGCTGATCTTCGCCCAGACCGATCCGGAGGCTAAGCACCGGGGCCTCGCCTGCTTCATGGTCCCGACGGAGACCGCGGGCTACAGCGCCCAGGAGATCCACGGCAAACTCGGGCTGCGGTCATCCGACACGGCCGAGATCTCGCTGGACGAGGTCGAGGTTCCCGACGAGGCCCTACTCGGGGAGGTCGGCGACGGCTTCAAGATCGCGATGAGCTCGCTGGACAACGGCCGCTACAGCGTCGCCGCCGGCTGCGTCGGGATCTGCGACGGATGCGTCGACGCCTCCGTCGAATACGCGAAGGAGCGCAAGCAGTTCGGAGTTCCGATCGCGAGCTTCCAGCTCGTTCAGGAGCTGATCGCGGACATGATCGTCAAGCGCGATGCCGCCCGGCTGCTGGTCTACCGCGCCGGAGCTCTCAAGGACCAGGGAGACCGCAACACGGTCGAGACCTCGATCGCGAAGTACTACGCGACCGAGGCCGCGGTCGAGTGCGCCAACGCCGCGATCCAGGTCCACGGCGGCGCCGGGTACGTCGACGACTATCCGGTCGAGCGCTACCTGCGCGATGCTCGCGTCACCACCCTGTACGAGGGGACCTCCCAGATCCACAAGCTGATCATCGGGCGCGACGCCACCGGCATCAACGCGATGACACCCCCCTCCGCCGACGGCTCGTGACGAGGGTCGGCGTCGTCGGCGCCGGAACCATGGGCGCCGGGATCGCGCAGATCGCCGCCCTCGGCGGCCACCCCACCGTCATCTACGAACTGGACGGCCGGGCGCTCGAGCGAGGCCTCGAGCAGCTGCGCTCCGCGCTCCGCCGCGGCGCCGAGCGAGGGCGCTGGTCGGAGCAGGAGGCGGTCGACGCGCTCGGCCGCATCGAGACGGACACGATCATCGAGGCGCTCAAGGACTCCGACCTGGTGATCGAGGCCGCCCCGGAGGACCTCGACCTGAAGCGGAACCTGTTTCAGAGGCTCGCCGCGGTCTGCGGGCCCGATGCGGTTCTCGCGACCAATACGTCCTCCCTCTCGGTGACCGCCATCGCTGCGGCCGTGCCCGAGCCGGGGCGGATCGTCGGCATGCACTTCTTCAACCCGCCGGCCCTGATGCAGCTCGTCGAGGTCGTGGCGGGAGACGAGAGCGGCGAGCCGGCGCTGGAGTTGACCACCGAGGTCGCCAAGAGCATGGGCCGCACCCCGATCCGAGCCCGCGACTCCGTCGGCTTCGTCGCCAACCGCTGCGTGCGGCCCTTCTTCCTGGAATCGCTTCGGATGCTCGGCGAGGGCGTCGCGCCACACGATGAGATCGATCGGATCGTCCGGCTCGGCGCCGGGCTGCGGATGGGGCCGTTCGAGCTGATGGACCTGATCGGGCTGGACGTCAACTTCACGGTCGCCAAGTCCTTCTGGGAGCAGTCGTTCGGGGAGCCGCGTTGGCGCCCAACCCCGATCCACGAGCGGATGGTGGCCTCGGGGCGGCTCGGGCGGAAGACCGGGCGAGGCTTCTACACATACGAGAAGGGCACGCGGCACCGCCCGCGCGACCCGGACCTCCCGGGCGAGCGGCCGATCTTCGACGAGGACCAGCTGATCGAGGTCGCCGGCGAGAACGCCCCGATCGTGCTCATCCGTCTCGGCGCGACGATCGCCAACGAGGCCTGCTTCGCCCTCGGCGAGCGGGTGGCCTCGGCGGACGACATCAACACCGCGATGCGGCTGGGCTACAACTGGCCGATCGGGCCGCTCGAGTGGGGCGAGCGCCTCGGCTGGAGCCGCTCCCTCGGCGTGCTGGAGGAGCTGCGCGAGCTGCGCGGCGAGGCCTACCGGCCCGCGCCGGCCCTGCGCGAGCTCGCCTCCTGAGGCACCGGCTCACCTCAGTGGAAGCAGGACCTCGCCGCCGCGATTCGGAACGTTGGTGATCGTGCTCCTCACCGAGTGCTCGGGCCGATCTCCGACTGGCCGAATCCGACGGCGGGCGATGAGCTCCTTGAGTACGACCGCCATCTCGAACTCGGCGAACGCGGCGCCCAGGCAGCGGCGCACGCCACCGCCGAACGGTATCCAGGTGTAGGTCCCCGCCGGATCCTCCAGGAAGCGCTCGGGGCGGAAGCGTTCGGGCTCCGGATAGATCTCCGGGTCGCGGTGGATCAGGTAGATCGAAGGAGCGACGTTGGCTCCGGCCGGGAGCAGCCGCCCACCGATCTCCATCGGCTCAACCAGCCTTCGGAGGACGAGGGCGATCACGGGACGCAGCCGCAATGTCTCCTTGATCACGGCGTCCAGATAGGCCTCCTCGCCGGCGGCCACGCTCCCCTCGAGGCGCTCCAGCACCTCCGGGTGGCGGGAGAGCAGCTCTATCGCCCAGGAGAGGGCGGTCGCCGTGGTCTCGTGCCCCGCGACCAGCAGCGTCATCAGCTCGTCCCTGAGCTCGCGGTCACCCATCGGCCGACCGTCCTCGTGCTTGGCCTGAAGCAGCAGCGAGAGGATGTCATCGCGCTCGGCGAGATCGGTGGCTTCGCGGCGAGACGCGATCTCCTCCAGCAGGACCCGGTCGAGCCTTTCGAGGTGGCGCCGAAACGGGCCGAAGCGCCGGACACGCTTCGGGCCCAGCAACACCAGGAAGAGGACTCGACGGGGACTCGCCAGCAGGTTGAGGGTGCGACGCAGCTCATCGCGCAGCCGAGTCAATCGCTGTCCCTCGCCCACTCCGAAGACCGCCCGCAGGATGATCTCGAGCGTCATCGCCTGCATCCGGGGTCGCATCCGCACCGAACGGTCGGCGGGCCAGCGATCGATCTGATCGCCGGCGATCTCGGTCATCACGTCTCCGTAGGCCTTCATCCGCTTGCCGTGAAAGGGCGGCAGCATCAGCTTCCGCTCCTTCATGTGCTCGGGCTCGTCCAGCAGCAGGACCGAGTGCTCGCCGAGCACCGGCAGCAGGACCACGTTCGCCTCGCCGGCGTGAAGAAGCCGCGGATCGCCCGTGAAGACCTGTTTGACCGCCTCGGGGTCCGAGATGAAGACCCACGTTCCCTCGTGGGCGAGCCGGTAGGTGAACATGTCCCCGTAGCGGTCGCGGCAGTACTCGAGGGTCTCGAGCGGCCGTCGCCACCAGCGCAGGGTGGACCGGATCACGGACCAATCGGGTCCCGGCGGCAGGCCCTCCGCCGGAGCGGCGATCGTCGGCCTGTCAGCCGTGGCCAGCTCCACAGCCGGAGCGTACTCCGACCGGGTGGGAGCTAGAGACCGATCTGGCAGTAGAAGAGGTTGCTGCCGTGCTCGTGGGTCTGCACGAGCGACTTGGAGTTCCCCGCCGTGATCTTCCTGGTGCTCGCCTTGCTCGCGATCAGGGCGCCGCGGGAAGCGAAGCCCGTCTTCGGCACGAGCTTCAGGTACGCCCGGAGCTGCTTGCGGCGCTTCGCACCGCGGCCCGCGATGGCCACGGTGCGGATGCGCTTCCCCCTCACCACGTAGGCGACTCGGGTCTTCTTTCCGAGCTTGGCCGCCCAGATGCCCTTGCCCTGGCGGCGGGCGTGTCCGCGGAGCAACGAGGCGGGGGACCCCGGATGGATGCCCCGGACCCGATGGCCCTTGGCGGTGGTCGCGATCAGCGCCACCCTGCCCGCGGGCGTGAGGACGGCGGTCGTCCCGCCACGGGAGGCCTTCCTCTTCTTCCGCTTCCTGGCAGAGCTCGCCCTGGCCCCGGCCACGCAGTAGGTCCAGGAGCGGGTCCGCGTCAACGGCTGTCCGGCGCTCTTCAGGAGAGTCCGGTCGTCCGCGCCGAGGCGGATGCCGCCGATGCCCTTGGCGCGCAGCTTCGCGCGCCGGGGCAGGCAGTGCGCGGCCGGAATGCCCTCGGCCCGCTCCCACATCTCGAGATAGGCCTCCGGGCCGTTGAGCAGGTCGTCGACGATCTGCGGGCCGCCGAGGCTGCGCACCTCGTCGGTCCAATCCGCGTACAGACCGTAATGGGCGACGCCGTCGGTGTTGTAGTCGAAGGTCCGTTGGCCGGTGCGCTGGCGGTCGATGGTGGTCGAGCCGTCAAGCGAGCGGAACGGGTAATTGACCTTGGGGGCGCTCCCGTCGGGCGGCAGGCCCTGCTCCGCCAGGCCGCCGAGATCGGCGCCCCAGCCCCACCCGAAGAAGTAGGGGGTGCGCTTCGGCCGGTACTCCTGCCATTCCTTGACGAAGTCCGGCGCCGAGCCCGAGTTCGGGAAGGCCATCCCTCCGAGCGCCCAGATGCGCGGCCAGTTGCGCGGGTCCATCCAGCCGTGCGGGGAAATGATGCCCGAGTAGTGGCGCGCCTCTGCGATCTTGAGTGTCGCGTCCACACCCTTCTGGCTCATGTGGTCGGGGTTGACGATCATCCCCTTGTTCATCATCGCGTCGACCGTGTGAGCGCCGAGCGCAGTCAGTCCCCGGGTGTTGCAGTGCGGCGCCGGCGGATACGCGGGCAGGGTCCCCGGCGGCACTCCGAGCGAGTTGAGGAAGTCGGCGATGGGACCCGCGGGCACTCCTCCATCGATCTGGTTGTCGTGCTCGGCCCCGGTGCAGGTTTCGGCACTCCAGAACGACCCTGAGCTCACCTTGTTGCCCGCGTTGATCAGCGCTCCGACCGGCCCGCTGTCGAAGCGGACGCCGGTCAGGGGGTTGTCGAACTTGTTGAGCAGCAGCGAGGAGCGGACCCCGCGGTCGTAGAGGTCCTGCAGCTCGCGGTCCACCTGCGCCTGGTCGCAGCTCGAGTTGGACTCGGTGCCCGTGCAGCCGAACGGCTCGGAGACCTCCATCTCGAGCACCACGGCGAGCTTGCCCTCGTTGATCACGCGCCGGGCCTGGAACGGGTCGGTGACGATCTGGAAGAAGCCCTTCCCCGGTCCGCCAGCCTGCGCGTCGACGTAGTCCTGCAGCTTGTGGATGTCATCGAGCTCGATCCGCGCGGTGTCCATCTCGTCGCAGGAGGTGCGCCGGTTGGCCTGGAGTAGGCAGAGGGCACGGTTCTCGTTGACCGGCATCACCATCAGCCGCTCGCCGGCCATCCAGACGCGCTGGACCCAGCGGTAATAGTTGCCCTCGTAGGTCAGGTTGCTGTGGCCCCAGGAGGTGAGCTGCGGCCACCCACGAGTGTCGTGCGGCGACACCGGGTTGCCGAAGTTGAGGAAGTTCTGCATGGGCGCCGTGACGCCGGCCGGGCCCTCGATGCTCGAGCAGTCCGGGAGGGCGGACGGGATCCCGTAGGGCGACCAGGGCCGGCCGCAGTGGAAGTTCCCGCCGAGGTACTCGAAGTTCACCCAGTGCATGTGGCCGTCCATCAGGCCGCGCACCTGCCCGTAGGGGACCTCCCCGCGGGCCGGAGTCCCGGAGACGTTGAGCTCGGCTTCGGGATAGTCGGCGCAGCCGGTCGCGGCGACTACCTGAAAGCGGGTCGCGTCACCTGCACCGCTGCGTGGCACGGTGACCAGCTGGCCACCGGAGACGGCCATGACCCTGCTCGGATCGGACTTCGGGGAGAAGGTGAAGCCGCCGTCCGCCGCGTCCTCCATCACCCAGTCGGAGGCCGGGCTCGGCTGAGCCGTCGGTCCGACCGTGCCTCCGCCGTCGGCGAGGAACTGGTGGGCCTGCGTATAGAGGAGGTAGCTCCCCAGATCCGAGGCCTGGAAGCGAAGCTGGCCGCCACCGGGAGCCGGAGCGCCCGAGCTCGCCGAGGTCAGCGAGAAGCATCCGCCCGCGACCGAGTAGCGAGTCTCGGCGCTCGCTCCGGCCGGCAGCACGGCGAGCAGGGCAGCCGAAAGCGTGACGGCGCAAGCACCCCACCGGAACGCGAGCCTCCCCAAAAACATCCGGGGAGACTATCCGCGGGACACCGAAACGGCGCCGGTTCTAGGCGCTCTCGACCGCTTCGACGATGGCGCCCGTGTTGGTGCCCCAGTGCTCCTCGGGGTCGGGCGGCATGTCGCGCAGGTACCACTCGGCGTCGAGGGCGCCCTTGGTGCCGCTGCCGGCGGCGGTGACCGCCTGCCGGTAGGTGTGGTCGACGAGGTCGCCGACCGCGAAGACTCCGTCCAGCTTGGTCTTGGTGGACGGCTCCTGTACGACGACGTAGCCCTCGTCATCGAGATCGACCTGGCCTTCGACGAGCTCCGACCGCGGCCGGTGCCCGATGGCGACGAACGCTCCGCCGACCTCGATCTCCGACTCCTCACCGGACTCGGAGTTCTCGAGGCGGATCTTGGCGATCTTGCCGTCCTCGCCCGCGACGAACTCGAGCGGCTTGTATGGGGTCAGGAACTCGATGTTGTCCTTGCTTCGCGCCCGCTCCTGCATGATCTTCGAGGCGCGGAACTCGTCGCGACGGTGGATGATCTTCAGGTCCTTGGCGAACTTGGAGACGAAGATGGAGTCCTCCATCGCCGAGTCGCCGCCGCCGATCACGGCCACGTTCTCGTCCTTGAAGAAGGCGCCGTCGCAGACACCGCAGGTGGAGACGCCGCGGCCGCCGAGCTCCATCTCGCCCGGGATCCCGAGCCGCTTGGGCTCCGCCCCCATGGAGAGGATCACGGCCCTCGCCTTGTACTCGTCCTTGCCGACTCGGACGGTGTGGATGCCGCCGTCGGTCAGCTCGACCTCGGTGGCGTCGTCGGTGATGAAGCGCGTGCCGAAGCGCTCGGCCTGGGCGCGGAACTGATTCATCATCTCCGGCCCAATCACGCCCTCCGGATAGCCCGGGTAGTTCTCGACGTCGGTCGTGTTCTGAAGCTGGCCGCCCCACTGGAAGCCCTCAATGAGAAGCGGCTCGAGCTCGGCGCGGGCGGCGTACAGCGCCGCGGTGTAGCCCGAGGGCCCGCCGCCGATGATGATCAGGTTCTCGACCTTGCCGTTTTCGGTTGTCTCGCTCACGCTTCCTCGATTCGGGAGGCTATCGGTGTGTTCGGCGTTCTTACTTCACTTTTTATAGTAGCGCCAGGCCCCGTGGCGTTACGCCCCTCCCCCTCCCAGCGGTTGACGGTCTTGCGGAGCTGGAAGAACGCGACGATCCCCGGAGGGATCGGCAGCCAGAACGCGATCACCCGGTAGGTGAGGACCGCGGGGAAGACCTCCGAGCTGGGAACGCCGAACAGCACGAACGCGCCGATCATCCCCGCATCGACCGCGCCGACGCCTCCCGGGGCGAACGGGAAGAGGTTGGCGACCATGCCGAGGAAGAACCCCTGGATCACCACCCCCAGGGGGACCGAGGCGTGGAAGGCGTGGAAGCTCGCCCAGAGGATCGCGATGTTCGCGCCCCAGAAGCCGACCGCGCCACCGAATGCCATCGCACCGGAGCTCGGCTGGCGGACGAAGGCGATGGCGGTTCGCGTTCCCTGCGCAAAGGTGGCCGGGGCGGTGGCGATCCGCTTGGCGATCCTGCTGAAGCGCCCGGAGGTGTGGCGCTCTATTCGGCGTTCGAAGTCGTTGGGGAGCAGGGCGATCAGCAGTCCAAGAACGAGCGCGAGGGCTGCGAGGGCCGCGGGAATCACCGTGCCGGAGAGGGGCGCCTCGCCCGACATGACACCGGTGCGCAGCAACACCCCGAAGACGACGATCGCGAGGAGGTAGACGGAGTAAAGGACCACGAGGAACGCGACCATGCGGCAGACCGACTGGCGGCGCTCCATGCCAGCCTTGCGCAGCGCCCAGTAGGTGAGCAGGATGCCGCCCGCACCGCCGGCGGAGAAGAGACGGGTGGCCGCCAGCCCCGCCATCGTGATCTGGTAGCTCTCGCCCCACTCCAGGTGGATCACCTTCTCGCCGACGACACCGCGGAACAGCGCGACGTAGGCGGCGAACATCGCGATGCAGAAGAGCACGCCGACGGCGATCCAGAGCGGATCCCCCTCCTTGACCTTCCCCCAGGCATCCTGCAGGTCGAACAGCTTCGGGATCAGGACGTAGATCGCGACCAGGAGCAGGACGACCGCGACGCCGGTCTGGATGAGGCGCTTCGGGTTCGCAAAGAAGCTCGGCTCGGACTCCGCGAGCATCTCGCGCGCGGAGTCCTCATGTCCTGAAGCGCTCTGCGGGCGCTCCTCCCTCACCTGAGGGATCTTCGCAAAGCGGGCTAGTCGCTCGCCACGCGCTCCAGGCGCTGCAACGCCTTACTCACGGCTTTCGCGACCGGCTCTGCATAGCGCTCCCCGCGCCTGATCGCCACCACCAGGGCGGCCCCGGCGAGCAGGTCGACGACGTAGTGCTCGCCGAGGTAGACGAGCGCGAACCCAAGCGTGCCGGCGTAGGCCCAGCCGGCCATCCCCTCACGCCATCCCATCTCCGAGAGCAGGATCGCCGTCATCAGGGAGGTCGCGAAGTGAAGCGACGGCATCGCGGCCCATGGATTGCCGCCGAGGGTGTCGTAGAGGACCGGCCAGGCCTTCCCCCACTCCTCCTCCCCGACCTCGACCATGATCCGGCGGACCTTGGCGTCGGTGTGCCCCTCCTCCGACGCCCACCACGGCGGCGCGGTGGGGACCGCCGCGTAGACGATGCAGCCCAGGTCATAGACGGCCGCCATCTGCCTCGCGGACCGCGCGAACTGCTCCTGGTCGCGGGCGAGGATGTAGGTCAGTGCCGAATGGGGTTCGAAGAACCAGGTCCAGTGGACCCAGCAGAGGAAGCGGTTGATCACGTTCCTGTTGCCGAGCCCGCCCAGGGCCCTCTGCAACCTGACGTTGGGCAGCTCGCCGCCGCCGATGACCCGGTCCACCCGGATCGGGTAGCCGACGCGCAGGCGGCTCTCCGCCCGCTCGGGGTCGTCGTAGGGGAGCTCGTGGCCCAGGACGAACATCCACATCTGCAGTGCGTACATGCCGGCGTCACGCAGCTTGGTCCGGGGTCGCAGGACCGCAAGGGCGGGCGGGCCCGCCGCGAGAGCCGCCGTCGTCACCGCCGGGGGGATCCGGCGCTTCTTCCGCATCAGCGGGACCGCGAAGGCCGCCGCCAGCGCAGCGGCGGCGGCGCCCTTCACCAGCGGGCGCCAGGGCGATGGACGTCTCGGTGCACTGCCGGGCAAGGAGGCGCGAGTCTAAAGCCAGCTCATGCGTGGTGCCGATAATCCCGTGTGAGCGCTACCGGCCTCGCCACGGCTCAAGACGGCGGCACCACGCCGACCATCGCCCTGCTCGAGAACCTCCCTGACGCGATCCTGCTGGTCGACGAGCGGGGCTCGATCGCCTACGCGAATGCGGCTGCCGAACGCCTTTTCGGGCTGCCGATCTCCGATCTCGCCGGCACCGCCCTGCCCACGCTCCTCGCGGAGCCCTACGGCGAGCAGTACGCAGCGCTCCTGCGCCGCTTCGCCGACGGCGAGCAGCCGGAGGAGCTCGGCGAGCGCCGCGAGGTGGTCACGCGCCAGCCCGACGGCTCGGGCGTGGCAATGGAGCTCTCCCTGAGCGAGGTACGGGTTGGGCAGGTCCGCTCCCTCGCGGCGGTCGGACACGACATCCGCGACCGCAAGCGCGAGGAGGCCCGGCTGCGCCAGATGGCGGAGCAGGATTCCCTCACCGGGCTCGCCAACCGAGTCAGCTTCGAGCACGCCCTGACCAGGCACGTGGACTTCGCCGCGCGATACGGAAGCGGCGGCTCGGTGATCGCGGTCGGCGTCGACAGCTTCAAGTACGTGAACGAGTCGCTCGGCGCGGCGGGGGGAGATGAGGTGCTCGCCGGGCTCGCCGAGCTGATCAGCAGCCGGCTCCGCAAGACGGACGTGCTCGCCCGGGTGGGCGGCGACGTCTTCGGCATCCTCATCCACGGGGCCGACCGGACGAAGGCGATCACCCTCGCCGACGAGCTGCTCGGGATCGCCCGGCGCCATCCCTTCGTGATCAACGGCGAGGGGATCAGGATCTCCCTGAGCGCGGGTGTGACCTCCCTCGACGAACGGCAGGTGGTCGGCGCGGAGCTGCTGGCCGAGGCCGAGACCGCGATGTCCACGGCGAAGGAGACGGGGCGGGACCGGGTCTCCGCATACGACCCGACCGGGCGCAGCGAGATGGACGAGCGCCGCGCCTGGACCGAGCGCGTCCGCCAGGCCACGGAGCGCGGCCTCTTCGTCCTGACCAGCCAGCCGATCGTCAACCTCGAGAAAGGCGAGGCCACCCAACACGAGATCCTCCTTCGCATGCGGGACGACGGTGGCGGCCTGGTCGTGCCCGGCGAGTTCCTCGCGACCGCCGAGCGCTTCGGGCTGATCGGCGGCATCGACCGCTGGGTCACCCAGCAGGCCGTCCGCCTGATCGCCGCCCACAACGCCGACGGCCGGGAGCTGACCCTGGAGGTGAACCTCTCCGGCCAGACGATGGGCGACGCCCGGTTCCCGGACGAGGTCAGGCGCGAGCTCACCAGGAGCGGGATCGATCCCGCCAGCCTGATTTTCGAGGTCACCGAGACCGCCGCTGTCGCCGATATGGACCACGCCCGGGCCTTCGCTCAGAGCCTCGCCAAGGTCGGCTGCCGGTTCGCCCTCGACGACTTCGGGGCGGGCTACGCGTCCTTCTACTACCTGAAGCACCTGCCGATCAGCTACCTGAAGATCGACGGCGAGTTCGTCAAGGAGCTGCCGAACAGCCGCACCGACCAGCTCATCGTCAGGGCCGTGGTCCAGGCGTGCCAGGGCCTCGGCATCAAGACCATCGCGGAGTTCGTCACCGACCAGGTGACGATGGACTTGGTCCGCGAGCTGGGCGTCGACTTCGCCCAGGGCTACCACCTGGGCAGGCCCGAGCCGGTCTCGGCTCTGAGACAGTCGACTCCGACCGCCTAGGGGCGCGTGACCCGCTCGAGCGGGATCAGCAACGACTCGTATGCCGCGCCGGTCGCCTCCTCCAGGCCGATCTCGCAGGTCCGGTTGCTGCACACATACGCGTCGTGGTTCGATCCGGCGAGCTCGGCGGCCTCCTCGGCCGTCGCGGACCTCGTCAGCTCCGGGTGGAGCATGCCGCGGTCGCCCGCCATCCCGCAGCACGTCGCCCGGATCGGCTGGACCACCTCCTCCGCCATCGCGGCGGCGATCTCGCGGAGCTGGCGCTCGAGGCCCATGTGACGGGTCGAGCAGGTCGGGTGCACCGCGACCGAGCCGAGACGCTGCTTGACCTCGAGGTTGGGGAGCAGGCGCTGGGCCCAGGCCACCGAGTCGAGGATCTCCAGCTCCGGATGGCGCTCCTTCGCCTCCTCCGCCAGGCCATGGGAGCAGGAGCTGGCATCGATGACGGCAGGCAGCTCCCCCTCCCCGGTCCAGAGCCAGAGTGCCTCGACGGTGCGGTCTGCCATCAGCTCGGCGCCCTCGGTGTAGCCCTTCGACGCCCACGGGACCGAGCAGCACTTCCCCGCGACGTCGTCCGGGATCCAGACCGGCATGCCGGCCCGGGCGGAGACCGCGACCATCGCCTCGGGCAGAGGCAGGCCTCCGTCCTGGGCCGACGGGCCGAAGATGCGGTTGACGCAGGCGGGCATGTAGACGGCCGCGGCGCCGTCGCGTGAGGTGCGCGGCAGCTCCGCCGGGGCCGGCGGGGGCATGCTGCGCGGCCAGGACGGCACGAGCTCGTCGCTGAACAGCGAGCGGGCGGCTCCGGCGGCGCCGCGCATCAAGGGGCCGGCGACCGATCCGGCGCGGAGCGCGACCCGGGCGGTCTTCTCGACCGACGACCAGTGCTCCGCCACCCTGGCCGCCTGGCGCTGCGCCTTTTGAGGGTGCTCCTCGGCGCGGAATCCCTTGATCAGCTTGCCCGTGTCGATGCCCAGGGGGCAGGCGATCTGGCAGGTGCCGTCGGCGGCACAGGTCTGGATGCCGTCGTACTCGTACTGCTCGACCAGCGCCCGCTGCACCGGAGAGCCCGTGGGCTGGCGCGCCATCTCACGCCGGATCACGATCCGCTGGCGCGGCGTCGTGGTCAGGTGGCGGCTCGGGCAGACCGGCTCGCAGAAGCCGCACTCGACGCAGGTGTTCGCGACCTCCTCGATCTCCGGAGTGGTCTTCAGGTTCCGGAGGTGGGCCTCCGGGTCGCGGTTGAGGAGCACGCCGGGCGCGAGCACGCCATCCGGGTCGGCCAGCTCCTTCACCCGCCACATCAACGCGGTGGCCTTCTCTCCCCATTCCCGCGCGACGTACGGCGCCATGTTCAGGCCCGTGCCGTGCTCGGCCTTCAGAGAGCCGTCGTACACCTCGAGGATCAGCTCGACAAGCTTCTCCATGAAGGCCTCGTAGCGCTCGAGGTCCTCCTGCTTGGAGAAGTCCGGCGTGAGCATGAAGTGGAGGTTCCCCGCGGATGTGTGGCCCGCCACACCGGGGAGGAATCCGTGCTCGCCGAGCAGCGCCTGGATGTCGCGGGCGGACTCTGCGATCCGCTCCGGTGGCACGCAGACGTCCTCGATGATCAGCGATGTGCCTGGGGCACGGAAGCGGCCGATCAGGCCGTGCAGGCCCTCGCGGACCGTCCAGGCGACCTCGACCCGCTCCTCATCACGGGTGAAGTCCGGCGGCCTGATCAGCTCGTGCTCGGAGAGGATCTCCTCGGCCCCGGCGACCAGCTTGTCGAGCTCGCCATCGGTCTCCGCGCCGAACTCAACCAGCAGTGCGGCCGAGGTCGGCGGCAGCTCCAGCCAGTCCTGCGGCGCTCCGGCGATGTTCTGAGCGGCGACCATCAGGGCCGGGGCGACCATCAGCTCGACCGCGCTCGCCCCCGCCTGGACGAGGGCCGGCACCGGCTCGGTCGCCGACTCGATCCCGTCGAAGTGGAGCCAGGAGACGGTGGTGAGCGAGGGCTTCGGCACCGTCTCCATCACCGCCTCGGCGATGAACCCGAGCGTCCCCTCCGACCCGATCAGCAGGCGGCGAAAGATCTCGACGGGCTCGTCGGCGTCGAGAAAGGCGCAGAGCCTGTAGCCGGTCGTGTTCTTGATCTGGAACTTCCTGCGGATCCGCTCGCTGAGCTCAGAGTCGGCTCGGATCTCGTCGCGGATCTCGGCGAGTCCGTTGGCCAGCTCCGGCTCCGTCTCGGCGAAGCGCTCGGCCGCGTTCGCCGCGGCGGTGTTGATGACCGTCCCCGAAGGCAGCACGAAGGTCAGCGAGCGCACCGTGCTGTAGGAGTCTGCGACGATTCCGCAGCGCATCCCGCCGGAGTTGTTGGCTAGCACGCCGCCGACGCAGGCGATGTCGGTGCTGGCCGGGTCGGGGCCGAGCTTGCGCCCGTGAGGCCAGAGCGCCCGGTTGGCGTGCCCGAGGACGGTGCCCGGCTTGACGCGGGCCCGCGCGCCGTCGTCGAGCACCTCCACCCCGGTCCAGTGCCGGCGAACGTCGACCAGGATCCCGTCGCTCTGGGACTGGCCGTTCAGGCTGGTGCCGCCGGCGCGGAAGGTGACTGGGACCTTGGACGCGCGAGAGTAGGCGAGGACCTTCGCGACGTCATTTGCATCCCGTGCCATCACGACCGCCTTCGGCAGCAGCCGGTACGGGCTCGCGTCGGACGCGTAGCGGATGAGGTCGATGACCCGGGTCAGCACGCGGTCGGGCCCGAGCAGCTCGACCAGCTCCGAGCGCAGCGGCTCGGGCGTCCCGGAGGCGAGCTCGTCGGGCGCGCGATCCTTGGCGGCCTCACTCCCGTCCGGCGCGATCCGGCTCACATCCGGCGCCAGTAGATCCATGAGCGCAGCCTAGAAGAGCGCCATGCCGGGCGTCACCGGGACCTCGACCAGCTCCGGCTTGCCCGAGCCGATCGCACCCTCCAGCGCCGCGTGCAGCTCGTCGCGGCCGGAGACGGTCTTCGACGCGACGCCATACGCCTCCGCGACCTTCGCGACCTCGAGCGCCGGCAGATCGAGGCCGGGCGCGCCCTGCACCTCCTCGACGTCCGCGAACCACTTGAGGATCGAGTACTCCTCGTTGCGGAGGACCAGGAAGGTGACCGGGACGTCGTAGGCCGCGGCGGTCCAGAAGCCGGTGATCGCGTACTGCGCCGAGCCCTCGCCGAGCACGCAGACGACCGGGCGCTCCGGCTGGGCGAGCTGGACGCCGATCGCGCCCGCGAGGCCGAAGCCGAGGCCGCCGCCCGCGCCGAAGTAGTAGCTGCCGGGCTTCGAGATCCGGAGCTGGTTGCGCAGCGCGAGAGTGCTCGACGGCGACTCGAGGACGATGATCCCGTCGTCCGGGAAGACTTGGCGGAGCGTGTTGTGGACCATCGTCGGCGTCAGCGGGTCGGTCTCCTCGCCGGCGCTCGGCTCGGACAGCGGGTCCGGCTCAGCGCGATTCGCCTCCCCCAACTCGGCGACCAGCGCGCGGATGGCAAGCGCGGGGTCGGCGAGGATCACGTCGCCCATCGGGGCGCGGGCCGCTTCGTCGGGGTCGCTGGTGATCGCGACGAGGGAGGCGCCGTCCGGGAGGAGAGGACCGGGGATGTAGGGGTAGTACGGGAAGACCGAGGAGCCGATCACGAGGATCAGGTCGCGGCCCTTGAGCGTCTCGGCGACGGGGCCGATCGCCGGCGGCAGAACACCCTGGAAGAGAGGGTGACCCTCCGGGAAGCCGAGGCGTCCGCCGCCCGGCGCGGGCGAGGCGAAGACAGGCAGCTTCTGGCGCTCGGCAAGGGCGATCGCGTCGTCCCAGCCGCCGCTCGCATCGATGTCGGGGCCGGCGACCAGCACCGGGTTGCTTGCTGCCTCGAACCGCTTCGCCAGCTCCCTGATCGCGTCGGGATCGGGGCCGGTGCGCGGCTCGGAGGTCCGCTCGACGACCGCGCCCGAGGCATCCTCGGCCTCGGCATTCCAGTCGTCCATCGGCAGCGAGACGAAGGCGGGGCCCTTGGGTGCGAGCGAGGCGGTGTGGATCGCCCGGGCGAGCGCATGGGGCACGTCCTGCGCCCGCGGCGGCTCGAAGCTCCACTTCACGAAGGGATGGACGACGCGTGTCGCGTCGCGATTGGTCAGGTTGGCCTGCATCGTGATGTGGGCCCTGACCTGCTGTCCGGCCGTCACCACCAGCGGAGAGTGGTTGGCCTGGGCGTTGAAGATCGCCCCCATCCCGTTGCCGACCCCCGGCGCGGTGTGGAGGTTGACGTGGGCCGGTCCGCCCGAGGCCTGCGCGAATCCATCCGCCATCCCGACGGCCACCGCCTCCTGCAGGCCGAGGACGTAGCGGAAGTCGTCGGGGAATTCGGCGAGCATCGGCAGCTCGGTCGAGCCGGGATTGCCGAAGATCGTCGTCATCCCGTGCTCGCGGAAAAGATCGAAGGTGACCTCGCGAACGCTCGCCATCGGCGGGGAGCCTAACCGTCGGGCGCCGATCAGACCTGCGTGAAGTGCCGCGGCGCCGACTGTCGCGTCGAGCCGCGCCTGATCGCATCGTTCCCGAAGCGCTCCCGGATCTCGTCGACGGCGCGGTCGAGGGCCGAATCGTCCTGGGGATCCAGCGGCAGCACGAGCTGCGCCTCGTGGCTCAGATTGGCGACCGTGATCCCGAGCAGCGTGATTCCGCGGCGCTCGATCATCGGGCGGGCGGCGGCGAGCAGCGACCGGGCGGCGGCGAGGATCGCACCGGTGCCCGCCGTCGGATGCGGGAGCGTGCGAGAGCGGGTGGCCCGCGAGAAGTCCCCGAAGCGGAAGCGCAGGGTCACGGTGCGGCCGGCCCAGCTCGCGGCGCGCGCGCGCCGCGCCACCCGGTCGACCAGCGTGACGAGCAGCGCATCGAGATCCAATCGCGATCGTCCGCCTCCTGCGAACGCCGATTGGGTCCCGATCGAGCGGCGCCGTCTGCCTCGCCGCACCCGGCGCGGATCCCTGTTGTGAGCGACGGCATGCAGGTGATGCGCCGCGTGGGAGCCGAGGAACATCGCGAGGTCCGTGGGATCGCGGCGACCGATCTCCCCGATCGTGGTGATGCCGTGGGCGCGGAGCTTCTCCGCGGTCGCGTCGCCGACACCCCAGAGCGCCTCCACCGGGAGTGGCTCGAGGAACGCCGACTCGCGCGAGGGATCGATGACGAGCAGCCCGTCGGGCTTGGCGGCGCGGCTGGCCATCTTGGCGAGCACCTTCGTCCGGGCGACTCCAACGGTGACCGCCAGCCCGACCCGCTCATTCGCCAGCCGCCGGAGCCGCTCCGCGATCCGGCGCGGCGTCCCCGAGATCCGCTCCAGGCCCCGCACGTCGAGGAAGGCCTCCTCCAGCGAGAGCCCCTCGACCAGCGGTGCGGTCTCCTCGAAGAGGTCGAACAGGGCCCTGCTCGCCTCGGTGTAGGCGGAGAAGCGCGGAGACACCACCGCGGCGTGCGGACAGAGCCGCAGCGCCCGGCGCCCTCCCATCCCACCGTGGATCCCATAGGCGCGGGCCTCGTAGCTGGCCGCCATCACGACACCCGCCCCGACGATCGTCGGGCGGCCGCGCAGGCTCGGATCGTCGCGCTGCTCCACCGCGGCGAAGAAGGCATCGGCGTCGGCATGCAGGATCGACGCTTCCTCTGACACGAACGTATGTTCGCATCGCGGGGCGGCCGATTCAACCGCCCCGCCCGGGGGTCTAGAAGTTCTTCGGCCTGTGCGGCTCGAACAGCCAGGCGTCAAAGAAGTGGTCGAGCGGGACTCCGGCGTCGGCCTCCGCCAGGGCGATGAACTGCTGGGTGCTCGCGTTTCCGTAGGCGTGCTGGCTGACCCAGTCGCGAAGGGTCGCGTAGAAGGCCCCGTCTCCCACCTTCTCTCTCAGCGCCTCGAGAGTCATCCCTCCGCGGTAGTAGACAGCGAGGGAGAACAGCTTCTTCGGTCCCGGCGCTCCCGGCGGGAGCTTCCAGAAGCCGCGGATCCCGAACGGCCGCTTCTTGAAGTACCGGTGGAAGATCCGCCGAAGGCGGGCGTCCGCGCCCCGCGTCTCCCACATCCAGGTGACCCAGACCGCGAAGCCCTCGTTCAGCCAGACGTCCTGCCACTGAGCGACCGACACCGCGTCCCCGAACCACTGGTGGGCGGTCTCGTGAGCGACGACGTCCGGGAACGGAGCGCCGAGATAGACCGGGCGCGTTTGGTTCTCGAGAGCGGTCTCGGACTTGCCGGGCACGACGATCGATCCCGCGCTTGAGAACGGATAAGGGCCGAAGCGAGAGGCGAAGAGGTTGATGATCCGCGGCAGCTTCCGCAAGCTCCGCCGCGACCGCTCTCCCTGGCCCGGGGCCACCGCCGTCCAGCTGGGTATGCCGTCGATCGTCGAGCGCTTGGTCGGAAAGCGGCCGATCGTCACGGTGGAGAGATAGGTGGCCATCGGCTCCGGCTCGTGCCAGGCGAAGGTGGTCGCCTTGCCGTGCCGATGGACGAAGTCGAGCCGCCCGTTTGCGACCGCGCGATAGCGGCGCGGCACCTTCACCGTGAACGAGTAGGTCGCCTTGTCCGACGGGTGGTCGTTGCAGGGGAACCAACCCGGTGAGCCGTTGGGCTCGCTGAACACGGTCGTCCCGTCGTGCGTCCTGATCCACCCCACCCCGCCGATCGGCTGCGGCCGGCCCTTGTAGGCGACCGCCACGGTGAAGGTGGTGCCCGAGGCGAGCGGAGCCGCGGGCGTCACGGTCATCTCGGCGCCGCGGCGCGTGACCGGGGCGGGTGTGCCGCCGACGGTCACCGAGGTCACCCTCAGCCCGCGGAGGTCGAGATTGAAGGAGCTGAGCGCCTGGGTGGCCGTGGCGCCGATGGTGGCGACCGCCTTGACCTTGTCGGGCTTGGGGCGGACGGCCAGGTTGAGGTCGTAGTGGTCGACCTCGTAGCCGCCGTTGCCCATGAGCGGGAAGTACGGGTCGCCGGCGCCCGACGCGCCGGGCGACTGTGCGGAGGCCCAGGGGGCCAGCGCGAGCGCGCTCACGACGGCGAACGCCGCGGTCATGCAGCTTTTCGGTACCGCTCTCATCTCCCCGGCGAATCGACGTTACTGGCCGTCGTGGCCGTCATGTTCGTCCGTCCATTCGCGGGGCCGAGTGTCCAACGCGCTCAAGACCGCTGCGCGGCGGATCGACTCTTATCGGGAGCGCGGCTCGAGGCCGCGAACACGACACGGAGGTCACCAGTGAGAACCGGGAAGAAGCTTCTGATCACCACCGGGGTCCTAGCCGCCAGTTACCTCGGCGCGCTCGCTCCCGCAAGCCAGGCCAGCACGGTCTGCAACGAGGCCGAGAACTCCCACCGAGGCGGGTACGAGGTCTCCGGCGGGATCGTCGATCCGGTGCCGCCCGCCTTCCTGCGCGGCTCCCAGATGCGCGTCGGCAATGACAACTCGCGCGGTCTGGACCACGCGGCCGACCAGTCGCCGGCGCTGCGCCAGTGCGGCACGGCCGGTGACGGCGGGGGCGGGGGCGGCATCCCCACCTGATTTCAACCCGCGTCGGCGGCGGCGGACTCTTGGGCGAGGGTCCGCCGCTCCGCCGGGCCGGGGGACTAGTTAATAGACTCACGCCGCCTTGCTTGCCCTGATCGGACCCCACGCGGCGCACTCGCCCAACGCCGAGGACATGAACACCCTCTACTGGGTGATGCTCGCCATCGGCGTCGTCCTGCTGGTCGCGATCAACCTCGCGCTCATCGGCGTCGTCATGCGCTTCCGGTCGGCCCGCGGACGCGAGCCGCGGCGCCTGGTGGTACGGCGCCCCGCGCAGTTCGCGACCGCCGGCGTCTTCGGCGCGATCGTCGTGGTCGCCTTCGTCCTCGGGGTCCTGCTTACCCACGACACCAAGAAGGTCGAGGCGTCCGGGCCGAACGGGCTGCAGGCCACTTCGAGCCTGACCGCCCAGCGCTCGCTCGACCTGCCGGTCACCGCCGCCTCCTCCGCGCCCTTGCAGGTCAACGTCTGCGGCCAGCAGTGGATCTGGCGCTACGAGTACCCGGATGGGACCTACTCCTACTACCAGCTGGTCGTGCCCGTGGACACCGCAGTCATCCTGCACCTCTGCTCGACCGACGTCGTCCACCGCTGGTGGGTCCCCGGGCTGAGCCCGAAGATGGACGCCACGCCGGGCGAGACCAACACGACCTGGTTCAAGGCCGACGAGACCGGCGACTACGACGGCGCCAGCTACGCGTTCTCGGGCGCCAGCTACGCGGTCATGCGGACCCGCGTCCACGTGGTCGACGTGCCGACCTATCAGGCCTGGCTCGAGCAGCAGGCCGCCGGCATCCAGCAGGCACAGAACTTCGTCCAGCAGGCGAACGGAGAGGGCTGATGGGCACCAACGGAAGAAGCATCGCCCCACACCGGCCCGAGCTCGTCACCGACGGCCCGGCGCCGTCCCGCCCGCGCTGGCTCGAGATGGTGATGAGCCCGGACCACAAGGACATCGGCCGCATCTACATCGGCGCGGCGCTCTCCTTCCTGGTGCTCGGCATCGTCTCCTTCCTGCTGATGCGCCTGCAGCTGGGCGTCCCGGAGAACGACCTGATCGAGCCGGTCACCTTCAACCGCCTGCTCTCGGTCGGCAGCGCGACCCTGGTCGTGCTGTTCGGCCTGCCGATCGCATTCGGCCTCTACACCTACGTCGTCCCCCTCCAGATCGGTGCCCGCTCACTCGCCTTCCCTCGCCTCGCCTCGCTCTCGCTGTGGCTGTACGTCTTCGGCGGCGCCCTGCTCTACGTGTCCTTCGCCTACACGCCGCCGGAGGCCGGGTTCAACTCGTGGCCGCCGCTCTCCGACACCGCGTTCATCTCGAACAACGGCGTCGATGTCTGGATCACCGCGGTCGGCCTCACGGTTCTCGGCCTGGTCCTGCAGTCGATCAACCTCGCGGTGACGATCTCCAAGCTGCGGGCTCCAGGGCTCGCCTGGCGGCGCCTGCCGACATTCACCTTCTCGGGCGCCGTCTCGAGCTGGACCATGATCGTCGCCGGCTCGGCGATGCTCGCGGCCCTCGTCATGCTCGAGATGGAGCGGCACTTCGGCGGCATCTTCTTCGACCCGGGCGAGGGCGGCGCGCCGATCTTCTACCAGCACCTGAGCTGGATCTTCTTCACCGGCTGCTATCTCGTCTTCCTGCTGCCGGCGTTCGGGGCCATCTCGGAGATCCTTCCGGTCTTCTCCGGCAAGCCGCTGCTCTCGCGCGGCGCGCTGATGATCTCGATGGCGGCGATCATGCCGCTCGGCCTGCTCGCCTGGATGCAGAACATGATGAGCGCCTCGATCCCGATCGGGTGGCTCTACGCCGCGATGCTGATGTCCCTGCTGCTGACCATCCCCATCGGGGTGATCCTGGTGAACTGGATCGGCACGATCGCCGGTGGGGTCATACGGATGCGCGCGCCCATGATGTTCGCGCTGGCGTCGATCTCGACCCTCACCTTCGGGCTCGTCGGGGAGCTGATCCAGAGCGTCATCCCGGTCAACTGGCTGCTGGCCGACACGACCGCGTCGACCGCCGCCAGCGGCTACGTGCTGGTCGGAGGGCCGGTGCTCGGTGGCCTGGCGGCCCTCTACTACTGGTTCCCGAAGATGACCGGCCGCACGATGGGCGAGGCGCTGGCGAAGCCCTCCGTGATCCTGATCGTCCTCGGTGCCCAGCTCACGTTCATCCCCCTCTTCCTGGCCGGCGTCGAGGGCCAGCAGGTCGACATCTTCAAGTTCTTCGAGGCCAGCGACGCGATCAACGCTCAGCACCTGAACGCGCTCAACCTGATCGCGACGATCGGAGCGTTCGTGCTGGCGCTCGGCATCGTGCTGTCCATCGTCAACGTCTACGCGGGGATCACGGGAGGAACGCGAGCCGGACACGACCCCTGGGGCGGCCAGACGCTCGAGTGGTTCGCCACGTCGCCCCCGCCGCCGCACAACTTCGACGTCGTCCCGGACGTCCGCAGCCACGAGCCGCTGCGAGACATCCGCGAGGCGGTGGACCGCCGCGACGCGTCCCGTCCCGCTCCGGCGGAGACCAAAGAGCCGGTAGCCTGAGGCCATGGCCGGACCCGTTGCCGGGGGCGGCGGGGACGAGCTCCGCCGGTTTCGCCGCCTGGCGGATCTCACCGCTGTTGTCACCTTTCTGCTGATCGTCGTCGGCGGAATCGTCCGCGTGAGCGAATCCGGCCTGGGCTGCGGCCCAGGCGGCAGCGGCACCAAGGGCTGGCCTCTCTGCGGCGGCCAGGTGGTCCCACTGGTAGGGAACGAGAACCGCATCATCGAGTTCTCCCACCGCCTGCTCGCCACGATCGTGGTGATCCTGATCGGCTTCCTCTGCTGGCGCGCCTACAAGGGCCTGCGCGAGCGGAGCCCGTGGGCCTTCCGCGGAGCCCTCACCGCCGGAGTCCTCGTCCTGGCGCAGGCTGCCCTCGGTGGACTGACGGTCGAGCATGGGCTCGCCGAGGAACTGGTGGCGGCCCATCTCGGGACCGCGATGCTCTTGCTCGCCCTGCTGCTCTGGATGGGCGCCAAGGCGCGCTCGCAGGCGGCACAGGAGGAGGGGACCTCACGGCCGCCCGTGCGCGGTCTGAAGCCCTTTGCGGGGACGGCGGCCGTGCTGCTGCTCTGCGCGA
The DNA here is from genome assembly GCA_963843085.1 of uncultured Solirubrobacterales bacterium. Classification (GTDB taxonomy): domain Bacteria; phylum Actinomycetota; class Thermoleophilia; order Solirubrobacterales; family 70-9; genus DASUPK01. Next base: position 348,419 of record CAWJJG010000011.1, read on the forward strand.
TCGTCGCGGGCGGATACATGGCCGGCACCGAGGAGCGCGGGACCGGCGAGGTCGGGCCGAACGTCGCCGGGGCCCACATGGCCTGCGGCAAGATGTTCCCCGAGTGCGGCTCCGGGAAGTTCCTGCCGTTCGGGAACAACCGGCTGACCGACATCCATCTCACCCATCGCGTCTTCGTCTACCTGGCGACGATTGCGATCATCGTCCTGCTGTCCGTCGCCTTCGCCCGGAGCTCGCGCGACCGGCTCCTGCTGCTGGCCGCGATCCTGCTCCTCTGCCAGTTCACGCTGGGCGCGCTCAACGTCTGGCTCGGCGAGCACGGGTGGCTCATCGTCGCCCACCTGACCACCGGCACCCTGCTCTGGGCCGCGGTGATCTCGATCGCCTACAAGCTCGCCTGGCTTCCCAGCGAAGACGCACGGCCTGAGAGAGCTCCGCGGGCCGAGACGTCGGCGGCCGCCGCATGAGCGTGCACCTCGGCACCGGCCCCGATCGCGCCGCGCGACCCGGGGGCGAGCAGGTCTCGGTCACTCCCGGCGACGCCCGCGCGAGGACCATGCGGGCCGCCATCGAGACGGCGAACGACTACGTCACGCTGACCAAGCCGCGGATCATCTCCCTGCTCCTGCTCACCTGCGTGGCCACGATGTTCGTCGCCGATCCGGGCGGTCCGGCCCTCTCCACCATCCTCTGGACCTGCCTGGGCGGCTATCTGGCCGCGGGCGGCGCCGGCGCGATCAACCACTACATCGAGCGCGATCGCGACGCGCGGATGGCCCGGACCAGGAGCCGGCCGCTGGCCAGCGGCCGGATCGAGCCCGCGCGAGGCCTGATCTTCGGCACCACCCTCGGCGTCGTCGCCGTGGCCCAGCTCTGGATCACCGTGAACGCCCTGACAGCGGCCCTGGCGGCCGTCGGCCTGCTCGGCTACGTCTTCGTATACACGCTCTGGCTGAAGCCGCGGACGCCGCAGAACATCGTGCTGGGGGGAGCCGCCGGCGCGATGCCTCCCCTCGTCGGCTGGGCCGCCGCCACCGGCGGGCTCACCCTCGACGCGCTCTGGCCCTTCGCCATCGTCTTCTTCTGGACCCCACCGCACTTCTGGGCGCTCTCCCTGCTGATCTCGGACGACTATGCGCGCACGGGCGTGCCGATGCTGCCCGTGGTTCGCGGGGAGACGACCACGCGGCACCAGATCGTCTACTACGCGCTGCTGCTGGTCGCCATCACGATCGGCCCCGTGATCACCGGGCTGCTCGGCACCGCGTACCTGATCGCAGCGCTGCTGCTCGGCGCCGGCTTCATCGGCCTGGCGCTGGCGCTGCTCGCGAATCCGTCTCGCCCGGCGGCGCGCCGGCTCTACCTGAGCTCCCTCGCCTACCTGGCGCTGCTCTTCGTGGCGATGGCGCTCGACCGGGCAATCTAGCTACGGGTCCCTATAGGCTTCCGGCATGGATCGCGAACGCTCACGAGCGAACATCCGGGCGGGCATGGTCGCCGGCTCCCTAGCGCTGCTGGTCTTCGCACTGGCCTTCTACGTCGCCATCCTCTATCTGCGATGAGCCAGCCCGAGAAGCCGACCGAGGTCATCTACCTGCCGCACCCGAGCGTCCGCCCGGCGCTCTTCGCGTTCGGCTTCGCCGCCGTCGTGGTCGGCCTGTACGCATGGTGGCCCTACTCGGTGATCGGCGGCGTGATCGCGCTCTTCTCGCTGATCGGCTGGCTGCGCGCCAACCGCGGGGAGATCGCGCGGATGCCGAACCGGCAGCGGGCGGATACCGCGCCGATTCCACTGGCGGCCACCAGGCCGCCCGCCGACTAGAGCCCGGCTCCTACCTGCACCACGGGTTCCGCGGCACGCCCTTGCACGGGTACGGCATGTTCTTGAGTTTCTTGTTCGGAAGCTTGTGCATGACGACCGACTGCCGGCGCGGGTAGTGGTCGTTCGGGCCGCAGGGCGTCCCGAACAGCATCGCGGCGCACTCGACCTGGGTCACGAGGTCAGCATTCGGGTTGGCCGGCGCCGTCGGCCCGCACGCCGGCTGCGTCGACTGCAGGTCGGGCGGTGAGGTGCCGTCCGGCAGGGAGTTCCCCGAGTAGCAGTTGACCGGGTTCCCGCCCGTGAACGTGATCTGGCCGATGTCCCCGTTGGTCGCGTTGCCGAAGGAGCCATTCCCCTTGAAGGTGTTGTTCTTCGCCGCATTGCCCCAGTCGTCGTAGAGGCATCCGAACGGACCACCCGTCTCGATTCCGCCCTCGCAGTGCGCGACCGGCGGAGGGGTATCGGTGTCCGGGTACGGAAGGATGAGGAGTCCCCACGATCCGTTGTTGACGAAGCGATTCTTCATGACCGTGTCGTTGCGGCCGCCCGAGATCGACACCCCGGTGCCGACCGGCGCAGCGCCGGCCGCCCCGACCCGCGGGACGTTCGGATTGTTGTTGTCATGGATGTAGTTGTTCATCAGGACCCAGCACGAGCCGGTGTGCGTGATCGAGCTGGTGCCGCTGCCCGGGCAGGCGCCGTTCTGGGGTGAGGGCGCGTCGTCGTTGTTCTGGCTGTTGGTATCGAACCCGTCCTGGTTGTTGTCGAACTCCGAGTTCTTGACGATGAGCCAGCCCCCCGCGTTGGTCCCCGAGTAACCGAGCGCGCTGTACTCCGACCAGGCGTGGTCCAGAACCTGGTTGCAGACCTGCTGACAGGCGCCGATGTAGTAGCCGGAGTCGCTGAAGTTGCTGGCGTAGGTCTGGAACAGCTTCCCGCTGCCGCTGTCGTTGCTGGTGAAGATGCCGTACCCAGCCGCGGTGTCGTCTCCGCCGTAGAAGCTCGAGGTGGCGCTCAGGTACGAGCCCTTGAACGGGCCCATCCCGATCTTGCCCGACCCGTCGCCACCGTTCCACCAGATCTCGTTGCCCTGACCGCTGCTCCCCACCAGGAAGTTGCAGACCGTGAGGTTGTCGATCCGGGTGTGGTTCGCCTTGAAGACGACGATCCCGTTTCGCCCCTGGGGTCCGTCCGGGGTGTTGACGCCGAAATTCTGGACCGCCGGGTCGGAGCTGCAATGCTTGCCCTTGTGCGGCAGGGTGCCGTCGACGATCACCTTCTTGCGGCTCATCCCCCGGAGATGCAGTCCCTTCTTGGTGATCAGGACGCCGGCCGGAGGCGGTCCGTCTTCGCTCGCGGGCCCGGTGACCTGGTCGTAGCGCTCGTGGTAGTCACCGGGGCCGACGAGGATCCAATCGCCGGGCCTGGCTTTGTTGACGGCCGCCTGGATCGTCTTGAACTTGCCCTTGACTCCCTTGTAGGTCCCCACACGTAGGACGCGCTTGTGGGCGCCCGCGGAGGCCGGTGCCAGGACGAGCGCGACGAGGGTGAGCGGCAGGAGAAGAAGTGCGGGCAAGAAGCGCAGATCCCGGTGTGCCGCCATTTCGGTTTTCCCTTCAGTCTCCGAGTCGGCTCCGCGGACCACGGCCCGGCACGGTCTATTGCCCCGCGGGCAGCTTACACCTGGCCTGGGTGAACGAAGCAAATGGTGACTACGGAGGGGACATCGACGCGGTCGCTCCGACCTGCGTCCAGCAGCGCACGATGTCCCGCATCGAGAGGACCCCGACAAGCTCTCCGCGGTCCACGACCACGAGGTGGCGGATGCCGCGCTGGACCATCTCCTCGGCGGCCTGCTCGAGGCTCCAGGTGGGCTCGGCGGAGATGACGCTCTCCGACATGTGATCGGCGACCTTCTCGGCGTCGGGGTCCTTGCCCGTTCCGACCGCGTTCAGGATGTCTCGCTCCGTGATGATCCGCGGGGCCGGGGATTCGTCGTCGAACACCAGGGCGGCGCCGGTGCCCTTCTCCGTCATCTTCGTCGCGGTCTCCCGCAGGGTGTGGCCGGGGCCGACCGCCAGGACCACACTCGACATACCCTCGCGAACCTGCACGCCCAAGCTCCTTTCAGCTTCGCCATCAGGTCACGGCCACAACGGCCGCTTAGTGCCGTTCGGCGCAAGCTTATCCCACGCCCAGGCACGGGTAGGCCGGTCGGCCTCGCCAGATAGGATTCCGGCGCCCGATGCAGGACCTCAGGCACAAGGGACGCGCGATCTGGCTGATCGCAACCATCGCTGCGGCGACCGCCGTCGTCGGCCTGACCGGCTGCGATCTCGGCCCCAAGGCGAACCTCGACAAGGGACAGCAGCTCTTCACGCAGAAGTGCGGAAGCTGCCACACCCTCACCGGGGCCGGGACCAACGGCGACATCGGGCCGAACCTCGACTACGCCTTCAAGCAGGCGCGGGCCAACGGCATGGACGCCGACACCATCCAGGGAGTCGTGAAGGCGCAGGTCGAGAATCCCCGCCCGGCCGCCGTCCAGCAGACGGACGTGTACATGCCTCCGAAGCTCGTCGAAGGCGACGACCTGAACGACGTCTCCGCGTACGTCGCGAGCGTCGCGGGGGTGCCCGGTATCAAGGCGCCGGTCTTCGCCCCGCCGCAGTTCTTCGCCACCAACTGCGGCGGCTGTCACACGCTCGCCCAGGCCGGCACCACCGGCACCACGGGGCCGAACCTCGACGAGGTCCTGAAGGGCATGAGCATCCAGCAGATCTCCCAGTCGATCAGCAACCCGAATGCCGTGATCGCTCCCGGCTACCAGCCCAACGTGATGCCGCAGAACTTCGGCCAGACCCTCACTCCGGATCAGCTCACCGCGCTCGCCAAGTACCTCCAGCAGGCGACCAGCGGCAAGTAGCTAGCGCTCGTCAGCGTCGGCGTCGTAGCGGCGCCAGTCCCCAATCAGCTGCCAGGTCCGCCAGAGGCCGATGGCGACGAGGATCGCCCCGACAATCGCTCCGGCGAGCGAGCCGATCATGAGGGCCACCGCGATGACGATCGCGGCCGCGACGCCGAACATGATCAGCACGCGGAACATGTCAGCTTCGTTTCGCAGTGGGTTGCGAGGGGTCTGGGTGGAGTTCTCGCTCATGTCCGCGATCTTCCCAAGCTCGTCGATCTCATGCCGCCGGCGGGGTCATCGATTTTTCGCATAAAGCCCCTCGCCGGCGCCGTCGATGGAAGAGCGGATGAAAGATCGACCCGTGAGCCGGGACACGGGGGGACGCAGGCCGGCAGCCATCGCGCTCGGCCTGCTGCTCGCCGCGCTGGCTGCATATGCCGTCGTCACCTTCCGCCCGCTGGGCGATGGCCAGCTGCAGGACGCGTTCGGGCGCTGGGTCTATGACGCGATCCTCCTCGGGGCCGCCGCCGTCGTGCTTGCCCGCGTCGTCGCCCTCCCGCAGGAGCGGCTGTCCTGGTTGCTCCTCGGCGCCGGCCTTGGTTCGTTCGCTCTCGGCCAGACCTACTACTCGGTGGTCCTCTACTACGCCGACCCGGCTCCGTTCCCGTCCCCGTCGGACGCCCTCTTCCTGGCGATGTACCCGTTGATCTTCGTCGCCTTCGCCCTCCTGCTGCGCTCCCGGGTCGCGAGCGCCGAGCCGCTCGCCTGGGTCGACGCCCTGATCGGCGCCCTCGCCGTCGCCTCGATCGCCGCGGCACTGATCTTCCCGCCGGTTCTCGACGCCCTCGGCGACAGCGCCTTCGGGGTCGCCGTCAGCCTCGCCTACCCGTGCATGGACCTGGTCCTGCTCGGAATGATCGCCGCGGGCTTCGCCGTGTCGGGATGGCGAACGGGCGGCACCTGACGACTGATCGCCGGCGCTCTGCTGCTCTTCGGGGCCTCCGACGTCATCTACCTCTGGGTCGGCGGGCAGGCGACGGAGGCGCTCGACATCGCGAGCATCGGCTGGCCGCTGGCCTTCCTGCTGCTGGGGGCCGCGGCCTGGCTTCGTGCACCCGCGACCGCAGCCCCCGAGGGGCCCCCGCGACGAAGCATCGTCATCCCCGTCGCGCTGGCCACCGCCGTCATCGCGCTGCTCGTCGTCGCGAGTTTCACCTCGGTTGGCCTGATCGCTGTAGCGCTCGGCGCCGCATCGCTGGCGGCTGTCCTGGTGCGGCTGGCGATCACCTTCGCGCAGAACACGCGGATGCTCGAGGCCACCAGGCGGGAGGCGACCACGGACGAGCTCACGGGCCTCGGCAACCGTCGGAGCCTGATGGCGGCGTTGAAGACGTCGCTCGGGTCGGCGGACGAATCCGAGCGGATCCTGATCATGTTCGACCTGGACGGCTTCAAGGCCTACAACGACAGCTTCGGCCACCCCGCCGGCGATACGCTGCTCCGGCGCCTGGGAATCCGGCTCTCGGCTGCGCTGGAGCCGCACGGCGCCCCCTACCGGCTCGGCGGCGACGAGTTCTGTGTCCTGGCCTCCACTGACAAGCTGAAGGCGGACGCGATCGCCCATACGGCTCAGTCGGCTCTCACCGACCGGGGCGAGGGATTCTCTATCACTGCGTCCTGGGGGATGGTCCGGATCCCGAGCGAGGCCCACGACGCGACGGAGGCCCTCAGGATCGCCGATCGGCGCATGTACGCGCAGAAGGGCCGTAGAGCCGATTCGGCGATCAGCCAGACCAGGGGCGTCCTGCTCGGCGTGCTGCGCGAGCGGGAGCCGACGCTGGATGTGCATCTCCACGGCGTCGCGCGGCTGGCGTCGATGATGGCGCGTGATCTCGAGCTCGACAGCGAGGAGCGCGACGTCCTGGTCCGGGCGGCGGAGCTCCACGACATCGGCAAGATGGCGATCCCGGACTCGGTCCTCCACAAGACCGGGCCGCTCAGCGCTGAGGAGTGGGAGCTCATGCACGAGCACACGGTGATCGGGCAGCGGGTGCTCGAGGCGGCTCCGGCGATGAGCGAGGTCGCAAAGCTCGTCCGCTCCAGCCACGAGCACTGGGACGGGAGCGGCTATCCCGACGGCCTCTCCGGAGACGAGATTTCCCTGGGCTCGCGGATCATCCTGATCTGCGACGCCTACAACGCGATGACCGAGCCGCGACCGTATGGCGATGTGAAGAGCCGCGCGGACGCCATCGCCGAGCTGCGCCGGTGCAACAGCACGCAATTCGATCCTGAGCTCGTCGAGGTGCTGATCGGGCAACTCGCGACCGACGACGTGCCCGCCCCGCTGACCGGCTAGTCGCCGCGCGGCACCAACCGAAACCGCACGACGACGACCTTGGCGTCGTCATTGAATCGACCGGCCAGGTTCGCCGGCAGCCTGGGCATCACGTCCTCGGTCCAGAATCGCTCATGGGCCCGGCGCCACTCGGCCACGCTCTCGAAGCCCTCGCCCTCCTCGTGAGCCAGGCCGAGGTCGGCGTCCCCCAGGCGGATGACGTCGACCGCGGTGGTCTCGATGACCGCCACCGCATTGTCGTTCGAGTCGAGCACTTCCCGGCGATCGCCCACCGCCGGCAGCTCCTGATCATCGAGCAGCCATTCGGCGAGGAGTGACGAGGTTGCGGTCTTCCTGCCCTCCAGGACAGCGTCCACCAGCCGGTCCCGCTCGGGTCCCGAGAACGCGAAGCGGACCGCCTCCATGCTGCGCAGCTAGAGGATGTAGACGGTGGTGAAGACGACGATCCACATGACGTCGACGAAGTGCCAGTAGATGCCCGGCACCTCGACGCCGAGATGGTCCTTCGCCTCGGGGCCGTAGTGGCCGCGCCAGGCGCGGACGTTGGCGATGCCGAGCAGCAGCAGTCCGACCGTGACGTGAGCGCCGTGCAGGCCCGTGAGCCCGTAGAAGATCGAGCCGAAGGCGTCGTCGCGCGCGCTGAAGCCGATGTGGACGTACTCGTTGATCTGGATGAATAGGAAGGTCAGGCCGAGCAGGAAGGTGATGGCGAGGCCCATCTTGAGGCCGCGGCGATTGTTCTTCCGGATCGACTCGAGCGCCCAGTGCATCGTGAAGCTCGAAGAGATCAGGATCGCGGTGTTCATCCCCGCGACGGCGACCGGCAGCTCGAACGGATCCGGCGGCCAAGGGCCATCGTTGGCGACCACCCGCAGGAAGAAGTACGAGGCGAAGAACGCCCCGAAGAGCATCACCTCGGAGACGATGAAGAGCAGGATCCCGAGGGTCTGCTTGTCTATCCGCGAGCTCTGGTTGGCCTCCGGCGGATGAGCGTGATGCTCGTCCGCGTGGCCGTCACCGTGGCCGACCGCAACCGATGCGGACTCCATCAGCCCTCAGCTCCCGCGCCGACCGGCGTGGCGGCGGCGCTCGGCGTGGCGGGCTCGGTCCCGGCCTCGATGTGCTCGACCGGCTTGTCGGTGACCGCCTGGACCTTCTCGATCAGGCCCTCCTCCAGCCACTTCGACTGCTCGCCCTTCAGGGTGGAGATCAGGATGTCGTCGACCCGGTAGTGCTCGATCGCGTTCTTGACCGCGCGGAAGGGGTCCGGGCTCATCGGCTGGCCGGTGGCGTCGATCTCGTTTCGGTACATCTCGGCCAGCGTCGCCGCCAGCCGCGAGCAGACCTCCTCACGGCTGATCGCGCCGGAGCTCGGGCAGATGAACGTATAGCGGTGAGGTTGGTCCTTGGCGCGTTCCGCAAGCCGGCCGACCAGGTCCTTGCTGTTCACGGTCTGGGTCGCGACGACGAGGGTGTGGGTCAGGTCCCAGCGGACGGCATCGTCGTCGACTCGCACCGGAATGTGCTCGACCCGGTCGTAGCGGGACTTCGCCACCTCGACGAGGTCCTTCCGCATGAGCCCGTAGCGGGTCTCGTACAGGCAGGAGAGCAGGATGTAATCCGGCTGCGTGGCGCGCACCGCGTCGTCCAGGGCGAGCAGGGAATCCGGGTCCAGCACGGCGCCCTCGGACTCGATGCCGAACTCCCGGAGCACGGCCTGGGTGACGTCGACGCGGCTCTGCGCGGCGTCGCGGCGCTCCTCGGTGTCCACCAGCTGGCCGACGATCGGCAGGTTCTGCGGTGCCACCACGGCGAAGTAGTCCGCGCCGGCGTCGGAGAGCTCGCGACAGGCCGTGAGCAGCTTGCGACCGCCGGCGACCTCGTTGAGAAACGCCAGAACGCGCTTGACGCCATCGCGTGACGGAGGCGGATCGGGATCGCCGAAGGTCGCGATCTCGCGCTTGGCGACGACCTCGGAGGCGTGCTCCTGCGGGGTTCCGACGTCCGTGATCGTCGCGGTGCCCTGCTCCGTCGAGGTGTCCTCGCTCACGTGGGCGCCCCCACACCGGCCCTCTCGGGCTGCTTGATCTCGGCCTCCTCGCCGGGCATGATCACGTGCCTCGCTCCGGGAACGCCGTACTCATATGGCCCCCCAACAACGCGCGGGATCTCGGGGAAGTTGAAGACCGGCGGCGGCGAGCTGACCTGCCACTCGATGGTCTTGGCGCGCCACGGGTTCGGGCCCGCCTTCGGCCCGAAGCGCCAGCTGACGATCATGTTGTAGAGGAAGATCAGCTGGGCGGCGCCGAGGAGGAACGCGCAGATGGAGATGAACAGGTTCCAGTTGCCGAAGGTGGCGGAATAGTCGGCGACCCGGCGCGGCATTCCCTCCATGCCGATCCAGTGCATCGGGATGAAGGTGCCGAGCATCCCCACCAGGGTCAGCCAGAAGTGGACCCGGCCGAGCTTCTCGTCGTACATCCGCCCGGTCATCTTCGGGAACCAGTGGTAGACGCCGGCGAAGATCGTGAAGACCGAGCCGCCGAAGAGCACGAAGTGGAGGTGCGCGACGACGAAGTAGGTGTCCGAGACGTGGATGTCGATCGGGATCATGCCCAGCATCACGCCGGAGATCCCTCCGATCGTGAAGGTGGCGATGAAGCCGAGGGCGAAGAGCATCGACGTCGACTTGAGATGGATCACCCCCTCGAAGAGCGTCCCCAGCCAGGAGAAGATCTTGATGCCGGTCGGCACCGCGATCAGAAGGGTCGTGATCATCATCGGCACCCGCAGCCAGCTGAACATGCCGGCGACGAACATGTGGTGCGCCCAGACCGAGTAGGAGAGCACTACGATCCCGATCAGCGCCAGCGCCATCAGGCGGTAGCCGAAGATCGGCTTCCGCGAGTGGGTCGAGATCACCTCGCTGATGATCCCGAAGCCAGGCAGCATCATGATGTAGACGGCCGGGTGCGAGTAGAACCAGAAGATGTGCTGGTAGCTGATCACGTCCCCGCCGAACGCCGCCTGGAAGAAGTTGGTGTGGAGGATCCGGTCGAAGAGGACCATGAACTGCACGCCGGCGATGAACGGCGTCGCGGCGACCACGAGCAGCGAGGTCGAGAGGTTCGCCCAGACCAGCAGCGGCAGGCGCCAGAAGTTCATTCCCGGCGCCCGCATGGTCACGATGGTGACCAGGAAGTTGAGCGCCGTGGCGATCGACGAGGCGCCGGCGAACTGCACGCCGAGGTTGAAGAAGGACTGGCCTAACGGCGCACCCGTCGAGAGTGGCGCGTAGCCCGTCCAGCCGGCGTCGAAGGCGCCGCCAGGAGCCAGATAGCTGCCGAGGAACAGCAGCCCGGCGACGGGCAGCATCCAGAAGCTCAGGGCGTTGAGCCGGGGGAACGCCATGTCCGGCGCGCCGATCATCAGAGGCAGGACGTAATTCGCGATCCCGGCGAAGGCCGGGATGACGAAGACGAAGATCATCAGCGCCGCGTGCGTCGAGAAGAGGCTGTTGAAGGTGCTGGGGTCGACGATCTGGGTCCCGGGCTGCGCGAGCTCCGCCCGCATGATCATCGCGATCAGGCCGCCGACGAAAAAGAAGAAGAAGGTCGTGCACAGGTACTGGATCCCGATGACCTTGTGGTCGGTGTTGACCTTGAAGTAGTCGCGCCAGCTGTAGGCGCCGTGGTTCTCGTGCTCGCGCTCGACCGGGAAGGTCGGCGCGCCGATGGCCCAGCGGAACCAGTAGTCGAAGCAGCCGATCCCGATCAGGAAGCCCAGCGGGCCCGTGATCGCCGCGACGATCACCTGCGGGTAGCCGGTCTGCTGGGTCTGGGTGGCCGGCAGCCCCGAGATCAGCCTGAGGACGACGACGAGCCCGTATCCGAACGCCGCGCCGAGGATCGTGAACGTCAGCGCCCGCCACCAGCCTGGCCTCCTGAACATGGCCGCAGTCATTCCCGCCATCCTTCCATCGTCGGGATTATCCCAGTCGTTCCTAAGGTCATTGCTTGATCACCCCGGGCGTCGTGGGCCCGTTCGGCAACTTCTCGCCGGCCTGCTCGTCGGACTTGATCGGCGGCTGCTTCGCGGCCCACTCCTGCCAGGCCGCCTGCGAGTCCTCGACCACGACCGGCGCTCGCATCGTCGCGTGGCCGATCCCGCAGAGCTCGGTGCAGACGAGGGTGAAGTCGCCCGTCTTTGTCGGGGTGATGTATGCCCGGGTCGTGATTCCCGGAACGTTGTCCTTCTTGATCCGCCACTCCGGTACCCAGAACGAGTGGATGACGTCGAGCGCGTGCATTCGGAACTCGATCTGGCGATTGACCGGGACGTGAAGCTCGCGTGAGGTCGTGCCCGTCTCCGGGTAGTCGAAGTGCCACTCGTACTGCTGGGAGTAGACGTCGACGACCATGCGGTTCGGGTCATGGGCTTCGATGTTGTCGAGGGTGATCCACGAGTAGACCGCCAGCCCGAGGACGATCACGGTCGGGATGGCGGTCCAGGCGATCTCGACGCGCGTGTTGCCGTGGATCGGCGAGCCGTCGGACTCGTCCCCCGGCTTGGCCCTCCACTTCCAGATCGAGTAGAGCATCATCACCATCACGATCGAGAAGACGAACGACGCGATCACGATGATCACGTCGAGGAGCGTGTCGATCTTGGGCGCAGCAGTCGACGCCTGCTCGCCGTCCCAGTTCGGGATCAGCATGATCACCGAGGTGACGACGCTGAGGGCGATCACCGCCGCGATCAACTTGCCTATGGGTAGGCCGCGCATGCGGGCGCCATTCTATTCAGGGAACCCGAGGCAACCGCCTCACCCGCTCGTGTCGTCAGGCACGATCGGCGGCAGGCCGTCCAATTCGCCTCGCGACGCGGCGATCACGGTGCGCGCGACGCCCTCCCAGCTCCAGAGGTGATCCACGCGCTCCGAGAGCGCCAGGCCCGCGTCCCGGCGGCGATCGGGCTCCAGAGCGAGCCAGCCCTCGAGCCGGTCGGCGAGCTCGCCGACCGCACCGGGGCCGACAGGAAAGCTGAGCAGGCGGCCGAGATCCGGCGGGAGCGCCTCGGCGAGCAGCTGCGCGACCTCGCGCATCCCGGAGTGATCGGCGGCCGTCGGCGGCACGCCGCAGGCGGCCGACTCTGCGGGGACCATCCCGAAGGCCTCGGGCCATGTGCTCGGCATCGCGAAGGTGTGGGCGGCCGGCATCACGTCGGCGACCTCGTCGTGCTCGAGGCGGCCGCCGATCAGGATGGATCCCGCCGCCGCCCGTGCGGCATCGGCATATCCGCCGGGTGGATCCGAGAGAAAGCCCGACAGGATCGGCAGCGGCTCGTCCTCGCCCCCCTCCAAGCCGCGGCCCCTCTCCGCGACGGCGCGAGCGGCGTCTAGGTCCCCCTCGCCCAGGGCATCGACCAGCGACCGCAGCCCCTCCTCGAAGGCGCCGAAACCGATGAAGAGGATCCGAGGGGCGGGCGCGCCGGCCGCGCTGCGAGCCCGGTGGACCAGGGGCCAGGCCGCCGCCAGGAGGTCGACGCCCTTGCTGACCAGGAGCTTGCCGACGAAGAGCACGCGCGGGTCGCCTTCCCCCCAATCGCGGAGGGCCTCGGCGATCGCGGGGCCGTCGCGGCCGAACGAGTCCGCCTCATCAGGGTCCTGCGGCTTCTCCGCCGCGAGGTCGTCCGCCAGGGCCCGAAGATCGCGCAGCGCCTCATCGTCGGGGTGAGGCCGAAAGCGATGGACGTCCACGCCGGGCGGCCCGAGTCGTGTCCGCTCCGGGAGCGCCGGATCAGGCACGGTCTCGAACAGAGCCCGCGCCGTGTGGGAGGAGCCGGCGAGAATCCCGGCCGCCGCGTCCGTGCCCTCCCGCGCGTATGGGACGAAGCGGTCGGGATGCGGGCGGACCGTGTAGGAGATGTCGGAGCCATGCACCTTGATGGCGAAGCGCAGCCCCGCCCTTGCGAGGATGGCCGGGCCCATGACCAGGTGGTTGGCGAGAGCGGCATCCGGCTCTCCGAAGGTCTCGACGACCTCGCGGACTGCCCTGACGTTCGAATCGATGTAGCGGTCGAGCTCCCCGTCCGTCAGGTCGGGGAAGGTCTTCACCTCGAAGCCCTCGTAGCGGTCGAGGACGTAGACGGGCAGCAGGCCGCCGATGTCCGGGATGTGCACCGTGATGTTGTCGTTCTCGCGCACCCAGTCCAGCTCCTCCGCCCTGCGGTCCTGACAGAGGAGATGGACCTCGTGCCCCTGAGCGGCGAGGGCCTGCGCCAGGCTGGCGTTGTAGACGTTGGAACCGGTGCCGCGCAGCAGGTAGCCGTGGAAGATCAGGACGCGCATGTGGGCACCGTATTCCGGGCGGCCCGGTAAGGTGCGCGCCGATGCAGAATCCGGAGCAGACCTATCGGCTGAGGGCCCCCGCATCGGGCCGCGAGGCCGTCGCCAAGGTGAAGCCCGACGGTGTCTACCTCGATCGCGAATCCGGCGAGGAGATGCGGGTAGCCGCTGCCACGCTGCCGCTCGCTCCCTCCGAATCCGCCCTCGTGCGGGCGCCCGAGAACCTGCGCACCTGCCGCCGCTGCCGCCAGCTGATCGGGCTGGACGTGAGCGACTGCCCGTACTGCGGGCTCCGGCAGCCGGCCCTCGACGGCTCGTGAGCCGTCGATACCTGACCCTCATCCCGCTGGCCCTGGCCATCGGGCTGATCGCAGCCGGATGCGGAAGCGACAGCTCCGGCGAGACGACGACCCACTCGGTCTCGATCCCGGCCGTGACCTCGCCGGTCCCCACGGCCGCCTCGACGATCGCGCCGACGACCAGCACTTCGAGCGAAACCGTCACAACGCAGGGAAGCCAGACCATCAACCCGCAGGCGCCCGACTCGGCGACCAACGACATCCCGCCGAAGAAGGGCAGTCCTCAGGCCGCGTTCGAGCAGCAGTGCAAGCAGAACCCGTCTGCTTGCGGCTGAGTTACTTCTTCTTGCCCGGCTTCTTCGGTGCGGACTGGTTCGGGTCCGCGACCACCGTCGCCGAGTAGAGCAGGCGGGCGGTGTTGTAGACGCAGCCGTAGGAGCGCTGCGTGCCGAGGGCGTCCTGCGGCCTCCCGGCCAGGATGTCGTCGGTGGAGGTGCACTTGCCCTTCTTGCGACTGGCGACCCACTTGGTGTTCGCGCTCTGGTTGATCGCGAAGGCGGGCACCCAGGTCGGCACCGACAGCGCCACCACGTTGTTCGGCTTGACGCGAAGCGGGGTGTCCAGCGTGAAGGTGGTCGTCTGCCCGAGGAAGGTCGAGAGGTCCTCGACCGGGGACTGGGACTTGAGCTTGTAGATCGGCTTCCCCTTCTTGATCGACTTCATGATCGGCTTGAGCACCGCGATCCTCGCCTTGGGAGCCCCCCCGAAAGTCTTGCTGAAGAAGTCGTAGTCGCTCTGGTTGTTGTTGTTCGGGTTCGGCTTGGTGCTGGGCGAACCGGTCTTGATCGACCAGGCGACGACCCGTCCGCGAACCGAGACGACGAAGGGGTTCTTGCTGCCGGTGATTTTCGTCTGGAATCCCGTGGTCTTGCCGATCGCCTGACAGTTCGTCGGGCAGGAGGGCAGCGCGGGCGTCGCGGCGCCGAGGACGATCACGCGCGGTGCGGCCCCGGCGACGCCGGTGCCGATCACGGCAGCGAGCGCGGCGCAGAACACCGCGACAGCCATCGCGACGCTCCACTTGTGCAGGCGTGCCGGTGCGTGAGCTTCGTGGCCCATGGACTTCATTGAACACTCCTTTTGGGGGAGGGTTGCGGGGTTTCCTTGCAATCGGGACCAGTAGGGTTCACCGCGATGGAGGGCGAATCCGCATTCCAGAGCTATTTGAACGGCGCGCTGGACACTTTCGGGATCGCCGCGGACGAGGAGGAGCGGACCGTGATGACCGGGGTCTGGTCCCTCTATGAACCCGGCATGGAGCTGCTCCAGGACAGCGACCTCGACGGCATCGAGCCCGAGCTGTACCCCGATCTCTCCCAGCCTCCGGCCGGATGAGCGGGCTGGATCTCCCCCTTCGCGAGCAGACGGCCCGGATCGCGGCCGGCGAGCTCGACGCGGATGAGCTGCTCGACGCCTGCCTCGCCCGGATCGAGGAGCGCAACCCCGACCTGAACGCGGTGGTCGCGACGTTCCCCGACCGCTCCCGCGAGATGCTCGAGCAGGCCCCCGACGGCCCGCTGCGCGGCGTCCCGGTCCTGATCAAGGACGAATGGCCGCTGCCCTGGCGCGCGGAGACGGTCGGCGCTGCCTCGGTGCCGGGGGTGACGCTCGAGCCCGGCGAGTCGGGTCCCTACCGGGCCCTGCGCGACGCCGGAGCGGTGATCGCGGGCATCGCGAACATGCACGAGCTGGGGTCGAGCAGCACGGGCAACGCCTCCGTTTACGGCGCCGCCCATAACCCCTGGGACCTCGAGCGCTGCCCGGGCGGCTCCTCCAGCGGGCCGGCGGCGGCGGTCGCCGGCGGGATGGTCTCCGGCGCCGTCGGCGCCGATGGCCTCGGCTCGATCCGCTATCCCGCCGCCTACTGCGGGCTCACGGGCCTGAAGCCCACCTTCGGCCGCTCGGCGATGGAGGGCCACCACATCGTGAACACCGAGACGATCGTGTCCGGGCCGCTCTGCCGGGACGCCGCGGACGCTCGGCTGCTCGCCTCCGCGCTCTTCTGCGAGGAGCTGCCCGCAGGCCAGCCGAGCGGTCTCCGCATCGGCGTCATCCGGGATCCCTACTGGAGCGACTCGGCGCCGGGCGTACGCGAATCCTGCGAATCGGCGCTGGAGGCCTTGCGGGGCGAGACCGGCGGCGAGGTGATCGAGGTGGAGCTTCCCGATCTCGACCTGATCCTGCCGGCGTCGCTGCTCGTCGCCCAGGCGGAGGAGGCCGCGCACCTCGTCCCCGGAGTGCTCAACGAGCTCAGCCCGGAGCTGAGCCTGATCAACCGCAGCGTCCTCAAGCTGCGCGCCCTGCTGCCCCTGAGCCTGACGTCGCGGGCGTTCAAGGTGCGAGCCAAGGTTCGGAGAGACCTTGCGGCGCTGTTCGATGGAATCGACCTGCTCGCCTGGCCGACGGTTCCCGCCGTGGCGCCCTCGCTCACCGAGCCCTTGATCGAGCTGCCCTCGGGCGTCGAGTCCGCCGACGCCGGCAACGCCCGTCAGGGCGTGCTCGCCAACCTCACGGGTGTTCCGGGCGTCAGCCTCCCGGTCGGCCTGGACGGAGGGATGCCGGCGGCCCTCCAGCTGCTCGGCACGTGGGGTTCGGATGCTCTGCTGCTCGACGCCGCCGAGGCGCTCGAGCGCGCCACGGACCGCGAGTTCGTGGAACTCCGGCCGGCCGCCGTCGCCTGAGCCCTAGGGCCGCCGCGTGAGTCGCAGGGCCTGGGTCGCGTTCGCGGCGCTCTCACTGATCTGGGGCGTGCCGTACCTGTTCATCAAGGTGGCCGTCGACGGCGGCATCTCGCCGCTGTTCCTCTCCTGGGCGCGGATCGTGCTCGGCGCCGGGCTGCTGTTCGCGATCGTGCCGCGCCAGAGCGTGGAGATGTTCCGGAGCGGCCCGCGCCCGTGGATGCTCGGCTACGCGCTCGCCGAGATGGTGATCCCGTTCCCGCTCATCTCCTTCGGGGAGGAGCACGTCGACTCATCGATCGCCGCGATCCTGATTGCGACCGTCCCCCTGCTGATCGCGCTGCTGGCGCTCCGCTTCGACCACAGCGAACGGCCGACGAGGACTCGTCTCGTCGGCATGCTCCTCGGACTGGCCGGCGTGGTGGCGCTCGTGGGAATCGACCTGAGCACGGATTCCGACGCGCTGCTCGGCGCCGCCGCCATCCTGGTTGCCGCCCTCGGGTACGCGATCGGACCGATGGTGATGAAACGGCACCTCGTCGGCTACGACCCGCGAGCGGCGATCGCCGCAAGCCTCGCGATCGCCGGCGTGCTCCTCACCCCCGCGGGACTGCTCACCATCCCCAGCTCGATGCCCCACGTGGATGCGCTGGCATCGGTGGTCGTTCTCGGGATCGTCTGCACGGCGACCGCGTTCGTGATCCTGATGATCCTGGTCGGGGAGGTCGGCGCGGGACGGGCATCGGTGATCACCTACGTCAACCCGGTGGTCGCCGTGGCTCTCGGCGTCGCGATCCTGGGCGAGGCGCCCGGGGCGGGCGCGATCGCCGGACTGCTGCTGATCCTGGCGGGATCGTGGTTGGCGACCGGCGGGAGGCCTCCACCCGGCCCACGGGCTTCTGTGACGCACCTCCGGGGCCGGTCCAGGCCGCCGGTTATCGTCCCCTGACAGTGACCGCCATCGAGACGCAGCAGCTTGCTCGCGAATTCGAGGGCGGCATCAGGGCCGTCGACGGCGTCGACCTCGCCGTCGCCGAGGGGGAGATCTACGGCTTCCTGGGACCGAACGGCGCGGGCAAGACCACCACGGTCCGGATGCTCACGACGCTGCTCCAGCCGACCGGGGGGCGGGCGATCGTCGCCGGGTTCGATGTGGCGAAGGACCCCGGACAGGTTCGACGGAAGATCGGCGTGGCCCTGCAGGAGGCCGCTCTCGACCCGTTGATGACGGGGCGGGAGCTCCTCCAGCTCCAGGCGACCCTGCACGGCATCAAGAAGTCGGAGGGCGCGGAGCGCGGCCAGTGGCTCCTCGACCGGGTCGGGCTGACGCTGGCCGCCGACCGGCGGGTCGGGACCTACTCCGGCGGGATGCGACGGAGGCTCGACCTGGCCTCCGCCCTGATCCATCGCCCAGAGGTCCTCTTTCTCGACGAGCCGACCACCGGCCTCGACCCCGTCAGCCGCAGGGCGATCTGGGAGGAGGTCCGCAAGCTGAACGCCGAGGGGAACACCGTCTTCCTGACCACCCAGTACCTGGAGGAGGCCGACCAGCTCGCTGACCGCGTGGGGATCATCTCCGGCGGCCGCCTCGTCGCCGAGGGCACTCCGACGGCGCTCAAGGCCGAGGTCGGCAAGCCGCACCTCGAGCTCTCCCTCGTGGAGCAGGCCGGCAAGGAGTCCCGGGCCGAGGAGGTGCTGGCGCGGTTCGGCCGGCCCCTGCCCGCGCGTGACGGCACCCTGATGGTCGAGCTCGAGCACGGGACCTCCGAGGTCGGGCCGATCGTGGTGGCCCTGAACCAGGCGGGGCTCGACGTCGAGTCGCTCGACCTCGTCCAACCCACCCTGGACGACGTCTTCGTCAACAAGACCGGCCAGCACCTGGAGGGCGCCTCGAAGGAGGAGACCGGCGACACCGAGGCGATCGCCGAGTGATCGAGAGCCTCACGACCAACGCGCGGGTCGTCTCCGCGCTCGGGAAGCGGTCCGTGATGCAGACCCTGCGCCGGCCCCAGCTGGCTGCGCCGCTGATCCTCTTCCCCACGGCGCTGCTCGCCATCCAGACCGCCGGCGCGGGGAATGCGGTCCACCTCCCCGGGTTCCCGCCGGTCAACAACTTCCTCTCCTTCATGCTCGCCGGCGCGATCGTGCAGTCGGTGATGATGACCGGGAACTCCGGCGCGATCGCCTTCGCGATCGACATCGAGATGGGCTTCACCGACCGCCTCTTCGCGGCGCCGATCTCTCGGTACGCGGTGGTGCTCGGCAGGCTGGTGGCGACCGCGGTCCTCGGCGCCATCATCGCCGTCTACTTCATCCTGCTCGGCCTGATCTTCGGCGCGTCGTTCGACGAGGGCCTCCCGGCCGCGATCTGGATCGTCTTCCTCACCTCGGCGTCCGCGCTCGCGTTCGGCTCGATCGGCGCCTCGATCGCGCTGAAGACGAACAGCGCCAGCGTGGTCCAGGGAATCTTCCCGCTGGTCTTCGTGATCCTCTTTCTCTCCGACGCGTTCTTCCCGGCGAACCTGATGCTCGACCCGGCCGGATGGGTCGCCCAGTACAACCCGCTCAGCTTCATCGTCAACGGGATCCGCGAGCCGGTGATCGACGGATGGCATCTGACCACCCAGCTCAAGGCGATCGGCGCGGTCATCGTGGTGGGCGCGATCGGGCTCACGCTCTGCCGGTTCGCGCTCCAGGGCCGCGTGCGGAGGGGAGTCTGATGGGACACCTGCGGGAGAGGTGGCGGGCCTGGACCGCGATGGTGCTCGCCCTCGTCCGCCGGGCCCTGAACGAGATCTTCCGTGTGCCCGGAGCAGCGATCCCGGGGATCCTCGCCCCTGCGATCTTCTTCCTCGGGCTGACGAGCGTCTTCGGCAGCCTCACCCTGCTCCCCGGCTTCACCACCTCCAGCTACCAGAGCTTCCTGATCCCGGTGAGCATGCTCCAGGGGGCGGGCTTCACGGGCGCAGCGACCGGAGTGAACCTCGCTCGCGACATCGAGCAGGGCTGGTTCGACCGGCTGCTGGCCGCCCCCGCCCCGCGCCCGGTGCTGCTCGCCGGGCTCGTCCTCTCGGCGAGCCTTCGCTCGCTCCTGCCGGCCACGTTCCTGCTCGCCGTCGGCTTCGCGGTCGGCGTGCACTGGCCGGGGCTCGTCGGGCTGCTGCTGGCGCTCTTCCTCGTCATGGGCATGGCCGTCGTGGCCGCGACGTGGGGCACGTCGCTGGCCTTCCGCTTCAAGACCCAGTCGGCGGCGCCGCTGATGCAGATCGGGATGCTGCTCGCCGTCCTCACCACGACCGCATACGCGCCCCAGAGCCTGCTCACCGGCTGGCTGCAGACGGTGGCGAAGTACAACCCCGTCACCCAGGTCGTCGACGCGGCGCGCCAGGGCTTCGTCGGGACCGTGACCTGGTCCGACACCTGGCCCGGCCTGGTGACTCTGGTCGGGCTCGCCGCCCTGCTCAGCTTCTTCGCCCTGCGCGGCATGCGCCGCATGACTGTGTGAGGGTGCGTCGCAGGGAAGCGAGACGCAACCCGTCTGATGGCGAAGCCGATTACCCAAGACCTCACGAGCCAGGTCCTCGCGATCGCCGAGGAGACCCTGCGCGGCAACTGGATCGACGGAGAGCGCGACGGCGTCCACTACGGCTACTGCCGCCCGAGCCCGGGCCATTACCCCTGGCAGTGGTACTGGGACTCCTGCTTCCACGCGATCGCATGGCGCCGCTTCGACCGCGCCCGCGCCGAGAGCGAGCTCCGCAGCCTTCTCGCCGGCGGCACCGAGGACGGCTTCATCGGGCACACGATCTTCTGGCACGGCCACGTCGACTGGCAGCGCCGCTGGACCTACAACGTCACCTCCAAGAGGGCGGCCAACACCTCGACGATCCAGCCGCCGCTGCTCGCCTGGGCGTGGCAGATCGCGGTCGGCGACCCCCGGGAAGAGCCGCGCATCGCGGCCCATCACCGCTGGCTCGAGGCCAACCGCGACCTCGACGGCGACGGCCTGCTCTGGATCGTGCAGCCCGACGAGTCCGGACTCGACTCCTCGCCCAAGTTCGACGCGGTCTGGGGCCTCCGCGCCCACGCCCGGCCCCTGTTCCCGTTCCTGATCGCGCGCAACCGCCGCCTCGGCTGGAACGCGCACCGGGTGCTCGGCGCCGGCGGCCCGCTGCTCTGCGAGGTCGTCACCAACGTGCTCTGGTGCCTGGCGCGACTGGCGGGCGGCGAGCCCTCGATCACTCCCCGGATCGTCGAGCGCCTCTGGGACGAGCGGCGCGGGCTCTTCCTCGACCTCGCGCGGGGCGACCTGGCCCACTCGGACAGAACCGATCCGGTGGCCGGCGGCGATCGCCGAATCCGGACCTCGACCTGGTCCGCCCTCGCCCCCCTAGCCCTCCCCGACCTGCCCGAGGAGATCGGTCGTCGCCTGGTGGAGGAGCACCTCCTGGACCAGCGCAGGTACTGGCTCCCCTTCCCACCCACGTCGGTCTCGGTGGAGGAGCCGACCTTCGAACCGCGGAAGTGGAAGGGCCCGTGGTGGCGTCTCTACTGGCGCGGCCCGACCTGGATCAACTCGGCCTGGATGATCTGGCTGGGCCTACTCCGCCTTGGCTATGACGCCGAGGCGGCGGAGATGGCAAAACGGCTGAGCCAGGCGGTCGCGCAGGAGCGCCTGCGCGAGTTCTACGAGCCCTACTCGGGCGAGGGACTCGGCGCGAAGGAGTTCGGCTGGTCCTCGCTGATCGCGGAGCTCGCGGAACCCGACCCGGCGGCCGCCGGGTCCTATCTCTGAGAATCCGTTTTCGTGACTACTTGGTCGCCGGAGTGAAGACCGGTGTCGAGAAGCCCGCCTTGCAGACGTACTTCCCGGCGGTCTCCTTCAGGGCCTTGACGCGGACCGAGTCCGTTCCGGCCGACAGGCCATTCGGCAGCTGGCCCGAGACCGAGTAGTTCCCGTTCGAATCCGTGCTCGAGCCGTCCAGCGTCGCGATCACCGTTCCGGTCGAATCGAGCAACTGGAGCCGAACCGCGCGGGAGATCCGGCACGCCTTGACGGTGTTGAGCGCGCCCTTCACCGTCACCTTGCCGCTGCTGTTGAACTTCGGACTGCCACTGAAGTAGATGACGGTCGTCTTCTTCTTCTTCTTGCTGGCCAGCGCACCCGCGCTGAACAGGCCCAGCCCCAGCAGTGCGACTGCCAGCACCGCGATCAATTTTCCCGCCCTCATCTCTCTCCTCCTCCGGTTGGTGGGAGGATCCAGCCTACGCCCTGGCCGACCGTCTAGACAGAGTTGGCGGAGAAGGCCGCCGAGACGCCGCGCTTGCATACGTACGCCTTGCCCTTGATCTTCACCTTCCGCTCGGCGGCGATCGCGAGGAACTCGTCCGTCGGCTTGATCTTGGTGGAGCTGATGCCCGTGATCGTCACGTGCCCCTTGTCTCCTCCGCCCCGGCTGGTCGCTCGCCCGATCGGGGGACCGGAGAGGGCGCCGTTGGCGGAGCGGTAGAGGAGAACGGTGCGCTGGCGCTCGCAGCGGGCGAACGACGAGTCGAGCTGGGCGTTCACCTGCAGCTGCTTCTGCTTGGAGCCCTTGACGATCTGGGCGCTGGTGGCGTTGACGATCACCGAGACCCGCTTCGTCTTGGGGCCCGCAAGCGCCGTCGCCGCCAGGATCGCGCAAAGCAGTCCGGTTGCGGCGAGTGAGACGGCCTTGATCCGCATCTACTTGTACCGGTAGGTGATGCGGCCGCGGTCGAGGTCGTACGGCGAGAGCTCGATCTTCACCCGGTCCCCGGGGAGGATCCGGATGTAGTGGCGCCGCATCTTGCCCGAGATGTGGCCGAGGACCTCGTGGTCGTTGTCCAACTTGACGCGAAACATGGTGTTGGGCAGCGCCTCCGTGATCTCGCCCTCCATCTCGATCTTCTCTTCCTTCGCCATATGCGACCGGGCAGGGTAGCGCCTGGGGCTACTTACCCTCGAACGTGGCGTTGCCGGGGCCATCCTTCAGGAAGCTCGCCACCGCGTTCTGCAGGTCCTCCGAGGCGAACAGGTCCGCGAACACTCCCGGGGTGACCTCATCCGCCCCGTTCACCCCGCCCTCGCGATGGCCGCGGATGATCTTCTTCGTGGCACCGTGGGCGACGGTGGGGCCGTCGGCCAGCCGGTGGGCGAACTTCATGCCCTTCTCGAGGAGCTGGTCATCCGGCACGACGCGGTTGACGACGTTCCAGCGCTCGAGCGTCGCGGCGTCGTAGAGGCCGCCGCTCATCACGAACTCGGCGGCCCGCGCGGGGCCCGCCCGCTCGGCCAGGCGTTGCGTGCCACCGGCGCCGGGCGTCAGGCCGACGACGGCCTCGACCAGGCCGAAACGGGCCGATTCGGTGGCCCAGAGCATGTCGCAGCCCAGCGAGATCTCGAGGCCGGCCGTCAGGCAGAGGCCGTGGACCAGGGCGATGGTCGGGATCGGCAGTTCCTCGAGTCGGCGAACCACCGGGATCAGGGAGCCGAACGCGTCCGAGGCGGCTCCCTCGTCGACCACGCGCTGGAAGCTGTGCACGTCCACGCCCCCCGTGAAGATGTCGCCCTCGGCGCGCCAGACCAGGCAGCGCGCATCCGAGCCCTCGACCTCCTCGATGCAGGAGATCAGCGCCCCCCAGGCGTCGTCGCCGAACAGGTTGAGCGGCGGGTTCGAGAGCACCATCGACGCGACGTTGCCGTCGCGCTCGAGCCTGATCGGTTGGGTCGTCGTCTCAGCCATCGTCTCCTCGCAGTTGGTTGGCGATCGTCGCGATCTCGTTCGAATCCCCGGGCTCGGGGATCCAGGGCAGTTTCAGCGGATCATCGTCATATCGGGGCACGACGTGGATATGGAAGTGGAAGACGGTCTGCCAGGCCGCCGCTCCGCACGCGTTGATCAGGTTGATCCCATCGGCGCCGAGCGCGTCCTTCATCCGCCTCGCCAGGCGCTGCGCGGACAGGACGGACGCGGACAGGTCCTCCGGGCAGATTTCGAGCAGGTCGGCGGAGTGAGCCTTGGGGACCACGAGGGCGTGACCCGCCGTGGCGGGATTGATGTCCATGAAGGCCACGGTGCGCTCGTCGGACTCGATCGTCTCGCTCGGGATCGACCCGGCGACTATCCCGCAGAACAGGCAGTCATCGGCCATGCGGGCGCCAGGCTATCCCCAAAACACACGAGTGGCTCGCCGAGGCGGGCCACTCGATGACACTTGGATGCCGATTCGCTAGCTGTCTAGAGCGCTGCCGGCGCAATCGTCAGCGGCGCGCTGTCACCGGTGATCGACAGACATTTGAAGGCACGACCCTTCTTGGTCTTCTTGCCCTTCTTCTTGCTCCCGACCTTTCGCGTCACCTGGTCGACGGTTGCCCGCAGGACGACGCTGGTCGTCGGGGGGTTGGTGTCGGTCGGCTTCGGCACGGTCGCCGCGTAGTTGCCGTTCGGGCGAGTGACCGCGGTCTCGGCGAGCGGCGTGACGGTCGTTCCGTTCACGTATCCGAAGTGCACGGTGCGACCCTTGCGGCAGCTGCTGTTCGCCGCCACGTTCCCGCTGACCGTCGTTGTCGTCACGGCGGCGTCTCCGGTCGTGAAGGTGCTCGGTGTGACGTTCACGCTGACCGCCCCACCAACATTCTTGGTGCTCTTCTTGCCCAGCGCACCCGGTGCGACGACCAAACCAACGGCCATCGCGCAGACGGCACAGGCAGCAATCAGCTTCTTCATTACAGGCGTTTCCCTTCCTAGCTATTCCTGATTCCACTTCTAAGAGCGGCGCGAACTGCCCGCAGGGGTACGGGTCGCCCTTCTCGGTCGCCGGCTCGCCCGGCTAGCGAAGCTGTCTGGCGCGCTCGAGCGCCTGCGCGCGGCCGCTGATCTCTCCCGCGAATGCCTCGGCGCGAAGCTCCTCGAGCAGGCGACCCATCTCGGGGCCGGGCGACAGTCCGAGCTCATCGGCGAGCTCGTCGCCGGTCAGCGGCGGCCGTGGCGACCCGTCGCGGTGCCAGGCGAGTGCCTCCCGCACCATCTCGCGAGCGAGGTCGAGGTGGGCCTCGACCATCTCCGGGCTGGCGAGCGGACCCTCACCGCGGGCCGCGAGCCGGTCGGCGACCGTGAGGAGCGTGACGTCGGCAGCCACGGGCTCCGTCGCGACCAGGTAGTCGTAGATGGCCCGGCGCGACAGCGGCCGCTGGTGGATCAGGAATCCGAGCCGCAGGTGATGGAGCGCCAGGCCCTGGAGGTGCCCGCTGAGCGCGCGGCTGGTGCGCAGCCGCCGGCAAATCGTGGCGATGATCCGGCCCCCGACCTCGTCGTGCCCGATGAAGGTGACGTAGCCCGAGCCCTCGGAGCGGGTTTCGGGCTTGCCGAGGTCGTGGAAGAGCGCACCGAAGCGGAGTGCGTCCCGGCGCGTGAGCTCGTCGGCGAGAGGCTCGTCGAGGAACCGCTGCACGGCCGGGGCGAGGTCTCCCGCGAAACCGGAGAGGTCCGCCTCGACGCCGAGCCATTCCTCGAGTACGGCGATCGTGTGGCCCAGCACGTCGAGGTGGTGGTTGGGGTTCTGGGCCACGCCGCGCAGCGCCTCGAGCTCCGGGAGCACCACGGGCAGCACGCCCAGGTCCTCCATCAGGCCCACTCCCGCGAGCGGGCGCGGGCCGGCGACGATCCCGCGAAGCTCGGCGAACTGGCGCTCCCCCGCCGGATCGGCGGCGCGAGCGGCGTTCCGTCGGGCCAGCTCGCTCGTCTTCTCCGCCGGGGAGAGGTCCAGCCCCGCGGCGAGCCGGCAGGCGCGGAGCAGGCGAAGCGGGTCGTCCTCGAAGGACGCCTCCGACGCCGCCCTCAGCGTCCGCGCCTCGGCGTCGGAGAAGCCGCCGGTCGGGTCGATCGGCTCCCCTCCGGCCAGCCGCAGGCCGATCGCGTTGATCGTGAAGTCGCGGGCGCGCAGGTCGCCCTCGATCGAATCAGCGCGCAGGGCGGACACGTCCACGTGCCACCCGTCGGTGGGCGCGACGGCACGCCAGGTCGCGAACTCCTCCGAGAGCGGAAAGGCCGTGCCGCCGGCCACCCGCGCGATCGCACGGGCGGCGTCCTCCTCGGTGCCGCGCTCGACCGCCAAGTCGGCGTCGGCGACCGGCCGGCCGAGGAGCGCGTCCCGGATTGCCCCGCCGACGATCCAAACCGAGCCGGGCCGCTCCTCGAGCGCGGTGCGGGCGGCGGTGATCGACGGGGCGGCGCCGAGCGCGTCCTCGAGGGCGCGGGTCACTCGATCACCTCGCGGGACACCCGCTGGCTGATCCCGCAGGTCACCTCGTAGTTGATCGTGTCGAGGCGAGTCGCGAGATCCTCGGCCAGGATTCGCTCCGGCCCCTGGGACCCGATCAGGACCGCCGGAGCGCCCGGCTCGATCTCGGTTCGCGGTCCGAGATCGATGGTGATGTTGTCCATCGAGACCGTCCCCACGAGCGGATAGCGCCGCCCGCCCACGAGCACCTCGGCGTTGTTTGAGAGCCCACGTCGAACGCCGTCGCCGTAGCCGATCGGCAGGACCCCGACCCAGGTGTCCTCCGGCGCCCGCCACGTCCTGCCGTATCCGGCGCTGGCGCCGCGCTCGAATCGCTTCACGTCGGCGAGGTAGGAGCGCAGCTCGAGGGCCGGCTCCAGGCCCTGCCGGGCGGGGTCACGCCCGAAGGGGTCGAGCCCGTAGACGGCGATTCCGCAGCGGACCATGTCGAAGTGAGTCTCCGGATCGCGCAGCGTCGCCGCGCTGTTCGCCGCGTGAGCGATGCAATCCGGCGCCAGCCCGCGAACCTGCTGGGCCACCGGCGCGAAGGCGGAGAGCTGCTCGCCCAGGAAGTCGTCGCCCTCCTCGTCGGCTGTCGCGAAGTGGGTCCAGACGCCGGCGAGGTCGAGGCGCTGGTCGTCGGCGCACGCCCGGGCGAGCTCGATCAGCTTCTCGGGGTCGCGCTCGCCCAGGCGGCCCATGCCGCTGTCGAGCTTGACGTGAACCCGCACCATGTGGCCCGCCTCCTTGGCCACGCGTGAGCACAGGTCCCTGAACCCCTCGCGCCACACCGCGACGTCCGCCCGCGCCGCCAGGGCGACCCGGAGATCGTCGACGGTCAGCGCTCCCATGACCAGGATCGGCACTTCGGGAAAGTGCAGCCGCAGCTCCTCGGCCTCGGCGGCGGCGGCGACGGCGAGACGGGTGGCCCCACCCCGCAGTGCGGCCGCCGCGCAGACGGCCGCGCCATGGCCGTAGCCGTTCGCCTTGACCACCGCGCAGAGCTCCACCGCTTCACCAACCGTCTCCTTCAGCGTGCGGCAGTTGCGCTCCACCGCGCCGGCGTCGATCGTCGCCAGAGCTCGCGTGATCCTGTCGGGCGGGCTCAGAGCGACAGCCCCGCCGGGATCGACTCGATCACGTCACGGGCGATCACGGAGTCGTGACCGATCCGATCCCCCGCCCCTCGTCCGGCCCGCGAGTGTGCCACCACGGCAGCGCAGGTGCCGGCGAAGGGCTCCATCCCCCGGGCGATCAGGGCGGCGATCATCCCCGAGAGCACATCGCCCGTCCCGGCGGTGGCGAGCTGGGGACTGGAGACGGCGTTGACCGCGAATCGCTCCCCGTCCGTGACGACGGTGTCGTCGCCCTTGAGCAAGACGATCCCGCCGCTCCGGGACGCCGCCTCTCGCGCTGTGTCGGCGCGCTTCGCCTCGATCTCCTTCGAATCCCGGTCGAGCAGCCGGCCCATCTCCCCGGCATGCGGGGTGAGCACGAACGGGCCCTTGCGCTCGGCGAGCTTCTCGATCCGCCCCGCGAAGGCGTTGAGCCCGTCGGCGTCGATCACGAGGGGCGCCTCGATCCGCTCGGCGAGCTCACTGATCAGGCGCTGGGTGCCCTGCTCGCGCCCCATGCCGGAGCCGAGCACCACGCAGGCCGCACGCTCGGCCGCGCCGAGGATCTGCTCAGACGCGGCAGGCCGTAGGCGGCCGTCGCGGCTCGCGCAGCCGATCGACATCACCTCAGTCAGCTTGATCTCGAAGATCTGCTCGAGGTCCGCGGGCACCGCCACCGTCGCGTAGCCCGCACCGGCGCGGATCGACGCAAGTGCGGCCATGGAGACCGCACCCGTGAGCCCGCGGGAGCCGCCAACGATCAGGACCTGTCCCGAGCTGAACTTGGTCGAGGCGGAGGCCCGCGGCGGCGCCAACTCGAGGACTCGTGATCCGATCAGGCCCGCCGACGGCTCGACGGGCGCACCATCCGGGATTCCGATCGGCACGACCCTGAGCTCCCCCGTGTGATCCTTGCCGGGCGCGATCCAGTGGCCGAGCTTCGGGGCATGAAAGGTCACCGTCACATCCGCCGAGACGGCCACGCCCTCGACCTCGCCGGTCGATGCGTTCACCCCGGAAGCGATGTCCGTCGCGACCACCGGAGTATCGGCGCCGTTCATGGCTTTGATGGCGTCGACCGCCGGCCGGCGCGGGCTGCCGGCGAACCCGGTGCCGAAGACCGCATCCACGACCACGCCCGCGCCGCGCATCGCCCCGGCCAGCTCTCCGGAGTCGAGAACCCGGGCCCCGTCGAAGCGGTCGGCGTTGGCCTTCGAGTCGGCGGAGAGCTCGTCAGGAGGAGCGAGCAGGAGCGCGTCGACCTCGAAGCCGGTCTCCCGCAGGGCGTGGGCCGCGACCAGCCCGTCCCCGCCGTTGTTCCCCTTTCCGCAGACGATCGCCGCGCGGTTCGAGGTCGCCACCTGAGCGGCCGCCTCGGCGACCGAGCGGCCGGCGGTCTCCATCAGCTCCAGGGACGGAACCCCCTGGTCCTTGATCGCCCAGCCGTCGATGGCGCGCATCTCCTCCGCATCCAGGCATGGATCGAGCCAGTCCTCCATCGGCGTGAGCCTAGCGACGCTGCGCGGTATGGCCCGGAAGCCGGTCTAGGAGCCCGGGCCGCGGCCGAACATGGTGGAGCGGTCAAGGCCTCCGGCGACGGGCAGGCTGTAGAGGTCACCGTCCCGCGCGATCCAGAGCGGGCCGCTGAACCGCTCGCGCGCGTCGCCGAGGAACGGGCCCTCCAGTGACTTCAGGGGCAGCGGGGGAACTATGTGCGTCAACGCGAGGGCCTTGACTCCAGCCTCCCGAGCCGCATCGGCCGCTTCGGCCGGGCTTGCGTGATAGTCGGGGATGTCGGCGAAGATCTTGGCTCGATCCGTCAGTCCGGCGGCGCCGGCGGCATCCCCGACGAGCTTGGTGAGCTCCGGGGAGAGGGCATCGTGGACGAGCAGATCGGCACCCGCCGCGGCTTTGACGAGAACCTGGGAGTAGCTGGTGTCGCCGCTGATCACGAGGCTGCGGCCCGCATAGTCGAACCGGTAGCCGACCGCCGGCTCGGCCGGGGAGTGGTCAACGCGGAACGCGGTGATCTTCAGGCCGCCGTCATCGAGCAGCACCGCGGAGTCCGCGCCGTCCGGGAAGTCGAAGGGCTCCGCGGTCATCCCCGCGGTGGCGGACGGGGCGATCTCCTCGCCGTGGTGGGCGGTGCGGTAGCCGTTGTCGAGCGCGAATGCCTCGTTATAGCCGGCCACCACCCGCTCGACTCCGGGCGGCCCGACGATCCGCATCCGGTCCCTCGAGCCCTGGGCGACCCAGCGCTGGATCGCGAGGCTGCCGAGCCCGCCGATGTGGTCCGAGTGGAAGTGGGTCAAGAGCACGGCCTCGATCCGGCCGGGATCGATCGCCATGCGGTTGAGCGTCTCGGATGCCTGCTCTCCGGCATCGACGATGAACACCCGCCGGCCGGCGATCACCGCGACGCACGGATTGCCCCGGTTCGGGTCCGGGAGCGGGGACCCGGATCCGCAGATTGCGACATGCAGCCCGTCAGGCATCTCGGCCACCGGGTCGGCGCTCATCCGCCGTGGCAGTGTCCGCTTCGTCATCGCCAGCGCGATGCGCCCGCGCGCACTCACGCGGTGATCGCGACTGCGGCGGCTGAATTCCCTGAGTGCGTCAGTGAGATCGAGATCTCCCCGTCCCCCCCGACTCGTGCCGCGCGCCCGTGGAGTTGAACGCGGGGCGGCTCACCTGCGATGACTTCGATCTCACGCAATGGCACCCCCTGGCCGAGCGCCTTGATCACGGCCTCCTTGGCCGCGAACCGCGCCGCGAGATGACGACCCGGCCTGGCGCGAGCTCGTGAGTAAGCCAGCTCCCCCTCTGTGAAGAGACGGTCAGCGAGTCGCGGACGGCGCTCGAGGGCGCGCTCCAGGCGTTCGATCTCGATCAGGTCGATGCCGACGGCGGGAATCACGACTGGCCTACTTGAGACCGAGTACCGCCTTGAACTCGGCTTTGTCGCCGCTCGCGCCCGAGCCGGTGACGACGTAGCTCAGCGCGTTCAGATAGGGCTTGGCCTGCGCGTAGTTCGGATCGGACTTGGCGCCCGAGGATTCGGCCAGCGCGAAGACCGACTGCAGGTTCACGAAGAGATCGGTGCCGAGCGAGGACACCTGGCCCTGTGCCGCGGAGAAGCTGGGGTCGTCCGAGAGCGTCTGGGCCGGTGTCAGGGTCGCCTCGGCCGAACCGGCGCCGTAGCCGATCACCATCTTGTCGCCCTGTTGCGCGATCTCGACCGGCTGGGGGAGGCTCGGATCCGAAATCTGGAAGCCGGTGCCGCCGCCGGAGAGCTGCAGCGGCTTGACCTTTCCGCCGAGCTGCAGCAGCCCCTGGAGCTGGCCGAGCAGGCGACCGGTGAGCTGCGGGTCCTTGGACTGCAGGACGAGGGCTCCGGTCAGGGTCGACTGGGTGGTTCCCTGGACGTAGATCGCCCCGTCTCCGAGCGCTCCGGTGAGCTGCTCGAGCGACGTGCCGGTGGTCTGCTCGATCTGCTGCTGCACGGTCGCGAAGTTGGGAAGCTGCGTCTTGAGCTGCTCGATGCTCTGCTTCAGGTTGTCCCCGAGGTCCCCGATGCCGAGCGCGAGCCAGGACTGGGCGGGCACGGCGCCGATCAGCGAGCTCTCGGGGGTGTCGACGCCGTTGCTGCCGCCCGTCGCCTCGAGCTGGACGGAGTCGGCCGAGGCCGTCAGGGCACCCGCGACCGGCTGGTCGAGATTCTCGCCGGCGCTCTTCTCGATCGCGGCCTTGCTGGCCGCGTCGAACTGGCTACCGAGCGCGTCGATGAAGGTCTTCGGGACCGTGTAGAGCGTGCCGAGGCGATCGCTGGGAAGGCCGTTGATCGAATCCTTGAAGTCGCTGTCGTCTCCGAGCGAGTCGCCCTTCTCGGCCTGGATGGCCGCCGATACGCCGGCCGCGTCGCCGACGAACAGGAAGTTGCCCTCGGTCGCGTATGCCGTGCTCCCGTCCTGGGAGGTGTGGACCGAGACCCCGTCGACGGGCTTCGGCGGGCCGCTCGTGCCGTTGGCCTTCTGGGCGAAGGCGAGGGCGGCGCTCGGGTTGGTGGTCTCGATCACCGACGAGCCCTGCGAGTTCTGTCCCAGGGTGGTGAAGAAGACACCGACCTTCTGGCCGAGCCACGGGGCGATGTCCGTCTGGTAGTTCACCGGCTGCCCGGTGCTCGTCTTCTGATCGTTGATCAGCGAGACGATCTTGGCGCCCGGGTCGGAGGTGCCGAGGATCTTGGTGAGCGCCGCGTTCGCGTTCGACTGGGCGCTGCCGGTCGGCTTCACGGTGGCGTCGAGATAGATCGGCGTGTTGGCCGGAACCGCGGCGGCCGGGCCCACGTCGACGCTGCTGCTCCCCCCGCCGCCGCAGCCGGCGAGGATCGCGGCCGGGGCCGCCACGCAGGCAACGAGAAGCGCGGTGAATCGGCGGGAGCTCACGAGGCGCGGAACCCTAGCGCGTCCACTCGACGAGTTATTCGACGGTAACCGTCTTGGCGAGGTTGCGCGGCTGGTCCACGTTCAGGCCGTTCTCCCGCGCGATGTAGTACGCGAGCAGCTGGAGGGGCACGATCGCGACGATCGGCTGCACGATCCAGTCGGTGCGCGGCACGAAGATCGTCTGGTCCGCGGCCTCAGCCACGCCCTCGGAGCCCTCGGTGGCGACGGCGATCACATCCGCGCCTCGCGCCCTGACCTCTTCCATGTTGGAGAGCATCTTCTCGACGATCGGGCTGTCGGTCGCGACCGCTACCACCGGCGTGGACTCGTCGAGCAGCGCGATCGGACCGTGCTTCATCTCACCGGCCGCGTAGGCATCGGCCGGGATGTAGGAGATCTCCTTCAGCTTCAGGGCGCCCTCCAGGCAGACGGAGAGCCCGATGTGGCGGCCGATGTACATGAAGAAGCGCTGCTGATACTCGGCGCGGGCGATCGCCTTGACGCGCTCGTCGCAGGAGACGATCGTCTCCTGGATCTTGTGAGGCAGCGTCTTGAGCTCCGCGACCAGCTCTCGCAGGCGCTCCGGCTCCATCGTGCCCCGCAGCTCCGCGAGCTTCAGGCCGAGCAGGTACATCGCCGCAACCTGGCTGACGAAGGTCTTGGTGGCGGCGACGCTGATCTCGATGCCGGAGCGGGTGAAGAGCACGGCGTCCGCGTCGCGGGTGGCCTGGCTGCCCATCACGTTGGTGATGGCGAGAACCTTCGAGCCGCCCTCCCGCGCGAGCCGCATCGCGGCGAGCGTGTCTGCCGTCTCCCCGGACTGGGTGATGCCGATCACCAGGTCGTTGGGCCGCTGCACCGGGTCGCGGTAGCGGTACTCGGAGGCGATGTCCATCTCGACCGGCACGCGCGCCCACTGCTCGATCGCGTATCGCCCGACCAGGCCGGCGTGGTAGGAGGTCCCGCACGCCACGATCACAATCCGCTCGATCCCCTTCAGGTATGCGTCATCGAGGTCGACGTCGGAGAGATCGACCCCGTCGACTCCCGGCAACCGGTCGGTGATCGTCTCGGCGACCGCGTCCGGCTGCTCGTGGATCTCCTTCAGCATGAAGGTGTCGTAGCCGCCCTTCTCGGCGGCGTCCTCGTCCCAGGTGACCTCGATCGGCTCGCGGCCGTCGACCACGTTGCCCTCGGCGTCCATCACGGTCACATCGCCCTTGTGGACGGTGACGATCTCGTCGTTCTTGATGCCGAGGGCGCGACGGGTCTGGGCCAGGAAGGCTGGGATCGCGGAGGCGATGAAGTTCTCGTCCTCGCCGAGTCCGACGATCAGCGGGCACTCCTTGCGCGCCGCGACGAGGGTGTCTTCGTGATCGTTGTGCATGGCGACGAACGCGTAGTGGCCGCGCAGGTCGACGAAGGCCCTCCGGACGGCCTCCGTCAGATCGCCGTCGTAGTGGCGCTCGATCAGGTGGGCGACGATCTCGGCGTCGGTCTCCGACGTGAACTCGTGTCCCTCCGCCGTCAGCTCCTTCCGCAGCTCGGCGTGGTTCTCGACGATGCCGTTGAGGACGATGTGGATCCGCTCGGTGCAGTCGCCGTGCGGGTGGGCGTTCTCCTCGGTGACCCGCCCGTGGGTGGCCCAGCGGGTGTGGCCGAGACCGATGGTGCCCGGCTTCGCCGCCACCGCGACCGAGCCGTTGCCGTTCGAGGAGTGCTCCTCGACGGCGGCGCGCAGGTTCGCCAGGTTGCCGACAGCGCGCACGCTGTCGATCTCGCCGTCCGAGAGCACCGAGATGCCGGCGGAGTCATAGCCTCGGTACTCGAGCTTCTCCAGTCCGGCGATCAGCAGGTCCCGGCACGGTCGGTCACCCACGTATCCGACGATGCCGCACATAAGGGCACTACAGGGTAGAGGCAGATGGCTTCGCCACAACCGGCTGCCACAAACTTCGCAGCCGAATCAGGAAAGGACTTCCCTGACCAGCTCGACGAGGCGGTTGCAGATCGCCTCGGTCTCGGCCTCGTCGGGAGCCTCGACCATCACACGGACGAGCGGCTCGGTGCCGGATGGCCGGATCAGTACCCGGCCCCGTCCCTCGAGCTTCGCGTTCTCCTCGTCCACGGCCCTCCAGACCTCCTCGGCTCCCTCGATCGCCCCGCGGTCGTTGACCCGGACGTTCTCGAGCTTCTGGGGCAGGCGCTCGAACGGCTCGACGTCCTCGAGGCGGCGCTCGCCGAGGGCCCGGAGCGTGAGCAGCGACGCGGCGATCCCGTCTCCGGTGGGCGTGAAGTCGGTCCAGACGATGTGGCCGGACTGCTCGCCGCCGAGCCTCCAGTCGCGCTCGAGCAGCTGCTCGATCACGTAGCGGTCGCCGACCTGCGTCTGGACCACCTCGATCCCTGCCTTCTCCATCGTCGTCATGAACCCGAAGTTGGTCATCACCGTCACGGCCACCCCGCCCTCGAGCTCGCCACGCTTCTGGAGGTCGAGCGCGATCAGGGCCATCAGGTCGTCGCCGTCGTGGAGCCGTCCCTTGCCGTCGACGGCCGCGATCCGGTCGCCGTCCCCGTCGTATGCGAAGCCGATGTCGGCGCCCGAGGAGCGGACCAGCTCGATCAGGTTCTCCGGATGAGTCGACCCGCAGTCGGCGTTGATGTTGCGGCCGTCCGGCTCCACTGCCGTCTGCACGAGATCCGCCCCGAACGCCTGGAAGATCACCGGGGCCGCACGGAACGTGGCGCCGTTCGCGCAGTCGAGCGCGACGCGCATGCCCGACAGATCGAGCTGGAAGGCGGTCCGGAGCTCCCGGATGTAGTCGTCGAACGCGCCCTCGAGGGTCCGCACGCTCCCGACATGGTCCGCCGTCTCCTCATCCATCAGCCCCTCGATCTCGAGCTCGACGTCGTCGTCCAGCTTGGTGCCGCGCGAGTTGAAGAACTTGATCCCGTTGTCCGCGAACGGGTTGTGGGAGGCGGAGACGACCGCCGCCAGGTCGAAGGTCAGGCGCCGGGTCAGCACCGATGCGGCGGGGGTCGGGAGGACGCCGCCCAGCATCGCGTCCCCTCCGCCTGCCGCCACCCCGGCCGCGAGCGCCTCTTCCAGCATCGGACCGGACTCACGGGTGTCGCGGACGAGCAGGACCTGCGGGCGCTCGGACTCGTCGCGCAGCGCCGCGGCCCGGCCGAGCCGAACGGCGAGATCGGGGGTGAGCAATTCGCCCACGGGGCCCCGGACCCCATCGGTCCCGAAATATTTGCGTGAGATCTGTGTCATCGGCGAACGCCCTGAGATGGCGAAAACCAAGCCTGCCAAGGACGCAGGCCGTCATCAAACGGGTCGCGCTCACGCGCGCCCTCGCATCGAGCGAGCTTAGTTCACGCCTAAGTGAGCGAGACGGATGACCGAGGACGGCGGCAGGCGCCGGTTTGCAGCCGTCTCAGCGCTTGGAGAACTGAGGCTTCTTGCGGGCCTTCTTCAGGCCGGCCTTGCGGCGCTCCTTGACCCGCGCGTCGCGGGTAAGCATGCCTCGGCGCTTGAGCTCGGGACGAAGCGCGGGATCGACCTCGGTCAGGGCACGGGCGATGCCGTGGCGGACCGCAGCGGCCTGTCCGGAGATGCCACCTCCGTGGACCCGGATGCGAACGTCGACGTTGCCCTCGTAGCCGCTCTGGACGAGCGGCTGCTTGGCGACCGTCTGCAGATAGGCGCGCGGGAAGTACTCATCCAGCTGGCGCTTGTTGATCTCGATCTTGCCGTCGCCGGGCCGGAGGATTACGCGGGCGACCGAACTCTTCCGCTTGCCGGTCGCGGAGTAGCTGGCATCGCCGGAGAGCTTTGCGGGCTGCGCCGCAAGGGGGGCTTCCTCGTCCTCGCCGATCAGCTCGCGCTCGCGGCGGGCACGCTCCTCCTCCTCGGCCTCGCGGCGGGCGCGCTCCTCGGCGTCGAGCTCGCGCTCCGGCTCGATCGCGATCGGATCGAGCTCGGCGCCCGGGACGACATCCTCTTTCTTCTGCTTCCCCTCGGGCTGAGCCGGCTGAGGCTGCTCGGTGGCCGGCTCCTCGGCGGGAGCGACAGCCTCCTCGGCGGGAGCGTCGTCACCGGTGGCGGCGTCCTCGGCGAGGGCCTCCTCGGGGGGCGGCTGCTCCTCGGCCTGAGGCTGCTCCTCGGCGGGCGCCTGCTCTGCGGCCTGGGGCTGCTCCTCGGGGGGCGCCTGCTCTTCGGCCTGGGGCTGCCCCTCTGCCGGGGATTGCTCCTCGGCCTGAGGCTCCTCGCCCTGCGGCGCGTCGTTCTGCTGCTCGTCGTCCTGCATCAAGTCTCGATCTCCAGTGTCTTGGGCTGCTGGGCCTGGTGGGGATGCTCGGGTCCGGCGTAGACCTTGAGCTTGCGGAGCTGCTGGCGGCCCAGCCGGTTGCGCGGGACCATGCCCTTGACCGCCTTGCGGATGACCTCCTCGGGCCGCTGCTCGAGCAGCTCTCCGAGGGTCCGGGAGCGGATGCCGCCCGGATATCCACTGTGGCGCCAGTAGCGCTTGTCCTCTCGCTTCTTGCCGGTGACCGCGACCTTCTCCGCGTTGACGACGACGACGAAGTCACCGACGTCGACGTGCGGCGTGTAGGTGGGCTTGCGCTTCCCTCTCAGGACGTCCGCGATCTGGGTCGCCAGGCGGCCGAGCGTCTTGCCCTCGGCGTCGACGACGTACCAGTCCCGCGTGCGGTCCTGGGCGTTCGCCTGATAGGTCTTCATCGCAGTCGCTGTGGCCATAAAAAGGGCCGCGCCCCGGGTGCGCGCGTGAGCGCAACCCGTTTGTGGAGCCTCGCGGCCGGCGGATGATAGCCAGGTTCAAGCGGGCTTCGCGAGCAATCGCACGGGTAGGATCGCCGACAGTGGACGGTGGGCACCAAGCAGCGTCCGTTTCCTACCGGGACGTGACGAAGAAGTACCCGGGTCAGACCGGGCCGGCGATCAGCCATCTCACCCTGGATATCCCGGCCGGCGAGATCTGCGTCCTGGTCGGGCCGTCGGGCTGCGGGAAGACCACGGCGATGCGGATGGCCAACCGCACCGTCGAGATCACCGAGGGGGACATCCTGATCGGCGGGGACTCCGTCCGGGACCGCGACCCGACCGAGCTCCGTCGCGAGATGGGCTACGTCATCCAGCAGACAGGCCTCTTCCCGCACCGGACCATCGCGGAGAACATCGCCACGGTCCCGAGGCTCCTGGGCTGGGACCGGGATCGCACCGAGAAGCGCGTTCGGGAGCTGTTCGGCGTGATCGGCCTCGACCCGGAGCTCGGCGACCGGTTCCCGAGCCAGCTCTCCGGCGGCCAGCAGCAGAGGATCGGGGTCGCCCGCGCGCTCGCCGCGGACCCGCCGGTGATGCTGATGGACGAGCCGTTCGGCGCGATCGACCCGATCAACCGCGAGCGGCTTCAGAACGAGTTTCTCCGGCTCCAGGCCGAGATCCGCAAGACGGTCCTCTTCGTCACCCACGACATCGACGAGGCCATCAAGATGGGCGACCGGATCGCGATCCTGAAGCAAGGCGGCCACCTCGCCCAGTACGCGACCCCCGCCGAGCTGCTCATGGACCCCGCCGACGATTTCGTCGAGGATTTCGTCGGCGCGGACCGCGCCCTGAAGCGGCTCGCCCTGATGAGGGTCCGCGACATCAATCTCTGGGAGGCGCCGCTCGCGCATGTCGGACAGGACAGCGCCGAGGTGCGAAGGAAGCTCGAGGGCGCAGAGGTCCCCCACGCGCTGGTCGTCGACTCTGAGCGGAGGCCGATCGGCTGGCTCTCCGAGAGCGACCTGCAGCGCGACACGGTCCCCCAGAAGCCGGACACCAGCCCCGAGCCGATCCTCGACGCCGACGACGTGATGCGGGACGCGCTCGCGGACCTCCTTCAGACCGAGACGCAGTACGCGCCGGTGGCCGACGCGCAGGGGCGCATCGCCGGCGTGCTCTCGGTTGAGATCATCTCGGAGTTCCTGACCTCCCCGGAGGCGAAGGTCGAGGAGCACGCCGCCGTGGAGAGGCCGCTCGGGGAATGACCGCCGCGCTCGCCAACCCAGGAGCCCTGGTCGGCGCCGTGGAGATCCACAACCGGACCGGCGGAAACGCGAGCTGCGTCGCCCAGAACAAGGCGTTCTGCCTCGGCTGGGCCATCGACAACTTCGACCGCTACACGCACCCCCTGTTCACCCACCTGGTGCTCGTGCTGATCGCAGTCGCCATCGGGTTCACGGTGGCGTTCACGATGGCGCTGCTCTCCCACAATCGCCGCTTCCTCGTCCCGACCTTCACCGGCGCGACCGGGGTGCTCTACACGATCCCCTCCCTCGCCTTCATCTTCCTGCTGCTCCCGATCACGGGCCTCGGCTGGACGACGGCGATCATCGTCCTCAGCGTCTACACGCTGCAGATCATCTACCGGAACATCGTCGCCGGGCTCGCCAACGTCCCGGCCGAGAGCAAGGAGGCCGGCCGCGGCATGGGGATGACGGACCGCCAGCTGCTCTGGCGGGTGGAGCTGCCACTCGCCGTGCCGGAGATCATCGCCGGACTGCGGATCGCCACCGTCTCGACCGTGGCGATCGCCAGCCTGATGGTGTTCGCGAACGTCGACACGCTCGGCGGCCCGCTCTACCAGCAGATCACCTTCAAGACGAACATCGTGATCGCCGGCGGGCTGACCATCCTGATGGCGCTCGCCTTCGACCTGCTGCTCCTGCTCAGCCAGCGCCTCCTCGCCCCATGGCGGCGATCCCGAGAGGTGAGGACATGAGCGGTTCGTTCGTCCATCTCGGGTTCCTGAGCGTCTTCCCGGACGCGATCGACTTCATCCTTCACCAGCAGCCGGCCCGGACCGGCGGCGTGCAGGTCGGCGGCCCGGACCAGACGCTTCACCTGGTCGGCCAGCACATCAAGGTGACCTTCTACGCGCTCTTCGCCGCGGTGGCGATCGCCCTCCCGGCGGGCGTCATCCTCGGCCACCTGCGGAGGGGCGAGACCCTGGCGATCGCGATCGGCAACGCCGGTCGCGCGGTCCCGGAGCTCGCCCTGATCGCCTTCGTTGCGGCGTTCATCGGAGTCGGGCTTGGCAACGTCACGATCGCCTTCGCGGTGCTCGGCATCCCGCCGATCCTCACCAACGCATATGTGGGGGTGAGCCAGGTCGACCGAAACGCGGTGGAGGCCGCCCGCGGCATGGGGATGAACGCCCTGCAGATCATCCTCAAAGTGGAGCTTCCGCTCGCTGTTCCGACGATCATGGCCGGCGTCCGGACGGCCGCGGTGAACATCATCGCCACGGTCGCGCTGGCCTCCCTCGCCGGAGTGAGCACGCTCGGTGACTACATCCTCGGGAGGAACGTCTACGGCGACAAGGGGGTCGTCGCCGGCGCGATCCTGATCGCCCTGCTCACGCTGACGCTCGAGCTCTCGCTCGCCGGCCTGCAGTGGCTGCTGACGCCGCGGGGGCTGAAGCTCGCGCGCGCCGGTGCAGCCGCATAGGATCACCCGGTCCATACCAGGGGGTGCTGCGAGCCCCGCGAAGAGGAGGATCACGTGATGAGGAGTCATTCGCGAGTGAGGGCAGGGTTCGCGCTGATTGCGGCGCTGACGCTCGCGCTCGGTGTTGCCGCCTGTGGGGGCAGCAGCAGCAACAACGACACTGGGACGAGCGGAAGCAACTCCGCCAACCTGATCAAGTCGAACCCGGCGAACAAGGGGATCCAGCTCACCGTCGGTTCTAAGAACTTCACCGAGGAGTACATCCTCGGGAACATCTACGCCCAGGCCCTGCAGGCCGCGGGCTATGACATCAAGACCAACCTCAACCTCGGCTCGGAGACGATCGCCTACAAGGCGCTCCAGGACGGTGAGATCAGCGGCTACCCGGAGTACACCTCCACGCTGCTGCAGTCCATCTTCGGAGCCAAGACCGTTCCTGCCGACGCCCAGCAGGCCTACGACCAGGCGAAGGCGCAACTCGAGCCGAAGGGCCAGACCGCCTTCCCTCCGACGCCGTTCGCCGACTCCAACGCGTTCGGCATGCTCAAGTCGAAGGCCGACGAGCTCGGGGCGACGAAGATCTCCGACCTCCAGGGCAAGTCGCAGGACCTCAACCTGTACGGCTCGCCGGAGTGCCGTGAGCGCTCCGACTGCCTGGTCGGGCTGCAGGACACCTACGGCCTGCAGTTCAAGTCGTTCAACCCGGTCGATATCGGGCTCCGGTACACCGTTCTCGACAAAGGTCAGGCGGACGCGTCGATCGTCTTCACGTCCGACGCCCAACTCTTCGCCAACCCGGACAAGTACGTCCTGCTCCAGGACGACAAGGGGATCTTCCCCTCGGGGAACGTGATCTGGGTGACCGACCAATCAACGGTCCAAAAGGCCGGCCCGGACTACGCGGCGACGATCGAGAAGGTCCAGAAGGGCCTGACGCTCCCGGTGATCCGAGAGCTGAATCAAAGAGTCGACACTGACAAGCAGGATCCGGCCGCCGTGGCGACGCAGTACCTGAAGGAGGACGGCTACATCCAGTAGCGGTAGTGCGGTTTGACACCGGAGGACCGGGGGGTGCCCCCCGGTCCTCCGGTTATACTGCCGCGCCAGCAAGGCCAAGTTCCGCCGGACCATCCGGCGGGAACGGAGGACCCAAAGGGGTTCACACCCCAGGGGCGAATCGCAACCAACTGGTTCGTAGCGCCGCTCTCGGCGCGAGCCCGCCAGCTAACTCCGTAGGCCGCAGAGAGAGTGCCAAGCGTGTCGAACGACAAGCAGGTTTCACGCAAGCCCCGCAGGGTGGCGTTGATCGCTGCCGTCGCCCTCGCGCTCTCAGTGGTCGGATCCCAGACGGCGTTCGCCCAGAGCGGCGGAGTCGGTGCTCCGGGCACCACCACCGATCCGTCGACCACCACGCCCGCCGCCCCCGGCTCGATGATCTTCCCGGTCGCCGGCCCGCATACCTTCGGCCAGGGCATCGGCGCGCCGCGGAAGGGACACACCCACCAAGGCCAGGACATCATGGCCGCCTGCGGCACGCCGCTCGTCTCGGTCAGCCGCGCCAAGGTCAAGTGGGTGAGCTTCCAGGGCGCCGCCGGCAACTACGTGGTGATCCGCAACAAGAAGCTCCACCAGGACTACATGTACGCGCACCTCGCGGCGCGCGCCTCGGTCAGGAAGGGCCAGGTCCTGCAGCCCGGGCAGCAGCTCGGAATCGTCGGGCAGACCGGCGACGCGACCGCGTGCCACCTTCACTTCGAGCTCTGGCTCGGCAAGTGGTACCGCGGCGGCCATCCGGTCGACCCGATGCCGTACCTGAGGACGTACCAGGGCTTCGCGGCGAAGCAGTAGGTCTCACCGCGGTCGGTGCTACAACCGGCACCTTGCCGTGTTCTGAGCAGAGATGACCCTCCGCAGAGCCGCCCTCACCACCCTCGCGGTAGCGATCGCCGGCGCGCTCCTCGCCTCGCCCGCCTCGGCGACCCAGCACTACCGCTACCCGCTCCGGGGGCCGCACAACTACGGCGACCTCGCCGTCACCGGCTTCGGGGTGAAGCGCTCGAACGGGACGATCCACCTGGGGCAGGACATCATCGCCGACTGCGGGACACCGATCGTCGCGGC
Organism: uncultured Solirubrobacterales bacterium; assembly: GCA_963843085.1. GTDB lineage: Bacteria > Actinomycetota > Thermoleophilia > Solirubrobacterales > 70-9 > DASUPK01. Next base: position 389,397 of record CAWJJG010000011.1, read on the forward strand.
CCACGACGCGGTGGTGAAGTCGGCCGGCTATTCGGAGGGCTACGGCAACTACGTCGTCCTCGGAGGGAGGGGAACTCGCTTCGACTTCGTCTACGGGCACATGAAGGGCCGCTCGCGCGTCGGCACCGGCAAGCGGGTGCGTGTGGGCCAGCGCCTGGGCTCGGTCGGCCAGACCGGATCGGACAGCGGCGTCTGCCACCTCCATTTCGAGCTCTGGAAGGGCCGCTGGTTCGCGGGCGGCAGCCGTACCGATCCCCTCCCCCACCTGCGCTCCTGGGACAAGTTCTCGGGCGGCCCGCTCCAGACCGAACCGAAGCCGCCGCCCGGCGAGTACTCGGCGAGCAAGCGGCTCTTCCACGACCCAGCTGAGTAGGCTGATCGCGCACTGGCGATCGATCTCGACATCGACATCGAGAACACCCCCGGCGCGCTTGCGGACGTGGCCGCGGCGATCAGCGACGCGGGCGTGAACATTGCGGCGGTCACCTGCGTGGGCCCCGCCGAGCGGGCCGAGCTTCACATCCTGGTCCCTCATGCAGAGGCCGCGAGGCACGCGCTGGCGATCTCCCACCTCGCCGTCACGAGGGAGCGCGAGGTGGTCGTGGTGGATGCCGAGGACCGCCCCGGCGTCCTCGCAGAGCTCACCCGGAAGATCGCGAAGGCCGGCATCAACCTCGACCTGGTCTACGTCGCCACGCAGAACCGGATCGTCTTCGGCTCGGATGACCTCCCCGGTCTCCGCGAAGTGCTCGGCCAGACGAGCTGACGGAAAAACGAGCCTACGCAGGGCATCGGTGTTCCGCACCGACTCCGATCACGCTGTCAGCGCCGATCTCAGAGCGAGCCTACGAGCCTAAGTTCGGGTTAGAGCGACGAGGGAACTCGCATGAACCATCGAAAGAGCCGTGCATCCATCGTGTTTCGAAGCCTGCCGGCCGCCTGCCTGCTGGCGGCGGCACTGGCGGCGACGGCTTCGAGCGCGTCCGCCGCGACCTATCACCCGACCCGCACCGACGACCCGCCGCCGAGCGGCTGCTCGAAGAAGGACTGCTCGCTGCGCGAGGCCGTGATCGCCGCCAACGGCTCGGGAGGAGGCAAGATCGTGCTTCGTCCCGGCAAGCGCTACCTGCTGACCCGGAGCGGCGCCGGCGAGGATGGCGCCTTCACCGGTGACCTCGACCTGACCGCCCTGATCACGATCCGGACCAAGGGACACGGCCATCCGGCCACGATCGATGCGAACGGGATCGATCGCGTCATCGAGGGCTCTCCGGTCCTCGACCGGGTCATCCTGCGGGACGGACACGCCCCCGCCGTCCCCGGCGACAACGGCAACGGTGGCGCTGTCCTCGGCAGGCCAGTGGTCACCGGCAGCCGCTTCATCAACAACACGGCCGACGGTCGCGGCGGTGCCATCTACTTCAGCTTAGGGTCGGGTGCGGGGCAGGTCCGCAAGAGCCGCTTCAAGGGCAACAGGGCGGCGAGTGACGGCGGCGCCGTGTACTACATCGGGCCGTGCTCGAGCCTCGGGGGCTCCCTGATGTTCTGGAACGATCGCGCGACGCATAACAGCGCGGGCGGAAGCGGCGGCGGGATCTTCAGCTACTGCACCGCCTGGCTCAGCCACACCTACCTCGGCGACAACTCGGCGAGGGGCGCCGGCGGGGGTCTCTTCATCCCGGGCTCGGGCATCCCACCGGAGGCGGTCACCCAGGATCCGAGCCAATGGTGGTCGCGGGTGGTCATGTTCGGCACGACGGTCGCCGGCAACCGCTCCGGTTCATTCGGCGGCGGCGTCGCTCTCGATGCCGGGTCGCAATCCGCCGAGATCAGCAGCTCGACCATCTCCGGCAACTCCGCGTCGGCAAGCGGAGGAGGAATCGGTATCAACGCCCCGACCGCGAGGCCCGGAGTGAGTCTGGCCATGGAGAACTCGACGCTCGCCAACAACCGGGCCGGCCGGGACGCGGGCGGAATCGGCACCGTCGATGCGGCGGTGGGCTTCGGCAGCCACGCGAGCGTCTCGATCAACCACGTGACGATCGCCCGCAACCAGGCGAATACCGCGCTGGAGGCCGGGGCGCAGCGCTACGGACTCGGCGGCGGGGCCTACGAGGAGGACAAGGACGTCTTCAGCGTCCACAACAGCCTGCTCGCCCTCAACACGGTCGCAATGCCCAGGGGCCCCCAGCCCTCCGACTGCGCGACCGGGTTCGGAAATCCGTTCCGGTCCCTGGGACACAACCTGATCGGAAATCCCGTCCGCTGCCAGGGCTTCGGCGCCGCCGGCGATCTCTTCGGCGGGAGACTCAAGCTCGGGAAGCTGGCCAAGAACGGCGGGCACACCAGGACCATCGCCCTCGGGAAGGACTCCAGGGCGATCAACCGTGCGGACGTCGCCGGGACGACGTCGGACACCTACGACCAGCGCAACTTCAAGCGATACAAGAAGCCCGACATCGGCTCGTACGAGCGAGGCGGGAAGCCGCGGGGCGCGAAGAAGAAGTGATCTCGATCGCCTCCGCACCCTACGCGGCCAACCGCGCGCCGCGTCGGGGCTAGGCCTCGTACTTCCCCGAGAGCTCCGCGAACTGTGGCGTGCCCTTATGGCCGGCCTCCTGCAGGATCGGCGGGACCTCCGGGTCAGAGACAAACGCCTTGAAGCCATCCTCGTCCCAGTCGAAGATCGCCCATGCCCGGTTTTCCTCGTTCGGATCCCGATAGACGGTCGAGCCCTTGGACCCGTGCTCCTTGCGCTTCTCAGCGCCCTTGGTGGAGAAGATCTCCACGAACTGGTCGAAATCCTCAACCTGAGTCGTAAGCAGAATCAACTTGAACCTCCTCGGGAAGCGTCGCGCTTCCACATCGCCCCCCGTCTCGAACTCGGGGCAGTTCGTGCCCTCGAGCCGATCCCACCCTATCCGCCCGGCGGTGCGGCGTCTACGGCCTAATCCGAGACGCCAGCGGCGTCGAGGGCTTCCTCCCTGTTGCGGAACGTCTGCTCTCGCAGGATCAGCCCGTCCCTCATCGTGTGGACGAAGGCGAACTGGTCATCCAGGGAGATCTTGCTGACCGGCCCGGCGCCACCGCTCTGAACGACCGTGACCACCTTGTCGCCCGCGTCGATCATCTCGACCGGTTCGACCGTATAGCCGGACTGATTGGCCAGGTTCTCCTGGTGGATGCGGCGGATGGCCTCCTTGCCGTGATGGGTGCCCAGCAGCAGCGTCTCGAAGACCGCGTCCTCGTCATACAGGTCAACCAGGGCATCGAGGTCGCCGCGGCCGAGCGCGGCGAATCCGGCCCTGATCGCCTTGACGTTCTCCTCCGACATTCCTCGCCGGTGCGGCTACTCCCACTCGATGGTGCCGGGCGGCTTCGAGGTGAGGTCCAAGGTCACTCGGTTGACTCCCCGGACCTCGTTGATGATCCGGTTCGAGACCCGCTCCAGCAGGTCGTACGGCAGGCGGGCCCAGTCGGCGGTCATCGCGTCGTCCGAGGTGACGGCGCGGATCACGATCGGGTGCGCGTAGGAGCGCTCGTCGCCCTGGACGCCGACCGAGCGGACGACGGGCAGCACACAGAAGGACTGCCAGAGCTCGCGGTACAACCCGGCGGCGCGGATCTCCTCCTGGAGGATCGCGTCCGCCTCGCGAACGATCTCGAGGCGCTCGCGGGTGACCTCGCCACCGACGACGCGGATCGCGAGGCCGGGGCCCGGGAAGGGCTGGCGCCAGACGAAGCGCTCCGGAAGCCCGATCTCGGCGGCGACCGCGCGGACCTCGTCCTTGAAGAGCATCCGCAGCGGCTCGACCAACTCCATCTCCATGTCCTCGGGAAGTCCGCCGACGTTGTGGTGGGACTTGATCGTCGCGGCGGCCCGGCCGTCGCCGCCCGACTCGATCACGTCGGAGTAGAGCGTGCCCTGGACGAGGAAGCGCGCGTCCTCGACCTTGTTCGACTCCTCCTCGAAGACGCGGATGAACTCCTCGCCGATGATCTTGCGCTTCGTCTCTGGGTCGTCGACCCCGGCGAGGCGGCCGAGGAAACGGTCGGCCGCGTCGACGTGGACGAGCTGGATACCGTGCTCCCCGCGGAAGGCGGACACGACCTGCTGGGCCTCGTCCTTGCGCATCATCCCGTGGTCGACGAAGACGCAGGTCAGGCGATCGCCGATCGCGCGGTGGACGAGCAGCGCGGCGGTGGCCGAGTCGACCCCGCCGGAGAGCCCGCAGATCGCGCGGGCGTCGCCGACCTGGGCCTGGATCGCGGAGACCTGTTCCTCGATCACGGAGGCGGGAGACCACCTCTCCTTGGCGCCGACGATGTCGCGGAGGAAGCGGGTGAGGATCTCGGTGCCGTACGGCGTGTGGACGACCTCGGGGTGGAACTGGATCCCGTAGAGGGCCTTTTCGGTTGACTCGAAGGCGGCGACCGGGGACTCGGTGCTCGAGGCGAGCGCGTCGAACCCGGGAGGCGGCTCGAAGACGGTGTCGCGGTGGCTCATCCAGCACTGCTGCTCGGCCGGCGTTCCCTCGAGCAGGGTGCCGCCCCCGTCGCGGAGGGTGAGCTGGCTGCGTCCGAACTCGCCCGCCGGGGCTTGCTCCACTCGCCCCCCGAGCTCGTGGACCATCAGCTGCATTCCGTAACAGATGCCCAGCACCGGGATGCCGAGGTCGAGCAGCTCCTTGCGCAGGGCGGGAGCCCCTTCGGCGTAGACGGAGGCGGGCCCGCCGGAGAGCACCAGGCCCTTAGGCCCCCGCTCCTTGATCCGCTCGAGCGGCGTGTCGTGCGGCAGCAGCTCGCTGAAGACGCCGCACTCGCGGATCCGGCGGGCGATCAGCTGAGAGTACTGGCCACCGAAGTCGAGGACGAGGACCTCCTCCAGCGCTGTGGCCGCGGGTCCTGTCGCCGCAGGACCCTGCCACGGACGCTCAGTAATCGCGTCCGCGGGCCCCTCCTGCGGCACCACCCGCGGGTCAGCGTCAGGCATGCTCCGCTCAGGCACATGGATCCGCACGGCGTCGTCCTCCGTCGAGGGCGCCGTGGGGTCAGTCATCCGAGACTGCCACCGCCGCTGCGACCGTGGCCCGTCCATTCGAGCCCATGCCGACCGACTGCTCGCGCTGGAGCTGCTTGCCCTCGGACATCAGAGCCGGCGCGACCATCACCTCGGCGCGGTGGAACTCGGGGATGTCGGCGTAGCCGGTGGTCGCCATCGAGGTCCGCAGCGCGCCCATCAGGTTGAAAGTGCCGTCGTTCTCCTGGGCGGGGCCCATGAGGATCTCCTCGAGCGTGCCGTCCTGGTGGGTCGTGACGCGTGCGCCGCGCGGCAGCGAGGGATGGAAGGTCGCCATGCCCCAGTGGAAGCCCTTGCCGGGCGCCTCCTTGGCGCGGGCCAGCGGCGAGCCGATCATCACTGCGTCGGCTCCCACGGCGATCGCCTTGGAGATGTCTCCGCCGGTGCGCATGCCGCCATCGGCGATCACGTTGCAGTAGTTGCCCGTCTCCATCATGTGCTGCCCGCGGGCGGCGGCCACGTCGGCGATCGCGGTGGCCTGCGGCACGCCGATCCCGAGGACGCCGCGGGTGGTGCAGGCGGCGCCGGGGCCGACGCCGACCAGGACGCCGACGGCGCCGGTCCGCATCAGGTGGAGGCCGGTGTTGTAGGAGGCGCAGCCGCCGACGACGCAGGGCACGTCGAGGTCGGCGATGAACTGCTTCAGGTTGAGCGGCTCGGTCTGGGTCGAGACGTGCTCTGCCGAGATCACGGTGCCCTGGATGACGAGGATGTCGAGGCCGGCCTCGAGGGCCGTCTCGTAGTAGGAGTCGACCTTCTGCGGAGTGAGCGAGCCGCAGGCGACCGCGCCGGCGGCCTTGATCTCCTCGACGCGCTTGGCGATCAGCTCGGCCTTGACGGGCTCCGCGTAGATCTCCTGCATGATCCGCGTGGCGACCGGCTTGGGCGCCGCGGCGATCTCGTCGAGCTTCTCGTCCGCGTCCTCGTAGCGGGACCAGATGCCCTCCAGGTTGAGGACGCCGAGCCCACCGAGCCGGCCGATCAGGCCGGCCGTCTTCGGACTGACGACGCCGTCCATCGCGGAGGCGAGCAGCGGCAACTCGAAGCGGTACGGACCGAGGGTCCAGGTGATGTCGATGTCGTCGGGGTCGCGCGTCCTCCGTGAGGGGACGATCGCGATGTCATCGAAGCCGTATGCCCTGCGGCCCTTCTTGCCGCGGCCGATCTCTACTTCCATTCACTGATCCTAGGTTCGTTCGCGGACGAAAAAACCCCGCGTCGCGGGGCCGGAATTGCGGTGCCAGCGGCGTTTTGGAGGTCACACACCAACGCCCGACTGAGGATAACAGCGGTAAACCCTCGTCCAGTCGCGCCGAGGCCGCCGTAGAATCTGATCCCCCAAGGAGGAGGAAAAACATGGAACACGAGGGGAGGATTCGCCGGAGCTGGCGGCTCACGAAGACCGCCTGGGGCCTGGTCAGACAGGACCGCGCGATGGTGGCGCTGGCGTTGCTGAGCATGACGTCGGCGCTGATCTGGCTGGGAGTCTTCACGCTGATCGGCGGCTACTCCGAGGACGGCACCGGCCAGGGCAAGGTGCTCCTGGCGATCCTGATCGCCCTCTACCCCTCCACCTTCCTCAGCGTCTTCTTCAACGTCGCCCTGGCGAGCGCCGCGAACGCCGCACTCGACGGCCGGCACCTCAGCTTCGGCGAGGCCATCGGCGAGTCCCGTAAGCGCGTCGGCAAGATCGCCCTCTGGTCGCTGCTCGCGGCCGGCGTCGGCGCCCTGCTCGCCGAGCTCTCGTCACGCCTGCCTGGCGGCGGCCGCATCGCCGCTGCTCTGGTGGGGGCGGCGTGGGGCCTCGCGACGCTGTTCGTCGTCCCGATCCTTGCCATCCAGTCGCCCACGCCCGGACCGGTCACCGCCCTCAAGGAATCCGTGCGCGTGATCCGCAAGCGCTGGGGCGAGAGCATCAGCGGCTCGATCACGATCTCGGCCTGGACGGTCCTGATCGCGATCCCCGCGGCCCTGCTTCTGGGAATCGGCTTCGCCGTCATCGGCGGAGGCTCCGCGACGATGGGTGCCGCGCTGGTCGCCGTCGGCGGCCTGCTCCTCTTCGCGGTGATGGCGATCTCGGCGGCGGTGCAGCAGGTGTTCAGCCTCTGCCTCTACGAGTACGCCACTGAGGGCACAGTCCGCCAGTTCGACGAGCGGGACCTGGCCCACCCGCCGATCGGGCGGCGGAGCCGCTAGACCGTCGCCGGCGCTTCGAGCTCGCGCGCCTCGACGCCCGGCAGCAGGCGCTCGACCTCGGCCGGGTCGATACTCCCCGCGCCGAAGTGCTGGGTCGACTCCGCACCGCAGGCGACCGCGAAGCGCAGGGACTCCTCAGGCGTGCGGCCGTCGTAGCGGGCCGCGACGAAGCCGGCGAGGAAGGCGTCACCGGAGCCGACGGTCGCGACCGGCTCGACCGACGGGGCGGTCACCTCGTAGGCGTGCCGCTGGTCGTCCGAGCCGAGCAATGATGCGACGCAGCCCTCCGGCCGCGTGATCACCGCGTCGCCGGCGCCCAGCTCGACCAGGCTGGCGAGCCCGAGGAGTGAGTCCTCGCGGTCGTTGAACTCGTGGCCGACCGCGCCCTCGGCCTCGCGGGCGTTGGGGGTCACCGCCGCTGGACCAGCGCGCAGCGAGGCGAGCAGCGGCTCGCCCTCGGTGTCGACGATGGTCTCGACGCCGATCGCCTTGAGCTCCTCGACGATGCGAGCGGAGAACGCCGGGGGCACCGACGGCGGCAGGCTGCCGGCGATCGCACAGATGCGGGCGCCGCGCGCGAGATAGAGCAGCTTCTCGAGGAACCGCTCGAGCTCCTCGGGGCTGACGTCGGGCCCGCGCTCGTTGATCTCGGTCTGCTCGCCCGAGGTCGGGTCGACCACGGCGAGGTTCGTCCTGGACTCGCCGGCGATCCAGGTGAAGTCGGTGAGGATGGACTCCTCGGCGAGGCGCTCCATGAGCCGGGCGCCGGTGGGCCCACCGGCGAGCCCGGTGGCGATCACGGGCCGATCCAGAAGCTTCAGCGCACGAGCGACGTTGACGCCCTTGCCGCCGGCGACGGTGCTCGCCTCGACGGCGCGGTGGCGGTGGCCCTGCCGGAAGCTGGGGACCGCGACGGTGCGGTCGATCGCCGCATTCAGGGTGACGGTGAGGATCATCCGGTGCCTCCGTCCCGTTTTGACCTCTGGCGCCTTCTGGCCATTCTCTCCTCGTGCATCCTGCGCCTCTCTTCCGGGGTTCGCTGTCTCGGAGCCTGACGCCGGCTGCCGTTTCCGCGCGGTTGGGGCGGGGCCTCCTTCGGCTCGCTCGCCCCGTGCCGTCGTCTCATCAGCAGCACACCTAGAAGTATCACGATCGCCCCCACCACAAGCAGAACGATCGGATTCTTGATGGCCGAGGTGGCCTTGTCGAAGGTCGTGGCTGCCCCGACGGCGTGGGCGGCGACCAGGGGGCTGCCCGCGGCGGGCTTGCCGTCGACGCTCACCGTGACGCGTCCGAGGGCCTGGCCTTGCTTCACGGCGCCGCTGATCTCGTCCGGGGCGGAGACGCGGGTGGTCACCTGCTGGCCCTGGCGAACGTTGACCGGGAGCGCCCGCTGGGCGACCAGCTCGAGGTGGTCGCTGCGGTAGTCGAGCTTCGGGTCGGCGAGCCGCTCGCCGCGGTTGACCGGCTGCACCGAGTGGTAGAGCGAGAAGCCGTACTGGAGGAGCGTGCGGGTGTCGGCGTCGCGGGATGCCTCGCTCGGAGTGCCGAGCACGGCCGAGATCAGGGTGGTCGAGTCCTGGGTGCCGGAGCCGACCAGGACGTATCCGGCGCCCAGGGTGTGGCCCGTCTTCACCCCGTTGATCCAGGGGAAGGTGTTGAGCAGCGTGTCCCGGCTGGTCACGGTTCGCGGGTGATCCCCGCTCTGCAGCGTCGCCGCGGGCGTGTCGACGATCCGAGCGAACAGCTTGTCGCGGAGCAGGATCGAGGCGAGCGTGACCAGGTCGTGCGCGCTCGAGTAGTTGTGGGGGTCGTCGAGGCCGATCGGGTTGGCGTAGCTGGTGTCCGTCAGCCCGAGCCGCTGGGCCGCTTCGTTCATCCGATCGACGAAGGCGGGGACGGACCCGGAGACGGCGACCGCCAGCGTCTCGGCGGCGTCCGAGGCGCTCGGCAGGAGCAGGCCGTAGAGCAGGTCGCGCACCCGAATCCTCTCTCCGGGTCGCAGGCCGAGCTCGACCTCCGCCGAGGCGCTCGGGTGGTACACCGGCACCTTGACCATCTGGCTCGGCTTCAGGCTCTTCAGCGCCAGGTACGCCGTCATCAGCTTGGTGGTGCTGGCGATCGGCAGGTGCTTGTTCGGCGCCTTGCTCGCCAGGACCGCGTCATCGCGGGGGTCGATCAGGATCCAGGCCTTCGCGTCGAGCTTCGGCGGCGCGCTCGACGCGAGGGCGGATGACGCGGGAGCGATCAGCAGGATCGCGAGGAGCAGCGCGATGCACGCGCGCACAGACCAACCGCCCCCCCTGCCGGAGATCCCGAGCACCGTCAGCGCAACGCTATCCGCTGGCCCTCGAGCAGGGTCTGCGGATCGAGGTTCGGGTTGAGGGCCTGGAGCTGCGCCTCATCGATGCCGGTCTTGATCGAGATGGCCCCGAGCGTGTCGCCGGCGTGGACGATCCAGACGCCCTTGCGGATCGCCCTGCGTCCTTCCTTGCTGATGTGGGTCTTCTGCGAGCCGCCGTTCTTGCCCCCGTCTCCTCCCCCGCCACCGGAGGTCGCCACGACGGCGACCACCAGGACGACGGCGGCGATCAGGGCCAGTACGGCGAACACGCGGACGAATTGATTCGGCTTGTAGTCCGGCATTCGAGGGATCGACAGGGTACTGCCGACTACCTAGACGAGACTCCAGACCGCCTGCCGCAGCTCCTCGGCCGCCGCAGCCGGATCGTCGGCCCCCGCGATGCTCCGCGCCGCGGCCACCAGCACTGAGGCGGGCCTGCCTGGGACGAGAGCCGGACCCAGGTCCTCGGGCTTGCCCCCCTGCGCCCCGATCCCCGGGATCAGGAAGACGGAGTCGGGCATCAGCTCGCGCAGGCGGCCGAGGTGCTGCGGCGCCGTGGCCGCGACCACGGCCCCGGCTCCAGAGAGGCCGGAGGACCCGGCGAGCTTCGGAGCGCTCTCGTCGACCAGGGCCGCCAGCTCCTCGTGCAGGGGACGGTCCCCCAGTTGGGCGTCCTGCAGGCGCGCAGCGCCGGGGTTGGACGTCCGCACCAGTAGGAAGATCCCGGCGCCGGCCTCGGCCGCGGCCTGCACCAGGACCTCGATCTCGTCCTCGCCGAGCAGCGGATTGGCGGTGAACGCGTCGGCGCCGAGACCCCGAACGGGACCCCAGGGCGTCTCGGTCTCGCCCACCAGCGCCTGGCCATAGGCCTTCGCGGTGAACGGGACATCGCCCCGCTTGCCGTCTGCCACCACCAGCAGACCGGCTCGCTGGGCGGCCGTGCAGACCTGATCGAGGGCGCGCCAGCCGGGCGCCCCCAGGCGCTCGAAGCAGGCGAGCTGCGGCTTCACCGCGACGCAGGCCGGCCCGGCGGCCTCGATCAGCCCGAGGCAGTGCTCGTAGACCGCCGACGCCGCACGATCGGCGACATCCGTCAGCGATGCGCCGGGAGCGTCATCGGGAGAAAGCGCCGCGGGATCTGGGTCGAGCCCCAGGCACACCTGGCTGCGGCGCTCCTCCACGAGCGCCGCGAGCCTGTCCGCGAAGGGGGCCGGGCTAGCCGCCCTTGACCTTCTTCTTCAATCCGGAGCCGGCGGAGAAGCGCGGCACCTTGCCGCCCGGGATGAAGATCCGCTCTCCGGTGCGCGGGTTCACGCCTTGGCGCGGGCCGCGCTCGGCCACAGCAAACTTGCCGAAGCCGGTGAAGTTCACCTCACCCCCGCCCTGGAGCACGCTGGTGATGGCGTCCAGGACAGCGTCGACGGCCTGGCCCGCCTCCTTCTTGTTGCCGATCCTGCTGTCGCCCGCGAGCACGTCGAGGAACTCTGCCTTGGTCACGTCATCGCCTCCTGGTGATTGGAGTTCGCGCCGAGCCTAACAGCGGCTGCTGAGGCCAAAAGCCGGCCTTGTGCGTGGTGATCGCTAGCTGCCGCCGATGGCCATCTCGGCGACCAGCATCGACGCCGTCTTCACCGAGCCGCCGAATGGCACCCAGCGGGTCTCGGAGCCCACCGCCCGGACTGCGCCGAGCGTGCCGATCAGGTCCCCGGCGATGGTGAACTCGCGGAGAGGCTCGGCGAGCTCGCCGCCCCGGATCGCGCGGCCAGACGCACCGACCGAGTAGCGCCCGGTTACCGGATTGACTCCGGAGTGCAGGCCGGCGACCTCGGTGATGAAGACGCCGTCGCCCGCCCGCTCGAGCAGGTCCTCCAGCGTCAGGTCGCCCGGCTCGAGCACCAGGTTGGACGGGCTGACCCCGGGCGGCGAGCGATAGGAGGCGCGGGCCGCGTTGCCTGTCGAGCGGGCGCCGCCGCGGCGCGCCGTGTAGGAGTCGTGCAGGTAGGCGAGCAGCTTTCCGCCGGCGATCAGGGGCGTCCGCTCCCGCGGGATCCCCTCGCCGTCGAATGGGGCGCTGGCGAGGCCGCCGGGGTCGATCCCGTCGTCGGCCAGCACGTAGGCTGGCGAGGCGAGCTCATCGCCGAGTCGGTCGGCGAAGGGCGAGCGGCCGCGTTGCACCTCGTCCGCGCACACCGCACCGCCGATGAAGCCCGCCAAGCTGGCGGTGACTCGCTCCGAGAGGACGACCGGGCAGGTGCGCGACTCGGGCTTGCTCGCTCCGAGCATCGACGCCGCCTCGTCCCCGGCCTCCGCTCCGATCCGCTCGGGATCGAGCGCCCGGGGCGAGCGGCCGACGCCGAAGCCGAGGCCCGTCTGGACCTCCGAGCCCTCCGTCGCCATCGCCGACAGGAACGAATACGCGACGGAGGCGCCGAAGCTGCCGGAGACGCCTCGCGAGGTGGCGATCGCCGCGTCGCCGTCCTCGTCCACGTAGACGACCTCCTCGACGGCAGTCACGCGCTCGTCGCGATCGAGGGCGACGCGCTCGACGCGCTTGGCCAGCTCGATCACCTCGGCGGTCTCGGTCCCCGCCACGGCCGGATCGCGCAGCCCCTCTATCTCGGGAGGCTCGCCGGACGGCTCGGGCGCGGCCGAGTTCTCATCCTCATCGGCGACCCGCGCCGCGCCCACCGCGGCCTCCGCGAGCTCGGCAAGCCCCGATTCGGACAGGTCGGTCCCGTAGGCGTAGCCGGTGCGGGTCCCGATCCAGGCGCGAATCCCGACCCCACGGCCGCTCGCCTCAGCGAGGCTCTCGACCTCGCCGGCGTGGATGCGCACCTCGCGGCTCCGGGAGCCCTCGCTCCAGGCCTCCGCGTCACTGGCCCCCGCCGCGGTGGCCGCATCGACGGCGCGGCGGGCGGCGTCCTCGAGCTCCGACGCCGTCTCGGTCATACCGCGGTTCCCCCGACAGTCATCCCCCTGATCCGAACGTGCCCCTGGCCCGTGCCGACCGGCGCCGTCTGGCCCGCCTTTCCGCAGAAGCCCGTCTTCATCTCGAAGTCGCTGCCGACCGCGTCGATCCGCGTGAGCGCCTGGAGGCAGTTCCCGATCAGGGTCGCCCCCCGGCACGGCTTCGTCACCCTGCCGCCCTCGATCAGATAGCCCTCCGAGACGCCGAAGACGAAGTCGCCGGTCGCGGGCTCCACCTGGCCGCCTCCGAAGGAGACCGCATAGAAGCCCTTCTCGACCTCCGAGATCAGCTCCTGCGGCTCCGCGTCGCCCGGCTCGATGTAGGTGTTGGTCATGCGGGGGATCGGCAGGTCCCGGAAACTCGCGCGGCGGCCGTTCCCGGTGGAGGCGACCCTGTCGCGGCGAGCCCGCAGCCGGTCGTAGAGGTACGAGGTGAGCCTTCCCTCCTCGATCAAGGCGGTCCGCCGGCAGGGCGTGCCCTCGTCGTCGATCGCCCCGGTCCCCCACTCGTGGGGCATGACGCCGTCGTCGTAGGCGGTCAACAGCGGCTCCGCGACCTTCTCGCCGAGCTTCCCGGCGTAGACGCTGGCGCCCTTCTGCACCGCGTCGGCCTCGAGTCCGTGCCCCGTCATCTCGTGGAAGAGCACGCCGCCGAACCCTCCGCCCACCACGACGGTCATCTCGCCGGCGGGAGCGGGGTCGGCGCCGAGCAGCGTCAGCGCCTTCTTCGCCGCCTCGTCCGCGATGCGCGCCGGATCACCCTCGAGCAGCTCGAATCCGCGGTGCTCGCCGAGGGTCTCGAAGCCGGTCTCGACCGTGCCGTTCTTCCGGGCCACCACCTGGACCCCGAGCCGGACCCTGGTGCGGTCGTCGCTCGTCTCGAGGCCCTCCGAGTTGAAGACCGCGACCTGCCGGCGGCCCTCGCTGTAGCTCGCCGCGGCCTGCGCGACCTCGGCCCCAGCCGACCGCGCCCTCTCGTCGAGCCCCCTCAGCACCTCGGCCTTGCGCTCGGCCGGGACGTCCGCCGGGTCGACCTCGATCTCCTGGAGCTCCGGCGGAACGGCGGCCTTCAGGGCCAGCGGCTCCGTCGCGTCGCCGTCGAGCGCCGAGGCCAGCCCGTCCGCGGCGCGCATCAGGTCCTCCTCCGTCAGCCCGTCGACGTGGGCGAAGCGCGTCACCTCGCCATCGATGACGCGGATGCCGGCTCCACGCTCGCTGCCGGACTGCGGCCGCTCCACCCGGGACTCGTCGATGGAGAGGGTGAATCCGCGGCGGTCCTCGCAGAAGAGCTCGGCGAAGTCGCCGCCGCGTGAGAGCGCCCGCTCCAGGACGCGCCCGGCGAGGCCCTCGTCGACCAATGTCATTTGGAGCTCTTCGCCCGGCCCGGGGGACCGGCGGCCTCGATCAGGCGCGAGGCGGCGAGGAACAGCGCCCGGCCCTCGTCCGAGTCGGTCGTGAAGGCGGAGCTGCGGCCGCCCGCGTAGTAGGTCCTTGCGAAGGGCTTGCGCTGGTGGCGGCGGCGGCGCAGGTAGGCGGCTGCCTCGTCCGCGTAGCCGGAGACCCGCTCCAGCAGAAGGCGATGGGGCTTGGTCGTCATCGGCCGGGGCTCGCCGCCAGCTTGCGGAGCGCGTTCCGCATGTCGAAGATCATCAGCGACGAGAGCGTGAAGCGGTCGGCGACCGCGACTGCGATCAGCCCCGCCTCCCTGACGCAGAAGGCCTCGCCGTCCCCGGTCGCGATGTGCGCGTGAGCCACGGACTCCCCGCCGGCGGCATCGGCCGCGGCGATCAGGTCGCGGCCGGCCTCCCCCCAGCGCTCCAGGTTGCCGCTCGCTGCGAGCACCTCCCCGCCCTCGGAGAGGACGGCGCAGCCGCGCATCTCCGGCGAGATCTCCTGCAGATACGCGACCGTCTCACCGGCGTCGGTGAGGGTCGGGACTTCGACGGGCGCCATTCAGCCAAAATAGCGAGCGTGACTCTGCAGCAGGGCTCCTGGCTCACCGTCGTCATCGTCTGCGGGATCTCGGTGATCCTCCTCGCGCTCGGCGGCTACACCGGCTACAGCATCGTGGTCGGGGCCGTGGGCCTCGCGGCTGCGGTGAACCTGCTGCCTAGCCGGCCCTGAAGGCGCTCGGGGACTCCGCCGGATCTCGGCGGGAGCTCTCCGGCTCCACATGAATCAGGACCTCCGCGTTGCCGAGGTCCGACTCGATCGCGTCGCGGAGCTCGTGGGCGAGCTCGTGGGCGCGCTCCAGGGTCGTGCCCCTCCGGAACTGCACGTGCAGGTCGATGTAGGCGCGGCGACCGGTGGTCCGCGCGCGGAGCTTGTGGTACCCGACGATCTCGGGCGTTCCGGATCTGGCTCGGGCGATCGCGGCCTCGACCCGGTCCATCTCCTCGGCGGGAGGCGCCTCGTCGACGAGAGCCGACGCGGAGTGCCGCAGCACCCGCACGCCCGCGAAGACGATCACCATCGCGACGGCGATCGCGACCGCCGAGTCGATCGCCTCGACACCGGTGATCTGGACGAGGGCCAGGCCGATCAGTACCCCGACCGACGTGAGCGCATCGGTGCCGAGGTGGGAGGCATCGCCGGCGAGGGCGGGCGAATGGTGCCGCCTCGCCTGCCGTCTGAGGAAGGAAGAGACGCCGGCGTTCGCCAGCGCGGAGAAGCCGATCACGGCGATGCCGACCCCGAGCTTCTCGACCGACGCGCCGGTGGTGAGGCGGTGCACCGACTCGTAGACGATCAGCCCCGCGCCCACGAGGATCAGCATCCCCTCGATCGACGCGGCCAGGCTCTCCAGCTTCTCGTGGCCGTAGGGATGGTCGACGTCGGCGGGCTCATCCGCCCGACGCACCGAGATGAAGGCGATCACCGAGGCGATCAGGTCGATCATCGAGTGGAGTGCCTCGCTCAGGATCGCAACCGATCCGGTGATGGCCGCGGCGGCGAGCTTCAGCGCAATCAGGACCGAGTTGGAGGCGATCGACACCGCGGCCGCGCGCGGCTTCGTGATGCGGCTCGCTGCCGGCGTGGCCGCCGGGCTCATCGGCTCACCTCGACGCCGAGATGCGCCGCGAGCGCCCGCGCCGCCCGGCCACGGTGGCTGATCGCGTGCTTCTCGTCGGGAGCCAGCTCGGCCATGGTTCGGTCATCCTCCGGGCCGGTGTCGTCCGGCACGAACGCCGGGTCATAGCCGAAGCCGCCGGTCCCCCGGGGGGCCTCCGTCAGCTTTCCCTCGCAGCGTCCCTCGAAGAGCGACTCGGTCCCGTCGTCGGTGACCAGCGCGATCGCGCAGACGTAGGCGACGCGGCGATCGTCCTGCTCACCCACCTCGGTCAGGAGCTTCTCGAGGTTCTCCTCGTCGGTCGCGCCCTCGCCGGCGTAGCGGGCGGAGCGCACGCCGGGACCCCCGTCCAGGCCATAGGCCTCGATGCCCGAGTCATCGGCGATCGCGGTGCGGCCGGTGGCGGCGCGCGCCGCCCGAGCCTTGCCGAGAGCGTTCTCGGCGAAGGTATCGCCGGTCTCCGGCGGCAGCACGACCTCCTCCGGCAGCGGGTCGACCTCGATGCTCGGCAGGGCCTCGCGAAGCTCGCGCAGCTTGTGGTCGTTGCGGGTGGAGAGAACGAGCGCGGACATCGCCGCCTCAGATCATCCGTGATGTGGATGTCTTGATGAAGAAGTCAGGCCGGAAGCGAGCCGAGCGCAAGTTCCTGTGCCTCGCGCAACTTGGCGATCCCGCCCTCCGCGAGCGCGAGCAGCTCGTCCAGTGAGGCGCGAGAGAGCGGAGTGCGCTCCGCCGTGGCCTGCACCTCGACCAGGCCGCCGTCGCCGGTCATCACCACGTTCGCGTCGACCTCGGCGGTCGAGTCCTCGCTGTAGTCGAGATCGCAGAGCGCGCGGCCATCGACCATCCCGACGCTGACCGCGGCGACGGACTCGTTGAGCGGCAGCGTCTCGAGGGTGCCGGCGTCGACCAGCTTCGCCAGCGCGTCCTGAAGGGCGACGTAGCCGCCCGTGATCGCGGCGCAGCGGGTGCCGCCATCCGCCTGCAGCACGTCGCAGTCGATGTAGACCGAGCGCTCGCCGAGCGCCATGAAGTCGACGACTCCCCGCAGCGACCTGCCGATCAGCCGCTGGATCTCCACCCCGCGGCCGTCCTGCTTGCCGCGGCTGATGTCGCGGGCCTTCCGGTCGCCGGTCGACGCCGGGAGCATCGCGTACTCGCCGGTGACCCAGCCGCGACCCTTCCCCTCCATCCAGCGCGGAACGCTCTCCTGCACCGAGGCGGTGCAGATCACCCTCGTCTCGCCCTGGCTGATCAGGGCCGAGCCGGCGGCCGTGCGGACGAAGCCGAGCTCCACCGTCACCGGGCGAAGGTCGGCGGGGGCGCGGTCGTAGCTGCGACTGGCGGCCATCGCGCCAGTCTGCCATCAAACGACCGCCCCCAAACCGCCGACCCCCTACTTGAACGAAACCTGACCGACCGCCTCACGGATCTTGTCCACGATCGTCTGGGCGAGCTCCACCCCCTGCTTGCCCTGAAAGCCCTTCATCGCGGCGACCATTCCGACCATCAGCAGGGCGACCAGCAGGATCAGGCCCACGTATTCGACCGTTCCCTGGCCGCTCCGGGTCGAGAGGCCGACCAGGCGTCGGGTGACAAGCTCTCTCATCAACATCCTCCTCACTCGTTTCCGGAAGGCTCGCCGGAGGCATCGAACGGGACCAGACGCGCGTGTCGCCGAAGGCAAACGGCCGCGCGCCGAAATCGCGCTCCGGCCTGCACGTCGCGTAAAGTGATCGCCTCGATGACCGAGCGCCCACATGAAGGCGCCGGCCACGGTGCGGAGGATCGCGGCGCGATGAAGTGGCGTCTCGAGACGCTCCATCGCCGCACCGAGGAAGGCGTACGAGAGCTCGGGGCCCGTGTCCTCGAGATGTACCACCGTGGCGAGGTGGACACGGACGTCGTCCGCGAGGGAGCGGCGAAGCTCGACGAGCTCGAGCGCAGCGCGGCCGAGCTCGAGACCGCGATGCGCGGTGACACGGGGCCGCGCCCGGATGAGCCGCGACCGGAGACGCCGCGCCGGCCCGCCGCCAAGCGAACCCCCGTGATGCGGCCGGTGATGGGCGCCGAGGACGCCCCGGCCCCACCCGCGCCCAGCGAGCAGGGCGACCCGCCGGCCAATGGTGAGCGCGACGAGCACATGAAGGAGGCGGTCGACGCGGCGCGTCGCCAGGCCGAGGAACGAGCCACCGCGGAGATCCTCGCCCTCGAGGAGGACCTGGAGAGGGAGCGTGAGCGGGCGGCTAGATCCCTCGAGGAGGTCCAGCGCCGGCTCGAGGAGGCGGAGGCCCGCGCCGGCAAGGACGTGACCGTCACCGACGCCAGGGCGCCCGAGGAGGGCGCCGACTGGCTTCGCGAGCAGCGCCCCGATGTTCGCCGCGAGCTCGAGGCCGAGCTCGAGCGGCGCATGCTCGTGCGCGAGAAGGAGCTGATCGCCGAGCGCGACGAGGCGGCTGCCGCGCTCAAGGAAGCGCTTGAGCGGCTCGAGCGTGCGGAGAGCGCCGAGGGCGCGGAGGACGGCGGCGATGACGAGGCTCGAGCCGAGGCCGAGCGCCAGGCGAGCGAGGATGCCGAGCGGCGCCTGCGGGAGCGCACCGAGCAGCTCGAGGGCCAGATCCAGAAGCTCGAGGCCGAGACCGAATCCCGCATCCAAGCCGCCGTCGAGGAGGCTCGCCGCGAGGCCGCCGAACAGGCCCCGCCCGAGGAGGCCCGCGCCGAGATCGAGCGTGGGATCCGACGCGAGCTCGAGCAGGAGCTCGCCGAGCGAATCTCCGACATCCGCACCGACGCCGACGAGCGAGCGCGGGAGGAGATCGACGCCGCCCGCCGCGCCGCGGAGCTCCGCTTCGAAACCGAGCTGAAGAACCGCGAGGAGTCCGTGCGCGGCGAACGGGAGGCGGCGACCGAGGCCGCGGACGCCGCCCAGCGGCGCCTCGACGAGATCGCGCAGCAGATCGAGGCCGCCGGCGAGCGCGTCGAGGGAGCCGAGGCGAAGCTCGCGGAGGAGCAGTCGCGGCTCCAGCAGCAGACCGAGGAGCGCCTCGACGAGGAGCTCCGGCGCATGCAGGCCGAATCGGACGCCAAGATCGCCGCGGCGCTCGCCAAGGTCGAGGCCGACACCCAGGCGCGCGTGGAGAAGGAGGCCGAGCGCCGTCTCGCCGAGCAGGAGGAGACCCTGCGGGCCGAGGCCGAGGAACGCGTCCGCGTCACCGGCGAGACCGCGCGCGAGGAGACCGAGCGCCGCCTTCGGCAGGAGCTCGATTCGCTCCGCAGCGACCTGGAGGAGGAGCGCTCCTCACGCGATCAGCTGGTGCAGAAGGCGGAGAACCGCGCCAAGCGGGCGGAGAAGAAGGTCGAGGAGGCCGAGAGCGCCAGGCTCGACAACGAGGCGGACGCCCGCAGCGCGGCGGCGGACTGGGTCCGCGGCCAGATCGGCGGGCTCCAGAAGGAGATCGACAAGCTCGAACGGCAGGGCGACGGGCGCGCCAAGCGCGCTGTCACCCAGGCCCGCCGGGAGGCCGAGGACGAGGCCGAGCGGCGCTTCGCGGAGCGCGAGCAGGAGCTGGCCCTGGAGCTCGAGGAGGCGGGACGGGCGCTGAAGTCGGCGGAGCACCAGCTCCGCGAGGCCGAGACGCGCGCCGAGGCCGCGGAGAGCAAGCTGGGCGAGGTCGCCGACGAGGAGCTGAAGAAGGCGACCGAGGAGCGCGAGAGCCGTTTCCGGGCGCTGGAGGACCGCATCAAGTCCGTGATGGACCGGGCGAGCGGCGCTCAGGCGCACGCCGCCTCGGTCGGAATCGAGCTGCCCAAGCGCGCCGAGGCGGAGGTCGAGGAGCCCGAGCCGGACGAGGTCACCGAGCCCGAGGACACCAAGGAGCCCGAGGAGGCGAAGCCCGAGGAGCCGAAGGTGCCCGACGAGCCCGAGGCCGCCGGCGACGAGCAGCAGACCGACGAGCAGGAGGCGGTCGAGGCCTCCGCCGAGCCGCGGGGATTCCTCGCACGGCGCCGGGCGAGGCGGGCCGAGAAGGCGGCCGCCAAGGAGGCGGCCGCTGCGGATCAGGCCCCCGCCGAAGCCAAGGAGGCCGAGGAGAAGGAGGCCGCCGAGAAGGAGGCCGCCGTGGCGGACGAGGCGGCCGAGGGCAAGGCGGCGCGCGAAAAGGAGGCCGCGGAGAAGAAGGCCAAGCGCGAGAAGGATGCGGCTGACCGCAAGGCAAAGCGTGAGCAGGAGGCGGCCGAGAAGAAGGAGTCCCGCGCCAAGGCCGCCGAGGAGCGCAAGACCAAGGCGACCGCGGCGAAGAAGCAGGCCCAGGCGAAGCGCACCACCAAGGCCTCCGCCTCGAAGACGTCCGGCGGCGCGAAGACGGCCGCGCGCTCCACCAAGCCGAAGGCAAAGGACGCCAAACCGGCGGCGACGGCGAAGACCACCGGCTCGCGCCGGGGCTCCGGCCTTCTCGACGTCAACAAGGCGACCTTCGAGCAGCTCCGGGACCTCGGCATGTCGGTCACCCAGGCGACGCGGGTGATCGCCTATCGCGAGCGCCAGGAGGGCTTCGACTCGATCGACGATCTCGAGACCGTCCCGGGGATTCCCAAGAAGCTGCTCACCGAGATCAAGCCGCAGCTCACCGCATGACGGACCGGGGACGTCCGTGACTTGCTAGACGCGGGCCGCCGCGGACCGAACATCCCCGAGGACGGATCCTCAACCACAACCGAAGAGCTGCAGGAGCTCGAGAAGCAGCATCAGGCTCAGCTGCTCGGGCTCGGGGCGATCGCCCTCGAGATGCATCAGCGGGACGAGATCGACACCGACTTCCTGATGGGCCTCGCCGCCGAGATCGCCGAGACCGAGAGGGAGCTCCGGCTATTCCGTGGCCGCTAGGCCGGGCCAGTGGCGCATCAGCCGCTCCCGGTACGCGACCGCCGGCCCGACGGGCGCTTCCCGCGGCGCGCTCTCGCCCGCGACCGCGTCCAGCGTCGCGACCACGCCGCGCGCCAGCGCCCCCAGCGCGTAGCCGCCCTCGAGGCAGATGAGCAGCGGCACGCCGAGCTCCCTCGCGAGGCCTCGCATCGTGGCCGCCATGTCCGCGTAGGAGGCGTCGTCGAGCTCGCAGTTGGCGAGGGGGTCGTCATGGTGGGCGTCGTAGCCCGCCGAGATGCAGATCAGACCCGGCCGCCACTCCCGTGCGATCGGCGCGATCACATGCTGGGTGAGCGCCAGGAACTCCTCCGGCCCGCTGCCCGGCGGCACCGGGAGATTGACGGTGTAGCCCTCCCCATCGCCAGTGCCGAAGTCTGCGGCGGCGCCGGTCCCCGGGTACAGGGGGCTCTGGTGGATGCTCGAGTAGAGGACGTCGGAGGACCCGTAGAAGATCTCCTCGGTGCCGTTGCCGTGGTGCACGTCCCAGTCGAGGATGAGCACGCGCTCTGCGCCGCACTCCGCGATCGCGTGGGCAGCGGCCACGGCAACGTTGTTGAACAGGCAGAAGCCCATCGCCTTGTCGCTCTCCGCGTGGTGTCCCGGCGGCCTCAGCCCGCAGAAGGCGAAGCCGCCATCGCCACCGGCGAGCAGGCGCTCGGTCGCGTAGATCGCCCCGCCCGCCGCGTGCAGCGCGGCCTCCCACGAGCCCTCGCTCACGACGGTGTCGAGGTCGATCATCCCGCCGCCCTTGGCCGAGTAGGCCTCGATCGTGTCGACGTGGGCGGCCGTGTGAACCCGCTCCAGCTGCTCGCGGGTCGCCGCGGGAGCCTCGATCCGCTCCAGGCCGAGCCAGTCGCGCTCAGCCATCGCCTCCTCGATCGCGGTCAGCCGCCGGGCGCTCTCCGGGTGGCCGCCGGTGTCGTGGCGGAAGGAGCTGGGGTGTCGCAGATAGAGCCCCGAGATGAGCGCACAGTACGGTTCGTGGCGGGATGACGCCGGACGACCGATTCGACGTCGTGGTCGTCGGCGGGGGCGCCGCCGGCCTCTACTCGGCGCTGACCGCGGCCGACGCCGGCTCGCGGGTGGCGATGGTGTCGCGGAAGCCCCTCAGCGAGAGCTCGAGCTTCTGGGCGCAGGGTGGCCTGGCGGCGGCGATCGGGCCGGATGACTCCCCCGAGCAGCACGTAGAAGACACGGTCGCGGCGGGGCGGGGCGCGTGCAGGCGATCCGCCGCCGAGCTCCTCGCGCGCGAGGCCCCGGGGATCGTCAGGGAGCTTCAGCGGCGCGGCGTCCACTTCGACCTGCTCCCGGACGAGAGCCTGTCGCTTGCGCTGGAGGGCGGCCATTCGCGCAGGCGGATCGTGCACGCCGGCGGGGCGGCGACCGGTCGCCGGATCACCGAGCGGCTCGCCGAGCTCGCGGCCCGCGACGAGCGGATCGACGTGATCGAGAAGACGTCGGCGGTCGCGCTCTGGAGCGACGGCCAGCGCTGCCACGGCGTGCTCACCGATCGCGAGCCGCTCCACGCCAGGGCGACGATCTTCGCCACCGGGGGAGCGGCCGCCCTCTGGGCGCGGACCACCAACCCGTGGGGAGCGATCGGAGCGGGCCCCGTGATGGCTCACGCCGCGGGCGCCGAGCTCGCCGACCTCGAGCTCTGCCAGTTCCACCCGACCGCTCTGTCCGCGCCCGGAACCGATTCGGACGGGATGCTCGTCACCGAGGCCGTCCGCGGAGAGGGCGCGACGCTGCTCGGTGCCGACGGCGAGCGCTTCACGGACGAGCTCGCTCCCCGCGACGCCGTCACCCTGGCCGTCCTCGACCGGATGAAGAGCGACGACGCCGACCACGTCCTTCTCGACATGCGGGAGCTGAGCGAGGCCCGCTTCCCGAGCGTCTTCGCGGCCCTGCGCGAAGCCGGCTTCGATCCCGCGAAGGAGCCGATCCCGGTCTCGCCGGCCTCCCACTACGTGATGGGCGGAATCGCCACCGACCTCGAGGGGCGCTCCTCGCTTCCCGGCCTGTTCGCGGTGGGCGAGTGCGCCGACACGGGGCTGCACGGCGCGAACCGGCTCGCCTCCAACTCGCTGACGGAGTGCTTCGTGCTCGGGGCGCGAGCGGCCGCCGCTGCTTCTGCGGCGGTAGATCCGGCGGCGGGGTTTGTGGCCGCCGTTGATCGCGAAGCCGCGCCTGAGTGGAGATTCAATCCGCCCACGGTCGAGACGCGGGATGCCGTCTGGAGGCTCGCGGGGCCAGTCAGGCGCCAGGAGGAGCTTGAGCAGCTCCTCGACGACCCCTATCCCCTCGCGCGCCTGATCGCGCGCTTCGCGCTCGAGCGGCGGGAATCCCGCGGCTCACATCGCCGCCTCGAGTTCCCGGAGCTGGATCCCGAGCTCGACGGCCGCCACGTCCTCTGCCGCGGCGATGAGCTGCGTTGGGAGACCTGGGAGTAGGACGCGCGTCCAGGCACGGCCAAGCGTCCTGCCTACTTAATAGTGCTTAATCAATGCTTAACCCAAAAATTGGGTATGCCGTGGTTCAATCAGCACCGCCTGGAGGGTCCGACGGCAGGAAGAGCCCGAGGACGAGGCTTCAGGGGGGATAGGAGAGATCACGGATGTATCAATTCAGTCGTTCCATCTACAGGGACCTGGCTCCTCGAATCGACACCTCCGGGGGTGTGGAGAGGACGTTCGCGGCACGACGCAAGCTGCTGGAGGCCTGCGAGGCCACCATCCAGCGTCTGGTTTCGGACCGCCGCTACTTCGCCCGCCCGGCGAAGACCCTGTTCACCGAAGTCCGCGAGTACTTCGCTCTTGCCGAGCAGGTCCGCGTATTCATGGTCATCGAGCGGCATATCGGGCTGGTCGAGGAGTTCCTCGACTCACTGCCCGCCGACGTGACGCTCGACGGCCAGGAGAGAAACTGTCTGGCCAGCACTCGCAAGGGCACGCCGTGCCAGCGTGAGCCGCTGCCGGGGATGGATTACTGCCCCTCGCACAAGCATCTCGAAGAGACCTTCGAGACGCGCGCGGTCGAAGCAGCCGCTGCATAAGGGGAGTGAGACGGCGTCGAGGCCCCGGGATCCCCGGGGCCTCCGCTGTGCTCGATCGCACACATCCCGGGCTCTCCGAGTGGCGTAGTTCACCTACGTCCAGTTCACGCGAGCAAGGAGAGTCAGGATGAGCCTCTGGGAACACGCATTCAGCGCCCTGTACGACCCGCTGCTGTGGGTCGGTGAGCGAGCCGGCATGGCGCAGCGGAGACAGGAACTGCTCGCTGAGGCCGGCGGCCGGGTGCTGGAGCTGGGCGCCGGGACCGGGCTCAATCTCCCCTACTACCCCGACAAGATCGAGGAGCTGACGCTGACGGAGCCGGCCGCCCCGATGATCCCGAAGCTCGAGCGGCGACTGAGCAAGGCGAACCGCGAGGGCCGGGTGCTCGCGGCGAGCGCGGAGGAGCTCCCGTTCGAGGACGACAGCTTCGACACGGTCGTCTCCACCCTCGTCCTCTGCACGGTCGACGATCCGCGGCGCGCGATCGACGAGACCGCCAGAGTGCTGAAGCCGGGCGGCAAGCTGCTCTTCCTCGAGCACGTCCGCGCCGATACGCGTCGCCTCGCCCGCTGGCAGGACCGCCTGCACCGGCCGTGGCACGCGTTCGCCGCGGGTTGCCACGCCAACCGGCCGACGGTGGAGCTGCTTCGGGAGAGCCCGCTGCAGGTCGAGGCGGTCGAACGCGACCGCTGGTCGTGGATGCCGGCGTTGGTCCACCCCCTGGCATTCGGGAGTGCGCAAGCGTCGTAGCGGTCACCAGGCCGCTCCACTTCGGAGCGCAGGGCAAAGCCCGTAGCGACTTGTGTGGGGCGGCCGCCTGTGGCCGCGGCTATATGGCGAAGCCGTCCCCCAGATAACTTCGACGTCCATGCTTCTTCGGCGTCGACGTCGGCGGCACCTTCACCGACGCCGCCCTGTTGGACGGCGAGCGTCTTCACACGGCGAAGGTCCCGAGCACGCCCGAGGACCAGTCGCGCGGCGTGATCGCCGCGGTCGACGAGGTCCTCGCGCGCGCCGGCTCCGGTCCCGCCGGTGTCGAGGGCTTCACACACGGCATGACGGTGGGCACGAACGCCCTGCTCGAGGAGCGCGGGGCCCGGACCGCCCTGGTAGCGACGCGCGGCTTCTCCGACCTCCTCGACATCGGCCGGCAGAACCGGCCGAGCCTCTACCACCCGTGCCGCCCGAAGCCGCGAGCGCTGGTCGATCCGGGCGACCGGTTCGAGGCGGCCGAGCGAACGGGTGCCGAGGGGACGATCGAGCAGCTCGCCGAGGAGGAGATCGAGCGCCTCGTCGAGGCGCTCCGCGGCAGCGAGGCCGAGTCGATCGCCGTCTGCCTGCTGTTCGCGTTTCGCGATCCATCGCATGAGCGGCGAATCGCGACCGCCCTGCGCGAGGCGCTCCCCGAAAAGCATGTCTCCGCCTCATATGAGGTCCTCCCCGCCTTCCGCGAGTACGAGCGCTTCTCGACCACCGTCATCGACGCCTACCTCACCCCCCTCCTGGGCCGCTATCTCACCAGCCTCGCCGGGGCCTGCGAGGAGCGAGGCCTCCCAGAGCCCGAGGTCATGCGCTCGTCCGGCGGGACGGCCGAGGCGGCTGAGGCCGCCGCGGCGGGCGCGTGGAGCGTCCTCTCCGGCCCGGCCGGTGGAGCGGTCGGCTCGGCGCTCCTGGCGAAGGCGGCCGGCACGCCCGACGCGATCGGGCTGGACATGGGCGGAACCTCCTGCGACGTCTGCGTGGTCGACGACGGCGAGGTCCGCCGCACCGACTCGCGGGAGATCGACGGCCGCCCGATCCAGCTGCCGATGGTGGACGTGCACACCGTCGGCGCCGGAGGTGGCTCGATCGGCTGGCGGGACGCGGGGGGCGCGCTTCGCGTCGGCCCCCGCTCGGCGGGCGCCGAGCCCGGGCCCGCCTGCTACGGCCGCGGCGGCTCCGAGCCGACCGTCACCGACGCCAACCTGCTGCTCGGCTATCTCTCGCCGGAATCGGAGCTGGCAGGCGGCATCGCCCTGGATCGGGAGTCCGCCCGCCGAAGCATCGCCGAGCTCGGAGCCGGGCTCGGCCTCGACGAGATCGAGACCGCGGAGGGAATCATCCGGGTGGCGAACCAGGAGATGATCCGGGCCCTGCGCGTCGTCACGGTCGAGCGCGGCATCGATCCCAGGGACTACGCGCTGCTTCCCTTCGGCGGCGCCGGACCGATGCACGCGTCCGAGCTCGCCGCCGAGCTGGAGATCTCGCGGATCGTCTGCCCGCGGGCCAGCGGCGTTCTCTCGGCGCTGGGGCTGATCGCCGCAGGACGGCGGCGGGACACCGCGCGCACCGTCCTGCTCGCCGGCGACGAGCTCGGGGCCAAGCGGATCGCCGCCGAGGTGAAGACACTCAGCGCGCCCCTGCTCGAGGGCATGGAGGACGCCGAGCTGGACGTCACCTATGAGCTGCGCTACCGGGGCCAGGCGTTCGAGCTCCCCATCCCGGGCTCGCCCACACCCGACCCGGCTCGACTGGCCGAGGACTTCGCCCGCGAGCACGAGACCCGCTACGGGTATCGCGACCCGGGGGGCGAGCTCGAGCTGGTCACGATCCGGGTCGCGGCCTTCGAACAGGGTCCCGAACCCCGGCCACGCGCCGCCGCGGACGGGGGGCTGGCCGAGGGCGAGCGCCGGGCCCGCTTCGGCGGTGAGTGGATGACGACGCGAGTCCTGCGCGGCGAGCCGGGGGCGGGCGTCGAGGCCAACGGGCCATGCGTGTTCGAGCTGCCCGAGGCGACTCTGGTGCTGCCGCCCGGCTGGGACGCGAGCGTGGACGCGGGCGGCACCGTCACGGCGGTGAGGGGATGAGCGGATCGCGGCTCGACCCCGTCGCGCTCCAGGTGATGACCGGAGCGCTGCGCGCCGCCTGCGACGAGATGGGCGCGGTGCTGATCCGCTCGGCGCACTCCCCGAACATCACGGAGCGGCACGACTGCTCAACCGCCCTGTTCGACGCCGCCGGCGAGCTCGTCATGCAGGCGGAGCACATACCCGTCCACCTCGGCTCGATGCCGGACGCGGTCGCGGCGGTGGTGAACGAGAAGCACGCCGATGGCGACCTCTGGATCCTCAACGACCCCTATCGCGGCGGCACCCACCTCCCGGACATCACCCTGATCTCCCCCGTCTTCCACGAAGGCGAGCTGCTCGGCTTCTCCGCCTCGCGCGCGCACCACGCTGACATCGGCGGCCCCACGCCCGGCGGCATGCCCGCGCTCTCGGTGACGCTCGACGAGGAGGGCGTGGTGATCCCCCCGACCCGGGCAGATGACGGAACGCTGCGCGAGCTCGCCGGGCGCATGCGCAATCCCGGGCAGCGGCTCGCGGACCTGCGGGCTCAGCGGGCGGCGAACCTGACCGGGATCAGGCGACTCCGCGAGCTCGCCGGCCGCCACGGCACGGAGCTGCTTCGCGAGGCGACCGGCGAGATCCTGGACTACGCGGAGCGGCGCACCCGCGCCGCCCTCACCGCGATGGCCGATGGCGAGAGCACCGCCGAGGACGTCCTCGAGGGCCGGAACGGCGACATCCGGCTGCGGGTCCGCGCCGTGGTCCGCGGCGACTCCCTCGAGCTGGACTTCAGTGGCAGCGACCGGCAGGTGGCCGGCAATCTCAACTGCCCGCTGTCGGTGACCAAGGCGGCCTGCTTCTACGCCGTCCGGGTGGTCTGCGACCCGGATGCGCCGCCCTCGGCAGGCGCCTGGCGCCCGGTCTCGGTGATCGCGGAGGAGGCCTCGCTGCTCAATGCCCGGCCTCCCGCGGCCGTGGTCGGCGGGAACGTCGAGACCTCGAGCCGCGTCGCCGACCTCGTCTTCGCGGCCCTGGCGAGGTTCGCGCCGGTGCCCGCAGAGGGCCAGGGCACGATGAACAACCTGACCCTGTCGGGCGAGAGCTGGACGTACTACGAGACCATCGGCGGCGGGCAGGGCGCCTGCCGGGACGCCGACGGGCCGAGCGCCGAGCACGTG
Source organism: uncultured Solirubrobacterales bacterium (assembly GCA_963843085.1). GTDB lineage: Bacteria > Actinomycetota > Thermoleophilia > Solirubrobacterales > 70-9 > DASUPK01. The sequence goes on from CAWJJG010000011.1 coordinate 417,037, forward strand.
GCGATGTCGAACACGCTCAACACGCCGATCGAGGCGCTCGAGACCGACTATCCGATCCTCGTCCGGGAGCTGTCCGTGCGGCGTGGCAGCGGAGGTGCGGGCCTGCATCGGGGCGGTGACGGGATCGTGCGAGAGCTGGAGGCGACCGAACCGATGCGCTTCACGCTGATCGGCGAGCGCCGCCGGCATTCGCCACACGGGCGGGAGGGCGGCGAGCCGGGTGCGCCGGGACGGGATCTGCTGAACGGCGAGCCGGTTCCAGCGAAGACCGAGGGCAGGCTCGCGGCGGGCGACCGGCTGCGAATCGAGACGCCCGGGGGCGGTGGGTACGCCCCCGAACGGAATTCTTAGCGGACGATTGCGAATGGCGCATCTTGCGTCGATTGGCCGGTCAACCAGGACAAGCACCGCATGGGAATGGGCTATCTGGTACTTACAACTAAGCCTCTGACTTTGTGACAAAGCGGCACAAGGGTTGTCAAAGCCGAATGCGTCCTCTAGACTGCGCGGCCCCGAGGGGGCTCCGGCACGAATCCAGCGCCCCGCCCCCGCATCCGAATCCAGATTGACTACCCCCTAATTCCCTATGCCAATTGCATTGAAAGAGTGGGCCGTGACCGTGCGAGCGCTGGCCGAGGGCGAGCAGCTCGTCGCCCTCCGCAAGGGCGGAATCCGCGAGGACGAGAAGCACTTCGAGGTCGAGCACGACCAGTTCTTCCTCTATCCGACCTTCGACCACCAGCGGAACGACCTGGTCCGCGAGTCCCATCATCCAGAGCTCCGTCGCGCCCTTGAAGAGGGCGTGTGGCCCGACGAGGAGCCGCCCCCGCGGGCGCTGCTCCAGGACGGCGGCATTCCCCAGCCCGACCGGGTGAGGATCCGCAGCTGGGCCGAGATCATCGATCACTTCACGACCGAGGATCACCGTGTGGTCGAGGCGCTGACGCCTTTCCACATCTGGACCTCGGATTACGCCCAGAAGCGCCTGGCGTGGAAGCGGACCCATCCGCTGCACGTCCTGCTCCTTCGGGTCCACCGCATCCCGCGGCCCGTCACGGTGCGCGTCAAGGACGAGCACCACGGCTGCCGCTCATGGGTCGAGATCGATCGCGATCTTCCCTTCGAGGGAACACCGGTGATGGCCGACGAGGAGTTCGAGCGGGCCGCCGGCGCGATCCGCGAGATCTGCCAGGGCGACCTCGTCCCGGCCTAGGTTTCGGCTCTCCAGGAACTCAGAGACGCTGAGCGCGCCCTGCTGATCGGCATGGGCGGCGGCGGCGACGTCGTCGGCGCCCTGGGCCTCACGGACCTGCTCGGTGGCCTCGACACCGAGTTCGTGCTCGGAGGCGTCGCCTGGGAGCGCTCGCCGATCGACCCCCGGCCCGGCCCGCGCTCGCTCGAGGAGATTCGCGGGGGGCGCCCGTGCGGCTCATCCGCAGTGCTGACCGAGGGCCGAACCACGACCCTCGACGACGTCGAGTTCTCCGAGTCGAAGATGGCGACCCATCTGGGCCGGCCTGTCCTGCTGCTCGACATCACCCAAGGACCCCAGGCGCTGGCCACGGGACTCGCCGAGGCGGCCAGCGAGCTCGGCTGCGATGCTGTCGTCCTGCTCGACGTCGGCGGCGACGTGCTGGCTCACGGCCACGAGCCGGGGCTCGCCAGCCCCCTCTGTGACGCGATCGTGCTCGCCGCCGGCCTCTTCCTCGCGCGTTCGACAGACGTGATCGGCGCCGTTTACGGGCCGGGTTGCGACGGCGAACTCACCCCGGACGAGGTGCTGGAGCGAATCACCGCCCTGCAATCGGCCGACGCTCTGCTCGGTGCGTGGGGCCTCACGCCCCGAGCGTGCGAGCTGGTCGAGCAGGCGGCCGAGGTCGTCCCCACCGAGGCGAGCCTGATGGCGGTGCGGTGCGCCCGCGGCGAGCGCGGCCCGACCCCCATCCGCGGCGGGCGCCGCAGCGTCGAGCTCACTCCCCTGGGCGCGCTCACCTTCTTCTTCGATCCGGTGCCGGCCGCCGCCTCGGCCGTGCCGCTCGCCACCGCCGTCTCGCCCGCGGCGAACCTCGAGGAGGCGCACGAGGCGCTCGAGGCAATGGGCGTCCGCACGGAGCTCAGCCTGGAGCGCGAGCGTTATGCGAGGGTGCGCCGATAGGCGCAACCCGTGTCGGGAGGCGCGAGTAGCCTGGATCCATCACCTGGATCGAGACCGATTCGCTGAGCTTCACCTCGCGTCACGACGACGCCGATCTCGCCTGTGCGCACCGGGTGCTCGACGCGCTCGAGGATCTGCGGCTGCGGCTCGAGGATCGCTTCGACTACGTCCCCGGGGACGTCACGATCATCCTCCACGACAACCCGGCCTGGCTCTCCGCGGCGCATCCGCTGCTGCCGGCCGTGCGCTGGTCGGCCGCCCCGGCCGGACGCCGCTACCTGGCGGGTTGGCCGATGGACCGCGAGATCCACTGCCTGAACGACTCTTGGATGGAGCGGCGCTCGGCAGGCGAGGACTCCCTGCGGGCGCTGCGCGGGACGGCCGAGCGGATGTACTGCCAGATCGTCCTCGCCGCCAACAACACCGCCCTGCCCCCGATGTGGACGCCGCGCCGGTTCATCGCGTACCTGCGCTGGGCCTGGCTGGTCGAGGGGGCCGCCCAGTACTTCGCCGGCCAGACCTCCCTCTATCGCGCCGCGGTCATCACCCGGCTCCGCGAGGGAGAGCGCCCGTCCTTCCCGCCGTCACGGCGCGACGCGCTGATCCTGGGCGGCACCGTCTTCGATCTGCTCGACCGCCATGCCGGCCCGGATGCGTGCGTGCGGATGGCCTCGCGCCTTCACCGCCAGGGGCCGCAGGGGAACCTGGAGCTCGCCTTCGAGGCCCGCATGCGCGACATCGAGCGGGCCTGGCGGATGCACCTCGACGAGATCCTCTACCCCCAGTCCGACTCGCCGGAGACCTCCTCCCTGAGCGATGCGCTCGAGCGGCCGGACTTCGACCTCGAGCTCGGGACGCCGCCCGAGTTCGGCTTCGACCCGACCACTCCAAGACCGCGGCAAACTTCGCCGCTGGATCATCGACGCTCACCCGAACGCCAGATAGAAGAGATAGACGATCACGGCGGCAACTCCAACGGCCACAATCAGGCCCAGCGCGAGCCGCGCTGGCGACCCGATGCCGGGCATTGAGCCCGGCTCGGCCTCCGCCGTGAGCATGTCCGTCCCCGCGAGCACCTCGCGCGCGGTCTCGTAGCCGGACTCGGGGACCATCACGTCGCGCGGCCCCGCCGCCAGAAAGTCGGGCACGTCGAATCCGCGTGCTCGCCGCAGCATCGAGGGGACCCCGTGCTCGAGCAGGATGGACTGGATCAGCTCCCCGTCGGCCATGTTCCTGGCGCCGGTGACGCGAACCAGCTCGCCGCGCGCGTACTGCGGGCGGACCTTGCGCGCTCGCTCGTGAGCCTCCGTGGGCGGCTCCTCCTCGCGGGAGCCCGCGTAGACGAGGGGCATTCCGCAGTTGCGGCAGAACCGCTCGCTGCCCGAGTGAGGGAGGGCGCAGCGCGGGCAGACCAACGTCATACGGGTTGCTCCTCGGCTTCGCCTGCGGAGCACCCTCGCATGAATCACTCCACCTTTAGCTCGACCTCGTCGACCGTCCCGTCCTCGATCCGGTACCCGCGGAGCGGCTCCTCGCCCTCCGCCAGCGAGACGATCAGATAGAGCGCGCCGGGATACGCGGCCAGGTTGATGTCGGTCTGGGAGGGATAGGCCGCGCTCGCCGTGTGCGAGTGGTAGATGCCCGCGAGCTCCTCCCCCCTCTCGTCCATCTCGGTCATGATCCGGAACTGATCGTGGGGGTCGAGGTTGTATCGGAGGGGGCTGGCCTCGGCGTTGCGCGCGCGGTAGACGGTCTTCGCGACGCCGTCGTTGCCGCCGATCAGGCCACAGCACTCGTTGGGGACGTCCTCGCGGGCGTGCGCGAGCAGCTCGTCGTAGATCTGTTTCGAGATCCTCATCAAGGACACGCTATTAGCATGGTGCCGATGGAGGGAGAGCAGCAGGTACCGAGCCTCTCCGCTGCCGCGCAGTTCGAGCAGACGGTCACGGAGCAAAGCGAGCCGATCCATGAGCTGATCGAAGGGGTCGTCACGCGCCGCTCGATCACCCACCCGGACGAGCGCGGCACCCTGGTCGAGATCTTCAACCCGGCCTGGGGCCTGAGCGACGAGCCGCTCGTCTACGTCTACCAGATCACCATCAGGCCCGGCCAGGTCAAGGGGTTCGTGCTCCACCGGACCTACAACGACCGGCTCTTCTTCTCCCTCGGGACCGTCAAGGTGGTCCTCTATGACGACCGCGAGGGGTCGCCGACTCGCGGGATGCTGAACGAGCTCTTCTTCAGCGAGCAGCAGCCGCGGCCACCTGGTCATCCCCTCGAACGTCTGGCACGCGGTTCAGAACGTCGGCGATACGGATGCGCTCTTCGTCAACTGCCCGACGAAGCCGTACAACCACGCCGATCCGGACAAGTGGGCGATGCCCAAGGATTCCGACCTGATCCCGTACTCGTTCTGAGGTCCTGGCGCCGGACGGCCCGGACGATCCGAGACGTCCTCCGGAACGCCCACGCCGACCCGGAGGTCCAGGGCGAGCCGCTGGTCACCGTTGTGCTGGCGACCTACAACTGGTCGAGCGTCCTGCGTCACTCGATCCGCTCGGTGCTCTGGCAGACCTACCCGAACCTCGAGCTGCTGGTCGTCGGCGATGGCTGCACGGACGACTCGGAGGAGGTCGTCGCCTCCTTCGGCGACGAGCGGGTGCGCTGGCATAACCTCTCGGCCAACACGGCCAGCCAGGTGACACCGAACAACACCGGCATCGACATGGCTCGCGGCACCTACATCGCGTATCAGGGGCATGACGACCTCTGGCACCCGAAGCACCTCGCGATGATGCTCGCCCACATGCAGCGAGCGGATGCGGAGCTCGCGTACAACCTCGCCGAGCTGATCGGTCCGCCGGGCAGCAGGATGAGGCTGCTCTCGGGCAGGGGAAGGGAGGCGCAGCTGCCGATGGGCCGATGGCTGCCGCCGAACTCCCTCGTCCACCGGACCGAGCTGGCCCGGCGGATCGGCGGCTGGCGCACCTGGGAGGAGGCGGATCGCCCCCCGGATGTGGACTTCCTCAATCGGGCACGCAGGGCGGCGGCCCGGTTCATCCGGGTTCCCGCCATGACCGCCTTCAAGCTCGCCGCCTCGTGGCGGCTGAACGTCTACCGAGACCGGCCGAGCCACGAGCAGGAGGCGCTCATGCGCCGGATCGAATCGGAGCGCTGGTTCACCGAGCGTGAGCTGGCGGCGTGGGCGCTGGTGCGGCTGCTGCGGCTCGAGGCGCGCTTGCCGCGGGACGAACCCGAGAGCCATGGCGACGCCAAGGCCCTGAAGGCCTGGAGCCGCAAGGTCCGCGGCCTGGACTGAGGCTCAGTAGAAGACGATGCCCTCGCGCCGGGGTGGCTCGCTCAGGTCGCCGCCCTCGTTGCCGAGCAGGTCGGGATCGTCCCGGCCCTTCTGCCAGAGCAGGTCGTCGAGTACCGGCGGTGAGACCTTCGCCTGCTCCGCCACCTGCTTGAACGCCTCCCGGGTCGCCTCGCGGACCTCGTCCACGTCGCCCTCGGGCACCAGGCCGGAGCGGAGGGCGAGGCGCATCAGGATGTTGTCTGCCGAGACCTCCCAGCTCGCGGGGTCGGAGACCTCCAGCCAGCCGCGCCGCTCCCAGATCTTGCAGACGAGAAAGGCCTTCTTGCGAAGCGGGTCGGCGAAGGCGTCGAACTCGCTCAGGCGGAAGAGGGCTCCGCCCTGGCCTCCGAGCTTTCCCCCCGATGCCTCGATCAGCTGCTCCGACTGCCCGGCGTAGTCCTTGAGCATGCCCTTGGCGAGGTTGTCCCAGAGCTTCGCCCGGCGCTCGGGGTCGTGCAGGTTGTCCTGGGGGCCGCCGCGGAAGACCGCGGCGATCGCCTCGGCCGGCACCCCGATCAGCGAGCGGGCGGTCAGGGCTCCCGGCGCCCGCCGTTCGGCGCGGAGGCCGAGGGCCCAGAGCAGGTCGCTGCCCTCGTACGGGCCCTCGCCGTCGACCATGTGCGGCTCCGTGTAACCCGTCTGGTGGTCGATCGCGGAGAGGAAGAGGGCCGCATCGGGATGCGGGACGTGGTCGAAGCTCGGCGGCTCGAAGTCCTTCGCGAGCTTCTTGACGCGCGTGACGACGCGCTTCAGCGCTTCGGGGTCGGCGGGCATGGCGGGAAGGCTACGAAACTACGAAGGCCCGGCTACCACCAGACGGTGGTGTCGACGTCCTTGAGCTCCTCGATCGGCTTCGTGTACACGCCGGAGGAGAGGTACTTCCAGCCGTCGTCGGGGACGAGGAAGACCACGTTGCCCTCGTCCAGCTCGCCGGCGATGCGATGGGCGACGTAGGCGATCGCGCCCGCGGAGACCCCGGCGAACATCCCCTCCTCGTGCAGCAGCTTGCGGGTCCAGACGATCGCGTCCATGTTCGAGACCATGATCTTCCGGTCGAGCAGGCTCAGGTCGATGATCGGGGGGATGAATCCGTCGTCGAGGGAGCGGAGGCCCTGGACCAGCTCGCCCTGCATCGGCTCGGCGGCGACGATCTTGCTGTCGGGGTTGACCTCCTTGAAGCGGCGGCCGTTGCCCATCAGGGTGCCGCCGGTCCCGAGCCCGCCGACGAACGCGGTCACCTCGTCGAGCTCGTCGAGTATCTCCTTCGCGGTGCCCTCGTAGTGAGCGCGCGGGTTGGCCTCGTTGCCGTACTGGTAGGGCATGTAGTACGACGGGTCGGCCTCCGCCATCTCAAGCGCGAGCTCGACGGCGCCGTTCGATCCCTTGGCGCCCTCGGAGTAGACGATCTCCGCGCCGTACATGTGCAGGAGCTGGGTGCGCTCCTCGGTGACGTTGTCCGGCATCACGACCTTGAGCGGATAGCCCTTGCGACGGCTGATCATCGCCAGGGCGATGCCGGTGTTGCCCGAGGTCGGCTCGAGCAGGGTGTGGCCCGGCTCGATCGCGCCGCGCTCCTCGGCGTCCTCGATCATGTACTTGGCGACGCGGTCCTTGACGGACCCGGTCGGGTTGCGGCCCTCGAGCTTTGCCCAGAGGCGAACGCCCGGCTTGGGAGTCAATCGCGGCAGTTCGACCAGCGGCGTGTTGCCGATCGCGTCGAGAACGTTCTCGAAGTGGCCGCCGCAGGGACGATTGAGGAGCGGCTCGGTGCTCATCTAGGCGGAAAGCATACTTCAGAAAGTGAAGTAATCGGACACAGTCTCCGGTTAACGGCGCTCGGATAGGGTGCGCGACGTACCCGATACCCCCGTAGGGGGAGGAGAAGACATGAAATCCCGACTTACAGCGCTGATCGCAGTGATCGCTTTCGCCGCCGTGACGGTGGCAGCGGGCTGCGGCAGCAGCAACAACGACAACAGCTCCTCGACCGGCACGACGGCAGCTGGGGGTGAGCTGACGGCAACCCCGGGCATCAACGTCGCGAAGGACGATGCGATCGCGGGCGCGGCGGCGAATGCGGTCAGCCAGAGCGGCCAGCTCTCGATCGCGTCGGATGCGACCTATCCGCCGATGGAGTTCTTCGCCAAGGACAACAGCACGACCGTGATCGGCGCCGACGCGGACATCTCGAAGGCGCTCGGCCAGATCATGGGGCTGACGCCCAAGGTCGAGAACACGCCGTTCGACAGCATCCTGCCGGGGCTCACCGCCGGCAAGTACGACCTCGGCATCTCGTCCTTCACGGACTCGCTGGATCGCCAGAAGACGAATGACTTCGTCACCTATGCCCAGGCGGGCACGTCGTTCTACTCCGCCGCGAACGCCAACCTCGACCCGAAGAGCCTCGCCGATCTCTGCGATCACTCGGTCGCGGTCGAGAAGGGCACCACGCAGCAGGAGGACGCTCAGGGTCAGGCCGCGAAGTGCAAGGTCGACGTCCAGGTCTATCCGGACCAGAACGGCGCCAACCTGGCGATCTCGAGCGGCCGTGCCGAGCTCGGCATGGCAGACTCGCCGGTCGCGGCGTACATCGTCGAGCAGTCGAACGGCCAGTTCAAGCTCGGTTCCGCCTACGGCGTCGCGCCGTACGGGATCGCACTGAAGAAGGGCAGCGCCCTCGCGCAGCCGACGCTCGACGCGGTCAAGGCCCTGTACGACGACGGCACGATGCAGAAGATCTTCGATTACTGGCAGCTGCCGGATGCGGCGATCAGCAATCCGCAGATCAATGGAGCGACCAGCTAGGGAGAGAAGGCCACGCCAGTGGCTTCGTCGACTGGCACAACTGAAGCAGCGACGCAACCGGGACCGCCTGAGGAGATTCAGGCGGTCCCGGTTCGTCATCCGGGCCGCTGGATATCGGCCGCGATCGTCGCGCTGATCGCGGCCTCGCTGATCCGCTCGGCGATCGACAATCCCAACTTCAAGTGGAGCGTCGTCGGGGACTACCTGTTCGACCAGCGGATCCTCGACGGGGTCGTCAAGACGATCGAGCTGACCGTGCTGGGGATGATCATCGGGATCGTGCTCGGAATCGTCCTGGCGGTGATGCGGCTATCGCCCAACCTGCTGATCCGAGGAACGTCGTGGTTCTACATCTGGGTCTTCCGCGGCACGCCGCTGCTCGTTCAGATCCTGTTTTGGAACTTCATTGCCGCGCTCTATCCGACCATCGACCTCGGCATTCCCTTCGGGCCCTCGTTCGTCCACCTGAACGCGAACGACTTCATCACCCCATTCATCGCCGGCATGCTGGCTCTGGGACTGAACGAGGGCGCCTATATGTCGGAGATCGTGCGCGCCGGGATCATCTCGGTGGAGGAGGGGCAAACCGAAGCGGCCAAGGCGCTTGGTATGACACAACCACAGACACTCCGCCGCATCGTCCTGCCCCAGGCGATGCGGGTGATCATCCCTCCGACCGGCAACGAGACGATCTCGATGCTCAAGAACACCGTCCTGGTCAGCGTCATCGCCGTGGCCGAGGTGCTGTATTCGGCCCAGCTCATCTACTCGCAGAACTTCCAGCAGATCCCCCTGTTGATCGTCGTCTCCATCTGGTACCTGGCCATGACCACGGTCCTCTCGATCGGCCAGTACTTCCTCGAGCGCCACTACGGACGCGGTCGTTCGCGTCAAGAGCAGATGACGCTGCTCGAACAGATTCGCTCGGGGTGGGCGGCCCGCCACGCTGATCCCGACGAAGTGATCCAGCGTCACGGCGATCAGTCGGGTGGAGGAGCGATCTGATGGCCGGGCCGATCGTGCGAGCGGAAGGGGTCCACAAGCGCTTCGGGCGCCTGGAGGTGCTCAGGGGCATCTCACTGGAGGTGGATCAGGGCCAGGTCTTCGTCCTCCTGGGTCCATCCGGATCGGGGAAGTCCACCTTCCTGCGCTGCATCAACCACCTGGAGAAGATCAACTCCGGGCGGATCCGGGTGGACGGCGAGCTGATGGGTTATCGCGAGGTTGGGGACAAGCTGCACGAGCTGAAGGACTCCGACATCGTTGCGTCCCGGGCGAAGATCGGGATGGTCTTTCAGCACTTCAACCTCTTCCCGCACATGACCGCCGTCGAGAACATCGTGCTCGCCCAGCGGCTCGTGCTCGGACGCAGCGGCGAGGAGGCGCGTCGCCGAGCCACCGAGCTCCTCGAGCGGGTCGGTCTTGCGGACAAGGTCGAGGAGTACCCGGCGCGCCTCTCCGGCGGCCAGCAGCAGCGCGTCGCCATCGCGCGGGCGCTGGCCATGGATCCCAAGGTGATGCTCTTTGACGAGGTGACCAGCGCCCTCGACCCGGAGCTGGTCAAGGACGTGCTCGACGTGATGCGCGAGCTGGCCAGGGACGGCATGACGATGCTCGTCGTCACCCACGAGATGGGCTTCGCCCGCGAGGTCGCCGACGAGGTGATCTTCATGGACCGGGGCGTGATCGTCGAGCAGGGCAAGCCGAAGCAGGTCATCGACAGTCCGAAGGAAGAGCGCACCAAGCGGTTCCTCGGCCAGGTGCTGGAGCACTGAGACCGCGACTCGCGATCGCGGGGCTGCTGCTCGTCGCGGCGCTGGCAGGCTGCGGCGGCGGCGGCGGCGGCGGCGCGACATCCTCTCCCCCTCGCGCCTTCTACGGGGTGATCTCCGCGGAGCCGCTGCCCGGCCCGGTCGAGCTCGCGCGGCTGGGCCGGGGAAAGGTCGGGACGCTGCGGATCAATCTCGCCTGGGGCTCGGTGCAGAGCGCACCGAACACGCCCTATGACTGGAGCCACTACGACCCGGTGATCGCAGGCGCCGCTCGCAACGGGATCCGCGTGCTGGCGACCGTCTACAGCTCGCCGCAATGGGCTGAGCCGACGCCCGAGTATCCGCCGCTCGGCCGCAGGCTGCCGCAGTTCGAGGACTTCGTGCGCGCGGCGGTGCGCCGCTACGGGTCGAACGGATCCTTTTGGCGTGAGCACCCGGATCTGCCCTCGCTGCCAGTGCGCGACTGGCAGGCATGGAACGAGCCCAACTCGCCGCTGTTCTGGAAGCCGCGGCCGGACGTGGACGGATACCTGCATCTCCTGCGCGCCTTTTCGACGACGGTTCGCGGCGTCGATCCGCAGGCGGACGTCCTCCTTGCCGGCCTCTTCCCCACTCCCAAGGGAGGCTTCGATATGCCGGCCTTCCTGAGGCGGCTCTACGCCGGCGGCGCCAAGCCGCTCTTCGACGCCGTCTCGGTCCACGCCTACGCCGCCACCCCGCAGCAGGCCCTGTCCGCGGCCGAGGAGGCGCGCCGGGTCATGAACGAATCCGGTGACGCAGCTGCGAGGCTCTGGATCGGCGAGATCGGCTGGGCCTCGGGCGGGCAGCCCTCCGGCCTCACCGTCGGACCCCAGCGCCAGGCCGACTACCTGACCCAGACGTACGAGCTCGCGGCCGAGAATCGCGACCGGCTCGGCCTCGACGCCGTGGTCTGGTTCGCGCTGAACGACACGCCGGGTCCGCTCTGGCCCGGCCACTGCGGGCTCTTCGAGCTCGACGGGCACCCTAAGCCCTCGTGGGGAGGCTTGACGAAGCTGACCGGGGGAACCGCCTGAGATGGGCTCTCGCCTCCGACCCCTCACGCGGCCGAACGGTGCATCCCTGGTCGTCCTGGGACTCGCGATGGTCGCGGCCGTCGCCCTGCTCGTCTACTGGGGCAGGGGCCAGTGGTTCAGCTCCGACGACCTCAAGTACGAGACACGCCTCGCCACGGAGCCACTCGTTCACGCGATGCTGCACCCGCCGCCCAACAAGTACCTGATCGCGTTCCCCCTGCTCCTCTACAAGGGGCTGTTCGAGGCATTCGGAATGCACTCGTTCGTCGCGTACCGCGTCACCGGCATCCTGCTCGCGCTGCTCTGCGCCGGCCTGCTGTTCGCGCTGCTGCGCAGGTGGCTCCCGGATCGCTTCGCCCTCCCGCCGGCGATCCTGATGCTCTTCTTCGGGGAGGGCTGGGAGGTCATCGCGACGCCCATCCGGATTCCCTCACAGATCGCCCTCGCCGCCGGGCTGGGGATGCTGCTGGCGCTCGAGCGCCGCGACCGGCGCGGTGATCTCGCTGCCATGGTCCTGCTGGCGATCTCGCTCGGGTCGCATCCGATCGGAATCTCATTCGCCGCCTCCGGCGCGCTGATCGTGCTCCTGAGCTCCCGGAATGGCTGGCGGCGCCTCTGGCTGGTCGCCGTGCCGGGTGTCCTGTTCACGATCTGGTGGCTGTTCATCCGACCGCCGGAGTTGCCGTCCTTCGTCCCGAACCGGCCGGCCGACGTCTTCGTGTTCGTGCGGCAATCGTGGGTGGCGCTGACGGCAGGGGTATCGGGCCTGTTCGGGCTGCTTCAGGAACCCTCATACGCGCAGGCGCTCGCGAAGATCGCCGCCGTCGCGCTTGGCGTGCTGCTTCTCTGCGGAATCGGGTACGGGCGAAAGCGCCTGCCACCGACCTTCTGGGCCGCCCTCGTCGGCCTCATCGTCCTGATGGCCACCACCCGCCTGTCCCCGGCGGGCTTCCTGCGGGTGCCGGACGAGTCCCGGTATCTGTATCCGGAGGCATTCTTCCTCCTGATCGCGCTCGGCGCCCTCGCCGGCGCGCTCAAGCTTCCGGGCTGGGTGCTCTGGGCCGGATCGGCCGTGCTCCTGATCAGCCTGTGGCCCAACCTCGACCGCCTGCATGACGGCGCGCGGGGATTCAGCCGGCAGTCCGAGCAATACCGCGTCCAATGGTCGATGGTCGAGCTGGCCGGGTCGAGCGTGCGACCCGACTACAAGCCCAACTCCTTCTCACCGGACGCAGCCGACTACCTCGCTGCGGTCCGCGCCTTCGGCCGGGGCGGCTACGAGGCGTCCACGATCGCCGGCAAACCGGAGCAGCTTCGACGATCGGCCGACGCGACTCTGGCTGATGCGCTCGGACTCGCGCTGGCACCCTCCGAGCCGCCACGGCGGGGCCACCGGTGCAGGCGCGCCTCCGGCGAGGTCACCCTGCCGAGTGGCGGTGCGTCGCTGGATCTGAGGCGGAGCCGGGGGAAGACGCTCCTCCTCAGTCGCTTCGCCGACCGGCCGGCGGTGCCACTCGCCCCGCCCGCGGGCGCTGCGGCCGCCGACCTGCGCATCCCCGCGGATCGGTCGACGCTCCCCTGGCGGCTCCTGGTTCCTCCCGGGGTCTCGATCAGGATGTGCGAGCTCGTGCCGAGCCCAGGGCTTTCCTTCCATACTTAGGCGGTGCCCGACGTACCCACAGCCGCAGCCGGCCCGGCGCCGGCCCCGCATGAGCATCACCTTCACGCCCCCCCGCCGTTTGCCGACCCGGGGAAGCAGGAGCGGTCCGCGCGGGGCATCCCGGTCGTCCCGGAGTTCGACGGCTACCGCGCGCTGGGCATCTTCGCGATCCTCACAACCCACCTGATCCTGGCGGCAGCGGTCGTCCAGGGGACCAACGGGGACTGGGGCGACCGGCTGATGGCCGGGGTGGGAGCCTGGCTGATCACGATCCTCTTCGTGGTCAGCGGATTCGTGGTCTTCCTGCCGACGGTCGCGCGGGGCGGCAACCTTGGAAGCGTCGGGGGGTACGCGCTCCGGCGAGCGGCGAGGCTCCTGCCCGCGTACTGGCTGGCCATGGTGATCGTCCTGATTCTGCTCGCGGCATCAGGTGCCCCCGGGCCTCACGTGGGAGAGCTGATCGTCACCTTCACGGGCCAGGACACCTGGGCGAGGCTGTTCGATCGCAACATTGCGCTGGGGTTCGGAATCGACGGACCCGTGTGGTCACTGACGCTGGAGATCAGCTTCTACATCCTGCTCCCGCTGATCGCGTCCGCCTACTACCGGCGTCCGCTCGTCGGACTCGTGCTCGCCGCCGCGATCTCGATCGGGTGGCGCCTGGCCTTCGCTCACGTCTCGGGCCTTGCGGGGCTGTTCGGCGCAGATGTCGGCCCCGGTCGAGCCACCGAGCTCCGGCTGGCCTCGTACGCCCAGCTGCCGAGCTGGGCGTTCGCCTTCGGTGCCGGCATGACGGGGGCCTGGGCCTACGTGAACCTTCCTCGCCGCTTCGAGGCCGCGAGGCTCGTTTCGTTCGCCCGTTGGGCGCTGGTGGGTGCGATCGGGGCAATGGCGATCTGCGCGTACCTCTCGGGCCGTTACGCCATCGGCAGCGCGCCGGTGGGGGCCGCCTTCGAGGGGCAGCGCAACATTCCACTCTTCATCGCGTACGTGGGGGCGATCGCCGTCGCGATGCTCGCACTGAGCATGTCCGGATGGAGGTCACCATTCGCGTCACCGGCGGTCCGCAAGCTCGGCGATCTCTCCTACGGCGTGTACCTGATCCAGATCCCGGTGGTGTGGGCGCTCTTCCGGTGGACCCACCTGCCGCACGACGGAACGCTCGTTGCCCTGCTGCTGTTCACCGCGATCGTCGTCCCGGTCTCCGTCGCGTACGGCTACCTGTCGGCCCGGCTGGTCGAGCAGCCGGTCCGCCGCTGGGCGCGCCGCTTCGGGCGCCGCGCCCAGGAGCCTCCGGCGGCCCCGTCCGAGGCCGGCCAGGGGCCGCCCCTTGCGCAGAATCGCCGCGCCCCGGCCCCCCGGGGACGCGTGACGCAATAGGCAGCCTCACTCCCGCGACGAGCGTCTCTCACGTCCGGAGCACTAGCTTTCGAGTCAAATGACCGCCGGTTCCGATGTGTCAACAATCGACAAGCTGAAACGCGTCCTCACGCACCCCGATCCTCCCCAGCTCTGGTACCAGCTTCAGGAGATCGTCGGGTCGAGGTCCTACCTGCAGCACGGCGTCGAGGTCCGGGAGGGCGATGTCGTCATGGACGTCGGGGCCAACATCGGCGTGGCCGCTGCCTTCTTCGCCGAGGAGTGCGGAGCGGGTCAGGTTCACAGTTTCGAGCCCGTCCAGCCGATCTTCGAGGTCCTTCGCGAGAACATGCGCCACTTCCCAGCCTGCATCCCGCACGCCTACGGCCTGGGAGCAAAGACCGAGCGGACAGAGATCACGTTCTATCCGAACGACTGGGCGGTCTCCGGGCTGCACGCCGACCCGGCGGCCGACCATCGGACGGTCAAGCAGGCACTGCTCAATTTGGGGATCTCTCCGGACGAAGCCGAGTCACGTCTCGACGGCCGCTTCGAACCACGGGTTCTCGAATGCGAGCTGCGCACCCTCTCCGAGGCGCTGGCCGCGGAGTCGATCGAGCGCGTGGACCTGCTGAAGATCGACGTCGAGAAGGCTGAGCTTGAGGTGCTCGCCGGGATCCACCCCCGGGACTGGCCGCGGATTCACCAGGTCGTTGCCGAGCTCCATCTGGAAGCGCCCGGGCGGGAGGAGGCGGCTGGGATGCTTCGCGGCCATGGCTTCGACGTCACCATCGATCAGGACCCGACGATGGCCGGCACCCCGATGCGCCTGCTCTATGCGGTTCGCCGATGATCAGCACCTAGCATCCCCGGCTTGTCGCCAAGGATTCCGAAGATCCAGGAAGGGGTGGAGCCGCCGCTCGGCCAGTTCTGGGAGCCGATCAGGGTCGACCGGGCCCACCGGCGCCGGCTTCGCAAGCTCGGCTCGAAGAAGCGGCGTGCGGCGATCACGATCGTCCACAACGAGCCGGTCTTCCTGCCGATCTGGCTCTCCTACTACTCGCGCTTCTTCGCTCCCGAGGATCTCTACGTTCTGGACAACGACAGCACCGACGGCTCAACTGACGGCGCTGGCTTCGTGCGGATCCCGGCTCCTCACGACAGGGCCGACAACGCGTGGATGGTACAAACGGTCGAACGCCTTCAGCACGAGCTGATCGACGGCGACTACGACGTCGTCCTGGTGACCGACGTCGACGAGATCATCACGCCGACCCCGGAGTGGGGCACCCTGGGCGCGTATCTTGACGAGCTCGAGGATTGGTGGGTGGATTCCATCGGCTACGAGCTGATCCACATGATCGATCGCGAGGAGCCGATCGACCTGAGTCGCCCCATCCTCGAGCAGCGTGGGTACTGGTACGCGAACGGCGCGTTCAACAAGCCCGCACTCGCCACCGGCCCGATGTCATGGGAGCCGGGCTTCCACCACCGCTCGGATGGGCAGCTCAACTACGACCCGGACCTGCGCCTGGTCCACCTGCACCGCATGGACTTCGAGCTCTGCCGCCAGCGCCATCTCTCGCGCCAGGGCCGCGCGTGGAGCGAGCTCGATCGCCGGGAGGGACTCGGCGTCGCCAACTGGCCGACCGGGGAATCCGAGTTCGAGCACTGGTTCTACCAGGACAGCGGCTTCCAGCAGGACGGCGTGGAGATGGTGGTCGAGCGGATCCCCGAGAGCTTCAGGGGGCTCTTTTGAACAAGCTCGAGTCGCGCCGGAATCCGATCCGCACCACCGGCGCCCGCCTGCGAAACCTGGCACGCCGCGGGCGTCGCCTCCCGGATCCCATCCGATACCCGCACACGGACGATCCCCGGGAGCACTGGCAGCGGATCGTCCTGAATGACGCCATCGCCGCCCATCTGGACGCGCTCGGTCCCGAGCGCCTGGGCGCCGCCGAGGTCAGCGGCAATTCGCACGCCGACCGCGACTGGCGCGAGTACACCAGCATGATGTACCCGGAGTTCGACCTGCTCCAGCCGGTCTCTGAGCCGGCGCGCTTCGATGTGGTGATCTGCGAGCAGGTGCTGGAACACGTGCCAGACCCGTTCCTGGCCGCCTCGAACCTGCGCGAGCTGTGCGTTCCCGGTGGACACGTGATCGTCTCCACCCCGTTCCTGGTCCGCGTCCACGAGATGCAGGCCCTGCACGACATGAAGGACTACTGGCGCTTCACGCCACGAGGCCTGCGCACCGTCCTGGAGCGCGGCGGGCTGGAGGTCGACGGCGCGTGGTCCTGGGGCAATCGAGACTGCGTGACCGGCAACTTCGACAGCTGGCCGGCCTTCCGCTGGTGGCACTCGCTTCGCAACGAGCCCGATCTGCCGGTCCAGGTCTGGGCGTTCGCCCGCCGGCCCGTTTAGAGCTCCTCGGCGACCCTCGGCGCCTCGCGGTTGAAGTACCAGACGCCGAGCACGCAGACCCCGATGAAGATCGCAAGCGAAGGAAGCAGGTGCGTCCAGCCGCCGGCGGCGCTCGCGGCACTGGGTGCACCCGGATCGATGATCCATTTGCGCGCCTGCTCGAAGATCGGCGTGAGCGGGTTGAGGAAGATCAGGTTGCGATAGGTCTGCGGCACGATCTCGATCGGATAGATCACCGGCGTCGCGTAGAAGAGGGCCGACGCTACGACCGACCAGATGATCGCCGTGTCCCGGAAGCGGACGTAGAGCGATGAGAGCAGCAGTGAGACCGCGGTGGCGAAGACGAAAAGGACCGCGACGATCAGCGGGAACAGCAGCCAGGTCCACTGCGGCGAGACACCGAACGCGAGGATGAAGACGAGGACCACGATCAGGTTGACGGCGAGGTTGAACACGCTGGTCAGCACGACCGCCAGAGGGATGACGAGACGGGGGAACTGCGTCTTCCGCACCACTCCCTCCTGGCTGACCACGGAGAGGACCGACGCTCCGGTCGACTCGGAGAAGAAGCCGAAGAGGACGACGTTCATCAGCAGCAGCACCGGGTAGTGCGGAACGCCCGAGCCGACCCGGACGATCTTCGTGAAGACGAAGAGGAGGACACCGAAGAGGAGCAGCGGACGCAGGAGCGACCAGACGTAGCCGAGGACCGTGCCGAAGTAGGTCTTCTTGAACTGGGTGACGGAGACGAGGTAGAGGAGCTCGGTGAACCGCTTTCGCCCGCCGCCGAGGGCCGACGGGCCCTTGACCGGGCGCAGCTCGATCCGCTCGGCCTCGACGCTCACGTCTTCGTCTCCGGGGACGGAGCCGACGCGGGCTCGACCTGTACGTCGACATCTCCCGGCACCGCGACCATCCCCTGTCCCTTGGCGACGCCGAAGACCACGAAATCCAGGAGCTTGATGGCCTGCTGGGCGGTCTCCTCCTCGTTGCGGAGGATCCCGACCCAGCAGACGATCGCGTAGCGCCCCGGCATCAGCGGGTTCTCGATCGTGGCGGTGATCCGAGCGCGGTCGCCGGCCGCCAGGTGCGCACCGACCTCCCCGCCCGCGAGCACCTCGTGCAACTCGAAGACGTGGACACCGTCGGCGTTGTTGCAATGGATCCCGAATCTGGGGTTCGGGAGGTCGCGGCGCGCCTCGATCACGGCGTTCAGCTGAATCGGCTGGCCGATTTCGACGTTGGTGACCCTCTCGCCGCCGGCGTCCTCGATCCACGCATCGCTGACGCGGGCGAGGAAGTCCGGCACAACCGAGATCTGGCGATCTCCCCCCACCGTCACGGTCCGCTTGGCGAAGTTCATCCGGAGGTACTGGCGGCCCGCCTCCTCAGGATCGCCCAGGAAGGTGAGCCCCCCTTCGTCGAGCAGCATGGCCCGGTGGCAGTAACGCTGCACGGCGGTCATGTCGTGGGTCACCAAGACGACCGTGCGACCCCCACTCCTCATGTCGGCGAAGACGTCGCGGCACTTCTGCTGAAAGGCCGCGTCGCCGACGGCGAGCACCTCGTCGATCAACAGGATGTCGGCCTCCGCCTGGATCATCACCGAGAAAGCAAGGCGCACGAGCATCCCGGAGGAGTAGTTCTTGAGCTTGAGGTCCACGAACTCGCCGAGCTCGGCGAAGTCGAGGACGGAATCGAGCCGCCGCGCCGCCTCCTTCCTCGAGAGGCCCATCATCACCCCGTTCAGGGTCACGTTCTCCCGCGCCGTCAGCTCGGAGTCGAAGCCGACGCCGAGCTCGATGAAGGGCGCCACTCGCCCGGCCATCCTGATCGACCCGGCGTCCGCCCTGTAGATGCTCGCCAGGATCTTCAGCAGCGTGCTCTTGCCGGAGCCGTTGCGCCCGACGATGCCGAAGAACTCGCCGCGGTGGACGTCGAACGACACGCCGCGCAGCGCTCGGAGCTCCCGGTAGGTCGGTCGCGCGAACGGTTGGACGACCCGCTCCTTGAAGGAGTCGATCCGATGGGTCGGGATCCTGAAGGTCTTCTCGACATCCCGCGCCTCGATAGCGAGGGGCGCGTCACGGAGCGCGTTCGCCCGCTTTCCCGCTGGGTCAGTCATCCCGGGGCGAGGCTACTGGCTTACCCCGAAACGCCTGCGTCCGAGCGCATCGAGCCCGCGGCGTGCCAAGCGTGCGTAGTCGCGGAGGTCGTCCACCCTCGGGACCAGCGAGGAGCGCACCGTGTGGGCCGGCCCGCGCAGGAACAGGTAGGCAGCGAGGGCGGTGGCGAGGACGTAGGAGGAACAGGAGACGATCGCCGCCCCGGTCGAGCCGTGGTCCGGGATCACGATCAGGAACGCGACGAAGGTGAGCGGGAAGCTCACGAGGCCGACGAGGAGGGCCTCGTTGGCGGCCCCGGCGCCCGTGAAAGCGGCCACCATCACACGGCCCACGCCGAGCAGGGCGACGCCAGGCAGCAGGATCAGCCCGAGGGTGAGCGTCCGCCCGAACCCTGGCCCCCAGACGAGCGGCGCGAGCGCGAGGATCGGAACCACGGCGATCGCGGCGGCGATCGAGACCAGCACTGAATGCCGCACGGCAGTGCCCTGGCTGGATGTAGGGATCACGGGCGTCAGACCCGGATCGGCGGCGGCGGTCACCATCGCGTTGCGCGGCAGCACCACGGACGCGAGGGGCTGCGAAACGATCCAGACCAGCGAGGTGATCGAGACCGTCACGGCGTAGACGCCGGTGTCCGAGACGCCGTAGTAGGCGCTCAGGATGAAGAGGTCGGGCCGCACGTTGATCAGCTGGAAGAGATCGTTGACCCAGGCCCGGGCCCCGAAGCCGCCCGCCTCCCGCACGCCGTGCTCCGGCCCGGTGGCCGACTCAGGCCGCCGGGCGTGTCGCACCGCCCAGGCGGCCACGATCACGCCTCCCACCACATAGCCCGCGGCGAAGCCGATCACGGCGCCGGTCTCGCCCGCGGCGAGCGCGAGCGCGGGGCAGAGCAGCAGCACGCTGACCGGGCCGGTGACGGTGAGCAGGGCGTAGGCCTCGTAGCGCTCCTGGGCAAGCGGGATCGCAGGCACGATCCACCAGACGAGCGCGAACGGCAGCGCCCCCATCAGAGACGCCGCCATGGAGAGGTTGAAGTCGGCGAGCGCGCTGTGGCGAAGGAGCCCGTAGATGCCCATCCCGACCACCGCTCCCGCCAGCCCCAGGCCGAGGGAGGCGATCAGGGCGCCCCGGACGGCGCTGCGGGGCGACCAGAGGCCCCCGCCGACCCGATAGGTGATGCTGGTCCGGAGCCCGCCGCCGGCGACGAAGGTCGCCAGGAATACGAACTGCGTGGACAGCGCGATCAGGCCGGCCCCATCCGCGCCCTCGATCCGGGAGATCGAGATGCTGTTCAGCCCCAGGGCTGCAAAGGATCCCGCCAGAGCCAGCGAAGCCAGGAACGCGCCGGAGCCGAACTCGCGACCGGGCTGTCGAGGCGCGCCAGCCTGACCGTGAGCTCGGTCGAGCGTCGGCATCGGCGGCAGCTTAGCCCCAGGGCGGCCAGCGATACCTGATAACCATCCGCCACTCGTGAGCACGGGCCCCCAAACGCGATGGCTGAACGGTCGCCGGCTGCCGGACTTGCTGGCCGCCGGGGCGATCGTGCTCTCCGGGGGCCTCCTGTGGCACTGGCTCCGCCAGATCACCTTCTGGCGCGACGAATGGGAGCTGCTGCTCCATCGGCGCGGTTGGAGCGTCGGCACCTTCCTCGACCCGGCAGTGGAGCACCTGGTCGCGATCCCGGTCCTGATCTACAAGGTCCTGCTGGGTGTCTCGGGGATGAATTCGCCGGCGCCGTTCCAACTCGTCGCCGTTCTCTCGTTCCTGGTCAGCCTCGTGCTCCTCTTCCTCTACGTCAGGGCCCGACTCGGGGCCTGGCTCGCGCTGGCGGCGATACTCCCGATCCTCTTCTTGGGGCCGTCCTGGGACGACCTCCTCTTCCCGTACCAGTTGACCTGGTTCGGCTCCGTCGCCTGCGGCCTCGCCGCCCTGCTCTGCCTGGAGCGGCAGGAGCGGAGCTGGGACATCGCCGCAGCCGCGCTGCTCGTGGCTGGCCTGCTCTTCTCGGACGCGGGAATCCCGTTCGTCGCGGGAGCGACGGTCGAGGTCGCCCTTTCTCCCCGTCGGATCCAGCGCGCCTTCGTGCCGGTGATCCCAGCGGTCCTCTGGGCCCTCTGGTACCTGGGCTGGGGTCACACGGCCAACACCTTCGTCTCCTTCGACAACTTCACGCATCTGCCGACCTACGTGCTCGACGGTCTCAGCTCGAGCGTCTCCGTCTACCTCGGCCTGAGTCGCCCGATCGGGGTGACCGAAACGCCGGCCCTTGCCTGGGGACGTCCACTCCTGCTGCTCGCCGGGTGCCTGGCGGTCTGGCGCATCTGGCGCATCTGGCGGCCGCCGGACCGGCTCTGGACCGTTCTCGCCATCCTGCTCGGCTATTGGGCGCTGACCGGGTTGAACGCCTCGCAGTTCGGGCTCCCCACCGTCGGCCGCTACCAGTACATGGGCTGTGTCGGGCTAGCGCTGCTGGCGGCGGAACTGGGTCGCGGCACGCGGATCGGACGCTGGGCCACGATCGGGATCCTTGCCGTTGCCGTCTCCGCGGCGTTGAGCAACTACACGAGGCTCCGGGATGCCGCACACGGGCTTGCGGGGATTGCGCAGAAGACTCGAGGCGGCCTCGCCGGGCTGGAACTGGCGCGCGACCGAGTCGATCCCGACTTCCAGCTGACGCTCGAGAATTCGAATGTGGACTATCTCGGACTGCTGGACGCCCGCTCCTACCTGTCCGCGGTGGACGCCTATGGATCCCCGGCCTACTCGCCGTCCGAGCTGGCCACGGCGCCGGAGGTGGGCCGGGTCGCCGCCGACAAGGTCTCGGGCGCCGCCCTCGGGATCCATCTCGCCGCGGCAGGCACCGGGACCGCGCGGCGATGTCTCGCGGTGACCGCCTCGAAGGGGCCGACCGCGGTGGTTCCCGGCGGCGGCTTCGTGATTCGCGCGCGCGACGGCGGCGTCGCGGTGGGCCTGCGCCGCTACGCGAGAGTGTCGTTCCCGCTCTCGCTCGGCAACCTCCCGGCCGGGCAGGCGGAGCTCGTCCGGATCCCGGCCGACCGCTCATCCGTGCCCTGGACGATCCAGCTGAGCGGGCGCGGAACGGCCACGGTCTGCCCGGCCTAGTCCTACGATTGGCGCGATGCCCGACGAGGACGCAGACGATCAGCTGGCGGCCGCGCGTGCCGAAGCTGCGCGGCTCCGCAACGAGCTGGACAAGCTGCGTGAGGACATGAACCGCGAGCTGATGCGGCGCGCCTTCATCGAGGCCGACCGCGAGTGGGGACGCGGCGGGGCCGGCTCCCCGGCGATGCTGCTCGCGGCGGAGTACGAGGCGACGACGAGCTGGAAGCTGACGAAGCCGCTCCGCGCAATGGGCAGGCTGCTGCGGCGTGAGGGATAGGGGCCGCTCCGCGGTCGCGGCGGAGCTCGCGACGCTCCCCAGCCGGCCGCTGATCTCGGTGGTGATGCCGGCGTACGACGTCGAGCCTCGCCACCTTCATAAAGCGATCGGCTCGGTCCGCGCCCAGCACTATCCGGACTGGGAGCTGGTCATCGTCGACGATGGGTCCACCCGCGCTGAAACGCGCAAGGCCGTGGAGCGGGCGGCGTCCCGCGATCCTCGGATCACCGCGCGCCTGCTCTCCGAGAACGTCGGGATCTCGGCCGCATCCAACCAGGGCCTTGAGCTCTGCCGCGGCGAGCTCGTCGCCTTCCTGGACCACGACGACGAGCTCACACCCCACGCGCTGCTGCGGGTCGCGAGCGAGTTCTCGGAGCACGAGTTCGACGTCGCCTACTCCGACCAGGACAAGATCACCGCGGACGGCGCCGTCGTCGATCCGTTTCACAAGCCTGACTGGTCGCCCGTCTACGCGCTGGGGGCGATGTACGTCGGTCACCTGCTCGTCGTCCGCCGTGAGCTCATCTCGGAGGCCGGGGGGTTCGATTCGGACTACGACACCATCCAGGACTTCGAGCTGCTCCTCCGCCTCTCCGAGCGCACGGACCGGATCCACCACATCCCGGAGACGCTCTACCACTGGCGAGCGATCCCGGGAAGCATCGCGCTCTCGGAGCATGCAAAGGAGGGCGTGACCGAGCTTCAGGCCCGCGCGGTCAACGCCCACCTTCGTCGGCGCGGAATCGGTGCGCAGGCCGTCCCTCACCCGAAGATCCCGCACCGGCTCCAGCTCCGCCCGCAACCGCGGTCAGCGACTCCAGCCGTTGATGTGGTCGTCACAGCACGCAGGGACGCCGACGGCTCATTCCACCCCGCCGGACAGGCGAACCGGGCCGCCGCGCGCGGCGACGGCGAGTTCATCGCCTTAGTCGGAGAGGACACGGAGATCGTCGAGCCCGACTGGGTCGAGCAACTGCTCCTCTATGCGCAGCTGCCCGGGGTGGGCGCGGTCGGCCCGATGCTCAGCCGCCCCGACGGGCGAGTCGACTCCGCCGGCTACGCAATCGGCCTATACGACCCCGCCTCCCCGGTCATGCGCGGCTTCGACGCGGACACGGACGGCTACTACGGCTCGCTCTGCTGCGCGCGTGAGGTCTCCGCGGTCAGCATGGACTGCATGCTGGTCCGCCGCTCGACCTTCGAGCAGCTGGACGGCTTCGAGGAGGCGTATTCCCGCCAGTTTCAGGATTTCGACCTCTGCCTCCGGATCGGGAATCTGGGCCGGAGCGTCGTTTGCGCGCCGGAACCGAGAACCGTGGTGCACACGACCGAGGCGCAGCGGCGCTCGGACTTCGACGTGATCGATCGCGCCCTCTTCGTCGACCGGGCCTATGACGCCCTCGAGGCCGGCGACCCCTACTACAGCCGGCGCTTCTTCCGGGAGGCGGCCGACTACAGCGTCTCGCCGTTCAGCGGCGACCCGCAGGCGGTGGCGATGAGGGAGGCGGTCGGGTGAGGGTCCTCTTCCTCCACTTCGGGAAGCTCCACGTAAACAGCGTCGTCCAGGCGTTCCACCTCGGCGAGGAGATGACGGCGCAGGGCATCGAGGTCGTCCTCTGCGGCCAGGGTGAGGTGGACCGGATCGAGACGATCGGCGAGCCGAGCTTCGAGTGCATCAACTACGAGCGGCTCGACCGGCGGCTGCGGGACTTCTCACGCGATCCGGAAGAGACCATGATCTGCGCCTGGACGCCGCGCGAGGTGGTCCGCAGGGCCACGGAACGCGCGGCCTCGGTCCTCGGCGCTCCATACGTGGTGCATCTCGAGGACAACGAGGAGCACCTGCTCTCCACCGCGCTGAGGCTGCCCTACGGGCGGCTCCGCCGATTGCCGCCCGCGCGCCTCGACGAGCTCTGCTCCGACGACTTCATCCACCCGCTTCATTACCCGCGTCTGATGGAGGGCGCTGCCGGTGTCACCGTGATCACCGAGGAGCTCAACGAGTTCAACCTCGCGGCACGGCCGCACGATCTGGCGCGACCGGGCGTGGACCACGAGCGCTTCCGGCCGGACCTGCCCTCCGCACTCTCGCGAGAGCAGCTCGGGCTGCGGCCCGACGACTTCGTCCTCGTCTACCACGGAGTGGGGCACTGGGCCAACCTGCGGGAGCTGTTCAGCCTGTATCTCGCGGTGAAGCTGCTGCAGCGGCGAGGACGGCCCGTCAGGCTGGTCCGTCTCGGCGGCACGCGGCTCGGGGGGGTCGATCCGAGGACCCTCCAGGCTCTCCGCCATGGCGAGCCCGATCTGGGCGACGTGCCCTGGCGCGAGATCCCGGGCCATCTCGCGCTCGCCGATGCGTATGTACAGCCGGGCGCGCCCGACGACTTCAACCGCTACCGGCTCCCGTCGAAGCTGCCCGAGTTCCTGGCGATGGGCCGGCCGGTCGTGATGCCCGCCTGCAACCTGGGCAACGACCTCACCGACCGCGAGAACGTCCTGCTCCTGCGAGAGGGGACGGCACTCGAGATCGCCGCCCGCCTCGAGGAGCTGATGGACGACCGCGAGCTCGCCGGAAGGCTGGGTCACGGTGCGCGCCAGTTCGCCCTCGAGCATCTGAGCTGGCCCCGGAACGCGGGGCGCCTGGCCGACTTCTATCGGGAGCGGCTCGCGAGTCGTGCGCCCGTGGCGGCATGAGCGAACTGATCCCCCAGGATCGCCTCTGGGAGCTCGACGAGCTCTACCGCGGCCGGTTCCCGGTCGAGGACCTCTCCTACGGAACCGTCCGCGACTTCGCGGACAGCCTCGACAACCTCGGCAGGCTCGCGAAGGCGAGCGGGGACATGAAGGACCTGCAGCGATGCTGGATGGTGAAGGCCGTTCTCGGCATGGTGGAGCGCGGCGGCCGGCTGATCGAGATCGGGGCCGGCGAGCCGCTGGTCGCCGGCCTCCTCACCAGGCTCGGATACTCGGTGACCGTGGTCGATCCCTACGACGGCAGCGATCAGGGCCCCGTGGAGTTCGAGCGCTTCTCTCGCGAATACCCGGAGGTGGAGTTCATCCGCGAGCACTTCCCGCCGGCCGGCGGGCTCCCGAGCCCGGTCGCCGGGATCTACTCCATCTCCGTTCTCGAGCACATCCCCGCCGAATCGATGAACACGGTAATCGGCGCCGCCACGGCGTCCCTGGCCCCGGGCGGCTGCTCGATCCACGCCGTCGACCATGTGCTCGCGGGGTGGGGCGCGGACGCCCACCGTGAGCGCCTGGAGCAGGCCGTTCGCGGCCTCGGGCTGAGCGTCGAAGGACTCGGCGAGGTGATCCGGAGCCTCGAATCCGACCCAGAGGCCTACTTCGTCTCGGCCGAGGCGCACGAGCGCTGGCGCGGCGCGCTGCCCTACGAGGACTATCCGATGCGCAGGATCGCCTCGATCGGCTTGCTGGCCCGCAAATAGCGCTCGCCGCTATGTTCCGCCCGAGATGATCGCCTTCGGCTGCCCGATCACCGACCACGCCCAGTACGAGGCCTTCGCCGCGCCCGGGATCAAGCTCGTCGCGGAGGAGGACTCGGAGATTCTCGCCCTCGGCTCCGCCGGCCTGGGCGACGCCTCGATCTTCCGCAACTACAACCTCCTGATCGAGGAGGCCGCGAAGCTCGAGAACCTCGAGGCCCTGGTCCTCGTCCACCAGGACTCCGAGATCGTTGACCCGGAGTTCTGCGTGAAGGTCAGGCGTGCGCTGCAGCATCCGGACCTCGGCATTCTCGGGTGCGCCGGCGCGATCGGTGTGCGGAACATCGCCTGGTGGGACGGCTCCGTGACCCTCGCCTCCTTCTCCCATCAGTACGAGGAATACGGCGGCGGGGAGATTGTCGGGTCCACCTTCAACTGGGACGAAGCGCCACCCGAGGCCAGGACGGGCGAGGTCGACGTGATCGACGGGTTCATGATGGTCCTGCCGCCCTGGTTCATCGAGAACATCCGCTTCGACGAGTCGCTCGGACAGCTGCACGGCTATGACTTCGACGTCTGCCAGCAGGTGCGGGCCGCCGGCAAGAAGGTGATGACGGAGCACATCCGCGTGATCCACCATCACTCGCTCGAGCTGATCGGCGACGTCGAGGGATGGATCGCGGCGCACATGCGCGTGGCCGAGAAGTGGGACGGGAAGCTCTCGCCCGCCCAGACGATTCCGGGCGACTGGAAGGAGCGGGCGCGCTGGGCCGAGGCGCGCCGCGACGCGGCCCTGATGCAGGCGAACGCCGCCGAGCTCGCCCGGGAGGCGGCGGTGGCGGACATGGAGCGGCAGCTCAGGCAGGTCGAGTCGAGCGCGAGCTGGAGGCTGACCAAGCCGCTGCGCTGGGTGAAGTCGCTGGTCAGGCGAGGCGAGGAGCCGTCGCCGAACGGCAACTCGCCGGGACCGCTGCCGAACCGTCAGCGCTGATCCTTCGGGCCGATCCCGGACATGGCCCGAAATTCGGCCGTCGTGTTGAGGTGCGGAAACGGTTCGCGAGGCACCGGCAATCCCAGGGCTTCGCACAGTGGGTCCCAGCCGTCACCGGGTCGCCATTCGACCAGCCGATCAGGCGGGATCGCGGCGCGAACCGCCTCGTTGTGACGGACGAATGCGAGCTTGGCCGCTTGCTCGTCGGCCCAATCGGGGCTGAGCCGCTCCTCG
This sequence comes from uncultured Solirubrobacterales bacterium, assembly GCA_963843085.1. Lineage (GTDB taxonomy): Bacteria > Actinomycetota > Thermoleophilia > Solirubrobacterales > 70-9 > DASUPK01. Next base: position 443,822 of record CAWJJG010000011.1, read on the forward strand.
AAACGAACGGCCAGCTGCCTGAGTCTCGCCATCGCCCCTGAGAGGGGATCGTCAGGATTCGAGTGGTCGGATTTCAGCGTTTCAACCACGGTGTCGTGAAAGCTCCGCCACCATTCGTCGGGATCGCGCACCGAGAGCAGGACGATGGCATCCGGGTAGCCGATCGCAAGCTCGGCGAAGAACGTCGCGCCGGCCCAATCGACGGTCGCGCGATACCCGGCGAAGATCTCTTCCCAGTCGACCAACAGGCCGTCCAAAGCCCGTTCCCACTTCTCCACATGCTCCGGATGCTCAAAGAGCTCCAGCATGCTGTGGTAGCAGGGTCCGCCGAGCAGCTGCTCCAGCGCCACCTTGAGGGAATTGGTTCCGGTCCGTCCCAGACCGGCGCCGATCACCTCCATAGCCATCCCGCCGGCGGCTCAGCGCGGTTCGTCATTTTCCGCCAGCAGGCGCTCGAACTCCGACCGTGAGAATGCCGGCCGACCGCGCCTGCGCACCGCGGAGAGCCTCTCCGCGAGCGCGAACGCGCCTGAATCGATCGCGCGGCGAACGGCACGCTCCAATCTGCCGCAACGCTCGAAGCGCTGGTCGATCTCCTGCTCCCGGGAGTGGCGCTGCACCAGCTGGGTCACCCGGGCCTTCTCGACGCGCTCCAGAATCGGGTTCCGGTCCCATGGCTCGACGATCTCCGCCACCGCATCCGACCACGGGGCGCTGTCCGGCCAGAGCAGCCCGCAGCCGAAGAAGATCGGGATCACGGCCAGCCGCAGGCCCCCTTGCTCCGCCATGAAGTCCTCGATCGCTGTCATCACGCCGTTGCGTGGGCCCCCCTCCTCCAGCGCGCCCCACTCGAACGGCAGCCCGCGCTCGGCCGTGCCGGAGTTCCCGGGTACGAGCTTGATGTCCTCGCCGTAGGGGTGGCGGTGCTCCGCCGGGATCCGGTCGGGTGCCGCGTACTGGTCGCGGCGGGCGAGCGGCCAGCAGACATCGTGAAAGAGGAGCAGGGGCATGCGCTCCGAGCGCTCCGCGATCAGCCGGAGCTCGCCGCTCAGCGTGAAGTAGTTGTGGTCGCCGTCCAGGACGATCGCGTCGGCGATCGGCAGGTGCGAAAGCGCATCGAGGCTGGTCTCCTCGACGAGCTCGAGGTCGGGGTATTCCTCGACCAGCTCGAGCAGGTCCGAGATCGGCGCGGGCTCGATGGCCGTCACGCGGGCGCCGCTGGGCGCGGCCCAGCGCAGCAGCTCCTGGGTCAGCCTCCCCCGCTCGGCCCCGACCTCGATCACGGACCGGACGCCGGCCGCTTCGAAGCAGGCGGACCAGAGCTCGTAGAAGTTGCCGAGCGAATAGCCCGCTTCGTCCGGGTTGGTGCGGTGGTAGTAGGAGGTGACTTGCATCGGCATTCGGCTCGCTCCGCGCTCGGGGGGGGCGGCCGCAGTCTAGGTCCACCGCCGCCGCGGTTACGCTCCCGTTCACATGCTCGACCCGCGCAACACCATGGCTCGGTCCCTGATGAGCGACGTCCGTGCGCGCCAGCCGAGGCTGGGCGAGGCGCTGGTGGCCGACGCGCGGGTGGCGCTTCTGCACCGCGGGGAGCGGTACGAGTTCCGCTCGGGAGCCGATGCTGCTCTGCAGGTGCTGCGCCTGATGTGGTCCAGCGACGCCTTCCTCGCCCAGTGCCTCTACAGGGCGAAGGCGGCGATGCAGCGCCGCGGGGTGCCGGTGCTGCCTCGGCTGGCCCACCGGCTCGCGATGATCACCGGCCAGATCGCGATCGGAGACCCGGTGGTGATCCACCCCGGCGTCCATCTGCTGCACGGACAGGTCGTCATCGACGGCCTTGTGGAGATCCATCCCGGCACGGTGATCGGCCCGTTCGTGACGATCGGGCTGATGCCCGGCGACATCGCCGGGCCGACCATCGAGGAGGAGGTCCGCGTCGGGACCGGCGCCAGGGTGCTCGGAAAGATCCGGGTGGGGGCGCGGTCGTCGATCGGCGCCAATTCCGTCGTCGTGGACGACGTCCCCTCGGGCACCACCGTGGTGGGGGCTCCCGCGCGGCCGACGACGGCATAGGCGCTGCTAGCTTTCGGCGCTCCCGGACGATGATCTTTCGCTCCCGCAAGAACTCAGAGGCAGCGCTCGGCGAGCGCGAGCCGCCGATCGCGGCCGGCAGGAGCAGCGAGGAGCTCTTCGCCGAGATCCGGGAGCTCAGCCTCGCCAACCGGGAGAGTCCGGACTCGGACGTCGAGTCCCGCCTGGTCGAACTGCGCCACGCGGCGGGCATCCGGCTGCTCGACGACCCGCCGCCGGATGCGTCCTTCCCTGACCCCGCCTTCGAGCAGCTTCCCAACCGAAACGGCGACCTCGCGGGGATCAGGCCCGCGCAGCTCACGCCCGAGGTGCTGCGCGCCGGAATCCTGCGGGACGGGTGCCTGCTGATCCGGGGCCTCGTCGACCCCGGCGACGCACGGGCGCTCGCCGAGGACATCGACCGGGCCTTCGAGGCCCGCGACCGCGCCGGGGCGGGCCGCGACGGCGACTCGGGCTTCTACCGCGAATTCATGCCGGCGCCGGCATTCCGGGAGTCGCTCGGGCGGGACTGGGTCGCCGGCGGCGGCGGGCTCTGGGCGGCCGACTCGCCCCACCTGCTGTTCGAGATGCTGGACACCTTCGACCGGGTCGGCCTGCAGCGGGCGATCGAGGGCTACCTCGGCGAGCCGCCCGTGATCTCGGTGCAGAAGTGCACGCTGCGGCGGGTGGACCCTGATGCCGGCCAGGGCTGGCACCAGGACGGAGCCTTCATGGGCGACGTTCGCGCGCTGAACGTCTGGCTGTCGCTCTCGCGCTGCGGCGACGAGGCTCCGGGCATGGAAATCCTCCCCCGCCGGCTCGACCACTACGTCCCCACCGGGACCGAGGGCGCCTGGTTCGACTGGTCCGTCTCACCTCAGGTGGTCGAGGAGACCGCCGCCGAGGGTGAGGTCCTGCGACCGATCTTCGAGCCGGGAGACGTGCTGCTCTTCGACGAGCTCTTCCTGCATTCGACGGCGGCCGATCCCGAGATGCAGAAGAGCCGCTGGGCGATCGAGAGCTGGTTCTTCGGAGCCTCCGCGTCGCCTGCGAAGTACTCTCCGCTTGCCGTCTGACGCCCCCGCGGAGCCCGAGCGGTACTTCTTCGTCCACATGCAGAAGACGGGCGGCGTCTCGCTCTACCGACGCCTGAAGCGCCACTTCGGCGACGCGGCGGTATATCCGGATGCCACGGACGGCGACCCCGCGTCCGTGTCACCCCAGCTGATGGTCCCTGTGCTGCTGGAGCGCTGGACCGTGCGGCGCGATCAAATCCGGGTCGTGACCGGGCACTTTCCACTCTGCACGACCCAGCTCCTCGACGCCGACTTCCGGACCTTCACCGTCCTCCGTGAGCCGGTCGAGAGGACCCTGAGCTATCTCCGCCACCATCGCGCGACCACCTCCGCGGACAACCATCTGTCGCTCGAGGAGATCTACGAGGACCCCGGCAACTTCAAGCACTTCATCTCGAACCACATGGTCAAGATGCTGTCCCTGCGAGCCGCTGAGATGACGGACGGAATGATGACCGCCAAGGACCTCGGCCGGCGCCGCTTGCGGGCAGCGAAGCGGGCCCTGCGGCGGATGGACGACTTCGGCCTGCAGGAGGACTTCGAGGCTTTCGCAGGCCGGCTCGAGAGGCGCTTCGGCTGGCGGCTCGGGCCGCCCGTGCACGAGAACGTCACAACCCCCACCGAGGTCTCCGACTCGTTCCGCCGGCGCATCGCCGAGGACAATCGGTTGGACATAGGGCTCTACGAATACGGACGCCGACTGCAGCGCAGGGTCGCCACCCGCTCGAGCCGTGGCTGACTCGACGGTGGCCCACCTGGAGATCGGGCCGCCCGAGCGGCTGGCGGTCGGCCGCGGGACGGCGTTCGTCCTCGCCGGACACTGCTATGACCGCGCCGCGCCGACGCGCGGGCTCGCCGTCAGGGTCGGTGACAGCACGCAGCCCGTCGAGCGCTTCTGCCTCCCCCGTGACGACGTCTACGAGAGCCTCGCCCCCGGCGATCCGGCGAGCGCGCACGCCTACCGCAGCGGCTTCGTGGCCCTCCTCGACGTCGCGCCGCGGGCCGAGGCGACGCGACTCGACCTGGAGCTGATCCTGAGCCTCGCAGACGGCACCGAGCGCGCGGTCCCCGTGGGGGCAGTCGATGCGGAGCCCGGGCTCGCCGCACCCGCGGACGCCCCCGCGCCCGAGCCCCCCAGGCTCACCGGCCCGCGCATCGCGATCTGCATGGCGACCTATGAGCCGCCCCCCGAGCTCCTGCGCCGCCAGCTTGATTCGATCCGCTCCCAGACGCACGGGAACTGGGTCTGCCTGATCAGCGACGACTGCTCGTCGGACGAGGCGTTCGCGGAGTTGCTCGCTCAGACCGAGGGGGATGAGCGGTTCGCCGTCTCGCGGAGCCCGGAGCGGCTCGGCTTCTACCGGAACTTCGAACGGGCGCTGTCGATGGCGCCCAGATCAGCGGAGTACGTCGCCTTCTGTGACCAGGACGACTCCTGGAATCCCGACAAGCTCGAGCGGCTTACCAACGCGATCGGGACCGCTCAGCTCGTTTACTCCGACGCCCGGATCGTGACACCTAAGGGCGAGCTCGTTCGCCCCTCCTACTGGACGGAGCGGCGCAACAACCACTCCAACTACACCTCGCTGCTCCTCGCCAACTCCGTCACGGGGGCGGCGTCGCTGTTCCGCCGCGAGCTGCTGGACGACGCCCTGCCGTTCCCACCGCGGCTGGCAAGAGCGTTTCACGACCACTGGGTGGCTCAGGTCGCCATGTCCCTTGGGGAGATCGCCTATCTCGACGAGGCCCTATATGACTATGTCCAACACGGGGATGCCGTGATCGGCCACTCCCAGGCCAACCGCAGGCCGCGCTCGGTGCGCACTCACCTGATGGAGCGGCTGCGCAATCCGACTGGCGGGTCGCGCGTCGTCTACTACTACGACTGGCATCAGCTGCGGCTCACCGCGGAGGTGCTTCGGCTTCGCCTCTGGGAGCGAATGGCCCCCACCAAACGCCGGTCGCTTCGCCGGTTGCTCACAGCCGACGACCGGCTCGCGAGCCTTGCCTGGCTGCTGGGCCGCCGGACCCGCCGCCTCTGGGGTCACGATGAGACGCTCGATCGCGAGCTCTTCTATGGGCACGCGCTCGCCCGCCGCAGGGCGGTGTCGGCCTGGACCGCGGGTAGGCGGCGGCCGAATCGCTACCTACCGCGGGACGCCGCCATTCCACCGGATCCGCAACGCGAGAGTTGACCCCCACCAGCGCCAACTCTTCCTCGCGCTCGTCATCCCTGAACCACGGAGGGGAACACGACGTTGATCAGCGGCAGAGGTGTCATCCGTCGGGCCTGGATGTAAGCGGCTTGCGCCGCCTTGACGTTTCCTGCCCTCTCCTGCAACTCGACCTCGATCACTCGGGAGCGCCAGTCTTCGGAGCTCCTGTTCTCGGCCTGCTTGATATAGGCAAGGGCAGCATCCAGGTCGCCCCGCTGGCCCTCCAGCTGGGCGAGCTGGACGTAGGGATCGGCGGCCCACGGCTCGATGGACTTCGCGGCCTTCGCATGATCGATCGCGTCGTCGATCCGGCCGTCAGCGGCGGCCTCGCGACTCAGCCTCAGATCCTGCTGGCTCAGAACGACCACGCCGGCGCCGACAATGGCCGCCACGGCAACCGCGATGACCAGACCGCCCCAGACCCGGCCACGCAGCCTGCGCGGGGACTGCGCGGAGGAGAGCATCAGGGCCGCGCAAACCACCGTCGCGCCGAAGACCGCCGGGATCTCCCAAGTCCAGTCGAAGAGGGCTCCCAGGGCGCCGCAGACGATCACGGCCACCAGCACGTCGGCGTCGCCGACGCGGGGAGCCGAGAGGCGGCGCCGGCAGCCGAGCACGAGCGCCGCGCAGAAGCCGGCGAACAGGGCGATCCCGAGGATCCCGTAGTCGACCGCGGACTGGAGCGGGAGCGAGTGCGGATTGCGAACGAACAGCGGCACGTCTCCGTGCACGCCCCACCAGCTCTCGAATCCTCCCGCTCCCACGCCGCGCAGCGGCTCGCTGGCGAACGCGTCGAGCGCCGAGCCCCAGAACTGCCAGCGCCCGTTGGAGCTCAGGTCGGGCCCCCCGATCGCCACTCCGTGCTCGGTCGGCGGTTTGGCCTTGAACTCGTCGAAGCGCGCGGCGGGATGGGCGGCGATGACCCCGACCAGGACGACGAGCGCCACGACCACCCCGACCACGACGGCGACGCGGCGCGAGAGCCGGAAAACCGGGCGCACGCCCTCCAGCCTGCTCGAGACCGCCGCGGTCACGCCCACCGCCACGATCGAGAGAACGGACATCAGGTCTCCCTCGCTGCGGCTGGCCGCGTTGGGGATGTCCCGGGTGAGGGAGGGCATCGCCTCCGAGGCCGCGACCAGCACGAGTGCGCCGCCGAGCCCGATCGCGATCGCCACGAGCTGGCGGCCGCGGTCGGGCGACGCCGCGACCAGCACGATCAGCGCGACGACCGCCGCGGCCGCACCACCTCGGGACCCGGTCAGCCACATCGCGAGCACAGCGACCGGGATCAGCCCCGTGGCGGCGATTCGCAGCCCGCGGGCGGCCGCCCAGGCTCCCGCGTACGCGAGCAGGACCGTGGTGGTGGCCAGCACCGACGCGGCTCCGTTCCAGTACCCGACCGGGTATGAGAGCCGGCCGGCGGAGCCCGGGATGTCGCTGCGCGAGCCCAGGCTGCCCGGCTGCAGGTAGGCGAAGAGGGCGATCACCGAGACCACCGCCAGGCCCATGGTCAGCCCCGCCAGCCACTCGTCCCGTCCGCGCACGCCGGCCGTGCACACGGCGAGCACGAAGAGACCCGCGTAGAACGAGACCCTCACCGCCTCCTCGAACGCCCGGCCCTGGTCGCTTGCCCAGTTGACGGAGAGGAACCCAAGGACCGCGATCGCCACGAGACAGAGGCCCGCGGCGACGGCGGGCATCCCCACCGCGCGCTGCGGCATGGCCCGGCCGGCGAACCCCGCGATGACCGTCGCCCAGATCAGGATCGAGGCGGCCGCGTAGCCCGTGGGGTCGAAGAGCCCATGCGCAAGCGAAGCGGCGATCACCGCCGCCGCAACCAGTCCCGCGCCCATGTGTTGTCGAATCGTTGAGAACATGCCGCCCCCAGTCAGTCTGGGGGGCAAGGCAGTATCTTCGCCCCCCGGCCCATTCGAATGACCGCCCGTACGACAGTCATCTATCTGCTCGCCGCGGCGGCGACCACGGTCGCCCTCGCACCCTCCGCCCTGGCCAGCCCGGCCGGGAGCGAGTACCTGCCCAAGGTGCCGGATTCCGGCACCCACTCATCGGGCTCCGGATCCGGAGGGACCGAGACGACGGGAACGGGATTCGGCGAGGCGACCGGCACCCCCACATCCACCTCCGCCCACCAGGACGGGAAGAAGCCCAAGGCGAAAAAGAAGAAGGAGTCCAAGCCCGATCGGAGCGCAGCCGTACCGGTCTCCTCGGACTCGGGCGGCTCCTCCGGGAGCGGTCTGCTCAGCCCGGTCTTCATCCTGCTTGCGGTGGCACTGATCGTCCTGATCATCTGGGCTGTCCGCCGGCGCATGATGGCCCGCACGAGCCGAGCGTCGGCCAAGCCGAGGGTGCGGGGCGAAATCGCCAAGACGGACAACGCACCGTAGGTAAAGGAGATTGAACTTGCGACGCCTCGTCTTCGCGACGACCCTGCTCATCTGCCTCGCCCTCGCCCCCCACGCGAGCGCCGCACCGCGCTCGTTCTACGGCGTGATCCCGGCAAACGACCCGGATTCCACCGAGATCGCCCGGATGGGCGCCGGCAACGTGGGCACCTTGCGGATCAACTTCGTCTGGGGGGCGGTCCAACCGACTGAGAGCTCGGCCTATGACTGGTCCCACTACGACGCGATCATCGGCCAGGCGGCGCAGCAGGGCATCCAGGTCCTGCCGACCGTCTACAGCTCGCCGGCCTGGGCGGCGGCGAGGTCGAACTACCCGCCGGCGAAGAGCCATTTCGCCGAGTTCGGGGCCTTCGTGCAGGCGGCTGCGACCCGCTATGGCGCCAACGGCTCCTTCTGGTCCGCGAACCCCGGCATCCCCAAGCTCCCGATTGCGAACTGGCAGCTCTGGAACGAGGTCAACTCGCCAAGCTTCTGGTACCCGAAGCCGAAAGCCAAGCAGTACGTCGCACTGCTTCGGGTCTTCCACCAGGGGATCAAGGCCGGTGACCCGAGCGCGAAGATCATCCTCGCCGGCCTCTTCCGGACTCCACGGATCAAGCACGGGATCTTTCTCGACAAGTACCTGCCCGCGATCTACCGGGCCAAGGCGAAGTCACTCTTCGACGCTGTCGCCGTTCACCCCTACGCGACCACTCCGAAGCAGGCCCTCAGCGCCGTCAAGGAGGCGCGCAAGATCATGGCCCGGTACAAGGACAAGCGCGCTCCTTTGTGGATCACCGAGATCGGCTGGGCGACCGGCGGCAACCCGACCCCACTCACCGTCTCCCCACAGCGCCAGGCCGCCTACCTGCGCAAGAGCTTCGGAATGCTGGCCGCGAACAGCCGGCGCTTCAAGATCGCCGGGGTCATCTGGTACTCGTGGCGCGACGTCCCCGGTGGCATCTGGTTCTTCCACACGGGCCTGTTCACTTCGGACTTCGACCCGAAGCCGTCCTGGAGCGCCTTCACCGCGCTGACGGGCGGCAACCCGGGCTGACGCGCCAACCGATGAGGCTTCGCCCAACTCTGGCCCTGGCCGGCCTCCTTGCTTCGCTGACCTGCGCGGCGACGGCGCATGCCATGCCGCGATCCTTCTACGGGGTGATCCCGGCGGTCGACCCCAGCACCTCCGAGATCGACCGGATGGGCGACGGACATCTGGGCACGCTTCGCATCAACTTCTATTGGGGAGCGGTCCAGCCGTCGGGTCCGCAGGGCTACGACTGGAGCCACTACGACCAGGTCATCGGCGACGCGGCCGCGAATGGGATCAGGGTGCTGCCGACCGTCTACGGGTCGCCCCCGTGGGTCGCGCGGCGTCCCAATCTGCCGCCTCTGGGGGCCCACCTGGGGGACTTCCGGCGCTTCGTCGAGGCCGCCGCAGGCCGCTACGGACATGACGGGACCTTCTGGGAGCAGCATCCGGCGATCCCCCGGCTGGAGGTCGACTGGTGGCAGCTCTGGAACGAGGTCAATTCGCCCAGCTTCTGGACCCGCAAGCCCAATCCGAAGCAGTATGTCCGGCTGCTGAGGAAGTTCCACGCCGGTATCAGGGCAGGTGATCCGCAGGCGCGAATCGTGCTCGCGGGACTGTTCCCCACGCCCCAGGTCAAGCATGGAATGACCGGCGACCGCTTCCTGCAGGGTGTCTATCGAAACCGGGCCAAGCCGCTCTTCGACGCGACCGCGCTGCACCCGTACTCGACGACGCCGAAGCAGGCCCTGGCCCGCGTCAGGGACATGCGCAGGACCATGGCCCGCTACCGGGATCGGAAGGCCAAGCTCTGGCTCACCGAGGTCGGCTGGGCAACCGGCGGTCCCAGGACGGCTCTGACGGTCTCCAAGAAGAGGCAGGCCGCCTATCTGCGCAAGACCTACCGCCTGATGGCAAAGAACCGCAAGCGCTACAGGATCCCCGGGGTGATCTGGTATTCGTGGCGCGACGTCCCGGGCGGCATCTGGTTCCAGCACACCGGCCTCTTCACCTCCGGCCTGCGGCCGAAGCCGTCCTGGTACGCGTTCACCGCTCTGGCCGGCGGGACGCCCTGACACGGTCGCGGAGCCCTGCGACGAGGCTCGCCAGGAGCTTTAGGCAGATGCCGAGGTACACCGCATCGGCGGTGAGCCGCGATCGCCCGGGCGCATAGAACTTCCGGTAGAAGCGCCCCATCCCGCGGTGGAATGCCACCTCCTGCCGGACCCCGCGGCGCTCGCCGCTGGAGCCGCCCTTGACGTGCATTACCGCGCCTCGCGGTTCGTAGAAGACCTTCCAGCCGTCCCGCCAGAACCGGTAGCACCAGTCGAGGTCCTCCATGTAGAGCCAGTAGCCCTCGTCGAGCACGCCGACCTCGCGAACCGCATCTGCGCGAACGAGCATGAAAGCGCCATTGATCGCATCGACCTCCCCCGGTTCGTCCTCGCCCAGCTCCGGCGCCCTGTACTGGCTCAGTCGGCTCGGGGCTGAGTCGGCGCGACTCAGGCCCGAGAAGTGAGCCAGCGCCGAGAGCGGCGTGGGAAAGGAACGCTTGCAGGCGTGGTCGAGCTCGCCGGTCGGCAGTACCAGCTTGCACCCGACCATGCCGATCGCCGGGTCCGAATCGAGTCGCTCCAGGCAGGCCTCGAGGGCACCGTCCCGGAGCTCGGTGTCCGGATTGAGCAGCAGGACGAATTCGGAATCAAGGCCCCGGAGAACGAGGTTGTTCGCGGCGGAGAAGCCGATGTTCCCGCATTGGATCAACTCGGCCCAGCGGAACTCCCGCGCAACCATCTCAGCCGTCTCGTCCGGGCTGCCGCTGTCGACCACCGTCACCCTGCTGGGCTTCGCGTCCGTGGTCGTCCCGAACGACCGCAGGCAGACACGCAGCAGACCGGCCGCGCCGTGGCTCACGATCGCCACGACGAAGCGACCGGCCGGATCAGTAGGCGCCGCTGCCGCCAATTACCGCGCGTGGCGTGCGCAGCAGGATCGCGACATCCTGGGCGATGGACAGGTTGTCGATATACGCCCTCTCGAGCGCGAGCCGCTCCTCGAAGGTGAGATCCCCGCGGCCATAGACCTGCATCGGGCCGGTGAGCCCTGGCTTGACAACAAGGCGCAGCCGCTGGCGGTCGTCATAAAGAGCGACCACACCCTCCTCCTCCGGGCGCGGGCCGACCAGCGACATCTCACCGCGCAGCACGTTGAGCAGCTGTGGCGTCTCATCGAGGCTGAGACGGCGCAGCCGGCGTCCGATCCAGGTGTGACGCGGGTCGTTTCGGACCTTGAACGAGGGCTCCACCAGAGCCCCAGTGTCCACGACCTCGTCCAGCCTCTGGTCAGCGCCCTCGACCATCGTCCGGAACTTGAGCATGGTGAACCGCCGTCCCCCCTTGCCCACCCTGACCTGCCTGAAGAGGACAGGCCCAGGCGAATCCAGCTTGATCGCGACCGCGACCACGAGAAGCAGCGGCGCGAGCAGGAGCAGCATTCCGGCCGAGACCCCGATGTCGATCGTCCGCTTCAGGGCCATCGTCGATCGCGGGGGGTCCGAGAACGCGAAGTCGAGCAGTGGCAACTCACCCAGCCGGTTGAGCTGGATACCGGGGCCGAGCAGCTCGGCGTTAGGCGCCACGAGGGTGAGCGAGAGGCCGAAGCGCTTGCAGTCGCCGATCAGCTCCCGCAGCTCCTCGGTGGAGATCGAATCCTCGGCGACCAGAATGTGCTCGAGACCCCGTTGCTCGGCGACCGCGATCAGCTCGGAGCGCGGGCCAAGGAACCTGACGTGCCCGTTGCTGCCGGTTCCGTCGACGCCGGATCGGTGTTCGGGCGGCTTGCCGAAGTAGCCGACCAGCGATAGATGGACCTCGGGATGCGTCTCGATCCGCCGGCTCAGTCGCCTCATGGCCGCCCCCGACCCGACCAGGGCCGACTTCTCGGGAGGACGACGAGCGTGCCAGAGCTGGCGGAGCAACCCTCGAAGCGAAGCAGCCACCACGAAGGCGGTCGTGGCCAGGATGCCCAGCGCAGTGCCCGACATGTATGGCGCCGGCGTGACACGGTCGAGCACTCCGACCGCTACCGTTCCGATCACGATCGCCGAGAAGAGGGCGGGTAGCTCGTCGAGCGTGCTGTGACGAATGCGGCGGTGGTCTTGGTCGTACAGGCCGTACAGCTTCATTGCCAGGATCCACACCGGACCGAAAGCCGCCGACCAGGCGATCGATGAGGCCTTCATCGGCGGATTCGACACCAGCAGGTAGCTGACCGACGTCCCCAGGATCAACGAGGCCCAGTCGAAGAGCGCGAGCAGCCGCCGGAGGACCGCTCCACGGGCCCTGGCTTCCCGGCCGGCTCTCGTCGGCAAGACCTCGCCACCCCCCGACTCGACCATCTGTTCGACGTCAGGGGCGATCATGCCGGGCGCGTCAGACCGGACGGGGTCCGTCTTTTCGTACGTCTCGAAGCTCATATACCGCGCTTTGCCCTCCCCGCATGAAACTGGCGCTCGCGGCCTGCAAACGTAACAGAGCCACCGCGCAGATCGCCCTCGAAGCCACCCGCGGCCGCCGTCTCGACCATCCGGGCGTTCCCATCGTTAAGGTGGACGCCGGGTCTGGCACAACGTTCCATCCCCGATCCGCATGCGCATAGCTCTCGTCTACGACATGATCGGGGGGTCCGGTGGTGGCGGGGGGATCGCCCGAGTGATCCTCGAGTTGTCCCACGGGCTCCGCGCTCGGGGGCATCGTGTCACCTTGGTCTGCCACGACTTCGCGCCCTCCACCGAGTTCGAGCAACTCACGGACGACCTCGATGTTCGGGCCGTCAGGCCGGGGGTTGCGGAGGTGCCGAGTGGGAGTCGCGCGATCCTCAGGCGCTACTGGCGAGGGATGCGCCGCCTCGCCGACTGCGTTCCCTCTGATGTCGATGTAGTACATGCCCACAACCTGCCGGCCCTGCGCGCCGGCAAGCTCGCCGCCGGCCGCCTTGGACTTCCACTGGTCTGGACCAGATATGACGACACGATCTGGGAGCGGGGCTTGGTGCCGGAGATGACGTCCCGCGGCACCGTTTCCCCCATCAAACGAGCGGTTCGCCTGAGCTTCGGCCTATTCGACCTGGCCACCGTCCGTAGTGCCGATGAAATCATCGTGCCGTCCGACTTCGACGCGGCAATGCTGCGCCGGGCATATCACCGGCGGGCACACGTGATCCGCCTTGGGCCCGCCGACGCCTTCTTCACCCGCTCGGACGCACGCGGATTGACTCGACGCGCCCTTGGGCTGGAGGATGATGATTTCCTGGTTCTCGGGTTTGCGCTGCTCGTTCCACATCGTCGATTCGAGGACCTGATAGAGGCAGCCGCGATCTTGCGCGCGGTGCCGCGCCTGCACGTCTTGATTCTCGGCTCTGATTCGTACGCCCCCGAGTATGGGGCCCGTCTCGCAGAGCTGATCCGCGTGCGCGGCCTCGAGCAGAGGATCACGTTGGACCGTCGCTCGGTAACCGACGCGGAGTTGCGTGACATCTATGCCGCGGCGGATCTATACGTGTTCCCCTCATCCCGCCAGAGCTACGGCTTGGCGCCACTCGAAGCGATCGCTGCAGGCAAGCCCGTAGTCGTCTCGAGTGGGGCCGGAGTACACGAACTCCTCGAGGGGAAACCCGGCGTGACCGTGGTGCCCCCGAGCCGTCCCGATGAGATCGCAGCGGCCATCAGCGATGCACGCGCTGCCAGCGACAAGACAGGTCTCGAGACGACCCGGTCATGGATTCGGAGCGAGGTCTCAGCAGAAGCGTCGATGCGGTCGACGGAGGCTGTGCTTGAGCGCGCCCTTCGGGCGGGGCGCACCCCAGGATTCTCCTCGCAAATGGAGTTCCCGAATCCCGGCAGCTGATCGGGTGATACTCGAGGACGACGAAAGCCCCTCGCTCCACCGGTCGTTGACCCCATGCGAGACATGAAGACCTCATCGCGCAACGCCCAGGCGACCCCGTGCATCTCGGTACTGTTGCCGACGCTCGACAACCGCCCCCGCCTCGGCACAGCCATCGACTCGGTCCTGGATCAGGGGCGCGACGAGATCGAGCTCGTAATCGCCGACGATGGCTCCACCGGCGACACCCGCGCCGCGATCGCCACGCGAAGCGACGACCCGCGAGTGCTGGTCGCGGAGAACGTGGGACCCAAGAAGACGATCACTGAGAACTGGAGGACCGCGCTCGACGCCAGCACAGGCGACTACATCCTGCTGCTCGGCGACGACGACGCACTCCTGCCCGGCTCTCTCGGGCGCCTTCAGGCGCTTGTGGATGAGCTTCACGCTCCCGACTGCCTCAGCTTTCCCTGCTACCGCTTCGCGGCTGAGGGCTCGGTCGCCGGAGTTCGCGAGAGCCGGTACGAGGAGATCGGCCTGGAGGGAGACACACTTGCCGCCGATGGTGAGCTCCCGCTCTGGGTTCGCAGGAAGATGGTGCGGGACTTCTTCGCCTTTCGTCAGCCGTTCCCGCTCGGCGTGATGACCATGGTCCTCGTCTCGCGGTCGGCGCTCGGAGCCCTGCCAAATGGGCTGTTTCGACCGCCCTTCCCCGACTTCTACGCCGTCGCTGCACTCCTGCTCACAGCGGTCCGCTGGATCCACGCGCCGGAGCCCGTGCTGGTCGTCGGGATCTCCGAGAACTCAGTCGCCGGTCATTTCCATCGAGGCGAGCGCGAGGAGGCCCTCGCCTATCTCGGCGAGGCGAACGAGTTTCCGGGCGCCCTGCCCGGCAACCCTTTCGTCAACGCCACGTGTAGGTTCCTGCTCGAGCTGAAGCGGGACTTCCCGGACGACCTTCGCGAGACCGAGATCGATCGATCGCAGTACCTGCTGAGGTCGGCCTGGGCCTGGTACCGCGAGTACACCCTGGGGGCGATAGACCGCCGGGAGCTGCTCTCGCGGTTCCGCCTTCTTTCCGCCGTTGACCTGCTGCGCTTGTCCCTGGCCGCCCTCAGGCCCCGAAACCTCCGGTACGCGGCGACCGCGTTCGCTAAGCGACGGGTACTGGAGCGGGAGATGCTGCTTTCATCGACTCGGCCGACCGACGCTCGCACGATGACCGAGTTCGTCGACGAGGTACGGCCCAGATGACCGGGGTCTCCGTCGTGATCCCGACCAGGAGCAGGTTCGACCTGCTGGATGCGTGTCTCGTGTCCCTGACGGAGGCTCGAGCCCGGATCGACGAGTCCCTCGAGTTGATCGTCGTCAACGACGGAAATCCCCAGAGCCCCAGTGAGATCGTCGCCGCGCACGACCCGCAGGCTCGGGTCATCGATTTGCCCGCGAGCGTCGGCTTCAGCGGCGCGGTCAGCGACGGCATAGAAGCAGCCGGCGGCGATTGGATCTTCCTGCTGAACGACGACACGAGCCTCGACCCCTCGAGCATCTCGGAATTGCTCCGAGTCGCCCACGGGCGATCCCGGCTCGGCTCGGTCGTGCCGCTGGTTCGATTTGCACATGACACCAGCGTCATCCACTCGGCCGGATTGGTGATCGACGAACTGGGCATCACCCAGGATCGGCTGCTCGGAGCCCCGGTCACGGAGTCCGAGAGAGAGGTGACCGAGGTCTTCGGCGGCTCCGCGGCGGCGATCCTGTACTCGCGCGAGATGCTGGAGGAGATCGGCGGATTCGACCGCTCCTTCTACGCGCACCTGGAGGACGCCGACGTCGCCTGGCGGGCTCGCATGCGGGGCTGGTCCTGCCTATACGTCCCGAGCGCGGTCATCGACCACCATCACTCGGCCACGCTCGCGCATTTCTCCGATCGCAAGTACTACCTCGGAGGCCGGAACCGGGTCCGCCTCCTGGCGAAGAACGCGGACTCGTCCCTCCTCCGACGGCGAGGGCTCCAGATGATCGCCTACGACCTCGCCTACATCATCTTCGTCGCAGTGACGAAGCGAAGCCTCGCCCCACTGCGCGGCCGGGTCGCTGGGCTTCGGCAGTGGCGTGCCTATCGCAGGGCGGGCGCGGCCGCAAGGAGGCCGATCGATCTGCCACCTTCAGCGGGACTGAGGGGTGCTCTGGGGCGCAATCGAGTCTGGTCGCGGAGGACCGCGGCGCGCAACCCAAGCTCGCCGGCGGCTGAACGCAGATGAGCCCCGCCGACCCCCAGGTGGAACCCGATGCCGAGGCCCTCGACGCACTCGCGATCCAGCGCGGCGCCGTTCGCGGCGCGTCCGTACTGGTCACCCGCAGCATTGTCCTCCAACTCATCACCGCGGGCGCCACGATCGCACTGGCGCGACTTCTCTCCCCGGCCGACTACGGCGCCTTCGCGATCGCATTCGCTGTCCAGACGGTTGGTCGGGCCGTGGTGGAGATCGGACTTCCGGTCGCGTTCATCCGGCGTGCGCAGGCCCCGACTCCGGAGGAGGAGCGTGCTCTGACCGGCCTGCTCCTCCTCACGGGATCAGCGGTTGCGTCGCTCGCCCTCGCCATCGCCTTCGTCGGTCTTCCCGAGGCCGGAGCAGGCTCGGCCGTCACAAAGCAGGTGGCCGTCGCGCTCTGCGCCCTGCCGATCTTCGCGCTGCGGGCCGTTCCAGCGATCCTCCTCGAGCGCCGCCTCGCCTTCGGCCGGCTGGTCGTAATCGAGGTCAGTGAGACCATCTCGTTCTACGCGTTCGCCGTACCAACGGCCGTCGCGGGACTCGGCGCCTGGAGCCTGGTCGGCGCGCTGCCCTGTTCGGCCCTCGTCGGCGTGGTGGTGGCCATGATCGTCCGTCCGTGGCGTCTGGCAATCAGCCTCGACCTCGCACTGCTGCGGCCCGTGATGGCATTCGGCGCCCAGGCGGCCGCTCTCTGGCCGATCGATCAGCTCCGAGAGCTTGGCGTCGTCACGGCCCTCGCCGCCCTGGGGGGGCAGTCGCTCGCGGGGTTCTACGGGATGAGCCAGCGCCTGCTCAGCATCCCGAAGGCGATTCAGTACGCCGTCTGGAGGGTCTCGGTCGCGGGCTTCTCCCGGGAGGCGACCATCGAACGAAGGAAACGCGCGGTGAGTGCCGTTGCGGTCACCCTGCTCGCGGTCGCCCTGCCGCTCTGCGCGATCGCCGGAGCCGCCCAGCCGCTGATCGCGACGCTGTTCGGTGAGCGCTGGGTCGCCACTTCGACAATCGTCATCTGGGCCGTGCCCGGCACCCTGCTGACCATCGGGCTGTGGGGGGTGCTCAGCGCCTTGGCGCTCGCCGAGGGCGACGCTCGCTCGCCGCTGGCAAGCTCGTGCGCCGGGGCGCTGACCGGCGTGCTGCTAGCCGCGGCGCTGGCCTCCCGCCTCGACACCGTCGCGGCCGGGATCTCGATCACGGCCGGGGCTCTGGTCGCGGCTTCGCTGATCCTGATTCGAACCACAGCGGACGCCCGGGAGTGCTCGTGGCTCGCGGTCCGTTTGCTCGTGGTCCTCGGCGCCGCCACCGGTGTGGGTCAGCTCGCGTCCGGTGGCCAGGATGCGCTCGGCGCCGTGGTGGCGATGGCAGCCGCTTCGGCCTCCTGGCTGTGCCTCGGCGCCCTCATCGCCCGCGACGAGCTGCTGCTGCTCTTCCGGCTGCTCCGCCGCCACGTCATTCCGGGCCTGAGCGAACCGCGCCGGGGCGAGCCACAGCCCAGCAGCGTCTGAGTCATCCCTGTTCAGGTCTGAGAGAATCGCGGCAGGGTGAGTGGGGAGAGATGGATCGAGGTGGTTGGCGTCGCGGTCGTGGTCACGGCGGCGCTCGTTCCCCTCTGCATCCGGTTCGCCAATCGGATGGGCCTGCTCGACCGTCCGAGCGGCTGGAAGGAGCACGTGCGCGCCACCCCGTACCTCGGTGGTGCCGCGGTGATCGCCGGCGTGATGGCCTCCGGGCTGCTCTTCGCCGGCGAGATCGGCAGGCTGGCCTCGATCTTCTGGATCACCCCACTTCTCCTGCTTGTCGGCTTGATCGACGACGGCTTCACTCTGCCGGCCACCCCCCGGCTGGCGATCGAGTTCGGCGCCGGGGCTGTGCTCTGGGAGAGCGGCCTCGGCTGGGAGCTTCATGCCGCCGATTGGGTCAACCTGCTGCTCACGATGTTCTGGGTGGCGAGCGTGATCAACGCAGTCAACCTGCTTGACCTCATGGATGGGGTTGCCACCTCCGTGGCAGCCGCGGCGGCGGCTGGATTCGCAGCGCTGGCCGCCTCCAACGGCGATCAGGCCGTGCTGGTGGTCGCCGTCGCGACCTCGGCGAGCTGCGTGGCATTTCTCCCCTTCAATCTTGCCGGCCCTGCTCGCATCTTCCTCGGCGATGCGGGGACCATGCCCCTCGGATTCCTTCTGGCGGCACTCGCGACGGCTGCATTCTCGGACCAGGAGGGATCCGCATCGTCTCTCGTCATCGCTGCCTGCCTGCTTGGGGTCCCCCTCTTCGACATGGCGGTCCGCATCGTCCTGCGTCGCTCCCGCGGCGTCGCGCTCCTCACAGCAGGGCCGGACAGCCTGGCAAACCGCCTCCACGACGTCGTGGGATCGCCGCGCGTCGTTGCCGTTTCGTTCGGGACGGCGCAGCTCGCCCTCTCGGCCGTGGCCGTTGGACTGGCGGACAGTGAAGCCGTCGCCGCCGTCGGGCTCTTCGCCGTCGCACTGCTCGGGGGCATCGCTGCGGCTGTCACCCTGCATCGCCCTGGGCGCGCGACGCGTCCCCAGCTCGCCGCGCCGGGCGACTAGCGGGCGATGCTCAGCACCTCGTCGACCAGCCTCGAGTAACGATCCAGGACCACAGCTCCCCGAAAGCTCTTCTCGTACGCGGCACGCGCCTTCCTGCCGGCGGACTCGATGAGCTCGCGTTCACCGAGCAGTCGGTTGAGCAGCTCAGCCAGGCTGGCGCCGTCCGAGACCCTCCACCCCGCGCCTGACTCTTCGAGGACGTGAACGAGATCGGCGTCGGCAGACATGGCGGCGGCGACCGGGCGGCCGGCAGAGAGGAAGGCATAGCCGCGCGAGGGCACCGCGTAACGCTCCATGCCCTCCCCGAGCGGCACGTAGCAGACGTCCGCGGCAGCGATCAGCCGGAGGAACTCCTCGTCAGGCTGATGAGCGAGGAAGCGAATCCGCTCCAGCCCTCTCCTGGAAACCTCCTTCACCCAGGTCTCCCGTTTCACGCCGCCGCCGACCACGAGGAACCGCACCGGACGATTCGTCATGGCCGCCGCTGCGTCGATCAGTGGATCGAGTGGGTGCATGATCCCCATGTTCCCGGCGTAGACGATCAGCAGCTCGTCGTCGGACACGCCATGGGCTCGGCGCCACGCGAAGTCCTTAGGGCGAGCTTCGAGCTCCGGATCGGGCCAGGGCGGGATCACCGCGATCCGCTCGGCCGGCACGCCCTTCCCCTCAACGAGAGTCCTCTTCATCTCCTCTCCGAGGACGACGACT
This sequence comes from uncultured Solirubrobacterales bacterium, assembly GCA_963843085.1. Taxonomy (GTDB): domain Bacteria; phylum Actinomycetota; class Thermoleophilia; order Solirubrobacterales; family 70-9; genus DASUPK01. The sequence goes on from CAWJJG010000011.1 coordinate 463,056, forward strand.
CGGTCCGCCGCAGCGAGCATCCGCCTGTTGGCCGCCTCCCACAGCCGGACAGCGGGGCGCGGGAGGCGCGGCCAGCCGGCGGCGACCACGATGTCGGGATGGATGTCCTGAATCACATAGAGCATCCGTGCACCCGAGCGCCGAGCCACCGAGCGAGCGATGAGCGCCAGGACCGGTGGATTGTGGAAACACACCACGAGGTCCGGGTTTCGGCGGCGGGATCTCAACCAACTACCAACCAGATACCGCGCGTATCCGGCAACCCGGATCAGCGTGCTCCCTCGCCCGGTGCGTGAGCCCAGCTCGATGCGTAAGACATCGACGCCGTTCACCCGTTCGCGTTCTGGCAATCGCGTCTGGCCGGCCACGTAGCTCGGCTGGCCCACGAGGGCGGCGACGAAGTGCCCGTCGGCGGCTAGCCGCTCCGCCAGGCCGCGCACGTGGCGGGCGGTCGGCACGGGGTCGGGCGGGTAGTACTGATCGAGCACGAGGACCGACGCCATTGGAGTAACTATTGTGAGGTCTATGCCTCCTCGCGTGGCCGCCGGTAGGGCGGTGGTCGATGTCGTGATCCCGACCTACAACGCAAAGGGGACGCTGGTCGAGTGCCTCCGGCATCTCGACGACGAGGTCATCGCGAGCATCACGGTTGTCGACGACGTGTCGGACGACGGGACTCCCGAGGCGGTCGGCGAGCTCTTTCCCGGCGTCCGAGTCGTAGAGCTCCAGGAGCATCGCGGGCTCTCTCACGCGCTGAACGCAGGAGCTGCCCCCGGGAAAGCACCGTACGTGCTGTTCATGAACAACGACCTGGTCGCAGAGCCCGAGAGCCTGGCTCGTCTCGCCGATGCCCTCGCTGCCGATCCGGCCGCGGCTTCCGCTGGCGCCCGGCTGGTCGATGAGCGGACCGGGCAGACGCAGGACGGCTACCGGCCTCGAGACTTCCCGACCCTGGCCACCATGCTCGCGCGGCTGCTCGGAGTCGAGCGTCGCTGGCGGAGGAACCCGTGGAGCGGCGGCCACCTGCGGCGGAAGCTGCCGGAGGACGGCGTCTCCCGCGTGGATCAGCAGCCAGCGGGTGCCTGCCTACTGGTCGGGCGCGATGCTTTCGAGCGGATCGGCGGATGGGACGAGGGCTATTGGTTCTGGTATGAGGACGTCAACTTCAGCCGCCGGCTGTCGGCCATCGGGCCCGCGCTCTGGGTCGGTCCGGCGACCTTGAGGCACGTGGGGATGCACAGCACATCGGCGTGGCCGAAGCACGAGCAGCATCGGCGCCTGTACCTGAGCACGCTGCGGTACGCCCACCAGCACCTGCCGGGCTGGCGAGCGCTTGTCATCTCGCTGGTGATGCTGCTCACCTGCCTTCCGCGCTGGGCCTGGGCGACCATGCGCGGCAAGCAGTCAGCCTCGGTCTACCGAACGCTCCTCCGGACATCCGCCAGAACCGCCCTCGGGGGCGACGCGACGGCGGAGATTCCACCGGACCAGTCCCGACGACGTGGCGCTCGGCGACTTTCCGAGACCGAGATCAGATCGGGGTGACAGCGCCCTGCAACATGATCAGCCTCAGCTTCGCGGCCCCGGGCGGACCGGGTTCGAGCGCGTAGATCGTCGGGGCCCCGAGCACTGCGCCGACTGCGAACTCGGACTTGGACTCGATCGTCTCGGGCATCGCAATCACTCGCTCGAGCTGGAACTGCTGGAAGTCCGACTCGCCTGAGAGCACATGCACCTCGGGCTGTCCGGAGCTGCCGTCCCTACGGACCAGCACCAGATCGGGTCTCTGATCCTCCCTCCTGGCCGGCCCGACGACGCTCGCTACGTCGAGCGACCACTCCCAGGGATTGAGGCCGGCAATCGGGGCTCGCACGTCGAGGATCTCGCGACGGAAGCGCGACTCGCCGGAGAAGACCCGGATCTCAACCCGCTGATCGTCGAGCCCCCGATCGATCACGAACAGGTCGGGTTCCTCGCCGGTCCAGGTCGCGATCGCCACGTTTCTGGTGGCTCCGGCGGATGGCGGGGGAAGGACCGCGGTTCCCCCTGCAGTTGCCGCACCGGAGCCCGGACGCGTGACGGCGACGCGGACGCGGTCGCCCAGGGGCCGCATGCGGAAGACGGCGGATGCGCCGGCGCGACCCCAGGTGGAGACGTCGAAGGACTCACCGGGGGAGAGACGGGCAATCGGCACCTGACGAATCTGATGAACCGATCCGTGCCGCTCTCCGGGCGAGAGCTCGTGCAGTGTCGAGCCGCCCAGGTTCAACCACCACAGAGGGAGGTTGTCGCTAGGCAGGTTGCCATCAGTCGCCAGCCGGACCCCACGCAACGGCGCGGGGCCCTCGACGGGAAGTGGCGCCCCGACCTGCAGGCCCCCCGTCGGGCTGTCGTTCTTTATCTGTGAGCCAATCACCACGAGCGCGAGGATTACGATCAGCGCGCCGACCACGGTGGCCCTGGGCCCGCTCAGCAGGCCCCTCACCCGGCTGCTCGCCGTGATCGTGCGGTCGCGCGCCTCGCGCGCCCACCCGTCCACCCTTCCGGCGAAGCCAGGGGGGGCCGCCGGATTCTGGGCGATGGCCCCGAGGGCGAGAAGCAGCGGTATGTCGAGGAGCCAGTTGACATACGCCGTGAACAGGTTGGCGTATACGCCGAATAGGGCCATGTAGAGCAGAAGGCCCGCGATGAGAGCGTGGCGGAAGTCATGGGTGCTCCGAAAGTATCGATACGCGGCGGTCGAGATCAGTCCGATCAGCGCCATACCGATCACGACGACCGAGAGGCCCCCGTCCCCCCAGAACGGGCCTGCGGCGGTGCTGGTCACCCAGGGTGGGGTCAGCTGCGCCGAGGTGTCCCCGATCGAGCGAGTCCCGTGGATGAATCGATCGAGGGCGCGCTCGTCGAAACGGCCGCCGGCAAAGGGCTCCTGGTCCGGGAAGTGATCGACGATCGCCGCCAGTGCCTGGTAGTTGGTGACGATCGCGATATCCACCGGAAGGAGCGGAACCACGACGGCGGGAGATCCCGGAAGGACTTCGTTGTAGAACTCGACCTGGAAGGACTCGCTGGGCTCCTGCGCCGTGCGGACGAAGAAGACGGCCGAAACGGCAGTGATCAGAACAAGCACAGCTGCGAGAACGACTCGGGGCCGCGGCATCCCCCAGTACATGAATCTGGCGAGCACCGCCGCCGCGAGCGGCAGGATCAGGGCCGAGCGACCGCCCTCCAGGGCGAAGACGGCGAGCCCGGCGAGGCAAACTCCGATCTCGAATCGAGCTTCGCGCGCGGTGAGCCGCTCCGGCAGCGTGAAGGCGACGATGATCGCCGCGGTCATCAGCTCCAGCAAGAGAATCGAGGGCCCCCCTGCTTGGCCCACCCTCGCCTGATCGATGCTCGCGGAAAGCAACGGCACGCTGCCGGAGATGACGGACTGGTGGAGGACCTCGAGGAAACCGATTGCGATACAGGCGACCATCAGCTTGCGCAGACGCGGGCTCGACGCCGCGGTCGGCATCGCGGACGCCTTGATCGCAAGGGATGCCACCAGGGAAGACGCGATCAGCCCGCCGCAGACGAACGCGATGGGAACGGCCGCCATCACGAGCCAGGTTGTCGCCGACCACGAGGTTTGGAAGTTGAGCACGTGGATCTGGGCGAGCAGGAGACCCGCGGTCCAGACCGCTGGAAAGGCGACGAGCGGCGACATCAGCCGTGCCGAATCGGTGAAACGCCTCCCGAGCGTCGCTCCAACGGCCCCCGAAGCTGCGCCCTCGCTCATCACCGTGCTGCCTGCGCCACGGCGCCGCCGCCCCGGGCAAGCTCCGCGAGGCCCGCGTCCCGTGGATTCAAGGCCAATGCCTCTCGGTAGTAGTTGATCGCGGTGTGCACCAGCCCCGCCCGCAGCGCCAGATCCCCCAGCAGACCCCAGGTTACGAAGTTGTGCGGTTCCCGGCGCGCAGCCTCCAGCAGGGTGTCGCGTGCGTCCACGTAGCGATCCTCCCGGGCCATTGCGGCGGCCTGCAGGTAGTAGGCCGTCATCGCGTCGCCGTCGAGGGACCGTGCCTGCCGGGCACGATCCAGCGCTCCGGCGGGATTCGACCTGAGCTCGGCGTATCCCTGTGAGACTCGGTGAGAGACCAGGACCGGAACGGCGATTGCTGTGCTGGCGAGCACGACGGCCGCAACCAATGCGGCTACGGATGCCACTCGGGTCGCCATCGACGGAAACCCGATCTCCCGCATTGCCGGCGCGAGCACCACCGCGGCACCGCAGAGTGCGATCCCGGTCGCTCCGGGAATCAGGTGGATCCAATCGACGCTCGAGTGCAGCAGCCAGTAGAGGAAGACTCCGGATCCGGCGACAGCAAGGCCGAGGTCGCCGCCGCGCTCCGGCGCAGCTCGCGCGCGCTTCCAAGCGCCGGCGAGGACACCAGCGGCGAACAGCGCAATCGCGGCGGCCCCGATCACACCCGTCTCGGCGAACGCCTGAAGCTCGATGCTGTGTGGCTGATGGATGTTCTCCGCGGTGCGCCGCTCCAAGTAGTAGGTCGAGTCGTAGTTCCCCGCCCCGACTCCGCCGATCGGATGGCCGCTGAACTGCCCCCAGGCGATCCGCCAGTAGTCGTAGCGGTTGCCTCCGCCCGAGGAGAGGCGGATCTGCCCCGGATCGACCTGACGGAGCTGGGTGAAGTCGTCGTACTGCCTCTTCACCTCGTCGACGCGGCTGCCGAAGGGCAGGGCGCCGGCGATCAGGCCGATCGCCGCGATCGCGAGCAGGATCCCGGTCGCGGCGCGTCGCCCACCGGGCCCCCGGGAGCCTTCGGGAAGGGAGGCGATGACCCGCAACGCCGCGAACCAGACGACAGCCGCACCGAAACCGGCGCCCAGGAGGGCGAGTGAGGCGACCCGGAGCGAATGCTCGGACGGCGCGACGCCGGGCGGCCGGGAGGCGACCACGTCCGAGAGTGCCGGCAAGGTGGCCGCGAGGCCCGCAAGCACGACGAGCAGCGCCCAGCCCCGCCGCACGCGACCCGGCAACAGTGCGAGCACCAGGATGACGGAGATCACGAGGGCTGCCAGCCCGCCGCGTGACTGCGTCATCACGGCGAGGCCAACCAGCGGAACGCAGCAGCCCACCGCGGCGGCGGCAAGAGAAGCGGACCGAGACCGCTCGGCAACCGCGACCAGCGGCCAGACGCCCAGCAGTAGATAAGCGGCAGTTCCGTTGATGTAGGAGAGCGGGTCAGCGAGCCGGTTGTTCAGGAACAGGCCGGGACCATCGCCGAAGATCATCCGGACGAGCAGATAGCCCCCGAGCCCGAGCAGCGGAATGACCGTCCCGGCGAGGAGCGGCCGCTCCAGCGACCGCCCGCGAAGCAACAGCAGGAGAGCGACGAGCACCGCCGCATAGAAGAGCCAGCGGTCCGCATCGGTGAGCGCCGCAAGTGTCGACTCCGCCCACCTCGTCGAGAGCAGCGACCAAACGGCTAGGACCCCAATGCCGGTCGTCGCCGCAAGGGCCGATCCCGAGGGCAGGGCCGGGCGGGCCAACGCCAGCCCGAGCAGGAGGGCCAGCCACCCAAACGCCAGAGGGCCCCAGACCGAAACGTCATAGAAGCCGAACGCGATCCAGGCGCTGGCGGCGAAGCTGCCACCTGCGAGGACCGCCAAGGCGGCAGGAAACGCCTCAGAGCGAGGTAAGCGCAGAATCCTCGACCGCGGCGATCTTTCGCTGGTGGGCGATCGTGTCATCGATCATCTCGACCAGCGTTCGTCGCGGCTCCCATCCGATGGCGTCGCGAATGGCCGTCAGGTCGGGCTTGCGCCGGCCGAGCTCCTCGAAGTCCGGCCCGTAGGCGCGTTCATATGCGATGAACTCGATGGGCGATTCGGAGTTGGCCCGGGCGATCACCTGCTCCGCCAGGTCAACAATCCGAATCTCACGGTTGGAACCGATGTTGAAGGTGCCCCCGAGGGCCTTGTCGCTAGTCCCCAGCTGGACGATCGCTCGGACCGTGTCAGCGACATGGGTGAAGCAACGCGACTGACCACCGTCGCCGAAGACGGTGACGGGGCGCCCTGCGAGCGCCTGCTGAACGAACCGTGGCAGCACCATGCCGTAGCTCCCCACCTGCCGGGCGCCGACCGTGTTGAAAAGCCTCGCGATGACGAGCCCGAACTCTCCCTCCCTGGCATGAGCGTGCATGAGGGACTCACCGAACGACTTGGCCGTCGCGTACGACCAGCGCAGCACGGCTGGCGACCCCAGCGTCCGGAGTGAGTCCTCAGACAGCTCTCCTCCCGCCTTGCCATTGAACTGGGAGGAGACGCCGTAGACCTCCGAGGAGGAAGCGAAGAGCATCCTGCAGCCGCACCGGGCCGCGGCGTCGGCCACCACCTCGGTGCCGCGGACGTTTCGCCGCAAGGACTCGAGCGGCCGATCGAGGATGAGCTGCACGCCCACGGCGGAGGCGAGATGAAAACAGACGTCTGTCGAGCGCATGCAGTCGTCGACCAACCGTTCGTCGAGGATGGATCCCTCGACAAACTCGACTCGTCCGCCGTCAAGACCCTCAGCCAAATTCAGGCAACTGCCGGTGCTCAGGTCGTCGAGCACGAGCACATCATCTCCGCGCTCGGCGAGCAGGTCGGCCAGGTGGGACCCGACGAAGCCCGCGCCGCCTGTGATCAGTGCTTTCATCTCCCCGATCCCCGAGTCAGCCGTTCTTGAAGGCGAAGTATGCGGGTTTCTTCTGTCCGTCGCTCGTCAGGAGACCCCAATCCATTTCGTTTCCGGCGGCATTCGGGGGCTGGTCGTACAGGTAAAACCAGCCGAGTGTGTAGACGCGCTTGAGCCTTCTGGTGATCCGGAGCGCCTTGCTCAGGTACCGCGCCGCGGTCTTGCGCCCGGCATGGAAACCGAACAGGTAGCCGTTGTGATTCGTCGGGATGGTCCACTCGCTGATGAAGATCTTCAGCTTGCGGTCACGCTTGCCGCGATGGAGATAGCGATCGAGCCAGCCGGTCAGCGTGTCAAGATCGGACGTATCGGCGGTGCCGGGCTTGACTGGATTCTTCTTCAGGTTGGGCTTGCGCGGGGAGAACGGATTGTGTCCGTACATGTCCATGCGCGGCGGTGACCCGTTGGGGAGCCGCATCCTCCTGATGAAGTCACGCGGCTTGATCTGCCCGTGAGTGATGGTGTTGCCACCGATCACGAGGTTGGCAGGGCTGACAGCCTTGAGCGCTCCGTAGGAGGCGTCGAGCAGCCGCGCGTAGCGCCGCGGCGTTGTCTTGCGATTGAGAGGCCTGAAATGGCCCGTGATGTTGGGCTCTCCCTCAATCATCCAAAGGTGGACACCGGGATACCGGCGCGCGGCGGCCGTAGCGAACGCCGCGAAGTCATTCGAATCCTGGGGCGCCCAGTCGGGTGGATTCCCTCCGTTGGCCCACCTCGGCGCATGCAGGAGCATCAGTGAGACCTGGATGCCGTACCTCGACGCCTCGCTGAGCGCGAAGTCGATTTCCGACGGCCAGTGGTAGGCGGGATCGTTCGGGTTCGTCGGATCGGCTGGCCTGGTGGGAGCGATCTCGTCCCAGAACAACCAGTCTTGGAATATCCCGACACCGAGGTCCGCATAGATGGGGAACTGGGAGACGCCGTCTCGGGTCACCGGTCCCCAGATCGCCTTCTTTCGGGAGGGAGCGGCGGACGCCGGGGCGGCGGCCAACGACAGCACGACGATCCCGGCGACGAGCAGGACGCAGAGGCGAATTGGGTCAAGAGCTCGAACAGGCAAAAGTTTGACCTGCAGTGGGAGGACGCCCCGAACCCTGGTGTTAAGGAGACGTCCCTAGACTCCCCGGCAGGCGGAAAACGTAGCATGCGCGTGAGCACCAATTCGACGATCTCCCTGGCCCTGGTCACCCTCTGCGGAGCGCTGTTCACCTCCGCCACGGTGGCCGAAGCGGGCGTCGTGGTCGATCCCAACGGACCCGCCGGCAAGCAGTACTCGGCGGACCTCGATCGGGCGCGTCAGCAGGGCAGTGGTTCGAACGGCACCGCGGGAGTGCCCGGCTCGACGTCAAAGGCCCCCCTGTTCGGCGCAGGGGTCAAGTCGAAGGGCGACCCCAGCGGACCGAATGGATCAGGCGGCGACGGGTCGGGAGGGGTTCGCTCGGGACCCGGGTCCTCGTCGTCCGTCTCCGCCTCGATCGGATCGGGCGGCAGCGGCGTGAACGCCCCCGAGATCGCGGGGATCTCGCTGGCAGTAGTCCTCTGCGGCGGATTGATCGCCCTGGTGATTCGCCGCGGCACCCTCGGCCGATCCACCTGAGCAGGACACAGCGCTTCGCTAGCCGCCCGCCATCGCGGGCAGGATCACCACGGTGTCCGATTCGGCGGCCGAGGTGTCGAGTCCGTCGAGCACCCGCACGTCCTCGTCGTTGAGATAGACGTTCACGTAGCGGTTGAGCTCGCCGTCCTCGGAGAAGAGCTGGTCCTTCGTGGACGGATACCGCTCGGCGAGAGCCCGCAGCGCATCGCCGACAGTCGCGCCATCGACGCTGACCTCCGCCTCGTCGTCGGTCTGCTGGCGCAGCACGGGTGGGACCTTGATCGTCGGCATTCGGATTCGGAAAGCTACTGGTTGGTTGGCTTCGCCATCAGATCGCGGCTGCTGGCAGCCGCTAACCCGCGCAGAAGAGCTCGTAGTCGGGGAACTTGCCCATCTCCGACTCCGGGATCTCCTCGGCGTTCGGTCCGCAGATCGGGCACTCCGGGTCGCGCCGGACCTTGAGCTCGGTGAAGCGGGTCCCGAGCGAGTCGTAGAGGAGCAGGCGGCCAATCAACGGCTCACCGATGCCCATCACGAGCTTCAGGACCTCATTCGCCTGGAGCAGGCCCATCACGCCGGCCATCGCCCCGAGCACGCCGGCGGCGCCGCAGCTCGGTGCGAGCTCGGCCGGAGGCGGCGTCGGATAGAGGCAGCGGTAGCACGGTCCCTCGAATGGGACGAAGGTCGAGATCTGCCCGTCGAAGGCGAGGATCGAAGCGGACACCACCGGCTTTCGCAGCCGCACGGACGCGTCGTTCAGCAGGTACCGGGTCGGGAAGTTGTCCGCCCCGTCGACGATCACGTCGTAGTCGGAGATGATGTCGATGATGTTGGAGGCGTCGAGCCGCTGGCGGTACTCGACCACCTTGACGTCGGGATTGAGCGCCTCGATCGTCTTCCGCGCGGACTCCGTCTTCGGCATCCCCACGCGCTCGGTGCTGTGGATGACCTGGCGCTGGAGGTTCGACTCGTCGACCTCGTCGTCGTCGACGATCCCGAGAGTCCCGACCCCGGCCGCAGCCAGGTAGAGGGCCGTCGGGGCGCCCAGGCCGCCGGCGCCCAGCAGGAGAACCTTCGAGTTGAGCAGCTTGAGCTGGCCGTCGACGCCGACCTCTGGAAGCAGGGTGTGGCGCGAGTAGCGGTTGCGCTGCTCGGCCGACATCCCCTCCGGGACGACCACCGGCAGGCCGGCCGACTCCCAGGCCGCGATCCCGCCCTCGACCGAGGCGACGTCCTCGAAGCCGTGCTCGCGGACCAGCGCATCGGCGGCGACCGCCGAGCGATTGCCGACGTTGCAGTAGAGGACCACGCGCTTGTCGCGGCCGCCGGCGATCTCCGCCACGCGGTCGCCGAACTCGTCGGTGTGCGACTCGATCCCGCCGTTTCCGGCGGGTGCGAACTCGTCGCCGTCCACGCGGATCTCCTGGCGGTTGATCGCGTCACGCGTGTCGATCAGCACCGCGTCGCCGGAGGCGAGCTCGTCGGCGGCCTCCTCAGCGGTGACCTCCTCGATGCGTGCCTTGATGTCGTCGAGCGTCTCGATACTGGCCATCAGGTCGTGTCCTCCTCGCCTTCCAGGTGTGTCTCGGCCTCTTCGTCGCCGATCGCGATCTCTCCCTCGACGGGATACCCAAGTTCGCTCCAGAGCTTCGATCCCCCGATGACGGAGGCCACGTTCGTGAAGTCGTGCTCGTTCTGCAGGGCGTCGGCGGTGCGCGCCGAGCGGTTGCCCTCGCCGCAGACCAGGATCAGGCGGTCGCCCGGGGAGGCCCCCGCCCGCTCGATCGCCTCCGCAAAGGAGACATCGTGGGCGTCGCGGGCGCTCTCGCCCGAGGGCACGTTGATCGCGCCCTCGACGTGTCCCGCCTCGTAGCGCTCGGGATCCCGCACGTCGATCACCACGGCGCCGCCATCGATCTCCTCCTTGGCGGGGGGCGGGAGCAGCTCATCGACCCGGCTCTTGACCAGCTCGAGGGGCGGCGGCACGTACTTGCGGGGCATCTCCACGGAGCTCATGTCATCAAACATCCCAATCCTGATCGGGTTTCATTGCTTCAAACAGTATAGCCAGGGCGGACGAATTCCAGGCTGGTCGCCCGCGGCTCCGCTCGCTAGAGTCGCATCCTCAAACGACGGTGCAATTCGGAGGAGATCTTGGCGGAGAAGCGATACCGCATCAACAGCCCGCACGTGGTGGCCGAGACGCTCGACGGCGAGGCGACGATCGTAGACCTCGAGAGCGGGACCTACTATGCGCTGAACGAATCGGGCAGCTTCATCTGGGAGGGGCTCACGCGCGGGAGCGAGCCGGTGGAGGTCGCCGACGGGCTGGTCGCGGCCTACGGGCTGGACCCGGAGCCGGCGGCTCAAGCGGTCGAGGCGCTGCTCACGGAGCTCCGCGGCCACGGGCTGATCGTGCCGGCTCAGAACGGATCGGCCCCGGTGACCATGAACGGAGCTCCTGCGGGGGGCGGGCGCTATGCCGAGCCGCAGCTCAGCACCTACACGGATATGCAGGAGCTGCTGCTCTTGGACCCGATTCATGAAGTCGACGAGTCCGGCTGGCCCAGTCAGGCCTGACTCCGGCATCCACGGCTCGACAGGCGAGACCGCCCAAAGCCGGGAACGCTTCGTCGCTCAGCTCGCCCGGATCTCCGATGAAGCGGCGGGCTCGAGCGGCGGCTGGGACGATGCATGGGTCAACCTGGCCGGCGACGCGATCAAGCTTCGCTTCGCTGGCCCGGCCCTCGCCGAGTTGCTGTTCCCCGCGCTGAGCCACCTGAGGACGGAGGGCGCGGATCGGGCTGCTCTCACCGTCCACATCTGGGACAGCGCGTCGACCGGGACGGAGCCACCCCGGCCCGCCTGGGGAGTCGACGCGTACCGCGAGCAGGGGGTCATCGACGGCTTCTTCGGTGACGGCCTCTACACCGTCTATCCGCGTGGGGTCGGAGCACTCAACGTTGTGGACGTCAGGGCCGGCCGGGCGTTCTTCTGGATCGCGGATGCCGCCCGGTTCGGGCTGCCCGAGCGGGGAGCGCCGCTCCGGCTGCTGCTCAACCTATGGTTGTCCGGGCGCGAGGTGCAACTTGTTCACGGCGCCGCGATCGGGCGCGAGGATGGCTGCGTGCTGCTGATCGGGCGCTCCGGCGCAGGCAAAACGAGCACCGCCCTCTCGTGCCTCGGCTCGGGGCTTCGACACCTCGGGGAGGACTACTGCCTGATCGCGGGCAGCGATCCTCCCCGCATCTCCAGCATCTACAGCTCGGCAAAGGTGGAGTTTGCGACGCTCGAGCGACTGCCCCGACTTCGAGACCTCGTCCTGGCAATGCCGGACGGGCCGGAGGAGAAGATCCTGCTCGACCTCCACGCCGGAGATCCGGAACGGATGATGTGGAGCGCCCCCCTCCGGGCGATCGCGGTCCCCCGGATCGTCGCGGGCCCCGAAACGCGGCTCGCCCCCTGCTCGACCGCCGAGGCGATGGTTGCAGTCGCGCCGAGCACGATGCTCCAACTCCCCGGCAACGGACCGGCCCTGATGCGGATGCTGAGCGAGGTCGTCCGCTCAGTCCCCTGCTACGGGATCGAGGTGGGCTCGGATCCGGCGCGCATTCCTCCTGTCATCGAGTCGCTGCTGGAACCGGCATGAGCACCCGGACCGCGATCGTCACCCTCGCGATCGGCGACGAGCACAGCGTGCGCTGGCACCGGCTGTGCGAGGAGAACTGGAATCGCTACGCCGAGCGCCACTCCTACGACGTGATCTGCATCGAGGAGCCACTCGACACCTCCGAGCGCGCCGCGAGCCGCTCTCCCTCCTGGCAGAAGCTGCTGATCGCCGGGCAGCCCTTCGCCGATGCTTACGACCGGCTGGTCTGGGTCGACGCGGACGTGCTGTTCGGCCGCGCCGCGAGGGCCATCGCAGATGGGGTCCCTCAGCATCTCGTCGGCGCCGTCGACGAGGTGGCGATGGAGCGGCCCGACCTACGCCGCATGCTGCACCCGGATCCACCGAGCGAATACCTCGGGGCCGGCCTCCCGAGGGGGTTCCAGCAGGTGCTTCAGGCGGGAGTGCTCGTGGTCTCGCCCGAACATCACCGCGAGACGCTCGAAACGGTCTACCGGGACTACGAGGAGAACGAGGAGACCATCTACGAAATGCGGCCCCTCTCCTACGAGTTGATCGATCGCCAGCTCGTGCATTGGCTGGACGCCCCATTCAACCTGATCTGGTTTGTCTATCTGGCGCACAACTACCCGGAGCTCTCGAGGTACAGCCGGCATCCCAAGGCACCGAGCGTCGCCCGCAAGGCACTGGGCCAGGTCGACCTACTCCACTTCGCCGGACAGGCCGATGACATGGAGTTCCTTTTGCACCCCCCGCGGCCGAAGCCGGCTTGGGTCAGCCCGCCGCGGACCCGGACACCGGTTGCGCTCCTGATCCACAGCCGGCCCGATGCCGCCGCGCGGGTCCTGGCCGCCATCCGCGAGGCTCGCCCGACCCGACTGTTCGTGGTCGCAGACGGCCCTCGTTCCGAGGTCGCCGGCGAGGCCGAGCGCTGCGCCGAGACCCGATCGCTGATGGACACCATCGACTGGGACTGCGACGTCGAAATGAACTACTGCGAGGAGAACCTGGGACCGAAGAGACGCATCGAAACCGGCCTCGACTGGGTCTTCTCGCGGGTGGAGGAGGCGATCGTGCTCGAGGACGATTGCCTCCCCGACCCCACCTTCTTCCCGTTCTGCGAGGACCTTCTCGAGCGCTACCGCGACGACGATCGCATCATGTCGATCGGCGGCACCGACTTTCAGTTCAACGGCCCGGCCAGTCCGGAGAGCTACTGGTTCTCTCGCCACTCGCTGATCTGGGGCTGGGCGACATGGCGCAGGGCCTGGGAGACCAACGATCCCGAGATGACCGTCTGGCCTGAGTTGCGGGAATCGGGGTGGCTCGCTGAGCTCTTCTCCGAGCGCTACGCGGCCGCCTATTGGTCGCATGCGATGGAGACGACCTACCGTGAACGCGACACCTGGGACCGCGCCTGGCAGCTCACCTGCTGGCTTCGCGGCGCGCTTCATGCGATCCCCAACACCAATCTGGTCAGCAACATCGGTTTCCGCGAAGATGCTGCCCACACGCGGCCGGAGAGAGGGGGGCGCCTGCTGGGAGACCTGCCCACCGAAGGAATGCCGTTTCCCCTGCGGCACCCCTCCAAGGTGGGTCGACAGGCTGAGGCAGACGCCCAGCTGGACGGCGTTCTCTTCGGGGGCAACATCTCGGACATGTTCGATCGGCTGCTGATCGTGCGCCGCGGTATGGCGTCGGTGACATGAGGCGCATCCTCCACCTCATCCCACTCCTCAGCTTCGGCGGGGCGAGCCGGGCCGCGATCGCCATGGCGAATGAATGCGGGTCCGAGGACGAGGTCCACACGATCGCATCGATCAGGCCGTCCCTGGAGCGGATGGCGGCCACGGCCCGCGGCCGCGGCATTGATGTGCTCGATGCGCCTCCGAGGCCCGATCTGCTGGGCGCAATCGGCGAGTCCGACATCACTCTCCTCCACCTCTGGAACTCACCCGAGCTCCACGAGGTGCTCGAGTCGGAGCTGCCGCCCTGCCGGCTCATCGTCTGGTCGCACGTGGCGGGAGACACCGCAACCCAGTTCGTTCCTCCCGAGATCTTCCGGCGCGCAGGCGAGACCGTCGCAACCTCTCGGCGAGCAGCCAGCACGGTGAGGGAAGCGGACCCGGGGGTGGAACCCGTCGTCATCCCCCCGGTGGGAGGCTGGGAGCGAATCGAAGGGGTGACCCGCTCATCCCGGGCCGGGTTCAACGTCGGCTATATCGGCACGGTCGCCTTCACCCGCCTGCGCCAGGACCATGTCCGGCTGAGCCTCGCCGCCGGGCTCGACGATGTGCGCTTCATCGTCTGCGGAGATGGCAGTGCGAGTCAGGTCCTGCGCCGGCAGGCGAGGGATCTGGGAGCAACGGACCGCTTCGATTTCCGCGGGCAGATCGGGGAGATCCGTCCGGCGCTCTCCGACTTCGACGTCTTCGGCTATCCGATCCGCGTCGATACCTCGGCGAGCTCCGATCTCTGTCTCAAGGAGACCATGTACGCCCGCGTGCCGCCCATCGTCCTCGCGGGCACCCAGGCTGAGGAGCTCATCAGAGCTGACGAGACCGGGGTGGTCGCGGCGGATCCCGCCGACTACGCTGGCGCTATCGAACGGCTGCGTGGTGACCCTGCCGAAAGGGAGCGGCTCGCGGACAATGGACACGCCTACGCCGTGGACAACTGGACCCCGTCGCTCCTGACCCCTGCCTGGAAGGCGTGCTTCGAGCGCGCAATGAGCCGTTCGGAATGGGCGGGTCCGCTCCTGGAAAAGCCGGACCCAGGGCTCCCTGAAGGGGCCGCGAGATTCGTGCGCGGCCTCGGGAAGTGGGGTCGCGACTTTGAGCTAAGCCTGGGCGGCTCCGCGGCGGAGGTCGAGGCCGCTGATCGGCGAATCGAGGAATGTGATCCGCTGATCGCCTACGAGGACAACGGGCTCTTCGACCATCGCCGGCGTTATCCGGAGGAGCCAATGCTCGCGTTGTGGACGGGACTCTTCCTGAAGGGTCAGGGCCATCCCGCGCTGAGTGCCGGCGAGCTCGCCCGCGCGGGGCGGTTGGGCTGCGACCCGGCCCGGATCACCCGTCACGCCTCCCGGGCCGGTGCCCCATGAGGAAGCCGCTGGTCAGCGTGATCATCCCGGTGAAGGATGGGGACCGCTACCTGGAACAGGCGCTGCGCAGCGTCGTAGAGCAGTCCTACAAGCGCATCGAGCCGATCGTGGTGGACGGCAACTCGGTGGATCGGTCGCGCGAGATCGCGCTCTCCTTCGAGGGCGTCCGCTGCCTCACTCAATCCGGGACGGGTCTCTCGGGCGCCTGGAATCAGGGGATCGAGGCGAGTCGCGGCGAGCTGGTCGCCTTCCTCGACGGGGACGATCACTGGCTTCCCGGGAAGCTCGATGCCCAGGTCGATCTGCTCATCGAGCGGCCCGAGCTCGCCGGGACGGTCGGCAAGGCGCGCTTTTTTCTCGCCGAAGGCAGCAATGGCCCCCCGGGCCTCAGGCGAGAGACATTGAGCGGGGAGCACCCTGCCCCCATGCCCGGGACGCTGCTCGTGCGCCGCCGGGTCTTCGAGGAGGTGGGATTGTTCGACCCGGAATACCTGGTGGCCCCGGACGTCGACTGGTTTGCCCGCGTCAAGGATGCCGGCCTGGAACTGGCCCCACTGCCGATGGTGATGCTCGAGAAGCGGTTCCACGATGACAACCTCTCCCACTCCCAGCCCCGGCGCTACCGAGAGGAGATGCTGAGGCTGTTCCGCGCTTCGACGGCCAGACAGCGCGCGGGAACAGGACCCACATGAGGAGTCGGATCGGAGGATGGGCCTGACCGCGCTCGAACTCGAGCCCGAAGTCAAGGTCCGCGGCGGGATGGGCGACCTCGCCCGTCGGCTACGGGAGCAGGAGTGCTCGATCGCCTACTTCGGCGCGAGCGTGACAGTCCAGAAGGACGGCTACCGACCCAGGCTCCACGAGTTGATTCGCCACCGGTTTGGCCCGGAGCATTCCTCCATCCTCGCGGCGGTGGGCGCGACTGGCGTTCTCCCGGGCGTGTTCCTCGCCGACAACCTCGTCGCGGCGCACCGCCCGGACCTCTGTCTGGTCGAGTACGCGACGCCCCTGCCCGGGCGTCGTGAGCTGGCCGAGGCCGAGCCCGCGCTCGATGGCGTCATCGCCAAGCTGCTTGCGGTGGGCTGTCAGCCGTGCCTGATTCATGTCTACCGGCGCGGGGTGAATCAGGGTTGCATGGTGGCCGCCTTCGAGAGAGTCGCCCAGCGGCACCGGATCCCGTCTATCGACCTCGTAACCCCGCTGCGCATCGCCGTGACGGAGAGCCGCCTCGACAAGCACCGGATATTCAAGGACGGGATGCACACGACGCCGGAGGGCTCGCAACTCGTCGCCGAGATGGCCGACCGCGCCTTGGCCGAGATCGCCGACGCCGGAGGACCCGGAGCCGCTCTGGGGGGGTCTTCCCCGTCGCCGAACTACCGAGGGGCCCGTGAGGTCGCGGCGAACGTCGCGGAGGTGCATGGCGATGCCCGGATGGACACCTTCCGGCTGCAGCGGCCGTACGTGCGCGTCGCGGACGGCTCGGCGGTTCGCCGGCGCTTCGACGAGACGCTGCATGGACTGGCGCTGGTCATCGGGCCAGAGTCCGGGGAGGTCGAGATCGCGGCCGCCGGCGATGCCCAGCGGAAGATGGCGTTCGACGAGGCCGGGTACTACGAGCGGCTCGGGACGATGATGCTGAAGCGCCCCGTGCCTCCGGGCGTCGAGGTGACGATCCGGCCGACGGAGACGGTGCCCGACTACTCGATCAGCCGGCGGCCCATCAAGCTGCCACCCGAGCGCAGCCTGAAGCTGTTCAGCTACCTGGTGTGCCCATGAGAGAGCCGGCGGTCAGCGTGGTGATCCCCGCGCGTGACGCCGAGCTCTATCTGGCCGAGGCCATCGAGTCGATCCTGGGTCAAACCCTCCCCCCGGCCCAGGTGATCGTCGTGGACGATGGCTCGCGAGACGGGACGGCTGAGATCGCCGAAGGATTCGGTCCGGCGGTGACCGTCCTTCGGCGGAAGCGGAACGGGGTCGGAGCCGCCTTGAACTCGGGGCTGTCCGTCGCGAAGGGCGAGGAAATCGCCTTTCTCGACGCCGACGACATCTGGACACCCCGCAAGATCGAGCGTCAGCGCGCAACCCTCGACGCCGAACCGGAGATCGACATGGTCTTCGGGCGGGTCGAGCAGTTCATCAGCCCGGATCTGAGCCCGAAGGAGAAAGCCGAGCTTCGCCCACCCGTGGGCAGCCTCCCCGGGAAGGTGAAGGGGACGATGCTGATCCGGCGCCCGGCGCTCGAGCGGGTTGGAGCGTTCGACACCTCCTGGAAGCTCGCCGACTTCGTCGATTGGTACACGCGCGCCCGCGGAGTGGGTCTGAGGGAGCGAATGCTGGGGGAGGTCCTTCTGCGGCGGCGGCTCCACAAGACCAACAACGGCCGGATCAACCGGCTCGCTCGCGACGAATATGCGAGGGCGGTCGCGATGGCCAGGCGGCGCCGGCCCACCGGTGCCGACACCCCGGGGACCTAGGGGGTAGCCGCATCTGGGTCCTCGGTCTTTCCTGGAATCATGCGCAACGTGAGTCACACCTTGGAACCCGCTTGGCGCGTCATGGACCGGATTCGCCGACGCGCAGACGTGCCGATCGTCCTGTGTATCGACGTTGAACCGGACCCTCGCGTCTATGACCCCTCCGAACCACCGCCATGGCTCGGGTTCGAGTCGCTCCTCCGGGAGATGCCGGCTCTCCGCGACCGCCTCGAGTCCGCCAGCGGGCGACGGGCGAAGTTCTGCTGGTTCATTCGCATGGACCCACAGATCGAGGACACGTGGGGCTCGGCCTCCTGGGTGGCCGACGTCTATGGCGAAGCGCTCGGCAAGTTGGCTCAGAGCGGAGACGAGATCGGCCTGCACTCACACACATGGCGTTTGGATCAGCGGGCCGGCGAATGGGTCGCGGACTATCGCGATGCCGCCTGGGGAAAGCACTGCCTGGAGACGGGACTCGATGCCTTCGAGGATGTGTTCGGTCACTCCTGTCAGGCGCACCGAGCCGGGGACCATTTCCTCACCGCCCCGATGCTCTCGGTCCTTTCCGACCGGCGGGTTCGCGTCGATCTGAGTCTCGAGACGGGCGTGGAGGAGATGGACGGTCTCGGCGGCCCTGATGAGCGCACCGACGGGACGATTCCGGACTATCGCGGGGTCCCGGCTGACCCCTTTCGAGCTACGCCGGCGAGCTTCCCGTCTCCTGATTCCAACGGGAAAGGGCCCCTGCTGGTGCCATTGCTGAGCGCTCGTGCCCGGCGCCCGCCCTTCCGCAGGGTGCCGCTCACGCCGATTCACGGCCCCGGCGTCTTCGCATCCCGCCTGACCTTGGAGATGCTTCGCAACCCTGCCGTGATTGCAATCGCAATACGGACCGACTCGGTCATCCGCCACCACTGGGATTACATACAGGAGAACCTGCTCCATCTCGCCCAGCGGCGAGGCATCGCCTTCGAGACCGCTAGCGCCGTGGCGGATCGCTTCGAGCACGAAGCGGCTCTGCCGGCCTGACCTTCGTATTTCATCCGCCTCGGCGGCGACCCATGGGATCGGCTCAGCTGTCCTCGCCCTGGCCGGGCATCATCAGGTCCGGTGCCGATTCCGAGTCGGTCAGCTCTCCGTCGCGGAGGTACAGAGTCCGCTCGGCGCTCGCCGCGACGGTTGGATCGTGCGTCACCATCAGGATGCCGGGACCGTCGCCCGTCGTCAGCGAACCGATCAGATCGTCGACTCCGGCCGTGTCGAGATGCGTCGTCGGCTCGTCGAGCATGAGCAGCCGGGGTGCGCCGAGCATGGCGCGGGCCAGGGCGAGTCGCTGGCGCTGCCCGCCGGAGAGGAGGACGCCGTCGTCCCCGATGCGGGCCTCGTAACCGCCGGGTAGCTCCTCGATGAATCGATGAGCCCCGGCTCGCACCGCGGCCGCCCGCAGCTCGGCCGCGGTCGCGCCAGGCCGCCCGAAGGAGAGGTTCTCGGCGACGCTCGTCGGAAAGAGCAGGGGGTCCTGGACGATGAACCCCATGCGCCTGCGCAGGTCGGCGATGTCGAGGTCCGCAAGCGGTACACCGTCGGCGAGGATGGTCCCCCGCTGAGGCAGGTAGAGGCCCGCGATCAGGCTGATGATTGTGCTCTTTCCCGCACCGTTCGGCCCGAGCAGAGCCACCACCTCGCCCGGCATGATCTCCAGACTCACCTCGCGGAGCACCGGCTCCCCCGGCACGTATTCGAAGCCCACCTCATGGAGCTCGATGCGTCCCGCGAAGTCAATCGAGCGGGTGCCGCTGTAGGCGAGCCCGGGTTCCTCCTCGAGAATCCCCTCGAGTCGTGCAAGTGACTCGGTTCCCGAGATCACGGTCGGGGTCGCACCTCCGCCGATCAGAAGCTGGTTGCGCAGGAGCCCGAGGACCGCGTAGAAGGAGATCAGGTCTCCCATGCTCATGGTCCCGTGGGCGACCGCAATGCCGCCGACAACCAGCACGACGACGCCGCCAGCCGCAGCGATGATCCCGTTCAGCTGGGTGTGAAGGGCCTGCGCCCACGACATTGCCATCCGGGCCTCGCCGAGCTCATCGATCTTGATCGATTGCCGTTCCACCTCGGAACGCTCGGCCCCGTGCAGCTTGGTGAGCGTTATGGACCGCAGGGCGAGCTGAGTCTGAGTGCTGAAGGCGTCGAACGCGCGCTGCCAGCGGCGGGTTCGCGCACGAACCCGCCGGTTGAGCGTTCTCGTCAGCACCACCAGCACGGGGATGATCACGAGGAGCAGCGCGGCCAGCTGCGCCTGGATCACCACCAGCGTCGCGCTCAACGCAACCGAGATCACGACGACGGGCATGAGGATCGAGACGAGCGAGATCGTCATGAGGTCGAGGCGATCGGTGTCCTGCACGATGGTCGCGTGCAGCGTGCCCAGGTCGGATCGGTCGAAATACGCGCGCGGAAGGAAGAGCACCTTCCCGATCAGGCGGATCCGCAAGCCTGTGATCGCCAAATTCGTCGCCCGCAGTGCGACACGCTTCGTCCAGAGACCGAGGCCCATGCTCGCGGCGAACAGCGCCAGGATCGCCACCCCGATCACGATCACGCCGGCCGTGTTGCCATCCGGGATCGAGACGTCGAAGGCGCGGCGCACGAGAAACGCAATCGGCACGAGAAGCAGCGACTGCAGGATCGAGATGCCGAGGCTGGCGAAAACGAGTCGCCTGGACCCCTCGAAGAGCCGAGCAAATGAGCCCCACGTCTTCCGCATCAGCGAATCGCCGCCGTGACCCTCTTCACTGTGCAAAGGCTAGGGCCTTGGAGCCCTGCCGTCGCTCAGCCGCCGAATGTGCCGCCACCCAGCTCCGGTGGCATCGCCCTTGGGCCATCGGGGTACATCGCCTCGAGCTGGTCAGCCGTCATTTCCAGGGTGCTGGTGACGCCCTCCCGTGGCGCCCCGACGACCAGCCAGAGGGCGTCTGCGTCGGTGTCGTTGAAGAGCTGACGGACGTGCTCCGGCTCGACCAGAAGGGCGTCGTGCGGCCGCATCGTCAGCACCTCGTCGTCCACCCGCACCCGCCCCTCGCCCTCGAGCAGCACATAGAGCTCGTGCTCCTTGAAGTGCCGGTGCCAGGTGCTCGCCTGGCCGGGACGAAGCCGCCAGAGGCGCGCGCCCAGCGTCTCGGCCTCGAGCTGCTTGGCGAGATCGGTGTTCTCGACCTTCATCTGGTTCGAGGGACGCCAGAAGGCGTCCCTCGAATTCACAACTCGATATGCCAACGGTCGATACCTAGCCGATCGTGGGCCGCATCTGGCGCAGCCGCCGGACCCGCTCCTCGATCGGCGGATGGGTCGAGAAGAGCGAGGCCAGGCCCTTTCCGCTGAACGGCTTGACGATGTACAGCGGCTCGCTCGCCTGGTTGACCTGCATCGGAATCGCCTGGGCGCCGGACTCGAGGCGCAGCAGGGCGGAAGCAAGCGACTCGGGGTTTCCACAGATCTCGGCGCCAGTCGCGTCGGCCGAGTACTCACGCTGACGGGAGATCGCCATCTGGATGATCGCCGCGGAGATCGGGGCGAGGATCCAGAGCAGTAGCGGGCCGATGATCCCGAGGGGCGAATCGCTGTCGCCGCCGACCCAGAGCACCATGTAGCCGATCCAGGTGATGGCGGACGCGATCGTCGCGACCACTGAGGTCAGGAGGATGTCGTGGTTGCGGACGTGCCCGAGCTCGTGCGCGAGCACCCCCCGCAGCTCATCCTCCGTGAGGAGCTTGCGAATCCCGGCAGTCACCGCGACCGCGGAGTGCTTCGGGTTGCGGCCCGTCGCAAAGGCGTTCGGCTGCTCCTGCGGGATCACGTAGAGCTTCGGCATGGGGAGACCGGCGCGGGTGGTCAGGTCCCGGACCATTTGGTAGAGCCGCGGATCCTCCTCCTCGGACACAGGCTGCGCCCTTGCGGCAGCTAGAGCGATCTTGTCGCTGAAGAACCAACTGCCCATGTTGATGATGACCGCGATGAACAGGAAGACGAGGGCCGTCGAGGGCCCGCCGATCAGGTACCCGGCGCCGACCAGGATGCCGCCGAGGACTGAGAGCAGGAGCACCGTCTTGAAGGCCGCTTGCCAATTGGAACGTCCGGTGGTTGTCATCTGGGTGCGTCTCCTCCGTGCTTGGAAGGTCGAAGTCTTCGCAGGAGTATAGGGAGGCACTTCAACGGGCGATGAACGCTGATCACGGATTCAGACCGTCACGATTTGGTACTTTCACGGGGCGTGACAACCACCAAGCGCCGCAAGGAACGCCAGGAATGGAGCCCGGACCTCGGGGTGCTCGCCAGCCAGCTCACCTTCTCGCTTCAGAAGGAGCTCTTCTCGAGGCTGGCCGCCGCGGGATATGACGACCTGAGCGCCCGGCACGGGGCGGTGCTCGCCTACCTCGACGAGGACGGCATCCGCGCCACGGAGCTCGCCCGCCTCTCCGGCCTCCACAAGCAGGTCGTGGGCCGCCTGATCGATGAGCTCGAGGAGTTGGGCTACGTGGGACGGCGTCCGGACCCAACCGATCGGCGAGCGAAGCTGATCGTGCCGACCGAGCGCGGGCTCGAGCAGCTCATCGTCGGCGACGAGATCGTGGCCGAGATCGAGGCCCGCCACTCGGGCGAGATCGGAGCACGCGACTACGCGCGGTTCCGCGACATCCTGCGTGGAGTCGTCGCCCGGGCGAGGGAGCCGTCTTGAGCAAGGGCACCGTGCTGATCAGCGGAGCCGCCGGCGGGATCGGCACCGCCACCGTCGATCGGTTCCTCGCGAGCGGCTACGGCGTGGTGGGCGTTGACATCTCATCCGCCGTGGAGACCCTCCGCAGGGGCGACTACCGCGGCAAGGTGGCCGACGTGACCGACCCGGAGCGGCTGGTTGCTGCGGTGGAGGAGCTGCTCGACGGGAGGGAGCTTCGACACGTCGTCGGGCTGGCCGGACGTGTCCTCGAGGACGAGCCCGAATCGATCGAGCCGGACGCCGCGGTCGCGGTTGATGGCTTCTCCCGGTCGTTATCGCTGAACCTCACCGGCCAGTTCGCGCTGATCCAGGCCGCCCTGCCGAAGCTGAGCGAAATGACGGGCGACCGCAGCATCGTCCTCTGCTCGTCAGTGAACGCGCTGCGTGGGTACGGCGCCCCCGCCTACAGCGCTGCCAAGGCGGGGCTGATCGGGATGGCGCACGTCCTTGCGGGTCCGCTGGGCAGGCGTGGGATCCGCGTCAACGTGGTGGCGCCCGGAGCCACCCGAACGCCACTCGTGGAGGAGGAGATGCGGGCGGCGAGGGACCACACGAGACTGGACCGTGCGGCAAGCCACATACCGCTTGGGCGTGTGGCGGAGCCGGATGACATTGCTGCGGTGATCGAGTCGCTCGCCGACCGGATGACCTACGTGAACGACGAGGTGATCAGAATCGACGGCGGCCAGCTCCTCGTGCCCTCCGCCGGCCCGCCGCAATCCCGTCTGAGACGCTGGTTGCATAACCGACCATTCCGCTAGGATTTAGCGGCGATGTTGTTCTCCACCCGAGCCGAATACGGAGTCCGCCTGATGGTCGAGCTGGGCCGCCAGGAGGACGGCGCCCCGGTGGCGCTGAGCGCGGTCGCCGAATCCGAGCACCTCCCCCTCTCCTATCTCGAGCACCTGGTCGCCAAGCTGCGCAAGGCCGGGCTGGTCGAGAGCCAGCGCGGCGCCCACGGCGGCTATCGCCTCGGGCGGCCCGCGGATGAGATCGAGATGCTCGAGGTCGTTCAGGCGCTCGAGGGCGCGATCGCGCCGATGGAGTGCTTCCAGGCCGATCCGGAGGGCAAGGTCTCCTGTTCGCACGAGTCGGACGGGGACCGGGCATGCGCAACCAAGCTTCTCTGGACGCGGGTGCAGGGCGGCGTGACCAAGGCCCTGCTGGGCACGACGCTCGCCGAGCTGGTCGACTTCTCCGACCACCACGCGCCCGAGTCCAGCCCCAAGGCCGCCGCGCACGTCGCGGCGTAGCGACAACTCACAACCAGAACCAGGAGCACCAATTGGCAGAGCTCGAGATCCGCAACCTGCACGTGACCGCCGAGGGCAAGCAGATCCTCAAGGGCGTCAGCCTCGACGTCGACAGCGCCAGCATCCACGCGCTGATGGGCCCGAACGGCTCAGGCAAGTCCACCCTCGCCAACGCGATCATGGGCCATCCGAGCCTCGAGGTGACCGAGGGCACGATCACCTTCAAGGGCGAGGACATCACCGAGGCCGCTCCCGACGAGCGCTCCCGCATGGGCCTGTTCATGGCCTTCCAGTACCCCGTCGCGATCTCCGGGCGTGACGGTCGCCAAGTACCTGCGGATGATCGTCAACTCCCACCGCGAGGCGAAGGGCGAGGAGCAGGTGAAGCTGAAGGACTTCCGCAAGGAGGCCGAGGAGGCGATGGCGCTCACCAACATCCCCAAGGACTTCTCCTCGCGCTACCTCAACGAGGGCTTCTCCGGCGGCGAGAAGAAGCGCATGGAGATCCTCCAGCTGGCGATGCTGCAGCCCGCGATGGCCGTGCTCGACGAGACGGACTCAGGCCTCGACATCGACGCCCTGCAGCGTCGTTGCCAAGGGCGTCAACAAGTTCGCCGGCCCAGGCATGGGCGTCCTGATCATCACCCACTACCAGCGCATCCTCCACCTGATCAAGCCGGATGCCGTACACGTCCTCTACGACGGCCGCATCGTCAAGGAGGGCGGCCCAGAGCTGGTCGTACAGCTCGAGGAGAAGGGCTACGGCTGGATCAAGGACGAGGTGGAGGCCGGCGCGGCCGCTTAGTTCCGACGATGGAGCCGACGGCGACAACCGCCCCCGCCCTGCCTCGGTCCATCGAAGAGATCCGAGGCGAGTTCCCGATCCTCGCCCGCGAGGTCCACGGGGAGCCGCTGGCGTACCTCGACAATGGGGCGACCTCGCAGAAGCCCCTGGCCGTAATCGATGCGCTCGACCGCTACTGGCGCGAGCACAACGCCAACGTCCATCGCGGCGTCCACACGCTCTCCGAGGAGGCGACCGCCCTCTACGAGGGGGCTCGCGACAGGCTCGCCTCGCATCTGGGGGCGGACCGCCGCGAAGTCATCTTCGTCCGCAACGCCACGGAGGCGCTCAATCTGGTGGCGTACTCATGGGCGCGGACCAATCTCGCTGAGGGCGACCGGATCGTCATCACGGAGATGGAGCATCACTCGAACGTGGTGCCCTGGTACCAGGCGACTCAGGAGAGGGGCGCGCACCTGGACTGGGCGCCGATCACCGACGACGGCCGCCTCGACCTCGACGCCCTCGCCGCGCTGCTCGAGCGCGGGCCGAAGCTGGTGTCGGTCGCCCACGTCTCCAACGTGCTCGGCACGATCAACCCGATTTCGGAGATCGCCCGGATGGTCCACGACGCGGGGGCGCTGCTGGTCGTCGACGGAGCGCAGGCCGCTCCCAAGCTCGAGCTCGACATGGCCGAGCTCGGCGCCGACTTCTACGCGATCACCGCCCACAAGATGTACGGGCCGACCGGCCTCGGCGCGCTCTTCGGCCGCCGCGAGCTGCTCGAGGAGATGCCGCCCTTCGTCGGCGGCGGATCGATGATCCGCAAGGTCACCAAGGAGCAGATCACCTGGGCCGACCTGCCCGCGAAGTTCGAGGGTGGCACCCCGCCGATCGCCGAGGCGGCCGGGCTGGGCGCGGCAATCGAATGGATGGAGGAGCTGGGCCTGCCCGCGATGCACGCGGCAGAGGCCGAGCTGACCGCATACGCGCTGGAGCGCATCGCGGAGATGCCCGGGCTGACGGTGTTCGGGCCGCCCGCCGGGGACGACCGCGGCGGCATCGTCTCGTTCGAGATGGAGGGCGTGCACGCGCACGACATCTCGGAGATCCTCGACCGGCACGGAGTCGCGGTCAGGGCCGGCCACCACTGCGCCCAGGTCCTCATGCAGCGGCTCGGTGTGCCGGCCACCACCCGCGCCAGCTTCGCCGTCTACAACACCCGCGCCGAGGTCGATCGCCTGATCCGCGGGCTCGAGGACGTCCGCAAGATCTTCGACTCCGGCTGAGCTCCTCCTCGCGATGGCGCGGGCGGAAAACCTGGAGAAGGTGCGCGCGGGCCTCAACCGGGCGGTGCTCGCAAATCACCTGGGTGACGTACTCGCCCGCCACCAGATCAACTGTGTGATCGATGTCGGCGCTCACAACGGTGAGCACGGGAGGATGCTTCGCGGGATCGGCTACTCGGGCTCGATCGTCTCCTTTGAGCCCGTCGAGGGTTCGTTTCGCGCGCTGGAGGCGTCAATGGCCCAGTCCCCCCCATGGACGGGCCATCGCGTCGCCCTCGGCTCGGAGCCCGGTCGGCTCCGGATGACGGTGTTCGAAGAGGACACGAGCTTCTCGGCTGGCCCGAGGCCCACCGCCCAGGGACGTCGCCTCTTCAGCGCCCTGCGTGGGAAGGAGACCACCGAGACAGTCGAGGTGCGGGCGCTCGACGATCTCTTCGACGAGATCACCTCGGACCTCACCGAGCCGCGCGTCATGCTCAAGGTGGACGTCCAAGGACTGGAATGGGACGTGCTGCGCGGCGCCGCGGAGTCCCTCAGGAAGGTGAGAGCCGTGCAGATCGAGACTGCCGTGATACCGCTCTACGAGGCCGCCCACCCCTACACGGACGTCCTCGGGCTGCTGAGGGCGGCCGGCCTGGAGCTGTCGGGTCTTTTCCCGGTGAGCCGAGATGACGACCTCCGTATCCTCGAGCTCGACTGCCTCGTCGTGCGGCCCGTCAAGTCGAG
This sequence comes from uncultured Solirubrobacterales bacterium, assembly GCA_963843085.1. GTDB lineage: Bacteria > Actinomycetota > Thermoleophilia > Solirubrobacterales > 70-9 > DASUPK01. The sequence goes on from CAWJJG010000011.1 coordinate 489,429, forward strand.
ATAGAGTGAGCCGGAGTCATAGGGGCAAGGACTGCGAGGGTGCAGGAGCGACGAATGAGCGACAGTGCGATGCCGGGCGAAGCGTTGGTGGTCGACCCGAGTCAGGTTGTGCATGAGACGATCGAGGGCGAGGTGATCCTGATCCAGCTCTCGCAGGCGAACTACTACAGCCTTGCCGGGTCGGGCAAGGAGATCTGGGAGATGATCTGCGCGGGCGTACGTCCCGCTGCCATCGCCGAGCGGCTGGAAGCTGCCTACCCTCAACACAAAGGCGACATTCCCGGCGACGTCGAGCGGCTCCTCACTCAACTCCGCGACGAGGGCCTGGTCCGGGAGACGTCCCCGGGCACCCCGAGCGCCTCTTCGAACGGCAGCCCCCCGGTCGATGCACCCGCACCCGCCGGTGGCGAGTACGTGCCGGCGAAGCTCGAGAAGTACACGGACATGCAGGACTTCCTGCTCGTCGACCCGATTCACGATGTCGCCCCTGAGGGCTGGCCAACCCTCGATCGCGGCGAGTAGGGCCCCCCAACCGGGGGCCGTCGTTGACGTCCCCACGCTTCTCGTCGATCTCGAGTCTCGGTTCGAGCGCGCGAGGCTGCACACCGGCGAGGAGGACCTCCGGCTCGATCTGGCCGGTCGCGCCCTGCTGATCCGCTTCGCCGGGCCCGCGATGCGAGATGCACTCGCCCCTTCCTTCCGCCATCTGGCGAAGGATGGGGCCGAGGCGGAGATCCAGATCGACGTCTGGGATGGGAAGTCCGCAGGCTTGGAGCCTCCGGAGATCCCCTGGACGGAGTCCGAGCTTGACAAGCTCGGAGCGCTCGCCTACCGGGGCGCCGATCGGGCGCGCGCCGTCTTCGACTTCACCTACGGAGCGATCACCGTCGTGGACCCGGGGCGGCGCAAGGCGCTCTTCCAGACCTCCTCCGCGGCTGGGGTTCCGTGGTACGAGCGGGCGGCCCCGCTCCGCGTCGCGCTCAACCAGCTGCTGTCAGCCACGGGGGCCGTGCTGGTCCACGCCGGTGCCGTGGGCGACGGAGACCGGGCGGCCTTGTTGGTCGGACCGGGCGGTAGCGGCAAGTCCACGCTCGCGGTCGCCTCCGCGCTCGAGGGGATGAACTTCGCCGGAGACGACTACGTGGCGGTCACGCTTGACGACGAGCCCGTCGTACACAGCGTGCATTCCACCGCAAAGCTGAGCGAGCGCTCCCTGCAGCTACTTCCGCGCCTCTCGCTACCACGTCGCGACATGGCGGCGGATGAGAAGTACGTGGTGCAGATGGATGCCGAGCATCCGAATGTGATGCGGAAGCGTCTGCAGCTGGCGGCAATCGTCGCGCCTCGGGTCACTGCCGGGAGCGCCAGGTGGAAAAGAATCAGCGGCCCCGAGGGACTTCGAGCGCTCGCTCCGAGCACCATGCTCCAGCTTCCGGCGACCGGAGCGACCGGACTCTCGATGATGGCATCACTTGCTCGCACTGTCCCCAGTTACTCCCTGGAGCTGGGGAGCGAGCCGGGCCGATCCGTGAGGGCTCTGCGAGAAATCCTGGCCGATGCCGGCTGAACCGGTCGTCTCGGTGATGATGCCCGCGCGGGACGCCGCCCTCTACATCGCGGAGGCGATCGAGAGCGTGCTCGCGCAGCAGGGGCCGCCGCTCGAGCTGCTCGTGGTCGACGATGGCTCGACCGACGACACTGCCGGGATCGCCGAGAGCTTCGGCGATCCCGTGCGCCTAGCGCGGCAGGGCGCCTTGGGTGAGCCGGCGGCGCGGAACCGATGCCTGAGCATGGCCCGTGGGTCCGTATTCGCGTTTCTGGACGCGGACGACGTCTGGCCCAAAGGAAGGCTCGAACTCCAGCTTGGGGTACTCGAAGACCCTGCCATCGATCTGGTCTTCGGCCACCAGCTCCAATTCCGCAGCCCCGAGCTGGGTTCGGATGTCGGCCGGTTTGTCGGCGAGGGAGAGATCGTGGCGAGTTCGCTGGCCGGAGTGTTGGTGGTCCGGCGGACCGGGTTCGAGCGCGTGGGGCCATATCGCGACTATCGAATCGCCACCACGATGGACTGGCTCGCCCGCGCCCGAGAGCTCGCAATGAAGGAGCGCCTGCTGCCGGACGTCGTCCTCCATCGACGGCTGCACCCGGCGGGGCACTCGCGCAAATCCCGGGAGCATTTCGGGGATTACGCGCGGATCCTGAAGGACTCACTCGACCGCCGGCGGCGGTCGACATGAGCCGGCGGTCCTCGCACGCCTGGCTTCCGAGTGAGACCGACGAGTTGTTGATCCGAGCCGCAGTGGATGAATCGCCTGCAGGCGTGGACGCATGGAGACGCTGGCGAGCCTCCACGGCTCTGGAGGACACCCGACACGAGGCCGCTCTGTTGTTGCCACCCGTGTACCGGAACCTTGCGCGGCTGCGGGCCGACGACCCTGAGATGCCCCGCCTCAAAGGGATCTACCGCCATGCGTGGAGCCGCAACCAGCTCATCTTCCAGACCGGCGCACGTGCGATCCGAGTCCTTCATGGGGCGGGCATCGATTCGCTCGTGCTCAAAGGGGCTGCGCTCACGTTTCTCGCCTACCGGGACCGCGGCGCGCGGCAGATGACCGACTTCGACATCCTGGTCCCGCGGGAACGCGTTATGGATGCGATCGCCGCGCTGGGCGCCGCCGAAATTCACCCCCACGAGACATTCCCCGATCCGGCACGCCGCGTCCCGGTTCATCACAGCACTGCCTTCGTCGACGATCGGGGGCAGGAGATCGACCTTCACTGGTACGCCCTCTTCCAGTCCTCACCGGATCATGACCTCTGGGCGGCGGCTGTTCCGATCGAGATCGAAGGCGTCACGACCAAGACCCTCTGCCCATCTGATCAGCTTCTCCAGGTGTGCGCTCACGGGGCGGAGTGGACCCCGGGAGGGTCCCTCCGCTGGGTCGTGGATTCACTGGTGCTGCTCCGCGCGGAGGGCGACTCGATCGACTGGGAGCGCCTCGGAGGCCAGGCGGTCCAACGCCAGATCACCACCACCATCCTCGATGCTCTGACATATCTGCGGGAGGCATTCGATGCCGAGGTGCCGGAGGATCTGATCGGCCGCCTGCGGAGGGTGCGCGTGTCGTTGAGGGAGTCGATGGCGCGCCGGGCGGCCCGCGCACCGTCAAGCCAGCGCCGGATCCTGATCTCGCAGTGGAACCGCTTCCGGCGCTTGAAGGTCCTCGATCCGACAGCTCCCCGTCAACCCAACTTCCCCGCCCAGCTGAAGGAAGCCTGGAGCGCACCGAGCTACCGGGCCTTCACCCGCCACGCTGTCCGGCGACTACTTCGGATCGGAGGCTGAGTCCGCGCTTCGTCGCCGGTCGATCCGCGCCTTCATGGCCTGAAAGATGCCGTGCCGGACCCCGGGCCGGTCCAGAATCATGTTCCCGCCGTGAACTCGCCGGACGATTAGGGCCTCGTCCAGCGTCCCCACCGGCTTCCCGGCATCCATGAGACGGATCAGCCAATCGACGTCCTCGGCGAATCGGAACGCGGGGTCGTAGAGACCAACCTCGTCGAAGGTCCGCCGCCAGGCCATCATCGTGGCGGTGACATACCGGCCCAGGATGGCGCTGTCTTGAGCGTCGGCGCCGGCACCGGTCGCCTCGAGATCGAACAGCCAGCTCGGCGCGTCCACACTGGGTGCCACGCGAACGCTGTGAAGCCCGATGACGGCGCCCTCCTCGGGATGCTCCCGCAGGTGCTCGACCTGCTTTCGCAGCCGTCCGGGAAGCATCAGGTCGTCCGAGTCGAGAATGGCGATCATCTCGCCGGTCGCCGCCTCGATCGCGACGTTGCGGGCGACGCCCGGACCCTGATTCGGCTGGCTGAAGAGTGTCACCTCGGGATATCTCCCCGCGACTACCGCGGTGCCGTCCGTCGAGCCATCGTCCACGACGATCACCTCGATCTCGCCGTCGTACTCCTGAGCAAGGGCGCTGTCGATCGCGTCCGCAAGGAACGCCTCCGAGTTATATGCGGGGATCACCACGGTCACCCGCGGGGCACTGTCGTCCACGCCAGCGATTCTGCTGCATTTCCCCCTTCGCTAGCCTCAATCGTCATGGACGAGCTCTACCGCGACCAGATCCTCGAGCACTACAAGCGGCCGCACCACTTCGGCCGCCTGGACGAGTTCGATCTCGAGTTCGAGGACAACAACCCGTTCTGCGGCGACGAGCAGCACGTCTTCCTGAAGCTCGACGGCGACGGCAAGGTCGCGGAGGTCTCGTTCGAGGGACAGGGATGCGCGATCTCGACCGCCGCCACCTCTCTGCTCACCGACGAGCTCGAGGGTATGACGCGCGAGGAGATCCTGAAGCTCCCCAAGGACTACGTGCTCGACCTGCTCGGCATCGACATCTCGGCGACTCGGATGAAGTGCGCGATGCTCGGCCTCAAGGTCGTCAAGGGCGCGAGCCTCGGCAAGCCGGCCGACTGGGAGGACGAGGGCGAGCAGGGCGACCCCGCCGAGGCCGACGCGCTCTAGCTACAGGCCCTTCGCGGGCGACAACGCCGACTTGCAGGCGACGCCACTCGACTTCGACTGCGTCACCTTCGCCTGCACCACCCTCGCTCCCTGCAGCTCGGAGCTGAAGACCCACTTGCCCTTGCCGTTGGTGCGGTTGTCGGCGTAGTCGATCGGCGCACGGTCGGGGGCGACCTCGATCAGCAGCACCTTCCGGTTGGCGACGCAGGCCGGGTTCTTGCTGATCACGCGGCCGTGGAACGGGGGGCCTCCGGCGACCTTCAGGGTCAGCCTGCTGGATGCCGACTGCCCGGCACCGGCTGGGACAGCCACGGCGGCCGCGGCTATGGCCGCGGCAATCGCCGGCAGTACGAGTCTCCCCATCGACCTCATGGAATTCCCCTTTCAGATCCGATCCCGATCAAGCCTAATGTCCTATCGACTGGGATACTCACTTAGAAGGAGGAATCGGGGAGATGTCGGAGGAGCTCGTACAGCTGGTCGAGCAGGGGTACGCCGCCTGGAACTCGGGGGACCGAAACTGGGTGCTCGAGCACATGTCTCCCGAGGTCGAGTGGATCACGCCGGAGGACGACCCCGACCCGGGCACCTACCGCGGCTACGAGGGCGTCGAGAACTACTGGTCTCAATGGCGCGCCGCCGTCGGGCAGCTCAACTTCAAGATCGAGGAGATGATCGATGCGGGCGAGTCGGTCGTCGTCGTGGCCCGGCGCCAGGGCAGGGGCGAGCACAGCGGCCTCGAGATCTCGGACCGGGTGATCCAGGTCTTCGACTTCGAGGGTGACATCTGCATCCGCGTCCGCGAGTACTACGACCGCAGCGCGGCACTGAGCGCAGTGCGCGGCGATCCGACGAGTGCAGGCTCCTGAGCTGACAGCTCCCGAGCGGCGGCTGGAGCTGGCGCTCCGCTTCTTCACGGTCTTCTTCCTCGTCCAGGCCCTGCTCTATCCGGTGCTCGGCCTGTTCGCCTCCGCCGAGTTCCCCTTCGTCGCCAACTCGTTCGCCAAGGACGGTCTCTTCGCCGTCCTCTGCTTCGTCGCCGCCGGCGACGTCCGCCGGAACGGCTGGGCGACCCAGCTCGTGGTCCTCGGCCACATGCTGATCGTCTTCGCGCTGTTGCTGATGCTGGCCTTCGGCAACCACGACAGCGTCGATGCGACCTTCGGCGCTCCGCTCGGCACCAGCCTCAGCCCGACCCTGCAGCTCCTGATCTGGGCGGCGGCGGCGAGCGCCGTGGTGGTCGTGCTCGCCTGGCTGTATCGCTCGGCCGTCAAGGGGCGGTACGGGCTCCGCTACCTCTGGCCGCATCAGCACAACACCGCGATGGCGATGGCGGAGGTGCTCGTCATCGGCCCGGACGAGGCGCTCACGCCCGAGCAGGTGGCGAAGGGGATCGACGACTACCTCTACTCCTTCACCGCGCACGAGAAATGGAAATCGAAACTCGTCCTCTCGGCGCTCACCGTCTATCCCCTGTTCCGGCTGCGACCCCCCTTCGCCTTCATGGCACCCGAGAGGCGGCTGGCCTTCATCGAGCGCTCCTTCATCAGCGACGTGGTGGAGCGCCGTCTCCCCGGCAAGCTCCGGAGGCTGGTGCAGACTCTGCTCTCCTCCACCCAGCAGCTGGCGATCATCGGCTACTACGCGGACCCCCGCAGCGCGCCCTCCACCGGGTACGTGCCCTTCTCGCAGCGCAAGCGCTTTCCGAAGGCGATGAAGAAGGTGGGCGAGCTGGCCACCCTCGACGTCAGCTCGCCGAACGAGGTCGACGCGGACCTGATCACCGCCGACGTCGCGATCGTCGGCAGCGGTGCCGCGGGGGCGATCCTGGCCCACCGGCTGGCTGAGCGTGGCCGCGAGGTGGTCCTGCTGGAGGGAGGCAAGCACGTCGACCCCAGGGACTTCACCGAGGACGAGCGCGTCCAGTTCTCCAACCTGTTCGCGGACGGCGGGCTCCAGCTCTCGACCGACACCCGCTTCCAGGTCCTGCAGGGCAAGTGCGTCGGCGGCAGCACGGTGATCAACAACGCCGTCTGTTACGACGTCCCGCCGCGGACGCTCGAGCGCTGGAACGACCCAGACGGCCTCGACGCCGGGATCGATCCCAGGCGCTTCGACGAGTCGTTCGCCCGGCTGCGCGAGTGGCTGCCGGTCTACAGCCAGGACGGCAGCAAGCGCCTTCAGAAGGGCGGCACCAAGATGGCCGAGGGGATCGAGGCGCTCGGCCTGGACGGCGACGGCGGCGTGGTCGACGCCAACATCAAGGACTGCCTCGGCTCGGGCTACTGCAACATCGGCTGTGCCTACGGCAAGAAGCTCTCGGCGCTCGACAACGTCCTGCCCCGGGCCCAGAGCGATTTCCCCGGCGCGGTCCGGATCTTCAGCGAGTGCCTGGCGGAGTCGATTCGCACGCGCGGGAAGCGAGCGACCGAGATCCGATGCAGGCTCTCGGACGGCCGCGCGCTCCGGGTCGCGGCCAAGACGGTCGTCGTCGCGGGAGGAGCGCTCGCGTCGAGCCTGCTGCTGCAGCGCAGCAATCTCGGGGGCTCGCGCGTGGGCACCGGGCTCTCCTTCAACGTCGGCGCTCCGCTGACCGCCGACTTCGAGGAGGAGCTCAACTCCTTCGACGGCCTCCAGATCACCCACGGCTACCGGCCGACCGGCGAGGACCAGCTCATCCTGGAGTCCTGGTTCAACCCCGTGGGCACCCAGGCACTGCTCATGCCGGGCTGGTTCTCGGACCACTACGAGAACATGCGCCGCTACTCGCACCTGAGCTGCATCGGGGTGGTGGTCGGATCGCAGTCGAACGCCACGGTCAAGCCCGGCTTCCGTGGCAAGGGGATGAAGCTGGACTACGAGCCCGCGGAGTCGGACCTCCGCCTACTGCTCAAGGGCACGAAGCTCGCCGCACGAATCCACTTCGCGAGCGGTGCGCTCCGCGTCATGCCGATGACCTTCCGCTCCATCTCCTACGACAGCCTCGACCAGGTCAGCGAGCTCGACGACATCGTCCGCGACAACACGGACATCGGCCTGCACACCTCGCATCCGCAGGGCGGCAACGCGGTCAGCCGGGACCCGGCGAAGGGTGTCGTCGACGAGCGCTTCCTGGTGCACGGGATGGAGAACCTCTATGTCTGCGACGCGAGCGTCTTCCCCTCCTCGGTGACGGTGAACCCGCAGCTCACGGTCATGGCGATCGCCGACTACGCGTCCGCCGGCATCGAATAGCGTCCTCTTGTCGGATGGCGGTCGATCGCGTCAAGCTGGTCAGGGAAGGCTTCGAGGCATGGAACGCCGAGGACCCGCGCTGGGTGCTCGAGCACATGAGCCCCGAGGTCGAATGGATCGCTCCCGAGCGCGATCCCTTCCCGGGGACCTACAAGGGCCTGGAGGGAGTGCAGGAGTTCTGGACCCGCTGGCGGAACGCCGTCGGCCAGCTCAAGTTCGCACCGGAGGAGCTGATCGACGGCGGTAACCACGTCGTCGTCATCGCCCATCGCTGGGCGCGCAACGACATCACGGGCCTCCAGATCTCCGACATGATCGCCCAGGTCTTCAGCTTCGACGACGAGGACAAGTGCATCCGCGTCCAGGAGTTCTACGACCGGGAGGCGGCCATGAAGGCCGCGGGGCTGGAGTAGACGGCTTCGCCATCAAGCGCGGGGGCTATGGCCGCCCATCACAAGTCGCTACGGGCTTCGCCCTTCGCTCCTGAATGCAGCGGCCGTGCCCCCGCTACCAGGATCCCCCGCCGCCGCCCCCGAAGCCGCCTCCGCCTCCGCCGCTGAAGCCTCCGCCTCCGCCGCTGCTCGAGGACTCCGGTGCGACCTGCGAGGAGAAACCCGAACCGAAGCTGTTGCCGTCGAAGGACGAGCCGATGTACGCGCCGGTGAGGTAGCCGCCGGCCCAGGAGCCGTCGGCGCTCTGGACCACGGGCTCCGGGATGCGGTCGGACTTGATCATCCGGTCGGCCGTGCCGAAGGCGACGCCGTAGATCAGGATCCGCTTCCAGAGCTTCAGCGTCGCCGGCGGATCGTCGTCCAGCCGAGGGAAGTCATGCGTCCAGCGCTGGAAGGCCTCCCACTGAGCCGAGCGCTGCCGGTACTCCGGCGCCAGGCGCTTCAGCCGGTTGGCGGGCCAGAGCGCCACGATCGCGACGCCCACGGCCCCGATGGCAGCGGTGACGAACCAGTGGTGCTCGATGTTGTTCTGGATCAGGCAGATGGCGCCGACCAGAACGCCGCCGATCAGCGCTACCAGCAGGCTGAGCGGGTTCAGGTTCCGGTCCCAGGTGAGCTGCCCCCAGTCGGCCTTGTTGAGGGATTCAGTCATGTTCTCCCAGCGCGATCGCCAGGTGGCGCTGTGCTCGGGGATCCGGTCCTTCATGTCGCTCAGCGCAACCGTCTCGTCGCCAATCAGCTCATCGAAGAAGGTGATCGTGTCCTGTTCGTAGGTCTCGAGCTTGGCCTTCGGGCGCTTGGCCGACTTTTTGATCGCCAGGTCAAGCTTCTCGTCGTCGGTAGTTGCGTTCTTCGTGTCGTAGTAGCCGCGCTCCACCAGGTCGAGAAGGGTCGCGAGCACCGTGTTGTTGGAGTCCCCGCCCTCGTGAGCGAGCCCGTATGCCAGCGCGGGACCGGCATCGTCGGGCGGCTCGGGGACGTACTTCCCCGTCGAGGTCGGGTGCTCGCGGGACAGGTAGAGCATCAGCGCCAGGAGCAGGAGCAGTAGGGCCGTGATCAGCGCCGCGAGCAGCTCGGCGTGATGGGCGACGAAGCGCTTGAACTTGTTCCACGGCTTGTTGAAGTCGTCGGTCGCCTTCTGCTCGGCCGAGGAGATTCCCGGGAACGCTACGCCCGAGTGCGTCTTGGCCCCGTCCACGTTCAGCCCGGGTGGCCGCGGCACGGTCACCCGCAGCTCGACGTACTGATGGGCCTGCACGTCTGAGGCAGTCAGGCCTGCGACGCCCGAGCCGCGAATCGTCTTCGCCTCCACCGACCGCGGGGAGGCCCAGACCTCATAGGTGTTATTCGCCGGATCGAGCAGTGGGCTGCGGAGCTGGGCGGTGAGGTGATCCAGGCTGAAGTCCCATTGATCGCCCCAGACCCGCGCGTTGAAGTCGAGGACGTCGTCATAGGCGTCGACGACCTTGTCGAGGCGGTAGCTGACGACGAAGGTCCGCCGCTGGTTGCTCGCGTTGTGGTGCCAGACGATCCGGACGCCGCTGCCATCCGGCGTTGTGGTCACACCGAAGCGGCCGGTCCGGTCGGTGCAGCCGAAGGTGGTGCAGCCGCCGGGCACATACATCCGGTTGCCCTCGCTAACGCTGATGCTGTTCGGGTGGATCGTCGCCCCGTTGGCCAGCGGGATGTCGCGATAGGAGGCGTGGTAGGTGCCCTGGTAGTCGAAGGTCAGGCGCTCGCTGACCAGCACGCTCGAATCCCGCGCGAGGCGCAGGGTGACGTTGGCGTCGGTGACGTCCGCGCTCGCGAGGGCCGACGCCGGGAGAGCCGCGAGCGCGGCCAGCGCCGCGATGACGATGATCAGCCCGCGACAGACCTCAAACGGGTTGCGCTGTCGCGCACCCTCGCGCATTCAGGACTTCGGCTTCTCCGCCGCTGCCCCCGCCGCGCCGTCCTGCGAGAAGCTCACCTCCGGCGTCGCCTCGTCTTCCTTCGGCGCGTCGAAGAACTGTCGCGGCTCGAAGTGGAACTGGTTGGCGACGAGGCTCGCCGGGAACTGCTGGATCATCGTGTTGTAGGTCTGGACCGTGTCGTTGTAGACGCGGCGGGTGATCTGGATCTGGTCCTCGGTGTCGGACAGCTGCTGCTGGAGCTGCTGGAAGTTCTCGGTGGCGCGCAGCGTCGGGTACTGCTCGGCGACCACCATCAGCCTGCCAAGGGCCGCAGTCAGCATGTCCTCGGCGACGGCCTGCGTGCCGGGCGCCTTGGCGGCGACCGCGCCGCTGCGGGCCTTGGTGACCTCCTCGAAGGTCGACTTCTCGTGCTCGGCGTAGCCCTTCACCGACTCGACCAGGTTCGGGATCAGGTCGTGGCGGCGCTGCAGGGCGGCCTCGATCTGGGCCCAGCTGTTGTCCACGGCATTCCGCCGGGACACCATCCGGTTGTAGAGCAGCAGGGCCGCCAGGAGCAGCAATACGACGATCCCCACGATGATCAGGACGAGAGTCAAGGCACGGGGAAACCTATCGGTTGGCGGCTTCGCCCTCCGCTCCGAAGTGACGCGGCCTTGGGGTCAGCTAAAATCCGACTTCGACGGTAGGAATAAGTGACTGAAGGCACGAAACAACAGATCGACGTCTGCGCCGCGAGCGAGTTGCCGAGCGGAGAGATGAAGCTGGTCGACGCGCCCGACGGCGCCAAGATCGGCGTCTTCAACTGCGACGGCTCCCTCTATGCGATCGAGGATCGCTGCTCGCATGACGACGGTCCCCTCGCGGAGGGGAGCTTCGACGCGGACGCCTGTACCGTGGAGTGCCCACGCCACGGGTCCCTGTTCGACCTCACGTCCGGTCGTCCCAAGACCCTCCCCGCCTACCAACCGGTCACCACATACCCCGTCACGATCCTGGACGACACCGTCAAGCTGGAGGTTCCCTAGATGGCCACCCCGGACACCACCGTCCCAACCGAGCGCCCGGCCGAGGAGCGCGAGCTCGCCGGCATCAACGCCGATTACAAGGAGAAGTTCGGATTCCACGACCCGGAGTCGGGCTACGCCTACAAGTCGCCGAAGGGCCTCTCCCGCGAGGTCGTCGAGTCGATCTCCGAGTACAAGGACGAACCGCAGTGGATGCGGGACTTCCGGATCAAGGCCTACGAGCACTTCGAGTCCCGCCCGACCCCGCAATGGGGCGGCAACCTGAACCAGATCGACTTCAACGACATCCACTACTTCGTCCGCGCCTCGGAGAAGAACAGCCGTGACTGGTCGGAGGTCCCCGAGGACATCAAGAACACCTTCGACCGCCTCGGCATCCCCGAGGCCGAGCGCAAGTTCCTCTCCGGCGTGGGCGCCCAGTACGAGTCCGAGGTCGTCTACCACCAGGTGAACGAGAAGCTGGAGGAGCAGGGCGTGATCTTCACCGACATGGACACCGCCCTCCGCGAGCACGAGGACCTGGTTCGCGAGTACTGGGCGACGATCATCCCGCCCAACGACAACAAGCTGGCCGCGCTCAATTCGGCCGTCTGGTCGGGCGGCTCGTTCGTCTACGTCCCCGCAGGGGTCAAGGTCGCGATGCCGCTCCAGGCGTACTTCCGGATCAACACCGAGAACATGGGCCAGTTCGAGCGGACGCTGATCATCGCCGAGGAGGGCTCCGACGTCCACTACATCGAGGGCTGCACGGCGCCGACGTACTCGACGGACTCGCTGCACTCGGCGGTCGTCGAAATCGTGGCGAAGAAGAGCGCCCGGGTCCGCTACACGACCGTCCAGAACTGGTCGCAGAACGTCTTCAACCTCGTCACCAAGCGGGCGGTCGCCCACGAGGACGCGACGATGGAGTGGGTCGACTGCAACCTGGGCTCGAAGCTGACCATGAAGTACCCGTCGATCTACCTGCTCGGCGAGCGGGCCCACGGCGAGATCCTCTCGATCGCCTTCGCGGGCGAGGGCCAGCACCAGGACGCCGGCGGCAAGATCATCCACGCCGCGCCGAAGACGACGTCGTCGATCTTCTCCAAGTCCATCTCCAAGGACAAGGGCCGCACCAGCTACCGCGGCCTGCTCGAGATCGCCAAGGGCGCGTCTGAGTCGAAGTCGAAGGTGGTCTGCGACGCGCTGCTCCTCGACGAGGAGTCGCGCTCGGACACCTACCCGACCATCCGCATCGGCGAGGACGACGTCGACGTCGGCCACGAGGCGACCGTCTCGAAGGTCGGCGAAGAGCAGATCTTCTATCTCCAGTCGCGTGGCCTCGACGAGGAGGAGGCCTCCAAGATGATCGTCAACGGATTCATCGAGCCGATCACCAAGGAGCTTCCGATGGAGTACGCCGTCGAGCTGAACCGCCTGATCGAGCTGCAGATGGAGGGTTCGATTGGCTGACGTCGGTGCGGCACCGCCGCTGCCGACGCAGAAGACGCGCGGCTGGGAGTTCACGGACCTCTCCGGGCTCGACCTCGACGCCTACGCGCCTGCCGACGGCGGCGACCCCGAGGCCCGCTCCCGAGCGGACGGTGTCCTCAACCCGCCCGAGGGCGCCGACCACCTGGTCGTCCAGGTCGATGGCGCGACCCTCGAGGGCGGCTCGGTCGACGTCGAGGGCAATGGGCGCCCCCACGAGCCTCTGGTCGCCGCTCTGGACAGCTCGCTCGAGCGCTTCCCCCACCTGCGCGAGATGCTCGGAGCACTGGCACCGGGCGACGACCCGTTCGTCGCGCGCAACGACTCAGCCTGGCGAGGCGGAGCCCTGGTCTACGTCCCGCGGGGCAAGCGTCTCGAGGCGCCGGCGCTGATCGCCGCCGTCCAGGACGCCGAGGCGACCGCCCTCTCCTTCCGCACACTGATCGTGCTCGAGGAAGGCGCCGAGGCTGAGGTCTGGGAGCAGTGGCTCTCGACCGACTCCAATCCGGATTCCCTGTTCAACACCGTGACCGAGATCTGGGTGGGCCCCGGCGCCAACCTCCGCTACGTCACCGCCCAGGGATTGAGCGAGAACGGCTGGGTCTTCGGCACCCAGCGCGCCGAGGTGGAGCGCGACGCGAACTTCGACTGGGTGGCGCTCGGCTTCGGCTCGGCGCGAGGAAAGGTCCGGATGGAGACCAGGCTCGCCGGCCAGGGCTCGAACGCCCGGGTGACCGGCGCCTACGCCGGCAACGGCACCCAGCACCTCGACTTCGACACCACCCAGGAGCACGCGGCCGAGAACACCACCTCCGACCTCGCCTTCCGGGGTGTCCTCGAGGAATCCGCCACCGCCGTCTGGCGCGGCATGATCCGCGTCGACCCCGGCGCTCAGCAGACCGACGCCTTCCAGGAAAGCCGCAATCTGCTGCTCTCCAAACAGGCTCACGCCGACGCGATCCCCGGCCTCGAGATCGAGGCGAACGACGTCCGCTGCACACACGCGGCCGCCGTCGCCCAGATCGACGCTGAGCAGCTCCACTACCTGCGCTCCCACGGGCTCTCCGACGAGGAGGCGAAGCGCCTGATCATCGAGGGCTTCCTGGAGGCGCTGGTCGAGCGACTCGAACCCGGTCCAGTGCGCGCCGCCGTCTCGGTCGCCCTGGAGCGGCGGCTCGGCGAGATTCTCGGCGAGCGCCAGGTCACTCCCGCCTGACGATAATGAGAATCACTCTCAGTTAGCTGCTAGGCTCAGCCCGTGGCTCACGGGTCTGCACCTGACTGGGAACTGGTGGCGCGAACGGCGTTGGATGAGGGCGGCCACCGAGTCGGCGGCGCCCGCGGGGCGGTGGTCTCGCTGCTTGCCCGCCAGAACTGCTGCCTCTCGGCGCACGAGATCTCGCAGGAGCTGCACGAGTCGGGCAACGACGTCGGCATCGCGAGCGTCTACCGAGCGCTGGAGCTGCTCCACGGCATGGGGCTCGTGCAGCGGGTTGAGGTCGGTGATGGTGGCGCGCGTTTCGAGCCAGTCGTGCCGGGCGGCGAGCATCACCACCACGCCGTGTGCGATCGCTGCGGCCGGGTCACTCCGTTCGAGGACGAGCGGATCGAGAAGCAGCTAGAGCAACTGGCCGGAAACCTGAAGCACTCGATGAGCGGTCACGACCTGGTCATTCGCGGAGAGTGCTCGCGTTGCCGCTAGCCGATAGCCAGCTGATCGCGATCCCACTGACGGCCTTCGCGGTGCTCACCACGATGGCGGGTGGGGTCCTCGCGCTGCGCATGGCCCATTCGCTCCCCACGGTGATCGCGCTCAGCGGCGGGATCGTGGTCGCCGTTGCGCTCTTCGACGTCCTGCCGGAGGCGATCAATCTCCTCCCGAATGATTCGACTGCCATCGGGGCGCTGATGGGCGCAGGCTTCCTGACCTTCTTCATGTTCGAGCGAGTGCTGGTCCTTCATCACCGGGATGAGCCAGCCGACGCCCGGGCGCATGGCCAGGTGGGCACGTTCGGTGCCTTTGGCCTCTCGGCGCACAGCTTCATCGACGGCCTTGCGGTCGGCCTCGCGTTTGGAGCAAACACCTCCACCGGCGTGCTCGTCCTGGTCGCCGTCCTGGCACATGACTTCGCCGACGGCCTCAACACCGTGAGCTTCGTTCTCAATCAATCTCAGGACCGCAGGCAGGCGATCCGCTGGCTCGTCGCCGACGCGGTCGCACCCCTGGTCGGCGTGACGGTCGGAGCACTCCTTAATGTTCCCGATGCCACGCTCGGATATCTGCTCGCCTTCTACGCGGGCTTCTTCCTCTTCATGGGAGCGACCGACCTGCTTCCCGAGGCTCACGAGCACGCCTCCTGGGACCGCGTCGGGCTGACGCTGCTCGGGTTCGCGGTGATCTTCGGGATCTCGCTGATCGGCGGCTGAAGCCCCGCGGCCGCGCGCGCAGATGGCTTCGCGTTCGGGTTTCCCCGTTATCCGGGGGACGAAAAGTACGGATGCGCAGGGACTTTCGGGGGCGTAGGTTCACCACCGTTCCAAGTCGAGGGGTGAGTCCGGTGGAGCAGCAGCTGGTTTTCAGGGGAGTCGGGAAGAACCCTCCCGAGCGGGTACTCGGGCCCTCCGCGCGCCCACCGGGCATTCCGGTGCCGGCCGGGCCACATGACTGGGGCCTCTTCGGGCCCGACTCGATCAGCTGGCGCGTCCACTCGAGCCCCGTCCTCCTGGTCGGCGGCCTGCGTGCGCTGATCATCCAGTCGCTCAACCCGCTGGCGATGGCCGGCATCGATCAGCACAGCGACTATCTCGCCCGGCCCCTGTCTAGGCTTCGCCGCACCGCCGAGTACGTGGCGACCATCGTCTACGGCGACACCCCCACCGCGGAGCGAGCGGGGGCGATGGTGAGAAGGATCCACTCGCGGGTCAAGGGCATGGACCCGGTCACCGGCTCCTCCTACAGCGCCGACGACACGGAGACGAAGCTCTGGGTCCACTGCGTGGAGGTGCACTCGTTCTTAGCCGCCTACCGCACCTACGGGGGCAGGCTGAGCGACGAAGAGCAGGACGACTATCTCGCCGAGCAGGTACGCGCAGCCGAGCTGATGGCGCTCCCGGCGGACCTGGTTCCGGCCTCGCGAGCCGCCTACAGGGACTTCTTCGACTTCATGCGCCCGCGGCTCTGCGTCAGCGAGGCGTCACAGGATGCGATCCATCTGGTCGTCGACCCTCCCATGACGCGGGAGCTCCTCCCCCACCAGGCCTCCCTGCGAACGATGGCCTCGGCGGCCGTCGCGATCACCCCCCGTCACCTCCGCCGGATGGCGGGAATCGAGCGCTCGTGGGTCGCCTACGCAGGCGCCGCCTCCGCCACCCGCGTCTCGGGCGTGGTCATGCGCGCCCGCATCTTCGACCGCATGGGCGCGAGCCTCGTCGGCGGCCGCACAGTCAGCCTGCCGCGGGCCGCCAAGGCCGCCGCGAAGGCCCATTTGCCCACCTGAGACCCGATTTTCGGGGTACGCACGCAGGCGCGTCCGACGGCACGGCCATGCTTTGCCTCGCCTGTCGCCGCATAACACGACGAAGAGAGAGGAATCCCGAGATGGCTATCGAGTTCTATGACGTCAAGAAGCGAGAGAAGGTCCAGATCCCGGAGTCCGATGTGAAGAAGACGACGTATGAGCGTCAGGGCAAGGACGGCAAGACCCAGGTGCGCTACGCGTTCAGAGCGGTCAACGAAGGGACCAAGCTGACCAAGTTCGCCAGCAAGGACGACTGGGACGCGCTCGACGCTCCCGTCGAGTAGCGCTCAGGGTCTGGATTCCTCCGCGCGCTCGCGATCGCGGTCCTCACGGCGCTGCTGCCGGAAGGCATGCAGCGAGGCCGCCAGGACCACGAAGACCGGGATCACGTAGGGAATCCATAGGTACCAGTGGCCGAGGTGGGCGACCGGGATGGCGCTCATCGCACTGGAGTGTGGCAGCCCGTCGCCGGCAGGCTCCGGGCAATGCCACTTGCATTCCTGCACGTGGCGATGGTGGTAATCGGCTTCGCCATCAGGTCGTGGCCACGAGCGGCCGCCCCACCCAGCACGAAACGGGTCGCGCTGTCGCGCGCCCTCGCATCATGGGCTTCGCCCTTCGCTCTAAAGTGGAGCGGCCTGGTGGCCACTAAGCGTTGGCCTGAGAGAGAAGGAACAGGCCGAAACAGGTGAAGCCGACCATCACCGCAAGCATGAAGTACTGCGAGCGGGATGCGTCACGCACGCTGTCGTAGGTCTTGAGCGCCCGGTCGTGGGCCAGGGTCAGAGCCACGACGTGTCCTACGACCAGGGCGGCCACCTGGACGTACCAGACCGTGTTCGACCCGACGATCCCGTAGTTGATCCCGCCACCCGCGGTCCCGAACAGGTCGGAGCCGTGGCCGAGGGGATCGGAGAGGATGTAGGTGAACTGGGCCTGCTCCTGGTAGAGGAAGGCACTGAAATAGTGGGCCACCAGGTAGGCCAGCGCGATCGGGATCAGGGTGTGGGCGAACGAGCGCCTGAGTTGCTTGACCGGCGGCGAGTTGCGCACGGTGTGCATGCCGGTGACGCCAAGCCAGTAGAGGCCGGAGACGGCGGCCAGCGTGACCAGCAGCCAGATGCTGTTGGCGATCCGGAACGAGTTGGGAAGGCTGAAACCGATGTCGCTGCAGCGGTCGAAGGTCCAGGTGATGGCGCCCGACAGGACTCCCTCCTGGGCGCCGTCGAAGCTGGTCACGGCGATCGAGGTGAGCACGAGCGCTGCGGCGCCCGGCACCGCCGCCCATTGAGGCGCGCCCGTCAGGAACTTGCGGAGGCCGACCTTGTCGTCGCGGGCTTCGAAGGGCCCGAGCCTGGCGAACATGCCGAAGTAGCCGCTGAATGCCTCCCCGCGCTCGATCCACTCCTCCACCCCGAAGAGGGCCATGCAGGCGAAGGTGATGACGCTGTAGATCAGCGTGCCGATCGCCACGTCATGGGGGCTCGGTGACGCACCGCCCCCGGCGATCAGCTCGAGCCAGACGAAGAGCATGACGCCGAGCACCGCCGGCCAGCGGCCGAGCCTCTCGGGATAGGTGAACGGCGTGGGAGCCGATTGCCCGGCAACGAGGCGAAAGCCGCCGGATACCGTCCGCCCGATCGCTCGCCACGGGTTGAACGCGCGGAAGACGTCACCGAAGAGCACGCTGAGGAGAACGAGGCCCAGCCAGAACGTGTAGAAGACGAAGACGATCGAGAAGTTCTGGGTCGGGTCCTCGATGCCCCTCAATCCGGCGTAGAGAACGACCACGAACAGCCCCACTCCGATCAGCCCGCAGAGCACCTGCGTCCCGGCGTTCAGCAGGGCACGCGAGAACCAGCGAGGCAGCGGCCTCCAGCTCTCCTCCTGGAGCCGAGCCGTCGTCCAGGCGACGGAGAGCAGCGCGAAGGAGATGATCAGGACCAGCGAAGCCCCCCAGGCGAAGAGCCAGGCGGGGACCGGAAGGTCCTTGCGGCCCACCAGCGCGTGGGCCGACGCCACCTCGGGGAAGAGGAGGACGGCGATCGGCGTCCCCACCGCGACGCCGATCGCGACCTTTCGTCCTGCCGCCCTCATGGATTCACGTGGAGCTCGCCGATCTGCGCGTCTCCGGACTCGTGCAGCTTGTGGACCTCGATCTCGAAGACGCCGTCCAGCTTCGCCGGGAACGAGAAGCTCACCGGGCTCTGCTTCGCCGGCTTCTCGATCTCGTAACCATGCACGTGAACCGCGTCCTCGGGCTTCGCCAGGTTCACGCGAAGCTCGACCTGGTCGCCCTTGTTGTAGGTGAGCGTCTTCACCCCGCCGACGGGATTGCCGCCGGCGTCGACATTGAGCGTCTGGACGCCCTTGGCGGTGTCGCTGCTGCTGCCGCTGTTGTTGCTTTTCAGCACGACGAAGACGACCACAGCCGCGACGACGACCGCCGCGATCAGGCCGAGCCGTGCAGCTCGCGATTGCATTCGGAAGTACCTCCTTGGATGGGCGCACGGTGCCCTGGCTGCCTAAACCGGGGCGAAACGGGCGCGGATTGGCACCTGCTCAGGCAGGCGCCGGCGGAGGCGGCCGTCGTGCCAGGCCGAAGGCCAGGGGCGCAAGAGCCAGGCTGAGACCACGTGCCGGGAGGGCGCGACCGCGGACAGCGGGAGCGCGGGAGCGCCGCGGCCGCTCGGCGTGGAAAACCGCAATCGCGCGCTCGACTCCCTCGAGCGCTTGGACCAGCAGAGCGGACAGCGAGCCGATCAGGAGGGCGAGCGGCAGCGCGATCCAGCCGCCGCCGCCCAGCACGGCGGCCGGTCCGGCCGGATGACCCGCGGCGAGCAGGCCCTCGACCAGCTCCTGCGCGACGAAGATGGCGAGCAGCGCGCCGGCGAAGACCACGACGCGGCGTGCCAGCGGCACCCGATCGGGGGCCGCTCCCTCGGTTCCGCGGATCAGGGTGGCCAGGAGCGCGGCGAGGACCAGGACCGCGATCGCCGGTAGCAGATCCGACATGTAGCGGTGCCCCTCGGTCGCCCGACTGGCGGCAATCAGATAGCGAAGCTGATGGAGCCCGAAGGCGCCGACGGCCAGGATGCTCGCCAGCCGGACCCTATGAGCGGTGCGCATCGCCGATCTCATCGCACCCAGAGGCTATTGGGCCGGCTTGGGCCTTGCGACCTTGGCCGGTGGCGTGGCGGGCTGAGACTGGGTCTGGGTGGTCGCCCCGCCCGAGATCGAGGGCTCATCGATCGTGTTCCGCGAGCCCAGGAACAGGAAGAGGACGACCACCGCGAGCCCGAGCAGGATCCCGAGCGCGATCCCCAGCACGCGGTCGCTGATCCACCGCCGACGTCCGCGCATCGCTCTCGGAGTCAGCTGACGCCGTCGAGCAATCGCCAGTTCGCCTGAAAGGCCGACTCGGCCGCCTCGACGAGCGCATCCTCGTCCTCGGAAGTCATCTGCTCCTCGATCAGCCGGCGGGACTCCGCTGCATGCGCGTGGTCGGCCTCCTCATGGATCCGGAAGTACTCGCTCGCGGAACCGCCGTCGATGCCGTAGAAGCGAGCGAGTCCCTCTCGCTTGACGCGCGCGATCTCCGGCTGGCCGCTCTCGATCGCGTACATCCGAGCGAGCTGGGTGAGGTATCCGTCGGCCGAGGTCCAGGTGGTCACGCACTGCGCGGTCTCGGCGGTCGGCTCGGCGCCGATCTCTCCTCCGGCGGCCTCGACGAAGTCATCCCAGAGCCCGACATGGGCCTCCTCCTCGGTGGCGTGAGCCTCGATTTCGGCACGGTGTCCGTCGGGGGCAGTCTCGGCGGCCTGGCTGCAGAGGCGGGCCAGTGCTTCGGTCGCGTGGCGGTACTGACCGGCATAGCGAGCCAGCTCCTCGCGGCTCAGCTCTCCGGCCGACCAGCGGAGGTAGAAGGGGTGCTCGAGCACGTTGTTGCGGGCCCGACTCTCCTCGATCCGCTCCCAGACAGCTTTGCTCACACCAACCACTCCTTCGCTCTTCATCGGGGACGCCGGGAGCATACCCTCCACCGCCTGCGTCCCCCCCGGCCCGACATCGCCGTGCCCCCCATCCCGACCGGCCTCGACTGGGTCGGCGGATCGATCGAGTCGATCGACCGGCTGACCGCAGCGCAGCCGGTCCTGGTCCACTTCTTCGACTTCGCACAGCTCAACTCGATCCGGACCCTTCCGTACCTGCGGGCCTGGCACGAGCGCTACCGCGACGAGGGGCTGGCGCTGATCGGAGTCCACTCGCCGCGCTTCCCGTTCACGCAGGATCTGGACGCCGTCGCGGGCGCCACCGAGCGCCTCGGGATCGACTGGCCGGTCGCCGTGGACCGCGAGTTCGCGCTCTGGAAGCTGTACGAGCCCCACGGCTGGCCGGCGCTCTTCCTCTGGGGGCAGGGCGGCGCCCTGCGCTGGTACCACCTGGGCGAGGGCGACTACGCGGCGACCGAGGAGGAGATCCGGGACGCGCTACCGGAGAGAAATGGCGGGGGCGAATGGCCACCCCTGCTGGAGCCGGTCCGTCGCTCTGACGTCCAGGACGTGAAGGTAATCGCGCCGACCCCGGAGGTGTTTCCCGGCGGCTCGACCGAGGAGCCCTGGTCGAGCACGGAGGGCGATCCGGCGCTGGCCCTCGAGTACGAAGCGGGTGGCGCTTACGCCGCGACCGACGGGGAGGGCCGCATCTCGATCCGGGTCGACGGCGAGGAGTGGAAACCGATCGACGTCACTCATTCGGGACTGCAGGAGCTGACCGCTCACGACGGCGCCCAGCGGCACGCCCTCGAGCTGCAACCCGACCCAGGACTACTGATCTACTCGGTTCAGTTCGCGGCGGGGGTGCCCTGAGACGCGAGGAGCTCCTTGCGGATCTCGCCGGGGAGCATGAAGCGGACGTCCTCGTCGACGGTCTTCAGCTCGGAGACGTCGTCGGCGCCGCGCTCGCGGAAGAAGCTGACGAGCGCCTCGACCAGCTCCTCGGGCGCGCTTGCGCCGGAGGTGATGCCGACGGTCTCGACACCCTCGAGCCAGGTCTCGTCGACCTGTTGGTGGTTATCGATCAGGTAGGAGTCGGCGCCGTGCTCGCGGGCCACTTCGACCAGCCGGTTCGAGTTCGATGAGTTGGTCGAGCCGATCACCAGGACCAGGTCGCACTCCTTGGCCAGAGCCCTGACGGACTGCTGGCGGTTGGTCGTCGCATAACAGATGTCGTCGGTCTTCGGCCCGGCCGCGTTCGGGAACTTCTTCTTGAGGGCGGCGATGATCGAGGACGTCTCATCGACCGAGAGCGTGGTCTGCGTGATGTAGGCGATGCGGTCGGGGTCGTCGACCTCGAGCGTGTCCACGTCCTCCTCGGTCTGGACCAGAACGGTCTGGTCCGGCGCCTCGCCGGTGGTCCCCTCGACCTCCTCGTGGCCCTCGTGTCCGATCAGGACGATCGTGTAGCCCTCGGCGGCGAACTTGCGTGCCTCGACGTGCACCTTGGTGACCAGCGGGCAGGTTGCGTCGATGGTCCGAAGCCGGCGCTTCTCGGCGTTCTCGTGGACGCTGGGGGCGACGCCGTGTGCGGAGAAGACGACCATCTCCCCCTCGGGCACCTCGGTCTCCTGGTCGACGAAGATCGCGCCACGCTTCTCGAGCTCATGCACGACGTGCTTGTTGTGGACGATCTCCTTGCGGACGTAGATCGGCTCGCCGTAGAGATCGAGCGCGTGCTCGACCGTCTGCACGGCACGGTCGACGCCCGCGCAATAGCCGCGCGGCGCCGCGAGCAGGACCTTGGAGGGTCCCGGGAGGGTGTTTCCGGAGGTGGACATGACGCCCGAGGAAAGGGTAGCGGGGACCACCCCCAGCCCGGTACCCTCTCGCCCTCGGCATGGCACAGGGGCACATGGACAGATTGAGCTCGATCGACGCCTCGTTCTTGACGAACGAGACCTCGAGCGCGCACATGCACGTCGGCGCGATCCTGATCTTCGAGGGGCCGCCACCGGTCTACGACGACTTCCTCGACCACGTGCGCAGCCGCCTCCACCTGGTGCCGCGCTTCCGCCAGAAGCTGGCCTTCCCGCCGATCGAGACCGGCAGGCCGTTCTGGGTCGACGACCCGCACTTCCACCTCGCCTACCACGTGCGGCATTCCGCGCTGCCCGCGCCGGGATCCGAGGAGCAGCTCCGCAACATCGCCGGCCGGCTCTTCTCCCAGGGACTCGACCGCTCCAAGCCGCTCTGGGAGCTCTGGCTGATCCAGGGGCTCGAGAAGAATCGCTTCGCGCTGGTGACCAAGACCCATCACGCCCTCGTCGACGGAGTCTCGGGAGTCGACATCGCGACCGTCCTCTTCGACGTGAAGCCCGTCCCCGAGCCGATCGAGCCGGACCGCGACTGGGTCCCCCAGCCCTCCCCCTCCTCAGCCGAGCTGGCCGCTCGCGGCGTCGCCGAGCTCAGCGAGACGCCCTTCAAGCTGGCCCGCCGTGCGGTCCGCGCCGCGGGTCATCCGATGAGGACGACCCGGAAGGTGGTCGAGGCCGGCGAGGCCCTCGGCGAGGTCGCCTGGAACTTCACCAACCCGGCGCCGGAGGTGCCGCTCAACACCGCCATCGGATCTCACCGCCGCTTCGCCTGGAGCCGCGCCGAGCTCGGCGCCTTCAAGCGGATCAAGGACACCTTCGGCGGCACGGTCAACGACGTCGTCCTCGCCGTCGTCAGCGGCGCGCTGCGCAGCTGGCTGCGGAGCCGCGGCCTGAAGACGGAGGGCCTCGAGCTGCGGGCGCTTGTTCCGGTCTCGATTCGCGCCGAGGACGAGCACGGCCAGCTGGGCAACCGGATCGCCGCGATGCGCGGGCCGCTGCCCGTCTACATCGAGGACCCGGTGAAGCGGCTCGATGCCGTGAAGCGCGCGATGGGGAGCCTGAAGGAGTCAAAGCAGGCACTCGGAGCGGAGGTGATCTCGCGCTTCAACGACTTTGCGCCGCCCACGCTGCTGGCGCAGGCTTCGCGCATCAACTTCTCCACCCGTCTCTTCAACCTGATCGTCACCAACGTGCCGGGTCCGCAGATCCCCCTGTACGTGCTCGGCCGCGAGCTGCAGGACGTCTTTCCGGTCGCCTTCCTGCCGGAGAACCACGCCCTCGCCATCGCGATCATGTCCTACAACGGCGGGATCGACTTCGGCCTCCTCGGGGACTACGACGCGATGGAGGACATCGAGATGCTCGCCACCGGCCTGGCGGAGTCGCTCACCGATCTCCTCCATGCCGCCGAGGCGGCCGAGGCTCGCGCCAAGGCGGATCTCGCCGCCGGCGCGGACCTGCCCGGCTGACGGCTAGTCACGGATCTTCAGATCCGGCTTACGCGGCGCCGCCTCGCGGTTCCCGGCCTGGTCGACCCCGATCGAATAGAAGCGGTAGCGGCGTCCGCGCTTGCCGCGGAAACGGACCTTGGCTCGCCTCGTCTTGGCGATCCGGTGGTAGCGGCCCCCGTTCGCCGAGGCGAAGAGGAGGACCTTCCTGATGCCCGCGGTCGGCAGCTTGACGCAACCGGTGCTCCCGGAGGTGTCCCAACGCTTGATCTTCAACACCAGAGCTCCGTGTCGGCGCCGCGCCCGCTTCACCCTGGAGCTCGGCGGGGCGACGTCCCGGTCGAGCGCCGCCGCGACCGCCTGATCTGCCCGGACGACTCCCCAGCCGATGCCATCCCCGTAGCTGCCGCAGTGGCTCGCGGTCGCCTTGATCAGGTGAACGACCCTGGTGTTCGCGATGTTGGGCTTCACGGCGCGAATCAGAGCCGCGACTCCGGCGACCTGGGGAGTGGCCATGCTCGTCCCGACCAGATAGGCGAAGCGGCTGTCGCCGTTGAGGCTCGTCCGGCCGCCGATCGAATCGTCATCGACGCCGTTCGCGGGCCAGCTGGAGAAGATCCCCTGCTGCCCCCCGGTCGAGTTGGATGCCGATCCGAACGCCGCCACGGAGACGCGATTCGTCCCCTCGGCGAAGGAGGACCGAGTCCCGTCGTACTTCGCCGAGGTCACGACCAGGCCACGGTCGAACCCGGCGTTCGGGCCGCTGCCGTTGGGCTGCAGCCACTCCTCCGGATAGATGCAGTCGTTCGACCCGAGCAGCCCGCACGAGCCGGTCGGATATCGGGTTGTTGTCCGCGGCGGACACCAGGATGGAGCCGCGACCCTGCGCGTAGCTCAGCGCCGGCACGAGGCCGCTGTCGCAGCCTCCCAGGCTCATGCTGATCACGTCGCTGTTGCGATTGGCGGCGGCGGTGATCGCGGAGGAGACGTTCGAGCAAGGTCCGTTGAACAGGATCTTGGCGATGTAGAGAGAGCAGTCGAAGCCCATCGAGGCGATCCCGAAGGAGTTGTCGGCATCGCCGCATGCCAGCCCGGCGGTGTGGGTGCCATGGCCGATCTGGTCCGTAGTCGGGGAGCTGGCCCCGAAAGCGTCGGCGCCCGCGATGCGCCCGCTCAGGTCGGGGTGCGTGCCGTCCACGCCGGAGTCGACCATCGCCACCTCGGCGCGGGTGCCCCGGGACAGGTCCCAGGCGCGGGGCCCGCCCTCGCGGACCAGGTTCCACTGGGTGAGGTCGCCGTTCGGAGCGTGGACATCCGTGTGGGTGAAGGCGAAGTCGTTCGGCGAATAGCGGAGCTGGACCGGCGGGTCCGGCCTCACCGATTCCACGCGCGGGTCGGCGGCCAGCTCGCGCTTCAGCGCGGGCAGCCCGCCGGGCCCGAGGTCGACGCTCAGCATTCCGATCTCCGGCACGGCGTCCTGGACGCGCAGGCCGGCGCGGTCCGCCACCCGGCCGAGGATCCCGCTCGACGCGGAGCGGAGCTCGTGCCAGCGCTGCCTCGCCACCGGCCCGCTGCCGGTGGGCAGGTCCGGCGTCCGGACCAGGACCACGGCGCGTCCACCGCCAGCCGGCGCGCTCGACTGAGCCGCCGCCGTCGCGGCCAGCACCAGCGCCCCCAGCACAGCGGTCATCAGGGCTGCCCGCCTCATACCACCCATGTGAACAACTCTAGGTAGGAATCGACGCGCCGTGTATCAGTAGCGGCCGCTTGTGGCCGCGATCTGTTTATGGGACCGATCCTCCGCCCGTTCCTGAAAGGCCGGAGAAGGGTTTCCGAATCGGTGCGCACACGCGAACCCGATGCGGCTGCGGCTGATCGAGTACACGCGCTACGGCACCTGGATCGGATGCGTCGATTGCGCCACCTCCTGGCTGATTCGAAGCCGCGCCTAACTCCCGCCCTCACGCGGTGCTTCCCCATTGCACGACACGCCGATGGACCAATCGGGCCCCCGGCGTCCCGGGGGCGATTGGCAACGTCCGTTACGAACGCGAGTAAGCGGGCTCGGTTCCCGCGCGCTTGCGCCGGTCCATGGACCCGGCTCGCCTGCGTCGGCTCGCCTGCTTGGCTCGTGGAGCTCGGGGTCCGCGAGGCTCCGCCCGCAGACGGTACGGGAGCAGCATTGCGGCCGACAGGAGAACGAGCAGTCCCGCACCCAGAACCACGTTCAGTACGACTATCAGTCCCATTGACACCTTGATCGCCTCCTTCCTTGTGACCTTGGATGGTCTTTGTTCGGAACGACGGTATTTGGCTGCGCCCTAAGCACCGGGAAACCCCCCGTTAAGGGTTGTCAAGGGATCCGGGAAGCAAGAACGGCATACGAATCGCGTCTCCTTCGCCTGGCGCCGGCGCTCCTCGGTCTATCCCTTGGGACCTTTCAGCGCACGCAGCGCATTCAGGATCACGGCCACGTCGATCCCCTCCTGAAGCAGCGCTCCCGCCACCGGCGGGATGTAGCCGAGGGCGGCGAATCCCATCGCGATGAAACTCAGGCCGAGGCCGACGACCACGCTCTGGCGCGCGATCGTCAGGGAGCGTCGACCGATCCGGATCGCATCCGCGACGCGATCCACCTTGTCAACCGCGATCACCGCATCCGCGGTCTCCGAGGACACGGTCGCGCCGACGCCGCCCATCGCAATGCCGACGTCGGCCAGTGCGAGGGCTGGCGCATCGTTGACCCCGTCACCGACCATGACGACAGTGCCCCCGTCGGAGCGCTCGCGTGTTCGACGCACGATCTCAGTCTTCTCTTCCGGCGAGCACTCGGTGAAGACATGATCGACGCCCACAGCCTCCCCGACCGCCTCCCCGACCGCCCGCTGGTCGCCAGTGACAAGCACGACATCCTTCACGCCTGCGCCTCGGAGCTCTTTCATCAGATCGCCCGCGTCATCACGCAGGTGATCCGCCATCAACACCGCGCCCGCAAGTCCGCCGTCCACGCCAACGAGAACTCTGGCCCAACCGGACTCGGCCGAGTCGTCCAATAGCCGCTCAGCCGTGTCCGTTCCGGAGTAGCCGCGCTGGCGCAGCCATGCGTCGCTGCCCACAGCCACCCGATGCCCGCCGACCTCCCCCTCGATCCCTTGGCCAGGTTCCTCGACCACCTCCGCAGGAAACTCGAGTTCGAGGCCACGACCTTCGGCCCCGTGAACGAGTGCCTCGGCCAAGACGTGGGCTGAGAGCTGGTCCACCGAAGCGGCCAGCCGCAGCAACTCCTCCGGCGCCAGTCCATCGGTGCTCTTCACCTGCTCGATCTCGGGTCTCCCGTGGGTGAGCGTCCCGGTCTTGTCGAGCAGCACCGTCCTTGCCTGGCCGAGCTTCTCAATCGTTCCCCCGCCCTTTGCGATCACGCCGTGGTGGGCGGCCCGCGAGACGCCCGAGATCAGGGCCACCGGTGCAGCGAGAATCAGCGGGCAAGGGGTGGCAACGACAAGCACGGCCAGCGCGCGAACTGGATCGCCGCTGAACGCCCATGCCGCACCAGCGATGACGAGCGTTACCGGCAGGAGGATCGCGGCGTAGCGATCGGCCATCCGGACGAACGGAGCCCTTTGCTGCTCCGCGTCCTTCACCAGCGCGACGATGCCCGAGTAGGCGCTCTCGGACGAGGTTCTCGTCGCCCGCATATCGAACGCCTCGCCCGCATTGAGCGTGCCGCTCGAGACGGTCGAGCCCCGGCCGTGCGTGACCGGGAGTGGCTCCCCCGTCAGCGTCGAGGCGTCGATCACCGCCCGCTCGCTCTGCACCGCTCCATCGACCGGGACGACCTCGCCGGCGCGGACCACGATCCGGTCTCCGACCGCGACCTCCCCGACCGCGACTTCCTCGATCTTCTCGCCCTGGCGGCGATGGGCAACCCGCGGAGCGCGCTCGAGCAGTGCCGTTAGCTCGCGTCGTGCGCGCTGGCCAGCGGCGGCCTCGAGGGCATTCCCGCCGCTAAGCATCAGGGCGATCACCGCGCCAGCCAGGTATTCGCCGAGTGCCAGCGCACCGACCATCGCCACCAGGGCGATCGCGTCGACGCCCACGTCTCCGTGCATCAGGGTCCGCAGCACCGACCAGGTCAGCGGGATCAGCGTCAAGAGGATGGCCGCAGCCCAAATCAGGTCGCCCGACCGACCCGGCTCAAAGATGTGGACGATGCCGCCGAGCGCAAGGGCAAAGAGGATCAGGCCGACAAGGACGTACGGCTCCGATACCCCGACGGCGGTAGCGGCAGAGCGAAAGGTGCCGAACCTCCGCGGCGAGTCTGGCTGAGGTGTTCCGCGAGTCAAGGCACCCGGAACTGTAGGAGCCCTCGCTCTTGCCAGCTCGGGGTGACCACTGCTAGGACTGGTGTGCGAAACGGAACCCCTTTTGATGCAGAAGGACTCCCTTCAGACGCTGAGGCTCGCGACTCCCTTCGCGTGCCAGGGGCACCGAGCAAACGCTTTTCAAGACCGGGTGGCTGCCCACTCTGTCGGCAAATGAGTTGCATCGTCTCGCAGTTGCGCCCGTCGCAGACCCATCCGAAACCCTTCCAAAACACCGATCCACAAACCGGATGGCTGAGCGGCAAGCTCGAATGCCGTGTCCCGGACACCAAGCCGAGTCAACTGGACCGATCACGCGCTCACGAAGGCGGCGGCGCTCGGGCTGGCGCGCGCGGACGTCGAGGGTGCCGTCCTCACAGGTCACGGCAGGCGGTCGCGAAACCCCAGGTCAGCCGACTGGCTGATCAGCCTCGGGCCCTACGTGATCGCCTACAACCACCCCGATCGGAATGACCACGAGGCCGCCAGGATCGTCACCGTCTGGAGGGCGTGATGGGCGGGCGGTACCCTGATCGAAGATGAAGATCGACGGCCACTACGACCGGGACGCCGACATCGCCTGGCTTCGTTTCGAGGGATATGACCCGGAGCGCGCGCGGGGTGAGGAGGTCGATTTCGGCCTGCGCGAAACCGACTCGGTCACCGGTGAGATCGTCGCTCTTGAGTACTGGAAAGCCAGCGAGACGCTGCCGGAGGAGTTTCTCCGGATGCTCCCCCAGCCGCCCGTCGGCGTGCCTGGCTGACTCGGCGTCGCTATTCGCGCTCTCTCTCCGTAAAGAGGGGGAGTGAGTGATGCTCGTTCGAGACGTTCGGTCGGTGCCGAAACCACGCGAAACCGGAGCAAGCGGAACTGGAAGCCGGAGATGATGTCAGGGTCAAGGAAGGGTGGGCGGTGTCGCTAGGAGAGCAATGGGCCTCTGCTTGGTCCCGTCAGGATGTCGAGGGCCTCGCGCGACTGTTTACCCCGGATTGCGCTTACGAGGATGTCGCGTTTGACGTCGTCAACCGAGGTCATCAGGGAGTCCGCGACTGGGCGACCGGCTTCCTGGACTCCTTTCCAGATCTCCGAGTCGAACCGATCCGATCCTTCGAGGACGACCGTCTAGGTGTCCTCGAATGGGAAATGGGTGGAACCCACGTAGGCGAATTCGACGGACTGGCGCCCACCCACCGGCAGTGGACCGTCCGCGGTGTAACCGTCCTTGACATCGAGGACGGCCGCATTAGGCGGTGCGCCGACTACTGGAATCTGGGCGCCGTTCGTGGCCAGCTCGAGCCCGACGACGCTTGACCGACTGATCGATGAGGCATCCGCCTCGCACGACGAGCGGACGAGGGGCGCCAGCGGCTTCGCACGATTGCTTCGCGCGAGGAAGGGGCGCAAGCGGCGGTCCGTCGAGAGTCTCGGTCAGTGCCGGCGACACGCGCGGAACGAACCGTGCGGATCACTGCTGAGCCCGGCATCCGTCCGCGTGGAGCCGAGGGCTGAAAGCCCGCAATGTGCGAGTGGCCATTCGGCTGGCAAACGAAGATCCGAGGAGTAGCGTGACTGGCGTGGCACGCACCTAGGGGTCAATCGCAGGAATGGAGGGAAGGATGAGGCACAGTCTGAGGTGGAGCACCGTCACGATCGCCCTCGCCGTGATCGTGGCAGCGGCAGTGGTCTCGCCCGCGCTCGGAGGCCCGTCGCTGAAGAAGCTGGTGAAGAAGCAGGTGAAGAAGGAAGTGGCGAAGCAGATCGTGAAGGCGACTGGTCCCGCCGGCGCCAACGGTGCCAACGGCGCCCCGGGCTCCGCCCGCGCCTACGGGTTCGTCACCGGCGGAGGTGCCCTTTCTCGCAGCAAGAACGTCACCGGGGTGACCCACCCATCTACCGGTGCCTACTGCATCGCGCTGGCGGCGGGCATCAACGCTTCGACGACGGGGCTGGTCGCGACCCCCGACTTTTTCGGCGACAGCACGACTGGCACCAGCACGGCGCACACGGAGTGGGACAGCGCTGCGCAGTTCTGCCCGGCGGGTCGGCTCGAGGTGGACACGTTCAGGGTCGACACCAGCGGCACCACGATCGCCACCGACAGCGGCGGCGACGCCGTCAGCGTGCCGAGGTACACGAACACCGATCTGGACGAGCCCTTCTTCTTCGTCGTGCCCTAAGCGAGGATCCCTTTCCGCGAATCCCGGGAGCCTGACCGCCGAGCCACCCCCGGCCCCGGTGTCCACGTGCGTTATCTCGGATCCGGCGACGAGCTGCACCGACTCAACAAGCATCGAGCTTCCGGCCGGTGCCACGCTGAGCCTCGTCGCGCTCCCAGAAGGGAACCCGGCGGCAACCCGAGTCACGTTCGGCTGGACGGCCACATCGTGACGGGGTGGCCGTGACGGGGTGCCGGAGCCTCGATCTTGCCTGCTGCCTGCGCGACGCGGCTGGAATGGCGCCTCTCGGGCTCCTTCACCCGAGGGTGAATTTGGGTGCGCGCCCGGTGCGCGGTCGGGTTCAGACGGCGGGACTCAAGAAGCCGAAACCCGCCCCAAGCAGGGGTTTCCCTGGATCAGTACCCGAGCGCGAACTTCGCGTCCTCGGACATCATCTCCGGGGACCAGGGCGGATCGAAGACCATCTTCGGGTGGACCTTGTCGATCCCCTCGATCTGGCCGACGAACTCCCGCATCTGCTCTGAGACCTGCGGCCCGATTGGGCACGCCGGCGTCGTCAACGTGAAGGTGATGAAGGCCTCGGAGCCCTCGATCTCGACGTCGTAGACGAGTCCCAGGGAGACGAAGTCGAGCCCCAGCTCGGGGTCGATGACCTCCTCGAGCGCCTCGTAGACGTCCTCTTCGCTTGTCGTCTCTGTTGCCATTCAGCCTCCGGCTACCCAATTGCCGCCGCGATTCACCTCAACGACGTGTCGGGGATCCTCAGCGTAGTCGGGCTTCGGCCGCGCCTCGGTCTCACTCGCCGTGGGCACATCTGCCGGCGCCATCCCGACCTTGACGACCGCCCACCTGCCCGGCTTCTGCTCGGCGACGAGCCAGGTCGCCTCGGGATGCTCGGCGGCCATCCGGTCACGCTCGCTCTGTGCCTGCTGGCGATCCATACGGAACAGGATAGGGGGCGCCGATCCCGGGCCTGCCGGATCGATGCCACGGGTAGCCTTCCCAGCCGTGCTCCTGCTCGTCGTCATCTTCATCCTCGTCCCGCTCGCGGAGCTCTACGTGATCATCCAGGTGGGCGGCGCGATCGGCCTGATTCCGACCCTGTTCCTGCTGCTCCTGGACGCACTGCTGGGATCGATGCTCCTCCGCCACCAGGGCCGGGCGGCGTGGATTCAGTTCAACCGGGCGCTCGCCGAGAACCGCCTCCCTCACAAGGAGGTCTTCGACGGAATCCTCGTGATCCTCGGGGGCGCCCTGCTGATAACCCCCGGGTTCATCACGGACATCTTCGGGCTGGTGCTGCTGATCCCGCCCACGCGGGCGATCGTGCGCGGGATCATGTCGCGAATCGTCCGCAGGCGGATGGCCATGGGCGCCACCGTCTGGTCGGTGGGACGGGCCTCCCGGCCTCCGCGCCGGGGACCGGCTCCCGGAGGCGCCGGGCCGTCGGGCCCGCCGCCGCGCAACCCAGATTCCGGCGACATGTTCGACTGGGAGGAGCCGCCCATGCGCCCCGACGCCGGCCGGCGTCCCGACGACATCGAGGGCACGGGACAGGAGATCCGCGACGAGGACGAGCTCCCGCCGGGCCGGGAGCCCTTCGGCGGATGAAGTCCTTCGTCTGCGGCTTCGGAGACCTCCCGTCCGGGCTCGGCGGATTGGCCTGGGACCTCGGGGAGCCCGGTGCTCTGCTGCTCTCCGACGGCCAGGTGCGGCAGGGGAGCTTCGCTCTCGAGCAGGACCTGGAGACCACCACCGTCCAGATCACGGCGGACACCGACACGGTGGAGGCGACGCTGGCCCCACAGCGGACGCTGGTCGAGCATCCCGACCCGGAGAACCCGGTCGAGTTCAAGGCCACTGCGTGCGTCGCCGAGGTGCGCCCGAGGGGAGGCAACCGGACCGTCGAATGCGCGGGGCAGATCTCGGAGTGGGTCGGGGAGCCGTTGGAGGGCGCCGCGGTCCTGCGTCACCTGGCGATCGGCGGTGCGCCCGACTCCCAGGTGATCGCGACCACCAGGGGACTGCCCGGCGGGCAGGGGCACGACGACGAGCGAGCGCTCGGCTGGCTGCTCAGCGCGGACAGCGGATCCCCCTACGAGGAGACCCTGATCTCCACGCAATACGACGCCGGCGAGCAACCGACCCGCATCGGGCTCGAGCTCTGGCCCGAGGACGCGGATCAGTCGAGCCGCGCCGCCGCCACCCGGATTTCGGGATCGCTGCTGGGCGGGCTCGGCGCCGGGAGCTTCTGGGCCGGGCTCTTCCGCTGCCACACGAACGGCGTCGAGGGCATCGGCAGCTACCTGCTCTGGCGCGCATGATGCAGGGATCGATCAGCACGGTCATCTCTGACTTCGGCGGCGTCCTCACGACGCCGCTCGTCCAATCCTTCGGCGCGGTGCAGGACGAGACTGGCATCCCGTTCGAAGAGCTCGCCAAGGCGATGGGCAGGATCGAGGAGGCCGACGGCAAGCACCCCCTGTACGAGCTCGAAACGGGGAACCTCACCGAGGTTGACTTCCTGGGGAAACTCGGCGACGAGCTGGAGCCGGCCCTCGGCCATCGGCCCGAGCTACACCGCTTCAGCGAGATCTACTTCGAGGCGCTCCACCCCAACCCGCCGATGATCGACCTGATGCGGGAGGCAAAGGCAGCGGGCCACCGGATGGGACTGCTCACCAACAACGTCCGCGAGTGGGAGCCGCTGTGGCGGGCCATGCTGCCCGTCGACGAGATCTTCGAGGTCGTCGTCGACTCCGGCTTCGTCGGCTGCCGCAAGCCCGACCCCGAGATCTACGAGCTCACCCTCGAGCGGCTCGGCGCCATTCCGGCAGAGGAGTGCCTGTTCGTCGACGACGTCGACGTCAACTGCGCCGCCGCGCGCGAGCTCGGCATGTCGGCCGTGCACTACCAGCACAACGATCAGGCGATCCCGGAGATCCGCGCCGCTCTCGGCCTAGCGGGCTAGTTGTCCGAGCCGTACCGGTCCCACATGTAAAGCTCGGTCGCCTCTCGGCAGAGCTCCATCAGGCGGGGCGGCGAGAGCCACTCGAGCACCAGGTCGAGGGCGCGCTCCTCGGAGATCCCCTCCTCGAAGGCCTCCTCGCCCCGGAAGCCGGCGGCGAGCTTGAGGGCCTCCCGGCGGTTGTCGCCGAGCGAGTCGAAGGCGCCCATCAGGAAGTCCCGGTTGGGCACCGGCTGGCCGACCTCCATCGAGCCGTGCCAGGCGGCGAGCATCGAGATGTCGTGCTCGTCGAGCTCCGAGATCGCCTTGGCGTAGTGCTCCTGCAGCTCCTCGTCGGGGATCTCATCGACCCAGGCGCGGACCGCCTCCCCGAGGAGCTGGCGGCGTGCCTCTCGGCCGACTGAGTCGGCAATCGCCCTGATGGCGTCGGCTGGGTCTACGAAGCAGAGTGTCATTTCGGTGGGCCTCCTGTTTCGGCTCTGGAGGGCTGATCTGAGCCCAAGGTAGAGTCGCCCCCGGCGGAAAAAAGCCGGCCCGGGTTTCCGCGCGTTATGCGTGTTTTCAGGCCGTTTCGCGCGCCGTGACCCGGCCTATGCTGGATCGGATGGCGCTGAAGCTGATCATCGGGCCGCCGAACTCCGGTCGCACGGGCGCGGTTCTTGACGCATTTCGCGGGATGTCCGGCCGCGATCCGGTGCTCGTCGTCCCCACGGTGGACGACGTCGAGCGCTTCGAGGAGGAGCTCACCCGCGACGGCGCGGTGATCGGCGCGGCGGTCGGCACGTTCAAGGACCTCTTCTCCCTGGTCGCGAGGGCGACCGACGGACCCGCCTCACCACCGCTGAGCCGGATCCAGAGACGCCGGCTGACTCGCGAGGCGGTCGGCCGCACGGAGCTCCGGCTGCTGGCCGCGTCCTCGCGCCGCGCGGGCTTCCCCGCCGCCCTCGAGGAGCTGATCTCGGAGCTCCAGGCGGCCCTGATCGACCCGGCCATGCTGACGGAGCGGGCGGGCGAGGCCGGCGAGTACGAGCGCGAGATCGCCCGCCTCTACGGGGCGTACGCCGAGGTGCGCGCGGAGAGCGGCCGGCGGGACGACCACACCGTCGCCGCGGAGACGACGGCCGCCCTGAAGTCCCGGCCGGAGGCGTGGGCGGCGCGGCCCGTCTTCATCTACGGCTTCGATGACCTGACCCGTGAGCAGCTCGAACTCGTCTTCGAGCTCATCCACCACGCCGAGGTGACCATGGCGCTGCCGTGGGAGGACCGGGAGACGCTGACGGACGCTCGCGGGGCGCTGTTCGCCGAGCTCCGCGACGTCCAGGGCGTGACGATCGACCGCCTCGAGTCCGTCCCGAGGTTCACCGCGAGCTCCACTCTCTTCGAGCTCGAGCGGCGGTTCGGCGAGGCACCGGCCGAGCGCGAGCCCGTCGAGAACGACGGCGGACTGGCCCTCTTGGCCTCCGCCGGCGAGCTGGCCGAAGCCGAAGCCGTCGGCGCCGAGGTCGCGCGCCTGCTGCACGAGGACGAACCGCCCGGGGAGATCGCGATCGTCCTGCGGGATCCCGGCTCGGCCGGACCCCTCTTCGGCAAGGTGCTGCACCGCTACGGCGTTCCCGCCGTCGTCCAGGCCGACCTGCCGGCGCCGCGGACCGTGACCGGAGCAGGGCTGATCGCCCTGCTGCGAGCCTCGGTCGGCGGGGGGACGGCGTCCGACCTCCTCGCCTACCTGCGCATCCCGGGCGTCGCGAGCCCCTCCGCGGTCGACTGGTTCGAGCGGCGCCTGCTGCGCTCGCGCGCTCGCACCGCGGAGGAGGCGCTCTCCGTCTGGACCGAAGGCGGCGAGAACGGCGGCCGCAGCCTGCCGGCGGTGGAGAAGCTACGGGCCGCCGGTTCCGGACCCGCCCTCCTCCGCGAGGCCGGCAGCCAGGCTCGGTGGATCGCGGAGTCCGCCATCAAGGGCGAGGGCGCGATCGCCAGCGACGAGCGCGCGCTGGAGCTCCGGGCGGGGGCCGAGATCGAGCGTGCCCTGGGAGAGCTCGCCGACCTCGCCCTGCCGGCGTCCCCGGCTGATGCGATCGGCGCGCTCAGCGACCTGGAGGTGCCGATGTGGCGAGGCCCCACCGAGGGAAGGGTGCGGGTGATCAGCCCGTACCGCGCGAGGGCCCGCCGCGTCGCCCACCTCTTCGTCTGCTCCCTCCAGGACGGCGACTTCCCACGCCGGGACACCGGCGGCCCGCTGCTCTCCGACGACGCGCGGGCGACCCTGGCGCTGCCGGCCCGCCAGAAGGCGGAGGTGGAGGATCGCTACCTCTTCTCGGTCTGCCTCTCGCGCCCGAAAACGAGGCTCTGGCTGTCGTGGAGGAGCGCCGACGACGAGGGCGGCGCGGCGTCCCGCTCGCCGTACGTCGACGAGCTGCGCGGGCTGCTCGCACCCCCGCTCCCTCGCGGCATCGAGGAGCGCGATGACGCGATCCTCGCCGAGGCCGGCGGCCGCGGCCTGGCCGATTCCGTGTTCTCACCCGGCGATGCCCCCAGCGAGGTGGAGCTCGCCCGAGCGCGCGCCCTGCTCGGCCCGCGAAGGAAGAACGGCCGCCTGCGCCCTGGGCCGCTCTCGCTGCCGCCTGTCCTGGAGCTGATGGGACGGCAGGAGCTGTTCGGCCCCTCGACGCTCGAGGGGTATGCGGAGTGCCCCTATCGCTGGTTCGTCGGCCACGAGCTCAGGCCGCAGACGATCGGCCCCGAGGCTGAGCCCCTGACCTCCGGCCAGATCGCCCATAAGGTGCTCGAGCGGCTCTACGCGGAGCCGTCGCCGGCGGGAGGGCGCCCGACCCCCGAGACCCTGCCCGACTGGCAGTGTCGCGCGCAGGAGCTGGTCGAGGAGGTCGGCCCGTCGAAGCTGCCCCGCGAGCGCGCCGACACGAGCGCCGCGCTGCGGCGGGTCGAGGGGCTGGTGCTCGCCTTCCTCGCCGACGAGGCCCGCACCCCCGCCCCGTTCACCCCCGTCCCGGATCTGGCCGAAGCGCGCTTCGGCTTCGAGGACTCCGAGAAGGGCCCGCTGACGCTTGGCAGCGGCGGGGTACACGGGCAGATCGACAGGATCGATCTCGGGCCCGGGCGCGAGGCGCTCGTCCAGGACTACAAGTCCGGCGCCAAGGTCGACGGCGGCAAGCGCATGCTCGACCGCGGCAAGCTCCAGCTCCAGCTCTACCTGCTGGCGGCGAGGGAGCTCTGGGGACTGGACCTCGCCGGCGGGCTGTACCGCCCCCTCGGTGCACGCAGCGAGGGTGACCGAAAACCGAAGGGACTGCTCCGCAAGGAGCTGAAGGAGGAGCTCTCCGGCCTGAGCCCGCGGCCGGGCGACCACCTGGACGACGAGGCGTTCGACGCGGCCCTGGATGAGGCCGGTGCCAGGGGAGCCGAGATCATCGCGTCGATCCAGGCCGGCGACATCGGCCGCCGCCCGATCGGCGGCGCCTGTCCCACCTACTGCCACTTCCAGCCGATCTGCCGGCGGGAGCGCGGCATCGCCGAAGACGAGCCGGCATCCGAGGACGAGGGCGAGGAGTGAGCGAGCGCACCGAACAGCAGCTGGCGGCGGCATCCGAGCGCGAGCGGGACGTCTTCCTCCGCGCCGGCGCGGGCACAGGCAAGACGACCGTGCTCGTCGACCGGTTCTGCGCCGCGGCCCTCGATCCCGAGGGCGGCATCGAGCGCATCCTCGCCTTCACCTTCACCGAGCGGGCCGCGGATCAGCTCCGGCGCCGGGTGCGCGAGGGGCTCACGGAGCGAGCCGCCGCGGCCTCCGGGGAGGAACGTGACGAGCTCGCGGCCGCCGCCGAGGCGACGGACCGCGCCTGGATCTCGACCATCCACGGCTTCTGCCGCCGCCTGCTCGCGTCTCATCCCGCCGCCGCGGGCATCGACCCCCGGTTCCGGGTGGTGGACGAGCCCGAGGCCGAGCGGCTCGCGTCTCGCGCCTTCGACTCCGCCCTCGAGCAGATGGTCTCCGAGGGCGACTCGGACGCGCTCGAGCTCGCCGCGGCGAACCGGCCGTGGACGCTCCTGCAGATGACTCGCGGGGCCTATGACGAGCTCCGCAGCCACGGAGACCCGAACCCGACCCTTCCGGAGGCGCCCGCGATCGACACGGCCTCCGCACTCACGGAGCTGATCGAAGCCGCGCGGGAAGCCCACGTCGAGTGCGCCGAGGCCAAGGGCGCGAAGGGCGAGCTCAGCCGCGAGCGGATCGCCGCCGCCACGGCCCTCGACCTCGCGGCGGAGGCCGACGAGGAGCTGCTCGAGTCCCTGGCGGCGCTGGCGATCGTCTCGGATGGAGGCGCGTTCAGGGGCGAGGCATGCGAGCGGTACACCGCGGCGCTGCGGCGCGCGAGGGCGGCCGCTGCCGGGAGGGTGCTGGGGCCCGCCTACGAGCAGCTCCGCGAGCTGATCACCCGCTTCGGCCGCCGCTACGAGGAGCTCAAGGCCGAGCGCTCCGCGCTCGACTTCGAGGACCTGCAGCTGCGCGCTCTGGAACTGCTCCGCGACTCTGACCCGATTCGCGAGCGCTATCGCGAGCAGTTCCTCCACCTGATGGTCGACGAGTTCCAGGACACGAACGGGCTCCAGCTCGCCCTGATCGAGCAGCTGCACGGGCCGGGCACGAACCTGTTCCTGGTCGGGGACGAGTTCCAGTCGATCTACGGCTTCCGGCACGCCGACGTCGACGTCTACCGGCGCGAGCACCGGCGCTTCGGCGATGGCTCCCCGGACCGGGTGGCCCTGCCGCTGACCGGCAACTTCCGGGCGGCACCGGAGATCCTGGCGGTGACCAACCGGCTCGGCGGGGGCCTGCTCGACGGCTTCGAGCCGCTCACGGCCGGAGCCGGGGATCCTCCCGGCGAGCCGGCCGAGGGCCCGGTCGCCGAGCTGCTCCTGACCGTCGACGACCGCAGGGCCTGGGAGGCCGAGGAGACCGAGCTGCCGCGCTTCGACGACGATCCGAGCTCGGGCTCGAAGGTCGCCGAGGCGCGCCGGCTGGCGGGGCGGCTGCGCGAGCTCGTCGACGCCGGAGAGGACCCCGCCGAGATCGTCGTCCTGCTCCGGGCCTTCACGCACGTCGCGGCCTTCGAGACCGCCCTCGACGACGCGGGGCTCAATCCCTACGTCGTCGGCGGGCGCGGCTTCTGGTCCCAGCAGCAGATCGAGGATCTCCGCTGCCTACTCAAGGTGATCTCCAATCCGCTCGACGACGAGGCGCTGTTCGGGGCGCTCGCCTCGCCCGCCTGTGGCGTCCTCCCGGACACGCTCTGGCTGCTGCGCAAGGCGGCCACCGTTCACGAGGATGGCCGTGACCGGATCCGGCACGTCTGGCCGCTGGTCAGGGACCTGGTCGAGACCGGGGGTCCGAGGAAGGGGAACGCCGAGATGGCGGCGCTGATCCCGGACGAGGAGCTGGACCGGCTGCGGGAATTCACCGGCGTCCTCGGCGAGCTGCGCCGGCTCGGGACCGAGGGCGGCCTCGAGACGGTCGTGGACCGGGCGGCGACGGCATTCGGCTACGACGTCGCCACCCTGACGCGGGACCACGGGGCAGAGCGCTGGTCGAACGCGCGCAAGCTGATGCGCCTCGCCCGGGAGTTCGAATCACGAGAGGGGCCCGATCTGCAGGCGTTCATCGACTACCTCGGTGTACGGGCCGCACAGCGGGACCGCGAGGCGGAGGCCGCGAGCCGGCCGGAGGACCACTCGGGCGTCCGGGTGATGACCGTCCACGCCGCAAAGGGCCTCGAGTTCGGCGTGGTCGCGGCTGCCGATCTCGGTCGCAACCTTCAGATCGGCTGGATCCCCCTGCGGGTGGCGGCGGTCGAGGAGGCGCCGGACGGCGGAGAGGCGACCCGGATCGGCGTGCAGCTCGGGCGGCTCGGGAGGCCATCCGAGCGGCTCGGTGAGTACCAGGAGCTGACCGACCGAGCGGCCGCGCGAGAGGCCGAGGAGGAGGGCCGCCTTGCCTACGTCGCCGCCACGCGGGCCCAGCGCCGGCTCCTGCTCAGCGGCACCTTCAATCCGAAGAACATCGGAGACGAGCCGATTCGCCGCAAGCCGATCGCGCTGCAGCTGATCCGGGCGCTGCTCGACGGAGACGTCGCCGAGCGCGACGCGGAGATCGCCGCCGCCGGTGACGGGTCCCCCGCGGGGGTGCTGCGGGTCCGTGTGAGCGCCCCGGAGCCGGGCGC
The DNA here is from genome assembly GCA_963843085.1 of uncultured Solirubrobacterales bacterium. Lineage (GTDB taxonomy): Bacteria > Actinomycetota > Thermoleophilia > Solirubrobacterales > 70-9 > DASUPK01. The sequence continues at coordinate 528,635 of CAWJJG010000011.1, forward strand.
CGGCGCGCGGCTGCTCACTCCTCGGGCGGCCGAAGCCGAAGCGCCCGCGCCCACCGGAAGCGAGCCGCCGCTGGGCCGTCCCGAGGTGCGCCCCGCGCTCGTCGGCGGGCTCTCCTACTCGGCGCTCTCGGATTTCGAGAACTGCGGCTACCGCTTCTACGTCGAGCGGGTGCTCGGGATCGCCGAGCCCGAGCCCGGCGCCGCCACCGCCGGCGAGGGCGAGCAGGCGCCACCGGAAGTGCGGAGGCGGTTCGGCCCGGGCGTGGCCGTCCACGCGATGCTCGAGTGGAGCGCGCGCAACGGCTGGCGCGAGCCGGACCCCGAGCGAGTGGCCGCGGCCCTTCGCGAGCAGGGCCTCGGGGGAACCAACGACGAGACGGCCGCTGCCCTCCGATTGATCGCCGCGTTCCTGGGCTCCTCGCTGCGGGAGGAGATCGAGGGCGCCCGAGTGAGCGCCGAGGTCCCGTTCGTTCTCCCTGTCGGAGAGACGATGATCCGGGGCTCCATCGACCTCCTGGTGGAGCGCGAGGACGGCTCGGTCCTGGTGGTCGACTACAAGACGAACCATCTCGGGGATCGAACCCCGGCGGCGGTCGCCGAGCGCTACTCCGTGCAGCGGGACCTCTACGCCCTGGCCGCGTCCGCCAGGGGCGAGCCGGTCGAGACCGCCTACGTCTTCCTCGAGCGACCGGAGGAGCCGGAGCGCACCAGCTTCGGCGAGGCGGAGCTCCGGTCCGCGCGCACCGGGGTCGAGGCGCTGCTCGACCGGTTGGGCGCCGGCCGCTTCGACGTGACCGAGCACCCGCATCGCGACCTCTGCCTCGACTGCCCAGCACGCGAGCGCCTCTGCAGCCATGAGACCGCCGCCCACATGCGCGACGAGCCGGATCCGGCCATCCAGGCGCCGGGGCGCTGGCGGCGGCCGAGTGAGCCGGAGGAGCAGGCGGCGGCGGGCGGCACCGAGCCCCAGCTCAGCTTGCTCGAGGGATCGTGAGCCGCCTCGGCCTCTTCGGCTACGGCTCGCTCGTGCTGAACGAGAGCGCGTCGATGACGCTCGGGCGCCCGGCGGGCGAGCTTCGCCCGGCCCGGCTCCGGGACTGGAGGCGGCGGTTCTCCCAGCGCCGCGACAACCTGACCTGCGAGAAGACCTTCGAGTGCGCTGGTGGCTGGCGGCCAGAGTGGATCCTCGGCCTCAACCTCCAGGAGGGCGAGGACGAGGCGGGGCCCGTCAACGGCGTCGTCATCGAACTCACCGAGGAGGAGCTCCACCGGCTCGACGTCAGGGAGATCCGCTATGAGCGGGTGGAGGTGACCGGGTCGATCGAGGGCGATGGCCTGCCGGAGCGGATCGTCACCTACAGGGCCAAGGAGTTCCACTTCACGCCCGAGCCGCCGCCGGACTCGATCATCCTCGCCACCTACGCCGCCGCCGTGGAGCAGGGCTTCGGGTCTCTCGGGCCCGGCGAGCTGGACCACTATCTCGCGACGACCCCGTATCCGGTCGACCGCCACGAGGCGACCCTCGTGGTGGACAGGATCCCGGAGGGCAACCCGCGGGATTGGTGATCAGACCCGGTGCCACTGGCGGGCCCAGTCACGCAGCTCCGCCATCACCGGCTCGAGGGAGTGGCCCTTCGAGGTGAGCTCGTAGCTGACCCGGACCCGGTTGCCCGGCTGCACCTCTCGCTGGACGAGACCGGCCTTCTCCAGCTCCTTCAGCCGGCAGGAGAGCAGGCGGTCCGACATCCCGGGAACCGCATCCTTGATCTCGGCGAAGTGCAGGGGGCCGTCGGTGAGCGCGTAGAGGATCGCGCCCGCCCAGCGGCGGCCGATCAACTCCACCGCGCCGTGGTAGTGCCGACAGACTTGTCTTGGCTTGGCCTCCTCCCTGGACGGGCCGGCGCCGGACTGCGATCTCACTGCAACCCAAGCTTACCGATCGTAAGGGACCAGCCTCAAACGACGGCTGCTCCGCTTCGCTTCCGCGCCGCCTTTCGCATAGTCAGCCGGTACAGGCTCCGGTGCTCACTTCGCCCGTCGAGTCGCCGAGTGCGTGCGCGACCACGTCGTTCGGCACGGCGTAGCCGCCCGGCTTGCCCTGCGTGGTCGCCGCGAACACGGTGCCCATGACCCGGCCCGCGCCGTCGACGAGGGGCCCGCCCGAGTTGCCGCTCCGCACCTCGCCGCGGAGCGCGGTGAGCTCTCGCGTGATCGGGCCGCGGCCGTAGGAGTCCTCCGTCAGGACCGGACCCGTGATGCCGACGCGCGCCGGAGCGATCGTGAAGGGCCCGTTCTCCGGATAGCCGAGGACGGCTCCGGCGGTGCCGGGCTGCGCATCGGAGGCGAAGGAGAGCGGCGTGCCGCTGAGTCCGTTCACGCGGAGCAGGGAGAGGTCGTTCTCCGGGTCGTAGTGCACGGGAACCGCATCGAGCTGGGTACTCGACCCCGCCGGGGTGACGGTCGTGTCGCTCTCACCGGCGACGACGTGGGCATTGGTGACCACCAGATCCGGACCGGCGATCCAGCCGGAGCCCTCCACTCCCAGTCCGCAGGCCGTCCCGAGCACCCGGACCACGCTGTTCCCCGCCGCCCGCACGTCCAGGTCCTTGGCGATCTTCGAGTCGGGCGGGGCGACGTCCGGGCTCGGGCCGCTGACCGCCACCCTCGGATCGATGCGGTGAAGGGCGTTGATCAGCGAGCTCGAGGGCGGGAACGCGTCGTTGAGCGCCTGCAGGATCGCCGAGCGCTGCACGGCCGTCCGCAGGCTCTTCCCGCCCGGCGCGTTGAGCCCCACCGCCCCGAAGAGCCAGGCCATCCCCAGCGCGAGCGCCACCAGCAGCACGGCGCCACCCGACGCTTCCGCGATTGCCACACCGCGCCGGCGGCCGCGCTGACCGAGCAGCCGCCTGCGGAGGCCCAGTGCGATCCCCTCCAGCGATACGGCGACGATCCCCCCGATCAGGAGAGCCCCTGCGAGCGCCGTGGCGGGCGCGTAGGGAGAGTGGGATCCCTCTGGGAGCAGAGCCGGGCCGAGCCGGCTGCCGAGGAACGCCCCGATCGCGAAGCCGCCCAGGCTGAGCACGCCGACGATCAGCCCCTGTTGGTAGCCCCAGAAGCCCATCAGAAGCGCGAAGGCGACGATCAGCCAGTCGAGGCCGGTCACGGTTTCCCGAATACAAGCGCACGAGCGACTAACTTTGCGCACGTGAATCCGCCCGTGACACGGTCACGGACCCACGATCGGGAGAACCAGCCGCCACGTGGACCGGCCAGGTCGCCGCGGGCGCAGCGCGGTCCCCTCACGGAGCGCCAGCGGCGGTTGCGCCAGCGTGCGCTGCCGCTGGGCGTCGTGGCCCTGATCGCGTTCATCTTCGGCGTGATCAGCGCGGCCGGCAGCCCGGAGCAGGACATGGCCAAGCGGTTCGTCAATGACTGGGCGCACCAGGACTTCCAGGCGATGCACGACGAGCTCTCCGACTCCGCCCAGGCCCAGTACACGGCCGCTGACCTGCAGAGCGCCTACCTCGGCGCCCAGGAGGCGTCGACCGCGGCCTCGATCGACCCCGGCAGCGCCAACGGCCCGAAGAGCGTCAATGGCACAAATGTCGTTGACGTCAACGTCGGAGTCGGCACCCGGCTGTTCGGCAAGGTCGATGGAATCCTCAGGCTGCCCATCGACGGAGGAAAGGTCGCCTGGAATCCGGGCTTGACCTTCCCCGGCCTCGCCACCGACGAGCGCGTGGGCCGACGCCTCACGGTCGGACATCGCGCGCCGATCCTGGCGCGCCACGGCGTACCGCTGGCCACGGGCGCCGTAGACGACCGGTCGTCGCCACTCGGCAGCGATGCGATCGACGTTGCCGGAGAGACCGGCGCGCCCGATTCCGATCAGCGGGCGAAGCTGGAGAAGGCTGGATACCCGACCAACCAGGACACCGGGACCAGCGGGCTCGAGCTCGCGTTCAACGACCGGCTCTCGGGCACGCCGGGCGGCCAGCTCCTGGCGGTCAAGGAGGGGACGCCTCTGCCCGACGTGCCGGCCGGCACGGCGGGCCGCGTCCTCGCGACGGCGCACGGCACCTCCGGCCTGCCGGTCCATACGACGATCGACCCGCGCCTGCAGTCGACGACCGTCAACGCCCTTGGGGGCCAGTCGGGCGGGGTGGTGGTCCTGAACGCTCGCAACGGCAACGTCCTGGCGATGGCCGGGGCTGCGTACTCCTCCCCCCAGCCGCCCGGCTCGACGTTCAAGGTGATCACGGCCACATCGGCCCTCGAGAACCACGACGTCAAGCTGAGCGACAACTTTCCGGTCGTGACGCAGATCAATCCCGATCCCGTCGCGGGAGCCCGGGTCGTCGCCAACGCTCACAACGAGACGTGCGGCGGCAGCTTCGTCGAGGCCTTCGCCAAGTCCTGCAACACCGTCTTCGCCCCTCTGGCCGTCAAGATCGGCGCCGACAACCTCGTGAACACCGCCGAGGAGTACGGCTACAACCAGCCGGTCACGCTCTACAACGCGCACGCCACGGCGGCAACGCAGCCCGGCAAGATGACGATCCCATCGGCGGACGAGCTCAATGCCGAGTCGACCCATACGGACCTCTCGGTGACGGGCTTCGGCCAGGGCAAGGTCCTCGCCACCCCTCTCGGCATGGCGTCGGTGGCCCAGACCGTCGCCAACGGCGGGGTGCGCGACCCCACCCCGATCGTCAAGGACCCGAACCTGAAGAGTGCGGCGAAGCCGGTTGATGTGACCTCCAAGGCGAACGCCCGCGTGCTGACCGGCCTGATGCGGGCGGTGGTCACCGAGGGGACCGGTGTTCAGGCCGCGCTCCCCGGCGTCCAGGTCGCGGGCAAGACCGGGACCGCGGAACTAGGGCCGAAGCCGGGCGCGCCTCCCGCACCACCCGGCGCGCAGGAGGAGCAGCTCATCGACGGCTGGTTCATCGCCTTCGCCCCGGCCAACAAGCCGAAGCTGGCGATCGCGGTCATGCTGATCGATGCCTCCGGCGACGGCGGCACGACGGCCGCGCCGATCGCGCGGGAGATCCTGGGAAGCGCCCTGTAGTGGTCGCGGGACGGCTTCGCCATCAGGTCGCGGCTACAAGCGGCCGCCCATCACAAGTCGCTTCGGGCTTCGCCCTCCGCTCCTGAGTACAGCGGCCTGGTAGCCGCTTACGGATATCCGAAGGCCACGCCCACCAGCGCCATCCCTCCGCCGATCGCGGTCAGGACTCCGCCCGGGCCCTCCAGGGCGAGGCCCAGCGGGACGCCGATGACCGCGAGCAGGGTGCCGCCGGCGATCAGCGCCCACCAGTTGAGACCGCCCGCGTGGGGCTCGGGGGCGGCGGGCGCCGTCAGGATCGTGCAGAGGACCATCAGGACGGCGCCCACGACGCCACCCGCGACTCCGAGCAGCTGGACCAGCGCGAGGGCCGCGCCTAGGCCGCCGATGATGAGGATCGCCTGTAGCTGGGTCTTGCGCATTCGGCCGGGTTCTCCCGTTCCGCATCGGGCGGGCGGGCCACCTGCAAGGCTCGCACCTCAGCCAGGACCCGGCGTCGCCCGCCCTAGATGTCGAGCGTGATCTCGCCGGTCTCGCCCTGGCTGTTGATCTCGAGCTTCGGCGGCCGGTTCTCGTTGAGGTCCTGGTTCACCAGGAAGAGGACGAGTGCTCCCTGCGTGGGTCCGTTCGCCGCCGCGGTACCCGCCCCGGGAATGTCGCCGCCCGGGGGCAGGAGGCTCCCGAGGGGAGCCGCGAAATCGGTGTGGCTCGGAATCGACTGATAGGCGGCGCCGGTGGTGTCGACGACGCTCATCTCCGCGTTGGTGGGCACGCGGACCGGGTTGTCGCCCGAGTTGTGGATGGTGAGGAAGACGCCCAGGTAGAGCTTGCCCGCCGGGGTCGGCAGCTGCTGCCCGGCGAGGTACTCCTTGTCGTCTGACTGGGACGGGTTGAGGAAGCGCGTCTCCTGCACGTTGTACTTGAGGTCGCCGAGCTGGATCGGCTCTCCCTCACTCCCCTCCTTGCCCAGATCGTTGCCGCAACCCGACACGCCGGCGACGGCGAGTGTGAGCAGCAGCACGAGTGCGAGGGCTCCCTTGCGGCGCATGAGGGCGCGCAGTCTATCCGCAGGCATACCGGCGCCGCCCCTCGGTGACCGACTCAAATCGCCGCCGGCATCCGATCCCCGCCCGCAACCTCGGTGCGGGGGGCAGCCGCCCCGGACTCGACCTGCTCACGCAGCCGGCGCAGCGCTCTCCGCCAGCGCCGCTTCCACCAGCGCGAGCGCCCCAGCTCCCGGGCCCGGTCGAAGGCGCTGGGCGGGACGGTCCAGAACGTCAGCGTGACCGTGGTCGTCGGGCCCTCCTCGAGCTCCCAGACCGTCCGGATAGGCGTGCGGTCCAGACGGCCGCCACGCCCGTGCTCGACGATCCGATATGGCCGATCCGCCTCGGCGATCACCGTCTCCATGTAGCGAACGCCCGCGGGCGCGTCCACACGGAAGCGGGCCGCCGCCCCCAGCCCCTGCGCCTCGATGCGAGCCAGCCGAAACTCGCTCGCGAAGTGATCGATCCAGCCCTCCCGCAGGCCCAGATCGCAGATCGCCTCGAATACCCGGACGCGCGGGGCGTCGATCGAGATGCTGAGGGAAATCGGCCCCACGGGCGCGCGATTCTAGTCGGGAGCAGCCGTTGTCATCCCGCTTACGTCCAGTCGCCCCTGGAAATGGTGGACTTTCCGTACCACGCTCCAAGACTGGCTAGCCATTACGCAGTACCCGCAGTAGTATCGGCGCCACCCCCGATGTCGCTGATCGGACAAAGTCAGGATGACGTCCATCACGCGGGCGAGACTGCCGGCGGAGTTGGGTCCTTCATCTGCCAGGGCTGCTCGTTCCCCGTCTCGTTCGAGCCCGCTGAGTCAATTCCCGAGTGCCCGAACTGCGGCGGCACGGACTTCCGGCGCTCGTCGATGTTCGAACAGCCCACGCTCAGGAACATCGCCATCACCCGGCCCAGCACGACGCCGGAGCACTGGCTCGACGGGGTCCGGGAGTCCATCTCCGAGCCTGGCAAGTACCTGGCAATGTTCGCCGACGGGCGCAGCAGGGTAATCGAGCTCTCCGACGGCTGGTCCCGGATCGGCCGCAGCCGGTCGGCGGACATCCGGCTCGACGATCCGACGGTTTCGCGCCGTCACGCGGTCATCGTGCGGACCCCCGAGGGCGAGCTGCGAGTGCTCGACGACCGCTCGATGAACGGCATCTGCGTGAACCGGGAGCCCGTCGACTGGAGTCCGCTCGCCGACGGCGACGAGCTTCAGATCGGCCGCTACACGCTGAGCGTCATCGAAACGCCCGGCGCCTAGTCGACCGCACGAAGCGCAGCGTCAAGCTCCGGATCGATCGGGACGGAGTCCGACATGGAGACGGCGGCGAGCACCTCGCTGACGAACGACCTCGGCTGAACCACCAGGCGCAGCTGCTGCCGGCGGTTCTTCATGCGAGCGACGGCGTCGAAGATCAGGCTGATCCCCGAGCTGTCGATATAGCTGGTCTGGGTCAGGTCAAGGACCAACGCCCGGACGTTGTTCGAGATCGCGTCGAGCAGCTGCCGGGTCAGGTCGTCGACGTTCGAGGCATCGACCTCGCCCGCGACTCGGGCAAGCTCCACGTCTCCGTCCGTCTCGAAGGAGAGCCTCGCGAGCTCGGGGTTCATCCGCTCTCCCCCATCCGCCGCACCAGCTTCACCGTCGTGCCCCCTTCGCCAGTTTCGATCGCGACATCATCCATGAACTCCTTCATGATCGGGATGCCGCGGCCGCGGTTGCCTCCACGGGGCTCGCGCCAGCCGCCGCTGTCGCGAATCGTCACCGTCGCCTCATCGTCCTCCAGAACGGCGCTCAGATCGATGGCCGCGTCACCCGGCCCGTACGCGTGCTCGATCGCGTTGGCGCAGGCCTCAGTGACCGCGATGGCGAACGCGGCGCAGTCGTCATCGGTTCCCGCGTTGGCCGCCATCCATCTCCTGATCAGGTGCCTCACGGTCGCCAGCTGCTCGGCCTCGGCCGGCACCTCCACATCGAGGGTGTCGTGGAGGCCGACCGCCCTCACTGCGAGCAGCGCGATGTCGTCCGGGATCTCGATCCCCTCCGTGAGCCTGTCGAGCACGGCTCGGCAAAGGAGCTCCGGCTCATCGGGAGCCGCGACCGCGGCATCGGCGAGGGCAGCCTCGCCCTGCGAGAGGGTCCGCCCCCGGCGCTCGATCAGCCCATCCGTGTAGAGGAGCAATGTCTGAGCGGGGGCCAAGGTGATGCGCTCCTGGTCGTACTCCACGCCCACGCCGGCGCCGAGGGGAGGCCCGCCCGCGTCGGTCAGGAACCGGGGAGGCCCGTCCGGGCCGATCAGCAGCGGGTAGGGGTGCCCCGCCCGCGCCCAATCCACGGTCCAGGTGTCCAGATTGATCGTGGCGTAGATCATCGTCGCCATTCGAGAACGCTCCTCGTCGGCGAACCGGGCGACCTTGGTGAGGACGACCGCCGGGCTGTTGGCATCCAGCGCGTAAGCGCGAACGGCGCTGCGGAGCTGGCCCATGTAGGTGGCGGCGGCCATCCCGTGCCCCGCCACGTCCCCGATGATCAGTCCGAGTTGACGGTGCCCGAGCTCGATCACGTCATACCAGTCGCCGCCGACCGCCGTCTCCTGCGCCGCGGGCAGGTACCACGCCGCCATGCTGAGGCCGGGCAGCCGGGGCAGGCTGCGGGGCAGCAGGCTCCGCTGAAGGGTCTGGGCGATCCGCCCCTGGACCGCGAGCCGGGACCGCTCGATCGAGAGTCCCACGCGGTCGGCCACCAACTGCAGCAACCGCACATCCGCGTCCGAGAAGTCGCGTTGGGTCAGGCTGCCGACGTGGAGGACGCCGATGACCGTCCCCTCGACGATCAACGGCACGCCGAGCAGGGAGCGGACCTCCTTCTCGCGCATCAGCGGATTCACGACGGTGACGGGAGAGTTGTCGAGGTCCGGGATCACCACCGGCTGGCGCGTGGCCGCCACGCGACCCGCGAAGCCGCGCCCGACCGGAAGCCGGAAGCCGCGCTCCACCTCCTCCTCGAGGCCCTTCGCCGCCCTGGCGGCGAGCGTCCGACCATCGTCCTCGACCAGCAGCACGGCCGCCGTGTCGGCGTTGAGGATGTCGGTGACGCGTTGGAGGAGCTCCGCGAGAAGGTCGTCGAGGTCGAGGTAGGCGAGCGTCGCCTCGGTGACGCGCGCGACGTCCTCGAGGCGGGCGACCGCCTCCTCGGCCGTCGCGGATTCGAGCCCTGCCTCATCCTGGTTGGTCGGTTCCGGCGTCATACTCGAGGGAGACGCCAAGATTCGCAGGAACCGCTCTAGGAGGTGAGGGTGACCGGGCTTCAGCCGCTCCAGCGAATCGCGGCCGCGCCCGGCACGCCGGCGTGAGCGCCGGATCGAAGCGCCGACCCTGACGGCGAAGAGCCCCGCCACCCCGCGACGATCCCGAACCCTGTCCAGAGCGGCCGGTAGTCCATGGTGAACGGCAGGGCGATGCCGCCGGGGCCCGGGTTGAGCCAGGAGTCGCCAAGGAGCGTCACGCCGTGAACCGCCACGGCGACCAGAGCCGTGATCGCGGTCTGCTCGTGGATCGCGAGCAGCGTCCTCCCCGCACCCGGCCGGCGCGCGAGCTTCCCGCCCATCGTCAGCCCGAGCGTCACCGATGCGGTCAACAGCAGAAGGGCGACCACCCCGGAGGCGCGGCTGGCGAGCCACCAGGCATGGTCCGAGCAGGCGGGGGATTCCATCGCGGTCAGGTGACAGTGGCGACGGTGTCCGGAAGGACGCTTCGGCGACCGACAAGCTTGGCCTGTCGCGGGCCCGCGATCTCCACGTGCCCGTCGTCGAGGACAAGCATGCCGCCGTGCTCCGCGAGCAGGCCGCGGCCGAGCTCCGGGCCGCTCAGCAATGCCGCCTTGGAGAGCGTCTCGGCCTCGAGCGCGGTCCTCCCGAGGGCGGTGACGCCCACGAGGCCGGTCCAGGCGGGCTCTCCGGTGCTGGGATCGAGCAGATGGTGCGCGAAGCCGCCGTCCTCCCGCCTCCATAGGCGTATGTCCAGACCGGAGGTGGCTATGCCGCCCTCGGAGACGTCGAAGATCGCCGCGGTCTCATCGTCGATCGGATGGCGAGCGTGGACTCCGAATGGGTCGAGCTTCGCTCCGAAGCCGCCCACCCGGACATCGCCGCCGCAGTCGACGACGAAGCGCGAGTACCCGCGCAGATGCTCGGCGACGAGATCGGCCGCCAGGCCCTTCCCGGAGCCACCGGTGTCGAAGACGACTCCCGGCGGCCGGCGGATCGTGCCCGCCTGATCGTCGATCTCGAGCAGTGAGTACTCCGCCTCGGCCCTCGGCCCAGCCGGCCGTCGCGTGGGGGCGCTCGCCAGCGCATCCGCGATCGGCTCCGGCGCGACGCCCGCCCGCGACTCGCGGTATCCCGCCGAGACGATCGCCCCTCCCAGGGTCGGGTCCACCAGCCCGCCGCTGCGCTGAGCGGCCCAGACGCCGGCCCGCACCGCCTGGCGGAGCAGCGGCGAGGCCGGCACCGTCTCGCGCGGATCCTCGTTGAAGGCGGTCAGCTCGCTGTCGGGGTTGAAGCGCGAGAGCGCCGAGTCGAAGAGCTCGATGAAGAGCTTCGCGCGCTCGGCCGCCTGCCACGCCGGTGGCGAGGTGGGAAGCGGATCCCCGATCAGCAGGCGGACCTCGCAGCCCATCGCGTCGAAGGTGAGGTCGTGAAAGCTCATGAGGTCGAGCTCACCACCGGTGCCGGCGCCGCATAGCCGCCGGAGCTGGAGGTCGTCTGGCCGGCGGGGGCCCCCGTGCCGGCCGGAATCACCTTGGTGATGATGATCTTCTTTCGCGGCCTCACCTTCGCCGGAGCCGTCACCGCCGACGCATTGCCGAGGGCCGGATCGCGCCCCGACTGAAGCTGCAGGGCGAGGAACTCGAAGACGACCGCGAAGCAGGCCAGCGCAACGAGGACCGTGGGCAGCATCCGCGGCTTTCTGCTGGCCGCCGCCTTTCGATCAGTCATCGCCGCCCCCGTTCTCCTGCTCGCCCCCGCCGCCGCTGCCGGCGCCACCGCCGCCGGAACCGCTCGTGCCGGTGCCGACCGGGCCACTGCCGCCACCGGAGCCGCTGCCGGCGCTGCCGCTGCTTCCCGTGTTCACGGGCGCGTGGCCGCCGGACCCGTGATTGCCCGAGCCGTGGTTGCCCGAGCCGCTGCTGCCGGAGTGGACCGGCGAGTGGCCGGAGGACCCCTGGTGCCCGGAGCCCGAGCCGCTCGATCCACTCGAGCCGCTCGAAACCGGCGACGAGGAGGATGAGGAGGATCCGCTTCCGCTCGATCCCGTGGCGGCGTGGGAGCGTGCATGTCCCGGCCCGGCGCCGTGCGCGACCGGACGCGGCTTCGCGTGAACGGTGCGCCGGATGACGTGGGTCCCGGCAAGGGTGGTCGCCGGAACGTCAGGGCTGCGGGTCGAGCTCAGCGCGTATCCGCCCAGCCCACCCAGCCCCAGGGCAACGGTGAAGGCAGCGATCCTCGTCCTGAGATCTCTCAAAGCATTCGATCCTTCTTCCCCCTATCGACGACAGCGAGTCCGGGCATTCTTCGGCCGGGCGAGTAATCGAATGTCAATGGCCGAGTTAAGAGATGGCAAAGGCCCGGCCGGTGCGTGACGCCACCGGCCGGGCAGCCGGCGGTCGTCACGGGTAGACCACCTCACCGGTCTCGGAGTCGATCACCTCGATGGCCAGCGCGGGGCAGGCCTTGGCCGCCTTGAGGATCTTCTTGTCCGGGCCACTGCCGATCACCTCGGCGGTGTCGCCCAGCTCGAAGACCTCGGGCGCGATGTCGACGCAGTCGCCGTGGGCGCTGCAGGCGCTGCGATCGACCTTGGGTATGTAGCTCATCGGTGCTCCTTTCCATTGGTCGCTTTCTCGTAGGTCCGCTCGATCTCCTTGCGGAGGCGCGCGAAGTCCTTGGGCCGCCCGACGACGAGGGCGCCGACCGGCTGCTCCTCCCGCGTGTAGACGACGGCGAAGTTGCGGTCGCCCGGCTTGCCCTCGATATGGGCGTCGTCCGATCCCTCCGCGTGCCCGAAGTACTGGATCCGCAGCCCGTACTGATCGCTCCAGAAGCTGGGCAGGGGGTGCGGGCCGGGCTGCTCGCCCGTGATCGCCCGGGCGACGGCCATCCCCTGGCGGGCGGCCGCGTCCCAGTGCTCGCTGCGGCGGTGCTCGCCGTGGCGGTGGTCGAAGACGCTGGCGACGTCCCCCGCCGCCCAGACGTCCGGCAGGGCGGTGCGCCCGGCGTGGTCGGTGACGACCCCGTCCGTCTCGAGGCCGCTCCCCTCGAGCCAGCCGGCGTCCGGGTGGACCCCGATGCCGACCACGACGGCGTCACAGGCGAGGGGCGCAGCCCCGTCCAGCACCAGCTCCTCGACGGAGCCGTTGCCACGGGCGCCCTTCAGCTTGGTGGAGAGGCGGACGTCGACCCCCTCCTCGTCGTGCATCTTCATCAGCCAGAGGCCCACCTCCTCGCCGAGCACGCCCGTGAGAGGGGCAGGCAATGCCTCGACGATCGTGACCTCGGTGCCCGTTCTGCGGGCGGTGGAGGCGACCTCCTGGCCGATGAAGCCCGCGCCGATGACCGCCAGGCGGGCACCGTCGCGGAGCTCTTCGCGCAGCCGGCGGGCATCGGCCAGCGTGCGCAGGTAGTGGACGTTCGAGTAGCCCTCGAGCGGAGGCAGCCTGCGGGCCGCCGCACCGGTCGCGATCACCAGCTGCCCGTAGTCGAGCTCGCTGCCGTCGTCGAGCTTCAGGCGATGGCGCTTGGCGTCGAGGCCGGTGGCTCGCCGCCCCATGACCAGCTCAACGGCGTTGTCCTCGTACCAGCCCGAGGGCCTGAAGGCGACCTCCTCGTCGGAGAGCTCCCCCTCCAGGTGTCCCTTGGAGAGCGGCGGCCGGTCGTAGGGCCGCTCTGGCTCGCCGCAGATCACCGTGATCCGGTCATCCGAGCCGCGCCGGCGGAGGGTCTCGACGCAGCGCTGTGCGGCGAGCCCTCCTCCGACGATCACGATTCCGCCCTCGCTCATATCGACTCCTCCGCGATGGCGCCGGTCAGTGCCGGGCGCGGGCGGGAAAGCCGGCGCTCGCGGCGCCGCTCGGCCGCCGCCCGCTTGCGCTCGCGGCCCTTGCGGATTCCATGGGCCATGCGGGCGACGAACATCGCTCCGATCGCGGGCGCGGTGAGGGCGATCGGCCAATAGAGCCACGGGCTCGACGCATCGGTCCCGGCGCCCAGCGTGTGGATCACGCCGAGGAAGTAGACGACGATCGTCGCGCGATGCGCCTTCCGCCAGAAGGCCGGGCCGATCCGGCGCCGGACGTAGAAGCTCAGTCCGAGCAGGGCCGCCAGCCAGCCACCGACTATTCCCAGGCCCGTGAAGAAGGTCTTGTAGGCCATCGTGAAGGGAACGACGATCCCCGATAGGCCGGGGTTCAGCCACGGGTCGCCGAGCAGAGTGAGGCCGTGAACGCCGATGGCAACCAGGCCGGCCAGGGCGGTCTGCTCATGGATGGCGACCAGCTTCTTGTTGGCGCCCGGCTTCTTCGCGAACTTGCCGGCCATGGCGAGGCCGATCGCGACCGAGATCGTGACCAGCGCAAGCGCCACCACTCCGGAGGCGCGGCTCGCCAGCCACCAGCCGTGCTGCGCGAGTGTCTGGGATCCGTTCATGAGGTCGAGCTCACCACCGGCGCCGGGGCGGGCTGCGCCACCACGGCGACCTTCGCGGGCTTGGCCTTGACGCTCGCGGCCGTGGTGTTCAGCTGCCCGGCTGTGGGCTGAAACGCGATCAGCTGAAACACGACGACGAACAGGGCGATGGCCCCGATCACCGTCGGCCAGGCCGAGGGCCGGCGCCTAGTCATGGCTCCGGCCCCCGGTCGAGACGAGGCTCGGCAGTGGCGGCGTGTTCGCCACGGGGGTGGCAATGGGAGTGGCGGTGGCGCCGCTCGTGCCGGTGGTGACGGGCCGCGTCGTCGAGCCCGCATGGCTGGTGGAGACGATCGCTGCGGGGGTGGCGTTGTGCGCCGCGGGGTTGCTCCCCCAGGCGACGCCGCCGAGGACGCCGAGCGCCAGGACAACGGCGCCGGTCGCGATTTTCTTTCTGATTCCTCTCATCTTGGGTCTCCTTCGGACCTCTCTGAATTGCCCATCCAGTGTGCGATCCGGCCGTCAAATGGCCTGAGAAGCGCGGGCAAAGAGACGGGAAAGCCGGCGGAGCGGCTCAGTCGCCGCCCTCGCGCTCGCCGCCGCCACCCTCGCTCTCGCCGCCGCCGCCGGAGCCGCTGGTCCCGGTGCTGACCGAGCCGCCTCCGCCGGAGCCGCTGGAGCCGGTCGAGACCGGCGGGCTCGAGGACGAGCCGCTCGATCCGCTCGACACGGGCGCACTGGTCAGGCTGCGTGACGCCGCAGCGCCCGGGGTGCCGGCCGCTCGCCGATGCCTCGGCTTCTTGTGAATCGTCCGCCTGATCACCTTGGTGGCCGGCGTGGTCGTCGTGGTGGCCGTCTGCGTCGCCTTCCGGTTCGAGCTCATCGCGTAGCCGCCGAGCCCGCCGAGGCCCAGGACCACCGCGAGCACGGCGATCTTCGTTCTCCAGTCGTTCATTCGCATTCGCTCCTTGCCCGTTGGTTGGAGCGCATGATCGAAAGCGGCCCCTTACGGGCCGGATAAGCGCGGGTAAAGCGCGGGGAAAGGATCCCGGCGGCCCGGCGGGAGCGGCGGACCCCGGCGTTACATTGGCCTCGTGGCCGAGCCGCTGCCCCCCAAGAAGATTCTCTTCGTCGAGGATGAAGCGGCGATCTTCGAGCCCTTCTCGAAGGCTCTGCGGCGCAACGGCTACGAGCCGGTGGTCGCCCAGACCGCCTCCGAGGCGCTGAAGCTGGCCGATCGCATCGACCCGGACCTGGTCCTGCTCGACCTCAACCTCCCCGACGGGGACGGCTCCGACGTGTGCCGCACGCTGCGCAAGAGCTCCGAGGTACCCATCGTGATGCTCACCGCCCGCGGCACCGAGATGGACCGCGTCCTGGGCCTCGAGCTCGGCGCGGATGACTACGTCGTCAAGCCGTTCAGCTCACGGGAGCTGATCTCGCGGATCCGCGCCGTGCTGCGCAGGGCGCGAGGCACCTCGGCTGCGCCCGACGGCCCGGTGGAGGTCGGAGAGCTCCGCCTGGATCCCGCCGCACGCTCGGTCCAGCTCTCCGGCGAGACCGTCCCGGTGACCCGCAAGGAGTTCGACCTCCTGTCGGAGCTGATGGCCGCCGCGGGCCAGGTGGTGACCCGGGAGGACCTGATGGCGAGGGTCTGGGACGTCAACTGGTTCGGCTCCACCAAGACCCTGGACGTCCACGTCCGCACGCTTCGACAGAAGCTCGGGGACGACAGTGCGAACCCTCGATTCATCGAGACGGTCCGCGGCGTCGGCTTCCGGCTGATCGACCGGGAGAGCGGTTCATAAGCCTCCGCACTCGACTGACGATCGCGGTGGCGTACCTGCTGCTGCTCGCCCTGATCGCGTTCGGGGTCCCCCTGGCGGTCAGCCTTGGCGACCGGGTCGACTCGGAGGTCAAGGCCCAGGCGAAGAACCAGGCAGACCTGGTCGCCGCGTCCGCCCCCGAGCTGCTCGAGCACGGCCAGTACCGGACGCTGCGCCGTCTCGTTGACAGCGCCGCGGCGAGCCAGCGCGGACGGGTGCTCGTTGTCGACCCATCCGGCCGGGTGGTCGCCGACAGCACCGGGCCCGGGGAGATCGGCGCCATGTACAGCTCCCGGCCGGAGATCGCCGGAGCACTTGGAGGGCGGACGGTCCAGGAGATCCGCGACAGCCGGACGCTCGGCACCCAGATCCTGGCCACCGCCGTGCCCGTTCGGAACGGGCCCCGGATCGACGGCGCGGTGCGCGTCACCCAGAGCGTCGAGGCGGTCCATCGAGCCACCCGGAAGGCGATCGTCAGCCTGATCCTCCTCGGCGGGCTCGTTCTCGGGCTGGGGATCCTCGCCGGAGCGCTGATCGCGAGGGAGACCTCCAACCCGATTCGACGGCTCGAGCAGGCGGCTCGCCGGGTCGAGGAGGGCGACCTGAGCACCACCGCCGCAGTCGAGGGAAGCAGCGAGCAGCGCTCGCTGGCGCGCTCCTTCAACCGGATGACGGGGCGCATCTCCCGCATGCTCCGGGGCCAGCAGGAGTTCGTCGCCGACGCCTCGCATCAGCTGCGCACGCCGCTGACCGGCATCAGGCTGGAGCTCGAGGAGATCCGCGAGGGGCTGCCTGAGGGCGACGAGCGAATCGAGGGGATCGATGCGGGAATCAGGGAGGTCGACCGGCTCTCCTCGATAGTCGACGAGCTGCTCATCCTGAGCCGCGCCGGGGAGCGCGAGAGCCCGGTCGAGGAGTTCGACGCCGGAGCCGCCACCGAGCGCATCGTCGACCGGTGGCGCAAGACGGCGGCCGAGGCCGGAGTCCGACTCAACCTCGGGGCCGGCGCGGAGGCGGGAACCTGTGCCTGCGTCCGCGTCGACTTCGAGCGCGCTCTCGACGCCCTGATCGAGAACGCGATCCAGTACTCGCCCGAGGGCTCGGAGGTCACCGTCGCGACGGCGCCCGGCCGGATCGAGGTGCGCGATCGCGGACCGGGGCTCGAACCCGGCGAGGAGGAGGCGGTCTTCGAACGCTTCCACCGCGGCAGCGCCGGGGCCGGGACGAAGGGCACCGGCCTGGGTCTTGCGATCGCTCGTGAGCTGGCCGGGGAATGGGGAGGCTCCGTCCGGATCGAGAATCGTGAGGGCGGTGGCGTGCGAGCGGTCCTCGAGCTGCCGAGGACGCCGGTCGTCACGGCGGGACCGGTGCGCGAATGAGCGCCTCGTCCGTGCGCTGGGCCCTGCTGGCCCTGCTCGGCCTGCTCGTCGCGGCCGCGATCGCCTTTCTGGCCACCCGCGCCGTGAGCACGGACATCGGGATCTCCTCCGAGCCTCCGAGCGCCGGGCGGGCCCTATCCCCCTTACCGAAGCCCGCGCGGCGGCATCCAACCGACACGAGCACGACCACCCCCGTGCCGACTGCGACAGTCACCGTGCCGGGTCCCTCGACCGGCGACGGGGGCAACGGGGGTGACGGGGGCGACGACTAGCCGGCCTGGCGGCAGATCAGGACGGGGATCTTCGAATGGTGCGCCACCGAGGTGGCGACGCTGCCCATGGCGACCAGGCTGACGCCGCTTCGCCCGTGGGAGCCCATCACGATCAGCGAGGCGCCGCGCGCCTCGGCGGCGTCGACGATCGCCTTCCAGATCGGGGCGCCCTCGGCGATGGCCGGCTCCGCATCGAAGCCCGCCTTCTTCGCCAGTTCGGCGCCTTCGCCCGCCGCCTTCTCGGCCCCCTTGGAGACCTGCTCGGTCAGGTTGGCGGGCACCTGGGAGGTCGGCGCACCCCAGAACGGAATGGCCTCGATCGGCTCCCAGACCGAGAGGACGACCGCGGAACGATCGCCCTTGAGCTGCTCGCCCGCGACCGCGATTGCGTCGCGCGCCTGCACCGAGCCGTCGAATGCGAATAGAACCGGGCGTTCGACCATGACCGGAACTTACTAAGTCGAGAAGTTCGGCCCGTTACTCGGTCGAAATCGACGGATCGGCCTGGACCTTCTGCGGGATGATCATCAGGAAGTTCTGCCTGGCTTGGGATGCCATCCCGGTCACGCGCTCGGCCTCCTCGGCCTGATCGGTCGTCCGCAGCTCGCTCGCGTAGTGGCCGAGCAGATCCTCGATGTCGAGCTGCCCCTCGGCGTCGAGCTCCTCGAGCGCCACCTTGGCGCCCTCGCCGAGGCGGCTCTGGATCCCGTCGCGCGTCAGGTTGAGCCCCTCGTCGACGCGGACGTAGACGCGGCCGCCGGTCATCCCCGCGCAGGCCCATGGCCCGATGTCTCCGAGGACCACCGCCCTGCCGGAGGTCATGTACTCGAAGGCGAATCCCTTGGCGTTGGCGCGGTCGACGACGCATCCCGCGGAGTCATCCACCGGCTGCTCCGGCTCTCCGCCCAGCACGACGTCCGCACCCGAGAGCCGGATGCAGAAGCGCGAGTCTGCGGAGCCCTGCACGAAGAGCCTGCCGCGCTGGGCGCCGTAGGCGAACGACTTGCCGACCGACCCGTTGACGCGCCTGCCATCGGCGTTCTTGCCCTTCAGGATCGAGACCGTGCCGCCGAGCATCGTCTTGCCGACGCCGTCCTGGGCGCCGCCCTCCACCCGACAGGTCACGCCCCACTCGTTGAACGCGCCGAAGCCCTGGCCGGCAACGCTGCCGCCGTTGAAGACGAGCTCGGCGAGCTCGTCGTTCTCGGTGCCCTCGGGGGCGCCGTCGTAGATCCGGGCGCGGGCGATCGCGCCCGAGAGCTCGGCTCCCAGGACGCGGTCATTGGCATCCGTGCGGCGAGGGAACTCGACGCTCACGCAGGAGCCGTCGAAGACACGCTCGGCGACCTGGGCGATCTCGTGGGACGCCTGCTTCGGCTGCATCCGGATCGGCTTGGCGCGCACGAGACCGGCCTCGGCGCGGACCTCCACCAGCGCCTCCTCCTCCTCGACCGGCAGGTCGAGCGGCTCCAGGTCGAGGAACTCCTCGAGCGGGGTGATCAGCGGCGCGAGGTCGATCCTGTCGTGGTGGGAGATCTGCTCGAGCAGGTCGTAGCGGCCGACCAGATCCTGGGCGCGGTCGTAGCCGAGCGAGCCGACGACGGCCTTGACCTCCTCGCCCATCGCCTGGAAGAAGCGGGCGGAGCTTTCGGCCGCCGAGCCGACGGCCTGCGGCGTGAACTTCTTCAGCCCGTGCTCCTGGGCCTGATCGACGGTCTCGATCTGGGTCGCGATGCCGACGTGACAGGTGTCGAGCTGGCAGCCGCGGCAGATCGTGCAGCCGAGCGAGACCATCGCCAGGGTGCCGAAGGCGACGCGGTTCGCCCCCATGCAGTGAAGCTTCACGACGTCGGTCGCGTGGCGGTAGCCACCGTCCGCCCAGATCTCCACCCGGTTGCGGATCCCGGCCTCCATCAGGGCGCGGTGCACGGCGCGGGTGCCGATGTCAGAGGGCAACCCGACGTGCCGGAGGGCGTGCTGGCGCGCCGCGCCGGTGCCGCCCTCGAAGCCGCTCAGGGTGATGATGTCCGCGCCGGCCTTGGCGATGCCGAGGCCGATCGTCCCGATGTTGGGGACGACGGGGACCTTCACCGAGACCCGGAGGTCGGGGTTGACCGTCTTGAGCTCGTCAATCAGCTCAGCCAAGTCCTCGATCGAATAGAGGTCGTGGTTGTTGGACGGCGAGATCAGGTCGGTGCCTGGCGTAGCGTTGCGAGCCGCGGCGACCTTCTCCGAGACCTTCTTGCCCGGCAGGTGCCCGCCCTCGCCGGGCTTCGCGCCCTGTCCGATCTTGATTTCGGCGACGTATGAGGAGTTGAGCATCTCGGCGGAGACCCCGAAGCGGCCCGAAGCGACCTGCTGGCCGCGCCACTTGCGGTACTTGCCGTACATGTCCCGGATCTCCCCACCCTCCCCGTTGATGCAGAGGATGTTGATCGCCTTCGCCGCCTCGGCGTAGGCGCGGAAGGCGGGCTCGGACTGGGAGCCGAAGCTCATCGAGCTGATCACGACGGGGTAGTCGTGGTGGCCGACGGAGGCGTCGACCTGCGAAGGATCGACCGGCTCGCGGTCGGGCTCCTTCTTCAACCCCATGATGTGACGCATCGAGATCGGGCTCTGCGCCTCGAGCTCGCGGACCTTCTGCGAATACTCCTCGAAGCTGGCGGAGCCGTTGGCGGCGGCGATCGCCGCCTTGTAGACCTTCGGGTAGAAGCGGAAGGTCTTGGCCGGCTTCGAGTCCTCGTCGCCGGTGAGGATGTGGTGGCGGGCGTCGGTATCGGCATCGAGCTGCGCGAAGCCGGTGCCGCCCGCATCGGTCGCCGCGAAGGCGTCCGTCCGGAAGATCTCTGCCAGCTCGGGCTTGATCCCGATCGAGGAGAACTGGCGTGCGTAGCCGCGGACCTCGTGGATTCCGATCGTCGAGATCACCTTCTCGATGCCCTTGCGGAGCGCGGCACAGAGGTTGTTGACGTCGTTCTCGTAGTCGTCGACGCAGATCACCTCGACCATCACGTACGGGCAGACGCCGTTCGCGCCGAGGCCGAGGGCGATCATCACGTCGTGCACGTTGCGGATCGCCGCGGAGCGGAGGATGAGCGAGCAGCGCCGCCGCAGGTTGACCTCTCCCTTCCCCACGTCGAACTGCTTCAGCGCCTGATCGATCGCCGAGGTGGCGAGGTGCGGGTCGACGTAGCGGCGGTCGCCGTCGTAGACGGTGCGGTCGGTGAGCACCAGGAGCTCGGCGCCCTCGGTGACCGCGCGCACGGCCTCCTGGCGCAGGCGCTCGATCGCGCCCTGGGTCGTCTCCGACTCGAGCAGCGCGATGTCGATCGCCTTGGCGCGATCGCCGAAGGCCGCCCAGAGGTCCTCGAGGACGTAGGTGCCCTGCTCGTGGGCGATCCGGCGGTAGGAGCTGTGGGGAAGCGGGGCCAGGTCGTGGTGCCCGCCGAGGATCACCGGGAAATCGGTCTCGATCGTCCGGCTGTCCTCGCCTGGGTCAGCGAGCACCGGGCGGCGGCCGAAGATGGCGCGCGTCGAGAAGTGCTCGATCTCGCGCTCGCGGTCGATCGCCGGGTTGGTGACGACGGCGACCGTCTCCTTGAAGTAGTCGGCGAGGTTCTGTCGCTCCGGTGAGAGCGCGGCCAGAGGGCCGTCGTAGCCGAGGGAGCCGATCGGCTCCGCGCCGTTGTCGGCCATCTGCTGAACCAGCTTGACGTCGTCGCGCTGCCAGCCGAACCCCGCGAGCACCCGGTCCTCCACCTGCACCGGGTCCTCGGGGCCGGCGTCGGTGTATCCCGGGATCTCGGGGCCCTCGAGCGGTCCCCCGGTCCCGAGGGCGCGGTCATACGGCGCGACCTGCTCGGCGCCCGTCCGCTTCAGCCAGCGCTCGCGCACCTTGCGCAGCATTTCGGCGTGCGGATGGAGCGTGGAGCGCTTCCGCTGCCGGTCGATCATGACCAGGAACTTCTGCCCCGGCGCCATCGGCTGTGGCTCGGAGATCATCTCCTGGACGGACACGACCCCCGGCTCTGAGCTGAAGATGAAGTCGTGCGGAGTCTCCACCTGCCAGAGAGGGCGCAGGCCCATCGCGTCGGCCGAGAAGACGCATTCGTCCATGTGACGCGCGATCAGCGCGACGGGGCCCTGCGCGAATGGCCCCATCGTCTGGCGCAGGTACATGTAGAAGGAATGGAGCTCCTCGGGGAGGCCGGCGATCTCGTCGACGATCGGCGGCACGACCATCTCCATCGCTTCGGCCAGCGAGAGGCCGTGACTGCGCACCAGGGTCTCGATCGTGCGGTTCAGATCCTGGGAGTCCGAGTTGCCCTCGGCGATCGGCACGTCGAGCATCCGCGCCTCCTGTCGGAGCTGCTCGATCGTGTTGATCTCGCCGTTGTGCCCCAGGACCCCGAACGGCTGGACGCGGGTGAATGAAGGCCAGGTGTTGGTCGAGTAGCGGTTGTGGCCGAACGCGCCGATCGTCTCCATGCGCTCGTCCGAGAGGTCCGCGTAATAGGAGCCGAGCACCTTCGGGTTCCCCATCACCTTGTAGACGGCGGTCCTTCCCGAGAACGAGGCGACGTGGACCCCGAGCTTCTCCTCGAGGGCGATCTTCAGGTTGAAGACGGCGCGGTCCGCGTCGGAGGCCTCCGGCACCAGCCCGGCGAACTGCCAGAACTGCGGCTCCTCCTCGCGGGCAGTCGGGCCGAGCGCCGCGGAGTCGACGGCGCCGACCCGCTCGGCGAGGATCCGGAATCCGGCCTTGCCGAGGAGCTCTCGCGCGCCGTGGCGGACCCTCTCCAGGTCCTGCGAGCGCTCGACGAAGACGTGGGACACGGCGAACGCGTCGTCGAGCGCGAGCGAGGGGTTGTGCCCGCCCTGCCGCACCTCCTCCGCCCAGATCTTGGTCGGGATGTCGACCAGCAGGCCGCAGCCGTCACCCTCGCCGTCGACGTTGCCGGCGCGGTGCAGCATCTTCTGGAGCGAGGAGAGCGCGAGGGTGACGGGCTCGTGGCTCGGCGTCGCGTCGCGGCGGACGGAGGCGTAGATCGCGCACGCGTCCTTGTCCTCCACGCTCGGAGGAGAGACCAGTGGCCGGTAGGCGCGCTCCGGTGAGAAGCGCTCACGCTGGGGGGACGAGTTCTTCAATTTGACTCCGGTTCCGCGCCTTCTTCGAGCGGGCGCGCGACGGGGTTGAATCGACGGAGCGCGGGATTATAGGCAGGGCCCCACTCGGCACCGCGCCGGTCGCGAAGACGGACTTTGCCGGTTTCCCCGCAAATAGCGGAAGCCGAACCATCAAGCGGGTTGTCCTCGCTTCGCTCGGACACCCTCGCGTAAGTACCGCCTGCTGCAGCGCTACTTTCAGCCTGGTGAGCGGTTCCACATAGGGTTAGCGAACGCTCATAACTGGTACAACTAAGACGGAAGCAGGGAACTGGGGAATCGCAGCAAGGATCGACGGAGAAGATGAAGCAGCAGGACAAGACACAGAGGGGACAGCAGGCGGTCGGGGAGCCGTCCAGCCCGGGCTCCGAGACGGAGCGCTTCCGGGCCATCGTGGACGTCACCCGCAACGAGGCGGTGACCGGCGAGTCCGGTGTCCCCGCCAGCCAGCGGGACCACGAGCTGCGGCGCCAGATGCGCTCGCTCGAAGAGTTCTCCTGAGCCTCGCCCTCAACCGAATCGGTTCCGACGGCCGCCGCGGTTAGGGTGCCGCGTCGATGCCTCTCGGTGTAGTCGGCAGCGACGCATACAAGTGGCTCCTCGCCTTCCACATCCTGGCCGCGGTGGTGTGGGTCGGGAGCAATACGGCGATTCAGATCTTCGTGATGCGCGCTCGGAGGGCCGGCGCCGATCGGCTCGCATACTTCGCACGGGAGATCGAGTGGTACGGGACCCGCATCCTGATCCCCGCCTCGCTGACCCTCGTCGTCCTCGGCTTCCTCCTGCTGAGCGAATCGGACGGGGCCTGGGACCTCGGCCAGGGCTGGGTTACGTTCGGCTTCGTGGTTTGGCTGCTCTCGTTCATCACCGGGGCGGGCTTTCTCGGTCCGGAGTCCGGCCGGCTCAGCAAGCTGGCCGAGGAGCGCGGCCCGGAGGATCCCGAGTATCAGCGCCGGATCGCGAGGATCTTCGTCATCTCGCGGATCGAGTTCGTGCTGCTGGTCCTGGTGGTGCTCGACATGGCCGTCAAGCCCGGCCTGTAGCGCCAGGCGCCGAGCCACCACGGGGCTCGGGCCGCCCCGATCTCCGTAGCGGGGCGCTTGCTATTGCGAAGAACTCGCAATAGGGTGCGGTTCGCGTGACGCTCGCTCACTCGGCCACACCGATCGAGGCTCGCGACCTGGACGCGGCGATGGCGGCTGTCCGCGACGGCGGACTCCGGTTGACCTCCGCGCGACGTCTGCTGATCGAGGCGCTCTGGGAGGCGGACCAGCCACTTTCGGCGGAGGAGCTGCTCGAGAGGCTCGGCGGTCGATCCGATCTGGGATCGGTCTACAGGAACCTGGAGGCGCTGGAGAGGCTCGGCCTGATCCGCCACGTCCACCTCGGCCACGGCCCCGGCCTCTACGCACGCGCCTCCCTCGGCCCACGCGAGTACCTTCTCTGCGACTCCTGCGGCGCCCATCTCGCCGTCGATCCTTCCGAGCTCGATGAGGTGCGCAGCCTCATCCGCCGCCGCTTCTCCTACGAGGCGCGGTTCTCCCACTTCCCCGTCGCCGGCCTCTGCCCCAAGTGCGCGAAGGAGCGGGAGCGGTGATCGACCTGCACCCTCTCTTCGCCCCGTTCGATGCCGCGGACCACTGGCTCACAGCCCTCTTCGCGGGCGCGCCTCTGATCGTCGCGCTCGGGATCGCGCTCCTGCTCGGCCTGCGCCACGCATCCGATCCGGACCACCTCGTGGCCGTCACCTCGCTCGTGGCCTCGGAGGACGGGGACGCGCGGGGCGCAGCCCGGCTCGGAGCCTGGTGGGGGCTCGGCCATGCGACGACGCTGCTGGTGATCGGCATCCCACTGATCGCGTTCAAGTCCGAGATGCCGCCCTGGCTCGAGTCCGGAGCCGAGAAGGCGATCGGGGCGGTGATCCTGCTGCTCGCCGCGCGGGTGCTCTGGAAATGGCTTCGCGGCGATTACCGGACGGGCCGTCATCGGCATGAGGACTCCGACCACCGCCATCTCCAGCATGGGCACGAGCATCAGCACACGACCACGCGCACGCCGACCCAGGCGTTCTGCATCGGCCTGCTCCACGGCCTCGCCGGCAGCGGCGCGGTGGCCATTCTGCTGCTCGCGGGTCTCCCGGGCAGACTGGAGGCGGCGGCGGCGCTGGCCGTCTTCGCCCCCGCCACCCTCGTCTCGATGGCGGCGTTCACCACCGCTTTCGCCTGGATCCTGACTCGGCCGGCGATCGAGCCCCTCTACCGCGGGATCCTCATCCCGCTTGTCGGGGCGTTCGGAATGATCTTCGGCCTCTGGTACGCCGGAGTAACCTGATCGCGTGCCGTATCGGCTGGTCTTCAAGTGCGATCTCTGCGGCAAGCGAGCCGAGGGCATGACCGAGCGGGGGCTCGAGGCGACGCTGCAGGAGCTGCTCTTCGGCGAGTACCTCGACGTCCAGCCGGGTAACTGGCTCGCCTGGAGCGGCAACGGGATCTACGGCCGGGCCCGGTACGCGTGTGGTGAGCATCGGGGCGAGCTGAAGGCCGAGCTGCGCGAGGCCTACGGGACCCTCGGCTGGCATCCGTGGGCCATGGGGCCCCACCCACCGTCGTATCGCCGTGGCCGCGTCACGGCTCGTCAGCGGCTCGCCCCCGGCTGGTCCTCTCGCTGGAGCCCCCTGGCCTGATCCCGGGCCGGCGGCTAGAGGCTCGCCGCCGCCACCGCAGCCTGGCCGAAGGCGATCCCCCCGTCATTCGGCGGCAGCAACCTCGGCGTGAGCACGCGAAGGCCGACGCGCTCGAGCGCCTCCGTCGTTCGCTCCAGGAGCAAGCGATTCTGGAAGACCCCGCCGGAGAGGACGACCCGGTCGATCCCCTCGGCCTCCGCAATCCGCCCGCACGCCCGCGAGGTGGCGCGGCCGACTCCATTGTGGAATCGCGCCGCCACCACGGAGACCGGCACCCCCGCACCAAGGTCGGCCAAGATCGCCCGCACCGTCTCGCGGGCATCGAGCAGCTCGTCGCCCGGCAGCGGGTACCCGCCCGGCTCGGAGACATCGGCGATGCTCTCGAGCTCGACCGCCGCCTGGCCTTCGTAGTTCACCTCGGCCCTGATCCCGCAGAGCGCCGCCACGGCGTCGAACAGCCGCCCGTAGCTTGAGGTGAGCGGAGAGGCGAGCCCGCTCGCGGCCAGCTTCCCGACCTGCCCCCACTCCTCTTCGGAGACGTGCGGGGCGACGAGGGGCGGCAGCGGGGGCTCCGGCCCGAGAGCCTCGAGCAGCCAGGAGCAGGCCATCCGCCAGGGCTGGTGGATGGCGCGCTCACCGCCCGGCATGCGCACCGGGTGAAGGTGCCCGCGGCGCTCGAACGCAGCCACGTCCCCCAGGAGGAGCTCCCCTCCCCACACCGTCCCGTCCGTCCCGTAGCCGGTCCCGTCGAAGATCGCCCCGATCGCCGGGGCGGTCTCGCGACGCTCCGCCAGACAGGCGGCGAGGTGGGCGTGGTGGTGCTGCACCCCCACCGTCTCGACCCCTTCACGCTCGAGCGCGTACTTCGTCGACAGATACTCGGGATGGAGGTCGTGCGCCACTACCTCCGGGCTGACCGCGAAGAGGCGCTCGAAGTGCTCGATCCCCTCGGTGAACGAGCGCAGCGTCTCGTAGTTCTTCAGGTCGCCGATGTGATGGCCGACCCAGGCTCGTCCATCCCTGGCGAGGCAGAAGGTGCTCTTCAGCTCGGCGCCACACCCCAGCACCGGCCGGCGGACATCGAGCGGCAGGTCGCGAGGGACATAGCCGCGGCTGCGGCGCAGGGACTGAGGCCGTTCCGCGACGACGCGCACCACCGAGTCGTCGGTCCGCGTCTCGATCGGCCGGTCGTGCATGAGGAAGAGGTCGGCGATCCCCGAGAGCCGCTCCAGGGCGTCGGTGTCCCGGTAGGCGATCGGCTCGTCGGAGACGTTGGCGCTGGTGAGGACGAGGGAGGCACCGGCGTCGCCGAGCAGCAGGTGATGGAGCGGCGAATAGGGCAGCATCACACCCAGCTCGCGGGCGCCCGGCGCCACCGAGGGCGCCACCGGCGCGTCCGGCCGGCGCGGGGCAAGGACGATCGGGCGCTCGCGCGAGGCGAGCAATCTGCCGGCGGCATTGTCGAGCTCGACCAGCTCGACCGCCGCCTCGGCGCTGGGCGCCATCAGCGCGAAGGGCTTGTCCTCCCGGTGCTTCCGTGCGCGCAACTCCGCCACCACGGCCTCGTCATCCGCCCGGCAGGCGAGATGGAATCCGCCGATCCCCTTGATCGCCACGATCCGGCCTTCGGCGAGCGCCAGGGCGGTCGCCTCGAGCGAGCCCTCGTTCCCCTCGGCGACGGCTCGCCCCGCGCGATCGGCGACTCGGAGCGATGGCCCGCAGTCGGGGCAGGCGTTGGGCTGGGCATGGAAGCGGCGATCGAGAGGATCCTCGTACTCGGACCGGCATCGGTCGCACATCTCGAACGGGGCCATCGTCGTCAGGGGGCGGTCGTACGGGACGCCGCGAACGATCGTGAACCGCGGCCCGCAGTTGGTGCAGTTCGTGAACGGATAGCGGTGGCGCCGGTTCCCCGGGTCCATCACCTCGGCGAGACAGTCCTCGCAGGTCGCCACGTCCGGCGAGACGGCCGCATCGGCGCTCCCCCGGTCCTCGCTCTCCGCGATCCGAAAGCCCGGCTCGCCGGTCGGATCGAGCGCCTCGTCGCTCACCCGCTCGACGATCGCCAGCGGGGGGGCTTCGGAGCGCAGCCGCTCGAGCAGCCGCGCGAGGGCTCCCGGCTCCCCCTCGGCCTCGATCAGCACGCCCCGGGAGTCGTTCAGCACCCAGCCCACCAGGTCGAGCTCGGCGGCCAAGCGGTAGACGAAGGGGCGAAAGCCGACGCCCTGCACGGTCCCCTCGACCCGCACCCGCACCCTCTGCCTCGATCCGACGTTCACCGGAGCTCGATCAGCTCGCGGAGCGCGTGGTAGGCGCTCGCCTGGGCCTCCTGGATGCGCGGAATGTGCTGGGAGGGGGTGACGATCACGTGATCGGCGAGCCCCTCCGACGCGATCCGGCCGCCGTCGTATCCGACGAAGGCGAGCGTGACGAGCTCTCGCCGCCGCGCCTCGACGAGTGCTTCGACCAGGTTGACGGAGTTGCCGCTGGTCGAGATCGCGATCGCGGCGTCCCCCTGGCGACCGTAGGCGATCACCTGGCGGAGGAAGATCGCGTCGGTCCCGATGTCGTTGGCGATGGCCGTCAGGATCGAGGGATCCTCGGTGAGATCCAGGGCCGCTCTGGGGGGCCATCCCTGGGGCGCGGCCCGCAGGTCGGCGACCAGGTCCATCGAGTCGGTGGCCGAGCCGCCGTTACCGAACACCAGCGCCTTGCCGCCCCGGTCGAAGAGGAATCGCAGGTCCGCCGCGGACGCCAGCAGCTCCTCTCGAGAACCGTTGATCGTGCGCTCCCGCAGCTCCCCGACCTCCTCCGCCTTCATCAGGACGTTCGAGCGGACGTCCTCGATGACTTCGTCGAGGCCCGTCTCCCCCTCGGAGAGGAACGGGTAGAGGAAGCTCGCGGCCCCGGTGTCATGGACTGGGCCCGCCACGCGGCCCTCGAGCAGGCCGCGATGCTCGAAGAAGACGTGGACCAGCTCCCAGAGCACGTGGTAGAGGGTCTCGGCGAGCTCCTGGCGGACGAACGGATCCTCGCCCGGCGGCTCGAACTCCCACTCCGCCCCACACTCGGAGAAGGCGATCGTCTGACAGCCTCGCTCGCGTGCCATCCGGAGCGCCTCGACCGTCTCCCCGGCCGCCGGCTCATCGGTGCCGAACGCGATCACGATGTCGTCCGGCTCCGCGATCAGATCGAGCTGCGCCGTGAGCGGGCCTCCCTCGCGAGAGAGGCCGATCGCCGGCAGGGCACGCTTGCCGACGATCACCGGATGGACGAACTCGACGGCCACGTGCCTGACGTCGGAGCGCGCGGCCGGGGAGAAGCCGAGCGCGACCAGCCGCCCGCCACGCGCGAAGCGCTCCGCCATCCGGTGGCAGCAGCGAGCCACCTCCTCCGCCCTCGCCGTGAAGAAGGCCCGGTTGGACTCCGTCCTCTCAGCCAGCAGGGCGTCCAGCCGCCCCGCCGCCGCCACGGTCAAACCGCGGCGGCCTCCCTCACCGCCACCCCCGAGAGCCATTCGGCGAAGGCCTCGGTCCCCTCACCGGTCCGGGCGCTGCACTCGATCACCTGCGCCCCCGGGTTGACCGACTCGAGGTTGTGGCGCAGCTTCGCGAGGTCGTAGGAGAGGTGCGGGAGCAGGTCGATCTTGTTGACCACCACCAGCTCACAGGCGCGGAACATGAGCGGGTACTTGAGGGGCTTGTCCTCGCCCTCGGTCACGGAGCAGATCATCGCCCGCGCGTCCTCGCCGACCCGGAACTCCGCAGGGCAGACCAGGTTGCCGACGTTCTCGATCACGAGCAGGTCGATGTCTTCCAGGTCCAGGTCGGGCAGCGCCGAGCGCACCATGTTGGCGTCGAGGTGGCATTCCCCGCCGAAGCCCGCGTCGGTGTTGAGTTGAACGACCGGGACGTGCAGGTGCGCGATCCGGTCGGAGTCCATCGAACCCTGCACGTCTCCCTCGAGCACGCCGACCCGCGTCTCGAGCCCCGGCAGCGTCGCCTCGAGCAGCGAGGTCTTGCCTGCGCCCGGAGCCGACATCAGGTTGATCACTCGGACCCCCGCGTGATCGAAGTCGTGCCGATTGGCCTCGGCGATGGTCGTATTGGCGTCGAGGGCGTCCTCGGCGACCTTCACCTTGGTGCGATGCATCCCGCCTCCTCCTTCGCTTCGCTTTGAATGTCCTGGCCCGCGCTGTCCTCGTTGACCTCGATCGATTCGACCTCGAACTCGGTGCCCGCGATCACCTCGACCTCGCCCGTCGAGCATGACGAACAGCGGAAGTCGGGGAGATCCAGCTCCCATTCGCGGCCACATGAGTTGCAGCGCAGCTTCGCGCGGATGATCTCCTGCTCGAGCTCGGCACCCTCGCAGAGCGTGTCGCGCGAGCAGATCCCGAAGTAGAAGTCGAGGGAGTCCGGGACGACCTGCCGCAGCGTGCCGATCCGCATCTGGACCGAGGTGACCCGGCGGCCGTCGGCGTGGCGAATCACGGTCTCGACGATGCCCGTGGCGAGGGAGAGCTCGTGCATGGTCAGCTCGGCCCGTAGGCCGCGTCGGACTGCAGCCTGTTGAGCTCCTCGAGGACGACCGCCGCGGCGCGGTCGACCGCGGCGCGGACCGGTTCGGAGAGCTCCATCGCCACGCTCTCGACGTCCGCCGGCTCGCAGCCGACCACGACGACCTTGCCGGGCCAGCCGTGGACGGTGTTGACGAAGCGCAGCACGGTCTGCGGATCCATCCCGTGGGGGCTGATCGCCTCGCCGTCCTCGATCGGTTTGAACTCCGCCGGGTCGGGCTCGATCACGTAGACGTCGCCGGGCTTGCCGCCCTGCTGGCTGACGTCGACCAGGACCATGGCGTGGTACCCGCGCATCACCTCGTAGGCGAGGTCGAGACCGCCGGAGCCGAAGTCCTGAACCTGGACGCCCGCTGGGACACCCATCTCGAGCAGCCGGCTGACCACGTGGCCCCCGAAGCCGTCGTCTCCCAACCAGGCATTGCCGACCCCGGCCACCAGGATCTGCTTCTCCATGTCCGGCAGCTGCGGCTCATCCAGGCTCGCCAGGTCGGGCATTTGAGGCTGATGCTCGCTCATCGGACCGGCTCCACCTCGTCCGCGAAGAAGAACAGGAAGCGGCCCGTCTCCCGGAGCAGATCCTGCCCCGGGTCGTCGTCGACCGTGACGCCGAGGTAGACGCGCTCGTCGTAGCCGCGGTAGATCCGCTCGACCGTCGCGGTGCGGCCGTGCAGGATCTTGTCGTAGACGTCCCCCTCGGTCCCGGGCCGGAGCACGATCTTGTCCCCGAGCCGGACGACGCTCCCGGCGGCCGCAACCTCGTGCTCACCCTGGACCTCGTCCAGGCCGGGCGGCGGAGTCGGGGGATGCCCGTTCGTGGCGGGCTCGACCGCCTCGGGTTCCTTGTAGGTGAGGCGGCCGTGCAGGCCGAGGATGTCCTCACCCGTCGTCGCCTCCGCCCGCTCGATCATCTCCCGCACCGCGGAGTCCTGCCCAGCGATCTCCCTGCGCTCCTCGTCGCTCAGAGCGTGGACGTGGAGGAGCAGCGCCTCCTCGATCTCGGTGTTGTCGAACAAGTTGCCGAGGCTCTCCGGCGCCAGCTCGGGGTGGTCGGGAAGCATGATCGCGGCACCGAGCACCGCTGCGTCCCGGTCGCCGAGCAGGACGGGAAAGGTGTTCAGGGGTTGGCTCGCCAGGGCGGCCTCGCCCTCGGCGCCCTCCCGTTCGAGCGGAGAGACGAAGCGCCCACCCTCCACCTCCAGCAGCGGGTGGGTGGAGATCAGGCTGTGATGGAGCGCCTCGCCGCGGGTGACCTCGGCCGGGTCGGCCCGCATCTCGGTCTCGTTGTGCACGCAGAGCCGGACGCGCGCCAGCTCTCCTCCCAGCAGCTCCGTGCGCATCGCGATACGCCCGGTGAGCTCGCCGCCCTCCATCGGGAAGCTGAACCGCTCACGCAGCGGCCCGCGCGCTAGCTCCGCCAGGGTCACCGGGCCCAGCTCGAGCGAGCGCTCGGTGGCCTGGTGGCGCTCGCCGCTCGCCTGAAGGAAGAGGACCGTGCCGTCGAGGCGCGCGTCCGGGCCCGCGACGAGAACGGCCTCGAGACGCAGCATCGAGAAGGCCGCCGGCTGAGCATCGGCGTACGCCGGCGGGTAGACGATCCCGAAGGGCGTCGGGGTCGCGTTCTTCACGCCCGGCGTGTAGGGGTAGAGGGCGTAGCCCTCGTAGAGCAGGGAGCGGACCAGCTCCTCGATCGAGCTATTCATCGAAGCTCTCCCTCGCCAGCAGCTCGCTGAGCGCGGCGTCGAACGTCGGGGCCCCGGATCGTGCCTTGAGCCGCTGCAGCGCGTCAAGCGTGTCGCGGTGCACCGGGACCCAGCCGCGATAGGGGTAGTAGGAGTCGATCATCTCGGTCCAGACCGAGAGCGGCAGCGCAAAGTCGGCGGTCGTGTCCCAGGGCACCTGGAGGATCTGGAGGCGGCCCTCCTCGGCCGAGTAGTAGACGCTCCCGTTGAAGTGGAAGGCAAGCGGGATCTCGCCGTCGGTCACCGAGTGGAAGTACTTCGCCGCGGCGAGCTCGACGTCGTAGTTGCAGAGGACCTCGATGTTCGCCGTGGTCGACCCGGTGAAGGAGGGGAGCAGCACGGTCTCGGTCGTCCAGTGCATCCGCTGCGCAGTGGTTGTCCAGCGGTGCGGATCCCCGAAGAGCTCGGTGAGCTTCTCCCGCGACTCGGCGTCGTAGGCCCGCTTCGCCGGCTCGATCTGGATCTGGACGCTGAGGCCGGCCATGAAGACCTCGCGGCCCGAGTCGTCGTCCACGTTCAGAGTGAAGCTGAGCGTGGGCGCCGCGGCGTGCGGGATCGCCCTGGCCTCCGAGACCGCCAGCCGCAGATTCGGCTCGCCGGGCCGACCCGATGTCTCCGGCCCGCCGCGCTCGGCGGTGTCGGACTCGACCGCCGCCGGCCTGGGCTGCGGCGCGCCACGCGGCTGGGCCTGCCGGACCGGCTCGGTCATCTCGCCTCGCCGGAGCGCTGCCGGAGCCGCCCGAAGAAGGTCGGCACGGCGCGCTCGATCGCGTCCCCGCCCGAGATCCCCTCCCAGCTCACCTTGATCGCGCCGACCAGCCCGTAGCACTCGTCGATCGGGGCGATCACGTACGCCGGCGGCTCGGTGATGCGGTTGACGACGAGCGCCTCGGCATCGGGCTCGAGCGAGTCGAGCTCCGGATTGAGGGATCGCAGCTCGTCCCAGGCGTCGAGCTTGAGCTCGGACTCGGTGGCGCCGGCGGGGCTCGGGTACATCGCCACCATCCCTCCCACCGAGGTGCTGCGCATGAAGAAGGCGAGGCCGATCGGCACCTCGAGACGGGCCCAGAGCTCGTCCGGGAGCTCGAAGCCCTCCAGCCAGACGACGCGTGTGCCGGTCGGCCGCAGATCCGGGTCGGCCGAGCGTTGCGCCCAGCAGGTGGCGCAGACGCAGAGGATCCTCCGGTCGCCGAGGTGGAGCAGGTGCTCGTGCTCGTCGGGGATCTCGACCCCGCAGACGTCGCATCGTTCCTCGGGCCCGGCGGAGCCGTTGCCGGCCGGCCTCGCGTCGCTCGATGGCGTCTGGCTCCGCATCCCGCGGAGCCCGCTGATCACGTTGGTCCGCCTCCGGGCCGCCACCGCGTCGTCGATGGCCCGCCCGTTGCCGCTCATCGCGCCAGCGCCACCCGCACCCCGTCCACCTCCGAGGCGAGCAGCGGTACCGGTCCCAGGTGAAGCTGATCGTCGTCGAGGGATCGCCCCGCGCGCGGCAGGAAGTAGCGCCGCTCGCAGCTCGGGCAGACCAGCATGCCCTCGTCGAGCCGGGCGGACGCGATCGAAGCCCCGCAGCTCGGACAGGAATCCAGGTACGCCAGCAGGGACCCCTCGACCTTGGCGACCACGATCGGGGTGCCCCCGACGTCGATCCCGGTGAGCTCATCCTCGCCCAGCCCGTCGAGCTCTCCGTTCAGCTCGTGCCATCCGGACGAGCCGGGCGGCGCGGGGATGGCCGCGCCGCCGTTCGACCCCCCGGCCGGGATGACCGGCAGCTCCGTGCCGGTGACCGCGACCGGGTTCAGCAGGTCCTGGTCCAGCCCCTCCACCTCGATGCTCACCAGGTCGGGAGCCGCCTCCTCGAGCGCCGTCTTGATCGCCAGCTCGAGGGTCGATGAGGACGCCGGGCAGCCGTCGCAGCTGCCCTCCAGGCGGAGCCGCAGGACGCCGTCCTTGAGCGAGATCAGCTCGACGTTGCCGCCGTGGGACTCCATGTAGGGCCTCACGTCGTCGAGCGCCTCGGCGACGCGCTCGTCGACCGGGATCGGATAGAGGTCGTGGATCAACATGAGGCTGGCGACGACCCCGTCGTCCACCAGCCTCTCCTTGATCTCTCCGGCGGTCTCGTCCGCGTCCAGGATCTCGACGATCCTGGTTAGGCCGAGGCCGTACATGTCGATGACCGCGGCCATCAGGTCCTCGGCGGCCCGGCGGGACGCCGCATCCGGTATCCGCTCGACCTGCGCGGTCAGCTCCTCGACCTTCTGGATCAGGGCCTCGGGGCTGACCGCTCCTCCTCTCTCGCCGGGCATGCCTTGCGCCTCGCGCCGATCAGGACAGGCCGGTCGGCGTGTGCGTCACCTTCCGGACCTGGCCGCCGCGCTGGTTGTACATGTGGACGCCGCAGGGGAGGCACGGATCGAAGCTCCGCACCGCCCGCATGATGTCCACGCCCTTGAAATTCTCGGGACCGTTCTCCTCGAAGATCGGCGTGTTCTGCACCGCATCCTCGTATGGCCCCGGCGTCCCGTGGCTGTCGCGCGGGTTGCTGTTCCAGGGGGTTGGCGGATAGGGCTGGTAGTTCGCCACCTTGCCGTCCTGGATGACCATGTGATGCGAGAGCACGCCGCGGGCTGCCTCGCAGAAGCCGACCGAGACCGCCTCCTTCGGGACCTTGAAGTCGTTCCACGACTTCGTCCGCCCCTCACGGACCTCGGTGAGGGCCCGCTCGAGGTTGTGTAGGGCGATCAGCGCCGAGTAGGCCTCGTGGTACGTCCGGGCTCGGTCGCGCTCGATCGCATTCGACTTCTCCGGGATCTTCCACTCCAGCTCCATCTCGGGCTTCGAGGCGGTCCTCGGCAGGACCATCTTGATGCTCTCGCCCGTCGCCTTCGCGTAGCCGAAGTCGACCAGGCCGGCCTTCGCCGTCACCCATGACCGGGCGAACGGCCCGCCGCCCGTGTCGCAGGCGACGTAGGTGTCGTTGCGCTGGTCATAGATCCGCGGCGAGGCGACCCAGCTGTACTTGTCCTGGAAGTCGCGCTTCTGCGGCTTCGGCAGGGTCACCTTGTTCCACGGGTGGCGCTTGTCGACCGGGTTGCCCAGCGGGTCCTCGGTGACGAATGTCTCCTCGTTGGTCCAGTCGTCGAAGTACGAGCTGCCCAGAAGGATCCTGATCATCAGGTTGATCTCGACCAGGTCGGTCGTGATCAGCTCGCCCTTCAACACGACACCGGGGGTGATGTAGCGCTTCCGCCCCCACTCGCTCATGTTGCGATAGTCGTAGTCGACGAAGTCGGGGTCGTCGAAGTAACCCCAGCAGACCAGGTCGGTGTCGCGGTAGCCGACCATGTCGTACCCCGGCAACTCCCGAAGGAAGAAGTCGTAGAGGTCGTCGTGCATCGGCACGGCCCGCTTGACGTAGTCGATGTACCGCATCAACCGCACGTAATAGTCCGTGCAGGTCTGGTGCGTGATGTCGACCGAGACCCCGCCGGGCATGATCGTCGACGGATGGGTGTGCCGTCCGCCGAACAGGCAGTACATCTCCCTCGTGTATCGGGCCACCTGCAGCGTCTCCAGGTAGAACTCGCCGGTGAACGGGTTGAGCGCCCGCATGATGTCCGCGATTGTCTTGTAGCCGTGGGCGTCCTGGCCGGGTGCCGCCGTCTGCTCCGCCTTCTGGAGCAGTGACGGGTTGGTCTCCTTGACCATCTGCTCGCAGAAGTCCACGTTCGCCATGCAATCGTTGAAGATCGCGTGATCGAACATGTAGTCCGCCGTCTCGGCGAGGTTGTAGCCGAGGTCCCCCAGGGCGGGCGGCTTCACGCCGTACGCCATGTTCTGGTTGAGGCACGACGTGGTGCAGTGGTTGTCGCCGCAGATGCCGCAGATGCGGCTGGTGATGAAGTGCGTGTCTCGCGGGTCGATCCCCTTCATGAAGATGTCGAACCCCCGGAAGATCATCGAGGTCGAGTAGCACTTCTCCACCTTCTTGGCGTCGAAGTCGATCTCGGTGTGGATCCCGAGGCTGCCCACGATCCGGGTGATCGGATCCCAGGACATCTCCTTGACGGCGACCTTCTTCGATGTCGTCGGAGTCTCTGTGCTTGCCATGTTGGTTTCTCTCTCCTCTTTCTCGAAGTTGATCGCCTAGGACCCGGGCGGCGAGTAGCCGGCGGATCGGGACTTGTAGCCCGTGCTGAGCTGGTTGCCGGGCCTTCTCCATTCAGGCTCCACGTCGAACTTCTTGCGGATGTTCCGCTTGCGGAAGCCGCGGACGATCGGGCCGATCGTGAACTTCTCGAGGCTCGAGGCCATCCCACCCCAGCGGTCCTCATCCATGAAGGGCATGTACTTGTCGGGGAAGCCGGGCATCGTGCAGGCCATGCAGATGCCGCCGACGTTCGGGCAACCCCCGACCCCGCTCTGCCATCCCCGGACCGGGACGTTGCACTTCACGACCGGGCCTTTGCAGCCGAGCTTCACCAGACAGCGGTGATCTGAGCCGTACTCCGTGGCGAACTCGCCCTGCTCCGAGAAGCCGCCTCGGTTGCACGACTCGCGGACGGTGCGGCCGAACAGCCAGGTCGGCCGGTGGGCGTCGTCGAGGTCGGGAACCGGCGCGCGTCCCACGAGGTGCATGGCCAGATAGAGCAGGGACTCGGTGGTGTTATCGGGCTGGACGGGGCATCCGGGAATGTTGACCACCGGAAGCCCGGCGCTGGACTTCCAGTCCCAGCCGAGATAGTCAGCCAGTCCCATCGCACCCGTCGGGTTGTTCTTCATCGCCGGAATCCCGCCGTAGGTCGCGCAGGTCCCCAACGCCACCACCGCCGCCGCCTTCGGAGCCAGGCGGTCCACCCACTCGTTGGTCGTGATCGGCTGGCCGGTCTGGTGGTCGACTCCCATCGCCGCCCAGTGGCCCTCACCGCTGAGCTCCTCGTTGGGGATCGAGCCCTCGACGATCAGTACGAACGGGTCGAGCTTGCCGGCCTCGGCGTCGTACCAGGCCTGCATGAACTCATCGCCGTTCTCAAAGGCGAGCACGGGGGTGTGGACGATCACCTTCGGCATTCCCGGGATCGCCTGGGTGATGATGTCCTCCAGGCTCGGATCGACGGCCGAGGTCATGGCGACCGAGTCGCCATCGCAGCCGAGACCGGTCGTCATCCAGATCACGTGGGCTTCGACCGCCTCCGTCTTGGCTTGGTCCGGAACGAACTCCACTGCGTTGGCCATCTCTCCTCCTGTCGGTTACACGCTCAAGCTCTCAGCAGATCCGAGGCAGCGGATCGCCCACCAGCTGGTCCATCACTCGCCGGCCGCCGAAGGCCGTCTCCACCAGCACCATCCCGGGCGGCTCCGTCTTCACCTCTCCGATCTCGGCCGCGTCCTCGCAGCCGGGGATGGACCGGAGGGTCGCCAGGGCATCCTCCGCCCGCTCCGGAGCGACAAACGCCACCAGCTTTCCCTCGTTGGCGACGTACATCGGGTCGATGCCGAGCATCTCCGCAGCGCCGGCGACCGCCGGGGTCACCGGCACATCGCCCTCGCGGACGCCGATCGACACGCCGGATGAGCGGGCAAGCTCATTGAGCACCGAGGCCACCCCGCCACGGGTGGCATCGCGGATGCAGTGCAGCGCCTCGCCGGCGGCGCCGAGCAGCGCATCCACGGCGGGCCACAGCGGGCGCGTGTCGGAGAGGATCTCGGCGTCGAGCGAAAACTCGTCCCGCGCGAGCATGATCGCCGAGCCGTGATCCCCGACGGTGCCGGAGACCAGGACGTGGTCGCCGGGACGCAGCCCCCGCGGCGAGAGGGTCGCCCGCTCATCGAGCTTGCCGATCCCGGCGGTGGAGATGTACATGCCGTCGGCGTGCCCGCGCTCAACCACTTTGGTGTCCCCGGTGACGATCTCGACGCCGGCGGCGTCGGCAGCCGCTGCGATCGCCTCCACCTCGGCGCGCAGCTCGTCCGCCGGCAGCCCCTCCTCGAGGATCAGCGAGAGGCTCAGGGCTCTCGGCCTGGCGCCCGACACGGCGAGATCGTTGGCGGTGCCGTTGACGGCGAGCTCCCCGATCGAGCCGCCCGGGAAGCGGATGGGGCGAACCACGTAACTGTCGGTCGTGATCGCGATGCCGAGACCGTCGAAGGTCACGACTCCGGCATCGCCCATCTGCTCGAGGGCCCCGCCCTTGGCGAGCGCGGGCACCAGCAGACCCTCGATCAGGGTCTGAGAAGCCTTGCCGCCGGCCCCGTGGGCCATGGTGACGGTCTCGTCCTTGAACCGCGGGCGCTTGGCGCGCGCGGTCTCGATGATGCCGAGGACCTTGCGCTCACGCTCGGAAACCGCGGAATCCATCAGACGAGCTCCTTCTCCCGCGCGAAGCGGCCGTAGTTGTAGTACGCGGCGCAGGCCCCCTCAGGCGAGACCATGCAGGTGCCGATCGCGTGCTCGGGGGTGCAGGCAGTGCCGAAGACCTTGCACTCGTACGGCTTGATGACCCCCTTCAGCACCTCGCCGCACTGGCACGCCTTCGGATCGGCCACCCTGACTCCGGGCACCCCGAAGCGCTTCTCTGCATCGAGCTCGGCGTAGGCGTCGCTGAGCCGGAGCGCGCTCTGAGAGATGAAGCCGAGCCCACGCCACTCGAAATGCGGCCGCAGCTCAAAGACCTCCGCCA
This sequence comes from uncultured Solirubrobacterales bacterium, assembly GCA_963843085.1. GTDB lineage: Bacteria > Actinomycetota > Thermoleophilia > Solirubrobacterales > 70-9 > DASUPK01. The sequence goes on from CAWJJG010000011.1 coordinate 566,758, forward strand.
TCACCTTCAGCGCCGCCGGGTTCCCGTCGTATGGGACAACCCGGCTGTACTGGTTCTCGACCTCGCAGCGGCCCTCGCCCAGCTGGGCCAGGATCATGCCGATCGCCTGCAGGATGTCGAGCGGCTCGAAGCCGGCGACGACGACGGGCTTGCCGTAGTCCTTGGGGATGAACTCGAACGGGCGGCAGCCGACGACCGTCGAGACGTGGCCGGGACCAATGAAGCCGTCGAGTCGCAGGTCCGGGGAGTCGAGGAGAGCCCGGAGCGGCGGCACGATCGTGACGTGGTTGCACATGCATGAGAAGTTGGTCACCCCCTCGGCGCGCGCCCGCTTCAGGGTCAGCGCAGTCGACGGCGCGGTGGTCTCGAAGCCGATGGCGAAGAAGACCACCTCGCGATCTGGGTTCTGCTTCGCGAGCCGCAGGGCATCGAGCGGCGAGTACACCATGCGGATGTCCGCACCTTCGGCCCTGGCCTCGGTCAAGGTCTTCGCCGAGCCCGGAACCCGCATCATGTCGCCGAAGCAGGTGAAGATGATGTCGTTCTCGGTCGCCATGGCGATCCCGTCGTCGACGCGTCCCATCGGGATCACGCAGACCGGACACCCCGGGCCATGGACCAGCTCGACGTTCTCGGGGAGGAGATCGTCGATGCCGTACTTGTAGATGGAGTGCGTGTGCCCACCGCACACCTCCATCAGCTTGTAGTGACGACCGGGCTCGACCGCCTCGAGGATCTTCCCGGAGAGCGCACGTCCGATCTCGGCGTCGCGGAACTCGTCCATGTAGCGCATCGTCATCCCGCCGCCTCGCTTGCCGCGTGGGCGATGGCCGTGCCGGCGTGCACGAGCAGCCGGTCCCCTTCGGAGACGGGAGCCACCAGGGCGATCTCGACCGTGCTGCGCCCCCCATCGTCCTCCGTCGCGCAGAGGGCGAGCTCGCGCTCAGCGTCGATGCGGACCACCCGCATCCGGATCGCCTCGTCCCCACACGTGATGCAGCTCCCCCCGTGGTCACACGTCGGGTCGAGCTCACCGGTCACTCGATGACGCTCGCTTTCAGCTCCTCGAGCTCCTGCTCGTAGTCCTTGCCCATGCCCTCCAGCAGGCTGAGCGTGGCGCGGGCCTCTTCCTCGTCGACCTTGGAGATCGCGAAGCCCACGTGGATGAGGACCCAATCGCCGGGTACCGCCCCGTCGCCCCCCTCGTCGAGGAGCCCGACGTTGACGTTTCGTTGCACTCCGGCCACATCGACCTTCGCGAGGCGGTTCGTCTCGTCGACCACCTCCACCACCTGGCCTGGAATCGCCAAACACATCCTGTGCTCCTCTCCGGCCCGGCGCTTCCCCGCAATCGGCGAATGACCCCGGGCCGGGCGAACCTACTCTCCGGTCCGGGAGGTGTCAAGCAAAAGTGATTAGGGATCGCGGATTCGGTTCGTTGGGGGACAATGGAGCGGATGGCAGCCGGAGACGACGTGCTCGCCCGTGAGGTCTACGTCGGCGACGCGTACAAGGCGTTCGGAGAGCTGACCGCGAAGGACGCTGGGGCTCTGGCGGATCAGTTCAGCGGCCTCAGCGGCGGCGGGCTGGAGCAGAAGGTGGCGCCGGTGGGGCGCGCTTGGCGCGAGCTCGCCGAGGCGATGGAGCAGCGCGGCGCCGCGACGGTGGCAGAACTGGGTATCCAGGAGGCGACTGACCGCGCCGAACAATTACGGGTAGTGCCGCCGGGCGGGGCTTGGCTGTAGCCACGGGCCCCGTTTGGATCCCGGGCGGCGTCATCTGAATCCAAGGAAGGAGAGATGACAACCGAGGCCGGCGCACGGGGGGAGCGCGCGCGTGTTCACGTCCTGTGGACGACGACTGGCCTTGGCTGCGACGGCGAGTCCGTCGCGCTCACGGCTGCCACCAGCCCGAGCCTCGAGGACATCGTCGCCGGGACGATCCCCGGCATGCCCGAGGTCGTGATCCACAATCCCCTGCTCGCCTTCGAGACCGGGGACGACTTCGTCCTCGCCTGGTACGACGCCGAGGAGGGCGAGCTGGACCCCTTCATCCTGGTCGTCGAGGGCTCGATCGGAAACGAGCAGATCAACGGAGACGGTCACTGGACCGGCTTCGGGGTGAACCCGTTCGACGGCCAACCGATCACGATCAACGAGTGGGTCGACCGGCTGGCGCCGAAGGCGTCGATCGTAATCGCGGTCGGGACCTGCGCCACCTACGGAGGGATCCCGGCGATGAAGAACAACCCGACCGGGGCGATGGGCCTCCCGGACTTCCTCGGCTGGGAATGGAGGTCGAAGCGGGGCGTTCCGATCATCTGCATACCTGGTTGCCCGACTCAGCCGGACAACATGACCGAGGTCCTCTGCGCCGCGGCACGGCACGTCTCGGGTGACGCACCGGTCCCCGAGCTCGACGATCAGCTGCGGCCGGCGTGGCTGTTCGCGAGGACGACCCGGGAAGGCTGCAGCCGCGCCGGCTTCACCGAGCAGGGCAGCTTCGCGGGGAGTTACGGCGACGACCCACGCTGTCTCGTCAAGCTCGGCTGCAAGGGCCCCGTGGCCAAGTGCAACGTCCCCACGCGCGGCTGGGTGAACGGCGTCGGCGGCTGCCCGAACGTGGGCGGCATCTGCATCGCGTGCACGATGCCGGCGTTCCCCGACAAGTACACCCCCTTCATGGATCCGGACCCGTGGGGCAATGCCGCTGCCAACTTCCAGCGCTTCACGTACGGGCCGATGTTCCGCTACTTCCGCCGCCGCAACCTGAACCAGAAGTTCGAGAAGGAGCCGAAGTGGCGCCGGCCCGGCGAGAAGCTCGAGAGTGGATACGCGGCCGGGCCGAAGGGCTCCTACGAGTAGCCGATGGTCACCGTCGCCGAGATCTTTCGCTGGATCTACTACAGGCTGAGCAACCTGTACTTCAGGATCGCGGGCGCGGTGATGTCCCGCGACAAGCTCGTTCTCGGCCGCGAACGGAAGTTCCGGATGCTCCTCGAATCCGCCCCCGACGCCATCGTCATCGTCAACTCGCACGGCCACATCACCCTGGTCAACGCCCAGACCGAGCGGGTGTTCGGGTACGAGCGCCGGGTGCTGATCGGCCAGAACATGGAGGTCCTGGTCCCGAAGGCGCTCCGCGCCCGGCACCGTCAGCACCTGAAGGGCTACATGCGGGATCCGAGCGTTCGGGGAATGGGGATGAGCCTGGACCTGCTGGGGCTCCGCGAGGACGGAACCGAGTTCCCGGTCGAGATCAGCCTCAGCCCGCTCCGTACCGACGACGAGGGCCTGCTCGTCTCCGCGGCGATCCGGGACATCACCGAGCGGAAGCGCGCGGAGGCGCAGCTCCAGTACCTCGCTGACCATGACGCCCTCACCGGTCTCACCAACCGTCGGAAGTTCGAGGAGATCCTCTCGCGGGAGGTCGCTCGCTCGATCCGCTCGAGCAGCAACGGGATGATGCTGCTCGTCGACATCGATGGCCTCAAGGACGTGAACGACACCCTCGGCCACGCCCAGGGCGACGAGCTGCTGAGGAGCATGGCCGAGGTGATCGCCGGACGAGCCCGGGACACCGATGTGGTGGCGCGCCTCGGCGGGGACGAGTTCGCGGTCCTGGGGCCCGACACGGACCTGAGTGGAGCGCGGGGCGTCGCGCGCGACCTGCTTGCGGAGATCCGGGCCTTCGGCCTGGTCCTCGGCTCCCAGCGCCTGCGGCCGAGCGCCTGCGCGGGAATCGCGGGCCTCGACGAAGGGACCGACGCGTCTGCCGACGTGATGGTCGCCGCCGACCTCGCGCTCTACGAGGCGAAGAAGCGCGGCCGCGGGGAGATGGCCATCTACAGCGGCGAGGGCGACCGACGGGCGGGAAGCGAGCTGCGAACCGGCTGGTCACAGCGGATCAGGCACGCTCTGGACGAGGATCTGTTCGTCCCCTACCGGCAGCCGATCATGAGCGTGCCCAGCGGCACGATCGACAGATACGAACTGCTCGTCCGCCTTCTCGACGAGGAGTCGAACCCGATCGCGCCGGCGGCGTTCCTGCCCACCGCTGAGCGCGCCGGGATGGTTCCCGAGATCGATCGCCGGATGGCCTCCTGGGCCGTCGAGCTGATCTCCGATTCGGAGCGGAGCGGCCACCCCACCTCGTACGAGGTCAACCTCTCTGCTCGCACGCTCGCCGACCGCGGGCTTCACGACTTCATCTCGGGCTTGCTGTCCGCCCCGGGCATCGACCCCTCCCTGCTGGTCTTCGAGATCACGGAGACAGCGGCGATTGCGAACATGGAGCAGGCTCGGAGCACCGCCGACACTCTCCGTCGGCTCGGGTGCCGGTTCGCGCTCGACGACTTCGGGGCGGGGTTCGCCTCCTTCCTCTACCTCAAGCACATCCCGCTCGACGCGCTCAAGATCGACGGCGACTTCGTCCGGAACCTGCGCACCAACCCGACCGATCAGCTGCTCGTCCGTCACATGGCCGAGATCGCCACGAGCCTGGGGCTCTACACGATCGCCGAGTACGTCGAGAACGAAGAGACGCTGGAGCTCGCGGCCGACTTCGGGGTCGACGCCGTGCAGGGTTACCACGTCGGGCGGCCCGAGCCCGCCCGCGAGACGGATCCTCTGCGCACGCCGGAGCAGCTCGAAGGCGACCGGGGCGCGCGCTCCGGGTCCCGTGAGCTTGGGTCCGGCTCCGCCTAACCCCAGGGCATCTGCACGTAGCCGCTGTCGACCGGGACGCCGATCAGCAGCGCGCGCACGCTCGCATCCGATTCGTTGCGGATCGTCCGGTTCACCTCGGGCGCGAAGCGGCAGAAGGTTCCGGCCGGGGCGTCGTGCTCCTCGCCGTCCGTGACGATCGTGCCCTTCCCTTCGAGGATGATGAAGACCTCCTCCTGGTTGTCGCCGCTGTGGTCGTGCGCGGGGATCTCGCCGCCGGACGCGATGTCGACGACGTTGAAGCCGAACGACTCGGCGCCGAGAGTCTTGCGGGCCAGGCGCCAGGTGGCTCCCCCGCTCCCCTCCATCTCCTCGAACTCGTCGATGCTCTTGATCGTGTAGCCCTCGGCCATCTCTCCTCCTCGTCCGGTTTCCCCTTGTCTCTCCCGGGAGGCGAACATATCCTCCCCGCGTGGGAGATGACTCGGCCCAGAGTCTCGAGGATGCGATCGGGCGTTACAACGACGCCTGGAACGCCCATGACCTGAACGCGATCATGTCTATGCACGCGCCGGACATGGTCTTCGAGAACCACACCGCCGGGGAGTCGGCACAGGGCCCGGATGAGGTCCGCAGCCACATCGCTGCGATCTTCGAGAGCTGGCCGGACCTCCGCTTCGAGACGCGCAGGCTCTACGTGCGCGACGGCGTGGTCACGCAGGAGTGGACGGCGAGCGCCACCCACACCAACACGATGCGCCGCGGCGACCTGGTCGCCGAGCCCACCGGCGAGAGAATCGAGTGGCGCGGGGTCGACGTGATCCCGTACGAGGACAGCCTGGTCAAGCGCAAGGACGTCTACTCGGACTCGGTCTCGATCCTCCGCCAGGTCGGCCTCCTCGATTGACCGAAAAGTAGGGAGTAACCCTCCGGCGCTCGCCGGCGCTTAGGCGGGTGGGAGTCAATTGCCATGGAGGTGAACGACGTGAAGCTGAGGACGCGAAAGCTGGCGGTCTTCGTGACCTGCCTCGGACTTGCTGCTGCATTTCCGGTTCTGAGCTCCGCCGACAAGGGCGGCATTCCGCATCAGCAGAAGCCGTGCCCCGCCAAGGGCAAGCGTCACCACAAGAAGCCGAAACCCAACAACAGGGGCAAGAAGTGCGGCTTCGCCCCTGGCAGCACCACCACGACTACCCCGTCGACGACCACCACGGAGACCGAGACGGGGACGACTACCACCTAATCGGGGATCCGGAAGGGCGGCCCCGCGGCCTACCGGACGCTGCGGGGTCGTCCCTTCCGGTTGTCTTCTTCCCGATTCGTCTCAGCCGCGCCAGATCGCCCAGCCGGCGATCGCCGCCCCACAGGCGACAAGGATCCCCGCCGCCAGCAGCCCCGCCTTGCTTCGCCCGGGCTCGCCCAGGATCGAGTCGCGAGCCTGCGCGGAGAGCACCGAGCCGGCGGACGCGAAGGACATCGCCGAACCGATTGAGCCCGCCGACGCGACGGAGAACGCCGATCCGGCGGAGCCGATCGATCCGACCGAGCCGACCGAGCCGACCGAGCCGATCGAGAGCACGGACCCCTTCGAGGCGATCGAGAGGAACGAGTCCTCCGACCACACCGACATCGAGCTGCCGTTCTCGCCGCTCACAGCTCCGGCACGTCCGCCCCCATCGGGGAAAACGGGACGCGGCGGACCTCCGCCCAGTCCCCGACGCGCTCGTTGAGGGCCTTCATCACCTCGCCGGTGCTCTGCCAGAAGGTCCAGACCAGCACCGTCGGGCCGGCGCCCGAGATCGTCGCGCCGATGGCGCCCATACGCGGCGCCTCGGCCACGATCTCCATCGAGCGCGGATACAGATGAGCTCGGTGTGGCTGATGGAGGCGGTCGATCAGTCCCCGTCCGATCAGCGTCAGGTCCGAGCGCTGAATGCCGAGGACGAGCTCCGAGGCCGCGGAGACGTTGGCCACGGCGTCCGCGAGCGGAACCTGATCCGGAATCGCCTTGCGGGCCTCCTCGGTCGGCACCTGCTCGTCCGGGATCACGACCACGGCCTCGACGCCCTGGGGCGGATCGAGGCGCGTCGAGGTCAGGGCCCCGTCGTCCTGGGCGCAGAGGACGAAGCCGCCGTAGAGAGCGGCGGCCACGTTGTCGGGGTGTCCCTCGATCTCGGCGGCCCTGATCAGGATGTCCTCCGGCTCCTGAGCGAGCTCGTAGAGGTGGTCGGCCGCGAGCAGCCCGCCGACGATCGCCGCGGCACTCGAGCCAAGCCCGGCGGCCAGGGGAATCTCGCTCTTGATCCGGAAGGCGATTCCGTCCGCCGGCCGCAGGGATTCGAAGGCACGCACGCAGAGGTTCGAGCGATCGAGGGGCACCGCCAGCCCGTCGGCCTCGACCGAGAAGGTCCCGGATTCCTCCACCTCGAGCTCGAGGTGCATTGCGAGTGCGGCCGCCAGAACGTCGTATCCCGGGCCGAGGTTGGCCGAGGAGGCCGGCACCTTGACCAGCCTTCGCCGCGCGGTCATGACGCGCAGGCTATCGGCGAAGTCGTATGAGCCGGGGGTCAGAGCTTGAGCAGCAGGGTGATGCGCTTGCTCTTCGAGCGGGCGTCTCCGCCGGAGGGGGTGAACGTTGCGACGACCGCCACCCGGACCCTGCCGTCGGACTCGAGACGGGCCCTGGCTGAGCCCGTCGACCTGATCGTCACCGGGAGGAGTCTCGCCGCGCTCGCATCCTTCGTCACGGCCTCCACGCCCTTTCCCCAGAACGGGGACCGCGAAGCTCGTGCTCAACCTGCCGGGCGCGGGCAGGGTCGCGATCGAGCGGGAGCGTGTGGGTCACCGCGACCCCGCAGGGATTGCCGGGGAGTGCATGAAGCTCTGGTGCACGTCGTGCCGTCGAGGTCGGCGCGGCCGATCCCTCCGTCGGAGAACCGGGCCCAGTAGAGGCGGACTATTCGAATACGGCCTTTTCGACCGCCGCCAGCTCCGCCTTGCAGCCCACGACCGCAGGAGCCTTGCCGAGAGCCGTGTCAGGGTCCTTGAGCCCGTGGCCGGTGAGCACGCAGACGACCGTCTCGGGCTTGTCCATTCCCTCCGCCACCGGAAGCCCGTGGGCCAGCAGGCCCGCCACCGACGCCGCCGAGGCGGGCTCGCAGAAGACACCCTCGCTCGAGGCGAGCCAGTGGTACGCGTCGAGAATCTGCTGGTCGGAGACCGCCGCGACGCGGCCCCGCGACGCCGTGAAGGCGTTCATCGCCTCCTCCCAGCGGGCGGGATTGCCGATCCGGATCGCAGAGGCGACCGTCTCCGGGTTCTCGATCGGATGCCCCTCCACCAAGGGCGCCGCGCCCTCCGCCTGGAAGCCGTAGAGGATCGGCGAGGTGCCGTACTCCTGGAACCCCTTCCACCAGGAGGTGACGTTGCCCGCGTTGCCGACGGGGATGGCGAGGGCGGCGGGCGCCTGGCCCAGCTCGTCGCAGGTCTCGAACGCCGCCGTCTTCTGCCCCTCGATGCGCCAGGGGTTGACGGAGTTGACCAGCTCGACGGGGTGCTTCTTAGCGATCTCCCTGACGATCTCCAGGGCCTGATCGAAGTTGCCCTCCAGCGCGATCACGCGCGCGCCGTGCATCAACGCCTGCGCGAGCTTGCCGATCGCGATTTTCCCCTCGGGGACGATCACCGCCCCGCGCATGCCGGCGCGCGCGGCGTAGGCCGCGCAGCTCGCCGCCGTGTTGCCCGTCGAGGCGCAGATGATCGCCTCGGCGCCGCTCCCCTTGGCGCGCGAGACCGCCACGGTCATGCCGCGGTCCTTGAAGCTGCCCGTCGGGTTGGCCCCCTCGAACTTGAGGTGGACGTCGGCCTCCACCCGGTCGGAGAGGCGAGGGGAGTGGATCAGCGGCGTCGAGCCCTCGTTCAGCGTCACGACCGGATCCCCATCCTCGAGGGGCAGCCGGTCGCGATAGCGCTCGATCAGGGGAATGGGCATCCGCCTATCCGAACTCTTTCTCGATCACGCGGATCGAGCGTGGTGGCGAGCGCAGGAACCTGAGCTTGGCGATCCGCCGCAGGGCCGCGGCGAACTTCTTCTCGCTGACCTGGTGCATGACCATGATCAGCTGGGCCTCGCCGCCGAGGCCGCGCTGAACGACGCTGCGCACAGAGACCCCGTTGTCGCCGAGCACCTCCGCGACCCGGGCGAGCACACCTGGCTCGTCGTCGACCTCGAGGTGGAGGTAGAACGCCATCTCCACGTCCTTCGCGATCCGCAACCTCGCGTTCTCCTCGAAGAGCGGCGAGCCGCCGCCGATCACGGAGACGACGTCGCCGAGCACGGCGGCCGCGGTCTCCAGGCCGCCGGCGCCGGGGCCGGACATGGTGATCTCGGTGATCGCGGGTGACTCCACCATCACCGCGTTGAACGGCCCCTCGATCGGGGAGAGCGGGTGGCCCGGGTACAGGAAGCACGGGAAGACGCGAACGCTGATCTCGCCCTCGCCGATCCGCTCCGCGACACCGAGGAGCTTCAGCGAGAGCCCGAGCTCCTTCGCGTAGGCGATGTCGTCCGGCTTGATCCGCTCGATGCCCTCGTACGGGACGTCCCGGAGCTTCACCGGGGCGCCGAAGGCGAGGCGGGCGAGGATCGCCATCTTCGCCGCGGCGTCCGCGCCGCCGACGTCGTCGGTCGGGTCCGCCTCCGCGTAGCCGAGGTCCTGGGCCTGCTTCAGGGCCTCCTCATAGGAGAGGCCGCTGCGGGCCATCTCGGTGAGGATGTAATTGGTCGTGCCGTTGACGATCCCGAACACCTTCTCGATCGGGATCGCGCCGAGGCTCTCCTGGACGACGCGGATCACCGGGATCGCTCCGGCGACCGCGGCCTCGAAGCGGAGCTGCGCGCCGCCCTCGCGAGCCGCCTCGACCAGCTCCTCCCCATGCTGGGCCAGCAGCTGCTTGTTGGCCGTGACGACGTGCTTGCCCTCCCGCAGGGCACGGGTGACGTAGTCGAGCGCCGGGTCGATGCCGCCGATCAGCTCCACCACGATGTCGCTGCGGGACAGGATGCGGTCGAAGTCACCCTTGCCGCGACTGAGGATGCCGCTCACCTTCGGGCGACGGCCCGAGACCTCCTCGACCATGCCGGCTCGCTCGTTGAGCAGGCGCCTGAAAGCACCGCCCACGGTCCCCATGCCGAGGATTCCGACGTTCACCGTGTCGGCCATCACGTGTCCCTGCTGAGCAGGTCGTCCCAGGTCTCGCGCCGGACGACGACCCTCGCCTCGCCGTCGCGGCAGAAGATCACCGGCGGCCTCGGCACGCCGTTGTAGTTGTTCGCCATCGCGTGACCGTACGCGCCCGTGGCGGGGGTGACGAGCACGTCGCCGACTTGCGGGGCGGCCAGCTCGGCATCGCGGACGAGGACGTCACCCGACTCGCAGTGCATTCCCGCGACCGTCGCCGGCCGGTCGGGAGTCTCGGCAGCCCGGTCGGCGATCACGGCCTCGTACCGCGAGCCGTAGAGCATCGGGCGCAGGTTGTCCGACATTCCCCCGTTGACCGCGACGTAGGTCCGGACCCCGGGAATCTCCTTCACCGTCCCGACGCGGTAGGCGGTCACTCCGGCATTGCCGACCAGCGAACGGCCGGGCTCCACCAGGATCCGCGGCGCGGGGTCGAAGACGCGCTGGACGCCGCCCACCTTGACGTCGACGTAGTCCTCGATCGACGGCGGCTCGTCCGAGTCCAGGTACGCGATCCCGAGCCCTCCCCCGACGTTGAGCAGCTCGGGAGCGAGGTCGACCGAGTCGCAGAACTCCGCGATCACCTCGATCGCCTTCACGTAGGGCTCGAGCTCGAAGATCTGGGATCCGATGTGGGCGTGGAGCCCGACCAGCTCGAGGTTCTGCGACTCGCGCACCCGCTCCACGGCCCGCTCGGCGAGACGGTCCGCGAGGCCGAAGCCGAACTTCGAGTCGAGCTGGCCGGTCTGCACGTAGTCGTGGGTCGACGGCTTGATCCCCGGCGTCACCCTGATCAGGACCCTCTGCGGCCGGTCGAGCAGGCGGTCGGCGAGCTCGATCTCGTCGAACGAGTCGAGGATCAGGTGGCCGACGCCTGAGTCGAACGCGTACCGAAGTTCATGCTGGGTCTTGTTGTTGCCGTGCATGTGGATCCTGGCTGGATCGAATCCGGCGGCGAGCGCAATGTGAAGCTCGCCCCCGGAGGCCACGTCCACGGAGAGACCCGCGTCGCGCATCAGCCGGTAGACGGCCGTGCAGGGAAGCGACTTGCTCGCGTAGATCACCTCATAGGAGCTCGTCCGCCCGGCGAAGGCGCGCAGGTACTCCTCCGCGCGTCGCCGGATGTCGTCCTCCGCGTAGATGTAGGCGGGGGTGCCGAAACGCTCGGCGAGCTCGACGACGTCGCACCCCGCCACCTCGAGATGCCCGAGCTCGTTCACGCGCGAGCCGGCCGGATAGACCGGCGAGGCGGCGATGGGGTCGCTGGCCGTCACGGGCCCTGGGCTTTCGGCTTCCACGTTCATGGGAGAGGCAATTCTGACGGGAACGAGCAGAATGCCCGCAATGGACCGGTCGATGCCCCGTGGCCCCGACCGCGAGGACACCCACAGCGGGCTCTCCTATGCGCTCTGGCTGCCGGATGACGAGCCGCCCTTCCCGGGGGTCGTGGTCGTCCACGGGGCCGGTTCCCGCAAGGAGAACCACGCCGACTTCGCACGCCTGGCGAACGCGAGCGGCTGGGCGGCCCTGACGTTCGACCTCCCCGGCCACGGCGGATCCGAGCCGGAGATGACCGGAGCGGCGGTCGATGCGGTGATCTCGATGGTGCACCTGCTCGAGGTCCAACCCGGGGTGGACGAGGGCCGGGTCGCCGTGCGCGGCTCGAGCCTCGGCGGCTTCCTCGCCATCTGCGCCGCCGCGGCGGCCCCCGAGATCGCCGGCGTGATCGCCATCTGCCCCGCCGCAGAGGGCCATCTCGCGCGGGGAGTGCGAAGCGGCCGCTTCGACATGCGGGCCGGAGATCCCGTCGACCTGGAGGCATGGCTCCTGGCCCAGGACGTCGGCGAGGCGGTGGAGCGGATCGCCGGGCGCCCGCTCGTCCTGATGCATGCCGAGGGGGACACGCAGATCCCGAGCGATCACTCGGAGGAGCTGTATGAGCGGGCGGGCGAGCCGCGGAAGCTGGTGATCGCCCCGGGCGGGGCGCACACGACGGTTCAGCACGACGCCGAGCTGCAGGGCGTCGCGCTGCGCTGGCTGGATCGCGAGCTGCGGGCTGCCGCCGGCGGCTAGTGGTTGCCGGCCAGGCCCTGCAGGGTGTGGTTGAGCGTCTTGCCGAGCCCGCCGACCACGCCCCCGAGACCGGGGGAGCTGCTGCCGCCCAGGCTGTCACCGAGGCTGTCGGTGTCGCTCTGCAGGGTGTTGCCGACGCCGGAGACGGCCTGGCTGACGACGTTCTTGCTCTGACTGGGCGCCGACGGCGGCGGCGGCGCCCCCCCTCCCTGCGGCTGACCGCCGCGGGCTCCGTCGGTGCCCGAGCCGCCACCCGGAATCAGCCCGTCCGCGGATCCGCCGCCGTGGACGCTCCGCTGGTTCGGCGAGGCTGCGGTGCCGCGGCCGGCGGCCGCGCCCAGCAGCTTCACCAGGTTGAGCCCTCCGGACTGCGCGGTCCGATGCGCCGGAGGCGGGGTGGCGGTCTGCTGGAGCGCGACATGGGGGCTGCCGTCGCCGAAAAGGGAGCCGGGATGCGGCCAGGCGCTGAAGGTGACCAGGCCGACCAGGATCACGAAGAGCACGAATGCGCTCGCCATCAGCGCTCCGCTCGCCCCGATCCCGGCGAGATAGGACTCCCAACTACGCGGCTTCGCGTCGAAGAACGGCACCTGAAGCTTCGAGGCTAGTGGCCGTGGTGACCGGAGCTGTGGCCCCGGCCGCTGTCGGAGAAGTCGGTGGTCCCCGAAGTGCTGCTCGAGGGCCGAGGCGGCCTTGCGATCGGTCCCTTGCCCGTCACGACGTGACTGTCACTGCCCGAGTTCGGGTCTTCCTTGCCGTTTGTCCCGTCGCTCACGTTGCCGTGAGAGCTGTCCGGGTGCGACGGATGAACCGGATGCGAGGGGCTCTTGCTCGCCGTCCCAGGCACCCTGGTGTCGGTCCCCGGGTCGGCGCTTCCACCAGTGTCGTTCGTCGGCGGAGTCGTCGCGGGCGGGTTGGTCAGGCCGCCTCGGGTCTGGCCCCCGTTGCCGCCGCCCTGGCCGCCGTTGCCTCCGCCGGTCTTGGGGGCCGCTGCGCCGCCGCCGGCGGGCCCTCCGTTCACCGAGGTCGAGGCGACCTGGCCCACCGCCGCGCTCACCGGCGTGGCCTGACCGGCCGAGGAGCCGGACGGGTTCGCGGTGCTGAGCTCGACGTTGATGCCCGCGGCAGTCTCATTTCCCGTGGGCCAGACATTGAACGAGACGAGACCGACCAGCGTCACGAAGACGATGGCGGCACCCGCAAGCAGAGCACCCGAAGCTCCGACTCCGACTATGAAGCTCTCGGGGGTCTTGCTGTTTGATGTCTTGGTGGCCGCATGAGTCTCCCCCTCTCGCACGGCACGCCACTCGCGCGCACTCACGTTACGGTCATCGTCCCTAATTGGAACGGCTTTAGTAACCCCAATACCGGGGTAGCCATTTGTCCTATTCGGAGTTCGCCGCGTCTACCGAAAACGGAGGAAGGGCGCCGGGAGGGCTACAGGTAGGCGAGTGGATCCGTCGTCTGGCCGTTGATCCGCACCTCGAAGTGGACGTGCGGACCGAAGCAGTAGCCCGTGCAGTCGCTAAGGCCGATGATCTGTCCCTGGGCGACCTGCTGTCCCGAGGTGACCAGGAAGCGCTCCTGGTGGCCGTAACAGGTGGAGAGGCCGCCGCCGTGATCGATGCAGGTGTAGTTGCCGTAGCCGCCCGTCGGTGCGGCGATCGTCACGGTACCGGACGCGGCGGCTCGGATCGGCGTCCCGGTCGGGACGCCGATGTCGACCCCGGGATGGAACTCGTAGCCGGCCCCGATGTTCCGCGGCCCGTAGCCCGACGTGATCGGGCCGTTCACCGGCCAGATCAGCCCGTGGCCTCCCGCTCGCATCGGTCCCGCGGGCAGCGCGCCGGTGCCGGCGCCCAGCTGCTCCGCGATCTTCTGCGAGATGTCGCTGAGGTTCCCCTCCAGGTCGTCCTGCTGATTGCGGACCTTCTGCAACGTCGCGTGCTGCTTGCGGCGGGCGGTCGCGAGCTCGGCGGTCCGCTGCTTCAGCTTGGCCGTTGTGACGTCGAGCTCGTGCTTGCGCGCCGCGATCTCGTCGCGAGCAGCACGCACCGTGTTGACCGTCACCTGCATCTCGTTGCGTAGCTCGCGGACGCGGGAGACGATGTCGCTGTCCTGGTGCTGCAGCGTCTCCAGGTACTGCGTTCGGGCGAGCAGGTCATCGAACCCATGCGCCTGGAGCAGCACGGTGATCAGGTCGGGCTGGCTGGACTCGTAGATCGCGACGAGCCTCTGCTCGAGGATCCCGATCGCATCGTGGAGGCGCTGCTTGAGCGCGTCGAGACGAGCCTGTGCCGAGTCGAGCTCGCCCTGCTTGCGCTGTAGATCCGCCGCCACGGCCGCCTCGCGATTCCGCAGATCCGCGACCTGTGAGGTGAGCTGCTGAAGCTGGTCCGACTCGTGGCTGATCCGGTTGGTCAGCACGCCGGCATGAGCCCGGGCGTGCGAGAGCCGCTTCTGCGTGGAGTTGAGCTTTTGCTCCAGGCTCTGCCCCGAGGCGCTTCCGCCCCAGAGCGCACATGCGCAGACGATCACGGCGCCCGAGAGCGCCAGCACGAGCCGCTTGGATCCCGTCATCAGAGCGACAGATGTTGGCCGTCGCGAGGCGTCGGCCCTGCAGACCCGGTTGCAGCCGATGGATCCGGCGGCGGTGTTTGTGGCCGCCGTTTATGCAGCCGTGGCGGCGGGCTCCGGCTCGGCGTGAGAGCCGTTGGCCGAGGTGCCGTTTCCGTTTACGGCCTGCTTGGCGGCATCGGCCGCCTGGGCGAAGCGCTCCTGGTAGGTGCGGGCCTGCATCCGCGAGATCACCAGTCGCTGCACCTGGGCCGTGCCCTCGAACAGCTGGTAGATCTTCGCGTCGCGGAACCACTTCTCCAGCGGGCAGTCGGTGGTCTGCGCATAGGGACCGACCAGATCCATCAGCGCGGTGGTCGCCCACATCGTCACGTCGCCGGCCTTCAGCTTCGACATCGAGCCCTGGCCGCCCGTCATCGGGATGCCGTTGCGTCCCATCCAGGAGGCGCGCTGGACCAGCAGGCGGGCGGAGTCGATCTCGGTCGCCACGTCGGCGAGGACCTGCTGGATCCGCTGCTCCTCGAGGGCGGGCTTGCCACCGTCGACGATCTGCTCGCCGAGGTACTCCAGCGTCCACTCGTACGCCGCCTGTGCGATGCCGAGAGCCGAGGCGCCGACGATCGGGCGCGTCATCTCGAAGGTGGCGAGGGCATTGGAGGAGCCGCCCTTCTGGCCAGAGCGGGCGCGCTCGAGCTTGCGGTTGAGCTTCTCCATCCCACCGAGCAGGTTCTCGACCGGGATCCGGCAGTCCTCCAGGACGACCTCCGCGGTGTGGGAGGCGCGGATGCCGATCTTGGACTCCTTCTTGCCCTGGCGCAGGCCGGGTGTGCCCTTGCCGATCACGAACGAGGCCTGGCCGCGGTGGCCGAGCTCGGGGTCGACGGTCGCGACGACCACGTGGACGTCCGCGATGCCGCCGTTGGTGATGAAGACCTTCGTGCCGTTCAGGACCCACTCGTCGCCGTCGAGCTTCGCCGTCGTCTTCAGGCTCTTCACGTCGGAGCCCGCCTGCGGCTCGGTGACGGCGTAGGCGCCCAGAGCGATCTCGTCGCCGATGCCGAAGCACTGCGGGACCCACTCGGCGATCTGGTCGGGGGTGCCCGACGCGGCGATGCCGGCGGCAGCGAGGCCGGAGCCCTGGACGGCGAGCGCGATGCCCGCGCAGCCCCAGTGCATCTCCTCCGCGGTGATCACGCCGAACTGGCCGCCCGGATCGGCGCCCATCTTCTGCATGTGCTCGATGCCCTGCAGGCCCCACGCCCGCGCCTCCTTGATGACCTCCCAGGGCGTCGATTCCTCCTCGTCGTGTTTGCGGGCGACGGGGCGGATGACCTCGCGCGAGAACTTGCGAACGTAGTCACGGTGCTCCTGCTGCTCCTCGGTGAGCGCGAAATCCATTTTCGAGCTGCCTGCCTTTCCGAAAAGAGAAGACTGATTGACTGGTCAGTCAGCCAGTTTACCCGAACCGGAAGTGGAACCTCCCACTTCCCACACCACATTTCGACCTTCCTTATCTGTGGTCGCAGGACGACGGCGGAGAAGGTAGGTCAATGGGTTGCGGGTACCTTTCGCCGCCGTGCGCCTCCCCCGCCCGATCCAGAACGTGCTCGACTGGCTGCGCTTCGACCTGCCCGCCAGGGCCGACCGCTGGTTCCTGCTGGCGGGCGGCGGCATCCTGCTGGTCGCGCTCTTGGCGCTGCTCGTCGCCGTCAACCCCTTCGGCGGTGGCGGCAACGGCGCGACGCGCGAGGTGACGATCGCGGTCGCCACCGACAACGCGCAGCAGGCCCCGGTCGGCGTGCTCGGCTATCCGCTCGTCGCCACGCGCAACACCACCAGGATCAGCGGCCCGGACCCGATCGACGACGCCGCGGCGGCCGCGCTCGCCACGCATCCGGCGGCCCCCGAGTCCCCGAAGCTCGACGCCGTGACCCTGGTTCCCGACGATGGCTGGCAGGCCGGGATCGCCGCCTCCGTGCTCGCCGGTCCGCCACTGCGATTCCCGGTCCTGATCAGCCAGCACGGCGCGGTCCCGGATGCGACGACGCAGGCCCTGGCTCAGCTCAACCCGCAGGGCGGAGACGCCACAGGCGACGTGCAGGCCTACTCGGCGGGCGGCGCCTCTGTGCCCTCCGGGCTGAAGTCGCAGGACCTCCCCGGGGACTCGCCGGCGGAGATCGCCAACGCGATGGACCAGCTCCGCCAGCGGCTCACCCAGCAGGAGCCGCAGCACATCCTCGTGGTGAGCTCGGAGCAGGCCGGATACGCGATGCCGGCCGCGGCCTGGGCCGCCCGCTCGGGCAATCCGGTCCTGTTCACCGGACGGAGCCAGGTTCCCGCCGCGACGCTCGCGGCTCTGCGCCGTCACGCCTCGGCCGCCGTCTACGTGATCGGGCCGGAGTCGGTGATCTCCAAGGACGCCATCCAGCAGATCGGCCGGGTCTCGGCGACGGTCCAGAGGGTCGGCGCCACCGGCGCGGTTCCGAACGCGATCTTCTTCGCGCGGTACTCGGACGGCACGTTCGGATGGAACATCAACGATCCCGGCCATGGCATGGAGCTTGCGAACGCGGACCGGCCGCTCGATGCGGCCGCGGCCGCGTCGCTCGCCTCGAGCGGGAAGTGGGGGCCTCTTCTGATCACCGACACGGCGGATGCCCTGGCGCCCGAGCTGAGAAGCTTCCTGCTCGACATCAAGCCCGGCTACGAGGCGGATCCGACTCGGGCCGTGTACAACCACATCTGGCTGATGGGAGACGCGACGGCAATCGGCGGACAGGTCCAGGCGGAGATCGACGAGCTCGCCGAGCTCGCGCCGATCGGCGCGGGCGCCGGCAGCCAGGGGACCGGCGGCGGCATCGCGCAGCCCGGCGGCCCGGAGAGCGAGCCGGTCCCGACGCAACCCAAGACGGGGAAGAAGAAATGAGCGAGGCGGAGCGCCCCGACAGGCTCACGAGGGCGGTGACGGTCGAGGACATCCGGGCTCTCGCCGGGCCCTCCACCCCGCACTTCGCCCTCCAGGTGCGGAACCGGATCCGGAAGCTGATCGAGGGCCTGCCCGAAGACGATCCGGTGCGCCGCGAGGGAGACATCCAGATCGCCCGTCTCGACGAGCTCGCGCAGCACAGCGGCGATCCGCGGGGCGGCACCGGAGTCGCGCACTGATGAAGGAGCTCGCCGACGGCGTCTGGCACATCAAGTGCCTGCCGGGGCTTCCCTGGGCGGTCAACGCCTATCTGGCCGGCGACGTCTTGATCGACGCCGGGTGCCGGCAGTCGACCGGGCGAATCCTCAAGCAGCTCGACGGGCACGACGTGACCGCCCACGCGCTCACCCATGCCCATCCCGATCATCAGGGCGCGAGCCACGAGGTCTGCGATCAGCTCGGCGTCCCGTTCTGGTGCCCGGAGCTCGACGTCCCGGCGGCGGAGGACCCGAAGGTGATCGACGAGCGCCAGCCCGACAAGTTCATGGCGCACTTCTTCTGGCGGATCTTCCACGGGCCCGGCCACAAGGTGGACAAGACGATCGGGGAGGGCGACGAGGTCGCCGGCTTCCAGGTCCTCGACGTCCCCGGCCACTCGGCTGGCCACGTCGCCTTCTGGCGCGAGTCGGACCGCGTGCTGATCCTCGGCGACGTGCTGGCGAACATGGACCAGTACACGGGGATCCCGGGGCTGAACGAGCCGAAGCCGGCGCTCACCCCGGACCCAGCGCGCAACCGGGAATCCGCCCGCCGCCTGGCTGCCCTCGAGCCGGAGCTCGTCTGCTTCGGGCATGGCGCCCCGCTGCGCGATCCCGCGAAGCTGAAGACCTTCGTCGACGGCCTCGGCGACTAAGTCTGCGCAAACCCCCTATTGCCATCCGGGGGTGAAATCTGAAAGGGTCGCCGGCAGGGAGTCCGTTGAAGCGCTGTCTCGTCTCATTCGCGGTTGTGGGCGTCGCCGTCCTCTCATTCGCATCGGCGGCGTCAGCGGCGATGACCGTCAACACCACCAACGACGAGAACACGTCCGGGGATCTGGCGTGCTCCCTGCGCGAGGCCATCGTCTCGGCCACCAGCAACACCGTCGGTGGGGACTGCGCCCGGGCTAGCGGCGACAACACCGTCACGCTGCCCACGGGCCACTACGTCCTGAACCCGACCCTCGGCGAGCTGGTCTTCGCCCAGGGCCCCACCGTCACGATCAACGGCGCGAACCCGAGCGACCCGGGTCAGACCTGGATCGACGCAGCCGCCACGCCCGCCGTCCCCTACCGGGTGATGGAGATCCCGTCGTTCGGCGGCGCGACTCTGGAGAACCTGAGGGTGTCCGGAGGCTTGAGCGCGAGCGGCGTGGCGGGCGCCAGCCCCGGCCAGAGCGGCACCATCGGTGCCAACGGCGGGGGCATCCTCAACAACAACAACGGCGCGCTGACGCTCGACCACGTGCTGGTGACGGACAACTTCACCGGCAGCGGCGGCAACGGCGCGAACTCGTCCGGCGACGGGGGCAATGCCGGCAACGGCAATCAGAGTGGGTACGGCGGCGGCATCTGGAACGGCACCAATGCCTTCCTCTCAATCACCGCGTCGACCATCACTGGCAACGGCACCGGCACCGGCGGAGCGGGCGGCGCCGGCGGCGTGGGCGTCAATTGCCCTCCCCACAACTCCGCCGGCACCTCGGGAGGCCGGGGCGGCTACAGCGGCTGGGGCGGCGGGATCTTCAATCAGGGCAGCGCCACGATCACCACCTCGACGGTCAGCGAGAACTTCACCGGCGTGGGCGGAGCCGGCGGCAATGGCGGAAACGGCGCGGGCTGGATGTCCTGTCCCAACCCCCCAGGCCCCGACATCGTCTTCGGCGGCGGCAACGGCGGCGCCGGGGGCGCGGGCGGCAACGGCAGCTGGGCCTCCGGTACCTCCTGCTCCGGCTGCCCATTCGCTTATCAGAACACCGCCGGCGGTGGCGGCATCGCGAGCACCGGAACGCTGACCATGACCGCCTCCACGATCAGCGGCAACAACACGGGCGCAGGGGGCATGGGCGGGGCCTCCGGCAACCCCGGCCAAAATCAGAACGGCACCTTCCGGGACGCGCAACCCGGCGGCGATGGCGGTTCGGCCGGCATCGGTGGAGGGCTGCTCGTCGCCGACAACGTCAGCCACACCAGCCAGGCGAACCTGACCAACGTCACAATCCAGGGCAACTTCACCGGCAACGGCGGCACGGGCGGTGCCGGATACAGCGGTGCCACTGGGCTGGGTGGCGGCAGGGGAGGCTACGGCGGCTTCGGCGGCGGCATCTGGAGCATCGGAGCCAACAACAACGGCCCGGTCGCGCTCACACATGTGACGATCGCGCAGAACGGGCTCGGGGTGGGCGGACCCGCTGGAGCCAACACTGGCACGCCAATCCCAGGCATCCGGGGCCAGGGGGCAGGCGTCGCGACGGGCGGGCGCTTCAATGCGGCCGGGAGCTCGGTGTACTTCAAGAACACCCTGGTCGCCAACAACGGGCTGCCCGGGACCGATGTGAATTGCCTCCATTACTACGACCCACCGACGTACATCGACCTCGGTGACCTGGGCCACAACCTGAGCTATCCGGACAACTCCTGCCCCGGTGTCGTCGGCAATCCGATGCTCGGCTCCCTTCAGAACAACGGCGGTCTGACGCTGACGATGCTGCCGGGGTCCAGCGGCAGCGCAATCGAGGGCGTTCCGGCGGGTTCGTGTGTCGGCTCGACGGACCAGCGTGGATCGCCTCGCCCGGGTGTGCGACCGGCATGTGACATCGGCGCCGTGGAGACCGATGGAGCACGGACCACGCCACCCCCCGACGGGGGAGGAGGGGGAGGAGGTGGTGGCGGTTCAACGACGACACCCCCGCCGCCCACGGGTCCGACCGGCAAGCGCGCCGCGGCGGTCAAGAAGTGCAAGAAGAAGAAGGGCAGGGCGAAGTCGAAGTGCCTGAAGAAGGCGAAGAAGCTGCCCGCTTGACGGCTACTTCGGCCCGAAACTCTCGATGATCTTCGCCTGGTACTCGCCGATCTGCTCCGGCGGGATGAAGTAGGTCGCCGGGGTGAGGAACACGCCGTCGCCGCGCTCGGCCACCTCGGCGACGCGCTCGCGGACCTTGTCGAGCGGCCCGGCGGCGGTGAAGGCATCGGCCATCTCGTCGGGAATCTGCTCCGGGACCGCGGCGAGGTCGCCGCGGCGGAAGGCATCGCCGGCCGCCTCCGCCGCCTCGGCGAAGCCGTGCATCTCCCAAAGCGGCTTGTAAGTGCGAACGGTCGAGTAGAAGGCGATGGTGCGGCGGGCGGCGTCCAGGGCGCGCGCCTCGTCGTCGTCGATCACTGTGGTGATCGTGGGGATGAAGTCGAGGTCCGAGCGCTTGCGGCCGGAGCGCTCGAGGCCGGTCTCGAAGCTCGGGATGACGACCTCGTCGAGCCAGCGGACGGGGCACATCGGATGGCCGATCAGCCCGTCGGCGACGTCGCCGGCCATCCGGCACATCCCCTCCCGCATCGCGGCGGCGTAGATCGGAATGCGGTCCCGGACCGGCTGGTGCGGCCTGACCCAGCCCTTGATGTCGATGTCCATGTACTCGCCCTCGTAGCGGATGGGTTCGCCGCTCGAGGCCTTCTCCATGATCAGGCGCGTCGCCTCGATCACCTCCCGCAGGTGCGGTGCGGGCTTGCCGTAGTCGACCGAGTGCCAGGTCTCGTTGAGCCGCTTCACCCCCGCGCCGAGGCCGAGCCGGAAGCGACCGCCCGCCATCTCGTCGATGTCGAGTGCGCTGACAGCCAGGATGAACGCGCTCCGCGTGAAGGCCCAGGAGATGCCGGTGCCCACGTCGACCTTCTCGGTCTTGGCCGCGAGCCAGGTCGCCTGGGTGACGGAGCTCCGGAAGAGCTCCGGCGTCCAGACGCAGTCGATGCCGGCGGCCTCGGCGGCGCTCGCCTGCTCGGCGAGGTCATCCGGCGTATCGCCGATAGCGGCGATCGAGATGCGGTCGAGGGCGGCCATCGGCGGGGTCAGCCTACTTCGGGGGCTCCTCGACGGGCGTGTTGTCCAGGGACCGCCACAGATAGAGGCAGGCCAGCGTGCGGCGCGGACGCCACTCGGCCGAGACGCGCTCCATGTCCTCGGGCCCCGGCAGGTCCTCCATCCCGTAGGCGATCTGGATGGCCCTCCGGATGCCGAGGTCTCCCGCGGAGACGACGTCCTCGCGGGCCAGGTGGAACATCAGGAACATCTCGGCGGTCCAGCGGCCGACTCCCTTCACCTCGATCAGCGCCGCGATCACGTCCTCGTCCGGCAGGTCCTTGATCCGGTCGAAGTCGAGCCGGCCGTCCTTGACGCGCTGGGCGAGGTCCCGCAGGAACTCGACCTTCGCGTTGGAGAGACCGGCTTTGCGGAGCGTCGGCTTTCGCTTGCGGAGCAGCGCCTCGGGCGTCGGCATCTCGCCGTCGAACTGGGACAGCAGCTTCTCCCAGATCGAGCGCGCGGCCTTGGTGGAGAGCTGCTGTCCGACGATCGACCTGGCGACCGCCTCGAAGGGATCGGGCCTCGAGCCGCGGCGGTCGATCGCGGGATCGATTGGCCCGCGCTCCTCCATCACGCGCCTCAGCACCTTGTCGGCGCGCATCAGCGCCCGGTCATCAGCCGTCCACTTCAGAGCTGGTTTGCGGGCATGCGCGCCCGCGGGCCTCGAGGCCATCAGCACCTCAACGCCCGCGGGCAGCTCAACTGTGAGATCGGGTCAGACCCGCTGGATCAGCGTGCCGGTGCCGAGCCCGCCGCCGCAGCACATGGTCACCAGGCCCGTCTCCTTGTCGGAGCGCTCCAGCTCGTGGAGCAGGGTGGTGATCAGGCGCGCGCCGGTCGAGCCGAGCGGGTGACCGAGGGCGATCGCGCCGCCGTTCACGTTGACGCGATCCATGTCGGGCTCCAGCTCGCGACGCCAGGCGGCGACCACGGAGGCGAAGGCCTCATTGATCTCGACCAGGTCGATGTCGTCCATCTTCATCCCGTTCCGCTTCAGGATCTTCTGCGTGGCGGGGATGGGGCCGGTGAGCATCATCACCGGGTCGACGCCGACGGTCGTCTGATCGACCATCTTGGCCCTCGGCGTGACGCCGAGCTCCTTCGCCTTCTCCGGCGTGGTCAGGATCACCGCGGCTGCGCCATCGGAGACCTGGGAGGAGTTGCCGGCGGTGATCTTGCCGTCCTCCTTGAAGGCCGGCTTCAGCGAGGCCAGCTTCTCGGCGGAGTCCTCCGACGGCGGGCGGATGCCCTGGTCTGTGACGTAGGTGTCGCCGTTGTTGCGCCACGGGATGATCTCGCGCTCAAAGCGGCCCTCCTCGGTCGCCTGGTGGGCGAGCTGGTGGGAGCGGAGGCCGATCTCATCCATCTCGGAGCGGGGGATCTCCCACTTGTCGGCGATCATCTCCGCGGAGATGCCCTGCGGGACGAGGTTGTAGCGCTCCATCAGAGCCGGCGAGAAGGCGAAGCCGTGCTCCTTCATCACGTCGGCCGAGTCGGCGAACGAGATGTGGCCCATGTGCTCGACGCCGCCGCCGATGACGACGTCGTGGACACCGGAGGCGACGAGCGCCGCGCCGAAGTTGACCGCCTGCTGGGCCGAGCCGCACTGGCGGTCGACGGTGGTGGCGGGCGTCTCGATCGGCAGCCCGGCCTCGAGCCAGGCGTTGCGCGCGATGTTGATGCCCTGCTCACCGAACTGCTGCACACAGCCGGCGACGACGTCCTCGACCTCGGAGGGGTCGATGCCGGCGCGCTTGATCGTCTCGTCGTAGGTCTTCGCCAGCAGGCTCGAGGAGTGGACGTCCTTGTAATAGCCCTTCTCCTCGTGCCCGCGCCCGACCGGCAGGCGGGCGGCCTCCACGATCACTACCTCTCGTCCACTGAACTTTCCGTTCTCAGCCACCACGTGCCTCCTAAGTCGGTTTCTTCAAGCAACCAAGCCTTGCCCGAAAAAGCATACACGCAATGACTGGCCAGTCAGCCAGTAGGTCCACGCACCGCTTCGAGGGCCTGGTCGCGATCGAAGAAGGCCGCCATCCGGACCGGCCGATCGTCGGGATCGAACCAGAACACCACGTCGAAGTCGCTCACCGGGATCTCTCCTCCGCCCTGCGGCGCCGCCAGGTGCCAGCGGGACTCCAGCCGGACCGTCCGGTCGTCTTCGACGATCTTCAGGACCTCGAGCCGGTTGTTGCGCCAGGTCTCCACCCATCCCTGCATCCAGCGCCGCACCTCATCGCCGCGGTATGTGCCGGCGTCTGGAAAGCTCGGATCCGGAGTGAACTCGAAGGCGGCGGGAAGCTCGCGTAGAAATGCCTCGAGGTCACCCGAGTTCCAGGTCTCCACCTGGCGGAGAACCCACTCGACTCGCCGGCTCGCCACCCCGCGAATGTACGGCTAGTTGACGGTGATCGTCCCGTACATCCCCTGGGCGTAGTGGCCGGGGACGTTGCAGATCATCACGTAGGTGCCGGGAGCCAGCTTGAAGTCTGTGCTCTTGGTCTGGCCGGGCGCCACGTCCTGGATCTCGCCCTCATTGGTTGCGCCGCCGGCTTCGAGGCCATCCTCATCGACCTCGGCTCCCTTTTCGGGAAGCGACCCGGCGCTCTTGTCGGTCTTGAATACGACCAGCTCGTGCAGGACCTGCCCGTCGTTGGGGGCGGTGATCGTGACCGGCCCGGCCTTCACCGTCGGACTGGAGGGGGTGAACGAGTAGTCCCCCAGCTTTACCGTGAGCGCCTGCCCCGAAGAAGTGGTGGTCGATGGAGTCGCGGCAGCGCTCGTGGGGACATCCGAGCCCTTGCTCGCCCCGCACCCCGCCAACAGGAGCCCAGCGACCACGGTCACGCCGGCGAGGGGCAGCCAGGTCCTGGATCTCATCTGCGTTCCTTCCTCTCGGTAATGAATGCCTGCCAGCTTCGAGGGTCGGTGGCGCCCGGGTAAGGGTGGGGAACACCGGCACCTGACCGTGGAAAACCCCGACTGCTCGCCAGGCCGCGTCCGCGTGATAGACACCGCCCGATGACGGGCGCAGACACATATGAGCGACCCGCGATCGCGGGCAGCGGAACCATCGCCTGCGGGCTCGCGGCGTGCGCCAGCGCCGCATCCGAGGTCCTGCTACTGGCCCGCTCGGAAGCCTCGGCGTGGAAAGCCGAGGAGCAGGCTCACTCGATCTCCGCGAAGGTCGACGGGGCCGACGCGAAGCGGATCAAGGTGACAACCGAGGTCGCGGCCCTCGCCTCCGCCGACGTCGTGGTCGAGGCGATCATCGAGGAACTGCCCCCGAAGGTCGAGCTGCTCACGGCGATCGCCGCCGCCGCCCCCGGCGCGGACCTGGCGACCACCACCTCGTCGCTGTCGCTCGACGAGATCGCCTCCGGCGCGGAACATCCGGAGCGGACCTTCGGCCTCCACCCGTTCAACCCGGTCGCCCGCATGGACCTGGTGGAGCTCTGCATCCCGGAGGGCGCCGACGACGCCATCCGCTCGCGCGCCCGCGGCTGGTGCGAGTCGATCGGGAAGACGGTGGTGGAGGTCCCGAACGAGCCCGGTTTCGTCGTCAACCGCCTGCTCTTCCCCTACCTCTTCGACGCGGTCCGGCTGATGGAGCAGACGGGGATGGAGGCGGAGGACGTCGACCGCTGCATGACGCTCGGCGCGAACTACCCGATGGGGCCCCTCGCCCTGCTCGACCTGGTGGGCAACGACGTCGCGGTCGCGATCGGGGAGGCGCTCTACGCCGACTCAGAAGAGGAGCACCACCGCCCCCCGGGCCGCCTGATGGCCCTGGTGGACCAGGGAAAGCTCGGCCGCAAGTCCGGCGCGGGCTTCTACGACTACGACTGACCGCCGCTGAGGTCGATGACCAGCTGGGCGACGGTCCTGCCGACCGCGTTGAGCACGGCCGGGTCGAGCTTGTCGAGCGTGTCCTGCGTTCCGTTCTTGTACGGGTATGACCAATCGATCAGGTCGATCGACGGAACCGCCATCTGGAGGAACGGGATGTGGTCGTCGATGATCGGCGTCTGGGTGGTGTCAGGGAAGAGATCCTCGGTCCGGACCCGCTGAGCCGCCTGCCGCAGCTTGGCCCAGAGGGCCGGGCTCGAGTTGGTCTCGCGCGGGAAATGGGCGCCGCGGTTGGCGATGTAGTCGAGCAGGATCATGTCCCCGACCTGGCCGGGGTGAGCCGCCGCGTAGGCTCGGGAGCCGCGCAATGCGCAGTACTGGAAGTCGCGGTCCCGGCAGCCGGGCGGGGCCTCCTCCCCATCGAAGAGGACGAAGCGAATCTCGGGATGGCCGGCGGGCAGCTCGAACGGCAGCGTCCGGGCCAACTCGATCAGCGCCGCCGTTCCCGCCGCACTGTCGTTCGCACCGACGAAGCCTTTCGGCCGGTACTGGGTGTCGTAGTGGGCGCCGATCAGGATCGCGGGGGAACGGCCCGGGATGTCCCCGACGATGTTCCGGAGCGGCTGCTGCGGGCCCTTGCCGGGGAAGGGCTCGAAGCTGCTGTTCGGCAGCATCGGCTTCAGCTCGCCGGCAAGCCGTCGCAGCTGCGGAGAGCCCGCAGGCCGCGGGCCCACATCCACCTGCTGGCGGACGAGCGGCATCACGCGGGCGATCTCGAACGTAAGCTGGTCCGAGGAGCTTCCAGACCCGCCGCAGCCGACGAGGGCGAACCCCGCCAGCACGAGTGCAGCGAGGCTAAGCGGCCTGCTTGCCCTTGCGCTTGACGCGCGACTTCGTGGAGATCTTGGGTACGGCGGGCTCGTCATGGCGGCCGGAACGATCCCAGATCACATCGGCCTCCGAGACGCCCTGCTTGCTCGCCTCCGCCTCCACCTCTGACCAGGGAAGCTGGGCCTCGGGGAGGTCATCCCATCGGGCCAGGTCGAGCGCCTCGAGCGCGCCCTCCAGTGCCGGCCCCCGGTGCTCTTCGGAGCGGAGCACCGCCCTGACCACCTCAAGCTGCTTGTCGCTGAACCGGACGACCCACATAGAGCCTCCTAATGACCCTCTGGATTGCCGTGAAGCTAGAGCCGTAAACGGACGGAAGGGAGAAACTCCTGCAACCTGCGGGTTACTGGGATCGGGAATGGATCCGAACCGCTTCGATGCGGTTCTCGCGGACCGATTCCACCCGGATCTCGAAGCCGTCGGCGGTGATCAGATCGCCCCGCTTCGGAAGCCTGCCGAGCTCTCCGAAGACGTAGCCGCCGACCGAGTTGTAGGCGTCGGTGTCCACCGGCAGCTCGATGCCGCGATCCGCGAGGTCGCCCAGCGAAACGTGGCCCCGGACGTACCAGTCGCCGTTCGCGAGCTGGCGAAGGGAGCCGGCGAGAGGATCGGTCTCGTCCTCGATCTCCCCGACCACCTCCTCGAGGATGTCCTCGACGGTCACGATCCCGACGGTCCGGCCGTATTCGTCCACCACCACCCCCACCGAGGAGCGCTGCCTCTGGAGCTCGGTGAGCAGGTCGTCGAGCGGCTTCGTCTCCGGGACGATCAGAGCGTCCCTGACGGCCGACTCGATCTTCGCCTCGGGACCCTCGTTCATCATCAGCCGGACCAGCCGGAGGGCGTGGACGATCCCGCGGACGCGGTCGGCGTTGCCGTCCTCGACGACGACCAGCCGGTTGTGCCCCGATGAGATGCAGAGGTTGAGGGCGTCCGAGACATTGGAGGAGTGGTCGACTGTGACCACCGCCGGGATCGGCGTCATCACCTCGCGGGCCTCCTGCTCGTGCAGGTGGAAGACGCCCCGGAGCATCACGGCCTCGCCCGGATCGAGCTTGCCGCCGACCGCCGACTGCGAGATCAGGACCTGCAGGTCCTCGGAGGTCGGCTGCTCCTCGAGCTCGCCGGGACGGACCCCGAACATCCGCACCACGCCGTTCACGATCCAGGTGAGCCCGACCGTGAAGGGCGCGCTGAACCTGCGGAACCAGCGCAGAGGCCGGGACAGCCGCCGTGCGGTCCCCTCGGGACGCGCGATGGCGAGCAGCTTCGGCACCTGCTCGCCGACGGAGATCTGCAGCGCGGTGACGAGCACGAAGGCGATCGCCACGGAGATGGTCACCGCGACTCCGTGCGAGAGAGATCCGAACGCCGGCTTGATCAGGGAGGCAACCGCCGGCTCGACGAGCGCGCCGATGCCGATGGAGGCCATCGTGATCCCGACCTGGCAGGCCGAGAGGTACTCATCGATCTGATCGAGCTGTGAAAGCACGAGGGTCGCGGATCGCGTGCCCTCGCTGGCGAGCTGCTCGAGGCGAGAGCGGCGAGATCGCACCAGCGCGAACTCGGCGGCCACGAAGACGCCGTTGATGGCGATCAGGACGAGCAGCAGGACGAGCAGGGCGGCGGTCATCGCGGCCGTCCCGGCTCAGGCAACCGGCCCGGGGCCGGATCGCAGGCGCCCCGGAGGGCGCTCGTACTTCGAGGGAGGTCGTCGTCGGTCACAGGCGACGAGCCAAGGCTACCGGACGCGATGACGGTGTTTCCGGTGCTTGCGGTGCTTGCGCCGCTGTGCCCGCCCGCCACCCGCCCGCGGGCGGCGACGGGGTCCCGGCCGTCCCGGTCGGCACCGACGGATCGTTGTCCGACGCGACGACGCGATCGCCCAGGCTCGCAGCCGCTAGGCGAGCGCCTCCACCTTCTTCGCGAGCTCGAAGTCGTTCTCGGTGATGCCGCCCTCGGAGTGCGTCGAAATCGCCACCTCGACCTGACTCCAGGAGATCGCGATGTCGGGGTGATGGCCCATCTCCTCGGCCGGCCCGACGATCGAGTCGACGAATTCGATCGACCCCTTGAAGTCACCGCGGTCGAAGCTCTTGACGATGTACTCGCCCCGCTGCCGCCAGCCGTCGAGGCCCTTGAGCCCTTCCTTGATCTCCTGGTCGCTGAGAAGTGCCATATTCGTCGGGTGCGAATCGCAAGCCTGGTTCCGTCCGCGACCGAGATGCTATTCGCCCTCGGCCTTGGCGGGCAAGTCGTCGCGGTCACTCACGAGTGCGACTACCCGCCGCAGGCGGCGGGCAAGCGTCATCTGACCCGGAGCCTGATCCGGGAGGGACTGTCGGCGGGCGCAATCGACGCCGAGGTCAGGCGGCTGACCGGGGAGGGACGCCACCTCTACGAGCTCGATGAGCCGGCCCTCGCCGAGCTCGATGTCGACCTGATCGTCACCCAGGCCGTCTGCGAGGTCTGCGCGGTTTCCTACGACGACGTGGTCGCGGTCGCCGGACGGCTCCCGAGCCGCCCGCGCATCATCTCGCTCGACCCCTCCAATCTCGCCGAGGTCCTGGCGGACGTCCCGCGGCTGGGCAAGGCGGCGGGGGTCGCCGATCGAGCCATCGCCCTTCGCGCGGATCTCGATCGCCGGCTCGGTGCGGTGCGCACGGCCGTCGCGAACGAGGAGCGCCCGCGGGTGCTGGCCCTGGAGTGGCTGGACCCGCCTTTCATCGGTGGCCACTGGGTCCCCCAGATGATCGAGATGGCGGGAGGCGAAGACGTCCTCGGCGTCGCGGGCGAGAAGTCACGCACCGCCGAATGGGAGGAGATCGCCAGATCAGGCGCCGAGATCGTCGTCGCGATGCCCTGTGGCTGGGACGCGACTCGGGCCCTCTCGGAGGTGGACGGCCACGCGGCCGAGATCGCCTCGATCGGCGCCGAGCAGGTCTGGACGGTCGACGCCGCGGCCTCCTTCTCACGACCCGGTCCCCGCCTGGTCGACGGCACCAAGCTCCTCGCCCACCTGCTCCACCCGGATAGGGTTGACGCGCCGGACGGGGTTGCCTTCGAACGCGTGGAGGAGACGACATGGGCTTGAACTGGGCCGAGCACAGCGTCGAGATCGACGCCCCGATCGAGACCTGCTTCGCGGCGATCATCGACTACGAGACCTTTCCCTCCTGGCAGGGGGCCGTCGTCGACACCGAGGTGCTCGACTGGGACGAGAAGGGCCGTGGAAAGAAGGTCCGCCTCTTCGTCGACGCCAAGGTCCGGAAGGTCGACTACACGCTCGACTACAGCTACGACGAGCCGGCCCGGATCGAATGGGACTTCGTCGAGGGCAACGGCATCAACGGGGCCGACGGCCACTACCTGTTCGAGGACCTGGGAGGCGACCGAACTCGCGCGACCTACAAGCTCGGGCTCGAGGTCGGCATCCCGCTCCCGGGGCCGGTCGCCCGCCGGGCCCACAAGACGACCCTGAAGGGCTCGGTGGAGGATTTGAAGAAGGAGGCCGAGCGGCGGGCCGCCTCCGCCCGCCGGGCCGAGGCGAGCAACAGCGCCAAGGCGAAGTCACCGGACGAGCGAGCCAGAGAGGACGCGCTCGCCGAGAAGGTCGGCATCAAGCCGCCGCCGAAGGTCGCCCCTCCGGCCCGAGAAGAACCCGAGGACTGGGCGCCTGCGGAGAACGGCTCGCTCGTGGAGCTCCCCGTCGAGCTGGCGGGCCGTGCGGCGGGACTCGGCCTGGGCGTGGCCCGCCGGGCGGTGGGCGCAGGACTCGAGGTGGCCGGCGCCGTTACCGGACGGATCCGCGGGCTAACCCGCCACCGCTAGCGCCCCGGCGAACGTCGCGGCGATCAGGAACAGGATCCCGGCGAGCTCCAGGGTGTAGCCGGGGCGGCCGCTCATCCGTTGCTCCACGAAGATCACCAGCAGGGCGGCGACCGCCCCGCCGATCAGTCCACCGATGTGCCCTCCGATCGAGATTCCGGGAATCGAGAAGGTCAGCACCAGGTTGAGGACGATGAAGAGGCCGAATTGCTGTGCGAGCTGCTCGACGCCCCTCCCCCGCGCCACGACGATCACGCCTGCCATCAGGCCGAAGATCGCGCCGGATGCGCCGACCGTGACGGTGTTCGGATCGAGGATCAACACGCCGAGTGAACCCGCGATCAGCGAGACGAAGTAGATACCGAGAAACCGCGGTGTGCCGATACCGGGCTCGAGGATGCTGCCGGCGACGTAGAGGACGTACATGTTGAGCAGCAGGTGGAGAAATCCCGCGTGCAGGAAGCCGCCGGAGATGATTCGCCACCAGTCGCCGTTCGCCACATCAGGCCCGTGCAGGCCGGCGTCGTGGATCACCGATCCCCCGCCGCTGAACTGACCCGCCCCGCCACCGGCCAGCTCAACCAGGAAGACGATCACGTTGATCGCGATCAGCGCGATGGTCGCGGGCATCCTCCCCGCGGTGGGGCTGAAGGCACCCTGGCCGACGCGGACCTTGGTGGTCTGGCGGGCACACTCCGGGCAGCGCATCCCCACCGAGGTCGAAGTCATGCACTCCGGGCAGATCGGCCTGCCGCAGTTCGAGCAGGACACGCCGGTCTCCCGATCCGGGTGGCGGTAACACGTCTGACGAGTCTGGGTCGCCTCCATAGCCCGGCCAGCCTAGACGAGCGGGCTCTTCGTCCCGGCTACTGGATCGTCGCGCTCAGCAGGATCGGCGGCGTCGGCATGGTCCGACCGGGGTGCGGTTCCTTGGTGACCATCACCTTCGTCCCCGTGCTGAGATGGCCGTCGACCGCGGTCATCGCGCGGCCGGTGTCGTCGGGGATGAAGTTGGACGAGGGCCGCACGCTGCTGCCCTCGGCCACCCACACCTGGTAGACCTCCCGCCCGCTCAGCTGGTGGAGGCCGTGCAGGTCGAGCATCGAGGTGTTCTCGCCCACAGCCATCGCGCCGCCGATTCCCTGCTGAGCGACGACCGGGACGGTCTCCGCGCCTCCCCCCTCTCCGCCGCCGTCACCGGCGATGACGTAGCCGCCGATGGCGGCCATGACGATCGCGACTCCGACGGCGAGGGCAGGGCGCGTCAGCAGCCCGCGCCAGCCGCGCCGCCGGCGTCGGGACGCCACCGGCTCCCGGACCTCCGCGGTCCGGGCGACGTCGGCGTGAACTTCCGCCAGGACGCGCTCGCGCAACTCCGGCGGCGGCTCGAGCTGCTCCACCGATTCCCCGAGCACCGCCACGGCGGGGGCGAGTGCCTCGAGCTCCCGCGTGCAGCGTGCGCAGGTCGGCACGTGGGCCTCCACCTCCGCGGTTTCCCGCGGGCCCAGCGCCCCCAGCGAGTAGGCGACC
This sequence comes from uncultured Solirubrobacterales bacterium, assembly GCA_963843085.1. GTDB lineage: Bacteria > Actinomycetota > Thermoleophilia > Solirubrobacterales > 70-9 > DASUPK01. Next base: position 598,443 of record CAWJJG010000011.1, read on the forward strand.
AGGTCGTCTCTGTCTGGGTGGTCGCCGATCACCAGCCCTCCGCCAGGGTCGCCCTGACCTTGTCCATTCCGAGGCGCATCCGGCCTTTCACCGTGCCGAGTGGCTCGTTCAGCATCTCCGCGATCTCCGAGTGGCTGAAGCCGCCGAAGAAGGCGAGCTGGATCACCCTCGACTGGTCGTCGGGCAGGCCCTTGATCGCTCCCCGAACCTCCTGGGCAGTCTCGCGGCGGAGCGCCTCGGCCTCGGTGAGCTCGTCGGACGGCGTGCGCTCGAGCAGCTCCTCGCTGCCGGCGGCCAGCTTCGGCGAGCGGCCGGACTCCTTGCGCAGCCAGTCGATGGCCCGATTGCGGACGATGCCGAGGGTCCAGGAACGAACGCTGCCGCGAGCGCGGTCGTAGCGCGCTCCGCTCCGCCAGATCGAGAGGAGGGCCTCCTGCGTGACGTCCTCGGCCGCCGTCCGGCTGCCGACGACCCGGTAGGCGAGTGAATACGCCGCTCCGGCGTGCCGGTCATAGAAGACCTCGAAGGCCAGCGGGTCCTCGCGCGCGACGAGGGACATCAGGTCCTCGTCCGCAAGGCGCTGGACCTCGGCGCGCGTCATCGGCGCGACTCGGGATGATCTGGTTGGCGTCCTCCCACGAACATGGCTACGAGCGGTTCACGTAAACGGATCACGGCTGCGAGGAGATAGCGATGGATGATGCAAGTCCCCCCAGGTTGTACTGCCTGCTGGTCGGTGGAGTCCTGGTGATCGCCGGGATCATCGGGTTCTTCTATGAGGCCAGCTTCGCCACCGGGGACTCGATCAGGACCGACGACGTCTTCGGCGTCCTCTCGGTGAACGGATGGCACAACGTCGTGCACATCGCGATCGGAGCGCTGCTGCTCGTCTGCGCGGGATCCGCGGCGCGCGGGGCGGCGCTCTTCGTGGGTGTCCTCTACATCGTGCTCTGCGTCCTCGGCTTCATCGCGACGGGGGATGGCGGGATCACCTTCGTCGCCAAGGACGACCTGCTGTTCAGGCTCGTGCCCGTCAACAACGAGGACAACGTCCTACATCTGATCCTGGGGATCACCGGGGTGATCGCGTACTTCGCGTCCCGTCCGGCGGGCCGGACGGCGGCGGCGACGTAGCGCTCGGCTAGTCGCGGCGACTGCGGACCTGGTCTCGGACCTGATCGGCGATATCCGAGACCTGGTCCGCGAGCTCCGAGAAGCGCGAGGGCCTCTTGCCGCCGCGGCGTCGCAGCTCGACCAGGACCAGGCCCCCCGCCGCGACTCCTCCTGCCGCGATCGCGGCGGCCGGGCGCACCCAGTTGCGTGGGTCCCGGAGGGAGCGGAGCTCTGACTCGGAGAGCTCGTCCGCCCAGGCGGAGAGCTCCTCGGCCGCGGCCTCGGTGACCGCGCTCAGGGTCTCCTCCACTCGCCCGGAAAGCTTCTCCGGAGGCTCGATCGGCCGGAGGGCCGAGCGAAGCAGGTTCTCGACGTCGCCCGAACTCTCAGCCGCCATTGACGCTCATCTCCTCCTCGAGCTGCTTGATCGCCCTGTGGATCAGGACCTTGGTCGCGCCGTCCGACCGGCCGAGTGAGCGGGCGATCTCGCGGTTGTCCATGCCGAGCGCGAACCGCATGATCAGGGCGTCGCGGCGATCGTCGGGCAGACGCTGGAGGTGGTCCATCACGCTCTTCAGCTCCTCCCGTCCCTCGACGATCCGCTCGGTCCCGTGCGGAGCGGCGATCGGCTCCGACTCCTCGAGGACCCGCTGAGGGCGCCGGGCCCTGTCGCGGTGGTAGTTGGAGGCGAGGTTGTGCGCGATGCGGATGAGCCAGGGGCGAAGTGGACGGCCGTTCGACTCGCGCCGGGCGCGCTCGAAGTGCCGGTACGCCTGGAGGAAGGCCTGCTCGGTGACGTCCTCGGCATCGTGGTGGTTGCCGACGCGGTAGTAGGAGTACGAGTAGACGTCGCGCAGATGATCGCGGTAGAGCTCCTCGAAGGCGCGATCGAGTTCCGCCTTCGACTCCCTTGGCGCGCCGTTGCTCGCGGCGACCTGCTCGGAATCCGACACACGGCAAGCGTACTCGCGCGCGCGATCATGCCGCCCGGCCTCCCGCGACCGGTTCGCGCCTTGCACGCTCGGCCTGCCTGACCCGCGCCATCCACTCCGCGGGGGAGATCTCACCGGCGATCAGGCCGGTCAGCCCCTCGAGCGAGGAGCAGTCCATCCCCGCATGGCGCACCGCCGCGGTGATCAGCGGGACGGAGTCGAGCGCCTCGGAGGCCTGGCCGATGATCTCCGGGATCTGCTCGGCCGGGGTTCCCTCGCCCAGCAGCTCACCCGCCCGCCGATTGCGGCTGCCCTCGGCCAGGATCGTCGCCGTCAGGTCGCCGACGCCCGCGATGCCCGCGAACGTCTCGTGCAGGGCGCCGCGGGCACGGGCGTAGGCCACACATTCGCGCCAGACCTGCGCCGTGGCGATTCCCGCCGCGTTCATTCCCTGCGCCCGCGCCGCCGCGCCCGCGAGGGCGGCGGCGTTCTTGGCGGCGCCCGCGACCTCCACTCCGATCATGTCCTCGGAGCGCTCGCAGACGAGCCCCGCCTCGTCGAAGACGCTGCCGAGCTGGTCGCGGAGGTCGGCGTCGCGGCTGCCGAGGACGAGGGCTGCGGTGCCCGAGACCGCCTCCTTGGCGTGGGCCGGGCCACCCAGCGAGGCGACGGCGCGGGCGCGGATGCGCTCGGAGACGTATTCGGAGGGGAGCGCCGCCATCGGGGCGACCATCCCCTTGCTGAGCAGCAGGACGGAGGCCCGCTGACCGACCCGGTCGCCGATCGCGCCCACGGCCTGCGGCAGAGCGGCCGAGGGCACGGCGAGGCAGACGAGGTCGATGCCCGCGAGCTCGATGTCAGCCGCCCGCTTGACGGTGAGGGTGTCGGGCAGGTGCACGCCGGGGAGGTACTGCTCGTTCGTCCGCGTCTCGTTCATCTCATCGGCCCGCTCGGAGGTGCGGGTCCCGAGCTGGACCTCGAGGCCGCCGCGCGCCAGCAGGACGGCCACCGCGGTCCCCCAGCTGCCCGCGCCGATCACCGCGGCCTTGCGCAGCGGGGGCAGACCACCGAGCCACTCCCACTGCAGCTCGATCACAGGCCAGACGCGGGCGCCGACCGAATTGGCGAGCGCCGGCGACGGATCCTCGGTGCGCGGGAAGGTGAGCGCACGGCCCGTGCGGACCTTGACCTTCCGGGGGCGGATCTTCCAGCCGCGCCGGACCTGCTCGGTGCCGTGGACGGCGACGGGAAGGACGGCCGCACCGGTCTCGAGTGCGAGCCGCCCGAAGCCGCGCTTCGGGCGGGCCAGCGATCCGGTGCGGTGACGGGTGCCCTCGGGGAAGATGCAGATCGCGCCTCCCCGCTCGAGCACCTCGCGAGAGGTGATCAGGGTCTGCTCGTCGGACTGTCCGCGGCGCACGGGGTAGGCGCCGAGCCGGCTGAGGATCCAGCCCTGCCAGCGCTTGTCGAAGAGCTCGACCTTGGCGACGTAATGGAGAGGCCGGTTCCACGGCAGCGACGCTCCGATCACGAAGGGGTCGAGGAAGCTGCGGTGGTTCGCGGCGACGATCAGCGGTCCCTCGACCTTGCCGTGCTCCCGACCGATGCGCGAGAGGCGGAAGTAGGCGAGGAAGAACGGGACGAGGACCAGGCGCGCGAGGAAGTAGAGCGGGCGGTTGACGCCGTGCTCGCGCGTGAAGCGGTGGTAGCTGAGCAGCTTCTCCTCGTCCATGCCCAGATCGAAACCCCAGCACACCGGCCAGTTACAGGCGGGTCATGCCCGCCAAGGCTTACCAGGACACGTCGAGGATCGCCGCAAGGTCGTCTCGAGTGACCTCGCCCGGCGTCATGTGCTCCAGCTCGCCGCGCTGCATCGCAACGTCGAGGACCTCATCGAACCGCCGCCGGTCGGCTCCCAGCTCACCCAGATGGCGGTTGCCCGCAAGCTCGGCGATCCGGTCATGCAGGCCATCCGCGTCGGCGCCGAGCGCCGCCGCCAGCGCGTCGACCTGCTCCGGCGCCCGCGAGCGCATCGCCTCCATCGTGTTGGGGAGAAGCGCGGCGTAGGTCTCGGCGTGAGGGAGGCCGAGGATCCTGACCGTCGTCTGGCCGAGCACGTGATGGAGCGCGATCCCTGCCCGGTCGACAGCGATCCCGCAGAGCAGGGCGCCGAGCGCGAGCGCGGCGCGGTCCCGTCGGCCCGGGGGCCCGTCGAGCGCCTGCGCGATCAGCTCGGCCCCGCGCAGGCCGGCCTCGCGGGATTCCTCGTCAGCGAGGGGCGTGTAGAGAGAGTCCGCGCCGTGCGCGAGGGCGTTCATCGCGGTCGCGCGCAGCTGCGGCTCGGGCGCGCTGGTCATCTCGTCCGCGTAGGCGATCACCAGGCTCGGGCGGACGCCGGTGGCGGCGCCATGGCCCTCCGGCAGCCGGTGGATCGCGGTCATCGGAGCGCCGGAGAGCGTCGTCGGGATCGCCGCGACCTCCGCGCCGCGAACGGCCGCCACGGCCTTCGCGGAGTCGATCACCCGGCCGCCGCCGAGGGCGATCAGGTGCCCGCTCCCCACCTCGTCGACGATCGCCGCGGAGGCCTCGGGAACGCCGCCCGGAGCGACCAGGTGCGTCCGCCCGGCGGCCTCGCCGAGCCCGCCGGCGTCGGCCAGCGCGCGCGGGGTCGAGATCAGCTCGAAGCCCTCCCAACCGGCCTCCGCGAGGGTGCCGAGCGGATCGGTGAGCGGCCCGCCGTAGAGCAGCACCCGGCGCCAGTCGTCGGCGAAGTCAACCCATTCCCCCGGCTTGGGCGGCTGCAGATCGGTGACGGACAAGAGCCCGGAGTGGGACTCGAACCCACAACCGCGGCCTTACAAGGACCGTGCTCTACCAATTGAGCTATCCGGGCAGTTCGTATTCGCGTGCCCAGCGTACGCACCCGGACTGACCGTTGCGGGTGGACCTTTGTGCACACCACCGCTACTGGCTGTGGCGCGGCTCATACCGCATCGCCACCGCCCCCGAGCCGAACTCCAGCCGGCTCGTGAGCTTCAGGTCGACGCGCTTCGACAGCCCCGCGAACAGCGTCGGCCCGTGGCCCACCAGCCTTGGCTGCACCACGAACTCGTACTCATCGATCAACCCCAGTTCCGCCAGCGCCAGCGGGAGCCTCACGCCTGCCACGAAGAGTCCCTCACCCGGCTCCCGCTTGAGCTGCTGAACGGCCTCCCTCAGATCCCCGCGCACCAGCTCCGCATTCCAGTCGACCCGGTCCAGGGTGCTCGACACCACGTACTTCCGCGCCGCGTCGATGGTCCGGGCGAAGGGCTCCATCCAATCGGGCCTCGCTCCGGCCCGGGCTGCCTGCCCCCACGCCGCCTCCATCATCTCGTAGGTCACCCGGCCAAAGAGGAGGGCATCGGCCTGCGCGAGGTTCTCGGCCGCGTGACGATGCAAGTCCTCGTCCGTGGGCATCACACGGTGATCGCAGCACCCGTCCAAGGTGACATTGATGGAGTACCGAAGGGGTCGGATTGCGAAAGCGTACGTCGACGGAGTCAGGTGAGCTCAGGGCGCTGCGGCGACCAGCGATCAGCTTGAGCCGTCGTCCTCGCCGTCGTCGACGTAGTCCTGCGGGTTGAGGATCTGGTCGGCGTCCTCGGCGACGCACTCGGCCATGGCGTTGTCGACGGTGTCCGTCGCGTCCTCGCCGCAGTCGTCGATGAACTCGGCGGCGCCGTCCTGGGCGAGCTCGTCCTGGCAGTCCGAGTTGGCGGTGCCCAGCGCGGCCGCGACATGACCCCTGGTGCGCTTGGCGCAGGCGCGCATCGGGTGCTTGGCTCCGTAGCGCTTGCGGAAAGCCCGCCTGCCGATGTCGGCCTTCTCGTGCGCGCTCTGCTGCGCGGTCAGGCTCGCGACCTGACCGCCCTGCGAAGAAGCCGCGGCGCCGGCCGGCAGTGCGAGCAGGCGGCCGCGGCGATCCCTCCGATGGCGAACCTGGCCTTCACCTCAGCTGTATCGGCCGGGCGACCGCTCGCCCGATGCGGACTTCCCGGGTTCGTGGACGGACGGTCGGGCATACTGCCCGCGTGCCCAATCTTCGAAAGGCGATCGACGATCCTGGAGCTGCCGCAGCCCGCGGGCGCTGGCTCGCCCGCGGAGCCTGGATGCTTGCCGCCGCCGAGGTGGTGCTCGCGGTTCGCAACCACGTCGCCACGCGGCTGAGCGAGAAAGAGCGCCAGCGGATGGTCGAGATCGTCAAGGCTTCGAAGGGGCGCCCGTCGAACCTCTCGGACCGGCAGCGCAGGGAGCTGAAGAGCCTCCTCGACCAGGTCGAGCCGCGAGAGCTGGCCAAGACCGTCGCCACGAGCAGCTTCGCCGGCCGCTTCGCCAAGGGCCTGCGCCGCAAGTAACAGCGGCCGCCCCCTGAGGAGCGGCCGCCGTGGCTGCCGTGCCGTCCTACGTGGAAGCGATGCTCAGATCTTCACCGCGCGTGAGTCGAGGTGGATGCCCACCTTGCGCTTGACGCGCTGCAGCGCGTTGTCGACCGTCTTGGTGTCGCAGTCGAGCCGCTCGCCGATCACCTCGTAGGAGTGACCGTCGAGATAGAGCGCCAGGACCCGGCTCTCCAGCTCGGACAGGACACTCGTGAGGCATGCGACCAGGCTCTCCAGCTCCTCGCCGGAGATCACCTGGTTGGCGGGGTCGCGGACGGACGGGCCCGGCAGGACCTCCTCGAGGGTGGTCTCCGAGTCGGGACCGGCGGCGGCCGGTGTCTGGCTGAACGAGACGTACTGGTTGAGCGGGGTGTGCTTGTTGCGCGTCGCGGTCTTGACCGCGGTGATGATCTGGCGGGTGATGCAGAGCTCCGCAAAGCCGCGGAAGCTCGCCTCGCGCTCGGGGCGGTAGTCGCGGATCGCCTTGAACAGGCCCAGCATCCCCTCCTGCATCAGATCGTCGGCGTCGCCGCCGAGCAGGAAGTAGGACGAGGACTTGACCCGCACGAACCGCCGGTAGCGGCGGACCAGCTGGTCGTAGGCGTCGGTCCTGCCGTTCTTGGCGAGAGCGACGAGAAACTCATCGTCCGGGCCGGGCCCGGTGGTGGTGCGGGCGCCCTCGGGAATGGCTCTTGCGGGGACGACCGCGTGCTCTTCGGTGCTTGGGGTAGGAACAGCCACAGCAACCTCCTCTTGGGGGGATCTGTGGCGCCCAGTTCCTCCCCTGAGGCGCCTCGGTCCGGGTGCTGTCCGTCAGGCTCGACCTGAGGTTCACCCTTACTCGCGGAGCAGCCTACTCGCGGATCCCCGAATGTCAACCACAGTTCGGAGCCGATGCAATTCGGCTTGCAGGATCCGTGCCTGGAGGAGTCCGAAATGCGGCATCCGTCCGCGAGCGCTGGTAATTCGTATCCCGCTCGGCGTGCGGCCGGGCGATCAGATCGGAGGAGATGAAAATGGAGGCCAGCGGCAACCGGATCGACGCCGGGCGAGTGATCGGTGAGGCGTTCTCCACCTACCAGAGCCAGGCGGGCACGCTGCTCGGGGGGGCGCTGCTGGTAATAGGCATCACCAGCGCCATCGACCTTCTGCTCGGGCTCAGCGGCCGGCTTTTCCTAGTGCTTGCAGGTGTGATCGTGGGGTTGATCGGCCAAGTGCTCTACACGGGGTACGTCGTGAAGCTGGTGCAGGACCTTCGCGACGGCCGACGCGACCAGAACATGAGCGAGCTGTTTTCGGCCGCAGCGCCCTACGTCGGCACGCTGATAATCAATGGAATCTTCTATGGCATTGGGGTCGCCTGCGGCCTCTTCCTCTTCCTCGTCCCCGGCCTCATCCTGATCACGATCTGGTCCGTTGTCGCTCCCTCGATCGTCGCGGAGAACCGCGGCCCATTTGAGGCCTTCGGCCGCAGCCGAGAACTGGTCCGCGGCAATGGTTGGAACGTCTTCTTCACGATCGTGTTGGCGTTCCTGATCGTCATCGTGGTCTCGTTTGCGTTGGCGCTGGTCGGCTCTGCGTTCGGGGATGTCGGGCGAGTGGTCTTGGGGACGATTGGCAACATCCTGGTCATACCGGTGGTCGCCCTCGTCGCGAGCATCCTCTTCTTCGACCTCGGCGGCGGAGCCGAAGCGGCCACCGCACCGGAGGCACCTGAGGCACCGGCGCCACCGCAGGCGCCCGCGCCCTAGAGCCGGGCCCGGATCAGTCCGGAGCGCACTCGCCGCCCTCGGCCTTGCCGAGGCGGCCGAGCAGCTCTGTGAGTGTCTTCATCTCTTCGTCGCTGAGCACGGCGCCGAGCCTGCTTTCGATGTCCTCGATGTGCCCGGGAGCAGCCTCCCGGAGCTTCTCCAGTCCGGCGTCGGTCAGGATCGCGTAGCTGACCCGCGCATCCGACTTGCACTCGCCCTTTCCGACGAGGTCCTGCTCCTCGAGGCGATCGAGGAGGCGGGTGATGCCCGACGGCGAGAGATTCAGCTCGTTCGCGAGGTCGATTCGCCTCATGCCCTCCTCGCCCGCCCGGTAGAGGAGCAGCAGCGTGCCGTAGTCGTTGACCGTCAGCCCGTGGCGAGCAACGAGGGCGGCGCTGAGCTCGCGGACGAGCACCGCGTGCGCGCTGATCAGGTTCCCGAACGCATCGGTGGACGAATATGTTTGAGTCTTCAACTGTTGTGGAGTCAAGTTTCTCTGCTAAACTGTTTGACAGATCAAATAAGTGTAGCTCGCGACAAGGAGGCGGTCCATGACCACAGCACAAGCAGAGTCAACCATTCCCACCGGCACCTGGCAATCCGACCCGGTGCATTCCGACGTCGGATTCGCCGTCAAGCACGTCGTCGGGACGTTCCGCGGCAGCTTCGGCGAGTTCGAGGCGACGCTCAGCGACGCCGCCGGCCGACCTGAGCTCTCGGGCCACGTGCCCGTAGGAAGCGTCCAGGTCAAGGAGGAGAACCTGCAGGCCCACCTGCTCTCCCCAGAGTTCTTCGACGCCGAGAAGACGCCGCAGATCTCGTTCCGGTCGACCCGAATCACCGCCGATGACGGCCAGGTCGTCGTCGACGGCGAGTTGACCGTCCGGGGAACCACCAAGCCGGTGGTCGCCCGCGGCGGGCTCAGCGGCCCCGCGCCCGGCCCTGACGGCAACGACCGCATCGGCCTCGATCTCGAGACCAAGGTCGACCGCCACGACTACGGCCTCGACTGGCAGATGGAGCTCCCCGGCGGCGGCAAGACCCTCGGCGACGAGGTCACGCTGTCCGTCCACCTCGAGCTCATCAAGGAAGAGGCGTAGCCATGAAGGTGCTCGCGATCTCAGGAAGCCTGCGTCGCGACTCCCACAACACCGCGCTCCTGCGGGCGGCGGCGGAGCTGCTGCCGCCGTCCGTGGAGCTCGAGCTCTTCAAGGGTCTGAAGCAGGTGGAGCCCTACGACGAGGACGACGACGTCGGCGAAGGCCCCGCCGGGGCTTGGAGCTTCCGTCAGGCCATCGAGGATGCGGACGCGATCCTGTTCGCGACGCCCGAGTACAACTCCTCGATCCCGGGGCAGCTCAAGAACGCTGTCGACTGGGCCTCCCGCCCGAAGGGCGAGAACGTCCTCTGGGGCAAGCCCGTCGCGGTCGTCGGCGCGAGCACGGGGATGTTCGGGGCGGTCTGGTCCCAGGCCGAGCTCCGCAAGGTCCTCGGCGCGTCGGGCGCCCGCGTGCTCGACCTGGAGCTGCCGATCCCCCACGCCCATGAGGCGGCCTTCACCGAGGATGGCCGGCTCGCAGAAACCGAGACGCGAGAGAGCTACACCGAGATTCTCGACGGGCTGGTCTCGCTGGCCGAGCAGTCGGCCCAGCCCGTAGAGCTGGCCGCCTGACCGGGACACGGCACGGGTCGCGCTGACGCGCGCCCTCGCATAAAGTTCCGCGCCGATGGAGCGACGCGAGGGCATCGACGCCCCTGACCAGCAGGCGATGGCCGCGTTCGCGAGCCGCGCCTCCGAGGGCCCGGTCTACATGCTCAACCTGCTCGAGTTCGTGCCCGACGGCGGCGCCGAGCGCTACGCGGAGTACGGCACCGCCGTGGCACCCCTGCTCGAGCGGGCCGGCGGCAAGCCCGTCTTCGCGGGCCGGCCGGCGGAGCAGCTGATCGGCGAGGGCTCATGGGACATGGTCCTCGTCGTCTCCTATCCGACGCGCCAGGCGTTCATCGACATGGTCTCCTCCCCCGAATACCAGGAGATCGAGCACCTGCGGAGCGAGGCCCTGGCGCGGTCGGAGCTCCAGGCGATGGACGCGTTCGACGCGACCGAGCTGCCCGGCGGCTAGCCGGAGCGCTGGCGGCGGGCCTCGAAGAGGATCACGGCCGCGGCCACGGAGGCGTTGAGCGACCCGACCCTGCCGGAGATGGGGATCGAGACGAGCTCATCGCACGAGCCGGCAACCCGCTGCCTGATGCCCTTCCCCTCCGATCCGAGCACGAGCACCGCCCGGCCCGTCCACTCGACGGCGGTGTAGAGCTTCTCGGCGCCCGCATCCGCGCCGTAGATCCAGGCTCCCGCCTCCTTGGTCTCACCGAGCCAGTCGGCCAGGTTCCTGACGCGCGCGACCGGCAGGTGCTCGACGGCGCCGGCCGAGGCTTTACACGCGGCAGGCGTGACCGAGGCCGCCCGCCGCTCCGGGATCACCACCCCGGCCGCTCCGGCCACCTCCGCGGCCCTGCAGACGGCGCCCAGGTTGTGGGGGTCCTGAATCTGGTCGAGGGCCACGACCAGCCCCTGTCCGTCGTCGTCATCGAACAGGCGACTCGGGTCCGCATAGGGATAGGGGTCGACCTCGGCCACGATCCCCTGGTGGTCACGGGATCCGCAGAGTCGCTCCAGCTCCTCCGCCGCCGTCTCCGGCGCCCGCCAGACCCGGTAGACGCGGCGCCGGCCCCGCTCGGCCTCGGCAACCGGTCGCCGCCCGTAGATGCGCTCCCGGTCGGTCACCGCTAGCGGCGCCGCACGAGCCTGGCGCCCCCCGCCTCGTCGCGGACCTCCCAGCCCATCTCCGCGAGCTGGTCGCGCAGCGAGTCGGCGCGCTCGAAGTCCTTGCTCTGCCTCGCCTCCTGGCGCTCGGCGAGCAGCTGCTGCGCCTCGGCCGGCGCCTCCGAATCGCCCTCGAGCAGGGACTCGAGGCCGAGCAGGGGGAGCAGCTCCGCCAGCACGCCGCGGGCCCCGGGCAGCTCCCGCCTGTTGCCCTCGGCGACGATCTCGAAGAGCACGGCGTAGGCCTGAGGGGTGTTGAAATCGTCGGCGAGGGCATCGAGGAAGGCCTGGCGGCGATCGGCCAGGAACTCGTCCGGTTCCCCGGTTGGCGCGTCCATCAGGTAGTTCCGGATCCGGTCCACCCGGGCCGCCGCCTCGGCGAGCTGCTCACCGGAGAACGCAAGCGGTTGGCGATAGTGCCCGGAGCCGAGATAGGCGACCACGGTCTGGCCGCCGTAGCGGTCGACGGCCTCGGAGAGCTGGAAGATGTTGCCGACCGACTTCGACATCTTCTCCTCGTCGATCTGGACCATCCCGTTGTGCATCCAGATCTCGGCGAGGGGAACGCCCCGCGCCGCCTCGGTCTGGGCGATCTCGTTCTCGTGGTGGGGAAAGACCAGGTCGATGCCGCCCCCGTGGATCGCGAAATCTGGGCCGAGCTCCTTCTCCGACATCGCGGAGCACTCGATGTGCCAGCCAGGTCGGCCCTTCCCCCAGGGCGAGTCCCAGGCGGTGTCCTCATCCGCCTTCTGCCCCTTCCAAAGGGCGAAGTCGAGGCGGTCCTCCTTGAGCGAGGCGGTGCCCGCCTCCTCCCCCTGGTCCATCTGGTCGGTGTCGCGGTTGGAGAGCTTGCCGTAGCCGTCGAAGCTCCGGACCCGGAAGTAGACGTCGCCGTTCGCCTGGTAGGCGTGGCCCGCCTCGACCAGCGCCTCGATCAGGGAGACGATCTCGGCGATGGTCTCCGTGGCCAGCGGCTCGGCGTCCGGCCGGCCGAGGCCGAGAGCTTCGGTGTCGGCGATGTAGGCGGCCGTCATCTCCTTCGCGTACTCGGCAGACGGCTTGCCGGCCTCGCGCGCGGCGTCGTAGATCTTGTCGTTGATGTCGGTGACGTTGATGACGAGCTTGGCGTCGAGGCCCTGGTGATCGAGGAAGCGCTTCAACAGGGTGAAGATCACGAAGGGGCGGGCATTCCCGATGTGGATCCGCCCGTAGACCGTCGGCCCGCAGGCGTAGATCCCGACCTGGCCGCCCTCGCGGGGCTCGAGCTCGCGGGTCTCGCCGCTGAGCGTGTCCTGGATGCGGATGCCTGCCATGCCCGCGGATGCTATTCGGGCGCTGAATTACGCATATTCCGCGCTGATTCCGGAAAAGAGGACAAAATCAATGACCGGGAACAACCGTTCGGGGCGGTACCCTGAGGCGGCCTTGACTCAGGCACCGCTTGAGCATCAGCGCCTTCGTGCAGTGGAGGATGCGTTCGCGTCGCTTCCCGAACGCTACCTGGGAGCCGATCCCGGGTTCCGCGCGAACTTCCGCATCGAGCTGGACGACCTCGGGCTGAGCTGGCAGGTCGAGATGGACGAGACTGGCTGCGAGGTGAGCGCCGCGCCGGGCAACGACCCCGACGTCGTCATCGGCACCGACGCCGCGACCTGGCTGGAGCTGCGCGAGGGACAACTCTCCGGAATGGACGCCTTCCGCTCGCGGCGCCTCTGGGCGCGCGGCAACCTCGACCTAGCCGTCGCCTTCGAGGGCTTCTTCAGGCTTCCCAACGGCAGGCCCCCGCTCCTTCGGATCCACAAGGTTCAGGCCGGCAAGGCGGAGATCTCGTCCCTGACCGCGGGCGACGGCATCGAGACGGTGATCCTGATCCACGGCCTCGGCAGCAACAAGACCAGCTTCTTCGAGACGGTCTCGGCTCTGACGCCGGAGTACACGGTTCACGCGATCGACCTGCCCGGCTTCGGCTCCTCGTCCAAGCCATTGCGCGCGCCCTACGACGCGGCCTGGTTCTCGCGGGCGGTGACCCGCTTCATGGACGCGCAGGGAATCGGCCGGGCGCACCTGGTCGGCAACTCGCTCGGCGGACGGGTCGCGATCGAGGTTGGGCTTCGCGAGCCCGAGCGGGTCCGCAGCCTCAGCCTGCTCTGTCCGTCGATGGCGTGGCGGCGTCGCCGGCATTTCGTGCCCCTGGTGAAGCTCCTGCGGCCGGAGCTCGCCGCCATCCCCCATACCTTCGGCGACGTCCTCGTCCGCCAGCAGTTCTGGAGCATGTTCTCCAGGCCCGAGCGCATCCACCCCTCCGCCGCCGATGTCGCGGTCGAGGAATTCCTTCGCACCTATCGCTCCGTCAACGCCCGCGTGGCCTTCCATGCCGCCGCACGCCACATCTACCTGGAGGAGCCCAACGGCCCGAAGGGCTTCTACACCCGCCTCCGGGAACTGGAGCCGCCGGCGCTGTTCGTCTGGGGAGACGAGGACCCGCTCGTCCCGTTGGCCTTCTCCCGCTACGTCCGCGACGCGCTGCCCAACGCCAAGCAGGTTGTCCTCGAGCAGTGCGGGCATGTGCCGCAGGTGGAGCATCCCATGGACGCGAACGCCCTCGTCCACGACTTCATCGGCCACGCCCAGGCTTCGACCGCTGAGCGTGCGGCGAAGCGACTCGGCCGTGCGGCCCGCCGGCTTCAGGTCCGGATCAACGGCAACGGGACGGTCCCCGGCGCCGCCAGGGCCAAGGGGCCGGAGCTCAGCGTCGACGCGGCCTAGCCGCCCTGCGCTAGCCCAGGTTCTCGTCGACCGGTCCCGGGCGGCCGACGTGGAATCCCTGCGCGTAGTCCACTCCCTGGGCGCGGAGATCTTCGAGCGTCCCCTCGTCCTCGACGAACTCGGCGATCGTCTGCTTGCCGAGCCCCCGCGCCATGTGGACGATCGATTCGACGACGAGGCTGTCGGCCTGGCTCCGCGGGCTGCGGACAAAGTCCCCGTCGATCTTCAGGAAGTCCACTGGGATGTGCTTGAGGTAGTAGAAGGAACCGAAGCCGGCTCCGAAGTCGTCCAGCGCAAACCGGCAGCCGAGGTCACGCAGTGCCTCGGCGAAGCGCCTCGCCTGGTCGATGCTCGCGATCGCGGCGGTCTCCGTGATCTCGAAGATCAGGCGGTTCGGCTCCACGCCTGACTGCTCGAGCTCGCCCTTGACCAGCCGCAGCAGCTGCTCGTCGCCGGTCGAGCGGCCCGAGAGGTTCACCTCCAGGCAGACGCCGGAACGCGCGGCGAGCAACTCGATCGCCTGGGCCACGACCCAGCGGTCGATCGCGTGGATGAGTCCGAGGCGCTCGGCGTCGCCGAGAAATGCATTCGGAGGAATCAAACCGTCGTCGCCGCGCATCCGGACGAGCAGCTCGCTCTGGGTGACCTCGCCGCTGGAGAGCTCGAGGATCGGCTGGCAGTGCAGCTCGAAGCCATCCTCCTCGAGCGCGGTCCGGATCCGGTGCTCCCACCCGCGCCCGCCGGCAGGGCCTGAGTGCCGGTCATCCGGGTCCAGGAAGGTGATGCGGTCCCGGCCCGACTCCTTGGCGTCGTACATCGCACGATCGGCGTCGGCCATCAGCTCGCCCGGGTTCGACGCCTCGTGGTCGATCACGACGCCGCCGATGCTGGCCGTCATCCGGACCGGCTGGCCCTCGACCTGGGGGGTATAGGCACGCACCTGCTCGAGCAGGTCCTGAGCGACGGTCCGGGCATGGTCCTCGCGGGCGTTGCGAACGAGGATCGCGAATTCGTCTCCGCCCAGCCGGGCCAGCACATCGGAGCGGCGGAGGCGGCTCTGGAGGAGGTTCGAGACACCGCGCAGCACCTCGTCGCCGGCGCCATGGCCGAATCCGTCGTTGACGTACTTGAAGTTGTCCAGGTCGAGGACGAGGACGGCGCCGGAATGGTCGTAGCGCTGGCCCGTCGCGAGCTCCTCGGCGAGCTCCTCCTCGAAGCGGTAGCGGTTGTACAGCCCCGTGAGGGGATCGTTGTTGGCGAGCTGCTTGAGCTGGGCCTCGAATCGCTTCCGCTGCGTGATGTCGCGCGCGATGGTCGAGATGCCGATGACCTCGTCGTCCGAGTTCCGGAGCGGCGAGATGGTCACCGAGACGTCGATGAGCGACCCGTCCTTCCGCACCCGCCGCGTCTCGTAATGCGCGACCCGCTCCCCGGCGAGGGCGCGCTGCAGCCTCTCCCCCTCCTCGGCGCGTTCCTCCTCGCAGATCGTCAGGCCCCAGTCCTGCCCGAGTGCCTCCTCCTCGGGGTACCCGTAGAGAGCCTCCGCGCCCGGATTCCAGCTCGTCACCTTCCCGCCGAGCGAGCGGGTGATGATCGCGTCGTCGGAGGAGAGCACGACCGAGGCCAGCATCGCCTGGAGCTCCTCCGCCCGCTTCTCGGCGGTCACGTCCTCGCATACGCCGAGCATCCGAATCGGATTGCCCTCCGGGTCGACGATCACCTCGCCCTGGGTCCGCATCAGGAACTCAGACCCGTCGGGACGCGTCGCCCTCTTGACGTCCTCGAAGGCCTGATGGTCCGCGAATGCCCTGCGATTGCGCTGGTCGACGTCCTCCCTGTCATCCGGGTGAATCCGCTCCAGGAACCGCTCATACGTCGGCTGCATCTCACCCGGCTCGAGGCCGTAGATCCGGAAGAGCTCGTCCGACCAGGTCACCTCGTTGGCCACGATGTCCCACTCCCAGCTGCCGAGGCGCGCGAGCCGCTGGGACTCCTCCAGCCTGTTCTTGGTGCGGCGGAGCTCGGCCTCGACCTCCCTGCGGTCGCTGACGTCTCGCACGATGGCGATCACGAACACCTCGCCGTTGGCGCTCAACGGGCTGAGGCTGATCTCGACGGGGAACTCGCTGGCGTCCTTGCGACGGCCGCTCAGCTCCTGGCCCTCGCCCATCGGGCGCACGCGCGGCGCACCCTGGTAGCCCTCGCGATGCCCTCGGTGCCGGTTCCTCGCCGCCGGGGGGACGAGCATCTCCACCGGCTGGCCCACGAGCTCATCCCGGCTGTAGCCGAAGAGCTCCTCGACGCGCAGGTTCGCGAGCGCGATGTCCCCGGATCGATCGACCCCGAGAATCGCATCGGGCGCCGCCTCGAGCAGGCCCGCGGCGGTGTCGGTTCCGACCACCGGCCAGGAGAATTCGGACCGCCCATCGGCGGCCGCCGCCTCCCCCCTACGATGTTCGGCCGAGGCAGCCGAGCCCGGATCTTCCATGACCCAGCCGCAAGTGTCGCAGGAAGCGGCCTTCGCGGCCGGATGCCACGTCCCAGCTAGTACGTGCGCAGCCGGCGACCGCGGACGTAGCGGGTGCCGGCGGGCTCGCCGGGAGGCGATCCGTCGGGGATCGGCGCATCGTCCGCCTGTGAGTCGGGCACCTCGGGCTCGTCAGGGACGGAGCCCGTGAGCGCCTCGCTCCGGGCCCTCTCAACCTTTTCCTGCACCTCCTGCTCCGCGCGCCGCCGAGCCGCCTCGACCCGCTCGTCGGCCTCGCGCTGGAGCTTGACGGCTTCCTGGCCGAGCGTGGCCTCGGCCTCCGCCCGGGCGCGCGCCTCGGCCTCCTTGGCGACCCGGTCGGCCAGCCTGCGCACCCGATCCTCCGACTCGCGGCGGGCCTCGTCGGCCGCCTCGCGAATCCTGCGGTCCATCTCGCGCCGAAGTCGCTCGACCTCGGTCTTCTCGCCCTCGGTCGCGGCCTCAGAGCGCTCCTCGGCAGCGATCGCACGCTGCTCGGCCTCGTTGAGGCGACGCTGCAGGTCACCGAGCCGATCCTCGGCCTCGTCGGCCCGCTCGACGGCCTCCCTGGCGCCGTTCTCGGCGCGCTCTCGGGCGTCGGCGATCGCAGCCTCGGCGCGCTCACGAGCCTCCTCTTCGAGGCGCGCGATCGCCTCCGCGGCGCTCTTCCTCGACGCGTCTCGCTCCTGCTCAGCCTCGATCGCGCGCGCCTCGGCGCCCTTCACGGCCTCCTCGAGCTTGCCGAGCTCGTCCTTGGCTCGCTGCTGCGCGGCGGTGGCGTGAGCCTGGAGCTGGGCCGTCCGCTCCTCGGCTTCCCGTACGCGCAGCTGCGCGTCGGCCAGCGAGGTCTCGAGGGCGGTCGAGCGGCGTTCGGCGCCCGCGGCGGCCTGCGCCGCCTTTCGGATCGCTTCGCGGGCCTTGGCGGTCATGCGCTCCTCGATCTGCTTGGCGTGCTCGATCGCCTCCCGGGCACGCACACGCGCCTCCTCAGCGGCCGCCGAGGCGAGGATTGCGTCGTTTCGGGCCCGCCCCTCACGGTCACGCAGCTCCGAGATCAGCTCGGACGCCTTGGAGCGGAACCGGTCGGTGGCGGCGCGGGCCTCGTCGATCTCGGCGCGGATCTCGTCGGCGGCAGCGGGAGACCCTGCGTCCCGCCCTTCCGCGTCACCGATCGGCTCCAAGCTCTCCGTGTCGGACAAGCTGCGCGCCCTTCCTGTGGTCGAGTCAGTCGGCGGGCTGGTGTTCCGCCAACTCGCGCTTCAGGACCTTACCCGTCGCGTTACGCGGAAGCTCTTCGACGAACACGACCTCGCGCGGCACCTTGTAGCGGGCCAGATTCGCCTTGACGTGGTCCTTGAGCTCCTCCTCGCCGACGTCCGCCCCTTCCTCCTTGACGACGAAGGCGCGCAGCCGCTGGCCGAACTGCTCGTCCTCGACGCCGATCGCGGCCGCCTCGTGGACGGCCTCATGATCGGACAGCAGGTCCTCGACCTCGCGGGGAAAGACGTTCTCGCCGCCGGAGACGATCATCTCGTCGTCGCGGCCGTCGATGAAGAGCCGCCCGCCGTCATCGAAGTGCCCGACGTCGCCGGAGGAGAGCAGGTCGCCGAGCTGATCCTTGCCCCCTCCCCCCGTGTAGCCCTCGAAGGCCATCTGGTTGCCGATGAAGATCCGCCCAGTCTGGCCCGGCTCCACGTCGTTGTCGTCCTCGTCGACGATGCGGATCACGGTCCCCCGTGGCGGCCGGCCCGCCGTGCCCGGCGCGGCGCGCATGTCCTCGGGCGTCGCCACCGTCGCCCAGGCCACCTCCGTCGACCCGTAGAGGTTGTAGAGGTTGTCGCCGAACTGGTCCATCCACTTGGTGGCGAGCTCGCCCGGGAGCGCGGAGCCGCTTGCGGCGGTGACCTCGAGGGCCGAGAGGTCGTAGCGTCGCTTGACCTCGTCGGGAAGGGCCAGGATGCGCTGCATCATCACGGGGACCACGGCGAGGACCCGCGCGCGGTGCTCCGCCGTGGCCTGCAGGGTGTCCTCGGGGTCGAACTTCGCGCGGAGGACCATGGTCGCCGCCGTCGGCAGGCTGAGCATGAAGTGCAGGAAGCCCCACGAGTGGAAGAGCGGAGCGGCGATCATCACCGTCTCGCCGTAGCGGCGCGGGATCTTGGAGAAGAGGGCGGCCAGGGCGCTCAACCCCTCGGGCTGGCTGCGCTGCGCCCCCTTCGGGGTCCCGGTCGTCCCCGACGTCAGGATGATGTAGCGGCCCTGCTCGGAGGGCGGCTCGATCTCGTCGCCGTGGGAGCCGGAGATCAATTGCTCGAGCGTCGTCTCGTCCGTGCCCTCCTTCTGCTCCCAGGCGACGAACCGCCGGACGTTCTTCGCCACCCCGGAGAGCAGGTCGGTGAACTCCTGGTCGTAGATCAGAACCGCCGGATCCTCCCGCTCCATGACGTCGGAGAGCTGCGGGCCGGCGAATGCGGTGTTGAGGTAGAGAGCGACCGCGCCGAGCTTCGCGCACGCCATCGTCGCCTCGATGAAGTAGCGGTGGTTGCGGCACATGATCGCGACGCCATCGCCCTCCTCGACCCCCTCGTCCCGGAGGGCACGTGCCAGGGCGTTCGAGCGCCGGTGCGTCCGCTCCCAGGTCAGGCTGCCCGCCTCGTCGATGATCGCGATGTGGTCGGGAACGGTGATCGCATTGGAGGCAGAGCCGAGAGCCGGCGAGGCTCCCAGGCGGAGGTAGCGCTCGGCCACGCGCGCCAGCTTGTCCGGGCGCATCAGCCGGACCAGGCCGACGTCGTTGAAGGTCCGCAGCTCGAAGACTGCGTCGCCGAGGGCGGCCGGCAGCCGTATGGCAATTCCGGTCAGCCCGTCTCTAAGCCGATCCTGCGCCATCCCGGAAGAGCTTATGCCCTCCGGATCTCGTCGCCCGTGTCGACCAAAGCGACCGCCATGCAGGCGATTCCCTCTCCCCGGCCGATCGCCCCCATGCCCTCGTTGGTCGAGGCCTTGACGTTCACCGGCGCCGAAAGGACGCCCGTCAGGAGCGAGGAGATCTCGGCCTTGTGTGGACCGAGCCTGGGCTCCTCGCAGATCACGGTCACGTCGACGTTCGCGACAGCGCCCGACATCCGCCCGACCACGATGCGGAGCAGGTCGATCGAGTTCGCGTCCCGCCACTGCTCGTCGTCGTCGGGGAAGAGCTCCCCGATGTCACCCAGGCCACACGCGCCGAGCAGGGCGTCGATCAGGGCGTGCGTGAGGACGTCGGCGTCCGAATGCCCCGTCAGCCCGCGGTCGTGCTCGATCTCGACGCCTCCGATCAGCACTCGATCGCCGTCGGCGAACCGGTGGCTGTCGTAGCCGATGCCGACGCGGAGAGGCATCAGCCCTCCGCCCCCTCGCGATCGGCGAGCTCCTCCGGAACGAGCCCGGTCCGGCCGATCGGCTCGAGGCGCCGCTGCCGCCGCTCGAAGACGCAGACCCGCTCGACGCCGAGGCCCTCGAGGAACTCCATCGCCGTGTCATATGCGAAGCCGACCTGGTCCGGAGCGTGGGCGTCCGAGGAGAGCGCGAACTCGGCCCCGGCCTCCCGGCACATCTCGGCCAGCGCGCGCGCCGGATAGACCTCGCCGACGGGCTTGCGAAGCCCCGCGGTCGACACCTCGACCGCGATCTCCGACGCGGCCAGGGCCTCGACGAACGGCTCGTAGTGAAAGCGCGGATCTCGCTCCGGGGCCGGGCGGTCATCGCCCCAGATCTTGATCAGATCCGGGTGTGAGACGATGTCGAAGAGGCCGGAGCGCACGAGCTCGGCCTGCCACTCGAAGTAGGTGCTCCAGAGCGAGTCGGCGTCGGAGAACGACTCCCAGACGTCGTAGCGGCGGTCGTCGACCGCTCCCTTCTCGCCGAGGAAGTGGACTGAGCCGACCACGTAGTCGAAGTCGTGTCCTTCGAGCATTCCCTGGATCCTGTCCTCGGCCCCCCGGATGAAGTCCGCCTCGACCCCCAGTCGCAGCGGCGTCGATCGCACGAACTCGCAATAGGCCGCGAGGTCGTCCTCGGCCTGGTCGTGCCAGTACGGATGTCCCCAGAGCTCGAGGGCCTCCTTGAAGCGGTAGATGTGCTCGGAGACCCCGAGCTCCTCGATGCCCTGCTCCTCTGCGGCCGCGAGATAGCGATCGACGTTCTCCTGCGTGAAGTAGTGCTCGGCCTCGCCGACCTCGTCAGGGCGCAGGTGCAGGTGATAGTCGGTGAGCACGCGCTTAAGGTACCCACCGGGGCCCACGGGGGGCCGCCGTCTAGAGTCCCGCCGATGGTCGTCAAGGTCGCCATCGTCGTGGCGGCGTTCGCCGTCGGAGTCGGGCTCGCCGAGCTGTTCGGCGCCAAGAACCTGGGCACTGCCCTCGGTGTCGGCCAGCTCACCTTCGTGATCGGCCTCGTCTACGTGCTGATCCGGCGCTAGGCCGGCTCCCTCAGAACTCGATCTCCGAGCCGAGCGTCACCGTCCGTCTGCGCGGCAGCTTGAAGTAGTCGGCGGGCTCTGCGCTGATCAGCGCAGTGACCAGGAAGAGCCGCTTGCGCCAGAGGCGCATCCCGGGGCGGTCGGTCGCCTTGAGCTCGACCCGCGAAAGATAGAACGAGGCATGGCGCGCGTCGACGGGGCACTCCACTCCCGTCTTCGCGATCTGCCGGATCAGCTTCGGAACGTCGTACTCCTCGGCGTAGCCGTGCTTGGCGCGGACGAAGGTCAGGCGGTCGTCTCGGTAGCCGAGATCGTCGACCTCGAGGCGGTCCTTGGGTTTGACCCTCGGGATCGGCATGGTCTCGAGCGAGAGGATGATCGTGTTCTCGGGGAGCGAATGGAGGTGGTCGACGCACGCCCGCATCGACAGTGGCGCGGTCTCCTTGCCGCGGTTCAGGAACACCCCCGTTCCGGGAACGCGCGTCACGGGCGGCTTCCTCTTTTCGATCTCCTTGACGAAATCCCGGAGAGGCCCCTCCACGTGGAAGCGCTCCTCCGTCACCAACTGCCGCCCGCGGTACCACGTGACCATCACGAAGAACAGAACGGCGCCGATCACAAGGGTCAGCCACGCGCCGTGGCCGATCTTGGTCAGATTGGACGCGAAGAAGGCCAGCTCGATCGTCAGGAAGAACGCGGCGCCGCCCAGCGTCAGCCACAGGGGACGTCGCCACCGGTGGCGGACGATGAAGAAGAACAGCACGGTCGTCACCAGAATCGTCCCCGTGACGGCGGTGCCGTAGGCGAAGGCGAGCTTGGCCGACGACTGGAAGGTGAGTACCAGCGCCAGCACCGCGACGAGAAGGAGCCTGTTCACGATCGGCACGTAGACCTGCCCGTACTCTCGCCTCGATGTGTGCACCACCCGGAGGCGAGGCAGGTACCCGAGCTGCGCGGCTTGATGCGCGATCGAGAACGCCCCGGAGATCACCGCCTGCGACGCGATCACCGTCGCCATGGTCGCCAGGATCACCAGCGGGATCAGGCCCGCGTGAGGCATCAGCTTGAAGAAGGGCGCGCCGATCGCGCCGGGATCGTGGAGGATCAGCCCGCCCTGCCCGAGGTAGCTGAGGATGCAGGCCGGGAAGACCAGCAACAGCCACGCTCTGGTGATCGCGGGTCGCCCGAAATGCCCCATGTCCGCATAGAGGGCCTCGACCCCGGTGAACGCCAGAACCACCGAGGTCAGGACGAAGAAGCCCGTCGAGCCGGTGTGAAAGAGAAGGTCGAACGCGTAACTCGGCGAGAGCGCTTGGAGCACCGCAGGGTGCATCGTGATTCCCCGAACGCCCAAGAGCCCGATGGTGGCGAACCAGATGAGCATGACTGGGCCGAACACCTTGCCGACCGCCCCGCTGCCGACCCTCTGCGCGAGGAAGAGGATGACGATGATCGTCAACGTGATCGGGATGACGAGACTGTCCATCGAGGACGAGATCGTCTTGGTCCCCTCGACCGCCGACAGGACCGAGATCGCCGGTGTGATCATGCTGTCGCCGAAGAAGAGCGCGGCTCCGAAGACGCCGAGACCCGCCAGCACGAACTTGGTCCTGCCCCTGACTCCGTCACCGAGCTGCCGTACCTGCGCGATCAGAGCCATCATCCCGCCCTCGCCCTCGTTGTCCGCGCTCATCACGAGTCCGATGTACTTGAGCGTGACGATGATCGTCACGGCCCAGAAGATCAGCGACGCCATCCCGTAGACGTGAGTGGCGGTCGCCTGGATCGGGTGCGGATCGCTCGGGCTGAAGGCGGTCTGGATCGTGTAGATCGGACTGGTGCCGATGTCGCCGAAGACGACCCCGAGCGCCGCGACGGTCAACGCGGTTCCACCAAGGGCGCGTTTCCGGTCGGCCTCCAAGGTGCGGCGAGCCTAGTCGTACGAACGGCGAACCCACCCCACGAGCGGGGGGCTTCACCCCCCGCTCGCCGTCACCGCCGCTCGCGGAGGAGCACCTCTGCGACCCTCAGGTCGAAGGGCGTGGTCACCTTGATGTTGTTGGTGTAGGTCGAGTGGACGACCACTCGGCCCCCTCGGCGCTCGACCAGCATCGCGTCGTCGCTCGCCGCCGGAAGCGAGTCGGGATCGCCGAGCGCCTCGCCCAGCGCTTCGGCGCGGAAGACCTGAGGCGTCTGAATCGCCCAGAGACCGGAGCGGTCGAGCGTGCGCTCCACCTGTCCCTCACCGCCCACCTGCTTGATCGTGTCGGTCACCGGCGTGGCTGCGATGACCCCGGCCGCATCCTCGTCGGCCGCGAGCTCGTCGACCATGGCGTCGACCAGCTCCGGCGTGACCAGCGGTCGCGCCGCATCGTGCACGACGATGAATTCCTCCCCGCACAGGACAAGCGCCTTCGCGACTGACTCCGAGCGGTGTTCTCCGCCCGACACGGCGACGACGCCCTGCCCCGTCACCGAGTCGTGCCGGTCGGCAGGGACGGCGACGACGATCTCGGCGATCGTGCTCGCCGCCCGGAAGGCGTCGAGCGACCACTCGAGCAGCGGTCGCCCGGCGAGCTCCACGAAGGCCTTCGGGCCACCGGCTCCGAGTCTCTGCCCGGAGCCGGCGGCCGCGATCACGGCCGATGCGGAGGGACGCGCCTGGCTAGGCGGTCGCCTTTGCGGCGCCGAAGCGCTCCTCCAGCAGCTCGTCCAAGTAGGCCTCGGCGCCATCCTCGTCCTTATCGAGGGCGTACATGAACTCCGACGCGAGGATCTTCTTGGCGCGTGTGTACATCTGCTTCTCGCCGGTTGAGAGTCCCTTCTCCCATTCGCGGATGGCGAGGTTGCGAACAACCTCCGCGAGCTCGTAGACGTCGCCCGTCTTGATCTTCTCGCGATTGTGCTTGAAGCGGCGGTTCCAGTTCTTCGGCATCTCGGAGACGTCGTCGGTGAGGACTCCGATCACCTTCTTGACCTGCTCCTCGTCGATTACGCGCCGGAGGCCGGCACGTCCGGCGTTCTCGCAGGGGACCATCACGGTCATGTTGTTGTGGATGATGTTGATGGTCAGGTAGTCCCGCTTCTCGCCCATCATGTCCTTCGATTCCTTCTTCAGGACGACTCCTGCCCCATGGTGCGGGTACACGACGTTGTCGCCGACCTCAAAATGAATGTTCACCGGTGCTTCGAGTTCGAGGTCGGCAACCGACGCCTCGTCAATAACCTCCTCTGTTACCTGTGGAATTGGTCTCTCCTTTCTCCGGACGGCCCGAACGGGGCCGTCAGCTCTGCAAGTAGCGGTCGACGGGGTCGACCTCCTGAAGCCGGCGCAGGCCCTCGCGGATGTCCTTCGCGCGGCCGGCACCGACACCCTCGACTGCCTCGAGGTCGTCGTCGCTGGCGGCGAGGACCTCCTCGAGGCCGCCGAACTCCTGGATGATCCGCTGCACCACCAGCTTCGGCAGGCGCGGAATCCGCCCCAGCACGCGATACCCGCGGGGCGACACTGGAAAGTCGAGAGTCGAGACCTTGCGGTCGTAGCCGAGCAGCTCGGCGAGGCGGCCGAAGTCGAGCAGGTCCTGGTGCGGCATGCGGGCGATGGCGGCCGTGGTCGTCGACAGGTTCTCCTCGGTGTCCTCGACCGAGTAGTCCCGGATCAGGGCTGCCTTGTCGGCGGCGACGCCGACCATCGTCTCCTCGAGCTGCATCTCGATCAGCCGGCCCTCGGTGCCGAGCTCCACGATGTAGCGCTCCACCTCGACCGCCATTCTGGTCACCAGCTCGGCTCGCTGGAGCACGGAGAGCACGTCGTAGAGCACCGAGCCTCCCTCGAACTCGAGCCAGGTGAGCCTGGTGGAGACCGAGTCGAGCCGGGCGCGGTACTTGTCGAGGGTGGCGAGGCCCTGATTGGCCTTCGCGAGCACAGCCGGGATGTCCTGGAGGATGTACTTCATCCCGCCCAGGTAGAGGGAGACGACCTCGCGCCGCTCCGAGATCGCGACCACCAGGGCGTCCGTCTGCTTGGAGACGCGCTCGGCGGTCCGGTGCCGGGTGCCCGTCTCCGACGAGAGGATCGTCGGGTCGGGCATGAGCTGGACGTTGGCGCAGACGATGTTGGTCGCCTGCTCGTTGAGGACGATCGCCCCGTCCATCTTCGCCACCTGGTAGAGCAGCGCCGGGGTGTAGTCGATGTCGAGGTTGATGCCCCCCGAAAAGAGAAAGGAGACCTCTTCCGGGTCTCCGATGACGATCAGTCCACCGGTGCGGGCGTGGACGATGTTGTCGATCCCCTCCCGAAGCGCGGTCCCGGGGGCGACGATGTCGAGTGCCCGCAGAAGCCGCGGGTCCTGTCGCGCCTCCAACTCCTGTAGCTCGTCACCCGGAAGCGAAGGCGCCATCACGGCTGATGGAAGCAGATACGAAAGAAAGCTGCTTTGCGGGGAAATCCGTGTGGAGGGGTCGGATAAGCAGTTGTCAAGTCATGAAAGACAAATGGATCGGCGGGCGGGTCCTGTCCCGGAATTTGACCGCGGATCGAGGCATCTCACCACGGCTCAAATTCCGGGCCACCCGCCCGAGAATCCGTTACGCGACTCGCTTCAGGTTTGCCCGATTGCCACCGGAGAGCGCCGCCTTCAGGGAGCTGACCGCGGATAGGCCTTGGATGGCCTGGTCTCCCGGCGGCGGCCCCAGCACGTTCCCCAGCCCGAATTTCTGAGCCTCGGCCACGCGGCGGTCCGCGTGGGCCACGTAGCGGATCTCTCCGGTCAGGCCGATCTCTCCGAAGCAGGCGAGTGGCTTGCCGTCCGCCTCCAGCGGCCTGCCCGAGTGGGCCGAGGCGACGGCCATCGCGATCGCGAGGTCGGCCCCCGGCTCGTCGATGCGGACTCCGCCGGCGATGTTCACGAAGACGTCGGCGGTGCCGAGGGAGATGCCCGCGTGGCGGGTGAGGACGGCGAGGACGAGCGCCAGCCGGTTGCGGTCGACGCCGGTCGCCGTGCGGCGAGGAGGAACGATCTCGGTCGGCGCCACCAGCGCCTGCACCTCGACGAGGAGCGGACGCGATCCCTCCATCGCGCAGAGCACCACCGAGCCGGGCGCGGGGCGGGCCTCCCCGACGAAGCGGGCCGACGGGTCTGCGACCTCCATCAGGCCGCCCTGCTTCATCTCGAAGACTCCGACCTCGCTGGTCGCCCCGAAGCGGTTCTTGAGGGCGCGCACCGTGCGGAAGGTCCGCTCCCGCTCACCCTCGAAATGGAGCACGCAGTCGACGAGGTGCTCCAGCGCCCGCGGACCCGCCAGCGAGCCCTCCTTGGTGACGTGCCCAATCAGGATCAGCGTGACGTCGAGCCGCTTCGCCGTCTCGAGCAGCGCCGACGTGGCCTCCCGAATCGCTCCGACGCTGCCCGGGGCAGAGTCGGGAATGGCGAGGGTCTGCACGGAGTCGATCACGCAGGCCGCGGGGCGTTCGGATTCGAGCGCGGCGAGCACCGAATCCAGCGAGGGCTCCGCGAGCATCGGCACGGACAAGGCCGCCTCCCCGAGGCGCTCCGCGCGGCGCCGCACCTGGGCGGCGGACTCCTCGCCCGAGACGTAGAGGACCTCGTTTCCCGCTGCCGCGATGTTCGCGAGCGCCATCCCGGCCAGGGTGCTCTTGCCGATGCCCGGAGCTCCCCCGAGCAGCACCAGGGACCCGGGCACCAGCCCTCCGCCGAGGACGCGGTCGAGCTCCGCGATCCCGGTGCCCAGTCGGGTCGAGCGCTCCGCCTTCACCTCGCGCAGGGGTACCGGCCTGGGAGCGGCGGCCGCCGCCCGCCTCGCTCGGCCGCCGCGACTCGCTCGCGCAGCCGGAGCGCTCTCCCGCTCGAGTGTGTTCCAGGCTCCGCAGCCCGCGCACTGCCCGGTCCAGGTGAGCGCGGCGTGACCGCATTCCGAACATCGGTATTGGGAGCCCTTCGCCGGCACCCCTCCAGGCTAGGGATGGGCCATGACGCCTCGCGCGGCGTTTGACGCGAAAATCGACCGATCCAAACAAGAGGTCAAGAAATTCATCCAGGGCGCCGATGAAACGGCATGCCTCCCAGCGGCTGGTTGGTTGGCGCATGGAAGCGCAGCGGGCTCACCCCCGCGGTGCGTGCGCTCGCCCTCATCATGTTGGCCGGAGCGCTGACCAGCGCCACGGCGGCGCTGTTCCCCTCCAATTCCGACGCGCCGGTCGATCTCTTCCGCGTGGTCGCCGCGCTTGCGTCCGTGGCCTCGCTGCTCCTCTGGCTGCTGGCGGACCGCATCCCGCGCTGGTTCCTCCACCTGGTCGTGGCCGGGGGGACCGTGGCGATCTCCGTGCTGATCGCGCGCGCCGCCACCGGCGTCTCGACGGTGGTCACCGCCACTGACTACATCTGGATGGGCGTCTACGTCTCCTTCTTCTTCTCGCGGCTCGCCGCCCGCCTGCACCTCGCTCTGATCGCCCTGTCCTTCGGCGTGGCGCTGGTCGTCAACAGCCACGGCGTCCCCGCCGAGGCGTTCATCCTGATGACGGCGTCGATCATCGTCGCCTCCGAGACGATCGGGCGCCAGAGCACCCGGCTGCGTCACGAGGCCCATACCGACTCGCTCACCGGCCTGCTCAACCGCAAGGGGCTCGCGCCGGCCGCCGAGCGGGCCTTCTCCCTCGCCGACCGCACGGGCATTCCTCTGACGGTCGGCCTGGTGGACCTCGACAAGTTCAAGGAGGTGAACGACCGAGACGGGCACGCAGCCGGTGACCGCCTGCTCGTCGAGATGACGCGGACCTGGAGCGAGGAGCTTCAGCCCGGTGACATCTTCGCCCGACTAGGAGGGGATGAGTTCCTGGTGCTCCTCGTCGGCTCGAGCGACGAGGAGGCCACCCGCTTCTTCGAGCGGCTCCTTTTCATCTCCCCGGCGCAGTGGAGCGCGGGCGTGATCAGGCGCAAAGGCGGCGAGGACCTGAGCGCCTGCCTGGCGAGGGCGGACAACATCCTCTACGAGGCGAAGCGCTCGCGCAGCGATGGGCGCCAGCCGCTCCTCTCGGCTCAGCCTCGCGAGCAGGAGTTCCGGCTCGAGCCGACGAGCTGAGCGTCAGCCCGGGCTGCTGGGGAACGGCGCCCCGGCGAAGAAGGCGAACCAGACGAGGAACGCGATCATCGAGACGATCGCGGTGGCGACGAAGAGGCGCTCCACCGGATCGCTCTGGTGCTCCCCAGGCCTATACGGGGTGTCGCGCATGCTGCGGTTCCAGGGATCCTGCCGCCCCCGGCCTTCCGACCCGATCCGCCGCCGGATCATGCGCGCCCGGACGTAGGAGGCGATCAGCAGCAGCCCGTAGTAGGAGACGAGGATCCCCGTCCCGATGAAGGCGGCGACCGGGCCATTCACGGCTCCCGTCTTCCCGTAGAACTTCGACGCGACGAAGATCCAGAAGAGCGGCACGCCGAAGCCGATCAACAGGGCGCCGATGAGCGTGAACGCCGTGGAGCCCGTGCCGACCAGAACTCTCCTGATCGCTGTCAGCACTGCTGTCATCCTCCGGCCCGAACGAGGTTAGCGGGCGGGTTCCGCAGCGATGTGGCGCAGGTCCCGCTCGGGGTCGATCCCCCACTTCCCCGCCATGGCGCCCAGCTCGGGCGTCACGGGCCAGCGGTCGGGGCGCTCCTCGCCGGTGTGATCCGGGGTCGCCCCCTTGAGCGCCATGCAGCCTGAGTTGTCGCCGATTGCGCGGATCTCCTCGACCTGCTCGGGGGCGAGCCGCTGCTCTTCGGGGAGCGCGGCCAGCTCGGTCCGCTTCTCCTCGATCGGGCGTGCGCCCTCTCCGGCTTCCTGGATCAGGGTGGGGACGACGCACTCGACAGCATCGTGGGCGAGGTTCCATTGGCAGGCCAGCTGCATGGGCGTGAGCCCGGCCGCCTCGGCGAACGGCCGTACGCGGTCGAGCTTCGCGCGCCCCTCCGCGATCCATCCTTCCGGGCGGAAGGATCGATGGTCGCCCTGTGGGAGTTTCGTCTCGGGGGTCACGTCGTCCCAGAGGATCCCTCCGTAGTCGACCACTCGGGTGATCACGCGGACGTCGTTGCTCGCCGCGGCACCCAGGCAGAGCTCCCCCGGCCATGGCTCGAAGGGGTTGAGGATGATCATCGCCCAGTCGATCACGTCGCCGAAGCGCTCGAAGCAGCGAGCGACGTCCAGCGTGAAGCCGTTCGCCGGGCCAGGCGCGACGCCGACGGAATCGGCGAGCCCCGCGTCGCGAAGGGCGTCCATCCCCTTCCAGACCTCCTCGCTCTCGTAGCCGGTGCGGTCGGGGTTGTGGAGGAGCAGGAGATCGAAGCGGTCCTGGCCGAGCCGCTCCAGGCTGCGCTCGGCCGCCATGCGCAGGTAGCCGGGGTACTCGTCCGGACCCCGCAGTGAGGGATCGGTGAACCGCGGAAAGCCCTTCGGGCCGTCACGCTCGCCCTCGTAGAAGTCATGGCCGATCGCGCCGACGAGGCAGAAGTCGTCACTGCCGACGCCGCCGAGGGCCCGGCCCGTGAGCGAGTCGGCCTCGCCCCCGCCGTAGACGTCGGCGGTCAGCACGGTGTCTATCCCCTGGCCGGGCCGCAGCACCGCCTCCAGCCGCTCCGGATCGACCTGCTCGCCGAAGCGGAGATAGCGACCTCCGCTCCAGCTGCCGATCGCGACTCTGCCAGGGCTGCGCATGCTCACACCGTAGCGACGGGCTCCCGCTGCCGGTAGAGCCGACCGGGTAGCTTGGGGCCCGATGTCAGAGGCTGCGACGACCGCCCTGGACGAGGTCAGGTGGGACCTCTCCCACCTGCTCGACGGCGAGCAGCGTCCGGCCGAGGACGCCGGCGCTGCGGTCGATGCGCTGCTCGACCGGGCCGGCGAGCTGGCCGAGACCTTCGCCCGCGCGTACGAAGGTCACGTCGAGGAGCTCGACGGGCCCGGATTGGTCGAGGCGATGAAGAGCCTCGCCGAGATCTCGGAGCTCGCCGGGCGGGCGGCCAACTTCGCCCACCTCCGGTTCGCCGCCGATACCGAGGACCCGGCCACCGGGGCGCTGCTTCAGCGAGTGAGCGAGCGCGGCACGGCGATCCAGACCAGACTCCTCTTCTTCGAGCTCGAGTGGGTGCAGGTCCCGGACGCTCGCGCCGAGGAGCTGCTCGGGACCGATGGGCTCGAGTTCTGCAGCCACTACCTGCGCATGGAGAGACGCTACCGCCCGCACCTGCTCTCGAAGCCCGAGGAGACGATCGCCACGGAGCTCTCGGTCACGGGCCGAGGTGCCTGGACCCGCCTCTTCGACGAGCTCACCTCGGCGATCCGCGTCGACCTCGACGGCCAGGACGAGCCGGTCTCCCTCGACGTTGCCCTGTCGGCCCTCTTCGACCCCAACCGAGACGTACGCCGGGCCACGGCCGAGTCGGTGACCGCCGCCCTCGAGCCCGGGCTACGGACGCGGGCCTACGTCCTCAACACCCTTCTCCAGGACAAGGCGATCAAGGACCGGCTGCGCTCCTACCCGAACTGGCTCGCCTCCCGGAACCTCTCCAACGAGGCGTCCGACGAGTCCGTCCAGGCCCTGGTCGAGGCCGTCAAGGGTCGCTACGACCTGGCCCGGCGCTGGTACGAGACCAAGGCCAAGCTGCTCGGGCTCGAGCGCCTCGCCGACTACGACCGGATGGCCGCGGTCAGCTCGGACGACGAGGAGGTCCCCTGGGAGGCCGGACGGGACCTGGTGATCGACTCCTTCTCCTCGTTCTCGGATCAGGCGGCGGACGTCGTCAGGCGCTTCTTCGCCGAGCGCTGGATCGACGCTCCACCGACTCCGGTCAAGCGCGGAGGGGCCTTCAGCGCCTCGACCGTCCCCTCGGTTCACCCCTACGTGCTCCTCAACTACACGGGCAAGCGCCGGGACGTGATGACGCTCGCGCACGAGCTCGGCCACGGTCTCCATCAGACCCTGGCCCGGGAGCAGGGCATCTTCCACCAGGACACCCCCCTGACCGTCGCCGAGACGGCCTCGGTGTTCGCCGAGGAGATCACCTTCGGCAGGCTGCTGGAGCGGGCCGAGACCCCGGAGTCACGGCTCAGCCTGCTCGCCGAGGCGGTCGAGGGCCAGATCGCAACCGTCTTCCGCCAGATCGCGATGAACCAGTTCGAGGACCGGGTCCACACCGCCAGGCGCGACGAGGGCGAGCTCGCCGTCGAGCGAATCGGCGAGCTGTGGGCCGAGACCCAGGTCGAGCTGCTCAGCGACTCGGTCGAGGTGACCGACGGCTATCGCGCCTGGTGGTCCTACGTCCCCCACTTCATCGGCAGCCCCGGGTACGTCTACGCCTACGCCTTCGGCCAGCTCCTCGCCCTCTCGGTCTATCGCCTGTATACCGAGCGCGGCGATCAGATCGTCCCCGCCTACCTCGAGATGCTGACGGCCGGTGGCTCGCGGTCACCCGAGGAGTTGGGCGCGATCGTCGGCGTCGACCTCACGGACCCCGGCTTCTGGGACAGCGGTCTGGAGCTCGTCGAGGAGCAGGTGGATCAGGCGGTCGCGGCGGCCGACGAGGTCATCGCGGCGCGCTAGCTCAGGACTTGTCGCCGTCGCCCGAGCTCTCGGGGTCGGCGCCGTCGTCCGAGTCGTCGTCGCCGTCCTTCTTTGCGCCGACGCCGACCTTCTCTGGCTCACTCTTCTTCGCCGGCTTCTTGCGCGGCTTGACGATCTTCAGCTTGAGCGGGTGGTCCTGCTCGTCGCCCTTGGCGTCGCGGTCGACCTGGACCGTGGAGCCCGGCGTCATCGTGCCGGCCTTCAGCACCTCGTCGGCGAGCGGGTCCTCGATGTAGCGCTGGATGGCCCTGCGCAGCGGGCGAGCGCCCATGGCCGGATCCCAGCCCTTGTCGACGAGCAGCTCCTTGGCGTCCTTCGAGAGGTCGAGCTGCAGCTCGTGCTCGGCCACCTGGGTGCGGACCCGCTCGATCATCAGGTCGACGATCTCCATGATCTCGTCCTTGGCGAGCTTGTGGAAGACGATCACCTCGTCGATCCGGTTCAGGAACTCGGGCCGGAACACCTTCTTCAGGTCGCCCATGATCCGCGACTTCATGTCCTCGTAGGTGACGCCGGTCTCGTCCGAGATCGCGAAGCCGAGCGGGGTGTTGCGGGCGATGTCCTGCGCCCCGATGTTCGAGGTCATGATCACGATCGAGTTGCGGAAGTCGACCGTCCGCCCCTGGGCGTCGGTGAGCCTCCCGTCCTCGAGGATCTGAAGGAGGATGTTGAAGACGTCGGGGTGGGCCTTCTCGATCTCGTCGAGCAGCAGCACCGAGTAGGGCTTGCGGCGCACGGCCTCGGTGAGCTGGCCGCCCTCGTCATAGCCGATGTAGCCAGGGGGCGAGCCGACCAGGCGCGAGACGGCGTGCTTCTCCATGTACTCGGACATGTCGATCCGGACCATCGCCTCCTCGTCGCCGAAGAGGAACTCGGCGAGGGTGCGGGCGAGCTCGGTCTTGCCGACGCCCGAGGGGCCGAGGAAGATGAACGACCCGGCCGGGCGCTTCGGGTCCTTGATGCCGGCGCGTGAGCGGCGGATCGCCTTGGAGACGGCGGTGATCGCCGGCTCCTGGCCGATCACGCGCTTGTGCAGCTCGTCCTCCATGCGGACGAGCTTCTTGGTCTCGGCCTCGGTGAGCTTGAAGACCGGAATGCCGGTCCACATCGCGACGATGTCGGCGATCTCCTCCTCGCCGACTTCCGGGCGCTCTCCACCCTCACCGGAAGTCCACTCGTGCTCGAGCTCCTTCTTCTTGTTGGTGAGGCGGCGTTCCTGGTCGCGCAGGTTGGCGGCCTTCTCGAACTCCTGGGCGTCGATCGCGGCCTCCTTCTCGCGCCGCGTGGTCTCGATCTCCTCCTCGAGATCGCGATACACGGGCGGCTGCGTCATCGACTTGATGCGCATCCGGGAGGCGGCCTCGTCGACCAGGTCGATGGCCTTGTCCGGCAGGAAGCGGTCCGAGATGTAGCGGTCGGCGAGCTCGGCGGCGGCCTCGAGGGCCTCGTCGGTGATCTTCACGCGGTGGTGCTGCTCGTAGCGCTCCCGCAGGCCCTCGAGGATCTTCACGGTCTCCTCGGTGGAGGGCTGCTCGACCTTGATCTGCTGGAAGCGGCGCTCCAGGGCGGAGTCGCGCTCCAGGTACTTGCGGTACTCGTCGAGCGTGGTGGCGCCGATGGTCTGCAGCTCTCCGCGGGCGAGAGCCGGCTTCAGGATCGAAGCGGCGTCGATCGCACCCTCTGCGGCGCCTGCGCCGACGAGGTTGTGGAGCTCGTCGATGAAGAGGATGATGTCGCCGCGCTGGGTGATCTCCTTCATCACCTTCTTGAGGCGCTCCTCGAACTCGCCTCGGTACTTGGAGCCGGCGACCAGGGCGGCCAGGTCAAGGGTGTAGATCTGCTTGTTCTTGAGCAGCTCAGGGACCTCCCCGTTGGTGATCCGGGCCGCCAGGCCCTCCACCACGGCGGTCTTGCCGACGCCCGGCTCGCCCAGCAGCACCGGGTTGTTCTTGGTGCGGCGGGAGAGGATCTGCATGATCCGCTCGATCTCGATCTCGCGGCCGATGACGGGGTCGAGCTTGCCCTCGGCGGCGAGCTTGGTCAGGTTGCGGCCGAACTGGTCGAGCAGCTTCGAGGACTTCTTGCCCTCGCCGCCCGCACCTGCGCCGGCGCCCTGGCGGCGCCCGCCGGGGCCGGAGAGCATCCGGATGACCTCGTTGCGGATCTTCTCAGAGTCAGCGTCGAAGTCGAGCAGGATGCGAGCGGCGACGCCCTCGTTCTCGCGGACCAGGCCGAGCAGGATGTGCTCCGTGCCGATGTAGTTGTGGCCCAGGCTCAGCGCCTCACGGAGGGCGAGCTCGAGGACCTTCTTGGCGCGCGGCGTGAAGGGGATCTGGCCGGCAGTGACCTCCTCGCCGGAGCCGACGATGCGGACGACCTGCGAGCGCACGCGCTCGACCGTGATGTCAAGTGACTCGAGCACCCTCGCCGCCAGCCCTTCCTCCTCGCGGAGCAGGCCGAGCAGGATGTGCTCGGTGCCGATGTAGTTGTGCTTGAGAGTCCGAGCCTCCTCCTGGGCGAGGACGACTACCTGACGGGCTCTCTCTGTGAATCTCTCGAACATTCAGTCGCTCTCTGATTCAGTCGCTCTCTGGTCTATCAAGCAGTTCGGTTGGTCTTACGTTGCGGTCACCGAGTTGGCTTCCGATTAAGCGGTCGTATGGGTCAGGGGACGCAAACAACCCGGGGGTCCAATCCGTATCGGCTCCTGCCTGCCGATTCCTTGATTTGACCTCCGGTTCTGTCGGGGACGGCGAAGCCAAAGTATAGCCAGGGGGTTTGTCCGGCCAGGCAGTACTCAGGCACGGGCGCGGAAGTCCCTGCAAGGTGCGCGGAAACCATCAACGTGGCTTCCGAAATCCGAACTCGGCCGCGACGGTGACCCCGTCGGGGAGGTTCGGGTCGAGGGGTGTCCCGCGAGCCCCGGCAACACCGACCTCGTCAAACTTCGGCTTGAGCAGGTAGAAGCGGTGGATCGGGCTGTTCAGCCACATCTGGAGGATGTCCGCGGCGGAGCTCGTCCCCGGCGTCGACCAGCGCAGGTCCTCGCCCACCATCCAGACGTGGCCCCGCCGGATGTAGCCGATCTCCCGTAGGCGACCGACCGGCGTGGAGGTGTGTGGATGGCCCGCGAAATCCCCGTGATGGGAGAAGAAGCGGCCGACGAGCAGGGAATTCGTGTACGCCGCCGCCGCCCGGTGGAGCAGGGGATTCGGGCGCAGCGCCTGCACCCCGTTGGCGATGCGGGTCCGGTTGATCATGCAGAACATCGAGGCGTCGAAGTCCGCCAGCGCGAGCTCGGCGGCCGGAGTGTCCATGTTCGGACAGTCCGCCGCGCCCGCGGGCGCGGCGGCCGGCCCGAGCATTCCGATTGCGGTGCAGAACGCCAGCAGCGCCGGCGCCACGGTCATCCTGACCATGGATCAAGCATCTGCGCCCGGCCACCGCACGACCACCGCGCAAACCCCCAGTTCCGCACCGTAGTGCTCCGCATTCCGTGCCCGTCTCGCAATCGAGACCGGTACCTTGCCGCCCGTGGATCGCGCGCGCTCGAATTTGTGGCTGGCCGTCGCCATCGCGGCCGGAGCGATCCTGGTGCTCGCCTGGATCGGCTGGGCGATCTACGTCACCGGCCAGAACGGCGCGGGCGCGGGCCTCGGCGTGGTGATCGCCTGGCCCGCGATGCTCGCCGCTCTCGTCCTCATCTCACTGCCCTTCATCGGCGGATACCTGCTGGTCAGGCGGCTCTCGGACGGCCAGGGATCGGCGGCGACGGCTGACGCCGAGGAGTCGCGAGACGAGGAGCCCGAAGAACCGGCTGAAGAAGAGGGGCATGACGAGCCGGATGAGGAGGACTCCGACGGGGATGAGGAGGACAGCGAACCGGAGCCGGATGACGACCCCGGATCGGACACCGAGGCCAAGGCGACCAAGAGCTAGGCGCCGTTGGCGCGTTTCCGTCCCCCCGTGGGACGGTAAAGCGCCAACTCCCCGAATCTCACCACTTCATCGCCGGTTTTCGGTCTGCTTGGGCTCTATTGCCGCATCGCCGGGAAGAGCAGGACCTCCCGGAGGCTCTTCGCCCCGGTCAGGATCATCACCAGCCGGTCGATGCCGAGGCCGGCCCCGCCGGTCGGCGGCATTCCCTGCTCGAGTGCCTCGAGGAAGGTCTCGTCGTAGGGCTGGGTCTCCTCGTCGCCGCGCGCCGTCTCCTCGGCCTGAGCCTCGAAGCGGCGGCGCTGCTCGTCGGGGTCGTTGAGCTCCGTGAAGGCGTTGGAGATCTCGATGCCGCCGACGAAGGCCTCCCAGCGCTCGACCAATCCCTCGTCCGAGCGGTGGCGCTTCGCGAAGGGGGAGAGCTCGACCGGGTAGTCGACGATGAAGGTCGGCTGGATCAGCTTCGGCTCGACCTGCTTGGAGAGCAGGCCATCGACCAGCTTGCCCCACCCCTCCTCCGGATCCGCCTCGGTGCCCATCGCCTTCGCGAGCTCCTCGCGGGATGGGTGCTCCATCACGTCGATGCCCGTCTCATCCCTGATCGCGTCACGCAGCGTGATGCGGCGCCAGGGCGGGGAGAGATCGATGGTCTCCCCCTCCCGTTCGATCTTGGTCTTGCCCAGGACGGCCTGCGCGACGGCCGAGACGAGCCCCTCGAGCTCCTCCGCGATGTCGTTGTAGTCCGCGTAGGCCTCGTACCACTCGAGCATCGTGAACTCGGGGTTGTGCTTGTGCGAGATGCCTTCGTTGCGGAAGTCCTTGCCGAGCTCGTAGACCTTCTCGATCCCGCCTACCACCAGGCGCTTCAGGTAGAGCTCGGTGGCGATCCGCAGGTAGAGGTCGCGGTCGAGCGCGTTGTGGTGGGTCGTGAACGGGCGAGCGAGCGCCCCTCCGTAAAGGGGTTGGAGCACCGGCGTCTCGACCTCGACGAAGTCCCGCTCGTCGAACCAGCGCCGCACCTCGGCGACCGCCCGCGCCCGCTTCAGGAAGAGGTCGCGCGTCTCCTCGTTCGCCATCAGGTCCAGCTCGCGGCGGCGGTAGCGCGTCTCGACGTCCTCCAGCCCGTGGAACTTCTCGGGCGGCGGTCGGAGGCTCTTCGAGAGCAGCTCCCAGGCCTCGGCGCGGATGGAGAGCTCGCCTCGCTTCGACGCGAAGGCGGTTCCCTCGATCCCGGCGATGTCGCCGATGTCGAGGGAGAGCAGCCCCTCGTACGCATCCGAGCCGAGCTCGTCCACGCGGGCCTGGATCTGGATCTGTCCCGTCCCGTCCTTCAGGTCCAGGAACGAGGCCTTGCCGTGTCCCCGGCGCGCGCTGAGCCTGCCGGCGACGCGGTAGCGGTCATCGGTTTCCTCACCTGCCTCGATCGATCGGTGAGACTCCCGGACGGCAGCGATCTCGGTCCGGTCGGGGAAGACGTGCGGGTACGGCTCGATGCCCTCCTCGCGAAGGCGCTCCAGCTTCGCCCGCCGGTCGGCGAGCAGATCAGATTCCGGGCGATGTTCCTCCGTCACGAGAGCAGCCTATTCACGGCTTCGCCATCAGGTCGCGGCCACGAGCGGCCGCCCCACATAAGTCGCTTCGGCCTTCGGCCTCCGCTCCAAGGTGGAGCGGCCTGGTGGCCGCTAGGCCGCTTCGATCTTGGTGACCTTGAACTTCTTCTTTGGACCGCGCGGCGTCTCGACCGTCACGACCTCGTTCTTCTTCGATCCGACGAGCGCCTTGCCGATCGGCGACTCGTTGGAGAGCTTGTGCTCGATCGGGTCGGCCTCGGCGGAGCCGACGATCTGGAACTTCTGGGACTTGCCCGACTTCTGGTCCTTGACGTGGACGACCGCGCCGACCCCGACCGTCTCGGTATCGATGTGCTTCTTGTCGATCACCGCGGCCCGGCGAAGCCTGTCCTGAAGCGAGGCGATCCGCTGCTCGAGCATCGCCTGCTCGTTCTTGGCGTCGTCGTACTCCGAGTTCTCAGCGATGTCCCCGAACTCCCGCGCCTGCTTGATGCGGTCCGCGACCTCGCGGCGCTTGTCGTTCTCCAGGTGCTCGAGCTCTTCCTTGAGCTTCTCGAGCCCCTCTGGGGTGATCAATGTCTCGCGCGCCAACTCTCCTCGATTCTTCAGCTCTAGTGGATTGGACGCCGCACAAATCCCCTGCTATACGGCGAAAAATGAGCCCGCACCGACGTGATCGAAATCACGAGGGTCCGGGCGAAGCGCGACAGTATAGCGCCGGTTTTTTACGTGGTCGAGAGGCTCGGTCAGGCGGCCAATGCCGCTTGCAGAGCCGCGCCCACCCGTCCCGGGTCCTCGATCTGCGGGTAGTGCCCGAGATCCTCGAACCGGGTCACCGGAACCGAAGGGCGCAGGGCGAGAATCGCATCGAGAACCGCCTCGGTGGCCACCGGGTCGAGCATCCCCCACGCCACGGAGAGCGGCTTCTCCCAGTCGCGGATGGCGCCGTGCCAGCGGTCGGCGTGCTTGAACCGCTCCTCCATGTAGGCGATCGTCTTGTGGTTGATCGTGCGCCCGCCGCCGGCGCAGATCAGCTCCCACTGGTCCTCCGCCTCCTCGCTCGTGAGCGGGTGGTCCGGCGAGAAGATCGAGCCGAACTGCTGGCGGAAGAACCGCTCGCTCGAGAGACGCGAGAAGAGGCCGCCCACCGCGCTGCGCAGGATCCGTTGTCCCAGGGTCGGGCTGGCGGCTCCCTGCACCATGGAGCCGTTGAGCAGCAATCCGCCGGCCAGGTCCATCTCCAGCACTCCCTCGAGGTCGCGGGCCATCAGCTCGTTGGCCACCGAGGTGCCCATGTCGTGGGCCAGGAAGAAGACCGGGCCGTCGTGGTCGCTCCGGCGCACGAGCTCCTCGACCATGTCCGCCTCCCAGTGGAGTGTGTAGGTGTGGTCGCGCGGCTTCTCGGAGAGCCCGAAGCCGAGGAAGTCGGGCGCCAGGACCGCGTGCTCCGTCTCGCGGTCGAGCAACAGCCTCCAGTCGTAGGAGCTGGAGGGGAAGCCGTGCAGGAGCAGCAGCAGCGGGCCATCGCCGTCCTGCCGGTAGACGTGGATGCTCCGGTCGCGGAAGTCCTCGTCGGCGCCGCGATCGCGCCATGCGGTGACCCGCTCGTTCACGAGCTCACGCGGCGGCCGCGACGGGAACCGAGAGATTCAGGACCAGCGTACGAGCCACCTCGAGGCTTGCACTCGCCTGGAACGCGGCGGTCGCCGTCTTGTGGGCATCGAGCCGCTCCAGGTACCACGGATAGAACTTGCGCAGGTAGCGGGCCGCGCGATCGGCGCCGAGGTGCTCCTCGGCGCGGTCCATCACCCAGAGCAGCTCGGCGACGATCTCGTCGCGGGTGGCCGGCTCGCTTCGCACCCCCGTGAGCTCCTCGAAGATCCATGGGTTGCCGAGCGATCCCCGGGCGATCATCACTGCGTCGGCACCGGAGGCCTCGTAGGCATGGCGCGCCGCCTCGGCGCTGTCCAGGCCGCCGGAGATGATCACCGGCACGTCGATGCGCTCGACCAGCTCGCGCGCCAGCGCGTAGTCGGGCTGTCCCTTGTGCTGGATGGCCGCGGCGCGGGGGTGGAAGCCGATGGCAGCCACGCCCGCCTCCTCGGCCAGCCGGACGGCGAGGTCGAAGCCCTCGCGGCCGCCGCGCGCCAGCCCGGAGCGAAGCTTGACCGTCACCGGGATGCCGCCGCCCTCGCGCGCCGCGGTGGCGACCGAAACCGCCAGATCGGGATCGCCGAGCAGCGCGGCACCCGCCCCGGTCTTGCAGACCTTCTTCACCGGGCAGCCCATGTTGATGTCGATCAGGTCCGCCCCGGCCCCGGCGACGATCTCCGCCGCGGAGCTCATCACGTCGGGGTCCTGGCCGAAGAGCTGGACGGAGACCGGGTGCTCCTCCGGATGGAGACGCAGCAGCTCCGTCAGCGTGCGCTCGTTGCGGTAGTGGAGGCCGAAGCTCGAGACCATCTCGGAGACCGCCAGGCCGGCCCCATGGCGTCGGGCCTGCAGACGGACGAACCAGTTGCCGATCCCGGCCAGCGGCGCGAGCAGCACGCGGTTGGCGATCTCGACCTCGCCGATGCGGAAGGGCGTTGTGAGCGGCGGTTGCATCGATGAGAGGTTAGGAGGCGTTGCGCTCGTAGATGAGCCGCAGGCCCGTCAGGGTCAGGAGGGGGTCGACCTCATCGATCGTCTCGCAGTGCGGGGCGATCGTCGGAGCGAGCCCGCCGGTGGCGATGAACCTCGCATCCTCGCCCAGGGCGTCAGCGAGCCGTCGGTCGATTCCGTCCACCAAGCCGGCGAACCCGTAGGCGAAGCCGGATTGGATGGCCGCGGTGGTGTGCTTCCCGATTGCGCCCTGCGGCGCCGTCAGGTCGATGCGCGGGAGCTTGGCGGTGCGGGAGGTGAGTGCCTCCATCGAGATCTCAACGCCCGGCCCGATCACGCCCCCCAGGTATTCGCCTGTCCCGGAGACGACGTCGAAGTTGGTCGAGGTCCCGAAGTCGACCGCCACGCAGGCCCCATCGACCTTGGCGTGGGCGGCCACGGCGTTCACCAGACGGTCGGCGCCCAGTTCATGCGGGTTGTCGACGAGGATCG
Organism: uncultured Solirubrobacterales bacterium; assembly: GCA_963843085.1. Classification (GTDB taxonomy): domain Bacteria; phylum Actinomycetota; class Thermoleophilia; order Solirubrobacterales; family 70-9; genus DASUPK01. Next base: position 638,436 of record CAWJJG010000011.1, read on the forward strand.
GCATCCCGGTCTTCAGGCTGGGGCCGACGAGCAGGCACGCCCTGCCCATGTGCCGCTCGGTGAGCGACTCATATTCGGGCCCGAGCTGCGGGACGACTGTGGAGACGATCGCCCCGTCGAGCGAGCCGAAGCTGAGGTCGTCGAGGGCGAGCAGGTGCGAGATCGTGGCGGCGAGCTCGTCGGCCGTCGCGCTCGGAACGGTGCCGAGCCGCCAGTCGCGCCGCAGGTCCTCCCCATCGAAGGCGCCGATGTGCGTCTGGGTGTTGCCTACGTCGACCGCGAGCAGCATTGGCGGGATTATCGCGACACCAATAGGATCCGCCGCAATGGGGGACGCAAAGCTCTACGTGATTCCCGGCTCGCATCCGTCGCGCTCCGTGATGCTGATGCTCGACCGCAAGGCGATCCCGTACAAGCGCGTCGACCTGATGCCGGTGATCTCGAAGGGCGCCCTGCGGGCCTTGCGGTTCCCGGGGAACACGGTGCCTGCCCTCAAGCTCGGCGACAGCCGAATCCAGGGATCGCAGGAGATCGCTCGCGAGCTCGACCGGATTCAGCCGGACCCGCCGCTCCTCCCCTCTGACCCCGGTCAGCGCGCGAAGGTCGAAGAGGCGGAGGTCTGGGGCGACACCTTCCAGCACAACCCTCGTCAGCTGAGCTGGTGGGCGTTCAGGAAGAACCGGTCTCCGATGGAGAGCTACTCGCAGGGTGCGAGGCTGGGAATCCCGATCGGCCTGGCCGTGAAGACCGGTGGCCCCATCGTCTGGGCCGCCGCCAAGCTCAACGACGCGACCGACGAGAACGTCCGCGCCGATCTTGCGGCCCTCCCGGGGGACCTCGACCGAATCGACGGCTGGATCTCCGACGGGGTGATGGGCGGCGAGCAGCCGAATGCCGCGGATTTCCAGATCGCCCCCACGCTCAGGCTGCTGATGACCTTCGACGACCTGCGTGCCGCGATCGAGAAGCGCCCCGCCGGCGAGCTCGCCCTCCGGGTCGTGCCCGATTTCCCGGGTCGCATGCCGCCGGTGTTCCCGGCCGAGTGGCTCCAGGGCGTGCGCGGCTAGAGAAGAAGCGAGCCCACGCGACTGACCCGCTGTCCCGGGCCGAGCCCCTCGAGCGCGACCCGCAGCTCCGTGCCGTCGGGAAGACGCAGCCCGGGATCGAGCTCCAGCAGGGGAGCCAGGACGAACCGCCGCGAGGTCACCTCCGCATGTGGCAGCGTCAGCCGGTCGGTTACGAGCTCGACGTCGCCGAGGAGCAGCAGGTCGACGTCGATCGGCCGCGGCCCGTGACGCGGCCCGCCGAGGTCTCGGCCCGCTTCCGCCTCGATCTCCTTGCAGACGGCCAGCAGCTCCTCGGGCTCGAGCCCGCTGCGAATCCGCACCGCCGCATTCAGGAAGTCGGGCTGGTCGAGGATCTCCCCGACCGGCTCGGTCTCGTAGGTCGACGACGCGGCCTCGACCGCAACATCGTGAGCCCTCAGCCCGTCTATCGCCCCGCGGAGCTGTGCCTCGCGGTCGCCGACGTTCGAGCCGAGCCCGAGGTAGCCGACCCTCAGACTCCCTCCTCGTCGTCGGGCTCGCGGTCCAGCGACTTCTCCAGGGTCACCTCGACCCCGGCCTCCTGGACGACATACGGCAGCGGCGGCTCCGGCTTGGCGGCGCGGACCCGCACCGACTCGCAGTCGAAGCGCTCCATCAGGCGTCCAGCCACGACCTGGCAGAGCCGCTCGAGCGTGCGATAGCTCTTCTCGGTCGCGGCCAAGGCGACGATGTCGCAGACCTCCGAGTAGTCGACGGTGTCGTCCACGCGGTCGGTGAGCACCGCGTCGCAATCCGGGACGTCGAAGGTGAGGTCGAACTCGAGCCGCTGGCCCACCTCCTGCTCGACGTCCGAGACGCCGTGGTGCGTATAGATGGAGAGGCCGCGGATCTCGACCTCGACCGACGGTTGCGCCGCGTCGTCGTGCTCGTCCACGCTCGCCAAAGTAGCGGGTCATGAAAGGCTGTCGCGCGTGATCACCTCCAGCGAGCTCGAGCACCGGTTCGCCGACCTGACCGAGTGCCGCTTGCACTACGTCGCCCGCGGCGAGGGCAAGCCGATCCTCTTCCTCCATGGCTTCCCGCAGTTCTGGTTCCTCTGGCGCCGGCAGCTCGAGGACCTCGGCGAGGACCATGCCGTGTACGCCCCCGACATGCGCGGCTACAACCTCTCCTGCCGGCCCGAGGAGGTCGAGGCCTACCGGATGCGGCACCTGCTGGCCGACGTGCGCGAGCTGATCGAGAAGCTCGAGCTCACCGACCTGACGCTGGTGGGACATGACTGGGGCGGGATCGTCTCCTGGGCCTTCGCCCTCAAGTACCCGGAGATGCTCGAGCGCCTGGTGGTCATCGACGCGCCCCCTCCGTTCACGTGGAACCGCGACCTGCGGGAGAGCCCCAAGCAGCGTCAGGCGGTCAACTACATGCTCGAGTTCTCGAAGCCCTCACCCGGGCCCGAGGAGATGATGTCGGCGAACGACTTCGCGCTGATGGACGACCTGATGCTCCGGATCGGGGGCGCCGGTGCTCAGCTCACCGACGAGGATCGCGCCAGCTATCACGAGGCCTGGTCGCAGCCCGGCGCGCTCCGCGCGGGGCTCAACTACTACCGGGCCGCCCGCATGGGCGAGCAGGTCGCGGCGGGCGGAGTGCCCGAAGAGTACGCGAGCAGGATGACCTCGCAGACCGTGGAGGTCCCGACCCTCGTGATCTGGGGAGAGAGCGACTCCGCCCTGTTGCCCTCCCTGACTCGCGGCCTGACCGAATGGGTCCCCGACGTGCGCGTCGAGATCGTTCCCGGCGCCGGCCACTGGGTCCCATACGAGCGGCCGGACGAGGTCAACAGGCTGCTTCGCGAGTTCGTCGACTAGCCGAAGGCGCGTGCGCGATCCGGGTCGAGGATCGCCTCGGCGGCGGTGAGCGCTTGGCGCATCGGGCCGACATCGTGGACGCGGAGCATGCGGGCGCCGTTCGCGAACGCGATCATGTTCGAGGCGATCGTCCCGCCCAGCCGCTCCCCGACCTCAGCGCAGGTGAGCTTGCCGAGGAAGCTCTTGCGCGACGAGCCGAAGGCGATCGGGCATCCGAGGTCGACGAATTCGCCGAGGCGGCGGTGGAGCTCGAGGTTGTGCTCGACCGTCTTGCCGAAACCGATTCCGGGATCGACCCAGATGCGCTCCTCCGGCACCCCCCTGGCGACGGCGAACTCGATGCGCTCGGCCAGAAAGGCCTTGACGTCGTCGACGACGTCGTCGTAGACGGGGTTCTCCTGCATCGTCCGCGGGTCACCGAGCATGTGCATGAGAACCAGCTCGCAGCCGGTCTTGGCGCAGACGTCCGCCAGCTCCGGATCAGCGCGCAGCGCGGTGACATCGTTGACCATCATGGCGCCGGCCTCCAGGGCAGCCTCGGCCACCACCGCCTTCGAGGTGTCGATCGAAATCGGGATCCCATCCCGGGCCAGGCCCTCGATCACCGGCTGGACCCGAAGGAGCTCCTCCCCGGCGGCGACCGCCCGCGCCCCCGGCCGACTCGACTCCCCGCCGATGTCGAGGACGTCCGCCCCCTCCACGGCCAGCTCCCGCCCGTGCGCGATCGCCCGCTCGGGGTCGAGGAACTCGCCACCGTCCGAGAACGAGTCGGGGGTTACGTTCACGATCCCCATCACACTTGGCCGGTCCACGATCGCCCCTATTCCGCCCGGATCAGCTGCCCCGTCGGGGTCAGCTCGACGAAGTGATGCGTGTCGCCGTCGCGATAGCTCTGACACTGATTGGCGGGCCGGTCGTCAACGGCCTGCCGAGGCTCATGCACAACGTCGACGACCCAGTCGGACACCCCCGGAATCCCCTCCGAAAGGCATGGCCCCGCGCCTAGGTCTTCCTTCGCCTTGCCGGCATAGATGAACTTGGCAGCAGCAATGGCCTTGTCCTTCTCCGCCTGGCTGGCACCGGACGACCCGCCACACCCGGCAATGAAGATCACGAGTCCAAGGGCTGTCGCGACGAGACGCATACCCGAAGTATCCCGAGCGCATCTTCCGCGGGTGGCGCCATGGGAGGGGCCCATCGACGCGATTACTGAGCGTCGATGGGAGGTTCCTATGGCGACAGGACCCGCGGCGAAGCGGCCGGAATCTTCCGACTACGAATCGTTGGCGCGCATCTCTGCGCCGCCACCCGCAAGGCCGGGACGCGGACGCGGACGCGGCTTGGGACCCTCGCGAGCGGTCCCCTTCTCCTCGACGGCCGGCGCCTCCGGCGGCTTGGCCTCCTCCTCGTCCTTGGCGAAGACCTCGTCCTCGGGCTTGCCCTCGAGCAGGGCGATGAACTCGTCGGCCTCGATCGTCTCGCGCTCGAGCAGGATGCGCGAGATCGTGTCGAGCTGCTCGCGGTGCTCGGAGAGGATGTCCTTGGAAGTCTGGTGCGCGTCCTCGACCATCCGGCGGACCTCGTCGTCGATCTCGCGGGCGACCTCGTCGGAGTAGTCGGGCTCCGCCGAGAACTCGCGGCCGAGGAACGGCTGCGAGCGGTCGTGGCCGAAGACGCGGGGGCCGAGGCGCTCGGACATGCCGAAGCGCATCACCATCTGCTTGGCGGTCTCCGTCACCTTCTCGAGGTCGTTGGAGGCGCCGGTCGTGATCTCGCCGAAGACGATCTCCTCGGCGGCGCGGCCGCCCAGGGTCATGGCCATCGTGTCGCTGAGCTCCGCGCGGGTGGTGAGGAACTTGTCCTCGGTCGGCAGGGAGATCGTGTAGCCGAGGGCCTGGCCACGGCTGATGATGGAGACCTTGTGGACGGGGTCGGAGTTGGGCAGCAGGTGCCCGACGATCGCATGCCCGAGCTCGTGGTAAGCGGTGACGAGCCGCTCCTTCTCGGACATCACGCGGCTCTTCTTCTCGGGGCCGGCGATCACTCTCATGATCCCCTCCTCGAGCTCGAGCATCGTGATCTCGCGCTTGTTGGAGCGCGCGGTGAGCAGTGCGGCCTCGTTGATCAGGTTGGCGAGGTCCGCCCCGGTGAAGCCCGGTGTCTGCCCGGCGAGCGTGTCGAGGTCGATGTTCTGCGCCAGCGGCTTGCCGCGGGTGTGGACCTCGAGGATGTGCTTGCGGCCCTTCCGGTCCGGGCGGTCGACGACGACCTGGCGGTCGAAGCGTCCCGGCCGCAGCAGCGCCGGGTCGAGGATGTCCGGCCGGTTGGTGGCGGCGATCAGGATGATGTTGTCCTTCATCTCGAAGCCGTCCATCTCGACGAGCAGCTGGTTGAGCGTCTGCTCGCGCTCGTCGTGGCCGCCGCCCATGCCCGCGCCGCGGTGGCGGCCGACGGCGTCGATCTCGTCCATGAAGATGATGCAGGGGGAGTTCTGCTTGGCCTGCTCGAAGAGGTCGCGGACGCGGCTGGCGCCGACGCCGACGAACATCTCGACGAAGTCCGATCCGGAGATGGAGAAGAAGGGAACGCCGGCCTCACCCGCGACGGCGCGGGCGAGCAGCGTCTTACCGGTCCCGGGCGGCCCGTAGAGCAGCACGCCCTTAGGGATGCGAGCGCCGAGCGCCTGGAACTTCTTCGGGTTCTCGAGGAACTCCTTGATCTCGTGAAGCTCCTGGACAGCCTCGTCGGCCCCGGCGACGTCGCGGAAGGTGATCTTGGGCGCGTCAACGGACATCCTCTTCGCCCGCGACTTGCCGAAGCTCATCACGCGCGAGCCGCCGCCCTGCATCTGGTTCATCAGGAAGATCCAGAAGGCGAAGAAGAGCAGGAAGGGCAGGATGTAGGTGAGCAGCGAGAGCAGGCTCGAGCCGCCCTTGCCCTTGATCTCCGTCTTCACCTGGTGCTGCTCGAGGCTGTTGAGCAGCTGCGCCTGCGAGGAATCCGAGTCCGGGTAGGCCTCGTCGTAGCTCGTCCCGTCTCGCTGCTTGACGTTGAGCGTGTTGTCCTTCGTGTTCCAGGTGACGGACTCGATCTGCCCGCTGTTCACCCGCTGCACGAACGTCGTGTAGTCCGGCGTCTCGTGGCCGGAGCCCGGACTGATCAGTCGCTGGGCGAAAAACGCCAGCACGACGACGATCAGAATCGGAAAGGCAGCGCTGCGGAAAAAGCGTCTCAAAATGGATGTCCCTCTGCCCGGGGTTTACGCCGAATTTGGGCGCCCGGATCTATCGCGAGAGTACCAGCGTAGCTTCAGCGGTCTTGAGGGTTTTCCCGCAGTGCGGCCACGTAGGAGAGGTTGCGGTGGCGCTGCGCGTGGTCGAGGCCGTAGCCGATCGCGAACCGATTCGGGATCTCGAAGCCGACGTAGCGGACCGGAAGGTCCACACGCCTCCGCTCCGGCTTTGTGAGCAGCGCGCAGACCTCGATCGATTTCGGCTCTCTGGCGCGCAGGTTGCGGAGGAGGTAGTGGAGAGTGAGGCCTGAGTCGATGATGTCCTCGACGATCAGAACGTCGCGGTCGGCGATCGGCGCATCCAGGTCCTTGAGGATGCGCACCACCCCGGAGGAGTCGGTCGAAGAGCCGTAGCTCGAGACCGCCATGAAATCGAGCTCGCAGTCGATCGTCAGATGGCGCATCAGGTCGGCGAGGAATGGAACAGCCCCCTTCAGAATCGCCACCAGAAGTGGCGGGCGCCCCTCGTAGTCCCGGCTCACCTCGGCGGCGAGCTCGGCGACCCGGCGCTGGAGGTCCTCTTCTGAGACGAGGACGTCCCCGATCTCGTCGTCGGTTCCCATGTGGGGCGGAGTCTATGGACCGGCCTGGGACGCCCTGAGCACGGCGGACTCCGGGGCGCCCGCCTTCGCCGCGAATTCCTCGGAGACGGCGACTCCCGCGATCCAGGCGATCCGGTCCCCGGCCTCCACCACGGGCAGAACACCTCGCAGCGACCGCGGCACCTTTCGGTCCGTGAACAGATCCTGGAGCGACTTCGTTCCATCCAGGCCGAGCGGCTGCATCCGGTCGCCCTCACGCCAGGCCCGGACCGTGACGGCGGTCCCGAGCGCGGCGGGGTCGAGGACCGCCAGGTCGGGCCCCCCGGCGGCTGGAACACCTCGCTCGATCTCGGCCCGGACCTCCCATGAGCCGAAGCGGCACACACCCGGCACGGTCAGGACGCTCTCGGCGGGTTCCTCGGCCTCGCCCAAGGCAAAGCGGACATGGCCGTGCTCGGCGTGTGCCTCGAGTCCACCCCCGAGCTCGATCACGCCTCCCTCGGGTTGCTGCACGAGGCGCCAGATCTCGGCGGCGCGCGCCCGACCGAGGGGCACCTGCCGGCCGGCCTCCCGCTCGGCCATCGCTCGCAGCACGAGCCGGCGGATCGCCGGGTCCATCTCCCCCAGAGCGTCCCGGTCGATCGCCCCGGCCACCGCTGCGCCGGCCGATGAGAGGACCTCCGCGGCGAGCCGATCCAGGGTCTCCGCCTCCTCTGCGAGCTCCGCGTGGGTCTCGGCGATCGTCGCCTCCACCTCAGGGCCGATCTCCCTCAGAACGGGAAGCACCTCGTTACGGATCCGATTGCGGGCGAAAACCGGCTCGGCGTTGCTGGGATCGTCGGAGAACGGAAGGCCCGCCTCCCGCGCCAGGCGCCGCCCCTCATCGCGGTCGAGGCCGAGCAGCGGGCGGATGACGTGACCGCGCCGTGCCCGCAGCCCCAGCAGCGCTCGGCGGCCTGGCGAAGTCGCGAGCCGATAGAGGACGGTCTCCGAGAGATCCGTCCGGGTGTGGCCGGTCGCCACCCAGTCGAGCCCGCGGGCTAGACGCAGCCGCTCCGCCGCCGCATAGCGGACCCGTCGGGCCTCCGCCTGAAGGTTGCCCTCCGCGAGCTCGGGATGCTCCACCTCCAGCTCGATCCCCAGCATCCGGCAGAGCTCTTCGCAGGTCGCCTGGTCGTCGTCGGAGCCGGAGCGCAGCCCGTAGTTGAGATGGAGACCAAGCAGCCGCTCTTGCCCCACCACCTCCGCCAGCCCGGCGGCGGTGGCGGCGGAATCCGCGCCTCCGGAGACGAGGACGAGGCCGCGCGAGGTGTCCGCCACGAGACCGCTTGCACGGACCGCGCGGGCCAGGACCGGGAGGCCGGTGGCGTCCGACATACCCAGGATTCTAGAAAGCGGTATACAGCCGCTCTTGTGTTTCGGAAAGGAATCTTCAAAACGCTCGTGCTGACGGCCGCCTTCGGGCTCTGCCCGACCGCCGCGGCCCACGCGTGCGTGCGTGAGGCGAAGTCCCCCGCCCACCTCACCAATCAGACGGCCAGGCAGGCGGTGCTCTGCCTGATCAACGAGCGACGTGCCCACGCCGGCAGGGGCGCGCTGCAGGAGAACGCGTCCCTCGACTCCTCGGCCCAGGGTCACGCGGTTGCGATGGTCAGGCACAACTCCTACTCGCACGGCAACGCCGCGCACCGAATCCGCGCGTCGGGCTACCTGGCCGGAGCGAGCGTCTGGTCGATCGGAGAGAACCTCGCGTGGGGCCCGCAGCGGCTCGGCAGCCCGAAGCGAATCGTCGCCCAGTGGATGCACAGCCCCGAGCACCGCAGGGTCCTGCTCGGCGGGTTCCGCGACGTCGGGGTGGGGATGACGAAGGGCGCCCCCTTCCCCCACTTCGGCCACAACACCGCGACCTACACGGTCGACCTCGGCTCCCGCAACTGATTTCTACGCAGTTTTCGCAACGGCGAAAGGTCCAAGGATCTCCCACCCCCGCTAAAGGACGCGCGGCTGATCTTCCGCGCTCCGCGTGCAGAGGAACGCTGAGAGCTCGATGCAGCACATGTGTCGAGACCAAGAAACATCCTCAGCCTCATCGCCGTCCTGGCCGCCTGGGCACTGGTGGCCAGCTCGTCCGCCTTCGCCACCGATTGCGGGCCGGTCGGCACCCAGGTCACGGGTCTCAACGAGGCGCAGATGGAGGGCTCGATCACCTGCCTGATCAACGACCAGCGGGCCTCGCATGGGCTCCAGCCGGTTTCGTCCAATACCGACCTGCGAGACGCGGCGCTCAGCCACTCGAAAGAGATGGTCCACCAGGGGTACTTCGAGCACACCTCGCCGGCGGGTCTGACCTTCATGGACCGCATCGAGTCGACGGGATACATGCGGGGGACCCGCAGCTGGACGGTCGGCGAGAACCTGGTCTGGGGCACCGGGCCGCTGAGCACGCCTCAGGCCCTGGTCACCGCCTGGATGAACAGCCCTCCCCATCGTGAGAATCTGCTGCGGCCCGCGTTCCGCGAGCTCGGCGTCGCCGCCCTCCCCGGCACGCCCCTGAGCAGCTCCGACCTGACCGGGGTCACGGTCTCGAGTGAGTACGGGTACCGCGTCTTCGGCGGCAAGAGCAAGAAGAAGAAGCACAAGGCGCACAAGGCCCGCAAGGCTCGCAAGGCCGGCAAAGGCGCCAAGAAGCGCCGCTAGTCTTCCATTGCGGGACGGGCTATATAGAGAGAGATGGCGTCGGGGAAGCCCTTGAGGACCACCTCGCCGATCGGGTCGAAGCTGAGGAAGTCGGACTCCCTGATGGCCTTGACGAGCGCCTCGGTCACCAGCACCTCGCCTCCAAGCGCCCTAGTCACCACGCGATGGGCGAGGTTGACGTCCCCGCCGAAGTAGTCGCCGTCCCGGAACACCGCTGCCCCGTGATGAAGCCCGACCCGCGGCTGGGGCCGCTCCTGGAAAAGGGTCAGGAACCCCACCGCCCACTCGGTCAACGTCGCCGGCTCCGGCGAGACCACCATCACCTCGTCTCCGATCGTCTTCACGATCGTCGCCTCGTTCGGCAGGGTCGCCTCGACGGTGTCCACGAAGCGCTCGATCATGTCGAGGGCCTCCTCGTCACCCTCCTCCTCGGTGTAGCGGGTGAATCCCGTGAGGTCGACGAAGCAGAACGTCATCGAGACGCGCGCCAGGCCGCGTCCGGCGCCCCCGATGTCCGCCTCCATGTGCCCCACCACGTCCTGCTCGATGTAGAAGCGCAGGTAGCGGTTGTGCATGTACTCCATCAGCGGGCCGGTGACGGGAATGAGATCGGCGGCGAGCTCGCCCATCTCCTCCGCGATCTCCAGCGGCGGCACCTCCTCCTGCATCAGCGGCTCGTGGATGTAGAGGTGGAAGAGCCGCACCTCCGCGTCCGCCACCTTCCGGATCGACTGGGCGTAGACCCTGACGAGCTGGAGGAAGGCCACCAGTGGAAAGCCGGACGCGAGAACGTTCGCGCAGTGCCGCATCGCGCCGAGGTCCTGCTCGTTGAGCATCCCCTCGGCTCCCATCGGGGTCCCCAGCAGAGTCATGAGCCGGTCGATCAGCTCGGGCTCGAGCCCGGTCAGCTCGGCGGCCTGCTCCCTGGTGTAGTGGCCCTCGGGGACCTGAAAGAGATCCTCGGCGAAGCCGAACGCGAGCCGCCCTCCGCGGGCCGCCTCGCGAATCGCATCCACCGAGTACCCGCGCTCTCTCATCCGTGCGATCACGCGGGCCTGAGCCGCCGAGGCCGGCGTCCAATGCCCGTCCTTGACTGGCACCAGGCCGTCCTCGGCCCATCGCTTCAGCGTCGACGACGAGACGCCGGCGATCTTGCTGGCCTCCGCGAGCGAGATCGTGTTGCTCCGATCGTTCATGCCCCCGGAAGCAGCGACGGGGTCCCAGGACCCCGTCGCCTGCGGGCTTTGGGCCCGCTTCGTCGGCCAGCGGCGCTCATGCGCCTCGCGGTGTCCCGTCGCTGACCCCAGTCGCCGGGGGATCTGCGAGCCGGGGATCCGCTTCCGGCCCGAGTCTGTTCGATGGAGTCGAGCTTACGCTCATACCGAGCCAAGTCAATGGCGCTGGACAGGGGCACCAGCTCGGTCGCTACTCGACGGTGAGGTGCGGATACTTCTCCGCCACCAGCTGGCGATACCTGGAGAAGAGCGGCTTGGCCGCGGGAAAGAAACGGAGAGCCGCGCCGGCGTCCTCGATGTTGGTTCGCAGCCGCCCGCGCGCGATCGCGATGGCGGGATTCTCGCGGCCCTGAAAGACCCGGTTGGCGACTGCGGACTCCATGCTGAGGCGCAGCTTCGGATGGGTCCTGCTGCGCTGCGAGAAGTTCCAGCTCAGGCAGTGGCGCCCCCCGTCGTCGCGGGCGACGTTGACGGCCAGTTTCAGATCGGGGAACTCGATGCGCAGCGGTGCGGCGGCGGCGCGGAGCCGAGGGCCGTCGTCGGGATCTCCGTCGATCTCGCGCAGGACGGTGTTGAGGATGTCCTTGAGCTCCTTCTTGGTGAGAGCCTCGGCGGTCATCATCTAAGGCTCAACCTGAGGTCAACCCCTTCGCCTGCCGCGCACCGAGGACTCGATCCTGCCCAACTGGTCGCGGACGTCCCTGCCGCGCTTCGCCACCTCGTCGAGCAGATCGACCGCCCGGTCGCGTGTGCTCGCGGCCGAGCCGGCGGTCGCCTCGAAGGTGCGCTCGATCGCGGCGCGCAGCGCCTCGGAAGGCTTCTCCGGCACGGGCGCCCTCATGACGGCAGCCTACTCCCGCATGCCGCCCATATGCTCGCGGCGTGCCTCACCACCTCAGGCCGAGCACGCCGTACGCCCCGGACGCCCTGCTGCCCGGCGACCCCGGGCGCGCGCTTGCCTTCGCCCAGCAACTCCTCACCGAGCCGAAGATGAGCAATCACGCCCGCGGGCTCTGGGGGTATACGGGCGAAACTCCCTCCGGGCACCCGCTCAGCGTCCAGTCCACCGGCATGGGCGGACCCAGCGCGGCGATCGTCCTTCAGGAGCTCGCCGAGCTCGGGGTCCGGCGGGCGATACGCGTCGGAACCTGCGGCGCGCTCGATCCCGGGCTCGGGCACGGCGACCTCGTGGTCGTGCAGGACGCCCTGGCGGAGGACGGCGCGAGCCGTGCGCTGGGCGCGAGCGAGATCGCGGAGCCCGATCAGGAGCTGACCGCGAGGCTGGCGGATGACATCGCCCCCCGGCGCATAGTCACAAGCGACCTCTTCTACGACGGCGATCCGGACCACGGGGGCCCACCTCGCGCGCGGGCGGATGCGTGGCGCGGGCGGGATGCCGTGGCGGTCGAGATGGAGGCGGCGACGCTGTTCGTGCTCGGCCGGCGACTAGGCGTCGCCACGGCCTGCGCGCTGGTGGTGTCGGACACCTTCGACGGCGAGAGCCGGAGGCGAATCGCCGACGACGATCTGGCGGCGGCGGTCGAGCGGATGGGAGCGCTGGCCGCGGCCGCCCTCAACCCTGACTAGAGGTTCCGGGTCGCGACGCCTCGCGCTCGCGGCGGAGCTCGGCAAGCTCGCGCGTCAGCACATCGAGCTGGTCCTCGACCTCCTCGAGCCGCTCGGAAACCGCGCGCAGGCGGCGGGCGAGGCGGTCGACGTCGTTCCCGGTGGGCAGGTTCAGGTTCCGGATCGCGTGAGCGCCTGCCTGCGAGGCACGCTCCCGCGCGCCCAGGGCGACCTGCAGCGCCTGGTTCATCCAGGGGTTGTCGACGAGCAGCTGGGCGAGGTCGCCCAGCGTGCTCTCACCTCGCGAGGAGGCGCGATCACGCTTGCCTTCGCCGCCGCTCTCGTCCATATCGTTCACGCACGGTACCGCGACGGATGGGCTCGAGCGGGGTTGTTTGGTCAGGCATGGAACGCACACAATTGTTTACCGTTTCGGTCAAGTATGTTTTGGGCATGTTTTTGGCGTTAGGGACGACGGTTCCCCGTTGCAAAGGAATGGGCGAGTCAGTAGCGTCCGCCGTGCCTGCGGGTGCGGGGAGGTCGCGACCGGCAGACCCACAGGGTTTCGCGGGCAGGGATCGGTTAGCCAAATGACCAGAAAGCTTCTCCTAATCATCGCCCTCGGCGCCGCGCTGGCGATCGTCGCTGCGGGAACTGCAGCGTCGATCACCGTCGGGAACGTTCAGGTGAACTCCCCGACCGACGGCGTCCTCCCGGCGTGCTCGAACCTGAACGATGATGACGGCGACGGCCTGGTCGACCTCGCCGACCCGGGCTGCAGCGGCCCCCTCGATACCTCCGAGTACAACGCCCCGACCTCCGGCGGCTCGAGCGGCAGCTCCGGCGGTGGCACCACCACCTCCGGCGGCTCGGGCGGCACCACCACGACGAGCGGCGGCGGAACCACCACCACGAGCGGTGGATCGAGTGGCAGCGGCGGCGGCAAGGCCGGCAAGAAGAACAGCGGCGGGGGCAAGACCCCGGGCCTGTTCGGCAAGCAGGCCAAGAGGGGCCAGGGCGCCAAGCAGATCGCCGCGGCGGAGAAGGGGAAGATCACCCACCCCACGCTCCGCAACCCGGATGGCTCCCCGGCCAGCACCAATCCGAGCCTGACCGTCGCGCAGTTCGGGCCCGCCCCGATCGGCGTTCCCAACTTCGTCATCGACTCCTTCGAGATCCCGCCGTTCCTCCTCCCGATCTACCAGTCCTGCGGAACCGAGTACGGCATCCCCTGGCAGGTCCTCGCCGGGATCAACAAGATCGAGACCGCCTTCGGAACGAACCTGAACGTCTCCTCCGCCGGGGCCGAGGGATGGATGCAGTTCATCCCGTCCACCTGGGCCGCCTACGGGGTCGACGCCAACAACGACGGCAAGAAGGATCCGTACAACCCGGTCGACGCGATCTGCGCGGCCGCCCGCTACCTGCGAGCGGCGGGCGGCGACAAGAACGTCCGCCAGGCGATCTTCGCCTACAACCACGCCGACTGGTATGTCGACGAGGTCCTCCTCTACGCCAACCAGTACGGCAAGCTGCCGGACGCCCTGGTCGGCTCGCTCACCGGCCTCACCGAGGGAGCGCACTTCCCGGTCGCCGCAAATGCGCGCTATGCGGACGACATCAATGACGCCGCGGCCCTCGCCCGCTCGAACACCAAGCGGAAGACCGCCGGCAACGCCGCCGACGTCGTCAGCTCTGACCCGAACCGCCGAAGCATCAACATCTACTCGAGCCTTAACGCTCCGGTCGTCGCGGTCAACGACGGCGTCATCAAGAAGATCGGCGACAACCCGAAGCTCGGCAAGTACGTCGTCCTGCAGGACGCCTACGGCAACCAGTTCACGTACGCGCACCTCGGCTCGATCGCCCAGACGCACCCCGTGCCCCGCCAGCAGAGCCTCTCCTCCAAGGACTTCAAGCTCGAGACTCCGAACAAGGACTCGGCGCCGAACAGCCCGGCATCGGCGGGCGACAACTCCGGTGGCGGATCGGGCAAGGCGCACAAGTCGGTCGCACACAGTGCCGCCTCCAACTCCGAGAACAGCCGCCAGCGGATCTTCGCCCTGCCACACCGGTCGGGCAACGCCGACCAGTCGAGCGTCACCGGCCAGCTCGACCGCCTGCTCGGCCGCAGCGTCCCGGGCTACGAGACCTTCAAGTCGGCGCTCTCGTCGAGCGTCCAGTTCGACTCCAACACGATGACGCTCAAACCGCTGAAGAAGGGCTCCAAGGTCACCGGTGGCACCGTCATCGGCCGAGTCGGCCAGCCCGACGCGCAGCCGCCGCACGTCAACTTCGCGATCCGGCCCGCCGGACGCGGCGCACCCACCATCGACCCGAAGCCGATCCTAGATGGCTGGAAGCTGCTCGAAACGACCGCGATCTACCGCGCCGCCGACAAGAACCCCTTCACGGACAACCCGACCGTCGGCCAGGTTCTGCTGATGTCGAAGGGCGCGCTCGAGCAGCGGGTCCTGAACGACCCGGCGCTTTCGATCTACTCCTGCGGCCGCAATGACATCCAGACCGGCCAGGTCGACCGGCGTGTCCTGGCGGTGATGGAGTACCTGGTCGCCAAGGGCTACCGCCTCACGATCACCTCGCTCAAGTGCGGCCACTCCTACCTGACCTCGTCGGGCAACGTGTCCGCGCACTCCTACGGCTCGGCGGTCGACATCGCGGCGGTCAACGGGATCCCGATCACTGGCCACCAGGGGCCGGGGACGATCACCGAGGCCGTGATCAAGGACCTGCTCCTCCTGCAGGGCTCGATGCGTCCTGCCCAGATCATCTCCCTGATGGATCTCGGGCCACCGACCTTCATCCTGCCCGACCACTACAACCACATCCACGTCGGCTACACGTTCACGAGTGGTGGCAGCTCGATCAAGCAGCTCGGCGAGATCCTCAAGCCCGAGCAGTGGCAGCGACTGATCCAGCGCCTCGGCCAGATCCAGAACCCGAAGGTGCCGTCGAAGCCCTCCGCGGCCGCGTTGCCCGCCAAGGGCGGCAGCTCCGGCGACTAGCCCGGACCCACGCCCCAGCCCGCGACCACCCGAGCAACCTTCGTTCAGCTGGAGCTCGCCGGCCGCCTCGGCCTGCCGGAGGGCCGGTATCTGGTCCGGGATGGCGACCGCGAGCGCGTCCTGATCGTCGAGGAGCTGGGAGCCCCGCGGCCTCGGCGAGGCGCCGGGAGGCGCTCCAAGCCCGTCGACCCCGGCGAGCTGCTGGAGACGCCGGTGACGCGGGTAACGGTCACCGGTGAGCGACTGGAGGATCCGGCGGCGGGATCCGAGTGGCTCAAGCGGATGATGGGTGGCGGCGGCGAGGGCCCCGATGAGGTCAGGGTCGCTACCCGGATCGTCAACCGGGCCCTGGACGCGCTGCGCGCCGCGGCGCGTGACCCGTTGGTGCAGGACGTCGGCGCCACGAAGGCGCTCGCCGTGCGCCTGGGGCATGGCACCGGCGACGAGCTCGCGGACGGCCGCTGGACGGAGGCCAGGGAGCTCGCGCGCCCCCGTCGCGGCCGTCTTGACGACATCGACCCCCAGTCTCGCGTCGCGGCCGTGCTGGCGGGGCGGGACGAGGTGCACCCGGCCGAGACGCTGATGCTCCGGGCGCGGCTCGACGCGCAGCAGGGCCGACGCGCCGAGGCGCGCTACGGGCTGAGGGCGGCCCGCTCGGCGCTGGAGGAGCAGCCCGGTGAACGACAGAAGGAGCTCATGGCGGAGCTCGCGGCGATCGAGGAGAAGCTGGGCGATACTTCGGAGCCGTGAGGGCGGCCGCCGTCCAACTCGAGGCCAGGCTTGCGGACGTGGACGCGAACCTCGAGTCGGCCGAGCGCGTGGCCGACCGGGCGGGAGCCGCGGGGGCCGAGTGCATCGTCCTGCCGGAGTTCTTCACCACCGGCATAGGCTTCGTGCCCGAGCTGGCCGACGCGGCTCTCCCACCGGACGGCGAGGCGACCGAGCTGCTTCGGTCGCTGGCGCGACGGCACGGCGCGCTCGTCGGCGGCTCCTTCCTGTGCCGCGACGCCGACGGTGAGGTCCGCAACGCCTTCTTCCTGGCGGCGGCCGACGGTGAGATCGCCGGGCGCCACGACAAGGATCTGGCGACGATGTGGGAGAACGCCTTCTACGTCGGCGGCTCCGACGACGGCGTGATCGAAACGGATGGCCCGGTGGTGGGCGCCGCGGTCTGCTGGGAGCTGATGCGAACGCAGACCGTCAGACGCCTGCGCGGCCGGATCGACCTCGCGCTCACCGGCTCGGGCTGGTGGAGCATGTCGGAGAACTGGCCGCCCAGGTCCCTCTTCGCTCGGCTCGAGACGGCCAATCACCGCCGGGCCGTCGACGCAGCCGCCACCTTCGCCCTCTATGTCGGCGTGCCGGTCATCCACGCCGCCCACGCCGGCGAGCTGACCTGCGCGATGCCCTGGCTCCCGACCACCTACCGCGGCCACTTCGAGGGCGGCACGATGATCACCGACGAGCGCGGCCGGATCCTGGACGCGCTCGACCGCACCGACGGCGAGGGCTTTGCCATCGCGGACGTCGAGCCGAGGCGCATCGATCCGGTCAGGCAGCCACCGGACCGCTTCTGGCTGCACAAGCGCGGAACCATCGCCGCAATGACCTGGAACTACCAGCGCCTCCACGGCCGCCCGTGGTACCGCAGGCACGTGCGGGGCAGGCCCGGCTTCGCTACCAGGCCGCGGGCGCCCGCCTGAATCAGGCGCGGCGGGAAGCCGCCGCTTCGAGATAGAGCGGGCTGGCGGCCGCTAGATCGCCGCGAGAACCGCTTCGAGGTCCGCGACGACGTCGCCGTCCATCCGGACGGTCGCGTCCTCGTCAAAGGGCGTCGGGCCCCTCGTGATCACCGCGATCCGCCCGCCGCGCCCCATCGTCACCGAGGGAAGCCCGGCGACCGGATAGACCTCCAGCGAGGACCCGATGCAGAGCATCAAATCCGCGCGCGCCGCCAGTGACTCCGCCTCAGCCATGGCATCGGCGGGAAGCATCTCCCCGAACAGGACGACGTCGGGCTTCACGTCGGCCCCGCACTCCGAGCAGCGGGCGGCGCCGTCATCGCCGAAGAGCGGCTCGATGTACTCGGTGCGGTACTGCGCCTGACAGCCCTGGCAGGTCGAGGTGCGAATCGAGCCGTGGACCTCGATGACCCGCTCGGACCCGGCCTTGCTGTGGAGGGTGTCGATGTTCTGAGTGATCACGCCTTCGAGCAGCTCCCTTCGCTCGAGCTCAGCCAGCACCTCATGCGCCCCGTTCGGTTGCTTGTCGCCGAGCATTTGCAGGCGCTGTCGGTAAAAGCCCCAGAAGCGCGCGGCATCGGTCCGGAAGGCGTCGATGTGGGCGACCTCCATCGGGTCGACCTTCTCCCAAATCCCCTCGCCGGGAGTCCGGAAGTCAGGAATCCCGGAGGGCACAGAGATCCCCGCTCCGGTGAGGGCCACCGTGCAATTCGACTGACGAATCAGCCCGGCGAGTTCCTCGGCCGCAGCGGTGGACGCGGGGGGCGGACTCGAAGACATCAAAACGGCGTCAGTGTCTGAGAGGCCGCCCCCCGCGTCCGCCGCTGCCGTCCCGAGATCACTTGCCCTTCCAGTTCGCGCTGCGCTTCTGCAGGAACGCGGAGATGCCCTCCTTGCCGTCCTCCGACAGGAACGCAGCAGCGAATCCCTGCTTTTCGGCCTCGATCCCGTCATCCAGATCGGCCTTGTTCGACACCTGCTTGATCTGCTCCACGGCGAGCGGCGCTTGCCCCGCCAGCTTCTTGGCCCACGCGAGCGCGGTATCCAAGAGCTCCTCATCGGCCACCAGGTCGTCCGCCAGGCCGATCTCCCGAGCCTCGGCAGCCAGCACGGCATCGCCGGTCAGGTTCATCTCCAGGGCCTTGGAGGGGCCGACGAGCCTCGGCAGCCTCTGGGTCCCGCCGAAGCCGGGAATGATCCCCAGGTTGATCTCCGGCTGGCCGAAGACGGCCGACTCCGCGGCGACGCGGAAGTCGCAGGCCATCGAGAGCTCGCAGCCTCCGCCGTAGGTGATCGCGTTGACCGCGGCCACCGTGGAGACCCGGTTCTGGCCGAGCTCACGCAGCAGGGCGTGGCCCGTGTTGATCAGCTCGGCCCCGCCGGCCTCGTCCATCGAGGTGAAGGCCTTGATGTCGGCGCCGGCGGAGAAGACGACCGGCAGCGAGCTGTAGACCACCATCGCCTTGATCTCATCGTCGGCCTTGACCTCCTCCCAGACCTTCCCGAGGTCCTGGATCACCTGCGGAGAGATGGCGTTCATCGGCGGGTTGGCGAGCCACGCAATCGCGACATCGCCGCGCTTCTCGAGCTTGACCGTGCCCTCGGCGTCGGTCTGCGGATAGGCGTAGAAGCCCTGGCCCGACTTGAGGCCGAGCCGTCCCTGGGCGACGAGCCGCTTCAGGATCCGCGGCGGCGCGAAGCGCTCGCCATGCGACTCCTCGTATTTTTCCATTCGCTCGAGGATGGTGTCGAGGCCCTCGAGGTCAGCCTTCCAGAAGGGCGGGAAGAGCCCCCGCCTTGGGTCGAGGCCGGCGCCGGCCATCATGCCGAGGTCGATCTCGCGCACCGTGCAGATGCCTTCCTCGAGCACGCTGCAGGCCTCCTTGAGGGTCTTCAGCATCAGCAGGTCGGCGAGCTCGTCGCCGTCGGGCTCGGCGGCGCCCTCGATGTTGGGCTCGCCGTTCGAGTAGAAGCCGTCGCCCCCGGACTTGGCGCCGAGCTTGCCGTCGGCGACGAGCTTCTGCATCCCCTTGTGGACGTAGAAGCGATCGCCGTAGGAGGAGTTCAGGTACTCGGCGACGTGCAGGACGGTGTCGAGGCCGAGCATGTCGATCAGGAAGAACGGCCCCATCGGGGTCACGTTCGCTCCCGCGATCGCCTCGTCGACCTTCTTGATCGAGAGGCCCTTCTCTTCCTGCTCGCGCCAGACCTCGCCGACGCCCGAGTTGAGGATCCGGTTGACGACGAATCCCGGGACCTCCCCACAGGTGATCGGCTGCTTGCGGATCGCCTGAGCGAAGTTGAAGGCCGTGGTGGCAGTGTCGCGAGAGGTGTCCTCGCCGGAGATGATCTCGACGAGCGGCATGATCGAGGCCGGGAAGAAGAAGTGGAAGCCGACGACCTTGTCGGGCCGCAGCGTCTCCCGCCCCATCTCGGTGATCGAGAGGGACGAGGTGTTTGAGGCGAGGATCGCGTGCCCCGGAGTGGCCTCGTCGAGTTCGCGATAGACGGACTTCTTGATCTCCATCCGCTCCGGGACGGCCTCGATCACGAAGTCGACGTCTCCGAATTCGTCATACGTGGTGGTGCCGGTGATCCGGCCCATGACCTCGTCGAGGCGCGCGTCGGCGGCCTCCTGGGTCAGCTTCTCCTTGGAGACGAGCTTGTCGAGCTGTGACTTGGTGACCTCGCGCGACTTGGAGAGCGCGGCGTCGACGAACTTCTCCTCGACGTCCTTGACGACCACGGGGATGTCTGCATTGGCGATTACCTGGGCGATTTCGCCGCCCATCGTGCCGCCGCCCAGTACGGCGGCCTTAGAGACGAACATGGGGAAGGAGTCCTCCTGGTTGATTGGCCAGTCAACAACAGGCTATTAGTCTCGGTCCGATGCCGTCCCACCAGATTCGCCGCGCCACTCCCGCTGATGCCCCGACAGTCGCCCGGCTGCTTCACGACTTCCAGGAGGAGTTCGACGAGACCTCACCCGGGGTCGAGGCGCTCACCGATCGCTATGAGGATCTGATCCGCAACCGGGACATGACTGTGCTGCTCGCCGGAGATGGAGCGGACGGCTTCGCCCAGATTCGCTACCGGCCCTGGGTCTACTCGGCGGGGCCGAATGCCCACTCCTACCTCGAGGAGCTCTACGTCGTTTCCGGCCTGCGGGGCGAGGGCATCGGCAGGGCCCTGCTCGAAGCGGCGCTGGAGATGGCGCGGGACGAGGGCGCGACCCACATGGAGCTGGGGACGAGCACGGATGACACCGCCGCCCGCGGCCTCTACGAGAGCCTCGGCTTCACCAACCGCGAGGGAAGCCCCGACGGCCCGGTGATGCTCTTCTACGAGCGCGAGCTCTGACTGCGCACGCGCGGCCGGCTAGTCGCCGTAGACCTCGTCCCTGACCAGGGACACCGAGCGAATCACGGTCTCGAGGAAAGGCTCGACCTCAGCTCGAAGCCGCTTGTACTCGCGCCTGCCTGCCGGGGTGATCGAGTAGAAGCGGCGGGTGCGGCGGTCGGGCAGCTCCCAGCGACCCTCGATGTGACCTTGACCCTCCAGCTCACGCAACAACGGGTACATGGTGTTGGGATTGACCGAGATCGTCCCGTCGGTGATCTCCTCGATCGACTCGATCAGCCGGTTGCCGTAGGTCGGCTCGCGCCCCACCAGATGGAGGACGAGCAGCGGGAAGACGTCGCGACGCCGGATGTCACCGCCGAAGGCGTCGGACGGGCGCCCGCGCCCGTGGGACTGGCGCTCCACCACTCCCTCGGCGCCCGCTCGCGCCGCCTGCGCGACCGCCTCGGAGATCGGCTTCGCCGGGTCTTCGTCGGCCATCGTGAGCCGAGTCTACGGATCTACTTAGTCGTAACCAGCTCGCCTGGATTTCCGCGGCTGACCTCAGCCGCCCGGCGCCTGCCCCGGCTAGGCGCTACTCGATGTCCTGCTGAGTGCCTCCGGGCATGAAGAGCTGGCAGATGATCCAGCCGGCGATCAGCATCCCGGCGCCGACGTACCAGGCGGTCTTCATCGCGTCGATGAAGTCGTCGAGACCCTTCGCCCCGACCGCGTCGGAGGCGCTCGCGATGATCGTCCCCATCACGGCCATGCCGATCGCGGAGCCGAAGTTGCGGAAGGTCTGAACGATCCCGGAGGCCTGCCCCCTCATCGCGTCCGGCAGCCGGTTCAGGGCGTCCGCGTTGAGGGGAGAGAAGACGAGGCCGAAGCCGGCGCCCGTGACGAGCATGCCCGCCAGCGTGGCGCTGCGGCTGAGCCCGTCCAGCTCCGAGGCCCAGAGGATCATCCCGACCGCCCCCGCCGCGAAGCCGAGTGCCACCGGTTTCTTCGCACCCCATTTGTCCATCCATTTCCCGCCGATCCGGGCCGCGACGAAGAACGAATAGAACATCGTCAGGATCGAGAAGCCGGCCTCGGTCGGCTGCTGGTGGACGGCGACCTGGAAGTAGACGCTGCCGAAGAAGAAGACGGCCAGCCAGGGGCCGAAGACCAGGAAGGTGAGGACGTTGTCGACGGCGAAGGGGCGGTTGGCCGCCATCGCCCGCACGTCGATCAGCGGATCCTCGGTGTTCCGCTCGGCCATCACGAAGCCAACCAGGAGCAGGAGGCCGACGACGATGGACCCGATCGTCCGCACATCGCCCCAGCCCCAGACCGAGGATTGCTGGATCCCCAGCACGGACAGCGCCATGCCCGCCACGATCAGGACCGCCCCCCGGAAGTCGATCCTGGCCGGGTTCTTGACGTCCCTGAGCTTCGCGAAGTAGATCTCCGCCAGGGCGAGCATCGCCACCGGGACGTTGATCCAGAAGATCGCACGCCAGGTCCAGAACTGGGTCAGGTAGGCGCCGGCGATCGGGCCGATCGCGGTGAACAGCCCCGCGACGATGAAGAAGGTCGCCAGGCCCTTGCCCCGCTCCTCCGGAGGGAACGCATCCAGCACCAGCACGGTCGCCGACGGAATCAGCAGGCCGCCCGCGGCTCCCTGGATCGCCCTGAAGACGATCAGCCAGGGCTCCGCGATGCCCGTGTCGGGGACCAGCCCACACATCAGCGAGGCGGACGCGAAGAGGATCACTCCGATGACCACGATCCGGCGGTGTCCGAAGATGTCGCCCAGACGACCCCCTAGGGCGACGAACGCCGCCGTCGCCAGGGCGTAGGCCGTGACGAGCCACTGCTCGCCGGTCTCGGTCAGGCCGACGTCCCGCTGAATCGTCGTCGCCGAGATGGAGACGATCGTGAAGTCGATCATCACCATCGCCATGGCCGGGACGAGCGGCCAGAGGACCTTGTAGCGCTGGTAGCCCTGGGCTGAGGCCTCCATCGGCGCGCAGCACCCTAACGATCAAATGAGACGGCTAAAAGAGCCCGCCGACCAGGTCGACCACCTGCTTGCCCAGGAACACGACGATCAGGATGCCGGCGACCCCGATCACGAAGCCGAGGAAGCCAAGCACGGGATCCTCGAGAAGGACACCGAGACTGACCAGGACCGCTCCCAGGGAGGGAGCGGTGTCGAGACCGGTGAACGGCGGAGCGAAGAACGCGGTCACCGAGAGGGCCAGCATGACGAAGCCATAGACGATGCCCGCGAACCTGTAGCCGAGGAGGAACCCGAGCCTCGCCTTTGAGTGGCGCTCGATCCACCGGATGCGCGGCAGCAGCTTCTTCGTGAACGCCTCACGCGTCTGCTCGCCGATCTCCTTCGCCCGCCAGCGCTGAGGCAGCCAGACGTGCCGCCTGGCCGCGATCAGCTCGAGCGAGAGCAGCATCGCGATCACCTCGAAGGCGTGGGTGACGCCGCCGGTGGGCAGCGGCAGCGCCGGAACGGCGAGCAGCAGGACGAAGAGGACCGCGAAGCTCTTCTCCTCGAAGAGGTCGATCAGGCTGCCGATCGTCTTCGGCTCGGCCCCCAGCAGCCATCGCTCGAGCTGGTCGCTGAGCTTCTCCGCTTCGGCCATCGCGTGATTCTGCCCGGAAACGACGAACGCCCCGCACTCGGCGGGGCGCTCGTAGGAGTGGTACTCGTGAACCGGGTGCTGCTAGACGGTCGCGGGCGCCTGCTCTTGCTGGCTCTCCGAGGACTCACGCTCGGCCTTCTCGCGCAGGGCCTTCGCCTCGGGCGTCTCCTCGTCGGCCTGGCGGCCCATGAGGAGCTCCTTGGCGATCACCAGGCGCTGGATCTGCGAGGTGCCTTCGTAGAGCTGCATGATCTTGGCGTCGCGCATCAGCTTCTCGACGGGGTACTCCTTGATGAAGCCGTACCCGCCGTAGACCTGCACGGCGTCGGTCGTGACCTCCATCGCGGAGTCCGCGGCGAACCGCTTGGCGTGCGAGGCGGCGAGGGTGTTGCGCTTGCCCTGGTCGAGCAGGACGCCGGACTGCCAGGTGAGGAGCCGTGCGGCCTCCACCTTGGTCGCCATGTCGGCGATCAGGAAGGCGACGGCCTGGTGCATGGCGATCGGGACGCCGAACTGGACGCGCTCCTTCGAGTAGTCCATGGCGAACTCGAGCGCGGCGCGGGCGATGCCGACGGCCATAGCGGCGACGCCCGGACGGGTGCGGTCCAGGGTCATCATCGCGAGCTTGAAGCCGTGGTTCTCCTCGCCGAGCAGGTTGCCCTCGGGGATCTCGGTGTCGCTGAACGTGATGGTCGCGGTGTTGGAGGCGCGCTGTCCGAGCTTGTCCTCCTTCTTGTCGACCGTGACCGTGTCGTCCTTCGGGACGACGAACGCCGAGATGCCGCGGTGGCCAGCGTCCTTGTCGGTCTTGGCGTAGACCGTGAACCAGTCCGCGTAGCCGCCGTTGGTGATGAAGCACTTGGAGCCGTTGATGACCCACTTGTCGCCCTTCTTGACGGCAGTCGTCTTCATGCCGGAGACGTCGGAGCCGGCATCCGGCTCGGTCAGACAGAAGGAGGCGAGCTTGGGCGCCTCGGTGAGCATCCCGAGGTACTCCTTCTTGATCTCCTCGGAGCCGCCGAGCGCGACCGGGGTCGCGGCGAGGCCGTTGGCCATCAGCGAGGTGCCGATGCCTGAGCAGCCCCAGCCCATCTCCTCCTCGATCAGACAACCGGAGAGGAAGTCGAGGCCGGGGCCGCCGTACTCCTCGGCGATGTGGGTGTTCATCAACCCAACTTCCCAGGCCTTGTCAACGATGTCCTGGGGCCAGGTGCCTTCCTTGTCGTAATCCCACGCGACCTTGCGGATGTCCTTCTCGGCGAAGCTGTGCGCGAGCTCGCGGAGGTCCTTCTGCTCGTCGGTGAGGGTGAGGTCAACCACTGATAGTGCTCCTTCGGATGCGAGGGCACGCGTGAACCGCGGGCCCGTTGGAAGTCTTCTCTCGACTGATTGACTGGTCAGTCAGCCAGCTTTCAAAGGGTATCGGATCGCCTGGCCACCATGGGTGGGTACGCACGGATTCGGTATCAATGCGTGGGTGGCGACTGAACCGGCACCCAAGGCCGAACCGGAGCGCACAGCGGCCCCGGTCGTCGCCGGGCACGAGCTCGTGCGCCGCTTCGGCGAGGGCCCGACCGCCGTCGAGGCTCTGCGGGGCGTGAACGTCGAGTTTGGGCGGGGGAGCTTCACGGCGATCATGGGGCCCTCGGGGTCCGGCAAGTCGACGCTGATGCACATACTGGCCGGGCTCGACCACCCCACCGGAGGCTGGGTGGAGCTGGCCGGGGAGCGCCTCGACCAGCTCTCCGATCACGACCTGACCATCCTGCGCCGCGAGCGCATCGGCTTCGTCTTCCAGACGTACAACCTCCTCCCCGTCCTCACCGCCGAGGAGAACATCACGCTGCCGGTCAGGATCGGCGGCGGCAAGCCGGATTCCGCCTGGCTGGAGGAGCTGCTCGAGGCCACCGGCATGAAGGACCGGCGCTCCCACCGCCCCTCCGAGCTCTCCGGCGGCGAGCAGCAGAGGGTCGCCGTGGCGCGGGCGCTGCTCAGCCGCCCCGAGGTCGTCTTCGCCGACGAGCCCACCGGCAATCTCGACACCAGTGCGGGCCATGAGGTCCTCACCCTCCTGCGCAAGGCCGTCAACGACTACGGCCAGACCACGGTGATGGTCACCCACGACGCGTCCGCCGCGGCGATCGCCGACGAGGTCCTCTTCCTCGCCGACGGCGAGATCGTAGACCGCCACCGCAAGCCGAGCATCGACGACATCCTCGACCACCTCAGGAAGCTGGCGTGACCAAACTGGCGCTGCGGGGCATGGCGGAGCGAAAGCTCCGCTCGATCCTGACCGCCATCGCCGTGCTCCTGGGCGTCGCGATGATCTCCGGGACGTACGTGGTCACGGATGGGATCCGAGGTGCGTTCGCGAAGATCAACGAGACCGCGAACCAGGGCACCGACGCCGTCCTCAGCCCGAAGACGCAGTTCAACAGCAGCTTCTCGCAGGAGCAGACGATTCCGGAGTCGCTGCTGGGGCCCGTGCGCGGACTGCCCGAGGTGAGCTCGGCGGCGGGCGCGGGGCAGGCGTTCGGCGCGCTGGTCAAGGACGGCAAGGAGATCAGCCAACTCGGCGGCCCCAACCTCGTCTTCAGCACCGCGCCCCAGCCGTTCGACCCCACCAGCGCCGTCGAAGGCCACGAGCCCGCGGGGCCCGGCGAGATCGGGGTCAGCAAGGATCTCGCCGACCGCAACGGGATCGAAGTGGGTGACCGAGTCGGCCTGGAGACGGCCCACGGCACGGAGCAGGCCACCGTCGTCGGGCTGGTCGACTTCGGCGGATCGGGCTCGGCCGGCGGCTACGGGTTCACGATGACCACCCTCGCGAACCTGCAGCGTTGGTACGACCAGGAGGGCCAGGTGAACCAGATCTCGGTCGCCGCGAGGCCGGGGGTCTCCCCCGAGGCTCTGGTCGAGGCGCTAAAGCGGGTCGTGCCGGCCGACGTCAAGGTGCAGACGGGCCAGCAGAACGCGGACGAGAACGCCAAGGACGTCTCGAACTCGATCAACTCCTTCCTGGGCCCGGCGCTGCTCGCGTTCTCCGGCGCGGCGCTGCTGGTGGGCGCCTTCATCATCTTCAACACCTTCTCGATCTCGGTCGCGGAGCGGACCCGGGAGTTCGCCTCGCTGCGGACCCTCGGGGCAACCCGCGGACAGGTGCTGCGCTCGGTCGCGATCGAGGCGCTCGCCATCGGGGTGCTCGCCTCGGTCCTGGGCCTCCTCGGCGGGCTCGGCTTCGCCCGGCTGATCGGCGCTCTCTTCCAGGCGGCGGGCACGGGCATCCCCACCTCCGGCCTGCACCTCACCACCCGCACGGTGATCGTCGCCCTCGGGGTCGGCATCGGCATCACGATGCTCGCCGCGATCGGACCGGCGACGAGAGCCACGCGGATCCCGCCGGCGCTGGCACTCGAAGAGGGCGCCCGGATCGAGCCCTCGCGCGTGTCGCGGTTCGTCCCCTACCTCTCGGCCGTGGTCACGCTCGGCGGCCTGCTGCTTCTGCTCTTCGGTCTGTTCGGCTCCGGCCCGGCGACGAGCAAGCTGCTCAGCATGGCGGGCGGCGCGGTGCTCATCTTCATCGGGCTCGCGCTCGTCGCCCGGTACATCGTGAGGCCGATCGCGGCGGCCATCGGACTGCCGCTGGAGCGCTCGTTCCACGTGGTCGGGCAGCTGGCCCGCGAGAACGCACAGCGCAACCCGGCCAGGACGGCTCTCACCTCGGCCGCCCTGATGGTCGGCCTGGGGCTCGTGGTCTTCGTGGCTGTGTTCGCGGCCGGCCTGAAGGCCTCCATCGACGACTCGATCGACCGCCTGATCCAGGCCCAGATCGTGATCCGCTCCAACAGCGGCTTCCAGCCCGTCCCGAGGCGCGTCCAGGAGATCGCGTCCCGGACCCCGGGCGTGGAAACGACGAGCGGTGTCCTCTATGACCAGGTCGAGGTGAACGGGCAGCACTCGAACCTCCTCTACGACGACCTGGGTGGCGTGGAGCCGGCGCGGATCGCGGCCGGCTACCGGTTCGACTGGATCCACGGCTCGGACTCGACGCTGTCTGAGTTGCACGGGAACAACGCCGTGGTCGAGGAGCAGTTCGCCAAGGCGCACCACGTCGACGTCGGCGACACGTTCAACGTGCAGACGCCCACCGGCGGCAGGCTGACTCTGAAGGTGATCGGCGAGTACAGGGACCCGACCCTGCTTCAGGGGCTGATGGTCGACCGCCGGACCCTCGAGTCGGTCTCGACCGCCAAGGACCCATTCCTGATCCTCGTCTCGACCCTGCCCGGCGCCGACGCGGGCGCCGTCCAGGGCAGGATCGAGGCCGGCCTGCAGCGCTTCCCGGTGGCCAAGGTGACCTCGCAACAGGGGCTCAAGGACCAGGTCACCATGCAGACCGACCAGATCGTCTACCTGCTCTACGCCCTGCTCGCGATGAGCGTCGTGATCTCGCTCTTCGGGATCGCCAACAGCCTGTTCCTCTCGATCCACGAGCGCACTCGGGAGTTCGGACTGCTGCGCGCGATCGGCGCGACCCGGCGTCAGGTGCGCAGGATGGTCCGCTACGAGAGCGCGATCACCGCGGCGATCGGCGGGGTTCTCGGGATCGTCGTGGGACTGCTCTTCGGAGCGCTGCTGACCGCGTCCCTGAGCGAGCTCGGGCTCGTCTTCCGCGTGCCGGTCGGGCAGCTGATCGTGTTCTTCGTGCTCGCCGTGGTCGTCGGGATCATCGGGGCCGTCCTCCCCGCCAGGCGGGGCTCACGCATCGACGTGATGCAGGCCGTGCACTACGAGTAGCGGGCTTAACCTGAACCCATGCTTCTGGCCACGTTCCAGGTCGGCATCGTCCTGATCATCGTCGTGCTCGTGGCGCTCCCGGTGGGTGCGATCGTGTTCGCGCGGGGCGCGGGCGGCGCACTCCGTCAGATCGGCAAGGGACCCCTCTCCCTGGAGCAGGACTTCCCGCAGAGCTCCGGCGCACCCGTCCACGCGGTCTCGGCCGAGGTCCGCGAGGAGGAGATCCGTCAGATGATCCAGGCGCGCTCCGACCGCGGAGTCGCCAAGGGCCGCGAGGCGCTCGACGTCGAGGCCGAGGTCGCGCAGCTGCTCGCCTCCGAGTCGGGCGGGCCCGGGCTGGCCGCCGATGCGGGGCTCCGCGAGGAGATCCGCCAGCTGGTCGTCGCCAGGAACGAGCGCCGCCAGCGGCAGGGCCGCGAGGCTCTCGACGTCGAGAAGGAGATCGAGCGCCAGCTGCGGGAATTCGAGAACCTCGGTCAGTGATGATCGTCGGTGGTCAGGCTCAAGCCTGACCCCCGTCACCAATGATCGTCGGTGGTCAGGCTCAAGCCTGACCCCCGTCACTAATATCTCGCGCGTGGAAGCGAGCGACGCAGAGAAGCGAGTGATGGAGCTCGAGGAGCTCGCCGACGTCCCCGGCACCTACTTCAACCCCCAGACCGAGGTGGTCGTGGTCGTCGACGACTCCGCCTCGATCGATCAGGAGGTCTTCAACATGGAGGCCTATGAGGGGGCGAACTGGGTGCGGATATCCGACGAGGTCCCCGTCGACGAGGAGAAGCGCGACAAGCTCCTCGAGGAGTTCCAGACCCGCTACCACCCGGGCTCCGCGGGATCGGTCTCCGAGACCGCGCTCGAGCAGGGCGACGAGGAGCTCGACGAGGACGAAGACGGCCAGGACCCGGGGCGCGAGGACGCCGCGGAGCCGGAGGCGGAGTAGAGCTTGGTCGCCGAGGGGGACAGCGCTCCGGACTTCACGCTGCCCGACCAGAACGGCGACGAGGTCACGCTGAGCCGGCTGCGCGGCCAGCCGGTCGTCCTCTACTTCTATCCGAAGGCCGACACCCCGGGCTGCACGACGCAGGCCTGCGGCATCCGAGACCGCCGCGCCGACTACGAGCAGGCGGGCGCCCGCGTCGTCGGGGTCTCGCCCGACACGGTCACCGCGCAGCGGAAGTTCGCCGACAAGTTCAACCTCGACTTCACGCTGCTCGGCGACGAGAACCACGAGGTCGCCGAGCTCTACGGCGTCTGGGGCGAGAAGAAGATGTACGGCAAGACCTACATGGGCGTACAGCGCGCGACCTTCATCATCGATCCCGACGGGAAGGTCGCGCACGTGATCCCGAAGGCATCCCCGAAGACGCACGATGACGTCGTGCTGGACGCGCTTCGGGACCTTGACTTCGAGCCTGCTTGAAGCAGTAGCGTCGCGCCCGTGAACGCCTCCTCCCCCTTCACCAACGACCGCTATGACGAGGAGGGCTACGCCGAGGCCGAGGGCGTCGAGCTCAGCCGCGTCCACATCTCACGCACCTTCAGCGGCGACCTCGAGGGCTCCAGCACGGCCGAGCTGATGATCGCCAAGTCCGAGGGCGGCGGCGGTTACGTCGGCCACGACAAGATCAGCGGGACGCTCGGTGGGAAATCGGGAGCCTTCGTCTTCCAGCACACGGGGATCATGGGCCCGGCCGGCGTCACCAACACTGGCACGATCGTCCCCGGCAGCGGCACGGGTGAGCTCGAGAGCATCTCAGGCGACGGAACGATGCTCGCCGACGAGGAGGGCAACCACACCCTCACGCTCGCCTACGAGCTGGGCTGACTCAGACCGGCAGAGCTTCTCGTCCAGGCTTACGCGAAGCCGAACGCGAGCGCGACCACCGCATAGACGAGCAGGAGCTGCAGCCCCTCGTACCAGGTGGACTCCCCCTCCTGGGTCACCTGGTTGGCGATGATCGCGGCGATCGCCAGGGCGGCGAGCTCCAGGCCGTTGAAGACGAGAGGCATCGGCGCGGGGCCGATGAAGAACGAGCAGAGCACCAGGACCGGAGCGACGAAGAGTGCGACCTGGGCACTGGAGCCGATCGCGATGTTCACGGCCAGGCTCATCTTGTTCTTGTAGGCCACCAGCACCGCGACCCAGTGCTCGGCGGCGTTGCCGACGATGGCGACGACGATCGCGCCGATGAAGAACTCCGAGAGGCCGATCGCGTGGGAGGTCTCCTCGATCGAGCCGACCAGGATCTCCGAGAGGACGCCGACCAGGGCGCCTGAGATCGCGAGGGCGGTGACCGAGCGCCTCGTCGACCAGGCACCGCGTCCCTCGGTGTGGGACTCCTCCTCGTGCGGGTTGAAGAGCCTCGAGTGGGTCCGCAGCGAGAAGAGCAGGCCGGCGGCGTAGGAGAAGATCAGCACGCAGGCCACCGCCAGAGACAGATGCTCCAGCGTGGCGCCATAGTTCACCCGCGCATCGCCGGGATGGGGCAAACCGTCGCCCTCGACCAGCGCGAAGACGCCCGGCATGATCAGGGCCGCGACCGCGAGCAGCAGCATCGTGGACTGGGTGCTCGCCGCCGTCTGCCCGAACTTCTGCACCCCGCGGGTTCGCCCGCCGCTGAGGCCTCCGACCAGCATCGCCGCGCCCATCACCAGCAGGACGTTGCCGAGGATCGAGCCGACCAGCGACGCCTTGACGACCTCGTGGAGGCCCTTGCCGAGCGCGAAGAGGGCGATGATCAGCTCGGGGGCGTTGCCGAAGGTGACGTTGAGCAGCCCCCCGACCATGTTGCCGGAGCGTTCGGCAAGCTCCTCGGTCGCCCGCCCCATCATCGCCGCGGGCGGGATCAGCGCCACCGCCGAGACGAAGAAGATCACCGTGGCCGGCGCACCCGCCACGTCGGCGATCACCGCGGCCGCGATCAGCGGCGACAGCAGGTAGGGCCAGCCGTCGGCCCCCAGAAGCCTCTTGGGGTCGGTGAATAGACTCAAACCGTGAGCGAGCCTAACGAGAGCGGCGGGAAGGTCTGCATCGTCGGGGGCGGCGTGGCGGGGGTCGAGGCGCTTCTGGCGCTGCGCGACCTGGCCGGCGACCACGCCCAGATCACGCTCATCGCCCCGGACCCGGATTTCGTCTACAAGCCGCTGCTGGTCGAGGAGCCGTTCGGGCTGGGCCCGCCG
Organism: uncultured Solirubrobacterales bacterium; assembly: GCA_963843085.1. Classification (GTDB taxonomy): domain Bacteria; phylum Actinomycetota; class Thermoleophilia; order Solirubrobacterales; family 70-9; genus DASUPK01. The sequence continues at coordinate 669,411 of CAWJJG010000011.1, forward strand.
GAGCAATACGCGCTGGCGCCGCTCGCCGAGGAGAACGGCGCCGAGTTCCTGCTCCGCTCGGTCTCATCGATCGACGCCGGATCGCACACCCTTGCCCTCGACGACGGCAGCTCGCGCGAGTACGACTACCTGGTGATCTGCGTCGGCGGCCGCTTCGTCCCCGCCCTCAGCGGGGCGATCACGTTTCCCAACCCGATCGAGCCGCTCCGTATCGACCCGGTCCTCGATCGGGCGGCGAGCGGGGACGGCAGGATCGCCTTCGTCGTGCCCCCGACGATCACCTGGTCGCTCCCGCTGTACGAGATCGCCCTGATGACCGAGCGGCGCACGCGCGACCGCGGAGACCGGTTCGAGATCACGCTGATCACCCCGGAGCCGGTTCCGCTGGCCGCCTTCGGAGCCGCCGCCAGCTCGGCCGTCGGCGAGCTGCTGCGCGCTCGCGGGATCGAGGTGGTCACCGGGGAGCGGGCCCATCGAGAGGACGACTCCCTGATCCTCACACCCGGAGGCCGGAGGGTGGAGGCCGACGTCATCATCGCCCTGCCCAGAATGGAGGGTCCGGCGATTGAGGGACTGCCCGCGGACGATGACGGCTTTCTGCCTGTCGATGAGCACTCCCGCGTTCGCGGCGCCGAGGACGTCTACGCCGCGGGCGACGGCACGAACTTCCCGGTCAAGCAGGGCGGGCTGGCCACCCAGCAGGCCGACGCGGCGGCCGAGGACATCGCCAATCGCCTCGGTGTCGCGGGCGCGCCCGAGCCCTTCCGGCCGGTGCTGCGCGGGCAGCTCCTCACCGGCGACGCCTCGCTGCACATGCGCACTGACATCGCGGGCGGAGGTGGCGAGGGAACCGCCAGCCTGGACCGGCTCTGGTGGCCGCCGCACAAGATCAGCGGCCGTTATCTGGCCCCGCTGCTCCATCGCACCGAGGTCCACGAGGCGGGACATCCGCCGGGAGAGCTGCTCGAGATCGAAGAGCCCCTGCCGGACTCCTGGTAGGGACTATTGGCCGAGCCGGGCGGCGCACTTCTGCAGCGCGGCCGAGCCCGACGCCTGCGAGAGGCACTGCTCGTACGCCTGAACGCCCGAGGCACTCGGCGCGGTGGTCGAGCCTCCGGACTCCGGCAGTGCGCCGCTGGTGCCGAGTCCGCCCCGCAGCGCGTTGCCCAGCTGGGCCGGGTTGACCCCGAGTGACTGGAAGAGGCTGTTCAGCGGTTGTGCGTTCGCGGGGGCATTGAAGGTCTGCGGCTTGTTGACGTCGGCGATGTTGAGCTGGATGTCGATGGTGAGTGAATCTGGCGCGCCCGGGGTCCCCGCCGGCGGCTTCAGGTCGACGCTGATCTGGAAGCGGCGAAGCAGCTTGTCGTTCTCGCCCGAGTACACGTCGATGTCCCCCGACTGGACGATGCCGTCGAGCTGGTCGAGCTGCTGGGTATCGACATTGCCGACGGAGCTGCCCGCCCTCTGAGCGATCGTCTTCAGATCGGCGACGAGCTTCGAGACGTTCGCGGAGCCGGAGACGTGAATGGTCTTGGTCCCCTCGACGTCCTCGGTGCCCTCGTTCTTCAGGTCCGTCAGCCAATTCGCCGGGCTGATGCCGAGCGCCTTCAGCAGGTTGTTGGACTTGCTGGAGCTGCTCTGGCCCTGGAGCTGGGCGTAGGTCGTGGTGAACTCGTCGTAGAGCGACTGCGGCACCGAGTAGTCGGTCCCCTGGAAGTTCACGAAGGCCTGGCTCCCGGTTGAGGTCAGTCCCCCGGTGCCCGAGAAGCTCTGCGAGCCGCTGTCGGCATTCACCGAGGCGTCGATGTCGAACTTGGGGAACTGGCCGTTCCCCTGGCTCGCGAACTTGCCGCCGAGCTTGGTCTCGAAGCTGCCCGGATTGTCGCCGCCGCTGGTCTCGATCTTGAAGTCGAGGTCGAACGTCCCGCTCTGAATCGGCGTCGGGTTGTTGAAGGTCTGCTGGAGGACCTGCTGGGGATCCTCACTGTTGCCGCCGCCCCCGCACGCGGCGAGCAGCAGCGCCGCGACGAGCGCGAGAGTGAGTGAGATCAGGGGGCGAGTACGGGTCAAGGTCTCTCCGGCGGCGCCGCAGGGTAGCGCAAGCTCCTTAGCGTCAGATCACGCTGCCTCGTCCTATCCTGATCTCGATGGAGGGGAGGAGAGCCTGTCCCAACTGCGCGGCCGATAACCCCGAGAGGGCGCGCTTCTGCATGTCCTGCGGCGCCGAGCTCTCGCCGCGCTGTCCCGAATGCGGAGCCGATAACCCGGGCGGCGCCAAGTTCTGCATGGAGTGCGGGGCCGCTCTTTCGGCCACCGCACAACCGGAGGCCCGCGCGGCCCCGGCGGCCGAGTCGCCTCCCGAGGAGCGGCGCCAGGCGACGGTCCTCTTCGCCGATCTCTCCGGCTACACGGCGGCGGCGGAGCGGATGGACCCGGAGGCCGTCAAGGCCCTGGTGGACCGCACCCTCCGCGTGCTCGGCGAGGAGATCGAGCGCTTCGGAGGCTCGATCGACAAGTTCATAGGCGACAACGTGATGGGCGTGTTCGGCGCTCCGGTCGCGCACGAGGACGATCCGCAGCGGGCCGTCAGGGCCGGCCTCGCCATGCAGGAGGCGATGAGTGGCGCCAACCGCCAGAGCCGCGAGAAGTACGGCGTCGGCTTCTCGCTCCGTGTCGGGATCAACTCCGGCGAGGTGATGGCGGGAGCGGTCGGCGACCGCTACACCGTAATGGGCGACGCGGTCAACGTCGCAGCGCGCCTGCAGGCCGCGGGGCGCCCCGAAAGCGTGACGGTCGGCGAGTCGACCTACGGCGCGAGCCGCGAGGCGATCTCCTATGAGCGGCTCGAGCCGCTTCGCCTGAAGGGCAAGGAGGAGCCCGTCCCCGCCTGGGAGGCCACCGGCGTGCTCGCCGAGCCGCGCCAGGCGACCGGGCGCGCCCAGACGCCGTTGATCGGCCGCGAGGAGGAGGCCGGGCTGCTGATGTCGCTTGTGGACCGGGTTCAGCGGGAGGAACGACCGCACCTCGTCACCGTGATCGGCCAGGCCGGAGTCGGCAAGTCACGCCTGCTGCGCGAGCTGATGACCAACCTGGAGGACTCCGACGATCCGCCCACCATCCGCCGAGGCCAGTGCCCGCCATATGGATCGGGCATCGCATACTGGGCCCTCGCGGAGGTCCTCAACGACGAGTTCGAGATCCGGGATACCGACGCCCCCGAGGTGGCCTGGGAGAAGCTCCGCGCCGGCGTCACCGAGCTGATGCTGGAGCTCGGCGACGAGGCCGCCGGCGAGCGCAACGCCGCCCTGCTCGCCATTCCGCTCGGACTGGAGCCGCCCGAGGGACTGCAGCCCTCCGAGGAGGATCCGCAGCGGATGCGCGAAGCCCTCTTCTCGGCTGCGCGCGCCGCGGTGGAGGGAATCGCCCGCCGCCGCCCGCTGGTTCTGGCGATCGACGACATCCACTGGGCGGACGAGGGAATGCTCGACCTGATCGACCACCTGACCCGCTGGGTCCGCGCCCCGCTCCTGCTCGTCTGCCTGACCCGCGACGAGCTGCTCGAGCGCCGGCCGGGCTGGGGCGGCGGCCGCCGCAACGCGACCACGATCGCGCTCGAGCCGCTGACCGAGGATGAGACCCGCGAGCTGGTTGCGGCCCTCATGCCGAGCTCCGACAACGGCGCGGGCGACGTGGTTCCCCAAGTCGCCGAGCGCTCCGGGGGGAACCCGCTGTTCGCCGAGGAGATGGTCAACCGCCTGCTCGAGGAGGAGACGGTCGAGGCCGACGCGCTTCCCAGAACCGTTCAGTCCCTGCTCGCAGCGAGGCTCGACTCCCTCGACCGGCTCGAGCGCCGGCTGCTCCAGTCCGCCTCGGTCGTCGGCCAGACCTTCTGGGAGGGCGCGTTGGCGACGACCGCCACGGAGGAGGGGCTCGACCTCGGCAAGACGCTCGCGACCCTCGAGGAGAAGGACCTGCTCGTGCCGAGCGCGGGCAGCCGGCTGGCCGGCGAGCGGGAATACGCCTTCAAGCACGTCCTGATCCGCGACGTCGCCTACTCAATGCTTCCGAAGTCGGTGCGCTGCCGGAAGCACGTCGAGGTGGCCGAGTTCATCCGGGAGCGCGCCGGCGAGCGCAGCGACGGCGTCATCGGCCTGATCGCGGAGCACTTCGCGCGCGCGGCGGCACTCGGATCCGAGGCCGGGCTCGACCGCGACGCCCTCTCCGGGCTTCAGACCCAGGCGCTCGAGTCGCTGGAGGCCGCGGGTGACGCGGCGGCTGCCCTCTACTCGAATGCCGAGGCCTTCGACCGGTACACGGCCGCGCTGGAGATCTCCGAGTCCCTCGACCCGGGCACCGTGGCGCGGATCGGTGAGAAGCAGGGTGACGTCGCACTGCGGATGGGGCGAGTCGACGCGGCCGTCGCCGTCTGGGAGCGCTGCCTCGACTACCACCGCACGCAGGAGGATCTCGCCCGCGTCGCGGACCTTCACCGCAAGATCGGCGCGGCCCTCTGGCACAAGGGCGAGCGCCGCGCGTCGATCGACAACTACCAGCGGGGCATCGACCTGCTCAAGGACGGGCCGCCATGCATCGAGCTCGTGCGCCTCTACGAGGAGGCGGCCTCTCTCTATATGCACACCGGCGACAACATGCTCGCCATCTACGCCTCCGAGAAGGCGCTCCGGCTCGCCGAGCGGCTGGATGAGGCGCGTGCGGCGAGCCGCGCGCACGGCATCTTCGGCCGAGTCTTCGGACGCATCGGCGACTCCGAGAAGGCGCGCGAGAACCTGGAGCGTTCGGTTGCCCTGGCCCGGGACTCTGATCGCGCCGAGGCGGTGCGCGCCCTGCTCACGCTCGGCTACCACCTCGAGGTCTCGGAGGCCGATTACGAGAGCGCTGCATCCGCTTACCGCGAGGCGCTCGAGATCGCGCAGGAGGTCGGCGACCTCCCGTCGCAGGTCGAGCTTCATGCCTCGCTCGGCGAGCTCGCCGTCGACAACGCCGACTGGGACGCGGTCGAGGAAGCCGCCGAGGCGAGCGCCAGCCTGGCCGAGCGCGAGGGCCTCTACGGCAAGCTCTGCTTCCCGGACCTGATGCGCGGTGTGCTCAGCTGGCGCGCGGGGAACTGGGACGAGGCGGCGAAGTCCTTCCGCCGCGCCCATGAGCTCGGCGAGCAGGTCGGTCGCTCCGAGGTCGCGTTCAACGCGCTCTTCTGGCTGGCCATCACGCTGCGGGAGAGCGGCGACCTCGCCGGAGCGGAGACCGAGCTGACCCGGGCGCTCGACATCTGCGAGCGCGCCGGCCTGATCGCGCAGTCCGTGGAGGCGATCTCCGCCCGCGCCGTCGTGCTTGCCCTGGCCGGGCGCACCGAGCAGGCTCGTGCCGCCGCCGAGGAGGCCGCCCGCCTCGCCGGACGGCTCCACTACCCGGTCGGCGAGGCCGCCACTGCCGAGGCCGCCGGCGCCTGCGCCGATGACGCAGAGGGGGCCGCCGCCAAGATCGACGAGGCCCGCCGGCTCTGGCAGGAGCTCGGCCGTCCCCTCGACGCGACGCGCTGCCTGGTGGTCCAGGGCCGGCTGCTGCTGGAGTCAGACCAGGACACCGCCACCCAGCTGCTCGACGACGCCGCGGCCGAGTACGAGGAGCTGGGCGCCCCCGCGCTCGCCGCCCGCGCCCGCGAAACGGTCAGCGCATAGCTCCATACAATCGCGCCATGTCGGAGGACGGCGCGAAGACCTGGATCCTCACCGGGTCGCTCGAGAACTTCCGAATCAACGTGGAGCGCGGATTCGACGTGATCGGCTTCAAGGAGCGCCGTCGCCGCCAGGCGGAGGAATTCGAGCCGGGCGACGAGATCGTCTTCTACGTCACCGGCGTGCAGGCGTTCGGCGGGATCGCGCGGGTGCGCTCCGAGATGTTCGAGGATCGCAGCTCGATCTGGCCCCAGGACCCGCGTAAACGGCGGCCACAAACATCGCCGCCGCATAGACCCGAGCCCTACCCATGGCGGGTGGAGGCCGAGCCGGTCCTCGTTCTGCCAGAGGACGATTTCGTCCCGGCCGAGGAGCTCGTCACCGAGCTCGAGCACATCCGCAAGTGGCCGCTCGACCATTGGCATCTCGCCTTCCAGGGACAGCTTCGGACGATCGGCGACGGCGATGCGGCCCTGCTCTGCGAGCGGCTCTCAGCGAAGGTTGCGGCGGGAGCGTGAGCGAGGAGGACACCGGCCTCGTTCACGAGCGCCACTTCACCAGGGCGGAGGCGAACGCTCTCCTCCCCCAGCTGACGACGATGCTCGACCAGCTGCGCGACGCCAAGGACGACCTCACTGACACCGAGGCCCACGAGGCGCTCTCCGAGGCCGCCGCTGGCAACGGTGGCGGCGAGGAAGGCAAGCAGGTCGGGGTGGCCTTCCTCGAGGTCAGGCGGCTGCTCGAGATGATCGAGCAATCCGGAATCGTCCTCCGGGACATCGACCGCGGTCTGGTCGACTTCCCTGCCCTGATGGACGACCGGGAGGTCTACCTGTGCTGGGAGCTGGGCGAGGACGACGTCGCCTACTGGCACGAACTCGAGACTGGCTACGGTGGCCGCGAGCCGCTCGACTAGAGGCTGGAGGTCGATCCCCCGCCAGCTCTTCCGCGATCTGCGTGGCCTGGGCGGCAACGAGCGCATCGCGGTGATCGGCTGCGCCGTGATGGTCTTCAGCCTGCTGCTGCCCTGGTACCAGTCGCCGATCTCGAACGACCTCGTCCTGACTGGCATCGGCGGCTTCAGCTGGGCTGAGGGCGCGTTGCTGCTGATCGCCGCCGCGACCACCTTTCTGGCGCTGCAGGGTGGAGGCGGCTACGTGCCACCGCGGCCGCTGCGCGAGTGGGGCCTGTTCGTCGCCGCCGGTATCTGGGCGGCAACGATCGTCGTCTACCGGATGCTCGACCGCCCGCCGTTCACCCTCGGCGGCCGCGATGAGCCCTATGACCTGCACTACGCGATCTTCGTCGCGCTCGCGGGCGCGCTGATCATCGTCGCCGCCGGCGTGCGGATGCGGCCGAGGGAGCGAGCCAAGCGCCCTCGGGCGCCGGACTGACCGGCCGCTGCTTTCGCAGCCGTCGATTCAGGACAGGGTCAGTCTGCCTCTGACTCGGGGTCTGTTTCCTGGTCGCTCTCCCGAAGGTCGCGGGCCGCGTAGGCCATCTGGGCCAGCACCGCCGCGTCGATCATCGCGAAGCTTCCGATGACGATTGGGGACATGCATCGATGTTCCCGCGCGTGGCAGAGCTGCGCAAGCGCAGCGTCAGCCCGCTGACGATGATCCGGCACCGGCCGGCCCGGTCGATCAGTCGATCGGCTCGGGTGGCTTCATGCCGTGCCGCCGCATCCCGGCCTCGATCTCCTCGATGACCGTATCGATCACGGCGACCCGCGCGTAGCGCTTCGACTCCGCAGGGATCAGGTGCCAGCGGGCGTTGGGCTCGATGCTCGTCCGCGCGACCATGTCCTCGACCGCCTGCTTGTACTCGTCGCGCTTCTCGCGATTGCGCCAGTCGTCGTCGGTCAGCTTCCACTCCTTCAGGGGGTCCTTCTCGCGGGCCTTGAACCTCTTCAGCTGCTCGTCACCCGAGATGTGCAGCCAGAATTTGACGAGGATGGTGCCCTCGTCGGCCAGGGTCCGCTCGAAGCCATTGATCTCGTCGTAGGCGCGGAGCCACTGCTCGCGTGTCGCAAGCTCCTCCACCCGCTCGACCAGCACCCGTCCGTACCAGGAGCGATCGAACACGGCCATTCCTCCCCAGCCGGGCAGCGACGGCCAGAACCGCCAGAGGAAGTGGTGGCGCTTCTCGTCATGCGTCGGGGCGGCGAATTGGACGACGCGGACATGGCGCGGGTCGAGCGGCGCCACGAGGCGCTTGATCGCCCCTCCCTTTCCCGAGGCATCCTCGCCCTCGAAGATGACGCACACGGGCGGGCCGAGCTCCCCCTTGCCGATCAGCCCGCCGAGCGTGAGTCGAAGCTGCTCGAGCCGGGTTTGGCAGCGCTTCAGCCCCTCGGCCTCCTCCTCCCGGGAGAGCTTCTTCGTCAGGTCGAGGTCGTCGAGGGCGCCCATGCTCAGAACCCGGTCGGTGCCCTTCCGTTGTGGGTGGCGATCGCCAGCTGCAGCAGGCCCATCGCAGCCAGGATCACCACGATCCCGAAGGCGATGATCCAGTTGCTGCGAGCGCCGTGGCCGTACCAGCCAACGAGGAATCCGATGGCGAGCAGCACGGCATAGGGGCCGAGCGAGTCGGGCAGGGCGATGGCGAGCATGAGGCGGTATCTATCATCCCCCAGATGCCGGACCCCGAGCCCCAGTCAGTCGCCCAGGTTCGCGAGGGACTCGGCGAGGTCGGATACCTCGCCGACGAAGCCGCCGCGCTCGTCTCGTTCCTCGCGCAGCGCCTCGGCAAGCCCGTGCTGGTCGAGGGGCCGGCGGGAGTCGGCAAGACCGAGCTCGCCAAGGCGCTCTCCCGTTCGACCGGCCGCCGGCTGATCCGCCTGCAGTGCTACGAGGGCCTCGACGAGGCCAAGGCCCTCTACGAGTGGAACTACCGCAAGCAGCTGCTGCGGATTCAGGCCGAGGCATCCGGCGAGGCGGAGTCCGCATCCGAGGGCTCGTGGGCGCGCACCCGCGGCGACATCTTCTCGGAGGACTTCCTCTTCACCCGGCCGCTGCTCGAGGCGATCAGCGCCGAGGACCCGGTCGTCCTCCTGATCGACGAGATCGACAAGACCGACCAGGAGTTCGAGGCGATGCTGCTCGAGGTCCTCTCCGACTTCCAGATCTCGATCCCCGAGCTCGGAGTGATCGAGGCGCGCACCCAACCGATCGTGGTGCTGACCTCCAACAACTCACGTGAGCTCACCGAGGCGCTGAAGCGCCGCTGCCTCTACCTCTGGCTCGACTACCCGTCCGTGGACCGCGAGCTCGAGATCGTCCGCCTCCATGCGCCGGAGCTGGACGAGGGCCTTGCCCGCCGTCTCGTGGAGATCGTCCACATGGTCCGTGGGCTGGACCTGAAGAAGCCGCCCTCGATCGCGGAGTCGATCGACTGGGCGAGAACGCTGCTGCTGATCGGCGCCGACGACATCGATCGCCAGACGTTCGAGCAGTCGATGAGCATTCTGGTCAAGCACCGCTCGGACATCGACCTAGTCGCCGAGCGCGTCTCGGTGAAGCTCGAGGGCAACGGCGTGACCGGCGGCCTGACGCCGCCCGGCTCCTCCGGGAGCTGAGCGTGTCGTCCACCGCGGGCAGCCTGCTCGCCTTCTTCGAGGACCTCCGTTCGGAGGGCGTCGCCGTCGGCACCTCGGAGATCCTCGACGCCTTCGCCGCTCTCGACGAGGTGAGCTGGACCGACCAGCGTGACTTCCGCGAGTCGCTGGCGGCGACGATCGCCAAATCCCAGGAGGACCGGCGGATCTTCGAGCTGCTCTTCGACCGCCACTTCTTCCGGGCGGCCGAGACCGAGGCGCTGGAGAAGGGGATCGAGGACGAGCGCTTCGAGGGCTCCGGGGACCGCATCGACCTGGACGAGCTCCGCGAGGCGATTCGCCGCGCGATCTTCGAGGGCAACGACGGCGAGATGCGCGACCTGGCCCGTCTCGCGATGACCGCGTTCGGGCGCCAGGGCGAGCGCTCCGGCGTGATCGGCGTGGACGTGCAGCGGATCCGCAGGGCCCTCGACCTGCAGGCCGGTGGACGGCGAAACGATGACGATGCGCCGGCCCTCGACCCGGACAACATCCGGCAGTTCGAGCGCTACCTGCGCCGGGAGCTCGAGCGGGCGACCATCGAGCGCACCGGAAAGCTTCCCCCCTCTCGCCCGCTCGCCGAGCTCGACCGGACGCTGCCGACCAGCCCGGCGCAGGACCTGACCGCCGTCCACCGCGCCGTCGCCCAGCTCAAGCGCCGCATCGCGACCCTGGGGCACGAGCAGCGTGGGCGGGGCCGCGGCCGCCACGTCGACGTCCGCCGCACGATGAGGGCGTCGCTCGAGACGGGCGGCGTGCCGCTCAACCTCCGCTACCGCCCGAAGCGGCCGCGGCGCCCGGAGATCTACGTGCTCTGCGACGTCTCGACCTCGGTGTCGAGCGCCAGCGTCTTCTTCCTCTCGGTGCTGCACGCGCTGCACGACTCGTTCCGTAAGCTGCGCAGCTTCGTCTTCATCGAGCGGATCTCGGAGGTCACCGACATCTTCGAGCACGAGCGTGACTTCCGGAAGATCTCGGAGAGCATCTCCTCAGAGGGCGGCGTCGCCGATGTCTCGGGCTACACGGACTACGGCCGCGTCTGGCTCGAGTTCGGCGAGGAGATCGCCGAGGACCTGGGCCCGCGCTCAACGGTGATCGTCCTCGGGGACGCGCGCACGAACGGCCGTGAGCCGCACGCCGCCACATTCGGCACGATCGCCGAGCACGCCGGCCGCACCTTCTGGCTCAATCCAGAGCCCAAGCTGTACTGGAACTACGGTGACTCGGTGATGGCCGCCTACGAGCCCTACTGCGACGGAGCCTTCGAGTGTTGGACCACGAAGCATCTGGAGAACTTCGTCAACACTCTCGCTGGAGCGGCCCGCACAGCCGACTGAACGCGTGCGCTAGGTTGTTGTGGAGTCAACTAGTTACGCCCGGGGGTCAGGCTGAAGCCTGACCCCTGACCATCTGCTCGAGAGGAGGGCGGAGATGAAGATCGCTGTGTTGGGCAAGGGCAACGTCGGCGGGGGCCTGGCGGACCTCTGGGAGAAAGCCGGCCATCAGCTGACCCGGATCGGCAAGGAGGGAGGCGACGTCTCCGATGCGGAGGCTGTGCTGATCGCCGTGCCCGGCGGCGCCGTCGCGGACGCCCTGGACAGCGTGCAGGGCATCGAGGGGAAGGTCGTGATCGACGCGACCAACCTGGTCGGGACGGAGCCCCCCGCCGGATTCGCCTCCAATGCCGAGTTCATCAAGTCGAAGACGAACGGGCCCACGGCGAAGAGCTTCAACATCAACTTCGCCAGGATCTACGACCAGATCGGAGAGGCGAGCAAGCCACCCGGGAACTTCTGGTGCGGTGACGAGGAGGCCGCCGAGGTCACGGAGCAGCTCAACCGTGACGCCGGCTTCGATCCGATCTGTGCCGGCGGCCTGGAGAACGCCTCACAGCAGGAGGCGATCATCGGCTTCATCTTCGCGATCAACCAGGCCGGGATGGGCCCCTACTTCTATCGGGCGGCCCCGCCGGGTGAGCTCTGAGAGCTCGCGTCAGGCTCGCCAGCGCTTCGACAGCCGGCTCGTGAACTTCTTGGGCTTGTCGGCGTAGATCCGCTCGCCGAGCGAGATCGAGGCGAACTGAAGCTCGCCGCGGCGCTGGTCGATTTCCTGGAGCAGGTGGCGCTGGTCCGACGGGCTGGCGAAGGCGCCCCGGCGGCGCTGCACCTCTTCCCTGAGTAGAGCCAGGTCGTGGTCATCGCCGAGGTGATCGGAGAGGTCGTGGGCGTGATCGGCGAGCGCGCCGATCATCGGGCGGTCGGCCTCGCGGATCAGCCGCAGCTGGTAGGTGAGGTCCTTGACCCGCTTGCGCAACTCGTGCAGGTTGGTGACGCTCGCGTCCTCCTCGACGGCGCGGAGCCTCTTGCGGCCGCGCCGGTAGCTCCGGTGGATCCCGGGGGCGATGATCCCCCAGCCGTCGCCGTCCAGCTTCAGCTCGTCGAGGCTCGACCGGCAGGCGATCAGCTCGGCGGCCGCCCCGGCCATCGTGTGCTCGATGGTGCCATCGTCGTGGGCGGCGCGGTTCTCGGCGTCAAGCTCCTCGCGCAGGTCCTCGGACCGCTTGCGGGCCGCGCCTCCGACGCGCTCGCGAAGACCGTCCAGGGACTCGACCAGGATCTCGGCGTCGCGGTGGGCGCTCAGCCTCCGGGCCACGTCGCGGTAGTGGTCGTTCTCACGCCTCCACTCGTCCTTGCCGATGGCGTCGCGAACGAGACGAAGCGCCGAGCGGATCTTCTTCATGTCCTTGCGGGCCTCGTGGATCGCATCGGCCGGCTCATTGCCGGCCTCGCCGCGGAGCTGCGCGACCGCGTCATCGACCTGCGTCTTCAACACCCGACGAATGCCGGGGCCGACCGGCTCGCCCTCCAGCAGGCGATAGGCCGTCGAGTCGGCGGCGTCGAGAGCTGCGGTCATGTCGCGCGTGGTCGCATGTCGACCTACTGCCCATATGGGTGCGGATCCAGCGGCCGCAGATGTAAAAACGCGGTTACCCGAGGGTGCTGCGCAGCGAAGCGAGCAGCAACCCGATTAGCTAGTGAGAGAGGAACCGGGCAGACGGAGCGCCCGCGGTGGCCAGGGTCTCGTTCAGGTAGCGATGATCGCCCGTGACCTCCTCGCCGAGCCAGCCGGGCGGCTCGAACGCCTTCGCCTCCTCCTCGGAGGGAAACTCGATCTCGGCGACCACGAGGCCCTCGAGATCGCCGCCGTAGACATCGATCTCGATCTCCAGGCCGGCGTGCGGGATGACGTGGCGGCGCTTGCGAAGCCGCCGCCCCTCGGTCAGCGCCCAGAGCTCGTCGAAGCTCGAGCGATCCAGGTCGATCTCAGCCTCCTGGCGCGACAGCCCGGACCCGCGTTTCGCGGTGAGCATCAGCCGATCGCCCTTGCGGCGGACCCGAACCTCGCCCTCGGAGCCGATCGCCAGGTAGCCCTGATGGATCTCATCGCCATCGGCCCCGCCGAGATCCGGCGGTACGGGCACCAGGAACTTGCGCTCGACCTCCATGTCGACACCGTAGACTCGCATCTGAACCCGACAGGGGGGCTCGCGGGATGGGCGGGCTGAGATAGCGGTAACGATTCCTCCGCTGACCCTTTGAACCTGTGCGGTAATGCGCGCGGAGGGAGCATGCTGACGAGAGCTCGCGAAGGCACCCAGGATGCGGTCCGTGAAGGCCGTCAGGTCCATGTGAGCGGACTCGCCCATTCCTTCGGCGAGCTGCGGGTCATCGACCGGCTCGACGTCGAGGTCGAGCCCGGCGAGGTGGTCGGGATCGTCGGTCCGTCGGGCTGCGGGAAGACCACGCTGCTCGAGCTGCTGGCGGGCCTGCGCGAGCCCGACGCGGGCTCCATCTCGGTCGGCGGGCGCACCGATCCCGCCGAGAGGCTCGGGGGCTGCGCCTACATGCCCCAGCGCGACCTGCTCCTCCCCTGGCTTTCGGCCGTCGACAACGCCGCGCTCGCCCTGCGGCTCGCCGGTGCCTCCAAGGCCGAGGCACGCGCCGAGTCGGGCGGTCATTTCGAGCGACTGGGCCTCTCCGGCTTCGAGCAGACGCGACCCGGAGAGCTGTCGGGCGGCATGCGCCAGCGCGTCGCCTTCCTGCGCACGCTGATGGCCGGGCGCCCGGTTCTGCTGCTCGACGAGCCGTTCGCGTCGCTCGACGCGATCACCCGCGCCGAGATGCAGTCCTGGCTGGCGAGCGTGCTGGGCCCCGACTTCCACACGGTCGTGCTCGTCACCCACGACGTGGAGGAGGCGCTCTATCTCTCGGACCGGGTGCTCGTCCTGACCCCGAGGCCGGCGTCGGTGGCGGACCGGATCGAGATCGAGGCGCCGCGAGCCGCCGACCGGGCCGCCGCGGTGACCTCTCCGGAGTTCGCCGAGCTCAAGGAGCGGGCGCTGCGCAGCCTGGCGGAGGCTGCGCGATGAGGGCCGCCGCGCGCTACCTGGCCCCCGTCGCGGTGATCCTGATCCTCCTCGGAGCCTGGGAGCTGGCGGCCCAGTGGGACTGGATCTCGAACGCGCTCAACATCGAGGACTTCCTGGTGCCGGCGCCTAGCGACATCGCCACGTCGCTGTGGCGCGACCGGTCGCTGCTCGCCGACGATTCCTGGGTCACGCTCCGGGAGGTGCTGCTCGGCTTCCTCTGCGCCCTGGTGGCGGGGCTCGCGTTCGCCGTGATCCTCCACCTGTCCGAGGTGCTGCGCCGCGCCTTCTACCCCCTGCTGGTCGCCTCGCAGACGATCCCGCCCGTCGCGATCGCCCCGATCCTGATCGTCTGGTTCGGCTTCGGCCTTGGGCCGAAGGTCCTGCTGATCGCGCTCGTCTGCTTCTTCCCGGTCACCGTGAACACGCTCGACGGCCTGCGCTCCGTCGATCCGCAGCTGATCACGATGATGCGGACCCTGGGAGCGAGCCGAGGCCAGATCCTCACCCGGGTCGAGCTCCCCTCCGCCCTGCCGTTCTTCTTCAGTGGCACGAAGATCGCAATCGCCGTCGCGGTGATCGGCGCCGTCTTCGCGGAATGGGCGGGCGCCGGGTCGGGGCTCGGCCATCAGATCCTGATCGCGTCGAGCAGCCTGTTGACGGCCCGGATGTTCGCCGCAATCACGCTGCTGTCGGTGATGGCGATCCTGCTCTTCGCGATCGTCGCGCTGGTCGAGCGGAAGGTGGTCACCTGGGATGCTCGAGGGGTGACCCGGACATGACCGGCCGGACCCGTCTCGCCGCCCTGATCGCCGCCGCTGCGCTCGCGCTGGGCCTGGCCGCCTGCGGCGGAGGGAACGAGCCCTCCCAGGGCTCGCCGTCGAACCCGCAGCAATTCACCCTCGATCTCGACTGGTACGTGAACCCGGACCACGCCGGCATCTACAGCGCTCTCGACCAGGGGTTCTTCAAGGCGCGCGGGCTCGACGTCCAGCCGCAGGTCCCATCCGATCCCGCGGCGCCGATCAAGGAGGTGGCCGCGGGCCGCGCCGATCTGGCGGTCTCCTATGAGCCCGAGGTCCTGCTCGCGCAGGACAAGGGACTGGATGTCCAGGCGGTCGGCGCGATCGTCGACCAGCCACTCACGTCACTCATCTCGCTGCCGAAGGCGGGCATCGCGAGCGGCGCCGATCTCCAGGGAAAGACGGTGGGGACAGCGGGGATCCCGTACCAGACCGACTACCTCCAGACCATCCTCGAGTTCGCGGGCCTGGGCGTCTCGGCGGCCAAGGAGGTCAACGTGGGTCTCAACCTGCTGCCCACCCTGATCGGCGGCAGGGTCGACGCGATCCTCGGCGGGTTCAGGAACATCGAGGGAGTGGACCTCGAGCAGCGGGGGCTCGACCCGCGCATCGTGCCGGTGGACCGGCTCGGAGTGCCGACCTACGACGAGCTCGTCCTGGTCGCCAGGCGCACCACCGTCGAGCAGCATGCGGCTGCGATCCGCGCGTTCATCGCGGGGCTGTCCCAGGGAACCAGGTACGCGATCGCGCATCCCCAGGAGGCGTCCAACGCGGTGCTGACGGCCGGCAAGGGCCTCGATCCGATGCAGACACGGGACGAGGTCGACGCCACGCTCCCGTTGCTGACCGGGACGCGAGGGCGCCCCTATGGATTCATGGACCCCGGTCAGTGGCGGGAGTACGCCGAATGGATGGCCGAGCACGACCTGATCTCATCCGCCCCGCGGACGAGCGACGTGATCACCAACGAGCTGTTGCCCTAGCTGGCCGTCTGCTTGGCGAGGGCCGGCAGGACACTCTCGCCGTAGACGTCGATGGCGCGGTGCGGGTCGGCGCCCGAGACGTTCATCAGGGCCATCGTGGTTGCGCCCAGCTTCTCAGCCTCGCGGATCCGGTCGGCGTGGACCTCCGGATCCGAGGAGATGATCAGCGCCTCCTTCAGGTCATCGTCGGAAACCTGCTGCTCGCCGTTCTCGAACATCTTGACCGGGTGGTGCCAGTCGTCGGTGTAGTGCTCGTCTGGCTGCGCGCCCTTCCAGACGCGGGCGCCCTCCAAGGCCGCCTCGTCGTCCTCCGCCCAGGAGAACTGCGCCTGCAGCACGATCTCGCCGGGCTCCTTGCCGGCGTCCTCGCAGGCGCCCTTGTACGCCTCGATCACCTCCGCGGCCGTGTCGGGATCGGCGAGCGTCCAGAGGCCGTCAGCCCAGCGGGCGGCCACTCCGGCCGCCTTCGGGCCGAAGGCGGAGACGTAGATCGGGGGTCGGCGGTCCGGGCGGGTGTGAAGTACCGCCTCGTCGGTCTCGAAGTGGCGCCCGTCATAGGAGAGGCGCTCACCGTCGAAGAGACGGCGGATGATCTCGAGTCCCTCCTCCATGCGCTCGACCTGCTCTGGCACCGATGGCCAGATCGCGGCGAGTGGAGACTCATTCAGTGACTCGCCCGAACCAATGCCGATGAACGGGCGTCCCGGGAACATGCGCTCCAGGGTCGCCCAGGCCTGCGCGATCAATACGGGGTGATGGCGGGGCCCGGGCGGTGTCACCGCTGTTCCGATGGCGAGGCCGTCCGTGGCCTGTCCGACGGCCCCCAGCCAGACCCACGCGTGCCCGGACTCTCCGGGCTCCCACCAGGGCTGGAGATGATCGCTGCAGGCGACGCCCTCGAATCCGGTGCGCTCCGCCTCGATCGCCTGTACGAGCAGGTCCTCGGGAGGAAATTGCTCATGAGCCGCTCCGTAGAAGTAGCGCATGGTTCCCGGGTACCCATGAGGGCGCCGGGCCTAACGCAACTGCGAATTCGGCTATGCCGCGAGCCTGGCGGGCGGTCCGGCGCCCATCGCCTTGTGCCATCCGGCCAGGGCGAAGGTCCCGGCCAGCCCGCGGAAGGGGGCGTATGGGGCGAAGTACTCCCCGACCTCCTCGGCGGTCGCGCGCCTGCCGAGCCCGGCCAGGTGCCCCACGAGCTTGACGTAGGCGAGGTCCCCGGCCGGCAGCGAGTCCGGATCGCCCCGGCCGTGGTAGCCGAGGACCTGCATCGTCCAGGGCCCGATCTCAGGGATCGCGAGCAACCTGCGGTCGGCATCCGGGTCCGAGAGATCGGCGCGCCCGCAAGCGACCTCTCTGGCGCAATGGATCATCGCCACCGAACGGCCGGGGCTGAGATCCATCGAGGCGAGCTCCGCCGGGGCGCGGCCCTCGATCACCCTCGCGCAGGGGACGTCGCGGAGCGGCCAGTCGGCGAACGAGGGAATCGTCCGCGGCCCCCAGCGCCGCACGATCCGGCGCTGTATCTCCCCCGCCCTGGAGACCTGGATCAGCTGCTCGGTGATCGCCCAGCAGAGCGCCTCCCAGGGCCAGGCGCAGCGGCGCGGCCGCACCCAGGGCTTGTGGCGGATCGTGGGCCCGAGCAGCGGATCGTGCTTGAAGGCGGCGTAGAACTCGTCCATGTCGTCCTCCACGGCGAGGGAGAAGCGGACGCGCTCGATCGCGACCTCCAGTTCGTGCTCCTCCGCCGGCCGGGTTTCCTCCGCAGGCGCGACCGGATGTTCGACCAGCAGCGGGTCAATCGGCTCGGCGCGAATGTGCACGTAGCCATCCCGGGTCTGCCACGCCCTGGTCCGGACGGGGCACCGCCCGACGTGGAGGAGGCGCTCGACCACCCCGGCCCTGGAGCGGGCGACGCCGTCGTTGCCTCCCTGCCGGCGCAGCCGGTAGGGCGACCGCGGCAGGACCCGCTCCTCGATGGAGCCGGTCATCTAACGCCCGAGGACGTGCACGTCCACCAGGAAGCTGCGGCTGGAGACGACCTTCTCGCGGCGGCGGAAGAGCCCGCGCCGCGGCGCCCGGCGAGCCGAACGGGGTGTGCGGGCCGCGCGCGCGACGGCGATCACGGCGACACCCGCGGCGGCGCCGCCGGCGGCCACCGCCAAGGGGACCTCGCGTCCCCAGATCTCGATCGTCCGTCCCTCCGAGCGGACCGGCAGCGGCCGGACCGGCTCCGCCTCGATCACTTCCTCAGTCGCCTGCGGCTGCTCGCTCATCGGTCTCATCCTAAAGGCGGGTCAAGACCCATCCGATTTGGTTTTCGCGGAAGCTGCGACGGGAACCCAAGACACACATGCCGAATCCCGAGCTGACCAGCACGGCCTTCGCCGACGGCGCCACGATCCCCACCAAGTACACCGGCGACGGAGCCGGCGTCTCACCACCCTTGGCGTGGAGCTTCCTTCCAGACGGGACGCGCTCGCTGGCGCTGATCGTTCACGACCCCGACGCCCCCTCGGGCGACTTCACCCACTGGGTCGCCTGGAACATCGATCCCGAACCGGGCGGCCTCGGAGAGGGCGAAGCGGCGCCCGCCGAGGGTGCCAACGGAAGGGGCGGGAACGGCTACATGGGGCCATCGCCCCCGGCCGGCCACGGCGCTCACCGCTACTTCCACGAGCTCACCGCCCTGGACACCACCCTGGATCTCCAGGCCGGAGCCTCCCGCGAGGAGCTCGAAGTCGCCCTCGACGGACACGTGCTCGCCACGGCGCAGCTGGTCGGGACCTACGAGCGAGAATGAGGTCGCGGCCACGAGCGGCCGCCCCACATAAGTCGCTACGGGCTTCGCCCTCCGCTCCAGAGGAGAGCGGCCTGGTGGCCGCTAGAGGGGCTTCTCGTAGAGCCGGTAGCGCTTGACGATCGTCCCGCCCATGCCCTCCATGGCGCGGTTCATCGGCTCATTCACCTCGAGGATCCAGCCCTCCTCGCCGCCGGTGACCCCGACCTCCGCCGCGGTCTCGATGTGGCGGACGTAGAAGCGGGCCGCGATCCCGGTGTGCTGGTACTCGGGCTTCACCCCCAGGGCGAAGACGCGGACCCGATCGATCTTCCGCTTACCGAGCAGAAAGCGCAGCCAGCCGAAGGGAAGGAGCCGCCCGTTCATCTTCTTGGTGACCTGGTTGATGTCGGGGAGGCTGAGGGCCGCGCCCATGATCTCCCCGTCGCGCTCGGCCATGAAGGCCCAGCGCGGGTCGAGGATCTGCTTCAGGTTCTTGGCCTGGAAGGCGACCTCCTCGTCGGTGATCGGGACGAAGCCCCAGTTCTTCTCCCAGGCCGAGTTGTAGACCTCCATGAAGCGGCCTATCTCGGCCTCGAGGTCGCGCTTGTTCATGTTGCGAACCGTGATGCCGTGCTCCGACTCGACCTTGTCGGCGACGGCATGGATCGCGTCGGCGAACGCGTCCCCCTCCTTCAATTCGCCCATCTCCAGGTTCCACATGAGGAGGTCCATGGTCTTGCCGTAGCCGAGCGCCTCGATGCGCTCCCTGTAATAGGGCGGGTGCCACGGCTCGAGGATGTAGGGGTGCCGGTCGTAGCCCTCGATCAGGAGGCCCACCTCGTCGTTGGTCGTGAAGTCCATCGGGCCGACCAGGCGGTCCCGGCCCTTCGCTCGCACCCAGTCCTCCGCCGCGCCCAGCAGCGCCTCGAAGATGGCCGGATCGTCCTCGGCCTCGATGAAGCCGAACTGGCCGTCGCTGCCGCCCTGGAACTGGTCCCAGCGGCGGTCCACCTGGGCGGTGATCCGGCCGACGACCTCACCGTCACGCCAGGCCAGGAAGTACTCGGCCTCGGCGTGCTTGAAGTAGGGGTTCTTGTCCCGATTCAGGAACTCGAGGCGCTCGAAGATGAGCGGCGGGACCCATGGAGTCCCCTCGTGGAGTCGGAAGGGCAGCTTGATGAACGTCTTCAGCTCGCCCTTGCCCTGCACGGGCCGCACTTGAATGGTGCCTGGCACGGCTGCGGAACCTACACCTGCTTCACTTCCTGGGCATGTCCGACTCCACCCAAACCCCGGTGGACGTCTTCGAGAAGGCCCGGACGCACGACCGGGTCGAGCAGCTCGAAGCCGCCAAGCAGGGCGACCTCCTCCCCTATTTCCGCATCCTCGAGTCCCAGGCGGGGCCCGTCGTGGAGATGGAGGGACGCGAGACCATAATGCTCGGCTCCAACAACTATCTGGGGCTGACCACCGACGAGCGCGTCAAACAGGCGGCTCGGGACGCCCTCGAGCAGTTCGGGACCGGCGTCACCGGCTCGCGCCTGCTGAACGGCACCACGCCGATGCACGTCGACCTCGAGCGCGAGCTCGCGGAGTGGATGGGAACCGCGGACGCGATCGTCTACACGACCGGCTACCAGTCGAACCTGGGCGCGATCAGCGCGATCCTGGAGCCCGGCGACACCGTCATCTGCGATTCCGGGGATCACGCCTCGATCCTCGACGGTTGCAAGCTCTCGGGAGCAAGGCTCCGTCCCTTCCGGCACAACCGCATGGACAAGCTCGAGACGATGCTCGAGCGAGCCGCCGCCGAGGAGAGCGGGACCCTGGTGGTCGTCGACGGCGTCTTCTCGATGGAGGGTGACGTCTGCGACCTGCCGCCGATCGTCGAGCTCTGCAAGCGCTTCGGCGCCCGGCTGATGGTCGACGAGGCCCACGGGGTCGGCGTCCTCGGCAAGCGGGGCGCCGGCGCCTGCGAGCTCTTCGGCCTCGAGGACGAAGTTGACCTGCGCATGGGCACCTTCTCGAAGAGCCTCGCCTCCTGTGGAGGCTTCATCGCCGGCTCCGAGGAGGTGGTCGAGTACCTCCGAATCTCCTCGCGCTCCTTCATCTTCAGTGCCTCCGCCGTCCCGGCCGCCGTCGGCGCCGCCCTTGGCGCGCTTCGCGTCATCCGGTCCGAGGGCGCCGAGCTGATGGCCCGGCTGCTCGACAACGCCGCGTATCTGCGCCAGGGCTTCCGCGACATGGGACTGAAGGTCGTCGAGCCTGGCACGCTCCCAGACGGCACCGAGGCCAACACCCCTGTGGTCCCCGTGATCGTCGGAGAGGACTGGCAGGCAGTCCTGCTCTGGAAGGCCCTGTTCGACGCCGGCGTCTACACCAACGTCGCTCTTCATCCCGCCGTGCCTCCGGGTGGCGCGCTGCTGCGGACCAGCCTGATGGCGACCCATGAACGCGACCATCTGGATCGCGCGCTGGAGATCATCGCCGACGTCAAGACGCGCTTCCCGGATCTGCCGGCGGCCTAGCCGGCCTGTTTCGGATCGATCGGACGGGGGTATTCAGTCCGGTCAGGCGGCGGCCCTGTCCATCTCGGATGGACACCGCTGGGGTCGCTCGACAAAACATCTGCTCTTAGCGAACGGGAAGATCGTTCGGGTGTTGACCGTCGGCGCGCAAGGTGTGTAGGTTTCGCCTCGCCGAGCGCTTCCGGGGCAGGGAGCGGACGGGATCAGATTGAGGAGAGGGACCGTCCACTTCCCCCGGCTCGAAAGAGCGACTGGGGCTGCCGGCCGCAACCAAGCCCGCCAACTATTCCTGACCTAGCAGGAGGGAGAACCGATGTCCGCTGCTTCGACGATTGCCCCTGCCAGCCCGATGCCCGCCATCGCCCCTGTCGCCCCCCGTCGTCTTGAGCCGACTGTCGTCGAGCCGCAGGCCGAACCCAGACCACGAGGTACCGCGCAGTGCATGGAGGCCCTGGCTCGCGCGAACGAGGTTCGGCTCGCCCGTGCTGCTCTCAAGAGGGACATCTCCGCCGGCCACCGCTCGGTCACCGAGGTGGTCACGGAGTGCCCGTGGGAGGCCGAGAGCATGAGCCTCAGTGAGCTGCTCTGCAGCCAGCGTCGCTGGGGTCGCGCCCGTTCACGCAAGCTGCTGGCTTCGGCCGCCCTGGGGGAGGGCAAGAAGGTCGGCAGCCTCACCGAGCGGCAGCGCCGGATCCTGACGGCGGCCCTCGAGGCGAAGCTGGAAGGCCGGCTGAACTAGTCGCCGCGGCGCGGCGGGCGATCCATCATTTGAGGCGGTAGAGGGCGCCGCCGGAGCGGCTGCGGAAGGCAGACGCGAAGAGCCAGGCGGCGCCCCCGAACGCCACGAGCGCAGCGGCCACGCAGATCGCCGGGCTCAGCTTCGTCGCCAGGAAGAGGCCGCCGAAGACCGGTACTCCGATCGCCGCCGAGAGCAGCAGAGTGTGTGAGCGGTAAGCCGCGAAGTGCTCGCGGATGGAGAGCTCGAGTCCCGCCAGCGATGCGAGTCCGAGGCCCACGGCGATCATCACGAAGCCCTGCGGCGGCGGGATGAAGAACCCCACGATCAGCAGGAGCACCCCCACGAAGATGACGATCTCCGTGAGCGGGAACGAGCCCCATGGCGCCGCCGGGCGATCATCGCCGCTGCGCTTACGCGGTGGCGATGCCGGAGCGGGGGCGGGAACGGGCGCCGGGCCCGTCGATGACTGCCGCCTGCGGCGCTTGCGTCTCTGGCGTTTGGTGGGCATTCAGGGGGCCGGAGCCCCTCGGCTAACGGGCAACCGGAGGAGATCTTGACGCGCCACCAGCCGAGGAGCATGCCGAGCACGCCCCATTTGGGCTTGGCGTGCCAGTTCTTGCAGCCGGGCTCGCCGATGTCCTCGTTGTAGACGCGCTCCCACTTGTGCGAGGCGGGGTCGGCGAGCATTTCTTCGATCAGCTCTCGGTTCCCCTCCTCGACGACGGCATGGTCGTGGAGGTCGGCCCTCACCTCCTGGATCCGGGCGGCGAGTCCATCTCTGACCTTCTCGAGCTCGTCGACGGAGAGCAGTCGTGGGCCACCCAAACCCGGCACGGAGAAGTCGATGCCCTTGCGGGGGAACGCCGAGCCGAACAACCGGGCGAGCGCGAGCTCCATCGCGGCGATCTGACGACGGAGGTCGGCGCGGGAGTCCCGCTCGTCGTGCTCGTAGAGGAGGGTGTCGAGGCCCTCGGGCGGATGCGGAGGAACCAGCGACTCTTCCGGCGCGATCCGAACCTCGGGGACGTCGGGTCTTTCGAGCAACTCCTCAGGCATCGGCCCTCTCCTCGACGAGTCCGCTCAGTCTACGCCCGCAGTGCGCTCCCCGCCACCCATAGCGCCTCCTCGAGCGCAATGTCGGGCACTCCACGCACTCCGATGGCGGCGAGGAGCACGCGTCCGGTGCCGCGCCTCACGCCCCTTCCCTCGGCCGTCCGATCGAAGAGGACGCCGAGCGCCCGCTCCTCGTCGGCCACGACGATCGTTCCCTCCGGCAGCGGCGAGGCGCGGCCCTCGAACCCCTCCCCCGCCGCCGAGAGACGGAGCCCGATCCTCCCCTCGACACGATCGGCGTCGAAGGCACGGAGAGCCACGCCGACCTCGACCATGGCGATAGTCAGGGCGTCGTCAACCCTGTTGCGGCTCTTGAAGCGGCCGTCGTGCATGCGCTCGAAGATGAGCTGCTCGATCGGAGTCCGGGTCGTGTCGGGATCGAGGCCGATGTGGCGGAAGAAGACCCGGTAGGCCCAGGGGATCGCCTGCTGCCGGAGCTGGATCGCCTGCGCCCCCGCGATCCGGTCGCTGAGCAAGCGCAGGCGCTCCTTCAGCGCCTCCGGGCTTCGCCCGGTGGTGGCCTCGATCGCGGTCGAGAGGATGGAGAGACCCGGGAACTCCTCGGCCAGGGCGGCGGCGACCCAGCCCGGCTCGGGGGCGACCTCCCACTCGTCGGGCAGCGGCTCCTCTGCGCCGCGTCCGGGGCCGCTTGTCGGCAGCTCCGCCGTCACCGGACCGTCGCAGCTCGCTTCTTCGAGGCGGCGACCAGCGCATCCACCTTCGCGAAGAACTGCTGATCGTCCAACCGCCCGATGGAGGTGGCCTGGAAGATGCCACCGGGATACGCGTAGACGAAGGTCGGACAGCCGCCGACTCGGTAGAGGTTGGAGAGCGCGCCGTCGCGATCGAGCCCGACGGGGTGGGTCCAGCCGTGGTCGCGGATCAGCTTCTGCACCTCGGAGGTGCTGTCGCGGACATCGATCGCAAGGAAGTTCACGTGGTCGCCGTAGCGCCTGTACGCGCGCTCGAAGACATCCTCCTGGTTCTCGCAGTCGCCTCCGCGCGTGAACCAGAACGAGAGCACCAGCGGCTTGTCGAAGTAGTCGCAAACCCGAAGCGCGCCCGGGACGTCCACGCGGCAGGCGGGTGTCCGGCGGCTGTCCGGGGGACACGGGATCCGGGCCGCGTCGCAGTCGTCCTGCGCGATGTTGGCGTCCCCGCTCGCGCCGGTGCGCGCGTTCGGAACCGCGAACTGGGCTAGCGGCATGTCGCCCTCGTTACTCGCCCCGAGCACACCCTTGTTCTTCGTCGAGATCGTATTGATGCCGGCGATGGCGATCAGCGCGATGAACACCATCCCGACGATCAGCGAGTAGATCGTCGTGCGACGGGGCCCCTGCCCCTGGTCCCCCTTGGGCCCTCCGTCTCTCCCAGCGCCGTTCTCCACGGCTCAATGGTCCCCTACGGAACGGATTGGCTCGGTGCGACCGGCGCCGGTGCGCGAGAGGTAAGCGGAAAGCCCTCCTCCGCCCAGACGATGGCGGCCGGCAGGACCAGCATCACACCCGCCAGGGCGACGAGCAGATCGGCCACCGTGACGAGCCCGAAGTCCCGCAGCACGGGGGCGACGGAGATCAGCCCAATGTCGTCGAGCAGGGGCAGCCCCGCGATGGCAAGCACCGCAAAGCCCGCGATCGCGGTGATGCCGGAGGCGAGCACGGCCGCGCCGGTGCGCAGGTAGGTGCGCCGCAGCGCCTCGCCGACCGACTGGCCCGCGCCTCGCTCGGTCGCGTAGCGCGCAGAGAGGATCACGCTGAACTCGGTCGCGATCGCAATCACGAGAGCGCCGAGGGTCGCGGACATCGGATTGAGCGAGATCCCGATGGCGGCGACGACCAGGCCGGACCAGCCGGTGGCCATCAGGACCGGGATCAGGGGGACGATGGCGCGCCGGACGGACCGGTAGATCAGGGCGAGAACCACCCCGACGGCAAGGATCCCGACGAGCGGGAGCCACCAGCGGCTGTGCGAGAGGTCGGTGTTCGCCTCAGCGGCGAGCACCGGGAGGCCGGCCAAGTCGACGCTCGTTCCCGGGGGCGGCCCGGGGCCGTCGGGCGGGTTGACCTGGGAGCGGATGTCGTCGATCAGCTTCTGCTGGTCGGAGAGCGGCTGGACCCGGATGCCGAAGGCGATGTCCGCCGTGTCGCCGATCGGCGTCGTGCCCGCCGACGGGTTGCACTCACCGCGATGGCTGATCACGATTTGCGAGATGAAGCAGGGGAGCGCCTGGACCAGGGCGTGCACGTTGCCGGCGCTCTGGCCCGTCGACGAGGAGCCGCTCGACGATGCGTTCGCTCCGCCGAAGAAGTCCGTCAACGAGAGGGCCGGGCAGATCTGGGCGTCCGCGCAGCTCGGATTCGAGCCCGAGAATCCGTGGCGCGCGAGGACGCGCTGCTGGAAGCCCTCCGCCCAGGAGATCACGGCCGGACTCGTCGGGTCCTGTGCCCGGATCGTCACGTTGACGTCGCCGGAGATCCCGGTCTCCTTCTCGAGCTGATTCAGGTCCTCGAGCGCGGCGAGGTGAGGCGGCGCGAGATCGCGGATGTCGGTCTCCACCCCGGTCCCGGCGCTCGCGACCCAGCCGCAGACCGCGAGCAGTGCGCCCGCCGTGAGCACCCGCCCGGGCCGGGCGAGCGCAAGCGCGATCGCCGCGACGCCGATCGACTGCAGGCGCGCGGCCGTCCCGGCGAACCGCCGGGGGCCGCCGGACTGCGTCGGGGCGACGGGCTGCCCTCGCCTCGCCGAGAGCCCGAGCGCGGCGAGCCCGCCGGTGAGCGCCACGACGAACGCCAGGGCGACGCCGATCACGAGCAGTAGGCCGAAGGACCGAACCAGAGGGCTCGGGGAGAGAGCGAAGGCCGCGAAGCCCGCGATCGTCGCCACGCAGGCCGCGCCGATCACCGGTCCTCCGCCCCCCGCGGCGAGGGCGACGGCGCGGCCGGGCGGCGCGCCCTCGGCCCTGGCCTCGTTGAAGCGTGCCTGGAACTGGATTGCGTAGTCGACGGCGAGGCCGACGAGTACCGGCAGCATCGCGATGGCACCGACGGTGAGCGACCCTCCGAACAGCGCCACGAGCCCCATCGTCATCGCTCCAGCGGCAACGGCCACCGCCAGCGGCAGGAGGCGCAGGGGACGCGGCAGGATCAGCAGGAGGGTCAGCGCCATCACCAGCCCCGCCACTCCCAGCAGCAGGAGCGTCTGGTTGCGCAGCTCGCGGGCGCCGGCGTCGACCACGACCGGAGCGCCGGTGACGAGATAGCTGCCGTCGCTGAGCTTGAAGCGGGGATCCGAGACCGCCTTGCGGAAGAGCCCGATCGCCTCGTGGCGCTCGGAGTCCGTCATGTCGGGCCTGAGCCGGACGATGATCTGCGCCGCATTCCGGTTCGGGAAGAGGTAGCCGAAGCGCTCCTTGGGGGTGCCTGCGGGCTTCGACTGGTCGAAGACCACGCGGCCGACGAAATTCGGATCGTCCAGACGCGGGACCGAGGTGATCCCGTACTGCAGGGCCACCTGGATCAGCTGGCCCTGGAACTGGCTGAGGACCTGCTGGGCGGCGGCGTTGGCCGCCTGCTGCTGCTCGGCCGTCGAGGCCCCCCGCCGGGCCGCTGCGGCCGCGGCGCGCCGTCCCGCCTGCTGCGCCGCAGCGCTGGCGCCGCCGATCTGGCCCCGCAGCGCCTCCTGGATGCCGGCGACGCTCAGGTAAAGGAACGTCCCGGGACCGAAGACGGACTGACTCGGATGGAGCTTGGCGATTTCGTCGCAGACTGGTGGGAGCGGCTGCTTCTTCTGATGAGGCAGCGAGGCGGCCAGCTGCGTCCCCCCTGCGAAGCACTCCTCGAGCTCGAACAGCGGCTCGAGGTCCTTGGTGAGCACGAGCCTGCGCAGGTCCTCCTTCGCCAGCACGATCACGGGCTCGTCGCCGAACTTCTGATGGAAGTCCTGGGTGGCCTGATACTCCGACGACCCCTTGCTGACCAGCGTGTCGGTACCGGCGTTGGTGTTGAGCCGGGTCGCCCCGAAGATGCCGGCTCCCGTCAGCAGGACGATCGGCGCGATCACGAGCCACGGCCAGCGCACGGCCACGCCTGCGACCCGCTCGAAGAGTCCTCTCCCCTTCACAGGCGGGAGGTTACGGAGCGACTATTAGAGCCGCGCTAATTGAGCGGACTCGACTCACCAGCGGCGTCCAGGACGTCGCAGGTCAAGGACGCAGGCCGGGCGGCGAAGCGAGCGCACTTGAAAGTGCGTGAGCGAGACGCACGGCCGAGGACGCAGAGATGCGGCATCCTGGGCGTCGCCTAATCCATCGCGAGCGGGCCCTTGACGTCTGCGTTCAGGAACTGGTTGACGAACTCGTTGCGCGAGTTGAAGAGCTCGTCAGAGGGGCCCGACTCGACGATCCGGCCCTTCCAGAGGACCGCGATGAAGTCGGCGATCCGGCGGGCAGTGCCGAGGTCGTGGCTGATCACCAGGTAGCAGCCGCCGTTCTCCTCGTGGATCTCGCGGATCAGCTCGCAGAGCAGCGCGGTGCGAACCGGGTC
Source organism: uncultured Solirubrobacterales bacterium (assembly GCA_963843085.1). GTDB lineage: Bacteria > Actinomycetota > Thermoleophilia > Solirubrobacterales > 70-9 > DASUPK01. Next base: position 696,614 of record CAWJJG010000011.1, read on the forward strand.
GAGGCCCGAGTCGGGCTCATCGAACATGACGATGGCCGGGTCGAGCACCAGTGCCCGGGCGAAGCCGGCGCGCTTGCGCATCCCGCCCGAGAGCTCGTTCGGCATCTTGTACATCGCCTCGGCGAGGCCGACCTCGCGAAGGCGCCGGGTGACGATCTCCTCGATCTCCTCCTCGCCCTTGTCCGTGTGCTGCCGCAAGGGGAAGCAGGTGTTGTCGTAGACGTTCATAGAGCCGAAGAGCGCCCCGTCCTGGAAGAGCAACCCGAACTTCTTCCGCACCTCGAACAGCTCGTCGTCGGTCATGTTGGGGATCGACTCGCCGTGGACGAGCACGTCGCCGGCGTCCGGGTAGAGCAGCCCGACGATGTGCTTGATCAGCACCGACTTGCCGGTGCCCGACGGCCCGAGGACCATCGAGATCATGTTGTCCGGGATGCCGAGGTTGCAGCCGTTCAGGATCCGCGTGCGGCCGAACTGCTTGACGAGGTCGATGATCTCGATCGCGTCCTCCCCGCCGTGGTCGCGCTTGGTGCCGGTGTGCCACTTGTAGGGGTCGGGATCCTGAGCGTCGACGCCGGGAATGATGTAGTCGCGCCCGGAGAAGTCCTCCTCGCCGTAGCCCTGCGCCTCGAGCGGATCGCCCTCCTCGACCGCCTCGGCCTCGGGGGCCTTCGCCTTGGTGCGAGCCGGCGCCTTGCGGCGGGTGGTGGCGCGCTTGGTGGTCGACGGACTCGAGCTCGAGCGCCTGGTCGTGGTGCTCTTGCTCCGCGAAGTGCTCTTCTTCTTCTCAGCCACCGATTACGCCTCCTCCTTGGAAGTTCACAAAAAGTCTAGGCAACGGCCCTCGGCTACCCGCCGATTGGCGCCCTCGGGTTCGCCCCCCAGAAGACCAGGGTTCCCATCATTCCGATGATGTGGACGAGCACGATATTGAGCACCATCGACTTAGCCGTAGCTGTGCCGACGCCCACCGGTCCTCCGGATGCCGTGTACCCGTAGTAGCAGCCGACGAGAACGATGGCGGTGGCCATCGTCATGCCCTTGATGAGGCTGAATAACAGGTCGGGAGGGTTCTGGAACATCCAGAAGATCAGGAAGTAGCCGCCGGAGGAGACGTCGCCGATCTGCTCGACCACCGCGAGCCAGCTGGCGAAATAGCCGATCCCGACGGCGGCCAGGTACATGAAGGGGAAGGCGACCCAGGCCGCGAGCAGGCGGGTGGCCGCCAGGAAGGTCACGGGCGGCACGCCCATCACCTCGAGGGCGTCGATCTCGTCGGAGATCCTCATTGCGCCGAGCTCGGCGACGATTCCCGTGCCCACCTTGGCGGACAGCATGTATCCGAAGCCATAGGGAATCACCTCGCGCAGGTCGCACCAGGCCGCGAACACGCCCGCATAGGCGGGCGCTCCGACCGAGCGGTTGAAGTAGGCGCCCTCGATTCCGCATTGCAGACCGAGGATGAACACGAGGCCCCAGATGACGAGCGTGGAGCCGAGGATCAGGATGCCGGTCTGGCGCAGGGCCTCGCCGAAGAACTCGAAGACCCGGCCCCGGTATACGAGGCTGGCGACGCGCGCCGAGAAGCCGAAGATCTCGCCGATCGAGTTGAGCCAGCCCCGCGGGACCGCCAGCCAGCCCGCGTTCACTTGATTACCTGGAGCTCGGGATGGGTCGCGAGCAGGGTCTGGGTAAACACGTAGTTGAACGCGAAGACGCCCATGAAGGCGACCACGACCCCCTCGTTGACGGCGCGGCCCACTCCCTCGGCGCCTCCGGACGCAGTCATCCCCTTGTAGGAGCAGACGATCGCGATGATCGCTCCGAACATCGTGCACTTCAGAACCGAGCCCCAGAGGTCCGTGACCGAGGCGTTGTTGAAGAGCGTCGCGAAGAACCCGCCGAGCGGCTCGTTGTAGAGCACCTCAGCGCCGAGCCCGCCGACGATGCCGAAGATCAGCGCATAGATGTCCAGCAGGCCGGTGATCAACATCAGGGCGAGGAAGCGGGGCACGACCAGGTTCTTGATCGGGTCGACGCCGAGCACCTGGAGCGCGTCGAGCTCCTCGCGGATCTTCCGGGCCCCGAGGTCCGCGGTGATCGCTGTGCCCGCCACGCCGGCGACGACTACCGCCGTCACGGTGGGCGCGAACTCGCGGATCGAGGCGAGGACGAAGAACCCGCCGAGGCGGTCGAGCGCCCCGAACAGGGAGAGGAAGTTGGCGGCCTGCAGCCCCGGCGCGCCGAAGCCGAAGGCGAGGGTCGAGATCATCATCGGGAACCAGCAGAGCTGGAGGGCGAAGAGGAACTGGCCGATGAATTCGCCGCCGTAGGGGTACGGAGGACGGATCGCGGAGACGACCGTCTTCGCGGTCAGGATCATCATGTCCCCGACCTGCTCGAATAGAGACTTGGCCGGGAGGAACGCCCTATCGGCTATGGATCTGACCATTTAGCTCTCCTCCGGAGCCGTTCCCCCCTCATGGGGGCGCGGCCCCGCACTGCCCGGACAGATTATGTGATGAGGCCGCCATTCGCCACCCACAACCGTCAGGCGTAACTTTGGGCCAAGAAATCCCCGCAACTGGTGCGACGGAGCCGGATTGGCGGGGGTAGGGTGCGTGGTATGTTGCCCGCGCCTTTGGAGGAGAGCGCTCCGACAGCCCGTCCCCTGAAGGCCCGCAAACGGATCGGGATCGGGGTTCTGGGGATACTCCTGGCAGCGGGCGTCGCATCCTGCGGCGGCGCCCGGCAGGACGCGAACGAGCCCGAGGGGAACTTCCCCGTCTCCATCGTCAGCGCTGACTTCCCGAGCAGCCAGAAGCTCGCCGAGAACGCCAACCTGACCCTGGCGGTCGAGAACTCCGGCGACCAAACGATCCCCAATCTCGCGATCACCATCTTCACCAGCTCGAACACGAGCACCGGCGAGTCGACGACCACCACCGGGACGACCGGCACGAACACGACGGCCGACCTGCCGCAGGCGCAGGGCAGCTTCTCGGTGCGCTCGGGGCAGGCGGGACTCGCCATCCCCTTCCGTCCGGTCTGGATCCTCGAGGAGGGCTATCCCAAGCTGGAGGGTCAGGACCTTCCGGCCGGCGCCGAGGCGGCGCAGACCGACACCTACGCCTTCGGCGCGCTCCGGCCGAACGCCACCAGGCGCATGGTCTGGAACGTGACGGCCGTTCAGGGCGGGACATACACCGTCCACTACCGCGTCGCTGCCGGCCTCGAGGGCAAGGCCAAGGCCGTGACCCCGGATGGCTCCGTCCCGGAGGGCGAGTTCGTGGTTCGGATCTCCACCGCACCACCACAGACGCGCGTCGATGACTCGGGCAAGGTCGTGCCGATCAATCCGAGCGACATCGTCGGCCAGGCGGGGAACCAGGAGCAGAAGTCACAGCTCGGCGGGAAGTAGCTGCACTCGCGCTCCTGATCGCCGGAGTGCTGGCGGCCTCACCACCGGCCGCGGACGCGAAACCGCGGGTCAAGCTGAAGCGGATCGGCCGCTTTCACAGCCCGACGTACGTCACAACCGCTCCGGGCGTCGGCGGCGTCTTCGTGGTCGAGAAGGGCGGCCGGATACGCCTGGCCCAGGGCGGGCGCCGACGGACGTTTCTCAACATCACGTCGGTGGTCACCTCGGGTGGGGAGCGCGGATTGCTCTCGGTTGCCTTTCCCCCCGACTACGTGGCCTCGCGGCTCCTCTACGTCTACTTCACCAACCGTGCGGGGGACATCGAGATTGCCGAACTTCGCGCTGATCCGACGGGGCTGCGCGCCTCGCCGGACACGCTCCGCCCGGTGCTGGTCGTCCCCCACCCGAACCACTCGAACCACAACGGCGGACAGCTCCAGTTCGGGCCCGACGGCTTGCTCTATGCGGGGACCGGTGACGGCGGTGGCGAGGGGGACCAGCCGGACAACGCCCAGAACCCGAGCTCGCGGCTCGGCAAGCTGCTCCAGATCGATCCAACGTCCGGCGCCGTCCGGATCTACTCGCTCGGGCTCCGCAACCCCTACCGCTTCTCGTTCGATCTGACCACCGATCCGGCCCACCCGCGGATCGCGATCGGCGACGTGGGCCAGGACCACTTCGAGGAGATCGACTACCTGACCCTGGCCGCGGCCGACGGCGCCAACTTCGGCTGGAACGACCTCGAGGGGTTCGCGGCGTTTCCGGGAGCACACCCTCCCACCGCGAGCCCCACCGTGAAGCCCATCAGGGCCTACGGCCACTCCGGGGGCGCCTGCTCGATCATCGGCGGCTACGTCCTCCGCGACACGCGAGTGCGTTCGCTCCTGCACCGCTACGTCTACGGGGACTTCTGCACCGGCAGGATTCGCTCCCTGATCCCCGATCCGAGCGGTGCCCGCCGAGACAGGCGGACCGGAGTCCGGGTGCGCGACCTGAGCTCATTCGGCGAGGGCGCCGGGGGCGCGCTCTACGCGACCTCGCTGGACGGACCGGTATACCGGTTCGTTCCGAAGCGCCGCTGAGCTGATGCCGAAAGTCAACCGCCGCCGCATAGAAACACTGGTCGCTGCCCTCGTCGCAGTCGGCGCGGGGATCGTGGGCATCGCGAACCGGGAGGCGGCCCGCGATCTCGGGCCGAAGTTCGTCACCGCGCAGCGACTGGCGAGGGTGAAGAACCCGGTCTTCCTGACCCAGCCGCCGGGCGCGGGACAGCAGCTGTTCCTCGCACAGGCGGGCGGGGCGATCAGGGTCTTCTCAGATGACCGGCTGCTGCGTCGTCCGTTCCTAAATCTCTCCGACCGGGTCGCGTCCCACGGGGCGCGGGGCGCACCCGGGATGGCGTCGATCGCGTTCTCCCCCGACTACCAGCGCACCGGGCTCTTCTACGTCGCCTACAGCGAGCAGCGCAGCCTGGTGGTGGCCCAGTACCACCGCAGCGCCGACGACCCGTTGCTCGCGGACCCGGCCTCGGGCCGGACGATCCTACGGATCTCCGAGCCGACGCCGGCGCATCACGGTGGGCTGATGGCGTTTGGGCCGGACGGGCACCTCTATATCGCGACGGGCGACGGCGGCCCGCCGCGCGATCCGAAGGGGGTCGCGCAGAACCTGGAGGTGCTTCGCGGCAAGGTGCTGCGCATCGACCCGGGCTCCTCCGGCTACGGGATCCCGGTGGGCAATCCGTTCGTGAACAGGCCCGGGCGCGACGAGATCTGGTCCTACGGGCTGCGGAATCCGCGCGGGCTCTCCTTCGACCGGATCACTCACAACATCGCGATCGCCGACACGGGCGAGGATCACTACGAGGAGATCAACTACCTGCCGATCGCACGGTCGCGCGGGGCGAACTTCGGCTGGCCTGCATTCGAGGCCTTCGCGCCCCTCGCGGGCGGAGTGGCCCGCCGCCACACGGTTCTCCCGGCGTTCGCCTATCGCCAGCGGCCCGGCTGCCTGGTGGCCGGCGGCTATCTGGTCCGCGATCCACATCTCGCACGCATCCGCGGCCGGGAGATCTTCGGGGACTACGTCTTCGGCGACTACTGCACGGGCAAGCTCTACGGGTTCCGGCCGAGAACAGGCCGGCGCGCAGGCAAGCAGCGCAGCTTCAGGCTCGGGACCCGGTTCGTCTACTCGATCGGCCAGGACAACTCACGCCGCATCTACGTGCTCACCCTGCGAGGACCGACGCGCAAGGGAAAGGCGACCCTCGGCTCGGTGTACCGGCTGGTCCCACACCGCAACCCGGTGCAGGGCTAGACGCCGGCGAAGGCGATCACCTGGCTGTCCGCCGGAGCGAACAGGCGCCCACCGCCGGCCGCGGGGGTCGGGAAATGGGTGACCGAGCCGAGATCCACGCTCACCACGGGCGCGCCGCTGTCCGGCGCGTAGCCGTGCAGGGTCGCGTCGCTGTCGATGGTCCAGACGACGCCACCGGAGACGATCGGCGGGCCCGCTGAGGATCCGGCATGCCAGACCGGGCTGAACGAGTTGCCGTTGACGCGCAGCGCGCGCAGGCCGTCGGTGCACGGAACGAAGAGCAGCGGCGCCCGGTACGCGAGCCCTCCGAAGGCGCCGCCGCCGGTGCAGATCGCCTGGTTGAAGAGGTCGCCCCCCGTGCCGCCGAGCTGGGTCGTGGACAGAATCAGGCCGAGCCCCTCCTTGCCGATCACGAACATCCGGTTGGCGCCGAGCAGCGTCGGGCCGACCGAGCCGAGGTCGGTGTCGCTCTGGTTGAGCTGCGGGGAGTTGGGAGCCCGGTAGAAGCCGGTCTGCTTGAGCTTGGGCGACAGCCTGATCACGCTGTTGCCCTGGTCGAAGCCGCTGGTCGCATCGCCGTTCCCGGTGACTACGAAGAGGTTTCCCGCCCGGTCGACGGCGGCGCCGGACGGAGCCCAGATACCGCCCTCGCGATTGACCCCGACCGTGAAGGACCTCCTATGCGCCTTGCCGCGCGTCTTCACCGAGACAACCCGCCCCCGGTAGGCGCCGCAGTCGCCCGTCAGGCCACCGAACTCGACGTACACCCGGCCCTTCGAAACCGACAGCGCCGAGCGCTCCTGATGGACGCGTGGGTCCGAGCCCGGGGAGTCGACGTTCCGCTTCAGCCGGACCTTCCCGCCCTTCAGCTTCAACCCGAACAGAACGTGGCGGTAGCCACTCAGGAAGGCGACCGCGTAGAGCGTGCCGCGCGAGATCGCCGGGGTGCCGGTGATCCCGGTGACCGGCTCGATGTTGCCGCAGGGCAGGGTCGATCCCTGGACGGGGGTGCCGAGATGGCGCTTCCAGGCGATGTGGCCATTGGCCGCGTTCAGCGCATAGACCGTGTTGTTCTCGGTGGCGACGTAAACGCGGTTACCGACCGCCAGCGGCTCCGCATAGACCTGCCCGTCGAACGACCGCGTCCAGGTGCGGTGGAAGCCCGAGAGGCCGGGCGAGGTCGTGTCCACGCCGGTCCGGGCGAGGTTGGCGTGGTAGGTGGGCCAGTTCGCCGGGCGCTTGCGCTTCTTGGCGGCGCTCGCCTGGCCGGCGTCGTCCAGAACGACATGGTTCGAGTTCGCCTCGGACGTCGACTTGGAGTCCGAGCCGCAGCCGACCGCGACGGTCAGGGCCGCCGTCATCACCGCGCCCGCCATAAGCCGCGTCCGGATCATTCGATCTCAGTCTAGATACGGACCCGCAGCACTCTCCGGATTCATCTGGGCAGGGCCGGCGCGAGGATCCGATACGCCTTGATGCCGAGGCCCAGCCGCTCGCGGTCCTCAGAGATCTGCGGGTCGAGCCCGGTTAGCTCCTTCACGCGGTCGAGGCGGTAGGCCACCGTGTGGCGGTGAGCGAAGATCCCCCGCGCGGTCGCATTCATGTTGCAGTCGCTCGCCAGGTACTCCTCGAGGGTTCCGAGCAGGTCCGAGCGGTACTGGTCGTCGTAGCGAACCAGCGGCTCGACCGTGTCGCGGTAGAAACTGCGCACCTCGTCGGGATCCGAGATCAGGGCCCTGAACAGCAGGCGGTACACGCCGCTCGCCGCGATCCCCTCCTCGAGGGCCTCGGCGATCTCGGGCTCGCGGGTGATCACGTCGAGCACCAGCTCGGCCTCCTTGATCGCCCGATGAAGCTCGCCCGGATCCGGATAGAAGGAGGACACCGCGACGCTCCCGTGCTTGCGGAGCCGGTTGGCGATGCGGCCCGCGCCCTGGAGGGTCTTCTCAGGCGCGTCGTCGCCGCCCCGCGCGGGCAGGACCGCGTACAGCCGGCCGTCGAAAAGCTCGGCGAGGGATCCGTCGTACTCGGCGTCGACAAGGGCGGTCGCATGGCTTGGACTCGCCGACTCGATCTCGGCCACCAGCGCGATCGCTCCGCGGGCTAGATCGCAGCCGAGCCGCGCGGCCTTGCTGGTCGTCTCGGCCGTGTCGATCTCCCGTGAGCGGAGCTCCTCGATCAGGCCGCCCCGCATCTTGCGCTCGGCCTCCTCGCGCGCATCGGCGACGGCCACCTCGGCGAGCGCCGCCAGGGCGGCCGCCCTTAGCACCTCGTCCCGATCGACGAGAACCGTCTCGTCGCCGGCATCGCGGTCGGCCTCGAGCAGCAGCACGATCCCGACGGTGCTGCCGCCGGCCTCGATCGTCCGCTCGAGGGCGATCGGGTCGGGAGTGCTGGCCTCGGTCTCGGCGACGCGCGCCTTGGCGTACTCGGCCAGACCGTTGAGCGCGCCCCCGCCCGGCGCCCGCGCCGCGAGGCCGCGCGGCGGGAGCACGATGACCACCGGGCTGCCCGCCTCGGCGGCCGCGAGCTCGGCGACACCCTGCAGCCCTTCGCCGTCGAGGACGGCCTCGATCATCCGCGTGCTGAGCTCGCGCATCGTCATTCGTCCTGCGCCGCGCCGGCGGCGATCTCCTCCTCGGAGTGGGACTGGAGCACCACCTCGCCCTCCTCGCCCGTGCGAATTCGGATCGCCTCCTCGACCGGGAGGACGAAGATCTTGCCGTCCCCGATCTCGCCCGAGCGGGCGTGCCTGATGACGGTCTCCACGACCGCACCCGTGTCCCGGTCGTCCACCACCACCTCCAGCTTCAGCTTCGGTCGCACTGACACCGTCGGGGTCGAGCCCCGGTAGGCCTCGACCAGCCCCTTCTGGCGACCGGAGCCCTTGACCTCGGAGATCGAGAGCGACGGGAACCCCTTGTCGAGTAGCTCCGAGCGGATGGGCTCGAACGCCTCATGGCGGATGAACGCTTCGATCTTCTTCACGGGTGACTCCCCCCGGAGGCCGGCGACAGCTGTCGATCTGCACCGTAGGCGCGCCCAGGCAAGCGGTCTTTGGCCGTCTGTCGAAAATCGGGCGCAGGGGTTGCTCCAAGCGGTCGAGATGCGACTGGCTGGGCAGCCAGTCCGCGCTAGAGTCCGCCCCCACGAGTCGGTCAACGAGGGGAGCGAGCATGGCCATCGACACCGTCAACGGCAAGACAAAAACGGCGGCCACAAACACCGCCGCCGGACCAACGACCGAGACGTTCGAAGTCACCAATCCCGCCGACGGATCGGCGATCGCCAATGTGCCCCTGGACGGGCCCGCCGAGGTGGCGGAAACCGTCGCTCGCGTCCGCGCCAACCAGCCCGCCTGGGAGGAGCTCGGGATCAAGGGCCGCGCGCAGTGGCTCTACAAGCTCCGCGACTGGATCCTCGACCACCAGGACGAGATCGCCGACACGATGCAGGGCGAGACCGGCAAGGTCCGAGGCGAGGCCGCCGGCGAGGCCGTCTACCTGACGGACCTCATCAACTTCTACGGCAAGAAGGGCCGGCGGTTCATCGGCGACGAGAAGGTCCCCGCCCACTCGCCCCTGATGAAGATCAAGAAGCTCAAGGTCCAGTACCGGCCGTATCCCGTGGTGGGCGTGATCAGCCCCTGGAACTTCCCGCTGATCCTCTCGCTGGGCGACGCGATCCCGGCGCTGATCGCCGGCGCCGCGGTGGTCATCAAGCCTTCCGAGATCACGCCGCTCGGCGTCATCGAGATCATCGAGGCCTGGAAGAGCGAGATCGGCGGTCCCGACGTCTTCGACGTCGTCAACGGCACGGGCGAGACCGGCGCGGCCCTCGTCGACCAGGTCGACTTCGTCCAGTTCACCGGCTCCGACAGGACCGCCAAGAAGGTCCTCGCTCGCGCCGCCGAGACTCTCACTCCCGTCAGCGCCGAGCTCGGCGGCAAGGACCCGATGATCGTCCTTCGGAGCGCCAACGTCGAGAGGGCAGCCAACGCCGCCACCTGGGGCGCGTTCGCCAACGTCGGCCAGGTCTGTATCTCGGTCGAGCGCCTCTACGTCGAGGAGCCCGTCTACGACGAGTTCGTCGAGCGCTTCACCCAAGAGGTCCGCAACCTCAACCAGGGCATGGACGGCCGCGAGCACGGCAAGGACATCGGCGCGATGACCTTCCCGCCCCAGACCCAGGTCGTCGAGGACCACGTCGAGGACGCTCGGAACTCGGGCGCGACCGTCGTCACCGGCGGGCAGCGCGGCGAGGGCCCGGGCGACTGGTACCCGCCGACCGTGCTCACCGAAGTCGACCACTCGATGAAGGTGATGCGCGACGAGACCTTCGGCCCGGTGGTCGGGATCATGAAGGTCCGCGACGCCGACGAGGCCGTCCGGCTCGCCAACGACACCCGCTACGGCCTGGCCGCCTCGGTCTTCGGCTCGAAGCGCGAAGCCGAGGCCGTCGCCCGCCGTCTCGAGGTGGGCACCGCCAATGTCAACGACGTCCTGGTCGGCTTCCTGGCCTCCGACGTCCCAATGGGCGGCTGGAAGGACTCGGGGATCGGCTTCCGCCACGGCGAGTACGGGATCAAGAAGTTCGTGCGTCCCGAGTCGATCGTGATCAGCCGCTTCGGTCAGAAGCGCGAGCCCCTCTACTTCCCGTACACCGAGAAGCGCCGAGGGCAGCTACGGAAGATCAGCACCTTCTTCGCCGCCCGCGACTGGCGCCGGCGCCTCGGGAGGAACCGCTAGCCGGCCGCGGCCAGCTCGCCGTCCAGGCGGCGGGCCTCATGCTCGAACCACTCTGAGACGAGTCGCAGCCAGGCGACCTCCGACCGTGTCCTCACCCGGACGTAGTCGGCGTGCCGATCGCCCGCGACGCGGATCGCATCGGCGACGCTGAGCTCGCGATTCTCGGCCCGCTCGTCGCCGAGCAGCATCCAGTCGGCGCGCCCGCCGGGACCCTCGTCCTCGAGGGCCAACCTCGAACCGTCACTCATCAGAAGGGCCTTCGGCTCGCGGCCGCCGACCTGTAGTCCCTGAACTCCGTTGGCTTCCATGTAATTCCCCTTTTGATCGCCGTTTGTCGAGGCACGAGTATGCGAGCAACCGCTAACACCGCGCTAAAGAGTCGTTAACAGTTTGCGAAAAACCGCGCAGCGCCCGTCAACTGCCGACTAGGAGGCCGGAACGAGCTCTTCGCGAAGCTGCTTCGCCGCCTGCACCATGTTCCGCAGGCTCGGATCGATCTCGTCCCAGGTGCGGGTCTTGAGCCCACAATCGGGGTTGACCCAGATCTGCTCGGGGCGCAGGACACCGGCGGCCGCCTGGAGCAGCTCGACCATCTCCTCGACGGTGGGCACGCGGGGCGAGTGGATGTCGTAGACGCCCGGGCCGATGTCGTTGCGGTAGCCGGTCTTCTCCCAGTCGCCCAGCAGCTCCATCCTTGAGCGGGCAGCCTCGATCAGGTTGACGTCGGCGTCCATCGCCTGGATGTGCCCCAGGATGTCCCCGATGTCCGAGTAACACATGTGCGTCTGGATCTGGGTCTCGTCTTTGACGACCGCGGTCGAGAGCCGGAAGCAGTGGACCGCCCAGCTCAGGTACTCGTCCCAGCGCTCCCTGCGCAGGGGCAGGCCCTCGCGGATCGCCGCCTCGTCGACCTGGATGATCTGGGCGCCGGCCTTCTCGAGATCCTCCACCTCGTCACGGATCGCGAGCGCCAGCTGCCTGCACGTGTGGGCCAGCGGCTGGTCGTCGCGAACGAACGACCACGCGAGCATCGTGACCGGGCCCGTCAGCATCCCCTTCACCGGCTTGTCGGTGAGTGACTGCGCGTAGGTGATCCAGTCAACGGTCATCTGCGACGCCCGCCGCACGTCGCCGAAGATGATCGGCGGGCGCACGCAGCGAGAGCCGTAGGACTGAACCCAGGCGTTCTCGGTGAAGACGTATCCCTCCATCTGCTCGCCGAAGTACTGGACCATGTCGTTTCGCTCTGGCTCGCCGTGAACGAGCACATCGAGGCCAACGTCCTCCTGGTAGCGGATGACGCGCTCGATCTCCTTCTGCATCGCCCCCTTGTAGGTCGCCCAGTCGATCTCACCGTTGTTCAGCTTTCTTCGCGTCTCGCGAATCTCGTCGGTCTGCGGATAGGACCCGATCGTCGTCGAGGGAAAGAGCTCGGGGACGTCGATGCGCGAGCGCTGGGCCCGCCTGCGCTCCTCGAAGGGGCTCGTGCGCTGGTCGTGCTCCTCGTCGAGTGACTCGATTCGCGCGCGGACCTCCGCGCTGCTGGTGCGATGGGAATCCCGCCTGGAATCGAGCGCCCGGTCGTTGGCGTCGAGCTCCTCGGCGATCGCCTCGCGCCCCTCGGCCATCCCCTTCGCCAGAGTCGCGACCTCGCCCACCTTCTGGACCGCGAACGCCATCCAGGACCGGGCCTCGTCGTCGAGATCGGCGTCGATCCCAGCGGGCTCCGCGTCGAGATCGATCGGCACGTGGAGCAGGGAGCAGCTGGTCGAGACGACGAGCTGCGCCGTGCGGGTCTTCAGGCCCTCCAGCGCGTCGAGCGAGTGCTCGAGGTGGTCGATCCAGACGTTCCGGCCGTTGACGATCCCGGCGAAGAGCCACTGGTCGCCGAGGCCCTCCTGATTCGCAATGAACTCGGCGTTGTGGCGGCCGCCGTGCTCGTGCACGTCCGGGCCGAGCTCCGGCCCGTGGACGGATCCGGTGAAGTCCAGGCCCACCCCCTCGATCGGCAGGTCGCGCAGGACCGCGTAGGCGCCGCCGACGTGGTCGAAGTAGGTCTTGACCAGGATCCGCGGGCGCTCGTGGACCTTGCAGAGCTCCTCGTAGGCGAGGCGGAGGGCATCGAGCTCACGCTCGGACCGATCCTCCACGAAGCAGGGCTCGTCGAACTGCACCCAGGTCGCGCCCTGCTCGGCGAGCCGCTCGATCACCTCTCCGTACACTTCCACGAGCGGCTCGACCAGGTCGAGCGCGTCGAAGCGCTCGGGGGCGCCATCTGCCGACTTGGAGAGCAAGAGGAAGCTGACCGGCCCGATCAGCACCGGGATCGTGTCGATGCCGAGCTCCTCCATCGCCTCGGCGTGCTCGTCGAAGGGCTTCGAGCCCGAGAGCGAGAACTTCGTGTCCGGCCCGAGCTCGGGGACGATGTAGTGGTAGTTCGTGTCGAACCACTTCGTCATCTCCATGGCGGTGGCGTCTTGGCGCCCGCGGGCCATTGCGAAATAGGTATCGAGGTCGACCCGGCCACCGCCCCATCCGTAGCGTTCCGGCACCGCACCGACCAGCGCGATCGCGTCGAGCACCTGGTCGTAAAGGGAGAAATCGTTCGAGGTGATCAGATCGATCCCCGCCTCCTGCATCAGTTTCCAGTTCTCAACCCGGATCGCCTTGGCGGTCGCCGCCAGCTCGTCGGCTGAGGTCTTGCCTCGCCAGTAGCCCTCGGTCGCGAACTTGAGCTCGCGGTTTCGGCCGATCCGAGGGAACCCGGAGACGTTGGAGAGGGCCATGTACCAACCCTACCGAGGCGCACAAGGGGTCTGACCCCGGTTGTTAAGGGGTCTGACCCCCCGGTGTTTGGCGCCCTTTACCCTTCCCCGCCAATGCCTGAGCGCGACTATCTGGGGGCGGTCCGCGAGCGTGTCGTCGTCTTCGACGGCGGCATGGGCGCGACCCTGGAGCAATTCGACCTGACGCAGGCTGACTACGGGGGCCTGGAGGGCAAGTGTCACGAAGCGCTCGTGCTCAACCGGCCGGACGTGATCGAGGGCGTCCACGGATCGATGCTCGACGCCGGCGCCGAGGTCGTTGAGACCGACACGTTCCAGGGCAGCCGCCTGAAGCTCGACGAGTGGGGGCTGGGCGAGCACACGCTCGAGATCAACGCGAAGGCGGCGGAGATCGCACGCAGGGCCGCCGGTGACGAGCGCTTCGTCGCGGGCTCGATCGGCCCCACCGGCTTCCTGCCCGCCAGCGACGACCCGACCCTCGGCGACATCTCCTTCCGGAAGCTCGTCGAGGTCTTCACCGAGCAGGCCAAGGGCCTGGTCGAGGGCGGCGCCGATCTGATCATCATCGAGACGGCCCAGGACATCCTCGAGGTGAAGGCGGCGGTCTTCGGCGCCCGCGAGGCGATGAAGCTTGCCGGCCGCACCCTGCCGATCCAGACCTCGGTCTCGCTGCTCCCCCAGGGAGGCAAGATGCTGCTCGGCACCGACATCCAGGCGGTGCTGACCACGCTCGCCGCGCTCGACGTCCAGGTGATCGGGCTGAACTGCTCGACCGGCCCTGAGGACATGCGCGACGCGATCCGCTTCCTGGGCGACACCTCCCCCCTGCCCGTCCACTGCATCCCCAACGCGGGCCTGCCGCTGCAGGGGCCGGAGGGCGAGACGATCTTCCCCGAGCAGCCCGAGCAACTGGCGGCGACGCTCGGCGAGTTCGTCGAGCGATACGGCGTCGGCATCGTCGGCGGCTGCTGCGGCACGACGCCGGAACACATCCGCGCGATCCGCGAGCGGGTCGACGGCCGCACGCCCGGCGAGCGGCCCGAGCACGGCCCGATCGACGTGTCGAGCATGATGACCTCCACCCCGCTCGTCCAGGAGCCGCGCCCGACCCTGGTCGGCGAGCGGGTCAACTCCCAGGGATCGCGCGCGGCGAAGGAGATGCTGCTCGCGGACGATTACGACGGCCTCGTCCAGGTGGCCGAGGACCAGGTGACCGGCGGCGCGCACGTGCTGGACGTCTGCGTCGCCCTCACCGAGCGCCAGGACGAGGACGACCAGATGGGCACCGTGGTGGAGCGGATCTCGCTGACCCAGCCGTCGCCGATCCAGGTCGACTCGACGGAGCCCGAGGTGATCCAGGAGGCGTTGGAGAGGATCCCGGGCCGCGCGATCGTCAACTCGGTCAACCTTGAGGCGGGCCGCGACAAGCTCGACCGGGTCGCCCCGCTCGCAAAGGCTCACGGCGCCGCGCTGATCGCTTTGACCATCGACGAGGAGGGGATGGCGAAGACCGCAGACCGCAAGCTCGAGGTCGCCAAGCGGATCCGCGACATCTGCGTGAACGACCACGGCATGGATCCCGAGGCGCTGATCTTCGACGCGCTCACCTTCACGCTGACCACCGGGGACGAGGAGTGGCGCCCGTCGGCGATCGCCACGATAGAGGGAATCAAGCGAATCAAGTCCGAGATTTCAGATGTGAAGACGTCGCTGGGAGTCTCGAACGTGAGCTTCGGCGTCTCGCCCAAGGCGCGCGCGGTCCTCAACTCGGTCTTCCTGCACCACTGCGTGGAGGCCGGCCTCGACCTCGCGATGGTCAACCCGAATCACATCACCCCCTACTTCGAGATCGACGAGAACGAGCGCGAGCTCACCGACGCGTTGGTCTTCAATCGCAGCGAGGACGCGCTCGAGAAGTTCATCGCCCACTTCGAATCGCAGGGCGACGAGGCAGAGAAGGCGGCCGGCGACCCGACCGAGGGAATGGAGCCCGAGGAGGCCCTCCACTGGATGATCCTCCACCGCAAGAAGGAAGGGGTCGAGGACTGGATCGACCGCTCGGTGGAGAAGATCGGCGCCGTCCCCACCCTGAACACCGTGCTGCTCCCGGCGATGAAGGAGGTCGGTGACAAGTTCGGCGCCGGGGAGCTCATCCTGCCCTTCGTCCTGCAGTCCGCCGAGGTGATGAAGCGAGCGGTTGCGCAGCTCGAGAACTACCTCGAGCGGATCGAGGGACACACGAAGGGCAAGGTGGTGATCGCAACCGTCTTCGGCGACGTCCACGACATCGGCAAGTCGCTGGTCAACACGATCCTCACCAACAACGGCTACACGGTCGTGGACCTCGGCAAGCAGGTGCCGGTCGACACCATCATCCACTCGGCGATCGAGGAGAACGCTGACGCGATCGGGCTGTCGGCGTTGCTCGTCTCAACCTCGAAGCAGATGCCGGCATGCGTGCAGGAGCTGCACTCGAAGAAGCTCGGGTTCCCGGTGCTGATCGGCGGCGCCGCCATCAACCGCGACTTTGGCCGCCGGATTCTGTATCCAGGCGGAAAGGACTCGGACGAGATCTACGAGCCCGGCGTCTTCTATTGCAAGGACGCCTTCGTCGGCCTCGACACGATGGACGACCTGGTGGACGCCGAGAAGCGTGCGGCCCTGATCGATCGGATCCGCGACGAGGCTCGCACGCTCCGCGAGCAGCCGGTGGTGGCGGATGACGCGCCACCCACCACCGACGACTCGGTTCGCTCCGGAGCCCGCAGCGACGTCCTGATCCCCGATCCGCCCTTCTGGGGCGCCCGCGAGATCGAGGTCGACCTCGACGACGTCTTCCCGTACCTGGATCGCCACGTCCTCTTCAAACTCCACTGGGGCGGGCGCGGCAAGAAGGGCGAGGAGTGGCGGCAGATCGTGGAGGGCCACGACGGCGAGGAGGGCTTCGCCCCAAGGCTCGAGCGGATGTGGCGCGAACAGGACTACCTGAACCCCCGGGCGCGGCAGGGCTTCTTCCCCTGCGCCGCCGACGGCAACGAGCTGGTCGTCTTCGATCCAGAGGATCCCGTGCGGGAGCTCGAGCGGCTGGTCTTCCCGCGCCAGCCCAAGCACGACCGGATCTGCCTGACCGATTTCTTCCGGCCTCTCGACGATCTCGGGCCGGGCGAGCGCGACGTGGTCGCCCTGCAGGGGGTCACGGTCGGCCCCGAGGTCACCGACCTGATGGCCAAGCTGGAGGCCGACGGCGAGTTCGCCGAGCAGCTCTACGTCCACGGCCTCGGCGTGCAGTCGGCCGAAGGGCTCGCGGAGTGGCTCCATTCGGAGGCGCGCACGGGCCTCGGAATCGACCGCGATCAGGGCCGGCGCTATTCCTGGGGCTATCCCGCCTGCCCGGACCAGTCCGAGCACGAGAAGGTCTGGAGGCTGCTCGGCCTGGAGGAGATCGGGATGACGCTGTCCGACGGGTTCGCAGTGATGCCGGAGCAGTCGACGGTGGCGATCGTCGCCCACCATCCCCAGGCCGTCTACTTCGGGATGAAGTCGGGCTTCATCCCCGCGGAGAAGGCGCCGGACGAGGTGATCGCCGGCACCGAGCGCGGCGGCGATCTGCCGCCGGAGCGAGAGCCCGGCGACGGTGTCGTCGAGGCCGAGGAGGCCGATCCGGCCTCCGAGCCGATCAGCGGCTGACGCTTCACGTATGACAATATGACTTATTGAAGCGGCGGCCCGCGGCACGCTCGCCGGCCGCTGGGAACGAGTCGAGGAGAGTGGCGATGGCGGTCGCGGTGGAGCAGAAGCAGGACCTGTTGATCGGCGGGCAATGGGTTGCGGCGAAGTCCGACAAGGACTGCGAGCAGACCAACCCGTATTCGGGCGACGTGGTCGGGCAGGCCGCCGCGGCCGGCCCGGAGGACGTCGACCTCGCCGTGAAGGCGGCGCAGGGGGCCTTCGAGGCCTGGGGCTTCGGTCCGCCGGCGGCGCGCCGGGAGGTCCTGACCAAGGCGGCTGACCTGCTCGCCGAGCGCGCCGAGCAGATCGCCGCGATCGTCACCGAGGAGACCGGCGGCACCTTCGGCTGGGGCATGTTCAACTGCCAGCTCGCCAGCGGCATGCTGCGCGAGGCGGGCGCTCAGGCCTACGGCGCCGTCGGCCAGGTGATTCCTTCCGACATCCCCGGCGCCACCGGGATCGCGCGCCGGCTGCCCGCGGGCATCGTGGTCGGTATCGCTCCGTGGAACGCCCCGGTGATCCTCGGCACGCGCGCCATCGCGACGCCGCTCGCCTATGGCAACACGGTGATCCTGAAGGGCTCGGAGCTCTGCCCCCGGACGCATGCCCAGATCGTCAACTGCGTGGTGGACGCCGGCGCACCTGAGGGTGTCATCAACTACCTCACCAACGACCCGGGCGACGCGCCCGAGGTCGTCGAGGCACTGATCGCGCACCCCGGCACGCGGCGGATCAACTTCACCGGCTCCACCCGCGTCGGCAAGATCATCGCCGAGACCTGCGGCCGCCATCTCAAGAAGTGCCTGCTCGAGCTTGGCGGCAAGGCGCCGATGATCGTGATGGCCGACGCCGACCTCGACGAAGCGGTGAACGCCGCCAACTTCGGCGCCTTCATGCACTCCGGTCAGATCTGCATGGCGACCGAGCGGATCATCGTCGACGGCAAGGTCGCCGACGAGTTCACCGAGGGACTGGTGAAGAAGGCGAGCGCGATGACGGTGGGCGACCCGACCAATCCCGAGACGATGATCGGGCCGCTGATCAACAAGGCCTCGGTCGAGCACGTCACCGAGCTGGTCGAGGACGCAAAGTCGAAGGGCGCCGAGATCGCCACCGGTGGCGAGGCCGAGGGCCCCTGCTTCCACCCGACTGTGCTGACCAAGGTCACGTCGGAGATGCGGATCTACTCGGAGGAATCGTTCGGGCCGATCGTCCCGATCCTCACCTACGACGACGTCGAGGATGCGATTCGAACGGCGAACGACACGAACTACGGCCTCTCGGGCGCTGTCTTCAGCTCCGACATCCCGACCGCGTTGGATGTGGCGCGGCGGATCGAGAGCGGGATCTGCCACGTCAACCTGGCCACGGTCCACGATGAGGCCCAGATGCCGTTCGGCGGAGTCAAGGAGAGCGGGTGGGGCCGGTTCGGGGGCAGCGCGGCGCTGGAGGAGTTCACCGACCTGCACTGGACGATGGTGATGAGCCAGCCGGGCCACTACCCGATCTAGGTGGGCGTGAAGGCCGCGCGACGACTGATCGAGCTGGCCCAGGGCGAGGGTGTCGATCGCGTCTTCGGCAACCCGGGGACCACCGAGCTGCCCTTCATGGACGAACTCGCCAAGGTGCCCGAGTTCCACTACTACCTCGGGCTGCACGAGGGGACCGCGGTCTCGATGGCCGACGGCTACGCGCGCGCGACCCGGCGACCTTCGTTCCTCAATCTCCATATCGCCGCCGGGCTCGCCCATGGGCTCGCGAACATGCTCAACGCCAGGCGGGCCCGGACCCCGATGGTGGTCACCGTCGGCCAGCAGGACCGGCGCCACCTGATCCAGGACCCGATGCTGGGTGGCGACCTGCTCGCGCTCGCCCAGGGCGCCTTCAAGGACGCGGTCGAGGTGAACCAGGTCGAGGACCTGCCGACCCTGATCCGCCGCGCCTTCCTGCTCTCGCAGACGGCGCCGACGGGGCCGGTGATGGTCTCGATCCCGGTCGATGTCCTCGAGGAGGAGCTCGACGAGCCGCTGCCGGAGCGGACGGAGGTCCGGGGGCTCGGCGTGGCCGAGGGAGCCGATGAGCTGGCCGAGGCACTGCTCGGAGCCGGCGCCCCGGCGATCGTCGCCGGCGACGGCGTGGGGCGGGCGGGAGCCGTCGACGACCTGGTCGGGCTGGCGGAGGCGCTGGGCGCCACCGTCTTCCATGAGCCCATGTACGACGCCGTCGACTTCCCGGCGACCCACCCGCTGTCGGCGGGGATGCTTCCTCCGGTCGACGCGCTGATCCAGGAGAAGCTCTCGGGGCACGACGTCGTCTTCCTGGTCGGCAGCCACGCCTTCTCGGCCCACTACTACACGGACTCGGTCCCGATCCCCGAGCGAACCCGGATCCTCCAGCTCGACGAGGACCGCGCCGAGCTGGGCCGCAACTACCCCGCCCGGATCGCCCTGCACGGTGGGATTGGTCCGACGGTGCGGGCAATCACCGGGATCGTCAGCGGCCGTTGCCCGGAGGCCGAGGCGCGCATCGAGGCGGCCAAGAGGAATCAGGCGGCTCCCGCGGGCGCCCCAGCCTCGAACGGAGACCGCATGGATCCCGCCGCCGCCGCCGAGGCCCTGGTCGCCGGGCTACCGGATGGCACGATCATGCTCGAGGAGGCGATCACCACCGGGCTCGAGGTCCGGCGCGCCTTCGCCGCCAGCCGCCCCGGCAGCTACCACCACTCCGTCGGCGGGGCCCTGGGCTGGGCGCTCGGCGCCGGGATCGGCGTGAAGATGGCCCGCCCCGACGACCCTGTCGTCTCCGTGGTCGGCGACGGCACGGCGATGTACACGATCCAGGGCCTCTGGTCGGCGGCCCACTACGACGTGCCGCTGGTGCTCGTCGTGATGAACAACCGCGAGTACGCCGCATGCAAGCGCGGAATCGACCGGGTTGTCTCCGGCGGTGCCGACACCTACGTCGGCATGGATCTGACGGACCCGGAGATCGACTTCCTCGGGCTGGGACGGTCCCTCGGAGTGGAGACCCAATCGGCCGCGGGCACGGAGGAGCTCTCAGCCGCCGTTGCCGAGGCCCTGGCCTCAGGCGCGCCGACGTTGATCGACGCCGCAGTCGCGGGAACCCGCGACGAGCCCTCGGGCAAGCCGGCCGAGCATTACGCCGCGGACCGCTAGCTCAGCGAGGTCCAGACGCTTTTCTTCTCGGTGTAGAGCTCGATCGCGTCCTTGCCCATCTCGCGGCCCCAGCCGCTCGACTTGAAGCCGCCCCAGGGGGCGACGGCGTCGACCGGGTTCGGCATGTTGATCCAGATCGTCCCGGCCCTGATCCCCGCCGCGAGGCGGTGGGCCCGGCCGACGTCTCGGGTCCAGACCGAGGCGCCGAGTCCGTACTCGGTGTTGTTCGCCCGCGCGATCAGCTCGTCCTCCGATTCGTAGGGCAGGATCGAGATCACCGGTCCGAAGATCTCCTCGCGGGCGATCTTCATCTCGTCGGTCACCTCGTTGAAGACGGTCGGCTTGTAGAAGAAGCCCTTCTCCAGGCCGTCGCCCGCCCGCCCGCCGCCGGCGATCAGCTTGGCGCCCTCCTTCTGCCCGGACTCGACGTAGTCGTGGACCCGGTTCAGATGCTCCTCGGTGATCAGCGGACCGAGCTCCGTGGACTCGTCCATCCCGGGGCCGAGCTTCATGCCCTCCGAGGCGGCGCCGGCCTTCTCGGCGAACTCGTCGGCGCGCTTGGCGTCGACGAAGAAGCGCGCATAGGCGACGCAAACCTGGCCGGCGTTGAGGAAGGCGCCCTGCAGGTTGCCCCCGACCGCCCCGTCGATGTCGGCGTCTTCGAGGATCACAGTGGGGGCCTTGCCGCCCAGCTCGAGGCTGACCCGCTTCAGGTTGCCCGCGGAGGCGCGGACGATCTCGCGGCCTACCTCCGTGGAGCCGGTGAAGGAGATCTTGTCGACGCCGTCGTGGTTGGCGATCGCCTGGCCGACGGCGGGGCCGCCGGTGACGACGTTGATCACGCCGTCGGGGATGCCCGCCTCCTGGACGAGCTCGGCGAGGCGAAGGGTGGTCAGCGAGGCCTGCTCGGCCGGCTTGACCACGGCGGTGTTGCCGCAGGCGAGCGCCGGGGCGATCTTCCAGCTGGCGATGTTGGTCGGGAAGTTCCACGGGATGATCAGCCCGCAGACGCCGATCGGCTCGCGCAGCGTGTAGTGGAAGACGCCGGGGATCGAGATCGGCGGAGTCTCTCCCTCGATCTTCGTCACCCAACCGGCGTAGTAGCGGAAGTGCTCGGCGACGCCGGGGATCACGACCTTCGAGACGCCGATCGGCTTGCCCTGGTCGCGGGTCTCGAGCTCGACCAGCTCGGCCATGTTCTCGTCGATCAGCTCGCCGACTCGCCAGAGCATCTGGGCCCTGGCCGCCGCGGGCAGGCCCCTCCACTCATCCGACTCGAACGCGGCGCGGGCGGCGTCGACCGCCGCGTCCACGTCCTTCACCGTCCCCTCGGGAACGGTCGCGTGCGGCTCCCCGGTCGCCGGATCCAGGCTCTCGAATGTCTTGCCGTCGGATGACCCCTGCCAGGAGCCTCCGATCAACATCTGCTTCTCGTCCACGTTGCTCTTTGTCGCCGTCGCCATCTGGTGGCTCCTTCCGGTCGAAATCCGTTTCTCTAGCTCAGCTTCGCGGCCATGCCACGGGCAATCCGGTGGGCTGCCGCCTCAATCGTGATCATCGGGTTCACCCCGAGCGCCGTGGGGAGCACGGCGCCGTCGACCACGAAGAGGTTCTTGGCGTTCCAGGCCTCGCCCGTCGGGTCGCAGACCGTCGACTGCCTGTCGGCGCCCATGTGGGCGGTGCCCATCAGGTGGAACGAGCCGAGGGTGACCTGCGCGGGCCCCCAGCCGTATTCGTCGGCCGCCCGGAGCATCTCCTCCCGCCCGCCATTGCCCGGGTCGTAGGAGATCCAGCCGGCGTGCGAGGTGTAGATCCGCCGGGCGCCACCCGCCTCGAGGATCTGCGACATCCCGTCGAGGCCCTTGCGCATCACGTCGCGGTCGAAGTCCGAGAGGCTCCAGACCGGGGTGGGCAGCCCGTCCTTGCCGACCACGACCTCGCCGGCGTCGCGGGCGCGCTGCAGGGCTCCGAAACCGCCCGTGTAGCGCAGGCTCTGCATGAGCTCGGCGTGCTCGCTCGCCCCGCGCCAGGGGGCGAAGACCGCAAGGTCCGAAGGATGCGCCGAGGCGTGCATGTACTTGACGCCGTAGCCCCCGCCCATGTCGAGGAACTCGTCGCAGAAGGTCGAGCCGAAGACGCCGGTCCAGGGCAGGACCTCCTGCTCGAACATCGCCCAGACCAGCAGCACCGGGTGGATCATCAGGTTCTTGCCGACGTTCGGGTTGTCGAGACCCGAGCGAACCAGCAGCGCCGGTGTGTTGATCGCACCGGCGGCGGCGGCGACCGCCCGGGCGCGCACCGTGAGCCTGTGGCCGTCGGCGGTGGTGGCCTCGACGCCCCTCGCCTCGCCGCCCTCGATCAGCACCTTCTCGACGGGGGCGTTGACGACGATCCGAGCGCCGGCGTCGTAGGCGTCCTGGAGCCAGGTCACCAGCGTCGATTGCTTCGCGCCGATCGGGCAGCCGTAGTGGCATTGCCCGCAGATGTCCTCCCTGCATCCGACGGCGTTCCGCTGCATCACCTGGGAGTCCCAGCCGAGCTTGGCGAGGCCCTCCCGGAAGCGCTCGTCGCGCAGCGAGGGCATGCTGTTCTCGGAGTTGACGCGGAGGCGGTCCCAGACGGCATCGAGGCTGGCGTCGAAGTCCTCCCCCATCCAGTCTTCGAGCCCGAAGCGGTCCCGCCAGTCCTCGCGAACGTGGTCCGGCGGGCGGAAGCACCACGTGTAGTTGACCGTCGTTCCTCCGCCGAGGCAGAAGCCGGCGAGCAACCCCATGCTCTGGTCGGGCGTCGGCACGCCGCCGCCGCCGAGGTAGAGCCGCACATAGCCGTCGAGCTCGGCGCCGTCGAAGTCCTCCTCGCTGAAGTAGCCGCCCGCCTCGACCACCACGACGTCAAGGCCGGCCTGGGCGAGCACCGCGGCGGTCACCCCACCTCCGGCGCCGGAGCCGACCACGACCACGTCGCAGTCGAGCTCGGTGTCCTCGCCGATCGCCAGTGGCTCGATCCTCTTCTCGGGGGCGTCGGGAAGCTTCCCGTGCGGGCCCGGGTAGCCGATCGCCTCGTCGACAGGATTCTTGCCCTCGCCCTGCCAGGGCAGCGAGTAGTAGGAGACCATCGTCAGCTTGCGGAGGGCCTGGAAGGCGGCCCGCTGCATGACGTCCTCGGAGTCGCACCGGGCAAGCAGGGCCTGCTCGCGCTCCTCCTTTGGGAGCGATGCGAACCCTGAGTCCCATCCCTCGATCAGGCCGGCGAACCCGTCGCGGACGTCGGCGCTCGGGTTGGCGCCCATCGCCCCCAGGATCACGTCGGGCACATGTAGATCGGTCGCCGATGGGAGCCCGTTCTCTCCCGGGACGAAGGTGTCGCAGATCGCATCGAGGCTGGCCCGGGCGTCCTTGCTGAGCTCAATCGTCATTCGAATCTCCTTCGCAGGTCATAGAGGTCATAGGACAGGACCCCGGAGCGGAACTGCTCGCGCTTTTCGCGCTCGTTCTCCGCGCGCTCCCTGGACGCCTCCAGGACATCGGAGATGCGCTCGCGCCCGACGACCACCGCCCCGTCCGAGTCGAGGACCACGGCATCGCCAGGCTCGATCCGTGCACCGCCCATCTCGACCGGCTCGTCGATCGCGTCGGCCTCATCCCGGTTTGCGCCCTGGACCCTGATCCAGCGCGCCCAGACCGGCAGGCCGAGCTCGCGCAGATCGTCGGTGTCGCGCACGGCCGCGTCGATCAGCACCGCGGACGCTCCCTTCACCTTGGCCTGGGTGGCGAGCAGCTCGCCGAGCAGGGCGACCGGCTCGGGCGTGGGCATGGTGAGAACGAGCACGTCGCCTGCCTCGAGCCGGTCCATCGCGACGTGGACCATGAGGATGTCGTCCTGCGCACAGCGGACCGTGCGGGCGGGGCCGGCGGCGCGCGAGCCGGGGATCACCTGATGAAGGTCCAGGCCGATCAGCCCCTCGCGCCCGGACGCCTCGAACACCGTCGCCGCGCCGAGCTCGCCGAGCTCCGTGTAGGCGGAGAGGTCCCGGTCGGTGCTCACAGCTCGGCGACCGCGTTCGGCACCACGCGCATGAAGGCCTCGGCCTGGCGGATCTCGGAGTCGCCGGAGACCCGGCGGGCGTGGTTGGCGCGCTGCTCGGCGCGCTGGGCATAGTAGGTCTGCAGGTACTGCTGCGAGCCCATCTCGGCCATCGCCGCCACCTTCTTCTCGAACACCGGCGTGATGTCGAGGAAGACGCTCGGCGTGAAGTTGCAGAGCTCGGGCTGATGCGGCTCGAAGAGGAAGAACCGGGGCGGCTTGATCGTCGGGAAGGCGCTGGCTACGCCGGCGCCGGCGGCCAGCGAGCGGGCGCGCTCGACCGCGTGGAAGGCGACCGGGTGGTCGGGGTTGAACGGATCGCGGTCCGTGTGCGTGATGAGGACGTCGGGGGCGAGCTCGCGGATCGCGTCGACCAGCTGCTCCAGCCCCTCTCCGGCCACCTCCAGCGGATAGTCGCCGAGGTCGAAGCAGCGGAAGTCCGCGCCCAGTGCCTTCGCGGCGGCCTCGGCCTCCGCGTGGCGGACCTTCTTCACGTTCTCGATCGTCTGGCCCTCCTCCTTCCAGAGCTCTCCCGCCTCGCCCTTCTCGCCATAGGAGAGGGCGATCACGCTCGCGGTGCCGCCCCGCTCTGCGGCCAGGGCGAGCGCTCCGCCGGCGCGCCAGAGGAAGTCCGCGGCGTGGGCGCCGACCGCGAGCACGCTCCTGCTCATGACGCCTCCACCCCGGCAAGCAACCGGGTGTTGTCGACCGCCATCGTCCGCACCTCGTCCTCGCTGAAGCCGGCGCGCAGAAGCTTGTCGGCCATCAGCGGCAGGCCGTCCTCGACCGGCGGGTTCTTGACCTGGCCGAGGTCGGAGGAGAGGACGGTGCGCTCGGGGCCGACGGCGCGGGTGCCCTCGATCCATTGCTCCCAGCTGCACTTGCCCGTATAGGGCGTGGTGAAGCAGCGCTCGATCATCGCGCCCTTCCGGGCCAGCTCGACCTGGTCGTCGATCGAGATCGCCTGGCCGGGATAGTCGGGATGGGTGAGGACCACGTTCTCGACGCCGGCGGCGAGCGCGTCCTCGACGACGGTGAGCGCCTCGGGTCCCGAGATATGGCCGGTGGAGAGCACCATCCCGTGCTCGGCAGCCAGCGCCAGCACGTCGCGCGTTGCGGGGAGCAGCTTGCCGTCCGCGTCGAAGACCGCGACCGGCTCGGCGCCGATCCCCTTCTCGCGCAGCTCGAACTCGAGCTTCGACCAGACCGGCAGCTTGGTGTCGGGCCCGGCGGCGGCGAGGTGCGCGCGCTCGTTCTCCGAGTCGACGGTCGGCAGCCAGACCTTGCGCGCTCCCTCCCGTGCCGCGATCTCCACCGCGACGGGATTGACCCCGCCGACCGCCTGGTTCAGGACGATCGCCCCGAGCACGTCGACGCCGGGCACGGCTTGGCGCACGACGGCGGCTCGCTCGGCGGTGGAGTTGTAATGGGACTTGAGCACGAAGCCCGCCAGGCCGAGCTCCGCGAAGCGCCTGGCCAGCCCGATGTCGTCGATCCGGCGCTCGACCACGTCGGGCCAGATGTGGACGTGCAGGTCATACGCGCCGCGGACGAGATCGCGCGCCGCGTCGGATGGAGCCTCGGTCGCCTGGCCGGTGGCGCTCATGTCTTCGCCGGCTCCTCCACCACCGGCGTCCCGTAGGTGTGGAAGCTCTCGACGGTCTTCACGCCCCAGGCCTGTCCCTTGGCCCGCTCAGCCTCGTTCCAGACCGTCGTCTCGGGATCGGGGTCGAAGACGAAGTAGCCGCCGGTCGTCACCTCGACCCGGTTGCCGCCGGGCTCGAAGCCGTAGAGGAAGAAGCCCTGGGCGACCGCGTGCTTGGACGGGGCCGCCTCGATGTGGATGTCGTTGTCGAGGAAGAGGTCGGCGGCACGGAGGACCTCCTCGCGAGTGTCTACCCAGAACGCGAGGTGGTGCAGCCGGCCGCGTACGCCGTAGGCATCCCGGACGTAGATCAGCTCGTGGGCCGCAATCGAGAGGCTCATCCACGCGCCCGACTCGCTGCCGTCATCGAGCTCGATCCGCTCATACAGCCGGTATCCGAGGACCTGCTCCGCGAAATCGCGATTCGCCCGGACGTCCTCGGCCAGCAGGTTGACGTGGTCGAGGCGCTTGATCGAGGCGCCGCGGCCGGTGTAGCGCTGGGGCTGGTTCTTGAGCGAGGGGCGGAGGTGCTCCGGCGGCGAGTAGCGCTCGGCCTCGTAGATGACCTCCATCGGGTGACCGTCGGGGTCGGTGAAGCGGTAGGCGGGGCCGTGGCCGACATCCCCGTCGGTCCAGCCGACGCCGCGGCCCGCGGCCTCGATCGCCGCCACACGGCTCTCCAGCGCCTCGGCACTCCAGGCGCGCAGCGCCATGTGGCCGAGGCCCGCCCGCTCCGACTCGGTCAGCTTCAACGAGTAGCGCAGGTAATCCCCCCAGCCGCGCAGGTAGACCGACTGGCCCTCGCGTGCCTCCTCCTCCATCCCGAGGACCTGCGTGAAGAACTCCAGCGAGCGCTGCGGCTCCGGTGTGAGCAGCTCGGCGTGGGCGATGTGGGCGAGATCGCCGAGGGGCTTGGTCATCGGGCCGCCCCCGCCTCGGACTCCCTCGCCAGGGAGCGCAGCCAGGCCTCGCTCGCGGACGCGATCCGCGGCTCCACCCCGGCCTCCTCGAGCATCCCCACGGCTGCCTCCATCTCGTCGACCCGGCGCGCCGCGTGCAGCCGGCTGCCCTCGATCAGGCGCTGGAGGAGTGCGGCGTCGGCGTTCTCGAGCGTCCGCACCAGGTCGGCATAGAGCCACTCCTCGAAACCGAGCCGCTCGGCCGCGGCGAGGGACTCGCCGATCGCGGCCGCAAGCCCCTTCGCGAAGACGCTCCGGGCGAGCTTGCGAGCGGCGGCTTCGCCGGCGTCGGCCCCGACCACCGTGACCGGCATGCCGAGGGGCCCGATCAGGGCGGTAAAGCGCTCCGCGCCCGGGCCCGAGACCAGGGCCGGCGTCGAGAGCCCGTTCCCGGGTACCGGGCCGATCAGGGCCACGTCAGCGAACAAGGCGCCGGTCGGGGCGATCACCTCTGCCAGCTCGCGTTTGAGCGCCGGAGCCGCGGTGTTGAGATCGGCGAAGACCTGATCATCGTTGAGGGCGGGGACGACCGTGCCCGCCGCGTCCAGGGCAGCGGCCGCCGAGTTGGCGCTCAGCACCAGGTCGGCGCCGGCGGCCGCGGCCGCCGCATCGCCTGCGGGCTCGACTCCATCCGGAGTCGCCGCGATCGGGTCCCAGCCGCGGACCGACGCCCCGGCCGAGACGAGGTCGATCGCGATCGCCGAGCCGGCCTCCCCCATGCCGATCATCCCGACGGCTGGGGTCCCGTTCATTCGCCCTCTTCCTCCAGGACGCGGCTGGCGATTGCGAACGCGTTGTTTGCGGCGGGCACCCCGCAGTAGATCGCCGACTGGAGCAGGACCTCCTTGATCTCGTCGTCGCTGAGGCCATTGCGGCGAGCCGCCCGCAGGTGCATCGGAAGCTCCTCGAAATGCCCGCGCGCGATCAGCGCGGTCAGGGTGATGGCGCTCCGGGTACGGCGGTCGAGGCCGGGACGAGTCCAGATCTCACCCCAGGCGTAGCGGGTGATCAGGTCCTGGAAGTCCTTGGTGAACTCGGTGGTCCGATCGATCGCGCCGTCGACGTGCTCGTCGCCGAGCACCTCGCGCCGAACCTCCATGCCGCGATCGTGCTCGTCGCTCATCTCGCGGCTCCCCCGCCGACCAGCCGCTCCAGCTCTCGGCTCACCGCGTTGGCCTGCTCCACGGCGGCCAGGTGGCGCGCCTCGGGGAGGATCACCAGGCGGGAATTCTCGATCTCCTCCGCCATGGCGGCAGCGCGCTCCGGAGTACCGACCGGATCGTCCTCACCCGCGATCAGGAGAGTCGGCGCCGTGATCGCGTCGAGCTGACCGCGCATGTCGAACTCCGCGAGTGCCTCGCAGCACCCGGCATAGCCCTCCGGATCGGTTTCCAGGAACGACGCCCGAATGCGCTCCACGACCTCGGGGCTGCGCTCCGGGAACGTCGGCGTGAACCAGCGCTCCATGGTCGTGTCGATCACCGATTCCAGACCCTCGGCTCGGACCTGGGCGGCGCGATCGACCCACATCTCGGCGGGCGGCAGCTGCATTGCAGTGCAGCAGATCACCAGGCGCTCGATGCGCTCGGGAGCGTTGACCCCCAGCCACATGCCGGTCATGCCTCCGATCGACAGCCCACAGAAGGAGACCCGATCCAGCCCGAGCCGATCGAGCAGCGCGATCACGTCTTCGGCGAGCTCCTCGACGGTGTAGGGCCCCGGTGTGGCGGGAGTCCCGCCGTGGCCGCGCGTTCCGTAGCGCAGCACCCGGAAGCGGTCGGAGAGGGCAGCCGCCTGCGCGTCCCACATCAGGCCCGTGGTGCCGAGTGAGTTGGAGAAGACGATCACCGGCGCGTCGTCGGGACCTTCCAGGGTGTGGGCGACCTCGACGCTCATGATCGATCCTCAAGGTACCCCCGGTGGCGGGCCAGGGCGCGATCGATGAAGGCGTCGGTCGACCCGACGTAGGCGGCGGGGTCGAGAGCGCGGTCGATCTCCTCCTCCGAGAGCTCGGCCCGCACGCCCTCGTCGCCGACCAGCACCTCCCGGAAGGAGGACTGGGCATCGACAGCGCGGGCGGCGGCGGCGTCGACGAGCTCCCGCGCACGCTGCCGGCCGACCTGGCCAGAGAGCGTGGTGACGACGCTCTCCGCCATCAGGGCGCCACCGGTCGCCTCCAGATTCTCGTGCATGCGATCGGGCCTCACCTCGAGCCCGTCGAGCGCCTCGCCCAGCGCGGAGGCGGCCCCGCCCGTCAGGGCGAGGGCCTCGCTCAACGGCGCCCACTCGGATTGCCAGGCGCCGGCGGCGCGCTCGTACTCCTGCGGCATCGCCTCGAGCAGGACGCCGGCCGCGCCGCGTACGCGTCGCGCGCAGGCGATCGTGAGCACCGAACCGACCGGGTTCCGCTTGTGCGGGAGCGTCGAGGACCCCCCGCGGCCGCCGCCGGAGGATTCGGCCACCTCGCCGATCTCGGTCTGGGAGAGCAAGACGAGATCCAGCGCGACCTTCTCCAGAACGCCGGCACTCAGAGCCAGGGAGGTGCCGAGGTCGGCGACCCGCAGCCGCGCCGTGTGCCACGGAACGGCGGGCCGCTCCAGGCCAAGCCGGTCCGCCATCAGCTCCGCCACCCCCTGCCCATCGGGACCGAGCGAGGCGAGGGTCCCGGCCGCACCTCCGAGCTGGGCCGCGAGCGAGACCGAGTCGAGTCGCTCCGCGGCAGCGATGAGGGAGTCGAGCCAGCCCGCCGCCTTCAGGCCGAAGGTGCTCGGCAGCGCCTGCTGGAGCAGGGTTCGGCCGGCCATCAGCGTGCCGCGATGCTCTCCGGCGAGGTCCGCGCACGCCACCGCGACGCCATCGAGCTCGTTGCGAATCAGGCCGAGCGCCCGGCTCGCGACCAGCATGGCGGCCGTGTCCATGACGTCCTGGCTCGTGGCGCCATGGTGGACGAAGCCGGCTGCTTCGCCGCCCACCTTCTCCCGAAGAGCGGCGACGAGCGGCGCCGCAGGGTTGCCGAAAGAGCGTCCATCACGCGCAATCGCCTCGGGGTCGAAGCCGCCGGCATCGCAGGCGGCGGCGATGGCCAGGGCCACGTCCTGCTGGATCAGTCCTGTCTCGGCCTCGGCCGCCGCGAGCGCGGACTCAGCATCGAGCATCGCCTGCAGCCAGGCCCGGTCCGAGGTGGCCTCCCGGATCGGCTCGGGGACGAAAAGCCCGCTGAAGAGCCCTCCGGAAGACACCTAGATGGAAAAGAAGGTGGTCTCGCCGTCGCCCTGCAGGCGGATGTCGAAGCGGAGCGCGCCGTCGGCCTGGGTCGCCACCAGGGTCTGCCGCTCGGCCTCGTCCTCGATCAGCGAGAGGACCGGATCGGCGGCGTTCGCCTCCGCCTCATCGGGGAAGTAGATCCGGGTCACCAACCTGTTCAGCAGGCCCCGGGCGAACACCGAGACGTCGATGTGGGGTGCCTGCGGACGGCCGTTCGGGCCGGGCACCGGACCCGGCTTGACGGTGAGAAACTCATAGAGACCCTCCTGGTCGGCGGCGCAGCGACCGAACCCCGTGAAGCCATCCTCGAGAGGCAGGTCCTCGCGGGTGTCCTCCGGGTGCGCGTAGCGTCCCGCCGCGTTCGCCTGCCAGATCTCCACGAGGGCATCATCGACCGCGTCGCCCTGCCCGTCGGTGATCCTGCCGATCAGGCGGATGGCGTCAGCGTGGTTGGGCTGCACCAGCTTGTCCTCGCCCTCGTAGGGCAGCTCGATGTGCAGGAACGGGCCGATCGTCTGGGAGGGAGTGAGCGCCGGCACGTCAGTCCTCCATGGGCGTCGCCTCGCGCCCGCGCAGCACGATGTCGTAGCGGTAGCCGAGGGCCCACTCCTCGACGGTGCGGTCGTGGTCGTAGGCACAGATCATCCGGTCCCGGGCCTTCTCCTCGCGAACCGAGTTGAAGATCGGGTCCTGGAAGAAGAGCGGGTCGCCAGGGAAGAACATCTGGGTGATCAGTCGCGTCGCGAACGCGGGGCCGAAGAGCGAGAAGTGGATGTGGCGCGAGCGCCAGGCGTTCGGGTTGTTCTGCCAGGGATAGGCCCCGGGCTTGATCGTGACGAACTCGTAGTGCCCGTCGTCGTCCGTCATGCAGCGCCCGCCCCCGCTGAAGTTCGGGTCGAGCGCGGCCGGATGCTGATCGCCCTGATGGCGATAACGCCCGCCGGCGTTCGCCTGCCAGATCTCGATCAGCGAGTTGCGCACCGGCTTGCCATCCCCGTCGAGCAGGCGGCCGTGGACGATGATCCGCTCGCCGACCGGCTCGCCGTCGTGCTGGCGGGTGAGATCGTGGTCGAGCTCGCCGATCCGTTCGTGGCCGTAGGCCGGACCTGTGACCTCCGAGAGCGTGTGCGGCATGGGGACCAGCGGCCGTTTCGGCGCGCGCGTCCGGGTCGATACGTAGTCGGGATAGAGATACGGCGGGTTGATCTCGAGATCGTCTCGGCGGTAGCCGAAAACCCCTCCGTTCGTGGTCAGCTCCGATGCCACCCTCTCCTCCTTGATCGTCGTCTGCTCGTCCTTCCCACTCACGCGGCCGCCTCCAGCGTCGCCCGCAGCCTACGAAGCTCCGTGAGCTCATCGTCCGACGGCGCCTCGGTCTCCTCGAGCTCCTCGGAGGCGCGCAGGGGCCACCCCGTCTGCTCACGGGCATGCTCCGCCGTGACGCCGGGATGGACCTGCATCAGGGTCAGCTCGCAGCTGTCGGGGTCGGGGCGGAGCACGCCGAGGTCCGTGATCACGACGGTGGGACCGCGCCCCGGCATTCCAAACCGCTCCCGATCGCCCGGACCGGATCCGTAGCCGACCGACGAGCGGAAGTCCAGGCGGTCAACGAAGCTCCGGGGCGACTGGCGGAGCATCACGATCACCTCCTTGGCCATCGCGGCGATCTCCGGCGCCCCGCCACCCCCGGGCAGCCGAACCTTGGGCCGGTCGTAATCGCCGATCACCGTGCTGTTCAGGTTGCCGAAACGGTCGATCTGCGCCGCACCCAGGAAGCCGACGTCGATCCGCCCGCCCTGCAGCCAGTAGGCGAAGATCTCGGGCACCGGGACGACCGCATCCGCCGTCGACGCGAGCTCGCCGTCGCCGATCGAGAGCGGCAGGGTCGCCGGCTTCGACCCGATCGTGCCCGACTCGTAGACCAGGACCGTGCGCGGTGCGTGGGTCAGCCGCGCGAGGTTTGCCGCGGTGCTCGGCATGCCGATGCCGACGAAGCAGACGGTCTCGTCCGTGAGAGCGCGAGACGCGACGATGGTCATCATCTCGTCGGCCGAGACGCCGTTCTGGTGCTCGGTCGTCATACGACGCCGGCCGCCTTCATCACGTGCTCCGCCATCCATGACTTGAAGGTGTCGCGGTCGCGACTGATCTCGTCCCAGCGCTGATAGAAGCCGTTGTCGCGGTCGTAGTAGTCGTGCGCGTAGGACGGATGGGCTCCCCGCGGGGCCTCGGCGACCGCGCCGACCGCCCACGTCGGGAGGACGATCGCGCCCGGCCGGGGCTCGAGCTCGTCGACGATCTCCTCGACGGTTACCAGCGAGCGTGTGGAGGCGAGCACGATCTCCTTCTGCACGCCGACGATCCCCCAGATCTGGACGTTCCCCCGGCGGTCGGCTCGCTGCGCGTGGACGATGCCGACGTCGGGTCGCAGGGCCCGGACCGCGGTCAGACCCTCGCCGGTGAACGGGCACTTGATCTCAGCGATGGTGCCGTGCGTATGGTCCGTCAGCTCCGTCCCCACGTATCCGCGAAGCGTGCCGAAGGGGAGGTTCGAGGCGCCGGCGGCGTAGCGCGCCGCCATCCCCGCGTGACTGTGTTCCTCGAGCTCGAGCGGCGCAGGCCAATCGTGTTCGACAGCGTCGCGCAGGCGGCGCAGTGAGCCGACGCCCGGGTTCCCTCCCCAGGAGAAGATCAGCTTCCGGGCGCAGCCGGCGCCGATCATCTGGTCGTAGATCAGATCCGGGGTCATCCGGATCAGCGTCAGATCACGCCGCTGCTGGCGGATGATCTCCTGGCCGGCGGCGAATGGGATCAGGTGGGTGAAGCCCTCCAGTGCGACGCTGTCGCCGTCGTGGACGAGATCGGCGATTGCCTCATCCAGGGCGAGGATCTCAGCCACCGTCTGCCGCCGCGGGTGGAGCCTCCGGCTCGTCCTGAACCATGCCGAGGACATCGCGCAGGTAGAGCAGGTGGTCCTTCATCGCACGCTCGGCGCGCGCAGGGTCGCCCTTCTCGACCGCCGACACCAGCGCCTCGTGCTGCTCAACCAGCGCGGAGTGGACGACGGCCGGCTTCAAGACCTCGTTGAGCGAGGGCTGCACGACCTCGAAGATCCAATTGGTCAGGGCCTGGATCATCCGGTTGCCGGCGGCAGCCGCGATCGTCTGGTGGATCTCGGCGTCCGTGGCGGAGACGATCTCGACGTCGTCGGGCGCGGCAGCCGCAGCGTCGACCGCCGAGCGCAGCCGCGTGAGCGTCTCCTCCTGTGGCTGGTAGGCCGCCAGGCCGGCGAGCGGGACCTCGAGCAGCAGCCTGGCGTCGAGCAGCTCGTGCAGGCTGACGGCCTCGGTCTCGAGCATCATCGCGATCGCGTCGCTGAGGCTCCTCCCCATTCCCTGCTCGGCGGTGTGCGCCACGAAGATGCCGCCGCCGGGGCCCTTGGTGGCGCGGATCAGATTGCCGCTGGAGAGGAGCTTGAGCGCCTCGCGCAGGGTCGGGCGGCTGACCCCGAACTCGGCCGCCAGGTCCTCCTCGCGGCCGAGAAAGTCACCCGGACCGAGACCCTCCTCCTGGACGTAATGCTGGATCTGCACCGCGACCTGCTCCGAGGCGCCGCGAATCTGGCGCGCCTGCGGTCGCGCTCGTGCCTTGGGCTCAGCCTTCTGGGCGCTCACGAGCCGACCCATCTCGGGGTGCGCTCGTCGACGACGCGCCGCGCCTTCCCGGTTTCCCGGGGCAGGATGCCGGGCGCGATCGGGACCACCCGGACGCGCAGCCCGAGCTGCTGGCGCATCGTCTCCTGGAGCCGGCGAGCATCGGTGCCCTCCGAAAGCTCGACCTCGAGCTTGACCTCGTCCATGCCGCTGCGCTCGGTGTAGAAGGTGATGCGGAACTCGCTCGAGCTCGAGACCTGGCGGACGGCCTCCTCGATCGCCGAGGGATACACGTTCATGCCGCGGACGACGACCATGTCGTCGGTGCGGCCCACGATGCCGCCCGGAAGCCAGCGGCCCTCGTGCCCGGCGGGGCAGCGCTCGTCGGTCGCGATCACCGAGTCGCCGGTCCGGTAGCGGAGCGCCGGGAAGCCGGTGAGGCGAAGAGGCGTGACCACGAGCTCGCCCTTTTCACCCTGAGCGGTCGGGGTCATGTCCTCATCGAGGATCTCGCAGACGAACTCGCTCTCGTCGACGTGCAGGCCGTGGCCCTCGGGGCATGGATCTCCGAAGGGACCCGCTTCGGTGAGGCCGGCATGATCGATGACGACTGCGCCCAGACCGTCCTCGATCCGGGAGCGGACGCCGGCCAGCGAGCCGCCGGGCTCGCCGGTGCAGAGCACGCGCTCGATCGAGTCGAAGGCGGATTCCAGCCGCTGCTCGACCGCGACCTCGAGCAGATGGAGCGCATAGGTCGGCGTGCACCAGAGCGTGGTCGCCTGGACTTCCGCGATCGTCTGCAGCCGCTGCACGGAACCCATCCCGCCCAGGGACATGCCCATGGCCCCGAGGTCCTCGAGGCCCTCCTTCGCGGCCCAGAACTGGACATGCGGCCCGAACGAGAAGGCAAGCGCAACCCGGTCGCTCGACTGGAGGCCGGCGAGCCGCATCGTGTTCGCGAAGCGCTCGCGCCACCACTCCCAATCCGCGGCGGTCTCGAGGACCCTGAGCGGATGCGCGGTCGTGCCGCTCGTTTGGAACACCTGGGTGTACTGATCGAGCGGGTAGGTCAGGTTGGTGCCGAACGGCGGGTGTCGCTCCTGGTCGGCCACCAGGTCCCGTTTCGTCAGCGGGCGCAATTCGGCGAGAGTGGGACGCTCGCCCAGCTCGAGCGCCTCGACGCGACCGCGCTGAAAGGGATTGCGGTCGAGTACGAGCTCGAGGAGCTCGCCGACTCGTTCATCCTGGGCCGTGGCCTCGGGCTGAACTCCCACACCCTGGCCATCGGCCGTCAAGTCGCCCTCTTCCTGATCGAAGCGTACGTCGCCATTTTGCGCCTCCCGGCGCACACTATCGGATAAGTCAGAGTATTTGTCAGGTACACGTCAGGCGCCGGTGATGACCACTTTGACCACGTCGGCGGGATTCTCCATCGCGTAGGCAAGTGCCTCAGGTGCCTTGCCCAGGGGGAAACGCCGGCTGATCAGGGGCTCGAGCAGGCTCTCATTGGACTCCGCGAAGCGGACGGCCTCGGCGAACTCCTCGGGCCCACAACAGCTCACGCCGAGCAGATCGATCTCCTTCTCGGTGAAGGCCCCGATCCGCAGCGGAACCTCCTCCCCCGACATGCCGACCACCACGACCCTGCCCGCGGAGGCCACCATGTCAACGGCTGCGCGAATTGGATCCGGGGCTCCAGTCGCATCGATGACCAAAGGCGGGCCCTCGCCCCCGGACCAGGCCCGGCAGGCCTCGACGACCTGGTCGCGCTCCTCCCAGAGCAGCCCCTCGGCGCCGGTCGCGGTTCCGAGCCCCAGGCGAGCGCCGATCCGGTCCACCAGCAACGTGGATGCGCCGCGCTCGCGCGCCAGCAGGTGCACCGCCTGTCCGATCGGGCCCGCTCCGAGCACCACGACCTTCTCGCACTCGCTGATCCCGGAGCGATTGATCGTCCGGACCCCGATCGAGACGGGCTCGGCGAGGGCCGCTATCTCGGGCTTCGCATCGATCGGGAAGACCTGGGACTCCGGGACGAGCAGCTTCTCCTGGAGGCCGCCGTCGGTGTGGATGCCGACGAGGCTGAAGTTGTCGCAGACGTTGCCGCGGTCGACCGAGCATGCGTAGCAGCTGCCGCAGTTGCTGATCGGCAGGATCGCCACGCGGTCGCCGACCTCGGCGCGGCCCTCCGTCTCGGGGCCGACCTGCTCGACGATCCCGGTCACCTCGTGCCCCTGGATGCGCGGGAACGGCGAATCCTCGAAGATCTGGAGCTCGCCGGAGAAAAAATGGAAGTCGGAGCCGCAGATGCCGATCGCATCCGGATGCACGATCACCTCGCCGGGACCCGGCGGCGGTGGCTCGGGGATATCGATCACCGCCATATCCCCAACTCCCTGAGTCACCGCAGCGAGCACGGCAACAACCTAGAGGATTTGGTCAGTCAGAAGGCGACGTTTCGCTAGCCGAGGCTGATCTCGTCCCGGAACGAGGACGGCATCGCCCCGCCGTCGATCAGGACCACGGCCCCGGTGACGAAGCTCGCCGCCGGCGAACCCAGCATCAAGACCAGTCCCTTGAGCTCGTCGGTCTCGGCCATCCGGCCGAGCGGGATCAGGTCGGCCCAGATTCCCTCGATCCGCTCGTTCGGGAGCTCGCCGCTGCCGATGCGCGTGCGGAACGGGCCGGGCGCGATTGCGTTGACATTGACGCCGTGCGGCGCAAGCTCGACGGCCGCCTGCTTGACGACGTGGATGACGGCCGCCTTCGTCGCCGCGTAGGAGTAGCCGACCAGCGGCTCCACCTTCAGTCCGGCGTTCGAGGCGGTGACCACGATCTTCCCGGCGCCCTGACTCTTCATCACCTCCGCCGCCGCGCCCATCGTGAAGACGACCCCGTTCAGGTTGACGCCGACCACCCTCTCCCAGGTCCCCGGCTCGATCGCCGCGATCCCACCCTTCGGGTCCGTGATTCCTGGTTCGAGCGAGATCCCGGCGTTGGCGTAGACGACGTCGATCCCGCCCTGCTCGGCGACGACGTCGTCGATCAGAGCCTGCACCTGCTCGCGGTCGGAGACATCCACCTGGAAGGAGCGGACCTGACCGCCGGCGTCGGCGAGCCGCGCCGTCTCGGCCTCGAGCCGATTCGGATCCAGATCCGCGAGGGTGACCCGGGCGCCGGCGTCCGCCATCACCTCGGCCATCGCCATGCCGAGCCCGCTGGCGGCCCCGGTGACCACCACGCGCGCGCCGCGAACGTCGAAGAGCTCCTCGATCGCAGTCATCACCAGACCCGGCGCAGTCCGACGTAGTTCTCCGCCAGCGTCGCCGCAGCGGCCCGTGACGAGCAGACGTACTCGAGCTGCGCCCGCCTCAGGCCGCGCATGAAGCCGTCGTCATCAGGGAAGCGGTGCAGCATCGAGGTCATCCACCAGCTGAAGTGCTGGACCCGCCAGACCCGGCGCAGGCAGGCATCCGAGTAGGCCTCGAGCTTCGAGTCGTCGCCGCCCTTCAGATAGGCGGCCAGAGCCTCGCCGAGCACTTGCACGTCCGCCACCGCCAGGTTCAGCCCCTTGGCGCCGGTGGCCGGGACGATGTGGACCGCGTCCCCAGCGAGATAGAGCCGCCCGTACTGCATCGGCTGCGCGACGAAGCTGCGCAGCGGCGCGATCGCCTTCTCGACCACCGGCCCCTCCTGCAGGGTCCAGCCGTCGTCGCGCGCCAGCCGGAGGTGAAGCTCCTCCCAGATCCGCTCGTCGGGCCACTGCTCGATCGAGTCCTCGGGGTCGCACTGGACGTAGAGCCGGCTGAGCTCGGGCGAGCGCAGGCTGTGAAGAGCGAAGCCGCGCTCGTGGGGCGCGTAGATCAGCTCCTCAGTCGAGGGGGCGACCTCAGCCAGGATCCCGAGCCACGCGAACGGATAGACGAGCTCGTTGAAGCTCAGCACGCCGTCCGGGACCGATGGGCGGCTGATGCCGTGGAATCCGTCGCAGCCCGCGATCGCGTCGCAGCGCAGCTCGTTCTGCTCTCCCTCGTGCGTGAACCGGATGCTCGGCTCCTCGGTATCGATTCCGTGCAGCGTGACGTCGTCGACCTCGAAGAGCAGCGGCGCGTCCGAGTCAAGCCGGGCTGCGATCAGGTCCTTGACCACCTCCTGCTGGCCGTAGACGGTGATCGCCCGGCCCTCGGCCAGCTCCTCGAACGCGATCCGGTGACCCTGGCCGTCGAAGCGCAGCTCGATCCCGTGGTGCACGAGACCCTCTCGGTGGAGGCGGTCGGCGAGCCCGATCTCGGTGAGCAGGTCGACCGTGCCCTGCTCGAGGACGCCGGCCCGGACCCGCTTCTCGACGTACTCGCGACTGCGATCCTCGAGAACCACGGACTCGATCCCCTCGCGCTGGAGCAGGTGGGAGAGAACCAACCCCGCAGGGCCGGCTCCCACGATCCCGACCTGGGTTCGAGACTCGATCATCTAGCTCGCCCGAACCCTAGATGACGGGTTTCCGATCCCGCCGCCGCCGGCGGCCTGCTCGAACCGCCGGGTCAGGGCGATGGTGGCCGCGGCCGCCAGAGCGAGCCCGGCACAGAGGGACCAGGCCGCCGCGAAGTGATGGTGCTCGGCAAGCAGACCCACCAGCAGAGGGCCGCCCGCCGCCCCGGCGAAGAGACCCGACATCATCACTCCGACCGCCCATGCCGGAGCATCCGGGCGGCGAAAGACCACCGCGAGGGTCAACGTGCCCGGCCACGACCAGCCGATGCTGCCGACCACCAGGGCCGCCAGGACGATCACCGCGGGTTCACCCGCGATCAGGAGTAGATAGCCCGCGGCGCTGCCGGCCAGAACCCATGCGGTGATGCGCAGCGGGTCGCCGCTCGAGCGGTCGGCGATCACTCCGAGGCCGACCCGGCTGATCGTCGCGGTCAGGCTGACCGCTCCCAGCAGCAACCCGGCCGCACCTTCGCCGATTCCCCGGTCGACCGAGTAGGTCACCAGGAAGGCGATGAAGCCGACGCCCGCCGCGCTCGCCAGGGCTGCCGCGACGGCCAGGGCGCGGATGGACGTGAGGTGATGCGGCGCGGAATCGGGCTGGGCGTGAAGCCGGGGTGCTTCCTCCGGGCCGGGCGCGGGGGCGAGTGCGATCGCGAACATTGCGAGCGCGGCCGCTGCGACATACGCCCACCGCCAACCGAAGGGAATCGCCACCGCGGGCAGCGCCACTCCGGCGAGCAGAGCTCCGATCGAGGCGCCTGATTGCTGTGCCCCGAACGCCAGGCCGTGCCGGCCGGTGTCCACGGTGCGTCGCAGCAGCGCGCTCACCGCCGGGCCGCCGACTGCGTTGCCGAGGCCCGCCACGAGCAGGATCGCGATCAGCGCCGGTGCGGAGTCAGCCAGCGCCGCTATCGCCAGACAGGAGGCCGCGGTGAGCGCCGCGCCCAGCTGCATGCCTCGCCTGGCTCCGATCCTCTCCACCAGGTGCCCGAACGGAGTCGAGCTCACCGTACAGGTCAGGTAGAACGTCGCCACCGCAAGGCCGAGGACCGAGTCGCCGAAGGAGAAGTCGTGGCGAATCCTGGGGGCGAGGCTGGCGGTGAGAAACCCGGGGAGCACGCCGGCGACGATCAATGCCGTCCCGGTGACGATCGGTCTACGCACCTGCCGCTGCGTGCAGATGCTCCAGCGCGTCCGCCCCTACGTATGCCAGCCCGAGCGGCGAGCCGGCCTCCGTGAGGGCATGCCAGAGCGCGCCCGCCTCCGAGGCGGAGGCCACCAGCAACCACTGCTTCTCGTACTGATGCACAACGAGCGTCGGGACCCCGCCCACCGACTCAAGCCGCATGCTGCCGGGGGCGCACGGGGCGGCCCCGGCCGCGGTCAGGACCTGGCGCGCATACGGCCCGGTCAGGCAGAGGGCTGCGCGATCGGAGGTCACGTCATCGATCCGCGTTTGCGCGTGGGCCCTCTCCTCGAGCTCCGCGCGCACCCGAGCGGCCTTGCCCGGTGATGCGAGGACGAGCAAGAGCTCCGTCGAGACCACGCACCACCACGCATCGGCCGCCTCCATGGCACGCCCCGGACGCAGCTCCCTGCCCGAGGGATAGAACTCGGCGATCGTGGGGGCGACGTCGCGCACCTCGAACTTGCTGATGCTCGAGACGTCGGCGAGGCCCGCCGTGGCACGGCTGACGGCTATCTCGGCGGCGAGCGAACCGAAGTCGGCCGCCACCACCCAACCCTCGCGCTCAGTCATGTGGGCGCCCGAGCGCTTCAGCACCTCGTCGAGGGGACTCAGCAGCGAGCCCATCAGGCCCAGACCTCGTGGGCGACCCTGCCGAGCAGCTCGAGCTTCGCCTTCTGATCGTCGAAGGTGACGAGGTTCCCCGGCAGCGTGGAGGCGAAGCCGCACTGGGGGCTGAGCGCCAGTCGCTCCAGCGGGATGTACTCCGAGGCCTCATTGATCCGTTGCTTGAGCTGGTCGGCGTCCTCGAGCTCGGGCTCCTTGGTGGTGATCAGGCCGAGCACGACGCTCTTGCCCTCGGGCACGAATCGCAGCGGCTCGAAGGTTCCCGCCCTGGGCGAGTCGTACTCGGCGAAGATCCGGTCGCATTCGAGGGTGGTGAAGAGCTGTTCGGCGATCGCGTCGTAGCCGCCCTCGACCGACCACATCGAGCGGTGGTTGCCGCGGCAGAGATGCACGGCCCAGGTGACGTCGGGGAACGCCCTGATCAGCTGGTTGTCTCGCTCGATCATCTGCCCGAGCCAGGTCTCGGTATCGAGGCCGAGGTTGCGCAGGTTCTCCTGGCCTTCCTCGCTGACCAGGTGGGTGTAGCGAGGGGAATCGAGCTGGAAGTAGTCGCATCCGGCCTCGACGCACTCGCCGACGATCTGCTTCATCAGCTCGATCACCTCGTCCATGTAGGCCTCGCGATCCGGGTAGACCTTGTCCGAGTAACCGGGGACCCAGAGGACGCTGGCGTAGGTCATCCCCGCGAGGGTTGCCTTCGCCGGGCGGTCGGAGTTCGCGCTGACGAACTCGTATTCCTCGAGCGGAAGGTTGTGGCGGATGCCGAGCTTCTCGGTGACCGCGGGGAGCTTCGGCGGTGCGCCCTCGGGCTTGTCGGCCGAGCCGTGGAACATCACGGGCGCCGGAACCTCGGGGTTGTATCCGGAGAGGCTGTCGGTGAGCGGGTCGAACCAGAACCGGCGCCGGACCTCGCCGTCGGTGAGCACCTCTATGCCGGCCTCCTCCTGAAGAGCGATGTTGTCCTTGCCCTCCTTCTCCTGGAGCGCCTCCAGCTCCGACTTGTCGATCTCGCCTCGCTCGTCGCGCTCCATCGCCTGCTTGAGCTCGTCGTGCCGCAGCAGGCTCCCAACGACCTCGCAATGAAATCCGTTGCTCGACATCTGCGCTCTCCTCTCTTCCCTCTGCCTCAGGTCTTCGCGCGGTCCGCCAGGTTGATCAGCGACGCGCCCGGGATCCGCTCCAGCACGTCACGGTTGTCCAACACGATCTCCAGGTTCCGGAGCGCGACCCGCGCGTGCTCGCGCGCGAGCGCCTCGGCGCGGACGGCCTCCCGCCCCTCGATCGCCTCGATCAGGCCTCGGTGGTGCTCCTGCGCGATCACGAGGATCTCGCGGGACTCCGGGAGCTGGGCCTGCCCCTGCACCAGGGCGCTCGGCGACGCGAACGGGAGGGCGACGATCCCCTCCAGCGCGCGCTCCAACACCGGGCTCGCGGCCGCGTCGATCAGCAGCGCGTGAAAGGCCCGGTTGCGCTCCACGTACTGCCAGAAAGAGTCGACGTCCGAGCGATGGACCAGAGGGTCCATCTCGGCGCTGAGCTCACGCATCCGCTCGAGCTTCTCCGGTGCGACTCCGCGCTCGGCGGCGAACCTCGCCGCGGTCCCCTCGAGCACACCGCGAAGCTCGATCGCGTCGTGAATCTCGTCCATGGTGAACTCGCGCACCGCGTAGCCGCCGCCGTCGAGGTTCTCCAGGAGGCCCTCGTGCTCGAGGGTCGACAGGGCCAGCCGCAGCGGCGTCCGCGAGACGCCCAGCCGCTCGACCAGCGGCAGCTCGGACATCCGGGTCCCGGGCGGAAACTCGCCGCTGAGCAGCAGCTCTCGCAGGCTGAGGAGAGCCTTCACCCCCTGTGAAGCGCCAACCGCGGCGGGCTCAGTCATGCCGTCGTTGTATGCAGGATCTCCGTTCATGCCCGATCAGCGCGAAAGTTCCCGCCTCAAACTGCGTCCCTTCCTCTCCTGTTGCATACAGACTCGCAGTCCGGCAAGATACACCCCGCTGAGACCGGAGCGAGAGAGGCCAACCGAGGAGGAACGATGGAAGTTGCAACCCAGTCAGGCCCAAGGACCGGATCCCTGATCACCGAGGACGTCCTCGACGGCAAGATCTTCACCGGCGGCTGGCGGGAGACCAGCGAGCGGCTCGAAGTGCACAACCCCGCCACCGACGACCATCTCGCCTCGGTCGGAAGCGCCGGGCGAGACGACGTGATGCGCGCCTCGAAGCTGGCGGCCGAAGCCCAGCCGGCCTGGGCCGCGACCCCCGGTCCCGAGCGAGCGGCGCTCCTCAATGCCGCCGCCGATG
This sequence comes from uncultured Solirubrobacterales bacterium, assembly GCA_963843085.1. Taxonomy (GTDB): domain Bacteria; phylum Actinomycetota; class Thermoleophilia; order Solirubrobacterales; family 70-9; genus DASUPK01. Next base: position 738,998 of record CAWJJG010000011.1, read on the forward strand.
CGCTCGAGGGCGCGCGGGAGGAGTGCGAGTGGTGGCTCATCCACGAAGGCGGCGGGGTTCCCCAGAAGGCGGCGTTCGAGGTGGGCGAGGCCGAGAAGGAGCTGCGGGCCGCAGGCGCCCTGACCTCGGGGCCGATCGGCGAAGTGCTCCCCAACGAGCAGGGCCGCCTCAGCATGGCAAAGCGGCTGCCCGTCGGCGTGGTCGGTGTGATCGCGCCATGGAACTTCCCGATGATCCTCTCGATGCGCTCGGTCGCGCCGGCCCTCGCGCTCGGCAACACCGTCCTGCTCAAGTGCGATCCGCACACCCCTGTCTCGGGCGGACTGGTCTTCGCCCGCGCGTTCGAGGAGGCCGGGATACCGGAGAACGTCTTCCAGGTGCTCCCCGGAGGCGTCGAGCCGGGCGAGGCGATCTGCGAGGCGCCCGAGGTGCGGATGGTCTCCTTCACCGGATCCACCCGCGCCGGTCGCGCCGTCGGCGCGCTCGCCGGCGGAAACCTGAAGCGGGTCGCGCTGGAACTCGGCGGCAAGAGCTCCTTCATCGTGCTCGACGACGCCGACATCGAGAAGGCGACGTCGTGTGGCGCGTTCGGGACCTTCTTCCACCAGGGTCAGATCTGCATGGCTTCGGGACGGCACCTCGTGCACGAGTCGATCGCTGACGAGTACATCTCGAAGCTCGCGGAGCGCGGCGGGCGACTGCCGGTCGGGAACCCGGGCACGGAGGAGGTTGCCCTCGGGCCCATCATCAACCGCCGCCAGATCGATCGGGTCCAGGAGATCGTCGACGAAGCCGTCAGCGCCGGGGCCGAACTGAAGACCGGCGGCAAGGGCGACCCGCCCTACTTCCCGCCGACGGTGCTGGCCGAGGTCACCCGGGACATGCGCGCCTGGAACGAGGAGATCTTCGGGCCGGTCGCCCCGGTGATGACCTTCTCCGACGAGGACGAGGCCGTGGCGATCGCCAACGACACGGAGTACGGGCTCTCGGGCGCCGTCTTCACGAACTCCCACGAGCGGGGGCGCGAGGTGGCCGACCGGCTCGACACCGGGCTCGTGCACATCATGGACTCGACCGTCTACGACGACCCGATCGCCCCGTTCGGCGGCCGCGGCGCCTCGGGCAACGGGGGCCGCTTCGGCGGTCACTTCAGCGTCGAGGAGTTCACCGAGGTGCGCTGGATCACCGAGCAGCCGGAGCCCGCGAGCTACCCGTTCTAGGCTCCTGGCCACTGCCGAGTCCCCCCACATAAGGAGAGCCGTGCAGTTCAACCTCGATGCAATCGGGCGCTGGACCCCGGGCAGGGCCGTGTCGGTGAGCAAGGACGCCCTCGCCGCCTATGCGCGGGCCACAGAGGAGACGAGCCCGATCGCCCTGGAGGGCAGGATCGCCACTCCTGTGTTCGCGATCGTCCCGGTCTGGGACACGCTCCAGGAGGCGGCGAGGTCGGTGGCCCCCGAGGAGGCGCGGCCGCGCGTGGTCCACGGCGACCAGGACATCCAGATCTCGGTGCCGATCCAGTCGGGGATGACCGTGCGCTCGCGTGCGGCCGCCGTCGGCGTCCACGTCAAGGAGTCCGGCACGACCGTCGTGCTGAAGACCGAGACCCGCGACGGCGATGACCGACTGCTCAACGAGCAGTACGTGACCGAGTTCTACCGGGGCATCTCCGGCGGCGAGGGCGCCGGCGAGGTGGCGCCCGATCACCGGATGCCCGCGGAGCTCGCGGGCTCCGAGCCCGCTGTCGAGACCACCTATCCGCTCGCCGAGGACATCACCCGACGCTACGCCGAGGCCTCCGGCGACCACAACGCATTCCACCTCGACGAGGAGGTGGCACGAGCGGCGGGGCTGCCCGGGATCATCGTCCACGGGCTCTGCCTGATGGCTTTCGCCGGACGGGCTGTGCTCGCCTCGCGCGAGATCGATGAGCCGGCCGCGGTCCGGCGGCTGGCGGTGCGCTTCTCGCGGCCGATGGCGCCGGGCGACGCGCTGACGACCAGGGTCCGCCCCGAGAACGGCGCGGTCAGATTCGACGCGACCAACGGCGCAGGCGAGGTGGTCCTCAAGGACGGCCTGGCCGAGATCGTCGAGGCGGCGCCGACGTCGTGATCGACCTCGACGCGGTCAGCGCGATCGACGTTCACACGCATGTCGAGATCTCGCGGGACGGCCACGACCCCATCCCCCCGAAGCTCCGCGAGGCCTCGCAGAAGTACTTCCGCGACGGCGGAGGGACGCCGACGATCGACGACGTCGGCACCTACTACCGCGAGCGCAAGATGGCGGCCGTGGTCTTCACCGTCGACTGGGAGTCGCAATCCGGCCGACCCCCGGTCCCCAACGAGGAGGTGCTGGAGGGGGCAGCGGAGTACTCCGACGTCCTGATCCCCTTCGCGAGCGTCGACCCGGCCCGGCCCGACGCCGCCGAACGCGCCCGCAGGCTGATCGCCGAGCACGACGTCTGCGGCTTCAAGTTCCACCCGAACCTGCAGGCGTTCTTCCCCAACGACCGCGCCGCATATCCCCTGTATGAGGTGATCGCCGAGGCCGGGCTGCCGGCCCTCTTTCACACCGGCCACAGCGGCATCGGCTCCGGCCTCCCCGGCGGGGGCGGGGTGCGGCTCAAGTACTCGAATCCGATTCACGTCGACGACGTGGCGGCCGACTTTCCCGAGCTGCCGATCGTGCTTGCGCACCCGTCGTTTCCGTGGCAGGACGAGGCGATCTCGATCGCGATGCACAAGCCCGAGGTCTACATCGACCTCTCGGGCTGGTCGCCCAAGTACTTCCCGCCCCAGCTCGTGCGCTACGCGAACACGCTGCTCAAGAGGCAGGTCTTGTTCGGCTCGGACTTCCCGATGATCACGCCGGAGCGCTGGCTGGGCGACTTCGAGCGCCTCGAGATCGACGACGCGGTGAAGCCGCTGATTCTCAAGGAAAACGCCTCCCGATTGCTCGGGTTGAGCTCGAATTAGGCGTAGTGAAAACAAACCAAACGAAATGACTTTCTTGGTATAGGATCACGCCAGGGCCGCCGGAACCGACCGGCGGCACGCTGACAGAGGAGGAGATCGGTGAAGAGGTACTTCGGCTCGAAGAGAGGGCGATCCGTCACCACTTTGGTTGTGGTCGCGGCCGGCCTTTCCCTTGTCGTCTCAGCATGCGGCGGCAGCGGAAGCAAAAGCAGCAACAGCGGATCAGTCGTAGACAATCCAAAGTGCGGCAACGGCAACGGCCAGAAGCCAACCGGTAGTCCGATCAAGATCGGGGCGATCGCCACCAAGCAGCCCGGTACGGACTTCACCGATGGCGAGAACGCCGCCAAGGCGTACTTCGACTGCGTCAACGCGAACGGTGGCGTGAACGGCCACCCGATTCAGTACATCGCGGAGACCGAGCAGACCGACCCGGCGCAGAACGCCGCGCTGGCCAAGAAGCTGGTCGAGACGGATGGGGTCGTCGGCATGGCCGGCGGGTTCAGCCTGATCGAGTGCGACGTCAACCACGGCTACTACGAGCAGAAGGGCATTGCGGTCCTGAATGCCGGTATCGCTCCGTCGTGCTGGTCGACGCCGAACAGCGCTCCCGTGAACATGGGCCCGCGCTACAGCTCGGACGGCGCCACGCAGGCCGTCATCCGTCAGCACGTCGACAAGATCGCGTTCGACCAGTCGAACGTCCCGGGCACCGGCTACATCGCGGCAGGCCCGAAGATCGTCGCCGACGCGGCGGGTGTTCCGATCAGCGAATCGACCGACAACGTGCCGATCCAGGACGCGAACTCGGTCGCGGTGAGGTTGACCCAGGAGGCCGGCCCGAACGGGGCCGTCGTGCTCAACTTCACGCCACCTGAGGCGCTGAAGATCCTCCAGGCCGCCCAGCAGCAGGGCCTCGAGGACAGCGTCAAGGCGTGGGGCTGCTCGACGCCGTGCAACACCGACTTCCTGGCGCAGGCGCTGGGGACGAAGTGGGACGGCAAGCTGCTCGTCAACGCCGAGCTCAACGTGACCGATTACAACGGTCCCGACTCAGAGCTCTATCGCTCGGTGATGAAGAAGTACGGCCAAGCGGTGACCGGCGGTCTGGGCAGCTTCAGCCAGATGGGATACCTGATGGGCGAGTTCATGACCAACGCACTGGAGACGGTCAAGGGCCCGTACACGCTGCAGAGCGTGAACCAGGCGGTGTTCAACCTGAAGGACCAGAAGACGGACATCCTGTGCCGGCCCTGGTACTTCGGCAAGGCCCCGCTGCACATTCCGAACAATGTCGATCGGACCACCACGCCGAGCAACGGCAAGATGGTTCAGAAGGAAGGTTGTTTCGACATCAGTGCAGACGAACCGGATATCGCGAAGGTCCGCCAGATCGAGCAGGCTGATCCGAGCCTGACCGGCGGTAGTTGATCGGGGGGCTGTGAGTCTCTGATGCCAAGCTGGCACGACTTCCAGCCCTTCATCGTCACCGGCCTGGCCCTCGGCGGGGTGTACGCCCTGTCGGGGGCCGGGATGGTGGTTCTCTACCGGACCACGGGGGTGTTGAACCTGGCCTTCGGCGCGGTCGGCGCCCTGGGCGCCCTGATCGCGTGGGACCTGATCAACAATTCCCTGTGGCCCGAGTGGCCCGCGTACGGGGTGGCGGTTCTCTTCTGCGCAGCCGTCACGCTGGTCTACGGCGTCATCCTCGGCCCAGCGCTCGCCAAGCGCGACGCGCTGGTGAAGGCGACCGCCACGCTGGGGCTGGCCCTGATCCTGCTGGGAACCATGTCCTGGATCTGGAGCGACAAGGCCCGCTCGCAGGTGCTGCCGACCTCGACGCACGCGTTCGACATCGGGCAGGTGGCGGTCACGTGGACGCAGGTGATCTCCTTCGGCCTGGGGGTCGTGGTCGTCTTCGGCACGGGGGCCTTCCTCAAGTACACGAAGCTCGGCACCGCGATGCGGGGCCTCGCCAACGACCGCGAGATCACGGCCACGCTGGGGGTCCCCGTGCGCTGGGTCGAAGCGCAGGCCTGGCTCGTCTCCGGGCTCCTGTCCGGGATCTCCGGGCTCTTGCTCTCCGACCTTGTCGGGCTCGACGCGGTCAGCCTGACCTTCCTGGTGATCTCATCGCTGGCCGCAGCGCTGATCGCCCAACTGCGGTCGCTGGTCATCACCTTCTTCGCTGCTCTCGTCGTCGGGCTGGTCAGCGCCCTCGCGACGCCGATCGCCTCAATCGCCGAGTACCGCAACATGGCGCCCTTCGTGCTCGCCACCGTGGCGCTGCTGGTGATCTCGCGCAAGCGTGAGATCTCGTTCACCGGAACCGGGCTCGGCAATGGCCGGGGCTGAGGCCTCAGCCCCCAGCGTCACCGATCGCGCTCTCGGGCCGATCAACCGCCTCGATCGGGGCGAGCGGATTCGTGTCGTCGTGATCGCCGTCCTACTCGCCTTCGTGCTCCTGGTGCTTCCCTCGATGCTGAGCGCGTACTGGACCGATGTCTCCACCAGCGTCGTGATCTACACGATCGTCGCTCTCGGTCTCGGCCTGCTGATGGGTCGCGTCGGCCTCGTCTCGCTGGGCCAGGTGGCGGTCCTCGCGCTCGGGGCCTGGGTGGGCGCCAGGCTGCTCTTCGCCACCGGGCTCCCCTTCCCGGTCGTCACGATCATGACCGGACTGGTCACCATGGTCCTCGGCTCGCTGATCGGACTGCCGGCGCTTCGCGTCAGCGGCCTCTACCTGGCACTGATCACGCTGATGCTGGCCGGTGCGATCACGGTCGTGATCGCCGCGACCGACTTCCCGAACGGCGGCGGTGGTTTCCTCGGCCACACCGATGCGACCACCGGCGCACAGGTGATCCGGCGCCCCGCCATCGCCACGGCTGACCACGCCTACTTCCGCTACTGCGTGATTTGGGCGGCCCTGATGTTCCTGCTGGCGCTCTGGCACGTGCGCGGCAAACCGGGGCGGGCCTGGGCGACGATCCGCCAGTCGGAGCCCGCCGCCCTCGCGGCCGGGATCAACATCAGCCTCTACAAGATGTGGGCCTTCGCGCTCGCCTCATTCATGACCGGTGTTGCGGGCGCGCTGCTGGCCGGCAGCTCGGGGACCCTCTTCAACCTGACCTTCCCCACCCAGGACTCGATCATCCTGCTGGCGGTCGTCCTGATGGGCGGGATCTACAGCCTCTGGGGCGCGGTGGTCGCCGGCATCCTGATCAAGCTCCTGCCCGCGCTACTCGACAATTGGGGGCTGCCGCCGGATCTGCTCACGATCCTCTTCGGGCTCGGGGTGATCCAGGTGCTGACCACGGCGCCCGCGGGCCTGGTCGATCAGTTCCCGAAGGACATGGCGAGGCTGGGGCGCTGGATCTGGCGAGCGGTGGGCAGCCCGGGCGGGCGGGCGGCCGGAGGCACGGCGGGGTCGGAATGATCAAGGTCGAGAACCTCGAGGTGCGGTTCGGCGGCGTCAAGCCGATCGATCAGATGAGCGTGACCTTCCCCGCCGGCACCTGCGGCCTGATCGGTCCGAACGGAGCGGGCAAGACCACCTTCTTCAACGTTCTCAGCGGCTTCGTGAAGCCGTCGGGAGGAGCGGTCACCGCCTTCGACGAGGACCTGCTCGCGATGACCGACTTCCGTCGCGCCCGCTGGGGCCTTCGCCGCACCTTCCAGACCGAGCAGGCGATCGAGGAGCTCTCGCTCTACGACAACGTCGCCATGGTCGAGGAGCACTCGACCAGCAACGGCGGCGGCTCACGGCGCGAGGACGTGATCGGCGCGCTGGAGTTCGTCGGCCTCGCGAGCCGGGAGCCCAGCACCAAGGTCGGGACGCTCGGCGCGCGCGAGCGCCGGCTCGTGGAGATCGCCCGCGCGGTCGTCGGCAAGCCGCGGGCGGTGCTTCTGGACGAGCCGGCCGCGGGCCTCCCTGACGAGGAGACCGAGCACATGGGCAGCGTGATCCGGCGGATCCCGGAGGAGATCGGTGCGCTCGTGATCCTGGTCGATCACGACATGAATCTCGTCTCCTCCTGCTGCGAGCTCACCTCCGTGCTCGACTTCGGGAAGCTGATCGCCTCGGGACCGACTGACGAGGTCCTGCGCGACGAGCACGTGATCCGCGCCTATCTCGGAGCGGAGGAGATTTGAGCCCCGCCGCCCAGAAGAAGACGGCCGAGGAGAAGCCCGCCGCCGGCAAGAAGGGCGACGTGCTCACCCTCGAGAACCTGACCGTCGCGCGGGGCGGCCGCCCCGTCGTCCGCGACGTCTCGCTGCGCATCGATCCGGGCGAGGTGACCGCTTTGCTGGGTCCCAACGGAGCCGGCAAATCGAGCCTCGTGCTCGCCGTCAGCGGGGTGCTGCGGCCGGAGTCCGGCTCGGTGAAGCTGAACGGCACCGACCTGAGCTCGACTCGGCCCGAGAAGATTCGCGCGGCCGGCGTCGCCGTCGTTCCCGAGGGCCGGCGACTCCTCTCCGATCTCACCGTCGAGGACAACCTGCGGGTGGCGACCTACTCCCTCCCGCGAGGGGGTGCCGACGACGGCCTGAAGTACGCGCTCGAGATGTTCCCCGAGCTGCGGCCCCGGCTCAACACGCAGTCGCGGTCCCTCTCCGGCGGCGAGCAGCAGATGCTGGTGCTCGCGCAGGCGCTCGTCTCGAAGCCGAAGTTCGTGCTGATCGACGAGCTCTCGCTGGGGCTCGCGCCGGTCGTCGTCAAGCGGCTGATCCCCACGATCGAGAAACTGGCGAAGGAGGGAATCGGCGTGCTCCTGATCGAGCAGTTCGCCACGATCGCTCTGGGAATGGCGAACGAGGCTTACGTGATGGGCCACGGGAGGATCGAGTTCTCGGGCACCGCGAGCGAGCTGAAGAAGAAGCCCGAGCTGCTCCAGTCGGCTTACCTGAGCAGCGCCAGCACCACCAACGGAGGCGAGGGGAACAAATGAGCGAGACCTGGGATGCGGAGCGCCGGACGCGCGCCTTCGAGCGGATGCTGACCATCCGCCGCTTCGAGGAAGCCGTGGACAAGCTCTTCCACGACGACCACGCCTTCATGACCCACTTCCACCTGTACATCGGCCAGGAGTCGACCGGCGTGGGACTGATGGAGGCGCTGGGCCCGGACGACAAGCTCGCCACGCATCACCGCAACCATGGCCACATCCTCGCCCGGGGCTCCGACCCGAAGCAGGCTCTGGCCGAGATCCTCGGCCGCGAGACCGGCCTGAACAAGGGCGCCGGCGGCACGCTCCACATGAGCGATCCGGATCTGGGATTCATCTCGACCTCCTCGATCGTCGGCGGCAGCATCTCGCTCGCCAACGGCGCCGCCTTCGCCCTCAAGCAGGAGGGCGGCGACGCCATCGCGGTCGCGCTGTTCGGCGACGGCGCGCTCGAGGAGGGGATTGCCTACGAGTCGCTCAACCTCGCGGCCCTCTACGAGCTGCCGGTTCTGTTCGTCTGCGAGAACAACAGCGCCGGCGCGCTCGGCTCGGCCGGCGGTGGGTTCCCGACCTCGGTCTCCGCCGTCGAGGACCTCACGACGATCCCGGAGACCTTCGGGATCCCGGTGGAGACCGTCGACGGCCGAGACCTGGAGGCCGTCAATGAGCTCGCGGCGAAGGCCGTCGAGCACTGCCGGGCTCGCAAAGGCCCGTACTTCCTTCATGCGGTCACCGAGCGCTGGGCCGGAAGCCAGCCGCTCTGGCCGGAGCTGACCACCGGCGAGCTCGACATCTCGATGGCCTGGGATGAGTCGAAGATCTCCGGCCAACACGAGGATTGGTACCGCGACCACGATCCGGTCCTGATCTACGCGCGCAAGCTGCTCGCGGCCGATGAGCTGAGCCAGGGCCAGCTCACCGAAATGGACGAGCAGCAGACGAAGAGGATTGCGGAGGCGCGTGAGTTCGCCATGGAGAGCGCCCGGCCCACTCCGGAGTCCGCCCTCGAACACGTCTTCGCCTAAGGAGGATCCGATGCCGACCAAGAACTACGCCGACGCGATGCTCGACGTGCTCAGCAGGTTCATGGACGAGGACCCGAACTTCGTCGTGATGGGCAACGAGGTGCTGGGCATCGGCCCGGAGGGCATGCAGTTCGAGCCCTTCCAGAAGAAATACGGGGATCGCATCCTCTTCCCGCCCTGCTCCGAGGCGGCCTACACGGCGATGGCCGCCGGCGCGGCGATGTGCGGGCACCGGATGTTCGCCCACCTCGGGCTCGCCTCGTTCACCTATCCGGCGATCTCCTCGATAGCCAACGAGATCTCGACAGCGCGCACGTCCTCGGGCGGCACCATCGGCGTCCCGGTCACGCTGCACATCAGCCACGGGCTCCTGCACGGCGGCGGCGCACAGCACTCGGAGAGCCCGTTCGGCATGTACTGGAACCTGCCCGGGATCGAGATCGCCGCTCCCTCGGGAGCCAAGGAGGTCAAGGGGCTGCTGACGACCGCCATCAAGTCGGACAACCCGACCATCGTGCTCACCCACGCGTTCGGCTACGGCGCCGAGGACGACGTCCCGGACGGAGACTTCGAGATCCCCTTCGGACAGGCAGACGTCAAGCGCGAGGGCGACGCGGTGACGATCGTCGCCTGCTCGATGATGACCTCGGTGGCGCTCGGGGCGGCCGACGAGCTGGCCGGCGAGGGGATCAACGCCGAGGTGATCGACCTCCGCACCCTGGTCCCGCTCGACGAGCAGACCATCCTCGACTCGGTCGCCAAGACCGGAAGGCTGATCGTCGCCGACGAGGGCCGGATGCGTGCCGGAGTCGCGTCCGAGATCGCCGCCATGGTCAGCGAGAAGGCGCTCGGCTCGTTGAAGGCGCCGGTCGCCCGCGTGACCCGAATGGACGCTCCGGTTGCGGCGAACCAGGTCCAGGAGGGCTACATCGCTCCGGATGCGGAGAAGCTCGTCTCGGCGGCGAGGCAGATCGTCGGCGAACTTCCGGCCGCGGCGGCGTAGCCGCGGCGGCGGTGACGTCCAGATGCCGCTGACGAAGCTGGACCACGTTCTCGTGCTGACCGAGGACATCGACGGGACGCGGGACTTCTACCGGGACGCGCTCGGCTTGGAGGTCGGGGATCGCCCGCCCCTGGAGTTCCCCGGCTACTGGCTGTACGCGCAGGGGGTTCCATGTATTCACGTCGCCGACCGCAGGGCCTACGCGGTGCATTCCGCGAGCACCGGAGTCCTCCCGTCCCCGCCGGCCGTCGGCACCGGGGCGCTCGACCACCTCGCGTTCGCAAGCGACGACCACGACGAGGCCCTGGCGCGGCTGGAGCGCAGCGGGGTCGAGGCCAGGCACAACACGGTGCCCGGCATCGGGATGCGACAGCTGTTCGTCGAGGACCCGAACGGGGTCATGATCGAAATCAACGTGGTGCCCGCCAAGGGCGAGGAGGAGTGAGCATGGCCACTGACAACGGCGTCGAGCTGATGGGCGCGTACTGGACGACCGCGGGCCCCACCCAGCCGCACGAGGGCCAGGAATGGAGCAACTTCGACTTCGCCGACCGCTGCGCCGAGGCGGCCAAGGCCGGAATGAAGGGAATCGGGATCTGGCATGCCGACCTCGTCCACCAAGGGGAGAGTCGGGACCTCGAGCAGATCAAGCAGCTGCTCGACGACAACGGGCTCAAGTACCTGGAGCTGGAGTTCATCTGGGGGTTCTTCGAAGACGAGGGCACCGAGGGCCGCAAGGAGTCCGACGAGCTGCGGGACCTGCTGCTGGAGGCAGCCACGGGGCTCGGCGCCCACCACGTCAAGGTCGGAAACATCCCCGGAGTTCCCTGCGAGCTCGACAAGCTGACCGAGCGCTACGCGGAGCTCTGCGCCCACGCCGCCGAGTTGACGGACGCCGTGATCGCCTACGAGTTCATGCCGTTCGACGTCAACGTCGACAACCTCGACGCGGCGCTCCGGGTGGTCGAGGGCGCCGGCGCGAAGAACGGCGGACTGGTGATCGACACCTGGCACATGTCGAAGCTGGGGATCGCGCCGGACGACCTGAAGCGGATCCCGCTCCAGTACCTGACCTGGGTGGAGCTCAGCGACGGCAAGTACGAGTGGATGGAGGACCGGATCGAGGAGACGACCCGGTTCCGGAATCTGCCGGGGGAGGGCGAGTTCGACATCCGCGGCTACATCAAGGCCGCCCAGGAGATGGGCTACGACGACGCCTGGGGCATCGAGGTCCTTTCGGACGATCTGCGGGCCGAGCCGATCGACGAGATGTACCGGCACGCGTTCGAGGCGACGATGTCCCAGTTCCAGCCGGTCGCGGCCTAGGACCGACCGATCGCCAAAGCCAAGCCCAAGACCAAGCCTCTCGACGGAGAGGTCGCGCTCGATCTGCTGCGAAGGATGTGGCGGATCCGGATCTTCGAGTCACGGGTCGGCCAGCTGAAGCGCGCCGACGAAGTTCACGGGCTGATCCACCTGAGCGAGGGCCAGGAGGCGGTCGCGGCCGGGGTCTGCGGACAGCTTCGCGACGACGACGCCGTCTACTCCGGCCACCGTGCGCACGGCCACGCGCTCGCCAAGGGCGCCCCGATGGACCGGGTGATGGCCGAGCTGATGGGGCGCGAGGATGGACTCTGCCGGGGTCTCGGTGGCTCGATGCACCTGGTCGACACCGAGCACGGCCTGATGGGGGCCACGGGCGTCGTCGGCGGCAACATCCCGATCGCGCTGGGCAGCGCGCTGGCCGCCCAGCTGGACGGCAGCGATCAGGTCGCCGTCGTCTTCTTCGGCGACGGCGCGGTGCAGGCCGGCCACTTCAACGAGACCATCAACCTCGCGACCCTCTGGGGCCTGCCGCTGATCCTCGTTTGCGAGAACAACGGCTTCGCCGAGTTCACGCCGCGATCCGCGCATACCAACATCGAGCGGGTCAGCGACGTCGTCGCCCCTTACGGGCTTCCTCGCGAGACCGTCGACGGCAACGATCTCGCCGCGGTCTGGGAGAACTTCGGACGCTTCCTGGCCGCGGCTCGAAAGGGCGAAGGCCCGATGCTGCTCGAGTGCCTCACACACCGGCTGCGGGGCCACTACGAGGGCGATCCCGGCCAGTACCGGGAGGCAATGGCCGACGAGGAGTGGCAGCGGAAGGACCCGATCCTCCGCCTCCAGCGGACCGCCGCCGAGGCGGGCTGGTTCGACGAGTCGGCGGCGGCCGAGGTGGAGGCTGAGGCCAGGGAGGCCGTGGAGGCCGCCATCGAGTTCGGCCGCGCCGGCTCCTCCCCCTCACCGGAGGTCGCTGCCGGTCTGGTCTATGCGGATTCGGAGGCCGGCCGATGAGCGAGACCACGTTCGTCAAGGCGGTGAACGCGACCCTCGCCGACGCGATGCGCGACGACACCGACGTGATCCTGATCGGCGAGGACGTCGCCGAGGGAGGGCCCTACACGGTGACCGCCGGTCTCGCCGAGGAGTTCGGGACCGAGCGCGTCCTGAACACGCCGATCAGCGAGGCGGCGATCTGCGGCGTGGCGATCGGCGCCGCGCAGTCCGGCAAGCGGCCGGTGCTGGAGATCATGTTCATCGACTTCCTCACTCTCGCCCTCGACCAGCTCGTCAACGCCGCCGCCAAGGCCCACTTCATGTCGGGTGGCCAGCTGCGGGTGCCGCTCGTACTGCGTACCCAGGGGGGCGCAGGAACGCGCGGCGCCGCGCAGCACTCCCAGAGCCTGGAGGCCTGGCTGACCCACGTCCCGGGGCTCAAGGTCGTGATGCCGAGCAACGCCGCGGACGCCGCCGACCTGCTGGTGAGCGCGATCGCCGATCCCAACCCGGTCGTCTTCATCGAGCACAAGAATCTCTACTTCCGCAGGGAGGAGGTGCCGGACGATGCCGAGCCGGTGCCGATCGGCAAGGCGCGGGTCGCGCGTCAGGGAGGGGACGTGACGATCGTCGCCCTCTCGCGGATGGTCGGGGAGTCACTGGCTGCCGCCGAGCGCCTCTCAGCCGACGGGATCGAGGCCGAGGTGATCGACCCGCGGACGCTGGTCCCCTTCGACCTCGAGGCGGTGCTCGAGTCAGTCCGGCGGACGAACCGGCTGGTCGTCGCGCACGAGGCGGTCGAGCACGGCGGCTTCGGGGCCGAGATCGCGGCGGAAGTGCAGGAGGCCGCGTTCGACTTCCTCGATGCCCCGATCGAGCGCGTCGGGGCCCCCTTTGAGCCGGTCCCGCTCAGTCCCGCGCTCGAGGACGCCTACCTGCCCGGAGCCGATGACGTCTACGCGGCGGCACGGCGCGCGCTCGGCATCGCCTGAACCCGCCGTCTTTGGTGCAGCCGAACCGCCGGTTGCCGGGTAGAAAGGACCGGATGCAATCGGCGGTGACGGTTATCAAGCGGACGCTGGTGTCGTTCTACGACGACCAGATGACCCAGCATGCGGCGGCGCTCACCTACTACTCGTTGATGTCGCTGTTTCCCGCCACCCTGCTCGGCCTCTCATTGCTGGGACTCCTGGGTGAGTACCCGAGCACCTACAACGCGATCGTCAACTATCTGCGCGGCGTCGTGCCGCACTCGGCACTCGTGCCGCTGGACAGCTCTCTGCGCCAAGCCCTCCAGCACAAGGGATCGGCGGTGACGGCCTTTGCGGTCAGCATCGCGCTCACTCTCTATGGCACCACCGGCGTGCTCGAGGCTGCTCGCCGAGCCCTGAACGTGGTCTTCGAGCTGGAGGGTGGCGGCCGCACCTTCCTGCGGCGTAAGTCAACGGACATCGTCTTCACGTTCGTGCTCATGGGCCTGGTGCTGGCGAGTCTGATCATGCTCTTCATCGGCGGCCGATTCGCCGAGGACCTCTTCGGCTTCATCGGCCTTGGTCCCACCGCCGCGTCGATCTGGAGCGTCGTTCGCTGGCCGGGGGCCCTGGCCGTCACCATGCTGATCTTCGCGCTGATCTACTACGTCACGCCCGACGTGAAGCAACGGTCGTTTCGCTGGGTCACGCCCGGGGCGTTCGCGGGGGTGTTCATCTGGCTGGCAGCCTCGGTCGGCTTCTCGGTCTACATCTCCCACGTTGCCAACGTGGGCGCTCTCTACGGGGCGTTCGCGGGCGCGATCGTGCTGGTGGCGTGGCTGTGGCTCACCAACGTGGCCCTCCTGTTCGGCGCCGAGCTCGATGCCGAGATCGAACGTCACAAGGAGCTCGGTGAGGGCGTCCCCGAGAGCGAGACGCTCAACCTGCCGACGAGAGCGCGATAGTATCTGTCAAATAGCTTGTTTTATTGCCCGGCTGCCTATAGGGTGCGTGGCCGTGGCGGAGCGGAGCTGGCTGATCCTGGACGAAGGCCGTGCCTCGGCCCTGGCGACGCTGTGCGAGACGATCGTGCCCGGTTCCGGACGGGTGGAACCGGCCGTCTACATCGACGCGAAGCTCGCGATGCTGGATGAGGGAACGCGCGCGGCGGCGCTCGGCGCGATCGACGCGCTCGCCGACGTCGCCAACGGGGGTCCCGAGGTTCTCGGCGAGCGGGCCGCCACGCCGGAGTTCATGATGCTGAGGGCGCTCGCCTGCGAGGCCTTCTACAGCGACTTCATCGCGCCGGGCGCCGACGGGCCGAGCGCCTGGGAGGAGATCGACTTCCGCTTCCCGCTGGCGAGCCGGGCCCAGCACGACTGGTCCTTCATGGGGATCCCCGGGTGAGCGAGCGCTTCGACGTCGTGGTCGTCGGGTCTGGGGCAGGTGGCGGTGTGGTCGCCGGCGAGTTGGCGCAGCGCGGTCGCAGGGTGGTCCTGCTCGAGGCCGGTCCTCATCTGACCGCGGCCGACTTCGTCCGCTGGGAGGCGAAGGCCGCCTATGACTTCTGGTGGCCCCTGCGAATGGCGATGGTGGATGGCGGCGCCGGGGGAACGGTGCCGATCTTCGGGGGCCGCTGCGTGGGCGGCACCACGACGATGAACACCAAGGTCTCCTTCCGCGCCCACGACTTCGAATTCGCGAAGTGGCACGAGGCGAGCGGCTTGGTCGGCGACGGCGACGAGCCGTTCGGAGTCGAGGACCTCGGGCCCCACTACGAGCGCGTCGAGAAGGTCCTCGGCGTCCGTGAGCGTGCCGATTGGCCGGATTGCGTCCGGACGCTCGACGCCGCCTTCCGCGAGCTGGGCTCCGAGCTGGAGCCCGTCGACTCCTACACGGACGTCAACTGCATGAAGTGCGGGTCCTGCCTGCAGGGCTGTCCCACCAATGCGGGCAAGAGCACGATGAACACCTACATCCACGCGACCACCGCCGTCGGCAAGCTGGACCTGAGGGCGGATTCACCCGTCGAGCGGGTCCTCTTGGCCGACCGCGGGGGTGGCATGGAGGCGACCGGGGTCGAGTACACCGATGCCGACGGGCAGAAGCAGACGATCGAGGCGGGCGCCGTGGTGGTCGCGGCCGGAGCGCTCAACACCCCGCAGATCCTGATCCGCTCAGGGTTGCCGGAGGCGGCCGGCAACTCGCCGAGCACGGATTGGATCGGGCGCAACCTCGGCCTCCACCCCGCCGCCTTCGTCTTCGGGCGCTTCGACGAGGTCCAGGACGCCCATCGCGTCTACCCGATCACCTCTCACTGCATGGACTTCATGCGCGACGAGGATGGCGGCTTCGTGCTCGAGGCCTCGACGGTTCAGGACCCGATCGGGTTCGCGACCAGCATCGCCGACGAGGACGGGCCGATGTGGGGCGAGCGCCTGACCGAAGCGGTGCGCCAGTATCGCCACTGGAACGGGATCCTCGTGCTCGCGAACGATGAGAACAACGGCCGCGTCGTGGTCGGCGAGGACGGCACCGAGAGCTTCGAGGCGCACTTCGACCAGGTCGAGATCGAGCGAATGGAGAGAGGCCTCGAGTTCGGTCGCCGGGTGATGAAGGCGGCCGGCGCCAAGCAGGTCGCCTGGACCGGGCCGGCGAGCACTCACGTACAGGGGACCTGTCGGATGGGATCGGATCCGGCTCGCTCGGTCGTCGACGCCAACTGCGAGTCGCACGACGCCAGGAGGCTCTTCGTCGGAGACGCCTCGCTTTTCCCGAAGACCCTCTCGGTCAACCCCTCGTTGACGATCATGGCCCTCGCCGACCGGCTCGCGCAGCACCTCGATGAGGACGCGAACCAGTACCTGACCACACAAGCCGCGGAGGTGCCTGCGTGAAGGCGGCGGTGCTCCACGACTACAACCAGGAGCTCGAGTTGGAGGATCGGCCCGAGCCCGAGATCACCCGCCCCAATCAGGTACGCGTGAAGATCGAGGCCGCGGGAGTCTGCTCGACCGACCTCCACGCGATCGAAGGGCTGATGGAGGCCGCCGGAATGGACGTTCCCCGGGTACTAGGCCACGAAAACGGTGGACGGGTGGACGCGGTCGGGGACCTGGTCACCTCGGTCAAGGTCGGCGACCCGGTGCTGATCTACCCGCCGCATAGCTGCGGTGTTTGCGTCAATTGCCGCAGGGGTCGCGACATGCACTGCGAGCACCACCAGTTCACCGGCCTGACTCTTGACGGGGGCTTCACCGAGTACCTCGTGGTCGGCGAGCGCGAGATCGTCCCGCTGCCGCCGGGAATCGATCCGATCGAGGTGGCGCCTCACTCCGACGCCGGGATCACCGCCTACCACGCGATCAAGAGGGTCGCCGACCTGATGCTGCCCGGCAGCGTCACCGTGGTGCTCGGCGCAGGCGGAGTCGGCCACATCGGCCTCCAGCTCGCCCGCGAGCTGGGCTCCGGCACCGTCATCGTCGTCGATCCCCATCCCGGTCGCCGGAAGCTCGCCGAAGAGCTCGGCGCCGACTGGGCCGTGGACAGCGAAGGCGTCGAGGACGCAGTCTGGGAGTTGAGCCAGGGCCACGGCGCGGACCTGGTCCTCGACTTCGTCGGCACGGACGAGACCCATGCCGCCGGCCTCGGGATGCTCGGGCTCCAGGGCACCTACTCGATGATCGGCTTCGGCGGCACGATCACCATTCCCTCCGTCGCCCTGGTCGGCCAGGAGCAGTGCCTGGTCGCCAACCTGGTCGGCAGCTGGACCGACCTCTGGGAGGTCGTGCAGCTGCACGCCGCAGGGCGGATCACGCTGAAGACCGAGACGCATCCGCTGTCGGAGGTGAACGAGGTGCTCGGCCGGCTGCGCGAGGGCGACATCACCGGCCGCGCGGTGCTGCTGCCGCACTCCAACGGCTCGGCCTAGGAGTCCAAAGCGGAATGCGGGTCGTTGAGGTGACGGAGCTCGGTGGGCCCGACGTTCTCAAGCTCGGAGAACGCGATGAGCCCGTTCCGGGGCCCGGTCAGGTCGTTGTCCGGGTGAGAGCCGCGAACGTCAACCCGACCGATCTCGGGGCGCGCGCGGGCGCCGGGCGATCGGTGCCCGACCCGCCCTTCGTGCTCGGCTGGGACCTGGCGGGGGTGGTCACCGCCATCGGCGATGGGGTCGAGGAGTTCGAGGAAGAGGACCGCGTCCTGGGGATGATCCAGTGGTACGACCAGAAGGGCTCCGTCGGCGCCTACGCGGAGTCGGTGGCCGTGGACGCCGACTGGATCGTGCCGCTGCCGGACGAGCTCGACTACGAGACGGCCGCCACCATCCCCCTGAACGCGGTCACCGCCCATGAGGGACTCGAGCTGCTCGATCCGCCCGAGGGCTGCGACCTGCTGGTGACCGGCGCGAGCGGCGCGGTCGGGAGCTTCGCCGTGCAGCTCGCGGCCCGGGCCGGCCATCGCGTGATCGCACAGGCCGGCCGCGACGACGAGGACTGGCCGCGCGAGCTGGGCGCCTCGGAGGTGCTCCCCCGGGACGCGGACCTCGCGGCGTTCGACCCCGTGCCCGCCGTCTTCGACGCCGTGCCGCTGGGTGAGTCCGCGCTGGTCGCGGTTGAGGACGGTGGCGCCGTGGTCGCTACCCGGCGCCAGCCGGAGACTGACTCCGGACGGCGAATCAGACAGGAGTCCTTCCTGATCCACCCCGACCGTGAGGCGTTGCGATCGCTGGTTCGCGACGTGGCGGCAGGCGAGCTTCGCACCCGGATCGATCGCACGCTGCCCCTGGCGGAGGCCGCCGAGGCGCACCGGTTGGTCGAGGCGGGCGGATTGCACGGCAAGGTCGTACTGACCCCATGAGCTGAGGAGGAGAGATGGCGAGATTCGTATTGGTGCATGGAGCGTTCGCGGGAGGATGGATCTGGGGCCCGCTGGCCGAGAGGCTCGAGGCCGCGGGCCACGAGGTCGAGGCGCCGGACCTCCCCGGGATGGGTGACGACGACACCCCTGTCGCCGAGGTGACGCTGGATCGCTACGCGGAGGCCGTCTGCGAGGTTCTGGACCGAAGCGACGAGCCGTCGATTCTGGTCGCCAACAGCATGGGCGGCGTGGTGATGACCGAGGCGGCCGCCCGGCGGCCGGACAAGGTCACCCGCATCGTCTACGTCGCTGCGTTCATGCCGGCGGACGGCCAGAGCCTGATCGCGCTCACCGAGTTGCCGGAGGGCTCCGGCGACCTGGTCCAGGAGACCGTACAAGTCTCCGGAGAGCCGCCGGTCGGGACACTTCCGGAGTCGACCCTCAGGGAGCTCAACCGGGAATGCGACCCGGGGGTGCTCGAATGGGCGATCGAGAAGGCTGGGGGGCAGCCGGTCGTCCCGTTCACCGAGCCGGTCTCGTTGAACGATGACTTCGAGCGGATTCCACGCAGCTACGTGATCTGCACGAAGGACCGTGCCATCCCGCCGCCGCTCCAGCGCCGGATGGTGAAGGACCGCAACGTCACCGACGTGATCGAGCTCGACACCGACCATCACCCGCAGCTCTCCAGGACGGACGAGCTCGCGGCTGTCCTCGACCAGCGGGCGCGTGCGGGAGTGGCGGCGTGAGCGCCGGGACGGTCCGTCCCGCCTCGGAGGTGTTCGCCGAGCCCCGGCCGATCGAGGCGCTCGGCGACCTGTTCGCCAACATCTGGCAGGTCGCCTACGTCACGCCGGATCTCACCCGCGGGATGCAGGAGCTCCGGGACGTCTTCGGGATCGAAAACGCCACGGAGGTCCCGGTCGAGGGGGCCAGCTTCATGAAGGACGGCGACGAGATTCCATGGGAGCCCCGGGTGGCGATGGGCGCACGCGGCGGGCTGATCGTGGAGCTGATCGAGCCGGTGGCAGGAGAGGTCGAGTTCTACCGGCGGTTCCTGCCTCGCGGAGCGGGGGTGCTCGGCCTCCACCACCTGGCGATGCTCGTTCCCCTGGGCGATGAGCCTTGGAACGACGTCGAGCGACTGCTGGGCGAGCACGACCTCGAGTTCGAATACACGATCCTGATCCCCAACCGTGCCCGCCTCGCCTACGTCGACACGACCGAGATGCTCGGCCACTACATCGAGCTCTGCCAGCTCCAGCCCGCGGACACCGAGTTCTTCAGCGGGCTGATCGCCGAGAGCGCCTAGGCGGGAGCGCGCTCCGCGGCGTAGGCGACGAACGCGTCCAGAGCCGCCGGATCGGCGAGCGCGTCTCGGCTCGCCACCTTCTCCGGGGCCTCCCCCAGCAGGATCCGCTTCACGGGCAGCTCGAGCTTCTTCATGGTCAGCGTCTTCGGGATCGTGGGCACGGCCTCGATCGTGTCGGGAACGTGGCGGGGCGAGAGCGTGCCTCGCAGCTCCGACGCAATCCGCTTGCGAAGCTCGTCGTCCAGCTCCACGCCGTCGGCGAGCGTGACGAAGAGGATCAGCTCGCCCGGCCCGCCCTCGGGGTCCTCGATGTGGACGACCAGGCTCTCGAGGATCTCGTCGATCCCCTCCACCACCGAGTAGACCTCGCCGGTGCCGAGACGCACGCCGCCGCGGTTGAGCGTGGCGTCCGAGCGACCCGTGATCACGCAGCTGCCACGCTCGCTGAACATGATCCAGTCGCCATGGCGCCAGACGCCGGGGAAATGCTCGAAGTAGGCGGCGTGGTAGCGGGAGCCGTCCTCGTCTCCCCAGAAGCCGACCGGCATCGAGGGCATCGGCTGCCGGATCACCAGCTC
Source organism: uncultured Solirubrobacterales bacterium (assembly GCA_963843085.1). Taxonomy (GTDB): domain Bacteria; phylum Actinomycetota; class Thermoleophilia; order Solirubrobacterales; family 70-9; genus DASUPK01. Next base: position 758,990 of record CAWJJG010000011.1, read on the forward strand.
GCCCAGCTCGCCGATCACCGGCTCGGCGTTCTCGTCGTAGGCGGCGACATCGACCGCCAGGCAGCAACCGGCGATCTCGCCCCGGTAGACGGGCTGCATCGGACTGCCCTGCACCATCCCGGTGCAGACGTCGGTCCCGCCGCTTCCGACGTTGAGCAGGACGTCGGGGCCGAGCTGCTCGTAGATCCAGTCGAAGCCCTCCGGGGGAAGCGGAGATCCCGCCGCGCAGAACTGGCGAATGCTGGAGAGATCGAGGCCGCGGAGGTCCACGCCGCCCTTGCGGCAGGCCATCAGGAAGGCCGGCACTCCACCCATCAGGGTCGGGCGAAGCTCCTCGGCGAGCTTCCACTGAGCCGAGAGGTCCGGGTACATCGGGTTGCCGTCGAGCATCACAATCGAGGCCCGCAGCAGGAGCGTGTTGACCAGCGCCATCCACATCATCCAGGCGGTGGTCGTGAACCACATCAGGCGGTCGCCCGGCTGCAGGTCCCAGCTCAACCCCTCGTTCTTGAAGGCCTCGATCAGGATGCCACCGTGGCGGTGGACGATCGCCTTGGGCAGTCCGGTGGTCCCGGACGAGAAGAGGACGCAGAGTGGGTGGTCGAAGGAGACGGGGTCGAATTCGAGCGGCCCCGGCTCGGCCATCAGCTCGTCCCATTCGCGCACGTCGGGCAGCTGATCGCCATCGCCGCCGATGTAGGGAACGTGGACAACCTGGTCGAGCGAAGTCAGGGCCGCGCGCACCTCGGCCACCTCGTCCCGCCGGTCGATCGGCTTCTCGCCATAGCGGTATCCGGCGATCGCCAGCAGCAGCTTCGGCTCGAGTTGGCCGAAGCGGTCGATCACGCTGCGCGGCCCGAACTCCGGTGCGCACGTGGCCCAGATCGCGCCGAGGCTGGCCGTGGCCAGGAAGGCGACCAGCGTCTCCGGGATGTTCGGCAGGTAGGCGACGACTCGGTCGCCGGGGCCGATCCCGAGGCGCTGCAGGCCCGCCCGCGCTCTCGCCACCTGCTCGCGGAGCTCGCCGAAGGTGAGGTCGAAGTCGTCGCGGGTCTGGGAGCGCGCGAGGACGGCGACCTCCTCCGTGTCATTTTCGCGGCCAACCATGTGCTCGGCGTAGTTGAGACGCGAGCCCGTGAACCACTCGGCGCCGGGCATCTCGCGCGAGCCGAGCACCCGCTCGTACGGCGTGTGGGCGCGGATCTCGAAGAAGTCCCAGACCGATCCCCAGAAGCCCTCCAGGTCGTCGACCGACCAGCGCCAGAGCTCGTCATAGCCGGCGTGATCGATCCCTCGGGTCTCGCGCAGCCACTCGAGGTAGCGCCCGAGCTGCGTCGTCTCGCGGACGTCATCAGGCGGCGTCCACAGCACCGATCCGATCTCCTCGACCTTCATCACGCTCAGACTGAGATATTGTCAGGTTTTCTGACACTTAGCCCCGAGACCACCGAGTGGAGCGATGCCGGGCGTGAGGATTTTCTGCGCGCCCACGCCGAGGAGATCTATGAAGAGCTCACCGACGGCTTCTCGAGGGCGCTCCGCGATCAGGAGCTGCTCGCCGCGGCCGCCGAGCGGTACCCCGGGCTGGTCCCCAGCGCTGATCAGATGGCCCCCGAGTCTGAGCGCCGCCTCGCCGACAAGCAGGGTCTCGAGATCGCGCAGGGACTCTTCCTGTCGCACGTGCTCGCCTCCCCGCGCGCCGGCACGCACCTGGCCTGGGCGATGTTGCAGCCGACGCGCGATGCACTGGAGCGGATCGACGACTTCCGCGCCGGCGGCGTGGCCGACCTCGGCACGGCCCACGTGCGCCGCGAGGGGAGCGTCGGCCATCTGGAGATCCGCAACCCGCGCCACCTGAACGCCGAGGACGACACGACGATCAAGCCGACGGAGGTGGCCGTCGACTTGATCCTGCTCGACCCGGAGATCGAGATCGGCGTGATGCGCGGCGGCGTGGTCGATCACCCGCGCTACGCCGGGGCGCGGATCTTCGGCGCGGGCCTCAACCTGACCAGGCTCTACCTCGGTCAGCTGCCCTTCGTCTTCTTCATCACCCGCGACCTCGGCTACGTCAACAAGATCTACCGCGGTCTGAGCGGACCGAAGTTCCGCCCCGGCGCGCCCGAGGAGACCACCGAGAAGCTCTGGGTCGCAGCCGTCGAGACGTATGCGATCGGCGGTGCCTGCCAGCTGCTCCACGTCATGGATCACGTGCTCGCCGCCCGCGGCGCCCGTCTCTTCCTGCCGGCGCGCAAAGAGGGAATCATCCCCGGCGCCTCGCCGTTGCGCATGCCGCGCTCGGTCGGCGATCGCCTGGCGCGCCAGGCGATCCTCTCCGGTCGCGAGTTCGAAGCCGGGGTCCCGCCCGCCGAGCTGCTCTGCGACGAGGTCGTCGACCCGGATGCCATGGACGACGCGCTCGAGGCGCGGATCGAGGCGCTCACCAGCTCGGGGCTGATCAACGCGGCCGCCAACCGCCGGGCCCTCCGAGTCGGCGAAGAGCCGCTCGACGTCTTCCGTCAGTACATGGCGACCTTCTCCCGGGAGCAGGCCCACTGCCACCTGAGCCCGGCGCTCGTCCGGAACCTCGAGGAGCACTGGAATGCGCGTCAGCGAAAGCTCTGAGCCCGCGATCTGGGACCCGGTCGAGACGGGTCCTCGCGAAAAGCTCCGCGAGCTCCAGCTCGAGCGGCTTCGGGCCACGATCGCGCGGGTGATCGGCAACCAGCCGCCGATCGCCTCCCGGCTGGCGGAGGCGGGCATCGGCGAAGCGCGCGAGATCAAATCCCTCGACGACCTCGCGCGGCTGCCGTTCAGCCGCAAGTCCGATCTGCGCGATCACTACCCGTTCGGGCTGCTGGCGGTGGCGCGCGAGCAGGTCGTCCGTCTGCACGCCTCCAGCGGATCGCACGGCAAGCCCACGGTGGTCGGGTATACGCGCGCCGACCTCGACACGTGGACGGAGGTGATGGCCCGCTGCATGACCGCTGCCGGCGTCCGCCCCGGGATGACCGTCCACAACGCGAACGGCTACGGCCTCTTCACCGGAGGCCTCGGCTTCCATCAGGGAGCTGAGCGGATCGGCGCCACCGTGATCCCGGTCTCCGGCGGATTCACCGCCCGCCAGGCGATGCTCCTCTCGGACCTCGGAGGGCAGGCGCTGTGCGCGACGCCGTCCTATGCGCTGGTGATCGCGCAGGCGATCCGGGAGGCGGGGATCGACCCGGCTGAGCTCTCACTGGAAATCGGGCTCTTCGGCGGGGAGCCCTGGACCGATGAGATGCGCGACCAGCTCGACCGCGAGCTCGCCATCGACGCGGTCAACTTCTACGGGCTCTCGGAGATGTGCGGTCCCGGCGTCGCCTCGGAGTGCCGGATCGCTCGCGACGGGCTGCACGTCCAGGAGGACCACTTCCTCGTCGAGGTCGTCGACCCGGAGAGCGACGAGCCGCTGCCGGAGGGCACCGACGGCGAGCTCGTCTTCACCACGCTCACCAAGGAGGCCCAGCCGCTGCTCCGATACCGGACCGGCGACATCGGCTCACTCACCAGCGAGCCCTGCGCCTGCGGCCGCACGCTGGCCCGCATCGCCGCACTTCGGGGACGCCTCGACGACATGCTGATCATCCGCGGCGTCAACCTCTTTCCCTCGACGATCGAGACGCTGCTCCTCGGCGTCGAGGAGGTCGGCCCCCACTATCGCCTGATCGTCGAGCGGCGGGCGGAGATGGACGAGGTGAGCGTCGAGTGCGAGCCGGCCGACGCCGAGGTCGACCGTGCCGCCCTCGCCGAGCGCCTCGAGGTCCTTCTCCGCGACCACACGGGAATCCGGATCCCGGTCACGATCGTCGAGCCAGGCGGCCTGCCGCGGAGCGATGGCAAGGCTGTCCGGGTGATCGACCGCCGTCAGTCTGGGCGGTAGGCCTACGCCGGCGCGCCCACGGCGCCCGCGGCCACCTCGCCTAGCCGCCGCAACGTCGGCAAGGCGTCGTCCCGGCGCCAGGCGAGAGCGATCCCCATGGTCGGCTCGGGAGAGGCGAACCGGCGGTAGACGGCCCCCGGGATGCGCAGGCTGCGTGAGCGCTCGAGCATGATGAAGGAGATCCCCGCGCCCTCGGCGACCGCCGAGACGATCCGCTCCTCCTCGGGCTCCGTCCGGTCGATCGGACGCCAGGGCGGATCGCCGTAGACCTCGCGGCGCACCTCCCGCCAGGCACCGGGCCCATGACTCTCCGGCCACCAGACGAGCGGCTCCTCACGGAGATCCTCGGGCCGCACCGTCGTCCGCTTCGTCAGCCTATGGTCCTTGGGGAGCACGCAGACCATCGGCTCCCTGCCGAGAACCAGCTCCTCGAGGGCGGGCTGCTCGAGCGGAGGACGGACGAAACCCGCGTCGATATCCCCCTCCAGCAGCTGCTCGATGTGGAGCATGGTGTTGCCGACGCCCAGCTCGAGGTCCACGGCGGGATATCGCCGACGGTACTCGGCCACGATCGCGCCGGCGATTCCTCCGGTCAGCGATCGGGTCAGGCTGAGCCGGAGCCGGCCGAGCTCGCCGGCACCCGTCGAACGCGCAAGTGCCGCCGCCTGGTCCGCGTGGGCGAGCAGCTCCCGCGCCTCCGGGAGGAATGCCTCACCCGCGGCGGTGAGAGCGGCCCCGCGGCGATTGCGCTGGAAGAGCTCGACGCCCAGCTCTGCCTCGAGCGTGCGGATCTGCTGGCTGACGCTGGGCTGCGCCAGGTGGAGCCGATCGGCGGCGCGGCGAAAATGCAGCTCCTCGGCGACTGCAACGAAGGATGAGAGCTGCCGCAACTCCATCCGGCCATGATAGGCACGGCCTTTCACAGGCGTTGGAATCGGGTCTTGATCGGACCACCGCCGGACCCGTAACGTCGGGTCACGGAGAGCAACGGAGGAGGATGAGATGTCAGCTACCGCCGAGACCGGGGTCGAGGGTTTCCTGAGCCCCTTCGAGGTGCCCGCGCCCGGCGGCTGCGAGGGCTGGGAGTCGATGTTCCCCTACTACGCCCTGTTCAGCGAGGAGCGCCGCGAGAACGAGGAGCGGCGCGGCTGGTTCCGGGACGGCATGCACTTCCCCGAGCCGATGTTCCCCTTCGACTTCGTGACCGCGGATTCTCCCTACCTCGCCCTCGGCCAGGCCAACTCGCGGATCTTCCTGGTGCCACCCGCGCTCGGCATCGACCACCGGGTCCTCTACGGGTGGGTCTACATGAGCGCCAACCCGGTGACGGACGAGGCGGAGATCGGTCGCCGCGCCCAGGAGTTCGAGAAGCGGGCAGGGTTCTACTTCCAGAACTGGGACGAGCTCTACGGCCGCTGGCAGCAGAAGGTCGAGGACGAGATCAGCGGGATCGAGGCGCTCGAGGTCCCCGACCTCCCGGACGTCGAGGACGAGGCGGTCGTCACCGAGGCCCGAGGCCTCGGGTCGAGCCACACGCTGCTCGTCGCATACAACCGCCTGCTCGAGAGCATCGATCGGATCTGGCAATACCACTTCGAGTTCCTCAACCTGGGATACGCGGCATACCTCGTCTTCTACGAGCTGTGCAAGCGGTCCTTTCCCGACATCTCCGATCAGACGATCGCGACGATGGTCTCCGGGATCGACGTGGTCCTCTTCCGTCCCGACGAGGAGCTCAAGCGCCTCGCGAGGCGCGCGGTCGAGGACGGGATCGCCGACGCGGTCAAGACTGCCTCGGACGAGCCGGCACTGCGCGCCGCCCTCTCCGGTAAGGACGAGGGTGAGGCGTGGCTTGCGGACTGGGACGAGACGAAGTCGCCCTGGTTCAACTACTCCAACGGCAACGGCTTCTACCACCACCACCGATCGTGGATCGACGATCCCGCAATCCCGATCGCCGGCGTGCGCTCATACATCGAGCGGCTGCAGGCCGATGAGGACATCGAGCGGCCCCTCGAGGCGGTGATGGCGCAGCGGGACAGGATCGCCTCGGAGTACCGGGGCCTGCTTCCGGATGACGAGGCTCGCGAGGCGTTTGATCAGGCTCTCGGCCTCTCCCGCACGGTCTTCCCCTATGTGGAGAGCCACAACTTCTACGTCGAGCACTGGTACCACACCGTCTTCTGGAACAAGGTGCGGGAGTTCGGCGGCCTGCTCGCGCGGAACGGCTTCCTGGACGACGCGGAGGATGTCTTCTATCTGCAGCGCGGCGAGGTCTCGGATGCTCTGGTCGACCTGAGGCTGGCGTGGGCGGCCGGATCGGACGCTCGCGGCCCCGGCTACTGGCCTCCGATCGTCGCCCAGCGCAGGCGGATCATGGAGGCGATGCGCGCCTGGTCGCCGCCGCCGGCCCTGGGAGCGGTGCCCGAGGCGATCACCGAGCCGCTCACGATCATGCTCTGGGGCATCACGACGGAGCGGGTGCAGGAGTGGGCGGCCGCCGAGAGCGACGGAGGCGGGTCGCTCAGAGGCTTCGCCGGCTCGTCAGGCGTCGTGGAGGGCACCGCCCGCGTGATCCTCGACGTTCGCGACATCGGTGACCTGGAGGAGGGCGAAATCCTCGTGGCCCCGGTTACGTCGCCGAGCTGGACGCCGGTATTCGGGAAGGTCGCCGCGGCCGTCTCCGATATCGGCGGAATCATGTCCCACGCGGCGATCGTCGCCCGCGAGTACGGGATGCCGGCGGTGGTGGGAACCGGGAACGCCACCGCGCGAATCAAGACCGGCGACCGGGTCCGCGTCGACGGCGACGAGGGCGTCGTCACGATCGTCTCTTGAGCGACGCGCGCTACGACGCCGTCGTCGCGGGTGGCGGACACCACGCGACGATCATCGCCTGTTACCTCGCGCGCGCGGGACAGAGCGTCTGCGTTTTGGAGAGGACGCCCCACTTCGGCGGCGGGGCCTGCACCAGCGAGGGCCCTGCACCCGGGTACCTGATGAACCACTGCAGCCACTGGACCCGCTTCTACGGGCACCCGGCCTACCGGGACTTCGACCTCGCGGCGGAGGGCCTGCGCTACGTCTTTCCCGAGCAGAACGAGGGAATGATCTTCGACGACGGCTCCTCATTCATCGGCTACTCCGCCTCCCGCGTCGTCGATGCATCCACCGGGAAGCAGGAGCGCTCCGAGGAGAACATCCGGAGGACCTTCGACCAGATCGCGGCGGTCTCTCCGCGGGACGCCGAGACGTACCTGACGCTGCTCGAGGCATACGAGCGACACTGGAAGCGGGCCTTCCGGACGCATCGCTTCAGCGCCCCGCCGCCGTGGGGCTCACCCGACCCCCTCGAGGAGCTGCTCGAGGTCCCAGACAGCCGCATCGAGCCAGTCCATCAGCTGATGACCCTGCGACAGCTCGCGTTCGACTTCTTCGAGAGCACCGAGATGCGCATCCTCTTCATGCGAGCCGCGACGACCTCGACCGGCTGCTACCCCGACGACGTCCCGGGACTGCAGGGGCTGATCCACGTGCTGCCCCTCGCCCTCTCCTTCGAGCCGGCCGCGATCGCCGTGGGCGGGAGCCAGGCGATCACGGATGCCCTGATGTCCGCCGGCCGGAGGATGGGGGTCGACTATCTGAGCTCAGCCGAGGTCGATCGCATCATCGTTGAAGGCGACCACGCGACGGGGGTCGAGCTGGCGGATGGATCCCGGATCGATGCCGAGTTGGTGGTCAGCGACCTTGGGCTGCCCCAGACGGTCCTGCGCCTCCTACGCGACACGGACGTCGACTCGGATCTCACGCGGCAGATCGGGAACATCCACTACGACCGCGGTCAGCTGCTCTGGGCCAACCTCGCCATCCACGAGCCGCCGCGCTACGCGGCCGAGGCGAGCAATCCGGGCGTGGGCGAGCAGCCGCGCCTCTACTGGGGGCCGAAGGACCTCGACTACCTCACCCTCCGCTACCAGCCGGAGATCTTCATGGAGGGGTTCGCCCGTCGGCCGTACGTGCTCTGCTCGGTCGACAGCATTTGGGACGAGACACGCGCGCCCGCGGGCAGCCACATCGTCGGGGTCGAGGAGTTCGCTGCCCCGCGTCGCCTCTTCTCCGACTCCGCCTGGCGGGAGCTCAAGGACCGCTTCATGGACAACCTGCTCCGCGAGTGGGAGCGCTACGCGCCCAACATGACGAAGGGCAACGTGGTGGCCGCGCGCGTGTACGGCCCCGACGACATCGAGCGGCAGCGCCCGGATATGGCCGAGGGCGGCTACTCGGCCGGCAGCACCATCGCATCGCAGCTCGGGCGCTTCCGGCCGATCGCAGGCGCAAACTCCTACCGACTGCTCTTGGACAACGTCTACAACTGCTCGGCCAACCTTCATTCCGGGCCCGGCATCGGCCGCGGCTCGAGCTGGAACTGCTTCCAGGAGATCGCGCGCGACCTCGCGATCGAGGCACCCGCGCTCGCCACTCGATGAAGCTCGACGGCGGGCGGGTTCTCATCACAGGCGCCGCCCGGGGGCTCGGGCTGGAGCTCGCGCTGCACCTGCGGGGCGAGGGGGCCCAGGTGCTGGGGGCAGACCTCGTGGAGAGCTCCGCTGCGCTGGAGCAGGCCGGGGTCCATCTCGTCCAGGCCGACGTCAGCTCGGAGCCCGGCGTCGAGCGGCTCGCGGATGCGGCCCGAGACCGGCTCGGCGGGCTCGACGCTCTGGTCAACAATGCTGCGGTGGTGGATCTGGAGCGGCGCCCCTTCTGGGAGATAGCCGTCGAGGAGTGGGACCGGATCCTTGCGGTGAACGTCCGAGGGCCCTGGCTCTGTGCGAAGGCGATGCTGCCGATGCTGCGGGAGTCCGACGGCGGCGCGATCGTGAACCTGACATCGGAGACCGCGTTCACCGGCTCTCCCGGCATCGCCCACTACGCCTCGTCGAAGGGCGCCCTGGTCTCGCTCACGCGGGCACTGGCGCGCGAGCTGGGGGACGAGGGAATCCGGGTGAACGCCGTGGCCCCCGGCTACATGCCGACCGAGGGGTCCCGAAGCATGACGCCCGGCGGGTACGACCCGAGTGCGACGCCACTCGGGAGGGTGGGCGAGCCGAGCGACCTGCTCGGCGCTGTCGCATTTCTCCTCTCCGATCACAGCGGATTCGTCACCGGCCAGACGCTGCTGGTCAACGGCGGGCGGCTGATGCGCTGAGGCCTACGGCACCGGCTCCAATGCCGGCTCCAATGGGACGCGATCGCACCAGAGCTCATAGATCAGCAGGGCGCCCAGGCCGCAGGCGGCGATCGTGATTCCCATCGGCAGCGCGTCGTGGTTCCCGGCGACGCCGGCCAGCGGCGCGAGAACGGCTCCGAGGCCGAACTGGCCGAGGCCATAGAGCGCCGACGCACTCCCGGCCCTCTCACCCTGGTGGGCCAGCGCCAGGGCTGTCGAGTTGGGCACGATCAGCCCGATGGCGCTCACCATCAGCCATAGGCCGGCCAACAGCGGAGTCAGGCCGGCATCGAGGACCACCGACAGTAGGGTGACGACGCCACCGGCCGCGCTCATCAGCGCCCCGGCGCGCAGCAACACACTTGGTCCGACTCGCTCGACGTACCGCCCGCTGATCTGCGAGAGCGCAACGAGCCCCGCCGCGTTGGCGGCGAAGGCCACGCTGAATTCCTGTGGCGAGAGCCCGTGGATGTCCTCGAGGACGAACGGCGCGCCCGCGATGTAGCTGAACATCGCGGCGAATCCCAGGCTCCCGACCAGCGCATAGGGCAGGAAGGTCCGGTCACCGATCAGGCGGCGAAAGACGCGAAGCTTGGTCCTGATGCCGGGCTCGTGCCGCAGATGGTCGGGAAGTGTCTCGACGAGGACGATGTTCGCCACCACGAGGATCACTGAGCTGATCACCGCGAACACGACGAAGAGCCCGCGCCAGCTCGTGAAGCGGAGCACCTGGCCGCCGATGATCGGGGCGACGACGGGGGCGACCCCGCTGATCAGGACCAGCCGGGCGAACACCCTGGCGCCCGCTGAGCCGGTGTAGAGGTCTCGGACGATCGCCCGCGCGATCACGAACCCGACCCCCGCCGCGGCGCCCTGCACCAAGCGGAGGAAGACCAGCGTCCAGATGTTGGGCGAGAGCCCACACAGCAGCGAGGAGACCACGTAGGCGAGCAGGCCGACGATGACCGGGGTGCGCCTGCCGACGTTGTCGCTGATCGACCCAGCCACCACCTGGCTGAGGGCGAGGCCCAGCAGGAAGGCGGTGAGGGTGAGCTGGCCGGTCGAGGTGCTGGTCCCGAGATCCGAGGTGAGCTCGGGCAACCCCGGGATATAGGCATCGATCGAGAGAGGCGCAATCCCCGTCAGGGCGCCCACCACGACGAAGATCGCGACCCGGTTCCCAGACGCGGGAGAGCGCGGCGATTCGCTCAACTCGCCGCCGGCGGCAGGGGTGGCTCGGGCACGCCGAGCTCCGCCTGCAGAGCACCGCCCATTCCCAGCAGCTCCCAGTCGCTCGCCTCCGGGCCGATCAGCGAGACCCCAACAGGCAGGCCGCTCGCGGACCCGACAGCGGCCGGCAGGGACACCGCGGGAAAGCCGGTCCAGTTCCAGTAGCTGGTCAGCGAGATCAGCTCCGCGTCGGTGCCCCAGTGGTCGTATCCGTCGCCGCGTACCCAGGCCACAACGGGGACCGTTGGCTCGATCACGGCGTCGATCTCATGCTCGGAGAACCAATCGAGCCAGGCGTAGGTGTCCTCGCGGCGCTGGATCTGCGCCTCCCAGTAGCCGATCGCCGACGTGTCCTGGTTCTCGCCCTCCTCGACCCACTCGCGAAGCGCCGGGCGGTAGAGGTCTCGGCGATCGGCGAGACGCCGATGCCACGCGGCCAGCTCGGCGAAAAGGATGCTGAGATAGGGCCCGCCGACATCGAGCTCCGCCGCCGGTGCCGGCACCTCGACGAGCTCGGCTCCGAGCGAGCGACAGGCGGCGAGTGCCGAATCGAACCCGGCGGCGACGTCGGCGTCCAGCTCGACCAGCGAGAGCCGCGGCGACAGGGTCAGCCGCTTGCCGCGGAGGCCATCCTCGGATAGCTCTCCGTTCAGCCGGCTCATCGGCGCGAGCAGCGCGGCGCAGTCGCCGAGGGTCCGCGCCATGGGACCGGCGTGGTCGAAGCTCGGCGCCAGCGGGAGCGCTCCCCGGAACGAGGTCGTCCCCGAGGTCGGCTTGATCGTCGAGGTCCCGCACATCGCCGAAGGGATGCGAAGTGATCCGGCCGTGTCCGTCCCCGTCGCAGCGGGCGTCATCCGGGCGGCGAGCGCGGCCGCGGAGCCGCCGCTCGAGCCTCCCGCGGTCCGATCGAGCGCCCAGGGGTTGCCCACCTGGTCGGTGGTGCCCCCGACCGTGAACTCGTGCGTGTGGAGGTGGCCCAGCAGGATCATCCCTGCCGCCTTCAGGCTGGCCCAGACCTCGCTGTCCCGTTCGGGGACGTCCTCGTATGCACGACTGGAGGCGGTCAGCGGCTTGCCGGCCACGGCGTAGACGTCCTTCAAGCCCACCGGGACCCCGTGCAGCGGCGGGCGCTCGCCGGCGAGGATCTGATCCGCGCGCTTCGCGGCGGCGATCGCGTCGTCCTCGTAGACGCGGACCCAGGCGTTGATCGAGTCCGGATCGCCCTCGTGGCTGTGCGTTCCGTCTCGCTCCCCGATGCGGCGCAGACATGCCTCCACGAGCTCGAGCGAGGAGAGCGAACCCTCGCCGAGCAGTGAGAGGGCTTCGGTGACGTCCAGGTCGGCGGGGTTGGTCGCCCTCACAGCCACGGGAGCATCTCCTCGACCCCGTCGATCACTGCGTCCGGGCGTTTCGCCTCGGGCACGCCGTTCAGGTCGAGTGAGCCGCTCATCCCGCTGCGGACGAGGATCGTGCGGGAACCGCCCAGGTGCCCCAGCGCGATGTCCATGTCGAGATCGTCGCCGATGACCGCGTGCTGCTCCGACGGGACACCGAGGCGCTCCGTGGTCGCCTCGACGGCGACCTCCGATGGCTTGCCGACCACGATCGGCTCGACCTCGGTCACCTTGGCGATCGCGGCCGCCGTCATCGCCCCGCGGCTGAAGATCAGGCCCTTCGCTCCCCAGAAGCCCGGGCCGTAGTTGGCGGTGAGCAGCGGGCCGCCGTTGATCACCGCCCGGGCCGCGGTCTCGAGCTCGTCCATGTCCACCTGGGGCACGTGGGCGACGAACACGGCCTCCGCCTCGTCGGTGTCGATCAGGGGTATGCCCTCCCGCTCCATCCGCCGCTTGATCTCGTCCGAGCCGAAGACCATCACCGGCCGGTCCGGCAGGTGATGCCGCAGATAGGAGATCGTGCTGACGACCGGCGTGAGCAGCTCCTCATCCCGCACCGGCAACCCGTCGTCGCGCAGTCCCGCCGCGAACGTCTCCGGGTCGAGGTGGCTGCCGTTGGTGAACAGGACGAGCGGCCGGCCCGAGGCCCTGATCGCCTCAATCACCGCGACGGCTCCGGGCAGCGGCTCGGATCGAAAGTCGGCGCCGCGATGGACCAGGGACCCGTCGACGTCGAAGACGAAGCCCTTGACGTCCTCGAGCTGCATCAGTGGGCGGCGCCCTCGGTGACCATCGCGTCGACCTGCTCGGCGGGCATGGTCAGGCGAAGGAGCAGCTCCTCGTCGGAGATCGCATCGCCGAACTTCTCCCGGGCGCCCTCCAGGCTGAGCGGCTCGACGTCCTTCAGCTTCGCGGCGCGCGGCATCGACAGCACCTTGTCGGCGACCTGCGGATCGACCGGGGCCGCGGGCTCGAAGAAGTGCCCGTGGAAGTAGCGGATCATCTCGTTGGAGACCTTGCTCCACCGCTCGTCGTAGATCACGTTCATCACCGCCTGGGTGGCGACGAACTGGGAGACCGGCGTGACCATGATCGGGTAGCCCATCTCCGCGCGGACGCGGGTCACCTCCTCGAGTGTGGCGTCGAAGAGCTCGGGCTTGCCGATCTCCTTGAGCTGGCGCTTGGTGGTGGTCACCATGCCGCCGGGCATCTGGTGGCGGTAATAGGCGGCGTCGTATTCGACCGGCTTCCCCAGCGGGAGCTCCTTGCGCTGGGCGAGCGCCCGGAAGTGCTCGGAGACTTCGGCGAGCGCCTCCGTGTCGAGGCCATGCGAGTAGCCCTCCGCTTCGAGGTTGTGGAGAGTGTTCTCGCACGAGGGGTTAGAGGTCCCGTTTGCCACCGGCGCAACCGCCGTGTGCAGGGTCCGGGTTCCGGCCTTCAGGCCCTCGACGTAGGCCAGGGGGCCGAGGCTGATGGTGCAGTGGCTGTGGAGCTCCACGGGACGAGGGACGGCGGCGTCGATGAAGCCCGGAATCAGCTCGTGCACCGCGTCCGGGGTGAGCAGGCCGCCGGGGTCCTTGAGATAGAGGCGATCGATGTCCTCGGAGCCGGACACCGCCCGGGCGCGCTCGAGATAGTAAGCATGGGTGTGGACCGGGCTGATCGAGTAGGTAAGCCCGACGACGACTTCCTCCACTCCCTCCTCACGCGCCATCCGCGCGAGCCGCAGCAGCGCCTCCGGGTCATTCGACGGCTCCGCGATCTGGAATCGCCTGATCCCGTTGCGGGCGACGCATCGGAAGACCAGCCGGATCACGTCCTCCCCGGCAGGGGTCCACGAGATGAAGCGCATGCCGGTGGTGATGAAGTTGAGGGGCGTCTCGGGCATCGCCTCGCTGACCCGGCGAATTCGCTCCCACGGGTCCTCGCGGTGAAAGCGAACCGAGACCGCCATGTGGGTGCTGGAGGTGAAGTCGAGGGCCCGAAATCCGACGCGGTCCATCGTCGGAGCGATGTCGAGCACGTCCGGGGTGGTCAGGCCGGTGGCGCTCCAGAGGCTCTGGTTGCCGTCACGGGTGGTCGTGTCGACGATCTCGACGCGTTCGCCGCTCATCGACTCTTGCCGGCGCCGAACGTGCCCATCACCAGGTCCATCGCCGAGCGCGGAGACTGGGCCTGATCGGATTTGGCGGGCTTCACCGTCACCGGCCGCGCCTGGAGCATGTAGAGCTCGCCGCCGCCCCGTGCGATCGCCCACTCGATGTCCTGGTGGCCCCCGAAGTGGCTCTCGATCTTCCGGGCGACGTCCGCCAGCAGCCCGAGCTGCTCCTCGTCCAGGCACGCCTCGGCCTGGCGCTCGGCGGAAACCTCGGCCCGGGTGGCACCGCTGCCCGATGGGTCGGGCAGATACTCGACCTCCTTCGGCCCGACGGACTTCGAGAGGACCTCGCGCGTCACCTTGCTGACCCGATACTCGTCCGGCGTCACCTCCCCGCCGACCACGGCGAGCCCCAGGCCCCAGCTCGCGTTGACGGCCACGGTGCTCGGATCGCCGTTCAGCGGGTTGCACGTGAACATCACGCCGGAGACCCCGGCGTCGACCATGAGCTGCACCGTCACCCCCATCGCCGGCACGGCGTGCTCCGCTGCCATCTCGGCGCGGTAGCTGACGGCCTCCGGGCTGTACAGGCTCGCCCAGCAGTCGCGGACGGCCTCGTAGAGCTGATCGATCCCTCGCACCCACAGATAGGTCTCCTGCTGCCCGGCGAAGGTCGCCTCCTCCGAGTCCTCGCCGATCGCGCTCGAGCGGACTGCCACGGGCGGGCTGGGATCGCCGGCCTCGGAGGCGAGCTCCTCGTAGCGGGCGGCGAGCTCGGTGCGCAGCTCGTCCGGCAGCGGCGTCGCGCGGATCGCGGCGGCGCATCTCTCCGCGTCACCGCTGAGGTCGACACCCTCGACCGCGGCCAGGTAGGTCTCCGCGGCCAGGGCGAACCCGGGCGGCACCGGGACACCCGCCCCGATCAGCTCCCCGAGGCTTGCGCTCTTCGCGCCGAACCTCTCCTCGTCGGAGCGGCGCAGCCCGGCCAGCGCGCGAATCCGCTCAGCCGCCATCGCCGTTCCCGTCGAGGATCTGCACCATGCCGGTGGAGCCGTCGACCCGAAGCATCTGGCCGGTCTTGATCCGCGAGGTCGCCGTCCCGGTCCCGACCACGGCGGGGAGCCCGTACTCGCGCGAGACGATCGCCGCGTGGGACATGATCCCGCCGATGTCGGTGACGGTCCCCTTGATCTTGCTGAAGATCGGCGCCCACGACGGCGAGGTGATCGTGCACACCAGGATCTCGCCCGCGCGCACGTCGGAGATGCCCTCGAGGTCCTTGACGACACGGGCCGGTCCCTCGATCTCGCCCGGGGAGGCCGCGTAGCCCGAGAGCTCCGCGCCATCGCCGTCCTGGGCGCGAGCCCACGCCTCGAGGCGCTCCTTCGTGATGCCCCAGAGCATCACGATCATCGGGTCGTTGACGGCCTCCGGCATCGCCCCGAGGGCGGGCGGCGGCGTCCATTCGCCGAGCTTCTCCAGGAGCTCCTTGCGGCGCTCCGCGATCGGCGGCCAGCGATGTGGGCCGAGCGCATCCCCGCCCGTCGCCCAGGTGAGCCCAAGCTCCTCCAGGGCCTCCATCACCTCATGGCGGGAGAGCTGGAAGATGTCCTCGCCGTCGGCGAGGAAGTTGTGCTCGGCCAGCAGCGCCCCGAACTCGCGGATCTTGTTGAAGAAGCGCGACTGGAACCAGTAGTCGCAGTAGAACTTGTGCTCCTCGACGTAGGGGAAGACCTTGCGCGACAGGCCGATGAGCTCGTCGAAGGTCGGCTGCGCCTCCTCGTTGATCAGCGCCCGGTACTCGGAGGCGATCCGATCCCGCTCCCTCACGATCTCCTCGGTCGGCCGGTCGATCTCCTCTCCGGCCTGGAGCGCGGCGATGTGCCCGATCAGGGAGGCGTACGGGATGCTCGGGTCGTCGTTCCAGCTGCCGAAGTAGTGATAGAGCCCGTCGCCGGTGCCCATGTTGAACCAGGGGTCCTTGACCTTCTCGAGCTCCTCCAGCCACGAGCGGCCCTCGTCGCTCTTGCCGAGCTCGGCGTTGATCTCGTCGGGTGTGCGTCCCTCCTGGAACGCGCCGGCGACCTCGGTCTCGATCGCGAGCCGCGCCAGCCGCCGCAGCTCCTCGTCGGGCTTGAACAGGTCCACGTCCACCCCGGCGACCATCTGCGAGATGTGCTGGTCGGGGATGTCCGGCAGCTGCTCGCGGCAGAACTCGGCGAAGGTCAGATAGGCGCCGTATCCGAGCAGGAGGAACTCGAAGTGGTGCTGCCACATCAGCTCCGCGCAATGGAGCGCGTGGCGGTAGGCGTCCAGCAGCTCGATGTTCGAGAGCTTGCGATCGGTGTGGAGGACCTCCTCGTCCTCGTACTGGTCGAGGCTCGGCACCTCGATCGCCTCAACCTCGCGGTTGAGGGCCTCCATCTTCTCGCGCCACCCCACGTAGAGCTCGTCCCAGTTGGAGAAGTAATAGCCCGCCCGCTCCTGGAAGATCTCCGCCCGCCTGCCGATCTCCTCCGGGTCGGTGACGGGATTCGGGGAGATGTAGACGTAGCCGTTGACGATCCGGTAGTCGACGCCCATCACCGGCGGGACGGCGAAGGCGCGGTTCTGCCAGCCCGCGAACGCCGCGTAGGGGTGATCGGTCTCGACGATGTCGAAGGCCGGCATCGGGAGGGGGAAATGCATCGAGTTCCAGAACCAGAGACGGTTCTCGTCCGCCTCCTTGCGGTGCTCGTCGAAGAGGGACCAGTACGGGTACATCTCCTCCCAGCCCTCGCATCCCTGCGGAGTCTCGATCGAGAATGGACTCGGGAATGCGCCCACCTCGGACGTCGCGCTTGCCATCTTCTCTTCTCCTCCGTCGCCTAGCGCCGCGAGAAAGTCAAGTCTATTGGTTTGTTTCCGGTTCGGGCCTGAATCCCGTGTCGATCGTGATCGCGCCACCCACCGCCCGCGAGACGCAGGTGATGATCGCCCCGCCCTCCGCCTTCTCCTCGTCGCTGAGGAAGACGTCTCGATGGTCCAGCTCACCCTCGCAGTCGAGGACGGTGGCGGCACACAGACCGCACTCCCCCCGCAGGCAGTCCCACATCACGTCGATGCCATCGTCCTGGAGTGCGTCCAGCAGGGTCCGGTTCGCGCGCACCCTGATCTCACGATCCTGATCTGAGACCCGGGCCACGAACTCCTCGGGAGCAAACTGCCCGCCGGAGGCGAAGGTTTCGAACTGCAGCCGGTCCGGCCGGCGCTCCCTCGCCTGCCACTCCCTGATAGCGGCGTCGCGCAACCGCACCGGGCCGCAGAGGTAGAGCTCACCGTCGGGGTGCAGCCGGTCGATCTCCCGGCCCAGATCCAGCCGCTCGCCGTCCGCCGACACGAAGAGCTCGAGGCGG
Source organism: uncultured Solirubrobacterales bacterium (assembly GCA_963843085.1). Lineage (GTDB taxonomy): Bacteria > Actinomycetota > Thermoleophilia > Solirubrobacterales > 70-9 > DASUPK01. The sequence goes on from CAWJJG010000011.1 coordinate 776,256, forward strand.
TCACCGAGCAGCTCGGAGAGCTCGTCGAGGAACGGCATCTGCTCGCGTGTTCGAGCGGCGAACAGGAGCCGGAAGGGCCGGCCGTGGCGCTCGAGCGCACGAGCCATCCCGACGATCGGGGTGATCCCGATCCCGCCGGCCACCAGGAGGTACTCCGCGCGCCCCCACTGCAGCTCGAAATGGCTCTTCGGCTCCGAGACGTGCACGTCCGTGCCCGGCTCGAGGGCCCGCACGTAGACGGAGCCGCCGCGGCTGTCCGGGATCTCCTTGACGGCGATCCGGTAGGCGCCGTCGACGGGGCCCTCTCCGATCAGCGAGTAGGAACGCACATCGGGCAGGCCGTCGACCTCGACGGCGATGTCGAGGTGGCTGCCGGATGGGTACGGGCGAACGCCGGCGGCCGGCTCGATCTCGATCATCCGGACGTCGCTCGCAACCTCGTGGGTGGCGCGAATCCGCGCCTCGCCGAAGTGCCTACCACGCTCGGCGAGCAGCTCGGGGGCATCGACGATGGTCACCGGCCGGCTCCGCGCTCAGCGCACGCCGAGGCGCTCGGCGTCCGCCTCGGTCGCCTCGACCCGGGTCGAGGTGCCGGCCTCCTCCTCGGCCTCCCGAGCGGATGCGGCATAGCGCTCGTCGGAGCCCTCCTCGGCGATCATCTTGTCGATCAGCCGGCGGGCCCACATCGCCCCGCCGTCGATGTTCAGGTTGTAGAACTGCTTGTCCGGGCGGTCGTCGACGCCTCTCTGCTGCGCCGCCAGGACCACCTCGTCCTCGCCGAAGACTCCGGTCACGCCCTCTCGGATGATGGTGGTGTAGGCCTGGTCGGAGAGCTTGTAGTTCCGCACGAAGGCCCAGAAGTAGTGACAGGTCTTATCCGTCTCGGGGGTCATCGTGTTGAGCACGTAGCCGTTGACTCCCTGCGAACGGTCCCCGTCCGGAGCGCCCGTGCCGTGTGGGGCCACCCCCACGTCGATTGCGATCGTGCTGGGCGCCTGGAAGTGGATGATCTGCCAGCGGTCGACGTTCGGGACCTCGGCCGGCTCCTTCTCCATCTTCCACCCGAGCTGCATCCTCCAGAACGGTGGCGGCTCCACGTCGGTCATCCAGCGGGTGACGGTCGCGGAGTTCGGGCCGTGCGTCACCTCGAAGGGGACCTCCGTGATCGAGCGCTGGCCGATGCTCGCCCCGTGCACGAAGGTCTCGTGCGTGAGGTCCATCAGGTTGTCGACGATCAGCTTGTAGCCGCACTCCAGGTGAATGAGCTTGCCGTCGCCGGCCCACTCCGGATCGTCGTTCCAGTGCATGTCGGGGATCAGGTCCGGATCGGCGAGGGCCGGGTCGCCGGTCCACACCCAGACGAAGCGGTGCCGTTCCTCCACCGGATAGCGGCGCACCCGGGCGGCCGGATTGATCGTCTTCTGCGAGGGCATGAAGACGCAGCGGCCCTCCGGGTTGTAGACGAGTCCGTGATACCCACAGGCGACGTTGTCGCCCTCGATCTTGCCCTCGGAGAGGGGCATGAGCCGATGCCAGCAGGCGTTCTCCAGCGCCACCGGCTCACCGCTCTCCTGCCGGTACATGACCAGGCTGTGGCCGCCGATCCGGCGTCCGAGCAGCTCGCGCTTGAGCTCAACGTCGTAGGCGGCCGCGTACCAGCAGTTCTTCGGCCAGTCGGCGAGCTTGAAGGTCTCAGGAACCTCGCGGATATCGCCATCCGGGCTGCCGTTGGTGCTACTCATCTCTCTCCTCCTCGCGGGCGCTCACGCTGCCAGGTGCAAACTGTATACAACTCCTCACTGTAAGTGACTACCCCAGGCGACAAAGATCAATCAGATTCCCAACCGGACGACGGTTCTGTATACAGAACCGCCCGCTTGTTGATCTCCTGCCCCGACCGGCCCGGAATCGTGGCGACCGTCTCGAGCTTCCTGTTCGAGCATGGCGCCAACATCGTCTCCTCCGACCAGCACTCGACCGACCCCGAGGGCGGCCGGTTCTTCATGCGCATGGAGTTCTCGACGGCCGAGATGGACCTACACCGCGATCAGCTCGAATCAGCGTTCAAACGGGACATCGGAAACCGCTTTGAGATGAGCTGGCGCATGTCCCATCCGGGGGATCGGAAGCGGATGGCGATCCTCGTCTCACGCTACGAGCACTGCGTCCTCGACCTGCTCTGGCGCTGGCGGCGTGGATCGCTCGACGCCGACGTCGCGCTGGTCGCGTCGAACCATCCGGAACCCGAGGACGATGTCCGCTCCTTTGAGGTTCCCTTCCACCACGTGCCGGTGCCGCCCGATGGCAAGCCTGCGGCGGAAGAGGCCCTCCTCGAGTTGCTCGTGGGGAAAGTCGACGTGGTGGTCCTCGCCCGCTACATGCAGATCCTCTCCGGCGGCTTTCTCGACCGGATCGGCGTACCGCTGATCAACATCCACCACTCGTTCCTGCCGGCCTTCGCCGGCCCGGATCCCCACCAGGAGGCCTATGAGGCGGGCGTCAAGATCATCGGCGCTACGGCGCACTACGTCGTGGAGGAGCTCGATGCCGGCCCGATCATCGAGCAGGATGTGGCAAGGGTCTCTCATCGCGAGTCGGTTGCGGACCTGACCCGGCTCGGTGAGGACATCGAGCGGACGGTGCTGGCGCGCGCGGTCGCGCTGCACCTGGCGGACCGCACGCTGGTCCACGAGAACAAGACGATCGTCTTCTGAGTCCAGCGACTGAGAGCGGGCTTGCCGCTGAGGACGGCGCAGCCAAGCTCCCGAGCCTCGCGGACCAGCTCGCGCGTGAGCCTCGTCTTCCCGATCCCCGCCTCGCCCGCGAGCACGACGAACCGGCTCTCCCCACGGCGCGCCGCCAGCAGCGCGTTCTCCAGCACGGCCAGCGCGCCGTCCCGGCGGATCAGGACGGGACAAAGAGCGTCCCTCGCCAGCGCGCCGTCATCTTCGCGCACTCGCGAGAGCGAACCCTCGAGCGTCTAGACCGAGAGTCGTTCGGGCTCTCTATGGCGCTCGCGCCTCCGCGGGCGCTCCGGGAGCTCAACCGGGGCGGCTGCCATGGCACGGACGCGCATGTCCGACCAGGTGACGCCCTCCCGCACGAGCGCGGGGACGCCGAGCGCCACGGCGGTCGCGATCTCGACCGCCTGCAGGATGACGCCGTAGGCCAGCGCGTCAGCCGAGTTGATGCCGAAGCCCTGATGAAGCACGCTGATGATCGCGAGCTGGAAGATCCCGATGTTCGACGGCGTGGCAGGCACGACCGCGGTCACGTTGACCGCGAACAGGCAGGCGGCCGCGGCACCGATCGCGACCTGATGGTCGAGCCCGAGGGCCGCGAACAGAGCCCAGCAGGAGAGGAGCTGCAGGAACCAGGCGAAGAGCTGTGCGCCGGCGGCAATCGAGCCCCGGCGGGGGTCGCGGAAGACCGTGAGGCCCTTGCGAGCCTGCTGCAGAGCGCCGCGGACCGCCTGGACCGCGCGGGCGATCCGGCCCTGGCCGTTCACCTTGACCAGTGACGGCGCCAGCATCACCGCGAGCAGGACGACCAGTGGAGCGGTCGAGACCAGAAAGAGCTTCTGGGTGCTCTGCTGAAAGAGATCCGTGGTCGAGACGATGATCCCGCCGAGCAGGACGAGGGCGAGGATGTTGAGCGCGGTCTGCGAGACGAGTGTCCCGATCAGGACCGGGAAGGTCTGGCGCATGCGGCCGATGTGACGGGAGAGAACCATCGCCCTCGCCGGCTCGCCGAGCCGAGCCGGCAACGTGGCCGACATCAGGACTCCGATCATCGTCGCCGAGGTCACGTCACGGCGGCGCACGTGGAACCGAGGCAGCGCCGCCCGCGTGATCGCGACCCACGAGGCGGCGCGGGCGAACATCGCGCCCACCATCAGCGCAAAGGCGATCAGGACCCACTTGACGTCGGAATCGATGATGCTGCTTGCCACCTGGTCCACCCCGATGCGGCGGGCAGCGAGGGCGGTCAGGCCGAGGCCGAGGATGCTGGCCACCGCCACGCCTGCCTTGCGGGCGGCGCGCTTGCCGCGGCTGCGCGCGTCGTGCGCGGTGGGCTCGAGTGACGGCAGTCGCTTGGCGGGACGCTTCGGCCCGCCGTCGATTCGGACCATTCCGGTCCGCCTGGCGTAGGCCTCTGGCGGCCAGATCGCCGCAGGGGCGGGGTCGATCGCCTTCTCGTAGACCTCGGTGACCTCCTCGGAGATGCGCGGCCAGGCGTAGCGCTCCGCGCTGCGGCGGCCCGCTTCGCCCATCGCCTTGATCCGCTCGGGCTCATGCGCGAGAAGCTGGAGCTCCTCGGCGAGCGCCTGCGGATCAGCGGGGGGCACGAGAATTCCGTCGACGCCGTTGGTGACGACGTCGCTGTAGCCGGCGATCGCGGACGCGACCACGCCGGTCCCGGCCGCCATCGCCTCGATCAGGACCATCCCGAAGCTCTCACCCGCCAGCGACGGCGCGCAGAGCAGATCGGCCTCGCCGAGCTGCCGCCAGAGGATCGAGTCCGAGACCTTGCCGAGGACGTCGATGTGATTCATCAGGTCGGGGTCGCCGACGCGGCGGGAGATCTCCTCTGGGTCGGATCCGACGATGGTGAGCCGGGACGGCACGTGCTCGACGAGCGCCTGGAAGGCGGCGAGCAACACCGGCAGGCCCTTGCGCTCCTCGGCACGGCCGACGAAGAGCAGGCGAAGCTCGTCGCTCGGGCTCTTCGGTCCCTGCGGCACGGCCTCGATGTCGACGCCGTTCGGGACGATCGCGTACTCGCCACCGAACCAGCGGCGGCCGGTCCACGCGGCGGCTTCCGAGACGGCGATGCGGGCGGAGAGCTGGTTCATGCGGCGGCGGGCGCCGAGCAGGCTCGCGACGTGATTGGGGAAGCCCTTGGTCGAGTAGGCGTGGAACGTGCCGACGACGGGAGCGCCGCGGAAGACCATCGCGTCCCAACCGACCAGTGGCGCGAGCGGCTCGTGCACGTGCACGACGTCGTAGTTGCCTGCCTTCAGCTCACGGCGAAGCGAGACCGGGCCCTCCGGGAAGACGGAGAGGTTCGAGACCGCCCCGTTCGCGCCGACGCCGACCGTCCGGCCCAGCGGGATCAGGTAGTCCGGAGCCTCCCGCAGCTCGGGGTGGGAGCGGTGCAGGCGGCGGCTGATGCTGTCCGGCGGATCCCACGGGGCCAGCACGCGAACGTGATCTCCTCGGGCGATGAACTGCTCCGCCAGCGCCTCAACGTGCCTGTTCACGCCTCCCTGATAGGTCCAGGAATAGGGCGACACAAGCGCAATGCGCATTGGGCCAGGGTACCGGTAGTGCTGGTTGTGCTTAGTGGCGGAAGTCACACCTCGTTCATCTACCCGCCTCGCACTCACCCATTACGCGGGGAACTACGGATCCGTGCCCGCCTGCGCCCAGGCGAAGGCGAGCGTGGCGCCCAGGGCGAGGCTTCCGAGCACGAGAAAGGTCGCGCCGGAGTCGTTGACGAGCACACCCACTGCAACCGCTGCGCAGGCGCCGATCAAGCCTGCGCGGGCGGCGGGAAAAGCCTCGAGCCAGAGGCCGATCCGCCGCCACTGCGAGATGGCCAGGCCGATGCCGGCGACGACGATCCAGAAGAGGGGATTGCCGGCCGCCTGGGCGAAATCGTGAGCTGAGAGCTCAAGGCGGCGCTGCGCGATGTCGGCAAGGTCGCCGGCCCCGCCGGCGTCGAGCACCGAGCGAGTCAGGTGCGCATTCCCGCCGGAAACCAGGTCAATGAGGACGACGGCGACGACAAACAGAAGCGAGACCGCGATCACCACGGCCAGGACGAGACCGTGGCGTTTGACGGTCGTATATCGACCATAGATCTCCACGGTCCCGGTGCTCAGGGACGCCGCGGCAACGACCGCGCCAACGGGGAGCACGATCGCGGCGCCAACGTCGGCGCCAAACCGCCCAGCGGCGAAGAGAAGGGCCGCGACGCCTCCGACCCCGAGGAAGGCGCCGATCCCGGCCCCCCTTCCCCAGCCGCATTTCGCGCTGAGCGCTGCCCCCACACCCACGGGCACCATCACCGCGAACAGCGCCTCGAGCTCGTTGCCGATCCCGTAGAAGCGGACCCCGAAGATCGGATTGGGACCCAGCAGCGAGAGCTTCGTCAGCTCCGACCCGGTCATCACGTCGAGCGCGTACGCGACCACGGTGATCGCACAGGCCAGCACGAGCGCCCACCAACCTCGGACGAACGCCACCGTCACCGCCGCGAGCCCAGCCGCGCCGAGTCCGACGAGCAGACCCTCCACCACGGCACTCGGCTCGATCGCGGCGCCGACGAGCAGCGTCAGCGGCATGTAGGCGAAGGACAGGGCCAGCCAGGCGGATGCGCGGCGCCGGATCCTCGGCGCGAGCACCCCGGCGAGGGCCGCCACGACGATCCAGGCGACCAGGCTCCAGACCACCACCGGCGTCCGGCGATCCGGTATTGCCTGCATGCGGACGGATCGGTCTTCGAGGGCGCCCGGATCCATTTCCCGAGTGGTGCGAATGGGCTCGCCGTCCATTGCACCCGGAATGTGCAGGCCGAACCGCCGCAGGACCGTCGGGGCGAGGTCGGTGGAGAGGACGAAGCCATCCGTGCGGGTCGAATCCGAGGTGAGGTTCCCCTTGAACCCTTCTCCGGCGATTCCGATCGGCACGACCTGGCGGCCACGGAGCGGCTCCACGAAGGCGATCAAGAGCCCGTCGGGCGACATGCGGGTCATCTGCTTGCGGACCTCGCCGATTCCGGAGGCGAGAACGCTGAAGCTGCCGAAGTTGGACACCCCCACGGCGCCGTCACGGAGCGCGGCCATCAACCCGGCGGACCCAGCGGCGGGGGTGGCATCCGAGCGGATCTCGCCGGACAACAGCCTCGACCCCAGCAGCCCGGGAAAGATCTCCGCCGGGGCGCTGTCGGCTCTTTGGACGATGTGCTCCCAGTGGGGCACTCGGAACAGGAAATCGCGGAGGCGAGGCAGCGCCCGGTCATAGAGGTTGTCGTCGACCCGATTCCCCTGCGAGATGTCGAGATAGGTCTGCTCCGGCGCCACCTCGCCGATACCCGTGCTCATCAGACCCGGCGAGAGACCCGCCGCCGCGAGCTGTCCGACCGTGGTGTCCGGAGGCAGCACCATCACGATCACGTCGGGCGGGAGGCGTGTGATCGTTGGCGTCTCGACTCCGATGCCCGCCGCCGGGGGCGCGCACACGCACGCCAGTGCCCCGGCCAGCAGAGCGGCGGTCACTAACCTTCGTCTCGTGGCCGGCCGCACGTTCGTCAAGTTCACGTTCTTCAAGCTCGACCCCGCCTGGCGACGTCGCCTGCCCGAGGAGCGGGCGACCGACAAGGCCGAGTTCCTGGCGGCCTGCGAGGACTTCGCCGAGGACCGCTCGCTGCGAGCGTATTCGACGGTAGGCACCCGCGGCGACACCGACCTGATGCTGCTCAGCCAGAGCCCGAACCTCGAGGACATCCACACCTTCCACGTGGTGCTCAGCCAGAGCGGTCTCGCCCGCTGGGCGTCCATCCCGTACTCCTATCTCGCGATGACCAAGCCGTCGCCCTACTCCGACAGCGAGTCCCGTCAGGAGATCTGCGTCTCCGACCGCAAGTACCTCTTCATCTACCCCCTCGACAAGAAGCGCGAGTGGTATGGGCTGCCGATGGAGGAGCGCCAGCGGATCATGGCCAGCCACATCGAGGTCGGCCGCCGCCACCCAGAGATCTCGATCAACACCTCCTACTCCTTTGGGATCGACGACCAGGAGTTCGTTGTCTCCTTCGAGGGCGACGACCCGGGCGAGTTCCTCGACCTGGTCCAGGAGCTCCGCCCGACCGAATCGAGCGCCTACACGCTGCGCGACACGCCGATCTTCACCTGCGTCTCGATGTCCCTCGGGCGGGCGCTCGACGCACTCGACGGCACCGCCGCGACTGCCGTCACCCCTGCGTAGCGCACCCACTACCCTTTCCCGCTCGCTGTGATCGGAACCGAGGAACAACCGCTGCGCGTCGCCATCGTGGGGTCGGGCCCGGCCGGCTTCTACACGGCCGAGCACGTCCTCAAGCACGAGGGAACACACGCCGAGGTCGACATGTTCGACCGGCTCTGCACGCCGTACGGCCTGGTCCGCTTCGGTGTCGCCCCCGACCATCCCAAGATCAAGTCGGTGATCCGCGTCTACGAGAAGACCGCGGCCCGGCCCGAGTTCCGCTTCTTCGGCAACGTGGAGGTCGGCAAGGACGTCACCGTCGACGAGCTCCGCGAGCGCTACCACGCGGTCGTCTTCGCCTACGGCACCGCGACCGACCGCCAGCTCGGGATCCCCGGCGAGGACCTCCCCGGCTCACACCCCGCCACCCAGTTCGTCAACTGGTACAACGCCCACCCCGACTACGCCGACCACGAGTTCGACCTCTCCTGCGAGCGCGTCGTCGTGATCGGCAACGGCAACGTCGCCGCCGACGTCGCCCGGATGCTCGCGCTGACCCGCGAGGAGCTCACCGAGACCGACACCGCGGACCACGCGATCGAGGCCTTCTCGGGCAGCAACGTCAAGGAGATCCTCGTGCTCGGCCGACGCGGCCCCGCGCAGGCCGCCTTCACCAACCCCGAGGTCCGCGAGCTCGGCGAGATGGTGAATGCCGACATCGACATCGACGCCGGCGAGATGGAGCTCGATGAGATCAGCCGCGAGTGGCTCGACTCCGACGACGCCGACCCGACCAACCGCCGCAACGTCGAGATCTTCACCGACTTCTCCGGCCGCGAGCCGGAGGGCAAGCCCCAGAAGATCACCCTCCGCTTCCTGCGCTCACCCATCGAGATCCAGGGCGACGGCAAGGTCGAGCGGATCGTGGTCGGGAAGAACGAGCTGCAGCGCGGAGAGGACGGCCGGATTCGCGCCGTCGACACCGGCGAGCGGGAGACGATCGAATGCGGCCTGGTGCTGCGCTCGATCGGCTACAAGGGCATCCCGATCGAGGGCATCCCCTTCGACGAGGGCCGCGGCCTGATCCACAACGAGGTCGGCCGAGTCCACGACGGCGATGGCAACCAGGCTCCCGGCCTCTACGCCGTCGGCTGGATCAAGCGCGGCCCCTCCGGCGTGATCGGCACGAACAAGAAGGACGCCCAGGAGACGGTCGACGAGCTGTTCGCCGACGTCGAGGCCGGCAAGATCCCCGAGGCCGAGCTGGCCGCGGACCGCGGCTCGATCGAGGCGCTTCTTGCCGAGCGAAAGCCCGATCACGTCACCTTCGAGGGCTGGCAGGCGATCGACGCCGCCGAGGTCGCGGCGGGCCAGCCGCACGGCCGCCCGCGCGTCAAGTTCTGCCGCACAGCCGAGATGGTCGAGGCCTCGAAGGCCGCGAAGACCGCCGCCTGACCCTCGCATGGACGACGCCGACGCAGCGCGGGAGCTGGAGAGGCTCCCGATCGAGCTGCCCAGAGGCCTCGAGATCGCCTGGCTCGGAGTCTCCGGCTACCGCCTGACCTACGAGGGCGTCTCCCTCTTCATCGACCCGTACCTCTCACGGGTCCCCCTGCGGACATTCCTCCTGCGCCGCCGGGCCCTGCCGGATCCGGCCATGATCGAGCGCTACGCAAAGGCACCCGGCGAGGTCGCCGGGGTCCTGGTCGGGCACACCCACTTCGATCACGCCGTCGATGCGCCCTTTCTGGCCCAGCGCTTCGGGACCCGGGCATACGGGTCGGCTTCGCTGTCGCACCTGATGCGGCTCCACGGCCTGGGTGACCTGGCCGTCGAGGTCGATCCCCACCGCCCCTACGAGCTCGGGCCCTTCGTCGTGCGATTCGTGCCGAGCCGGCACTCGAAGCTCCTGTTCGGCCGCAAGGTCCCGATGGACGGCGAGCTCACCTGCGACCACCTCCACGGGCTCTCGCCGACGAACTACAAGTGCGGCGACGTCTGCGGCATCCGGATCGACGTCGCCGGCACCTCCCTCTACCACCAGGGCAGCGCCAACCTCGACGACGGCGAGCTGGGGGATGACCCGGTCGACCTCTTCCTCGCCGGGGTCGCCGGCCGCAGCGTCACCCCGCGCTACTGGGAGCGCATCCTCCCGAAGCTCGACCCCGCCGTCGTGGTTCCGACCCACTACGACAACTTCTTCACCCCGCTCGGAAAGCCGCAGGACTACGCGCTGCGCGTGAAGCTGGCGGAGGTCCCCGGAGAGGTCGAGCGCGTGGCGCGGGACGCGAGGGTTGCGGCCCTGCCACGAATCGACTCGTAGGCGACGCTAGGTGTGGGCCGGCGTCGGGTCGCCCGGCTCCCGCCAGCGCCGCTCGATGTCGCGGAGCATCCTCGGGTAGACGAGCAGGTGCCGGAATGGCTTGATCGCCGCCATATAGGCCTCGCCCCGCTTCCCGTTCGGCTTCACCAGGACAGCCATCTGGCCGCGATACCCGCGGGAGCCGTCCGGTACCCAGCCGACGTGCATCACCCCGTGCATCGTGCGGTTCGCGATCTCGGCCGCCCACTCGTCCTCAAGCAGATAGAGCGGGCTGAACGGGAGGCCGCTGACCTCCGGGCCTCGCTCCGCGTCCCGCAGGTCGTCGGGCAGCCTGTCCCGCAGCGAGGGGCCCCGGCCGTCGACGCCGTCCTCGTCCTCGTCCCAGCCGAACAGCTCTCCGAGCTTCCAGCGGAGGGCGAACAGCGCCCGGACCGCGAGGGATGAGCTCTCGGAGGTGTTCGCGTCGGCGAAGCGCTCGATCAGCAGGTGGAAGTCGTCGGGGCCGCCGGGGGTGGGCAGGGCCCAGACGTCCTCCACCCGGAAGTCCGGGGCGATCTCGTGGATCCGCCAGGGCCGGGAGGTGTGTGCGGTTTCTGGGAGTCGCATCCGATCTATACGGTAGCGTATATATCCGATGCCTGCACCGACGCTCACCCCACGATCTCGCTGGATCGACGAGGGCCTCAATGCCCTCGCGGCCGGCGGACCCGGCGCCGTCCGAATCGAGCCCCTCGCCCGATCGCTGGGCGTCACCAAGGGCGGCTTCTACGGGCACTTCGGCGACCGCCGCGCCCTGCTCGAGGAGATGCTCGACGCCTGGGAGCGGACGATGGTCGATGACGTGATCGAGCGGGTCGATCAGGAAGGCGACGACCCGAAGGCACGCCTGCAGCGGCTGTTCGCGATCGCCACCTCCGGCCCCGGCCTGCTCAAGGCCGAGCTCGCGATCCGCGACTGGGCCAGGCGCGACAAAGCGGTCGCGCGGCGGGTGAAGCGGGTCGACAACCGCCGCATGGAGTACATGCGCTCGCTCTTCGATGCCATCTGCCGCGACGAGGACGAGGCGGAGGCCCGTTGCCTGCTCGCCTTCTCCCTATTCATCGGCAGCCCGTTCATCACCGCCGACCACCGCGGGGGCGGCCGCATCGAGGTCATCGAGCACGCGCTCGCCGGCCTCCTAGAATCAGCCGGCGATGGCGATCTCCACCGATGAAGTCCGCCTGATGATCGAGGCCTCCCTGCCGGGCGCGCAGGTCGAGGTCGTCGACGAGACCGGCACCAAGGATCACCTGCGCGCCACGGTCAGCGCGCCTCAGTTCGAGGGCATCTCGCGGATCGAGCAGCACAAGCTGGTCAAGAAGGCCGTCCAGACCCGCTTCGACGACGGATCGATCCACGCGCTCTCGGTCAAGACCTCGATCCCGGAGTAGGCGCTCGCTACGATGCGTCGAGATGACTGAACCCACTCTCAAGGACAAGGTCGAGGAGCTCATCCGGGAGAACAAGGTCCTTCTCTTCATGAAGGGCAATCCGGAGGCGCCTCAGTGCGGCTTCTCAATGCGGGTCGTCAACGTGCTCGAGTCGTACGGCGTCGAGTACGGCGCGGTCGACGTCCTCCCGGCGCTCCAGCCTCTGCGCGAGGTGACCGCCGAGATCTCCGACTGGCAGACCTTCCCCCAGCTCTACGTCAACGGCGAGCTGGTGGGCGGCTGCGACATCATCGAGGAGATGGACGAGTCCGGCGAGCTGGCGACGCTGCTCGGCGTCGAGCAGCCCGAGCGCCCGTCCGCGAAGCAGGAGTTCGTCGCGGACAACCCGCAGCAGAGCCCGCCGATCCAGATCCAGCGCTAGCCGCGCAGACGAATCGTGCTAGACCGCGGCGGCCTTCTCGGCCGTGTCTTCCTTCACCTGGAAGGAAGACCCGCAGCCGCAGGCCGCTTCGACGTTCGGGTTGTTGACCGCGAAGCCGGCGCCCTGGAGACCGTCGACCCAGTCGACCTCGGAGCCGAAGACGAACTGCATGCTCGTCTTGTCGACGACGACCGCAACGCCCTGATTCTCGAAGCGGTGGTCGTCCTCCTTGGGCGCGTCGAAGGCGAGGGCGTACTGGAAGCCGGAGCAACCGCCGCCGCGAACCGCGACGCGAAGGGCCTGCTCGGCCCCGTTCTCCTGCTCGCCGAGCAGCTCCTTGATCTTGCCCGCCGCCTTGTCGGTCAGCGTGATGGGCTGTAGCGACTCACTCATCGGCATGAATTGTAGACGGCGCGCCCCTCGGGTTCGAAATACTTCCGGCAATGCCCAGTGAGGAGGCGGTCGTGCGTGGCACCTTCGAGGCGATGTCCGACGCCCGGGGCACCCCCATCGCGAATCGCGACGCCCTGATGGAGCGGTGGTTCGATCGGGAAGTCGAGTACGTCGAGGACGAGAACTGGCCGGGCTCCAGCGCGTATCGCGGCCGAGATTCCGTGCGGGACGCGTTCGCCGGCTACGAGGAGATCCTTGGCGGAGACCTGACGGTCGAGGAGGTGCACGCAGGCACAGACGGACTGCTGGCGATCATCCGGTACGCGGGAGAATCCACGGGCGCATCGGTTCCATGGGAACAGCGCTGGGGATATCACTGCCGGGTCCGCGACGGGCGGATCAGCTACTTCCGAGCGTTCGCCGATGTAGACGAGGCGGCTCGGGCCGCGGGCGTCTCCTCCCCGTAGCGCCAGTCCAGGTACTGCAGGATCCGCCGCGAGTCGTTGACGACCTCGTCGCCGTCCACGAGCACGGGCACGTAGGGCATCTTGGTCAGCTCGACGATCTCCGGCCGCTGCGACCGCCGCCGCTGGACTCGCTCGGTTCGATAGGAGAGGCCGAGCTTCTTCAGACGCCGCGCCACGGCGCCGCACGGGCAGAGGAAGTTCGTCGGGGTGCCACAGCGGTAGAGGACGCGGCGGGGCTCATTCATCAGCTGAAGGGAATCAGGCTCAGGGCTCGGCCGGTGCCACGCAGCGCCAGGTCGGTGAGCCGGTGGCCCTCGGCGCGCTTGCCGAGCTCCTCGAGCTGCCAGCGGACCGTGTCCTCGAGCGTCTCCTCGTGCGGGCGGGGCTCCCAGCCGAGCTGCGTGCGCGCCTTGTCGTTGCGGTAGGTGAACCACTGGGTGCCGGAGCGGACCTCGTCAGCGGAGGTGGGCAGCCGGAGGCCGGCGAGCTCCATCATCTCCACCCCGGCGAGGACCATGCGCCCCTGCATCCGCAGCGGGGGTGCCGGCACGCCGGCGATCCGGCTGAGGTCGGCGAAGAGCCTCTGCTGCGTGAAGTTGCGGCCGGTGAGCAGGTACCGCTCGCCGTCCTCCCCGCGCTCGTCCGCCAGCACGTGCCCCCTGGCGACGTCGCGCACGTCGACGATGTTGATCGCGCCGTCGAGGTAGCCGGGGATCCGGCGCAGCAGGAGGCGGCGGACCAGGGCGTTCGAGGTGCCGCTCGGGTTGGGGTCGTCGGGCCCGAGCACGAAGGAGGGATTGACGATCGTGACGGGCAGGCCCTTGGCCGCGGCGCGCATCGAGACCAGCTCAGCCTCGTGCTTGGAGTTGATGTAGGCGATGCCGAGGCGCCCGACGGTGAAGGGCTGGTCCTCGTCGATCGTCTCGCCCTTCCTCGCGGCCCCGACCGCGCTCGAGCTCGAGGTGAGGACGGCCTTGACGACGCCGGCGCGGAGCGCCTCCTCCATCACGTTCCGCGTCCCCTCCACGTTCACCTCGAAGACCCGGTCGCGGGCGCGGCTGCGCATCGAGGTGGTGCCCGCGACGTGGAAGACGCGCTCGACTCCCTTCATGGCCTTGCGGACCGCCTTGCGGTCTGTGACGTCGCCGACCGCGCGCTCGAATTCGACGCCCTCCAGGGGCTTCGTGTTGCTCTGCTTGCGGACCAGCAGCCTCAGATCGTCGCCGCGGCGAGCCAGCTCTCGGGCGACGTGGAGACCGACAAAGCCCGTCGCGCCAGTGACGAGGGTCTTCGACATCCGCGGGCATGGTAGAACGCCCCAATGCCCTCGACCGCGGTCGTCGCCGATACGACCTCATATCTGCCGCCGGAATTGCTCGCGCAGCACGATGTGAAGCTCGTCAGCCTCTACGTCGGGATCGAGGGGGAGCAGGAACGCGAGTCCGAAATCGCCGATCTGCACGCCTTCTACGAGCGCCTGAGGATCTCGGACCAGACGGTGACCACCTCGCAGCCCTCGGTCGGGGACTTCATCTCGGTCTACGAGCCGCTGCTGGACGAGGGCAAGGAGATCGTCTCGATCCACCTCTCGTCCGGGATCTCCGGCACCTACGAATCGGCGATGCAGGCGCGGGAGCGGCTGACCGCCGATGGCAAGGGAGGGGAGCGCATCGTGGTCTGCGACTCCCTGACGGGAGCTGGCGGCATGGGCCTGATGGTGCTGGCTGCGGCGCGCGCCGCCGAGAACGGCGAGAGCGCCGCCCAGGCCAAGGACCACGCGGAAGAGGCCCGCAAGGCGCTCAAGATCTGGTTCGCGGTCGACACCCTCGACTACCTGCGCCGCGGAGGCCGCATCGGCGCGGCCCGCGCCTGGATCGGCACGACGTTGAAGATCAAGCCGATCCTCACGCTCGACAACGAGATCACTCCCATCGAACGGGTGCGCACCCGAAGCCGCGCGTTCGAGCGGATGGTGGACTACGCCCGCCAGCGCCAGGAGGCGGGCGCGGACGGCTGGGTCGTCCAGCACGTCCAGGACCCCGAGAACGGCGAGCGCCTGGTCGAGGCGTGCAGGCCGATCTTCGGCAACGAGCCGGTCTTCACATCGGAGGTCGGCCCCGTGATCGGGGCCCACGTCGGACCGGGGCTCCTAGGCGTGGGCGGCGTACCCAGGTCGCTGCTGGAGTTCTAGGAGCGCCGGCGGAGTGCGATGACTCCGCCGATCAGCAAGCCGACGACAGCAGCGCCGACGGTGAGCTCGGTGCTGTGCTCGCGAATCTGCCGCTTGACGTCCGTGGCCTGAACCCAGCGGTTCCGCAGCGCCTCGACCGAGCGCGAGAGGTCCTGGCGCCGCTGGATGACGTCGCGGCGGATCTGATCAGAGGATCGGGTACCGGGAGGAGGCATCGGTCGACGCCCGTTCCCCACGGACGAAACGGCCTGGCCGGTGGGCGTGCTCATGGTCCGTCCTCCTTTCCGTTGTGTCCCTCGAAGGCAGCCTTGATCTCCTTCGCCTCCTCGATCGCCATGTCGGGCGTCGGGGGCGCGGCGCTCTTGAAGGAGCGGTAGGCGAAGAGCCCGCCGGCGATGCCGATCAGCAGGAAGATCCCCGCCTCGACGAAGAAGCCGGCCCATGGGTTGTTGAAGACGAGGTCGTTGAGCAGCCAGGCGAAGCCATTCATCGCGAGGGCCAGCGCGAGCAGGGCGAAGACGCCCGCGACCAGACCCGCGACGGATCCGCGCAGGAGGCTGTTGAACTTCTCCGTGACCTCGGTCTTGGCAAGCTCGATCTCCTCGCGGATCAGGGTCGAAGCCTGATCGGAGACCTCGAAGACGAGCTCGCCCACGGTCATGTCCTCGACCGAGCGCTGATCGTCCGGCGGGGCCGGGGGCGTCTGCGTCGGCTGGGCGCCCTCACCGTCGGTCACTCGGGCGGCTCCTCGTTGAAGACGCGCCGCCAGATGACCTCGGAGAGCCGGTGGGCGGCGACGGTCGCAAGCGCGCCGGTGGCCGCCAGGAGGGCCGCCCAGATCAGTCTTCTCAAGATTTCGCTGTCCATTCCTTGATCTCCTCCCCCCGGGGTCGCGGCTACCCGGGCTCGTGCGAGGAGTAAACCAAGTCGGCGCTCCGGCCGTTGGCCTGCGGGCCGGTGCGCTCGGCGTAGGTCGCCCAGCGCTCGAAGAAGGTGCGGTAGACGGCATGGGTCCAGCGCGGATCCGCCGCCTCGAGGAGGCCGTGGGAGCCTGCGCGGAGGATCCAGACCCGGACCAGGTCGTTGCCGTTGGCGGCCTGCTGAAGCATGCGGGCGTGCTCGACCTTGACTATCCCGTCGTCCTCGGGGTGGAGAACGAGGAGCGGCACCTTCGCGCCGGGCACGTGGTCGATGCCGCGGGAATGGGTCCAGATCTCCTCGGCGTCGACTCCGTAGTACGGCGCCGAGACGACCTCCATCGCCTGCATCATGTCCTCCGCCTCGGGCGGCCAGCGCCCGGAGCGGACCCGGGAGATCAGCGCCGCCTCGAACGCGCGGTGAAGGGGGTAGCGGGGATGGCCGCGCGGCACGGGCTCGGAGAGGCGCTCCCAGGCGAGCTTCGGGATCGCCGGCGGGGAGACCGCGAGGATCCCGCCGTCGAGCGAGGTGGCGGTCTCCTGGAGGTCGCACGCGTTGAGCACCGAGCTTCCGCCCAGAGAGATGCCCAGCGCGCCGACGCTCGTGCCGCCGAGCTCCTTCATGTAGGTGGCCAGGGCGAGGATGTCGAGCCCCTCCTTCCAGCCCCCGGTCGAGGGAGCCGGGCTGGTGAGCTCCGTCATCCCGAAGCTGCGCAGGTCGAGGGCGGCGACGTTGAAGCCCCACTCGTAGAAGGCGCGGACGGCGATCTGCCGGACGTAGTCGAAGCGGCTGTTGGTGAAGAGGCCGTGGACGACGATCAGCGAGGGCCGCGCGGCCTCCTGCAGGGCGATGGAAGCTGCGATCCGCTCGCCGTCGGCCCCCTCGACGATGTGGTCCTTGAACTGGCCGGGGTAGCGGTAGCCGATCACGGCGCCCTCGCGGTTCTGGGCGACGACGAAGTTGGAGATGTCCGCGAGCCCCTTCCGCAGCTCCGCGAAGTCGGAGTGCCGCAGGTGCTCGGGGATGGTCTCGAGATCGCGCATCAGCGCGTCCATCGAGCGCTCACGCTCAGGCGGTACAGGGAGCGGCCGTTTGGAGCGGCGCTCGAGCGCCATCAGGTAGTCGCGGATGCGCCCGCCGACGAGCTGGCCGAAGAGCCACAGCGGCAGCAGCACGATGCCGAGCAGAACGTTCGCGAACTTCGCCGTCCCGTGCAGGACCCGGTCCTGGCGCTCGGTCCTTGCCAGTCCCTCCCACATGGGGGGTCAGCCCGCGACCGCGTCGCCGACCGGCCTCGGCTCGAGGCCGTCGCAGATCGTCTCGACGACGAGCCGCTTGGCTCGCTCGTAGTCCTCGTCGGCGGAGGGGATCGACCCGAAGATCCAGCCGGTGAGCAGCTGCTCGATGGCGCCGTAGAAGACCATCGCGGCGAAGTTCGGGTCCACATCGTCACGGAACTCGCCGGCCTGCTGAGCATCGGAGACGATCTCCGCGACCAGGTCGTAGGCCTGCCGGATCTCCGGAAGATGGGTGCGCCCGAAGGAGTTGGCGGCCCTGGTGACCTCGACGATGATCACCTTCATCAGCTCGGGCTCGTGCCGGTAGGACTCGATGATGAAGTTGGCGACGCCGGCGAGCTTGTCGCGCGGCGGGAGATCACTCCCCCGAATCTCCTGGCTCGCCTCCACCAGCAGAGCCCAGCGCTCAGAGAAGAGCTCGTTCAGCATCTGGTCCTTCGAGTCGAAGTAGTGGTAGACGAGGCCGTAGGCCACACCCGCCTCCGCTGCCACGTCGGAGACACGGGCGCTGTGGAATCCCTGGCGGGCGAAGACGGTGATCGCAGCGTCGAGGATCGCGCGCCGCTTGTCGGGTGCCGGGGCCGGAGCCATCAGGGCGCCCCGGTCGGTGTCGCCGGCTCGGCGATCGATGCTTGCACGCCTTCGGGCCCGCCGTCCTCGGGCCAGCGATAGGCATCAGGTCGGCGGTGGCGGAGGGAGGGCAGGCTGTCCCGCATCTCGTTCTGGATGGTGAAGTCGAGATCGGCGGAGACGAAGCACTCGGTGTCGGCGGCCTGCGCCATGACGACGCCCCACGCGTCGACAATCATCGAGCGGCCGTAGCTCCGGTAGTGAGGCGGTGCAAAGCCGATCTGGCCCGCGGCGACGACGAAGACCTGGTTTTCGATCGCCCGGGCGCGGATCAGGACCTCCCAGTGGTCGCGCCCGGTCCGCTCGGTGAACGCCGACGGAACTGTGATCACGCGGGCACCCCGGAGGGTGAGGATCCGGTAGAGCTCGGGGAAGCGAAGGTCGTAACAGATCGTCAGCCCGACCATGGCGCCGCCGGCCTCGCCGACCGCGACCTGATCGCCGGCCTGCTCGATCGCGGACTCGCGGTACTCCACGTCCCCGACCTCGACGTCGAACATGTGGATCTTCCGGTAGATGGCACGGCGCTCGCCGTCGGGACCGAACATCACGGAGGTGTTCGCAAGCTTTTCCTGCTCGGGCACGATCTCGGGGAAGCTCCCGGCGACCAGGTGAATTCCCAGCTCGCGCGCCCACCCGGCGGCGGCCGTCAGCGCCGGGCCGTCGAGCGGCTCGGCGCAGGAGCGAATCGCCTCGGGAGGACCCAGCACGGTCCACTTCTCGGGCAGCACGACCAGCTCCGCACCCTCGGCGGCTGCCCCTCGAACGAGGCGCTCTGCAACCTCGAGGTTGCGGTCGTATTCGTCAGTGGAGTTGAGCTGTACGGCGGCGGCGCGCATTTCTTCTCCAGGTAGCGAGGACCCGGCTTCGCCACTAAACGGGTTGCTCCTCGCTTTGCTCGGAGCACCCTCGCATACCGGCTGACTGACCAGTCAATCTAGCGGCCGCTTCGCCCGGATGCTTTCAGTTGTGTGATCCCACGCACGTTTCCAACGACGCGATCGGCGGAAAGGGGGAGGGAGTGCTCAGAAAGCTGCTGCCCCGAACGAAAACAGCCTTCGAGTCGCGCACCCAGGTCTGGCGCGAGGTCGGACTCGGCTCGGAGATCGACCCCGCCGCCGCGCGGCGCTCCAAGGGCGGAGCGCTGTTCCTTCTCGCGCTGATCGCGGGGGTCCTGTTCTGCTTCACCGAGCGCAAGAGGCTCTTCCCCGGCTACGGCCTCGAGGTCAGAATCGCGACGGTGGTCCTGCTGGTGCTCCTCGGCTGGGGCCTGGCGCGCCTGCTGGCCCGGGGCTTCGCCCCCGCGCTCTACCGGCGGCTCGAGCCGGGCACCGCCGGAACGATCGGCTTCCTCCTGCGGCTGGTGACGATCCTGGCGATGACCGTCGTCGCGCTCCGCATCGCGGGGCTGCAGGCGGGCACGCTGGCGGTGGGCGGCGGCTTCACCGCGGTGGTGGTCGGCCTCGCTGCTCAGCAGGTGCTCGGCAACCTGCTCGCCGGACTGGTGCTGATCAGCAATCGGCCGTTTCGCGTCGGTGAGCGGGTCCGCCTCCAGGCGGGCGTGCTCGCCGGGCAGCTCGAGGGCGTCGTCGGCCAGCTCGGCCTCTTCTACACGACCCTGGTGAGCGGGGCGGATCGGATCCTGGTCCCCAACGGCGTCCTCCTTCAGACGGCGGTGACGCCATTGCGGGAGCCCGAACGGGTCGAGTTCCGTGCTCGCTTCGGAGCGGACACCAGCCCGCGCGAGGTCCAGGAGCTGCTCGAGGAGAACATCGACGTTCCCCTCCGCTACCCGCCGCACATCGCGGTCGAGGAGCTCGATCGCGATGACGTGGTGGTGCGCATCGTCGCGACTCCGATGAACCCGCGCGAGGGAGGCAAGCTCGCCGAAGAGGTCCTGGCGGGCGTGCGCAGCAACTCGGATGGAGGCGCCGAGCCCGCATAGGATGGGCCGATGCGGGCTCTGGTCACCGGCGCGACCGGAAAGGTCGGACATGCGATCGCGTCGGCTCTGCTCGACCGCGGCGAGCAGGTCACGGCGCTGGTCCGCCACCCGAAGCGCGCGGCGAGCATCCTGCCGGCGGGGATCGAGCCGGTGCGCGGGGACGTCACCGATCCGGAGACGCTGACCGCCGCCGTCGAGGGCTGCGAGCTCGTCTTCAACGCCGCCGGCATGCCGGAGCAGTGGGTAAGGGACGAGTCCATCTTCGACCAGGTGAACGCGATCGGGAGCGGGCACATGGCCGCCGCCGCCAAGCGCGCCGGTGTGCGGCGCTTCGTGCACACCTCCACCCACGACGTCTTCCACGCCGAGACCGGTGAGCGCTTCGACGAGACAATGCTGGCGGACTACCCCAAGGGCACGGCCTACGAGCGCTCGAAGCAGCACGCCGAGGAGCTCGTGCTCGCCGAGCGCAACGGCATGGAGGTGGTGATCCTCAATCCCTCCGGCGTCTATGGCCCCACCCCATCCCCGACGCCATCGTTCGAAAATGAGGTCTTCGAGCCGGTAGTCCGAAAGCGGCTCCCCGCCGTGCCGCCCGGCGGAACGGGCTACGCATTCGTCGAGGGCGTCGCCGCCGGCCACCTGTTGGCCGCGGACAAGGGGAAGGACGGCGAGCGCTACATCCTGGCCGACGGCTACGCCGACTTTCGCGAGTTGGCCGAGACGGCGAAGAGGATCGCCGGCCGGGGGCGGATCCCCCCGAGGATGCCCGTCCCGGTCGCAAAGGCGGTGGCCTCGGCCGGCGCCGGCCTCTCGCGGCTGACGCGCCGCCCGCCACTGCTCCCGAAGGGCCAGCTCGAGTACATCCTCTGGCAGGCCCGGCCGGATTCGTCGAAGGCGCAACGCGAGCTCGGGTGGAAGACGACACCCCTCGATGAAGGAGTACGGAGGACTCTCGACTCGATGGGACTGCTCGAAACGAGCTGAGTTGGCGCGTTTCCGACCCCCGTGGGTCGGTAAGTCGCCACGGGCCTGACTAGCGAAGGCGGCCAACCCCTGGCACGAAGCGCCCCACGTGCGCCGCGTAGCGCCCGTATTCCCTGCCATGCGCTCGCACGAGGTACGGCTCCTCCACGGCGCGCACCTGCAGCTCGAGGCCGAGCGTGATCACCACGACTGCCGCGAAGGCGAGCCAGGTGGGGACCATCAGCGCGAAGCCCGTCCAGCCCACGACCATCGCCGCGTAGATCGGGTTCCGGCAGATCGAGAACCAACCGGCGGTGACCAGGTCCGTTCCCTGGTCGTCGCTGACGCCGATCCGCCAGGACGCGCCCATCCCCAGCTGGGCGGCGAAGACCGCCAGGCCGCCGAGCGCAGCGAGGGCGATGCCGAGCACGTGGAGGGCGTCGACGTCGAGGGCGCCGATCGGGTCCAGGTCGTCCTTGAGAACGAGGTCCACCGACACGACGGCCATCGCCATGCCGCCGATGAAGAGCAGGCCGCTGGCCCACTCCGCCGGACCGGCCCCCTTCGTCAGCCCGATCAGGCCGGTCCCGCCGGTGCGCCGGAGCTGGATGGCCACCCGCACGAAGAACGTGAGAACCGCGAAGACGACGAGCATGACGGCGGCGAGCTTCGCCATCGCCCCTACTTGGACTTGTCGCCGCTGCCGTTCGAGTCGGGCTCGGCCCCGCGCCGAGCCTCCAGCTCGGCGACCAGCGCCTTGGTGTGCATCGCGGCGAGCAGGTCGTTGAGCGGCTGGTTGCCCGCCTCGATCAGCGCCATCGCCTCGTCCGCGTCCATCTCGCCGGCGAGACGCTCCATGAGGACGTCGACCTCCTGCTTGACGAGGTCACTCATCGCCTCCTTGTAACGAAGCGTGTCGTAGACGGTGAAGCCAATCCGCTCCTCGTAGCCGCCCGCGCGGAAGCGGCTGATCGCCTCGATGATGCGGAGGTCGGTCGGCGAGTAGCCCTTCTTGTCCGGTGTCAGGACCTCGAGCTCCGCGAGACGGTCGAGCACATCCTGCGGGACCTCGTAGCGGTGGCGGACCTCGGCCGCGCTGACCCGCTCGCTCTCGCCGGCCAGCGCGTGTTCGAGCAGCTTGTCGCCGAGCTCGATCAGCGCCCTCGCGCGGTCCGGATCCTCCTCGAGCAGGTCCTTGATCACCCGCAGCGGCATGTAGCGCTCCTCCTGGAGCTGCTTGATCATCTTGATCCGGTCGACGAACTCGGCCGGGTAGTAGGCCATGTTGCGGGAGGTCTTGACCGGCTCCGGGAGCAGCCCCTCTCGGAGGTAGTGCTTGATCGTCGCCGCCGAGACGCCGGAGGCACGGGCCAGCTCGCCCATCCGAAGCATCTCGTCGTTTGTCTGCGCCTTCGCGGCGGTCATGCGAGGAACTGCTCCTGCTTCGTTGAGGGGTCAGACCCCTTAATGTCGGGGTCAGACCCCTTAATGGGGTCCGGGCCCTTGGCGGCGCCCGATTCCTCCAGCGCCTGGATCTCCTCCTTGGAGTAGCCGGCCTCGGAGAGCAGCTCCTCGGTGTGCTCCCCGAGGGCGGGCGCCGGCAGCTCGATGCTCGCCGGTGTCCGCGTGAGCTTGATCGGGAAGCCGAGCTGCTTGACCTCGCCCATCTCGGGCTGCTCGTAGCTCACCACCATCTCGCGCTCGCGGACGAGCTCGGACTCAAGCGCCTCGTCCAGGTCAAGGACCGGCTCGATCATCGCGTCGTGTTCGTCGTTGAAGGCCTTCCACTCGGCGCGGCTCTTCGTCTTGAAGATCTCGGCGACCGCCGCATGCGCCTCGGAACCTGGCTTTTCAAATTGATGCTGGATCAGGTCATCGCGGCCGAGGGCCGTACAGAAGCGAGCCCAGAACTTCGGCTCCAGGGCGCCGCAGGTAACCCAGCCATCCGCGGCCTCGTAGGGGCGGTAACAGATGATTCCCCCGCTCAGCATGATGTTGCCGCGCTCCGGCACCTCGCCCGAGCCGAAGTAGCGGCCGGCCTCCATCGCGAGCCAGGCGAGGGCGCCGTCGGTCATCGAGATATCGACCATCTGGCCCTGCCCGCTACGGCGGGCCTCCTGCAGCGCGGCGAGGATCCCGACCGCGGCCATCAGGCCGCCTCCGCCGAGGTCTGCGATTTGGGCGCCGGACTGGATCGGCGGCCCGCCGGCCTCGCCGGTCAGCCCGAGGATGCCGTTCAGCCCCAGGTAGTTCATGTCGTGTCCCGCCCGGTCGCGGTTCGGCCCGTCCTGGCCGTAGCCGGTGATCGGGCAGTAGACGAGCGCGGGGTTCGCCTGGCTCAGGACGTCGAAGCCGACGCCGAGCTTGTCGAGGACGCCCGGGCGGAAGCTCTCCACGAGCACGTCGGCGGACTCGGCCAGCTTGAGCAGAGCCTGTCGCCCTCCCTCCTGCTTGAGGTCGAGCCGCACGGAGCGCTTGTTGCGGTTGAGCGAGAGGTAGATCGCCGAGCGGGTGCCGAGCGGTGTGTGCTCCTCGTCGCCGTAGTACGGCGGCGCCCAACGCACGTAGTCGCCCTGGCCGGTGTCCTCGACCTTGATCACGTCGGCGCCGAGGTCGGCGAGCAGCAGGGTGCAGAAGCCGCCGGGAAGCAGGCGGGTCAGGTCGAGGATCCTGACGCCCTCGAGCGGCCGGCTCACGGGGATCCCACCTCAGCCGGCCCCGGACGCGAAGCGGAGGAGCCGGCTTTGATGCCGGGGAGACCGAGCAGCTCGCGGGCCTCCTGGACGGTGGCGGCCCGGCGCCCGACGTCCTCGGCCATCTGGCGCGCCTTCGCGATCAGCTCGCCGTTCGACTTCGCCATCTCGCCGTTCGGGAGGTAGAGGTTGTCCTCGAGGCCGGCACGGACGTTGCCGCCGAGGTTGAGCGAGGCCGCGAGCAGCTTCCACTGGTCCCGCGAGACACCGATCACCTGCCAGTTGTTCGGGCCATCCGCGCCGCCGGGGATCTGCTCGGACATGAAGGCGACGTTGCGGGCGTTTGGCCGTATCCCGCCGTTCACCCCCATCACCAGGGAGATCTGGAGCGGCGGCTCGAGCAGCCCCATGTCGAGGTAGGGGTCGAGATTCGCGACGTGGCCGGCGTCGAAGCACTCGTGCTCCGGCTGAATGCCGAGCTCGTTCATCTCGGTCAGGAACTGGGTGATGGTGTCGAAGCTGTTCTCGAAGACGGCCGCAAAGACGAAGTCCCTGCGGCGCCGCGAGTACTTCGCGTAGTTCATCGAGCTCATGTTGAGAGCGGCGACGTCGGGCCGGAGCGCACGCAGGTACTCGAGCCGCTTCTCGATGGGGACGCCGATTGCTCCGGTCGAGTAGTTGATGATCACGTCGTCGACCTCTGCCCTGATCGCCTCGGTGATCGCCTGGAAGTCCTCGATCTCGTACGACGGCGTGCCGTCGGGCGTCCGCGCGTGGATGTGAATCTGCGAGGCGCCCTCGTCGACCGCACGCCGCGCCTCGGCCGCGTACTCCTCCGGGGTGTACGGGATCGCCGGGCACTGATCGCGGTTGGCGATCGCTCCCGAGATCGAGTTGCTGATGATCACCGGATCCTCGAAGCGGCTCATCCGCCTCCCCTTTCGTCGATGGCGGATTGGACCGCGGCGACCAGCTCCTGCAGCGCGGCCAGCTCGTCGTCGCTCGGCTTGATCGGCAGCTGAATGCCGTACGAATCGCCCTTGGCTGGGTTGCTCAACACGCTCAGGTAGTCGTCGCTCAGCTCCACCTCGTCGATCAGCTCGATAGGCATGCGGTAGGCGGTGGTGTCGGCGAAGCCGAGCGCCTCGAAAACCTGACCGTCGAAGCTGACCACACCCGCATAGGCCACGTTCTCGTTGGCGAGGCTGACGCGAGCCACGCTCATTCTCGGGTGCTCTCCTCGAACGCGGTTTGAGCTGCGGATTCCTCGAGGAAGCTCTGCATTCGCGCGATCCGATCGCCCTGGAACCAGAGGACCGTGTAGATCGGTTGGTCGAGCTCGAGCTCGCTGCCTCGGCCCTTGGCGGTGAGCCGTCCAATCCCCAGCACCCGTCCGCCGGCTTCGCGTAAATCATCGGCACTGATCCGGAAGGTCTCCCATGTCTCGTCCAGGTCGGCCCAGAAACGGCGGGCCGCGTCGCGGCCCTTGAGCGAACCGCCCTCGACGGCGGCCGCGATGGCCGGGACGAACTCGAAGTCGGGCGTCGTCAGCTCGAGCATCCCGTCGAAGTCGCCCGCCGCCCAGCACCCATAGCCCCGGCGGGCGACATCCAATGGTGCCTCGTTCATACCGGCATCACCCCGTGCTTCTTCCAGGGACGATCGATGCGCTTGTTGGCCGCCATGCGCAGCCCGCGGATGATCGTCGGGCGCGTCTCCCGCGGGTCGACGATGTCGTCGATCATCGCGTTGCCCGCGGGGATGTACGGGTCAATCTGCTCGCGGACCGCCTCGAGCATCTTCTCCCTGGTCTCCTCGGGGTTGTCGGAAGCCTCGATCGCGGAGCGGCCGATGATGTTGACCGCGCCCTCGGCGCCCATCACCGAGATCTCGGCGGAGGGCCAGGCGACGATCAGGTCGGGCTCGTACGCCTTGCCGTTCATCACGTAGTAGCCGGCGCCGTAGGCCTTGCGGACGATGACGGTGACCTTCGGCACGGTCGCCCGCGACACGGCGTAGAGCATCTTGGCCCCGTGGCGGATGATCCCGGCGTGCTCGACCTTCGAGCCGACCATGAAGCCGGGCACGTCCTGGAGGAAGACGAGCGGGATGTTGAAGGCGTCGCACAGGTTGATGAAGCGGGCGGCCTTGTCGGCCGAGTCGTTCTCGAGGATGCCGCCGAGCTGCTTCGGCTGGCTCGCGACGATGCCGACCGGCTGGCCCCCGAAGCGGGCCAGGCAGGTGATGATCGTCTTCGCGAACTTCGGCTTGATGTCGAAGTAGACGCCGTCGTCGACGATCTCCCGGATCACGTCGTACATGTCGTACGGGTGCCGCGGCGACTCGGGGACGATGTCGAGCAGCTTCTCCGACATGCGGTCCTCGGGATCCTTCGCGTCGGCGATGGGCGGCTTCTCCTCGCAGTTCGCCGGGAAGTAGGAGAGGTAGTCCTTGACGACCTGGATGCACTCCTCGTCGTCCTTCACCTCGAGGTCGCCGACACCCGACTTCCGGCAGTGGACCTTGGCGCCGCCGAGGTCCTCCATCGAGATGTCCTCGCCGGTGACGGCCTTGGTCAGGTGCGGCCCGGCGAGCGCCATGGCGCCCTGGCCGACCACCATCGGGACGAAGTCGGAGAGCGCCGGTATGTATGCGGTGCCCGCGGCGCAGGGGCCGAGCATCGCCGCGACCATCGGGATCACTCCCGACATCACGACCTCCTCCTGGAAGAGGTGGCCGGAGCCGGCGAAGAGCGAGCCGGCAGCCTCCTGGATGCGGGCCCCGGCGGAGTCGAGCAGCCAGATGAACGGCATCCGCTTGCTGAGCGCCATCTCGCGCAGGCGGCCGACCTTGAGCTCTCCGGTCATCCCCATCGCCCCGGCCATCACCGTGAAGTCGTAGGCGGCGATGCAACAGGTGCGGCCGTCGACGTTGCCCCAGCCGGTGATCACGCCGTCGGCGGGCGCCTCCTTACCCTCCATGTTCCGCTGTGAGAAGTGGGGACGGCCGTGGATTCCCATCTCCACGAAAGTGCCCGCGTCGCAGAGCAGATCGATCCGCTCACGCGCCGTGAGCTTGCCCCGCTCGTGCTGCTTCGCGATCTTCTCCTCGCCGCCGCCGAGCTTCGCCTTGGCCCGGCGCTCGTGGACCTCCTCGGTGAGGGCCTTCATGCCGGTCTCCTCGCCGGCTTCGACGGTGTCGGGGGCCTCCGCGGCATCAGCCGCCGCCTCCTCCGCTTCGCGGCCGGGGGCGGCGGGTTTGGGTGCCTTTGGCTTGGCAACCCTGGTCCGTTCGTCGGCCATCAGCGCCCCTTCCATTCGGGCTCGCGCTTCTCGAAGAAGGCCTTGACGCCCTCCTGGATGTCCTCCGTCGAGAACGTGAGCGAGAGCTGTGAGCGCAGGAACTCGAGCGCGTCGTCGAGCGCCATGTCCTGCTGTCTGTACATCGCGTCGTGGCCGAGCCGCATCAGCACCGGGCTCTTGGAGGCCAGCTTGCCGGCCCACTCGTCGACCGCGGCCTGGAACTCGCCCTCCGGGACCACCTTGTTGGCGAGCCCGAACTCCACCGCCTGCTCCGCCGAGATCTGCTCGCCGAGGAGCATCATCTCGTTGACCTTCTTCCGCGGGACGTTGCGGTAGATGACCGACATGATCATGTACGGGAAGGCGCCGACGTTGATCTCGGGAGTGCCGAACCGGGCGCCCTCCTTGGCGATCAGCAGGTCGCAGGACAGCGCCAGCCCCATTCCGCCCGCCAGGACGTGGCCGTTCGCGGCGCAGAGCGAGGGCTTGCCGAGTCGGGGCATGAGCCGGAAGAACTCGAGGAAGAGGTCGGAGGAGAAGTGCTTCTGCACGAGCGGAGCGTCGGCGGCGAAGCCACCCAGGTCCGCTCCCGCGCAGAACACCTTGTCCCCGGCACCCGTGAGGACCACCGCGCGCACCGTCTCGTCGTCGCGGGCCGACTTGATCGCCTCCACCAGCGCCGCGAGAAGCTCCCCGTTGAGCGCATTGCGCTGGTCGGGACGGTTCAGGGTCACCGTGGCGACCCCGTCCTTCACCTCATAGAGGAGCTCGTCGGCCATTGGGCGAGGCACCCTAGTGGAAAGTGGTGCGAATGGGAAGTGCTACGTCCTACTGCTTACTGAAGCCACCCAGTTCTCGGTGCGGCAATGCGGGAAAACCCCCTAGCCACTTACCTGGAACCGCGCATAGGATCGGCGGCAGTGCGAAAGTTGGGGCAGTTCGCCTATCGCAGGAGGAGAGGGCTGACGATCGTCGCTGGACTCGTCGCCGTCGTCAGCGCGCTCGGAGGCGCCTCGGTCTTCGACAACGTGAAGCCGTTCGGCTTCCAGGACCCGTCCTCTCAGAGCTCGAGGGCGTATGACCAGATCGAGAACGCGACCGGCCAGCGCGCGGTTCCCGACGTCGAGCTGCTGATTCACGCGAGGCCGGGCAACCTCCGTGCCAGCACCGACGCAGCCGTGCGCAGGCTTCGAGCGGTGCCCGGGATCCGGCGGATCGTGGCGCCCCCGTCCGACGAGCGACTCCTGTCGAGCGACGGCACCGAGGCGCTCGTGGCCGCCTTCATCTCCTCGAACGTGAGCGACATGAGCCAGGTCGGAGCGGATGTCCGCCACGAATTCGCGGATTCCCCCCGGGTCTCGGTGGGCGGCACCGCCGTCACGGTGGACGAGCTGACCAAGATCACCCAGGACGACCTGCGCCGGATCGAGCTCTATGCGCTTCCGATCCTCCTGCTGCTCTCCCTGGTGGTGTTCCGGGGCCTCGTCGCCGCGCTGCTCCCCGTGGTGGTGGGCGGCCTCTCCATCGTGACGAGCCTGGTCCTGCTCAATGCCCTGACGACCGTCATGGACATCGATGCGTTCGCGATCAACATCGTCACCGGCCTGGGTCTCGGCCTCGCCATCGACTACAGCCTGTTCCTCGTCACCAGGTTCCGCGAGGAGCTCGAGCGCTCCGATTCGACGGAGAAGGCCTTGGTCGCGACAACGGTGTCGATCGGTCCGATGATCGCCTTCAGCGGCATCACCGTCGCCCTCTCGCTGATCGCGCTGTGGGTCTTCCCGCAGCGATTCCTCTATTCGATCGGGATCGGCGGGGCCGTCGTGGCGCTCACCTCCGCAGCCGTCTGCATGGTGCTGTTGCCGGCGGTGCTCGGGCTGCTCGGCAAGCGGGTCAACGCCCTCGCTCTTGGCCGCTGGCAGCAGGCGCCCAGCACGCATCGGTGGCACCGGCTCGCGCGGTTCGTGCTCCGCTATCCGGTCGCCGTCACGGTGATCGCGGCGACCGTGATGGTGGTCGCTGGCCTGCCGTTCCTGCGGGTGGAGCTCACCCAGGCGAACGCCAAGATCCTGCCAACCAGCGCCAGCGCACGGCAGGTGGACGACGCCATCGGGAAGCGCTTTTCCTTCGACCCGGCCGACCGGGTCGTGGTCGTCGTGCCGAGCAGGGCGAGGCCCGCGAACGTGCGCCGCCACCTCGATGCCGACCCGGCCGTCCTGGGGACCGATCCGGCACATCGAATCGGTCCTCGCCTCTACCGGATCGACGCCCAGCTGAACGTCGACGCCTTCTCGAACCAGGCGGTCGACGTCGTCAAGAGAGCACGGTCGTCGAGGTGGGGATCGACCGCCCTGATCGGCGGCCCGCCGGCGGAGCTGACCGACGAGCGCCACAGCCTCGGCTCGCACCTGCCGCTCGCCCTCGCGTTCATCCTCGTCGCGACCGGCCTGGTCCTCTTCATCATGACCGCGTCCGTGACCCTGCCGGTCGTCGCGCTGATCATGAACACGTTGACCGTCAGCGTCGCCTTCGGCGTCCTGGTCCTGATCTTCCAGGACGGGCGCCTGCAGGGCCCGCTCGGCTTCACGAGCCCCGGGGGACTCGACACGTCGATGCCGATCCTCCTCTTCGCCGTCGTCTTCGGGCTCTCGACGGACTACGGCGTGTTCCTGCTCCAGCGAATCAAGGCGGCGCGCCGGAGGACCGACGATGAGGAGGTCGCCATTGCCGATGGGATGGCCGCGAGCGGCCGGACGATCACCGCGGCGGCGCTGCTCTTCGCGGTCGCGATTGGCGCGTTCGCCTTCTCGGAACTGGTCTACGTGAAGGAGGTCGCGATCGGAGCAGCCGTCGCCGTCCTGGTCGACGCGACCATCGTGCGCGCCTTCCTCTTCCCCGCCGTGCTTCGGCTGCTCGGAAGGTGGGCCTGGTGGGCCCCGCCGTGGCTGGCGCGCTTCGCCAGGCCGGACGTCAGCTGACCTCGACGCTCTCGCGGTCGAGAGCGCGAAGGAACGCATCGACCACGGGGCGTGAGAACTGCTTGCCCGACCAGCGAATGAGCTCCTCTCGGGCCTTCTCGGGCCCGATCGCCATCCGGTAGACCCGGTCGCTGGTCATGGCCTCGTAGGCGTCGGCCACGGCGAGGATCGACGACTCGACCGGGATCTCGTCGGCGTCGAGGCCCTTGGGGTAGCCCGTGCCGTCCGGCCGCTCGTGGTGCGCCAGGATCCACCCGCGCACGTCATCGAGCTCACGGCTGGAGAGGATCCGCGCGCCGAGCTCCGGATGACGCTTCATCTGATCCATCTCCTCGGTGGTGAGCGGCCCGGGCTTGCAGAGGATCGAGTCGGGGACGCCGATCTTGCCGATGTCGTGAAGGACTCCGGCGAGCTTGATCCGCTGGACGCGGTCCTCATCGAGACCCAGCTCGAAGGCCATCATCTCGCAGAAGTTCGAGACGGTCTGGCTGTGCCGTGCGGTTCCAGAGTCGCGCTGGTCGAGCGCCTCCGCCAGGCTGAGCACGGTCGCCAGGTGGCTCTGGGCCTCGACGTTGCGCCGGCCCGTGACCGAGCCGAGCACGCCAGTCACCTCGGGGCTGTAGATCACCGCGCGGTCGCGGCCCAGCGCCTTGGCGGCGCGCAGGGCCTGGTCGCCATCCGACAGCAGGCCGGCCAGGTCGCGGGAGTGCTCGGGGAAGCTCGCGACCCCGGCGGACGCGGTGATCTCGATCTGCGGCTTGACGAAGGTCTTCCGGATCTCTCCGAGGATCTCCTCCGCGAAGAGGAACGCGGTGTGCTGGTCCATCTCCGGGAGCAGGATCGCGAACTCCTCCCCTCCCGATCGCGCCACGACGTCCATCAGGCGGGTCTGCTGCTCCAGCAGGTTCGAGACGTTGTAGAGCACGCGGTCGCCCGCGCCGATTCCGTGCCGCTCGTTGACCCGGTTGAAGCGGTCGATGTCGATGACGACCACGCTGAGCGGGCGGTCGTGCGGGGTGGCGCGCTCGATCTCGCGCTCGACCGCCTCGTGCAGCGCCACCCGGTTGGGCAGGCCGGTGAGTGGATCCGTCCGGGCGGCATCGGTCAGCCTGCCGAGCAGTCGCTCCACGCGGGAGCGGAGATAGGTGAGCAGGGTGGCGGCGGTGATCAGGGTCCCGGTCGTGATGACGAAATGGCTGATCGCCGTGTGCTCGCCACCGGTCGGGATCGGCGCGACCGCTATCGCGAAGGCGTAGTTGAAACCCGCCCAGACGACGTTGAGCGCCGCGTCGACCTTGGAGAGCGGGAAGTAGAAGACGTAGAGGCCGACCCAGAGATACATCAGGGCGTAGCCGCTGATCGCGTTGCCGCTCGAGATCACGGCGGCCGTCGTCAGCACGGTCGCGAGCGCAGGCCCGAGCCGCATCAGCCAGATCGGGATCCGGCCGGCGCCCAGGAACATGAAGAGCGCCCAGCCCGCGGCCGACGCCTGGATCAGGAGAAGGGCGGTGACGTTGAAGTAGGCCGGATGGGGAAGGAGAACGGCGAGCGTGCCGGTGACGCAGGCGCCCGCGGCGAGGTACGCCTGTGCCAGCGCGATCGGCCGCTTGGCGGCCGGCCCCGACAGCAGGTTCTTGGGCTCGTTGGCGCGCAGCCGGCGGTCTCGGCGATCGCTGACCTCGCCCTCTTCGAGCGTCGGAACCATTCCTCCCATTGCGATTAAGCCCATCGCGGTTAAGAGTATCGGCGCAAAATGGACACTTCTCCTGCCCAGTATTCAGGAAATTTCGCTACCGAACGAAATACCCAAATAGTGCGCGTATGCGGCGGTTTATTCCGCTATCTCAGTCTGACTGATCTTGATCGGTTTGGGTGCATGGAACCTGCGCGAACCTGCAGGTGACTTCACCCCA
Organism: uncultured Solirubrobacterales bacterium; assembly: GCA_963843085.1. Taxonomy (GTDB): domain Bacteria; phylum Actinomycetota; class Thermoleophilia; order Solirubrobacterales; family 70-9; genus DASUPK01. Next base: position 808,094 of record CAWJJG010000011.1, read on the forward strand.
GGTGAGATTCGACGCACCCGCGCCTGCCCCTCCCTACCGGGTGAGAGGGTGAAACGGCGGCGAGCCACCGGCTCGTCGGACTCCTGAACGAGCTCGAGCTCGGCCTCCTCCAGCACGGTGCGGATCACCACCGCCATCTCGTACTGCGCGAGGGAGGCGCCAAGGCAGCGGCGGATCCCCCCGCCGAACGGAATCCAGGCTCCGCCCTCGCTGCCCTTCGGGCTGTCCCCGAGGAAGCGCTCGGGCCGGAACTCCTTCGGCTCCGGGTAGATCTCGGGGTCGCTGTGGATCAGGTAGATCGCGACCATCAGGACGGATCCGGCGGGCAGGCTGTAGCCGAGAAGCTCGATCGGGACGAGGGCCTTGCGCGCGGCGATGGGAATCACCGGGCGGCGGCGGAGGGCCTCCTTGACGACGGCCATCAGGTAGGTCTGGTCCCCGGTCTGCATCTCGCGCATCAGCCGCTCCAGCTTGTCCGGCGAGCGCAGCAGGCGCTCGAACGACCAGGTCAGCCCGGCGGTCGTGGTCTCGTAGCCGGCCATCAGGAGGGTGAGCAGCTCGTCGCGGATCACGCGATCCTCGAGCGGCGTGCCGTCCTCGTATGTGGCCCGGACCAGCAGCGAGAGCGCATCGTCCCGGATCTCGGTCAGCGGATCGGCGCGCCGGTCGCTGATCGTCTCGTAGAGGATCTCGTCGATCCCGTCGATGAAGCGCATCAGCCTTGCGTAGGGGGTGACTCCGCCCAGCTCGTGCCGGAACCACGGGATCAGGGTGAAGGGGGACTCGCAGCGATCCATCATCTGCGGGATCAGGGTGCGGAGCTTGGCCTCGCGGTCGCTGCTCCCGTCGGTCCCCATAGCGATCCGCATCATCACCTCGAAGGAGATCGCCTCCATCTCGCCGAGCAGGCGGATCTCCCTGCCCGCGTCCCAGGTCGCGACGCGATCCCGGGCGATGCCCGCGATCAGCTCGCGGTAGCGCTCAGCGTGGCGCCCGACGACGGGAAGCAGGATGCGCCGGTGGTGGATGTGCTCCGGGCCGTCCATCACCAGGATCGAATGGTTCCCGACCACGTCCCTGAAAATCCCGTTCGTGTCGCCGGCCCGGAAATGCTGCGGGTCGGCCGTGAGCACCTGCTTGGCGGCGGCCGGATCGCTGATCACGAAGACGTTGGAGGCGGGCCCGAGCCGCAGCGAGAAGATCGGCCCGTACTTCTGGCGGCACTGCTCCATGAACTCGATCGGGCGGTACATCCAGCGGAGCGTCTGCACCGAGCCGGGCAGCCTCGGCCCGGGGGGCATCTGGCGTCCGGATCGGCCGTTCAGGATCGGATCCGCGTGAGCCTGGTCTGTCGGCGGCGTTGCCACGGGTGGGGATTCCAAGCGCCTACTCGCTTCTTAGTACATTCGTCCACCCAACTCTATGGAGGATCGGGTACCGATACATCCGCATTAGTTCGATAGTTAGCTTCCTGGGAAATCTCGTTCACGGCCCTGGTTGCGGTAGGAAGTAGGAAGTCCTACTATTCACTTTGCGGGCGCGCCGGACGGGCCCCGCTCCATCCCTGACGAGAAGGAGAACGAGCAGTGGCCAGCGCGACTTCGAGCGTCATCAAGCCCGATCACAGCGCCTCCCGCAGCAGGCATTTCGTCTTCACCGACGAGCACGAGGAGCTGCGCGAGTCGATGAAGTCATGGGTGTTGAAGGAGCTCACCCCCCACCGCTTCGAGTACGAGGAGAACCTCTGGCCCGACTCGGTCCTGCATCGGGCCGGCGAGCTCGGCTACATCGGCCTCTGCTACCCCGAGGAGTACGGCGGTCAGGGCGGCGACTACTTCTACTCGCTGGTCCGCGCCGACGCGATGAGCTACTCGGGCTGCGGCGGGCTCAACATGGGGATGGCGGTCCACACCGACATGGCGACGCCGCCGATCCACCTGCTCGGCACCGAGGACCAGAAGCAGCGTTACCTGGTCCCCTCCATCAAGGGCGAGCTGATCAGCTCGCTCGGAATCACCGAGCCGGGCGCCGGCTCCGACGTCGCCGGCATCCGCACCACGGCGAAGCGCGACGGAGACGAATGGGTGATCAACGGCTCGAAGATCTTCATCACCAACGCACTGCGCGCCAACTACATCGTGCTGGTCGCCAAGACCGATCCGGATGCCGGGCACGACGGCATCAGCCTGTTCATCGTCGACATCCGCGACTCCGACGGCAAGGAGACCGAGGGCTTCTCCGTCTCCCGGAAGCTGGAGAAGATGGGGATGCACGCCTCGGACACGGGCGAGCTCTCCTTCCAGGACGTCCGCGTCCCGGCTGAGAACCTCCTCGGCCAGGAGGGCAAGGGCTTCTACCACATCAGCTGGGAGCTCCAGGGCGAGCGGCTGGTCGCCGCGATCGGCTGCGTCTCCGGCGCCGAGCGCGTCTTCGAGCGGACCCTCGAGTACGCCAAGGAGCGCGAGGCCTTCGGCCGCCCGATCGGCCGCTTCCAGGCGATCCGCCACAAGTTCGCCGAGATGTCGGTGAAGATCGAGGCCGCCAAGCAGATGGTCTACGCGACCGCCTGGCGCTTCTCCAACGGTGAGTACCCCGTCCGCGAGATCACGCAGGCCAAGCTCTACGCCTCACGGATCATCGAGGAGGTCTGCGACGACGCGATCCAGATCCACGGCGGCTACGGCTACATGAAGGAGTACGAGGTCGAGCGCGCCTACCGGGACGCCCGCCTCAACCGAATCGGTGCCGGCACCGACGAGGTGATGCTCGAGGTGATCGGGCGAAGCTACGGCCTCTAGGCCGCCTTCGCCTTGATGGGTCCCGGGGACGCCCCCACGTACCCGTACGGCGAGAGATCCATGACGGCCCGCACCTCGACGACGCTGTCGGGGCGCAGCGGGACCTTCTTCGCCCAGCCGATCGCCTCCTCGAGGCTGTCGACGTCGATCAGGCAGAAGCCGCCGAGCTGCTCCTTGGTCTCCGCGAACGGGCCGTCGGTCACGGCCGGCTCGCCGCTCTCGCCGAAGCGCACGGTCTTGGCCGTCCTCGGCAGCTCGAGGGCCTCGTTGGCGATCATCACGCCGGCCTCGATCGCCTCGCGATCGAACTCGTTCCAGGCCTCCATGGCCGCCTTCATGTTGTCCTCGGTTCCCTCGTACATCCGGTCCTGGTCCCGGACGAAAGTGAGCAGGTACTTCATGTCTTCCTCCTTGGTTCCAGCGGCCTCTTCTCGCCGCATTCAACCTGACGACGAACGTGGCCGGGCGAAATCGACAGGGTTCGGTGAGAATCGATCGGCGCATGAGCAACCTCGACCACATCCGCTCCTACTACGACGCCCTCAACACCGGCGACGCCGATCTGGTCGCCTCGCACTTCACCGACGGCGCCGTTCACTACTACACGCGCCTCGGGCCACACGAGGGCGCCGCGCGGATCGGCCAGAACTCAGAGATGGGCGTGAACATGATCGACGGCCAGTGGTACATCGAGCACGGCATCGAGCAGGGCGATGAGGCGGTGATCGAGTGGACGATGACCTGGCGCGACCCGAAGTCCGGCGAGAAGCGCCTGGATCGCGGCACCGAGTGGTTCCTGATGCGCGACGGCAAGATCGCCGAGGTGCGCGCCTACCATCACGGCGGGAAGAAGAATCCGCAGGGCGACCTGCTCGGCTTCGACCACGAGGGCCGCGGTTACACGATGTTGGAGAACTGGAAGCCGCCGGAGAGGAAGGCGACCCCGTGAACGTCATCAAGGACACCGGCAACCGCGCGCAGCTCCCGCCCTTCACCCAGGAGCACGAGGAGCTGCGCGAGTCGGTGCGGCGATTCGTCACCAGGGAGATCGCCCCGCACGTCGACGAGTGGGAGGAGGCGCGCGAGTTCCCCCGCGAGCTCTATGCCCGCTGCGGCGAGCTCGGCTTCCTGGGCCTGAAGTTCGAGGAGCGCTACGGCGGGCAGGGCGGCGACTACGTCCACGACGCGGTCTGGGTCGAGGAGCTCTCCCGCTCGGGCGGCAGCGGCGGGGTCGCGGCCGGCCTCGGCGCTCACGCCGAGATCGCCATGCCGCCGATCTGGAAGTTCGGCACCGAGGAGCAGAAGCAGCGCTGGCTGATGCCGGGAATCAAGGGCGACCTGATCGGCGCGCTCGGGATCACCGAGCCGGGCGCCGGCTCCGACGTCGCCTCGATCCGGACGACAGCGAGGAAGGTGGACGGCGGCTACGTCGTCAACGGCGCCAAGACCTTCATCACCAACGGCGTCCGCGCCGACTTCCTCGTCTGCGCCTGCAAGACGACCGAGGAGGGCGGCCACCACGGCATCTCCTTCCTGGTCCTCGAGCGCGACATGCCGGGCTATGAGGTCGTCTCGAAGCTGGAGAAGATGGGCTGGCACGCCTCGGACACCGGCGAGCTCTCCTTCAGCGACGTAGAGGTCCCCGACGAGAACCTGCTCGGAGAGCAGAACGAGGGCTTCAAGCTGATCATGGCCAACTTCCAGTGGGAGCGGCTGACCATGGCGCTGGGGGCCGTCGGAGGCATGCAGAAGGTCTTCGAGATGACTCTCGAGTACGCCAAGGAGCGCGAGGCCTTCGGCCGCCCGATTGGCAGCTTCCAGGCGATCCGCCACAAGTTCGCCGAGATGTCGGTGAAGATCGAGGTCGGCCGGGCGATGACCTACAACTGCCTGCGGAAGTTCGCGGCCGGTGAGGACGCGCTGCGCGAGGTGACGCAGGCGAAGCTCTTCACCCAGCGGGCGATGTGCGAGGTCGCCGATGAGGCGATCCAGATCCACGGCGGCTACGGCTACATGCGCGAATACGGAGTCGAGCGTGCCTACCGCGATGCCCGCCTCGGCCCGATCGGCGGAGGCACCGACGAGGTGATGAAGGAGATCCTGGGCAAGCAGCTCGGGCTGTAGCGTCCGGCGCGTGATCAGCGACGAGCAGGCTGGCCGCTTCGCGGATGAGTGGTACACGGCGTGGAACTCCCACGACCTCGACGCGATCCTGAGCCACTACGCCGACGACGTCGAGTTCGTCTCACCGTTCGTCGCGGCGCTGAACGACGACCCCGGCGGGACCGTTCACGGCAAGGAGGATCTCCGCGCCTACTTCGCCCGCGGCCTGGAGCGCTTCCCGGAACTGCGCTTCGAGCCCCTCGAGCTCCTGGTCGGCGTCGACTCGGTGACGCTCATCTACGTGAGCGTCGAGGACAGGCGCGCCGCCGAGGTGATGACGCTCGACCCGGAGGGGCTGGTCGTGCGGGTGCAGGCGCACTACCGGAGTCCCTGAGGCGATAACGACCGAGGCGGTCGTGCGGTCTAGTCGATCGAGGGTTGCGGGCGCGCGATGTCACGCGAGCCGGTGTTCAGCCGTCACATACATAGCGATGAATTTGGGGCTGAATAGGGGTCATCCCCAATTGAAGGACGCGCGAGCGGTGTCCATGCTGCTGCCTCGCACCCGTCTGTAAGTCATCGACCGCAACGAACACAGGAGGGAACCTTTCGTGGCATCACTAACCCGCTGGGTCCTGGCCCACAAACGAACAGTCGTCGTCTCGTGGATCCTGCTGACGATCGCCGGGGTCATGGCCGCCGGACCCGCGAGCAAGGCGCTCGACCAGAAGTTCTCCGTGCCCAACAAGGAGGGGTGGGAGACGAACGAGGCGATCGCCGCCAAGTACAACGGCACCGGCGGGGACACCTCGCCCCTGCTGCCTGTGGTCACGATTCCGGCCGGGCATTCGGTCGACTCACCGCAGGTGAAGCGTGACCTGACCAAGCTGGATGGCACCCTGGCGAAGACTCTGCCCGGCGCTCGCGTCGCGTCGTACGCCTCGACGGGCGACAAGGCCTTCGTCTCCGATGACGGCCACACGACCTTTGCGATCGTCTACCCGAAGCCCGATCCCAATTCGAGCTTCGGCGACAACCCGCATGCGGCCACCGACGTGAAGAAGGCCGTGGCCGGGATGACGGTAGCCGGAGCGCCCGTTCACGTGACCGGCTTCGACGCTCTCCAGCAGTCGACCGGAGGCGGCGATGGACCCGGAGTCCTCCTGGAGGCGGTGATCGGCGGCTTCGGCGCGCTGATCGTGCTCGCCTTCGTCTTCGCGTCCTTCCTGGCGATCGTGCCGATCGGGATGGCGATCTGCTCGATCATGACCACGTTCCTGCTGCTGCTCGGACTGACCACGTTCACCGACGTCTCGCCGATCGTGCAGTTCCTGGTCGCCCTCGTCGGATTGGGAGTGGCGATCGACTACTCGCTGCTGGTGGTCTCACGGTGGCGTGAGGAGCGAACCCACGGACATACGGGCGACGAGGCCGTGCAGCGGGCGATGGAGACGGCTGGCCGCGCCGTGGTCTTCAGCGGCATCACGGTCGCCATCGGGCTGTTGGCCCTGATCGCCCTGCCGCTGCCGTTCCTGCGCTCGATGGGGTACGGCGGCATGCTGATCCCGCTGGTCTCGACGCTGGTGGCGATCACGCTCCTGCCGGTCATCCTGGCCAAGGCCGGGGCGAAGCTGGATTGGCCGCACAGGCGGACCGACGACAAGGCCAGCCGGGCCTGGACCCGCTGGGCGCAGATCGTCTCGCGGCGGCGCTGGGTCGCCGCGGGCGCCGGCATGGCCGTGATCCTCGCACTGGCGCTGTCAGCGACGAACCTCCAGCTCGGAGCCGCCGACGCGAACACGATCGCGAAGAGCGGCCCGGCGGAGCAGGGTCTGAAGCAGCTCGAGAGCGCCGGCATCGGCGAGGGCTCGATCCTGCCCCACGAGATCCTGGTCGAGGGCAAGACCAACCCGACGACGGTCGCCAACGACCTGAACCAGGTCGACGGCGTCCACGGAGCGGTCGCTCCGACGGATCCATCCTGGAATCGCGGCGGGACGCACATCGTCGAGGCGATCCCGATCCCCGACAGCGGGACGAGCGAAGGGCACGACACTCTGAACGGCGTGCGGAATACGGCCCATGCGGCCGGCCCGGCAGTCCGGGTGGGCGGCGGACCGGCCGCGAACCAGGACTTCATCGACGCCGTCTACGGGGCGTTCCCGTTGATGATCGCCCTGATCGCGATCACGACGTTCATCCTGCTGGCGAGGGCGTTCCGCTCGCTGCTGCTGCCGCTGAAGGCGGTCGTGCTCAACATCCTCAGCGTGGCCGCCGCATGGGGCGTGCTCGTGCTGGTCTGGCAGGACGGGCACGGCTCGGAGGCGATCTGGGGCATCCAGGCGACAGGCTCGATCCAGTCGTGGATGCCGCTGATCATCTTCGCCTTCCTGTTCGGCCTCTCGATGGACTACGAGGTGTTCATCCTCTCCCGGATGCGGGAGGAGTACGACCGCACCGGGTCGACGGACGTCGCGGTGGTCCAGGGAATCGGCCGCACCGGCAGGCTCGTGACCAGCGCCGCGCTGATCCTGTTCCTGGCATTCACCTCGATGGCGTCGGGACCGGACACGAGCGTGAAGATGTTCGCGACCGGGCTGGCGGCCGGGATCCTGATCGACGCCACGATCATCAGGGCGCTGATCGTGCCCGCGGTGATCTCGCTGATGGGCCGCTGGAACTGGTGGCTCCCGACTTGGCCCGCTCGCCTGCTCCGCGTGGAGCCCTCCCTGCCCCGGAGGGTCGCCGCCGGAGAGGCCGAGGGCTGAGCCCGGCGGGACCTTCTCCCCCGCCGATCCCCAAGCGCCTGGGCCCTGCCGGTGAACCGGCGGGGCCCTCGCGCTAATTTGGCCGCGTGAGGCGCGTCTTCATAGCCCTCGCCGCGGGCGTCGCCCTGGCGGACGCATCGATCGTCACCCTGGGGCTGCCGTCGATCCTCGTCGAGCTCCACGCGACCGTCGAGGGCGTCGCGCTGGTCCTCGGCGTCTACACGGCCGTTCTCGCGCTGGCCCTGCTCCCCGCCGCCTGGCTCTGCCGCCGCTTCGGCGACGCCCACGTCGGTGCAGCCGGACTGGGGGTGTTCTGCGCGGCGTCGCTGGGATGCGGTGCGTCCGACTCGCTCGGGCCGCTGCTCGTGCTCCGCGGCGTCCAGGCTCTCGGCGGAGCCGCATTGTTGGTCGGCTCCTTCGAGCTCCTCGATGCCGGCAGGCCCGGGACCGGGCGGAGGATGTGGGTCGCCGCGTCGGTCTTCGGGATCGCCGTCGGTCCGGCGCTCGGCGGCGCGCTCACCCAGCTCTTCGACTGGCGGGCGATCTTCCTCGCCCAGGCGCCGCTCGTACTGCCGGGGATGGCAGTCGCGCTGCTCGCAGCACGCAGCGAGCGGGTGGGCCCCGACGATGGCCGCGACCCCGACCGCCCGACAGGGCCGTTCAAGCTCAGGGAGTCGCTGGCGCTCGGGCTGCTTTCCGCCTCGCTCACGGCGGTGATCTTCCTGGTCGTCCTGCTGCTGGTCTCGGGCTGGAGCATCGAGCCCCTTGCCGCGGCCCTCGCCGTCAGCGTCCTGCCCGTCGCGGCGATCCTCTCCTCGCGGATGCCAGGGAGCCCGCAGACCCGGGCGATCGCCGGATGTCTGCTCGTCGGAGGCGGCGTCGGCTGCCTGGCGCTGCTCCCGGCGGCCTCCGCGTGGTGGACCGTGGTGCCGCAGATCCTGGCGGGCGCCGGGATGGGCATGGCGCTGCCGGCCCTCTCCGGCGAGCTCATGCCCGAGCGCACCCGCCACGACGTCGCCCGGCTGCTCTCGATCCGCTCGGCCGGCATCGCCATCGCGCTGGCGGCGCTGGCCCCCCTGATCTCATCGAACCTCACCTCGACCATCGACTCCGCCCGCGAGCAGGGCACGGCCGCGGTCCTGGACGCCCACCTGCCACCCCAGGACAAGATCGCGATTGCGCCCGACCTCTTCGGCAGCCTCAACACGGACGATCCGCGCGGACAGCTCCAGGACTCGGTGAAGAGCGCCCGTTCCGATGTCGGCTCCGGCGATGTGCCGGAGCTCAACCGCCTCGGCGACAAGCTCGACGAAGTGGTCACGGGAGCCGTCCGGCAAGCCTTCCGCCCCACATTCATCGTCACGGCGGTGATGGCTCTCCTTGCCGCGCTGATCCTGCTCTCCGAGGGGTTCGGAGCCGCACTCGCCCGGCCGGCGCTGGCGACGGCCGCCGTCGCCTCGATCGCGGCTCTCGCCGGCTACGGTGTCGTCTTCGCGGCCAGGGGCCAGGAGACGGTGCCGATCCGGGATCCCTGCCAGGACCGGAACCTCCCGGACACGGGCGGCATCACGGGCTTCCTGCAGGATCAGTCGCTGGCGGCGCTCGACCGCGCGGCCTGCCAGTTCGGCTCGAGCCGCGAGGAGCTCCTGCTCGCGCTCTTCGACGATCGCCTCCAGCACCGCTTCGAGGCGGAGCACCACGTCAACCCGCGTTCGGCCTTCTCCCTCGGCCCAGCGCTGCTCGGCTTCTAACCCCGGGGGGGTCAGACCCCTTCATGAAGGGGTCTGACCCCACTAGGGTTTTTGCGTGTCGAGTCGCCGCGAGATCAGCGAGGCGTTCATCCCGGACTCGCCGCACGCGGCGCAGCTCGGGATCCGCGTCGTTTCCCTCGGAACGGACGAGGCGGTGCTCGAGCTCCCGTTCAATACCCGAGCTGGCGACGATCGACGAGGTGGTGCACGGAGGCGCGATCGGCGCGCTGATCGACACCGCCGCGATGGCGGCGGCCTGGGCGACGGACGACTTGCCGGAGAGCGTCGCGGGATCACGGTCTCGCTCTCGGTCAACTTCGCGGCCGCCGCGACCGTCGTGGACCTCCGAGCCGAGGCCCGCGTCGCCCGCCGCGGAGGCCGTCTGAGCTTCTGCGAGGTGAGCGTCGCCGATCCGGACGGCGGCGTGGTCGCCCATGGGATCGCCACTTACCGGTTTGGGTAAGAATCCCGGCCTCACTACTTCGAGGAGGCAACCAAGTTGGGAATGCTTGACGGAAAGAGCGCGATCATCACCGGCTCCGCGCGCGGCATCGGCAGGGCTTGCGCCGAGCTGTTCGTGAGCGAGGGAGCCAGGGTGCTGATCAACGACCTCGACGGCGACGTCGCGGAGCAGGCCTCGAGCGAGATCGACGGGGAGACCGCCGTCTTCGCGGGCGACCTCACGAAGTCCGGGATCCCGGAACAGCTCGTGCAGGCGGGGCTCGACGCCTTCGGCCAGGTGGACGCGGTGGTCAACAACGCCGGCTACACGTGGGACGGCGTCGTCCACAAGATGTCTGACGAGCAGTTCCAGGCGATGCTCGACATCCACACGATCGTCCCGTTCCGCGTGATCCGGGCGCTGGCGCCGACCTGGCGCGAGGCGGCCAAGAAGGAGGCGGAGGCCGGAGAGGAGGTCTTCCGCAAGCTCGTCAACATCACGTCGATCTCGGGCACGATGGGAAACTCCGGCCAGGCGAACTACTCGTCCGCGAAGGCCGGCGTCACGGGATTGACGAAGACAATCGCGAAGGAGTGGGGTCAGTTCAAGATCAACTGCAATGCGGTGGCGTTCGGATTCGTCGAGACTCGGCTGACCCAGGCAAAGGAGAAGGGCGAGACGATGCAGGCTGCCGGGGAGAGCGAGGAGCAGGTCTCACTGGGCATCCCGGAGCAGATGCGAGAGATGTCCAAGTACACCATCCCCCTGGGTCGCGCGGCACAGCCTGAAGACGCTGCCGGGCCGGTCATGTTCCTCTGCTCGCCGTTCTCCAACTTCATTCACGGACAGGTGATCAACGTCACCGGTGGGCAATTCGTCGGGATGTACTCCTAGCTAGTCCGTACGGCGCTCCTCGGCGAGCGGCTCGCCGCCGTCGCCCGCCGCTCCGCCGGGGGGCCAGGCGCCGAACCAGTTGTCGCGCGCGCCATCCAGGGTGAGGACGCAGCCGGAGAAGAAGTCACCCGCCGGCGACGCCAGATAGGCCATCAGCCAGGCCATCTCGTCCTCGGTCCCGAGCCGCCCCAGCGGCACGGTCCCGGCGACGTTGTCGACGATCGCCTTCGGGTACTTGGTCCGCAAAGTCTCGGTGTCGAACTGCCCGATCGCCACGGCAAGCAGCCGGATCCCGAACCGCGCCCACTCCACCGAGAGCGTGCGCATCATGTTCTCGACCGCCGCCCTCGCCGCCCCGGTGTGGACCATCCCCGGGAAGCCCATGTGCGGCGAGACGGTGATGCTGATGACCTTGCCGCTCTCCTGCGGGATGAAGGCCTTAGTCGCGGCGGCGTGGGTCATCTGCCAGGTGCCCTGCACGTTCAGCTCAATGACGGTCTTGAAGCCCTTCGGGCTGATCGCCTCGGCCGGGCTGAGGAACTGGCCGCCCGCGTTGTTGACCAGCAGGTCGATGCGCCCGTGCCGTTCGACGATCCCGTCCATGAAGGCGTCCACCGCCTCGTCGTCGCGGATGTCGAGGGCCTCGAACTCGGCCCTGCCCCCGCGGGCCGCGACCTCGTCGACCATTCCCTGGAGAGGCTCCTCACGGCGCCCGCAGCCGATCACCGTGGCGCCGAGGCTCGTCAGCTCGAGCGCGGTCGCCTTGCCGAGGCCGGTGCCCGCGCCCGAGACGACGCAGATCTGACCGTCCAGCAGGCCGGGCGCAAAGATTCGTGAACTCACGGGCCGTGAGCATAAGCTGGCTCGCGTGAGCGTGAACGCCGAGCCGATCCCGCTCGAGAATCCGCTGGCGGGCGGCACCGAGGGCTCCGCCGTCATCGTGGAGCCCCTCCACACCGGGGAGGCCCTCTGGCCCGCCACGTTCTTCAACAGCAGCGGGCGCGGCCCCATCAAGCGGCTGCGGGCCCTCGGGATCGGCTCCAAGCCCGAAGAATGGGAGTCTCGTCCCGTCCCCGCCTACCTGGCGCGGCATCCGAGCGCGGGGAACATCCTCGTCGACACCGGGCTCAGTCCATCGGTGGTGAGGGATCCGCGGGACAACCTCGGGCGGTTCTCCGGCCGCCACTACAAGGTCACCGAAGGCGAGGACGTCGTCTCCCAGCTGCGCAGCCGCGGACTCGAGGCATCGGACATCGACGTCGTCGTCCTCACCCACCTCCACGAGGACCACGCCTCCGCCATCGAGGCCTTTCCCGAGGCCCAGTTCGTGCTCAGCGCGACCGAGTGGGAGGCCGCAACCACCGGCCGGCTGCCGCTGCTGCGCGGCTACCACCCCTCCCACTACGACTTCGCCTTCGAGTACGCGACCGTCGACTTCGATGGCGAGTTCGTCGAGTCATACGGACCCTTCGGGAGAACCTTCGATCTGTTCGGCGACGGCTCCGTCCGCCTCGCCTATACGCCCGGCCACAGCGCGGGACACACCTCGGTGATCCTGCGGCTGCCGCGGCGCGACTTCGTCATTGTCGGCGACGCCGCGTACGACTGGAAGCAGTTTCAGGGCGAGTCCGAGCCGTTGATGATTGCCGACCAGCACAACTGGCGCCGGTCGCTCCGGGAGCTGCAGGCCTACCGGCGCACCTATCCGTACGCGCTGATCGTGCCGGGCCATGACCCGGAGTTCTGGGAGAAGCTCGAGCCTCGCTACGAGGAGTAGCGGCGTGCGGTCTTGGGTCCCGGCGTCGCCGCCGGCAGGCCCTCGCGGAGGCGCTTGAGCACATCGCGGCGGCCGTTCTCCTCCAGGTCGACGTACATCGCGCGAACGCGGTCGAACACCTGGTTGGCCGCCTGCTGCTGCTCGTCCCGGGTCGGGTCGGACTTCACCGGGAAGGTGACAGGCTCGCCGTACTGAACGGTCACCTTCGGGAAGCGGAACCGCCTCCAGCCGCGAACGTGGGCGGACCCATGGATCGCGACCGGCACGACGGGCACGCCGGACTCGAGCGCGATCTTGCCGATTCCGCGCTTCGGGTGACCGAGGTCACCGCTCCGCGAGCGGCCGCCCTCCGCATACATCAGCATGGTGCCGCCACGGTCGAGAACGGTGTTCGCGGTGATGAACGCCTCCTCGTCGTGGTGGCCGCGCCGCACGGGGAAGACACCGCCGTGCTTGAAGATGTAGTTGAAGATCGGGTTGTTGAAGAGCTGGGACTTGGCCATGAACTGCGTCTTCCTCGGCAGATAGACCGCGGCGAAGAAGTGGTCCATCTGGCTGAAGTGGTTCGGCGCCAGGATGGCCGGGCCGGTGGCGGGGACGTTCTCGACTCCGATCGCGCGCGTCCGGTAGAGCAGAATCGTCGGGATGGTCAGGATCACGCGGACGAAGTCGTAGATCCAGCCCACGCCCTTCCGCGCGGCGCGGTGGTACTGGTCGAACATCTCCGCCGGGCGCGGGTCCTTGTAGACCTGCGGCTTCATGTCCTTAGGGTTGACGTTCGCCATTTCTTCCGCCCTGTGATCACAAAAAACGCCGTCTGAGACGGCGGCACGTGCTGATTTCTACCCGATGGCTACGCTCGGGTTACGCGCTCGGATCACGCTATTCGGGCGTCGCCCAGCCTCGCGCCCGGCTCACCGCCTCCCGCCAGCGGCCCATCAGCCGGTCGCGCTCGGCGTCGGCCATCGCCGGCTCGTAGGTGGCCGCCTCCCGCCACATCTCGCGCACCTGATCGGCGGTCCACATGCCGGTGGCAATACCGGCGAGGTAGGCGGCGCCCAGCGCGGTCGTCTCGGCGACCTCGGGGACGATCACCGGCACCCCCAGGACGTCGGCCTGGAACTGCATCAGCCAGGCGTTGGCGACGGCGCCCCCATCGGCCTTCAGCGCCGGAACGCTCTCGACCGCCGCGGCCTCCTGCGCCCTGACCGCGTCGACCGTCTGGTAGGCGATCGCCTCGAGCGCCGCCCGCGCGAGATGCGCCCGGGTCGCGCCGCGCGTCAGGCCCACGATCGTCCCCCTCGCGTATGGATCCCAGTGGGGCGAGCCGAGACCGGTGAGAGCGGGGACAAAGTAGATGTCGTCGTTCGAGTCAAGCGATGCCGCGAGGTCCTCGGTCTCCGCCGCACGGGTGATGATTCGGAGCCCATCCCGGAGCCATTGGACCGCCGCGCCCGTCACGAACACGGCGGCCTCCAGCGCGTAGGTCACCTCCCCGCCCAGTCCCCAGGCGACGGTCGCGAGCAGGCCCTCGCCCGGCTCGGCCGCCTCGGTCCCCGTATTGAGCAGGACGAAGCTGCCGGTGCCATAGGTGTTCTTGGTCTCCCCCGGACGCTGACAGGCCTGACCGAAGAGCGCTGCCTGCTGGTCCCCCGCGATGCCGGCGACCGGGACCTCCCCGCCGAAGACTGAGCTCATTCCGTAGATCTCCGACGAGGGCACCGGCTCCGGCAGCGACTTCGGGTCGACCCCGAGCAGGTCGCAGAGCTCCGCGTCCCAGGAGAGCCCCCGGATGTCGAAGAGCATCGTCCGCGAGGCGTTCGAGTAGTCCGTCAGGTGCCGGCCCGTGAGCTTGAAGGCGAGCCAGGAGTCGATCGTCCCGAACACGGTGCCCTCGGGCAGCTCGGCGTTCTTGATCAGCCATTCGATCTTGGTGCCGGAGAAGTAGGGGTCGATGACCAGCCCGGTCCTCTCTCTGATCAGCTGCTCGTATCCCGCCTCACGGAGCTCATCGCAGCGAGCGGCGGTCCGACGATCCTGCCAGACGAGCGCGCGGTGGACCGGCTCCCCGGTCCTGGGATCCCAGGCGACGACTGTCTCGCGCTGGTTGGTGATCCCGATCCCGACGAGATCGGATCCCTGGACCGCTGCGTCGGCGAGCGCCCCGACCGCGACCTTGCGGGTGACGTCCCAGATCTCGGCCGCGTCGTGCTCGACCCAGCCGGGCTTCGGGAAGTACTGCTCGAACTCGCTGTAGGCGCGACCGCGCTCGCGTCCCTGCTCGTCGAAGACGATGCAGGTGGTCCCCGTGGTCCCCTGGTCGATGGCCAGGATCATCGAACGGGACGCTATCCGGACCTGCTTCGCACCGCTCGGCGGATGCCGCGGAGCTGGCGAGCCCGGTGGAGGAAGCCGGCCGGCGTCCGGCCCGTCGTCCGGTGCCCGAGCGGCAGCTCGATCTCCTCGAGGCGGTACCCGGCCCGCAGCGCGTCAATCGTCATCCCGGTCTCGAGCCCCCAGCCGTCCGCGAATGGAGTCAACGCGGCGAGCGTCGAGATCCGCATCGCGCGCTGGCCGGAGAGCGGGGCCCGCAGGCTGGCTTGGGTGAGCCGCTCGATCGCGCGGCGCGCGTAGCCGAGCGTGAACCCGAAGCCGCCTCCCTCCGGTTCAGCGAACGCCGCCACCGCCAGGTCGCAGCGGCCTCCCTCCACCGCCTCGACCAGCGCAAGCAGCTCGCCGGCGCTGGTGCCGAGATCGGCATCGCAGAGCAGGACGGTCGCCTCGGCGGGGAACTCGCCGATCGCCGCTTCGGCCGTGGCGGTCACGTTCCCTCCCTTGCCATGCGGGCGGCGGCGGCCAACCAGCCACGCCCCGTGGCGCATCGCCTCCTCCTGCGTCCCGTCGCTCGAGGCGTCGTCGGCGACCATCAGCCGGGCCCCGGGGAGCGCCTCGGCGAGGGCATCGAGCGCCGCGCCGATCCGCTCCACCTCGTTCTGGGCCGCCACGATCGCGACGCGCGGCGTTTCCGGCGTCACCGCCGACTATTGTCCCGGCGCGTGGCTGACGTAGAGGCGCACATCACCGGCACAGTCTGGAAGATCGAGGTCAAGGTCGGCGACCAGGTCGACGAGGGCGACACGGTCGTCATCCTCGAATCGATGAAGATGGAGATGCCGGTCGAGGCCGAGGACCCCGGCAAGGTCGCCGAGATTCGCTGCGAGGAGGGCCAGTCGGTCTCCGAGGGCGACGTCCTCGTCGTCCTCGAATAGCGTTCATGCGAGGCGGCGCGGACTCGAAGCGGAGGAGTCAGCCGTTTTGAGTCCTGAGGAACTGGCGGGGGGCAAGCTGCTCCTGGATGAGCCCGCTGAGGCCGTGGCGCGGCTGACCCTGAATCGGCCGGATTCGCGAAATGCGCTCGACCATGAGCTGCTGGACGGGATCGCGGCTGCGATGCCCTCGCTCGACCGGGGCATCGAGGTGCGTTGCGTTCTGATCACCGGTGCGGGCAAGGCCTTCTCGGCCGGCTACGACATCGCCGCAATCCCGTCGGAGACCTTCGAGCAGGACGCGGAGGCGCTGGTCGCCCACCCGTTCCACGCGGCCTTGGAGGCGATCGCGGGACATCCCTGGCCTGTGATCGCAGCGATCAACGGGCACGCGCTGGGCGGCGGCCTGGAGCTGACCCTCACCTGCGATCTGCGGATCTGCGCCCGCGGCGCGAAGCTGGGCATGCCGCCCGCCAAGCTCGGCCTGATCTACGGCCACACGGGATTGCAGCGGTTCATCGACGCGATCGGCGTGCCGCGGACGAAGGAGCTCTTCCTGACCGGCCGCAACTATCCGGCGGAGGGAGCCGAGGCGTTTGGCCTGGTCAACGAGGTGGTGGACGACTCAGAGCTGGAGAGCTCGGCGGCCGCCCTCGCGGCCGAGGTCGCCGCCAATGCCCCGCTCTCGATGCGCGGTAACAAGCACGCCATCGACACGCTCAACTCCTTCGGGCGCCTGACTCCGGAGCAGGAGCGCGAGCTGATCGAGCTCCGCGAGTCGTGCTTCGGCTCGGAGGACTTCCGCGAGGGGATCGCCGCGTTCGCAGAGAAGCGCAAGCCGGCCTGGAGGGGGCGTTAGCTCGCCTCGGCGGGCTCGACCAGCACGTGCTCGTCGGTCTCCTCGTGGAGGCGACCACCGGCCTTTGCAGTCGAGGGCCACCAGATCTTGTCGCCGAGCACCTCCACGGCGGCCGGAACCATGATCGTTCGGACGATGAAGGTATCCAGCAGGATCCCCAAGGCGACCATGAGACCCAGGTCGAACGTAAAGGTGACCGGCAGCGTCATCAGCACCGAGAAGGTGCCGGCAAGGATGACCCCGGCGCTCGTGATCACTGGGCCTGTCGCGGCGATCGCGCGGAGAGTGCCCTCGCGGGTCCCGTGACGACGGGCCTCTTCGCGAACTCGGGCCATCAGGAAGATCGTGTAGTCGATCCCCAGCGCAACCAGGAAGATGAAGGCGAATACGGGTATCGACGAGTCGAAACCTGCGTCCCCAACAACGAACCGGATGATCAGGATCGAGATCCCGAGGGTGCAGGCGAAGGAGAGCACGACACTGGCGAGCAGAACGAGCGGCGCCACCAAGGCCTGCAGGAGGATCGCGAGGATGACCGCCATCACGAGCAGGGCCAGCGGCACGATCACCTCGAGGTCGCGCTGGTTGGCGTTGTCGATGTCGTAGTTGATCGCGCTGGTGCCACCCACGAGCGCCGTGACTCCCGGCGACAGGTTCGCCACGGCGTCACGCATTCGCGGAACGATGTCGAGCGCCGACTTGTTGGCCGGATCTCCCTTCAGCACGAGATCGAGCTGGGCGATTCGGTGGTCGCGGGAGTACTGCAGCGCCGGCCCGACAGCCGCCACGCCGCTGACGGCCCTCAGCTTCCGCTGCGCCTCGGCGATATCCGCCTGGGGCACCGGACCACTGTCGCTCTGCACCAGGATCGTCGTCGGAGCCAGGGTTCCGGCCGGGAAGGCCTGTCGCAGGACATCGAACCCGCTGACGCTTTCGACCGAGTGCTTGAAGAAGCTCGTGCTCGAGTAGTCGACCTTGTACGCAAACAGGCCGAGGGCGCCGAGACAGAAGGCCACAACGGTCACGATCAGCGCCATGGCGGGCCGTTGCAAGACCCTGTCGCCAAAGCGCCTCCAGGGCCCCTGATGCATGACGGCGGCGTGCGCGGGGTCATACGCCACCATGCCGCGGCGCGGCCAAAATCCTGGGCGACCGAACATCGTCAGCAGGGCCGGCAACAGGGTGAGACCCGCGGCCAGCGCCGAGAGCACGGCAAGCGCGGCGACAGGCCCGAGAGAGCTCGTACCGCGATTGTCGGCAAGAGCGAGAACCAACATCGCCAGCGCGACGGTGGATCCGCTGGCCAGAATCGCCGGACCCGCTCGCCGCACGGCGCGAGCCATGGCCTCGTGCTTGTCCTCGATTCGCCTGAGCTCCTCCCGGTAGCGGGAGACGAGTAACAGGCAGTAGTCGGTGCCCACCCCGAACATCAGCACGATCAGAATCGAGGTGCTGTTCGTGGAGACCGTAGCCCCGGAGTCGGCATACGCATAGATCAGGCCCTGGGCGACCGTGTAAGCAAAGAAGACGACTATCAGGGGGGTGATCGCGATCAGCGCCGAGCGATAGATCGCGCCCAGCAGGACGAGCACCAAGGTGACCGTCGCGAGCAGGAGCTTCGTGTCGATGTTGCTGAAGACATCCTTTGCGTCAGCGCTGAAGCCCAGGTTCCCCGTGACGTAGACCTGCATGTCGCCGGTGTTGACGTCGGTGATGTCGCGAACGGCCTTCCCCCAGTCGCCCTCCTTGTCGAAGTTGGTCGGCGTCGTCAGGACCATGACCGCGACTGTCCCGTCCTTGGAGACGAGCGCTCCCGGCGAGTTGTGCGGCCCCCGCTCGAAGGGAACCGCGGGGGGCTCCACCAAGTGGATCTTGTCGGGGCCGGCTGCTTCGATCGCGCGCGCGTTCGCGGCGATCTTCGCCTGGTCGGCCGGGGTCAGGCCCGCCGCGTTCTTGTAGACAACGAGACCCGTATCGGTCTGTCCCTGGGGAAACTGGTGCTCGAGCTCGCGGACCACCTGCGTGGACTCGGCGCTGGACGGCAGGAATGATTCAGTGGCGTCCGTCGTCTTGTCTGAGAGCTTGGACGGAAGCTTCGCCGAGAACACGCCGAAGAGCGCGATCAGCCAGACGACCAGCACCACCCACTTGGTGCGCCGACCCGCGACTATCGATGCCAGACCTCTCAACGGACCTCCATGTCGGTGCCTGCTTCCCGTTGCGGCCCGAGTCCCCCTGGAAACGGACTGAGGCCGCCACACTAACGATTCGCCTCGTTTGACACCCTGTAGAGAGGGCAACCATGGCAGAGGAAATGAACCCCACCGCAGTAGAGCTCGACCCAGGCGTCGAGGAGCGCGTTTCAGCCCTGATCGAGGGCGGGCGCGCGGTGGACTGTGTCGATCTGTCGGAGGTTGATTCGTTGGTCCAGCAGTCGAGCCTCACCGAGGAAGAGGAGCACGCGGTGCACGAGCGGATCGAGTCCGCCGGCCTCTCGATCGAGGATGACTGCGGCAAACAGGCCGCGGAGCCCGCGGGCTACCGCAACGGCGAGCTCGCTGAGCAGACAACCGATGCGCTCCAGCTCTTCTTCAACGAGATGCGCAAGTACCCGCTGCTCACCAAGGAGGAGGAGATCGAGCTCGCTCAGGCCGTCGAGCGCGGCGACCTGCAGGCCAAGGAGCGGCTGATCAACTCCAACCTGCGGCTGGTGGTCTCGAACGCGCGCCGCTACATGCGCCAGGACCTCAACCTCCTTGACCTGATCCAGGAAGGCATCCTCGGCCTGATCCGCGCCTCGGAGAAGTTCGATTGGCGCAAGGGCTACAAGTTCTCCACCTACGCGACCTTCTGGATTCGCCAGGCGATCCAGCGCGCGCTCGAGTCGAAGGAGCGCACAATCCGCGTTCCGAACCAGGTCGCCCAGCGCGAGCGCAAGGTGATGCGAACCGAGCGCGAGCTCGCGACCAAGCTCGGCCGGGATCCGACCACCGAGGAGGTGGCCGAGACCGCCGAGCTCGAGCCCGCCCAGGTCGAGGAGATCCGCGACCTGACCAGGGTCGTCACGAGCCTCGACCGGCCGGTCGGCGACGAAGACGCATCATCGCTCGGCGAGTTCATTCAGGACGAGCGCAGCGGCCCCGCGGAGGAGGTCCAGCTGAGCCTCGCGGATGCCACGCTGCGAGACGCCGTCGACGAGCTCCCCGAGGACGAGCGCAAGGTGATCCAGCTCCGCTACGGCATCAACGGCGACGAGCCGACGCCGCTGCGAGAGACCTCTCGGCGGCTCGAGCTGAAGCCGAGCGAGGTCAAGCAGCTCGAGGAGCGCGGCCTGAGCCGCCTCGCGCAGGCGCGCGAGGTCGAGGCCCTGCGCGACGCGGCGTAGCGGCCACCAGGCCGCTCCACTTCGGAGCGGAGGGCGAAGCCCGTAGCGACTTATTTGGGGCGGCCGCTTGTGGCCGCGGCTTTATGGCGAAGCCGTCGCTCGCAACGACATCACTCGGTCCACCGAAGCCTCGAACTCGGCTCGATCCAGGGAGCCGTCCGCGAGCAGTCGGGCGAGCGCTCGCTGTGCCTTCGCGGCATCGCTCACGTCTGTGAACAAGGTCAGGTCCGTGCCGGCGCGGGCCGCCGCCACCGCCGTCTTGGCGGCTCCGCCGACGGCTCGCGCCGACACCGAGCCGAGCGCGTCCGTGATGGAGACGCCCTGGAAGCCGAGGCGGTCGCGGAGCTCGCCGGTGGCGACCGCGCGCGAGAGCGCCGCCGGCTTGCCGGAGAACGCCGGATAGACCGCCGTGCTCAGCATCACCATCGCTCCACCAGACTGGATGAAGCTGACGTACGGCTGCTCGTCGGCGCTCCGGAGCTTCGCCGCGGGCAACCGGATCTTCTGAACCGCGTTGTCGGTGTTGACGCGAGCGGCGCCGAGCCCGGGGAAGTGCTTCGCGGTGGCGGCAACGCCTCCGGCCGCGAGGCCCTGCGCGAATCCGCCTCCGATCTCCGCGACGCCGGCCGGGGTGCGCGCGAACGTCCGGCCCTCGCTCTCGATCGCCCGTCCCGGCCTACCGAGGTCCAGAACCGGTGCGAGGTCGACGTTGACGCCCATCGAGTGGAGGCTCTGGCCGGTCGCACGTCCGAGGCGTTCCGCGAAGGCGGCGCCACGCGAGCCGATCGACTCAGCCGAGGGCTTCGGCGGCCCCGGCAGCCTCCTGACCAGCCCTCCCTCCTGATCCACCGTGATGAGGAGCGGCGGCGCCGCCGTCGGCCGGGGAATCGCCTGGAGCTCGGAGGTCAGGCGTCGCACGGACCTCACGCCGCCGGCGTTCCCGTCGAAGAGGATCACGCCGGAGAGGAATCCCGCCGAGATCATCCGGCGCAACGCCTTCGGCGGGTGATGCCCGGAGAAGCCGCTGACCACGCGGGTTCCGGCCAGCTGGTCGTCGCTCATGCCGGTGGACGGCGAGGCCGTCAGCACCACGGAGAGCGCGGCGACTGCGAGGTTTCCGAGCACGGAGCCAAGGTATAGGCTCGAGAAGCGATGGCCGGCTACGCGATCAAGAACCTCCGCGAGTCCAAGGACGCCGCCGCCGAGGCGGGCCTTTCCGATTCTCTCGAGGCCCGCTTCGCTCACGAGGACCTCGGCTCCGAGACGAGCGGGATCTCCTACCAGGTGGTCAAGGCCGGGCAGCGCCAGCCCTTCGCCCACAAGCACGGCGAGATGGAGGAGATCTACGTCGTGATCTCCGGGACCGGCCGGGTCAAGCTCGACGATGAGGTGGAGGACCTAGGCCCGCTCGACGCAGTCCGGATCTCGCCCTCCGTGGTCCGGGCCTTCGAGGGCGGCGACGAGGATCTCGTCCTCCTCGCCTTCAGCCCGCGGGCGAAGGGCGACGCGGAGATCGTCCAGGACTTCAGCTGGGAATAGGCACTTCGTAGGCGTCCGGGCGCCTTCCTAGATTTCGGGGCGGATGCCACCCCTGATCAGCTTCGAAGAGGCGCTGGAGCTCGGTGCCATTACGGATCACGACGAAGTCGGTGAGCTGGTTGAGCGCGCCTGGGAGGTGCGCAAAGACCGCTTCGGCGACTCCACCGACATGTGCTCGCTGGTCAACGCCAAGTCCGGCGGCTGCGCCGAGGACTGCGGCTTCTGCGCCCAGTCGCGGTACGCCGAGTCGGACACCCCGATGCACGCGATGATGGAGCCCGACCAGATCCTCGAGCACGCCCGGGCGGCGGAGGCAGCCGGGGCGCATCGCTTCTGCATGGTCACCCAGGGCCAGGGGCTCTCCAAGCGCGACTTCGCCAAGGTGCTCGAGGGCGCCCGCCTCGTCTCGGAGCACACCAACTTGAAGCGCTGCGCCTCGATCGGCCACATGTCGGCCGAGCGCGCGAAGCAGCTCAAGGACGCCGGCATCCAGCGCGTGCACCACAACGTGGAGACGTCGAAGTCGTACTACCCGGAGGTCTCCACCACGGTCCGCTACGAGGGCCGGGTGCGAACGATCGACGCCGTCAAGGAGGCGGGCCTCGAGACCTGCGTCGGCGGCATCCTCAACCTCGGCGAGACGCCCGAGCAGCGCGTCGAGATGGCCTTCGAGCTGGCCGAGATCAGCCCGGACTCCGTGCCGATCAACCTGCTCAATCCGCGCACCGGGACGAAGTTCGGCGACCGCGAGTTGATGGACCCATGGGACGTCGTCAAGTGGGTGGCGATCTTCCGCCTGATCCTGCCGGACGCTCTCTTCCGCCTGTGCGGCGGGCGCGTCGAGAACCTGAAGGATCTCGCTCCGCTCGCCGTCAAGGCCGGGCTGAATGGCGTGATGATGGGGAACTTCCTCACCACGCTCGGCGTCGAGCCGGCCGAGGACCGGGAGATGTTCGAGGAGCTCGGGCTGAACGTCGCACGCCAGCCGGACAACGGCGCCAACCCCCGCCCCGACAACCGCTCCGGCTGGCTCGAGGGAGAGACGCCCGAGACCCCGATCGACGAGCTGATCGACCGCCAGGCCGACGCGAACTTCTGGGATCCGTCCACCCAGCTGCGGGTGGTCAAGAAAAAGGGCAAGGTGCCCGCCTACCCCACCCGCCCATCCGAGGATCAGGAGCCTCAGCCGGCGGGCTGGGGCGACTAGTGCTCGACATCCAGGAGCGCCTCGCCGAGCTCGACTCGAGCGGGCTGCGCCGGCGGCTCCGCATCGTGGACGGGCCGCAGGGTGCCGAGGTTCTGCTCGACGGCCGGCCCGTCCTGCTGCTCTGCTCCAACAACTACCTCGGGCTGGCCGACCATCCGCGCCTCAGGCGCGCGGCCGCGGACGCGGCGCTCGCGCTGGGAACGAGCTCCGGCGCCTCCCGCCTGATCTCGGGCTCGATGTCCATCCACGCGGAGCTGGAGGAACAGCTGGCGGGCTTCGAGGGGACCGAGTCGGCGCTGCTGTTCGGCTCGGGGTACCTGGCTAACACGGGCGCGATCGCCGCGCTGGCGCGCCGCGGCGAGATCGTCTTCTCCGACGAGCTCAACCACGCGAGCATCATCGACGGCTGCCGCCTGGCCGGCGCGGAGACCTTCGTCTACCGGCACCGAGACACGGAGCACCTCGAATGGGGGCTGCGGCGCGCAGCGGGCCGCGGAGCGCTGATCGCCACCGACGGCGTGTTCTCGATGGACGGCGACGTCGCCCCGCTCGCGGAGCTCTCGGAGCTCGCCGGCCGGCACGCCTGCCGTCTGATGGTGGACGAGGCCCACGCCACGGGCTGCCTCGGGCCGGGTGGCAGGGGCTCCGTCGCGGCCGCGGGGCTGACCGGTGAGGTCGATCTCATCGTCGGAACCCTCGGCAAGGCGCTCGGCGGCTACGGCGCCTACGCCTGCGGATCGTGTGAACTCACCGACTTCCTGATCAACACGGCCCGGCCGTTCATCTTCTCGACCGCTCCTCCACCGCCCGCCGTGGCGGCCGCCTCTGCCGCCGTGGAGCTGCTCGCCGAGAGCCCGAAGCGCGTGGAGCGCCTGCGGTCGAACGCCGCCGCTCTGCGCGACGGCCTTCGCGCCGAGGGCCTGGAGCCGATCGGCTCCGACACGCAGATCGTCCCGCTCGTGATCGGCGAGGCCAGCGATGCAATGGCCCTCTGCGAGCGTCTGCTCGCAGAGGGCATCTTCGCCCAGGCCATTCGCCCTCCCACGGTTCCGCCGGGCACCTGTCGCCTGCGGCTGACGGTGATGGCCACCCACCGGGTCGACGACCTGCGTCACGCAGCCCGTGCCGTCGGCGCCGCCGCCCGGGAGCTCGGCCTTGCGCCGTCCGACGTGCGACTCCCCGAAACGGCGCTGAAGCAGGCCGCCTGAGTGCGCGGGCTGTTCGTCACCGGCACCGGCACCGAGGTCGGCAAGACCGTCGTGGCGGCGGCGATCGCCTCGACCGCGCGTCGCGATGGCGCGCGAGTGGCCGCCTTCAAGCCGGCCGTCAGCGGCCTCGACGACTACCCGCTCTCCCCCGAAACCTGGGAGAGCGCCGCCGAGCTTCCGGATCACGTCCTGCTCCGGCTCGCGTCAGGCTCGAGTCAGGGAGACGAGGAGATCGCGCCCTACCGGTATGGGCCGGCGGTCTCGCCCCACCTGGCGGCGGAGCTGGCCGGGGAGCGGATCGATCCCGACCGGCTGCGCGGCGCGGCGCTCGCGGCAACGGAGGACGTGAACCTCCTGGTCTGTGAGGGGGTCGGCGGCTTCCTGGTCCCCCTGACCCCGAGCTATCTGATCAGGGATCTCGCCCGCGACCTGGCGCTGCCGGCCGTGGTCGTCGCCGCACCCGGCCTCGGAACGATCAACCACACGCTGCTCACCGTGGAGGCCGTCCGGGCCGCCGGCCTGGAGGTCGCCGCCGTCGTCGTGACGCCGTGGCCGGCCGAGCCATCGGCGATGGAGCGCTCCAACCTGAGCACCATCGCTCGGCTCGGATCAGTCGAGGTCGAGACGCTGCCGCGCCTCGACCTCACCAATCCTGAATCCTGGCCGGCTCTCCGTCTGGGCGTCGGCACGCCGCGAGCGACGAGCAGCCTCAGAGCCGCGTAGCGGCCACCAGGCCGCTCCACTTTGGAGCGGAGGGCGAAGCCCGGAGCGACTTATGTGGGGTGGCCGCCTGTGGCCGCGACCATTTACCGCGCCCCGGCCGGGACGACGTCCTCGGCCACCGTCGCCTCTGGGAGCGCGCCCGCGCTCTCCTCGGCGGCTTCGTGCGCGTCGACACGCTTCGCACGCGCACCGCGAACCAGCGTCAGCGAGACAACCAGCCCGGCGAGCACGACGAGACCCGCCAGCAGCATCGCGCTCGACAGAGCGTCGACGAAGGTTGCGCGTGCCTGCTCCGGCGCCGATGCCAGGCTCGCCGGATCGAATCCCGATCCGAGCTGGGACTGGAAGATGGCCCCGGTCGCCGCGACCCCCACCGACGCGCCGATCATGCGCGACATCTGCAGCACGCCGGAGGCGACCCCGGACTTCTGCGCGCTGACCGCGTTCATCGCGGCGGTTGACATCGGCGACATCACAAGGGCGATCCCCAGGCCCATCAGGATGAACGGGATGACCAGCCCGGCGTAGGTCGTGCCGGTGTTGATGCCGGCGAACAGGAACATCGAGACGGCGAGCACCGCCAGACCGACGCTCATCGGGGTCGCGGGTCCCAGCCTGTCAGCGAGCCGCCCGGAGATCGGCGCGACCACCGCAATCACGATGGTGGTCGGCAGGAACCTGACCCCGGCCTCCAGGGCACTGAAGCCCAGGATGTCCTGCATGTAGAGGGCCATGAAGAAGAAGGTGCCCATCATGGCGAAGGTGATGATGAAGGCCACCAGGTTCGAGCCGATGAACTGGCGGGTCTTGAAGAGGGCGAACTCCACCATCGGCGCCGAGACCCGGAGCTCGATGGCGACGAAGATCGCCAGGCCGATCACGCCGCCGGCCAGCAACGCCAGGATCGAGGTCGAGGTCCAGCCCCAGCTGTTTCCCTCGATCAGGGCCAGCACGATCGCCGTGAGTCCGGTGGTCAGAGCAAAGATGCCCGGATAGTCGACCCGCCGGTCGATCGTCTCGTCGCGCGACTCGCGCACGGCGAAGATCGTGGCGGCGATGGCGCCCGCCGCGACCGGCAGGTTGATGAAGAAGATCGCGCGCCAGCTGACGTACTCAGTCAGAGCGCCGCCGACCACCGGACCGATCGAAAGCGCCAGCGCGGAGACGCCGGCCCAGATGCCGATCGCCCTGCCGCGCTCGGCGGCCGGGAACGTGTTGGTGATGATCGAGAGCGTCGCCGGCATCATCAGCGCGGCCCCGATGCCCTGGATCGCTCGGCTGCCGATCAGCATCGCCGGGTCCTGCGCGATCCCGGCCGTGGCCGACGTGATCGCGAAGATGATCACGCCGGTCATGAACATCAGCCTGCGCCCGAAGATGTCTCCGAGACGGCCACCGGTTGCGATCAGGACGGCGAAGGTGAGCGTGTAGCCGTTGATGACCCACTCCAGCGACGAGATCTGCGCATGCAGATCGCGCTGGATCGACGGCAGGGCGACGTTCACGACGGTGTTGTCGAGCATCACCATGAACAGCGCGAAACACATCGCGCCGAGGGTCCACCACTTGCGGTTGTCGTCCGTGATCAGGTGCCGGTAGCGAGTCATCGCCCCACCTTCCTCTCATGATTGGCGTAGATCTCGGCCAGCTCGGGGCGCTCCAGGAGCGCGTCGAGGGCCGACTCAAGCTTTTTCCGCTCGTCCGACTCGAGCGAGGCTGTGAAGCCCTGGAGGGTCGCCAGGCGGGCGGAGATGATGCGGTCGGCCAGGCTGCGTCCCTTCGAGGTGAGCGTCAGCCGGCGGACTCGGCGGTCATCTGGGTCCTCGACCCGCGTCGCGAGCTTCTTCCGCACCAGCCCGTCGGTGGCGCGGCTGGCGGAGGCCACGGAGATGCCGAGCTCCTCGGAAATCGCGGTGACCGTGCGGGACTCCTCGTCGGGCACCTGGAGCTCGACCAGCACCTTCATCTGGGCGAAGGTGAGGCCGCTCTCGTCGATCACCTTGAAGACCTCGTTGCCGCGTGGGCCCATGCAGCGGACGACGAGGGCACTCAGCTTGAGTGCCAGGTCATCGCGAACGGGCCGTGCGGTCTTCGGTTCTCTCGTCGCTGCTTCCACTGAAAGGAAAGGTTACATGTCTGCAACCTTTTCGAAACCGCAACGACCTGTGAGGTGAGTCACACAGCCTGGTTCACGGCTTCGCCATCAATCGCGGGCACAGGCGGCCGCCCAACACAAGTCGCTGCGGGCTTCGCCCTACGCTCCGAAAGCGGGCGGCCTGGTGCCCGCTGGAAGCTCCGGCGCGCCGTGGGCAGCGAGCTCGTGCTTCGGCTTGCCGCGGATGACGACCGCCGCGATCACCGCTCCGACCGCCGTCACGGCCGCCCCCATCGCCATCGCCGCTCCGAGCGCATCGGTGAACTTGGTTGCCTCGGCGACCCCGCCCTGTGTCAGCAGGGCGGGGTTGAAGGCGCCCAGCTTGGCCTGGAAGATCGCGCCGGTGGCGGCAACTCCGATGGTCCCGCCCATCATGCGGAACATCTGGAGCGTCCCGGAGGCGACGCCGGCCTTGTCGACGTCGACGGCGTTCATCGCCGCGGTGGACATCGGCGACATGGTCATGCCGATTCCGAGGCCGAGCAGGATGAAGGCGGGCAGCAGGTCGCTGTAGCCGGTCGAGGCGTCCATCTGCGCAAATAGGTAGAGCGCGGCCGAGGTGATGGCCAGCCCTAGGACCATCGGCCAGCGGCAGCCGATCCGGTCGGCCACCCGGCCCGCGATCGGCGCGGCGATCACGATCACGATGGTGGTGGGCAGAAAGCGAACGCCGGTCGCGAGCGGGGAGAACTGGAGCAGGTCCTGGAGATAGATCGCCAGGAAGAAGAAGCTGCCCATCATCGCGAAGCTGATGATCGTCGCCACCGTGTTGGCGCCAATGAAGTTGCGCGAGCGGAAGAAGTTGAAGTCGATGATCGGCGCCGAGACACGCGACTCGACGAACAGGAAGATCGGGGTCGTGACGACGCCGATGGCGAGCAGCCCGATGATCCGGGCGGAGCCCCAGCCCCAATCGTTGCCTTCGATCAGGGCAAGGACGCATGACGTGAGAGCCACCGTCAGCAGGACGACGCCGAGGTAGTCGACGCTCCGCTCCGCCTTCTCATCGCGGGACTCCCGCACGGCGAAGAGTGAGGCCAGGAGCGCGAGCACCGCGATCGGCAGGTTGATGTAGAAGATCGCCCGCCAGCTCACGTCCTCGGTGAGGAAGCCGCCGGCTAGCGGGCCGAACGAGAGCGCGAGGCCGGAGATCCCCGCCCAGGTCCCGATCGCCTTGCCTCGCTCCTCCACCGGGAAGGCGTCGGTGATGATCGAGAGGGTCGCGGGCATCATCAGGGCGCCGCCGACCCCCTCCGCGATCCGCGAGACGACCAACATGGTCGGGTCCTGGGCCAGCCCCGCGGTGGCCGACGAGATCGCGAAGACTCAGACGCCGATCATGAAGATCAGCCGCCGCCCGAAGATGTCGCCGAGGCGCCCGCCGGTGACGAGCAGCGCCGCGAAGCTCAGCGTGTAGCCGTTCACGACCCACTCGAGTTGGTCGACGGTCGTGTGCAGATCCTTCTGGATCGACGGCAGGGCAACGTTCACCACCGTGCTGTCGAGCATGATCATGAACATCGACAGGCACATCGCGCCGAGGGTCCACCACTTGCGGTTGTCCTCGGTGATGCCGAAGCGGGAGTCCATCCGGCGCCGATCATATGTTGGCGTCCGGCGAATGGATAAGGCTGCCCGGCTCGATCACGATCACGTCTGGCACCCGTTCACGCAGCAGCGCGACTGGGTGGCCGAGGAGCCGTTGATGATCACGTCGGCGGAGGGGACCGAGCTGATCGATTCCGAGGGCCGCCGGTATCTGGACGGCGTCTCCTCCCTCTGGTGCAACGTCCACGGCCACCGTCACCCGGCGATCGACGATGCGGTCCGGGAGCAACTCGACCACGTCGCCCATTCCACGATGCTCGGGCTCTCGCATCCCGGCGCCGCCGAGCTGGCCGGCCGCCTGGTGGAGATCGCTCCCGCCGGCCTCGACCGCGTCTTCTATTCCGACTCGGGATCGACCGCCGTGGAGGTCGCACTCAAGATGGCCTTCCAGCACTGGCAGCACCGCGGCGGCCAGCACGTCCGGAAGACCTCATTCATCTGCCTCGAGGAGGCCTACCACGGGGACACCATCGGATCGGTCTCGGTCGGCGGGATGCCCCTCTTCCATTCCAGCTTCGGCCCGCTCCTCTTCGACGTCCACCATGCAAAGCCGGGTGACATCGACGACATCGTCCGGCTGCTGGCGAGGCGCGAGGAGGAGGTCGCGGCGGTCGTGCTCGAGCCGCTCGTTCAGGGCGCGGCGGGCATGCTGACCCACCCGCCCGGCTATCTGCGCGCGGTGCGGCGCCTCTGCGACCGCCACGGCGTGCTCCTGATCTGCGACGAAGTCGCGACCGGCTTCGGCCGCACCGGAACCATGTTCGCCTGCGAGCAGGAGGGCGTCTCGCCCGACCTGCTTTGCCTCGCCAAGGGGCTGACTGGCGGCTACATGCCGCTCGCCGCGACCCTCGCGACCGAGCGGATCTACGAGTCCTTCCTGGGGGCCACCTCCGACTACAAGACCTTCTTCCACGGCCACACCTACACCGGCAACCCGCTCGCCTGCGCGGCGGCGATCGCCTCGCTCGAGCTGTTCAAGCGCGAGCGGACCCTCGTCCGTCTTCAGCCGAAGATCCGCCTGCTCTCCGGCTGGCTGGCACAGGTGGAGCGCATGCGCGAGGTAAAGGAGGTCCGGCAGCGGGGCCTGATGGTCGGCATCGACCTGGGCGAGCACGACCCGGAGCTGCGACTCGGTCACCGCGCCGTGCTCGAGGCGCGGCGCCGGGGCGTCCTGGTTCGCCCGCTCGGAGACGTGATCGTGCTGATGCCGCCCCTCTCCATCTCCAAGCAGGACCTGCGGCGACTGGTGCAGGTCGTCGCCGAGTCGATCCGCGCTGCCTATCCGGTCGCCGAGCTCGACACCGGCGCCAAGGGCCGCCTGGACGCGGCACTGCTCGAAGCGGCCTGACTACTCGTCGTACGGCTCGAAGTCCGACTTGCGAGCCCCGCAGACCGGACAGAACCAGTCGTCGGGAATGTCGTCGAACGAGGTTCCGGGCGGCACGCCGCCATCGGGATCGCCCTCGTCCGGGTCGTAGATGAACCCGCACGAGGTGCAGATGAAGAGCTGCTTGGTCGTGGTCTCCGCGGCCATGGGCCGGGAATGTAACGAGTAGGCTCGCGAGAGGTGGAGGTCGATCGGAGGGGAGAACGTTGAGCGAGCTGCCCGAGGCGGGGGGAGCGCCCCTGGGCGACGAGGGCGAGGCACCCGCCGTGCCGAGGCCCGCGGCCACCGTGATCCTGCTGCGGCGGGGTGGCAAGCACGCGGAGCGGGGCCTCGAGATCCTGCTCGTGCAGCGCAACCCCGAGGCCCGCTTCATGCCCGGCGTCTGGGTATTCCCGGGCGGGGCGGTCGATGAGGCCGACGGCGAGGGCGAGGGCGAGGAGGCCCATCGGGCAGCAGCCGCAAGAGAGCTCTCGGAGGAGGCCGGCATCGACGTCCCGGCCGAGGAGATGGTCGCCTATTCGCGCTGGATCACGCCCGGGGTGGTCCCGATCCGCTTCGAC
Organism: uncultured Solirubrobacterales bacterium; assembly: GCA_963843085.1. Classification (GTDB taxonomy): domain Bacteria; phylum Actinomycetota; class Thermoleophilia; order Solirubrobacterales; family 70-9; genus DASUPK01. Next base: position 838,524 of record CAWJJG010000011.1, read on the forward strand.
ACTCGGTTCTACCTGGCGCTGGCCCCTGCCCACTCACCGCCCCAGCCCGACGGCTCGGAAACGGTCGACGCCGGCTGGTTCAGACCGCAGGACGCCCTCGACCGCCACCACGCCGGAGAGCTGCCGCTCGTCTTTCCCACCATCAAGCACCTGGAGTCGCTGGTCGATTTCGCCAATGCCGAGGAGGCGCTGGCGGCTGGGCGACGCCGTGAGGTGAAGGCCGTCGAGCCCGAGGTCGTCGGCGAGGGCGACGACCGGCGGATCGTGCTGCCCGACGAGCTGCCCTGATGGTCTAAGCGGCCTTTCGGCGAGTCGGGGGCGCCGGCAGCCCCCTGCGCTCCATTGCCCTGCCTCGGATCCTTCCTCCAAGGGCGCCGAGGAGCATTCCGATGATCGCCGTGAAGACCACCAGGATCGGCGCGAAGCCGGGCAGCGAAACCTTCGCATCGGTGCCGGCGATCGCGTGGGCGAGCAGCAGCCCGGTGCCGTAGAGCGTGCCGCCGACCAGGCCTCGGGCCGCTCCGTCCCAGCCGTCGGCGTGCTCGAAGCCCGCGAGGATTCCGCCGACGAAGGCAATCGCGCCGATCACCCAGTACGCCGCGGCGGACACGCCGAGCAGGATTCCCGCCACCGCCCCCAGTGCGGTCGGGACGACCAGGGCGAGAAGGACCTGAGTCGAGCGCGGTCGCTCCCGGAACAGCGGAGAAGCCTCCATCCACCTATCCATCCTCGCCACCTCTCACTTCCACTAGGGCCAGGTCGGCGCGGCGACCGTATCAGGGCAGGTGGGCTGACCAGCGACCAGCTCACCCAGGGCGGCAGAGTCGACTGCGATCCGACCCAGCTTCCGCTCGGCCCGTGGTTCGCGTAAGAATCCGGGGCCATGACCAGCACACTTCCGCCCGAGGCGCGCGAAGCCTTCGAGCGCTTCATCACCTGCGAGCTCACAACGGTCGACGCAGCCATGCAGCCGATCACCTGGCCGGTCACCCCCTACTACCAGGAGGGAGGCCCGACGATCGACGTGACCACCGGCCTCGGCTATCCGAAGAAGGCCGACGACGCCCGGGCCCACCCGAGCGTCTCGCTGCTCTTCTCGGACCCGACCGGGTCGGGGATCGACAGCGGCCTGCGGGTGCTCGTCCAGGGCACGGCGACCATCGACGACGCGGACCTGAAGGCGAACGCCGAGCGCTACATCCGGGAATCGGGAGTGAAGCTGCCGGCGACCAAGAAGATGAACCCGCCGAAGCCGATACGCCCGATGTTCAACTGGTACTACGCGCGCCTCTACATCAAGGTACGCCCGGAGCGGGTCTTCATCTGGCCGGAGGGCGACCTGGCGGAAGAGCCGGCGATCCACGACGCGCATATGGAGGAGGTCCGCTCGGGCCACACCGAGGAGCCCGTCGCGGATCACGGCAAGCTCCCGCAGGCTCCGCCCGCCTGGGATCAGCGCATGGACTTCCTCTCGGAGCACGACACCGGCGTGCTCAGCTGGATCGGCCCGGACGGGTTCCCGATCTCGGTTCGCGTTCCCTTCACGGCGGAGGCTCAGTCGAAATCGATCTCGATCGATGCGGTTTCCGCCGGGCTGCCGCTGCTCGAGGGAAGAGCCTGCCTAACGGTTCACCAGCACTCGCCCGACTTCACGTGGCAGCGCAACATGCAGGTGCGCGGGACCGTCGAGCCATCCGACGGCGGTTGGCGTCTGGTTCCACGCCGGATCGTCGGGGGGTTCGAGCTGCCGCCCGGCCGCTTCAACCGCTTCCGGGACTTCATCAAGAAGGGGCCCGGCTTCTACCGGACCTACCGCAAGCGGCTCAAAGAGCGCTAGGACCCGATCTTCGGCGGGAAGGGCTCGAGGCCCGCGTTCCAGGGCCCCGGCTTGTAGATGTCGAGGTTGTTCTCCTCCATCTCGCGATGGAGGCGGTCGAAGATGCCGCCCGCCGAGCGCAGGCACTCCTTGAGCTCATCCTTGGTCCGCCCACGGAGGCGCCAGTGAAAGAAGAGCTGCTGCTCGGTGATGCCGAAGTCGACCTCCGCCGGGATCTGAGTGATCCAGTCGATGAAGCCGGGGCTGAACAGCTCGCGGAGCGCGACCGGGTCATGGTCCTTCGGCACGGTGGCGATGAAGCGCTTGTTGAAGTCGACGCTCTCGAACTCGACCCGCCGCCGAGAGAAACGGTCGACGGTGTCTGTCGCGGTCTTCTCGATCGACTCGACGTCGAACACAGGGACCACGGTCGCCAGGTCCGGCATGTGGGCCTTGACGATCACGGCGCCCGGCACCACCGTCTTGCTGAGGAAGCCACCCTCCTCGTGCTCGTCGGCGTCGCAGGATGAGCCGAAGAAACCGTCGCTGAGCTCGCCGGTGAGGCGATTGGTCCCCCCGGGGCAGAGGGCGACGGGACCCTCCTTGGGATTGATGCCACCGATCGGCTCGTAGCGGCATCCTCGCTCCGAGGCCAGGCTGGAGACGATCCCGGCCCACTGCTCCGCGTCGGCCTTCGCGCTCAATCGACGTTGACCAGGTCCTCGCGCCCCTCGGCCTCGAGCTGGGCCTGGTATCGCGGATACACGGGCTTGGTCAGGGGAACGAGCTTGAGGATCTTCGCGACCGGTCCGCTCGCCTTGATCTGGCCGCGCGCGAGCGCGGTGGTGACGTTCACCTTGCCCAGCCAGAAGCGGTGGGCGGTGTCGGCGTCCATGCTCATCACGACCTCGGGCTCCATGTCGGTCTCGCCGAAGTCGACGTCGGCCGGGCCGTCCTCCTCGAGGCGCAGCGTGATCGTCGAATCGGGGTCGCGGTAGTCGTACTGGAGGATCGTGTTCGCCTTCCTGAACTTCGGCCCGAGCTCGGGGTCCTCGGCGATCCCGGCGAAGAGCTTGCCGATCGTGTCGTAGACCTCCTGCGCGTCCTTGAAATACGCCATTAGAACGATCCTATTCGCGGGACAGCTTCGCCATCAGATCGCGGCCACAAGCGGGCGCCTCACCTAAGTCGCTTCGGGCTGCGCCCTTCGCTTCAAGATGCAGCGCCCTGGTGGCCGCTAGTTGTCCGGCAGGACCTCGGGGATCTTCCCGCCGCCGAAGAGGGACGGGAAGTTCGGCGCAACCGTGCAGCCCGCGTACGCGGACGGGCCGCCCGGAGGCAGCGGATTCGCGTTCACGTCCGAGTTCGGGGCCACGAAATTGGGCGAGACCGGGTTGACCACCGACGAGAGCGGGAACTGGCCGCTCTCGGACTGGGGAGCGCCGCCGGGCGGAGGCGTCTGCCCCTGCGGGACGTGCAGGACCTGCTGGCCGCCGAAGGTGTTGTTGCAATCGTGGTTCGGGAAGATCTCGGACTGGCTGGTGGAGTACGGGTTGCCGATCGCGAAGGGCTGCAGGTAGCCGTTGCCGCGATTGCTGGCAAGGCGCTTCGGATAGATCGAGAGCGACTCGGAGGTGAGCATCAGCATCTGGCGCGAGATGTGGAGCGGCGCGCTCTGGCCCGCCTGGGTCGGGAGGTAGCCCTCCGTCGCGCTCGGGATGTTCCCGAGGAAGTCGGTGACGACGGGCGCCTGGTAGTCGAGCCAGCGGACCAGTGGGTTGAAGTTCGCGAGGAACGGATCGAGGCCGTCCATCACAGGGCGCAGCTCGTGCACGAAGCTGCTCAGCGAGGGCAGTCCGGTCGCCGACACCTTGATCAGCGGATCGAGGTTCTGGAAGAGCTTGTGGGCCTTCGGGGTGAGGTGGCGCACGTCGCGCAGCGTCGGGCTTAGGTCGCGGGCGACCGGCCTCAGGTCGTGGAAGACGGGACGCGCGTCGGTCGCGAAGGTCTTGAGGCGATCGAGGGTGAGACGCCCCTCGTTCTCGAACGTCGGGAAGATCTTGAAGGTGTCGGAGAGAGCCTGGCTCTGCGAGGCCAGCGCGCCGAACGTCCTGTTCGCGCCGACGATCGCTCCTGCCAGGGCCTGGTCGTGGGCGGTGAGGGCGCCGAAGACGTCTCCGGTGTCGTGGACGAGCGTGCGGAGCGACTGCTCCTGCCGGCGGAGGGTGCCGAGGACGTCGCTCGAGTCCGAGGCGAACGGCCCGAGGTTCCCGAACGCGTCGTTCAGGTCCAGCCCGCGCCCGTTGATCGCCAGGCCGGCGTTCTGCATCCAGGACTGGAACGCGTCACGGGTGGGCTTGTCGAAGCCCTGGAAGATCTCGTCGATCTGGGTCTCGTCTTGAACCTGTGTCTGCGCCAGGTGGCCGCCCTCCGGAATCGGCTGTGGGGCGTCGCCACCTGAGACCTGACCGACGTCGATCGAGCTCGATTGCGCATGCACGTCGCCGGTGGTATCGCCGGGCTGGACCTGGCTGCCGCTGGTGAGCTCGATGTAGGTCTCCCCCAGCAGGGTCTTCTGCCGGAGGATGGCCTTCGCGTCCGAGGAGATCGGCGCGTACTGGGGGTCGATCTCGATGGTGGCCTGCGTCGTGTTGCAGACGGTCGGATCGCTGTGGCACTCGCTCTCCGGCGCCAGGCCGATCTCCTTGACCTTGCCGACCGAGACACCGCCGATCCGCACGTCGGCCTCCTTCTGCAGCGTGATCGCCTCGGGGAAGTCGGCGGTGAACCGGTAGCTCTCCGGCTTGAAGGGCACCGGCCCGCCGAAGGTGACCCAGAGGAAGAGGAGCAGGCCGAAGCAGGACAGGGTGAAGCCGACCGCGACCAGGATCCGCCCTACCGAGGGAGCCTGCTTCTGCACCTAGATCACCTCTCCGTTGGTCCGGGTCACGGCGGGCACACCGTCCCGAGCAGTTGTCCGAGCCCGGTGGCCACCGGGGCGAGCGGGCTCGAGGCGAGGATCGACTTGACCGTGTTGCAGGTTGCGACCAGGTAGACGTGGCGGTAGACGCCGTGCGCGTCCTGCGAGCTGAACGTGCTGTTGCCGACGTGGGCCAGCCAGCCCAGCCAGTAGAGGTAGCCCTCGTCGCGGCCCGGGGTGCCGGGGGCCTCGGCACCATTCGGGTTGTAGGCCGCCATGTTGAAGAGCTCGTTGAGCTTCGAGCCCACGGTGGTCAGGCGCGGGGTCGCACCGACCAGGTTCTTCGCGGCGGGCCGGATGTCGCGGACCGGCTGGCGCGCATTGACGACGAACGGGCGGATCTCCTGCTTGACGGGGTCGTAGGTGTTCTTCGCGAGACTCGCGAGCGAGTCGTTCACCGGCTTCAGCTTCCGTGCGAACGGCCGCAGGCTGTTCACCGCCGGGCCGAGGATCGTGGCCAGCTGGTCGGTCTTCGCCAACGCGACCCGGGTCGTCCTCAGCGTCGGACCGAGCAGGCCGACGGTCCGCTGCACGTCTGGGGACTGGCTCGCGATCGCGCCCAGCGCCTGGTTGGAGGCCGAGACGAGCTGCTCGATGCCCTGGCCGTCCTCGCCGACGCGACCCCAGAGGATGTTCATGTTGTGGATCAGCGTGGCGAGGTTCGTCTTGCGCTTCGCGACCTCGGTGTTGAGGCGAGCGAGGCCGCGGTTGATCGGACCGAGGCTGCCGAGCAGCTTGCCGAGGTCCTTGCCCCGTCCGTTCAGCCCCTCCCCGCCCTGGGTGAGGAGCAGCCTGAGGTATGCCCTGGTGTCACCGTCGAGTGCCGAGAGGACCTGGTCGACGTTCGTGTCCGGAGCTGTATTGGCGAGCGGGATCTCATCGCCGTTCTGGAACTCGTCGGCGTTCGAGTTCGGGTCCGTGTCCGTGCCCGGATCGAGCTCGAGGAACATGTCCTTCAGGCCGGTCTTCGGGCGGAGCAGGACCGTGGCGTTCCTGTAGACCGGCAGGAACTTGCGGTCGATCGCCATCGTCACGACCGCGTGCCCGTTCTCGTAGTCGACGGCGTTGATGTCACCGACGCGGACGCCGGCGACTCGGACCGTCTGGCCCTGCCCCGGCGTCACTGCCTGCGCGGTCGACAGGTCCGCCTTCAGCTCGAAGGGCTTCTCCTCGAGCAGCGGGATCCGCAGACGCTGGTTCTGGACGATGATGTAGGTCGCGAGCAGCCCGACGGTCAGCAGCCCGAGGATCGCCAGGAAGTCGCGCAGGTGGTCTCGAATCGCCTTGCGCATCAGCCCTTGGCTCCCTTCGCGGAAGTCGGGGACGGCGTCTTGATCCCATTGGCTTGCTGGAACGCGGCCCAGTCCTTCTGCCAGCCGGTGTACTGCTGCAGGACGTTGGCGAGGAGCTGCTGTGCCGCGTTGCTCTTGCCGGCGGCCTTGAGCTGCTTGACGTCGGTGAGCTGCGAGATGATGTCCGCGTAGCGCTGGGTCAGGTTGTTCTCGCGCGGGGTCGCAGAGGTGGCGCTCTTGCCGCTGGCCTTGGAGGCGGGCGCCGGCCCGATCTCGCTGTGGAGGTCCGGCGGATCCTGGGTCTCACAGGGGACGTCCGGCCGGAACGGGGTCTTGGCCGAGGACTGCTTGGCGGGCTGCGCTCCGAGGAAGCTGTAGGGGGCGACGCCGGTGAGCGGGGCCGCGACGTCCGGGCTGCTGAACGGCGCGATCGTGTTGGAGCCGCCGCCGCCGAGCACGCGGAACTCCTGGCCGTTGGCGTCGCCCGAGCGGCTCTCGCCGGCGACGCCCGTGAAGCCGTACGCGGTCTCCTGGTAGACCTTGGCGGCCGCGGGGTCGCTGTCGGTGTTCGGGATCGGGGTGTTGCTCCAGGGGATGACCACGTTGTTGAAGCAGGAGGACAGGGCGCGGGCCTGTTCGAGGAACGGAAGCGAGTCGCTGCTGAGAGCGGCCAGGTCGGGGACGGTCGGGCGCAGGTCCTCGACGAGCCCGCGCAGCTCGCGCTCGGAGATGAGCTGCCGCAGCTGCCCGATCCAGGGGTTCGCGTAGTCGAGCGCGGAGTTGGCCGACTTCACGCCGGGCAGCGCCTCACGGGCGAAGGCGCGCAGGGCCGGGAAGTCCTGATTCAGCTTGAAGAGCGCCGGGCGACCCACGGCGAGCGCCTTCGGCAGCTCGACGATCGCGTCGCGCAGCGAAGCCTGATGGGCCGCGAAGTCGCCGCTGACCGTGTTGAGGTTGGTGATCAGCCCCTGGAGGTCGCTGCTGTTGGCGTTGAGCTCCCGCGCCACGACGTCGAGGTTGGAGACGAAGCCGGCGAGGTCGCCCGGCTGGGTTCCGAGCAGCGCCTGGTTCACCTGCGACGTGTACTCGAAGGCCGCGGGAGAGGTCCGGAATGATTCCTGGAAGCCCTTGGCCCCGCCGTACTTGTCGAGCGCGCCGCCGAACTCCTTCAGGAAGATCTGCAGGTCCTGCCTCACCGGGGCCTGCAGCGAGGTGAGCACCTGGTCGAACTGCACTGAGCTCGAGGTCTGGGTCTCGGGGACGACGGACCCGCTGTCGAGCTCGGGAGCGCTCGGGCTGCCCGGGTGCAGGTCGACGAAGAGGTTCCCTTCGAGGAAGAGGCGCGGCCGCAGCTGGAGCGTGGCGTCCTGGCGGATGGGAAGCGCCGTGTCCTTCAGGTCCATGGTGACGATCGCGGCGTCCTCGCCCTTGCCGTTCGCGTCGGTCACGTGCTGCACGTCGGAGACCTCGCCGACATCGACGCCGGAGATCCGCACGGGGCTCTTGGCGCGGATGTTCTGGGCGTCCGCGACGATCGCCTTGAGCTGGTAGCCGTGGCCGGCGAACGGGATGGTCTTGGTGAACGCCAGGTAGAAGGCGAAGAAGGTGAGCACGATCGCGATCAGCCCGATCTGGAAGTTGGAGAGCCGGCGGTTGTGGTTCGGGCGGTTCATGGGTTCTCAGGCGGGTTGTTGGCCGAATCCCAGAAGTAGCGCTTGCCGTCCTGTGAGAGGAAGACGTCGTCCTTGCCGAGGGGCGGGACGCCGCCGGCCTGGGTCACGTTCGAGGGGCCGAAGGTGGGGTTGCCGGCGCTCTGACCGGGGAGCAGCGACTCGCCGAGCGGGTAACCCGTCTGCCCCGACTGGCAGTTGGGCTGGCCGTTCGTGGTCGTGGGGCCGTAGGGGTTCCCGTGCAGGACCGGGATGCCGTCGTGCGCATCAGGCGCGCTGTTCAGCGGGCTGAACACGCCCTGCTTGCTCGACGGGACGAGCGGGCTGCTCGAGTAGCGGCCGTCGCCCTGGCCGCCCGAGTAGTTGTCCATCGGGTTGCGAGGCAGGTGGTTCGGGTCCGTCGAGCCCGCGATCGCCGGACCGATGACCCGCTCGGCGTAACCGAACGGGGTGGGCAGCGAGAAGTGACTCGTCAGGTAGGTCGTCCAGTAGGTGAAGTAGTTGCAGACCGTCTGGGCGGGGACGATCTTCTGGCCGGCGTCCTGCACGAGGTTGAGGGTGTCGCCGAGGCGGTTCAGACTGGTCAACGTCGACGGATCGGCGACCAGGTCGTTCAGGTTGGACATCACGTCGCGCAGGTCGTTGTTCATCGGGACGGTGCGCGGCAGGACCTTCGATCCGAGCAGGACCGTCTGGTTCAGCTCCGGCAGCGCGGCGCGGAGGTCGCTGATGCCGGGCCGCAGGAGGCGGGAGAACTCGGCGAAGTCCGCCAGGAAGGGACGCTGGACGGGCAGCGAGCGGAGCCCGGCCTCGAGGGCCGGCGGGCCTCCGGAGATCGTGTCGCGGAGGGCCGTCGGGTCGGAGGAGATCGCGCCGAACGCGATCGCCCCGTTGGTGAACTGCTCGGCGTTGTCGACGGCGACCGGCGCGACGATGCGCGCCGCGTCGGCGAGCTCCGGGAAGAAGCGAACGAGCTGGGTGGCCGGAGCCGCGAGGGCGGCGGAGACCGGCTTCAGGTTGGCGAAGAGCGGATTCAGGGCTCCGATCGCCTCGTTGAGCGAGGCGCCGCGAGCGGCGAACGCGTCGCCGAAGCCCTGCAGGACCCGCTGGCTGTTGGCGCGGGTGGGGGTGTCGAAGGTGTTGTAGACGTCGTCGAACTCGACCTGCGGGCTCGACTGCGCAAGCGGCAGCGACGCGCCCGCCGGCAGGCCGCTCTCGCTGGTGCCACGATCGATCTCGAGGTACTTGAGCCCGAAGGACGAGCGGTAGCGGATGCGAATCGTGGAGTCGGCCGGGAGCGGGTCGGCGCTCTTGTCCAGCTTCAGGTTGAGCCTGGCGACGGTGGAGGCGCTCGATCCATCGGCGGTCTGACAGCCGCTGTTCTGCGGCGCCGACACCGTGTCGATCGATTCGACGACGCCGACCCGGTTGCCGCCGATCCTGACCTCGTTGTTCGGCCCCAGCCTGGCTGCGTCGCAGATCTCCGCGGAGACCCTGTACGTGGGGACGAAGGGCAGCCCGTTGTTCGCGTTGTAGGCGAGGAAGACGGCGACGATCACGATCAGCGTCGTGATGGCGCCGACCATGGTCGGCGAGGCCGCCAGCGAGCCCACGCGTGCGCGGCCGTTCATCGGAGCTGCTCCCTATATATGGGGGTGCGCTTGGTCATTGGCCGAGGAGGAAGTTGAGGAGGTCCTGGGTCGCCGAGCCGCTGGAGGAGCTGCCGCTGGATGAGCTGCCGCTGGCTCCACCGAGACCTGGGACCTGCGGAAGCTGGGGCAGCTGCGGGAGGGGCACTCCGGGCAGCAGGTCGTGGAGCTTCTTCTTGACGTTGTCCGGGACCTTGTTCGGGTTGACGCCCTTGAGGATCTTCTGGATGTCCTTCTGCTGCTGGGGGGTGACCGACTGCGGCTGGGGCTGCGGAGCCTGCCCCGGCGCCGGAGTCGCGCCCTTCAGGCCCGCGGCGGTATGGGTGCTGACGTTCTCGTCGCAGATGGCGGGAACGTCGCTGCCGTCCGGGCAGACGGAGTTGTCGTAGCGCGACAGGTTCCCGAACAGGCCGTCCGAGCGGCGCGCGTAGTTGATCCCCGGCTGGCGGTCGCCGAGCAGGCCCGCGCACTCCGCGAAGTTGTGCGGGTCCGTGGTGCTCCCCCCGCCCATCGCTGGAACCTCCGGCCCGGTCTGATAACCGCACTTCGTCGGCGCGCCCGGCGCCTCGACCAGGGTGATCCCGAGCGCGTGGCCGAGTTGGTCGAAGAGGTTGAGCGAGTTCGTCTGGATGTAGGCGTAGTTGAGGAGGCCCTCGAAGCCCGTGTATCCGGGGTTGCCGCCGTTGGGATCGGTGCCGGCGGGGGCGCCGTTCGCCCACTTGCAGGACACCGTCTGGTCGCCGTGCAAACCCGTGAAGGTGGGATCGCCGCTGAGCTTCTGGTCAAGGAGCTGGACGCGACGGTCGGCCTCGCCGGGCTGCTGGCGAAGGTCATAGCGAGCGCAGGCGTCCTCCTCGCCGGCGTTCTTCGGGTCGGACGCGCTCTCGAGGAACTGGGCGACCTGATCCGCGGCGGGATATGCCTTGGTGCTGGCCTGGTCGAGCGCCGCGATCTCGTCCTTGCTGTTGGCGAGGGCCGTCTTGCCGACGTGGGCCGCTCCGCCCAGGGAGGTCAGGGACTGCTCCGTGCCGTGGTTGAACGTGGGCAGGTTCGTGGCGAGCTTGTTGAGGCCGGGCGCCGCGGCGTGCAGGTCGTAGAGCAGTGGGGTCTGGTAGGTGGCCAGCTTGCCGAGCTGGGACATCGTCGGCTTCAGCTGGGCGAGGAAGTCGTCCAGCAGATGGAAGTTCTGCGCCAGGTCGTTGGAGCGCTCCGCCGAGATCGCGGCCGTGCGGCCGGCGTTGTCGATGAAGTGGACGACGTCCTCCTTGCGGTTCGCGAGCTGCTGGAAGATCGCGTCCGCGTTGGCGTTGAGCTCCGCGATCGTCGTGTTCTGCTGGCCGAGGATGTTGAGGACCTGCTTGAGCTGCTGGAGGGCCGGGGCGCCGGAGCGAATCGCGGCGTTCAGGTTCTGCGCGTTGCCGTCGAGCGCGGTGCCGAACTCGTTGATCAGCAGTGCGAGCCGCTCCTTGAACGGCTCGCGCAGCGTGTTCTGCGCCAGGTCGGGCTGGACGGTGGTCTTGTTGCGGGCCGCCGGGATCGGCCCGGTGAGGGGCTGCGTGGAGCTGCCGGGCTGGCAGTCGAGGAAGTACTCGGCGATCAGCGACTGCGGCTCCGAGGAGCAGCTGGCATCCGACTTGAACTCCGGGAAGCCGGAGTCGACCTCGAAGGTGACCAGCGCCGTCTTCTGCGGGGTGATGTCGAGGTTGGTGATGGTCCCGGCCTTGGCGCCGGCGACCCGGAGCTCCGAGCCCTTGACGAGGCCGAAGGCGTTGAAGAGCTCGGCCTGGTAGGTGTGGCTCCCGGACGCGCCGGCGCCGGCGACGAGATACGCCGGGACCGCCGCGAGCAGCACGAGTATGAGGAGGAGACGCTTCATGGCCCGAGGGGGATCTGGTTGGGATCGCAGTCGACGGTTCCGCCCTGGGTGAGCTGGTCGGAGCTGAACCCGCGCTCATTGGCGCCGGGGCAGCGGCGCAGGTCCTTGATCCCCAGGTTCTGGGTGAGCTCGGCCGGGTTGAGGGTCTGGCAGAGGCTGGTGCCGCCGGGGATCTTCAGGATCTCGACGAGGCTGTTGCACGGGACGCCGGCGGAGGGAGCGCCGACGCTGAACGTGTTCAGGGTGGTCGAGATGCGGCCGATCCCACCGAAGGCATCCGGGAAGCCGGAGTGCCCGAAGTCATCGAACCACCCCGTGAGCTCGGGGCTGTAGGCGCGGAGCGTCGAGACCTGGTCGAGGGAGTTGCGCAGGGAATCCGCCGAGGCCGGCAGGGCGCCGGGGCGGGAGGCTCCGTTTCGCTCCACCGGCCCGACCCCGATCTGGGCGAGCGGGTCCTGCGCGGCGGTGAGCTCGATCAGGTCGTTGCTTTGGCCCGGGCGGTTGATCACCCCGTTCAGGTTCTTGACCGTGGGGACGGCGTCGTGGGCGAAGCCGCGAAGGCGCTTGGTGAAGGGGTGGAGCTTCCGGGCCACCGGGCGGGTGGCGTTGACCAGGGGCTGGACGTCGTCGAGGGCGGCGCGCAGGTTGACCGCGGTGGTGTTGAACTGGCGCATGAAGTCGGGCAGCTGGCCGACCGCGGAGGCAAGGGAGGACTGCTCGGAGCCGATCGTGCCGAGCATGCCGTCGAGGTTCGCCACCAGGGAGGAGATCTCGGGGCTCTTCTGATCGAGGGTGGAGGTAAGGCCGGCGGCGTCCACCACCAGGCCCTGCAGGTTCGCCTGGTCTGAGTTGAGCTCTGCGAAGACTCTGCGCGAGGTGGAGAGGAAGGGGTTCAGGTAGTGGAAGCCGCGGTTCGCCTTGGCGCCGACGCCGTCATAGGCGCGGGCGAAGCCGCGGATCACCTCCTGCAAATGGGAGACGGTGGGCTTGTCGAGGGTGTTGAAGAGCTGGTCGAGGTCGACCTCGGTGGTGGTGTCGGCCTGGGTGATGTTTCCGCCGGAGGAGATGCTCCCTCCGGATTTCGATGTGGGCAGGGCGAGGTCGACGTAGCGGTTGGCGATCCCCGAGAGCGACTGGGAGCGGATCGTGGCGTGGGTGCCTGAGGGCAGCGGGGTGTAGGCGGAGTCGGAGATCTCGAGCTTGACCAGGGCCTGGCCGTCGTCGGAGAGGGAGATCTGCTTGACCGATCCGACGGGGACACCGGCGACGGTGACGTTGTTTCCGGTGACGATCTGCGAGGCGTTCTCGAACTCGGCCGTGACGGTGTAGGAGGAGCCGCCGCCAAGGACCAGCAGCAGGACCACGACCACCGCGCCGACCAAAGCGGCGATGGCGGCAATGCGGCCTACAGCACTCGTTGTTGGCACTGGATCCTCTACCTACCCGTCGATCTCGACCCTCCGTGCCCGGGGCACCCCGTCCCAGCCACGGCCGTCTACCTAATACTGTCAAGGGGGTTCGACGAGTGTCAAAGGGGAACCGTCGCCCCTGGCGCCGAATTCCCCATTCCAATGCGGTTTCAAGCCCTACCGCCCGTTGAGTTGACGTTAAGCCCGGCGCGGGGAGAGCTGCCCCGCCGGGATCACGCCGGGGTAGAGCGCGGCGATCCAGACGGGCGCCAGAGCGTCGACCACCTGCTTGGGCGTCCGCTCACCGCGCCCGAGGTGGACGTAGCAGCAGCGCTCGGCCATCCAAAAGAGCGACTCGGCGGTGGAACGGGGCTCCAGGGTGCGGGGAATCAGGCCCGTGTCCTGCTCCGATCGGATGTGGTCCTCGGTCGCCTGGATGAAACGCTCGGCGATGTCGAACCAGAGGGCCCGGACCTCTTCGTCGTACGTCGAGACCTCCGCCGCGATGCTGAGCAGGAGCGCCTCTCCGGCGTACACCGAGACCACCCCCTCGATCGCGCGCCGGACGCGCTCCGCCGGCGGCCCCACCCCATGCCACCACCGGTCGGCCATCTCGTAGAGCTGCTCCGAGACCTCCGCCACGGCGGCCAGCAGCAGCTCCTCCTTGTCGGAGAAGTGGGTGTAGAAGGCCGGCCGCGACACGTTCGCCGAGCGGGCGATCTCGTCGATGGTCAGGTCCCGGAACGACCTCTTTTCGGCGAGGCGCAGGGCGCTCGCGATGACGCGCCGGCGGGCCTTCTGGCGACGCTCCCGAGGGGTGTCCCCGGTAGTCTTTTTTCGCGTGGATTTCGACCGTGTCTTCGCCGCCATCCGGCCGATTCTAGTGTTTCTGACATAGTGTCCGACATGGTGTCTGACACGTCGTCAGGAAACTTCGACTTCGACTGGATCGTCATCGGGTCCGGCTTCGGCGGATCGGTCTCGGCGCTCCGTCTGGCGGAGAAGGGATACCGGGTCGGGATCCTCGAATGCGGCCGCCGCTACCGGGACGAGGACTTCGCGAAGTCGGCCTGGAACCTCCGCCGGTACTTCTGGATGCCCCGTCTCGGTCTCCGCGGCATCTTCCGTATGACCGCCTTCAAGGACCTCTTCATCGTCTCGGGCTCCGGGGTGGGCGGCGGCAGCCTCGGATACGCCAACACCCTCTACCGAGCGCGGCCGGCCTTCTTCCGGGACACCCAATGGGGCGGCCTTGCGGACTGGGAGCCGGAGCTCACCCCCCACTACGACACCGCCGAGCGCATGCTCGGCGTGGCGACCTACCCGGACAAGGGGCCGGCGGACGACCTCCTTCGTGAGTACGGCGAGGAGATCGGCGTGGGCGACACCTTCAAGCCGACGCGCGTCGGCGCGTACTTCGGTGAGCCGGGTGTCGAGGTCGACGACCCGTTCTTCGCCGGCGAGGGACCGCGGCGAAGCGGCTGCGTCCGCTGCGGCAGCTGCATGGTCGGCTGCCGGCACGGCGCGAAGAACACACTGGTGAAGAACTACCTCTGGTTCGCCGAGAAGCTCGGCGTGGAGATCCTCCCCGAGCGGCAGGTGACCGAGATCACCCCGCTCGGCTCGGAGGATGGGAGCGACGGATACCGGGTCACCAGCCGTCGCGCCGGCGCCTGGCTGACCCGGCGCAGGACGAACAACCTGACGGCACGAGGCGTGGTCGTCGCCGCCGGCGCTCTCGGGACGAACAAGCTGCTCGCCGACTGCCGGCACCGAGGCTCACTGCCGCGCCTCAGCGATCGCGTCGGTCACGTGGTGCGCAGCAACTCGGAGTCGATCCAGGCGGTCACGGCCCCGGACGACGAACGCAACTTCGCCGAGTCCGTCGCGATCACCTCGAGCATCTATCCCCATCCCGACACCCACATCGAGGTCGTCACCTACGGTCACGGCGGCGATCTGATGAGCAGGCTGTTCACGGTGATGACTGGGCCGGGCACCCGCGTCACGCGGCCGCTCAAGTGGGTCGGGGCGATGCTCCGTCATCCGCTGCGCACGCTGCGGCTGCTCTGGCCCTTGGGCTGGTCGCGTCGCACCGTGATCCTCCTGGTCATGCAGACCACCGACGCGGCCATGAGGCTCGTGCCGAAGCGCAAGCTGCTGAGGCGAGGCATCCGCCTGCAGACCGAACAGGACCCCGAGAGGCCCAACCCGACCTACATCCCGGCCGCGGGCCGGGTCGCGGAGTGGTTCGCCCAGCGGACCGGCGGCATCGCCCAGTCCGGGATCACCGAGTCGAGCCTGAACATCCCGACCACGGCCCACATCCTCGGCGGCGCCGTGATCGGCGACGGCCCCGAGCACGGCGTGGTGGACGCCGCGAACCGGGTCTACGGATACGAGAACCTGATGGTCTGCGACGGCGCGGCGATCCCAGCGAACCCCGGAGTGAACCCAAGCCTGACGATCACGGCCCTGGCAGAACACGCAATGGCGCAGGTACCGCCGAAGAGCGGCGACCTTCAACCACTCCCGTCTGCCGCACGAGCGGCACACGAACCCGCAGGCGCGCGGGTCCTGTCGCCATAGGAACCTCCCACGGGCGCCCAGTAATCGCGCCCGTGGGCCCCTCCTATGACGCCACCCGCGCGACTATCGCCGCGCTGCTCGAGTCAATTGCCGACGGAGGCGAAGTGTTCGCCAGCCTTTGACCAATTGACGACGTTCCACCAAGCATCCAGATAGTCCGGGCGCTTGTTCTGGTATTTCAGGTAGTAGGCGTGCTCCCAGACGTCACAGCCGATGATCGGGGTGTGGCCATCGGAGATCGGGGAGTCCTGGTTTGCGGTCGAGACGACCGCCAGGCCGGAGCCGTCGTGGACCAGCCAGGCCCAGCCTGAGCCGAACTGGCCGATCCCGGCTTTCTTGAAATCCTCCTTGAAGGAGTCGAAGTCGCCGAATTTGTCGTTGATCGCTTCGGCGAGATCGCCGTCAGGCTCGCCACCGCCATCCGGGCTCATGATCTCCCAGAAGAACGTGTGGTTGGAATGGCCGCCGGCGTTGTTGCGAACGGCGGTCTCCTTGTCGCCCAGGCTTGAGAGGTTCTGGAGAACCTCGTTCACGTCCTTGTCGGCCCACTCGGTGCCCTCCAGGGCAGCGTTGGCCTTGTCGACGTAAGCCTGGTGGTGCTTGTCGTGATGGACGCGCATCGTCTGCTCATCGATATGCGGCTCGAGCGCGTTGTAGTCGTAGGGAAGGTCTGGGACCTCGAACGCCATCTGACCTCCTTCGGGTCTGGGTGACGGTGTCCTTCTAATCTAACCATCGTGCACCGCGGGCCGCCCGGCGGAGGTACCTGGACCGGCGTCGCCGTGACGGTGGCGGGGATCCTGCTCGGCCTCGGCGTGGCCTTTGCGATCCCGTCTTTGCGCGGTGCGATGAGTGACGCGATCCACGGCGACACCGCCGCCGTGAGGCAGGACCTGAACGGGAACGCGGCGGGCGCCCTGCTCGTGTTCTGGCTCGCCCTGGTCCACGTGATCGTCTGGTACCCCGCGGAGATCCTGGACGCGGCCGTCGGCTACGTGTTCGGCTTCGGCGTCGGATTCCCCCTCGTGCTTGCCGCCTGGACGCTCTCCGGGCTCGCCTCATATTCGGTCGGAAAGCACGCCGCACGGCCGCTGCTCTACGGGATCGCGGGAGAGGAGCGCTTCCAGCGCATGGAGCGGATGATCCACCGCGGCGGCGTGGTCGTTCTGCTGGCCGTCAGGCTGATCCCGATCATGCCGTTCAGCCTGATGGGCTACGTCTGCGGAGCGGCGCGGATCCCCAGGTGGCGCTTCTTGTGGACGACGGTCGTCGGCTATGCGCCGATCACGGCCTACTTCACCTACGTCGGCAGCAAGCTCGAGGGCTTCTCGGCGGAGGACCCGATCCTCTGGATCGGCGGCGGTGCCTTCCTTCTGGCGATCGCCGGTGTGCGCTTTCTGCTCCCCCACCTGAACGCGGACCACACGGAGCCCGGCAGCCCCGAGTCGTCGCAGGACTGATCAGCTCTCGCCGCGGAACTCGGCGAGGTCCGCGCGGGCCCGGCGGCGGACCAGCAGGCTCATCGGCGGGTATCCGAGGACGTATCCGGCCGGCCCCAGCGCCTGACGGGCCCAGCGGGGAAAGGAGAACGAGTCCTCGTGGTCGGCGATCTTTCCGTCGCGGAAGCGGAAGCGCGCGTGGATGTCGTTCACCACCGCCCGGCCGGTCCGGAAGGTGTAGGTCGCGATCCAGTGAGCCGTGCCCTCGTCACCGTCGGCCTCGTGCTCCGCCAGCTCGACCTTCAGGTCGGTGGCGCGAGAGGTGAGCATTCGCCACATGTCTGCCGCCTCGGCGCCGGTGAGCTCGCCGAAGGCGGGATCGCGGAACCTGCCATCGGGCGCGTAGAGCCTCGCCATCGCCTCGCCGTCCTTGCGGTTCATCGCGGCGTAGAGCCCCTCGATCAGCTTGGCGTTGTCGGCCACGCCGCAACGCTATCGCGCCTCTATCCTTCTGCCCCTCGGGGCGTGGCGCAGCCTGGTAGCGCGCACCGTTCGGGTCGGTGAGGTCCCCGGTTCAAATCCGGGCGCCCCGATTACTTCTAGCTCAGGACCTTGAACTTATGCACGGCCGGCGAAGAATCGGCGGCGCCGGTCGGCCCCACAGCCACCACCTTGAGGCTGTGCTTGCCGGGCTTGAGCTTCGGTGGGCGGAACGGAGACGTGCATGGAGCGAACTTCGCCTTGTCCACCTTGCACTGGAAGGTCGACCCCGCCTGCGACGAGGTGAACTTGAACTTCGGCCGGCGCTTGGTGGTCTTCTTCTTCGGGCCCTTGGTGATCGTGGTGCCCGGCGCGGTCGGGGGCTGCGGGACCTGGACCGTGAAGGAGCGGGTGGCGATCGCCGAGTTGCCCGCCGCATCGGTACCTCGCGCCCGGAAGATGTGCGCGCCGTCGGCGAGGGAGCTCGAGGGCGTGTCCCAGTTCCCGGGGCCGGAGCAGGGGCCGAAGCCGGCGTGCCCGCGTCGATCGAGCACAGGAAGGTGACCGGGCCGGCGGATCGCTCCCGCTGAAGGTGAAGGTCGGGGTCGTGTCGGTGGTCGTCCCGCTGGGCCCGCTGGTGACGCTCACCAGGGCGGGACCGAGTCCTCGATGTAGGTCGCGGACGATGCGGAGCACGTCGAGGTGTTGTTGGCGACGGTCGCGGTGGCATAGAAGCGGGTGGTCGTGTTGGGTGAGACGGGGTCACCGGGATACCCGGGGAGGCGAACTCTTCGGCGGTCCCGGTGCCGACAGTCCGTCGGCCGGCGAACAGTTTGACCCGTGTAGAGGTTGACGATGGACCCGCGCTCGGCGGTCCCGAAGATCTTGGGCGATGGTGTCATTGCCGGGCGAGTCAGGTGTGGTTCCGCGGTCCAGACGGGGCGTCGGCCCGTGCCGATGACGAGCACGCCGTCCCGGTGTCGGACTGGCCGTCCGGGTTCGTGATCGTCACGTCGTAGCTCCCGGGCTGACGCCGCGGGTGTCGAGGTCGAGCAGGACGTGGGTCGGGTCCTCGAAGGTGACGTGGGTGACAGTCACTCCTCCGCTGACAGTCGCCTGGATGTGGCTCTGGAAGCCGGAAGCGCCCGGACTCGAAGAACCCTGATCCGTCGGTGGGCGTCCCCGTCACCTCCAGCGGATCGAAGTCTCGGCCGGCACCGTATCCGCCGCGGAGGGCGTGGCCGGAGGCGGCGCCTTGAGCTGGATCACTTGGACCCCCCACGAGTTGTTGGAGTTCGCGTACTCCTGGAAGGTCCAGAAGGTCATATCGTCGCTCGGGTCGACGACCGTCTGGGAGTAGTCGCCCCAGCGCTCAGGATCCTGATGGGTCGGATCCACGCCGACGTTGTAGGGCTTATCGCCCGTCGGGGTCGTATCCACGATCTCAGGAGCCGACATGGCGTCACCTTCGAGTCGCCCCGCCGCAGCGATCTTCGTGTGTTGCAGGACACCCGCGGCGCTCAAGTTGATCGACGCGTGCCCCTGCCCGTTCATCGCTATCGAGGGCATCCAGTAGAAAGTGGGATCGCTTGGGGTCAGGTCAACAACTTGACCCGAATCGAGGAGGCTGGGAGCCGTGTCAAGGTGGTCGATCTGGTACCACTGCGCCCCGTCGCGGTCGCCGGTCGTCGACCCGTTGCCCATCGCATTCATCCTTATGTTCTGCGCCGTCCAGAGGGAAGCGTCTCCGGTGACGGGGTCCTCACCGATCATCGCTTCGAAGAGGCGGTCGTCGAGCGCGTCCAGGCCGGGACTGGGGGTCCCCAGCGCCGGAACGGGCAGCGGCAGGGCGGTGGTGGGGACGGTCACCCCGAGGTTTCCCGAGATCGAGGGTGTGCCACCGGGGTCGTTGATCCGCCGGACGTCGATCTTGCTGAGGACCTGGTTGTCGGGGCCGACGATGTAGCCGGCGGCGACGCTCGGGTTCATGTCGGTCGCGGGCTGCGGAGAGTCCGGGCCCGGTCCGCTGCCCGAAGCGAGGTTGCGGAATGCGGTCACCACGATCGGACCGCCGTTGATCACGGAGGCCTTGCGGATCACGTACGCGCTCGTCCCGGTGAACGAGCCGCTGCTGGAGGTGAACTCGTTGACGCCGATGTAGATCGCGTTCGCGTCCACCCCCAGCTGCGGGTAGTCGGCGAAACGCGCCGGGCCCGACGGCGGTGGGCTCGCCTCGTTGAAGAAGAAGTAGGTGAAGCTGCTGGCGTTCGTGATCGTCGGGCCGTCACTGACGGCGAGCATGATTCGGTTGTTGGTGTTCTCGATGTTGATCGCCGAGACGATCCAGCGCTGCGCGAGGCGGTCGTACTCGACGCCCGGGTCCGTCGGCTCGGCACCGTTGCGGGCCGGCGCCCAGAACTGTGAGTCGGTGAGGTTCAGCGAGGGCTGGGGGCTTCCGTCCTTGGCAAACAGCTTGATCCTCCCGTTGACGTCGACAAGGATCTGGCTCGGGCCGACGGCGCCCATCGAGTCGGGTGGGACGAAGTTGGATTCGTTCAGCTTCGCGCCGAGGAAGTTCGTGGGCCCGGGGGTCACGGCCTGGCTCGGCGTGATGGCGTTGCCGCCGGTCTGGTCCGGTGTGAGGGCGGGGCCCGCCTTCTTGGGCGTCCCGGACTCTTCGCCGGGCTCCGGCTTCTCGCGGACGTGGGGACCGACCGGCTCGGCGGCCGCTGCTCCCTCCGCTTCGCGGCTCGGTTCCCGCACTGGCTCCAAGGAAGCCTGGGTCGGCTCGCTCGCCAGCTTCGCGACGCTCACCGATCGGCCCTGGCTTCCCTCCCAGGGGGTTCCCTTGATGGTCTCGGCCTCCTGCCGGTTGGTGCCTCCGCATCCAGTTGACGCCAGAGCCACCAGAAGAAGCACGAAGAGCACCGCCGTAGCACTTACGCGACGCTTCATCGGCAGCCGAGTGTAGAGGCGATCATGACGACGAACTGGGCGTCCGCGGCCGGGCCTTGTGCAGCTTCAGGTCGAGCGTCTGGGTCGACGGCTCGCCCGCGTCGGGGGAGAAGGTGACTCGCAGCGGCAACACGACCCTTCGCTTTCGCCCGAGGCTGTGCTTGGCCTTCCCGACGGACGCGATCGAGAAGGTGACGGGACCCGACACGGCCAGGCTCTTCGGCGCGCGCTTCTTCATCCCCTTGCCCACGACCGAGACGTAGCCGGGGTTGCTGGTGGTGACCGTGATCGTGGCCTTCCCCCGCTTGCGGTCCCTGGTGATGGCTCCGATGCTGAAGGTGTTGTCCGGGACGAGGACGGCGGAGAGGTTGAGGCGGACGTCGTTCTGTTGCGCGAACAGGCCGGAGGCCCCGTCGGCCAGGTCGCCGGTCCGGTCGAGGACATCGTCGCCCACCTGGCTGAAGGTGCACGAGTTGGCCAGGCCGGTCTCGTGGAGGCCGATCATGTCGCCGGACTCGACGTGCAGGCTGACGGGCACCGTATTGAGGCCGGTCGTCAGGTCGTGCGGCGGGGAATGGGCCATCACCTGGAACGAGTCCGGATCCGTTGTGCGCCGGAAGATCTTGAGCACGTAGGTCGCATTCGAGCCGGCCGAGTTCGTGCTCCAGGAGATGATCGTCCCTGCCTGCTTCGCCACGTAGAGGTCTCCGCCGGTGACGCTCGGCTGCAAGTAGTCGATGCCGGGCGTCCAGCAGTCGGCCGATGGCGTGCCCGGCGCCAGCTGGCCGATGGTCACCGACGCCCCCGCCGGGGATGCGAGGACGAGGGCGGTCAGGCCGAGCGCCGCGGCGCTCAGCCACCCCCGGTTTCGATTGAAGGCGCGCGAGCGCACGCTCCTTAAACAACCCTCCATGCGGTTCGTACCTCCTCCCGTCACCGGACCGCGGCGATTGCCGCCTGAACCTCGGGGAGCGATGGGGACTGGGTCAGCTGCCGAGTGCCGTTCGGGCCTCCGACGACGACGGCCGGCCCCACGGGCAGCTTGCGCTCGGCCGTGATCTGCTCGTCGGCCTGGAGCGTCGAAGTGATGTCGTCCCCGTTCATGTCGCGCTGCCATTGCTCGACGTTGAAGCTGGAGATGCCGACGCCGCGCGCGATGTTGTTGAGGAACTCCTGGTCGGCCCCGCGCTTCTTGGCCTCCTCCTGGTTGCGGAAGAAGAGCTCCACGAACTGCCACTCGTAATCCTGCTTCGCGGCGGCGGCGGCCCCGTAGGCGCCGAGGAAGAAACCGGACTCCGTCATCGGGAAGTTGTGGTAGACGAGCTGGACGTCGCCGCCGCGAACGGGCCCGCTGATCAGGGGAACGACCACGTCGCGGTTCCAGTCGGAGCACGGGTCGCACTGGAGGTCGTTGAACACCTGGACGGTCACCGGCGCATCCGGGTTTCCCAGCCGGGCCCCGTCCTCCTCGATCCCGCCCAGCAGGCTCTGCACCTCGGCGGCCCCGGTGATGTGGATGTCGCCGCCCTCCTCGGTGCCGGTGCCGACGGCGATGCTCACGATCGCGAAGCCGATCAGCCCGACCACGATGGCCAGCACGACCAGCCCGGCGACTCGCGGGCGCCTTCGCGGAGCCTCTTCGCTCATCCGGCGACGGCCTTGTAGTAGCGGACGGCCAACCCGGTCAGGAGCGTGCGGAGGCACTCCTCCACGGGGGTCTCGGTATCCGCCGACCAGACCTCCAGCCCGCGGCTTTCGATCGCCTCGCTGCGGTCGACCACCTCGTCCACCAGCTCCGGATGCTGGTCACAGAAGTAGGCGCCGATCGAGTAGAGATCGGTCTCCATCAGGGACTGGATGAAGGGATCCGTCCCCGGCGTCACGGATTGGTCGCCCGGATTCATGGCGGAATGGTAGTTACGCTTGATCCGAGGGTGCTCAAGCGAAGCGAGAGCAACCCGTTTCATGGCGAAGCGAGATGAAATCACCGCTTTCTGCGACGACCTCCTCGACGCCGGCTCGTTCAAGGATTACGGGCCCAACGGGCT
The DNA here is from genome assembly GCA_963843085.1 of uncultured Solirubrobacterales bacterium. Classification (GTDB taxonomy): domain Bacteria; phylum Actinomycetota; class Thermoleophilia; order Solirubrobacterales; family 70-9; genus DASUPK01. The sequence continues at coordinate 860,727 of CAWJJG010000011.1, forward strand.
CCAGGTTCCGGGCGCATCGGAGGTGAGCCGGGTCGCCACGGGCGTGTCCGCGAACCTGGAGACTCTCGAGCGGGGAGTCGAATCGGGCGCGCAGCTGCTGCTCACCCATCACGGCCTGTTCTGGGGCGACGAGATGTCGGCGCTGTCGGTTCCGATGGCATCGAGATTGCGGGCGCTGCTCTGCGCCGACTGCTCGCTCGCCGCGTACCACCTGCCCCTCGACGCCCATCCCGAGATCGGCAACAACGCGCTGCTCCGCGACGCGCTCGGGCTCGAGCCCGACGAGCGGCCCTTCGGCGAGGCCAAGGGGTCGGCGGTCGGATTGATCGGCCGCGCGGCCGAGCCGATCGAGGTCGGCGAGCTGAGCCGCCGCCTGGCCGCGGCCGTCGGCCAGGAGCCGCTGGTCTTCGATGCCGGTCCCGAGCGGATCTCGGCAGTCGGAATCGTGACCGGATCCGGTGGATTCGCGCTGCACGAGGCCGGCCCGATGGGACTCGACGCGCTGGTCACCGGGGAGCCGAGCGAGCCGGTGATGGGCGAGGCACGCGAGTACGGCGTCCACTTCCTGGCGGGCGGTCACTACGCCACCGAGACCTTCGGGATCCGGCGGCTCGGGGAGCTCGTGGCCGAGCGGTTCTCCATCGGCCACGAGTTCATCGATGTGCCGAATCCAGTCTAGAAATCCCAGCTAATTGCGGAGAAATAGTTGACACGTCGCCGTGAGTCGATATACCCCACATATACGGGCCGCCACAAAACCGCGGCCGAATCGAACAAGGCGTTCACGAGGAGAGGAGTGGCTTATATGTCCGTTCACCTGACGCCCACCGAGCTTGCCGAGGAGATGCATATGAAGCGGCGGGATGTGCTCAGGAAGTGCGTCGAGATGAATGTTCCGGTCCTGAAGGGCCGCATCGACAAGACCCTCTTCGAATCCTCCCTGCGGGCGTTCCAGACCCAGAAGAGCCAGGCCACCGCCTGATCGGCTGACCGGCTGGCTGCTCAGCCAGCCGCCTAATAGACTCCCCTTCATGGAGAGCGCAACGATCGCGGCCAGCGGCAGCGCCGCGGAGTCCAGCACGCAGAGCAAGACGATCGCGGATCTCGCACCGCTCGCCGCGCAGCGACACGGCGATCTCCAGGCCGTCACCTACAAGGACGAGTCGGGACGGTGGGTCTCCGAGACCTACCGAGAGGTGGGCGAGATCGTCCGCCGGCTCGCCCTCGGCCTGATCGAGCTCGGGATCGAGAAGGGCGACAAGGTCTCGATCCTCGCCAATACCCGCCCCGAGTGGACCTACTTCGACTTCGCGGCGCTCAGCGTCGGTGCGACGGTGGTTCCGATCTACCAGACGAACTCGCCCGACGAGTGCCAGTACGTCCTCGAGAACTCCGACGCCAAGGCGGTGATCGTCGAGGACGGCGAGCAGCTCGCCAAGATCGACGAGGTTCGCGACCGGGTGCCGAAGCTCGAGCACGTGATCCGCATGGAGGGCTCAGGGGGCGACGCGGTTTCGATGCAGGAGCTGGTCGAGGCCGGATCGAGACGCTCGGACTCCGAGTGGGAGCAGCGCTGGCAGTCAGTGACCCCGGACGACATCTGCACCTTCATCTACACCTCGGGCACCACCGGGCCCCCGAAGGGCTGCGTGATCTCCCACGGCAACTACCGCTCGATGGTCACGATGGCGCTCGACGAGAGCGTCCTCGACAGCGACACCACCACCTATCTCTTCCTGCCGCTGGCCCACTCCTTCGCCCTGCTGATCCAGTTCCTGAGCTTCGACCTGGGCGGGAACATCGCCTACTGGGAGCGCGATCCGCTGAAGATCATCCCGAACCTCACCGAGGTGAAGCCCGACTACTTCCCCTCGGTCCCGAGGATCTTCGAGAAGATCTACACCGCCGCGACCGGCGAAATCGAGAAGACCGGCGGCATCAAGAAGCTCGTCTTCAACTGGGCGATCGGGGTCGGCACGAAGGTCCGCAGGAAGGAGCGCGCCGGCGAGCCGCTCGGCTGGCTGCTGCACAAGCAGTACGAGATCGCCGACAAGCAGGTGCTCTCCAAGATCAGGGCTCTGTTCGGCGGCAACATCAAGAACTGCGTGACCGGCGCCGCGCCGATCAACCCCGAGATCCTGCGCTTCTTCGACGCTGCGGGAATCCTCGTCCTCGAGGGCTGGGGGATGACCGAGACCTCAACCGCGGCCACCGTGGCCCGGCCCGACGCCTTCAAGTTCGGCAAGGTGGGCCGCGCGTTCGCGGGCTGCGAGATCAGGATCGCCGACGACGGCGAGATCCTGGTCCGCGGGCCCAACGTCTTCCAGGGGTACTACAAGAACGAGGAGGCCACCAGGGAGACCATCACGGACGGCTGGCTCCACACGGGCGACATCGGCGAGCTCGACGCCGACGGCTACCTCTCGATCACCGGCCGCAAGAAGGACATCATCATCACCGCGGGCGGCAAGAACATCACGCCGGCGAACCTGGAGGCGGAGATCAAGCAGAGCCCGTACGTCTCCCAGTGCGTGGTGATCGGCGACCGCAGGCCCTATCTGGTCGCTCTGATCACGCTCGACATGGAGGAGTGCGCCAAGCTCTGTGAGGAGAAGGGGTGGCCCACCGATCCGGCCGAGCTCCGCAACAACGATGAGATGCGGTCGATCATCCAGAAGCACATCGACCAGATCAACGAGAAGTTCGCCCGGGTCGAGCAGGTGAAGAAGTTCGAGATCCTGCCCCACGACCTCTCGCAGGAGACGGGCGAGCTGACGCCGACGATGAAGGTGAAGCGCAACGTCGTGGCGGACAAGTTCGAGAAGGACGTCGAGTCCCTTTACGGGTAGTCGGCGCTGAGCTTGGCGACCTTTCTAGTCGCACCGGATTCGTTCAAGGGGACCCTGAGCGCGAAGCAGGTCGCCGAGGCGATCGGCCGCGGTGTCGAGCAGGCCGGTGCCCGGGCCGAGCTCTCCCCCGCCGCCGACGGCGGAGAGGGCACGGCCGAGGTCCTGCTCGACGCGATGGACGGCGAATGGCGAACCGCGCAGGCACATGACCCGCTCGGCGATTCGATCGAGGCGCGGTACGCGCTGCTCCGCGACGGCTCGACGGCGATCGTCGAGGCGGCGGCCGCATCCGGCCTCGGCCTCGTCCCAGAGTCGAGGCTGGACCCGCAGAAGGCGAGCAGCGCCGGCACGGGGGAGCTGATCGCCGCGGCAGTCGAGTCCGGCGCCCGCCGCGTCCTGGTCGCCGCGGGCGGCACCGCGACGGTGGACGGGGGGCGTGGGGCGATCGAGGCGCTCCAGGAGAGCGGCGGCTCCTTTGAGGCGACTCTGGAGGTCCTCTGCGACACCTCAGTGCCGTTCGAGCGCTCCGCCGAGGAGTTTGCGGCGCAGAAAGGCGCCTCGCCGGAGCAGGTCGCTCAGCTCAGCTCGCGCCTGATCGCCCTCGCGGGCACCCTCCCGCGAGATCCGCGCGGACACGCGATGACCGGAGCGGCCGGCGGCCTCTCCGGCGGCCTCTGGGCCGTCTTCGGCGCCCGCCTGGTCCCCGGGGCGGCATTCGTGCTCGGGGTGATCGGCTTCGACGGGCGCCTGGAGGACGCGGACGCCGTGATCACCGGCGAGGGCCGCTTCGACGAGCAGAGCTTCGAGGGGAAGCTCGTCGGTCAGGTGGCGAGGAGAGGCAGGGAGGCTCGCCGTCCGGTGCACGTGATCGCCGGTTCGAGCGCCGTGGATGCGGCGACGGCCGATCGGAGAGGCATCGCCTCCGTCAGCGAGGCCGGATCGCTCGAGGCGATCAGCGACGCCGCCGCCGCGATCGCCGACCCGGCCGGCTGAGGCCCCGGATCAGGGCGGGCCGGTCCAACCCGCCGCGTAGCAGGGGTTGGGGCCGCAGGGATCGGTGATCGTGCCGTTCAGATTGAGGAAGTCCGCGATCTGAGCGCGGACCTCCGGCGTCTGCCGGATCACCGTGTCATGCGGGTCGACCCCGAAGGAATCGTCCGGTGCAGTATTCGTGATCGGCGCGGGATCGGTGCCGAGCGTCCCGCCCGCGCGCTTCGGTCCGATGTCCCAGACGAAGAACCCGTTGCCGTCGGCGGCGGGACCCGAGAGGTCCCCCAGGTGCGGGATATCCGGGAAGAAGTCGACGAACCCCGGAGTCCGTCCCGGGTCGAGCGTCGGGTAGCGAAGCGGCGCGCCGATGGTCCTGGCCTCGACCGATGTCGTGACGTTGGATACCTGATGGTCTCCATATGCCATCTCGATCAGCACGTGGTGCGCCGGGGTGCCCGGCAGCGGGTTGCTGGTCATGTGGTTCGCGTAGCCGTCGGGCTCGCCGCGATCCCAGAGCAGCTGGATCATCGCGAGCAGCAGGGGACGGTCCGACTCGTTCGGATAGGACGGGTAGAGGATTGACGCGTAGACGGCGAAGTCGACGCTGCGGGTGAGCAGGGTCGAGTAGTTCATGCCGGGCACGTAGAGAACGGTCCGGGTGATGTCCGGCTCGACCGCGGTGAGGGCGCCGCCCGCGATTCCGCCCTGGCTGTTGCCGTAGTAATAGAGGCCCGAGCCGTGGTCGATGAGCGACTGCCCGCCGTTGTCCTGGAACGCCGGGTCGCTCGAGAAGCCATCCGAGTACATCAGCAGCCGACCCAGGTAGATGAAGTTGAGGAATCCCTGCTGCAGTCCGTCGGGGAGGGGCTGGAACTTCGAGAGGTCCTGCAGCGCCAGGGCCGCCGTCCCGACGTCGTCCTCCATCATTCCCGTGAAGTCCGTGGCGCAGGTCAGCACTCCGTGGTCGTTGCCCAGCGTCCTGACGTCTGTCGTGTGCACCTCGGTGTAGTCGCCGAACAGGCCGTGCCCGTACATCGAGGGTCGCACCTGGTGATCGCGGTTCCAGACGCCGGATCCCGGGCTGGTCTCGCTGACCGCCGACAGCGGGATGTTGCACGTGAACCGCGCCGTCATCGTCCCGTTCCGCTGCGGATCTCCGTTGGAGTCGAGATTGAAATGACCGCCCGGCTGATAGACGCCGCTGCCGTTGCTGCAACCTGAGCTCAGGAAGCAGGGCACCTGGTAGGTGCCGGTGACCTCGCGGAAGTTCTGGGCCTCGTGGCCGTTGTTGAGCGGGTTGGTCGGGTCATTCTTCGTCAGGACGCTGGTCACCGTGAAGGGCGATGCATTCCCCTGCATGTTCCCGTCGCCGGGAGTGTTGTCGCCGAGGTCCGCCAGCCCCCTATTCCGGATCGAGAGCATTCGATCGGTGATGTTCGGGGTGCTGGCGACCGTGAAGTCCCAGGCGTCGTACAGGTTGGCCCTGGGGATGCCGGCCTGCTGGAGCGTCCCGAGGATCTCGTTGAAGTGTGCGCGGCGGCTCTCGATGGCGGGCACGTCGGTCGTGACGCCGTCGCGATAGAGGGCGAAGCCCGGTGGCGCGGGGATCACGTTGCCGGCGGAATCCTTCAGGTCGCGCATCGCGACGATGTAGCGGTGGCCCTCGATCAGGTTCTTGCCGGGCCGGATGATCAGATCGGTGTTCGCCGGACCGGTGGCGTTCGAGTCGAGCTCCGACCAGATCAGCTGACGCTGCCCGGTGGCGGCGTCGATCAGCACGATCGGCTGGTTCGGCGCGAAGGCCTGGTCCATGTCCGTGAGCGGCACGGCGCCCGTCTTCTGGATGGCGGTCGGGTTGTCGAGCCCGGGAATCCTCGTGACGATGCTCTCGCCGGGACTGAAGCCATCGCTCTGGTTGATGCCGGCGGGATCGATATGGACGCCGCGGACGTTGGCGGGCGTCGAGTCGATGCTCAGATCGACCCGGCGGCCGGTGGGCTCGCTCCCGTCGGCCACGGTGTAGTGGTCGCTGGGCCAGGGGAACAGGCAGTTCGTCCCCGGGCTCGCAATGGTCTCGCAGCGGACGGCCTTCGAAAGAGCCGCGCATTGAGGCACCGACTGAGCGACTGACGCCCGGCCCTTCGGCGACTTGCCCTTGCGGTGCTTCTTGTGCTTGCCCGGCACCTTCGCGGTGAGGAGCAGATTGCTCGCGCCGCAACCCTGGAGAACGTCGTGCCCCGCGGAACTGAGGGCGAGCGAGAAGGTTCGCTTCCCCGGGCGCGCCTTGACGCGCCGCGGATCGCTCAACGCAGGGCCGCCGCCGAATCCGCGCACCGCGAGGACCAGCTTGCGCTTCTTGGTCGAGCGGACGACCACCTTCACCTGGCCGGAGGAGAGCAGCGCCTGGTCGCTCTGGCTGCCGCCCTTGAACTTGAGGGCGAGGCTCTTGCCCTTGGAGTGATGCTTGGCGAGCGCGGGCCCGGCGGTCACAGCGAGCGCCGCGAGCGCGCAGGCGCAGACGATCAGCGCTGCCAGCGTACGGCGACCGGTCCCTCGGCCCTCGAACAATGCCTCTCCTCTCTCCATTCCTCAGGACCTCCCTGGTCCTGCCGGGAACCTATCACCACGGCGGCATGCGGTGCGGCCGCGATGGCTTCTGGCGGATGAGCGAGACTGCGCGGGGTGCCGCTGGTGACGGGCGCGGACAGCGGCATCGGCGAGGCGACCGTCCGCGACGCGCATCGCGGCTAGCTCTTCTCCGCCGCCTCCGCCTCGTCCGACTGCCGCAGGAGCGCACCTGTCGTCTGCTCGAGGAGCCGGCGCCAGGCCGACATCCCCTTTTCCTCCTCCTCGACCGTCTCGATCACCCGCTGGACGCGGCGCGCCGAGATCTCGATCCCGTGCCGGGCCGCCATCTCCTTGTAGCGCTCGTAGTCGCGGGCGAGCCTGACCGTGACCGACTCAAAGCCGTGCTTGGCGATCTGAAGGCGGGCCGAGTAGTCGAGGATCGAGGTCCCGAACATGAGCTCGTCGTCGAACTCGGGCTCGATCAGGATGATGTCGACGTCGGGGAAGCGCTCGTTCCAGGACTGGACGGCCAGGTGGAGCCGCGCGTGCGCCATCAGGCGGAAGGCCTGGTTGCCGATCGCGGGCATCCCCATGTCGGCCACGCGCCGGACCCGGGAGCCGAAGACGGTCGGGATCTTGGTCTCGAAGTCGTTGACGTAGGGGACGAGCGGGTTGACCACGACGATGAACTTTGCACCCGCCTCGACCGCGACGTCCACGTTCGTGGTCGAGACGATGCCGCCGTCAACCAGCTGCCTGCCACGCAGCTCGTAGGGCTCGTACACGATCGGCAGGGCGCCTGACGCCGCCACCGCGCGAGAGATCGGCACGTTGTCCCACTCCCCCTCGCCGAAGACGATCCGCTCGCAGGTGTCGAGATCGGTTGCCGTGATTCGGAGGTCGGAACCGAGCTCGCGGAAGTCGTTGGTGCGGTCGGGATCCGAGAGCACGTTGCGCATGTACTGCTCGATCCCGCGGTTGTGGTAGATGCCGGTCGGCAGCCCCTCCGCGAGCCCCATGACCACATCCACCATGGAGATCTCGCCGATGTTCCCGGCGAGCCGGCGCACGGTCGCGGCCATTCTGAGGGGCAGCAGGGCGAGCCGGTTCGCGAATCCCCTGTAGTTCGGGCGGAGCAGCGTGCGCAGCGACGCGTTCTCGATCGGAGAGGGAAGCGCCTTGTCGAGGACGCGGAACATCTCCTCCGGCGTGACGCCGTTCGCGACCATGCTCGCCACGAAGGCGCCGGCGCTCGTCCCGACGTAGATGTCGAAGTCGTTGACCGTGCGGTTGACGGCGAGTAGGTCGAAGGCCCGCAGCGCGCCCATCTCGTAGACGCCGCCGGTGAACCCGCCTCCACCGAGCACCAATGCGGTCTTGTCGCCCCGACCGCGACGCCGTCTCCCTTTGCCGCTATTGCGTCTGCCGTCGGGGCCGTCGAACTGGACGACTTTCCCCATCAGAAAGGGGATTATGGCAGCGGCCACTGCCTATGGCCGCGATTGATGGCGAAGCCGCAACCTCGACCGCGCAAGGCTGTTTGATGGGGGGTGATGCTCAGGCTCAAAGGGGTGATCACGCTCGCGCTGCTCGCATTGGCGCTCGCCGTGCCGGGTGCCCAGGCACGCCCGCAGGGGCCCGACAAGGCCTTCAGGACGCCGATCGCCCATGGAGCCGCGGCCGCGCATACGGCGGTCTCCCGCGGCAAGCTCGCGAGAGGCCTTGCCAAGCTCTTCCGCAAGGTCGGCAAGAGCGGCGCGTTCGTCTTCGACGCCGGCACGCATCAGAAGCTCTTCGGCCGAAAGGGGGGGCGCGCCCGAATCCTCGCGTCGAACTCGAAGCTCTTCACCGCTTCGACGGCGATGTCCCGCTTCGGGCCTGAGGGCCGCCTGCACACCACGGCCTGGTCCAGCGACCCGATCAGCGACGGGATCAGCCAGGGCCTGTATCTGCGCGGGGGCGGAGACCCGACGCTGAGCACCGCCGGGCTGACCAAGCTCGCCGACCGTGTCCGCGCGTCCGGCGTGACCACCGTGCAGGGCCCGCTCCGCTACGACGCGTCATACCTCGACGGCCAGAGCGGAGTCCCCGAGCACGGCATCACCTTTGAGAGCGTCGGCCACCTCTCCGGCCTGCAATTCGACTACGGCTCGCCCAGCGATCCCGCGAAGACCGCAGCCCAGCGCTTCGAGGATGCGCTTCGGAAGGCCGGGGTCTCGATCGGGAACAGCGTCAACCCCGCCGAGGTGCCGCCCGGAGCGCTGCAGGTAGCCGACTTCTCCTCACCCACCATGGCCGAGATCGTCCAGGACACGCTCGTCCCGTCGAACAACTATCTCGCGGAGATGCTGCTCAAGGACGTCGGCTCCCAGTTCGGCGGTATCGGCTCCACCGCAGGTGGGATCGGGGTCGTCCGGCAGTTCGCCGCCAAGCAGGGCGCCAGGTTCAACGGCGAGAACGGGTCCGGGCTCACCCGCCGCAACAAGGCGTCGCCGGTGTCCGTCGTCAAGCTGCTCGACTCAATGATCGAAGTCGGCCAGAACGATTCGCCGGAGGAACAGCTCGCCCAGGAGCGGCTGCGCGACACCTGGATCGGCTCACTCGCCGTGGCGGGCCGAAGCGGAACCGTCGCCCATCGCATGCGGGGCACGGCGGCGTCCGGAAGGTGCCATCTGAAGACCGGGACCCTCAATGGGGTCAGCGCGCTCTCCGGCTACTGCTTCCGGGGCGGGAATGACGCCGCGCACGCGGTGACCTTCTCGCTGCTGATGAACAAGACGGACGTGAACCGCGCCCACCTCGTCCAGGACCGAATGGCGGCCCTGATCGCCCGCTACCGGCACTAGCTAGACGCGCCCGCGCGGCGGAGTGCCCTTCGCCGGCGCGCCGTCCTCGCCGACCAGCTTCTGCAGTCCCTCCTCGTCGATAACGTCGGTGCCGAACTCCTCGGCCTTGGCGAGCTTCGACCCTGGGCTGTCCCCGGCGATCACGTAGTCGGTCTTCTTCGAGACCGAGTTGACGACCTTCCCGCCGGCCAGGCGGATCAGGCGCGTGGCCTGCTCGCGGCTCAGGTTAGGGAGGGTCCCTGTGAGCACCAGCGTCTTGCCGTCGAGCGGCCCTCCCTGCCTGCGGCGCTCGGAGGGATCGAGCTCCATCCGGAGCCCGGCCTGGCGCAGGCGCTCGATCAATGCTCGCGTCCTCTCCTCCGAGAGCTCCTCGAAGATCTGCTCGGCCAGGACGGGCCCGATCCCCTCCGCCTCGACGATCTCCTCCGGCTGTGCCTCCAGCAGCGCATCCATCGTCCCGAAGTGCTCGGCGAGGGACTCGGCATTGACGAAGCCGATGCCGGGAATGCCCAGGGCATAGAGGACCCGCGAGAACGGCATCTTCTTGGCGCCCTCGATCTCCTCGACCAGGTTCTCCGCGGAGATCTGACCGAAGCCCTCGAGCTCGGCGATCCGCTCGGCGGTCAGATCGAAGATGTCTGCAGCGTCGGAGATCAGGCCCCCCTGGAGGAAGCGGTAGGCGTTCTTCTCTCCGAGGCCTTCGATCTCCAGCGCGCCCCGGAAGTGTTTGACGTGCTGGAACTGCTGGCCAGGGCAGCCCGTGCGGTTCGGGCAGATGGTGAAGACGCCGTCCTCGGGCTTGACCGTCGGGGTGTCGCAGAGGGGGCACTTCTTCGGTGGTCTCGGCTTGCGCGCCCCCTTCTTGCGGCGCTGGATGATCGGCGAGACCACCTGCGGGATGACGTCACCTGCCCGCATCACGACCACCTCGTCGCCCTCGCGGACGTCCTTGCGCTCCAGGTCCTCCTCGTTGTGAAGGGTCGCGGTGCTCACCGTGACGCCGCTGACGTGAACCGGCTCGAGCATCGCGAAGGGCAGGAGGTGTCCGGTCCGCCCGACGTTCCAGACGATCTTGTTGAGCTTCGTCGTGGCGGTGGTCGGGGGGAACTTCCACGCGACCGCCCAGCGCGGCTCGCGGCCGGCCACGCCGAGCTCGCGCTGCAGGCCGCGATCGTCGACCTTGACGACGACGCCGTCGATCTCGAAGTCGAGCGCGTCACGCCGCCCCTCCCACCAGCGGCAGCGCTCCGCGACCTCGTCGACGCCGTGCAGGATCGAGATGTCGCCGTTGACCTTGAAGCCCCGCTCGCGCAGCCAGTCGAGTGATTCCGAATGGCTCTCGGGCTCCCAGCCCCTCAGCGCGGCGACTCCGTAGCACCAGATCGAGAGCGGCCGGGTCGCGGTGATCGACGAGTCGAGCTGGCGGAGCGAGCCGGCGGCGGCGTTGCGCGGATTGGCGAAGGTGGCCTCGCCATCCTGGGCGCGCTGCTCATTGACCCTGGTGAAGCCCGCGATCGGCAGGTAGATCTCCCCGCGTACCTCGACGAGCTCCGGCGCGCCCTCGATCTTCAGAGGAATCGCTTTGATCGTGCGCAGGTTCTGGGTGACGTCCTCGCCGATCCGCCCGTCACCGCGAGTCGCGCCGCGGGTGAAGACTCCGTTCTCGTAGGTGAGCGAGATCGCGAGGCCATCGACCTTAGGCTCGGTGACGTAGCGGATCTCCCGCCCGGAGATGTCGAGCCGCTCGAGCTGGCGCTCCACCCGTTTCGCCCACGCCCGCAGCTCATCCTCGTTGCGCGCGTTGGCCAATGAGAGCATCGGCTCGTGGTGTGTGACCTGCTTGAACTTGCCGAGCGGCTTGCCCCCGACCCGCTGCGTCGGTGAGTCCGGCGTGACGAGGTCGGGGTTCGCCTCCTCGATCTCCCGCAGCTCGCGGAGCAGGTCGTCGTAGTCGGTGTCGGAGATGACCGGGTCGTCGAGCACGTAGTAGCTGTGGTCGTGCCTGGCGATCGCCCGCCGCAATTCCGTCGCCCGGTTTGCCGCTCCGCCCTTCGGGCGGCTTGCCCGCTTCTTGCCCCCCTTCTCAGGGCTCACGTCTGTGAGGAGGCCTCAGCTGACTCGACCGCCCGCTCGGCGGTCGCGAGCATGCCCTCGAAGTCCCACTCCCTGAGCCGGTCGAGGCTCGGGCGATCGGTGAGGTCGAAGTGGATCGGTGTCACCGAGATGCGCTCTCGCGCGATCGCCGAGAGGTCCGACCCAGCCTCGTCCTCGAAGGACGGCTCGAAGCCGTAGATCCGGTAGCGCCGCTTGCCCGTCTCGGGGTCCTCTTCGACGAGCTGCATCTCGTCGTTGTAGAGGCGCTTGCCGAGGTGGGTCACCTCGATCCCGGTGGGAGCCTCGGCAGGGCAGTTGACGTTGATCAGCGTGTCGGTGGGGAGCGGGTCCTGCGCGACGCGCTTGACCAGCTCGGCGGAGAAGGCGGCCGAGGCGGAGAAGTCGAACTGGCGGCCCCAGGGAAAGCCCTCCTCGCCGGAGTCGGCCGACTGGGATATCGCGATCGCGGGGATGTCCAGCACGATTCCCTCGAGCGCCGCGGCGACGGTCCCCGAGTAGGTGATGTCGTCGCCCAGATTGGAGCCGTGGTTGATGCCGGAGACGATCAGCTCTGGTCGCTCCCCGATCAGGCCCAGCTCGGCGAAGCGCACGCAATCGACCGGCGTCCCGTCGGTGGCGAAGCCGGTCGAGCCGTCGTCGAAGGAGATCTCCTCGACCCAGAGGGGCGAGCGCGTCGTGATGCTGCGCGCGGTCGCGCTCCGATTGGAATCGGGCGCGATCACGTGGACCTCGAGCTCGGGGATCTTGCGCAGCTCGCGTCGCAGCGCGTTGAGGCCCGTCGCCTGGATCCCGTCGTCGTTGGTGATCAGGACTCGCATCCCACCACCGATTCTAAGGTCGACGGATGGTGGCCTATGCGCCCGACTCGACGGGAGCGGGCTCGCCGGGAGCCTTCTCCGCCTCGGGCGCGCCCGAGCGCCACTGGCGCAGCGACTCGCGCAGGTAGACCCAGGCGAGGCTGCAGCCGTAGATCACGGCCGCGACGGGCGCCGCGACCTCGAGCAGCTCGCTGCCGGAGGCTTCGGCGAGCTCATGCAGTCCGCCAAAGATCAGATAGGCGGCGAAACCGATCACCAGGACGCTCGTGTAGGTGAAGAACTTGCCGAGGTCGAGCTTCAGGGCGCCGCGATAGAAGGCCACTCCGAGGCCGACCGCCGCGACCAGCCCAAGCACCCCGCCCGCGACGGCGAGCACGGGATCGGAGTTCTCGGTCGAGGCGAACAGAAACAGTGCGGTCTCGAGCCCCTCGCGTGCGACGGCGATGAACGCCACCGTGGCGAGCCCGATACCGCCCCCGGCGCGGAGCGACTCGCTGACCTGCTCGCGCAGGTGCGTGCCGATCGTCGCGGCCTGCTTTCGCATCCAGAACGCCATCCAGGTGACCAGGGCGGCGGCGAAGATCATCGTGGCCCCCTCGTAGACCTTCTCACTGTTGCCCTGGAGCTCACCGGCCGAGAGATAGAGGGTCGCGCCGATTGCCACGCTGGTGACCGCGGCCGCGGCAACGCCCAACCAGACCGCTCTCGCCTGCTCGCGCTGGCCGGTCTTCGCCAGGTAGGCGAGGATCAGTCCGACGATCAGCGCCGCCTCGAAGCCCTCTCTCAATGTGATGACGAAGGTGCCCAAAACGTGGTTCGGTGGCGAACTTCAATCCCGACCGAATTGGTCAGGCTACCAGGTTAGGTAAGCCTAATCAGTAGCGGACGCTGGCCAGATGGAGGCCGTGAGCCCGCGCCGTATCTCCGGCCCGCTCTCGCGGCGCGCCGTCGAGCAACGACTGGAAGTCTTCGAAGGAGCGGCGGCGGCCGCCCACCTCCAGCATCGTCCCCACCAGCACGCGGACCATATTCCGCATGAAGGCGTCGGCCTCGATCCAGAGCTCCAGGACTGTGCCCTCCCCCATGGCCGCCGGCTTCTCGTGCCAGTCGGCGCGGAATATCTCGCGCTCGAAGCGAACATGCTCCGTCTGCGTCGGCGTGAAGGCGGTGAAGTCATGCGTGCCGCGAACGGCATCCCCACAGCGGGAGAGCTCCTCGCGCTCGACGCGATGCGGCCAGAAGAGCGAGATGCCGGCCTCGAAGGGATTGAGGGTCCGGTCGGAGAACACGCGATAGCAGTAGGTGCGCCCCTTCGCGTCCCGCCGGGCGTCGAAGCCGTCCGCCGCCGGAGCGGCGCTGAGCACGGCCAGGTCGGGGCCGGTGAGGGAGTTGAGAGCCCGCGCCAGCTCCTCCGGCGGGTCCCCTTCGATCCCGAAGCTCGCCACCTGGCCCCAGGCGTGAACCCCGGCATCGGTCCTGCCCGCGACCGTCAGCGGCGTCGGGGATCCCATGATCCGCTCCAGAGCCCCCTCGAGCTCGCCCTGGACGGTCCGCATGCCCGGCTGCGCCGCCCAGCCAGCGAACCCCGCGCCGTGGTAGGCGAGATTCATTCGCACGGTGGCCATAAGTGCGCGACACTACCCAGCGATGGCCTTGCCCGGCTCGGACGAACCGTCGTCGATCTCCCACGAGGAGGCGCGTCAGGAGCTGTTCGGCCGTGGCCCGAGCAAGGTCGGCATGGAGGTCTACGAGGTGATCGTGATCGTGATCGGCATCATCGGCGCGGCGATCGCCGTCGACTCGATCGGCAACTGGTCTCAGTGGGTGGTGCTCGGGGCGATCGTCGTGACAGTGATCGGGTTCATGATCGCTGTGAACCCCCACCGGCGGGACGGATGATGGCTGTGACCACGTTCACGGTCCAGGTCCGGCTCGAGGCGTAGGGTTCGGCCCAACAGCGGAGGAGGAGAGAATGGCGAACACGGACATCACGCAGCGCTCCCAGTACGAGCGGAGCGACCTGCTCGCGGGCGGAGAGGGGATCAGGCGCGGCGCCGAGAAAGGCTCCGCGATCTACAGCGTGATCGCGCTGATCATCGGGATCGCGCTCTGCGTGGTTGCCCTCTCGACCATCGAGAACTGGGCGCAGTGGGTCGTGCTCGGGGTGATCGTGGTCTTCACGGTCGCGATCGCAGTGGCGCTGGGCCCGAACCGGAAGGGCTCCGGCTCGCAGTTCAAGGTCGGCCGGTAGCTACGGCTTCACGCGGCAGTCGCGCCCCCGGCAGGTGTGGAGGCGCTGCATCAGCGCGTAGAGGTGGGCTCTGACCCCGGCGTAGGCTGGATTGCGCGCCACGTTCTGTAGCTCGTAGGGGTCCGCCCGGCGGTCGTACAACTCATCCTCCGAGGTCGCCGTGTAGACGACGTACGTGTAGCGCTGGGTCCGCACACCCATGTACGGCCGGTCCCAGGTGTTTTCGGGAATCGCGCCCTCGAACAGCGGGCGCGGCGCCTCGACGGCCAGCGCGCGCTTCGGGGGTTGCCTGTGCCGCCGGAGGGTGGGCACGAGAGAGACCCCGTCCATCAGCCTGTGCGCCTTGACGCGCGCCAGGCCGGCGAGGGTCGGCGCGATGTCGATGTTCGCGACTTGGCGCTTGATCCTCCTGCCCCTGGCGATCCCGGGGCCCCGAAAGATCAGCGGAACCCCCAGAGACTCCTCGTAGGGCAGGAACTTGTCCCCGGGGATGCGGTGCTCGCCCTGCAGCCAGCCGTTGTCCGACGTGAAGACGATCACCGTGTTGGCGAGCTGGCCGCTGCGACGCAGCGTCTTCACCATCCGGCCGACCTTGTCGTCGACGGCCCGGAGTGATCCGCCGCGGCCCTCGTAGTCGAGCTGGAGCTGGTTGATCTGGGCGTCCGTCAGGGGCGGCGTGTGCTTGGTCACATCGGTGGCCTTGTCGCTCACATCGGCCTCGTTGAAGCTGGGCGGTCGCGGCAGCTGGAAGCTCTTCGACAGCCGGTCGTAACGTGGGGCCGGCCGCGGATCGGCCCCGGAGCGTCCCATCAGCGTGGTCGAGACGTCCTCGCGATGCGGCGCGGCCGGAGCCCACCAGATGAAGAACGGCTTCCTCCGCCGCTTCTCGCGCCCGAGCAGCTTGCTCGTGATGCGACCGGTGACGTCGGGCGAGTACTGATCGGGATTACTGGCGCCCCAGTAGGTGTAGGGCGCCGGCCCCATCACCTCGGTCAGCTTCGCGAGGATGTCCGCCAGGCTCTTCTTGTCCGGCGGGGTGACCTCGATGTTCGCGAACGCGACCAGCTTGCGCGCGAAGTCCGGGTCGCCCCAGGTGCGCAGCCGACCGTTGTCGTTCATCTCGAAGTTGTAGTAGTCGTAGGCCGAGACGTCGAGCAGCCCGTGCCATCGGTCGAATCCGGGCGGGATCTCACCGTGGCCGTCGAGCGCACCGTAGCCGTTGAGCATCTTGCCGACCAGGTCCGTGCGATATCCGGCGGCGTCGAGCCACGTGGCGAGGGTGTTGTTTCGCCCGGGCATCCCGTACCACCCCTCCGGGTAGAAGTTGCCGCCGACGCCGTGGTTGTGCTCGTACTGCCCGGTGATGAAGGTGGCCCGCGACGGGCAGCAGAGCGGGAACGAGGTGATCGCGTTCGTGAACGAGGTTCCCTGCTTCGCCAGCAGCTTCCTCGTCTTGGGCATGAACGCCAGGTCCGCCTGGTTCATGTCGTCGGTCATGACGACGAGGATGTTGGGACGGCCGTCCCCGCCCACCCCGCTCGGCCTGCCCTGGGCTGAGCCGGGGGCAAGCGAGTAGCCGAGCATCGCCAGGCCCGCCAGCAGCGTGAGGCTCCTTCCTCCCCGCATCGCGGGGCGGATGCTATCGCCGCTAGACCAGCTCGAGGAAGACCATCTCGGCCGAATCAGAGCGGCGCGGGCCGAGCTTCACGATCCGCGTGTAGCCGCCCGGGCGCTGCGCGTAGCGCGGCGCGATCTCCTCGAAGAGCTTGTGCACGGCGAACTTGTCGTTGTGCAGCTCCGAGAGTGCCTGCCGGCGCGCATGGAGATCGCCCCGCTTGGCGAGCGTGATCAGCTTCTCGAACTCCGGCTTGAGGGCCTTCGCCTTGGGCTGGGTGGTCCGGATGCGCTCGTGCTGGATCAGCTGCTTCGACATCGTGCGAAGCATTGAGTCGCGGTGAGCCGCATCCCGGCTCAGCTTTGCTCTCTTGCGCTGGTGCCTCATCGCCGTGCTCCGGCCCGGGAGTCTAGGGGCCCTAGTCCGCCCGCAGCGAGAGGCCGCGTGCGCGCAGGGTCTCCTGGACCTCTTCGATCGACTTGCGACCGAAGTTCGGGATCGCGTTGAGCTCCGACTCCGACTTCCGCACGAGCTCGCCGACGGTCTGGATGCCGGCACGCTTCAGGCAGTTGTAGGAGCGGACACCCAGCTCAAGCTCCTCGATCAGGATCTCGTCGAGCCCGTCGGCGCCCGGGGCGGCCGCAGCGTCGCCTCCTCCTCCTCCGCCTCCTCCGTCGACCGCGGCGATCGCACCCTCGCCGCGCAGCTCATCCACGCGGTCGGCGGTGGTGAAGATCGCGAGGCTCTTGATCAGGATCTCGGCGGCCTCGCGGAGCGCGGCGCCCGGCTCGATCGACCCGTCGGTCTCGACCTCGAGCGTGAGCTTGTCGAAGTCGGTCCGCTGCCCGACGCGGGCGGCATCGACCGAGTACGCGGCGCGGCGGATCGGCGAGAAGATCGCGTCGATCGGGATCACGCCGATGGGCTTGTCGTCGGACTTGTTCTCATCCGCCGGGGAGTAGCCGCGGCCGCGGCCGATCGTCAGGTACATCTCGAGCTTGGTCTTCTTCTCGAGAGTCGCGATCGGCGCCTCCGGGTTGAGGATCTCGACGCCCGCGGGGAGGTCGATGTCCTTGGCCTTGACCTCACCGGGGCCGGTGGCGACCAGCGGCGTCTCGACCTCATCGGCGTCGGTGTGCATGCGCACGACGACGTCCTTGAGGTTGAGGACCAGGTCGGTGACGTCCTCCTTCAGGCCCGGAATGGTCGAGAACTCGTGAGCCACGCCCTCGATGCGAACGCTGGTGATCGCGGCGCCGCCGAGGCTGGAGAGCAGCACGCGGCGCAGGCTGTTGCCGAACGTGTAGCCGAAGCCCTTGTCGAGCGGCTCGATGGTGAAGGTGCCCTTGTTCTCCTCGGCATCCTCGCCCGCGATCTTGGGCACTTGGAAATCTGGCAGGGTGGTCATGGCTTCCATCAGGTATCTACTTCCTTCTCTGGGGGGTTACTTCGAGTACAGCTCGACGATGAGCTGTTCCTCGACGGGGGCTGAGATCTCGCTTCTCTCAGGGAGCCTCAGCACCTTGGCGTTAAGCGAGTCGTGATCGGCCTGCAGCCAGGCCGGTACGCCCGACGTGAGCTCCGTCGCGTCCCGAACCGTCTCGGTCGAGGCGCTGCTGGGCTTGATCGTGATCACGTCGTCGGGCTTCACCTGGTAGCTCGGGATGTCGACGCGGCGGCCGTTCACCGTCCAGTGGCCGTGGCCGATCAGCTGGCGGGCCTGGCGGCGGGAGGCCGCGAAGCCGAGGCGCACCAGGACGTTGTCCAGGCGACACTCGAGCAGCCGCAGCAGGTTCTCGCCGGTGACGCCCTCCTGGCGACTGGCCTTGTCGTAATAGCTCGCGAACTGCTTCTCGAGCACCTGGTAGTAGCGCTTCGCCTTCTGCTTCTCGCGCAGCTGATTCCGGTACTCGGACTGGCGCATACGGCCGCGGCCGTGCTCTCCGGGTGGATAGGAGCGACGCTCGACGCCGCACTTGTCGGTGAAGCAGCGTGAGCCCTTGAGGAAGAGCTTCTGTCCCTCGCGGCGGCACTGCTTGCACTGGGCTCCGGTATCGCGGGCCATCAGACGCGCCTCCGCTTGCGGGGGCGGCACCCGTTGTGGGCCTGCGGCGTCACGTCCTTGACGGTCGTCACGTCGAGCCCGGCGGCCTGCAGCGAGCGGATCGCCGTCTCGCGTCCGGAGCCGGCGCCCTTGGCGAACACCTCGACCTTCTCGAGGCCGTGCTCCATGCCCTTCTTGGCGGCCGCGTCGGCGGTCACCTGGGCGGCGAACGGAGTCGACTTCCGGGAGCCCTTGAATCCGGCGGAACCGGCGGACTCCCAGGCGAGCACGTTGCCCTCGGGATCGGTGAGGGTGACGATCGTGTTGTTGAACGAAGTCTTGATGTGGGCCTGGCCGTAGGTGACGTTCTTGCGGACCTTGCGGCGCGAGCGACCCTTCTTCGGAGCTGGTGGCATCTAGCGAATTCCTCCGTCGATCACTTCGGCTGCGGGGCCCTCTTGCGGCCCGCAACGCTCATCCGGCGCGGGCCCTTGCGGCCCCGCGCGTTGGTCTTGGTGCGCTGCCCCCGAACCGGCAGCCCGCGGCGATGGCGGAGCCCCCGGTAGGAGCCGATCTCCTGAAGGCGCTTGATGTTCTGGGAGCGCTCCCGTCGCAGATCTCCCTCCACCTCGTGGTTCTCGACCGCGTCACGAAGCTTGATGATCTCGTCCTCGGTCAGATCCTTGACCTGGGTGTTCGGGTCGACCCCGGTCTCCTTGAGGATCTCGTTGGCCGTCGAGCGGCCGACGCCGAAGACGTAGGTGAGGCCGATTTCGGCGCGCTTGTTGATGGGGAGGTTGACTCCCGCGATCCGCGCCATCTAACCCTGCCTCTGCTTGTGGCGCGGATTCGGGCAGATCACGAGGACGGCTCCGCCACGGCGGATCACCTTGCACTTCTCACACATCGGCTTTACAGACGCTCGGACCTTCATTCCCCTTCTCTCACTGGGGTCGTATCTTGCTGGGAGTGAGCCCGCCGGCCCCAGGAGTCGGGCCTACAGGCGTGGAAAAACGCCGGCCACACCAGGCGTGAACCGACCTGCGAAAGGATAGCAGCGTGCGTGCCTGGGTCGTGCCTGGCCAAGGGCAGTTCTCTGCGCCCTGGACTCGACCATCTGATCAGGAAAGGGCAGCTGGCCCGGCCTCCCCGACCGTGGATAGAGTACGGATCAGGTAGCAGTTCCGGGGATCAACTGAGGAGAAGGAGCAGAGATGAGCTTGTCGGCTGAGCAGGTCAACGAGCAGGCGCTCAGCGTCGCCACTGAGGCGCTGAACGACGCGGTCGTAGCGGCATGTCATATGGAGCAGGTCACACAGGATCAGCAGCTGAAGGCGGCCGGCATCGGCGGTGCCACCCGCGGAATGGCCAAGTTCGGCACGAAGCTCGGCGAGGGGATGATGCCCAGCGTCGGAGGGATGGCGAAGGGTCTCCGCGGTGCCGGCTTGCCCGAGAACTTCATTCTCGCCGTGACCTCGAGCCAGATTCATGCCCTCGAGGAGAAGGACAAGAAGGGCAGCCTCAAGGTGGGCAAGGTGCTGAAGTCGTGGAACCGGGATGAGGTCAGCGCGAGCATGAACTCTGCGCAGGTGCTGGGCGCCGTCTCGGGAACTCCCGAGGACCGCCAGGTGATCACGCTCTACCTGCCCCTGGATGATTCAAAGAACAAATACCTCGCCGCCGCCGCGCAGATGCAGGCGCAGGCCGGAGGCTCGGGCCAGCCGACGCGGTTTCAGATCGCCAAGGACGAGGCGAGCGAGGCGGTCGCGAAGGAGCTCATCGGCGATTCGCCGGCGATGCCGAACGTCCAGATCGGCGGCATGCCGATCCAGCAGATGGGCCAGATGCCCGGTCAGCCGGCCGCGGGTGGCGGCGACTCGACCGCGCAGCTCGAGAAGCTGGCCCAGCTGCACGCGAGCGGCGCGCTGACGGACGAGGAGTTCGCCGCGCAGAAGGCGAAGATCATCGGCGGCGCTTGATCAGAGCGACTGCTCGCTGACCTCGAGGATCACCGTCCGGTCGCGGCCGGACTCCTTGGCGGCGTAGAGAGCCGTATCGGCCCGCGCGATCAGCGCGGAGACATCCTCGCGCCCGTCCCAGAACGCCACCCCCGCCGAGCAGGTGATGGCCTCGGGCGTCGCGGAGCGCAGCCGGTTCAGCTGCTCCTCGGCCTCAGCCGGCGTGGACTCCGGGAGGAGGACCACGAACTCCTCCCCGCCATAGCGCGCCAGGAAGTCGCTGGTGCGCAGCTTCGCGCGCCAGCCCTCGACGGCGTCCTTCAGCAGATCGTCGCCGGCCGGGTGGCCGTGCCGGTCGTTGTAGTCCTTGAAGTGATCGAGATCCAGCATCGCGAGGCCGAGCGTCCGTTCATCGCGGCTCGACCTCGCCATCTCTCGCTGGATCTCGGCGTCGAGCCAGCGCCGGTTCGGGATCCCGGTCAGCGGGTCGGTCCGGGCGATCGAGTCCAGCTCCTCGACCAGGGCCTCTCGCTGGTCGGCCAGCTGCTTGGCGACCGTGATGTCTGTGGCCCGAGCGAATACCAGGCTGGTCTCCCTGCTGAAGGACGCGCTCCAGAGCAGCCAGCGCCACTCACCGTCCTCGGCACGGAAGCGACAGTCGAACATCGCCGGGTGCGCCTCGAATGCCCGCGCCATCTCGCTCCGCACCTTGTCGCGGTCATCCGGATGAATCAGCTCGGCGTACGGCCGGGAGCGGAGCTCCTCGGGCAAGTAGCCCAAGGTCGTGGTCCAGGCTTCGTTGAGCTCCAGCAGGTATCCGTCGGCGTTCGTCGTGCAGAGCATGTCCCGCGAGAGGTCGAAGAACTGCCGCGTGCGCTCCTCGGCGCGCTTCCGCCGCCGGACCAGCCAGGACGTCAGGCCGGCGATCGCGAAGAGCCCGAGCCCCGTGAGCAGGATCCGGGTCAGGGGCGAATAGCCGGTGGAGTCATTGACGTTGAGAAGCGCGACCGTGTAGCAGACGAGGAGCCAGCTGAGCTGGAGAAAGGTCGCCCGCCGCGACAGGAACAGCGCGGTGAAGGCGGCGATCCAGACGAACATGCTCGCGAAGACCCCCGCCGCGCCGCTGAAGTAGACCGCGAGGGCGATCATCACCGAGCCGAGGGCGACCGAGACCTGCGTGAGCCAGCGCGGCACCGAGGCTGCGAAGGCGAAGAAGAGCACCCCGAAGAGAATCGCGGCGATCGCGTTCAACGCGAGCCCGGTCTCGTCGCTGCCCGCCGGATGGGGCAGAACCGTCGAGACCAGCCCGAGAATGCCGGCAGCCGCGTAGATCACGCCGATGACCCGCGGCAGCATCGGCTCCTCGGCACTGGCCAGCCGGGGGTTGAGGAAGTTGTCCCACGCTCGTTGCTTCACGAACGCTGATGCTAGAGAGCGACTTCGCCTCCGCCCGAAAACCTGCTGCCGTTGGATGCCTACTCCAGGTGCCAGGGGGTGAGGACGCGTGGGCCGTCCTCGGTGATCGCGACCGTGAACTCGAAGTGCGCGGCCAGTGAGTCATCGGCTGAGTAGACGGCCCAGCCGTCCGATCCCATGCGGACGTCGGCGCTGCCGGCGTTCACCATCGGCTCGATCGCGAGGACCATGCCGATCTCGAGCTCGGGGCCCTTGCCGGGATCCCCGAAGTTCGGGATCTGCGGGTCCTCGTGCATGTCACGCCCGATTCCGTGACCGACGAGCGTGCGGATGATGGAGAGCCCGTCCCGCTCCACGCGCTGCTGGACCGCATGCGAGATGTCGCTGAGGTGGTTTCCCCTCACAGCCTGCGCGATGCCCTCGAAGAGTGCGTCCTTGGTGGCGGCGAGGAGCGGCTCAGCGCCCTCGGGAGTCTCGCCGATCGGCATGGTGAAGGCCGCGTCCGCCACCCACCCTTCGTAGGTGACCCCGACGTCGATCGAGAGGATGTCGCCGCGGCGCAGCTCGTAGGGCCCCGGGATGCCGTGAACGACCATCGAGTTCGGGGACGTGCAGATCGAGCCCGGGAAGCCCCGGTATCCCTTGAAGGAGGGAACCGCTCCCTGGGAGCGGATGAACTTCTCGGCGGCCTCGTCGAGCTCCTTGGTGGTGATGCCGGGACGTGCCTTGGAGCGAAGCATGCGCAGGCAGCGAGCCTGGATCTTGCCGGCCTCCGCCATGGCGTCGATCTGCTCGGAGGTCTTGCGGATGATCATGCCGCGATACATGTCCGGCTCACATCCCCTCCTCTTCCTCGCGGCGAAGCGTCGCGAGGATTCCGTGGATGCTCTCCTCAACCTCGTCCGGCGACTGCGCGCCGTTCACCTGGTTGAGGATGCCACGGTCTTCGTAGTAGGAGATCAGCGGCTCGGTCTTCTCGCGGTAGGTGCTGAGGCGATTCTTGATCACGTCCGGCTTGTCGTCGTCGCGCACGATCAGCTTCGCGCCGTCGAGATCGCAGATGCCCTCCTCCGTCGGAGGGTCGAAGTCGACGTGGTAGATGTGGCTCGGGTTCTCCTCACAGGTCCGGCGGCCGCCCAGGCGCCGAACGACCTCGTCCTCCGGGACGTCGATCAGGATCGCCGCGGTGAGGTCGCGCCCCAGTTCCTTCATCTTGGAGTCGAGAGCCTCGGCCTGAGGGACGGTCCGCGGGAAGCCATCGAGGATGAAGCCGTCGGCGGCCTCCTCGCCCTGGAGACGCTCCGCGATCACACCGATGATCACCTCGTCGGGGACGAGGTCTCCGCGGTCCATGAACTCCTTGGCCTGCTTCCCGACCTCGGTGCCCTCCTTGACGGCGGCCCGCAGGATGTCGCCCGTCGCGTAGTACGGGAGCCGGAAGTCCTCCTGGAGACGCTCGCCCTGGGTCCCCTTCCCGCTGCCGGGCGGGCCGAGGAGAATGAGGTTCAGCTCTGGCATCTTGATTTGCGTTGTACCCGCGGCGGGGACGGGCGACTCGCGCCGGCTCCTACTTCAAGAACCCTTCGTAGTTCCTCATCATCAGCTGGGCCTCCAGCTGCTTGACCGTATCGAGAGCCACGCCGACGACGATCAGGATCGAGGTTCCGCCGAAGAAGAAGTTGGCCGACGTCTGAGAGATCAGGATGGTCGGCAGCGCCGCGACCGCGCCCAGGTAGAGGGCGCCGGGGAAGGTGAGCCTGGACAGGATGCGGTCCAGGTACTCGGCGGTAGGTCGCCCGGGCCGAACGCCCGGGATGAATCCGCCGTATTTCTTCAGGTTGTCGGCCTGGTCCACCGGGTTGAAGGTGACCGCCGTGTAGAAGTAGGTGAAGATCACGATGAAGAAGACCTCACCCACCACGTAGTGCCAGCTGTTCGGGCTGAAGAACGCGGCGAAGTCGAGCGCCGCCGGTGTGTTGATGAGCTGGCCGATGGTCGGCGGGAAGGCCATGATCGAGGCGGCGAAGATCACCGGGATCACGCCGGCCATGTTCACGCGCAGCGGTAAGTAGGTCGACCCGCCGGATGTCATCCGGCGCCCGACGACGCGTTTCGCGTACTGCACCGGGATCCGGCGCTGGCCCTCCTGGACGAAGACGATCGCGACGATCACGGCCAGCGCGATGAACGGCATCATCACGACGAAGACCTGATCGGGGTTGTTCCACCACTTGGTGATTCCCTCGGGAATGCGGGAGACGATCGAGGCGAAGATCATCAGCGAGATCCCGTTGCCGATCCCTCGCTGGGTGATCAGCTCTCCCATCCACATCAGGACCGTGCAGCCCGCGGTCAGCGTCACCACGATCAGGAAGACCTTCGGGAAGGTGCGCTCTCCGATCACGTTCTGCCCACCGACGCTCGACGAGCTGAACAGGAAGACGAAGCCGAGCGACTGGGCGAAGGCCAGGACCACCGTCAGGTAGCGCGTGTACTGCGTGATCTTCTGCTGCCCTACCTCACCCTCCTTCTGGAGCCGCTCCAGCGAGGGCATCACGACCGTCAGCAGCTGCAGGATGATCGACGCCGTGATGTAGGGCATGATCCCCAGCGCGAAGAGGGACAGCCGGGAGAGGCTTCCGCCCGAGAAGAGATTGAGGAAGCCGAGGATGTTGGAGCCCCCGACGTTGTTGACCCCGTCCTTGATCGCCTGCGCGTCGACACCTGGTGAAGGGATGTAGGCGCCGAGCCGATACAGCGCCAGGATCCCCGCGGTGAAGATCAGCTTCTTGCGGATCTCCTGGACCGTGAAGGCGTTGAGGATCGTCTGGAGCATCTAGATAAGTTCGCAGGTCCCGCCTGCCGCCTCGATCTTCTCCTTGGCCGTGGCGCTGAACGCGTGGGCCCTCACAGTGAGCTTCTTCGAGATGTTGCCTCGGGCGAGGATCTTGACCGGGTCCCGCCGCTTGGCCAGGCCGGACTCGCGCAGGGACTCAGGAGTGACCTCGTCGTTCGCCTTGAATCGCGCGTCGAGATCGGAGAGGTTGACCGGCTGCGTCCGCGTCCGGAACTTCTCGAAGGGCATCGACATCTTCTTGTTCGGGCCGCGCAGCTTGCGCATCCGCATGTGGATCGGGTTCTGGCCGCCCTCGTAGGCGGTCTTGCGCTTGCTGCCCGAGCGGGCGCCCGCGCCCTTGTGGCCGCGGCCGGAGGTCTTGCCATGGCCTGTGCCCTTACCGCGACCGAGCCGCTTGCGGGGATGACGCGAGCCCGGAGCGGGCTTCAGCGTGTGCAGGCCGACCTGGTCGGGCGGCTTCTCGTCAGCCACCGTCGACCTCCACCAGGTGGCTGATGGTTCGGATCATGCCCCGCAGCTGCGGCGTGTCGGCGTGCTTCGCCTCCCTGCCGATCTTGCCGAGCTTCAATGAGCGCAACGTGTCGCGCTGGACGCCGGAAGCGCCATTGGAGGAGCGAACCTGCTTCAAGGCAAGATCAGCCACCTAAGAGCCCTCCGGTGTGGGCGCGCTGGGCGGAGTCTCCGGCTCGGCCTGGGCCGGGGCCTCCGCAGCGGCCGGAGCCTCGGCGGCGACGGCCTCGGCGGTGACCGGCGCCTCTTCGGTGCCGTTGACCTTCTCGGCGGCCTTGCCGTTGCCGACGCCGAGCACCTCGCGGATGGAGATGCCGCGGAGCTTCGCGACGTCCTCCGGCCGGCGCAGCATCGAGAGACCTGACATGGTCGCCTTGACCAGGTTGATCGGGTTCTGGGTGCCGATGCTCTTGGTGAGCACGTCGCGCACTCCGCCGAGCTCGAGGACGGCGCGGACGCCGCCCCCCGCGATCACGCCGGTACCGGGGCTGGCCGGCCGCAGGACGACGTGGCCGGCGCCGAAGCGGCCGATCACGCGGTGGGTGATCGTCTGACCGTACTTGGGAACCCGGATCAGGTTCTTGCGGGCGTCCTCGACGGCCTTCTGGATCGCCAGCGGGACCTCGCGGGCCTTGCCGTAGCCGATTCCGACCACGGAGTCCTCGTCGCCGACGGCGACCAGGGCGGTGAACGAGAAGCGCCGGCCGCCCTTGACCACCTTGGCGACGCGGTTGATCTCGATCACCCGCTCCTGCAGGTCGAGTCCCTTTGGAGAAACGCTCTCTACAGCCATAGAACCGGTGAGGGTAGAGGACGTGGGGTCAGGCCTTGGCCTGACCCCTTGGTGTTCTGGTCCATCAGAACCGGAGCCCTCCCTCGCGTGCTCCCTCGGCGATCGCCGCGACCCGGCCGTGGTACTGGTAGCCACCGCGGTCGAATACGCAGGTCTCGACGCCCGCCGCCTTGGCGCGCTCGGCGACCAGCTGGCCGGCGCGCTTGGCCTGCTCCATCGAGCCGAGCTTGCGAAGCTCGTCCTCGGTCCAGGAAGCGGAGGCGATCGTCTTGCCGGAATCGTCGTCGATCAGCTGAGCGAAGACGCCGCGGTTAGAGCGGTACACGGACAGGCGAGGACGCTCGGCGTTGCCGCGGATCCGGGCGCGGACGCGGCGGCGGCGGCGAAGCCTCTTCTGGGGCTTGGAGAGAACGGTCATGGCTATGCCCTCTTCCCGACCTTGCGGGCGACGTGCTCGCCGGCGTAGCGCACGCCCTTGCCCTTGTAGGGCTCAGGCGGGCGCGTCTTGCGGATGCGCGCGGCGGTCTCGCCGACCAGCTGCTTGTCGATCCCGCGCACGATGACCTCAGTCGGCTGCGGGACCTCGAACTCGATCCCCTCGGGCGCCTCGATCGAGACCGGATGGGAGTAGCCGAGCGCCATCTCGAGGTTCTTGCCCTTCAGGTTGGCGCGGTATCCGACGCCCTGGATCTCCAGGCGGCGCTCGAAGCCGTCGGTGACTCCCTCGACCATGTTCGCGATCAGGCTTCGGGTCAAGCCGTGCAGCGCACGGTGCTCGCCGCGATCGGTCGGGCGGGAGACCGTGAGGGTGCCGTCGTCGATCGCCACCTTCATGTCGGTGTCGACGTCCTGGTTGAGCTCGCCCTTGGGGCCCTTGACGCTGACAGCGCCGGGCTTGACGTCGATATCGACGCCCTCGGGGATCTCGATTGGCTTTCTTCCGATTCGGCTCATCAGTTCCTCACCAGACGTGCGCGACGACCTCTCCGCCGACGCCCCTCTGACGGGCCTCGTGGCCGGTCATGACGCCGCGCGAGGTGGACATGATCGTTGTGCCCATGCCTCCGAAGACCCGCGGCACCTCGGCCTTGGGAACGTAACGGCGCCGGCCCGGGCGCGAGACCCGGTCCATGCCGCTGATCACGGGGTCGCGGTTCTCGGTGTAGCGCAGCCGGATCTTGATCACCTCGCCGACCCGTCCGGGCTCGACGTTGAAGTCGGTGATGTAGCCCTGCTCCTTGAGGATGCGCGACATCTCCCGCTTCAGCCGCGAGGCGGGGATCTCCACGACCTCGTGGTCGGCGAGCAGGCCGTTTCGGATTCGGTTCAGATAATCGGAGACTGGATCAGTGAGCATTTTCCTACCAACTGGACTTGGTCATTCCGGGCACGTAGCCGTTGTGCGCGGCATCGCGCAGGCAGATCCGGCAGAGCCCGAACTTGCGGTAGTACGCGCGCGGCCGCCCACACCGGCGGCAGCGGTGGTATCCGCGGGTCTTGAACTTCGGGTCTCGGCGCTGCCGGACCCTCTGTGACGTCTTCGCCATCTATTCCTCTTCCTTGTCGCTCGAAGTCTTTTCCTCGCCGCCATCGCCGTCGCTCTCGGCCTTGGGCTCGCCTTCGCCGCCCTCGGCTCCCTCCTCGCCTTCCTCGCCCTCCTCGGGCTTCTCCGGCTTGGCGTAGGCCTCGGGGTTCTCCTCCTTGAGCTGCTCGAGCGCGGCCGCCTCGGCCTCGGCCCGCTCGCGGGCCTCCTCCTTGCGGCGCTCCTCCTCTTCCTCCTCCTCGACGTCGGCCTGGCCGGGACGGCCCTCCTGGGAGAACGGCATCCCGAGGCCGTCGAGCAGGGCGAACGCCTCCTCGTCGGTCTTGGCGGTGGTCGTGATGGTCACGTCCAGGCCGCGGACCTCGTCGATCGAGTCGTAGTCGATCTCGGGGAAGATGATCTGCTCGCGGATTCCCATCGAGTAGTTGCCCCGGCCGTCGAAGGAGCGGGCGTTCAGTCCCCGGAAGTCGCGGATCCGCGGGATCGCGATCGCGGTGAGTCGGTCGAGGAACTCCCACATGCGCGCGCGGCGCAGCGTCACGGCCACACCCACCGGCATGCCCTCGCGGACCTTGAAGTTGGCGACCGACTTCTTGGCGCGACGGACGCTCGGCGCCTGGCCCGCGATCGTCGCGAGCTGCTCAGTGGCGGCCTCGAGCATCTGGGTGTTCTGCTTCGCCTCACCGAGTCCCATGTTGAGGGTGATCTTGTCCAGAGTCGGGACGGCCATCGGGGTCGAGTAGCCGAAGCGCTCCGTGAGCCCCGGCTTCACCTCGTTCTCATAGGTCTCGCGCAGCCGGGGCGGCGGGGCGGCCTGCTTCTGCTGTGCGGTCGCCGCTTCCACTAGTCCAGATCCCTTCCGGTCCTCGCGGCGACGCGCTTGCGCTTGCCGTCCGCGCGCTCGACCTTCACCCGGGTAGGCTTGTTGTCCTCGGGGTCGAGCAGCATCACGTTGGAGACGTGGATCGGACCCTCCCTCTCGATGATCCCGCCGACCTCGCCGCCCTTCTGCGCGTCCTTGACGGAGCGCGGGCGCTGGTGGCGCTTGATCATGTTGAGACCCTCGATGAAGACGTAGCCCTTCTTCGGGTCGGTCCGGATTACCTTGCCTCGCTTGCCGCGGTCCTTGCCGCCGATCACGATCACGTCGTCGTCCCTGCGAACTCGCATCTTCGCCATCAGAGGACCTCCGGAGCCAGGGAGACGATTCGCATGAAGTTCCTGTCGCGCAGCTCGCGGGCGACTGGCCCGAAGATGCGGGTGCCGCGCGGCGCGCCGTTGTCGTCGATCAGCACCGCGGCATTCTCGTCGAACGAGATGTAGGTCCCATCGCCGCGGCCGAGCTGCTTTCGGGTGCGGACTACGACCGCCTGGACCACCTCGCCCTTGCGGACGCCGCCACGCGGGGTGGCCTGCTTGACGGTTGCCGTGATCGTGTCGCCGATTCGCGCATAGCGGCGGTCGGATCCACCCTTGACGCGGATGCAGAGGATCTCGCGCGCGCCGGAGTTGTCGGCGACCCGCAATCTGGATTCCTGCTGGATCACGCGATGCCTCCTTCCAGCGCGGTGCCGCTCAGCCGAGCGAAAACCGAGCTGGACAAGGACGCAGGGCGAAGCGTTTGCTGGCGGCAAAGGCGAGCCCGAGGACGCCGTACAGAGAAGGTGTGCAGCCGGCTGAGTGGTGCCGTGGTGGGAGGAGTCATCGCCACTACTTCGCCTTCTCCAGGATCTCGACCAGCCGCCAGCGCTTCGTCCGTGACATCGGCCGGGTCTCGACGACGCGCACCAGGTCGCCCTCGCCCGCCTCGTTCTGTGCGTCGTGGGCGTGCAGGGTGCGGGAGCGGCGGACGATCTTCTCGTACTGCGGATGGCGCCTCGCGACCTCGATCGCGACGGTGATCGTCTTGTCAGGCTTGCTGGAGACGACGCGGCCCTGGCGGGTCTTGCGGCCTGCGGACTCGCTCTCGGCGGGAGGCGTGCCGGTGCCGGCCTCGTGCTTGGTGCGGCTCTTGGTGCGGCTCTTGGTGCGGTAGGCGGAGCGCTTCTTGGCGGCCTGCTTGCGCGCCTCGACGCGAGCGGCGGCGCGCTCCTCGGGGTTCTGCTGCGGGCGGGCCTCGGCAGGCTGACGTGAGCGCTCCAGGCGGCGACGGGCCTTCCAGTCGAGGCCCTCCAGGTCCTCATCGGAAGAGGCGTCCTCGGAGGCCTCTTCTTCTGCAGCTTCGGCAGCAGGAGCCTGCTCGGCCGCAGCCTCCTGGGCAGGGGCCTCCTCAGCCGGAGTCTCCTCGGCCTTGGGCTCCTCGGCCGGAGTCTCCTCGGCCTTGGGCTGCTCTTCCTGTTGCTCTTCGATCTGCTCGTTCTTCTCTTCGTCTGCCATCAGGCCCTCAGTTCCTGCTCGAGATCGATTCCGCGCTCCTTGGCCACGGTCAGCAGCCGGGCGACGTCCTTGCGGACGGAGGTGATCCGCGAGGTGTTCTCCAGCTCGCCCGTCGCGTGCTGGAGCCGCAGCGCGAACTGCTCATCGCGCGTCTGGCGGATGCGCTCGACCAGCTCGTCGTCCTTGAGATTGTGCGCCTCGGAGGCCTTCATGACTGCTGCTCCACACCCTCCCGGCGGACGAACTTGGTCTTGATCGGAAGTTTGTGCCCGGCGAGCCGCATCGCGTCCTTCGCCAGGTCTTCCGGGACGCCGGCCAGCTCGAACATGACCTTGCCCGGCTTGACGACGGCGACCCAGCCCTCGGGGTTGCCCTTGCCCGAGCCCATGCGCGTCTCGAGCGGCTTCTTGGTGATCGGCTTGTCCGGGAAGACGTTGATCCAGACCTTCCCGCCGCGCTTGATCTTGCGGGTCATCGCGACTCGGGCGGCCTCGATCTGGCGGTTGGTGATCCAGCCGCGATCGAGCGCCTTGAGCCCGTACTCGCCGAAGGCGACCGTGGTGCCGCCCTTGGAGTAGCCGCGCCGCCGGCCGCGCATCTGCTTGCGGTAGCGAACCCGCTTCGGCATCAGCATCAGCCACGACCTCCCCGGCCGCCGCCCGACGGCGGGCCGCCGTCCTCGTCGGTGAGCTCGGAGCGGAAGCCCTCGGGCATGACCTCGCCCTTGTTGATCCAGCACTTGACGCCGATCCGGCCAGTCGTGGTCTTGGCCTCGATGAAGCCGTAGTCGATGTCGGCACGCAGGGTGTGCAGAGGCACGCGGCCGTCCGAGTAGCCCTCGGTGCGCGCCATCTCGGCGCCGCCCAGCCGGCCGGAGACCTGGACCTTCACGCCCTTCGCGCCGGAGCGCATGGCGGAGGTCAGCGCGCGCTTCATAGCGCGGCGGAAGGCGACCCGGTTCTGGAGCTGCTCGGCGATCGACTGGGCAACCAGCTTCGCGTCCAGCTCCGGGCGCTTGATCTCCTTGATGTTGACCTTGACCGGCTTGCCGGTGAGCTTGTGGAGCTCGCGGCGCAGCGCGTCGACCTCGGTGCCGGACTTGCCGATCACGATGCCGGGGCGGGCGGTGGAGATGTCGACCTCCACCTCGCCGGGACCCTTCTTGATCGTGATCTTGGAGAGGCCCGCGTGCGAGAGCTTGTTCTCGATGTGCGAGCGGATCTCGAGGTCCTCGTTCAGGTAGTCCGCGAACCCCTTCTCGTTGTACCAATTCGACTTCCAGTCGTGGATGTAGCCGACCCGGAAGCCCTCTGGGTGGATCTTCTGGCCCATGGTGCTCCTCAGTCCTCCGGCGTCAGCGCCACGGCGATGTGGCTGGTTCGCTTGTTGATTCGCGTCGCTCGGCCCAGCGCCCGCGGCCGGTAGCGGCGCAGCGTGGGTCCCTCGTCGACGTGGATGTCCTTGATGAAGAGGTCGTCGGCGACGAGATCGTGGTTCGTCTCCGCGTTGGCGGCGGCCGACTCGAGCAGCTTGCGGATGTCCTGGGCCGCGCTGCGAGTCGAGAAGCGCAGCAGGGGCAGCGCGTCCTCGAGCGGCAGGCCGCGGACCTGGTCGGCGACCAGGCGCGCCTTGCGCGGAGCGACGCGGACGAAGCGGGCGCGGGCGTTGACGACCGGCGTCTCGGCCGGCTCCTTCTTGGCGGCAGCCTTCTTCGCAGCGGGCTTCTTCGCAGGAGCCTTGGCCTTGGTCTCAGTCTTCGGCTTCGCGGCGGGCTTCTTCGCGGCCGGCTTCTTCGCGGCGGGCTGCTTCGCGGCCGGCTTCTCGGCCGCGCCCTTGTCCTTGCTCGCGGTCTCGGCCTTCGGCTTCGGCTTCGCTGCCGGCTTCTTCGCGGGAGCCTTGGCCTTGGACTCGGCCTTCGGCTTCGCGGCGGGCTTCTTCGCCGCCGGCTTCTTCGGCTGGTCCTTCTTCTCGGCCTTCTTCTCGTCAGCCATCCGTTAGTCCCTCTCGCTCGCCGAGCCGGCGCCGGAGTGGGCGCGGAAGGTCCGGGTGGGAGCGAACTCGCCCAGCTTGTGCCCCACCATCGACTCGGAGATGTAGACGGGCACGTGCTTGCGGCCGTCGTGGACGGCGATGGTGTGCCCGACCATCTCGGGGAAGATCGTCGAGTGGCGTGACCAGGTCTTCAGCATCTGCTTCTGGCCCGACTCGTTCATCGCGTTGACGCGCTTCATCAAGCGCTCCTCCGCCCACGGGCCCTTCTTGGTCGAGCGTCCCATCAGATGACCGCCTTTCTGGCCACATGCACCTGGGGGCGCGCGTGGCCGAGCAGCTCAAGGATCGAGGGCGAAGCCTTTGGTGGTGCCAAAGGCGAGCCCGAGGACGCAGAGATGCGACGCGCCATGCGCGCCATCCAGGTGTGCGTGGTCGGGAAGGTGGTCATCTCACTTCCTCTTTCCTCGCCTGCGGCCGCGCACGATCAGCGCGTCCGAGCGCTTGCCCTTCTTACGTGTCCTGTAACCGAGCGTCGGCTTGCCCCACGGGGTCACGGGGTGACCGCCCGGGGTGTGGTGCGCCTCGCCGCCGCCGTGCGGGTGGTCCACCGGGTTCATCGCGACGCCACGACTCTGCGGGCGCTTGCCCTTGTGCCGGTTGCGGCCGGCCTTGCCGATCTTCACGTTCTGGTGCTCCGCATTGGAGATGGTTCCGACGGTCGCGCGGCACTCTCCGCGAACCATCCGGACCTCCGAGGACGGGAGCCGGAGGCTGACCATCGGGCCCTCCTTGGCGACCACTTGGATGGCGGTGCCGGCGGAGCGGCCGAGCTTGCCGCCCTGGCCGGGGATCAGCTCGACGTTGTGCACGACGGTTCCCGTCGGGATCCGCGCCAGCGAGAGCGAGTTGCCGGGGGCGATGTCGGCCCCCTCGCCGGACACGACCTCGGCGCCGACCTGGAGACCCTGCGGGGCCAAGATGTAGCGCTTCTCGCCGTCGGCGTAGTTGAGCAGCGCGATGCTCGCCGAGCGGTTCGGGTCGTACTCGATGGAGGCCACCTTGGCGGGAATCCCGTCCTTGGTGCGCTTGAAGTCGACCTGGCGGTAGCGGCGCTTGGCCCCGCCGCCGCGATGGCGAGCGGTGACTCGGCCGTTTGAGTTGCGGCCGCCGGATGAAGTCTTGCCCTTAACGAGCTTCTTCGTGGGCTCCGCGCCGGTGAGCTCCTCGCGCATCGGATATGTGCCGAAGCGCCTGCCGGGGCTGGTTGGCTTGGTCTTGCGATTCGGCATGCCTAGCCCTCCACCGCCGCGCCCTCGAACAGCTCGATCCGCTCGCCGGGCGAGAGTTGGACGATTGCCTTCTTCCACGAGCGGGAGCGACCGTTGTGGAGCCCGCGCCGCTTCGGCTTGGACTTCACCCGCGAGGTCCGGACCGCCTTCACGTGGACATCGAAGATCTCCTCGACCGCGTGAGCGATCTGCAGCTTGTGCGACCGGTCGTGGACGCGGAAGGTGTACTTGCCCTCGGCCATCAGCGCGTAGCTCTTCTCGGAGACGACGGGGCGGATGATCACCT
This sequence comes from uncultured Solirubrobacterales bacterium, assembly GCA_963843085.1. GTDB lineage: Bacteria > Actinomycetota > Thermoleophilia > Solirubrobacterales > 70-9 > DASUPK01. Next base: position 893,843 of record CAWJJG010000011.1, read on the forward strand.
GACGGGGATCCATTACGCGGCCCTCCCCTTGAGCTCCTCGAGAGCGGCCTCGGTGATCACAAGCGAGGAGGCGCCGACGACATCGGCGACCCCCACCGCGGTCGCGAGCGCAACGGTGATGCCCGGGATGTTGCGGTAGCTCTTGGCCACGGCCTCCTCCTCGGCGCCAACGACGATCAGGGTCGGCGCGTCGGCGCCCCACTTCGCGAGGCCGTCGGCGGCCTGCTTGGTGGCCGGCTCCTTGAACGTGGCGCCGTCCAGGACGGCAACGCTGCCGCGCTCGGCGTGCACGGTCAGGGCCGCGCGCAGCGCCTTCCGGCGCGCCTTGCGGTTCACCTTGACCGTGTAGTGGCGAGGCTTCGGGCCGAAGGCGGCGCCGCCGCCGTAGCGATGCGGGACGCTCAGGGCGCCCGCGCGGGCACGGCCGGTCCCCTTCTGGCGCCAGGCCTTGGCGGTGGTCATGGAGACCTCGCCGCGGGTCAGGCTGGAATGCGTGCCGCGCCGGCGCGCGTTCAGGTCGGCACGTGCGGCCTCGTGGACGAGCGCCTCGTGGAAGGGCTCGCTGAAGATCTCCTTGGGCAGATCGGACTTCGCCTGCTTGCCGAGGGTCGTCGCCTTTGGCGCGGCGGTGGTGCTTGTGGCCGACGAATTGTTCATTCGCTGCGCACCTCCACGGTGGCGTTCGTCGCGCCGGGGACCGAGCCCCGGATCAGCAGCAGGTTGCGCTCCGCGTCGACCTCGACCACATGCGCGCCCCGCTGGGTGATCCGCCGCGAGCCCATCTGGCCGGGCATCCGCATGCCCTTGAAGACGCGGGCGGGATCGGCGCTCGCGCCGACCGAGCCTGGGGCGCGGACGTTGTGGGAGCCGTGCGTCACCGGTCCGCGCCCGAAGTTGTGACGCTTGACCGTGCCCTGGAAGCCTTTGCCGACCGAGACCGCGGAGACCTTCACCTGCTGGCCCGCCTCGAAGCTGGTCACGGTGACCTCATCGCCGATCTTCGGGCCGGCGTCCGACCCGGCTTCGCGATCGGAAGAAGCGTCCTCGGCGGCGTCGCCTGCATCACCAGGGGCTTGTGCGGCGTCGCCGCCTGCGGGCGCTTCAACCTCCTTGGACGCTCCACCTCCCACCTCGATGTCCCGGAACTCCACCAGGGTCTTCAGACCCACCGCGCCGGCCTTCTTCAGATGGCCCGCCTCGGGCTTCCTGACCCTGTCCTCGGCGACCGGGATCGCGGCGAGCTGGACGGCGTCGTAGCCGTCGCGGTCGGCCTTGCGAATTGCGGTCACCCTGTTCGGCGCCGCCTCGATCACGGTCACGGGGACGGCCGTGCCGTCCTCGAGGAAGATGCGGGTCATCCCCAGCTTCTTGCCGACGATCGCCGCCATCTACAACCTGATCTCCACATCGACGCCCGCGGGGAGAGTCTCCATCCGCTGCAGCTCGTCGACGGTCTTCGGGGTCGGCTGATGGATGTCGATCAGCCGCTTGTGGGTGCGAATCTCGAAGTGCTCGCGCGAATCCTTGTCCTTGAACGGGGAGCGGATCACGCAGTAGACGTGCTTGTCGGTCGGCAGCGGGATCGGCCCGGCGACGGTCGCGCCGGTCCGCTCGGCGGTCCCGACGATCTCCTGGGCAGCCCGGTCTATGGCGTCGTGGTCGTACGCCTTCAGCCGGATCCTGATCTTTCCTGATGTCAATGAAGCCAATTTGTGCCTGGTTTCTGTTTGGTCTCTTCGCGCAGCTAGGGCGCCGCCCCGGTGTAGCTAGGGCCGCGCCCTGGTCGTATGTCTGACAGTTGTCTTGGCCCTTTGCCCTTGTGGGAGGGCCTTACTCAGAACGGGCCCCGAACGGGGGCCCGTCACAGCTATTCGACTACCTCGGTCACGACACCCGAGCCGACGGTTCGCCCGCCCTCTCGAATGGCGAACCGGAGGCCCTGGTCCATGGCGATCGGCTGAATGAGCTCGACCTCCATCTCGGCGTTCTCGCCCGGCGCCACGAACTCGCGGCCCTCGGGGAGCTTGACGACGCCGGTGACGTCAGTCGTGCGGAAGTAGAACTGCGGCCGATAACCGGAGACGAACGGGGTATGACGACCGCCCTCCTCCTTCTTCAGGCAGTAGACCTCCGCCTTGTACTTCGTGTGCGGGGTGATCGAGCCGGGCTTGCAGAGCACCTGCCCGCGCTGGATCTCCTCGCGCTTGGTGCCTCGCAGCAGCGCGCCGATGTTGTCGCCGGCGCGACCCTCGTCGAGGATCTTGCGGAACATCTCGACGCCGGTCACCACGGTCTTGGTGGTATCGGTGATGCCGACGATCTCGACCTCGTCGCTGGTGTTGACGATGCCCTGCTCGACGCGGCCGGTCGCGACGGTGCCGCGGCCGGTGATCGAGAAGACGTCCTCGACCGGCATCAGGAAGGGCTTGTCGAGATCGCGCTCGGGCTCCGGGATGTAGTCATCCAGGGCCTGGGCGAGGTCGAGGATGGACTGCTTGGCCTCCTCGTCGCCCTCGAGGGCCTTCAGCGCCGAGCCCTTGATGATCGGCACGTCGGCCCCGGGAAACTCGTACTCGGTGAGCAGGTCGCGGACCTCCTCCTCGACGAGCTCGAGCAGCTCCTCGTCGTCGACCATGTCGACCTTGTTCAGGTAGACGACCACGTAGGGGACGTTCACCTGGCGCGCCAGCAGGATGTGCTCGCGCGTTTGGGGCATCGGGCCGTCCGGCGCCGAGACCACCAGGATCGCGCCGTCCATCTGCGCGGCGCCGGTGATCATGTTCTTGACGTAGTCGGCGTGGCCCGGGCAGTCGACGTGGGCGTAGTGCCGGTTGTCCGTCTCGTACTCGACGTGCGAGGTGGCGATGGTGATCCCGCGCTCCTTCTCCTCGGGCGCGTTGTCGATCTCATCGAACGACTTCACCTCGGTACCGCCCTTGTCGGCGAGTGTCTTGGTGATCGCGGCTGTCAGCGTGGTCTTGCCGTGATCGACATGGCCGATGGTGCCGACGTTCACGTGCGGCTTATCGCGATCGAACTTCTCCTTGGACATCTCGCTCCTTTGGGGGTCTAGTTGGTGTCTGTAAGTCGGTCTTGCGGAAGTTGGTTCGGTTGCTGACCAACCTGGGGAATATAGCTACGCACCGGCTCCCACGGGCTCTCCCGAGCGGTGCTCCACGATCTCGTCCTCGATGTTCTTCGGGACTTCCTCGTAGCGCTCGAACTGCATGGTGTAGCTGGCGCGCCCCTGGGTCGAGGATCGCACGTCCGTCGCGTACCCGAACATCTCGCCGAGCGGCACGAACGCGTGCACGGCGAGAGCGTTGCCCCGGGGCTCCTGCCCCTGGACCTTGCCGCGGCGCCGGGAGAGGTCGCCGATGACGTCGCCGAGGAACTCCTCGGGGGTGACGACCTCCACGGACATCACGGGCTCGAGCAGCACCGGCTTCGCCTTCCGAGCCGCGTCCTGGAGCGCCATCGAGCCGGCGATCTTGAAGGCCATCTCCGAGGAGTCGACGTCGTGGAAGGAGCCGTCCACGAGTTCCGCTCGCACGTCGACCATCGGGTAGCCGGCCTTGACGCCGGAGACGAGTGCCTCCTCGATCCCCTGCTCAACGGCCGGGATGAACTCGGTGGGGATCTTTCCGCCCTTGATCTCGTTGACGAAGTCGAAGCCCTCACCGGGAGCCGGTTCCACATTGAGGACGACGTGAGCGAACTGGCCCTTTCCGCCCGTCTGCCGCACGTGGCGGTAGACGATCTTCTCGACCCGGTCGCGAATGGTCTCCCGGTAGGCGACCTGAGGCCGGCCGACGTTCGCCTCGACGGAGAACTCGCGGAGCAGCCGGTCGACGAGCACCTCGAGATGCAGCTCGCCCATCCCGTGAATCAGGGTCTGGGCGGTCTCCTCATCCGACGTGATCTGGAAGGTGGGGTCCTCCTCGGCCAGCTTGGCGAGGCTCTCGGAGAGCTTCTCCTGGTCGGCCTTGGTCTTCGGCTCGATCGCGACCGCGATCACCGGCTCCGGGAACTCGATGTGCTCGAGCTCGATCGGGGCGTCGGGCGCGCAGAGGGTGTCGCCCGTGGAGGTCTGCTTGAGGCCGACGCCGGCGATGATGTCGCCCGCGTAGCACTCCTCGACCTCCTCGCGATCGTTGGCGTGCATCATCAGCAGGCGGCCGATGCGCTCGGTCCGGCCGCTCGACGCGTTGAGGACGCGGCCGCCGGCAGTGAGCTTGCCGGAGTAGACGCGGAAGTAGGTCAGTTTGCCGACGTACGGATCGGCCATCACCTTGAAGGCGAGCGCGGCGAAGGGAGCGTTGTCATCGGCGGGGCGCTCGGCCTCGGTCTGCCCACCGTCCTCGCCCTTCTTCGCGGGCTCGAGCCCGGTCACCGCGGGCACCTCGAGCGGTGACGGAAGCAGCTCGACGATCGCGTCCAGCAGCGGCTGCACGCCCTTGTTCTTGAAGGATGATCCGCAGAGGACCGGGGTCACCTTGATGTCGAGGGTCGCCCGGTGGAGCGACTTCGCGATCCGCTCGTGCGGGATCTCCTCCTCGTTGAGGTATGCCTCCATGAGCTCGTCGTCGTAGTCCGCGCATGCCTCGACCAGATGCGTGCGGTGCTCGTGAGCGAGGTCCTTCATGTCCTCGGGGATCTCCGTGTACTCGAACTCCGTGCCGAGCTCGTCCTTCCAGACCAGCGCCTTGTTCTCGACCAGGTCGACGACACCGGTGAAGTCGGCCTCCTGGCCGATCGGGATCTGGATCGGGAGGGGGTTCGCGCCGAGCCGGTCCCGCATCGTCTCAACCGCCCTGAAGAAGTCTGCGCCGATCCGGTCCATCTTGTTGACGTAGGCGATTCTCGGCACGTGGTACTTGTCGGCCTGACGCCAGACCGTCTCGGACTGGGGCTCGACCCCGGCTACGGAGTCAAAGAGGGCGATCGCGCCGTCGAGTACGCGCAGGTTGCGCTCGACCTCGACCGTGAAGTCGACATGGCCCGGGGTATCGAGGATGTTGATGCGGTGGCCGTCCCACTCGCACGCGGTCGCGGCCGATGTGATCGTGATGCCGCGCTCCTGCTCCTGCTCCATCCAGTCCATGACGGCAGCGCCCTCGTGGACCTCGCCCATCTTGTGGGTACGGCCCGTGTAGTAGAGGATGCGCTCGGTCGTCGTCGTCTTGCCCGCATCGATGTGGGCGATGATGCCGATGTTCCTGGTCTTTTCGAGGGGAAAGCTGCGGGGCATGATCCTGTCCGGTCGTACTGGCGTGAGGGAGATGCGGAACGGCTAGTCTCAGTTCGGAATTCGCGCAGAAAAAAGGCCCTTACGGGCCCGAGCGCAAAAGCGTCTCTTCGACCCGAACTTCTGACTATGTCGCGCCGTTCTCCATCGAAACGGTTAACGCCCGCGGAGCCCTCTGGGGACTCCCCGGAGCGACGGACGATGATAGCAGCGGCTCGGGGGCGTTCAGGCAGGGATCACGCATGAAGTCCGCTCGCCACAGGCAGGCCTCCGATGGCGTCAAGGAGCTCACCGAGCGCACCCGCCGGGAGGGCCGCGAGCTCTCCCGCCGGCGTCGCGCCGAGGCGCGCCGGCTCGGGCCGGTCTTCGCGCCCGTGGGCCGCCTCGCGTCCGGGCTCGCGCCTCGCATAACCGGGGCTCTGCTGTTCGTGATCAAGCTGTTCGCCGCGCTGATCGCGCTGCTCGCCGAGCTCGGAGCCGTGGGCGGGCGGTGGATCGTGGAGCACGCCAGGGCGCTGGCGGGTGGCCTGGCCCGCGCGACGCGCCACGTGACCCCTCTCTCCACGGTCGCCTTCGTCGGCATAGCGGCCGCGATCGGGCTCGGGGTCTCGCAGTTCTTCGACTACCACGGGGTGGCCGTGGATGCCCCCGAGTACGCCGGTGAGGTCGGATCGGTCGCCAATGTTCCCCTCGTCGGGACCGAGACGGCGGGCAGCGCCCACCTCTGGGTGCTCATCCCGATCGCCGTTGCGGCCGTAGTCCTGATCATCGGGGCCTATCGAGGTGACACGCGACTCTCAGGAGCGGTGGCGCTCTGCGGCCTGCTCGGCCTCGCCGTCGCCATCGCCATCGACCTCCCGCAGGGACTGGACGCCGGCCGAGCGGGCCTGGCCTTCAGCGGCGCGGACGCGGTCCTGCTCCAGGGCTTCTGGGCCGAGGTCTCCTGCTCCGCGATCCTCGTCCTCTGCGGCGGCCTGCTCGCCCTCTACTCTCGAGGGGTGGCGTCAGCGAGGAGAGGGCGATCGAGGGGGACGGTCGCGCGCCGGGGGGCGAGGCACGGCGACAGCGGGATCTCGCCCGGCCTGCAGGCCGAGTCATGAGCAGGCTCCCGCGCACCGAGACGCTCCTCGTGCTCGCCTGCGCCGCGGCCGCGGCCATGCTCGCCGTCTCCCAGTTCACCGACATCTTTCACCTCACACCGCCCGGTGGCGAAGCGCTGAAGGCGATCAAGGCATCCGACCAGCATGGCTACGCGACCCTCGTGCTCGCGGTCTTCGCCCTGATCCTGCTCGTCGTCGCGATGGCCGCGCGCGGCGAGCAGCTCGGCCAGGTGGCCGCGGTGGCGATCGCCGTCTGCGGCGTGGTCGCCCTGCTCATCTTCCTGATCGGCGACCTCCCGAAGGTGAACAACGTCGGCACGCTCGACGACCCACGCCAGTCCTTCATCGACGCCGAGGCGAAGCCGGTGGCCGGCTTCTGGCTCGAGCTGATCGGCTCCCTGGTGCTCACCGTCTGCGGAGCTGCCCTGGCGACGATGCGCCCCGATCGCGCGGATAAGAGTGAAGTCCACGGCGGCCGGATTCACGACAGCACGGTCGCCGAGACGGCGACGACCCGCCTGGAACGCACCCGCGGCGAGTAGTCGGTCCCTTCCTGGCGGTATTGCCGTCTGCCCTGGCGACCGGTTAGATCGTCCGGTGCCAGTCCGCAGATCGGTGCTCGGCTATGTCAGCACGACGCTCCTCGCATTGCTCGCATTCGCGATTGCCGGTTGGGCGTCGGGAGAGCCACTCCGTCCCGTCGGCTTCGGAATCTTCGGGCCCTCGCCGTCCTGATCTTCATCTGGACGACTTTTTCCTCCGCAAGCGTGTTGCGCGGCTGGAAGTTGATTGGTGAGTTCTTCCAGGTACGCCGGAACAACTCACCAAACCCGCTTCGGACGAGGCGCCTCTTTTCTCTGTTGCGGCCCCGCGAGGGGCCTCGAAAACCAAACAGCTCAAAGACGCAGCCCGATCGGCGACGCGATCGTACGAATCGGGTACGTGAGCGAGACGATCGGGCGAGGACGAAGAGATGCGCCGCTTTGCAGCGGCCTCTCAGCGAGAGACGAAAACCCCTACCAGCGGTAGTGGGCGAAGGCCTTATTAGCCTGCGCCATCCGGTAGATGTCGTCCTTGCGCTTCCAGGCGTTGCCCTGCTGCTTGGACGCATCCAGGATCTCGTTGGCCAGGCGCTCGGCCATCGACTTCTCGCCTCTGGCCCTGGCGAACTCGACCAGCCAGCGGACCGCGAGGGTGCGAGCCCGGCGGGCGGGCACCTCGACCGGCACCTGGTAGGTCGCGCCGCCGACGCGGCGTGAGCGGACCTCGAGCACCGGGGTGAGCTGTTTGACCGCGCCCTCGAGCTCCTCGACCGGGTTGTTGCCGGTGCGCTCGCCGACCACGGCGAGGGCGTCATAGGTGATCTTCTCGGCGACGGACTTCTTGCCGTCGCTCATCACCTTGTTGATCACCTGCTGCACGATGCGGCTCCGGTAGACGGAGTCGGGCTCGAGCAGGCGGATCGTGGCCTGGTTGCGGCGCGGCATCCTAGGAGGCCTTCACTCCGTAGAGCGAACGGCCCTGCTTCCGATCCGAGACGCCGGCGGCGTCGAGAGCGCCGCGGACCACCTTGTAGCGGACGCCCGGAAGGTCCTTGACGCGGCCACCCCTGACCAGGACCACGGAATGCTCCTGGAGGTTGTGGCCTTCGCCCGGGATGTAGCTCGTCACCTCGAGCCCGTTCGTCAGGCGAACCCTGGCGATCTTCCGAAGGGCCGAGTTCGGCTTCTTCGGGGTGACCGTGGCAACGCGGGTGCAGACGCCGCGCCGCTGCGGAGCGGCGACGCGCTTCTTGCGACCCTGGCCCGACTTGAGGCCCGGCGTCGACATCTTCTTCTTCTTGTGGGTTCGTCCCTTGCGGACGAGCTGATTGGTGTTGGGCATCGGCGCGTGATGGTAGCTGAGAGGCAGTCCGATGTCGCCGCGCGTGTACCGGCTCCGCCAGGCGGCGTGGGGCGGCGGCGGACGGCCTCTCACTACGCTTCCCGCCGATGCCGATCTTCAAGAAAAGGCAGAAGCCGACCAGCGGCGAGCCGGTGCTGGCCGTCGACATCGACGGAGTGATCAGCCTGTTCGGCTTCGATCAGCCTGAACCCGGTCTTGGCGTTCCGCACGACGCGCCCGGCGAGTTTCACCTGATCGACGGGATGCTCCACTGCATCGCCCTCGAGACCGGTCCACGGCTGAACCGCCTGGCGAAGGCCTTCGAGCTGGTCTGGGCGAGCGGCTGGGAGGACCGCGCCAACGACCACCTCCCCGGGATCCTCGGCCTCCCCGAGCTCCCCTACCTGACCTTCGACGGCCGAGCCCGCTTCGGCACCGCCCACTGGAAGCTGGAGGCCCTCGATGAGTATGCGGGCTCTCGCCCGCTCGCCTGGATCGACGACAGCCTCGACTCCAGCTGCTACGAGTGGTCCGACAAGCGCTCCAGCCCCACCCTGCTGGTCCCCACCGAATCCGACGTCGGGCTTCTCGACGTCCACGTCGAGATGATCGAGCACTGGGCCAGAGAGGGCTTCGAGCCCGCCTAGGCCCGACGGAACACGGGTAGACTCGGCGGCGATGGGAGAGGTGGTGCCGATCATCTTCTTGGCCGTGATCCTGAAGATCCCGGTCCTCTACGGCATGTGGCTGATCTATTGGGCCGTCAAGGAGGAGCCGGAGCTCGAGGAGCTGCCCGGCGACGCCGACGATCACAGCTTCCGCCGCTTCCGCCGGAGTCCCCGGAAGCCCAAGGGGCCTCGCCGCGGCCCTCACGGAGGCTCGGCTCGGGCCGAGCCGGACTGCCCGCCGGGCGGCCGCAAGAGGACGCCCGTCATCGAGCCGAGGGTCGCCCCCGGCATGGCCGCTCACGAGCGGCGCGAGCACACACCGGCCGGCAGCTAGACGCCGGCAACCACGACAGACACAGGAGGGAACCGATGGGACAGCCCGTTGTGCATTTCGAGGTGGTCGGCAAGGACGCCAAGAAGCTCAGGGACTTCTATCGCGAGCTGGCCGGATGGGATTTCCAGGTCTTCGACGACGGGCCGACCGACTACGGCATCGTTTCCCGCGACGGGAACACCAATTCCGAAGGAATCGGGATCGGAGGAGGCGTGGGCGACAGCCCCGAAGGCTACGAGGGCCACGTCACCTTCTACATCGAGGTCCCGGACGTCGGAGCAGCCCTCGACCAGGCGGAGAAGCTGGGCGGCACCAAGCTGATGGGCCCGGACACTCCGATGGAGGGCCTGACGATCGGCCTGTTCTCAGACCCCGAGGGCCACGTGGTGGGCCTCGTCCAAGGCCAGACCGGCACCTCGTGAGCCCTCAGCGGTAGCTCGGGCGGGTGGCGCCGGATTTCACCCTCGACGCGCGCTCTTGCGCGCGTCGATGAAATCCGGCGACAGGACCCGCCCGCCCTACAGCTCAGTCCCTAAGACGATTCGGTCTCGGACTTCTCGGCGGGCTCCGGCGTCTCGATCTCCGAGGCGAGCTCCTCGAGCTCCTCGGCGAACGACGGTCCGAATCCCTCCATCGATGCTCCGGCGCCCTCGCCATCTCCGGCGAGGTCGAGCTCCTTGGCCAGCTCCTCCTCGGAGAACTCCTCCACCGGAGGCTGGGCCGGCTCAACCGGCTCGATCTGCAGCGAGCGGTAGTGCTTGAGTCCCGTGGCCGCCGGGATCAGCTTCCCGATGATCACGTTCTCCTTCAGGCCCATGAGGCGGTCCCGCTTGCCCTCGAGGGCCGCGTCGGTGAGCACCTTGGTCGTCTCCTGGAAGGAGGCCGCCGAGAGGAAGGACTCCGTGGCGAGCGACGCCTTGGTGATTCCGAGGATGACCTCCTCGGCCTTCGCCGGCGTCTTCGTCTTCTTGCCCTTGACCTTCTCGTTGATCGCGTCGAAGACGAGGCGGTCCTCCAGCTGACCCGGCAGCAGCTCGGTCGAGCCTTTGGACTCCACCCGCACCTTCTTCAGCATCTGGCGCACGATCAGCTCGATGTGCTTGTCGTTGATGTCGACGCCCTGGGTCCGGTAGACCCGCTGCACCTCGGCCACGATGTAGACCTCGGTGTCGGTGCGGCCCTTGATCTCGAGGATCTCGGCCGGATACAGGGACCCCTCGTTGAGCTGGTCACCGCGCTCGACGCGCTTTCCGGGCTCAACCAGGATGTTGGTCCTCGGCGGGAAGGAGTAGGCGTGCTCCTCGCCCTTGTCGTCGATGATGTCCACCTTGACGGCCTTGTCCGTCTCCTCGACGGAGACCTTGCCGGCCACCTCGGCGAGCTTCGCGAGACCCTTCGGCTTGCGCGCCTCGAAGAGCTCGACGACTCGCGGCAGACCCTGGGTGATGTCCAGCCCGGCGACGCCGCCGGTGTGGAACGTCCGCATGGTGAGCTGCGTGCCCGGCTCGCCGATCGACTGCGCGGCGATGATTCCGACCGCATCGCCGATCTCGACCAGGAAACCCGTCGCGGGCATGACGCCGTAGCACTGGCGGCACACACCGGACTCGGCCTCGCACTTGAGGACCGACCGGACCGGGACGGTGACGTCGTTGTCGTCCCCGAAGCCCTCGGCGATGTCATGGACCTCGGGCCAATCGATCACCTGGTTTCGCTTGAGCAGGTCGCGGCCTCGCTTGGTGGTGAATTTCTTTGCGGCCACGCGCCCGACCAGGTTGGGGTTCAACTCGGCGCCGCCGTCGCGATAGAGCGGCATCTCGATGTGGTCCTTGGTCTTGCAGTCGTCCAGGCGGACGATCACGTCCTGGGAGACGTCAACCAGGCGCCGGGTCAGATACCCCGAGTCCGCGGTGCGGAGCGCCGTGTCGGCGAGTCCCTTGCGGGCGCCGTGGGTCGAGATGAAGTACTCGAGGACGGAGAGGCCCTCCATGAAGTTGGCCTTGATCGGCCGCTCGATGATCTCGCCCTTCGGATTGGCCATCAGGCCTCTCATGCCGGCCAGCTGGCGGATCTGCTTGAACGAGCCTCGGGCTCCCGAGTTGGCCATCATGAAGATCGGGTTCAGCTCGTCGAGGTTGTCCTCCATCGCCTGCCCGACCTCCTCGGTCGCGCGGTCCCACCGGCCGGTGACGGCCTCCTTGCGCTCCTCGGCGGTGATGTAGCCGTCGTCGTACTGGCTCATGATCTCCTCGGTCTCCGACTCGTAGCGCTCGAGGATCTCTTCCTTGTCGGGAGGTGCCACGACATCGTTCTTGGAGATCGTGATCCCGGCCTCACTGGCGAAGTGGAAGCCGAGCTCCTTGAAGGAGTCGAGCACCAGCGCGACGGCGGGCGCACCGTAGTGCTCGACCAGGTCGCTGACGATCGCGTTGACGTCCTTCTTCTTCAGCGAACGGTTGATGTACTGGTACTTCTCGGGGTCGTACTCGTCCCCGAGGGCATCCGCGATGGCACGCTCGACACGGTCGTTGTAGATGATGCGCCCGACCGTGGTCAGGAAGTGCTCGTGACCGGGACGTCGGTACTCGGCCCAATCGTGCAGCAGGACGATGCCGTTCTCGTAGGCGAGCTCGGCCTCCTGCGCGGTCCTGAACGGATGCGGCTTCTGGTCGAGCTTCGAGGCGTCGAGCTCCTCGACGTCTTCACCTGCGTAGGTCAGGTAGTAGAGCCCGAGCACCATGTCCTGGGTCGGGGTGGCCAGCGGCGCGCCATGCGCCGGCGACAGGATGTTGTTGGAGGAGAGCATCAGGATGCGCGCCTCCGCCTGCGCCTCCGCCGAGAGCGGCAGGTGCACGGCCATCTGATCGCCGTCGAAGTCGGCGTTGAAGGCGTGGCAGACCAGTGGATGAACCTGGATCGCCTTGCCCTCGACCAGCACCGGCTCGAACGCCTGGATGCCCAGACGGTGGAGCGTCGGTGCACGGTTGAGCAGGACCGGATGCTCGTGGATGACCTCCTCGAGCACGTCCCAGACCTCCGGGATCATCGAGTCCACCATCTTCTTGGCGGCCTTGATGTTCTGGACCTGCTTGCGCTCGACCAGGCGGGCCATGATGAAGGGCTTGAAGAGCTCCAGCGCCATCAGCTTCGGCAGGCCGCACTGGTGGAGTCGCAGCGAGGGACCCGAGACGATCACCGAGCGTCCGGAGTAGTCGACGCGCTTACCGAGCAGGTTCTGCCGGAAGCGGCCCTGCTTCCCCTTGAGCATGTCCGAGAGTGACTTGAGCGGGCGGTTGCCCGGCCCGGTGACGGGCCGGCCGCGGCGGCCGTTGTCGAACAGGGCGTCCACGGCCTCCTGCAGCATCCGCTTCTCGTTGTTGACGATGATCTCGGGGGCGCCGAGGTCGAGCAGCCTCTTCAGGCGGTTGTTCCGGTTGATCACGCGCCGGTAGAGATCGTTGAGGTCCGAGGTCGCGAAGCGGCCACCGTCGAGCTGCACCATCGGGCGGAGCTCCGGCGGAATCACCGGCACGACGTCGAGCACCATCCACTCGGGCTTGTTCGCAGACTTGAGGAAGGCATCGACCACCTTGAGGCGCTTGACCGCACGGGCCTGCTTCTGGCCCTTCGAGGTGTTGATGGTCTCCTCGAGGAACTCGGCCTCGTTCTCGAGCTCGACCTGCTCCAGCAGGTCGCGGACAGACTCGGCGCCCATGCCGCCGCGGAAGTACTCGCCCCAGCCGAAAGGCGAGCCGAACCGGTCCTTGAGCTCCCGGAACGTGGTCTCGTCGTTGATCACATCCTTCGGCTTCATCTCGGAGAAGATCTTGAAGACCTCGCGGAGCCGCTCGGCGGCCTCGTCGAGGTAGGCCTCTGTGTCCGAGATCTCGGCCTCGAAGGTCTTACGGAGCTCCTTGGCCATCTTGTCGCGGTCCTCGGCCTTCATCCGCTTCACGTTGGCGACGCCGTCGGCCCAGAGCTCGTCGTCCTCGCTGAAGCCGTCGGTGGTTCCGGCGGGCGGCGCCTCCGCGTCCTTCTCGGCGGCCACGCCCAGGTAGGCGAGGCGGCGGACAAGCGACTCGTTGAGCTCCTGCGTGCGCTGCTCGCGCTCGCGCTCGTACTCACCGGCCTGCTTTTCGACTTCCTTCTCGAGCTTGCCGAGGTCCTTCGAGCGAGCCTCCTCGTCGACCCAGGTGATCACCGAGGCGGCGAAGTAGAGGACCTTCTCGAGCTCCTTCGGAGCCATGTCGATCAGGTAGCCGATCCGCGAGGGAACGCCCTTGAAGAACCAGATGTGGGAGACCGGGGCCGCCAGGTCGATGTGGCCCATGCGCTCGCGGCGCACCTTGGAGCGGGTCACCTCGACGCCGCAGCGCTCGCAGACGATGCCCTTGTAGCGGACCCTCTTGTACTTGCCGCAGTAGCACTCCCAGTCCTTGGTCGGACCGAAGATGCGCTCGCAGAAGAGTCCGTCCTTCTCCGGCTTCAGCGTCCTGTAGTTGATGGTCTCGGGCTTGGTGACCTCGCCGGAGCTCCAGCCCCGGATCTTCTTGCCCGAGGCAAGCCCGATCTCAATCGCGTCGAAGTTGTTGATGTCGATCACTTGCTTGCAGCCTCCTCGGCGTCCTCGGTCCCGCCATCGCCCTCGGCGACGACCTGCTCTTCCTTCTCGTCGGCGGCCTTGTCCTTCTCGCCGGCGCCGTTGCCACCGTCCGCGCGCACGCCGGACAGCTCGATGCCGAGTTCCTCGGCGGCGCGAAGGAGGTCGTCCTCCTCCTCGCCCATCTCCACTCCGTCGCCCTCCTCGGAGACCACGTTGGCGTCGAGCGCCAGCGACTGGATCTCCTTGAGCAGGACCTTGAACGACTCCGGAATCGAGGGTTCAGGGATGTTCTCGCCCTTGACGATCGCCTCGTAGGCCTTGACGCGGCCGACGGTGTCGTCGGACTTCACGGTAAGCATCTCCTGCAGGGTGTAGGCGGCGCCGTACGCCTCGAGTGCCCACACCTCCATCTCGCCGAAGCGCTGTCCACCGAACTGCGCCTTGCCGCCCAGCGGCTGCTGGGTGACCAGGGAGTAGGGGCCGGTCGACCGTGCGTGGATCTTGTCGTCGACCAGGTGCAGCAGCTTCAGGATGTACATGTAGCCGATCGTGACCTTGCCCTTGTAGGGCTCGCCGGTGCGGCCGTTGTAGAGCTGCACCTTGCCCTCGGCCCGGCTGCCCGGCCGCTCCGACTTCGTGATGCCGAGGTCGATGCCGCGCTCGGAGTTCTCGTCCTGCCACTGGACCAGGGCGTTGTCGACGTCCTCGACGGTGGCGCCGTCGAAGACCGGCGTCGCCACGTTGACGCGGCCGCCTCCGTTTGATCCGGGGGCGGTGTTTGTGGCCGCCGAATGAATTTCCTTGTAGGACTGAGACCCGTCGTCGTACCAGCCGTTGGCCGCGACCCAGCCCAGATGAGTCTCCAGGATCTGGCCGATGTTCATTCGGCTGGGGACCCCGAGCGGGTTGAGGATCACGTCGATGGGCGTGCCGTCCTCCATGAACGGCATGTCCTCCTCGGGCACGATCTTGGAGATCACGCCCTTGTTGCCGTGGCGGCCGGCAAGCTTGTCGCCCTCCGCGATCTTGCGCTTGATGGCGACGTAGACGCGCACCAGGTCATTGACGCCCGGCGGCAGGTCGTCGCCCGCCTCGCGGCTGAAGGTGAGGACGTCGATGACGACGCCGCCCTCGCCGTGGGGCACCTTCAGGGAGGTGTCGCGGACCTCACGAGCCTTCTCCTTGAAGATGGCGCGGATCAGCTTCTCCTCCGCCGTCAGCTCGGTCTCACCCTTCGGCGTGACCTTGCCGACCAGCAGGTCGCCGGCGGCAACCTCGGCGCCGATCCGAACGATCCCCCGCTCGTCGAGGTTCCTGAGACTCTCCTCGGAGCGGTTCGGGATGTCGCGAGTGATCTCCTCGTCGCCGAGCTTCGTCGTGCGGGCGTCGATCTCGTACTCCTCGATGTGGATCGAGGTGAGCTCGTCCTGCTTGACGAGGCGCTCGGAGATGATGATCGCGTCCTCGAAGTTGTAGCCCTCCCAGGACATGAAGGCGACCAGACAGTTCTTGCCCAGCGCGATCTCGCCGCCGGACGTCGAGGAGCCGTCGCAGAGGACGTCCCCGGCCTTGACCTTGTCGCCGACCGAGACGATCGGCCGCTGGTGGATGATCGTGCCCTGGTTCGAGCGCATGAACTTGTGGAGGGGGTACTCGTCCCTCTTCGAGCCGTGCGTGACGACGATCTGCTCGGCGTCGACGGTCGTGACCTCGCCATCGTTCTCGGCGATCACGACGTCGCCGGTGTCCTCGGCGGCGCGCCGCTCCATCCCGGTGCCGATCAGCGGCGGCTCCGGCTTGAGCAGCGGCACTGCCTGACGCTGCATGTTCGAGCCCATCAGGGCGCGATTTGCGTCGTCGTGCTCCAGGAACGGGATCAGCGCGGTCGCCACCGACCAGATCTGGGTCGGTGAGACGTCGATCAGGGTGACGTCCTTGGGCGCCACCGCGACGGCTTCGTCGTCTCGGCGGCGACAGATGACGTACTGGCCCTTGAGCTTGCCGGAGTTCGGATCGACCTCGGCGTTCGCCTGGGCAATCGTCTCGTCCTCCTCCTGCGTCGCGTCCAGGTGAACCACCTCGTTCGTGACCACGCCGTCCTTGACGACCCGGTAGGGGGTCGTGACGAAGCCGTGCTCGGAGACCTGCGCATATGAAGACAGAGAGCCGATCAGGCCGATGTTCGGGCCCTCCGGCGTCTCGATCGGGCACATGCGCCCATAGTGGGTGGCGTGCACGTCGCGCACCTCGATGGGTGCGCGCTCGCGGGTCAGCCCGCCCGCGCCGAGCGCGGAAAGCCGGCGCCTATGCGTCAGGCCCGACAGCGAGTTGGTCTGGTCCATGAACTGGGAGAGCTGCGAGGAGCCGAAGAACTCCTTCAGCGCCGCCACGACGGGCCGGATGTTGATGATGGTCTGCGGCGTGATCGCATCGGCGTCCTCGGTGGTGAGGCGCTCGCGCACCACGCGCTCCATCCGGTAGAGCCCGATCCGGAATGCCTCCTGGATCAGCTCCCCGACCGTGCGCAGCCGGCGGTTGCCGAAGTGCTCGTACTCGTCGAGGTGGTCGTGGATCGGCTCGCGGGGGTAGGTGATCGCCTCCGCGGCGTAGTCCTTGATCGGATTCTCCTCGTCGATCTCCTCGGGAACACCGAGCAGCTTCGGGATCGAGGTGAGCTCCTTGACCAGAGCGATGATGTCGTCGTGGGTCAGGACCCGCGTGTCGAGATCGATGTCCAGGTCCAGGCGCGCGTTCAGCTTGTAGCGGCCGACCCTGGTCAGGTCGTAGCGCTTGGGATCGAAGAAGAGCTGCTCGAGCAGGGCCTTGGCGGCGTCCACCGAGGGCGGCTCGCCCGGGCGCTGCTTCTTGAAGAGCTCGATCAGCGCGCCCTCTTCGTCCCTGGTCGCATCGGTGTCCGAGGCGATCGTGTGGCGGATGTAGACCGAGTTGTCGAACATCTCGAGGAGCTTCTCGTCCTCGACGTAGCCCATTGCGCGCAGCAGGACGGTGACCGGCAGCTTGCGCTTGCGATCGATGCGGACGTAGACGCGGCCCTTCTTGTCGATCTCGAGCTCCAGCCAGGAGCCGCGGGCCGGCATCAGGTTCGCGATGAACACCTGCTTCTCGCGGTCCTTGGGCTCCATGACATAGGCGCCCGGGGAACGGACCAGCTGCGTGACGACCACGCGCTCGGTGCCGTTGATGATGAAGGTCCCGCGATCCGTCATCCACGGGAAATCGCCCATGAAGACGGTCTGCTCCCGGATCTCTCCGGTCTCGCGGTTCTGGAACGCGACCTTGACGTTGAGCGGACGCGAGTACGTCATGTCCTTCTCGCGGCACTCAGCCACCGTGTTCGGTGGATCGTCGAACTCGAATTCCCCGAAGACGATCGCGAGGTTCCCCGTGTAGTCCTCAGTCGGGGAGATGTCGTCGATCGTTGCTCGCAGCAGGCCTTCCTTCGGGTCAACCAGGTCCGCGAAGGACTTCCGCTGGATATCGATCAGGTGTGGGACTTCGAGTGGGTTCTTAAGGCGAGAAAAGCTCCTACGGGTTGCGGCGACAGCGTTGGATCCGGCCAACTCGGCGACTCCTCAAAGTATTCGAAGGGTTGTGAGACCGCGCCTGAATCGGGCAGCAGGGCTCACCGGGCGCGCGAACCGTGCATAGTAACGCACGGCAGCCCTTTGGTCAAGGGTTGCTAACACGCCCCGGACGGGGCACGCGCCGGGATCTTACTCCCAATCTGGGCGGTGTGGGGCAGTTCGTACTCGTTGCTACTTGATCTCGGCGGTGCCGCCGGCCTCTTCGATCTCCTTGAGCAGGCCCTCGGCCTCCTCACGCTCGATCCCCTCCTTGACGGGCTTGGGAGCCTCGTCGACGAGGGCCTTGGCCTCCTTGAGGCCGAGTCCGGTGGCGGCGCGCACGACCTTGATCACGCCGATCTTCTTGTCCCCGGAGCCGGTCAGGACGAGGTCGACCGTCCCGGCCTCCTCCTCCACCGCGGCACCATCGCCGCCGGCGCCAGCCGGCGCTGCGGCAGCAACGGCGGTCGCGGAAACGCCGAACTCCTCCTCGAGCGCCTTGATGCGCTCGGAGAGCTCGAGGACCGAAATCCCCTTGAGCTCCTCAATCCAGTCTTGTGTGCTCGTCGCCATCTACTCGCTGTCCTCCTTGTTCTCGTCAGAGTCTTCTGAAGTCTGTTCATCGCCGCCGGAATCCTGGTCGCCGCCGGCCTCCTCGGTGCCGCCCGCCGACTCCTCGGCGGCAGGCTCCTCACCGATGTCCTGGTCTCCCTCACCGGTCTCCGGCGGTTCGCTCTGGCCTGCGTCCTCGCCCTCGGGTGCCTCCTCTTCGGAGGTCTCCTCGGGCGATTCCGTGGGCTCGGGGTCGGCTTCGCCCTCCTGCGCAGCCGGTGCTTCGGCTTCGCCATCAGAAGAAGCGTCCTCCTTGGGGGGTTCGCCGGAGACCAGGCCCTGCTCGGCGATCTGGCCCAGCTGGAGAGCCAGGCCCTGGATCATCGAGCCGAGACCGCGAACCAGGCCGGTCAGTGGGCTCGCCACGACGCCGGCAAGCTGAGCGTTGAGCGCCTCGCGGCCGGGCAGGCGCGCGATCGCCTTGAAGGAGTCGGGATCAAGGGCCTCTCCATCCATGAGCCCGCCCTTGTAGGAGAGCAGCTCCCACTCGGAGCCGAGGCGGTTCAGGGTCTTCGCGGCGAGAGCCGCATCGCCCTTGACCAGAGCGAGGGCCGTCGGGCCGCTCAGGAAGTCCTTGAGGCCGTCGGTGCCGGCCTCGTCCGCCGCGCGGAGGGTGAGGCGATTCTTGACGACGCGGAAGCGGGTGTCGGCGTCGCGCAGGCTGGCGCGGAGCTCGGCGGCCTGGGGCACGCTGATCCCTCGGTAGTCGACGGCGAAGATGGCCGCCGAATCCTTGAGCTCGGTGGCGAGCTGGTCGACAACTGCTGTCTTCTGTTCTCTGTCCATTGGGTGGGTGTCGGTGATCTCGGTCCGCCTCGGGCAAAGAAAAGACCCGCGCGCAGGCGGGCCAGAGCGGGCGGTCGATGATCGACCGGTGACTCTCGCTACCTGCGCCGGACTTAGTGCCACTGGGGTCAGGCCTAAGCCTGACCCCAGACCGACATCTCGGTCCCGCCGGCGGTCTCGGGCGGCAAACTGTTCGCGGGATGTTAGGCGGTCGCCGCTTCCTCCGTCTGCTCGGGCTCCGCGGGCTCCTCGGCGCCCTCTCCCGTCTCCGTCTCGGGCCCGCCCTCGCCGTTGGCGGACGGGCCGGAGCCCAGCATGATCTCGCCGCGACGGGTGCGGGATGAGTCGATCCGGACACCCGGGCCCATCGTGGTGGTGGCCGTGATCGAGAGGATGTAGCGGCCCTTGGCGGCGGCCGGCTTCGCGCGGATGATCTCCTCGATCACCGCCGCGTAGTTCTCGAGCAGGTCCTCCGCCGAGAAGCTGGTCTTGCCGATCGCCAGGTGGACGATCGCCTGCCGGTCGGTGCGGTACTCGATCTTGCCGGCCTTCGCCTCGTCGACCGCCTTGGCGATGTCGTCCGTGACGGTGCCGACCTTGGGGTTCGGCATCTTGCCCTGCGGGCCGAGTACGCGGCCGAGCTTGCCGACCTTCGGCATCTGCGACGGGTGGGCGATGGCGACGTCGAAGTCGGTCCAGCCTCCCTCGACGCGCTCGGCCAGATCGTCCGAACCGACGAACGTGGCGCCCGCCTCCTCCGCCTGGCGGGCGGCGTCGCCCTCCGCGAAGACGGCGATCGTCACGTCCTTGCCCAGGCCCTTCGGCAGGGCGAGGGTGCCGCGAAGCTGCTCCTCCGCGTGGCGAACGTTGACCCCGAGCCGGATGTGCAGCTCAACCGTCTCATCGAACTTGGCTCCGCCCGTCTCCTTGATGAGCTGGATCGCCTCGACGGGCGGGTAGGCCCGGGTGCGGTCGATCTTCTCGTAGGCCTCTCTGATATCTCTTGCCGTGTGCCATCAGAGTCCCTCCACGGTGACGCCCATCGAGCGGGCGGTGCCGGCGATGATCTTGGTCGCGGCGTCGATGTCGTTGGCGTTCAGGTCAGGCATCTTCCGCTCGGCGATCTGGCGGGCCTGGTCGACGGTGATCGAGCCGACCTTGACGCTGTGCGGCTCGCCGGACCCCTTGTCCAGGCCGGCGGCCTCCTTGATCAGGACGGCGGCGGGCGGAGTCTTGGTGATGAAGTCGAAGCTGCGGTCCTCGTAGACCGTGATCTCGACCGGGATGATCGTGCCAGCGTCCTGCTGGGTCTGCGCGTTGAACGCCTTGCAGAACTCCATGATGTTGACGCCGTGCTGCCCGAGGGCAGGGCCGACCGGAGGCGCGGGGTTCGCGGCGCCGGCGGGGATCTGCAGCTTGATCTGGGTGAGGACCTTCTTGGCCATGGATAGGGAAGTTAGATCTTCTTGACCTGGTCGTAGTTGACCTCGACCGGAGTCTCGCGGCCGAAGATTGAGACGAGCACCTTGAGCTTGGCGGCGTCCTCGTTGATCTCGGCGATCTCGCCGGAGAAGTCGGCGAGCGGGCCGGAGATCACCTTGACGGACTCGCCGATCGAGAACTGCGCGCGGGTCCGGGGGCGCTCGGCCGTCTCGCGATGGAGCAGGCGGTCGACCTCGACCTTGGAGAGCGGGATCGGCTTGTTGCGCGAGCCGACGAAGCCGGTCACGCCGGGGGTGTTCTTGACGAGGCCCCAGGCGTCGTCGGTCATCTCCATGTTGACCAGGACATAGCCGGGCATCGTGCGCTTCTCGGACTGGACCTTCTGGCCGTCCTTCATCTCCGAGATCTGCTCGGTGGGGACGACGACCTGGCGCACGTTGCGCTCCTGGCCCATCGTGTGGACCCGGTGCTCGAGGTTCTGCTTGACCTTGTTCTCGTGCCCGGAGTAGGTGTTGATCACGTACCAGCGAAACATCAGTCGGTCTCCTTGGGGTCCACCTAGAGCAGCTGCTTGATGAACCAGTTGAAAGCGGCGTCGAGGGCGCCCAGGTAGGCGGCCATCACCGCCACGAAGATGAACGTCACGGCCGAGGCCTGGACCAGGGTGTCGCGGTCCGGCCACTGGACGCGCTTGAGCTCGGCCCAGCAGGAAAGCAGGAATCCGAGGATGGGGCCGCGCCGCTTCTCGGCCTTCTCGGCCTGGCCCTTCTTCTGAAGCTCCTTCGCGCGAGCCTTGCGGCGGTCCTCCTTCTCGCGCTGACGGCGGTCGCGGCGGCTCTCCTTCGGCTCTGCGGCCACGCCGTCCTCGGTACGGCCGACATCCGCTCGGGACGGCGCCGGGGCTTCGACCTCGGTCTCCGGCTGCACCGGTGCGGGCACGACTCCCGGGACGGGAGAGCCGCGGCCCTCGACCTCGTCCCTCACCTCGGGCTCGACGCGCTCTCCGTAGTCCTCGGTGCGGGCACCGGTCTCGATGACGGCCTCGGCCTCGGCGACCTCACCCGAGACGCCCTCGCGGGTATCGGTCTGGGCGCGGCCCTCCTCCTCGCGCTCGGCGTCGTCGCGTTGCGGCAGCCCGCGCTGCTCGGCCTGCTGGCGACGGCGGCGCTCGGCTTTCCGCTGTGCTCTCGTCTTCGCCATCAGGGGCCTCTAGCGGGTCTCCTTATGTGGGGTGTGGCGCCCACACCAACGGCAGTACTTCCGGATCTCGATCCGGTCCGGCGAGTTCCGCCGTGACTTGTTCGTCTCGTAGTTGCGGCGCTTGCACTCCTCACAGGCGAGCGTCACGCCGATTCGCACATCAGAGGCCATGTCTCCTCAATCATTCGCGGCCGGACAGAAAAAAACCCCCGGCCCCAGGCCCGAGGTACGACCCAAAGAATAGCGACGCCGGGCCCGATGGTGAGCCCGGCGTCGCGTTCGGCGTCCTTGTCCCCTCGCTACTTCTTCTTCTTCTTCTTTTTCTTGCACTTCTTGGCGGCGGACGCCTTCTTGCCCTTCTTCTTCTTCTTGCACTTCTTCTTCGAAGTGCCGACCGCCCCGGCGACTCCGCTTGCGGGACCGGTTGCACCGGTGGGCCCGGTCGGTCCGGTGGGCCCGGTCGGTCCGGTAGGCCCGGTCGGTCCGGTAGGCCCGGTCGGTCCGGTGACGATGTCGACCGGTGTGCCCACGGCAACGACCTGTCCGTCCAGCGAGGCCAGCGGGCTGGTCGTCCCGGTGGTCGCGCCGGCGCTCAGCACCGTCTGCGCGGCTCCACCATTGGTGACGGCGGTCGTGGGACTGACGCTGCCCAGGGCCCCCGGAGAGAACGCGAGCTGGACGTTGTCCGGGAAGCCGACGCCGGACACCTGGCCCGCGGAATTGTGAGTCAGATCCGCCGTGACCGTGGACTGTCCAGTGGTGGCATAGATCGTCGTCGGCGAGGCACTTGCCGCCAGGACGATCCATGGGGACGCCTCCACCGGTCCGACCACCCCGTTGCAGGGGGCGCCCGGTCCGGTGTTGCATCCCCACCAGTTGTTGGCGGCGTCGACCGGCAGGCCTCCGCCGTACTCAACACCGGCCGTCGTGTTGTTCGCGATCGAGTTGCCATGGACCTCGAGCCGGCTCGTGATTGCGCCGGAGTCGGCGAACAGGCCGCGGGTGTTGCCGTTGAGGACGTTCCCCGTGACGGTGAGGTTGTCGTTCGGCTCACCGGAGTGGAACAGGGTGGTGAGGCGAAGCGCGCTCGTGGCACCGCTGATGGTGTTGCCGGAGATCAGCGTGTTGTCGTTGCTTCCGCCGAAGAAGATGGCGGAGGCCCCGTTGTCAGTGACCGTGTTGCCGGTCACGCGGGCGCCGTCGGTGTTGTCGAGGACGAGGAAGTTGCTCCCAGTCCCGTTGACATCCTGGTTGTTCTTCACCAGTACCCCGGTGTGGGGGGCCGCCCCGCCCGAGATGAAGTGGACCGCGTAGTTGCTGATCCCATCGAATCGGTTGGCCGACACGGTCACGCCGTCGGTGTGGACGGCGTTGTTCGCCTCGAACCCGATCTGCGAGTTCTCGACTCGGTTCTGGTGGAGCGTGCTGCCCTGGTAGTTGCCGTTGATCCCATAGACGTCACCGCTGATGATGTTGTCCTGGAACAGATGGTCGCTCCCGGCGAGCGCCGTGATTCCGGCGCCGGCGGTGTGGGTCAGGGTGAAGCCGTCGATGACGACGGACCCGGAACCGAACCCATTGATGAAGAACGGGTTCCCGGCCCCGCCCGCGACCACGGACTCGGAGCTGGCCGGCACCGCGCGCGTACGAGCGTCGACTCCTGCCTGAGCTCCTTTCAGAGTCAGCGGCTTGTTGACGGTGACATTCTCGGGATAGTTGCCAGCGCAGACGAGGATCGTCGAACCCGCCACCGACGCGTCGACGGCGTCGTGGATCGTCGAGTAGTCCGGGTTCGCGCAGTCGGCCCCGGCCGGGCCGAGACCCGTGGTGTCGTCGTTGACGACCACATCGCTGGTCGCCGACGCAGAGATCCGGAAGGACGGCTCGTATCCCGTCCAGCAGCCGGCGTCGAGCCGGAACGAACCGGTGCCGGCCGTACCGCTGTCGCAGTAAGCGCCGGACCAGGTCGAGTTCAGGTAGGCGTCGTCAGGTGCGGGCAGCGATCCCGTAGTCGGCGGCACTGTCTCTGCCCCGACATTGAGGGAGTCGTAGCCGCATCCTCCGTCCTCGGTGTAGCACGCCGCGCCTTCGCCATACGGCGAATACCCGTGATGCGTGGTGTTGTAGGCGAGCGAGACGATTACGTTGTTCGGCAGGGTCACGCCCTGCCCAGCGAGGTTGAAGCTGATGGGAGTGGCGAAGCCGTTCCAGCAGTCGCCGTTTCCATCCCGCCAGGCTGTGCCACCCGGGCAGGTCGGGTCCGCCGTCGGGCGGTAGGGAATGTCGAAGGTCTTCGTCACCGACTTGATCAAGCTGCCGAGGGCACCCCCCGAGCCCACGTTGTAGAGATTGAGCGTTATCGGCTCGGAGAAGGTCGTACCCGGAGTGGTCGTGCAGGTAGCGCCGCCGCCCGACTCGCATCCCCAGCTGCTCATCAGCACCGTGACTGACTTCGCGCTTCTCTCGGTGCCGGCGAGCTGGACCTGGCCGCCGAACTCCGAGGTGGAGGTCGCCTCGAACGCCTCGCTGACCACATTCCCGGGCTGCGGCGTTGCGATGTTGTCGTAGACGACCGCCGCTTCGGCCGCCGCGCTTCCGGCGAAAACGCCGGCGAAGGCCAATCCGCACACCGCGGCAAGCCGCAGGATCGACTTGCAGGCATGCCGCCGCACGCGGCCGTGGCTCGCTCGAGTGCTCCCGTTCATACATACCCTCCTCCGGCCACACAGCCGGGCGCTGCACGATTTACCGGACGGTGCGGAACCTATCCGCGCCGATCAGTCACTGTCAACCCCTGCTGCCCAAGTATTGGGAGACATTCGTCCACCCGCGGCCGGATGGCTCAAGTCCGTCGAGGCTCCCCGCCCCTACTGATGGTGCCCTGCGAAGGCGGCGGCCCGCTCGTACAGCTTGTAGAGCTTGAAGCCCCGGGCGAAGGACTCCTTGCAGTAGTTCTGGAAAAGGTCGTAGGCCTGCTTGTCGTCGAGGACAGCGCCGGTCCCCGAGGGGGTGGTGGCGTTGTTGCCGACCACCGGGCCACCCGCGAAGTTCTTCAGGTCGTGGATCGTTCCCAGCCGCTGCTGGGTGTTCGCCTGGTTCCAGTCGTTGCAGTCGGCGAGGTTGATCGGTTGGCCGACGTTCGGCCCGACGTCGATCTGCGGCTGGGTCCCGGAGCCGCCGCCGCAGCCGACGATCAACAGACCCGCGGAGAGGCAGATCAGGACGGCCGCAGCCCGGCCGGAAGCGCGACGGGTGGAAAGTCCTATGGCCTTGGCGGAGTTGTGAACCACGGGCAACCGGCGTCGCCCTGCGGCAACGTGCTGCACGTCAGGAGCTCAGTGGTCTGGTTGTGGCCGCTTCCGCCGATCAGCGGGCTGTTGTTGCAGTCCGACGGAAGGTTGTCGGGCGCCACGCCGGATGGGGACGGAACGCCCGTGACGCTTCCCGCGGTCCCGTCGGCACCGGTGTTGCTGTACCAGCAGTTTCCGCTGTTGGACGCGCTGACGATGAGGCCGCCCTGATCCCACCAGAAGTCGACGCCGTTCGGCTTGGTGGCGCCAGCAGGGCTCTGCCCCATCTTGTTGTCGTAGAAGCGGTTGCGGTAGGAGGTGGCCGAGGCGCCGGGAGTGTTCGGGTCGCAGCCGGGCACCTGGTACTTGGAATTCCCGCAGGCGAAGGCATCCGGGACGGCGAACAGCATCGTCCCGCGGCGCCAGTTGTCGTAGAAGTTGTTGTTGCGAACGACGTTGGCGTTGCCGCCGGCGATCCACATGCCCGTGCCGACGGGCACCGGCTCGGTCGGCTCGACGTCGGAGCAGTTGCCGCCAGGGCTCTGGGGCGACTGCCCCGGGACCGAGGGTCCGGTGTGCTGGCCCGCGGCGCACTGCGGCAGGTACGGGTTGAAGTTGTTGTTGAAGAAGTTGTTGTGCTCGAGCAGGTCCGAGTCCTGCGGGAAGCCGGGGTGGCCGGGGGCGGTGAAGACATCCGTGGAGAAGCCCTCGGCGTTGTCGTA
The DNA here is from genome assembly GCA_963843085.1 of uncultured Solirubrobacterales bacterium. Lineage (GTDB taxonomy): Bacteria > Actinomycetota > Thermoleophilia > Solirubrobacterales > 70-9 > DASUPK01. Next base: position 919,317 of record CAWJJG010000011.1, read on the forward strand.
GAAGTTGTTGTCATGCACCCACACTGAGTTTCCGTCGGTGCCCGAGTAGCCCAGCGTGTTGTGGTGCATGTCGCAGTGCCGGATCTCCGTGCCGTAGCGGCGCTGGTTGGCCGGAACGGCCTCCCCGAGGTCGGCGCTGGCGCCCGGATAGATCCCGGAGTCACCGCTGCCCCAGGCGTCGCAGTTCTCGATCAGCGAGTGATCGGCGACGAAGGTGAGCACTCCGTACTCGCCGGCGTACGGCGTCTTGAAGTTCGAGAGGTGCGAGCCGTCGGACTCGATCACGTAGATGTCGTGCTCACGCGCGTGACGGACCTTGAGGTTGTCGATGACGATTCCGTCGGCGCGGTCGGCGCGAATGCCGACGTCCTTAACCGAGCCGAGGGGCCAACCGTCTCCGGACGACGTGTCGCCGGCGTCGATCGTGACCGCGTCAGCCGACGCGCCGCTGCCCTGGATCTGCAGGTTGCACCGGATGCACTTGCCGGCGTCCGGGATGTTGTGGCGGTCGGTCAGCGGCGGCTGCGGGACCGGGGTGCTGCTCAGCGACCGACCGATCACCGCGATCAGGTTCTGGTCGTTCGGGCAATGGACCTGGTACGCGTAGGAGACCGCGTTGGCCTGGCTCTTGTCGTTGGTGATCTTGTACTGGTCGCAGGCCGGATCGTTGGTCGGCTGGGCGCGCGATTTGGGCTCCGTGTAGAGGCCCGGCATGATCTCGACGCGGTCGTTGTTGTGGGAGGCGGTGACCGCGGCCTGGATCGAGTTGTACCGGCAGTGCCTGAGCAGCTTGATGTTGAAGCTGCGCAGCTTCTTGGCCCTCTTCTTGCTGATCCTGATGGCGGGCTGGCTCTCCCGGACCTTGAAGCCGTGCTTGCGGGCGGCCTTGACGTCGGCGTTCAGGGCCTTCATCGACCTGTTCTTGGAGAGCTGCTTCTTGGTTCCGTGCTTGCGCAGCTTTTTGCCCGGGACCGTCTGACAGACGACCCGGGTCTTGCCGGGCTTCTTCGCCTTCAGGGCACTGAAGATCTTGCGAATTGCCGGAACCGAGCCTCCGGCTGCCGGCTTCACCGACCTGTCCGGAGCGGGATTCGGCCAGTAGGAGGCGCGCTCGACATGGGCGAACGCGAGCGTCGGCACCAGGACGGCGACCACCGCGACCGCGACGGCGGCGATCAGGTTCCTGCGGCGATGAGTGGCCCTCCTGGCTTCCATCAATCCTCTCCTATCCCTTTGGATCCCTCTCCTGGCGCGGCATCTAATCAAATGTTGCCGATCGGTGAAACCCTGCGCGGCGAGCGGAGTTGCGGACCGGTCAGAGCCCGAGCGTCTTCGCGATGATGCCGCGCTGGATCTCGGAGGTTCCGCCGTAGATCGTCGAGACCAGGGTCTGGCGGACCAGGCGCTCCATGTCGTATTCCGAGGAGTAGCCGTAGCCGCCCATCATCTGCATGCCCTCGAGGGTGACGCGCTTGGCGGTCTCGGTGACGAAGAGCTTCACCATCGAGGCCTCCTTGGGGAGCATCCGGTCCTCGTCCTCGTCGACCATGCTCGCCACCCAGTAGGTCATCAGCTTGGCGGCCTCGAGGTCGGTGGCGAGGTCGGCGAAGCGGTGCTGGAGGGCCTGGAAGGCTCCGATCGGACGGCCGAACTGCTTGCGCTCCTTGCAGTAGGCGAGGGCGTCGTCGAAGGCGCGCTCGGCGACGCCGAGCTGGATCGCGGCGAGGATCAAGCGCTCGACATTGAGGCCCGCCATCAGCTGGGTCCAGCCCTGGTCTACCGTCCCGAGGACGTTCTCCTCGGGGACCTCGACGTTCTCGTAGTAGACGGTGTTGGTCTCGCGGCCGCCCATCGTGTCGATCGGGTCCATCGTCATGCCGTCGGTGCCGACCGGGACGAAGATCATCGAGAGGCCCTCGTGCTTGTTCTCGCCCCTGGTCGTGCGGCACACGGTCAGGACGTGGTCGGCGTTGCGGGCGTTCGAGATGAAGACCTTCTGCCCGTTGATGACGAAGCCGCCGTTGGAGCGCTCCGCTCGGGTCGAGAGCGAGCCGACGTCGGAGCCGGACTCCGGCTCGGTCATCGCGATCGACTCGACCGAGCCCTTGGCGATGTTCCCCAGCAGCTCGTCCTTCTGCTCGGACGTGCCGAAGCGCTTGAGCGCGCCGGCGACGATCAGGGTCGTGCTGTAGCCGCCGATCGGGGCCATGCCCCGGGAGGTCTCCTCCATGAACAGGCAGGCGTCGACCCAGGTCCCGCCCGAGCCGCCGTGCTCCTCGGGGATCGTCAGGCCGAGCCAGCCGAGCTCGGCCATCTGGCGGTAGATCCCCTCGTTATGGAGCTCGGTGTAGCCGTTGCTGAGCTCCTTGCGCTGCTCCTGCGTCCCGCACTCGCGCTCGCAGAAGTCGCGGATGGAGGCGACGAAGTCGCTCTGCTCGTCGGTGAGCTTGAAGTCCATGGCGCGGGCAGACTAACGAAACTGGCTGCCCGGCCAGTCCCGGTGACTAGCCGATCTGCTCCGGGATCCGGGCGCCCAGTGGGGCACGGAACTTGGCGATCGTCGTCGGTGTCGATGCCCCGGGCGTCTTGGCGTCGACCTTCTTCAACTCGCAGTTGACCTCGGTCGGGCCGATCTCGATGACGCCGTAGCCGCGGTTGACGAAGTCGTAGAACTCGATGTGCGGGTTGACCGCGGCCAGGGCGGCCAGCGTGGACGGGGGCAGGCCGGTCGACTCCGGCAGGCCGGTCGACGTCGCCGACCCTCCGACGAACTCGGGCATCGCCGCACGTCCGGTCGCCTGATCGCCCGTCGTGTATGCGGTGCCGGCGAAGAACGTGTGGATGTCGCCGGTGATCGCGACCACGTTCTGGACGTTGTTGTCGAGGATGTGGTCGAGGATCTGCTTGCGCTCATATCCGTAGCCGTCCCAGGCGTCCACCTGTGCCGGGACGCCGGGGGCGAGCCGGGTGGCCATCACCATCAGCTCGGTCGCCCACACCTTCCAGGTCGTGGGAGCTCCGACAAGCCGGCTCTTGAACCACTCGAGCTGGCGAGCGCCCAGCATCGTGCGCGGAGCGTCGGCGTCGGCACACGCCTTGAGCTGCTCGTCGTTGCAGGGCTGCCGGTCTCGGTACTGGCGCTCGTCGGTCATCAGGATGTCGACGAGCTTCCCGAGCCGGTACTCCTCGTAGATCCGGTTCCGGTCTCCCTTGTACCGGGAGCGCGGCATGTAGTTGAAGAACGCCCGGTGGCCGTTGGCCTCGCGCTGGGGGAAGGGGACGCGGCGTGGGTAGTTCTTGAGCTGGGTCAGCTCGGGGTTCTGCTGATTGGAGCTCGGCTGTCCGTCCGCGTAGTTGTCCTCCACCTCGTGGTCGTCCCAGACCGCGAGGAACGGATGGGCGTGGTGCATCGCCTGCAAGTCCTTGTCGGACTTGTAGAGGCGGTACTTCTCCCAGTACTCCTTGAGCAGCTGGGTGTCGCCGTCGTGGTTGTTGCCGGTGCGGTCGAGGCGGACGCCCTTGTCGTCCGAGTACTCGTAGATGTAGTCGCCGAGGCAGATCACCAGGTCCAGGTCCGGCTCGTTGGCGATCGCGCGCTGCGCGTTGTAGAAGCCGGCCTCGTAGTGCTGGCAGGAGTAGAAGGCGATCCTGATCGGCTTGTTCGAGTTCAGCGGGGGGGCCGTCTTGAAGCGGCCGACCGGCGACTTCGAGTGCTTGGTGACGAAGCGGTAGAAGTACTGGTGATCGGGCTTCAGGCCCTTCACGAAGGTGCGCGCGGTGAAGTCGCGGTCCGCGCGCGCGGTGACGTCCTTCTCGAGCACGACGTTCTTGAACTTCGGGTCCTTCCCGACGACCACCTTGAGCTTGGACGTCCTCTTGATCTCGCCGAGGCGGGTCCAGAGCTCGATGCCGCGAGGGCGCGGGAACCCCGAGACGACGCCGAGATCGAACTTCGCGTGCTTGGCGGCCGGGATCCTCCGCTTGCGGGCGGCGGCGGCATAGTTGACGGGCGTTGTGACCGCGGCTCCCGTCGCCAGGGCTCCGATCAGAAAGCTGCGGCGGCCGAGCCGATGCGAGCCGTCGAGCGACTCCAGGTCCGGACGTACGTCCTCGAGCTCGTGCAGGTCCATCGCTTCTCCTCTCGGTCCCGGGCTAACCCCCCGCCCACCCTATTCCTCCGGGATGCCGGCGCCGTTACCGATTAGTTGGCGACATTGGTTCGGGGGTCACTGAGGCGGGTCTCGGTCCGATAGGTTGGGTCGAGCACCCAGGGAGGGTGCGTTTGAGAGACGACCTGTGCGTCACGCAGACGCAAGAGGAGAGGAGAAGGGCGTGGAGCGGAAGGATTCGGCTGGCGCTGGAATGTCCCCGGCGGTCATCGTCGTGGCGGTCATCGCACTCGCGGGACTGATCGCGGCGGTGGGTGCGCAGGGCAAGGGATCTCATCACCGGACGCCCACGCGAACCCGGGTGCTGAGCAACGAGCAGCAGCAGATCCTCGACAGCGGCCACATCCTCGTCAAGCTTCGCGGCACCGCCGGCAAGCGATTCCGCGTCGACGGCTTCTCGGGTCGCAAGGACCGCGGCCGGCTGACGGCCTTCTCGAAGAAGGGCAAGGCGGGCAAGCTCTCGCTCGCGCTCACCGGACACGGGCGCCAGCTTCTCAGTGGGTGTGACGTCGACTACATGAAGGTCGTCAACGCCACGAAGCGCAAGAAGCGCGGAGGAAAGAAGAAGGGTCACCCGCGCTCGGCGACGCTCCTGCAGCGCAACCTGGCAGCCTGCCAGGGCTCCGCCCCGAAGGGGCCGACGGGGCCGAAGTGCGACCCCATCGACCCGACGGTCTGCCTGCAGCCCTGGCCGAACGACTACTTCACCAGGGCCGACGCGAGCACCGCGACCGGGCGGCGGCTCGATCTGCAGTCCGATGAAGATGCCCACCAACACGAGCCGGGGCGCACGATCGACACGACGGATCTCAACCGCGCCGACGGCTTCAGCCCGGGCAACCCGATCATCGTCAAGGTGCCACAGGTCTCAACGCAGCAGGCGTTCGACAACAGCGGGCTGGTCCCGATCACCGATCCCGGCCGGTACACCGACGCCAATCAGGCCGCCGTCGTGATCGACACGAGCACCGGCGACCGCTGGCCGATCATCGCCGAGCTCGATCCGAACCCGAACCTGAATCAGCCGGGTGACACGCAGGACGTCAACCTGATCATCCGCCCGATGAAGAACTTCACCGAGGGCGACCGCTACATCGTCGCCCTGCGCAACCTGAAGGACGCGTCGAACAACTCCGTGCCGGCGCCGGAGTCGTTCAGGGTCTTCCGCGACAACGTGGCGACCCAGGACCCGGAGGTCGAGGCTCGCCGGCCGCACATGGAGGACGTGCTGAACGAGCTGCAGACCGACGGGATCCCGCGGTCGAACCTGTACATGGCCTGGGACTTCACCGTCGCGAGCGAGCACAGCCTCGCCGGCCGCGCGCTCGCGATCCGCGACGACGCGCTGGCGCAGCTCGGCGACACGACGCCCGGCGACGGCCACCTGGACGGAAGCGCGCCGTCCTTCCACATCACCAGCGTGCTCAATGCGGGTGATCCCGGCGTGCCGGCCAACACCCTCCGCGAGGTCACGGGTGAGCTCACCAATGTGCCGTGCTATCTCAACAACGGGAACTGCCACCCGGGCGGGACGTTCAACTTCCAGTCGAACGGCGACGTGAACGCGACCCCGACGGGCACCGCGGACGATCCGGATACGGGGACGACCGGCGTGAGGTTCGAGTGCCTGATCCCGAACTCCGCGGTCACGGGTGGCACGCTCACTCCGACATACAGCGGGATCTTCGGGCACGGGCTGCTCGGCGACTTCACGCAGGTCGGCGACATGATCAAGTTCGATCAGAGCGAGGCGAACCTCAGCCAACACGAGCTGGTGCGCGACCAACTGGGCGGGCTTCTCCTCGGACGACCTCGGGACGGTCGTCGGCGTGCTCGGCGACGTCTCGAAGTTCCCGCAGATGGGCGACCGGATGGTGCAGGGCTTCGTGAACATGATCTACCTCGGCCGGGCGATGACGATGGCCGACGGCTTCAACAGCGACGCGGCGTTCCAGATCGATCCCGATGGCGGCGGAGGCCGAATCCCTCCGGACCGGTGCTTCGGAATGGGGACGGCAACCTGTTCTGGGAGGGCATCAGCCAGGGCGCGATCATGGGCGGAGCGCTGACCGCGCTCGAGCCGGATCTGACCCAGTCGGTGCTCAACGTGACCGGGATGAACTACTCGACGCTGCTGCGCCGAAGCTCGGACTCCGGGCAGTACCTGGACATCGCGAACATCGGGCTCTGGGCCCACTACCCGAACCTGCAGCAGCGGCCGCTGATCCTGTCCCTGATGCAGCTGCTCTGGGACCGCGGCGAGGCCAATGGGTACGCGGAGCACATGACCAGCGATCCGCTGCCGAACACTCCCGCGCACCACGTGCTGTTGCAGATGGCCTACGGGGACCACCAGGTCTCGAACCTGGCGGGCGAGGTGGAGGCGCGGACGATCGGCGCGCAGGTCCACACGCCCGAGCTCGATCCCGGACGCCACTGGGGCGTTGATCCGTTCTTCGGGCTGATCCCGATCAGCTCCTACCCGTACAGCGGGGACGCGGCGATGGTCTACTACGACGGCGGGCCGCTCGACTATCCGAGCCCTGCCGAGGGGACTCCCGACAAGACGTGCACGGACGAGAACACGGACACGCACTACGGGACCGCGCCGGCGCCGCTGGTGGAGCTGCCGCCCAATCCGGCGAGCGTGTACGGCTGCGATCCGCACTCGTATCCGCGCAGATCGGTCGACGGCGTCGCGCACGACTCACCTGGCTGTCACCCAGCGCGGACATCGCCCAGTGCAACACGCTGGGGACGCCGCGGCCGTGCTTCTCCAACGGCTTCACCGGCGCGCCCTAGGTCCAGCCGCTAGCGCGTGGTCTGGTCGATCTGGTCCTTGACCTGATCGACCAGGCCGCCGACGCTCGTCTCCGCGCTGTGGAGGGCGGCCGCGACGACGACAAAAACGATCACGGCGAGGATCGAGAGGAAGTGCCGATCCAGCCGGTGAGGCGGCCGATGCGGGCGAGTCCGCGATGGCCGGACCGGCGGCGCTCGGCGTTCCGGATGCCGATCGAACCGAGGACGATCGCGGCGATGCCACACGGCAGCGCGACGAAGAAGCCGCCGGCGCTGAGGAAGACGAGGAGGATGGAAAGGGGGCCCAGGAAGACCGCCGCCAGGGCCGGGATGTTCGATTCGGCCTGGGGATGCGGCGCCAGCCGGCGGGGCACCGGGCCGCGGGCCGGCGGGCCGGCCATGGGCGCGGTCGAGGTGGACCCGTGAATGCCGACCACGGTGGCGCCCACCCGGAGCTCGTCGCCGACCGCGAGCTCGACCGGGCCGGAGATGCGCTGCCCGTTGACGTAGGTGCCGTTGGAGGAGCCGAGGTCCTCGACCAGGACCGCGCCGTGGTCCGGGAGGACCCGGGCGTGGCGGCCGGAGACACCGGGGTCGTCGAGGACGAGGTCGGCGGTTTCGCGCTCGCGGCCGAGGATCAGCTCGCCGTCGACCCGATACTCGCTTCCCACCCCGGCGCCCTCGTGGATGACGAGTGATTCGCCGGCCACGCTAGCCGCGCCCAGCGCCCTGCTTCCAGACGAGGCTCTTCTGCCCGGCGACCCTGGCGCGCAGGCGCTGCTTTCCGGGGAGCCTGAGCTTGGTGACGAAGACGCCTCCCCTTCTCACATTCACCTTCCTGACCCTGACCCAGCGGGAGCCGCGGCGGCGCTGGATGAGCAGCTTGCCGCCCGCGGGGGACCTGCCCCAGGCCCGGATTCGGCGCTTGTTGATGCGCTCCGTGACGAAGGGGAACCGGAAGGCCACCAGCGAGGGCTTCGGGCGCCCGTCGATGAAGTAGACGCCGGACTGGAAGCCCGCGTGGACGTTGGGGCGGTCGTTCGAGTCGTCGATCTGGAAGTTGATCGCGACGCTGGCCCCGGCCTTCCAGAAGAGGTACATCGACTGCTCGATCCAGCGGGCCTGGGTGGCGAGCTTGGCGCCGACCGGGTTCGGTGGCCGACTGTCCCACCAGAACTCGGTCACCCAGACCGGGTGCCTTCCGCCCGAGGTGGTGCCGGCCTTCTCAGCGCCGCGGAGGACGCTGACCACGCGGCCGAGGTCGGGGGTCGAGGCGTCGTAGCGGCTGGGGCCGGACCGTAGAGGGCCGCCGCCGGTGTTGTCGATCGGGTGGTGGGCGAAGACGTCGAAGAGGACGGGGCTCGGGCAGCCGGCCGTCCTCACGTACCTGACCCTGGCCGGCCTCTTCCTTCCCTTCTTCTTCCGGCGCTTGACCTTCTTCGGCTTGACGCAGAGGACGTGCTGCCAGAACTGGACGGGGCGGGAGCGGGCGCCGCTCGCCGGGTAGGGGCCGCCCGGCCGGTCGCCGTAGGGATCGGTGCCGCCGACGACGACCTGGACGCTGGGATTCACGGACTTGATCGCCCTGTAGGAGGCATTCAGCATCGCGCGGTAGAGGTCCGCGCCGGTCAGGTACGTGCCCGTGAACTGCGGGTTGAGCCAGTCGCCCGAGTTGGGCTCGTCCCAGACCTCGATCGCCTGCACGGCCGGGAGCCGTCCGCCTGCGCCGGGGTCGAAGCCGCCCGAGTAGCGGGCGGCGACCGCCTGCATGAAATCGGCGAGGTCGGAGGGATTCGGTTGCCAGGTGCCCGGCGCGGCCGAGGCCGGGCGGTTGGGGCCCTCCGCCCAGCTGGGTGCGTGGTTCACGCTGAGGAGGATGCTGAGTCCGTGGGCGGCCGCGTCACGGACGGCCGCGTCGATCGAGGAGAAGTCATAGGACGCGCTGCCGGGGTTGGTGGGGTCCAGAGGCCTGGTGGAAGTGGCGATCGCGGGCCACTCGACCCCGAGGCGGACGATGCCCGCTCCCGCCGCGACGGTCCGATCCAGCCAGAGTGCCCGAGCGGTGGGGTCCGCCGTCTGGTACTCGTCGGCGTCGCTGAAGCCGGTCACCAGGCCTCGGGCGGCCGAGGCGCCGGCCGGGAGGGCCAGGGCGATGAGGAGGGCGCCCGCCACGAGCGCAAGCCGGAGTTTCGTCGTGAGCGTCATGGGTCCCTTGCCGGAACCAAGAAGAGGGGCGATGGTTGCGGTCAGGCCAGCTTGGCGAAGACGGTCCGCGCGCGGCGGCCGCTGCGAGGCCGGCTGCGGCGACGAGCGCGGACGAGGAGCGCGAGCAAGACGGCGCCGATGCCGGCCAGGGCGATCAGGGCTATGACGACGGCCGATGGGCCGCCCCCGGACTTGTGGCCCTTGGTCGCCGCCGCCCCCTGCTTCCAGACGAGGCTCTTCGAGGCGCCGACCTTGGCGCGGAGCTGCTGCTTGCCGGTCAGGGCGAGCTTCGAGGTGAAGACCGCTCCCTTCGAGACCCGGAGCTTCTTCACGGTCCTCCAACTGGAGCCCTGCCGGCGCTGGATCAGGAGCTTGCCGCTCTCCGGCGCCTTGCCCCAGGCGAACAGGGTCTTGGCGTTGCGCCGGTCCGTGACGAAGGGGAAGCTGAAGGCGGTCAGGGATGGCTTGGGCCGGCCGTCGATGAAGTAGATGCCGGACTGGAAGCCCGCGTGGACGTCGGGGCGGTCATTCGAATCGTCGATCTGGAAGTTGATCGCGACGCTGGCTCCGGCCTTCCAGAAGAGGTACATGGACTGCTCGATCCAGCGGGCCTGGGTGGCCAGCTTGGCGCCGACCGGGTTCGGCGGCTTCGAGTCCCACCAGAACTCGGTCACCCAGACCGGATGCTTGGTGCGTGCGACCGTGCCCACCTTCTCGGCGCCGCGGAGGACGCTGACCACGCGGCCGAGGTCGGGGGTCGAGGCGTCGTACCTGCTGGGTCCCGACTGCAGGGGGCCGCCGCCGGTGTTGTCGATCGGGTGGTGGGCGAAGACGTCGAAGTTGACCGGGCCGTTGCAGCCCGCGGTGCGGACGTACTTGACCTTCGCCGGCTTCTTCCCCTTCTTCTTCTTCTTTGCCTTGACGGGCTTGACGCAGAGGACGTGCTGCCAGAACTGGACCGGGCGGGAGCGGGCGCCGCTCGCCGGGTAGGGGCCCCCGGGCGGGTCGCCGTAGGGATCGGTGCCGCCGACGACGACCTCGACCTTCGGGTTGACCGATTTGATCGACGCGTAGGCGGCATTGAGCATCTCGCGGTAGTGGTCGGCGCCGGTGAAGCTCTTGCCGGTGAACTGGGGGGTGAGCCAGTCGCCTGAGTTGGGCTCGTCCCAGACCTCGATCGCCTGGGCCGCGGGCAGGCCGGCGTGGCTGCCGGAGTAGCGAGCGGCCACCGCCTGGGCGAAGTCCGCAAGGTCGGAGGGGTTGGGCTGCCAGGTTCCAGCCTGGGCGGATGCCGGGCGGTTGGGGCCCTCGGCCCAGGCCGGGGCGTGGTTGATGCTGAGCAGAACCTTGAGGCCGTGGGCCTCGGCGTCGGTGACGGCGGGGTCGATTGAGCTGAAGTCGTAGGAGACGCTGTCGGGGTTGGTCGGGTCGACCGGCTTGTTTGGCGCGATGGCGGGCCACTCGATGGCGAGGCGGACGATGCCCGCTCCCGGCGTCCACGGTGCGGCCGAGCCAGAGGTTGCGGTCCGAGGAGTTGGCCAGCTGGTACTCGTCGGCGTCGGAGAAGCCGGTGGTGAGGCCGCGGGTGGCGGAGGCGGCCGCGGGCAGGGCGAGCGCGGTCAGGGCGGCGCATGGCCGCGAGCAGGGCGATCAGGCGCGTTCGCGTGCGCCCCGTGGTGGTGGGTGTTCGATTGGCGACCAAGGTGATGAAGCCCGGAGCCGGACTTGAACCGGCGACCCCTTCCTTACCATGGAAGTGCTCTACCAACTGAGCTATCCGGGCGAAGTTGCGGACTGTAGCGAGAGCGGGCGGATGGTTGAACCGGGGCTCAGGGATGAAGGGAGAGGCGCTGGCCGTTCATCCGGGCGGCCGAATCGGAGAAGAGAAAGGCGATGGCCTCGGCGATGTCCTCGGCCGGGGTGAAGGTCGGACGCTCGATCTCGGGGCTGTCCTCTCGCATCCCCGGAGTCTCGATCGCGTTGACGACGATGATGTTCGCGGTGGCCGGGGTGTTCGCGAAGGAGTCGGCGAGGGAGAGGGTCCAGGCCTCGGCCGCCGCCTTGGCCGAGGCGTAGGCGGCGTTGGTGCTCTCCGGGTTCTGGGCCGCGGCGGAGGAGACGAGGACGAAGCGGCCGTGCTCGCTTCGGGTCAGGGCGGTGTGGAAGGCGCGGGTGGCGAGCTGGAGGGTACGGACGAGGAGGTCGTGGAGGAACTCGTAGTCGGCCAGGTCGAAGCTGTCGATGGGGTCGCCGCCGCGGTAGCCGCCGACGAGGTGGATGAGGCCGTCGATATGGCCGAAGCGCTCCACGATCTCCGATGCCCAGTCGTTGGCCGCCGCCTCGTCGAGGAGGTCGACGGCGTGCGGGTGGACGCGGTCCTCGGGCAGGCCGAGGTCGTGGGCCACGCCGTCGGCGATCTCCTGGCTGCGGTCGGCGAGGGAGAGGCTGGCCCGTCCTCGGCGAGGCGCCGGGCGACGACCGGCCCGAGGCCGCCGCCGGCCCCGGCGATGGCGATGACACGTCCGTCGAGGTCGGTCATGCCGAGGACGCTATCCGGGTGGGCATGAGTCTGCAGGGTATCGAGGCACACGTTTGTTTCACTCGCCGCGCCACTCACGAAATCGCGCGCCGTAGGTTCCGCCATGACGAAGTACCATCCAAGGCGACAGGGCGATCTAGGCGAGGCGCTCGGCGATCGAGTGGCTCACGCCGAATCGGCGCCTGCATTGCGTTCCCGCTGTTCCATAGCCCTGATGTACGATCTGATCGCCGACCTTGGTCGACGGCCTCTCCGCGTGCAGGTGAAGACATCGATCTGTCGGCATGGCACGACCGGACATTTCGCCGTGCAACTGGCGACGTCCGGCGGCAACCAGAGCTGGAATGGGGTGGTGAAGAAGTTCGACCGCCGAGCCGCACCGACTACCTCTTCGTGCTGGTGCGGAGACGGGCGGAGATGGTTCATCCCCTCCACCGAGATCGGAGCGAGGCACTCGATCACAGTTGGCGGAGAGAAATACTCGGAGTTCCAGGTCGGCCTCACCGAGCCGCTTGACGGCGCTGACCGTCCCGTTCTAGAATCCCAGCCGGAGCCGGGGGAGTACCGGAGCGGTGAACCGGGCTGGCGCTGTAAAGTCATGGCTCTGCCTTCGCAGGTTCGAATCCTGCCTCCCCCATCTCGCCAGCTCCGGTGGCAACCGCGACTGGGGAGCCCTCCGTCGGGCGGACGCGGATGTCCGCGAATCACCAGGTGACTGTCCCGCTCGCGGTGGCAACCGCATCCTCGATCGATCCAGGCGATCGCTTCCGGGTCGAGTCCGACGGAACCGGCCGGTTCGTCATGACTCGGATCGAGGAATACATGGAGCGCCACCTTGCAGCAGCTCGTCCTTCCCGACGGCGAGGCCTGAGTAGCGACCGGGCCGGAGGCCGGACGCCTCGCCTCCGGAAAGGTGGAGGTTGGTCATCTCACCCCAGGCAGGAACCGCGCGAGCGGTGAAAGCTGCCGGAGTCCGGCCGGGCCGGCCTGGGCGCTTCATGTGCGCTCTCTGAATTACCGGGCCATCCGGCGCCAAACCCAACTCCATCCACTAGGCCGTCCGCCGTCGCAGCGTCGCCGCCCCGAGCGCCAGCGCCAGCAGCGTCGCGCCGATCACCACCCCGACATCGAGCACCAGCCGCCCGGAGAACGACTCGCCGGCCGAAGCCCGCGCCAGCGCGTCATAGGCATAGGTGAACGGCAGCGCGCCGGCGAGCGTGTCCAGCCAGTCCGACATCTCGCTCCTCGGCACCAACAGCCCGCAGAGCAGGATCTGGGGAAGGATGAACGCCGGCATGAACTGCACGGCCTGGAACTCCGTGCGCGCGAACGCGCTCACCAGGAGCCCGAGCGACATCCCCAGCACCGCGTTCGCGATCGCGAGCGCCGCAACCCAGAACCCCGAGCCCACCGTGGTCAAATCGAGCACCCCATACGCAAACCCGGTCGTGACCGCGGCCTGGAGCGCGGCCAGCAGCGCGAACGCGATCCCGTACCCTGCCAGCAGGTCCAGCTTGGACATCGGCATCGTCATCAGCCGCTCCAGCGTCCCCGTCGTCCGCTCCCGCAGCATCGTGATCGACGTGATCAGGAACATCATGATCAGCGGGAACAGCCCCAGCATCGGCGGCCCGATCCGCTCGAACGTCCCCGGCTGGCCCTCGAACATGTACTTGACGAGCGTCATCAGCACGCACGGCACCACCAGCACCATCGCGATCGTCCGGGGGTCCCGCCGCAACTGCCGCAGCACCCGCCCGGCCACCGCGAGCGTGCAGCGCGGGCTCACCCCTCGTCCTTGACCAGCCGCAGGAACGCATCGGTCAGGTCGTCCGCGCCGGTTCGCTTCAGGATCTCCGCGGGCGACGCGATCGCCAGGAACCTTCCCTCCCTCATCAGGGCCAGGCTGTGGCAATTGACCGCCTCGTCCATCACGTGGCTCGAGACGAGCAGCGTCTTCCCCTCACCGGCGAGGGAGTAAAACGTCTTCCACAGGTCCTCGCGCAGCACCGGGTCCAACCCCACTGTCGGCTCGTCGAGGATCAGCACATCGGGATCCCCCAAGAGAGCGGTGGCCAGCGAGACCCTCGCCCGCTCACCCCCGGACAGATCCCTCACCACCCGGTCCTGGAAGGCCCCGAGGCTGACCGTCCCGATCGCGCCATCGACCCCCTCCCCCGAAACACCGAGCACGCGCGCGAAGAACCACAGGTTCTCCCGCACGGTCAGGTCCGAATACACCGACGGCGCCTGGGTCACATATCCGACCCGGGAGCGCAGCCCCGCGGACCCGGCCGGCTCCCCCAGCACCCGCACCTCTCCCCCCTCGACGATCTGAACCCCGACGATCGAGCGCATCAGCGTCGTCTTGCCGCACCCACTCGGGCCCAGCAGCGCGGTGACCGAACCCGGCTCGACCGAGAGCGACAGCCCTGGGAGGACCATCTTCTCGCCGCGCCTGACGCGCAGCCCGGAGATCTCGATCGCGGCTATGCCGCGCAGACTATGCGCCTCAGCCGAGGCCGCGCAGGCACTGCGACTCGGGCATCGCCTTGAGCCGCTTCAGCGTGTTGTTCTCGATCTGCCGGATCCGCTCCCGGGTCACCCCGAACGCCACTCCGACCTCTTCCAGAGTCATCGGCTGGCGCCCGTTGAGCCCGTAGCGCAGCTCCAGCACCTCCCGATCGCGGCCCGGCAGGGCGGCCAGCGCTCGAGCCACGTCCTCCCGCTGCAGATTGCCGGAGGCCGTCTCGAACGGCGACTCGGTCTGCTCGTCCGCGACGAAGTCGCCGAGCTCCGAATCGTCCTCATCGCCCACCGGCTTCTCCAGCGACACGGGCATCTGGCTGACCCGCAGCACCTCGCGAACGTCCTGTGCCGTCCAACCCAGCTCGGCCCCGATCTCCTCCGGCTCCGGCTCACGCCCCAGCCGCTGCACCAGGTCCCGCTCGACGTGCACGACCCGGTTCAGCTTCTCCACCATGTGGACCGGGATCCGGATCGTCCTCGACTTGTCGGCCAGCGACCTGGTCACCGCCTGGCGGATCCACCAGGTCGCATAGGTGGAGAACTTGTACCCCCGCCGGTAATCGAACTTCTCCACGGCGCGGATCAACCCCAGCGACCCCTCCTGGATCAGGTCGAGGAAGCTCAGCCCGCGCCCGAGGTAGGACTTGGCGATCGAGACCACCAGCCGCAGGTTCGCCTCGACCATGTGCCGCTTCGCGGCCATGTCCCCCCGCTCGATCCGCTTCGCCAGCTCCACCTCCTGATCGGCGGTGAGCAGGTCCACGGCCCCGATCGAGCGCAGATAGAGCCGCAGCGAATCCAGGCTCGGCTCGACGGTGAGGTCCAGCTCCTGCTTCTTCCCGTTGGAGGAGGAGGACCCCTCCCCCTTGCTCTCCTTGTAGGCCGTGACGCCGTCGGCGGCGATCACGTCCACTCCCTGCTCCACCAGGTGGCTGTGCAGCTCGGAGACCTGCTCCTTCGTCACCTCCACCTCTTCAAGAGTCGAAGCGATCTCCTCGAAAGTCAGGTAACCCCGCTCCGCCCCGGTCGCGATCAGCCCGCGCAGCTCAACGCTGCCCTCGAAGGGCACCTCATCGGCCACCACGGCCTGGCGAACAGACGCCATCTCTCTCCTCCTCCCGGAGAAAACTCCCGGACTGCCCGACCCTCTCCCCTAAAAAGAGACCCGAGCCCAAAAAGCGAGCGGGAGTATAGGGGCGGTCCGGGCCGTTATTTGACTCACTATTCAGGCAATTTCGGCAGCCGGGGACCACGGCCCGCCATACTTCCCTCGATGGCAGAGCAGGTCCAAACCGTCACCGTACCGAGCCGCGACGCCCAGGCCGAAGCACCCGCCACGAGGGTCAGCCTCTCCCGCGTCGGCGTCGTCGGAGTCGAGAAGATCATCCGCGTCTGCGGCTCTCAGAACGGCGGGGACGGCGGGGACGAATCCCTGTACCACGCCGACCTCGAGTGCTTCGTCGACCTCAACCCCGAGCAGGCCGGCGTCCACATGTCCCGCTTCGAGGAGGTCGTCAACGAGGCCATCGACACCGTCGTGCTCGGCGAGGCCCTGCGCGCCGAGGGCCTTGCCGCCCACATCGCCCAGCAGGTCCGCGAGCGACAGGGCGGCATGCGCGCCGAGGTGAAGATCGCCGCCCGCTACCCGGAGACGGTCCCGGCCCCCGTCTCCGGCCTCCCCACCCAGGAGCTCTACACCCTCTTCGGCACCGCGGTCTCGTCGGACCGCGGCACTCGCACACTGATCGGGGTCGAGGCCCAGGGCATGACCGCCTGCCCCTGCGCCCAGGGCCTGGTCGAGGACGGCGCGCGCGAGCGCCTGGTGGAGGAGGGCTTCAGCGCCGAGGACATTGACCGCATCGTCGACGCGGTCCCACTCGCCACCCACAACCAGCGCGGCATCGGCACCCTCTACATCGGCACCCCCGAGGACTCCGGCATCGACATCGACGCCCGCCGGCTCCTCCGCATCGTCGAGAGCTCCATGTCGAGCGAGATCTACGAGCTGATGAAGCGCGCCGACGAACGCGCCGTGGTGGAGAAGGCCCATGCCAACCCCCGCTTCGTCGAGGACTGCGTGCGCGAGATGATCCGCCAGGTCGCCGAGACCTTCCCCGAGCTCCGCGACGGCGCCTTCGTCCACGCCCGCCAGGAGAACCTCGAGACCATCCACCGCCACAACGTCGTGGCCGAGCGCTACGGCCTGCTCTCTGAGATCGTCGGCGAGCTGGAGAGCGACACCCACACGCGCCACCACACCACGATGCGTGAGTGGCTGGAAGCGCCGGCCGCGACCTAGATCTTGGCCGGTCTCTTTGTCGTGCGGGACTCCTCGATCATTCTTCTGAATCCGAAGAAGTAGTCGACCCCGCTGATCACGGTGGCCGCGACCGCCGCGTAGACCAGCAGGTTCACCCCGAGCGGCGCGGGATTGACCGCGATCAGGCAGATGATTGCAGCGACCTGAAGGATCGTCTTCACCTTTCCCATCCAGCTCGCCTGGATCACCACCCCCTGCTCCGCGGCGACCATCCGCAGCCCGGTGACCGCGAACTCCCGCGCGATGATCACCATCGCGATCCACGCCGCCAGGCGATTGAGGGAGACCAGCGCGATCAGCGACGCGGCGATCAGCAGCTTGTCGGCGATCGGGTCCATCAGCTTCCCGAACGTGGTGATCGCCCCTCGGCTCCGCGCGATGTAGCCATCGAGCGTGTCGGTGAGCGCCGCCAGCGCGAAGACGCCTGCGGCGATCGCGTCCCCGTTCGGCGTCTCGTCCAGCAGCGCCACCACGACCACCGGCACGAGCAGGATCCGGATCAGCGTGAGCGCGTTGGGCAGATTGAGCTGGAACACCGGCCAAGTATCGCTGGCTCAGCCGGAGGCGAGCGCCTTGGCCCGGGAGAACACCTCGTCGAGCATCGGCTCGGTCAGCCTCCCCGTGAAGGTGTTCTGCTGGCTCGGGTGAAAGCAGCCGAGCATCGCCCACTCGCCGATCCGCGCCTCCGCGCCGTGCCCGAACCGCGGCCTGGGCCTCGGCACCTCCGCCCCCAGCTCGGCCAGCGCCAACAGCGTCCCGGTCCAGGCATAGGACCCGAGCGCGACGATCGTCCGCGCCGAGGACAGCAGCCGTAGCTCGCTGACCAGATACGGCAGGCACCTGTCCCGCTCCTCGGTGGTCGGCCGGTTCTGCGGCGGCGGGCACCGGTTCACGGCGGTGACGTAAGCGCCCCGCAGCCGCAGCCCGTCGTCGCGGCCCACCGACTCCGGCTGGTTCGCGAGCCCGGCTCGATGGAGAGCGGCGAACAGCCAGTCGCCCGATCGGTCCCCCGTGAAGATCCGCCCCGTCCGGTTACCGCCGTGTGCGGCCGGCGCCAACCCGACGATCGCGATCTGAGCTCGCGGATCGCCGAACCCCGGGAGCGGCCGCGCCCAGTAGCGCTCCCCCCGGTACCGCCGCGGCGGCTCGGCCGCGCTTCGCTCACGCCACTCGACCAGGCGCGGGCAGAGCGTGCACCCAGTGATCTCCGACGCGAGGTCGCGAAGCGTCTCGGCCAACGATCAGGCGGAGGAGCCGGCGGTCGCCAGGCCGGCGGCGCGGAATGACTCGATCGTCCGATCCAGTCCCTCGCTCAGCGGCGTCTCGGCCTCGAAGCCGATCAGCTCCCGCGCCCTGCTGACGTCGAGGTAGCGCTTCCGCTGGCCGTCCGGCCGTGAGTCGTCCCAGACCGTCTTCCCGTTGAAGCCGGCGAGATCGGACATCGTCTCTGCCAGCTCGCGGATGCTCGTCTCCTTGCCCGTGCCGATGTTGACCGGGTCGGAGATATCGAGCTTCTCGGCGCAGAGGACCAGCGCGCGCGCCGCGTCGTCCACGTAGAGGAACTCCCGCGACGGCTTGCCCGTCCCCCAGAGGACCACCTCGGGATCACCGCGTTCCGCCGCGAGCACGAACTTGTGGACCATCGCCGCGATCACGTGCGAGTCCTCGAGGTCGAAGTTGTCGCCCGGGCCGTAGAGGTTCGCCATCACCGGCGCGCACGAGTCCATCGCGTACTGGCGCCGGTACGAGTCGCTCAGCACCAGCAGCATCTTCTTCGCCAGCCCGTAGGGCGCGTTCGACTCCTCGGGATACCCGTCCCAGATGTTGTCCTCCTGGAAGGGGACCGGGGTGATCTTCGGATAGGCGCAGACCGAGCAGGCCGCAACCAGCTTCTCGGTCTCGAGCTCCCGGCAGGCCTCGAAGACGTTCAACCCCATCGCCAGGTTGTCGTGCGCGAGCGGGCCGGGGTTGCGCCGGTTGTAGCCGATGCCCCCCACGTTGGCGGCGAGGTGGATGACCACCTGGGCGCCCTCGAGCGCCTCGAAGCAGGCGGCCCGGTCGCGCAGGTCGAAATCCGCGGAGCGGATCGTTCGCACCTCGGCGCCCAGCTCCTCGAGCAGGCCGACGGTGGGCCGCCCGAGGAAGCCCCCGCCACCGGTGACGGCGACCGACTTGCCCGACCAGAAGCCCGGATCTGGCGACGAGGAGGCCATGGGCGAAGGCTAGCGGCCGGCCCCCGCTCGCAGCGCCCGCAGACGCTCCACGATGCGGCCGAGCAGCGGCGGCGCCGGGCGGCGAAAGAACTTCGAGGCGAGCGCGTCGGCCTCCACGTCCCGGCTCACCCCAGCCGGATGCTCGAGCGGAAACTCGATCCCCTCGAGCCGCCGGGCCGCGATGCCGAGCGGATCAGCGATCGCGTTCGTCGCGTCCTCGCTGAAGCCGATGTTGGAGATCAGGTTGCGATTCGGATTGACGCTGAGCAGCCCGCGGCTCAACCCGACGTAGCTCCACTGGGCGTCCCAATTGTCGATCTCCGGCGAGTTGTCCCAGACCCAGTCCCAGAAGCGCTGCTCATCCTCCTCTTCGAACATCCGGCGCAGCCGCGCCGTCCGCTCCGCCTCGTCGTCGGCATGCCAGTCGGCCAGGTCGACGTCGTAGAGGTTCCAGGCCCGCCGCCAGCTCGCCCATCCCCAGACATGCGGGTAGCGGGAGAAGTGGTAGCTGGCCCCCACCGGGGGGCTGCGCAGGAGCTGGCTCCCGGTGATGTGCACGATGCGCTCGTCGTCGCGGTAGCGGCCGAGGAGCTCGGCGCAGTAGGGGAAGAAGGTCGGATGGGGAAGGCAGTCGTCCTCGAGCACGATCGCCTCCTCGACCTCGGAGAAGACCCGGTCGAGCCCGCTGGGAATCCGCCTCTTCAGGCCGAGGTTCTCGTCGGCGAAGTCGCGCACCACGTCGCAGGGCCAGTCGACCCGCTCCACCACCGCGCGGGCCTCCTCGCATCCCCGGGCATCCTCCTCGTTGCCGGAACGCGGCCCGTCGGCGACCAAGAACAGCCGGCTCGGGCGCGCCTCGCGGATCCGCTCGAAGACCCGCGCCGTCTCCTCGGGACGGCGAAAGAGCAGCAGGGCCACTGCCGTGTCCATCAGAGCAGCCTCCCGATCCGGCTCGGAAACGGATAGCCCCTGCTCAGCTGCTCTGAGAAGGCCGGCGGGGCCACGGTCCTGCCGCGCTGGACGCGCCGCCGCTTTCGCAGGGTCCCGGGGATCATCCGCGCGAACGAGGCGAAGGCGCTCAGGACCCGGCGGGCGTAGCCCTCCCGTCGCCCGGCCATCAGCGCTCCCCAGTTGTAGAGGGCGATCTTCGGCATCGCCCGCAGCAGCACCGAGCTCGGCATGTCCTTGAGCAGCGTGACCAGGCCGTTCCGCACCAGATAGAAGCGCGGCAGGTCGGTCGCCGGCCCGACGGTCCCGCCCCGGACGTGGAAGGCCTTCGGTTCGGGCACGAAGAGGCCCGAGTAGCCGAGCAGCAGCATCCTCAGGCAGACGTCTCCGTCCTCGCAGTAGAGGAAGTAGTCCTCGTCGAACCGGCCGGCCTCGTCGAGCGCCGCCCGACGATAGAGCGCCGCGGCGGCCGAGACGACCGGCGTCGCCCGCCGTTCGTCGTACTGTCCCTCATCGCGCTCGTCGAGCCCGCGGGGCTCGAACCGGCCGCACGTGTAGAAGTCATGTCCCGCCTGCTCGATCACATCCCGATCGTCGAACCGCATGATCTTGCCCGTGACGAATCCGAGTCGCGGGTCGCGGTCGAGCTCGGAGACCAGGAGATCGAGCCAGTCCGGTGAGAGCTCGATGTCGGTGTTGAGCAGAGCCACGTACGGACCCCTGGCCGCGGCGATGCCGGGATTGACGGCACCCGAGAAGCCGCGGTTCTCGCCGAGCTCGATGAGCCTGGCGTCGGGCCAGCGCTCCCGCACGTGCGCTACCGAGCCGTCGGAGGAGCCGTTGTCGACGACGATCACCTCGAAGTCGCGGAAGCTCTGCTCGGCCAGGGTGTCCCGGACCATGTCGAGGAACGTCAGCCCCTCGCGCGGCGTCGCGCCGTCGCGGTTCGGGATCACGATCGAGACCTTCGGCTCGGAGGCGGCCATGTCGTCGGCGTGTATAGCGGGGCGCGGATGAGCGCGCTGCGAGTCTGCATCGACGCCCGCATCGACACCGGGAGATTCGGCGGTGTGGAGCAGGTCGTGATCGGCATCGCCTCTGGCCTGTCCCGGCTCCTCGACGGCGACGAGGAGTTCCTCTTCCTGACCCACCCCGAGCACGAGCAATGGCTGCTCCCGTACATGGAGGGTCCGTGTCGCCGGCTTCACCCCCGGCTTGGATATACGCGGCGGAAGGCCCGCGCCGTCAGGCAGGCGCTGCGGGAGCGCCAACCCGTGGTCGGGGCCCGTCACTCGATTCGCGACTCCGACGGGACCGTCGAGGAGGAGGGCATCGACGTCATCCACTTCCCGTTTCAGGACGCCTTCGCCACCGACGTGCCGAGCCTCTACCAGCCGCATGACCTCCAGCACGTCCACCTGCCCGAGAACTTCTCGCGCTGGGCCTACGAGCGCAGGGAGACGATCTACCGCACCCATTGCGAACGCGCGAAGGCGGTCGTGGCGATGACCTCCTGGGGTCGCCGCGACTTCATCGAGAGCTACGACCTATCGGAGGAGAAGGTCTGGGTCGTGCCGGGAGCATCGGTCCTGCCGGAGTACCCGTCGCCGGGCGCCGAGGACCTGGAGGAGATTCGCGCGCGGCTCGCGCTGCCCGCCGACTTCCTGCTCTACCCGGCGAAGCCCTGGCCGCACAAGAACCACGAGGCGCTGCTCGAGGCGCTCGCATTGATCCGTGAGCGGACGGGCGAGACGATCCCATTGGTCTGCTCGGGGGGCGCCGCTCGCGAGTTCGATCGGGTCCAGGCTCGCGCCCGCGACCTCGGCCTCGAGGCCACGACGATCTTCCCCGGGTTCGTCAGCACCAAGGAGCTCCGCGGCCTCTACCAGCTCGCCACGGCGCTCGTGTTCCCCAGCCGCTTCGAGGGCTGGGGGCTCCCGGTCTGCGAGGCGTTCTCGGCCGGACTCCCGGTCGCCTCCTCCTCGGCCACCGGGCTGCCCGACCTGGTCGGCGACGCCGGTTTGATCTTCGACCCGGAGAGCACCGAGCAGATCGCGGATGCGACGCAGCGGATCTGGATCGACGAGCCACTGCGGCGGGATCTGGCGAACCGAGGCCGGCAGCGCGACCAGCTCTTCAGCTGGGAGAAGACCGCGCGCCTCTTCCGCGCCCACTATCGCCGGATCGGCGGGCGGAGCCTTGCAGAGGAAGACCGTATCCTTCTGGCGGCTCCGCCTCCCGCCTGAGCGCAGGCCTTTTCGCGACATGGACACCGGATCCGACAAGGGCGCAGTCTCCGTGCTCCAGCGCGCGCTGGTGGGTCTGCTCTCTGCCCTGCGCCGGATGCTCGGCACGATCAACCAGGTGGTCTTCCGGGACCGCCTGCAGCACATCGATCAGCAGACCGAGCGGCTCGGGTCGGCCTCGGTCGAGGCGGTGACGCACCTGGGCGGAGAGGTCCGCGCGCTCGACGCCCGCCTGGCGGCGATCGAGCGCGAGCTCGTCGCCCTGCGCGAGCTGATCGAGCGCCGCGAGCGCTCCGGCGACGAGGACGACGAGCCTGTCGAGGCCCGTCCCCACGCCGGCTAGTTCTGATGGCTCTCGATCCGGGGTCCGTCTGGCTCGACGCTCGCGGGACCCAGAGCGTCGGCCACGCCGAGCGCGGCATCGCCCGCTATGTGACCGAGCACGCCCGTGCCCTGCTGGAGCTTGCCCCCGAGACCATCGGCGGGATCGGGCTCAGCCCCGATGTGCCGGTGCCCCCGACGGCCGAGCCGCTCCGCGACTCCGGCAAGTCGGCCTGGCAGACGCGCGATCGGGGGCCCGCCGGCGGCGTTCCGCCGCTCTACCACGTGATGTCGCCGTTCGAGGCCGAGCTCGACCTCGATCAGATCTGGCCGCGCTGGAGCCGCGACTCCCGCCTCGTGATCACCCTGTACGACCTGATCCCGCTGATCATGCGCGAGCGCTACAACGCGGATTGGGGGTACATGGCGACGGCGTGGATCGCGCGCCTGGGCCTGCTCGGGTCCGCGCAGCAGATCCTGACCATCTCCCAGCAGACCGCCGACGACGCGATGGAGCACCTCAACGTGCCGGAGGAGCGGATCACGGTGATCGACTCCGGCGTCTCGGATCGGTTCTCAGCACTCGTCGCCACCCGCCGGGACGCGGATTCGATCCTGCACGCGGAGCTGCCGAAGGTACGCCCCGGCTTCCTGCTGTACGTCGGCGGCGTCGACTACCGCAAGAACCTCGAGGGCGCGATCCGCGGCTACGCCGAGCTGCCCCCGGAGGTGCGCGACGCCCACCAGCTCGTCATCGCCTGCAACCTGGCCGCCCATCTGCGCTTCAGCCTGCGCATCTTCGCCCGCCGCCTCGGCATCGAGTCCCGGAACCTGCTGCTCACCGGCTTCGTCTCCGACCGCGTCCTGGCCGCGCTCTACCGCAGCTGCGAGCTCTTCGTCTTCCCGTCGCTCTACGAGGGCGCGGGGCTGCCAATCCTCGAGGCGATGACCTGCGACGCCCCGGTCGCATCCAGCAACGCCTCCGCGATGCCGGAGCTCCTCGGCGACCTCGACGCGACCTTCGATCCGACCGACCCCGGTGACATCGCCCGCTGCATCCTCGACGCACTCCAGACGCCCGGGAAGCTCGACGCGCTGCGCGAGCGCTCCCGCCGGCGGGTCGCCCTCCACACCTGGAAGCGGGTGGCGAAGCGGACGCTCGACGGCTATGAGCGGGCACTCGAGACGCCCTTCGAGCGCGTGGAGCTCGCGGTCCCGTGAAGCGCGCCCTGATCACGGGCATCAGCGGGCAGGACGGGAGCTATCTGGCCGAGCTGCTGCTCGAGAAGGGCTACGAGGTCCATGGGCTGATCCATGGATCCACCGACCGCCGCTTCGAGCGTCTCGAGGCGATCGTCGACCGCCTCAGCCTCCACTCCGGCGACCTCCTCGACGAGTCCTCCCTGGTCGACGTGCTGCGGCGATCGCAACCGGACGAGGTCTACAACCTGGCCGCGATGTCCTCGGTGGCGGAGTCGTGGCGGCTGGCCGTCGCGACCGCCGAGTACACGGCGGTCGGGGTCACCAGGCTGCTCGAGGGCATCCGCGAGGTCTGCCCGGAAGCGCGCTTCTACCAGGCCTCCTCCTCGGAGATGTTCGGGCGCTCCCGCGAGACCCCGCAGAGCGAGAGCACGCCGTTCTACCCCCGCAGCCCGTACGGGGTCGCGAAGGTGTACGGCCACTTCATCACCGTCAACTACCGCGAGAGCTTCGGTCTCCACACGAGCTCCGGGATCCTCTTCAACCACGAGAGCCCCCGGCGGGGCGAGTCCTTCGTCACGCGCCGGATCAGCCAGGGCGTCGCGCGGATCAAGCTCGGGCTTGCGAACGAGCTCGTCCTCGGCAACCTCGAGGCGCGACGCGACTGGGGCTACGCCAAGGAGTACGTCGAAGCGATGTGGCTGATGCTCCAGCAGGAGCAGGCCACGGACTTCGTGATCGGTACCGGCGTCG
The DNA here is from genome assembly GCA_963843085.1 of uncultured Solirubrobacterales bacterium. Classification (GTDB taxonomy): domain Bacteria; phylum Actinomycetota; class Thermoleophilia; order Solirubrobacterales; family 70-9; genus DASUPK01. The sequence continues at coordinate 943,562 of CAWJJG010000011.1, forward strand.
CCCACTCGGTCGATGACTTCGTCGAGGCGGCGTTTGCCTGTGTCGACCTGCGGCGCGAGGACCACGTGCGAATCGACCAGGACCTGGTCCGGCCGGCGGACATCGAGGAGGTCGTCGCCGACCCGCGCAAGGCGAGGGAGGAGCTCGGCTGGGAGGCCGAGGTCTCCTTCGAGGAGGTGGTCGAGCTGATGGTCAGGGCGGACCTCGACGCCCTGGGGGTCTGACCCCTTCATTGAGGGGTCTGACCCCTCAATGGTTGCGGTTGAGTCTGCGCCGGCCCCACTCGACCGCCGGGTAGGCCCTTCTCTTCAGCTTCTCCGTGGCCGAGACCGTCGGCGGCAGCTCCGGCGAGCGCCGCCGCCACTCCGTCGAGCTCAGTCCCGACTTGACGAGGGCGACGTGGACGCTGGTCCAGAGGAACTGCTCGTGCCGGAGGACCAGGTGGGGATAGCGGCTCCAGCCCCGGATGCCCGCCTCCTGATCCGCGATCGCATCGCTCATCTCGACGGCCGTCGCCCGCGTCTCGTCGGAGATCTGCAGGCTCATCGGCGTGGCGGGATCCCACCAGAGACCGTCGAGCAGCAGCGCCCGCAACTCCGGCTCGTCGAAGCGAAGCAATCCGGGATAGCCGATGCGATCGCCCTCGAGCCGGAACTCGGTCGCCAGCGCGAGGATCCCGCCCGGCCGCAGCACGCGGTGCATCTCCTCCACGGCGCGGCGGACATCCGGGAAGTCGCCGAAGTGCTCGATCGAGCTCGACGAGAAGATCGCGTCGAATGACTCGTCCTCGAAGGAGAGGTCGAGCGCGTCCATGTGCTTGACGGTGAGGCGCTCCGGATTCCACTCCTCGTCCCAGTAGCGCCCGGGGTCCGTGAGCATGTCGGCGCTGGAGTCGCTGCCGGACCAGTTGTCCTCGGTCCGGTAGAGGTCGGTTGCGACGACCTCGCCGACGTGCCGGGTGAGCCAGTAGACCGTCGCCTCGCGGCCCGCGCCCACGCCGAGCACCCTGGCGTCATCGCGGAGCACACCGAGCGAGCGGAACGCCCGGAGGGTCATGGCGACCTCCCAGTACTTGCGGTATTCGCGCCCCGACGGGAACTCAGGATCGCCGAAGTGCTCGCGATCCGAGGAGTAGACGTCGCGAATCAGCTCCCTCAACGCCGGATCGGAGAAGTCGCCCAGCTCGCACAGCTTGCAGTGGCTCAGAACCCGGTCGGCCATCGGGCCAATCTATCCGTGCCATCGCTCAATCAGCGCCCTAGACTCCCCGGCCGAGGCAGCGATGAGCGGCATCTCCGTACCTGAAATCGCCGAGCGGCCGGCGGATTCCTCGATTCTCGAAGTCTCCGTCGTGATCCCCTGCCTGAACGAGGCCGAGTCGATCGTGGCCTGCGTGCGCGCGGCGAGCAAGGCTCTCGATGGGGGTGGCTATACCGGCGAGGTCCTGGTGGTCGACAACGGCTCGACCGACGGCAGCGGAGAGCTCGCGGCCGGGGCGGGCGCGAGGGTCGTCCTGCAGCCGCGGCGCGGCTACGGCAACGCCTATCTCGCCGGCCTCGCCGCCGCGCGGGGCCGCTACATCGTGATGCTCGACGCCGACATGACCTACGACGCCAACGAGCTGCCCCGCTTCGTCGCCGCGCTCGAGGACGGCGGCGACATCGTCCTCGGCGACCGAATGAAGAGCATCCAGCCCGGCGCGATGCCCTGGCTGCACCGCCACGTCGGCAACCCCGTGCTCACCGGGCTCCTCAACAGCCTCTTCGGCACCGAGGTGAACGACGCCCACTGCGGAATGCGAGCCCTCCGGCGCGAGGTGCTCCCCAAGCTCGACCTACGGACGACCGGGATGGAGCTCGCGTCCGAGATGGTGATCCGGGCCGCGAAGGCGGGCCTCGACATCCGGCAGTTCCCGATCGAATACCACCCGCGCCAGGGCGAGTCGAAGCTCTCGACCTGGAGCGACGGCTGGCGGCACCTCCGCTTCCTGCTGATCCACAGCCCCCGTCATCTCTTCCTGATGCCCGGCACGGTCATGGTGGCCGCCGGGGCGCTGATCATGGCGATCGTCCTGACCGGCCTCTCGATCCTCGGCCGGGACTGGGGCATCCATGCGGAGATCGGGGGCTCGCTTCTCGTCGTCCTCGGGGTGCAGCTGCTTGCGCTGGGACTCTGCGCGCGGGCGTACGGCGTCTACTTCATGGGGGAGCAGGACGACTGGTTCGGGCGAATGCGGGTGCGCTACAGGCTCGAGCACGGACTGCTGATCGGCGGAGGGATCGCGCTCGCCGGGTTGATCTCGGGCAGTGTCCTGCTCGGCATGTGGATCGACAACGGCTTCGGCAGCCTCGCGGAGGGGCAGCTCGCCGTCCTCTCGGCCACCCTCGTCACGGTCGGGGCCCAGGTGTTCTTCACCTCGTTCCTGCTCTCGATAATCGGCCTGCGGCGACCCGAGTAGACGATGAGGCGCCGCTTGGTCGCCGGGGCCGCGGGAGTGATCCTGATCGCGGCGGCGGTAATTGCATTCGCCCTGGGCTCCAACCCGGTCAGGGCCGGGACGAACACCGTCGAGCCCGTCTACCCGAGCGTCTTCCTCGGGCCGCACGCCCAGCACTGCCAGCGGGTCGGCCGGGTCCCCGCCGACGCGACCCGGCTACAGGTGATCGTCACCCGGCTGATCGAGGGAGCCCGGCGCCTCCGGGTGGAGATCCTCGACTCGGGCCACGTGGTCTCCAGCGGGACCGAGGTGGTGACCCCGGTCATCAACCGCATTCGGCTGCATCCGCGCACGTCGGCCGCCCATCGGGCACGGCTCTGCTTCTCGAACCCCGGCAAGGGACGGATCGCCATCTCGGGCGCTCCGAAGCGGCTCCCCGGAGCACGCGGGAAGAACGGTGAGAGGCGACCCCTCGCGAGCGTGATCTTCCTCCGTCACGGCTCGGCCAGCTGGCTTTCCCAGGCCGGGGCGATCACCGACCGCTACGCGAACGCGCAGACCGACCCCCTGGGCGGGTGGTCCATCTGGGCCGCGGCGCTGCTCGCCATCTGCGCCGGCGGGCTCGCGATCTTCTCCGTCGTCGTACTTCCGGGCCGGCCCTCGTGATGGCGACCAAGGACCTGCTGCGGCGGACGCAGGAGACGCGCGAGCGCAGGCCGGTCAGGGGATCGAACCCACCGCGCCGGCGCCTCCGCCTGCCGACGGCCGCCTGGGTGTGCTTCGGTGTCGCGGTCCTGAACGCGATCGCCTGGGGCCTGATCACGCCGCTCTTCCAGGTGCCGGACGAGCCCGGCCACTTCGCGTACGTGCAGCGCATCGCCGAGACGGGCAAGCCCCCGACGGGGAGGTTCGACATCCAGCACTTCTCGCAGGAGGAGCACCGCCTGATCGATGCGATGCGCTGGAAGGCAGTTCAGCGTCGCAGGGACGTCCGGGTGCCGGGAACCGCCATCTACCAGAAGCACCTCCAGCGAGACGTCAGCACGCTCTCCCACCGCTCGAACGACGGCGGGTACACGACCGACACCAACAACCCGCCCCTCTATTACTTCACGGCCGCCGGCGTCTACCACCTCTCGCCCTGGACGGCCCTTCCCGACCGGATGCACTTCCTCCGGCTCTTCTCCGCCCTGCTCGCCGGGTGCACCGTGCTCCTGATCTTCCTCTTCCTCAGGGAGCTGCTCCCCGCCACTCCGTGGGCGTGGACGGTCGGCGCCCTCGCGGTCGCCTTCCAGCCGATGTTCGCCTTCACCGCGAGCGGCGTGACGAGCGACACCATCCTCTACCTGGCGTCCGCGGGAATCTTCTACACGCTGGCGCTCGCCTTCCGGCGCGGTCTGACGGTGCCTCGCGGCCTCGCCATCGGCGCGTTCAGCGCCCTCGGGATCCTCTCGAAGATGAACACGATCGGCCTCGCCCCCGGCATCGCGGTCGGGCTCGCCTTCCTGGTCGGCCGCGAGATGCGGAAGCGCCGTGGGGAGAGCTTCGACGGGGCGCTGGCGGCGCTCGCCGTCGTCCTCGTGCCCCTCGGGGCCTACATGCTGCTCAACTCGACCGTCTGGGACCGTGGCCTCTACTTCGGCCACGGCGGCGTCCAGGGACCGACGGGCATCCCGGTGCCGGGAGCGGCGGAGACGGCCTCGGCGACGCTTGGCGACGCGTTCAACTACATGTGGCAGTTCTATCTCCCTCGGCTGCCCTCGATGCACTCGATGTTCGCCTTCTATCCGCTGCGCGAAATCTGGTTCAACGGATTCATCGGCGAGTTCGGCTGGCTCGACACGAAGTTCGCCAACTGGGTTTACAACCTGGCCCTCGTGGTCGGCGTGGGGATCCTGGTCCTCGCCGGGCGGGAGCTTTACCGGGTGAGGAGCGTGATCCGCTCGCGGCTCGGTGAGCTGATCACCTACCTCACGCTGATCGCGGGGCTCCTGGTCCTGATCGGCGCGGTGAGCTACATCGCCCGGATCGGCGGGGCCACCGGCTATGAGCAGCCGCGCTACCTGTTCCCGCTGATGGCCCTCTACGGCGCCCTGATCGCCATCGCCGCCAGGGGAGCCGGCCGGCGCTACGGCCCCGCCGTCGGCGTGCTCTTCGTCTGCCTTGCGGTCGCGCACTCGGCGGCGGCGATGCTCCTGACGCTCACCCGGTTCTACGGCTGACCATGCCGGGCGCGACCGGCGAGGTCTGGCTGCTCGACCACGGCGAGATCCTAGGCGGCGGGCAGCGCTTCGGGCGGCGGCTGGTGGAGGCTCTGCGCGCAGCGGGCCGGGGGGCCGAGCTGGTTGACGACCTGAGCTTCCCGACACCGGCTCCGTGGAATCCGAACGTCCCCCTGGCCATTCGCCGAACCCGCCGCTTTCTGGAGGGCCTCGACCCGCAGTCGATCGTGATCGGGAATCACCCGCGAGTTCACGCTTACCTCTACGCGGCCACCCCCCGGTCCGACGGACCGGCGATCGTGCACATCGCGCATGAGCGCGAGAGCGCGGGACGGGGGATCGCGCGCTTCGCGTATCGCCGCTTCGGGGCCCTCCTGGTGATCGGCGCCAACGCCGCCAGCGAGTACGAGGAGCGCCTCCCCGGGGTCGAGCTCACCAAGATCAACAATTTCCTGGCCGCCGAGGACTTCGAGCGCGCGGGCGGCGAGCGGGTGCTCTCCCCAGACCACGACGAGCTCACCGTAGGCGTACTGGCCAGATTGATCCCGGAGAAGGGAGTCGCGGAGCTGGTGGGGGAGCTCGCCGATCCGGTCGCCCGCTCGTCCTGGTTGAACCTCCTGATCGCGGGGGGCAGGCAGGACGCCTCGTATGCGGATCTGGTCGAGCGGCAAATCGCGGATCTCGGCCTCGCGGACCGCGTCCGCCTGATCGGCGAGACCGACGACGTGCCCGGCTTTCTCGGCTCGATCGACACGCTGGTCGTTCCGTCGACCGGGAAGGAGGCACAGCCCACAGCGATCATTGAGGCGCTCGCTTTCGGCGTCCCGGTGGTGGTCCGGGCCCCCCTCTACTCGCCGGACTTCGACGGCCTGCCCGTCACCGCCTACGAAACGGCGACGGAGCTGGCGGCCGCCCTCGCCGCACGCCGCCGTGCAGCGGCCCCGATGGGCGAGCTGATCTCGCGATTCGGCCCGGATCAGGCGATCGCGGGGATCGACGCCGCCGCTCAGCTCGCCAGGGCGCGCTCGTAGGAGCGCAACGTTCCCTCGGCGGTCCTTCGCCAGGTGAAGCCGGCGGCCTGCGTCCGACCCGCCGACGCGAGCTTCCTCCGGAGCCCGTCGTCGGTGAGCAGCCGGTCGATCGCGGCGGTCATCGCGGGGACGTCGAGCGGGTCGAAGTAGAGAGCGGCGTCACCGGCGACCTCGGGAAGAGAGGTCGCGCTCGAGCAGGCGACCGGCAGGCCACGCGCCATCGCCTCCAGCACCGGCAGGCCGAAGCCCTCCGCGATGGAGGGGAATGCGAGGCACGTCGCGGCCTCGTAGAACCCCTCGAGCTCCTCGTCTCCCAGCCAGCCGATCAGGCGCACCCGGTCCTCCGCTCCGCACCCCCGTACGTGCGCGGCGAGCTCCTCCTCCCACTCGGTCCCGTACCCGGGCACGACCAGGACCGCCCGGCGCTCGAGCGTCGCCACCGCGTCGACCAGGCGCTCGATGTTCTTGTGGGGCCGGTGCGCCGAGACGCTGAGCACGATCGGCGCGTCGCCGAGGGAATACCGCTCGCGGAGCTCCGCTTCCGGGACGGGGTCGGCGACCTTCCCCAGGCCCGGGGCGAGATGGGTGACGTCCACCCTTGCGGGATCGACGCCGAGGAGAGAGACCACGTCGGACTTGGTCGCCTCGGAGATCGCGATGATCCGCGCGGAGCGACGGGCGGCGAGCGGAACCAGCATCCGCATCCCGAGCGAGCGGATCCCCGGGTGCGCCTCCGGGAAGCGCCTGTAGATCAGGTCGAGGATCGTGGTCACCTGCGGGACGCCGGGCAACGCCGGCGCGGTCGTGAACAGGTTGTGCAGGAGGTCGATGCCCGCGCGACGGGCGGCGCGGGGAAGGGACGTCTGCTCGGCCAGCACCCGTCTGGCGCGGCTGGTGGCCATCACCGGGATCTCGTCCACCTCGAGCTCGGCGCCCCAGGGCTCGGATCGCAGCGCCGGCGCTCCCTCCCGGGAGGCGAAGACGACCAGGTCGTGACCACCCGCCTCGAGCAGGGCGGGGACGAGCGCTCTCGCGTAGACCTCGGATCCCCCGGTCTGGCCGGGCACGAGGTGCAGGAGGTTGAGGCCGACCTTCAAGGGGCCGCAGGTTCGCATGGATGTGCGGGATCCGGCGCGCTCCTATCCTGCCGCGGATGACCGCCGCCGACGGGCCGACGATCAGCGTCGTCGTCCCCGCCTACAACGAGGAGCGCTACATCGCGGAGGCGCTCGACGCGATCCTCGCCCAGACCGCCCCGCCGCTCGAGGTGATCGTGGTCGACGACGGCTCCACGGACGGAACGGCGGAGGTCGTCGGCCGCTTCAGCGAGCACGTCCGCCTGGTCGCGCAGGAGAACCGCGGCTGCCCCGGGGCCTTCGACACCGGCTTCCGTGAGGCGGCCGGCGACTTCGTCGCCCTCTGCCCGGCCGACGACGTCTGGGAGCGGCGGAAGCTCGAGTGGCAGCGGGAAGCGCTGGCGCGGCACCCCGAGGTGGACGTCTCCTTCGGCGCCGCGGAGCGCTTCGGGCTCGCGAGCGGCGACCACCTCCGCCCACGGAGTACGGGCGTCCTCGACACCAGGGCGTTCGCCCGCGAGATGTTCCCGGAGAACCTGATCCCCGACCCGAGCGCGGTCGTGCGGCGCTCGCTCTACCTCGAGCTCGGCGGGTATGAGCCGCTCGTGGGCGAGGACTACGAGTTCTGGATGCGTGCCCTCTCGGCGGGCGCGACCTTCTACTTCGAGCCCCGGCTCGTCGTACGGCTGCGCGAGCACGGGGGCAACCTCTCCTACCGCGGCCTGGAGATCTGGGAGACGAAACATCTGATCCACGAGCGCTACGCGGACATGGCCGGCGATCCCGAGCTCGTCCGCCGCACCCTCGCTCACGACCTGCTGATGATCGGCTACTGCAGGGCGGCGCTCGGCCGCTCCGGCGACGCGCGCCGCTCGTTCCGGGCGTCACTCGAGACGAGGCTCAGCCCGCTCTCCCTCGCCGCCGCGATGGCGATGACCGTGCCCGGCGTTGCCAGGGCGGTCAGCAGCGTCGCCCCCCGCCTCCGCCGGGTCTCGACCGGGATCGGCGGCTGACGCGATGAAGATCCTCTACGTCGCGATGGCGGACGACTATGGCGACCCCAGCCGAGGGCCCAGCTTCGAGGAGACGAACTTCCGGAGCGCGCTGGAGGGGATGGGGCACGAGCTCGTCACCTTCGACTTCATGGCCGAGAAGAAGGCTCACGGCAAGGCGGAGATGAACCGGCGGCTGCTCGCCGCCGCCGAGGAGGCCACCCCGGACCTCTCCTTCTTCGCGCTCTTCGAGGGCGAGATCGACCAGGAGACGATCAGGGGCGTCAGCCGCGCCGGCGGCCCGACCGTCAACTGGTTTGCCGACGACCACTGGCGCTTCGAGCGGTTCAGCAGGCATTTCGCGCCCGCCCTCGACTGGTCGGTGACGACCGATCGCGACTCCCTCCCGAAGTACGAGGCGATCGGCCACGAGCACGTGATCCTCTCCCAGTGGGCGTGCAACCGCTACGCGTATGAGAAGACCGCCCAGGGCCTCTCCTACGACGTGACGTTCATCGGCCAGTCCTACGGCGAGCGGCCGGCGACGGTGGAGCGCCTGCGGGCCGAGGGATTCGACGTCCGCTGCTGGGGATTCGGCTGGCCCGAGGGCCGGATCGAGCACGACGAGATGGTGCGCGTCTTCGGGGCGAGCCGGATCAACCTCAACCTCTCGAGTGCGTTCGATCCGCCGGAGCGGCTGCCGATGCGCCTCCTGCGCCCCTTCCGAGGCAAGAAGGAGGTGCGCAGGAGCCAGATCAAGGGACGGACCTTCGAGGTGCCGGGCAGCGGCGGCTTCCTGCTCACCGACCGGGTAGCCCACCTCGAGGAGTACCTGACGCCGGGCGAGGAGATCGGCACGTTCGAATCCACCGACGACCTCGTCGCGCAGGTGGGCTCGTGGCTCGAGCACGAGGATGAGCGGGCCCGCGCGGCCGAGGCCGGCTACAAACGGGTGAGGGAGGAGCACACCTACGACCACCGCTTCGCGGAGATCTTCAAGAGGATCGGCGTGGGATGACCGATCCGAACACACCCGAGCTCTGGAACGAGATCTGGCAGGCCGGCACCAGCGCCGAGGAGCACCGCGCGAACGTCGCACGGGAGGAGCTGTCGATCCGGTGGCAGCGGATCGAGGAGCGCGTGCGCGCTCGCTTCGGCGGCTTCGAGGGGCTGCGGGTGATCGAGATCGGCGCGGGAGCGGGCACGAACGCCGCGGCGATGGCGAAGCGTGGCGCGTCCGTGACGCTGCTCGACTACTCGCCCGAGGCGCTGAGCAAGGCACGCGAGCTGTTCGAGGCCAATGGCCTGGAGGCCCGCTTCGTCGACGCGAACGCGCTGGAGCTGCCGGACGAGGTTCGGGCGCGGTTCGACATCGCGATGTCCTTCGGCCTCAACGAGCACTTCACCGGGGCCGAACGCGACGGGATCTTCCAGGCCCATCTCGACGCCCTGCGGCCGGATGGGATCGTGATCGTCTCCGTGCCGAACGCCAACAACGCACCGTACCGGCTCTCCAAGTGGGCGGCAGAGAGGACGGGACGCTGGAAGCTGGGCATCGAGGTGCCGTTCACCCGGGCCGAGCTCGAGACGATCTGCAGGCGACTGGGAGTCACGGATCCGGAGTTCTTCGGCGACTCATTCGCCTACTCGCTCCAATTCGTCAATCCGCTGGCGTTCGTGCGCAGAGCCCGCGGCCGGCCCGAGAAGACCAGGCTGCGGCGAGAGCGCGGAACGCCCCTCGACGAGCGCTGGAGCTATGCCACCGTCGTCGTGATGCCCCGTCCTCCTAGACTTCCGGTCCGATGAGCCCGAGCTCCACGCAGACGGGGGTCACCGCGGCAGCCGATCTCGGCGGCGCGTCCGTCGATCTCGTCCACGACTCGCTGCGGGTGGCGGTCCCGAAGAAGCGACGCATCCGCCTGTCCGACCTCTGGACCAGCCGCCACGTCGGCTTCATGCTGGGCCTCCGCGACGTCAAGGCCAAGTACAAGCAGTCGGCGCTGGGCCCGCTGTGGCTCGCGCTGCAGCCACTCGGCATGCTGGCCGCCGTCACGATCGCGTTCTCGAAGGTCACCAGCGTCAACACGGGAAGCGTGCCTTACGTCACCTTCGCGCTGGTGGGGCTCGCGGTCTGGACCTATGTGCAGATGGCGATCACGGTCGCCCCGCAGGTCCTGCAGGCCAACTACCAGGTCGTTCGCCGCAGCCCCTGTCCTCGCCTGGCTTTCGTCACCGGCACGCTGATCTCGGTGCTGCCACCGCTCGCCGTCGTACTGACCGCGAGCATCGTTGCGGCAGGGGTGAGCGGCACCCTCTCGGTTCAGGCCCTTGCGATGCCGATCCTCATCGCCTGGCTGCTCCTCAGCACCTTCGGCTTCACGCTGCTCGTCACCGCCCTCGGAGGTCGCTTTCGCGATGCGGTCGCGCTGGCACCGCTCGTCGTCCAGGCGGGGATCTTCCTGACGCCCGTCGGCTATCCCCTCAGTGCGGCCGGCAGCTTCGCCAAGGTGCTGGCCTTCAACCCCGCGTCCGGGATCATCGAGGCATGGCGCTGGTCGCTGCTCGGGAGCTCGCCGGACATGTTCGCGATCGCCATCGGCCTCGCCGAGATGGTCGCGATGCTGGTGATGGGCTGGTACGTGTTCGGCCGTATGGAGACCCGCTTTGCCGACTACGTCTGACCTCAACGGCGGCGAGCCTCGCACCGACCTTGCCGTTCGCTGCCAGGGGGTCGGCAAGAGCTACGGCCTCGGCGAGGAGCTGAGCCTCCAGCACACCCTGAGCACCCTCGTCCGCCGCGACTACGACAGGGATCGCTTCTGGGCCCTGACCGACGTCAGCTTCGAGGTGAAGCGCGGGGAGTTCTTCGGAATCGTCGGGGCGAATGGCTCCGGGAAGTCGACGCTCACGCAGCTGGTGTCGGGTATCGCGATGCAGGACGCGGGCAAGATCGAGGTCTGGGGGCGCCTGATCCCACTGCTCGAGGTGGGCGCGGGGTTCCATCCCGAGCTCACGGGCCGCGAGAACGTCGAGCTCCTCGGCACCATCCTCGGACTGGAGCGCAAGGCGATCCGAGACCAGATGGAGGCGATCACGGACTTCGCGGGGATCCACCGCTACATGGACACCCCCTTGAAGCGGTACTCGAGCGGCATGGCGGCGAGGCTCTCCTTCGCCACGGCCACCTGTTTCCCGGCCGACACCTACGTCTTCGACGAGGTGCTCGCCGTGGTGGACGACTCCTTCCGCGACCAGTGCGCGAAGGCGCTCAAGCGCCTCAACGACGAAGGCCGGACGATCATCTTCATGAGCCACGACCTCGACCTGGTCAAGTCCGTGTGCAGGACGGGGATGTGGCTCGACCACGGCGAGATCCGGATGAGGGGCGCAATCGGCGAAGTTGCCGCGAAGTACACCGCAGTCACAGCCGAGGCCTGAGCGGCCGCGGACGGATGCCTGCGGCGCCCATTCGCCTACACCTTGGATGCGGTGAGACCTATCTCGACGGCTACGTCAATGTCGACTTTCCGCCCGGGGAGCACGCGGTCCAGACCACCTCGCCGGCCGACGTGTTTGCGGACATCACCAGGCTCCGGTACGAGCCCGCGAGCGTGGCCGAGGTCAGGATCCACCACGTCTTCGAGCACTTCGACCGTGCGACCGCACTTCGGCTCCTGATCGACTGGTACGAGTGGCTGGAGCCGGGCGGCCGCCTGATGATCGAGACACCTGACTTCGAGGCGGCGGTGCGCCGGTTTCGCAGACCCTGGCAGCGATCGCAGAGAGATCTCGCGCTGCGCCACGTCTTCGGCTCGCACGAGGCTGCATGGGCCGTGCACGCCGACGGGTGGTACGAGGGCAAGTTCCGGAAGGTGCTGGGCGCTCTCGGCTTCCAGGTCGGCAAGGTCCGGAGGGCGACGTGGAGGGGAACCGACAACATCACGGTTGAAGCCCGCAAGCCGGAGGCGGGGCTGCTCACCCGAGATCAGCTGATCGAGCGGGCGACCGGGATCCTCTCGGGCAGCCTCGTCGACGGCTCATCCACGGAGCTGAGGCTGCTGGCCGTCTGGGTGGACTCCCTATCAGGGCCTCGCGACTAGATCGTGGCCGGCCCGACCTTCTACATCCTGGACCACCCGTTTCTGCCCACGCCGTACAACCACCGCTTCTTCGTGGAGAAGTTCGGCCGGGGCTTCGGGCTCCACGGCTGGGACGTGCGGGTCGTCAGGCGGATCTCGGAGATCAGCGAACCCGGCCTGGTGATGATCGGGAACCACGATTGCTTTCACGGCTGGGAGACCGGCCGCCTGCAGCCGCTCTTCGGCAGGATCCCCGCGATCCGCCCATCGAAGAAGCTGACCACCCGGCCGGGCAGGAGGGGCAAGCAGCTCGTGGTGCGGCGGCTGGTGCGAAGGCTGCGAGATCGCCCGGAGACCATCCTGCTCGCCTGGCGCGGATACGAGCTGAAATCCCTCCGCGAGGACCCGGGCATCCGGGTGATCTTCGCCGGCGAGTGCTGCTGGGGCGAGCCGAAGTCCGCGGGCCGGCGCGGCTGGCGGGAGTTCAGCAAGCGGCACCCCAATGCGCTCCCGATCGAGTTCGGCGCGCCGGTGGATCCGCAGCGTGTCGGCGAGGGCTGCGAGAACGAGGCGATCGACTGCTCCTACGTCGGCTACCAGGGCTACGAGCCGGATTGGCAGGCGCACTTCCGGCGGGATCCGCGAAATCGCATCGTCGGCACGCCTCCGTACATCGACGAGGCCGAGCGGCTGAACATCCTGCGGAACTCGAAGATCGTGCTGGGTCTCCACCAGCCGGAGAACGTCGCCGACTGCCTGCCCATCGAGCGTGTCTATGACGCGCTCGCCTTCGGCGCCGTGCTGATCACCGACAACCCCTGGGCCGTGGACGCCACCGAGGGCATCGGGCAATACGCCGAGACGCTCGAGGACGCCAGGCGGCTCGCCGACCACTACCTGAGTCATGACGCGGAGCGCAGGGAGCTCCGCTCACGCGGCCTGGAGTTCGCCCGCCGCCGGGGGACCTACGCCCACCGCGCCGCCGACTTCATCGCGCTGCGGCAGGAGCTCCTCGCCGGCAGCCGCAGCCTTGCGGCGGCGTGAACTTCAGGAACCACGGACGACGCCGACGGTGACGCCGTTGGCGTATCTGAACGGGGAGTCGTACGCGACGTCCTCGAGCTCCGCATAGTCCACCTCGACCCACCGCCCGTCCGCAGAGATGCGCTTAAGACTCCAGCACCCGGCGAGGGGGACGCGGCCGTTCGCGATGCAGGCGTCGAGCTCGGTGTGCCAGCCGTGCGGCACGGTGAAGAGCAGCTCGCCGCTCGGCGTGAGCAGCTCCCGCAGGCGGTCGATCGCGCGCAGGACCTTCTCCGGATCGCGCGGCTCGTCCTCGTCCCAGCCGACGTGCTCCAGCGTCGAGACCGAGACAATCAGCTCGTAGCGGCGACCGGGATCGAAGTCGACGATGTCCTCGTTGATCACTCCCGGGGTCTGCTCGTACTTGTCGACCACCGCGTGCCGAGCGCGAAAGTAGTTGGAGAGGACGTTGCCCACCTCGAGCGTGCTCGCCGGGTCCACCCTACGGACCCGCGACCAGGCGACCGGCAGCTCGACCGCCCGCTCGCTCCTCCAGGTGGTCATGTAGGGGTGCCAGAGATAGCGGTGGCGAACCCCGCCGAGCTCGAAGGTCGTGGGGCGACCGGCGACGACGCTCCGGCCGTAGATCGCGAGCGGCCGGTACCAGTTGAGCCCCTCGCGGGCCATGTCGAGACGCCGGGTCGCGAACGGCTGGAGCGGACGCGGCAGGTGCCTCACGCGGGGCCTCATCGAGCGCGCGAGTCTAGTTGCGGACCACGCCGAAGGTGACCGCGTTCGCGTAGGGGAACGGGGCGTCGTAGCGAACCTCCCGCAGCTCACGGCAATCCACCTCCGCCCAGCGGCCGTCTGCCGAGATCAACTTCAGGCACCGGCGCTCGGCCAGGGGGATGCGGCCCTCGGCGAGGTGGCGATCCAGCTCCGGATGCCAGCCCTTCGGGACGGTGAAGAGGAGCTCGCCCGTGTCGGTCAGCAGGCTGCGCAGGCGATCGATCGCGCGCAGGACCTTCTCCGCGTCCCTCGGCTGCTCGTCCCAGCCGACGTGCTCGAGGGTCGACACGGAGACGATCAGGTCGTAGGAGCGCTGCGGCGAGAAGCTGACCACGTCCTCGTTGATCACTCCGGGGGCCTGCTCGTACTTGTCCACGACCATGTGACCGGCGGGGAAGTAGTGGGAGAGGACGTTGCCGACCTCCAGCGTGCTCGCCGGGTCGGCCCTTCGAACCCGGTCCCAGGCGACCGGCACCTCCACCGCGCGCTCGGTCCTCCAGGTCGCCATGTACGGATGCCAGAGATACCGGTAGCGCCTCCCGCCGAGCACGAAGCTGCTTCCCGAGCCGTCCAGCGCGCAGCGCGCGTACATCGCGAGTGGCATCGGCCAGATGAGGCCCTCGCGAACCGCCTCCAGCCTCCGGATGGCGACGGGCTGCAGAGACTCCGGCAGGCGCCTCACCAGGGGCCGGAGCAGCGGCCTGACCGTGAGCCTCATGGGGGGACCCTAGTTGCGCCGAGAGGGACGGCGGCGAGATACTGAGTGCGATGTCTCGCGAGAGCGTTGAAGCAGTCCGCCGGTTCAACGACCCCCACGAGGGAACGGACACCATGGCCCTGATTCGAGATGCGCTCGCGAACTTCGGACCGGACCCCGATCCGAGAGTTGTGCTCTCGTGGTGGGAGCAGGATCCGGGCTGGCGCCACGTCCACCCCGAGGTCGAGTGGGACACCACGGCGGTTCCGGGTTTGGGAACCAGGGTCAAGGGGCCCATCGAGGTGACGGAGTGGTGGAGGGAGTGGACGGACGCCTGGCAGAGCTACGTCTACCGCACGATCGAGTACCGAGATGTCGGCGACTCCGTGTTCACGGCGACGGCGATCGAGGCGAGCGGCCCGGGAGGCATCCCGGTCGAGATGACCGTCTTCCAGCTATGGCGCGTGCGGGACGGCAAGGTGGCCGCCTGCCGCGTGTTCATGTCCGAATCCGACGCGCTCGAGGCCGTCACGGCTTCGGATTAGCGCTGTGGACGAGAGGCCGCGACCTCGTCGCGGGCTCATTGCTCGCGGGCGTCGGCGAGCGTGAACTGCGCGGCGATCACGACCAAATAGACGAGCGTCGCGACGAAGCCAACGATCATCCAGGCGACCGGGTCCTTGACCAGGGCGGTCACCAGAGCGGCCCCACCGATCGCGAGTCCCACGGAGACGAGGTGGAACCCGCCCCAGAGGCGGACCGAACCATGCTCGCGCGGTGAGAAGATCTCGCTCGGGCGACCGTAGGCCAGCGCCGCGGTGACCCCGAACCCGAGCACGGCTCCCGCCAAGAAGAGCAGGGCCTCCCAGGCCGTCGGAATCCCACGAGCGTGCGTGGTCACGGCGCCCGACGTCCAGACAGTGAGCGTGTACCCATAGGGCGCGGCGCTGCTCGCCACCGCGCTCTTCAGGTGGGTGCGATAACCGCGAGGGTTCGCCATGAGATCGGACGATAGTCGCCGCCTGGTCGGCGCTGCGCCGGGAAGGAACGAGGCTCCCACGTTTGCCATCGCCGATCGATGGCACCGATGCGGCCTTCTCCTATTTGAAGGCCCAGCCGAAGGTCGCGGCAGTGGCGATGAAGACCACGGCCGCGGCGAACGTGGCGAGCTGACGGCCCACCGCGAAATCGAGAACGAGATAGGTGATCAGTCCCAATGCCAGGGCGAGCGCGAGCGCGCCCAACAATCGCATCGCCCCGTCCAATCGCATCACCTGATTGTCGCTCCGGCGCCGGGGCACGGCGCTGCTTTGCATGCAAAATGGCGACTCCCCGCAAGACGCGGCGGTGGGCTCTGCCGGAGGGTCAGTGATGGGACAGGTAGGACAGGTCCGGGAGGATGAACAGCCTCCCGCGGCCCCTGGCGCGCATCGAGAGGTGCAGGTTGACGTGCTCCGCCGCGATCGGGAAGTTGAAGCCTGAGTTGTTGACGTAGAAGAGCTCGTCGTCGAACAGGTACGCGCCGAGCAGCGCCCCCCTTCGCACCTTCTCCACCTTGCCGCGGCGCACCCGCCGAACCTCCGGGTTGCTCGGATCTTCGCTGAAGCGCTCGGAGTAGAAGGCGTGCAGCTCGGGCGTGGGATAGGGCGAGTAGCGGCAGCCCTCCAGCGCCTCGGCGCGGTAGATCCCCAGTCCCGCGAAGGCGGAATAGACCTCGATGGGCGGCTCGGCGGGATCGATCACCCGGCCCAGGGAGCGCCGGCGGCGCCTCGACGCCCAGAACCGGTCCCCGAGCAGCTCCGGGCCCAGCGGGTGCTCCTTGGTCCGCAGCTCGTAGAGGTCGTAGTAGCGGCCGGTGCTCCCGACTCCGTTCGCGAACACGGCGTCCGCCTCGGCGGGCAGCTCAGAGATGGCCCGCACGAGGGGCTCCAGCGGCGGCGGCCGCAAGAAGTCCCAGTCCACGATCACGACGCGGTCGCCGGCGGCGAGGCCATCCTCGCGCATCCAGTCCAGCAGCCGGTTCCGAGCTTCGGAGATCAGCTCGATACGGCAGGGCTTGTTGTCCCAGGTCCTCGCCTTCGATGCCTCGCGGAACTCGTCGAGATCCCAGGCCTCGCTGCGGACCCACAGGTGGGGACGTTCCCGCGCTCCCACCTCGAGCAGCTCCGGCGTCCGGTCGGAGCTGTTGTTCTCGAAGACGTAGGCCTCGAGGCCCGGGATGCGCCGTTCGGCCTCGTCGATGAATCCCAGGATCTGCTCGATCGTCTCCTCTCCGTTGCGCAGGAGCCCGCCCATGAGCACGCGCTGAGTCAACTCCGCATCCGCCAGGCATCGAGAGTGCCGCGCAGGGCCGACCCGAGCACGGCGAGGTCGTGGGGCCGCCGCAGCCAGAGCCGCCAGCGGACCGCCGCGACCTCGGCCTCCTGCCGGGAGGCGGCGGCGCTCACCCGGTCCTCGCCGGCGTCGTCGTAGACGGCCAGCGCGTCCGGGAGGACGACGAAGCGGGCGCCCCCGTAGGCGAGGTTGAGCCAGGCCGCGTAGTCCTCGACTCCGGTGATCGACATCCCGACGGCCGAATCGGTGAAGCCGCCGGACTCGACGAGCGCGGACCGGCGCACCACCGCCGTCGAGGTGATGATCGGGTTGTGGCGCAGGAGCTCGGTGCGGTCGGGCTCCACGGCCCGCTCGAGCCCGAAGTAGGGGGCGCCGCTGCTGCGGGTCGCATCCGACGCGACCAAGTCATAGCGCCCGGACGAGATCGCCTCGGCCTGGATGCGCAGCTTCCCCGGCAGCCAGCGGTCGTCGTCGTCCAGGAACGCCACCCAGTCCCCCTGTGCGCTCTTCGTGCCGAGGTTCCGGCCGGCTGCCGGCGCGCCGAAGTTGCGCGGCAGTCGCAGGTACCGCAGGCGCGGCTCCTCGCGCGCCCAGCCCTCGAAGGCGTCCTGGGTTCCGTCGGTCGAACCGTCGTCGACGACCAGCACCTCGAGCGCCGGAAGCTCCTGCTCGAGCACGGACGAGACCGCCCGCCTGCAGGACTCGATTCGCTGATAGGTCGGGATGACGACGCTGATGCGCGGTGGCTCTGCGCTCACGGCGAGAACATACGCGCTGTCCTCAGACCGGCAGCCGTTGCCGCATGCCGCCGAGCACCTGGTGGAACCTCCAGGAGTTGAACCAGCGCAGTCTCGCCACGAGATAGCTCCGGCGAGCCCGCCGGCGCAGACCCGGGACGCTCTCGGCGCGGCCGTTCGGCCTCGGTGCCGGCGCGGTCTGGACGGCGGCCATGCTCGGCTGGCGACCGGCGTGCGCCCTCGATCCCGAGAGCAGGTCGTCGAGGGTGCTCTCGAGCCTGTCCTCGAAGTCCCCGTGAGCCTCGACGTAGTGGTCGATGGTGTCCTCCGCCAGGCGGCTGCGCTCGTCGGGGCGAAGCGCGAAGGCCTCCATCAACAGCGCCCGGTTGTGCGTCGATCCCAGCTCGAGCCGGCAGAAGCCGAGCGGAGCGAAATCCACTCCGCAGTTGGGGCTGACCAGCGGAATCACGCCGCACGCCATGGCGTCCAGCACGGTTCCGGCCTGGCCCTCCTCGAGGGAGGGAAAGAGCAGGTAGTCGCAGCTCCCGAGCAGGGCCCGGTAGTGAGGGCTCGCCGCCGGCAGCCAGCCGTGATTCGTGACGTGAGGCTGCAACCCGCCCACGAGGTCGTCGAGCTTGGCCCGGTAATGGGGATAGGACGGCCTGCCCACGATGTGCAGGTGGCCGCTCAACCGGCCGAGGTCGATCTCCTCCGCCAGCGCGGCGACGATGTCGAAGCCCTTTCGCAGGCCGATCTCCGACGCGCTGTAGAGGATCTGGGTGTGCGGAGCATCCTGGGGAGATCGATTCCGTGACCGCTCGGCCTCGATGTCCACTCCGTAGCTGGCCAGCCTGATCTTTCCCCCTGGGATGCCGTTGCGGGTGTAGCTCTCCAGGGTGCGCGAGTTGCCGAAGAGGAGGATCGAGTCCGCGGCCTCCAGGTCGCGGACTCGGCGGGGGACATCGTGGAAGTCGAGGGCGTGAAGTGAGGCCGTCGGCAGCCCCTCGCGGATGACGAAATCGAGCAGCAGCTCATTGTGCTCCGCCGGGTGCATGTTGACCGCGACGAGAATGCTGCGGCCGATGTCGCAGCGCTCGAGGATCGCTCCGAAGTTGCGCTGGATCCCGACGAACGCGTCGAATGACTGGCCCGCCACGCGGCCGGGTTCGGCCGCGTCAACGAAGGTGACATCGCCTCGCTTCGCGAGCGCGGCGTAGAGCGTCCGAGAGATCACGTTCGCCGAGGTGCCCCATTGAGCCTGCTCCTCCATCGGGAGGCTGGGGTCAAAATGCTCGGCGCTGTAGCTGAGGAGGACGCGCATCCTTCGAGTGCAGGCCTGTGACTACTCTGCCCCCACACCCCCGGCCCCGGATGCCGTGGCTCCCTGGATGGCACTACGAATCCTGCACTGCGTCGAGTTCTATCACCCGAGCCCCGGAGGGGCTCAGGCTGTGGTCCGGCACGTCTCGCGGGAGCTCGTCCGGCGTGGCCACGAGGTCACCGTGGCCACCACCCGGCTCCCACACCGGGAGGAGACCGAGCTGGACGGGGCGCGGATCGAAGAGTTCGAGATCTCGGGGAACGCCGTCTCGGGGATGAAGGGAGAGGTCGACCGCTACCGCTCCTTCATCGCCGACGGGGCCTTCGACGTCGTCATGACCTACGCCGCGCAGCAGTGGACGACTGACGCCCTGCTCGACGTGCTCGACCGGATCCCGGCGGGCACCGTCCTCGCTCCCTGTGGGTTCTCCGGCCTGGCCGACCCGGCGTACCGGGACTACTTCGCGAGTCTGCCCGCGGCGCTCGAGCGCTTCGGCGAGCTGATCTTTCACTCCGGCACCTACCAGGACATCGAGTTCGTCCGCCGCACCGGTCTCGAGAACCTCAACGTGGTGCCCAACGGAGCCAGCCGGGAGGAGTTCGAGGCCCCCGAGGACCCGGGCTTCCGCGAGCGGCACGGGATCGACCCGGGCGAGCCGCTGCTGCTCACGGTCGGGCCGCACAACTGGCGCAAGGGCCATGCGCTCTCCATCCAGGGCTTTCGGCGCGCCGACACGGGCGGTGGAACTCTCGTGGTGGTGGGAAACAAGCCGCTGCGCGCCGGCTGTCAGTGGGACTGCCGCCGCCGCGCGCTCACCACCCGGATCGGGACGGCCGGTCGCAAGCGGGTGATCGTCCTCGACGTGCCCCGAGCCGAGGTCCTTGCGGCCTACGCCGCGGCGGATCTCTTCGTCTTCGGCTCTCAGGTCGAGTGCTCGCCGCTGGTGCTCTTCGAGGCAGTCGCCTCGGCGACGCCGTTCGTGAGCACCGCCGCCGGCAACGCCGAGGAGATCGCGGAGTGGACCGGAGGCGGCATGGTCGTCCCCTCGACCAGGCGGAACGGCCTGGTCGATGCGAGCCCGGATGCCGTCGCGGCCGAGGTCGAGCGTCTCTGCAACGACGAGGGGGAGCGATCGCGGCTCGCGGAGAGCGGCCGCTCGCGGTGGCTCGAGGATTTCACCTGGGACCGGATCGCCGAGCGCTACGAGGCCGTCTACGAGCGTGCAGCCGCCGCGTCCGGCTGAGCCAGCCTGAGCACGGACGCCCGGCGCGAGGCCTCGAAGCCCGGAGGAGGCTCGATCTCCCCCGCGATGTCCTCGGCGAAGATCACGCCCACCTGGGAGAGCAGCTCGGGTGAGGCTGCGGCGATGGTGCGCGCCTCGACGCCCTCCGTGTCCAGCTTGAGGACGTCGATCCGGCCCTCCTGCTCGAGGACCTCTCGCAGGACGTGGTCGATGTGCCGGACGCGCACCGTGATCGATTCGGCGTGTCCAGACCCCAGCCCGCCGTAGCGGCCGGTCGGCTCGATCGAGAAGGTCTCCTCGCCGTCGCGATCGGCGACGGCGGTCTCCTCCAGCACCCATCGTCCCTCGAAGCCGGCGAGGTTCTCGCGCAGGCGCTCGATGTTCCGCGGCACCGGCTCGAAGAGCCGGGCCCTCGCCCGCTCCGAGCGGGTCAGGAAGTAGAGGGCGGAGATCCCGATGTTCGAGCCGATGTCGACGATCACCTCGACCTCGGCCCCGACTCGGTAGTCCTCGCGGCAGAAGATCTCGTTGACGGTGATCATGTCGTGCTGGCTGTACAGGTTCGGGGCCAGGAGACCGACCGATGTTCGCACCTCGCACCGATGGGGATACGCACCGCCGGGGGTGAAGTACCGGCGCGCCCCGTCGAGGGGATGCACGTAGCGCCGGGGCATCCGGGCGAGCGCCACCCAGTTGGACGGCCGGACCGCCTCCCGGGCGATGAAGCCGAGCGGTCGGTCCCCGAGCGGGCTCACGGGAGCTCAGGGGCCCGGGAGTAGGAGGCTTCGACCTCCGCCAGCGACTTCTCGATCGAGAGCTCCTCGCGGTGGGCGCGGTACCAGTCGAACGAGGAACCTCGGAGGCCCGGACCGCCGTCCACCGCCCGAACGATCGCGTCGGCCATCTTCCGCGTCTCGGCCGAATCGACGACGAAGCCGTTCACGCCCTCTTCGACCAGCTCGGTGGCCGCGTTCTCCGAGCCGAGAACGACGATCGCCGGCGTGCCCAGCGAGACCGCCTCGACGACCACCATCCCGTACCCCTCTCGCTCGGACGGGTGGAGCAGGCAGGAGGCCGAGGCGATCGTGCGCATCAGCTCGGTGTGGTCTACCCGCCCGGCCATCTCGATCTCGTCCTCCAGGCCGACCTCGCCGATGCGCCGCCTGGTCGCCTCGAAGTCGGGGCCATCCCCGAGGATCAGGCCACGCAGGCCGGGCACGCGCTCCCGGGCGGCTGCGATCGCCCCGGGGATCGACGGCACCCGCTTCTCCGGGATGTGCCGGCCGGCCGAGACGACTAGTGGGGGCTCGGGCACGGCGACCGCATCGTCGCGCGTGCGGGACTCGGCCCAGGGATCGCCGGCGTACTCGCCGGTCAGCCTCGTGATCGAGGCACGATGGCCGTACTCGCGCAGCCGCTCCTCAGCGAGCCGCGAGAACGTGAAGCTCCGGTCGGGCATGCGCAGACAGAGCCGCTCGACGGCGAAGCCGATCCGCCCGGCGACGGGTCCGAGGTACGAGCGCCAGTACTCACGGCCCCAGACCTCGTGCCAGTCGACGATCAGCTGGGCGCGCGAGCGTGACAGCCGGAGCGCCAGTCGCGCGCCGATCAGCTGGAAGTAGGGGAAGGAGGCCGAATGGACCGCGTCGTAGTTCCGGCCGTTGCGGAGAAGGTGCCAGAAGACGCCGAGGCCGAATCGAATGGGCGGCCAGATGCGGCGACGGCCCGAGCGCGTGTACAGGTCGCTCGCAGGCGAGACGGGGAGCGTCTCGAACGAGGTGCGGGGTCCCTCCTCTCCCCACTGGCGCCGGGTCAGGTAGGTGACCGAATGGCGTTCGCCGAGCCGCTCGGCGAGATTGCGATACCAGCGCTCCGCTCCCCCGACGGTGTTGGGAAAGAGGCAGTCGTAGACGAGCGCGATCTTCATCCGGCGCGACGGTACATAGGATTGCGACCGTGCCGTTCACGCACAGGAACCTCAAGGAGGACGTGGCGGACGTCGGTTCGAACTTCGACGGGGCGCCGGACCTGGAGTTCCGTCTGGCGACCGAGTCGCTCGAGCTCGAGCAATCTGGCCTGGGCTACCAGCGCGTGCCACCCGGCTATCGATTTCCGTACGGCCACACGCACAAGACGCAGGAGGAGGTGTACGTGGTCGTGCGCGGGAGCGGGCGCATGAAGCTCGACGACGAGATCGTCGAGCTCAGGGAGTGGGACGTGGTGCGCATCCCGCCCGGTACGTGGCGAGGCTACGAGGCTGGGCCGGAGGGCCTCGAGATCCTCGTCATCGGTGCGCCCAACCTCGGCGAGTCCCCGCGCGAAGACGTCGAGGGCCGACGTGACTGGTGGGCTGACTAGCTTCAGAACTGCCTCCCGCTGGGCAGCTGGATCACGTCGACCGCGCCGTTCGAGTAGACGAGGCGGCCGAGCCGGTAGAGGCGAGGATTGACGGCGCCCGTCTTCTTGAAAACGACGATGTGCGTGACGCCGTAGCGGTCGGCCATTGTGCGCAGGGCGGCTGGATCGGCGCGGCCGTAGACGGCGCGCTCCAGCGAGGTGCGCTGCGGAAACGGGTCCAACCGGCCCGCGAACACGTTGATCTCACCGATCTCATTGGCCCGTGCCGTGTATCCCCATGCCTCACGGAAGGTGCGGTGCTCGGTGAACGCCGGGAAGGCCGCGTCGCTCGGCCCCTGGTCCCTGGTTCGCGGCGTCCGGTCGTTGCTGACCGCCAGGAGGGCGTCGGCGGGGAGATGGTCGCGAATCCACTCCATCGCACGCAGCTCCCGTGGTCGGAGCGCCGCGCGGGAGGTCTGATATTGCGGCTTGCCCTCCACGAGCCTGCTGGCGGGGTTCGGGAACAGGTCAAGGGGCGCGTCCAGCGAAGCGGTGAGGAGCAGCGCTCCGGCCGCGAGAGCAGCGAACAGCCCGCGCCCGCGAGGCCCCGCGGTGACTGCCAGGAGTGTGAGCGCCCCGATCGCGGCAACGGCCGGGAGATAGGAGACGAGGTCGGCGCGCATGTAGTGGCCATTCCCCCAGATTCTGTGGGCCACGTAGGCGAGCAGGACCAAGAGGGCAAGCCAGCCGGCCGCGAGACCCACGGGGCGGATCCAATTCCGGCCCACTCCGCGAACCCTCGGCTCGAAGAACCCGATCAGACCAAGGGCGGCGAAGGGCATGACCGCGATCAGCCCATAGGCGGTGATGTAGGTCTGCTCGAGGTACTCGTCGGAGACGAAGAGGAAGGCTCCCACACCGACCAGCAGCAGCGAGAGTGAGAGGACCCCGGCCGGGGACGGAGTGCGGACTCGGCGGAGCCACAACGCGACCCCGAGCAGGGGTGCGGCGAAGTACATCAACAGGCCGGCCGGGACCGCCACGGCCCAGAAGGCGGCATCGGCGAGGGCTCCGGAGGGCCAGGCGTGGTGCACCCGCGCGAGCGGCGGCATCTGCTTGATCGTGGCGGGAGGGTCGATCCTCAGGCCGAGCGAGCCTCCCCGGTACATGAGGAAGTAGAAGACGGCGAACAGCACCGCGCAGAGCCCGAGCGCCGCGAGCGCGGCTCGGTCCACACGCCCCTCCCGAACGCGGGTCCAGGCGAGGTGGAGGCAGAGCGCGCCGATCAGCGCCGGCAGGATCACCGACTTGGACCCTCCCGCTCCGATCAGGAGCAGGCCCAGGACCCACCACAACCGTCGCGGGCTCTCCTCGATGAACGCCCCCGCTCGAGCTCGAAGCCCGGGGTCGAGCAACAGCCAGAGCACCATGAGGACGGCGACGAACATGACCATGCCGAGCAGCTGACTGGGGCTCGACCAGAGCCGGTAGACGTCGGTGTCCCCGAAGGGGGTGATGTCGTCGACGCTCAGGTCGAGGCCCCTGACGAGCAGGAAGAGCGCGACGGTCACGACGCCGGCCCACCGCCCGGCAGCGACCAGCCTCCCGGCCAGCGCCAGCTGCAGGACGAGGAGGGCTGTGAGCGGCAGCAGGTAGAGCCGGAGGACGACGACTGGCAGGCCGACTCCCGTCACCTGAGAGGTCGCCGCCATGTGCAGGTGGACGAAGAAGTGGTAGTTGAACGGCTCGCCAGAGACGAGGTAGTTCGCGGGAGGCCAGCCGTGGAGCGCCGACGCCGCCACGGCGATGTGGAACTCCGGGTCGCCCGGGTAGAGCGCGTCAGGAACGTGCCCGGGCAGCGGCAGCGGCGCGAAATAGCCGACCCCTATGAAGCAGAAGGCGACCAGGCAAAGGCCGGCGAGGGTCAGTCGCTCGGGGCGCGCGAAGACGGTCTCGCCGCCGGCTTTCGGCCTGGGGGTGGAGCCGCGCCGGCGAATGACCGCCACCGCGGCGAGGCCGGTCAGCACCGGGTACGCCAGGAAGAGATCCCGTGCGCCGACCGCCGCGGTGAAGCTGAAGGCGACGATCTCGAGAGTCAGACCCATCGGCCAGCCGAGCGCCAGCTGCCAGGCCCTGCTGCGGATGCCCGGGGCAACGGCGCGGAGCGCGAGCCAACCCGGGCCGATGACGAAGAGGGCCTCATAGCCGAGATAGCGAGCCAGCTCCCCCGGCTCCACCCCTCCGATCAGCCAGAGGACGACGGCTGCGACGGCGACGATCGCGACCGCTATGGCGAGAACTCCGTGACCGCCTCGATCACCCTCGACTGCTCATCATCGGAGAGCCCGGCGAACAGCGGCAGCCGGACGAGGCCATCCGCGGCGGCCTCGGTAACCGGCAACGGGCCGCAGTCGGGGTCGAGCCGCCGGCCCATCGGCGACCGATGCAGCGGCACGTAGTGGAAGACGGACACGACCTCGCGGGTGGAGAGGTGCTCGATCAACGCGTTCCGCTCCGCTCTGCCGGGCATCCGCAGATGAAACAGGTGGGCGGGATGCCGGCGGTCATCCGGAGCAGCCGGGAGTGCCACGCCGGACCCCGCCCCCCAGTCCGACAGCTCGGCCGAGTACCGGTCCCAGATCCGCAGCCTGGACGACTGGATCTCGTTGCGGCGCTCGAGCTGTGCGCGGAGGAAGGCGGCCTGCAGCTCGGACGGCAGATAGCTCGAGCCGAGGTCGCTCCACTCGTAGGCGTCGACCTCGCCCCGGAAGAAGGCGCCGCGATTCGTCCCCTTGTCACGCATCACCTCGGCGCGCGCGACGTCCTCGTCGCGGTTCAGGACCAGGGCACCCCCCTCGCCGGAGGTCACATTCTTCGTCTCGTGGAAGCTGAGGGCGGCGAAGCGGCCGAACGACCCGAGCGGATCACCGCGGTAGCTGCCGAAGAGCCCGTGGGCGTTGTCCTCGACCAGGTCGGTCCCGTGGCGCTCCGAGATCGCGATCAGGCGGTCGAGCTCGCAGGAGACTCCGGCGTAGTGCGTGCAGGCGATCGCCGCCGTGCGCTCGCCCACCAGGCTCTCCACCCCTTCCTCGTCGATGTTGAGCGTGTCGGCGCGGACGTCGCAGAAGCGGGGGCGCGCGCCCCGCATCGCGAAGGCGTTCACGGTCGACGGATGGGTGAACGCCGGGCAGACGACCTCGTCCCCCGGCTCGATGTCGAGGAGCAGGGCCGCCATCTCCAGGGCGTGCGTACAGGAGGGTGTGAGAAGGACCGTCGCTCCTCCGAGCTCCGCGCTCAGCAGCCGCTCGCAATGCCGCGTCATCTCGCCATCGCCTGAGAGCCGGCCCGACTCGACGACCTCGGCGATGTAGTCGAGCTCGTCCCCCGCCGGGGTGGGGCGGTTGAAGGGAATTCGCGTCCGCACCGGATTGGCGCTCATCGGTCGAACCACTTGTGATGCCACGCCTCGCGCCTCGTGCATGCAAAGCCGAGGGCGAGATGGGTCTGCAGCGAGGCTCGGTTTCTCTCCTGCGTCGCCGTCTCCACGGCGGCCGCCCCGACCGACCGCGGCCGCCGCAGGCCGGCGAAGAGAAGACTCCGGCCGATGCCCTCTCGCCGGTGCGCTTCGTCCACCGCGAGGATCTCCATATGTGCGATCCCGTCGTCGCCATAAGGACTCACGACCTCGTAGCCGACCGCCTCCCGGTCAACCTCCCGGATGAACACCCAGCGGCCGGGATCACCAACCGCGTCGCCGACCCAGGTCGCGTAGAGCTCGTCGCAGCGCTCCCGGGGAAAACCACCGTCGTGGTAGAAGCGGCTGTGGCGATGGCTGCGGGCGGCCAGCCTCCGCAGGGCGGGAACGTGCCGGGGCTCCGCATCGAGAATGGGGACCTCGGGGTCGGGTTCGGGGATCCCATCGAGCTCGTGGCGAAGCGTCAGCCTGATATCCACCAGCCGGAAGCCATGCTCGGCGGCGATCCGAGCGCTGTCGCCGTCGTCCCCGTCCAGGAGCAGATAGAGGCAATGGACGCCCTGCTCCTCGCACCACGCGTCGACCGCCGCGACTGAATCGCGGTCGATCCCCTGGCCGCGGACCCGAGCCACGCGAAAG
Organism: uncultured Solirubrobacterales bacterium; assembly: GCA_963843085.1. Lineage (GTDB taxonomy): Bacteria > Actinomycetota > Thermoleophilia > Solirubrobacterales > 70-9 > DASUPK01. The sequence goes on from CAWJJG010000011.1 coordinate 969,994, forward strand.
CCGAAGAAGTCGCTGTCCCATTCGAGCAGCTCGCATGGCGCCGCCCTCACCTTCACTGCTCTCCGGCTCCCGTCTCGTACCACTTGTGATGCCAGACCTGGATCTCGTCGGTCAGGTATCCGATCCTCTCGTGCAGCCGGATGCTGGCGAGATTGCGATGGGAGAGCACGGCTCGCGCCACGCGTGCCCCGCGTGCCGCGTAGTGCCGATATCCCCCGAAGCTGATCGCCCGTCCGTATCCCTTCCCGTGGTGCCTCTCGTCGATCGCCGTGAGCTCCCCATGCCCCTCGCGATCGGCCCCAAGCGGTGCCGCGACGTAGTAGCCGACCGGCTCGCCCGCCACCACCGCGATCAGCAACCTGCGCTCGGGGTCCCGCACCCCGCGCTCGACCCATGCTTCATACAGCGCATTGCACCGATCCTCCGGGAAGTTGCCGTCGAAGTAGAAGCGGCTGGAGCGATGGCTCCGCGCCGCGAGGCGTCGTGCGTAGTCGAGGTCACCCTGGGTGGCCTCCCGCATTGTGATCTCCGGTCCGGTGGGCAAATCGAGCAGGCCCTCGTAGGAGCGACTGGCGAGGATCCTGAGGTCAACCAGGCGGAACCCGCGGGCTGCCGCCACCCGGGCCGTCTCCGCGTCATCGCTGTCGGCGGCCAGGTAGAGGCACCGGACTCCCCGCTCGGCGCACCAGGAGTCGACTGCCTCGGCACTGGACTCGGTGAGGACGTCGCCGACGACCCGCGCGATCGGAAAGCCGAAGTGCTCGCTGTCCCACTCGAGCAGCTCACAGGGAGCAGCGATGGATGCCTCGACGTCAGCGGACATGGCGGCTGGGCTGTGGCTCAGTCACCGTTCTGACCCTGTAGGTGGGAGTGGCCGAACCCCCGCTGCGCGTGAAAGGGAGATCGGTGGTGATCTCGACGAACGCCAGCCGCACGAGCATCCAGAACGTGTAGTTGGACCGGCCGTTGCGGCGCGGCTCATGTCTGACCGCGACCGATCCGATCCGGTCGGTCACCGACCGCAACGAGTTATCGAGGACGAAGTTCTCCCCGGCAGCCTCCGGCAGGCGCTCCACCAGCTCCGAGCGAAACGCACGGAAACCGCTGCCCAGCAGCGCATCGCGGCGGCCGCTCACGAGCCGGAGGATCGTCCGCAGCGTGGCACCGCCGAGCCGCCGATGCGTCGGATGTGCGCTGACGGCGGGCACTCCATAGACGAGGTCCACCTCGGGACCCAGCGCTTCGAGCAGCCGCGGGATCTCCTCCGGCGGGTTCTGAAGGTCGTCGTCCAGCGTAACGATCACCGGCGCGGAAGCCGAATGGAGGCCCGCCAGGAGCGCGTTGTGCTGGCCCCAGTTGCGAGTGAGGTCCACGCCCCTCACCTCCGCGTGCTCGCGACTCAGGCCGACGATCTCCTCCCAGCTCCCGTCCTCGCTCCCATCGTTGACGAGGATGAGCTCCCAGGAGCCAAGCTCCTCCACCCGGTTGAGCGTCGCGGCGATCCGGTGGTGAAGCTCTCCCAGCGAGGGCGCCGAATTGAGGACCGGGACCACAACGGAAACCCGCGCCCCGGCCACCGCCCCGCCCTCGGGCCGTATGGCGATCTGCCCCACGGCGCGCATGATGCCCGATCGCGGGCCCTCAGAAGGCAGCGGAGGCGAGCGTCGAGAAGGGCAGCACGTAGAAGTTGGGAAATCGCGCCAGCAGCGTCTCCGCACGAGACTCGCGCAGCGACTGATCGTTGAGGCGGACGAAGTAGCGGTAGCGGCGCTCCCGTGACCCCCACTTCCTCTTGAAGTGGAAGACGCCGTCCATTCCCGGCCTGGTGCCGCCCCAGTTCCAGATCCGCGCGCCGTTCCGCGTCTCGTGCACGAGCGCGGTGAAGACGAGCGCGGGATGGGGGTCATGCGGCCGGAAGCCCGCCCTCGTCCCGGAGGTGAAGTACTCGCTCACCCCGTTGAAGCGGATCACCATCATGGCGGCGGCCACCTCACCGGCCACCCGGGCGATCCAGATGTCGAAGTCCTCCCCGGCGCGAAGCTCGGCCGGGATCGCCTCGAAGAAGCGTCTGGACTTCGCCGGCGTCGAGTGGGTCTCCATGACCTCCTCGTGGATCCGGCGGACCTCCGAGAGCGCGTCGTTGTCGTGCTCGACGGTCACGCCCCGCCGGGCCGCGCGGCGCAGGTTGAACCTGGCCTCGGAGGAGATCAGCGCGCTCACCTCGTCCTCCCCGCCCTCTCGCGGCAGGACGGTGAATTGGCTGATGCGCTCGTCGGTCAGCTCGTGGAGCGGCTCCCGCCCCATTCCCGCGGCGAATGGGTTCTCGATCATCGTCGCGGCGAGGGTGCCGGGGTCCGCCGCGCGCTCGTCCCAGGCATCGATCAGGGCGCGAGCGGCTCGCGGATCCGCACTCACCGGCCCGCCCGGGCTGCCGTAGTACGGCAGCGAGTTGCAGATCCGGCCGTCGGCATCCGCCGACCACATGACCGGCAGCACGCCGCGGATCTCACCGCCCTCGCGGGCGACCAGGTACTCCGGCTCGCAATCGAGCGCCGAGCCCAGCAGGTTGCGGTACGCGATCGAGTGGCCGAAGACGCCGTCCGGGCGGCTGCGCAGAAACTCGTCCCACTCCCCCTCCGAACCGGCCACGAGCTGATCGACATGGATCATCGGGCGGCGGTGGTTCGCCGAAGCTAGGCGCCTTCGTGCGAGTAGCGAGTGACCTTGCCCGCCATCTGATCCTCGAGCTCGGCGACGTCGGCGTCCACCATCAGCTCGACCAGCTCCCGGAAGCGGACCTTCGGCTCCCAGCCGAGCTTCTCCTTCGCCTTGGAGGCGTCCCCGAGCAGCACGTCTACCTCGGCGGGCCGGTAGTACTTCGGGTCGATCTCGACGTGGTCGTCGGCGTTGAGGCCGGCGTGGGCGAAGGCGATTTCGACGGCCTCCCGGACGGTGTGCGTCTCGCCGGTGGCGATCACGAAGTCGTCGGGCTCGTCGGCCTGGAGCATCAGCCACATCGCCTCGACGTACTCCTTTGCGTACCCCCAGTCGCGCTGGGCGTCGAGGTTGCCGAGGAAGAGCTTCTCCTGCAGGCCGGCCTTGATCCTGGCGACCGCCCGGGTGATCTTGCGGGTGACGAAGGTCTCGCCCCGTCGCGGGGACTCGTGGTTGAAGAGGATCCCGTTGACGGCGAACAGGTCGTACGCCTCGCGGTAGTTGACCGTCGCCCAGTAGGACGCGACCTTGGCCACGCCGTACGGGCTGCGCGGGTGGAAGGGCGTCGACTCGTTCTGCGGCGGTGGCGCGGCGCCGAACATCTCGGAGGAGGACGCCTGGTAGAAGCGCGGGTTGGCCCCGGACTCGCGGACGGCCTCCAGCAGGCGAATGGTGCCCGCCCCGGTGACGTCGAAGGTGTACTCCGGGATGTCGAAGGAGACGCGGACGTGGCTCTGCGCCCCGAGGTGGTAGATCTCGTCGGGCTGGAGCTCGTAGAGCAGCTTGACCAGCGCAGTCGAGTCGGCCAGGTCGCCGTAGTGCGTGAACAGCCTGACCCCCTGCTCATGGGGGTCGTGGTAGAGGTGATCGATGCGGTGGGTGTTGAAGCTCGAGGAGCGCCGCACGATGCCGTGGACCTCGTAGTCCTTCTCCAGCAGGAGCTCGGCGAGATAGGAGCCGTCCTGGCCGGAGATCCCCGTGATCAGGGCGCGTTTGTCTTTCCTCGGATTCACGTCCGGCGCGGAATGGTCGCAGAAGACGGCCATTCACCTCCGCGCCAGAGCAGGGGTTAACCTCGCCCCGAGAATGCGCGTCCTGATCACAGGCGGCGCGGGCTTCGTCGGCGCCAGCCTCGCCCTCTCCCTGCAAGACCGCCATCCCGACTGGGAGATCGTCGCGTACGACAACCTGCACCGGCGGGGATCCGAGCTCAACGTCCCGCGCCTCGAGGGCGCCGGGATCAGCTTCGCCAGGGGCGACGTCCGCGACCCGGACGAGCTGATGAAGACCAAGCCGATCGACGCCCTGATCGAATGCTCGGCCGAGCCCTCGGCGCTCGCCGGCACGGACGGCGAGACCGCCTACACCGTCCACACGAACCTGACGGGCGCCTACAACTGCCTCGAGCTCGCCCGGCGCGACGACGCCCAGCTCGTCTTCCTCTCGACCAGCCGCGTCTACCCGATCAATGCGCAGCGCGACCTCGTCCTCGACGAGGAGCCGACCCGGTTCGAGCTCTCCGGCGAACAGAAGATCCGCGGTGTCTCCCCCGCCGGGATCTCGGAGGATTTCCCCCTCGAGGGCGCCCGCACCCTCTACGGCGCCACGAAGCTCGCCGCGGAGCTGCTGATCGCCGAGTACGCCGACGGGTTCGGACTGCCGGCGGTCGTCAACCGCTGCGGCGTGATCGCGGGTCCCTGGCAGATGGGGAAGGTCGATCAGGGCGTCTTCGCCTTCTGGCTCTTCCACCATCATTTCGGGCTGCCCCTCAGCTACATCGGATTCGGAGGCACCGGCAAGCAGGTCCGCGACCTCCTCCACGTCGACGATCTGGTGGACCTGATCGACGCGCAGCTGTCGGACCCGGACGGCTGGGCCGGCTTCGTCGGCAACGTCGGCGGCGGGCGGGAGCACAGCCTCTCGCTCGTCGAGACGACCGAGATCTGTCGCGAGCTGACCGGGAACGAGGTCCCCATCGAGAGCGTGCCCGAGACCCGGCCGGGGGACGTCCCGATCTTCCTCGCCGACTGCGCGCGGCTCTTCGAGCGCACGGCCTGGCGGCCCGGCCGCGATCCCCGGCAGATCCTCTCCGACATCCATCGCTGGACCGCCGAGAACGAAGCGAGCCTGTCGGGGGCCCTCGGGCTGGACGCGGCGCGGGTGAGCTGATGCCGCTCGCGATCGTCACCGGATCCGGCGGCCTCGTCGGGTCGGACTCGGTCCGGCGCCTGGTCGAGAGCGGCTGGGAGGTGATCGGCCTGGAGAACGACATGCGGGCCCGGTTCTTCGGAGCGGAGGCCTCGACCGCGCACGTGACCGCGGAGCTCGTGCGCTCATATCCGGAGTTCAGGGGGATCGACGCCGACGTCCGGAACCGCGATGCCGTGCTCCGGGTCTTCGAGCAGAACGCCTCCGGCCTGGAGCTGGTGATCCACGCCGCCGCCCAGCCTTCCCATGACTGGGCCGCCCGCGAGCCGCACACCGACTTCGACGTCAACGCCATCGGGACCCTCAATCTCCTCGAGGCGACCCGCACGGCCAAGCCCGACGCGACCTTCGTCTTCATGTCGACGAACAAGGTCTACGGCGACACCCCGAACGATCTACCCCTCGAGGACCTGGGCTCGCGACTGGAGCTGCCCGAGGACCATCGCTACTACGGCGGGATCGACACCTCGATGTCGATCGACCGCTCCACCCATTCCCTCTTCGGCGTCTCCAAGGCGGCGGCGGACCTGCTCGTCCAGGAATACGGGCGCTACTTCGACATGCCGACCGCCTGCCTGCGCTGCGGATGCATCACCGGGCCCTCGCACGCCGGGGCGCGGCTACATGGATTCCTCGCCTACCTGATGAAGTGCGTGGTCACCGGCACGCGCTATACGGTCTACGGCTACGAGGGCAAGCAGGTGAGGGACAACATCGCCGCCTCGGACCTGGCCGAGGCCTTTCTCGAGTTCCATCGATCACCGCGGGCGGCCGCGGTCTACAACATGGGCGGGGGCCGTGAATCGAATTGCTCGATGCTCGAGGCGATCGAGGCGTGCGAACGGATCGCCGGCCGCGAGCTCGATTGGGAGCTCAGCCCGGACGCCCGGATCGGCGACCATCGCTGGTGGATCAGCGACCTGGAGGAGTTCCGCCGCGACTACCCCGGCTGGAAGCTGACCCAGGGGATCGAGTCGATCCTCCGGCAGATCCACGACGTCAACGCCGAGCGCTGGGCGAGCGCCCCGGTATGAAGCTCTCGGTCGTGATCCCAGCCCGCAACGAGTCCGGCTCGATCGCCGCCTGCGTGCGGAGCACGACGGAGGCGCTCTCAGAGGCCGGGATCGATCACGAGATCCTGGTCATCGACGACGCCAGCGTCGACGGCACCAGCGCCGTGGTGGACCAGATCGCCGAGTCGAACGATCGGGTCCACTGCCACCGCTCGCACTACAGCCGCGGCTTCGGGCTCACGGTGCGGGCCGGCCTCGACCTCTACAAGGGGGACGCCGTCGCGATCATGATGGCCGACGGCTCCGATGACCCCGCGGACCTCGTCCGCTACCACGAGGTCCTGGAGGACGGCTTCGACTGCGCCTTCGGATCGCGGTTCATGGATGGCCGCGGCCGGGTCAGCGACTACCCGGGCTTCAAGCTGATCCTCAACCGGCTCTTCAACTGGGGAATCCGGGCGCTCTTTCGCCACGGCTACGACGACACCACCAACGCGTTCAAAGCCTACCGGCGCGAGGTGATCGAGACCATCCAGCCGCTGTTGGCCAACCAGTTCAACCTGACGGTGGAGATGCCCTTGAAGGCGATCGTCCGCGGCCACAGCTACGGCGTCGTCCCGATCTCATGGCACGGACGAAGCGAGGGCACCTCGAAGCTCGACCTGCGGGAGATGGGCAGCCGCTACCTGTTCATCGTGCTCTACGTGTTCCTCGAGCGGTACATGAGCCGCGGGGACTACATGCGGCCCGGCGCCGATTCGGGCTCACGCCGGAACGTCGGCCGCCTGCGGCCCGGGCTGCGCAGCCGCGGCGAGCAGGCGAACGGCTCTAGCCCTCGTAGGCGAAGGGGAGCTGACTCTCCACATCCTTGAGGAGCGGCGCCCCCGCGTCCCTCTCCGACGGAGTCAGCTCCAGGTCCGGCCACTCGATGCCGATGTCCGGGTCCCGGTAGGAGATGCCGGCCTCGGTCGACGGGTCGTAGTAGTCCGAGCACATGTAGATCACGTCCGCGATCTCGCTCGTGACGCAGAAGCCGTGCGCGAAGCCGTTCGGGCAATAGAGCTGCCGGAGGTTCTCGTCGCTGAGGGTGAACGCCTCCCACTCCCCGAAGGTCGGCGAGCCCCTCCTGATGTCCACGAGGACGTCGACGATCTCGCCGCGGCCGCAGCGGACGTGCTTGGCCATCCCGGGTTGGAAGTGCATCCCGCGGACGATCCCTCGCCCAGAGCGCGAGTGGTTGTCCTGCACCCATTCGTCGGCGATGCCGAGCTCCTCGAAGGCGTTGCGGCGGTAGGTCTCGTGGAAGAACCCTCGCTCGTCGCGAAAGACCTTCGGTTGCAGCAGGATCGGGCCCTCAAGCCGTGTCGGCAGCACCTCCATGGGGGCGGGAATGATGCCATCTCGGTGGCGGCTAACCTGCGGCCGCCCCGATGCTCTCCGTAGTCACACCCACCTACAACATGGCCCGCTACCTGCCCGAGACGCTCGACAGCGTGGCGGCCCTGCGCGCCCCCCACGAGCACATCGTCGTCGACGGGAGCTCGAGCGACGGGACGGTCGAGCTGCTGGAGGGGCGCGAGGATCCGCATCTGAGCTGGATCTCCGAGCCGGACTCGGGGCAGACCAACGCCGTCAACAAAGGGCTCGCGATGGCGCGGGGCGATCTGCTGGCCTGGCTCAACGCGGACGACGCCTACATCCCCGCGGTGGTCGACCGGGCGCTCGAGCGCTTCGAGCGCGACCCCGGGCTCGGCGCGATCTTCGGCGCGGTCAACTACGTCGACGAGCACGGTGAGGTCTTTCGCACCCTCGTGCCGCCGAAGTTCAGCTGGCGCCGCTACCTCTACTTCGGCCAGTTCGTGACCACCCCGACGATCATCTGGCGCCGTGAGCTGATGGAGCAGGCGCCGTCGCTGAACGAGGCCTACGTCGACGCCGCCGACTACGACTTCTACCTGCGGCTGCTGCGCGGGACCCGCGTGGAGAGGATCGACGAGCCGGTGCTCAACTTCCGTTACCACCCGACCAGCAAGACGACCACCGACGTCTGGGTCCAGCTCAACGAGGCGAAGGCGATCCGCCTGAAGTGGGCCCGGAACCCGGTGCAGCGGGGGATCATGCGCGGCTATGAGGGGACGCGACGGGCGATCCTGCCGCGGATCTCCTCCTGGCCTCACCCCGAGCCGCGCGGCGTCGTCAAGCTGCTGCGGAAGATCGGCGCGCGTGGCTGACGCTCCCCGAGGGGTCCCGGTCTTCGAAGGTCCCTCGCTGCGGCTGCGGATCGCCGTCTGGCTGGCCGAGGGGATCGAGTGGGTCCTGCGCCACCACCGGCTCGCTCGCATGATGTACGGCGCCGCGGAGCTGAACGGCCGGATCAGCGCGCGGCTGCTTCGCGGCGAGGGCAGCGAGTGCCCCTGCTGCGGCGGTCACTTCAAGCGGATGTCGCAGCGCCGGCTCGCCGGCTTCGGCGGCATCTGCCCGCGCTGCCGCTCCCACCCGCGCCATCGCGCGATCGCCCTGCTGCTCGCCCGCGGCCGGCTGACCGGCCGGCGGCTCCTCCACTTCGCCCCCGAGCCGCTGTTCGACCCCGTCTTCGCCCGGCTGCCCGAGATCGAGCGGACGACCGCCGACCTCTACGCCCCCGCGGACCTCGCGCTGGACATCACGCGGATGGACCTCCCGGACGACTCCTTTGACCTGATCCTCTGCAGCCACGTGCTCGAGCACGTCCCCGATGACCGTGCGGCGATGTCGGAGCTCCACCGGGTCCTGGCTCCCGGCGGTCTGGCCCTGGTGCTGACGCCGTATCGCCCGGCGGTCGCCACCTACGAGGACCCCCGGGTCACCTCTCCGCTCGGCCGGATGGTCGCCTTCGGCCAGCAAGATCACGTGCGCATCTACGGCGCGGATCTGGCCGACCGCCTCAGGGAGGCCGGCTTCGAGGTCTCCGACCGGACGTCGGCGGAGCTATTCGACGAGACGGTGGTGAGCCGGTGCGAGCTCGACCCCGACGAACACCTCTTCCTCTGCCGCGCCGCCGCGTAGCGCCCTGCGGCGCGCCAGCAGGGCGCGAACGAGCCTGACGGGCAGGTAGACGAGCCCGGCGATCAGCACGAGCGGGATCGCCGGCACCGCCAGGAGGACCAGGGTGGCGAGGGTGAGGACCAGGATCGGGATCGCCAGCGGTGCGAGCGCCACCACGAGGATTCCGGCGCCCACGCCCCACTTGGAGTACTCCTCGACGATCTCCGCCCGGTCGCGTGCCTTCGGGTCGATGTCCATTGCGGCTCCTTTCGTCGCTCTCACTCAGGGGACGAAATGGAGGGCTCGTCTGTGACTACTGGGCGGCGGTTCGCCTCCGGAAGACGACGTTGCGGTAGAGGGCCTTCTCGAGCTTCGCCGGCACGGGGCGCCAGGCGAAGTAGGTCCGGTAGACGAGACGGTGGAGCGGGCCGAGGGGCGTCTGGCGGGCGAACTCCGGGCGACGGGCGAACAGCTCCGCGTGCTTGGCGCGCAGCTGCCGGTAGATGTGCCGGTACTGGCGGCGATGGCCCTCCTCTCCGGAGCGCTCGTGCTTGCGGTACTCGTGCGTCACCCGGTCGATCTGGAGGCCGCGCCAGCCCTTCTCCAGCGCGCTCAGGCAGAAGTCCCAGTCCTCGTAGCCGTCGATCGCCGGGTCGAAGCCACCCGCGTCCTCCCAGCACCTTCGCCTGACCAGGCCGAGCTGAGCGCCGGCGATCGAGCGGTGCAGGAGGATGTAGGGGTCGAAGTCGGGGAAGCGCAGGACGCCCGACCAGGCGCCGATCAGCTTCATGAGCCCGTAGCAGTAGCCGACGCCCGGACTCGCCTCGAGAGGCGGGCGAAGCGTGTCGAGGGCATCGACGGTGAGGCGGTCGTCGGCGTCGACCATCAGCAGCAGCTCGGAGTCGGAAGCCTCGAAGCCCGCGTTCCGGGCGGCCGCGACACCGGCATTCCGCTGGCGGATCAGCTCGACTTCGCCGGGCAGCTCGGCGAGCGCCCGCTCGGTCTCGGCGTCGGTGGAGCCATCGTCGACCACGATCACCCGAGGCGGGCCACCGTCCTGACCCAGGGCGCGCTCGACCGACTCGAGCAGAAAGCGCCCGTGGTTGAAGCACGGAATCACGACCGTGATGTCGCCGTGTCGAGACATTCCGGCGCAGAGTAGCCCCCACTAGGATCGCGCCAGATGGCCGACGCAAGGGAGCAGTCACGCGACGCGGCGCGCGCGGCCGCCGGCGAATAGGCGGGCGGAACCCGCCCACACCCTCGGCCTCCGCACCCCTATCTTTCGCGTGCCCATGGCGGTTACCGCTTCGCAGAAGGCGGGGGGCGAGAGCGCCGCAGGCGCCGACGCCATCCGCACGACCGTCTTGCTTCCCGCGTACAACGAGGGCGCGGCGCTCCCGCACGTCCTCACGGAGCTCGGCGAGTACCTGGACAGCTCCTACGAGGTGCTTGTGATCGACGATGGCTCGACCGACGACACCGCCGAGGTGGCGGAGCGCTATCCCGTCCGCCTCGTCCAGCACGAGTCCAACCGCGGCAAGGGCGTGGCGATACGCACCGGGATCGCCCAGGCGCAGGGCGAGAACGTCGTGATCATGGACGCTGACGCGACCTATCCCGTGCCGGCCATCAAGGAAATGGTCGAGCTGCTCGACGAGAACGACCTGGTCCGCGGCATCCGGGAGTCCGAGCCCGAGTCGATGCCGATGGTGAACCGCGTCGGGAACTGGCTCTTCAACAAGCTGCTCGCGATCAGCCACGGCCTCGAGGGAGCCGACCAGCTCACCGGCCTCTACGCGATCCGGCGCTCGGAGGCGGTCCGCCTCGGCACCGAGGCGCGCGGCTTCGACATCGAGACGGAGATCGGCATCAAGGCCAAGGCCCGCGGGCTGCGCGAGGCCGAGATCCCGATCTCCTACCTGCCGCGGGTCGGCGAGAAGAAGCTCAGCCCGTGGAAGGACGGGCTGCGGATCCTCGGCCGGGTGATCGTGCTCCTGCTGATCTACAACCCGACGCTCACCTTCATCGTGCCGGGCCTGGCCCTGCTGGGGGTGACGATCACCGGGGCGATCGCGCTCGCAATCGCCGGGCCGGTGAAGACCTTCTTCCTCGGCCTCGACATCAACAGCTTCATCGTCGTGACGCTCGGGGTGCTCGCTTCGTTCCAGCTGGTGATCTTCGGGGTCGCGGCCGCCCTCTACGGCGTCGAGGCGGGCAAGGAGCCACCGAGGTGGCTGCTGCGGGTGATCTCGGTGCGGTTCCGGCTCAGCGTGGCGGGCCTGGGGATCGTGCTGATGGTCGGCTCGTTCGCCAAGCTGGTCCAGCTCACCGTCCAGTGGGCCGGCAACAACGTCTTCACCGACACGCGGGCGCTGGTGCTCTCCACCAGCTTCTTGGTCCTCGGCCTGCAGATGCTCTCGGCCGCACTCTTCATCTCCATCTTCAGCGGCCGGATCAGCCGTCTCGCCGAGGAAGGCTCCTCCCACTGGTCTCGATCGTAGTCGTCAACTACAACGGCGCCGACTGCCTGGAGACGTGCGTTCGCGCCGTTCTGGAGCACTCCGGCGGCCAGCGGGTCGAGGTGCTGATGGTCGACAACGCGTCCTCTGACGGCAGCGACGGGATCGCCAAGCGGCTGGCGGACGAGCACGACGTGGTCCGGTTGCTGTGCTCCCCCACCAACCGCGGCTATGCGGGGGCGGTCAACTTCGCATTGGGTGAGGCCGAGGGCGACCACATCGCCGTGCTCAACATGGACGTCAAGGTCGGGGCCGGCTGGCTCGATCCGCTGGTCGCGCTCCTGGAGGCGAACCCGGCCGTCGGCGTCGCCTGCCCGTTGATCCTGCTCGACTCGGACCCGGGCCGGATCATGGCCGCCGGGCAGAACCTCAACAAGACCGGGCTCGGCTTCAACCGCTGGCTGGGGAAGCCGCGCGACGTCGCCGGGAGCGAGGCGTTCGAGGTGACTGGGCTCCACGGCGCGGCCTTCCTCATCCGCAGGGACCTGCTCGAGCAGCTGAGCGGCTGGGACGAGAGCGGGTTCCTCTACTTCGAGGACGTCGAGCTCTCCTGGCTGTTGCGCATCTCCGGCAACCAGATCTGGTGCGAGCCCGGCTCCACGGTCGCCCACGACTACCACCTCTCGATGTTTCCCCACAAGCTGTTCCTGCTCGAGCGCAACCGCTGGAAGATGCTGGTCTGTGACCTGCGCCGGCGAACCCGCCTGCTGATCTCTCCGCTGCTCGCCCTCAGCGAGCTGATCATGTGGGGCTACTGCCTGCTGCGCGGGCCGAAGTTCCTGCGCGCCAAGTGGCGGAGCTACGGCTGGGTCCGCGCGAACCGGTCGCAGATTCGCGACCGCCGCGAGCAGGTCGACTCCGTGAGGAGCCGGTCCGACTGGGAGGTCCTCCGCGGGCTGCGCTGGGGTTATCCGCTGGACCAGTTCCTGACCCTGGGGCGCGAGCGCGGGGAATCCACCAGGGACCGTATCGGGGCCTAGCCACGCACCCCTTTGGCCGGGCGCCGGATCTGGGTTAGTGTGCGGTCACACAGGGGGCAAAGGAGACTTCGACCATGAAGGCACCCGTAGCCCTGATAGCCGGCCTGACGATCGTCTGCATGGGGGTCGCGGCGAGCTCGGGGAGCGCCGCGACCATCAGCCCTGCCGGCGTGGACTTTGGACGCTTCCTGATCGGCAAGCAGAGCCCGCCGCGAACGTTCATCGTCACGGTGGGCAGCGGCGACGGGTGCAGAAGCCCTGGGCCGGCAGGCGAGTGCTACCCCATCGTGGAGGGCCTGGACGGCGGCTTCACGGTCGGGAACGCGCTGGCCTTCTTCGACCTTCTCGGCTCCAGCAGCTGCCACGGTCTCGTCTACCTCACGGCCACGAGCCCAAGCTGCACGATCGTCGTGAACTTCGAGCCGGACCGGCCCGGAGTCCTGAGGGGGACAACCGGGCCGAACGACTACGACCCGTCGGTGCTCGGGGGCGTGACGGGAATCGGCCTGCTCCCGCGCTCGAGCATCTACTGCCGCAGCCCGAAGAAGGGCGGGATCCACAAGAAGAACCTCAGCCGGTGGTGCGTGAACAGGAAGAAGAAGAAGAAGTAGGCCGGATACCGGCTCGGTCCTGACCTCATATCCTTCCGCCCTTCCGTGGGCGCCTTCGCTGGAACGTATGCCTCAGCAGCACTGATCCTGCTCTCATCACTTCTTGTCGGGCGGGCGCTGCTGCTCGTCCTCGGCCGGCGTGAAGCCTCGTTCCTCGAGGGCGCCGTCGGCCTGGCGACGCTGATCCTCGTCTGCACGGTCGCCATCAAGCTACCCGGCAACGAGGCGACCTCGATCGTCTGCTGCGCGATCCTGGTCGTCGCGTCGATCGTCTTCCTGATCGCCCGGCCCGAATCCGTACTCGGCTCCGCCGTGGGGATCGCGGCGCCCGTCGCACTGGTCTGCCTGCTGCTCGCCTCGTTCCCGTTCATCGCGAGCGGCCACATCGGCATTCCCGGAGTGGGGCTCAACAACGACATGGCCATGCACCTGGTCGACGTCGACTACCTCGTCGATCCGAGCAGGCCCACGCCGCAGAGCGTGATCAACGGCTACCCCCTGGGCCCGCACAGCCTCGTGGGAACGGTGGTCAGCGTGCTCGGCACGCAGCCGCTCTGGGGCTGGCTCGGGCTGCTGGTCGCGGCCCCCGCGCTCACCGGCATCACCGCCCTCGGCGGTCTGCGCGAGCTGCCGGGCGGGCGCCGCCTGCTCGGTGCGGTCCTCGTCTCGCTCGCCTTCCTGACGGCGTCGGTGCTGGGCATCGCCGGCTTCAAGGAGCTGATCGCCGGGATGTTCCTGATCGCCTTCGCCCTCGGGCTCAGGGAGATCAAACGCCAGTCCGAGGGCCGGGTCGCGATCGTGATCGGCCTCGCGCTGATCGCAGCGGCGATGATCCCCGTCTACAGCCTGCCGGGCGTGGCATGGCTGGTCGTCACCGCCGGGCTCTGGGCCCTCGCCGAGCTCCTCCAGATCCGGGCGGAGAAGGGGCCCCAGGGAGTTCGGGACGTTGTCCGCGGCTCGCTGCGAATCGTCATCCCGGCGCTGATCCTGCTCGTGCTGGCCGCGCTCACGCAGCTCCCGAAGATCATCGACTTCATCCAGTCGGGCTCGATCGGGAACGTCGCCGGCACCGACAGCAAGCTCCGCTACGTCGTCTCGCCGCTGGAGACGCTCGGCATCTGGCCCAGTGGCAACTGGCTCCTGGGTACGCACGATGTGGCGCACTTCTGGATCTTCGGCGCGATCGGCCTGGTGGGCCTCATCATCGGCCTCGTCTGGTGGATCGGGCGCATCGACTATGCCGTTCCCGCCGCGGTGATCTCCGGCATCCTGATCTGGCTCGCGACGAAGTACATCGAGACCGGCGGCCTCTACATCCTCGCCAAGGCGGTGGTGGTGCCGGCCTCGGTGGTCATGCTGCTGGTGCTCGCTGCGCTGCTGACGCCAGGGGGCGGCTGGCCGAAGCGGATCTTCGCCGTCGTCTTCGTCGCCCTGGCGACCTACTCGAGCTTCCTGGCGCTCCGCGACACGGTGATCGCGCCGCACGACCGCCTCGGGCAGCTCGCCGAGTTCCAGGACAGGGTCGCGGGGCAGAGGGTCCTCGCCCTGACCGGCGACCGGTTCACCGACTACGGCCTCCGCACCGCCGAGGTCTCAAGTCCCGCCTTCAACGCGGAGATCCGCGTCGGCTCCGTCGGATCGAAGTCGCAGCGGCTCCCAATCGACTTCGACACGGTGCCCACGAACGTCCTCAACGACTTCCCCTACGCCGTCACCACCAGCGCGATCTACCAGAGCCAGGCGCCGCCAGGCTGGACTCAGGTCGACTCGACGCAGTCCTACCGGCTCTGGAAACGGTCGGGCAAGACGCCGCCGATCCAGCAGCTCGCCGAGGAGGCCCGCCCCGGCCGCGTCTTCCGCTGCAAGCGGCCCAAGTTCCGTAACTACGTCACCCAGGGGGGGAGGGCGCTCACCTGGCAGCCGCGCACCGTGATCGCAAAGAGGCTCTACTGGAAGGCCGGCGGCGCCAGCGGCGCGCTGGGCGAAGGCGGGGTCGCGGCCGCCAAGCGGGCGCCGATCGACAACAACCTGGCGCCCGGCCAGACCGCGAGCCAGCAGATCAGCCTTCCCGCCGGGCGCTGGGAGCTGTCGCTGCAGTACGTCAGCCCCGTCACCGGGGTGACGGTCAGGGCGCCCGGCCTCGACGCGCATCTGCCCGCGGGAGTCGACGCCGCGATCCCGTACCGGCCCGATCAGGGGCCCTACTGGCCGGTCGGCACGATCACCAGCAAGGGCGGACCGGTCACCGTCACGGTCACCGCCGACGACGTCAACTGGTTCCAGTCGCTGATCGGCGTGGACGCGCCGGCCGTGATCGGCAACCTCACGGCCGTCAACCCCGATGGCTTCAAGGTGCTGCCGACGGCTGCGGCCTGCGGGCTGTTCGTAGACCACCTGATCGGCGTCCAGCCGGCCGCCCAGGCCGGGCAGCAAGGCAAGAAGAAGTCCAGCGCCAAGTAGCCCCCTCCCTAACATGGCGCCCATGAGAGTCGGGGTCATTGGGCTCGGATATGTCGGGTTGCCGCTTGCCGTTGCCTTCGCCGAGGAGGGCCACGACGTGGTGGGCCTCGACGCCGACCCGCGCAAGATCGACGCCGTCGCGGAGGGCCGCAGCTACGTCGAGGACGTGCCCTCGGAGCGCCTGACCGCCCTCGGCGACCGTCTGACCGCGACGAGCCGTTACCCCGACCTGAGCTCCTGCGACGCCGTGATCATCTGCGTCCCGACTCCGCTCACCAACTCGCGTGAGCCGGATCTGAGCTACATGGTGGACGCGGCCACGTCGCTCGCCGCGATCCTCCGGAGGGACCAGCTGGTCGTGCTGGAGTCCACGACCTATCCGGGGACGACGCGCGAGCGCCTGCGCCCGATCCTCGAGGAGTCGGGGCTCTCGGCCGGCAGGGACTTCCACCTGGCCTTCTCCCCCGAGCGGATCGACCCGGGCCGCACCGACTTCACCATCCGGACGACGCCCAAGGTGGTCGGCGGGATCAATGAGGATTCGACGAAGCGCGCAGTCGAGCTCTACTCCCTCGTCTGTGACGAGGTGATCGAGGTGAGCAGCCCGGATGCCGCCGAGCTCAGCAAGCTGCTCGAGAACATCTTCCGCTCGGTCAACATCGCACTGGTCAACGAGATGGCGATGCTCTGCGAGCGCCTCGGCATCGATGTCTGGGAGGTGATCGACGCCGCGGCCTCCAAGCCCTTCGGCTTCATGCGCTTCGACCCGGGACCCGGCATGGGGGGCCACTGCCTGCCGGTCGACCCCTTCTACCTCTCCTACAAGGCGCGGGAGCACGACTTCTACACCGAGTTCATCGAGCTCGCCGGGAAGATCAACCAGAACCAGCCCCACTGGTGCGTCCGCCGGATCGAGCGTGCGCTGAACGACGTCGGCAAGTCGACCAAGGGCGCGAGGGTGGTGCTGCTCGGCGTGTCCTACAAGGCCGGCGTCGGCGACATCCGCGAATCGCCATCGCTGAAGATCATTCGCCTGCTCCGGGACCTCGGCGCGGAGGTCTCCTACCACGACCCCCACGTCCCCGAGCTCCTGGACCTCGAGCTGTCCTCGGCGGACCTCGACGAGTCACTGGCGACCGCGGACCTGGTCTGCATCGTCACCGCCCATCCGTCGATCGACTACGCGCGGGTGGTCGACGACTCATCCCTCGTTCTCGACTTCCGCGGAGTCACCCGCGGCATCGAGGCGAAGAACCTGGTCAGGCTGTAGCCGTCTCCACGCCATCCTGGGCGATCGGGTGCTGCGTGCTCAGCTCGATCATCTGCATCCCCTCGCGGAAGGCGACACCCACGTCTCTCATCCGCCGGGCGACGGCATCCGCCTCCGGCGCCAGT
Source organism: uncultured Solirubrobacterales bacterium (assembly GCA_963843085.1). Classification (GTDB taxonomy): domain Bacteria; phylum Actinomycetota; class Thermoleophilia; order Solirubrobacterales; family 70-9; genus DASUPK01. Next base: position 986,922 of record CAWJJG010000011.1, read on the forward strand.
GCCCCCCGGCGGAGCTCGGCCCAGACAGCGCTCGAGCGCCGCAGGATTCCCTCGCCACGCCGCGCGATCAGATCGGCGGCCGCGTCGAGCTCGGCATCCGCAGTCCGGTCCGCAGCCAGGCCGGCGCTCCGGGTGAGGTGCCTGCCGATCTCCGCCGCAAGGGCGGGACGTCTCCCCTCGGGCGCGGTCACCAGGCGCCCGAAGTCCACCGGGAGCCGTCGCCAGTCTCGATCCGGAACAGCGGGCTCGAGCGCCGCCTCGATCTCCTCCCAGCCTCGCTCCAGGGCCTCCCGGTCGACGTCGATGATTCCGCGGCCGAGGATCTCGCCCGCCCTCGAGAGGTAGCCGACGAGGAAGCTGCCGAGCTGGATCAGATCATAGGTGGCGAACAGGGCCCTGACCTCCGGGTCCGCCATTTCCTCGAAGCGCCGGGGCGCGAGAACCCGGTTCTCGCAGAGGGACGCATACAGCGGAGCGGCCCGCGGAATCGACCATCCCGCGCGGCCCCCGCGCAGGAACAGGGTGGCGCTCGTCCGCCCGTATCTGCGGAAGCGCTCGGTGATCGCCTCGAGCGACTCGGGTAGCAGGTGGACGATGGGAGCGGCCTCGCGGAGGTACAGGGTGCGGATCCCCCTGTCCCGAAGGGAGCAGCCGAACTCGACGTCGTCGCCGAACGTCATTCCCTCGTCGAAGAGCACCTCGACCAGATCCCGCCTGAAGCCGAGACTCGCGCCGATGCCGAACTCGACCGTCGAGGCGTCCAGCGGCCGCGCGTCGAAGATCCGCTGGTAGTCGAGGAACGCGGTGACCGGGCCCTCGCGTCTCACCTCGACCGCCGTGGCGACCGCGGCGGCATCGGTGCGCAGCCGGGCGGCGAGGCGCTCCGGCCACTCCGCGGGCATCAGGCAGTCGTCGTCGGTGAAGAGGACCACGTCGTTCGCAGCCTCGCGCAGTCCGAGGTTGCGGGCGCTCGCCACCCGGGCCTCGGGCGACTCGAGGACCCTGAGGAGCGGCGAGCTGAGCCCCAGCCGCCGACGTCCCCGCCGCGGCCCGTTCACGACGACGATCACCTCGCCGCCGTCGACCCGGTCGACCGCGGCAAGGGCGGCGACCACCGCCCGGGCGGTGGTCACGCGATGCAGGGTCGTCGGGATGATCACGCTGGCGCTCATCCGCCGTCGAGGCTACCCACGGAGGCCGTGACCGGAGCCGAGTCGCCCTGATCACCGATGATGAACGGCCAATGGTTCAATGACCGCGATGCAACGTGCGCTGGAGGTTGACTACCTCGTCATCGGAGCAGGGGCCTCGGGCATGGCTTTCACGGATGCCGTGACCCGTCATGCAGATGTGCGGGTCGCCCTGGTCGATCGCCGCCACGGCCCCGGCGGCCATTGGCTCGATGCGTACCCGTTCGTGCGGCTGCATCAGGCGTCTTCGTTCTACGGCGTCGCCTCGACGGTGCTGGGCTCCGGGGAGATCCAGAGCGAGGGCCCTGAGGCCGGCCTCCACGAACGGGCAACCGCTGCCGAGGTCTGCGCTTACTACCAGCGCGTGCTGAACGAGCAGCTGGCGCCCTCGGGCCGGGTCGAGTTTCACCCGAACTGCGAGTACCTGGGTGATGGCTCGTTCGTCTCGCGCCTGTCCGGAGAGCGCTACCAGGCCGCGCCGGACTGCCGGATCGTGGACGCGCGCTACGTCGGCCCGGAGATCCCCGCGACCACCCCGCCGCCGTTCGCCGTCGCCGATGGCTCCCGGGTGATTCCCGTCAATGACCTGCCGAGACTGGAAAGCGCACCCAGCGAGTTCGCGATCGTCGGCTCCGGAAAGACGGCAACCGACGCCTGCGTGTGGCTGCTCGGAAACGGGGTCGACCCGGATTCGATCTGCTGGGTGCGACCACGCGAACCGTGGATGCTGAACCGCGCCGTCGTCCAGCCCGACCCGGCCGTGTTCATCGGGATGGCTGCCGACGTCATGGAGGCGGCCACGAAAGCCTCCTCGCCGGATGACCTCTTCCTGCGAATGGAAGCCGCCGGCGTGATGCTCCGAATCGACCGGTCGGTGACGCCGGCGATGGCGAAGACACCGACGCTGGCCCAGTGGGAGCTCGACCTGTTGCGCAGCATCGAGCGGGTGGTGCGACTCGGACACGTCCGCGGCGTAGAGCCCGGACGGATGGAGCTCGACGAGGGCGAGGCCGCGATCCACGGGGACGCGGTGATCGTCCACTGCGCCGCGGCCGGACTGCAGTATCCGCCGCTGATCCCGATCTGGGGTGACGAGGCGATCACCATTCAGCCGGTTCGAGCGGGCTTCCCGTGCCTGGGGGCGGCACTGATCGGGTACGTGGAGGCGACCCGGGAGGACGACGCCGAGAAGAACCGGGTGTGCCTCCCCTCGCCGCTCTCGGACACCCCCGCCGACTGGGCGCTGATGCAGCTCCTGGGTGGGCGGGCGTCGCTTGCCTTCAGCGCCGAGGCCGACATCAAGGAGTGGGTGGACCGCGTGGCGCTGAACCCCGCGCGCGTCCCCCCCGGCGCAGGCGTCGATGCCGATCTGACGGCCGCCGCGAAGCGCTTCGGCGCCGCCGTCGACTCCGGGATGGGCGCGATGGCCGAGCTCGCAGGCGTCAGCCCGGCCGAAAGGCACTTCCCCCACTTGTTCTCTCACCCCGGGTCGCTATAGGGTTGCGTCAACCCCTGAGAGGAAGGCGGCACGGATGTCTGACAGTCAGCGATCCAAGGACGACTACGAGGCTCCGAAGGTCGAGCAGATAGACACCGAGGATGAGCCGGCCGTCACCGCAGCCGGCGCTCAGGGAAGCGGAACCACCACGACACCGCCCGGTTAGGAGCGAAGGAGGGCACATGACCGATCGAAAGCAGCCCGAGGACGCCTACGAGGCGCCGAAGGTCGAGCAAATCGACACCGAGGATGAACCGGCCGTCACCGCAGCCGGAACGCAGGGCAGCGGCACCACGACCACACCGCCGCCCTGATCAATCAGCGGCCCGGGGGACCGGGGAGCGTTGATGACGGTCCGCGCGACCACGGCTAGAGCCGGAGCGCGGCTCGTCAAGCATGCGCCGCCGCGGATCCGCGGCAGCTACAGGCTGCGCCGCCTCGGCCAGCGGATGCTGCGCGACGTGGAGCCGCTCGATGTGCCGGAGCGGCCCATGGGGGCCAAGCTTGAGCTGACCTACCACTGCAACCTGCGCTGCGGCTTCTGCTACACGGATTCACCTCGGCGAACCCTTGCCCGCACCGCCGAGATGGGCGACGAACGGTGGCGCGAGATCGTCAGCCAGGCGATCGAGCTCGGGCTGATCGAGGCCGTGATCACCGGAGGGGAGCCTCTGCTGCGCCCGGAGCTCGCCCTCGAGTCCATTGAGCGGCTCACGGCCGCGGGCCTGATGGTGACGCTGAACTCGAACGGCTGGTTCCTGGATGGCGAGGCGGCGGATCGCCTGGCGGCCGCCGGCGCGCGCGTGCACATCTCCCTGGACGGCGCCTCACCGGAGCTGCACGACGCGTCGCGCGGCGTCCCGGGCAGCTGGCGGCGTGCGGTGGAGGCGATCGATCTCCTCCTCGCGAGAGGCGGACAGGTGCAGGTGGCTCACGTCGTCACGCCCCGCAACGAGGGGACCCTGGTCGAGTTCCTGGAGCAGATGCGCCTGCTCGCCCCGACCTCGGTGCGAGTGGTCCCGGTCGGCCTGATCGGGGCGGCGGCGCGCGAAGGCCGGTGGGCGGTCGACTTCGATCGCGTGCGCGCCACGATGAGCAGCTTCGGGCGTCCCCCGAGGCCCCGATTGCTCATCGGGAGCGAGGTGCCCGTCTCGGTGATCGCGCTCGACACCGCTCCGCGAGCCTTCCTCGTCCGTCCCAACGGCGCCTTTCTCGCCGATTCGCAGCATCCGTTCTCGTTCGGGGATGCCGGACGGCAGGACCTCGCCGAGTGCTGGCGGGGGCTGCGCGAGGGGTGGCGCGACCGCCGCGTCGCCGATTGGCGTGCCGGAGCCCGCAACGTCGAACAGGCCGCCGCGCGAGACCTGGTGCCTTACCGGGACGAGGAGGAGACGGTCTCCGGGCTGCATCCGGAGGCGGGCACCCGGGGGAAGGCCGGAGCGGAGCTCGAACGGGCGATGGAGATCCTGCAGTCGAAGATGCCCGACTTCCCGGCCGACGGACGAGGCCAGATCGAGTCGGCGACGGCCCGGATCCGAGAACTCGCCCTGGCGCGGCGCTACCGGCTGGGAGAGCTGCGCTGGGGCGGGAGCCGCGACGGCGAGCGGCTGGTCAGAGTGGTCTCCTCCGGTCAGGTGAAGCACCTGAACCGCACGGCCGGGACCGTGATGGACGCGCTCGACGGCGGCAGCGCCGCGGACGCGGTCGGCAAGCTGGCGGATCGGAACCCGGGAGTCCCTCGGGACCTGATCGAATGCGATGCGCTCGAGGCGGCGGCCGGGTTGGTCGAGGCCGGGATCGCCGTTCCGGCGCTCGCCGCCCGCGACGATCTCGCCGGGGCCGCCGACGAGGGCTCGTTGAGCGGACTGCCCGACTGAGAGGCTTACGCGGGCCGCGCCGCGCCGAAGCCGATCAGCTCGTCGATGAACCCTGCCGCGTCCGCCTCGGCGCGCTCGGACGAGATCCCGCTCCGCTCGCTGAGCAGGAGCGCGAGCTCCGCGATCGTGGCGGGCTCGGCGAGGGCCTCCCAGATCAGCTTCCCGGTCGCGTTCAGGCGCAGGTAGCGATCGGATTCCGGGTCGAGCATCACGATGCCGCCGTCCATCGGCTCGGTCACGAGGCCGTCGGTGCGGGCGATCCGGGTGGATGCGCTGAGCTTCTCCGGCATGGCGCCGGAGGTTAGCCTTGGACATCTGCGGGCGCCGCGGGTCTGATGAGCAGCCTCCACGGATACGAGATCGACTCGGATGTGCCACTGCGCCGGGCCGGCGAGGCGGCCGGGTCGCTCGGACGGATCACCGTCCGGGCCGAGCCGGGCCGCCCGCTCGAGGCGCCGGCGGAGCTCGTTCGGCTCGTCGCGGACGCCGAGTGGAGCCCGCACTACGCCGCGGCCCGGCTCGGCGGCCGGATCCTCGCCTGGCATTCCGACGCGGGCAGCTTCCTGATCGATCCGGCATCGATGGCGATCGGGCATCGCGCCGCGGACACGGCCCTGGAGCTCGGCGTGGAGCGCTGGGAGGACCGGCTGGCTTCGAACGCCATCCCCATCCTGCTCGGCGAGCTTGGCGGCCTCTCCCTGCACGCTTCCGCGAACCTGGTCGGCGAGCGCGCGGTGGTCATCTGCGGGGTGACCGGGCGGGGGAAGTCGACCCTGTCGGCGGCGCTGACGGCGGCCGGGCATCCCTCGCTCGGTGAGGACGGCGTCGTCGTGCGGCGCACCGATAACGGGCATGTGGTCTGGCCGGGTGCGCGCGGGTCGCTGCTCACCGAGCCGGCCGCCGTCCTCGTCGGCGCCGGCACCGCCGACGGCCCGGCGGACCCCCGAGGACGCCGGCTGCACGAGGGGCTCCGCACGGCGGATCGCCCGGGCGAGGTGGCCCTGGTCGCCTTTCTCCGGGAGCGCGGTGGCTCGAGTGTCGACATCGAGCCGGCCGACTCGGCCAAGACGCATCGGGAGCTCCTCGACCACCTGCTCACGGCGGGTCGCGTCGGCGCTCGGGAGTTCGCCGCATCGGCGCGGGTGGCCGAATCGGCGCGCGGCGTCCTCCTGCGGGTCCCCGAGTCGCTCGACGCCGTCACGGAGGCCGCCGAGCGGCTGGCGGCCCTCGCCGCCCAGGATCGCCCCTAGCGCCGCAGGGTGATGCCGCGCGCGATCAGCGCGGCGTGCCTCGCCACGAGCCGAAGCCGGCCGGCGCCGTCTCCGCCGACGAGGCCGTCCAGCGCCTCGCGGCGGGGGATCAGGATGTCCCGCACGAATGCCGGTCGCTGTCGCCAGGGCAATGCGGCCAGCCGGCCGATGTTCGCCGAGGCCTGCAGGTCGAGCTCCTCCATGGCGCGCACCGGCCCGAAGGGAGGCGGATCGCCCGGGCCGATCGGCCGAGGAAGCGTGACCCGGAGGTATCGCTCCGTGTAGTCGAGCGCTCGGTGGAGAGCCCAGAGGAGCCCGAGCTCCCGGGCCCTCACGAACGCCGCCTCCCACTCCTCCTCGCCCGTGGCGAGGCGCAGCCGTCTGATGTCCTCGAGCCAGGAGAGGCGCTTGTGGCGGTGGCTCATCAGATGAAGGGCACAGACGAGCAGCTGATCCGGGAGCGAGGGGAACGCGGCACCGGGGGTGCCAGGGACGGCCTCAGCTGCCTTTGCGAGGGCGGCATGGGAGAGCGACTCTCCCATCGCGTCGTCGCTCACCCGCCAGTGGACCTCGACGTGGACGCTCCTCCGCCCCACCTGGCGCGTCAGCTCGAGAGTGTGGCCGTGCGTGGCCGCGAAGCCCGGCCGGTATTCGAGCTGCTCCTCGTATCCGATCGCCGACAGCGCCGCCCCGGCCCGATCGAGCGTGGCGCGATCGACGAGCAGGTCGAGGTCGGTGTAGGGACGCAGGCCGGGATCCGGATAGACGCGATCGCTGATCGCCGGGCCCTTGAGCACGATCGCGGGACCCCCGATGGCGGCCTCGAGAGCGGCGGCGACCGGCGGCAGCTCGCGGGTCGCCAGGGCCCTGCTGAGCGCGGCGACCGCCCGGGCGTCGCGAAGCTGGCCGGCGTGCCGGTGATCCAGGACGAGCCGGCCGTCGTCCAGCGCCAGGACGCAGGCGCCGATGACGCGATGCTCGACCGCGGCCGACACGAACCTGCCCGGAACAGCGGGCTCGACCCGGCCCTTCGCGGTGACCGTCCGCCCGAGGTCGCCGAGCTGATCGGCGAACGGCATGCTGAACGGCTCACGGCGGAACACCTGACTCCGAGCCTAACGTGCCGGAGGCCGACCCGGACTAGGGTTGGAACCGATGGCCGACCCGAGCAGCGCCTCCCGAGAGGCTTAGCGAGCGGTGAGCGCGCGATGGCGCTCGGGGGCCGCCGTTGCGGTGGCCTGCGGAGTCGTGCTGGCGATGGTCCCCGAAGTCGGCGCCGCGCCGCCCTCGCCGAGGATCGTCGGCGGCGGCAAGGCGAACGCCGGCGGCTGGCGGTTCGCCGTCGCGCTCACCGAAAAGCGCCGCTTCATCTGCAGTGGTTCGCTGATCGCTCCGACCAAGGTGCTGACGGCGGCGCACTGCGTGAAGAGCGGCAAGCGAAAGCAGCTCTCGGTGCTGGCGGGGAGCCCGTGGATCGCCCCGAAGAGACGTGGCCCGCGCATCAAGGTGGCCGCGGTCGCGATCGACCCGGCGTACAACGGGCACAAGGGTGCGCACGACTTCTCCGTACTGACCCTGGCAAGCGCCCCAGGCGTGCAGCCGGTCGTCCTCGCCACGAAAGCCGAGTCGAAGGCCGCGACCAGACCGGGCAGGATCGTCCGATCGGCCGGATGGGGCACCCGGAGCGCCTGGGGCTTCAACGTCGCCCGCCGGCTGAAGACGACCAAGGAGCGGATCTACCCGGCCCGGACGTGCGATCGCGAATACCGGAAGTCGCGCGGCTTTCAGCAGGCCTCGATGATCTGCGCCCTCGGGAAGCGGATCCGCCGGACCCACAGCCGCCTCCCCTTCCGGGCCACCTCGTGCGAGGGAGACAGCGGCGGCCCGCTGGTGGCCGCCACCCCGAACGGGCCGCGGCTGGTCGGCGCAGTCAGCTCGGGCGTCTTCCCCTGCGGCCTCGGCGGGGCGAGCATCTACGCGCGGATCGCAGACCGGCTCGGGTTCATCGAGAGGGCGATCGGCTAGGGCCCGGGGCCGGTGTAGCCGCCGGCGTAACAGGGGCTGGCTCCGCAGACGTTGGTGATCGCCCCGCCAGGCTCCAGGAAGTCGGAGATCAGCTGCAGGGCCAGCGGCGCGCCGCGCGGCGCACCGTGCGGATCCTCGCCGGCGCGGTTGGGCGTGTTGGTGAACGGCGGCGGCGGGACTCCGATCTCGGTGGGTGGCGGGCTCGGGTTCGGGCGGATCGGCCCGATGTCCCCGTAGATGGCGGCCGAGCCGTCGAACGGATAAGAGCTGATCCGCGGGACGTTCCAGAGGATGTCGTTGTCCGGCCAGCGCCCGGGGTCGAGGATCGGGGTGTGGGTCGAGGTCCCGATCGTCCGGGCCTCGACGTCCGCCTGGAAGTTGGTCACCTGATGGTCGCCGAGAGCGATGTTCATCAGGACCTTGTGCGCCGGGTTGCCGGGCAGCGGATCGCTGGTCATCCGATGCGCGTAGCCATCGGGCTCCCCGCGATCCCAGAGCATCTGGATCAGCGAGAGCAGCAGAGGCCGCTCCAGCGGGTCGGTGTAGGCACCGTTGAGCAGCACCGCGAACGAGTCGTAGTCGACCGAACGCGGCAGAAGCACCGAGTAGTTCATCGCCGGCACGTTCAGAACCGAGCGCGTGAAGTCGGGGTCGACCGCGGTCAGGGCACCGCCCATGATCCCGCCCTGGCTCGAGCCCTGGTAGTAGAGATTCGACGTGTCGATGACAGGATCGCTGCCCAGCGTGCTCCCGTCGGCGCGGAAGGCGACGTCGCTGCTGAAGCCGGTCGGCATGGCCATCAGGCGGCCGAGGAAGATCTCGTCGAGCAGCCCCTGCTGGAGGCGGTCCGCCAGCTGCGGGAACTTGGAAAGGTCCGTGAGGATCCCCGCCGTATTGCCGAGGTCGCCGTTGGACATCCCGATCTCGTCCGTTGCGCAGAGAACGAAGTCGTAGGTGTTGGCCAGCTGCTGCTGGATGTCCGCGTTGAACACCTCCGAAGCGCTGCCGAAGAGCCCGTGTCCGTAGATCGCGGGCCGGCCCGGGGTCGAGTCCACGGCGCTGTGGGGGATGATGCAGTCGAAGTTCGCGGTCCAGTCGCCGTTGCGGATCGGCAGGCCGTCCGGACCGAGGTGGAAGGAACCGCCGGCCGCACAGCTCGGGAACAGGTAGCAGGGGGCCGTGTAGGTGCCGCGCACGCGGCGGGCGATGTCGGCCGACGGATCCGTGTCGACCGGGCCGACGGTGAACGACGGCGCGCTGCCGTCCATGCTGCCGTTGCCGGGCGTGGTGTCGCCGAGCGAGGCGAGCGCGTCGTCGCGGATGTGCAGCTCCCGCGCCGCGATGTTCTCGTCGGTCGCGACCGTGAAGTCCCAGGCCAGATAGAGGTTCGATCTCCTGACGCCCGCCCCGCGCAGGGTGTTGAAGATCGACTCGAAGCGGGCCCGCTGAGCATTGATCGGACCCTGGCTCGAGGCGAGCTGGTCACGGTAGTAGCGGAAGCCCTCCGGAGCCGGGATCGTCTGGCCGGCCGAGTCCTTCAGGTTGCGCATCGCCACGACGTAGCGATGCCCCGACGCGAAGTTCACGGCCGGATGGATCTCCAGCGCGGTGGTCGAGGGCCCGCTCGCGTTGGAGTCGATCTCGACCCAGATGGGCCAGCGCTGGCCCGTTGTGGCATCGATCACTACGATGGGCTGATCCGGCTCGGAGAAGCGCCCGAGGTGGTTGACCGGCACGGCGTTCGTCTGCTGGAGCGCCGCGGGGTTGTCAAGGCCGGGCACCCGCACCACCATCCCCACTCCCGGGCTGAATCCGTCGTTCAGGGCATACGGCGAGGGGTCGATCGGGGTGCCCGAGGCGTTCTTCGGCATTCCGCCGCTGTGGAGGTCGATCCGCCGGCCCGTTGCGGTCGACGGGTCGGGCACCGTGTAGTAGTCATCCGGGAAGGGCAGCAGGCAGAGCGAGCCCTGCTGCTGGCCGATGAAGTCGCAGTCGCCGGCCCGGCTCAGGTCGATCGGCTTGGGGCTGCAGGCGGGGATGTTCCGCACCAGCGCCGCCGTCCCGGTGCGCTTGCCCGCGCGGACCCGGATCGTCCGGGCCTCACAGCTCGCCACGGCGGCCCTGCCGGACCTCGTCAGGCGCAGCTTCACGATCCGCTTGTGCTTGCGCGCATGGCCCAGCTTCGTCAACGGCACGGGGGCCGGATCGTCGAAGGTGCTTGACGTCGCCCTGACCTTCAGCCCTTTCCGGTGCTTGGCGGGAAGACGGACGCGCAGCCCGTGCTTGAGCAGCTTCGTCTGGGTCGTGCCGAGCGCGGCGACGGCCTTCCCCTTCCCCTTGCCCTTCGTGGCCGCGGCGCCCCCCGGCAGCGCAAGAGCGAGCGTGCCGAGAAAGACCGCCACGCCGATCGCCACCGCCAGCCTCAAGTTCCCTCTCACGCCTGCAACCTCCTCCTGGTCGCAGACCCTACAGCGCGGGCCGCCCGCGGCAGAAGCCCAGGGCCGGATTCGAACCGGCGACCCCTTCATTACGAGTGAAGTGCTCTGGCCAACTGAGCTACCTGGGCGCACTCGATGCACGCGCGATTGTAGGGTCCCGTGTCGTGAGCGATCAGCCGCTTCTGACCGAGCGCCGCGATCGCGTCCTGCTGATCACGCTGAACCGCCCGGACGCCCGCAACGCCGTCAACCTGGCGATGGCCGAGGCGATGGCGGCCGCGCTCGACGAGCTGGATTCGGCCGACGAGCTCAGTGTCGGCGTGATCGCCGGAGAGGGCAAGGGCTTCAGCTCCGGCATGGACCTGAAGGCGTTCGCCACGGGAGAGCGGCCCTGGGCGAAGGACCGCGGCTTCGCGGGCATCGTCCAGAAGCCTGCCGCCAAGCCGATGATCGCCGCAATCGAGGGCTTCGCCGTCGCCGGCGGGCTGGAGATCGCGCTCGCCTGTGATCTGATCGTCGCTGCCAAGGGCGCGAAGCTAGGGATCCCGGAGGCGAAGCGCGGACTGGTCGCGGCCGGGGGCGCTCTCCGCCAGCTTCCCCGCCGCCTTCCCGCCGCCATCGCAATGGAGCTCGCCCTCACCGGCGAGACGATCACCGCCGAGCGCGGCGCCGAACTGGGGCTGGTCAACCGCCTCGCCGACCCGGGCAACGCGCTCGAGGTGGCGCTGGAGCTGGCGGCCGAGGTCGCGGCGAACGCTCCGCTCGCCACCGCAGCCTCGAAGACGATCCTCAATCAGCAGGGTTCCTGGGACGACGAGACCTTCTGGGCGAAGCAGGGGGAGATCGTCGGCCCCGTGTTCACGTCCAAGGACGCGATCGAGGGCGCGACGGCGTTCAGCGAGAAGCGAGCGCCAGACTGGAAGGGGCGCTAGCGCCGTTCTGGCCCCCGACGGCGTGAACGCCGCCGTCGACGTGAATCATCTCGCCGCTGATCGCTTCGGACCAGTCCGACAGCAGAAAGAGGACGGCCCGCGCGACCGGCGAGGGATCCTCCGTGTCCCAGCCCAGCGGAGCGGCCTCCGGCCACCCGGACGCCAGGTGCTCGAAGCCGTCGATGCCGCTCGCGGCCGGCGAGGAGATCGGCCCCGCTGAGATCAGGTTCGAGCGGATGCCGCGCGGGCCGAGCTCTCTCGCCAGGTAGCGGTTGACGGACTCCAGCGCGGCCTTTGCCACGCCCATCCAGTCATACGACGGCCAGGCGACCGAGGCGTCAAAGTCGAGGCCGACGACGCTGCCACCGCCCTCCATCAGCGGGGAGAGGTGGCGCGCCAGAGCCGCGTACGAGTAGGCGCTCGTGCGGAAGGCCTGCTCGGCGCTCTCGGGCGGGGTCTCCAGGAAGCGTCCGCCGATCGCGTCGTCCGGCGCGAAGGCGATCGCGTGGAGGACGCCGTCGAGACGACCCCAGCGGCCATCGATCTCCGTGGCCAGGCCGGCGAGATCGTCCTCGGAGTTGACGTCGAGCTCGAGCACGTCGGGCTGCTCCGACAGGCGAGCCGCCGCCCGCTCGGTCATCCGGCGGGTGCGGCCGAAGCCGGTGAGCACCACCTCGGCCCCGGCGGCCTGGGCTTCTCGCGCGACGGCGAACGCGATGCTCTTCCTCGTCAGAACCCCGGTGATCAGGAATCTCTTGCCGTCAAGCATCATCATGCGAGCAACCTGCCGTCCTGGAGCGGCGAGAGCTCGTCGTCCGAGGAGGCCTGGGGCTCCGCCCGCTCCGGCTCGCGCCGCCAGAGCACGACGATCTCCATGCGGGCGACCAGCTCATCGGCCTGGTTGACGATCCTGACGGCCAGCGTGACCAGCCCGGTCTCGGCGCCGAGCTCGCGCTTGTCCGCGAGCCGTGCTCGGACCCGGATCGTGTCGCCGAGCCCGACCGGCCGCTTCAACACCGCGCCGTCGATCGAGCGCAGGGCAAGCACCACCCGGGGGTCGATCGGGAGAAGGCCCAGGGCGTAGGAGAGGACCAGCATGCCGTGAGCGATCCGGCGACCGAAGGCGCTCTCGGCTGCCCAGGCGGCGTCCGCATGCTGTGGGTGCCAGTCGCCGGTCAGGGCCGCGAACGAGACCACGTCGTACTCGGTCACGGTCCGGCCAGAGGACTCCATCGAGTCTCCGATCTCGAGGTCGTCGAAGTAGGGCGGCGCCTCGCGCCACAGCCTGCCCTCGCGGGTCGCCTCGATCGTCTCGGTCGTCATGCGGTTCTCCTTCGTCCGTTTGCTCCGCCGAGCGCCGCGAGCGCCCAGACCAGGCGCGCCCTCGTCTCGGCCGGCTCGATCACCTCGTCCACGTCGCCGGCCCCGGCGGCGACCTCGGCCCTCAGCTGTCCCTCGGCGTACTCGTCGGCGAGGCGCGCGTGCTCGGCCGCCGGGTCGGCCGAGCCCTCGATCGCCCGCCGATGCATGATCCCCACGGCCTGGCGCGCACCGAGCACGCCGATCTCCGCGCCCGGCCAGGCGAGGACCAGATCCGCGCCGAGCTGGCGAGAGTTCATCGTGATGAACCCGCCGCCGTACGCCTTGCGAAGAACGACCGTCACCTTCGGGACGCGGGCGGCCGAGAAGGCGTGCAACAGCCCGGCGCCGTGCCGGATCACACCCATCGCCTCCTGCTTCGTCCCGGGCAGGAATCCCGGGGTGTCGACCAGGACGACGAGGGGAAGTCCGAAGGAATCGCAGCGGCGGATGAATCTGGCGGCCTTCTCGGATGCGGCCGAGTCGATCACGCCGCCGAGGTGGTGCGGCTGGTTCGCCACCACGCCGACCGGATGCCCGTTCAAGCGGATCAGCGCCGTGACCATGTTGCGAGCCCAGCGGGGCGAGAGCTCGAGCATCGAGCTGGAGTCACCGATGCAGCGGATCACCGAGCGGACGTCGTAGACCTTGCGGGGGCTGGCCGGGACGGCGGTGCCCGGGTCGCGGCCGAGCGGCTCCTGCGGCAGGACCGGGTCAGGCGGCGACTCCGAGCTCTGTGGCAGATGCCCGAGCAGGTCGCGGACCAGCTCGGCGGCCGCCCGGTCGTCGGGAGCGACGAGATCGCAGACCCCGTTGCGGGAGTGGACTCGGGCGCCGCCGAGCTCGTCCATCGTCACGTTCTCCCCCATCACCTCCTGCACGACGCCGGGACCGGTGAGGAAGAGCCTGGCCTCCTCGGTCATCACCACGAAGTCGGTGAGGGCGGGCGAGTAGGCACCGCCGCCGGCCGAGGTCCCGGTGATCACGCTGATCTGCGGCACGCGGCCGGAGAGGGCGACATGGTGCCGGAAGATCGCGCCGTATCCGCCCAGCGCGCCGGCGCCCTCGTCGATGCGCGCACCGCCGGAGGCGACGAAGCCGACGACGGGCGCCTGGGCCCGTCCCGCCAGGTCGAGGACGCGCACGATCGTCTCCGCCTGCGCCGTGCCGAGGGAGCCTCCAGCGAAGCTCTGGTCCTGTGCATAGCAATAGACCGGCCGGCCGCCGACGCTGCCCGCGCCCGCGACGACGCCGTCGCCGGGGGCGGAACGCGCCGAGCGCGAGGCAATCCGCGTGCGGACCAGTTCGAGTGAATCGCCATCGCAGAGCGCCTCGAGCCTCTCTAGGGGCCCCAGCCGCTCGCGGCGCGGCGCCTCCTTCTCGGCCAGCATCAGGTTCACGCGGCCAACGCCTTTGTACGGCGGCCGCTCACGCGGCCGCCTCGATGCAGAGCACGACGTTGTGGCCGCCGAAGCCGAACGAGTTGCTGATCCCGATGGCGGGATGCCCGTTCAGCGGTAGGGCCTTGGCCTCGTTCGGCACGTAGTCGAGGTCGAGTCCCTCGTCGGGCTCCTCGTAGTTGAGGGTGGGCGGCGCCTGCTTGGCGCGCAGCGCCTGCAGTGTCTCCACGGCCTCGACTGCGCCGGCGGCGCCGAGCAGGTGCCCGATCGCCGACTTCGTGGACGAGGTCGGAATGCGGAATGCGTCGTCACCCAGGGCGGTCTTCAGCGCCTCCGTCTCCGAGCGATCGTTGAGCGGAGTCGAGGTCCCGTGGGCGTTGACGTACGCAAGGTCGCCCGGCTCGACGTCCGCATCGGCCAGCGCCTTGCGGATCGCGCGAGCGGCGCCGTCGCCGCTCGGCTCGGGTGCCGTCATGTGGTGGGCGTCGGCCGTGGCGCCGTAGCCGATCACGTAGCCGAGGATCTGCGCGCCGCGGAGCTCCGCGGTCTCGGCGTCCTCGAGGACCATCACGCCGGCCCCCTCGCCCATGACGAACCCGTCGCGGCGGCGATCGAACGGCCTGGAGATGCCCGACTCGGAGGTGGCGCCCATCTCGGCGAAGGCCGCCGTCGCCAGCGGCGTCATCGCCGACTCGGCGCCGCCCGTCACGCAGGCCACGGCGTCGCCGAAGGAGACCATCCGGGCGGCGGTCCCGACGGCGTGCGCGCCCGCGGCGCAGGCGGAGACGGTCCCGAAGCACTGGCCGCGCAGGTCATGTTGGATCGCCAGGGCGCCGGAGGCCGAGTTGGCCATCATCTGCGGCACGCAGTGGGGCGAGACCTTGCCCTGCCCCTGTTCGTCCAGGACGGTGTGCTCGTGCTCGATCGTGGAGAGGCCGCCGATCCCGGTGCCGATCACGCTGCCGATCTCAGCCCGGTCATAGGGCGCCTCGTCGAGCCCGGCCTGGGAGATCGCCTCGGCCGCCGCCGCGAGCGCCAGATGCGTGAAGCGGTCGGTGCGGCGCGCCTGCCGCCTGGTCAGGTGATCGGTCGCCTCGAACTCCGAGCAACGGGCGAGACCGTCCTCGATCCCGGATTCGCCGGCGGACCAGCGCTCGTGCAGGGCCGGCGCGCCGACGCCCAGGGGCGTGACGGCGCCGATCCCGGTGATTGCAACCCGGCGCATCAGGACTGGCGTGCGGATACGAACTCGACGACGTCCTGAACCGTGGCGATCTTGTCCATGTCGGCGTCCGTCACCTCGATGCCGTACTCGTCCTCGATCACCTGAGCGAGCTCCACCAGGTCGAGCGAGTCGATGTCCAGATCCTCGAAGCGCGAGTCGGGCTTCACGTTCTCGGGCTCCTCGCCGAACTCGACGAGCGCCGAGATCACCCTCTCCTGCACCTCGTTCTTCGTTGCGGTCGTCATTGCTTCTCCTTTCTTTGGGGTCTTCGGTTAGGCGGACATGCCGCCGTCGACCGGCAGCACCGCTCCGGTCACGTAGGAGGCCTCGTCCGATGCCAGAAAGCGGATGCAGGCGGCGACGTCCTCGGGGGTGCCGGTTCGCCGCGCCGGGATGTGGTCGAGCAGGCCGCCGCCGGAGCCCTCTCCGTTGGCGCCGCTGGTGAAGTCGCGAGTCAGCTCGGTCTCGATCAGGCCCGGGGCGACAGCGTTGACGGTGACACCGCGGCGCGCGACCTCGGCGGCGACTGTCCTCGTGAAGCCGATCAATCCGGCCTTCGCGGCCGAGTAGTTCGCCTGGCCGGGATTGGCGCGCAGTCCCGAGACCGAGGAGACGTTGATGACCCGGCCGAAGCGCCGGCGCATCATCGGGCCGATCGTCGAGCGCGTGAGCCGGAAGACCGCGGTCAGGTTGACATCGAGCACGCGGCTCCAGTCCTCGTCACTGAGCCGCATCGAGAGGTTGTCCGCGGTGATGCCGGCGTTGTTGACCAGCACCAGGACGGGGCCGAGCCGCTCCGCGACTTCGGTGAGCATGCCGTCGGCCGACTCGGCGTCGGAGACGTCGGCGCCGACGGCGACCGCGGTTCCGCCGGCGTCCTCGATCGATCCGGCGATCCCCTCGGCGCCCTCGCGGTCGCGGGAGTAGTTCACCGCCACCGACCAGCCGTGCTCGGCCAGTGCCTGCGCCGTGGCGGCGCCGATCCCGCGGGATGCGCCGGTGACCAGCGCGCAGCCCGTGTCCCGGGGCGCCGCCCGTTTCGCGACGGTGGCGGCGGTCTCCACGCTCACGCCGTCCCC
The DNA here is from genome assembly GCA_963843085.1 of uncultured Solirubrobacterales bacterium. Lineage (GTDB taxonomy): Bacteria > Actinomycetota > Thermoleophilia > Solirubrobacterales > 70-9 > DASUPK01. The sequence continues at coordinate 1,003,195 of CAWJJG010000011.1, forward strand.
TCCCACTCGACGATCCCGGCGCCCCAGGTGAGCCCGGAGCCGAAGGCGGAGAGCAGCACTCGTGATCCCTTTCGGAGCAGGCCGGTTGAAGCAGCATCGGCGAGCGCGATCGGAATGCTGGCCGCCGAGGTGTTGCCGTACTCGGACAGGCAGTCGATCACCCGGTCAGGCGGTAGGTCGAGCCGCTCGCCGACCGCGGAGATGATCCGCGAGTTCGCCTGGTGGTAGACGAAGAGGTCGATCTCGTCGAGGGCGAGGCCGGCATCGGAAACGACCTGGTGGGTCGTGTCGCTCATCGCGGCGACCGCGGCGCGGAAGGTGGGCCGCCCGTCCATGCGAACCAGCCGTTCCTCGTTCGAGATCTGGATGAGGTCGCCGCGCGCGCCGTCCGCGCGCAGCGCGATCGGGCCGATCAGGCCGGGGCCGCCCAGGGTGAGCAGTGCGGCCCCGGCCCCATCGCCGAACAGTCCGGCGGTGCGCTTGTCGCTGTAGTCGACCACCCGGCTGAGGACCTCGGCGCCGACGACTAGGGCAGCCCGAGCCCGGCCGGACTCGAGCTGCGCCGTCGCGAGGGAGAGGGCCGAGAGGAAGCCCGTGCAGGCGGCGCCGATGTCCATGGCTCCGGCAGATACGGCTCCCATTCGGTTGGCGACCAGCGGCGCCATATTGGGCAGCATCTGGTCCGGGGAACAGGTTGCGACCAGGATGAGGTCGAGATCCGCCGTATCGAAGTTGGCGAGCCGGAGCGCTCTCGAACCGGCGTCGGAGGCGAGGTCGACCAGCGTCTCGCCATTCGCGCGACGGCGGCGATGGATCCCCGTGCGGGAGGAAATCCAGTCGGCGTCGACGCCGAGCGGACCGGCGATCTCCTCGTTCTCCACCACCCGCTCGGGCAGCGCCGAGGCGACGGCCGCGATTCCGGGGCCGGCCGTTCGCTTTCCGGCGTCGATAGGCGCGCCGGTCGCCCGCGCAATCAGGCCCTCCGGATCGACCAGAGACGCGTCGACCTCCCACTGCTGTCCGGGCGAGAGCTCAGGCAAGAGCGGACTCCCGGCTGGCCAGGGTCTCGGTCTGGGCGTCGTCGATCGTCCGCCGGACGAGACCGGCGAGCACCTTTCCGGGGCCGACGTCGACGTAGCGGGTGACACCCAGCTGCTCGAGTCTGGCGAGGACCGCCGTCCAGCGGATCGGGCTGATCAGGGAGGCGGCGAGGGCATCGCGCGCGTCGTCGCCGAAGAACTCGGCGGTGGTCGAGGAGATCACGGGCACGCCCGGGGTGCGGAAGTCGATCGCGTCGAGCTCGGCGCGGAACGCGTCCACCCCCACGGACATCGCCTCGGTGTGGAAGGCCCCCGCGACCGCGAGCTTCTTGGCGCGCATGCTCGCGCCCTTCGCGACTGCCTCCGCCTCCTCGATCCGAGCCAGCGGCCCGGAGAGGACGAACTGCTGCGGGGAGTTCTCGTTCGCCAGGGTCAGGCCGTGCTCGTCGGCGAGGGCCTGAGCGCCTTCGCGGTCCGAACCGACCGCGAGCATCCCGCCCGGCTCCCCCGCGCGCGCGGCGTCGTCCATGACCCGGCCCCGGGACACGACGATTCGCAGCCCGTCGGCATCGTCGACCGCTCCGGCGGCGGCGAGGGCGCCGATCTCGCCGAGCGAGTGCCCGGCGAAGTACCCGGCACTCGGCCGTCCGAGCCGCTCGAAGCCCGCCATCGAGGCGCAGTAGACAGCGGGCTGGGCGAAGGCCGTGCCCTCGGACATCCGCTCGAAGGGATCCTCGCCGACAAGCTCGGTGGCGAGACCGAGTAGGTCCGGGCGAAGATCCGCGACTACCTCACGGCTCGACGAATCCCCGACCCCCTGACCCGGGAAGAGGATCGCTGAAGCTGAATTGGCGTCCATGCCCTGATCACTAACCGGGACTCACCCGCGGGTGAAGGGATTCGGAGCCATGCCCCCCGTTCGGGGGGGTTCCGGGGGACGGCCGGGGGATCAAGTCCGGCTAGCGCCGGGTCAGCCCGAGCTGCTCGGCCTTGCGGGTGGCCTCGGCCCGGTTACGCACGCCGAGCTTGCGATAGAGCGCCGTCGTATGGTCCTTGATCGTGTGGGGCGAGAGGAAGAGGCGCTCGGCGATCTCGCGGTTCGTCGCGCCCGCCCCGATCAGTTCCAGCACCTCGCGCTCACGCGGGGAGAGCGGCATCGCCGGGCCCTCGGCCTGGCGCGCGTAGACGGTCATGCCGCGGCCGACCATGCGGACCGCGTTGGCGACCTCGTCGGCGCTCCAGTCCTTCGAGATGAAGCCCGCCGCACCGGCGGCCTTGGCGGCTTCGGGCGAGATCCACCCTGCACCGGAGATCAGGAGCACGCGGGTCTTCGGGGAGACCTCGCGGAGCGCCTCGCAGAGCTCGGCGCCGGAGCGCTCGCCGAGGAAGAGGTCGACCAGCGCGACGTCGGGCCGTCCCTTGCCGGCCAGCTCGATCGCCTCATCAGGCGTCGAGGCGACCACGCAGTCCGCAACCCACGGCTGGCGTCCGAGCAGGAGCCGGAAACCCCACTGTACGACGGCGTGATCGTCGACCACGAGCACCCGCAGCTTCTCGGCGCCGTTCAGCTGCTCGGCAACACCAGGCGCACCCGCCATCGGTCCTCCTCGCGGCCGTATTCGAGCATTCCGCCACGTTGCAACGCCTCGTAGGAGGCGAGCCGCAGTCCCATCCGCGAGCCGCCACGGCCGGCCCCCTCGGCGACCGACGGCAGCCCGTCGTTCCGGACCTCGAGGGCGAACGCGCCATCGCGCTCGTAGATCGTCACCCGGACCTCGGCGGGCTTCGCATGCTTCTCCGCGTTGCGGAGCGCCTCGTTGAGGACCGAGACCGCCAGCGGCTCGAGCCTCTCGGGCACGTCAACGCCGTCTCGCCAATCGACAACCAGCGGCAGGGTCTTGTACTGGCGGTCCAGGCGCTCGAGCTCGGCGCGGAGTCCGCCGTCCTGCAGCTCCATCAGAGAGCTGCCGGCGGAGCCGATCAGGGCATCGCGCAGGTCGCCGAGGGCGGCCTCGATCTCGGTGACGCAGCGCTCCCGATCGTCCTCGGCGAGGGGCCGGTCCGAGCCGAGCGCCAGCGAGACCCCGAAGAGCCTCTGGGTGACGCGCTCGTGCACGTCGCGGGCGAGATCGATGCGCTCGGAGAGCTGGCGGCTCCGCTCGAGCTGGCGGGTCACCTCGCGAACGTGGCTGGCGAGGGCGGCCGTGCGCCCGAGCGCATGCATAGTCGAGCGCTCGCCGTCGGTCAGTTGGAAGGGCTCTCCATCTCGGTCGGCGAAGATCACGCCGAGCCAACGCCCCGCCGCCGCGACCGGTGTGCAGGTAAGACCTGTGAGGCCCGGCAGGTTGGCGTATCGAGCGGGCACTTCCGAAGCGAAGTCGCTGGTCTCGACCACCCGGTCCTCGGCCAGGGCCCGCTGGGCGATCGGCGTCTCCTCGAGGCTGCCGTAGCCGTGCGCGATGATCTCCCTGTAGACGCCGTGGCTGCCGGCGGGCAGCACGAGCCGGCGTTCGGCGTCGTAGAGGAAGAGGAGCGCACGCTCCATCGACGTCTGCAGGCAGACCGCCTCGCAGATGCGGTCATAGAAGTCGTCGAGCTCTCGTTTCTCGTCCAGCTCGAACAGCAGCTGGACGACGACGTCCAGAGCCTCTGACCGGAGCGAGTCTTCCTTGATGCTCACGTCCATTGGGCTACCCCTGCATCCTCGCACCGGTTACGCGCCGGCTTTCGCACAAACCCCCCGAACGGGGGGATAGGGTTTGCGGCCGTGAAGCCTGCGTTGATCGTCATCGCGGCGGTTCTGGCGCTCGGAATCGGAGCCGCGGACGCGAGCGCCAAGCGCCCGTTGCTGATCAGCAACTGCGCGAAGCCGAAGTTCAAGCCGATCAACGTGATTATCGCCTGCGGCGATGCCAGCCTCGGCGCGCGGGAGATGACCTGGTCGAGCTGGACGCACAAGTCGGCTCTCGGCACGGGGACCGGCGTGATCAACGACTGCGATCCCACCTGCGTGAGCGGCAAGACCAAGACGGCGCCGATGCAGCTGCTGCTCACCAAGCCGCGAACGTGCTCCAACGGGAAGCGGCTCTTCACCAAGCTCCGCTACACCTGGACCGTCGGGGCGCCGGCCGGACCGGCCAGTGGATCAGTGCCGGTGGGCTGCAAGCTCGCCAATCTCTAGTCCGGGACAACTACCCACTCAGATCGAGGGGTTGGCCCGGAGGCAGCCGTTCAAGGAGCCGGAGAAGGTGGCCGATGCAAGACGGCGAAGAGGAGATTGGAATGCCACCGAACTCAACCCAGAATCTGAACGCCAGGCTCTCCCTGACGCTGGCGACCCAGGAGCGCCCAGGTGGCACCGGCATCAGCCTCACTCCCTCTCCAATTCAGAGCTCCGCGCCCCCGAACCAGATCGTCGGCGGTGCCCGGCAGTACCACGGCGGCTACCACCTGAGCCTCTAGTCACGGAGTGCCGTCGGCGAAGCGGTACCCGACCCGCCGGACGGTGAGGACGAGCTCCGGGTTCTGTGGGTCTCGTTCCACCTTCTGCCGCAGGTTGGAGATGTGGACGTCGCAGGCGCGAACGTCGCCTCGGAACTCGGTCTGCCAGAGCTCCTCCATGATCTCCTTGCGCGAGAAGACCTGGCCCGGGCTCTCCGCCAGGAGCCGCAGCACCTGGAACTCCGACCGGGTCAGGTTGATCGGCTCGCCGCGCACCGTGACGAGGTGGCGGGCCAGGTCGATCGAGACCGGCCCGGCGTCGATCGCGGTCCCCTCGGTGCCAGCAGAGCGGTCGAGCTCCCGGCGGCGCAGCTGAGCCCGGACTCGGCCGAGCAGCTCGCGGACCGAGAACGGCTTGGTGACGTAGTCGTCGGCGCCGACCTCGAGGCCCACGACCTTGTCGACCTCTGCGTCCTTTGCGGTCAGCAGGATGATCGGCACCGGGCTGTGGGCGCGGACCTCGCGGCAGATGTCGAGCCCGCTCTTGCCCGGCATCATGATGTCCAGGATCAGCAGGTCGTAGTGGTCGTCCGAGATCTGGCCCTCGGCCTCCTCGCCGTTGGCCGCGAGCGTGACTTCGAACCCCTCCTGCTCGAGCGCGTACCCGACCGACTCGCGGACGGAGTCCTCGTCGTCCACGACCAGGATGCGGCTCATTGCGGGGGGCGCCGGGCTCATGCGACCGGGGTCGGCGTCGGCTTGGCGGCCCGGAGCCGGACCCAGAAGGTGCTTCCCTCGCCGGGCACCGAGCGCAGGCCGATCTCCCCGTTCATCACGTCGACCATGCGCTTCGCGATCGAGAGCCCGAGGCCGAAGCCCTCGGTCTCGTGGGTGGCGGAGCCTCGGTAGAAGCGCTCGAAGACGCGATCCTGCTCCTCGGGCGGGATTCCCTTGCCTGTGTCCTGGACTTCGATCGTCACGGTCTTCTCCTCCCCCCGTGAGGCGCGAAGGGTAACCGTGCCCGGCCGAGGCGTGTGTGCGCATGCGTTGGTCAGCAGGCCGATCATCACCTGTCGCAGGAGCACCGGGTCGCCCTCCGCGACCAGATCGGGCTCGACCTCGGCATGGAGCTCGACCCCGTCGGGCGCCGCGACGGCCTCGGCCGCCTCCCCGGCGGCGAGCGAGACGTCGACCACCTGCGCCTCGTCCCGCTCCCCGGCCGCCTCGACCCGGGCGAGGGTGAGCAGCGACTGGGTGAGGCGGGTCATCCGCTGGGCATCGACGGCGAGGCGGGACAGGAACCGGTCCCTGGCGTCCGGGTCGTCCTTGGCCCCGCCGCGCAGCACCTCGATCCCGCTCATGATCCCCGCCAGCGGGTTGCGCAACTCATGCGCGGCGTTGGAGACGAACTCGCGCTCAGCCTCCTCGCGCTTGAGCTCGTCGGTGCGATCGCGGACCACGAGGAGCACCGCGTGTTCGGCCGGGACGCGCCTTGCCTGCACCCCGTAGACGCGGTCGTCGATCGACAGCACGGGGATCTCGGCCGAGCCGCGCTCGGCCGCGCGGCGCAGCGAGGGGATCAGCGCCGCGGCCGGCTGCCGGTCGCGGACCAGACGGTCGGCGGCGGGATTCGTGAACCGCACGCCGCCGTCCTCTCCGACGACGATCACCGCCTCAGTCAGGCCGTCGAAGATCGCCGAAAGCCGGTCGCGCTCGGTGGCGAGCAGGGTGAACGTCTCGCGGAGCTCCTCGCGCATCGAATCCAGGGAGCGGGTCAGGTCACCGATCTCATCGCCGCCTCCCGGCCGCAGCAGCACGTCGAAGTTGCCGGCCGCCATCTCCTCGGCGGCACTGGCAAGCCGCCGGACGCGGGTCGCGATCAGCGACGAGACGAGGAATCCCATCAGCACGCCGATGCCGATCGCGATCAGCAGCGCGCGCAGGCGGTCGCCGCGAAGCTGGTCGAACGCCCTGGTCAGCGCCGGCGGCGGGTCCGCGCGGACGACCACCGCCCCCCTCACCTTGTTCGTGCCGAAGATCGGGGCGGCGGCGACGGTCACGTTGCCGGGGAGGCTCGCCTTGTAGCGCCTGTTGCCGAGCGCGGCGTGCACGGCCTCCCCCTTGTCCGGCACCGCTGCGAGCGCCGCCAGATCCTGGCCCGGCGCGAGGGCGTTGCCGTGACGGTTCACGGCCCAGGCCTCGAAGTTGCCGGTGTTCGACTGGACGAGCACGTTCGCCGCGTGCAGCTTGTCGACGCTGCCGAGGGTGTCAGCCAGGCTTGCGGTCTTGCCGACAGCCAGATCGGCGGACTGGCTCTGCAGGGTGCGTCCGGATGAGTCGTCGACGAAGACGTACACGGACGCGGCGGTGATCAGGGTGACGAGCGCGAACGCGGCGCCCAGCCAGAGCCGCATCGGGATCCGACGGCCCCTCTCCCCGCCGCTCGTGCCCCTACGTGAATCGGGTTGCCCCTCGGCTCCGCCTCGGAGCCCCCTCGCGCCTTCATTGGCCATTGGTCTGGAGATTGTGACCGGTCGCTCACACTTCTGGTGCGAGCCGGGATGCCAGCCGCAACCAGAGCGCCTCGAGCGCGAGCTCCTCGGAGACGTTCACGCGCAGCCGCCGGCGTGCGTCGAGCACCCATTCGACGGCCTCCCTCGCCCTCGCGGGATCGAGGCCCACGGCGTCCTCGGCCAACTCGGCGCGGCGGTCCGCGTTCAACACGACCTCGTCCGCGCCGGAGGCGACGGCCGCCAGGTCGCGGTACCAGGCGCAGCAGATCGCGAGGCCGAGGTCGAGCGCCTGGGTCCGGGCGCGCCGCTCGGTTCGCTTCACCTGCTCGGTCGCCTCTCGCGTGAGCTTGCCCTTCCGGCCTCGCCTGGCCATCACCTCCGCCTCCTCGACCAGACGCGCCTCCTCGGCCACACCGGCCTCGGAACCGGTCTCGCTGGCGGTGTCGAGCAGCCCGCGCCACGGCTCGGACACCGGCTTCCCGGATCGCGCGGCCCGCGCCGCGGACTCGGCGGTCGCCCGCAGCGCCGCCCCGGCGTCGCCGCGCAGGAGACGCGCGAGCTCGACGTCGCCGCCGCTTAGGCGAGCCGCGGCCTCCGCCTCGTCTCCCGCCCCGAGGGCCTCGAGGACCGCGTCCGGAGCGAGCGGCCCGAACTCGACAGGGGCGCAGCGGGAGAGGATCGTCTCCGCGAGTTGCTCCGGCTCCGAGCAGATCAGGATCAGGTGGGCGAAGGGGGCGGGTTCCTCGAGGGTCTTCAGCAACGCGTTCTGGCTCTCGTCGCGGAGGTCCTCGGCCTCCTCGATCACGAAGACGCGGCGGCTGCTCTCGGCTGGGCTCAGGCTGGCGGCGCGGATCACCGACTCACGAACGTCCTCGACGAGGTGCTGGGCGCCGGGCGGGCGAAGCCAGGCGAGATCGGGGTGAGGCGAGGGATCGAGCAGGGCGCGCCGGCGGGCATCTCCCGGATCGGAGGCGCCTTCGGCGAGCAGCTCCGCCGCGAACGCGCGGGCGGCGGCCGCCTTGCCGGCGCCGCGCGGGCCGCGGAAGATGTACGCGTGGCCGGGCGAGGCGAGCGCGGCGACCAGGGCCGCGCGGGCCCGCGGCTGGTGGCGGGTTGCCTCGGCCAGCGCCTCCGGGATCGCCGTGTAGCTCGCCGCTGCCTCAATCACACCCTCACCGCCTGCACCTCGGCGAGTACTGCGGCATGCACCTCGTCCCGGTTGCCGACCGCGTCCACGACTCGGACCCGCTCGGGATGACGCCGCGCCACCTCGTCGTAGCCCTGTGCGACGCGTCGCTGCAGCTCGATGCCCTCCTCTTCGAAGCGGTCTGCCTTGCGCCGGCCGATCCGCTTTGCGGCCCGATCGGGGTCGATCCGCAGGAGGATGGTCACGTCGGGCCAGACGCCGCCGGTTGCGAGGTCGCAGATCTCCTCCACCCGCTCTGCCCCCAGATCGCGTGCGACGCCCTGGTAGGCGACGCTCGAATCGCTGAACCGGTCGCAGACGACGTCCCCACCGGACTGCCGCGCGGCCCCGATCACCTGAGAGACCAGCTCGGCGCGGGCAGCGCAGAAGAGCAGCAGCTCCGCGAGCGGATCGAGCTCCAGGCTCGGGTCCTTGAGCAGGGCGCGGATGCGCTCCCCGGCCTCCGTGCCGCCGGGCTCGCGCACCACGGCGACGCCTTCGCCGAGCGCCTTCGCCAGGAGCTTCGCCTGGGTGGTCTTGCCGGATCCGTCGATTCCCTCGAGCGAGATGAACATCGCCGCCTCAGGCTAACCGCCGCAATCGCCCGCCCTGCTCCAGCGCCGTCTCAGTGCCTGCACCCCGCGCGTTTTTCCTCACGGTCGCTTGCCCAACCGGCGCCTGATTCCGCTCCCTCATGAATAATGGGTGGTCATGGCCACTCCCAAAAAGCCCAGCAACCGAGCGAAATCAGGTTCGAGCCGCTCCGGCTCCACGCCCAAGAAGCCTGCGACCAAGCGGGGCTCCGGCTCCTCAGCCAAGCCGACCCGCAAGGCACCGGCGAAGCGCTCGAGCTCTGCGGCCGGGGGCAAGATCCCGGCCAAGCGCACGACCTCCCGATCCACGCGCAAGGCGCCGGTAAAGGCGACACGCAAGACGGCTCCGAAGTCCGGCTCGAAGGCGCAGGCCAGGGCCGCAGCCGCGGCTGTCCCGGAGATCGAGGAACCCGCGAGGACCGCGGCGGCCGCGAAGGCTGAGGGCACCGCGCCCAGCCTTCGCCCGGGCCGTCGCCGCTCCTACGGCCGCTGGGTGGCGGTCGCGGGCCTGCTCGCCGCTGTCGTTCTCGTGGTGGTCCTGATCGCGAGCGGCGGAAGCGGCGACAACAACGCGATCGTCGCCGACACGACTCCGGCGACGACGCCGACCGCGCCGGCCGAGACCGCCACTGCGACGGAGCCCGCCGTGACGACCCCGTCCGCTGCCACCCCCTCCGGTGCCACTCCGGCCGCAAGGATCGTGGTCCGGAGCTCCAACTGCGACCCGATCATCGGCAGCGGGACCGCGAACGGCGGCAAGACCTACGACGTGACCTCCACCGCGAAGGACGGCGATCCGGCCGGCTGCGGCGAGGCCCACTCCGTCCTGCTCTCGGCCCTCCAGGGCGGGGGCACGACGATCGGCGACTGGACCTGCAAGACGAACCCGAGCGGGTCGGTCATCGCAAGCTGCACCTCGTCGACCGGCGGCCGGTCGATCAAGGCCACGTCCTAGCCGTCTGCAGGCGCCTGGTGAGTTGTTCCGGCATACCGGGAAGAACTCACCATTGGCCCGGGGTGGTCCCGTGTTTGCGGCCGTAGCGCATCCCTAAGCGGCTATTCCGCGCATGTAGCGGCTTGCACACCGATCGCATCTGAGTGGCTTGAGACAGGCTGGAAAGCAATAGTGCCTGCTTGGCTGGGCACGCCTAGGTGTTCTGCACGGACTCCAGACCGAGTGGGGACACCGATGGTGAGTGCGAGCGGGAGTGGGAGCCTGAACTGTGCAGAGGACAAATGAGACGCCCACTATTCATCGCACTCGCTTCGCTCTTCGCCGCTGGGCTGATGGCTCCCATCGCTCAGGGCGCGACGCGCGTATACGACTTCCAGGCATTACCAGCCTGCGGTCCCGGGGCATCTTCTGCCCTTCCCCAAGGAGTGCGCGCTCCTCCTGTGCCGTCGTCTACGAAGAACAAGCGATGCAGACCATGGCCGCTGATCACCCCGCGCCTCGCCACCGGTGGGGGTTTCTTTCCAACCAGCTGCAACGCCGCCTGTCAGTCCCGATGCCGTGGCCCAAACCGAGGTCCGAGTAATGGCTACATCAAGCTCGACACGAGGAAGGGGAGGTTCAGCTACTCGTACTCGACTCCGCCTACGTGCATAGTCGATCCTCCCGGGACGACATCAGCGCCATCCCTGACGGGCAAAGTTGCTCGAGACAGAAGAAGGGAAAGCAGCTGAGAGTCAGCGGCTCGATGTCGATCCTTAGACTTCGACTATCCGCCCCCCGAGCTGGCACAACTGCACGAGCGCGCGAGACCGATTCCCTACGGTTGGCGACTCCGTGTCGGCCGTACGGCATCCAACGGCCCCCTTACATCAAGCCGGGGCAGCCCACCTGCTTCGGGGGTCCGTAGGGCACGTAAGCGGATAGCTGCTTTGGACGAAAATCAGCGGTCTCGAGAAGACTGGTTAGCCCAACGAGAAGCGATGGGGGGCGGTTGCTAGCTCTTCGCGCGGGGCTTGGCTTTCGAGCCGTTGCCTGACTTCGCGCGTGAGCCGTTCTTCGTCTTCGCGCCGTTCTTGGCCTTGGCGCCGTTGCCGCGGGCCCGCTTGACCTTGGTCGCCGAGGCCTGGCCGGCGATCTTCTCGGCCTCCTTGGCGGCCTCCGCCGGATCGACGCCGTCGGCGCCCTCGCCGTCCTTCGCGGCGGCCTCGGCGGCCTCCTTCGCGGCCTTGGCGGCTTCGCGCTCGGCGCGGCGTGCCTTCATCTCGGCCATCGAGGGGCACTCATCGTTCAGGCAGAGCTTCCAGGGCCGCCCGCGCCACGGCACGACCTGAAGACGCGGCGTCCGGCCGCAGACCGAGCAGACATCCTCGATCTTGTAGAGACCGCGCACCCGCTGCGGCAGCGGGAAGGTGGTATCGCAGGAGTCGGGTGAGTCGGGGTTGTCGCCGTCCCATCCGGAGCAGCCCACGAAGCGCTTGCCTGACTTCCGCGCCTTGATGATCCGGAGCTGGTGGGGGGAGCCGTCCTCCTGCTTGCGGCCCGCCTCCTCGCAGACGATGCAGGGGCCGAGGATCCGGTCCTGGTCCATGCCGGCCCAGACCTCGCGGGCGAACTTGCGCCACTTCGCGTCCTCGTCCTCGGTCTTGACGTCGTCGCCCATCTCGTCGAAGGCCGAGCGCAGCATGTCGCGCGAGTCCTTCAGGACCTCGTCCTTGGTCATCTCGCCGGCGGCGATCTGGTCCATCTCCGCCTCCATCTCGGCGGTCATGTCGGGCGTCGCCATGCGAGGGACGTAGTTCTCGAAGGCCTTCGACATCGCGATCCCGGTCTCGGAGGGCTCCGGCGGGTTGTTGAAGACGTAGCCGCGGTCGTACAGCTTCTGGATGATGTCCGCGCGCGTCGCCTTGGTGCCGAGGCCGGCCTCCTCCATCATCTCGATCAGCTTGCCCTGGCTGATCCGAGGCGGCGGCGGAGTCTCCTTGCCCTCCAGGTCGACGGTCTCGATCGTGAGCTCCTGCCCCTCCTCGAGCTTCGGGATCTCGGTGTCGGCCGACCGTGCGTAGGTGTAGATGGCGGCGAAGCCCGGATCCACGACGACGGAACCGCGGACGAAGTAGGTCTCCCCCTCCACATCGGAATCCTTGTTGGAGGCACTCTTTGCGATACCCGGCCCGGGCGCGGTCTCGATGTTGGCGCGCGTCCCCTCGCTGATCATCGGCGGGGAGAAGGTCGCGAGGAAGCGCCGGGTGACCAGCTCGTAGACCTTCCGATGAGCCTCCGAGCGCGCCTCGAGCCGGACCGGGTTGACGGCCTGGGTGGGGTAGATCGGGGGGTGGTCGGTGGTCTCCTTCTTGCCGCGGGTCGCCTCGAGCTCGCGGCCGTCGAGCAGGAACTCCGCGGCCTTGAAGTCATCGACGGCAACCAGCTGCTTGACGAGCTCCTTGGTGTCCAGCGACTTGGGATAGACGGTGTTGTCGGTACGCGGATAGGAGATGTAGCCGTCCATGTAGAGGTCCTCGGCGATCCGCATCGCCCGCGAGGGCGTAATGCCGAGGCGGCTGGACGCATCGGTGGTGAAGGCCGTGGTGTTGAGCGGGGTCGGCGGCTTGCGAGTGTTCTTCCGTGCAGTGATCTCCTTGACCGTGCCGGGGGTCTTGGAGTTGGCGACCGCCGCCTTGGCCTCCTTCTCGTCCCAGAAGCGGTCGGTCGTGTGCTCGGCGACGAAGTTGCCGTCGGCATGCGCGAAGGTCGCCGTGACCTCCCAGAAGGGGACGGGCTCGTGGGCACGGCGCTCGAGCTCGCGCTGCACGATCAGGCCGAGGGTCGGGCTCTGCACCCGCCCAACGGAGAGGAAGTTGGAGCCGAAGCGGCGCGTGGCCATCGAGACCGACCGCGTCAGCGTGGCGCCCCAGATCAGGTCCATGTCCTGGCGCGCGGCGCCGGCGTTGGCTAGCGGCATCGAGAGCTCGTCGAGCTCGTTGAACGCTCGCTCGATCTCCTCCTTGGTGAGAGCGGAGTAGCGGGCGCGCTTGACGGGCGTGCCGTCCTCGTGGACACCCTCGGCGGTGGCGAGCTCGGGATTCGCCTCGACGATCTCCTGGAGCGCCTCGAGGCCGATCAGCTCGCCCTCGCGGTCGTAGTCCGTCGCGATGATGAGGTCGTCGGCGTCGGCGGCGACCTTCTTCAGGGCCCGCACGACGTTCTTGTCGGTGGGCTCCTTGATCAGGTCGGCGTCGATCAGATCGCGTGGATTGGTCTCCTGCCAGTTGTTGTACGACTCGGGAAAGGCCGGATTGAGGACGTGGCCCTTCAACCCGATCGTCATGTGCTCGCCCGAATCGTCGGACCACTCGTAGTAGGGCGTCTTGTAGGAGGCGCCCTCCTTGGCGGTTCCGCCGCTCAGGATCTCGGCGATCTTCTTCGCGCTGTTGTTCTTCTCGGTGACTATCAGTCGCATATGTGGCCCTTCACGGTAGCCGCGAGTGGGGATGGCCCCCTACATATAGGGCGCAAGGGGCCGATGCGGTCGGCGAGGGTAGCAGGGGCATCTCAGCTGCCTAATACCTTGCGGCCATAGGCTCTCCTGCGTGAAATCGCTCGTCACAGGCGGCGCGGGCTTCATCGGCTCGCACCTGGTGGACGCGTTGGTCGCCCGCGGAGACGAGGTCCTGGTGCTCGATGACCTCTCCAGCGGCAAGCGCGAGAACCTGGCCTCGGCGCTCGAGTCCGGCGCGACGCTCATCGAGCTCAGCGTGGCCGACGCCCAGACGGTGTCCGAGGCGATCGAGGGCTTCTCCCCCGACAGCGTCTTCCATCTCGCCGCCCAGATCGACGTGCGGCGCTCGATGGCGGACCCGGGCTTCGACGCACGGCTGAACGTCGTGGGCACTGTGAACGTGCTGGAGGCGACGGTCCGCGCCGGCGCCTCGCGCCTGGTCTTCACCTCCACCGGGGGCGCAATATATGGAGAGGGTGGGGAGCGCCCGGACGAGCTGCCCTTCGCGGAGACGGCTCCTTGCGAGCCGTTCTCCGTCTATGGGCAGAGCAAGCTGGCCGCCGAGGGCTACCTCGGCCTCTACTCGCGCACGCGAGAGCTCTCGGCCGGGACCGTCCGCCTGGGCAACGTCTATGGGCCGCGCCAGGACCCGGCCACCGAGGCGGGCGTCGTGGCGATCTTCTGCTCCCTGGCGCGCGACGGCGGCCGGCCCACCATCTTCGGCACGGGCAAGCAGACGCGCGACTACATCCACGTGGCCGACGTCGTCGATGCACTGCTCGCGATGGAGGGAGCCGAGGAGAGCGGGCCGATCAACGCCGGCACCGGGGTCGAGACCACGGTGCTTGAACTGGCGGAGCAGATCGGACGGCTCTCCGGCCGCGAGGACTTCGCGCCGGAGATGGCCCCGGCCCGCGCGGGTGAGATCGAGCGCACGGTGCTCGACACGAAGCTCGCCACCGAGCGGCTCGGCTGGAGCGCGAAGTACGAGCTCGCGTCCGGTCTCGAGCAGACGCTCGCTGCGGACCCGGCTTAGGATCGGCCCATCGCAACGAGAATCGGACCCACAGGCGCAGGGGTGGCTTCGGCGTCGCTGCTTGCGGTCGCCGCGGTCGCCGCCCCGGCGACCGCGGGGGCGGCGGTCAAGCTGAGCGCCAAGCGGATCGTGGTCACCAACGGCGCCGCCCGCGCCGTGGTCGACAGGGCGCCCTTCCGGCTCGCCTTCCGCTCGCGGGGTCACACAGTCCTCCGCGAGCTGCGCGCGCCGGCATCGACGACCCCGGCGGCGCTGCCGCGCACCGACGATCCCGAGCCCTTCACGCTCGAGCGTCACCCCGACAACGCCGTCTACGCCCCGCTCACGTACGAGGTCGGAACGGAGCTGCACGCCCAGTGGGAGTCCGGGCTGTGGAACGGGAACACCCTCTTCGATCGCCGCTCGGGGACGGTCTACGGGGCCCGGCGGGTGATCTCGGCGAAGCGGCGCGGCAAGGGTGTTCGCCTGGCCCTGTCCACCGACGAGGCCGGGCGGCGGCTGATCGCCAGGATCGAGCCCGACCGCGCGGGCGGCATCCGCGTCCGCGTGCGTCCCAGCTCTCGGGCCGGGGTGATCACGCTCGGAGACTCCTTCGCGACCGGGTCAGGCGAGAGCTTCCACGGGTTCGGCGGCCGGCATGGGACCACGGACAAGCGCGGCGAGAAGCTCTACGGCGACGTGGTCCAGGAGAACCTGGGCGGCGCGGAGACGCTGGAGCCGGGCCTGGCGCTCTTCCCGCTGCTGGTCGGCTCCGGCACCTCGTACAGCATCGCCGACCTGGGCGGGATCCCGAGCCCCGCCGAGCTGCCCGGGGGCTTCGAGCGCTACCTCTTCCCGAACGGCATGAACGCGGCGTACTACCCGCAGGCGGAATTACTTTCCTCCCGGGGCTACGGCTTCCTCCTCAACCAGAACGAGCGCTCGCGCTGGCGGATGGCGAACGACCGGCCGGACGCATGGCAGGTCCAGGCGAGCTCCGGCCGCCTCGACTACACGGTGTTCCCGGCGCACAGCCGCCGCGGCGCGATCCGGGAGCTGACCTCGGTGACGGGCCGTCACCGCCTGCCTCCCGGCTGGGCCGAGGGGCCGATGCTGTCGCGGGCGGTCAAGTCTCCGGCTCTGCCGGGCGCTCCGCCGGCCGAGACCGCCGACACCTACCGGGCCAAGATCGAGCAGGACCTGGCCGACATCCGCCGCTACGACATGCACATCTCCGCCTACGGGTTCGAGGGCTGGGGGATGCTCGATCTCGGCTATGTCCGCTCGGTGATCGCGCGGCTGCACGCGATGGGGATCCGCGCGGTCCTCTACGTCCGCGCCTATGTCTCCGACGATGCGCTCGCGACCCAGCCGCCCGGCGACTTCGAGGAGACCAGGCGGCTCGGCCTGGTCGCGACGACCGCGAGCGGCGCGCCCTACGAGTTCGGCGGCAACGGCGGCTCACCCGCGACCCTGCTCGACTTCACCAAGCCGGCCGCGGTGGCCTGGTGGAGGCGGCGACTCAACCTGCTGACCGGGCTCGGTGCCGACGGGTTCATGCAGGACTTCGGCGAGCAGGTCCAGGACGGCATGCACTTCTCCGACGGCAGCACGGGAGCGACGATGCACAACCGATATCCGGTCCTCTACCACCGGGTCTCACGTCGCATCCTCGACCGCTGGGGAGCGAAGCACCCGAAGCGTGGTCCGATCTGGTTCTTCACCCGGGCGGGCTACAGCGGCCGGCCCGGCAGCGCGGCCTATGAGATGGGCAACTTCCCCGGCGACGAGACCGTCGACTGGGGAGCAGCTTCCGGGCTGCGATCGCTGGCCCCCGACATGCTCAACCGGGCGGTCGGTGGCGCCTTCGGCTACACGACCGACATCGGTGGCTACATCGACACCCTGTCCGGGCCGCCCAGCGAGGAGCTGTATGACCGCTGGAGCGAGTGGGCCGCCCTTACACCGTACTTCCGCGTCCACAACTCCTCCTCCACCGGCGTCCGCATGCCCTGGGCCTACGGCGACGCCACCCTCGCCCGCTGGAAGGTGATGGCCGCCCTGCACGAGCGGGCGCTGCCGCTGATGCGGAGACTGTGGAAGAAGGGGCGACGGACGGGGATGCCGGTGACCCGCCCGCTCTGGCTCGCCGCCCCGGAGGCGCCCACCGCGGGCCGCGACCAGGAGTGGATGCTCGGCGCCAACCTGCTGGTGGCGCCGGTGATCACCAAGGGCGACACCTCCCGCTCGGTGGCAGTCCCGCGCGGATGCTGGGCGCACGAGCCCACCGGGCAGCGGTTCGCCGGACCGGGAACCGTCACGGTGCCCGCCCCGCTGGGCTCGCTGCCTTACTTCTTCCGCTGCGGGACGCACCCGTTCAGGGCCCCCGCCGCGCACAAGCACCGCCGCAAGCACAGGGGCCGCTAGGCCGGACCTTTACTCTTGGCCCATGCCAGCAGCGGCCTTCGAGGGCAAGCCGTGCGTCTGCCAGTTCAAGCGCGGGATCTGCGACCAGACCTGCGTGCGGGACATGCTCGAGACGCCCTTCTACATCGCGTGCCTGAAGCTGAAAGGCCGGCGCTGCCTGGTGATCGGCGGCGGTGATGTCGCGCTCGAGAAAGTCGACGGGCTGCTCCTCTGCGACGGCGACGTTCACGTCGTCGCGCCCGAGATCCTGCCCGAGCTCGCCGAATACGCCGCGGAGGGCTCGATCACGTGGGATCAGCGAACTTTCGTCGACGGGGACCTCGACGGCTCCTTCATGGCGATCGCCGCGACCAACGACACCGACGTCAACATCTCGGTTCATGACGGCGCCGAGCGCCGGGCGATGCTCGTCAACGTCGTCGACGTGCCACCGCTCTGCAACTTCATACTTCCCGCGATCGAGCGGTCGGGCCCGCTGGCCATCGCGATCTCGACCGCCGGCGCATCGCCCGCACTCGCCAAGCGGATGAAGCGCGAGATCGCCGCGACCTACGGCGAGCCCTACGCGCGCCTGGCCGTGATCCTGAACGACCATCGCGGCTGGGCCAAGGGCACCCTTCCCACCTATCAGGACCGCAAGGAGTTCTTCGAGGGCATCGTCAACGGCGATCCCGACCCGATCGAGCTGATCAAGCAGGGCCGCGAGGACGAGGCCCAGCGGCTGATCGAGGAGCGGAAGGACAGCTTCGCCTCGGCGCTCGGCGCCTCGGCGACGAGCTAGCTCGCCTTCGTCCCCTTGATCAGCAGGTACTCGTTGGTCGAGCGATAGCCGTCGCCGGCGAGGTTGGCCTCGTTGTAGAGGGCCAGCAGGTCGGCGCGCAGGGCCTCCCACCTCCCCTCGGGTTCGAGCATAGCCTTCGCGGCCACCACCGGTGGCAGGTCCCGCTCGACCTCGGCCAGATGTTCGTCGACGGAGTCCGACTCGAAGTCGACGGTGGTCCGCTCGATGTCCAGCTCCACGCCGGTCCCCTCGAACAGGCTGCGGACATGATCCTCGTTTCCCCAGAGGATCGGTGGCTGGAAGCCCTCCGGCGGCGGCGGCCGGTGTTTCATGGTGGTGATGAACATCTTCCCGACATTGCCTTCGGGGGTCCAGGCGGCCACAACCATCCGGCCGCCGGGCTTGAGGACGCGGGCGATCTCCTCCGCCTCGGTGCGCTGGTCCGGCACGAACATGCAGCCGAACACGGACAGCACCACGTCGAAGCTGGCGGCGTCGAACGGCAGTTGCTGAGCGTCGGCCTCGATCCATTCGATGTCGGCCCCCGCCTCCGCCGCCGCGGCCCTGCCGGCCTCGAGCAGGGAGGGGGTCAGGTCGATGCCGGTGACCCTGGCGCCGGTCTTCGCAGCCGGGATCGTCGCGTTCCCGTTCCCGCAGGCGACGTCGAGCACGACGTCGCCGCCGCGCACGCCGGCGGCCTCCACCGCACGCGGTCCGACGCTCGCGATCACGTGCATCGCGGACGGATAGTCGCCGGAGGACCAAAGCTTGCGCGCTGCCTGCTGTGCCTCGCTCAGTTCAGCCATCGCCACTCCCCTCGGTTGATTGGCCGAACCGTCTCACAAACGCGGGCGGCATTACTCGACATCACGCTCCAAGAGCAGCGCCGCGCCCGCCGCGAAGAAGAGGGTGATCCAGGCGAGCATCGAGCCGACGGCGGCCCAGCGGCCGAGCAGCTGACCCGGGTCGAAGCCGTTCGCGGTCGGGTCGCTGGTGGCGATCGCGTTCGGCAGGGCGATGAAGGGCCCGAACTTGGCGACGTTGGAGGCGACCCCGAGCAGGATCGGCTCGATTGCGAACCCGGCGATCAGGACGGCCACGACCGCAACCGCCTGGTTGCGGACCACCGCGCCGATTCCGACCCCGAGACCGCCCAGCAGAGCCGCGGCCAGGGCATTTCGTGCGATCTGCGTCGCCAGGTCCCCGGCGGCGGGAACCGGAAGGTCCCGGGCGTTCAGGATCACCACGCCGACCACGGTGATCGTCAGCGAGATCGCCAGCGACAGGACCAGGCCGGCGACCGCGAAGGCCAGCGTCTTGGCGGCGAGGAAGCGCAGCCGATCCGGGGCCGCCAGCAGCGAGGAGGTAATCGTGCGGTGCCGCCACTCTCCGGTGACACCGACGATCGCGAGGATCGTGATGAAGAACTCGCTGGTGTCGGATTGGAATACGTCACCGAGCACCGACTGCTCGGTCGGGTGGCTGAACCCGGCCACCAGCCCGGTGAGCAGGAGCGACGTCCCGATCGCCACCGCGGCGAGTGCGAGGAACGTCCTGGTGGTGCGAAGCTTGATCAGCTCCGCTTCGAGCAGCGGCCTCATTCCTTTCCCTCGGTGAGGTCGAAGAAGGCCTCCTCCAGGGAGCGAGAAACGGCGACCAGCTCGGTGAGCGGAATCCGAGCCTCGCTGGCCTCGCGCCCTACCTGCTCGGTCGTCGCGCCACCGACGACGAGGGCACCCTCCGAGTCCCGCCCGACCGACATCCCCTTCGCCTCCAGCGCGCCGGCGAGTCGCTCGTCGTCGGTCGACCGGACCCTCGTCCCCGGGCCGTCGGGCGATCCGAGGACGCTGTCGAGCGTGCCGCTCGCCCGCAGGGTCCCGTGCGAGATGACGACGACGTCGTCCACGCTCTGCGCCACCTCCGAGAGCAGATGGCTGGAGACGAGGACCGCGCGGCCGCGCGCGGCCTGCTCGCGCAATAACCCCCGGATCCACCGGATACCGGGCGGGTCGAGGCCGTTGGCGGGCTCGTCGAGGATGAGAACGTCGGGATCGCCGAGCAGGGCCGCCGCGATTGCGAGCCGCTGCCGCATCCCCATCGAGTAGCCCTTCACGCGGCGGCCCGCGGCGGCCACGATGCCGACCTCGTCGAGCACCTCACCCACGCGGGCGGCGGGGTGCTGGCCGGCTGCGGCCAGGATCCGCAGGTGATTGCGCCCGCTCCGCCCCGGGTGAAAGCTCGCGTCCTCGAGCACCGCGCCGACCTCCGCGCTCGGGTGATCGAGCTCGCCGTAGCGGCGCCCGTCGAAGGTGGCCGTTCCCCCATCCGAATGGACGAGGCCGAGCAGCATCCGCAGGGTTGTGCTCTTACCCGCTCCGTTCGGGCCGAGGAAACCGGTCACCCGCCCCGCGGAGACCTCGAAGGTGAGATCGGACACCGCCTGCACGGAGCCGAAGCGCTTGCTTATCCCCCTGATCTCGATGGCGGCCAAGTGGCCGCCACTCTAGCCCGGTCTAGCCGGCGGGCAGCGCGAAGGCCGCAACCGCCACGTACTGGACGGCCGCGGCGGCGATCACGAGCACGTGGAAGATCTCGTGGTAGCCGAAGACCTGCGGCCGCGGATCGGGCTTGCGGCGCGCGTAGACCACGGCGCCTGCGGTGTAGAGGGCGCCGCCGAGAGCGATCAGCCCCACGCCGACCGGGCCGATCTCGTTCCAGAGCTGCGGCAGGCTGACGATCGCCACCCAGCCGGTGCTCAGATAGACACCCGCGGTGACCCAGTACGGAGCATTGATCCAGACCAGGTTGAGCACCACGCCGGCTGCGGCGGTGGCCCAGACCACGATCAGGATCACGCGGGCCAGCGTCCCGTGCATGACGAGGAGGGCGAAGGGCGTGTACGTCCCGGCGATGAAGATGAAGATGGTCGTGTGGTCGAGGCGCCGCATCCACTGCCGGACCTCGGGCGTCCACGTGATCCGGTGATAGAGAGCGCTCGTGCCGAGCATCGCCGAGAGGGAGAAGGCGTAGATCGACATAGCGATCACCTCGCGGGCGCCGCTCGCGGCCAGAACCAGAGCGGCTCCGGCGCCGAGTGAGACGAAGAAGGCCCACTGGTGGGAGACACCGCGGAGCCGCGGCTTCTGGGAGAGCCTGTTCGCGACCTCGTGTGCGGCCAGGGCGGCGGTCTCTCGGGCGTCAGCAAGCTGCCTGCCCGCGGCGTCCCGAGCGGCGCCGAGTCGCTCGCCGGCCTCGTTCCTCGCGTTGCCCAGTCGCTCGCCGGCGGCACCGGCTGCGTCTCGTGCGGCCCCGAGCGGATCGGGACCGGACTGCGTTTCATCGGACGCCACGTGTCCAACCATAGACGCCTCGCGCCGGCCCGAAGCCGCTAGGGTCAGCCGCCGTGTCGTTGTTTGGGAAGAGCGAGGAGAAGGTCGCCGAGGAAGAGGCGGCGAAGGCTGAGGCGGAGCGTCTTCAGTCCCTGACGGCTGTGCAGTTCGCCGAGGTTCTCATGCCCGCCTTTGGCCCGAACGGCCCGAAACCAGGCAGCTATCTCAATCAGCTGCAGGTCGGGAGCTGGCTGATGTCCTCGTTCCCACGTGGGACGAAATACATCAAGGACCTGCGCGAGCCGATCATGGAGGGGCTGCAGGTCCTCGAGAATGCCGACCTGATCGTCGGCAGAACTCGAGGAGGCGCGGCGTCCCTGCTCAAGGCGACACGCCTGGGCGAGCAGGCCCTCGCCGAGGGCAACGTCTCGAAGTACCTGACGGTCTAGGCGCGCCCGCCCGCGGGGATCCCCGCGGGGGCAGATTCGGTCGAGGTGCGGCGCGCTCGTGAGACCAGCGCCGCGGCCGTCAGCGCGAACGCCGCCTGTACCGCCATGGCGACTGTGAAGGCGTCGCCGAACGAGCCGGGACTCGTCCCGGAGCCGAGCTGTGAGAAGAAGACGGTCCCGACGATCGCCACGCCAAGCGCGTTGCCGATCTGTTGCGCCGTGACGAGCGTCCCGGACGCCGCGCCGGCGTCCGTGGTGGGCACCGCCCGCAGGACCAGGTGGATGAGCGGCGGGATCGCGGTGCCCATTCCGGCGCCGAAAGGCACCATCGCCAGGAGCAGCCAGGCCGAAACCGAACCGCTCCCGGTCGCCTGAACCGCGAGGATCGTCGTGATCAGACCGACGGCCGCCAGGATCGCACCGATCTGGGGCAGGTACTCGCGAACGCCGTCCGCCAGCCGCGGCCCTGTCAGGGAGGTCGTGACGAAGGCGACCGCGATCGGCGTGAACGCCAGGCCCGACTCGAGCGGGCTCAGCCCGAGCCCCTCCTGCAGGTAGATCCCGAGCAGGAAGAAGAACGAGATCGCGAAGTAGAGGCTGGTCGCCGAGACGAGGCCGATCCGGAACCCGCGGGTCTCGAACAGGCGGAGCTCGACCAGCGGGGAGCCGCCGCGGGCGGTGATCCGCCGTTCGGCGGCGACGAAGAGCGCGGCGGCGAGCGGCGCCAGTGCGAAGCAGGCGAACGTCCAGGCGGGCCAGCCCAGCTCGCGCCCCTCGACGGCCGGGATCATCACCAGGCTCAACGTGAGAGTGGCGAGCGCCACGCCGGCAAGGTCGAGTCGGCGGGCGGTCTCCGAGCGGGACTCGGGGATCAGCCGATCGGAGGCGAGCAGGGCCATCAGGCCAACGGGGATGTTGATCAGGAACACCGAGCGCCAACCGAGGCCGAGGAGGTCCAGCGCGATCAGCCCGCCTCCCACGATCTGCCCGGAGATCGCCGCCAGCCCTTGAACCAGCCCCTGGAAGCCGAGCGCCTTCGGCCGCTCGGCCGGAGCGAACTCGACCTGGATGATCGAGAGAACCTGCGGCCACATCGCGGCGCCGCCGAAGCCCTGCAGCAGGCGCGCCACGATCAGGGCACTCGGGCTCGGTGCCGCCGCGCACAGGGCCGACGCGATCGTGAAGCCGGCGATGCCGAGCTTGAACAGCCGGCGCCGGCCGAAGATGTCGCCGAGGCGGCCGCCGGTGATCAGCGAGAGCGCATAAGTGAGCAGGTAGGCGGCCACCACCCATTGGAGGTCCGAGTCGCTGGCGCCGAGGTCGGCCCGCAGCGACGGCGCCGTCACGTTGACGATGAAGACGTCGAGAAGGACCATGAAGACCGGCGCGAAGAGGACCGGGAGGAGCCACATGCTGCGGTGGGACGGCTTCGGTGCGGGCGCTGCGTGGTTCATCTGTGAATTCAACGAGGGACCCCCTGTGGTCCGTGAGGTGGTCTGGGCGGATTGACTTGCCATTCGGGGGAGAGTGTGCGACCATTTCGATCCAGGTACAAGAGAGGGGTTTATCCTGGTATCAAAAGCACCACCCAGTGACGCCAAGAAGTCCAATGGCAACGGATCGGCCGCCCTGGCGAAGGGCGACGAAGCGCCGCGGCGCGCCGAGCTCGCCGACTTCCTGCGGAATCGGCGGGAGGCCCTGCGCCCTGAGGACGTGGGGCTGCCGGGAGGCGGCCGGCGGCGAACCCCGGGGCTCCGCCGCGAGGAGGTCTCTCAGCTCGCCGGCGTAGGCACGACTTGGTACACGTGGCTCGAACAGGGCAGGGACGTCCGGGCATCGGCGTCGGTGCTCGAGGCGATCTCCGGCGCGCTCGACCTGACCCCGGCGGAGCACGCCCACCTGATGCTCCTCGGCCGCGGCGAGGAGCTCACACCGGGGCGAGCTCCCAAGGAGACAGTCAACCCGACCGTCAAGCTCCTGGTGGAGAACCTGGGCGATGGGCCCAGCTGCCTGACCGGCCGGCGCTTCGACTTCCTCGCCTGGAACCGGGCTCACGCCGCGGTGTTCGGCGACCCGGCCGAGATGCCGGACGGCCGGCGGAACCTGCTCTGGAGTCTGTTCACGGATCCGGCCAGGCGCAAGCTCCATCCGGACTGGGAGGAGGGCGCGCGCCGGATCGTTGCTCGCTTTCGCAGTGAGGCCGCCCGCCACATCGGCGACCCGGACTTCGATGACCTGATCTCTGCCCTGCAGGAGCGCAGCCCGGAGTTCCGCGAATGGTGGGACCTGCACGAGGTGGCGACCAGCGGCGTCGGCCGCAAGGTCCTCCGGCATCCGGCTGTGGGAAAGCTGGTCTTCGAGCACGCCGTCTTCCGGCCCCAGGAGAACCCGGAGCAGCGGCTCGTCCTCTACACGCCCTCGCCGCAGGCGAACACGCCGGAGAAGCTGGCGAGGCTGCTGGCCGAGGACTCGTAGCCGTCGGTAGGAACGAACACCTGCAATGAAAGGGTGGCTGGTCGGCGCTGACAGGCGGGCCCACGGCGGTTCTGGTCCCTTGATGTCGCTATAGCGACACGCGGGGACCAAATCCCGATCCAGATGGTGGAACCGGCCGGATTTACCACTACATTTAGTGCATCAGCTCTTTATTGTGGGTTTTCACACACTAGCTTCCGCTACACTCATCGCAGTGAACTGTCCGCACTGCGACTCCGCCACGAAGACCCTCGAGACCCGCCGCGTCCCTGACGGGGCGACCCGCCGGCGCCGCGAGTGCCCCTCATGCGGGCACCGCTTCACGACCTACGAGCGGGCCGTGCCGGAGGTGCTCGAGGTGATCAAGCGCAATGGCAAGCGCCAGCCGTTCGACCGCGACAAGCTGCTGGCGAGCCTGAACCGCGCCGCGCACAAACGAGCGCTGGATCCGCGGAAGCTGGTCCTCCTCGTTGACGGTGTCGAAGGAGAGGTCCGCGACTCCGGCGGCGAGCTGGGCGCCGCGCGGATCGGCGAGCTCTGTCTCAGCGGCCTGGAGAAACTCGATCGCGGCGCCTATCTGCAGTTTGCGGGAACTCTCCCGGACGCCGGTCGGAGCGCCTCGTGAAAATCCCCGCAAATAACGAACTAGCGAGACCTCGTTTCCGTCCGAACGGCGGAGGATGCTGCGGTGCTCACCCCAATAGCCGAGCGAGAGGAGAAAACTGATGCCGAGGGCCACTTCGAAGGCGCCGATCACCACCGAGAAGGGCCTCGTCATCGAACGCCGGTTCACCTCAGCCGGGACCCATCCCTACGACGAGCTCGAGTGGGAGACGCGGGACGCGATCATCGGCGATCCGGAGCAGCCTGCCTTCGAGCAGCGCGGGGTCGAGTTCCCGAAGACCTGGTCGCAGAACGCGACGAACATCGTCGCCCAGAAGTACTTCCGCGGCAAGCCGGACTCCCCCGAGCGTGAGACTTCCGTGAAGCAGATGGTCAGCCGCGTCGCCGACCGGATCACCGAGGTCGGCCGCGAGCAGGGCTATTTCGCGACCGACGAGGACGCCGACGCCTTCGACGCCGAGCTGACCTCGATCCTGGTCAACCAGAAGGCCGCCTTCAACAGCCCGGTCTGGTTCAACGTCGGCTGGAAGGACCCGGGGCAGGAGCAGGCCTCGGCCTGCTTCATCCTCTCCGTCGAGGACGACATGGACTCCATCCTCTCCTGGAACACCAAGGAGGGGATCATCTTCAAGGGCGGCTCCGGCTCGGGCATCAACCTCTCCAAGATCCGCGGCTCGATGGAGCACCTCTCCAAGGGCGGGATCGCCTCAGGCCCGGTCAGCTTCATGCGCGGCGCCGACTCCTGGGCCGGCGCGATCAAGTCAGGCGGCGGCACCCGCCGCGCGGCCAAGATGGTCGTGCTCGACGTCGACCACCCGGACGTCGAGAAGTTCATCTGGTGCAAGGCCGACGAGGAGAAGAAGGCCGCGGCGCTGAAGGCCGCTGACTTCGACATGCGCCTCGACTCCGACGCCTTCGCCTCGGTCCAGTTCCAGAACGCCAACAACTCGGTCCGGGTGACCGACGAGTTCATGCAGGCGGTCGAGAACGACGAGGACTGGGACCTGATCGGCCGCGTCGACGGCAAGCCCGTCAAGACCGTCAAGGCGCGCGACCTGCTGAATCAGATCGCGGACGCCGCCTGGCAATGCGCGGACCCGGGCATGCAGTACGACACGACGATCAACAAGTGGCACACGGATCCGAACACGGGCCCGATCACCGCCTCGAATCCGTGCTCCGAGTACATGTCGATCGACGACTCCGCCTGCAATCTCGCCTCGCTCAACCTGATGAAGTTCCGCAACGAGGACGGGACCTTCAACGTCGACGACTTCATCCACGCGGTGGACATCGTCTTCCTCGCGCAGGAGATCCTGGTCGGTTTCTCCAGCTACCCGACCGAGGAGATCACCGCGAACGCGCGGGCGTTCCGCCAGCTCGGGCTCGGCTACGCCAACCTCGGCGCCCTGCTGATGTCCAACGGCCTCGCCTACGACTCGGCTGAGGGCCGCGCCCTCGCCGGCTCGATCACGGCCCTGATGACGGGCCGCGGCTACAAGATGTCGGCCGAGGTCGCCGGCTCCATCGGCCCGTACGACGGCTACGCGGTCAACCGCGAGCCGCACAACCAGGTGATGCGGATGCACCAGTCGGCCGCCTACGAGATCGAGGACGAGCTGGTCGAGGAGCCACTGCTCCACGCCGCCCGCGAGTCATGGGACGAGGCCGTCGCGCTCGGCGAGCAGCACGGCTACCGCAACGCGCAGGCGACCGTGCTCGCCCCCACCGGGACGATCTCCTTCCTGATGGACTGCGACACGACCGGCATCGAGCCGGACTTCTCGCTGGTCAAGTTCAAGGAGCTGGTCGGCGGCGGTCAGATGAAGATCGTCAACCGCTCGGTCAACCTGGCGCTCGAGACGCTCGGCTACTCCGAGCCCGAGATCGAGCAGATCGACGCCCACATCAACGAGCACAACACGATCATCGGGGCGCCCGGCCTGAAGGACGAGCATCTCGAGGTCTTCGACGTGGCGGTCGGCGAGCGCTCGATCTCGCACACCGGCCACATCGACATGATGGCGGCGGCCCAGCCGTTCCTCTCCGGCGCGATCTCGAAAACGGTCAACCTGCCGGAGTCGGCGACGATCTCCGACATCGCCGATGCCTACAGCGACGGCTGGCGCAAGGGCCTCAAGGCGCTCGCGATCTACCGCGACGGCTCCAAGACCGCCCAGGCGCTGAAGACCGACGCCGGCGACAAGAAGTCGGAGTCGGAGCCGGCCGAGGAGACGACCGCGAAGCCGCATCGCCACAAGATGCCGCGGGAGCGCGAGTCCATCACCCACAAGTTCTCGATCGGCATGCACGAGGGCTACATCACCGCCGGCAAGTATGAGGACGGATCGGTCGGCGAAATCTTCCTCACCGACATCGGCAAGGAGGGCTCCACGATCAAGGGCATGATGAATGCCTTCGCCACCGCGATCTCGATGGGCCTCCAGTACGGCGTGCCGCTCGAGGACTACGTGAAGAAGTTCAGCTACATGCGCTTCGAGCCGGAGGGGATCACCCGCAACCCGGAGATCCCGTTCGCCAAGTCAATGCCCGACTACATCATGCGCTGGCTGGCAAGCCGGTTCATCGACGACGTCGACTACCTCGAGACCCTCGGGATCATGACCGACGAGGTCCGGGCCAAGAAGGACGCACAGCAGGCCTTCCCGATCGAGGACACCGGTTCGCCGAGCAACGGCGAGAACGGCCACTCGAACGGCGAAGGCAACGGCTCCTCGAACGGCGAGACGAAGGGCAACGGTGGGTCGAGGCCGGCCACCGCGGCTCTCACCGATACCCCGCCGGTGATCCCGGCGAAGATCGGCGCCGACCTGGAGCTCGGTCCGGCGTGCGACCAGTGCGGAGGCATGATGCAGCGCACGGGCTCCTGCTACACGTGCTCGAGCTGCGGCAACAACACCGGCTGCGGGTAGCGGCCACCAGGCCGCTCCACTCTGGAGCGGAGCGCGTAGCGACTTATGTGGGGCGGCCGCTTGTGGCCGCGTCTGATGGCGAAGCCGTGCGGCCAATCCGCTGGCGAGTCCCTCGCGTAGTACTGCCCTGAAAGGGGCGTTTGGGGACGAACCGAAGGAAGGCAGTCATGAGGCTCAGACGTGGTTATCTCGCATTCATAGCCGTGCCCGTCCTCGCCATCGGGTTGGCGGCGTGCGGCGGCAGCAGCAGGTCCGGCAACAGCTCCTCGAACGCCGCCAGCACCGCTCCGGCACAGACGTCCGGCGGCGACACCATCTCGACGAAGTCCGTCAGCGGAGTCGGCACCGTGCTCGTGGACTCGAAGGGCGACACGCTCTACACGAACAATCAGGACACGGCCTCGAAGATGGTGTGCACAAGCGCGTGTCAGAGCATCTGGCCGGCGCTGATGGCGCCATCAGGCGGGCAGCCGACCTCGTCGGACTCCGCCGTCCAGGCGAAGCTCGACGTCGCCAGCGGTCAGGTCACGTTCGACGGCAAGCCGCTGTACACGTTTGTCCAGGACAGCCCGGGTCAGGCGACCGGCAACGGCGCCATGGACAACTTCGGCGGCATCGCGTTCACCTGGACCGCCGCAACGCCGAGCGGCTCCGCCCCGAGTGGCGCGGCCCCCAGCGGCACCGCGACGACGAGCAGCAGCTCCAGCTCATCGGGCGGATCCTCCGGCAGCGGATACGGCTACTAGTCGCTCGCCAGCAGTTCGGTCGCGCTCGTCAGATCGGCATAGCCATCGGCGAGCGCGGCCATGAACGCGGCGTGGACGGCGGCGCCTGGAACGTCGATGCCGCCGAACTCGAGGTCCGGGGCTGCACAGCCGTCGTGGATCACGGTCGGTGAGAAGCCCAGGTCGGCGGCCGCCCGGACGGTCGCGTCGACGCACATCGAGCTCATCATCCCCGCGACCACGAGGTCGTCGGTCCCGCGGCGGCGGAGCTCCTCCTCGAGCGGGGTGTCCAGGAAGGAGTTCGGGTTCTCCTTCTCCAGCACGAGCTCGCCCTCGGCCGGCGCCACGGCCGGATGGATCTCGATCCCCTCGGTTCCGGGAACCATGAACTCGGCCTCCGGCGCGTCCCAGACGTGCTTCATGTGGATCACCGGATCGCCGATCTCGCGGAATCGGTCGAGCACCTGACGCGCTGACTCGGCCGCCGCCTCCGGCTCGACCAGCGGGTAGGCCCCGCCGGGGAAGTAGTCGCGCTGGATGTCGATGATCAAGAGCGTCCGTGCCATCGCCTCGAGACTACTCGCGGGCGTACCAAGAAAGGGCCTTGTTTGGGCACCCACCAGGTGGGTTTACTGCGCCGAGTGCTTCGCGACAGGGGAAAAGAGGTCCTGCAGAAGCTGAGCGATGCGGGACAGGAAGTGACTCGCGGGCGCCCGTTCGATGGAGATGGCGTCCTGCTCCGCTGCCTGCCCTGGGTGACGGCCGGCGTGCTGGCCTGCCTCTTCCTGCCGTTGCTGCCGGATTGGCCGGCGACCGGCGACCTGATCGCCCTCTCCGTCGTCCCGGTGATCGTGGGCAGCGCGCTGCTCCTGCCCTGGGAGCGGCTCCCGTCCTGGTCGCAGGCGCTGCCGCCGATGCTGACCTTCGCCATGGTCGCGCTGGTTCGCAGCTCCCATGAGAGCGTCACGGCCGCCTACACGCCGGTGGTCCTGCTCCCGGTGATCTGGTTCGCCTTCTACGGCACGCACCGTCAGCTGCTCGTCTCGGTCCTCCTCGTCGGAATCACCCTGGCCATTCCCTCCCCCGCGTTCCAGGGCTGGCCGGCCCTGGAGCCGCTGGCCGCCGCCTTCTGGATGGGCGTGGCCGGGATCACCGGCTTCTCGATCAACGAGCTCGTTCGCCAGCGCGAACGGCTCCAGGCCCAGCTGGGCGCGATGGCGAGGACGGACGCGCTCACCGGCCTGCCCAACCGGCGGGCCTGGGACCAGGCTCTCGACCGCGAGCTCGCCATGGCGAACCGCAGCGGCTCACCCGTCTGCGTCGCGCTCCTCGACCTCGACCACTTCAAGGAGTTCAACGATCTCAACGGACATCCGGCCGGCGATACGCATCTGCGGGAGGCGGCCGCGTTGTGGAGCGCCCGCCTGCGCACCGCCGATCTGATCGCCCGGTACGGAGGTGAGGAGTTCGCGGTCCTGCTGACGGCGACGGACGCGCATCAGGCCCAGGAGCTGATCGAGTCGCTTCGTGCGTGCGTGCCGAGCGAGGAGACCGTCTCCGCCGGCATCGCCGAGTGGGATGGAATCGAGTCCGGCCCCGACCTTCTGATCCGCGCTGACCGCGCGCTCTACCAGGCGAAGCGCAACGGACGCAACCGGACGATCGCGATCCACTCGCCGCACCTCGCGACGAGGCTCGAGCCCGAGCCGGCCTAGTCCGAAGCCGGCAGCCTCGCGCTGCGGTCCATCTTCGTGGCAGTCATCGCCAGGCCGGCCATCTCGACGACGTCCTCGGGGGCCTCGCCGTCCTTGACCTCGGCGACCGCGAACCGGATCTCGATCGGCTCGTCGTCCGGCCGGGCGCAGGCGGCGGAGACGAGCCGCGCCAGGCGGTCCCGCAACGACCCCGCGTCATGCGCCGCCGTGCCGGTCAGGATCACGGCGAACTCGTCGCCACCCCAGCGAAACAGCTTGTCGGGATCGCGCACCGAGCTCGAGAGGGTGTCGGCGACGGCCCGCAGGCAGCGGTCGCCCTCAGCCGGGCTCCAGCGATCGTTGATCTGCTTGAAGTTGATGATGTCGATCATCGCCACGGTCAACGGGATCTCGAGCCGGCGGGCGAGCTCGACCTCGTCGCCGAGGGCCTCGTTGAAGGCACGCCGGTTGTGGAGCCCGGTGAGATCGTCGATCCGCGCCTCGGCCCGCGCCTCGGCCTCCTCCTGGGCATGGGCCAGGCGCTGGGCGCGAATCGCGGTCATCGGCACGTTCACCCCGAGCGAGAGCCCGGCGTAGATGACCAGGCTGACCATGGATGCGCCGGCCGCCTGCGCGTCCCACCCGTCGTAGAGGAACGGGACGGTCAGGGCGACGCCGACGAAGCAGAGAAACGCGGCGATGCGGCGCGGTGGGTGAATCGCGCAGACGAAGAAGACGGGCAGGAGGATGGCTCGCTCGTACGGCGCGCCGATCCCGCCGCCCAGCCACTGCATGACCTCGAGCGCGGCGACCCCGCCGTAGGAGCTGGCGAGCAGAGCGTCCCAGCTCGCAAAGCGCCGCCTGTGCATCCCGACGGTGACGAGGGCACCGCCCGCCGCGACCACCAGGGCGACCAGCCAGCCCGCCTTCCCGATCGCCTGCGTCGGAGGGCTGAACGGAATGAGAGCGAGGATCAGGAGGGCCTGCAGGCCGAAGAGAACCGAGCCGATCCTCTGGGCGTTGTCGAGATCGCCGCCCGCATAGGGGTCGGGACGACGCGCGAAATAGGTGCCGATGGCTGACATCGGGGACAACATCGGTCTTCTGCCTCCCTTTGAGAACCGGAATTTGCCGCAATGCATGAACCCCTGCGCATGCATACGCATGCGCGCCCGGACCGGATCAGCCCATCTTCGACTTGCTCCAGTAGCGGTCCAGCCCCGCCCACTGCTGCTCGGGTGGAACCGCCTGCAGCAGCGCCTCCGCGGTGTCCGGATCGGCAGCCTCCGACACGTCTTGGCGGATCCGGCGCTCGAACTCCTTCGCGGAGAGCTCATGCGCCAGGCGGCCGTTCTCCCGTAGGCGCTCACGCACGAGATCGAGATGAGGCCCGGGCTCGTCGATCGCGCCGAAGTGGGTCAGCCCGAGGCTGTCCGGCTCCCAGTCACCGATCCGGTCGATCGACTCCTCCCAGAGCTCCAGGTCGGTATCAGGTGGGGGCGTCGGCGGCATCACGAAGTGGCTCGGCGGGATGCGGACGGCGGCCGTGTCCCCGACGAAGGCGCGCCCGCTCGGCGGGTGGAAGTAGCTGACGTGATGCGAGGCGTGGCCCGGCGTGTAGGAGACCTTGAAGCCGAGCACCTCCTCGCCGCCGCTCAGGGGACGGAGATTCGGCTCGGGGACCGGGGCGACCTCTCCCCAGAGCCGCTCCATGTCCTCGCCGTAGAGCCGTTCGGCGCTGGCCAGGAGCTTCGAGGGATCGGCCAGATGGCGCGCGCCGCGCTCATGGACGTACACCGGGAGCACTGGCCAGCGCCTGACGAGGTTGCCCGTCGCCCCGGCGTGATCGAGATGGATGTGGGTGAGCAGGAGCGCCCGCGGCTCCTCTCCCGACAGGGCCTCGATCAGGTTGTCCATCGAGCTGGTCGGCCCAGGATCGATCAGCACTCCATCGAGCTCCCAACAGCCGATCACCCGCTCGCGGCCGAGGTGTCGGACGTCGATCAGGTTCATCCGCGAACGACGCGCGAAGCCTGGGCCGCCCGGGCTCCGGCCGCCGTCGCCAGCGCCGATCCCTCGGCCTGCATCACCTCGGCGGCCGCGCGCTTGCCCGACTGGATGGCGCCGTCCATATAGCCCATCCAGCGGGTCGCGGTCTCGGTGCCCGCCCAGTGCACCCGGCCGACGGGCTCGCGCAGCGCCCGCCCGTATCCGGTCCAGCCGCCGGGTCCCAGCACGCCGGCATAGCAGCCGCGCGAGTAGACCTCGCCGCTCCAGTCCTTCTCCACATAGGCGACCGGGTGAGCGGCGCGACGGCCGAAGAGCCGCTGGAAGCCGCGCAGGACCGCCTCGCGGCGCTCGCGCTCGGGCAGGCCGCCGAGCTCGCGCGCATCCCGGCCCTCGAGGAAACCGATCAACCCCGGGCTGCCGTTCGGCGGCGTGTTGTCGAAGACCACCTGAGCCGGGCCCGGCAGGCTGGCCGCCTGGCCGGTGAGGCCATCGTCGCGCCAGAAGGGCTCTTCGTAGACGGCCATGCACTTGATCACCGATCCCATCGGCATCCGCTGGGTGAGCTGGTCGCGCTGAGCCGGGAGGGCGGGCTCGTACTCGATGCGCGCGGCCAGCGTGGGCGGAATCGCGACGACTGCCCGCCGCGCCGTGAGCTCCCCGACGACGATGACGTCGCCATCGGTGCGGATCGAGCGAACGGGGGACGAGAGGCGCACTCGGTCGCCGAGCTCCTCCGCCATTCGGATCGACAGCTGCTGTGTGCCGCCGGCCAGGCGGTCCTGCTGAGCGCCGCCCTCGGTGTCGAGGAGGTCGTCCCAGCCGCCGGCTGAAACCGCGTAGAAGAGGACATGCAGCAGCGAGACGTCGGCGGGCTCAACCGAGAAGACAGCTCGACACGCGGTGGCGAGCGCCTCCCGCGCGGTCGTCGTCTTCGCGGTGCGGCGGATCCAGGTCGCGAAGGTCTGCTCGTCGAGGCGCTCGGCGTCCTCGGCCTCCCAGGGCACCTCCGCCGAGACCTGCTTGATCAACCGCCTCAGCTTCCGGTCGGCGAGCCCGTAGTCGACCATCACCAGCGGGCCGAGCATCGGGATCGTCCCGCGGTAGCGCTTCAGCTTGCCCCTGTCGTCCTCGAAGAGGTTCTTGCCCTCGACGTGGGTCGGGTAGGTCTCGATGCCGAACTCCTGGGCGAGCGCGAGGACCTCGTGCTGCGTCGGCCCCACCCACTGGCCGCCGACCTCGACGATGTCCTCGGGACCCTCACCGATCGATTGGCTCAACGTGCGGCCGCCGACCCGGTCGCGGGCCTCCAGCACCTGCACCTCGAGGCCGGCACCGGCGAGCTCGCGCGCCGCCGTCAGCCCGGCGAGGCCCGCTCCGACAACCACGACGTCGCAGTCATGCATCCCCTGAAGTATCCCGCCTCAACTCGCCGTCAGCTGGCCGCAGGCCCCGGCGAAGGCCTCCGTGTGCCGGTCGACGTCCTCCGGCTCGGTCGCAGGCGACATCAGCGCCATGTTGTGGAACGGCGTGATCAGCACGCCGCGATTGAGGAGGAAGAGGTGGAGGAACTCCTCGAGCTCCGGGTCCGAGCCGGCCGCGGACTCCCCTCCGCTTGTCGGAGGCTCCGGTAGGAAGCCGTACTCGGCCCGGGCGCCGAGCTGGACGACGTGCCAGGGCAGGTCGTGCTCGTCGATCACCCGCTGCACGCCCTCGGTGAAGCGAGTCGCCAGGCCGATCATCCGCTCGAAGGCCTCGGCGGTCAGGACCTCGTCGAGGGTTGCGCGGATCGCCGCGGCGGTCAGCGCGTTGCCGGCCAGCGTGCCGCCGACACCGCCGGTGTCCTCGTAGTCGGCGCCCGCCTGGTCGAGGATGCGGTCGGCGATCTCCTGGCTCATCCCGAACGCTCCGGCCGGTACGCCACCCGCGATCGCCTTCCCGATCGTGAGCAGATCCGGCTCCAGCCCGTGTGCGGCCGTGTAGCCACCGGGCCCGGCGCTGAAGGTGTGAGTTTCGTCGATCGCCAGGAGCGTCCCCGTCTCCCGGGTGAGCCGGCGGAGCGCGTCGTGAAAGCCGGGCTCCGGCAGGACGATGCCGATGTTGGTCAACGCCGGCTCGGTGAGGACGCAGGCGATCTCCTCGCCCCCGAGCGCACGCTCGAGCGCCTCGGTGTCGTTGAACTCGACCACCGCCGTGGTCTCGGTCGGGTCGACCGGCGGGCCCACGTTCCCGTCACGCGACACCGGCTCCCCGTCCGGCCCGACGATGATGAAGCTCTCGTCGACGGTGCCGTGGTAGCAGTAGCTGAAGACCAGGATCCTGCTCCTGCCGGTGATCTCCCGGGCGAGCCGGATGGCAAAGCGGTTCGCGTCGGTCGCCGTGAGGGTGAACTGCCACTTCGGGAGGCCGAAGCGGCTCGCGAGCCGGTCGGCTGCGTCGAGCGTGTCCTGCGTCGGCAGCATCAGGGTCGAGCCCTTGCCGTAGCGCTCGGCGACCGCGGCGGCGGTGGCTGCCGGGGCATGGCCCGCCATCGCGCCGGTGTCCCCGAGGCAGAGATCCACGTAGGTGATCCCGTCGACGTCCGTGATCCGAGCGCCCGAAGCCTCGGCCGCGAAGATCGGATGGCCGCCCGGCCATTTCGTCATCCAGCTCATCGGCACGCCCGCGAGCAGGTTCCGGCCGGCCTCCTCGAAGAGCGCCCTCGAGCGCGGATGGTCATTCGCGAATCGCTCGCGCTCCGCCTGAATGAGGGAGGGGAGTCGGGCTCGGTCCATCTAGGAAGCCAACCGTACGGCTTCCCAGACGATCGCGAGGGTGACGAGGAAGACCGCCGCCTGCAGCAGGTGGGCACGCGAGAAGCGCAGGTGCAGTGCGACCAGGACGAGGGCCACCGCCACCAGGGTGAGCTTCACGTGCAGGGTGCCGTCGCTCCAGAGATCGAGGTGGCTCGCCATCGCCGCGCCGGTCGCGATCAGCACGCCGAGCGCGACGAGCGAGCCCCAGCCGAAGCGGCGGGCGACGGCGCGGAGCTGCTCGCGGTTCTCATCCCCTCGCAGCGCGGGCACCACGGCCGCGGCGAGCAGCAGCTGACCGCCCAGGAAGAACGCCATCGCGACGAGGTGGAGGAAGAGGACGACCTGCCAGAGCGTGGAATCCATCGCGCTAATATTAATCCTTACGTGAACGTCAATTTGGGGCAGAGGAGCAGGTTCCGCCCGGGCGTCTCGGCTGAGCATCGACACTACAAGTGGTGGGCGCTCAGCTGCACGAGCCTCGGGATGCTGCTGGCGACGATCAACTCGGGAACCCTGATCATCGCCCTGCCGGACCTCGAGCGCTCTCTCGGCACCAGCCTCCTCGAGCTCGTCTGGGTGATCCTCGCCTACATGATCTCCTCGACGGTCCTCGTCCTGACCGCGGGCCGGCTCTCGGATCTCTTCGGCCGCAAGAAGGCCTACGTCGGCGGGTTCGTCCTCTTCACGCTGGCCTCGTTCGGCGCGGGCTTTTCCGGCAACGGCACCGAGCTGATCCTCTGGCGGATCTTCCAGGGGGTCGGGGCGGCGTTCCTGTTCGCCAACGCCGCCGCCCTGGTCACCGACGCCTTCCCCAAGGAACAGCTCGGGGTGGCGATGGGGACCAACACCATGGTCGCCGCGATCGGGCTTGTGATCGGCCCGGTCCTCGGCGGGGCGCTGGTCGCGATCGGATGGCAGTGGGTCTTCTGGTTCAACATCCCCCTCGGCCTCGCGGGGGCGATCTGGGGCGGCCTGATCCTCCATGAGCTCGCCAAGCCGGACTCGCAGCGGGGGCTCGACCTGCTCGGCACGAGCGTCTTCCTCGTCGGCCTGACCGGCCTCGTCTACGGGGTCTCCAAGGGCGGCATCTCGGGCTGGAGCGAGCCGATCGTGATCGTCTCGCTGGCCGTCGCCGTCGTGCTGCTCCCGCTCTTCGTCCTGATCGAGCGGCGGGCCACGGCGCCGATGCTCGACCTGACCATCTTCCAGAACCGGATGTTCGCGGCGGCGACCGGGGCTGCGTTCATCAACGGGCTCTCCCGCTTCGCCCTGCTCTTCATCTTCGTCTTCTACTTCCAGGGCGTGCAGGGCGACGACCCGATCACCGCCGGGATCAAGCTCTCGCCGATGGCGATCGGGATGCTGATCGCCTCGCCGCTCGCCGGCATCTGGGCGGACCGCCGCGGATCCCGCACCCTGGCCGCTCTCGGCATGCTGGTCTCGGCCTTCGCCCTGGCGGGGATGACGACACTGGAGCAGAGCACTGCCTACTGGGAGACAGCGCTCTGGCTGGGACTCGTCGGGATCGGCTCGGGGATGTTCAACTCGCCGAACACCGCGGCGATGATGGGCACCGTCCCGCCGCAGCGCCGCGGCATCGCCGCCGGCGCGCGGATGATGCTCCAGAACACCGGAGCCGTTCTCTCGATCGCCTTCGTCATCGCCGTCGTCACGTCGGGCGTGCCGAAGGAGGTCCTCTTCAAGATCTTCTCCGGGCTCGCCTCCGGCCTGCCCACGGTCCAACTCGAGTCGTTCATCAGCAACATGCACACCGCCCTCTGGGCGCTGGCGGCCACCTCGCTGATCGGCGCCGGCGTATCGCTCCTCCGCCCGCGCCACGTCCGGAATCCGGTCGCCGATGCCCTCCCCGCGAGCGATCGGATCGCGGCATGAACGAGAAACGCCTCCGCATCGGTGACATGGCGAAGCTCACGGGCACCACGCCCAGGACCATTCGCTACTACGAGGAGATCGGGCTGCTCGCGTCGGAGCATCCGCGCGAGCCCGGAGCCCACCGGACCTACGGCGAGGAGGACCTCGAGCGCCTGCAGGAGCTGCTCCGGCTGCGAGAGCTGCTCGGTGTCTCGC
Organism: uncultured Solirubrobacterales bacterium; assembly: GCA_963843085.1. GTDB lineage: Bacteria > Actinomycetota > Thermoleophilia > Solirubrobacterales > 70-9 > DASUPK01. Next base: position 1,039,761 of record CAWJJG010000011.1, read on the forward strand.
TCGAGGAGCTCGGAGAGCTGGCCGCCGCCGAGACCGCCCGCGCCGCCCTGCGCCGCGAGTGGCACGAGGGGATCGAGGACCCAGTCCGCCGGCGTGAGGTGCTGGAGCAGTCGCTCGGGCACATCGAAAGCCAGCTGGAGCTGGTCCGGCATCGCCGCGAGGAGATCGACGCGCTCCGGCGCGAGCTGGAGACGAAGCGCCGCCGCGTCCGGGACAGGCTGCGGGCCCTCGGCCGCAAACGCGGCAGCCGCGCTACGGCAGGCTGACCTCTCCGTCGATCACCGGGATCACGCCACCCGAGACCCGCGGCCGGCCGTCGGTCATCTGGACCTCGAGCACGCTCGGCCGCCCCATCTCCTCCCCCTGCCGGATCCGAAGGCGATCGCGTCCGGTGCGCTGATGGAGGTACGCTCCCAGCGGCCCGGCGGCTGAGCCCGTGGCCGGGTCCTCCCCCATCTCCGGCGTGCGCGTGAAGGAGCGGGCCCTCACCGTCTCACCGTCCGGGTCGAGCCAGGCCAGGTAGATGACGATCGAGCCGTGCGGCTCCGAGAGCTCGAAGATCGTCGAGTAGTCGGGCAGCGCTCGCGCGAGCGCCTGGTGCTCGGCGACGGGCGCCATCACGTGGGGCATCCCCGTCGAGACGACCTGCGGAGGCAGCTCGGGATGAGCGTCCTCGGCCCGCAGTCCGACCGCGGCCATCACCGCGTCTCGCTCGAGCTCCTGGCCGAATTCCGCCTCGTTCTGCAGCATCGACGCCTCCCATCGCCCATTGGGCTTGCGGACGTCGATCGGCTGCAGACCGGCGCCGGTCTGCTGCACGAAGCTCGCCTCGTCGAGGCCTCGCCATCGCGCGACGGCCACGGCCGTGCCGAGTGACGGATGGCCGGCGAAGGGGAGCTCCTCGTGCGGGTCCCAGATCCGGTTGCGGTAGTCGGCGCCGTCGACGGTCGCGGACTGAACGAAGGTCGTCTCGGACAGGCGCGTCTCCTGAGCCAGGGCGAGCATGGTCTCGTCGCTGACGCCGTCCGCATCGTCGACGACGGCCAGACCGTTCCCAGCCAGGGGCGCCTCGGCGAAGACGTCCAGCCAGCTGATGCGGTGTGCCATTCCCAGATGATGGCTGGTCGCGGACGAGAACCCGCTGTCTCCCGCGAGTAGTAAGAATGAAGGACGCGGGCAACCGTCTTGTGCGGCGCCTCGGAGCGCCGGGCCCGTCCCGGTTCGGGCCCGGCGTTCGGGGGCGCCGTTTCTTTACGCCCGTGATGGGGAGCCGCGACCCGCTCGGTAGAGCGCCATCGTGCCGAAGACCGTGCGGAGCCGGTCCGTCTGCTCGACGTTCTCGAGCCCTGCCTCCTCGAAGATCCCGGGCAGCTTGCCGTGGACGTTCTCAGCCGTGTTCTCGAAGCCGTCGAGCAGCCTGATTCCGAGGAACGCGACGGACATCGCCGGGTCTGACGGGCGCCCCCAGTCGGCCACGTGCAGCTCCCCGCCGTTCCGTAGCACGCGGGCGATCTCGCGCGCCGTGCGGCGCTTCGGCTCCGGGTCGAGGTGGTGGAAGAAGAGGGTCGAGAGCACCCGGTCGATGCTTCCGTCCTCATAGGGGAGCTCGGTGGAGAAGCCCTCGGTCAGCTCGAGCTCGACTCCGGCCTGCTCCGCCTTCGCGCGGGCCTTGGCGAGCATCTCGGGGTCGGCGTCGAGGCCGGCGACATCAGCGCTCGGCTCGCGCTCCTTGACGAACAGCCCCAGCGTGCCTGTTCCGCAGCCGAGATCGAGCACCCTCTGCTTCGGCTCGATGCCGGCCTGCTCGATCAGCATCGCCTTGAAGCGCTCCTCCCTCGTGGTCAGCCGGACGACCGGGTCATAGAACCGGGTCAGGGCCGGAAAGCGCAGCGCGGAGAGATAGCCGCCCTCCTGCTGCGGTTCCTCAGTGGGTGTGGCCATGTCGCACCGTCTCCCACGATTGCCAGGTGATGCGAAGGATGATCCCGGTGATCACGATCGCGATGATCGGATCGGCGATCGAGAGCCCGATCGCCACGAGCCCGGCCGTGAGCACCACTCCGAGGCTCACGAAGCCGTCCGCGCGGGCGTGATTGCCATCGGCCACCAGGGCGGGACTCTCGAGTCTTCGGCCGGCGCGCAGCCGTACCTGAGCCGCGACTTCGTTTCCCAGAAATCCGACAACCCCCGCGAGCGCCAGCGCCGGCAGGTGATCCGGGGGCGAGGGGTTGATGATCTTCTCGATCGCGAAGGCCGCGGCGAAACAGGCGCTGATGAAGATGGCGACCACCACGGCGAGGCCGGCGTACTCCTCGGCCTTCCGGGACCGAAGCAGGAACGCCGTCGCCAGAGGAATGGCCGTCAGCGCGTCGCCGAAGTTGTGAATCAGATCGGCGAGCAGGGCGACGCTGCCGGTCGCAACGTAGATCACGGCCTGCAGGGCGGCGGTGGCTCCGAGCACGCCGAGAGAGATGCCGACCGCGCGGAGTCCGGCCCGCGAGCGCTTGATGCTCGGATCGATCAGGCCGTGGGAATGGCCATGGCCGTGCGCGTGCGCGTGCCCCTCATGGGTATGCGGGCCGTCATGCGGATGGGCGTGGATGGTGCCGTTGCGATGACGATGGCGTTCCCCTCCCAGCTCGGCGAACGGCAGCGACTCGGCGGCCATCACAAGGGCTCACCCGCCCTGATTCGATCCAGGTCGCCGAGCGTGACCTCGCGCTGGAGCGCCCACGAGAGCCAGGCGAGGCCGATTCCCTGGTGCTTCTCAGGACGGCTCGGGATATGCCCGGCGAGCCAGGCGCGCCCGTCGGGGCTCTGGACGATCTCCTCGATCGCCTTGCCCTCGAACGGCCCGCCGTGGGCTCGGAGACTCTGCTTCGGTTTCGGGAGCTCGTCCATGGCGGTCCTCAGTGAGCGTGGCCCGCCGCGTGTGCCTCGGCCGGCGCGGCTTCCTTCCGCGCGTACCCGTCGGGGTCGGCCTGGAACTGCGAGCGGCAGTGCTCCGAGCAGAAGTAGTAGGTGCGGCCACTGTGCTCGGCCTGGAGCGCCTTCGAGCGGTCGACCTTCATCCCGCAGACCGGGTCGGTCGCCCCGCGCCGCGCCGTCAGATAGAAGAGCCCGGCGAAGATGACCAGTCCGAGGATGTTGAGGGCGAGCTTGTAGTCGAGCTCGATCGAGCCGAAGATGTCAGACCGCGAGGGCCGGGTGCCCGGGATCAGCCCGACGGCGCCGAAGACGACGTCCACCAGCAGCGCCGACAGAACGATGACCACGAACATCAGCGCGGTGATCCGCAGGGCGAACGCCCGGCCGTAGTACTTGATGTAGGCGGCGATGATCGGCAGCACGATCAGGTCGGCGAAGATGAACGCGATCACGCCGGCGAACCCGATCCCGCCGGACCAGAGCACGGCGGCAAGCGGCGCGTTCCCGACCGAGCAGACGAAGCTGAGCACCGCGATGATCGGCCCCGCAATCACGTTCTCGAGCGTCCTCAGGACCGGCGGGGCGTCCTCGATGAAGAGGGCGTTGAAGAAGTTGTCGCCGAGCAGGCCGATGAAGCCGGCGAGCAGGAAGCCGATCGAGATCTCCTTCCAGAGCATCTGCCAGTCGGCCCGGAAGTTGTGCGCGACGTCGGACCAGGCCCGGGCCGACGTGAGGCGCTCACGCCAGCTCATCCGCTCGCCGGCCGCGTGGTGCTGGTGGTCGACCTGGGCGTGTTGCGCGTGTTCGCGGGCGCTCTCCTCGAGCTTGGGCGAGACGAAGCGCCGCAGCAGGATCGCCATCAGGGCGATCAGCACGATCCCGCCGACGAACTCGGCGAGGGTGAACTGCCAGCCGAGCAGGATCCAGATGACCAGGCCCAGCTCCCAGACGAGGTTGGTGGACGCGAACTGGAAGGCGAGGGCGGTCACGGCGGAGGCGCCCTTCTGGAAGAGCGACTTGGCGATCGCGATCGCCGCGTACGAGCACGACGAGGAGGCGGCCCCGAGGCCCGTCGCCTTGGCGAGCGGCCCGAACCCGCTGCCCGACAGCGCGGACTCGACCTTCTCTCGCGGGACCCAGGCCTGGACGATCGCGGAGATCGCGAAGCCCAGGACCAGGGCCCACCAGACCTCGTAGGCCATCAGGAAGGACTGCTTGAAGCCCTCGCCGATCGTCGAGATCACATCTGCCACGTTGACGACTATACCCCTTAGGGGTATGCTCTGCACATGACAGCGACCAAGACACCCGGATACAAGGCGTCGAAGGAGGACCTCCTGAAGCGACTGGCCCGCGTCGAGGGGCAGGTCGGCGGCGTCAAGCGGATGGTCGAGGAGGAGCGCTACTGCATCGACGTCCTCACCCAGATCGAGGCCGCCCAGGCGGCGCTCAACAAGATCGCGCTGGCCCTTGTCGACGACCATGTACGCCATTGCATGCGCGGCGGCAGGGGCGCGACCGAGGAGCAGGTGCAGGAGCTGATGGGCGCGGTCGGCCGGCTGGTCACCTCCTGAAGGCCCGCGTTAGGCAGCGTTCGGTGGCTCCTCTCTGGGCGCCGGTGCCGCCGGCGCACCGCGCGACCCCGATGGCCGAGCATCACGGCCCCCGCCAGGCCGCGGCTGATTCCCACGCGCCGCCCGTGCGAACCCCTCCCTAGCTCCAGAGCTACTGGTCGAGGACTCGAGTCAGCACCGGGTCGATCAGCTTGGCGATCTGGCGCTGGCCCTCGGCGTTCGGGTGCAGAGTGCCGGCGGTGCTCTCGATCACTTCGCGGATCGCGAGGAAGCCGGCGCCGACCCCGAGGGGAAGCGGGCGCCCGCTCAGTCCCTCGCCGAGCGTCACGACCCAGCGCTGGGCATCCGGCACGCAGAGCCGGTGGCCGCGGAAGCGCTCGGCGACCCCGCCGACCGCGTTCCAGCCGTGCTCCTTCGCGGCAGCTGCGACCTCTGCATTGAGCGGCTTCAGCATGTGCTCCTGCGCCCAGCGCGACTCGTCGCGGCTGACCCCTCCGAAGAGCATGCGGCAGTAGGCGCCGCCGGCCCCCGTGGTCGGGTCGAAATACTCCACGAAGATCACCCTCTCCGCCGGCACGAGGGGCTCGAGCGCGTTGGCGAGGTCGTTGTAGGCCGAGGGCAGGTCGGCTAGCTGGGTCGCCACGAACTCCTCGAGCGTGGGGAAGCGGGCGCCCGCCTCGGCATAGGGGAAGTCGGGGTTGAAGTGCTGATCCCAGCAGTGCTCGACGAGGCTGCAGAACTTGAAGACCTTCGAGAACCCCACGTCGTTGGCGCCGATCGAGATCTCGACGGCGGCGAGGCCGCCCGAGGAAGCGGTGACCGACGCTGCATCGCCGAGCTGGTTGATCTGCGCTGTCGCAGGCTGGAAGGGCGCCGGCTCGATCCCCTTGTATGGGCCGAGGATTCCCTTGTGGATGCTCGCGAACAGGCGTAGTTGAAGAAGCCCAGCCCCGGACGGCTCTTCTGCGCGGCCTTCGCGGCGAACGACTGCCCGGCGATCGAGGACCGGTGGCAGGCGCGGTTCTCCCAGCGGGGGTCAGACGGCTGCGGGTTTCCCTCTCCCGACGCGACGGAGTCGCCGAGCGAGGCGATGGCGCTGCCGTCGTTCGGCCCCGAGTCGCTCGAGCCGCAGCCGGCCGCGAACAGTGCGATCGCGAAGACCGCCAATCCCGCAAGAAGAGCTCGTCGCCAGCCCCTCATCCCCGCTTGAGTCTAGGGGCGGTCATCCGCCGAGAAACGGTGCGCAGCGTCCGTAGTCATCCGTGGATCTGCTCCGTGTGAGGCCGCGAACAAGGCGTGAAGGGCCGCCCCTCGGCAGGCGGGGCCACCGGTCAAACGTCCAGTTTCGACGCTTCGGCAGGGTCGGCTGCCGATATCTAGACCAATGGAAGCCCACACGATCGGGAAAGCGTCCGCGCGGGCGCGTCGGCGTCCCCACCGACGTGGCCGGCGCCCATCCCTGCCTCGCCGTGCCTGGAAGCGCGCACGGGACTTCGAGCGTGAGTGGTCCGTCGCCGGTCCCGCCGTCTTCGCCACCCTCGCGGCCACGCTGCTGATCTACAACCACGTGGAGAACAAGGTCACCGACCTGGTCTTCTGGCTCGGCCTGGCGCTGCTCGCCGCCGTGTTCACGTGGCTCGTCCAGAACAACCATCGCCGAGCGCGCATCGACGCGATCACGGGTCTGTCCAACCGGCTCCAGCTCAGCCGCGACCTCACTGAGGTGCTCAAGGACTCCGATGAGCCGCAGGTCATGGTGCTGCTCGAGCTGGAGGGGGCCACCGACTACCGCGATCGCCTGGGCTTCCGGGCCAGCGACAAGATGCTCCGCGGCTTCTCACGCAGATTCGCCGAGTTCGTCTCCGGGCTCGAGGGCCACGCCTACCGCGTCGACGGCGGGCAGTTCTGCGCCCTGGTTCCAGCCTACGACCGCGAGCCGAACGAGATCGCGACCGCCATCTTCCTCTCTGGCGACGGCGGTGAGGGTGGTGCCGAGGCCGTCCTCGGCCGCGCCCACGGCGTGGTCACCCTTCCCGACGACGCCACCGACACCGACGAGGCGCTCGCCCTCGTCGGCCGGCGCCTCGCCGAGGACCGGCGCCGCCGGCGCGAGTCGGCCAAGCACCAGGCTCACGACACCCTGATGGCGATCCTCAGCAAGCGCCATCCCGAGATGGTTCCCCACCTTCGCCTCGTCGCGTACCACGTGCTCTCCCTCGGCCGCCGGCTCGGACTGAGCGGCGAGCAGCTCGACGACGTCGTCTTCGCCGCCCGGCTCCAGCACGTCGGCATGCTCTCGGTCCCCGACGCCGCCCTCGAGAGCCAGAGCCATCTGCAGGCGTCCGACTCGATCCTCCTGCGCGATCTCCCAGGAGCCGGCGCGGAGATCATCGCCTCAGCCCCCTCCCTCGTCTCCGTCGCGAAGCTCGTCCGGGCGAGCCACGAGAACTACGACGGCAACGGCTACCCCGACGAGCTCGCCGGAGACCACATCCCGCTCGGCTCTCGCATCCTCGCCGTCTGCGTCTCCTACGTCGTCCTCACCTCCAAGCGCGCCGACCAGCGCCCCCTCACGGAGAAGGCGGCCCTGGCCGAGCTTCGCCGCAGCGCCGGCAAGCAGTTCGATCCCCGCGTGGTCGAGGCGCTCGCGGAGGACCTGGCCGAAGACGCCGCGTAGGGCTGCCGGACTGCGACCACCTCATCCCCGACGAGACGGGATGAGCGCTCAGTCGTACAGCGCGAACGCCGCGAGCACGACGTAGATCGCGATCAGCGCAAGCCCCTCGAACATCTGGGCCTCGCCGTCGCCGGTGATCTGCCAGATCGCAATCGCGGTGAGGAAGAGCGCGCCGATGTAGACGGGCGCGAGCGCGAAGGTGAGGTGCGTGGTGAAGAGCAGCGAGGTCAGCACCAGCGCCGGGAAGAGGAAGGCGGCGATCTGCGAGACGGAGTTCTTCACCACCGAGATCGCCAGATCGGACTTGCCCTTGGCGGCAAGAAAGATCCCGGTGAAGTTCTCCACGGCATTGCCCGCGATGGCGACGATGACCAATCCCGCGAACGCCTTGGAGATGCCCAGCGACTCGACCGCGGGATCCAGGGCGTGGATGAACCAGTCGGAGACGAAGGCGGCGCCGGTCCCACCGAGCGCCAGCAGCACCACCGCGAAGGTCATCGAGAGCCGGGGTGTCGTCTCCTCGCCCTCCCCGCTCGGCGCAGGCTCGGACCGAAGGTATCCCCACAGCCAGGTCCCATAGACGACCAGCAGGCAGATCGCTCCCACGTTGGAGAGTCCCTCGATGTGATGGCTCGCCTGGTCCGAGGAGGCGATCGAGAGGCCGATGATCACGATCACGAAGAGCGAGACGAGCAGCAGCGTCGCCGTGTCCTGCGGAAGCCGGTGCCGGAAGCGCATGCAGCCGTCGGCGGACTGGAGGGTGCCGGAGACGATCACGAGGCCGAGCACGAGTAGGGCGTTGGCGAAGATCGAGCCGATCAGCGAGGTCTGCGCGACGACGAGCTCACCGTTGCCGAGGGCGAAGAGCACGATGAAGAACTCGGGCAGGTTGCCGAGCGTCGACTGCATGAAGCCGGTGACCGCGGGGCCGAAGCGCATGCCGACCTGCTCGGTCGCCAGAGCGACCACCCAGGCGAGGCCGGCGAGCGCCACCGTGGCGGCAGCGAAGGCGAGCACGGCGGTGGCGTTCGAGTAGCGCAGCACTCCGGCGATCGCGGTGATCACGACGGTTGCCGCGAGAAAGACCTTCTCCCTTGACGTCATTCTCGGGAGACTTTCATTTTCGGCTGTAGGGTCGGCGAATCGACAGGCCGGGTTTCGGGTTTGAAGAGGCAGTCACAGAAGGGAGGACCCAAGTGGATCGGATCAAACCGCACTTGACCTACGCGAACGTAACGGCAACGCTCGCCCTGATCGTGGCGGTCGCCGGGGGGACAACCGCGATCGCGATGAAAGCGACTGCTCCGAAGAATTCGGTTGTCAGCAAGAGCATTCGGCCGTACAACGTGACGGCGCGCGACCTCACACGGCTCATCGACGGTGAGGAATCAGACCACGTTCAGTGATCCCGGTGGCGCCGGACAGAACCTTCGCAAGAGCATCGGCAACGGCACCATGCCCATCCGGTTCCCGGGTGATATCGGGCGGAGGCTTCGTCGACAGCAACTTCGCCGCTTTGATCGGCTCAAACCCGATCAGCGAAGGCTGGGTGGTGAGCGCAAAGGCCGACGGGGCGAATCAGGCCACGATCACCGTAATCGCCCGCTGCCTCTCGAAGCGAGCCGAGAAACCGACCCCCTAGCCGCGCACGACGACCTTCCGCTTATGCGATGCGCCTGGGTCGTAGGGGTAGCCGCTCTGGCTCTTAACGAGGGCCCGGAAGACGTAACGCACCCGGCCGATGGTCTGGGTGAACCGGTACCTGCCCCGGAAGCGTCCACCCTCTCGAGTCTGCACCTGCTTGAAGGTTCGCCACTTGCGGCCGACCCGCGCCTGCAGCGCCACTGCGCGACCTTCGGCGTTCGGTCCGGGGAGTCGCCCGAGGAACCTCGCAGCCTGGCCGTTGACCAGATGCTTGTGCGGAATCGCAAGGGTGGGCACGACCGTTGAACCGAGCTCGACCCGGTCACTGAGCTTCTTGGTGTTGTGCCGGTAGACAAGATCCACCGTCCGCGAAGGTCCCGCGTCCAGTCTCGTGGCGAACCGCCCATTGGCTTGCGTCGTCGCGACTGTGGCAAGTTCGCGTCCGGCGTCCGGAAGCTCCGTCGTCTGGTAGACGCACACGGACGCCCCTGAGATCGGATTGCCGCCGGAGTCCTTGAGGGTTCCCCGGATCACGGGGCTCTCCTTGGACGTCAGCTGCGCCCGTCGTCTCAGCTGTCCTCCCACATCAGCGCCGGAGTCGAGCGACGTGGCGGCTGATCCACCCGAGGCGGCGCACGAATTGTCGACGCTCACCGTCCGTCGTACGCACGGTGATTCGTTGCCGCCGACGTCGTAGCCGCAAATCCGCACATCGTTTGCGCCGTTCACCCAGCCGGCGCCGTGCTCGGTGTCCAGTTGGATCGCCCGCGGACCGGACGAGCCTGGACACGGCTTGAGGTGGGAGTACGTCACCTCGTCAAGATCGGGACCACAGATGTTCAGGTGGGCCGACTGGATCCCATTCACGTCGACGGCGATTGACCGCACGCCGCCCCCTGAGTCACCCACCGCAGCGGTGATCGTCTGCACGCCGCTGACCACGCCGCCATCGAGCATCTCGCCGGTGGCGCTGATCGAGGGAGCGGCGAGGTCTTGAACCTCCGCGTAGAAATCCGTGATGTACGAGAAGGCTGAGGTGCTCGAGCAGGGATTCGCGAAGCAGCGTTCGTAGATCGCGTAGAAGCTCGTGTTGCTCTGGACCGGGACTACCCATTGGTCGCCGCCGCCGCCCACGGCGCTGTACCCCGGCGACCCGCTGCCACTCGTCATAGGGCCATACCCGCCATGGGTGTAGTAGTGAAGATTCGTCTGGGCAGTCTTGAAAATGGTGTTCTGCGGTGCGGTCCACTGCCAGACCACGTACGTGTTGTAGGTGCTCTGTCCGTTGGCCTCCATCCGCAGGCCCCAGTTCCCGCAGGTGTCTATTGGCTGATCTTGGTTGCCCCGCCAAATGGCCGGATCGTTGCGGCGTCGCTATTGCCGACATGCGGCCTTGCACTCCCGGACGCTGTAATTCGCGTGAGCGGCACCCGGAGCGAATACAGCGAACAACGCGCACAGGAGCGCCGCCGCCAATGAGAGGCGCCCCACATTTCCGAGTCGCCGTCGGCCTGAGCTCATCCTCAATTCCTCCCTTTTCCCGATGTCATTGCCTCCCTAAGGCTCGGGCGCGCAAAGTTCTCCACCACGCTCATCACTCGATCCCGAAGCCCCCGGATCCGCCACCGCCCGAACCTCCACCGCCGGAACCCCCCCCAGAAGGCCCGCCGAACTCGCCGCTCGAGCTGCTCGAGGACGAAGTCGAGGAGGAGGACGATGCCGGCGGTGACTCGACGCCGAACTGTCGGCTCTTCTGCTGGACCGGCGTCGGTTGCTCGCTTCGGGTCACCGCCTGGTCGCTGGATGAAGCGGACTGCTCGACCTGCAGCCGCGCGGCCTCTTCGCGAGATGGCGCCGTCGTGGAAGCCGGCGCAGCCGGTCGCTCGGCGACGGGCCGTGCATGCCCGTCGTCCCCGCCGATAGCACCTGGATCGACGACGCCCCCTGCAACGCACGCGGCCCCGCCGGCCGCCGTGGCCCCGCAGATTGCAAGCACCTTCGCGATCGCGGCCATGCCGGCACCGCGGGAGCCGCCCGCCGCTGCGACTGAAGCGGCGTCCCCGCTCCCGCCGCCGCCTCGCGACAGCAGTGAGTAGCCGGCCTCGCGGAGCTTGTCCACCATCGCCCCCGCGCGTTCCGCGATCCATTCGTGCGGGTGACCTCCCATCGACTGGCCGAGAAGGGGTCCGGCAGGCAGCAGCTCGAACACGTCACCGGGGATCGCGCGGTACGCGCGCAGCTTGGCGCGGCAGGCCGCGCAGCTCCGCAGGTGGAAATCAAGAGCTTCGGTGGAGCCGTTCGCTCCCTCGCCGTCGGCCATTGCGGAGAGAGCTGTGGCGAGCTCGTCACAGCGGCGGCCGTCTTCGATCTCCGCGAAGACCTGCAGAAATCGCTTCCTGCCCTCCGCCATGCAGCGGTTGATCTTCGTATACGACCAGCCAGTGATCTCGCCGATCTCGGCATACGAGTAGCCCTGCGCCTTGAGAGTCAGCGCTCGCACCTCCTGAGGCTTCAGGGCATTAAGCGCCTCGCCGCTCCGGACCACACGCTCGCGCCGGGCCAGACGGTCATTCGGACCCGGGCTCTCGGATGCGATCGAGTCGAGCGGATCCCAGTCGCCGTCCTCGTCCGCTCGGGCCGACCGATGCGTGCCCAGCAATCGCTCGCGCTGGCGGCGAACGCCCAGCGCCTCCCGCTTGGTCACCGTCTGCATCCAGCGGACCAGCGAATCGCCTTCGATGGGCGGAGCCTTCGTGAGCAGAATTTCGAGCGCCCGCTGATAGGCGTCCTCGGCGTCGTCCGTGCAGATCGAGTAGCGGCGCGCGGTCCTGCGGAAGACCGCGTCATGGCTCTCGATCAGTGCGCTGGCGGCGCGACGGCGCGACTCAGGGGAGGCGCCTGCCTCTGCGGCCTCCTCTGCAGATCGAGCCTCGGCCCCGACTCGACCGGTTGTTCCTCCCAACGGCCCCAGACGGCTCACCTCCGACACATCCAGGTGAGTGGAAAACTGCCACCACTCGCCCCTCTTGACCAGCGGCAGTGTTCGCAAATTGCGAATGGGCGCTCTCGGATTCCCCGCAAATAGCGACGAACACGCGCTGAGAATTGAGTTGTCTCGGCGCTTGCCCGCATCGGCATGCCCTGCGATAGTCAGGTCGGTGTCCGCCGGGAGGGGAACCCTCGCAACCGTGTCCGCCGTCGTCGCCCTCGTCGGCGCACTCCTCGTGCCCGCTTCGGCGGCGGCCGGGTCCTCGACCGCTCAGCTCTCCGCGAAGTCCAAGCACCGGACCAAGTTCGTCTTCCTGAAGGCGACGGTCGGCTCCGACGGCTTCGCCACCCCCGGCCAGCCCGAGACGATCTCGATCTCGAGGATGGCGCCGAAGGCGAAGATCGCCGTCTTCATCGAGCCGCCCCCGACCACGCTCCAGTGCGGCGAGCTCTACTTCTGCGACGTCGCGCCGGCCGGGCCAGCACCGGGTTCACCGCCCTTCGTCGCGAACGCCAAGGGCCGGGCGGTGCTCACCTTCGTGATGCCGGACAGCTACTTCCTGGAGACCGATCCGTTCAACCCGAAGATCCGGACGCCGGTGACGTTCATGGACCAGCAGCGGATCCACATCGACGTACAGGGGACCTCGAAGGTCCGGCGCGTCCGCCGCGAGGCCTTCGGCTTCGCGCGGGCGGCCGTGCAGCTGGCGTCGTCCTGATCGAAACCGACGGCGTTGGCGACTTTCCGACCCCCGGGGGACGGAAACGCGCCAACCGGCCAGATCTCGGCCCAGCACGTTCAGGAGACGTCACCGGACGATCGTTGGGGCCGGAACGGCAACGAGCCGTGATCGAGGTTCCGCCGCCTCCGCCACCTGCCCCATAGCTGCGATCCATCTGGCGCTGCCCAAGGCGGCCGTAGCTATCCTCGCCCGTCCATGCCGACCAGCATCGTCACCGGAGGAGCTGGATTCCTGGGCTCCCATCTCTGCGAGCACCTGCTCGCCAAGGGCCATCGCGTGGTCTGCCTCGACAACCTCGACACGGGCACGCTCGAGAACATCGACCACATCCGGGACGAGAACTTCTTCTTCGCGAACCAGGACATCGTCGAACCCGTCCACATCGACGAGCCGGTCGACTTCATCTACCACCTCGCCTCCCCGGCGAGCCCGATCGACTACGCCCGGCTGCCGCTGCACACGCTCAAGGTCGGCTCCTACGGCACCCATCACATGCTCGGCGTGGCGAAGGTCAAGCGGGCGCGGATCCTGGTCGCCTCCACCTCCGAGGTCTACGGCGACCCCGAGATCCATCCCCAGCCCGAGGACTACTGGGGCAACGTCAACCCGATCGGCCCGCGTGGCGTCTACGACGAGGCCAAGCGCTACGCCGAGGCGATGACGATGGCCTACCACCGCCAGCAGGGCGTCAACACCTGCATCTCGCGGACCTTCAACACCTACGGGCCCCGGATGCGCGCCCACGACGGCCGCGCAATTCCAACCTTTCTGCGCCAGGCCCTCCAGGACAAGCCGCTCACCGTCTTCGGCGACGGCAGCCAGACCCGGAGCTTCTGTTACGTCGACGATCAGATCCGCGGCCTGGTCGCCCTCTGCGAGTCCGACGTCCACCTGCCGGTCAACATCGGGAACCAGGACGAGTACACGCTGCTCCAGCTCGCCGAGGCCGTGATCGAGGTGACCGGCTCGCGCTCGGAGATCGTCTTCGAACCGCTGCCCGTCGACGACCCCAAGATCCGCCAGCCCGACATCACTCGCGCCAAGGACCTGCTCGGCTGGGAGCCGCAGGTCTCGCTCCAAGACGGACTGAAGAAGACGATCGAAGAGGCCGGCGTCGAGCGCCTTGTCGGCCAGCCCGGCTAGCGGCCACCCCTCCCGCACCGGCACGCCCTACCGCGTCAAGGACTGGCTCTAGCCTCCAGGCGTGGCACCCGGCGCGAACTCCACTCGTCCCGCCGTGTCGGTCGTGATCGGGACGCTCAACCGCCGCTGGTATCTGAAGCGGACGATCGCGAGCGTTCGAGCCGAGATGAGCTATCCCGAGGCGGAGATCGTGGTCGTCGACGGAGGCTCGGACGACGGCACCCTGCGCTGGCTCCTCAAGCAGAGGGACGTGATCACGATCGTCCAGCACAACCGCGGGCGCCGGGGCGGGCGAACGCTTCCCCGCCGCTCCTGGGGCCACTTCATGAACCTCGGCTTCAGGGCAGCCTCGGCTCCCTACATCTGCATGCTGAGCGACGACTGCCTGCTGGTGCCGGGCGCCATCCGTCACGGCCTCGAGAAGTTCGCTCGTGACGGCGATGGCGTCGGGGCCCTGGCCTTCTGGTGGCGAAACTGGCCCGAGCACGAGGAGTACTCCATCGGCCGAACCTTCGGCGACAACCTCTTCGTGAATCACGGCATGTTCCGGCGTGAGGCGCTCGCTGCGGTCGGGTTCGCGGACGAGGAGGAGTTCGGCTTCTACCACGGGGACGGCGACCTCGCCCTGCGAATGCAGGACGCCGGGTGGACGTGCTCGGACTCACCGTCCTCCTTCGTCGAGCACTTTGCGCTCGCCAACGTCCCCCAGCGGGCGGCGAACCTCCAGACGGAGCGACGCGACTGGGCCGCTTTCGAGCGTCGTTGGATCCATCTCGGTCGCCCGGCGACCGACTGGGAGACGGTCTCCTACGACGACCCAGACGGGACGGTGCGCCGCTACTGGGGGACGGGGGGCCTCCTCCGGGCCCGCCTCAACCGGCTGCGTTTCCGCCTCTCAGCGAGGCTCGCCTAGGCAGCCGCGGGCTCCGGGTCGGGCCGAACGATCACGGTGTCCGCGACCTCGAGCACCTCGTCGGCGGGCATGTCGACGCGCTTCGCGTGTTCGCGCACCGACTCGATGTCGGTGGCCTGGTAGATGCAGACGGTGCCCAGGGTGCCGCCGTCCTCCTTGATCACGTAGCTGCGGATCCAGGCGATGTCGTCGGGGAAGTCGCTTTCGGCGACCTGCTTCGAACGTTCGGCCGTGGCCTCGAGCTCGGCGGGTGACTGCCATGCCTTCTCCCGGCGGATGACGTACGTGTTCATGGCGCTCCTTTCGGATTTACCGACTGTTAGTCGGTTAATGTACAGGAAATGGTGATGAGCGTGGACACCCCGAAGCGCGGGCGCCCCAGCGAGGGTGCGCGCGACGCGGTGCTCGCCGCCGCCCGCCGCCTCTTCATCGAACGGGACTACGGCGAGGTGAGCACCGCGGATGTACTCGAGGAGGCCGGCGTCAGCCGCGGCGCCCTCTACCACCACTTCCCGAGCAAGCGGGAGCTCTACCGGGAGGTATGGCGCAATTCCGAGCGCCTGCTGATCGAGCGCCTCGCGGCATCCGCCGCAGAAGCCAAGACCCCCTTCGAGGTACTGGTGCTCGGCTTTCGCGCATATCTGGACGAGGCGGCCACCAACCGGGAGCTGCAGCGGATCGGGTTGCTGCAGAGCAGGACCGTTCTCGGCTGGGAGGCGTGGCGCGAGGGGATCAAGGACCTCGGGCTCGCCATGATGCGCGGAGGGATCGAGGCCGCGATGGAATCCGGCGACCTACGGCGCGGCGACCCGGAGGCGACGGCGCACCTGTTGCTGGCCGCGCTGATCGAAGCGGGCCTCCTGATCGCAACCTCCAGCGACCGCGCGACGGCCCGGGCGACGGCCGAGCCCCCGCTGATGGAGATGCTCGAGGGCTTGCGGGCCTAGTTACTTCGCAGGAACGTCGGTCGGCATCTTGGTCTGCCGATCGATCAGCTTCTTGAAGGTGCGGTCGGGGAGGTTGCCCTTGAGGCGAGCTGCGATCTTCGCGTCGCGGCCGACCAGGTAGCGGTGCTTGGGCTTCTCGGAGCGGATCGCGGTGTGGATCGCCTTCGCCACCTTCTCCGGTGGGATCCCGCGGCTGGCCGTCTCGCTCAGGACCTCGTCCATTCGCTTCAGCTGCTTGCCGTAGAGGCGCTTGGTGTTCGCCGGCATCTTCGAGACCTGATCCTCGATCGTCTCCGCCCCCTTGGACCAGATCGGGGTGTCGATGCTGCCCGGCTCGATCACGACGACGTCGATGCCCCAGGGGTGCAGCTCCTGCCGCAGCGACTCGCCGAGGGCCTCGACCGCGAACTTGGAGGTGTTGTACGGGGACATGAACGGACTGGCGATTCGCCCCCCGATGGAGGCGATGAAGACGATCGTCCCCGGCGCCTTCCGGATCAGCGGCAGGAACGCCTGCGTGACGGCCACCTGGCCGACGAGATTCACCTCGAGCACGTTGCGCAGTACGTCCAGGTCCATGGTCTCGACCGGCCCGCCATCGCCGACACCGGCGTTGTTGACCAGCCCAACGAGGCCGTCCTTGCCGACGGCCCGCTGCACCTTGTCCTTGGCGGACTTGATCGAACGCTCCTTGGTCACGTCGATCGTGATCGGGGTGAGGTTGTCGGATCCCTCCTCGGCCAGCGACTTCGCGTCGGCCTCCTTGCGAACGCCCGCGAACACGCGGTAGCCCTTCTTGTCGAGAAGGAGCGCTGTCGCTCGACCGATCCCGGTGGAGGCCCCCGTGACCACCACCGCGCCACTTTCATTGCCGGCCATCGCGGCCTGACACTACCGGAGCCGATCCAGCCGCTAGCTTGCCCCGCTGTGACCGCCTCGGTGCTCGCCGTCGTCGGCGCGCGACCCAACTTCGTCAAGTCCGCTCCGGTGATCGCCGCCCTGGAGGGCTCGGACGACGTCTCGGTCCGCCTGCTGCACACCGGCCAGCACTACGACCGCGCCCTCTCGGAAGGGTTCATCGAACGGCTCGGGATGCGCGAGCCCGATGCCAACCTCGGCGTCGGCTCCGGGACGCATGGCCAGCAGACGGCGGCGGCCCTGACCGGCATAGAGGCGGATCTGATGGAGCATCCTGCCGACCTCGTGCTCGTCGCGGGGGACGTCAACTCGACGCTCGCGGCGGCCCTGGCGGCGGCGAAGCTCCACGTCCCGGTGGCCCACATCGAGTCGGGGCTGCGCTCCGGCGACTGGGACATGCCGGAGGAGATCAACCGCGTCGTCACCGATCGGATCTCGGACGTGCTGCTCTGCACGTCGGCGGACGCGGTCGAGAACCTCGCCGGCGAGGGAATCGGCGGCGACGGCATTCAGCTCGTCGGCAACACGATGATCGACAGCCTCTTCCGGCTGCTGGAGGGAGTGAACCGGCAGGCGGTGCTCGGCCGAAACGCGGTGAAGAGCAGGGGGTTCGTGCTCGTCACCCTGCACCGCCCGGCGCTGGTCGACGATCCCGAGAAGCTCGGTCCGACCATGAAGGTGCTCGCCGGCCTCGCCGACTCCATCCCGGTGATCTTCCCGGTGCACCCCCGCACGCGGGAGCGCCTCGCGGGATCCGGGGCCGGCTGGGGCAAGGTCATCCTCACTCCGCCTATGGATTACGACGACTTCATCGCGCTCGAGGCCGAGGCGCGCCTCGTCGTCACCGACTCCGGCGGCGTGCAGGAGGAGACCAGCGTGCTCGGCACCCCCTGCCTCACCTACCGGACGACCACGGAGCGCCCGATCACGATCGAGCTCGGCACCAACGAGCTGATCGGCGTCGATCCGGCCGCCCTGAGCGAGGCGGCCGAACGCTCCCTCACCTCAGACGTGCCCGAGAACCCGCCCGAGATCCCCCTCTGGGACGGGCAGGCGGGGCCGAGGGCGGCGGCGGCGATCGAGAACTTCCTGTCTCGGTGACCGGGCGGTTTCGCCCATTTCCGATAAGCGGCAGGAGGCGTGGTCTCACGCACGAATGCCCGCACCATGAAGACTGCAAGCCGCACCCTGGTGAAGTCGCCGCCCGAGGTCTGGGAGCAGCTCGATCATCCCGGCCGCATGCAGGGCCTGATGTCCGCACTCGTCGGGCACGCGGCGGAGGTCACCGTCTACGAGCGCGAGGAGGAGTCCAAGCTCGCCTGGCGCGCCTCAGAAGAGGCCTGGATCGAGGTCCAGATCGCCGAGAAGGGGTGGGGCACGAACGTCAGCGTCACCGCCGAGAACGGCTCGGAGCCGACCAAGCTCGAGGGCTGGCTCGACGCGGTGATCGATGAGCTCGCCACTCCGACGAAGCGGCCCTTCGAGAGCATGAGCGAGGCACCGGCGGAGGCGCCGGCGCCCGTGGAACCGGTGCCGGACGAGGAACCGGAGCCCGAGGAGGTCCCGGAGCCCCAAGAACCCGAGCCCGTGGTCGCCGTCGCCGAGAAGCCCAAGAAGAAGCGACGCCGCTTCTTTGGCTTCTGAGAAGCGCGTCTATGTGATCGAGCTGGACCGCGCCGCGGGACGCAGGCGCGATCCGCGTATTCCCTGGCTGTACGTCGGATCGAGCGCGCGCAGCCCAGAGGAGCGCTTCGCCCAGCACCGGCGCGGCTACAAGTCGGCGCGGCTCGCAAAGCGCTTCGCCCTTCGCCTGCGGCCGGACCTCTACGAGGACCTCGGATCCTTCCGGGGCTCCAAGAAGGCCTGCGCGGCGGAGAAGAAGCGCGCCCGCGAGCTCGCCGACTGCGGCTTTGTCGCCCACTGCGACGGCACCTCCTACGGCGTCCGGCAGGGCGATTGGAGCGAGTGGGGCGCCGAGCGCCTCGAGCCGGTGCGGCACCACCTCGACGCGGCAATCGACGAGCTCAACGAGTCCTCCTTCAAGCCACTCGACCCGCTGCGATGTGCGCAGCTCCTGCACGGGGAGCGCGGCTTCTGGGTCGCCGACTTCATCGACCAGCTCGACCCGCCGCCGGCCTACGGACGCTTCGCCCACGTCCAGCTCTCGGTCCTGAACTCCTATCTTCGAGCCGAGGAGGCGGCTGTTGACATCTCAACGCCCGGTTGAGAGAGTCGCGACGCAAATCCAATCGGGAGGGATCACCCATGACCGCTCATTTCCCAAGCCGCCGGCTGCGGCTCACACTTCTCTTCGCAACCGCGCTTGTCTCGGCCGGTGTCTTCGCCGGAAGCGCCTCCGCGGTGACGAGCTCGTTCTCGAACACGACGCCCATCGACATCCCCGACTCCGGTCCGGGCTCGGTCTATCCGTCAACCGTCGACGTCAGCGGCTTCACGGGGAGCCCCCAGAACGTCACCGTGACGCTGCACGGCTTCAGCCACACCTGTCCGGACGACGTGGCGGCCCTGCTCGTCAGCCCGAACGGCACGAACTCGATCCTGATGTTCGATGTGGGCGGCTGCCCGGGTGGATCGAACCCGCCGGCGGTGGACGTCACGTTCGACCAGAGATCCACCAACCTCCTCAACGACACGGACGACATCACCTCGGGCACCTTCGCGCCGGCGGAGGGAACCATCCCCAATGACCTCACCCCGCCCGCACCTGCCGGGCCGTATCCCGTGAACCTCGTCCCGTTCAACGCGGGCCCCGCGAATGGCACCTGGCAGCTCTACATCGACGACCAGGCCGGCGGGGATCACGGGACGATCGCCGGAGGCTGGTCGCTGGCGATGACGGCGCCGATCGACACCGTCGCCCTGGGACGGACGTCGTTCAACCACCGGAAGGGAGTCGCTCGCATTCCGGTGACGGTCAAGGACTCCGGCGCGCTCAAGCTCGGCGGGAAGGGCGTGGCCACCGTCGCCTCGGCGGGCGCGACGAAGTCCATCGCCGTTCAGCCGGGCACCCGGACCCTGACCGTGAAGGCCAGGGGCAAGCAGCGCAAGAAGCTCCTCAGCACGGGCCACGTGAAGGTCACCGCGACGATCACCTTCACGCCGACCGGCAGCACGCCGAAGAGCACACCGGTGACGGTGAACCTGAGGAAGAAGCTGAAGAAGTAGCGGCGCCCTCCCGCGCAGCTCATTGATCTCGCGGCCCCCGGCCTGACCGGCCGGGGGCCGCGTATCTATCCTTCTGCCATGGCCACCCGGCCAAAGGACGAGGCGCAGTCCGGCGACGCGCAGGGGAACGGATCCGCGAGCTCGGATGAGCAGCGCGCGGCGACGGAGGACGACCTCCATCGCTACATCGCCCCCGTGCTTCCCGAGGAGGAGCGCGAGGACCTCGTCATCACCGACTCCGGGATCGAGATCAAGCGCCTCTACGAGGAGGACGACGTCAAGCCGGGGCTCGAGGAGCGCCTCGGCGAGCCCGGCGAGTACCCCTTCACGCGCGGCATCCACAAGGGCATGTACCGCGACCGGCTCTGGACGATGCGCCAGTACGCCGGCTTCGCGAGCCCCGAGGACACCAACGAGCGCTACCGCTACCTGACCGAGCACGGCTCGACCGGCCTCTCGATGGCGTTCGACCTGCCGACCCAGCTCGGCCGCGACTCAGACGACCCGCTCTGCCAAGGCGAGGTCGGGCGGACCGGCGTCCCGATCGACACGATCGAGGACATGCGGATCTGCTTCGACCAGATCTCGCTGGCCGAGGTCTCGACCTCGATGACGATCAACGCCCCCGCCGCGATCCTGCTGCTGCTCTACGAGCTGGTCGGCGAGGAGCAGGGCGTCCCGTCGAAGGAGCTGCGCGGCACCGTCCAGAACGACGTGCTGAAGGAGTACATCTCGCGCGGCAACTACATCTATCCGCCCGAGCCGACGATGCGGCTCACGACCGACATCTTTGCCTACTGCAACGAGAACGTCCCGAAGTGGAACACGATCTCGATCAGCGGGTACCACATCCGCGAGAAGGGCTGCTCGGCTGTCCAGGAGGTCGCCTTCACGCTCGCCAACGCGATCGCCTACGTCGAGGGCGGGATCGCCGCCGGGCTCGACGTCAACAAGTTCGGCCAGCGGCTCGCCTTCTTCTTCAACGGCCATAACAACGTCTTCCAGGAGATCGCCAAGTTCCGGGCGGTCCGTCGGATGTGGGCGAAGATCATGAAGGAGCGCTTCGGGGCCACCGAGGAGAAGGCCCAGATGATCCGCTTCCACACCCAGACCGGCGGCGTCACCCTCCAGGCCCAGCAGCCCGAGGTGAACATCATCCGCGTCGCGCTCCAGGGCTTCGCGGCCGTCGCGGGCGGCACCCAGTCGCTGCACACCAACGGCTTCGACGAGGCACTCGCCCTCCCCACCGAGCGATCCGCCCGCATCGCGCTCCGCACCCAGCAGGTGCTCGCGCACGAGTCGGGCGTCGCCGACACCGTCGACCCGTTCGCCGGCTCCTACTTCATCGAGTCGCTCACCGACGAGATCGAGGAGCGCTCCTGGGAGCTGATGCAGAAGGTCGAGGACCTGGGCGGATCGGTCAACGCGCTCGAGTTCATGCAGCGTGAGATCGAGGAGTCGGCCGCCAGCTACCACGAGCGCTACCGGACCGGCCAGGACATCATCGTCGGCGTGAACCAGTACGTCACCGACGTGGTCGACGACGTCGACATCCTCAAGGTCGATCCGGAGTCCGAGAAGCGCCAGCTCGCGCGCTTGAAGAAGTTCAAGGAGGCCCGCGACCAGAAGTCACTCGACGAGCGGCTCCAGTCGCTCCGCGACGTCGCCCAGGGAGACGGCAACCTGCTGCCTCCGATCAAGGAGGCGCTGCGCGCCGGAGGCTCGATCGGAGACGTCTGCAACGCGATGCGCGACGTCTTCGGCGAGTACAAGGGCGGAGCGTTCTTCTAGGCCTCCCTTGAAGCGAATCGGCGTCCTCGACGGCTTTCGCGGCTACTCGATCCTCGGCGTGGTCGCGCTCCACATGCTGCTGGTCTCCGGCGTGGCCCACCCGGGCAGCCACGCCGGCCTGGTGGCGTGGGGCGTGTTGGGCAACGTCATCGACACCTTCTTCATCATCAGCGGCTTCGTCATCTTCCTGCCCGTGGTGCGCCGGGCCGGAGAGCTCGGCTCCATCCGAGACTTCGCGCTCGGGCGCGCCGCTCGGCTGATACCCGCGTACTGGCTGTGCCTGCTGGTGATCCTCATCCTCCTGGTGATCGTCCCGAACCAGCCAGATCTCAGGTTCGTCCACCGCCTCCCCGAGATCCTGGCCGACATGGCGGCGCTGCAGATGCCGATCCGCGTCTTCGACGGCAACTTCCAGGTCGGTTTCGGCATCGACGGGGCGCTCTGGATGATCTCGGTGATCGTCGGCTTCTACGTCGTCTTTCCCTTCATCGCGCGCTCGTACTACCGCCATCCGCTCGCCGGGCTGGCGATCGCCGCCGCCATCACCCTCGTCTGGAAGGAAGCGGTGATCCACTTTCCGGGATTCTGGGGCTCCCTCGACCGCAGCGACGAGGCGGACTGGGTGAGCCAGGTGATCGCGACGAATCAGCTACCGGGGTGGGGCTTCTCGTTCGCCCTCGGGATGACCGGCGCCTGGGCGTGGGCGCGCCTCGGCCCAGCCGATCTGCGCCGTCTCCGCCGGCCCGCCCTGATCGCCGCCGCCATCTCACTCGTCGCCTGCGCAGTCTGCGCGTACGTGTACGGACTGCATGCGTCCAACGTCGAGGTCGGCATCATCGGAGGCAGCAGCACCCGCCAGGATCCCGCCCTGACGATGCCCTTCTCGGCCGCGCGGGCGGCGCTGATGGCCTCGATCGTCCTGGGTCCTGTCTGGCTGCAGCGCCCATTCGACAATGCGTCGGCTCGCAAGCTTGCGGAGCTCAGCTACGGCCTTTACCTGATCCACCTCGTGGTCGGCTGGTACGTCTGCATCGTCTGGCTCCACCTGCCGACCGACGGCACGCTCCGGGCTGCCGCCCTCTGGTTCGGTGTGGTGCTTTCGATCTCGCTCGCCTACTCGTACATCACCAGGCGGTTCGTCGAGATCCCCGCCAGGGAGTGGGTGCTGTCGTGGCGGCGAAGGCAGCCGCCCGCGGTGGCCGCCTCACAGCTTCAGCACTCGGACGCCTGACCTTGTCCTGCTTCGGGCTCGCAAACCTGGATGGGAGGTCGCGAACCGCGAAGCCGTCCTAGACTCCGGCGCCCATGAGAGAGAAGAACCCGGTCACCCATGAGGAGAAGCTCGCCTACCTTCGCGAACTGCGCGAGGAGGCGGTCCACGCCGGCTCCGAGGAGGCGGTGCAGAAGCAGCACGCCAAGGGGAAGCTCACCGCCCGCGAGCGGATCGAGAAGCTGCTCGACCCCGGCTCCTTCGAGGAGCTCGACACCTTCGTCCGGCACCGCACCCACGAGTTCGAGATGGACAAGCGCCGCCCGTACGGCGACGCGGTGGTGACCGGCTACGGCACGATCGACGGCCGCACCGTCTTCGTCTTCTCCCAGGACTTCACCGTCTTCGGCGGCTCGCTCGGCGAGGTGATGGCCGAGAAGATGGTCAAGGTGATGGACCTGGCCGCCAAGGTCGGGGCACCGGTGATCGGGATCAACGACTCCGGGGGGGCCCGCATCCAGGAAGGCGTCGTCTCACTGGGCGCTTACGGCGATGTCTTCGTCCGCAACGTCCAGTGCTCGGGAGTGATCCCGCAGATCAGCCTGATCATGGGCCCGTGCGCGGGAGGCGCCGTCTACTCCCCCGCCATGACCGACTTCATCTTCATGGTCAAGGAGACCTCGCACATGTTCATCACCGGCCCCGAGGTGATCAAGACGGTCACCGGTGAGGAGGTCGAGTTCGAGGAGCTCGGTGGCGCGATGAGCCACAACAGCAAGTCAGGAGTCGCCCACTTCGCGTCCGACGACGAGGAGAGCTGCCTCGAGGACGTCCGCTACCTGATGAGCTTCCTGCCGCTCAACAACCTCGAGCTGCCGCCTCGGGTCGAGCCCACCGACGATCCCGATCGCGAGGACCCCGAGCTGGACACGCTCGTCCCCGACGACCCCCAGAAGCCCTACGACATGCGCGAGGTCGTCGCGCGGATCGTGGACGACGGCGAGTTCTTCGAGGTCCACGAGCACTTCGCCAAGAACATCATCTGCGGGTTCTCCCGGCTCGACGGACACCCGGTGGGCATCGTCGGGAACCAGCCGGCCTTCCTCGCCGGGGTGCTCGACATCGAGGCATCCGAGAAGGCCGCGCGCTTCGTCCGCACCTGTGACGCCTTCAACGTCCCGCTGCTCACCTTCACCGACGTCCCCGGCTTCCTCCCCGGCACCTCGCAGGAGTGGGGCGGGATCATCCGCCATGGCGCGAAGCTGCTCTACGCATTCACCGAGGCGACGGTCCCGAAGCTCACGGTCGTCACCCGAAAGGCCTACGGCGGCGCCTACGACGTCATGAACTCCAAGCACATGCTGGCCGACTTCAACTTCGCCTGGCCGACGGCGGAAGTCGCGGTCATGGGCCCGGAGGGTGCGGTCAACATCATCTACCGCCGCGACCTGGCCAAGTCGCCGACCCCCGACGAGCGCCGCTCCAAGCTGATCGACGACTACAAGGCGCACTTCGCGAACCCCTACTCGGCGGCCGAGCGCGGCTACATCGACGACGTGATCGAGCCGCACCAGACGCGCCCGAAGCTGATCCGGGCGCTGCGCACCCTGCAGACCAAGCGCGTCGACGGCCCGAAGCGCAAGCACGGCAACATCCCGCTTTAGTGGCACGCAACGGCAAGCAGAGCCCTCCGCGTCCGAGGATCTCAATCGAGAGCGCGGCCCAGCCCGATGAGGCCGCCGCGATCGCCGCGGCGCTCGAGCGCTTCCTCTGGGAGACGGCCCCGGCCCCCCGTCCGGCGGAGGTGAACCGCTGGCAGCAGACGGCCCTGCGCGAGGGCGTCAGCGCCCGATCCGGCCTTGGATTGGGCTGGGGGATCGCGCCCGTCACCTAGCCGGGCTTGTACGGCGGCGGCAAGTGCAATAGAACACTTGCCGCAAACACATCGCGCTTCTACAGAGGAGGGCTCGTGGCCGTCGTAAAGATCCTTGAGTTGGTCGGAAGCTCCAAGAAGTCTTCGGATGACGCCGCACAGCAGGCGCTGAAGCAGGCGCAGGGCTCGCTTCGGAACATCCGCGCGATCGATGTCGTCTCGACGGGACTCCGGGGCGAGAACCTCGACGAGTGGCGCGCTCACGTCCGCGTGGCGTTCCTGGTCGAGGGCAGCGAAGTCGACTGAGCTTGGGAGGAGAGGTGGCGGCGGGCGGCGGCAGGGCGGCCTCCGCCGCCTCTCGATCCCCGGCCTGGACGAACGCGCGAGTTGATTCGCCCGCCCGCCCCGCCTACCCTGCGCTGACTACCGACCAGGGGGTTGGCCATGTGCGGATGGATCCGCGCAGAGGTGGGCATCAGGACGATGGGCGTCATTGCGCTGCTGGCGGCGGCGGCTCTTGCGATGGCGGGACCCGCGAGCGCCACCGTGCTCGACTACACCTTCGACGCCGGCAATGAGGGCTGGCAGCAGGCGCAGGATCCTGCCAACGGGCCCTTTGTCGCTGCGACCTTCCAGTCGAGTGACGGAAACCCCGGCGGTCACCTCGGCACCGTCGACACCGGACCCGAAACCGGTTGCCCTGACAAGGAGCCGTGCCAGCTGCTCACGTACTACAGCCCGTTCGTCCCTCCCCTGGGCGCCAACTACAGGGGCACCGGCGCATTCGATCTGCGCTCCAGCGTCACCCCTCAATTCGGGGCCGAGCTGCTGCTGCTCCCGCAGCATGGGCTCGACTATCTGGACGGCCTGATCCCGACGAGCGTCGGAGCCGGCTACCACCGGCTCTCCATCCGGCTCGACGAGACCGCCAACTGGGCGGTCTGTCCCTATGCCGGCGGGACCTGCAGCCCGCCCAGTCAGGCGACGTTCCAGACCCTGATCGAGGACAGCGACGAGATCGCGGTGATCGTGGACGTCGGCGCCAACCGGACCGGCGAGACCTATGACCTGGACAACGTCAGCCTGACCAACGGCGGCCCGCAGCCACCCCCGCCTCCGCCAAACAAGAAGAAGTGGAAGAAGTGCAAGCGCAAGCACCACCGGGCCGCTTCCGCGAAGAAGCACAAGTGCAAGAAGAAGAAGAAGAAGAAGAAGAAGCGGCGCGTCCCGCGGTCGGCGCTCAGAGGGTGACCATCGTGGCTGCCACCTCACCCTCCCGCCAGAGCCTGTAGATCGCGTGGCAGATCGCCAGGTCCTGGATCGCCAGGCCGGTCGAGTCGAACAGCGTGATCTCGCCGTCGGAGCGCGTCCAGGTCGAGTTCCCGGCGATGACGTCCCCGATCTGCGTGACGCCCTCACGCGAGAGCACCCCCGCCTCGACAGCGTTGGCGAGCTCGCCCCCTGCACTCGCCTGCTCCCACTCGTCGCAGAACAGGGTGCAGCGCCGGATCGCCTCGAGCTGGACCTCCTGCTTGCCGTGGGCGTCGGCCCCCAAGACGGCCAGATGCTGGCCGGGAAGGAGCTCGTCGGCCAGGATCACGGGCTCATTCCCCGGAGTGACGGTCACCACGACGTCCTGGGTGGCAGCTTCCCTGCGGTCGCCGACCCGCCACCCGAGCTCCTCGGCGAGCGCGCCGGCGACCTCAGGCCGGATGTCGGAACAGACACCCTCGTCGTATCCCGCGGCCGCCAGGCACCGGGCAGACCAGGCGCCGTTCACGCCGCAGCCCACGATGCCGACGGTGCTCGCCTCATCCAGGGCGAGCACCTGAGCCGACACCGCAGCGGCCGCACCGGTCCGCAGCGAGGTGACGGAGGAGCACTCGATCACGGCCAGCTCCTCTCCGGTCTCCGCGTCGGAGAGGAGAACCTCGCCGCGAACGACGGGCAGCCCCTTTGCGGTGTTGCCCGGGAACGAGGTCACCCACTTGAGCAGCGCCATCCCGTCTCCCCGGGCCGGCATGGCTCTGAAGTCGCCGAAGGGTGGGCTGTCGAGATACACCTTCGCAGGCATCTCCCAGTCTCCGCGCGCATACCGCTCGAAGGCCTCGCGGGTACGCTCAATCGCCGTGCGGGGATCAATCGCCTCGAGCACGGCCCGCCGGGAGATCACCGGAATCTGGGTCACCCGGCGATTCTCGCGATCAGAGCAACAAATCGACTGCCGGCGGGTTTAGGGTCATTGAGATGAAGCGGGGGAAGAGAAAGCATTTCGCCGGCCTGGCGGCCGCCGTCGCGGTCACGGGCCTGGCCTTCGCCGGCACGGCCCAGGCGTCGGTGACGATCGGGAGCAGTCTTGCGGCGACCCCGGCAGGCACGGCGCCGCCAGGTTGCAACTCATTCCCGTGCACGGCTGTCAACAACAGCCTCAATGCGTCAGCGACCGCGCCGGATGGGCTTTGGTCGCCGGTGAACGGCACGGTGACGAGCTGGCGCATGAAATCGAACAGCGCAGGATTTGCAGGGTTCCGCGTCCTCACCTCGGTCGGGGGGACAACGTTCACCGGAGGCCCGGACGCCACCCCGGAACATGTCGCCGCCGGGGGCATCTCGGGGCCGTTCGCGGACTCCCAGCCGATCAAGATCGGGGACGCCATCGGCCTCAACTCTCAGATGGGCATGCTCGACCAGGCGGTGAACCCGGGCGCCAGCCAGGTCAGCTGGTTCAACCCCACACTCTCCGAGGGAGCGACGCTGGCAGGGAACGCCGGCGGCGGCTACGAGGTCCTCGTCCAGGCCACTATCGAGCCGACGAACGCGATCAGCTTCGGGAAGGTGAGGAAGAACAAGAAGAAGGGGAAGGCGATCGTGACGATGACCGTCCCCAATCCCGGGACCCTCCTCTACACGCATAAGGGGATCAAGGTGGTCGGCCCGCCGACGGTCACGGCGCCCGGCGACGTGCAGCTGGTGATCAAGCCGAAGGCGAACACCCGCAGGAAGCTCGACAAGAAGGGCAAGGCCCGGGTCGGCTTCAACGTCCGGTTTACGCCCACCGGCGGGACGCTCGCGACGCAGCACGAGAACGTCAAGCTGCGCAAGAAGCACTAGCTACCGCTCCGCGCTCGTCGAGACCCCGGGCTACGGCAGCTTCGCCTGAGCGCGCGGCCCGTTCGGGGCGCGGCTACCCTGCAGCGGCCCCGCCCCGCCCGTAATCACCTTAAACTCGATCAGGTTTGCTAGATTGGGCGCGCGCTACCCAGCCCGGGCAAGGCTACGTCGACGAAAGGAAAGCCGGTTTCCATGGAGCCCGTCTCCGCCCCGTCCAAGGGGGCCAAGACCAGCAACGGCACACCCGTGCCGGCCAAGAAGCTCGCCGACCCCTCGACCCTCAAGCAGGAGCCGGACAAGAAACAGCACGGCAAGGGAAAGATCGGGTCGCTCGAGAACCCCGAGGTCTACGACAACGTCCCTGGGCACGTGATCCCGGTCCTCGAGCGGGAGTTCGACGACTTCGACACCGAGGCCGCCAGCTTCCTGAGGGGCGAGCAGACCGAGGAGCAGTTCATCGGCTTTCGCCTGAAGCAAGGCGTCTACGGCCAGCGCCAGCCCGACGTGCAGATGTGCCGCATCAAGCTTCCGTTCGGCGGCGTCAACCCCGAGCAGATGGAGACGTTCGCGGACGTGGTCGAGCAGTTCGCGCCCCTCAACAAGGGCCACATCACGACCCGTCAGAACATCCAGATCCATCACATCCCCTTGGCCGATATGGCCGAGCTGATCCGCCAGATCAGCTCGGCGGGTCTCTCCTCGCGCGAGGGATGCGGGAACACGATCCGCAACGTCACCGGCGACCCATGGGCCGGTGTCGCAGACGACGAGCCCTTCGACATCACTCCCTACGCCGCCGCCTACACGCGCTACTTCGTCCGCCACCCGACCACCCAGCTGATGCCCCGCAAGGTGAAGACCGCGTTCACCGCCAGCGACGCCGACCGGGCGATCACCGGAATCCACGACGTCGGCTTCATCCCCAAGGTCAGGGAGATCGACGGCAAGCAGGTCAAGGGCGTCGAGATCCGGATCGGCGGCGGCACCTCGATCCAGCCCCGGATCGCACCCACCCTGAACGAGTTCGTCGAGCTCGACAACGGCGACTACCTGAAGTGGACCGAGGCGGCCCTGCGGATCTTCGACCGCCAGGAATGGCTGCGCGAGAACCGCATGCGCGCCCGGATCAAGGTGCTGGTCGACAAGATCGGGATGGATGCCTTCCGCGAGCTCGTCGACGAGGAGCTCGAGGGCGATTGGGTCTCCGAGCGCGACTTCAGCATCGATCACCTTCTCTATGTCCATGACGAGGAGGCCGATGCCCCCGCCGTTCCGCAGAGCTACGGCTCGCCGAACGGCGACAAGTCGGAATTCGACGCCTGGGTCGAAGCAAACGTGGCGCCCCAGCGCCAGGACGGCTTCGTCACCGCCACGGTCAAGGTGACCCGTGGCGACCTGACGCCACGGCAGTTCCGCGGCCTCGCCCAGATCATGCGCGACTTCACCGGCGGCTTCGCCCGCACCACCGTCCAGCAGAACCTGGTGCTGCGCTGGGTCCGGCCCGAGTACCTCTATGACCTCTGGATCGGTCTCAAGGACCTGGACCTCGGCGACTCCGGCGCGTTCAGCATCACCGACGTGGTGAGCTGCCCGGGCACCGACAGCTGCAAGCTCGGCATCACCGCCTCGATGGGCCTGAACGCGGAGCTCCAGCAACGGCTCGAGGAGATGGAGATCACGGATCCGCTCACCAAGCAGATCCACATCAAGATGAGTGGCTGCCCCAACGGCTGCTCCCAGCACCACATCGCCACGATCGGCTTCTACGGGGCCTCCATCAAGGTCGGCGAGCACACGATTCCCGCCTACATCCCGCACATCGCCGGCAACTTCGAGGGTGGCGACGTCACCTTCGGCCACCGGCTCAAGGCCCGGCTTCCCGCCAAACGGGTGCCGGAGGCGGTCGAGCGCTGGATCCGCAACTACGAGGAGAAGCGGAACGACGGCGAGGACTTCAACTCGTTCGTCGACCGCACCGGCTTCGACCAGTTCGAGGAGCTGATCTCCGACCTGAAGCTGCCCGTGGAGTTCAACGCCGACAACCTCCTCTTCTTCATCGACTGGAACCGCTCCGAGCCCTACAAGGTCGAGCGCGGCGAGGGGGAGTGCGCGGTCTAGTGGCGACGCCCGCTACCGAACACGCCGCCGTCCCCACGGCCGAGCTGGAGAGGCTTCCCTTCGACCCGGAGGCCGTCGCCGCCGAGCTCGAGGACGCGAGCGCCGAGGAGGCGCTGCGCTGGGCGCTCGAGACCTTCAGCCCGAAGATCTACATCGCCTGCTCGTTCCAGAAGACGAGCTCGGTGACGGTCCACATGGCGAATTCGATCGACCCCGAGGCTCGCTTCTTCTACCTGGACACCGACGTGCTCTTCCCGGAGACCTACGAGACGAAGGCCCGGCTCGAGGAGCGCTACGGCATCAACTTCCACCGCTACAGCTCGATCACCCTCGAGCAGCAGAAGGGCCTCTACGGCGACGAGCTCTGGAGCCGCGACCCGGACGCCTGCTGCGGGATCCGCAAGGTCGAGCCGATGCGCTCTGCGCTCGCCGCGGTCGACCTCTGGGTCTCGGGCATCCGGCGCTCGGACTCGCAGACGCGGGCCGGCGCGCCCAAGTTCGGCTGGGACCAGCGCTTCGGCCTCTGGAAGCTCAACCCGCTCGCGGACTGGTCCGAGAAGGAGGTCTGGTCCTATATCTCGGAGCACGAGATCCCCTACAACCCGCTGCACGACCGGGGCTACCCCTCGATCGGCTGCACGCACTGCACCAAGAAGCCCGGAGCCGGCGAGGACGATCGTGCCGGGCGCTGGGCCGGCCTCGACAAGACCGAGTGCGGACTGCATGGATGAAACGGGTCGTTGCTCCGCAACGCCCTCCCATCAACGCTACCCTGCCCCGCTCTTCCTGACTGAACCGATCACCTTTATCCACTCAAGGACGCCATGACACAGACTGCTCTCAAGCTTCAGCTCACCGACCGCCAGACCGCCGACTTCGAGATGATCGGCAACGGCGGCTTCGCCCCGCTCACCGGCCCGCAGGGCTCCGAGGACTGGAAGAGCGTGGTGGAGAACATGACGCTGACCAGCGGCGAGTACTGGCCGATCCCGATCACCCTCGCCACCGACCTCGACGTCTCCGAGGGAGACACCGTCGAGGTCTCCTCCGACGAGGGCAAGGCGCTCGGCCGGCTCAACGTCACGGAGGTCTTCGAGCGCGACCTGGATGCCGAGGCCGAGAACGTCTATGGCACTGGCGACAAGGAGCACCCGGGCGTTGCGGCCATCTTCGAGGAGGGGGCCCGGTGCATCGCCGGCACCTACGAGGTTGACGAGCTCCCCGACCACGAGGACGCCTTCATGAAGCGCTACCTCTCCCCCGAGGAGTCCAAGAAGGCCTTCGCCGACCGCGGCTGGAAGCGCATCGTCGCCTTCCAGACCCGCAACCCCATCCACCGCGCCCACGAGCACGTCACCAAGACGGCGCTCGAGATCACCGACGGCCTGATGATCCACCCGCTGATCGGCAAGACCAAGGCCGGTGACATCCACGCCGAGACCCGGATGCGCTGCTACGAGGTCCTGATGGAGGACTACTACCCGAACGACCGGGTGATCCTCAACGTCTTCCCCTCGAAGATGCACTACGCGGGACCCCGTGAGGCGGTCCTCCACGCGGTCGCCCGCCGGAACTACGGATGCACCCACTTCATCGTGGGCCGCGACCACGCCGGCGTCGGCGACTACTACGGCACCTACGACGCGCAGAAGATCTTCGACGACCTGGACATCGACAAGCTCGGCATCCAGCCCCTGTTCTTCGAGCACACGTTCTGGTGCAACAAGTGCGAGGGAATGGCGTCGGGCAAGACCTGCCCGCACGGCCAGGAGGACCACGTCTTCCTGAGCGGCACGAAGGTGCGGGAGATGCTCGGCAACGGCGAAAAGCCGCCGCAGGAGTTCAGCCGCCCCGAGGTGGCTCAGATCTTGATCGACGAATACGCAAAGGAGCAGCAGTCAAATGGCTGACGAGAAGGGCTTCACCCTCTGGTTCACCGGGCTTTCGGGCGCGGGCAAGACGACGATCTCCCACATCGTCGAGAAGCAGCTCCGTGACCGCGGGTCGCGGGTAGAGGTGCTCGACGGCGACGTGGTTCGCGAGAACCTGTCCAAGGGCCTCGGATTCTCGAAGGAGGACCGCGACACCAACATCCGCCGGATCGCCTTCGTGGCCGACCTGCTGTCCCGCAACGGGGTCCCGGTGATCACCGCCGCCATCTCCCCTTACCGCGACATCCGCGATGAGGCGCGTGAGCTGATGGGCGACCGCTTCATCGAGGTGTTCGTCAAGGCCTCGGTCGAGGTCTGCGCCGAGCGCGACGTCAAGGGCCTCTACGAGAAGGCGTTCAAGGGCGAGATCAAGGAGTTCACCGGCGTCTCCGATCCGTACGAGCCGCCTCTGAACCCGGAGCTGATCCTCGACACCGAGCACGACTCGGCGGAGGAAGACGCCGCGAAGATCCTCACGCTGCTCGAGGAGCGGCAGCTGATCCCGGCGGCTCAGCCCGCCTAGGTGGTTCGCCGGGGCGGCAGCTCCGGCTTGCCGAGGTCATAAGTCGGATAAGCGCAGAAGGAGTCGAACATCTTGTGGTTGGGGCCGTGAAAGTCAGAGGAAGCGGTCGCCGCAAGGCCTCGATCCCTGCACAACTCGAGCAGGAACTTGGTCTGCGCCCGGTCGTGGGCGGGGTAGAAGCACTCGACCCCGTCCAGTTCGAGGTCCTCGATCAGCGCCGCGACCTCGTTGGGATCGTCCATGTCCCAGAACGGATGGGCGAGGACCGCGGAGCCGCCGGCGCTGTGGATGATGTCCGTCGCCTCAGCGGCGTCCGGCCAGCGGCGCGAGACGAAGGCCCTGGCGCCGGGGATGAGGAACTCCTCGAAGAAGGCGCTCATGCCATCGGGCTTGACTCCCGCCGCCTTGGCGATGTGGGGCCGGCCCACCGACGAGGCGTCGCCCGCCTGCGCGATCGCGTCCTCGTAGCGAACGGGCACCCCCTCCTCGTTGAGCCGCTCGACGATCTCCTGGGCCCGGGTGACGCGCTCCCGCTGGGCGCGCTCGCACGCCGGCGCGATCGCGGTCGTGTCCACCCAATAGCCGAGCATGTGCATGTCATCGATAGAACCGTGCACGCACGACATCTCCGTCGCGGGGATCAACACGATCCCGGCGTCGCTCGCCGCCTCCGCCGCCTCGGCGATGCCGTCCACCCCGTCGTGGTCCGTCAGGGCCAGCGTCGTGACCCCGGCCTTTGCGGCCGCGGCCACCACCTCGGCCGGGGGAAGCTCGCCGTCGGAGTAGGTCGAATGGCTCTGCAGGTCGATCATCGGCAGGTGAGCATATGAGGATCTCCGCCAAGGCCGACTACGCCGTGCGGGCCGCGGTCGAGATGGCGGCCGCCGGAGACGAGCCGGTCAAAGGAGAGAGGCTCGCCGAGGCGCAGGGCATTCCGCTCCAGTTCCTCGAACACATCCTGCTCGAGCTGAAGCACGCTCGTCTCGTGCGAGCTCGCCGCGGGGCCCGCGGCGGCTACTGGCTGGCACAGCCCGCGGAGAAGATCACGCTCGCGAACGTGATCCGCGCGGTCGAGGGCCCCCTCGCCAACATCCAGGACCAGGCGCCGGAGCAGACCAGCTACCCGGGGAACGCAGAGCAGCTCAGCGAGGTCTGGATCGCGGTTCGCGCCTCGCTGCGCCGCGTGCTCGAGAGAGTGACGATCGCCGACCTGCGCGATGGGACGATTCCGTCCGAGGTCCTCGAGCTGACCCGGGACGAGGGCGCGCGAATCACTCGCTGAGCAGGTCTTT
The DNA here is from genome assembly GCA_963843085.1 of uncultured Solirubrobacterales bacterium. Lineage (GTDB taxonomy): Bacteria > Actinomycetota > Thermoleophilia > Solirubrobacterales > 70-9 > DASUPK01. The sequence continues at coordinate 1,073,271 of CAWJJG010000011.1, forward strand.
TCAGCGAATCTGCACCGATTAGGGGGGCTTGCTGGGCTGCGCTATGTTGCGCGCTTCCTTTTAGGACTCTTTCGGTCATAAAAGGAAACAAGGTGGAAAAGCGGCCTTCGTCCAATCGGCCGCGCCCCCTCACCGAAAGCGCAATGGATCCAGCAATCATCTTCTTCGGCCTCGGCGTGGGCTTCCTTGTCGGTATGACCGGCATGGGCGGCGGCTCCCTGATGACGCCCCTGCTCGTCTTGATCTTCGGGATCCAGCCGACGACCGCGATCGGCACGGACATCTTCTACGCCGCGATCACCAAGACCGCCGGCAGCTGGCGGCACCTGAAGCTGAAGACCGTCTACACGCCCCTCGTCTTTTGGATGGCCGTCGGCAGCGTGCCGTCCGCTCTGGCCGGCGTCTGGTTCCTCGACTACCTGAAGCGCCAGCTCGGCGACAACCTCGACGAGACCGTCTTCGCGATTCTCGCCGGCTGCCTGCTCGTGGTCGGTGCGGCCACCCTGCTGCGCAGTCTCTTCCTCGCCAAGAAGATCGAAGAGCGCGACACGTTCGAGATGCACACCCGCCACAAGGTCGCCGCCGTCGCGATCGGCGCCACGACGGGCTTCGTGATCGGGCTGAGCTCCGCGGGGAGCGGCACGCTGATCGGGATCATGCTGATCGCCGTCTACCGGCTCACGCCGAGGCGGGTCGTCGGCACCGACGTCGTCCACGCGGCCCTCCTGCTCTGGGCGGCATCGGTCGCGCACATCATCAGCGGCAACGTCGACTTCGGCCTGGCCGCCAACATCCTGGTCGGCTCGGTTCCCGGAGTCATCCTCGGCTCCAACCTCTCCGTCAAGTGGCCGCAGGGCGCCCTGCGCTATGCCCTGGGCCTCGTGCTGATCGGCGCCGGGATCACGATCATGAACAAGGCGAACACGGATCTGGTTCCGTGGGTGGTCGCCGCCGCCGCTCTCGCTGTCGGTGCTCTCTTCGCAGTCCAGATCGCGCTTCGCAAGGAGGTCGAGCTCGATCCCGAGGAGCAGGAGTGGATGGCGCGGGTGGCTTCCCACGGCGACGAGATCGAGCGCCATCAGACGGTGGAGAGCGAGCTCGCGGCCCGGGCGCGCGCCCGCGCGCACCCCGCCCGCGTGGGAGCTCGGGACTAGAGCCCTCCCCGCCGTCGTATGCGCGGGCTGACGGCGCGCACATCCGTACCTCTCCGCATTCCTGCGAGAAGAGCACGCTCAAGCCGCCTCTGCTGTACTCCCCCGCCGGATGTTCGAGAAAGTCCTGATCGCAAACCGCGGCGAGATCGCCATCCGCGTCGCGCGAGCCCTGAAGGAGATGGGCATCGGGTCGATCGCGGTCTACTCCGAGCTCGACCGCGACGCCCCCCACGTGCGCGAGGCGGACGAGGCATTCCTGATCGGCCCGGCGACGCCCGCGGAGAGCTACCTGAACGTCGAGAAGATCCTCGAGGTCGCAAAGAGTGCCGGGGCTGAGGGGATCCATCCCGGCTATGGCTTCCTCGCCGAGAACGCCGAGTTCGCCGCGGCCTGCGAGAAGGCCAAGATCACCTGGATCGGCCCGCCGCCGAAGGCGATCGAGGCGATGGGCTCCAAGACCCGCTCCCGCGAGCTGATGCAGAAGGCGGGCGTGCCGATCGTCCCCGGCGCCACCTCCCCCGTCGAGGACGTCGAGGCGGCCAAGAAGCAGGCGCGTGAGATCGGCTATCCGATCGCCTGCAAGGCCGCGGGTGGCGGAGGCGGCAAGGGCTTCCGCGTGGCCGTGGATGAGGAGAACCTCGCAGACGCGTTCGAGGGCGCCGCGCGAGAGGGTGAGAAGTTCTTCAGCGACCCGACCGTCTACCTCGAGCGCTACATGGAGGACCCGCGACACGTCGAGGTGCAGGTCCTCGCGGACTCCAAGGGAAACGTGATCCACCTCGGCGAGCGCGACTGCTCGATCCAGCGCCGCCACCAGAAGCTGATCGAGGAGGCTCCCGGGCCCAAGGTCGACGACGAGATGCGCGAGCGCATCGGCAAGATCGCGACTGAGGCGGCCGCCGCGGTCGGCTATCGCTCGGCCGGCACGGTCGAGGGTCTCCAGGTCGGCGACGAGTACTACTTCCTCGAGATGAACACCCGCGTGCAGGTCGAGCACTGCGTGACCGAGATGGTCACCGGCATCGACATCGTGCGCGAGCAGATCATGATCGCCTCCGGCGAGCCGCTCTCGATCTCGCAGGACGACGTCGACCTTCGCGGACACGCGATCGAGTGCCGGATCAACGCCGAGGCCGCTCACAAGAACTTCGCCCCGGCTCCCGGGCGCATCACGAGCTACCAGGAGCCCGCCGGCCCAGGCGTCCGCGTCGATTCCGGCGTCGAGGCCGGTTCGGAGATCACCCCGATGTACGACCCGATGGTCGCGAAGCTGATCGTCTGGGACATAGACCGCAAGCATGCGACCCGGCGAATGATCCGCGCGCTCGAGGAATACGAGGTCGGCGGGGTGACGACGCTGATCCCCTTCCACAAGGCCCTGCTGGCGACCCAGCAGTGGGCGGACGGCGAGACCTGCCGCGATCTCGTCGGCGACCGCGACTGGCTCAAGCAGCTCGCCGCGGAGGAGACGGCCGAGAAGGCGCTCCACGCCGAGGACGACGGCGAGCTCACCACGCGCGACTACAAGGTCGAGGTCGCCGGCAAGCTCTTCGACGTCAAGGTGATCGGCGACGCCGTGGCGGCAGCTGCAGGCGGCGGCGGTGCCGCTCTGAAGAAGCCGCCGAAGCGGAAGCGCTCGAGCGGCGGCGGCAGCGCCGCCTCCGGTGACGACCTGGTCTCCCCGCTGCAGGGCAACGTCTTCAAGGTCCCGGTCGAGGAGGGCCAGGAGGTCTCCGAGGGAGACCTCGTCTGCGTGATCGAGGCGATGAAGATGGAGAACGAGATCACCGCCCACAAGTCGGGCAAGATCACGCAGCTCCCCGCCAAGGAGGGCGCCGCGGTAGACGCGGGCGATCTCCTCGCCACCATCGAGTAGATTGTCGCCATGAGGCGCGTGCTGATGCTCGTCTCCTGCCTGTGGTTGGTCTTCTCGGCTGCTCCCGCGCTCGCCAAGAAGAAGCACAAGAGGCCGAAGGGACTCGGTCCGGTGGTGACTGCGACCGCCACCGGCAACACGGTCGGGGCGGACGGTGAGATCTCTACCGCGGACGCCGTATGCCCCTCCGGATAGCAGGCCGTCGGCGGAGGCTTCTCTACCCCCTACGGCGCCACCAGCGCCCTCGAAATCACGGCCTCGTACAGACTCTCGGCCAGCACGTGGAGGGCATCCGCCGTCGATGCGCTCGGCACGGGCGCCGTGACGTCGTATGCCTACTGCCGGCGGTCGAAGCCGGTCATCATCGACGTCTCGAACAGTGCCCCACTGGCGAGCGGATTCGGCCAGAACGTGCAGGTGGAGTCAGATTGTCCGCCGGGCGTTCCGGCGGTAAGCGGCGGATTCCAGACGAGCACGGGGCCGTTGCCGGCTCAGGCCGTGACCACCGAGTGGAGTGTCGGCGCGGGGCCGGTCCCAGGCGGCACACCCAGTGTGGGGTACTGGCACGTCGGTGCACAGAACAACGCAGGCGGCGCCCAGACCGTGACGGCTCACGTCTATTGCATGGGCGGGATCAAGGTGCCGACCCTCAGCCAGGATCGGGGCTGGGCGCTGGTTCCCGAATTCGGAACATTCAGCCAGACTTCGAGCTGCCCACCGGTCCCCAAGTCCAAGAAGAAGAAGGGAAAGAAGGGCAAGAAGAAGCCGAAGAAGCGGCCGGCGAAGCTCCTTTCGGCGGGCGCCTTCTACAGCCCGTTCACGCCAGGCGCGATAGATGTGATACCGGTCCACGTCGAGAGCCGCATCGTGGACGGCGGTTTCGTCGACAGGGCCGTCAACGGCGGGATGGGCGGCACGATGACCGTCCAGAGCCAGGCGATGTGCTTCTAGCTACTTCGCGCCGAGCTTCGCCGCAGCTTCGCGGATGTTCTTGACGGTGGCGTCGGGGGCCTTGCGGCCGTCGAGCTTCTCGCCGTGGCGATTCACCCAGATGGTCGGCACGTTCAGCTTGAGCGCTGGGCCGACGTCGGTCTCGTAGCCCGAGGCGATATGGACCCAGCCCTTCTTGCCGCCGATACGGCGGGCGCACTCACGCAGGTGGGTGTTGTCGGGCTTGTAGCTGCGGACCTGCTGCGCAGTGACGACCAGGTCGAGCTCGGTCCGCAGGTGACGCCTCGAGATCCCCAGCAGCTTGTCGTCGACGTTGGAGATGATCCCGATCTCGTACCGGTCCCGAAGGCGGTCCAGCGCGGCGTTCGCCTCGCGAAAAGGGGGCCACGACGCCACGCTGTCCGGGAGGAACTGGGCGCGGGAGGGCTCGATCGTCCAGTCGATCTCCTCGGCGGCCTGCACGGCGGCGCGTCGCAGCACCTCGGCATAGAGCTCGTAGGAGCCGGACATGATCTGGGCCTGCTTCTCGAAGAAGCTCTGCAGGAAGGCCGGGCCGTCGATCGTGAGGCCGTCGCGGTCGGCCTCCCGCTTGAAGGCGTCCATGATGCCCTTCTCCCAATCGATCAGGGTGCCGTAGCAGTCCGTGGTCACCCACTTGATGTCTTTCAGCTTCGGAAGGGCCATAGAGCCGCGGGAGTATTGCAATTTGCCTCATTCGGCCGCTGCTGACCCCCTCAGCGCGCCCGATCGGCCGTTGTGTACCCTCTCGCGGCCTTGGATCTGCTCGAGTATCAGGGAAAGCAGCTGTTCGCCGGTCACGGCGTTCCCGTGCCGGAGGGCCGGGTCGCCGACACCGTGGAGGACGCCGTCGCGGCGGCCGAGGAGATCGGCTATCCGTGCGTGATCAAGGCCCAGGTGCAGATCGGCGGGCGCGGCAAGGCGGGCGGCATCAAGGTCGCCGCCGACAAGGCCGAGGCCGAGCAGCACGCCGACGCAATCCTCGGCATGGACATCCGCGGGCCGCGGGGCGAGGGGCCCTTCACGGTTCACCAGGTCTGGGTCGAGGGCGCCTCGGAGATCGAGGCCGAGTACTACGCCTCGATCATCCTCGACCGCTCCGCCAAGAAGCTGCTGGCGATGCTCTCCACGATGGGCGGCATGAACGTCGAGGAGATCGCCGAGAAGGACCCCGACGCGCTGGTCCGCCGCCACGTCGAGCCCTCGGAGGGCTTCGGTGAGGCGCAGGCATCGGCGCTGGTCGCCGACGCGGGCGTGCCGGAGGAATACCGGGAGAAGACCGCGGAGGCGCTGGTGAAGCTCCACACGGCCTTCAACGAGTCCGACGCGACCCTGATCGAGGTCAATCCGCTCGTGGTCACCAAGTCCGGCGACGTGATCGCCCTCGACGCGAAAGTGACGATCGACAACTCGGCGCTCTACCGCCACGAGGACCTGGCCGACCTCGAGGAGGGCTTCATCGAGGACGAGCAGGAACGGATGGCCAAGGAGAAGGGCCTCACCTACGTGAAGCTCGACGGCGACATCGGCATCCTCGGCAACGGCGCCGGGCTCTGCATGTCCACCCTTGACGTCGTCGCGCAGGCGGGTGGGGCTCCCGCCAACTTCCTCGACGCCGGCGGCGGCTCGAAGGCCGAGGCGATCATCGACGCGCTCACCGTGATCACCTCCGACGAGAAGGTCCGCGCGATCCTCTTCAACATCTTCGGCGGCATCACCCGCTGCGACGAGATCGCCAAGGGCATCATCGAGGCCTCCGACCAGATCGAGCTGCGGGTGCCGTTCGTCGTCCGCCTCGACGGGACGAACTCCGAGGAGGGCCTCGGCCTGCTGGCGGACGCCGACCTTCCCGACCTCCACGTGGAGAAGACGATGCTGGGCGCCGCCGAGAAGGTCGTCGAGTTGGCGGGGACCGCATGAGCATCATCGTCGGCAACGAGACGAAGCTCGTCATCTCGGGCCTCACCGGCCGCGAGGGCAGCTTCCACGGCCTGCGCAACCGCGACTACGGCACCGATGTCGTCGCCGGCGTCACGCCGAAGAAGGGCGGGCAGGACGTCGAGGGGATCCCGATCTTCGACACGATCAAGGAGGCCGTCGACGAGCAGGGCGCCAACACCTCGATGATCTTCGTCCCGGCCCGCTTCGCCGCCGCCTCGATCAACGAGGCCATCGACGCGGGGATCGAGACGGTCATCGCGATCACCGAGCACATCCCGGTTCACGACATGCTCGCCACCTACTGGAAGGCACGCGACGCCGGCGTCCGGCTGATCGGCCCGAACTGCCCGGGCGTGCTCAGTCCCGGCAAGGCCAACGTCGGCATCATCCCGGCCCAGTTCTTCGAGCAGGGCTCGATCGGCGTCGTCTCCAAGTCGGGAACTCTCACCTACCAGATCGGCAATGAGCTGAAGCAGGCCGGCCTCGGCAACTCGAGCATCGTCGGCATCGGCGGCGATCCTATTGTCGGTTCCGACTTCATCGACATTCTGCGCCTATTTGAGGCAGATGAGGAAACCGAGCTGATCGTGATGGTCGGCGAGATCGGTGGTGACGCCGAGGAGCGCGCCGCCGACTACATCGCCCAGAACGTCTCCAAGCCGGTGGTCTCCTACATCGCGGGCTTCACCGCTCCGCCCGGCAAGCAGATGGGCCACGCCGGGGCGATCATCTCCGGCTCCTCGGGGACCGCCGAGGCCAAGAAGCAGGCCCTCGAGGCCCAGGGCATCCGCGTCGGCAAGAGCCCGACCGAGACGGCCCAGCTCGCCGCCGAGACGATCGGCGCGAAGGCCTAGGCCGTCTGCTGAGAGGCGCGGCGGCGGAGCTTCGCTCGCGCCCTGGCGGCGCGCTTCTGCTCCTCGCTCTTCGTCAGCGGCCTCTTGCGCGGACGATCGTCGGATGACGCTTCGACCTTCGAGGCTTCCACCGCTCCCTGCTCGGGAGGGGGTGGCTCTTTCGCCGGGGCGGGTGCCGGCAGAGCCGCTGTCGGGCCCGTCCGTCGCTTGATCTTGTCCTTGTGGATCCGGCCGCCCAGGAGCTCCTTGGCCGCGCGCACGGCCTCCTTCGGCGTCAGGTAGGTCACCCAGGAGGCGATCTTTCCGTCGTTCACCACCCAGAGACCGCCGAAGCGACGATCGACGTCGGTGCCCTCCTTGGGCTTGCCGCGCTCCCGACAGATTGCCACGACCTTGCCCGGGCCGACCTCGGCGATGTCCTCGACCTCGAAGCGGTAGGACTCCCAGCTATCGAGGTAGCGGCGCATCGCGCGCTGGACGTCCTCGTGCTTCCAGACCAGATCACCGTCGGGGCGCGAGGCACGTTCGTCCCAGCGGATCAGGGGATCGGCGAGCGCGAGGGCAATCTCGCAGTCGCCGTTGCCATAGGCCTGCAGCGCGATCTTGACCAACTCGAGCGACGCTGGCATCGGGCAACAGTATTGCCAACGCACCGGGCGCTTTGGACGACCTCCCCCGGTTGGGAGGGCATCCAATGGCCCCAGGTCCCCCTTCCTCGGGCATTCGCGGCCTTCATCCCCCGCGCGGCTCAGTATCGCACCGTTCGTATACTCGATGCGCCGATGGCCGAACGAACGATCAGCTTTGCACGTGGGGCGCCCAGCGCCGACATCCTCCCTCACGACGCCGTACGCGAGGCGGCGGCGCACGCCCTCGAATCCGACTGGGAGAAGGCGCTCAGCTACGGCACCGGCCGCGGGCACCCGGGCCTCTGCGACTGGATCGCCGAGCTCCACGGCGTAAAGGCCGAGCAGGTCATGGTCACGAACGGGTCGATGGAGGGCGCCGCGCTCCTCTTCCGCCATCTGGTCTCCCAGGGAGACCGCGTGGTCGTCGAGCAGCCCACCTATGACCGCACCCTGCTCCTGCTCCAACAGGCCGGCACCGAGCTGGTCGGAGCGCCGCTGGAGGCCGACGGCGTCGACCCGGCGGCGATCGAATCCGCGTGCGGCCAGGAACAGGTCTCCCTGGCGCATGTCATCCCCAACTTCCACAACCCCGCCGGCTGCACCCTCTCCGCCGAGAAGAGGACGGAGCTGGTGCGGCTCGCGGCCGATCACGGGTTCACGCTGTTCGAGGACGACCCGTACCGCCTGATCTCCTTCGACGAGACCCGTGCGGAGACGATGCTGGACATGGACGGCGCGGATCGGGTGATCCACGCGTCCTCGTTCTCGAAGTCGGTCAGCCCGGGGGTCCGGGTCGGCTATCTGGTCGGTCCGGAGGAGCAGATCGCGACACTCGCCAAGCGCGCGAACGAGACCTACATCTCGCCGAACATGCTCGCCGAGTCGATCGTCTTCGAGCTCTGCCGCTCGGGCGGCCTCGACGAGAACCTGACGGTCGTGAACGCTGCACTGCGCGAGAGGCGCGACGCGCTCGTCAAGGCACTACACGAGCACATCCCGGAGGCGGAGTTCGTCGTTCCGGCCGGAGGCTACTTCCTCTGGCTGGACCTGAAGCGCGACGTCGAGACGAAGGCCCTGCTGGCCGAGGCGAAGGAGGAGGGCGTCACCTTCGTCGCCGGGCCCGACTTCATGCTCGAGGGCGGCTCATCGAGCCTGCGGCTCTCGTTCGCCCCCGTCCCGGCCGGCGATGTCGACGAAGGCGTCCAGCGCTTGGCACGGGCCCTCCAGCGGCTCCGCGCCGGAGCTTCCAGCGCGGAGGCCGCCGCCTAGACCCGGTGTCCCAGGATCTCCTGGGCGCGCCTGTAGAGGTTGAGGTCCTCGGCGCGGGTCGGGTAGGGCTTGCGCTTCTGCTCGTTGCGGTGTGCCTCGATCGCTCTGGCGATCGAGACCAGCCTGCGCTCGGCGACATTGCGATCGGTGATCAGAGTGCGGGTGCCTGCTTCCATAGCTTTCCCCCGTTTGTTGAGTGACTTACTATACTATGCTCCGTTGAGCGTAGCAAGAAGTCTGCGGCTCGCACCTGAAGCTGGAGCTAAGAACTGGTAAACGGCTCGGTCGCGGCCGGTGGCCGTTATCTGCCGTAGCGATCGCTGGAGATCACCAACTGATCCGGCAATGGCGGCCGCGGCTCCGGGGCGGGATCGGCGCGGACGGAGACCGTCTCGGCGACGCTCTTCGATACCGCGTGCTTGCCGTCAGGAGATGCGACGACGACCTCGTCGGCGTCAGTGCTCTCGAGCGTCCCGCCCAGGCCCGGATGGAGGCCGGTCGCCTTCAGGTAATGGAGGATCTCCTCGGCCTCGTTCTCGAACCGCAGGATGACCACATCGGCTCCGGGCTCGACATCCGCCAGCAGCACGCCCTCCTCGCGGACGCCCTCGACGATCGGGTGGCCGTGGGGGCAGGTCTTCGCGTCGCCGATCGCGGCCAGCATCCGCTCCTCGAGGACGGGGGACATCGCGTGCTCGAGGCGCTCGGCCTCCTCATGAACCTCGTCCCAGGGGATGCCGAGCACGTCGGTGAGGAAGCGCTCGATCAGCCGGTGGCGACGGACGATCGCCTCGGCCTCGCTCCGGCCGCGTTCGGTGAAGGTGAGTGACTTGTCGTCGGCGCGCTCGACGTAGCCGTCGCCCTCGAGCCGGCCGATCATCTCGTGGACCGTGGGCGGGGAGAGCTGCATCGCCCGGGCGATGTTCGCCCCGTTGATCTGCAGACCGGCCTCCTCGAGCCAGAACATCGTCTGCAGGTACTCCTCCTCGGCGACCGTGGCCTGAACCATGGCCCGATCCTACTTGGAGCGGCTTGTCCTCTTCTCCAGGGAGCGCCTCAGCGCCTCGAGCCGGTCGTCCCACTCGGCGCTCACCATCTGTATCCAGTGAGCCGCCTCGTCGAGCGGCTGCGGGCGAAGCTTGTAGTGGGTCTCACGGCCCATGCGCGAGGCGCTGACGAGCTGGGCCCCGTGCAGCGCGGAAAGGTGCTTGGCGACGGCCTGGCGCGTGATCGGGAGTTGCGCGGCGAGGCCGCTCGCGGTCACTGTCCCCCCGCGCGCCAGCGTTTCGACGACGCGCCGGCGCGTCGGATCGGCAAGTGCGTCGAAGACCGCGTCGACGTGTCGGTGAGCGGGTGCCCTCAAGCGACAGGTGCGAATCGCAGTGAGCGCCGCAGGCTGGCGAGGCGGGGGCCCCAGCCGCCGGCAGCCATCGCCATCGGCGTCTCCACCACGGTCACGCGGCTGCCGCCCGGAAGGGCCTCGATGGTGAACTCGACGAAGCTCTCGCCCTCACCCGGACGCGACCAGGTGAAGGCGAACCTCTCGTTCTCCTCGAGCGTCCGAACGCTCCCGCTGCGCTCGCCTTCGTCATCGCGGACGGCGATCTCGCCGCCCTCGGTCGGGTCGAGCTCTACATCTGGCGCGAGCCATTCCTCGAGCCGGTCCTCGTCGGTGAGTGACTCCCAGACCTCCTCGGGAGTAGCCTCAACGAGGGTCTCGCGTTCGACCCATCGGGCCTTCTCGTCCCGGCGGTCTGGCGTGGTCGGCTTGTCTCGCAACTCCATGGTTGCCTATGCTACCGTACGTCGCGCAACCTATTGGTTGCGTATTTCGATCCGAACAGGAGGTCTCCCCAATGCCGATGGTCCCGACAGTCGTTGAGCAGAGCGCCAGAGGCGAGCGCTCGTACGACATCTTCTCCCGGCTGCTCAGCGACCGGGTCATCTTCCTGGGCACACCGATCGACGACCAGGTCGCGAACCTGATCGTCGCGCAGATCATCCACCTCGAGTCCGAGGACCCGGACAAGGAGATCTCGCTGTACATCAACTGCCCCGGCGGGGTGGTCTACTCGGGGATGGCCATCTACGACGCCATGCAGTTCGTGAAGCCGGACGTGCGGACCATCTGTTACGGCGTGGCGATGTCGATGGGCTCCCTGCTCCTCACCGGCGGCGCCGAGGGCAAGCGGATGGCCCTGCCGAATTCGCGGATCCTGATTCACCAGCCGAGCGGCGGCTTCGAGGGGACCGCAGCGGACATCGAGATTCACGCCAGGGAGACGCTCGAGCTGCGAGACCGGATCGACGGGATCTACGCGAAGCACACGGGCAAGTCGAAGGAGCAGGTCCGCGAGGACATGGAGCGCGACCGCTTCTTCAAGGCGGACGAGGCGGCGGAGTACGGGCTGATCGACCGGGTGATCTCACAGCGCGAGGTCGAGCAGCGCCGGACCGGCTTCTCGGCGAACGGCGACGGCTAGCTCTTCGCCACCAGCATTCGCTCCACGTCCTCCAGTACCCGGCGGAACCCCCGTGCGAGGACGGGCTGCCAGACGAGCTCCTGCGCGCCTCCCACCACGGGAATCGGGACGCTGAAGCTGGAGCGCCAGTCGACCCTGGTCCCGCCGGGATCGGGGCTCAGCGTGATCGAGCCGCCGTCGTGCTTGAAGGGGACGTTGAGCTTGACGATCAGGTAGTCGAGGCGTGTGGGGCGCTCATAGGCGGTGATCTCCTCGTCGAAGGTGAGAGGCCGGACCTTGATGCGGCGCAGGGCTCCCACGCCGTTGGGAGCGGGGTCGCCCTCGTGGATCAGCTCCGAGCCGTTGATCCCGCGAAACCGGTCGTAGTTCGCGTGGTCGGCCAGCCGGTCGAAGATCTCCTCGGCCGGGGCGGGGATCGTGCGGGTCACGTGGATGCTGCGCATCAGCCACCCGCCAGCGTAGAGACGACCGCCTCGTAGACGCCGTCCCCCATGTACCCCTCGGTGACGGTGACGTTCGGCCGTCCGCCGATCGCCTCGCGCAGGGCGGGATCGCGCTCGGGCCCGTTCGCTGGGACGAAAAAGCGGCCGACGACCTCAGCGACCGAGAGGTCCTCGACCGAATCGCCGATCGCGATGCAGTCCTCCGGTGCATATCCCCGGACCTGCTGGTGGTAGGCGACCGCCCGTGCCTTGCTGGCCGTCTCGGGAAGCAGGTGGTAGGCGTGGGCGGGGCCCTCGATCCCGTCCATCGGCGCGAAGATCGCCCCGTTGTCGATCAGCTTCAGCCCGCGATGGCCGCGCTCGGCCAGGAGTTCGTTCGCCTCGGCCGTGTCGACCTTGCCGCGGAAGAGCAGCGAGAGCTCGCGCTGGCGGTGCCAGGGGCTGTGCCATTCGAGCCGGCCCGCGAAATGATCGAAGAGCTCGTCGGGGACGCCGCTGTCGACCATCGTCTCCGCCAGCGTCTTTCCCTCCTGGACCTCGGCGTCGCCGATCAGCTCGGTCCGCTCGCCGTCGATGACGACCAGGCAGCCGACCTCGCAGATGTAGGAGCGCGAGCCGATCAGCTTCGCGTCCTCCATCACCGAGGCCTCTCGGCGCCCGGACTTGATCACCACCTCGACGTCGGCGCGATGGCAGGCCTCCAGGGCCCGTGCCTGGAGCAGGGAGAACTCGCCCTCGGCGTCGCGGAAGAGGGATCCCCATCTTCCGAGGAGAGTCCCGTCGAGGTCGGTGTAGACGCAACGGAGCGGCATCGGCGAACCGTAACCTGAGCCAATGGGAAGAAGCTGGCAGCTGCAAGACCGAATGCTCGATCTGGAGCGGCCGATCGGTGCCGGCATCGTCAACGTCACCGCGGACTCGATGTTCGAGGGAGCGCGAAGCGGGACGCCGGACCGTGCCGTTGAGGACGGCGTGGCGCTGGCGGAGTCCGGCTTCGACATGCTCGACGTCGGCGCGGTCGCGGCGCGCAGCGGCCCGCCGGTGCCACCCGAGGATGAGGCCGCGCGGCTGGTCCCGGCCATCCGCGGACTCGCTGAGCGCACGGAGCGGCCGATCTCGGCGGACACCTTCTCGCCCGAGGTCGCTCACGCGGCGCTCGACTCGGGGGCCGTGGCGATCAACGACATCGGCGGCGGGGCCGACGCGATGCTCGACGTCGCGGCGAAGAGCGGCTGCGGGCTGGTGCTCATGCACATCGAGGGGCCGCCCCGGGAGGACCGCCCCACCCCGCGCTACGACGATCCGGTCGACCACCTGCGCCGCTGGTTCGCCGAACGGCTCGAGGCCGCCAGCGCCCGGGGCGTCTCCGAGGATCAGATCGCGCTCGATCCCGGGCTCGACTTCGACCTCTCCCCGGTCGACGACCTGGAGATCCTCCGCAGGCTCGGCGAGCTCGAGGTCCTCGGCCGGCCGCTCTACGTGTCGCTCTCCCGCAAGGACTTCCTCGGCGCGGTGCTGGCCGGCTCCTGGGAGGAGCGGCTGCCCGCCGGCGAGCGGGAATGGGCCACCGCCTCCGCGGTCGCGCTCGCTGTCAGGAATGGAGCCGACATCCTGCGCCTGCACGATCCGAGCGCGCTGCAGGCGATGCGAATCGCGGCTGCGATCGAGTCGGAGGGAGCTGCGATTGGCTAGCGGCACCGCGGTTTCCGGAGGCGCCTGGGAGCCCGCCCTGGGCCCCGCCCGGGAGGACGGGCGGCTGGTCGCCGAGTCGGCGGAGCCGGCGACGATGGCCAAGCTCACGGGCCTGCCGGGGGACCTCGTCCCGGCTCTCGCCGAAGCCCTGGCGGGCGCGGGGATCGAATCCCTCTACTCCCACCAGGCCGCGGCCTACGAGACGGCTCGCCGGTCGAACCTCATCCTGACCAGCGGGACGGCGTCCGGAAAGTCCCTGTCGTTCAACCTGCCCGTGCTCGACGGCATCGCGCGCGAACCGCTCAGCCGCGCCTTCTACCTCTATCCGACCAAGGCCCTCGCCCAGGACCAGGCCCGCAAGCTCGGCGAGCTGCGTGCACCGGGGCTGCGCGAGGCGATCTATGACGGCGACACGCCGCGCGAGGACCGGCCGAGCATCCGGAGGCGGGCGAACCTGGTGCTCACCAACCCCGACATGCTGAACGTGGGGGTCCTCCCCCACCACAGGCGCTGGGGCGACTTCCTCGCGAACCTCGGCTGGGTCGTCGTGGACGAGGCCCACACCTACCGCGGTGTGTTCGGCTCGCACGTGGCGAACGTCCTGCGCCGGCTCCGCCGGGTGGCTCGGATCTACGGGGCCGAGCCCCGCTTCATCCTCGCGTCGGCCACGATCGCAAACCCGGGTGAGCTGGCCGAGCGGCTGACCGGCATGCCCTTCGAGCTGCTCGACGACGACGGCGCGCCGCGGGCCGGCCGCGAGATCGCGATGTGGAACCCGCCGGTGATCGAGCAGCACACGATGACGCGGCGCTCGCCCGTCTCCGAGGCGGCCGACCTGCTGGTCGAACTGGTCTCCCGCGGTGTGCGGACCATCTGCTTCATGCGCAGCCGGCGGGGAATCGAGCTGATCAACCGGTTCGCCTCCGACGAGCTGGCCAGGCGGGGGCAGGGGGCGCTCGCGGACCGCATCGCGCCGTACCGGGCCGGATACACGCCCCAGCAGCGGAGGGAGATCGAGGCCCAGCTCTCCTCCGGCGACCTCCTCGCCGTGGCGGCGACCGACGCGCTCGAGCTGGGAATCGACGTCGGGGAGCTCGATGCGGCGATCTGCGTGAACTTCCCGGGGACGGTCGCCAGCCTGCGGCAGATGTGGGGCCGCGCGGGAAGGCGACGGCGAGGCCTGGCCGTCTACGTCGCCGGCGAGGACGCCCTCGACCAGTTCTTCTGTCGCCACCCGGACGAGTTCCTGGAGCGCCCGGTCGAGGCGGCGATCCTCGACCACCGCTCCGAGCAGATCCAGCTCCAGCACCTGCTCGCCGCCGCCTACGAGGCGCCGCTCGGGCCGGACGACGACGAGGTCCTCGGCGAGGGCTGGCGCGACCGGGCGGAGCAGCTGGTGACCGCCGGCGAGCTGCGTCGCGGGCGTGGCGAGCGCTACCTCACGCGCACCGGCGACTTCGTCGCGGGGAGGATCGCGCTGCGCTCGTCGTCCGTCGACAGCGTCGCCGTCGTCGACTCCACCTCGGGCGAGATGATCGGCAACGTGGAGGCCGGACGGGCCTTCTCCACGGTCCACCCAGGAGCGATCTACCTCCATCTCGGCCGCTCCTACGAGGTCGCGGAGCTCGACATCGGTGCGCGTCGCGCGCTGGTCAAGCCGTTCGAGGGCGACTACTACACGCAGGTGAAGAAGGAGACGGAGGTCTACGTCGAGGGGATCGAGACGCAGCGGCGGGCGCTCGGGGTCGAGCTCACCTTCGGAACCGTCTCGGTCTCCGAGCAGGTGATCGCCTACCAGCGCAAGCGGCTGGGCGACAACAAGGTGATCGACATCATCTCCCTCGACCTGCCGGAACAGGACTTCGTCACCCAGGCCCTCTGGTACGTGATCGGGGACAGGATGGCCGCCGCGCTCCCCAGCGAGGTCCTGCTCGGCGCGCTGCACGCCTCGGAGCACGGGCAGATCGCGGTGCTCCCGCTGATCGCGATGTGCGACCGCTGGGACATCGGCGGGCTGTCGACCAACATCCACCACCAGACCGGCTCGCCGACGATCTTCATCTACGACGGGCATCCCGGCGGCGTCGGGATCACCCGGCGCGGCTACGAGGAGTTCGAGCGCCTGGTCGGCGACGCCGACCGGCTGATCCGCGAGTGCCCCTGCGACGACGGCTGCCCCTCCTGCGTGCAGAGCCCGAAGTGCGGCAACCTGAACGAGCACCTCCACAAGGGCGGCGCCCTGGAGCTGATGGGCCGCATGCTGCGGGAGGGCAGGGCGAAGGCCTCGTGAGCGGGCCGGCCCAGATCTCGGTCGTCGGGGGCGCCGAGGGAGAACCGGACGTCCTCCGAGACGCCGAGGCGGTCGGACGCGGGATCGCCGAGGCCGGCGCCGTGCTCGTCTGCGGCGGGCGCACCGGCGTGATGGAGGCGGCCTCGAAGGGCGCCTCCGAGGCGGGAGGCGTGGTCATCGGCGTGCTCCCCACGCTCTCCCGCGCCGATGCGAATCCCTACGTCAGCCATGTGGTCGCGACGGGGATCGGGGAGGCTCGGAACCTCGCGGTGGTCGGGTCGGGCGATGCGGTGATCGCGATCGGAGGGGAATGGGGGACGCTTTCGGAGATCGCCTACGCGCGGAAGCTCGGGCGGCCGGTGGTGGCGATCCGCAGCTGGGCGCTTCGCAATCAGGCCGGGACGGAGCTCGGCATCGTCGAGGCGGACGGCCCTGAGGACGCGGTCAGGGCGGCGCTGGCCGTGATCGAGAGCGGCTAGTCCGGGTAGCGTGCTCGCAGAGCCAGGATCGCGAAGGCGTGCGACCAGGCGAGCGGCGTGGTCGAGGTCGGCCGCCCGGTCGTCGCGTCGAGCCGCTCGGGGAGGGTGCCGGCTGGCGTCTCGGCTCGATGAAGCTCACCGAGCAGCCTGTCTGCCGCCCGCGTCTCACCGAGCTCCGCCAGCGCCCAGGCCGACCAGGCGGTCGGGGCAGTCCAGACCTCGCCGGACGTCCACCCCTCGATCGGGGGGATGCCGTACGGGGTCGACTCGCGGGTGAGGTTGAGGAGCGTGGTCTTCGCCGCTCCGCGCAGACC
Organism: uncultured Solirubrobacterales bacterium; assembly: GCA_963843085.1. Classification (GTDB taxonomy): domain Bacteria; phylum Actinomycetota; class Thermoleophilia; order Solirubrobacterales; family 70-9; genus DASUPK01. Next base: position 1,089,664 of record CAWJJG010000011.1, read on the forward strand.
CCGGCTGGGGAAGACGGTGACGGCCCAAGCGGCCGAGGAGTCCAGCTCGGATGCCCCCTGCTCACGCACCAAACCCCTCTCACCGAGGAAACGGGCCCTGATCTCATCAGCCGGGACGCCCGCAGCGATCGCGTTGCCCAGCAGGTCACCCGTGACGTTCTCCCCGTAGTCCTGGCGATCCCGCCAATCGAGGGGTTCGTGGCGATCTGTAGTCGATATACGACCACGGACGTGCACAGACTCGCCGACAGCCCGATTCGCCGCCGCGATCCAGCCCTCCCCATCCCCGGCCGCAGTTCGTCCCGGCACCCGGTCTCCGTCGGGATAGAACCGCGCGGCGTCATTGACATCGAGGCTGGTCAAGAAGGCAACCACACGGCCCGCCTCACGATCGAGCCCGGCGGTGTCCAGCGCCATCGCCCCGGCCGCGGCGTCGCGCGGCCAGACGTAATCCCAGCCGTCGCGCTGACCGGCGACGAGCGCGCCGGCGCGGTCGGTCAGCGCGAGCAGGACCTGCGCGGACCGGCGGTAGAGCCGGCCGGCCCAGCGGGGCGCGCCAGGACCCAGGGAAGCCAGCCGCTTCGGTACCGAGGCTGAGGGGAGAGCGATGGAGAGCGACTCGGGCGGCTGCTCGGTGGCTCCCGATGCCGACGTGGCGACGAGGACGACGGCGCCGGCCGCGACGATGCTCCTGATCACTCCTCGGACGCTAGCCGTTCGTCTAGCCTTTGCGGCCGCCCCGGCGAGGTAGCTCAGTTGGTAGAGCACACGACTGAAAATCGTGGTGTCGCCAGTTCGATTCTGGCCCTCGCCATGAGCATCATGTTGATGGCGCTGGCGCCGGCTGCCCTGACGGCCCCGTCGACTGCGGTCGCCAAGAAGCACCGCCACAAGGGCAGAGCGGTGGTCTTCTCCGACACGGGCGTCAATCCCGATCCGGCTCCCGTCTGGGGGAGGTGGACTGCCAGAACCCCTCTCGCGCGCAGCAGATCACGACGGGGGGCGACACCCACCCGACGGTCACGGGCGCCCCGCAAGGGGACACAGCGTTCCGGCGCCTTTCGGTGCTGGACGGGGACGATGTCTTCGGGGAGCGGTGCGAGCTCGGCGAGGACTTCCGCGACAGCCCGACCGTTCTGTACCGGCAGGGTCAGCGCCGGATCACCGAGCTCTCGGTACGACTCCCGCCGGCCTTCCCGCTCAACGTCTTCACGTGGCAGGTGGTGATGCAGATGAAGCAGAGGTTCCCGGCGGCGAACAGCAGTGGGACTCCGGTTCTCGAGCTCGACGCATACAACGGCCGCTGGGTGCTGCGGCAAAGCCTCTCTCGCAAGGCGATCTCGGATTCCCGCGTGCTCTGGTCAGTGCCGGCGCAGGCCAACTTCTGGACCCGCTTCATCTTCGACGTGCGCTACTCCGACCGCAAGAAGGGCGGCTACATCAGGTTGGGCGCCGATCTGAACGGCGATGGGGACGTGGCGGATGCCGGGGAGCTCAGCCGCCGCTTTCATACCTACACGCTCAAGATCGAGACTCCGGGAGGCTCTCCCGACGGAATCAGGCCCAGCAAGCCGATTCCCTCCCACCTGCGAGCCGGCATCTACCACGACTCGGCGATCCGCTGCCTGCCGCCGACCGGATGCCAGGTGGACATCGACAACGTGCAGGTGCTCCGGCCCTGATCGCGCCTAGGGACTGACGCCGCAGACGGAGATGCGTCCCCGGGAGCGGAGCGCGAGCTCCCATGGCTCGGTCGCACGGTCCGTCGGGATCCGCAGGAAGCTCGTGCTTCCGCCCGGTAGCGGCGGCAGCGGGACCGGGAACGAGGCGGTGGCGTACCGGCGCAGAGCCGCCGCTGCGCCGAAGCCCTTCGACGTGCGGACGACCGCCCCGCCCGGCGGCACCACGGGGATCGCGCCGGGCGGCGCGAACCTTCGGCACCCGGTCACCGGGCCGCGCCATGCGGAGACGCCGATGCCGAGGGCGCGAGCGAGCACCTTGTCGGCGGCCACCCTGGCGGGCTCAGGGGCGGCCGCGATCTCGGCCGGGGTGTCGGCGGGCGACCCGTATCGATCGGCGGCCCGCAGGTATGCGGACGAGGAGACACCGACATAGGGGGTGTCGGCGATGTCCTCGGAGAGCCTGACCGGGAAGACGATTCGGTCTCTGGCGATCTCGACTGATCCCAGATCCGCCTTGATCAGGTCGCTGGTGTTGCGGTACGCGAAATACGCGTCGTGCAGCACCCAGAGATTGCTCGCGATGGCGGCCGCACCCGCGACGAATGCGAGCGCGATCGCCGGTCGCGGGATCCGAATCCCCCGGAGCAGCTCGCCGGCGATCATCAGGACGAAGACCGCCCCTGGCAGCAGGTAGCGGCTCTCGGTCGGGCTGCGTCCCGGCTTCACGTTGAGGCCCGCGAGCACCCAGAAGCTGAGCGCCAGGGCCAGGACGATCCAGAGCTCGCGAGGAACCGGCCGGATGCGATGGATCCGCCAGCCCGCGGCCACCACTGCTACCGCGAGCAGGGGCCACCCCCAGCCGAACTGGGCCGCCGCGACCCCCCCACCGGTCTGGACCAGGCCGAAGAGGGACGCGAGGACCGCGGCGGCCGCGTGGGCGACGAATGACGGCGTCCTCACGGCGTTGTGCAGGGAGAGCGCGCTGTCAGCCGTGTGACCCCATCCGGCCCACCAGATCGCGTAGATGGTCGCGGGGACCGCCACGACGTACAGCCGCCGAACCCTGTCGCCGCGGAGCGCGACGTCCACAGCGGCGGCCACGATGAATGGCAGGCCGAGGCTGGAGAAGGTGATGCCGAGGCTCAGCAGTGCGCATCCCACGGCGTCCCAACGGCGGTCGCCGCGCTCGAGCATCACGATCGCGCCCAGCCCGCAGGCGAGTGAGCCCATGAAGCCCATCTGGAAGTCCCAGATCAGGTCGTCGTAGCCGGGGCCGAGCGTGAGAACGACCCCGGCCGCCAGCAGCGCCAACCACGCATCGATCCGGCGCCGCAGATAGACGAACAGGAGCACGGCACTGGCGACGACGAAGGCGACGTCGACGGCGAGGTAGGGCACCGACGAGCTCATCCCGACCGTGTTGAGCAGCGCCTTGTAGATCAGGACCGGCGCGATCGAGATGTGCTCCCCGTGTGGGTCGAGGATCGCGTGCGCGTTGAACCCCGGGCGATAGAGGAGGAACTCCCAGTCGTCGAGCAGGAAGGTCAGCCGCGATCCCAGCACCAACAGCACGGCCGCGGACGCTGCGGCTCCGGCGGCGAGCAGCAGCACGACCGGATCGGGCAGCCGCCGGCCGAAGCGATCGGGCATTCGGACAATCTATGCGCGGGCGGGCGCCGTGTCGCAACTCCCGCTCTCGGCACGGGTTTGTTAGCGTGGGACAGGCGCTCGGAGGGAAGCGAGCGCTCGAGAGAGGAGAGAGGAAATGCGCGGGACGTTGAGGTGGTCGTGGATCGCGATCGCGGTGATGGCGTCATCACTGCTGACGCTGGCGCCCGTCGCCTCCGCGAAGGACCCGACCATCATCGCGAGGAACATCCTCCCGTCCGGCCAGTACGGAGGGCCGGGACCGAATGCGGCGTCGCAGGCGACTCTCTACAACGCCCTCACCCCCCTCTTCGACAACGTCACCTCGAACGACCTCTACACGGACTTCAAGTCCGAGAAGCTGAGCGTCGACACCGACGGGCCCGCCACCCAGGAGCCGGTTCCGTTCCCCGGCGTGACCGTTCTGCGCGACCGCTTCAACGTTCCCCACATCTACGCGAACACGCACGTCGGCGGCGTTGAGGCCGCCGGCTGGATCGTCGCCAAGGACCGCGGCCTGCTGCTGGAGCAGGCTCGCTACAACTCCCGCGTCGCCGTGATCGACGCTCCCGGATTGAGCGCGATCGGTCTGACCTCGAGCCTGCAGAGCTTCAAGCCGAGCCCGGAGACCGAGGCGGTGGTCTCGAAGGAGACGAAGGCGCTGCAGAGGTCGGGCAAGGAGGGCAAGGCCGTCCTCCGCGACATTGACAGCTACGTGGCGGGGATCAACGCCTACCTGGCCGCCACCCACTCGCCCAACGCCCCCTGGACTCGCAACGACGTCTACGCCGTCAACGCCCTGAAGGGCCAGTTCCTCGGCCAGGGCGGGGGCCGCGAGGCGCTCGACTCCGAGTTCCTGAACGGCCTGCAGAAGCAGCTCGGCAAGGGGCGCGGATTCCAGGCCTACAACGACTTCCGCCAGTTCAAGAATTCGCGGAGCGTCACCTCGATCGGGGGCAAGTTCCCGTACGGCCACATCCCGCGAAAGCACCCGGGCAGCGTCGTCCTCGACAACCACAGCTTCGCCGCCACGCCGGCCGTGCCGGCGAGCGTCGCCCGCAAGCTCGCGCCGCCGCAGGAGCCCGTGCAGGCGAGCAACGAGCTGATGGTTACCGGCCGGCACTCGAGCACCCACCATCCGATCCTGGTCGGCGGCCCGCAGATCAGCTACTTCTTCCCGGGCCTCGTCCTCGAGATGGACATGCACGCCCCGGGCCTGCACTGGCGCGGCGCCACCTCGGCCCCCTTCCCCGGGTACCTGCTGATCGGCCGCACCGCCCGCTTCTCGACCACGCTCACCTCCGCGAGCAGCGACATCATCGACCAGTACGCGGAGACCCTCTGCGGGGGCAGCAGCCAGAAGTACCTCTACAGGGGCAAGTGCCGCGCCATGGGCCACTTCAACGCCGGCACGCTGAACGGCGACCCGGTGAGCTTCCTGACCACCGTGCACGGCCCCGTCCAGGGATACGGCAGGGTCGGCGGGCGCACTGTGGCGATCTCCCAGAAGCGCTCGAGCTACCTCAAGGACGTGCTCGACCAGCTCTTCTTCCGCCGCCTGTCCGACGGCCAGGTGAAGAACCCGAAGACCTTCTACAAGGCCGCCTCGCTGACGCCGCAGACGTTCAACTCCTTCTACATCGACCACAGGCACATCGCGATGTACACGAGCGGACGCGATCCGATCCGGCCGTCCAGCGTCGACCCGGGCCTGCCGACGAAGGGCACCGGCAAGTACGAATGGCACGGCTTCCTCAAGGCCGGCGCCCATATGCACGGCAAGGACAACAAGAGCGGCTTCATGACCAACTGGAACAACGGCGCGGCGCGCGGCTTCGGCGCGGCGGACGACGAGTGGAATCGCAACGGGTCGGTCGGTCGGGTCAACCTGCTCAGGTTCAACCTCAAGCGGCTCAAGAAGAAGGGGCGCTGGTCACCCTCCTCGATCACCTCCGCGATGAACGCCTCTGCCACCCAGGATGTCCGGGCGATCGTGATGCTGCCGCTGCTCAACAAGCTCCTGCGTGGCACCACCGCGCCGTCCCCGCTGGCGCAGCAGATGCTCGACCTGATGAACCAGTGGCGCCAGCAGGGCGGCAACCGCCTGGACCTCAACAACGACGGGCTGATCGACTACCCGGGCGCGGCGATCATGGACGCCGCCTATCCGGACATCGTCGACAACGAGCTGGCCGCGCGACTGGGCCAGACGCTCCTGCCCCAGCTCAACGACCTGTCGAGCCGCTTCGACGCTCCCCCGGGTGGCCAGTACTCGGGCTGGTACCAGTACTTCGATCGCGACATCCGGGGGCTGCTCAACGCCTCACACAAGAAGCGCAAGAACAAGCGGCTACCGGACCAGTTCAACCTCTTCTATTGCGGCAAGGGCCATCTGGCGGCGTGCAGGAGCCAGGTGTGGACCGCGATCCAGGCGGCCGGCAACAAGCTCGCCGGCCAGCAGGGTCCCGATCCCTCGGCCTGGCGCGCCAGTGCGACGGATGAGCAGATCCACTTCAGCCCGCTCCCGCTGATCACGATGCGCTACACGAACCGGCCGAGCGGCATCCAGCAGGTCATCAGCTTCAAGTAATGGTCGGAGCGCACGTCGCTCCGGAGAAGCCCCTGAAGGAGGCCGAGGCGATCGGCGCCGACTGCGTGCAGGTCTTCCTCTCAGACCCCCAGGGCTGGAAGAAGCCGCCTCCGAGGAAGGACGCGGAGGAGCTGCGCGCCTCGAAGGTGCCGCTCTACGTCCACGCCCCGTACCTGATCAACGTCTGCTCGCCGCGCAACAACGTGCGCTACGGGTCCCGGAAGATCCTCCAGCAGACCTGCGATGCGGCGGCGGAGGTGGACGCCGCCGCGGTGATCGTCCACGGCGGACATGCGGATGACGACGTCTCCGAGGGCGTGGGGCGATGGCTCCGGACCCTCGAGATACTGACCTCGGAGGTCCCGGTCTATCTCGAGAACACGGCGGGCGGCAAGAACGCCGTCGCCAGGAAGTTCGACGCGCTCGACCGGCTCTGGGAGAGCGTCTCGAAGTCGAAGACCGACGTCGAGATCGGCTTCTGCTTCGACACCTGCCACGCGCACGCCGCCGGCGAGGACCTCTCCGACGCCGTCAAGCGGGTGCTGGCGATCGTCGGGAAGATCGACCTCCTCCACGCGAACGACTCCCGGGACCCGGCCGGAACCGGCGCCGATCGCCACGCCAACCTCGGCAAGGGCGAGATCGGAGCCGAGCAGCTGCGGGAGATGATCAAGGCGGCCGGGCCTCCCGTCGTCGTCGAAACGCCCGGTGGCAAGCGGGAGATGCAGGCGGACATCGAGTTCGTCCGCGAGGCGCTCGGCTAGGCGGGGGCGGCGAGGGCCCGCTGGGAGCCCCCCTCGATCGCGAGACAGGCGCCGAGGGGGACCACGAGGGTCACGAGCTGCACCAATGCGGACGCCTCCGTGCCCAGAGGAATCGTCGCCAGGGCAAGCACCGCGGCCAGCGCACGCCAGCGCTTCAGTGGCAGGCCGAGGACCCACCGGAAGAGCGCGTGGCCGGCCAGGAAGAGGAACGTTCCCCCGCCGAGCTCAAGGGCCCGTGCGAAGCTGAGGGAGTCAAACGCGTGCCCGATGGCGCGCTCGAGCCCGGCGGAGATGCAGACGATGCCGAGCAGCATCACGAGATGGGCCCAGTAGTAGGCGACGTTCGCCGCATAGAACTCACGCCTGGTCGGGACCATCGCTCGCAGCGCCCCCTCGGCCTCCTCGTCGTCCCCCATGAAGTAGACCCACCAGAGCTCGGCGCTCAGCGTGAGGCCGAGGGTCGCCACCGCCAGCATCTGCCAGCTGATGTTGATGTTCGAGGCGCCGATCCCCACTGCGACCACGGACTCCCCGAGCGCGACCATCACCACCAGGCCGTGCCGCTCCACGAAGTGGGAGGGCCGCAGCCATCCCGACTCCTCGGGGACGAGCGCCGGGACCACGACGAAGATCGCCACGGCGAGTGTCCAGAGCACGTACTCGGCGCCGCCGCCCACGATCGCCCCGACCAGGATCAACGTCCCCGCGAGCAGGTTCAGCCTCGCAAAGCTCCACACGCCCGCCATCGTCCAGCGCGCGGCCTGCATGTAGAGGACGGTGTGGACCGCGATCACTACGAGGTAGGCGCACGCGAAGACGACGCCGTTGTCGCTGAAGGCAGTCGGAATCGTCAGGGAGATGGCGAAGAACGCCAGCATCCCGCCGAGCATCGGCAGCCGCAGCGCCGTTCGATTCGGCGGGACGTTGTTGGTGAGCCACGCGAAAGCGCCGTACATCCACCAGATCGCGGTCAGCATCAGCACGACCTGTGCGAGGGACTCGCCCGTCGGCTTTGCGACCAGGACCGCGGTCAGCTGGGTGATCGTGAAGACGAAAACGAGGTCGAAGAACAACTCGAGCGACGAGACGCGGAGCTCGTCGTCCTTCATCTCCTGGGTGCCGATGGCTCCTCCTCGGCGAGCAGCAGGAAGTTCGGCTCGCGCTCGGCCTCCACGCCCCGCCTGCCTCCCGTTTCGTCAGTCATTGGGGCCATTCTCTTTACCAAGTCGGTCATCTCGCCGAACTGCTCTGTCCGTGGCGCTCTCTAATTTCAGTGACCTGATGGGCGAGACGCTCTTCGAGAACGGAAACGGCGCGGAGCCGCCGCAGGCAGGCCCCGCGCGCCTGCTGCGCGAGATGTCGGACGGCGATCAGATCACCGGGGCGTTCGTGGTCCGCGAGCGCGAGCGCCGCCAGAAGCGCAACGGCGAGGACTTCCTGCGGGTGGTGCTGGCGGACAAGACCGGGACCGTTCCGGCGATCGCCTGGGACGGCGTCGCGGAGTGCTTCGAGATCTGCGCGCCCGGCTCGGTCGTGATGGTCCGGGGCGCCTTCGCGATCCATCCCCAGTTCGGCCGGCAGATCAAGCTCGTCGCGGTGCGGGCGGCGGGTCCGGGCGAGTACGACGCCGAGCAGCTGGCCGAGGGGCCGCTGCGCTCGGTGGACCTGCTCGAGGCAGACCTGCGCGAGCTGATCGGCACCGTCCAGAACCCGTCCCTGCGCGAGCTGCTCGATCGCTTCTTCGGCGCCGGGACGGAGGCCTGGGCGCGCTTCCGCGAGGCGCCCGCCGCGAAGCACTACCACCAGGCTTACGCCGGCGGGCTGCTGGAGCACACGCTCTCCGTCGCCCAGGCCGTCAGCGCGGCCGCCAACTTCTTCCCCGGCATCGACCGCGAGATCGCCGTGACCGGGGCGATGCTGCACGACATCGGCAAGACCGAGGCCTACAACGACGATCCGCTCGCCATCGAGCTGACCGACGAGGGCCGTCTCGAGGGCGAGATCCCGCGCGGCTACTACAAGGTCCGCCGCGAGATCGAGGACATCGAGGGCTTCGATCCCGGGCTCGCTCAGGCGATCCTCCACATCATCCTGTCGCACCACGGACAGCTCGAGCACGGCTCGCCCGTGGTCCCCGCCACGCGCGAGGCGACGCTGGTCCACTCGATCGACAACCTGGGCGGCAAGCTCGGCAGCTTCGACCGGCTCGAGAAGGAGCTGGCGGACGGCGAGAGCTGGTCCCGCTTCGACCGCGGCATCGACGGCTCGGCGTTCTTCGGCTCGCGCGCGGCGTAAAACCTTCGTAAGGCAGCCATCCCCCACGGGTCCTGCGGCGTAGTACGCAGGCAAACGCGAGAAGGGATGACTCGATGTTGAGCAGAACAGGCAGCTGGATCGTCGCGGGGATCGCGGCGCTGGCCCTTGCGGTCGGCGGAGCCGGGGTCGCCCTCGCCGGGCATCACCACCACCATCACCACCACCACGGAATCCCGCAGCACAACGGCGGGGACCACGACGCCGACAACAACGGCGGCCCCAGCGACGGCGACGGCAACATCTAGGTCGATTCGCCGGCATCGGGTTCTCGTCGCCGCGCTCGCGCTCGCGGCGACGCTCGCCGCCTGCGGCGGCGGGGGCGAGGGCGATGAGGAGTCGGAGCCTCCGGCTCCGACTAACCCGGGCGCCTTCAGCTGGCTTGATCCGGCCGGCGTCCCGAAGGGCTGGAGCATCCGGCGGCTGCCATCGTGGCAGGCGACCCTGGCGTATCCGAGGGGATGGAAGCTGACACGGACCGACCCCGGGACGGTCACCGCCTCCCGCATCTCGGGTGGCCAGATCGTCGGCTATCTGAACATCACCCCACAGCAGGGCGAGGAGACGCTCGGTGACTGGGCGGCTTTCCGGCCCGCGCACAACCAGGAGGAGGGAGACCGCGATCTCGTCGCGCTCGCGTCCGCCACCGGCCTGCGCTTCCGCGACGGGAGCGGCTCCTGCGTCAAGGACCACTACGCCACCGAGACGGGCCACCACTACATGGAGATCGCCTGCATCGTGCGCGGCCGGTCCGCCACGACGGTCATCGTCGGTGCCGCGCCACCCTCGGTCTGGGGACGCTACGCGCCGGCGATTGAGCGGTCGATCTCGAGCTTCGAAGTCAGCTGAGCGGCCGCGCCCTGCACTTGCGGGCGCGCCGGTGGCCATGGCGGCGCTTGCGGTGCCTCCGTTTGCAGTGCAGTCGGTGGGCCCCCTTCACTCCCGCGGCGGCAGCCGCCGGTCCGCCGTCATCCGGCCAGGCGCCGTTGTCCAGGTGCAGCGAATAGAAGCCCGAGCTCCCGTCCGTGTACCAGACCTCGTGCCGCGCCGAATCGAACGCCGGCTGCGACATCGCGACGTCGCCGGGCGCCAGCTCGGCCAGCGTTCCCTCCTTCGGCGGTGAGACGAAGTACGCAACCTCACGGGGGTGCAGCGGATCCTGGATGTTGAAGACGCGCAGCCCGGAGTTGATGAACGAGCAGGCGACGATCTCGGGGTCCACCTCCCGCGGTACCGCGCAATAGTGCGCCGCGTAGTTGAAGGTCGGCGCCGGCAGCAGCGCGGGATCGCCGTCCGCGGCCTGGTGCGCGGCGCGCTGATTGACCTCCAGGCGGATGTTGGAGACCACCCGCGGATGCGCCGGGTCGCCGATGTCGATGATGCGTGCGGCCCCGACCTGGTCCGCGACGGTCACCGGGTTGAAGCGGAAGGCGAACTCGTCGAACTCGACCAGGTAGGGATGGCCGCCGATCGTCACCGGGATCGTGTTCTGCGGGACCGACACCGTGCCCCAGGTGAGGCTGCTGATCTCCTTCACCTGAGGCTCGGGGAAGCGGTTCTGGATCTGACTCACGTCGAGCAGCGTCAGCTTGCCGTCGATCGGATCGGAGTCGTAGAGCGTGTCGCCGTCGTCGCTGACGTTCAGTCCGTGGGCGAAGACATTGCCCTCCCAGAGAGTCTTGGGGTGCTTCGGGTCGCTGACGTCGATCGCTGCGATCCCCTCGCCACCGCCGATCCAGAAGGTGTTCCCGTCCGGCGAGAAGCCGCTCTCGTGGCCGAACCTCGCCGCCGCCACCGTGGACTGGAACGCCGGATGCCGGCAATCCCGGCTCACGTCGTAGATCGACATCAGCCCCGGCAGGCTCAGGCCGTTCCCCATGTCCGCGGCGAGCAGGCCCCGCCGGGCATTCAGATTCAAGGACTCATGCGGGCTGAGCATCGGCAGGTCGGTCAGGGTCGCCGTCTGAACCGGATGAGCAGGGTCCGACATGTCGAGCACCGCGACCCCCAGCGAGGGGCCGGCGGCGAGGCTCACGACGTTCAGGGGCGAGATCAGCGAGGTGTCATAGAAGGCGCAGGTGTGTCCCGCCGTGTCCGTGTAGCGCCACACACGAAATCCGCCGGGCGTGCCGAGGTGGCCGACCTGCGTCAGGTTGCAGGTCCAGCCCAGATCAGCCTCGGGCGACTCGACGGCCGACGCGGGAACGCGGCCCTGCCAGCCGGAGAGCGGCCGCGACCCCGAACCGCACTCGGCGCGGGGCACCGGCTCCAGCGGCGGCTCCGGGTTCTCCTGCACCGGCGCGGGCTTCGGGGTCGGATAGCCCGTCAGCGAAAGCAGGCTCTGGAGATCGTTGGTGGGTAGCGCGGGGGCCGTGACCCCGGACGACTCCCCCGGGAGGACGTGGGCGAAGCCGGTCGCCGGAAACGCGAGCAGGCCAAGCAGCGCAGCGAACGCCGCGACCACCGCGATTCGCGCCTCCCGTAAAGGCATCGCACCTGGAGCCTATATAGCTTTGCCGCGTGGAGATTCAGAGGGGCAGGTACCTGAGGGAGACGATGGCGAGCCCCGTCGCCCTGATCGCGCTGGTGATCTTCGCCGGCGCCGCAGGGGTCGCGGGCGCGATCGCGGTGGGACCCGGCGTCGGCGCGGCGGCGGCGGCGGCCGCGGCGATCTTCTGGTTCCTCACCGTTCTCGGCGTTGCCATCAACCGCGCCAACAACGCCTTCTACGCCGCCTACGCCGAGCAGCGAAGCCTGCAGTGGCAGCGCAACGGCACCATCCCGCCCTCCACCCCACTGCTGCGCCGCGGAGACACCCGGCGCGTGGACGAGATGTTCGCCGGGACGCTGCCGGGCGGCCTCAACGGCGATCTCGCCCTCTACACCTACGAGGAGCGGAGCTCGAGCGGCTCCGGCCAGGCCAAGGAGCTTCACCACTTCACGGTCGTCGTCAGCGACCTGCCGGGCATGGAGGCCAGGCTCCCGGGGCTCTTCGTCCAGCGCCGCTCGGGCTTCCGGTTCCTGGACGGGGCGGAGGACATCTTCCGCAAGACCGAGCGCGTCGAGCTCGAGAGCGAGGCGCTCGACCGCAAGTGCGAGATCTTCGCTGACCGGCGCTGTGATGCGAACTGGCTGCGGCAGCTCTTCTCCCCCGTCTTCGTCGACTTCCTCGCCGAGGGCTCGCCCGCCGGCTTCGCGTTCGAGATCGAGAACGGGACGCTCTGCGTCAACGTGAACCGCCACCGCGACAAGGCGGCCGAGCTCGATCAGCTCTGCGAGGCCGCGGCGAGCGTCGCGAAGAGAATCATCGACGAAGCCAACGAGTAGCCGGCACCTACGGCGCGAACCGCCGGGTGCAGCGCTGGAGCCGGTTGACGTCCTGATGTGCGTGCTTGACGCACTTCTGGAGCTTGTTCAGCTGGCTCAGCTCCGATTGCGAGCCACCGCCCCCCGCCTGCGCGTTCTGCTGAAGCTGCTGCTGAGCATTGGCGACCTGCTGCTCGGCCTGCTGGAGGGGCTGCGAGAAGGAGTTGATCGCGTTGTTGGCGGTGTCGGTCGCGGGCTTGATGGCGAAGAAGTAGATCGCCGCCAGGATCCCGACCGTGACCAGCAGTCCCACCAGCCGCAGGCCGATGTTCCCCAGGAAGTCCACGCGGGCAAACTATACGCCCGCGCAAATTGCGCAAATCGATTCCTGATCCGCAATCCCCGCGGATTGGGCGGCACGGGGCCGGGTCTATGCTGCTTCGCGAATGGCGAAGGACACCGAGAAGCTGATCCGCCAGCTCTCGCTGATCTCCTACCTGATGGCCCAAGGCAGGCCGACTTCGGCGCTCGAGATCAAGCGCGAGGTGGAGGGGTACAGCGACATGAACGACGACGCCTTCGCGCGCCGCTTCTACGCCGACCGCGCGGAGCTCGAGAGCCTGGGGATCACCCTGCAGGTCGAGAAGCCCGGCGAGAGCCTCCAGGGCTACGAGTCCGAGCTCTACTCCCTGCCGCCCGAGAACTACTACCTGCCGGAGATCAAGTTCGGGGATAACGAGCTGGCGGCGCTCCAGACGGCGCTGCAGCTGCTGGACGGCGAGTTCGCCTACGCCGAGCCGCTGCGCCTCGCGCTGCAGCAGGTCTCGTGGGGCCGCCCGAGCCCGCTGACCGCTCCCGAGCAGTCCTCCGTCGAGGTCCGGATGACCGCCAAGGCCGACGGCGCCGAGGTCTCCCAGCGCCTCTCCAAGATCGAAACGGCGATCTCCCGGCGAAAGACGATCGAGTTCACCTACTACACGATCGAGCGGGACTCGCAGGAGAAGCGCAAGGTCGACCCGTACCACCTGGTCTACCGCGGCGGGCAGTTCTATTTGATCGGCCGCTCGCACGAGCGTGACGACATCCGGGTCTTCCGCCTCTCGCGGATCCGCGGCAAGGTCTCCTACGCCTCCAAGGCCGAGCACGACTTCTCGCCTCCGGAGGACTTCGAGCGCCGCGACTACGCCCGCAAGGCCGAGTGGCAGCTCGGGGAGATCCGGGGGACGGCGAAGATCTTCCTCAAGGAGCGGGTGTCCTGGCTGGCCGAACGGGACTTCAGGACCTACGGCGAGTTCCGCAACCCCGGCCGCGGGGACGGCTCCCCCGGCAAGGGCCGCGTCTTCGAGACCGAGTACGCGTCCAGCCGCCAGATGGTCGCCTGGGTCCTGCACTGGCGCCAGAACGCGACCGTGCTCGACCCGCCGGAGCTCGCCGAGGAAGTGGCCGAGCGGCTGGAGGTGCTCTCCGAGCGCCACAGCGACGACTTCGAGCCGGCCGTTTCCGTGCGGACCGTCCCGCCGGCCCCTCGCTCAAGCCGCTCCAACGGCCGCTCCGAATCGTCGATCCGCCCCGAGCGCTTCGCCCGTCTCGTGACGCTCGCCGGGATGCTGATCGAGTCCGCCAAGGGCGATGCCCAGCTGCCCGTGGCCGATGTCGTCGACCGGCTGCACGTGAGCGAGGAGGAGCTCCGCGACGACATCGACCTGCTCAACGTCGTCAACTTCGGCGGCGGAACCTACGTCCTCTACGCCGAGCTCCAGGGCGACGAGATCGAGGTGGACGCCGAGCCCTACGGGGACAACTTCGCGAAGCCCGCTCGGCTGCTCCCGCTCGAGGCGAAGGCGCTGGTCGCGGCCATCGACCTGTTCGGCGATCACCTGCCGCAGAGCGGCCTGCAGAGCGCCCGCAAGAAGATCGTGGCGGCGCTCGGGCACGATCCCTCCGAGGAGGGGCTCGAGATCGCTGCGTCGGGCGGTGACGACTCGGACGTCGCCCGCATGGTGAACAAGGCGATCGAGGGGCAGCGGGTCCTCTCCATCCACTACTACAAGGAGAACGAGGACGAGTTCACCAAGCGGGAGATCGAGCCCTACCGGCTCGCCAACGGCCCGGAGGGCTGGTACGTCGCCTCCTACGACCGCCGCCGCGAGGACGTCCGCCACTTCCGGCTCGACCGCATCAAGGAGGCGGAGGTCCTCCGGGAGCAGTTCGAGCCGCGTCCCGAGGTCGAGGACATCGCTGCGATCGAGGGCGGCTGGCTCTCCGGCGAGCACGTCCCCGCGGCCGACGTGGCCCGCGTCTGGGTCTCTCCCGAGCGAGCCCGCTGGGCACGCGAGGAACACGCCGTGGTCGAGGAGCTCGCCGACAGCGCGGTCGTCATCGAGGTGCCCTACGGCTCCACCGACTGGCTCCTGCGCGAGATCCTCAAGGGCGCCGGAGAGTTCGTGGTCCTGGAGCCTGAATCTGCGCGCGAGGCAATCGCCCAGGAGCTCCAGGTGGACGCCGGCGCCACGCTCAAAGCGGCGTAGTTACTGGCTGACTGAGTCGACCGCCGAGTCCATCGACTCCTGCGGCGCGGTTCCGTCGGCGTACCGATGGTGGATCGCCAGCGCGTTGCCGTCCGGGTCGGTGAAGATCGCCTGCTTGCAGACCCCGCTGTCGATCACGTCGGTGACGAACTCGACGCCGCGCGACTCGAGCTCCGCCTTGGCGGCATCGAAGTCGTCGACGTGGAACTCGAGCGGCGTCGTGGTCGGGCTGAAGTCGATGTTGAAGGCATCGACCTGCATCAGCGCGATGGTCACCGCACCGGTCTCGAACTCGTAGGCGGGCATCTCGCCCCACTGCTTCCCGAGCGGGAGGCCGAGAGTCTCCCCGTAGAACTTCTTGGCGGCCTCGGCGTCCCTGGTCGGGAACGCGATGAAGTCGATGCCGTTGAGCAGGCTCATGAGCTCGCCGCCGAGTATCGCAGGGAACCCGGGGTGTCGAGCAGCTCCCCGGTCTCGAGCAGCGTCTTCAGGCCGGAGAGGATCATCGGCCAGCCGCCGTAGACCTCGGAGTTGGCTTCGAGCGGGAGCTGGTCGTGGATCACCGTCAGCTGGCACGAGTCGCCGACCTTGTGGATCTCCCAGGTGACCCTCGAGGGACCGACCGCCTTCACCTCGTCGCTCCACAGAGCCGTGAAGCTCTGCACCAGCCGGTTGGGCGGATCGACCTCCAGGTTCTCGCCCTCGGCGATCTCGATCACGCCCGGGACGCCGGAGCTGTAGGCAGAGCCCTCCGTCCAGTCCGACGTGGTCGCGACTCCGAAGCTGTACTTCGCGCGCATCTCCGGGTCGGTGATCGCCTCCCAGAGCCGCTCGGGCGTGGTCTTGATGTAAATCTCGAACACGGCCGTCCCGCTGCTTCCATCTGGCTCCGGGACGAGCGCGATCCGGTGGGGAACCTCGAATTCCTCAGGCAATGTCTTCCTCCTCGAGTTCTCGTTTCAGATCCGTGAGCCCCGAGACCCAGGGCTCCGCGTACTTGCTGACCCAGCGCTCGTAGACGAGCCGGATCGGGACGGGGTTCAGGAAATGGAGCTTCTCCCGGCCACGCCTGCGCGTGACCACGAGACCGGCCTCCTCGAGCTGGCGCAGGTGCTTCATGACGCCGAAGCGCGTCATCGACAGCTCCTGCTCGAGGTCCGTCAGCGTCTGACCGTCCTGCTTGAACAGGCGGTCGAGCAGTTGCCGCCTCGTCGGATCAGCCAGTGCCTTGAACACCTCATCCATGGCCCAGACTATACGTGACTGTTTGGTCACATGTCAAGGACACGCATCATACGGGTCGCGCTGACGCGCGCCCTCGCATAATCATGTCCGTGGACCTGGATCTCGAGCGGCTCACCGCTCCCAACCCGAGCCCGATGACGCTGGAGGGCACCAACACCTACGTGGTCGGTCGGGACCCTGCGGTCGTCATCGACCCCGGGCCGGACCATGCCGGGCACATTGAGGCGGTCAGGGCGATCGGCGAGGCGCGAGGCGGGATCGGGACGGTCCTGCTCACGCACGACCACGGTGACCATGCGGAGGGCGTCGGTCGCCTGGGGGTCGAGGTGACGCGGCCCGCGGACGGCGAGGTGGTCGCCGGGCTGCAGGCGATCCTCACGCCCGGCCATGCGGACGAGCACCTCTGCTTCGTGGCCGGCACCGCGTGCTTCACCGGGGACCTGATCCTGGGACAGGGCTCGACGATCATCGGGCCGCGGGACCTGGGCGGCTCGCTGCTCCGCTACATGGAGTCGCTCCGCAAGCTCGAGGAGCTCGACCTGGAGGTCCTCTATCCAGGGCACGGTCCCGAGGTTCGAGACCCCGCCGCGAAGATCGCGGAGTACGTCGAGCACCGCAACATGCGCGAGCGCCGGCTGATCGCGGCTCTCGACCGGGGTGAGCGCCGGCGGGCTGCGCTGCTGGCGGAGGTCTGGGATGACGTCCCCGAGCAGCTGCGGGCGCCCGCGGCGATCGCGATGCAGGCCCACCTCGAGAAGCTGGAGGATGAGGGCCGCCTTCCCGAGGATCTGACCGACTGACCCTTCATGCGAGGTTCGCCGCAGGCGCAACCCGTGATGCGAAGCTTGCTATGAACCTCCGATGAGCATCGATCTAGGCCGTCTGCTTCGTGGAGGCGCGAAGGGCATGGGGATCGGGACCGCGCTGCTCGGCGCCGCCGGCGCCGGCCTCTGGTGGCGCCTGTTCCGCCAGCCGCTCCCACGCATCGAAGGGACCGTGAGCGTCCACGGTCTCGAGGACCGGGTCGAAATTGCTCGCGACCGCTGGGGAATGCCGACCGTCAGAGCCCGCTCCGCGCCGGACCTCTGGTTCGGACAGGGCTTCTGCCACGGCCAGGACCGGCTCTGGCAGATCGAAATCCAGCGCCGGATCTGCTCGGGCCGGGTCTCGGAGGTCGCCGGCCGCGCCGGGCTTCCGGTCGACCGCCTGATGCGGACACTGGGACTCCGTCGCGTCGCGCTCCGCGAGGAGGCGGAGCTCGAGGTGGATCTCCGGCGGCTGCTCGACGCCTACTGCGCGGGCGTGAACGAGGCCGTCCGGGCGGCTTCCGCGCCACCGCCTGAGCTTCAGATCCTGCGCCTCGACTTCGAGCCCTGGCGCCCCGCCGACATGCTCGCGGGCGGCAAGCTCCTCTCCTTCGGGCTGTCCACGAACTGGGAGCGGGAGCTCCTGCGCGCCGACCTGGTGCGGGAGCTCGGCGAGGAGCGGGCGGCGAGGATCGACCCCACCTATCCGAAGGGCAACCCGGTCGTGCTGCGGCCCGGGCACGGCTACGACGGCGATGGGCTCGGACTCGCCGAGCAGATCGGGCAGGTGCGCGAGGCGATCGGCCTGGCCGCCGCCGCCAGCGGCTCCAACAACTGGGCCGTCAGCCCGAGCCGCTCCTCCACCGGCGGCGCCCTGCTCGCCGGCGACCCGCACCTGCCGAGCGGCATGCCGGGGGTCTGGTACGAGATCGGCCTCGAGCTCGACGGCCGCTGGTGCAGGGGGGCCTCCATCCCCGGCCTGCCGGGGATCTCCCTGGGCCAGAACAACGACGTCGCCTTCTCGTTCACCAACGTGATGGCCGACGTCGAGGACCTCTTCGTCGAGCGGATCGAGGACGACAGCTACGAGTTCGAGGGCGAGCAGCGGCCGCTGGAGATCGTCGAGGAGCTGATCTCGATCCGC
Organism: uncultured Solirubrobacterales bacterium; assembly: GCA_963843085.1. GTDB lineage: Bacteria > Actinomycetota > Thermoleophilia > Solirubrobacterales > 70-9 > DASUPK01. The sequence goes on from CAWJJG010000011.1 coordinate 1,107,689, forward strand.
GGGCAGGACGTGCCCGAGCGCCACGAGGTCCGCCTGACGCACCACGGCCCGATCGTCAACCGGGCTCTCGGCGCGGACGACGAGCAGCCGCTGGCGCTGCGCTGGGCGGCCCTCGACGAGCCGTCGATCTCGCATGCGCACGTCGGCGTCCTGGAGCCGACCAGCGGCCCCGAGCTGGTCGAGATGCTCCGCGAGGTGACCATGCCCGTCTCCAACCTGGTCTGGGCCGACCGGCACGGATCGATCGGCTACAAGATGATGGGCCGGGTGCCGAGGCGAAAGGGGGACTGCCCCGACCTGCCGAAGCCCGGCTGGACCGGCGAGTTCGAGTGGGGCGGTTGGATTCCCTACGACGAGATGCCCGAGCTCGTGGATCCGGACGAGGGCTTCATCGTCACCGCGAACAACCGGGTCGTCGACGACTCCTACCCCGATCACATCACGAGCGACTGGCTCGACGGCTACCGCGCGGCCCGGATCGAGCAGCTGATCCGGGAGACGGAGGAGCATGACCTCGACAGCTTCCGGCGGATGCAGACCGACCTCTACTCGATCCCCGGCGACGAGGTCGTGCGCCGCCTGGCGAGGCTGCAACCCTCCAGCCAGCGCGAGGTGCGGGCCCTCGAGCGCCTGAAGAGCTGGGACCGGACGCTCAGCCCGCACACTGTCGCGGGCACGATCTACCAGGCCTTCCTGCTGCGGCTCGCGCGTGAGTTCACCCGAGCCGCGATCGGCGATCGCGACCTCGCGGACCGCTACCTCGACCGCGCAGACAACGGCTTTATCGCCCACGTCACCTCGCCGTGGCGCTGGCACTCTCACCTGCTCGCGCTCTGGGAGGAGGGCGACGATGGGCTGATCGGCCGCCCCTGGGACGAGCTGGTGCTCGAGGCCCTGCGGGGAGGGCTCGACGACCTGGAGGAGCGCTTCGGACCGGATCCCGAGGCGTGGCAGTGGGGACGGGTGCACGCACTCGAGTTCCCCCATGCCCTCGGCGGCGCGCACCCGGTCGCCGAGCGGGTCTTCAACCGCACCCTCCATCCCGGGGGCGGGCAGGAGACCGTCGCGCAGATCGCGTACGACCCGAACGATCCGTACAAGGCGATCTGGGCCCCGAGCTGGCGCATGCTCGCCGACCCGGCCTCGCCCGAGCGCTCCCAGTGGCAGGCGTTCACCGGTCAGTCCGGCCACGCCTGGAGCCGGCACTACGACGACCTGCAGCCGCGCTGGGAGGTGGGCGCCACGCAGTCGATGGCGGGCGAGGGCCCATTCGAGACCCTCGTCCTCTCGCCGTCCTGATGCCCTCCCGCCGGGATCAGATCAAGCTCAGCGACGAGGAGCTCAGCGAGCTGCTCGAGACCGAGCGGATCGTCGTCGTCTCGTCGATCGGACCGCGCGGCTGGCCCCACTCGATGCCGCTCTGGTACGTGCCGCGCGACGGCGAGATCTGGATCTGGACCTACGCCAAGTCCCAGAAGGTGAAGAACCTCGAGCGCGATCCGCGAGCGACCCTGCTGATCGAGACGGGCGTCGAGTACGGCGAGCTGCGTGGGGTGCAGATCGAGGCCGAGGCCGAGCTGATCCGCGACGTGGATCGCATCGTCGACTTCGCCAAGGACCTCACCGTCCGCTACTCGGAGGGGATCGACACAGTGGAGGGCGATGCGGCGGCCGCCCTGCAGGCGCAGGCGCCGAAGCGCGTCGCGATCCACTTCCGCCCCGAGCGCGTCGCGACCTGGGACCACGGCAAGCTCGGCGGCGTCTACTAGCAACCCTCATCGCGCCGCCGATTCCCCTCGCGGGCTAGCCTCCCCCCGCATGGAAGCTCTGAAGGGGCTGATCCTCTCTGGAGGCGCGGGGACCCGCCTGCGCCCGATCACACACACCTCCGCCAAGCAGCTCGTGCCGGTGGCCAACAAACCCGTGCTCTTCTACGGGATCGAGGCCCTGGTCGAGGCCGGGATCACCGAGATCGGCATCATCATCGCCCCCGAGACCGGCGAGGAGATCAGGCAGGCGGCGGGGGACGGCTCGCAGTTCGGCGCGGCGATCACCTACATCGAGCAGGAGGCTCCGCTTGGGCTCGCGCACGCCCTGCTCACCGCGGAGGAGTTCCTCGGACAGAGCCGGTTCGTGATGTACCTGGGCGACAACCTGCTGCGCGACGGAATCGTTGAGCTCGCGGAGGTCTTTCGCAGGTCCGAGCCCGATGCGCTGATCCTGCTCACCCACGTCGAGGACCCCTCCTCGTACGGCGTTGCGGAGCTCGACGGAGATCGGGTCGTGAAGCTGGTCGAGAAGCCCGAGGATCCGCCGAGCGACCTGGCCCTGGTCGGCGTCTACATGTTCGGACCCTCGATCTTCGAAGCCGCGCACGCGATCGAGCCCTCGGCGCGCGGTGAGCTCGAGATCACCGACGCGATCGACAGGCTGATCGACTCGGGCCAGCGCGTCGAGCCCCACATCGTCAAGGGCTGGTGGAAGGACACGGGGAAGCTCGAGGACATGCTGGAGGCGAACCGCCTCGTGCTCGAGGACATCGAGCAGCGCATCGACGGCGAGCTGGATGACGCCTCGAAGGTCGAGGGACGGGTGATCATCGAGGAAGGCGCGAAGCTGGAGCGCAGCGTCGTCCGCGGCCCGGCGATCATCGGCGCGGGAGCGCGGATCTCGGACAGCTACATAGGGCCCTACACGGCGATCGATCACGACGTCCTGATCACGGGCTCCGAGGTCGAGCACTCCATCGTGCTGTCCGGGTCCAGCATCCGCGACCTGCACGCGCGGATGGAGGCGAGCCTGCTCGGCAAGAACGTCAGCCTGAGCCGCAGCGAGGGAATGCCGAAGACGCTGCGCTTCCTGGTCGGCGACAACGCGGACATCTCGATTCCATGAAGGTCCTCGTCACGGGTGCCGGAGGGATGCTCGGCCAGGACGTGGTCCGGGTCGCCGAGGCCATGCGCCATCAGGTGCTCGCGCTGACCCACGACGACCTGGACGTCACCGATCCGGCCCGGGTGGAGCGACTGATCACCCGCGAGCGTCCCGGCGCGGTCATCAACTGCGCCGCCTGGACCAACGTCGACGGCGCCGAGGAGTCGGAGCACGACGCGTCGGTGATCAATGCACAGGGCGCCGGCTTCGTCGCGGGGGCGGCGGCGAAGGTCGGGGCTCAGGTCGTCTACCCGTCGACCGACTACGTCTTCAACGGGGAGGGCGGGCCCTACAGCGAGTCGGACGACCCCAACCCGATCAACGCCTATGGCCGCACCAAGCTGGCCGGGGAGCGCGCCACCGCCCTCGGCAACGGGCGCAGCTTCATCGTCCGCACCTCGTGGCTGTTCGGCCCGCATGGCGGCAACTTCGTCGAGACGATGCTGCGGCTCGGGAAGGACGGCGACCCCGTCGTCGTCGTCCACGACCAGGTCGGCTCCCCCACCTACACCGGCCACCTCGCGGTCGGGCTGCTGCGGCTGATCGACACCGGGGCCTTCGGCATCCACCACATGGCGGGCGACGGCAGCTGCTCGTGGTACGAGTTCGCGATGGAGATCTTCCGCCAGGCCGAGGTGGTGACGCGGGTGATGGCGACGACCACGGACATGATGGAGCGCCCCGCTAAGCGCCCGGCGAACTCGGTCCTGATCAGCCGCCGCACGACGCCGATCGAGCTGCCGACCTGGCAGCGCGGCCTCTCCGACTACCTGGCGCGCCGCGGCCACACCGAGGAAGAGGAGGCGCCGAAGAAGCAGCGCTCGAGCTCGTCGCGGCGCCAGCCCATGCTCGACTGGACCCGGCGCGAGCGCGAGGAGCGCGAGGCCGACGGCGAGGAGATCACCGGCGAGAGCGAGCTGCCCCTGGAGGAAGTGACCTGGGAGGACGGGCCCGGCGAGCCGGACGGGGAGGATGAGGGGATGGACGCGGCGTGAAGCTCCTCGTCACCGGCGGCGCCGGCTTCATCGGCTCCAACTACGTGCGCCTGCGCCTGGCGAACCACCCCGATGACTCGGTGCGGGTGCTCGACAAGCTCACCTATGCCGGGCGCCGGGAGAACCTCGACGGACTGCCGGTGGACCGGTTCGAGCTGGTCGAGGCGGACATCGCCGACCGCGACGCCGCGCGAGCCGCGGTCGACGGCTGCGATGCCGTCGTCAACTTCGCCGCCGAGACCCACGTCGATCGCTCCATCGAGGCGCCCGGAGAGTTCATCACCACCGACGTGTTCGGCACCTACGTCCTGCTCGAGGCCGCGAGGGACGCCGGCGTCCGCTACCTGCAGTTCTCGACCGACGAGGTCTATGGAGACTTCGAACTCGGATCGGCGACCGAGGAGTCACCCCTCTCACCCTCCTCGCCCTACTCGGCCTCGAAGGCGGGCGGCGACCTGATGGTCACGGCCTTCGCCCGCACGTATGGGGCCGAGGCACTGATCATGCGGGCCTCCAACAACTACGGGCCGTACCAGTACCCGGAGAAGCTGATCCCGCTGTGCATCCTCAACGCGCTCGCCGGCGATCCCCTGCCGGTCTACGGCGACGGCATGCAGGTGCGGAACTGGCTCTACGTCGAGGATTGCTGCACCGCGGTGGACGCCGTGCTCGAGAACGGTGAGCCGGGCAACGTCTACAACGTCGGCGGACCGGACGAGCTTCCCAACATCGAGGTCGTCAGGCGGATCCTCGCGCTCACCGATCGCGACGAGCCGCTGATCGAATACGTCAAGGACCGCCCCGGGCACGACCGGCGCTACTCGCTCTCCTCCGGCCGGCTGGAGACGCTGGGCTGGCGAGCGGCCGTGAACTTCGACGAGGGCATCGAGCGGACGGTCCACTGGTACCGCGAGAACGAGGCATGGTGGGCGCCGATCCGCTCCGGCGACTATCGGTCCTACTACGAGCGGCAGTACGGCAAGGCCCTGAAGTAGAGAGCACATTCGGAGAAGACGCCGAGGAGCGCGGCTTGCTAGAACGGGCAGGATGACTCGCCACCTCGCCCGTCTCGCCGACTTCGCCTATCGCCACCGCGGCCGGATGGTTCTCGGCTGGGTCGTCGCCACGATCCTGATCATCGGGATCGGCTCGAACCTGAAGGGGGACTACAACGCCAATTACGACACCCCGAACTCCGAGTCGAAGGCTGCGGGCGACATCACCAAGGCGCGCTTCGGCGGCTACTCAGCCCAGGAGGTCTACGTCGTCGCGAAGGACCCAAACGGCTTCTCCAGCCCGGCGGAGGCGCAGCAGAAGCTGAACCCCTTCTTCACCCAGGCCGAGAAGGTCGAGCACATCGCGCCGCATACGAACGTTCGGATCTCGCAGAACGGCCAGATCGCCTCCGCGACGCTGCCGATGACCGTGCCCGGCTGGGAGATGACCAAGGACCAGGGCAAGCAGCTGATCAACGCCGCCAATGACAATTCCGCTGGGGGCGTCGACATCAAGCTCGGAGGAGATCCCATCTACGCGGCCCAGAGCCAGTCGAGCCCCGAGGGGATCGGATTCCTCGGCGCGGCAATCGTCCTGCTGATCGCGTTCGGATCGCTGATCGCGGCCGGCCTTCCGCTGGTGATCGCGCTCGTGGGACTGGGCATCTCCTCCGGCGGCCTGATCGCGCTGCTCGCCAACGTGGTCGATGTTCCCAATTGGACGACCGCGGTCACGGGGCTGATTGGCATCGGCGTCGGGGTGGACTACGCCCTGCTGGTGCTCACCCGGTTCCGCTCGTCGTTGCGAGATGGGCTCGATACCCACGACGCCGTCGTGGAGGCCGTCACGACAGCCGGGCGGAGCGTGTTGATCGCCGGCTGCACGGTGGTGATCGCGGTCCTCGGGCTCTGCCTCACCGGGCTCTCCTACATGTACGGGGTGGCGATCTCGGCCGCGATGGCGGTCCTGGTCGTGATGATCGCCGCGGTCACGCTGCTGCCGGCGCTGCTCTCCTACCTCGGCCCACGAGTGAACAAGCTGCGGATTCCCCTGCTCGGCCGCTCGCTGAAGAAGGCCGACGAGCGCGCAGGCAGTGGGGCTGAGTCCCCAGCAGCCCGCTGGAGTCACGCGGTTCAGCGGCGTCCGTGGCTGGCAGCGACCATCTCGCTGGCGGTCCTGCTCGCTCTCGCCGCTCCGGCGCTCGGCATGCGCCTCGGCTTCCCGGATGCCGGCAACGACCCGCCCGGCGACATGACCCGCCAGGCCTACGACCTGAACACCGAAGGGTTCGGCCCCGGCTCGAACGGCCCTATCCAGATCGTCGCGCAGTTCTCGAGCGCCCAGGACAAGATCACGGTCACGGATTTCGCGAACACCCTGAGGGCCGTGCCCGGAGTCAAGTTCGTGGCGCCGCCGAGGTTCAACCAGACCGGGGACGCAGCGCTGATCACGGTGATCCCGACGACCGCGCCCCAGGACAATGCGACTCAGGACCTGGTGAACCGCGTGCGCAACGACGTGATCCCGACCCAGCTCAAGGGCAGGCCGATTACCGTCGACGTCGGCGGCGTCACCGCAGCGCTCGAGGATCAGAGCAACTACATGAAGGACCGCATGCCGCTCTTCATCGCGGGAGTTGTCGGCCTCTCGTTCCTGCTTCTGCTGGTCGCATTCCACTCGCCGCTCATCTCGCTGAAGGCAGCGGTGATGAACCTACTTTCGGTGAGCGCTGCGTATGGCGTGATGACGCTCGCAGCCAAGGGGGGTGGCCTCAGCAACCTGATCGGCATCGACCACGAGGTGCCCATCGCGCCGTTCATGCCGGTGATGATGTTCGCGATCCTCTTCGGCCTCTCGATGGACTACGAGGTCTTCCTGATCTCGCGGATCCGCGAGGAGTACCTGAAAGACGGCGACACCAGGCGGGCGGTCGCCGACGGCCTCGCCAAGACGGCGCGGGTGATCACGGCGGCCGCGGCCATCATGGTGGTGGTCTTCCTGTCCTTCGTGACGTCTAACGAGGTCTTCCTGAAGCTGTTCGGCATCGGGCTGGCCTCCGCGATCTTCCTCGACGCGACGATCGTCCGGATGGTCCTGGTTCCCGCCGTCATGCAGCTCCTCGGCAAGTGGAACTGGTGGATCCCGAACTGGCTGGAGCGCGTGCTGCCGCGGCTTGACGTCGAGCCCGGCGCCCCAGCCGGCGCAGAGACGGGCTCCTAGGGCCCGCCCGAGCCGAGCCGGGCCGATCGGTAAGGTCGGTAGGTTCGGCATGAGTACGCCCGCGACCCCAAGGTCACCCCTGGAGCCCTTCTCCGAGCCCGTTCGGAGGTGGTTCGAGGCCTCCTTCGAGGCCGCCACGCCCGCCCAGGCGGCTGGCTGGCCGGCGATCGCCTCGGGCAGGCACACGCTGATCTGCGCGCCGACCGGATCGGGCAAGACCCTGGCCTCCTTCCTCTGGGGGATCGATCGCCTGGCCGGCGAGCCGGAGCGGCTCGGGTCGGGCGTGCGGATCGTCTACATCTCCCCGCTCAAGGCGCTCTCCTACGACATCGAGCGCAATCTGAGGGCGCCTCTTCAGGGAATCGGTGCGCCGGTCTCGGTCGCGCTGCGCACGGGTGACACGCCCCAGTCCGAGCGCCGCAAGATGCGCAGGGAGCCGCCGGACATCCTGATCACCACTCCCGAATCGCTGTATCTGATGATCAGCTCGGGGGCGCGGGAGATCCTCGGCGGAGTCGAGGCGGTGATCGTCGACGAGATCCACGCCGTCGCGCCGTCGAAGCGCGGTTCCCATATGGCACTCACCCTCGAGCGGCTGGACCAGCTCGGTGAGAAACCGGTTCAGCGGATCGGGCTCTCGGCGACCCAGAGGCCGCTCGAGCGAATCGGCCAGTTCCTGGTGGGATCCGGACGCGAGTGCGAGATCGTCGACGCCTCGGAGCCCAAGCAGCTCGACCTGGAGATCGTCGTCCCCGTCGAGGACATGGTCGAGCCGAGCCCGCTGTCGAACAAGCGCCGTGACGGCGCGGATACCGGCAAGACGCCGCACCCCCACCTGAAGCACAGCCCCGAGCGGATCGACCCGGGCCCGATCGAGGCCTCGCTCGATCCGGCCACCAACACCCGCTCGATCTGGCCGGCGATCTATCCCGAGCTGCTCCGGCTGGTGCGGGAGCACAGCTCGACCATCGTCTTCGTCAACAACCGCCGCGCCGCGGAGCGGATCGCGAAGCGCCTCAACGAGATGCACAACGACGAGCTGGAGTCCGAGCTCCCGGCGACAGAGCATGCAGGGCACGGCGAGTCTCGGGCGGATGGCGCGGCCCCGCCCGCCGAAATCGCCCGCGCCCACCACGGCTCCCTCTCCCACGAGGAGCGCGCCCTCGTCGAGGAGCTGCTCAAGTCCGGCCAGCTTCCCTGCCTGGTGGCCACCTCCTCGCTGGAGCTGGGCATCGACATGGGCGCCGTCGACCTAGTCATCCAGGTCGAGTCGCCGAAGTCCGTCACCCGCGGCCTGCAGCGCGTCGGCCGCGCCGGCCACACTCTGGGCGAGGTCTCCAAGGGCCGGATCTTCCCCAAGTTCCGGGCCGACCTGCTCGAGTGCGCCGTGGTCGCCCGTCGGATGCGCTCCGGCGAGATCGAGGAGACGGTCATCCCGCAGAACCCCCTCGACGTCCTGGCCCAGCATCTGGTCTCGATGGCCGCCCTCGACGAGTGGAAGATCGACGAGGTCGAGCAGCTGGTCCGATCGGCCCAGCCCTTCGCGGAGCTCTCCCGCGAGCAGCTCGAGAACGTGCTCGACATGCTCGACGGCCGCTACCCGTCGGAGCGCTTCGCCGAGCTGCGCCCGCGGATCGTCTGGGACCGCACCAAGGGCACGATGCGCGGCCGCCCCGGCGCGCGCCAGCTGGCGGTGGCGAACGCCGGCACGATTCCCGACCGTGGCCTCTACGGCGTCCATCTCCCCGACGGCCGCCGCGTCGGCGAGCTCGACGAGGAGATGGTCTACGAGGCGCGCCCCGGCCAGACCTTCCTGCTTGGCGCGAGCACCTGGCGGATCGAGGAGATCACCCGGGACCGCGTGATCGTGACTCCCGCCCCCGGCACGCCCGGAGCGGTCCCGTTCTGGCGAGGCGACGGGATCGGGCGCCCGGCGGAGCTGGGGCGCGCGATCGGCGAGTTCTCGCGTGAGGCGGTCAACGCCGATCCGAAGAAGCTTGCGAAAGAGAACGACCTCGACAAGCTCGCCGCCCAGAACCTCGTCAACTACCTGACCGAGCAGCAGGCGGCGACACGGGTGGTGCCCTCCGACGAGGCGATCGTGATCGAGCGCTTCCGGGACGAGATCGGCGACTGGCGGCTCTGCGTCCTCTCTCCATTCGGCGGCCGGGTCCACGCCGCCTGGGGCCTGGCGCTCTCGGCCAAGATTCGCGACGAGCAGGACCTCGAGGCCGACGCGATCTGGTCGGACGACGGGATCGTCATCCATCTCCCCGACGCCGACGAGCCTCCGCCCGGCGACATGGTGATGATCGAGCCCGAGGAGCTCGAGGACCTGGTGATCCGGGAGCTCTCCGGGTCGGCCCTGTTCGGCGCCCGCTTCCGCGAGAACGCGTCCCGCTCGCTGCTCATCCCGCGCGCCTGGCCGGGCAAGCGCACCCCGCTCTGGCAGCAGCGGCTGAAGTCGCAGAGCCTGCTCGAGGTCGCCCGCGACTTCCCCCGCTTCCCTGTGATCCTCGAGACCTACCGGGAGGTGATGCGCGACGTCCTCGACCTCCCCTCGCTCAAGGACCTGCTCCGGGACCTCCACTCGCGGAAGATCACGATGGTCGAGGTCGAGACCCCGACGGCGTCGCCGTTCGCCTCCTCGCTGCTCTTCGACTATGTCGCCACCTACATGTACGAGGGCGACACGCCGAACGCGGAGCGCCGCGCGGCCGCCCTCGCGCTCGACCGCGACCTGCTGGCGGAGCTCCTCGGCCAGGAGGAGCTGCGCGAGCTGATCGACCCGGAGGCGCTCGAGGAGGTCGCCGCGCAGCTCCAGCACCTGACGGAGGCGGGCCTCGCCAAGGACCGCGACGGCCTGCAGACGATCCTCCGCCGGCTCGGCGACCTGACCGCCGAGGAATGCGAGCAGCGGACCGAAGAGGGCTACTCGGCGGCGTCGATGCTCGAGAAGCTGGTCAAGGAACGCCGCGCCGCGGTCGTCCGGATCGCGGGCGAGGAGCGCTACATCGCCGCCGAGGACTCGGGCCTCTATCGAGACGCCCTCGGCGTGCCGCCCCCCGCGGGATTGCCGGAGAGCTTCCTGGAGCCGGTGGAGGATGCGCTGGTCTCGCTGGTGAGGCGCTACGCGGCGTCGCACGTTCCCTTCCCGACCAGGCAGCTGGCGGACCGCTACGGCGTCGATCCCGGCTCGGCGCTGAAGGAGCTCGAGCGATCGGGCCAGCTCGTCCGCGGGGAGCTGCTGCCCGGGGGGACCACGCGCGAGTGGTGCGAGACGGATGTCCTCCGCCGCCTGCGCCGCGCCAGCCTCGCCCGGCTCCGCAAGGAGGTTGAGGCCACCGACCAGCGCGAGCTCGCGCGCTTCCTGCCCAGCTGGCAGAACGTGGACACACACGGCCGCACGGGCGCGGGCCCCGACCGCCTGCGCGAGGCCCTGATCTCGCTCCAGGGCGTGGCCCTCACGCCGAAGACCTGGGAGCGCGACGTCCTCCCTCGCCGGCTCGGCTCGTACAGCCCGGCCTGGCTCGACGAACTCTGCACCAGCGGGGAGCTCGTCTGGATCGGGGCCGGATCGCTGGGCCGCAACGACGGCAAGGTCGCCCTCTACTTCCGTGAGGACGTCCGCCTCGCGGGCCCGCCGCCGGGCAACGCCAAGCTCGACCGGCCGGAGGGGGAGCTTCACGACGCGATCCGCGAGCGTCTGTCGCTGGGCCCGTGCTTCTGGCTCGACCTGCTGGAGCTCGAGGGAACCGCCGAGGAACTGCACGAGGCTCTCTGGGACCTCGCCTGGTCGGGCGAGGTGACGAACGACGCCTTCGCTCCGCTCCGCGCGCCGCGCCTGCGCGCCGCCCAGCGCTCCGAGCGGGGCGGCCGCCGCTTCGCAGGGCGACGCACCGCGGCGGCGGGGACCGTGATCGGCCGCTGGTCGCTGAGCGCCCCGTTGTTCGAGGGTGCCCCCTCCGCCGGCCCCCGGATGCGCGCGCTGGCCGAGCTGCTGCTGGAGCGCCACGGGATCGTGACCCGCGAGACGGCCATCGCGGAGGGCATTCCCGGTGGCTTCGCCTCGATCTACGGCGAGCTCCAGAATCTCGAGCTGCTCGGGACGGCGCGGCGGGGCTACTTCGTGGAGGGACTGGGAGGAGCCCAGTTCGCTCTGCCCGGCGCGGTCGAGAGGCTGCGGAGCCTGCCCCATGCCGAGGGCGAGCTGCAGGTCCTCTCCGCGATGGATCCGGGCAACCCCTACGGCGCCACCCTCTCCTGGCCCAAGCTCGAGGGTCAGCGGCGGCCGGCCCGGACGGCGGGCGCCTACGTGATGCTGCGCGGCGGCGAGCCGATCCTCTACGTCGAGCGTGGCGGCAAGGGGATCCTGCGCCTCCGGGAGCTCGGCGACGGAGAGCTGATCGAGTGTCTCGGCGCTCTAGCCGAGGCCGCCCAGGGGGGTCAGATCGAGAAGCTCGCGATCGAGCGCCTGGATGGAGAGCCGGTGATCGGGTCCGGGATGGAGGCCGCCCTGATCGAAGCCGGCTTCCGCCGCCAGCCGCGCAAGCTGGTCGCGTAGATGGCCGAGGGGGATTCGATCCTCCGAGTCGCCCGGCGGATGAGCGAGCTGCTCGAGGGATCCGAGATCTCGGTCGGCACGCCGGGCCCGCGCCGCCCCGACGGCCTGCCGGCGAGCGCACTCGACGGGCGGACCCTCGAGCGGGTCGAGAGCCGCGGCAAGCACCTGCTGCTCCACTTCAACGGCCGGCTCGTGCTGCACAGCCATCTCGGCATGAGGGGAGGCTGGCACCTCTACGCAAACGGCGAGAGCTGGCGGCGGCCCTCCAGCCAGGCGTGGATCGTGCTTCGGGGCAACGGCGTCGAGGCGGTCAACTTCGGCGGCTCACGCCTGCGAATCGTCCGCGAGACCCAGCTCGGGCGCGATCCCCGCCTCGCCCGGCTCGGCCCCGACCTGCTCGCGGGCGACTTCGACCCCGAGGTCGCGGCGGCGCGGATTCGCTCGGCCGGCCCGGACCTGAAGGTGGGCGACGCCCTGCTCGGCCAGAGGCTCGTGGCGGGGATCGGGAACATCTTCAGGTCGGAGGGCTGCTTCGCGGCCGGGCTGAACCCGCGGACCCCGGTGGGGGACGTCACCGACGAGGAGCTCACCGACGTCCTCGAGGCGACCCGCGTCCTGATGCTCGAAGCGGTCGAGAGTGGACGCCAGCCGAAGTCGGTCTACCGCCGGGCTGGGATGCCCTGTCCCCGCTGCGGGACCAGGATCGTCTCCCAGGCCCAGGGAGAGACGGCGCGGGCTACGTACTGGTGTCCGAGCTGTCAGCCCGCCCGCGGCTGAGGACCGCGAGGAGAGCGCCGACGACCTCCGGGTCGAATTGGGCCCCGGCGTTGTCCTCCAGCTCCCCGCACGCATCCGCATGGGACATGGCCTCACGGTAGGGCCGGTCGGACGTCATCGCGTGGTAGACGTCGACCGCGAGCACGATCCTGGCGCCCGCGAGGATCTCGGCGGCGATCGCCGGATGCTGCTTGATCACCTCGAACTCCTCGTCGGTGAGCGGCCCCGGCTTGTTGATGATCGAGTCGGGGCGCGCTCGTCTCCTCCGCCACGACCAATCCGGCGCTCACCTGCGAGGTCAGGGCCATCGCCCCGCAGCCCTCGTCCATCAGCCCGTCCGGTCCGAAGAGGCCCTTGCCGGTCATCCCGGCGCTGACCGCCCCGCCGGCCGCGGACGACATCTCGCGGGCGTCCCGATCGAAGTCGCGATCCCCGCCCCCAATGGCAGAGGCCACCCGCGGCCTCGTCGGGCAAGGCTACGGCGCCCCGACGGCCTTTCCTCGGCACTTTTCGCTTTCGGAGGGGGGATAATCGTCCACAGGGATGGAGAACGGAGCGAGACAAGGAATCGTCGAGCTCCTCCGAGGCGTGCCGCTCTTCTCGGAGCTCTCGCCGGAGGAACTGGACCGGGTCGCGCAGCTGGCGATCCCGCGCAGCTTTCCGGCGGACACGCGGGTCTTCCACGAGGGCGACCCGGGAGACGCCTGCTACATCGTCAAGACGGGGAGCTGCCGCGTGATCCGCCAGCACTCCGACGGCCGGGCGATCACGCTCGCGACGCTCGGCCCCGGGGCGATCTTCGGGGAGCTCGCGATGCTCGACGGGGAGCGTCGCTCGGCGAGCGTGGAGGCCGCGGAGAAGACGGAGCTGCTCGCGCTGCCGGCGATGGACATGCGCGCGCTGATCCGCGACCACTCGGAGATGGCCGAGAAGCTGATCGTGGCACTCACCCGGCGTCTCCGCGAGGCGAATGAGCGCATCGCCCGCCAGTCCTTCCAGACGGTCCCGAGTCGCGTCGCCGGCGTGCTGAATCAGCTGCTCGCGGAGGAGGCGATCACTCCGCTGGTCACCGAAGGGGTGACGATCCGCCTCCGCCAGTCGGATCTTGCGCAGATGGCGGGCACGTCCCGCGAGAGCGTCAGCCGCTTCCTCGCCACGCTGGAGCGAGCCGGCGTCGTCCAGGTGGGCAGAGGCCGCGTCACGGTGATCGAGCCAGAGCGGCTCGATGCCTACATCTTCTGAACAGCGGCCGCTTGTGGCCGCGACCTGATGGCGAAGCCGAGCTTCACCGAACAAAGAGACCGCATGGTCGAGCGCCAGCTGCGCCATCGCGGGATCAGCGACGAGCGGGTCCTGGAGGCGATGGCCTCGGTGCCGCGCGAGCACTTCGTTCCCGAGCAGGTCCGTGACAGCTCCTACAACGACTCCGCCCTCCCGATCGGCCACGAGCAGACGATCTCCCAGCCGTGGGTGGTCGCCGCGATCTGCGAGGCGCTTCGCCTGCAGGGAGACGAGCTGGTGCTGGAGATCGGCACGGGGTCGGGCTACTCGGCGGCGGTTCTGGCGAGGCTCGCCAGGAGGGTGATCAGCATCGAGCGGGTGCCGGAGCTCGGCGAGGCCGCGGGACGGAGCCTCGACGAGCTCGGCGTTGTCGGCGTCGAGGTCATCGTCGGCGATGGCAGCAGGGGGTACCCCGAGGAGGCCCCGTACGACGCGATCGCGGTTCATGCCGCGACACCGGAGGCTCCGCACAGCCTGATCGCGGAGCTGGCGCAGGACGGCCGGCTGGTGGTCCCGATCGCGACCGGCACCGCAGACCTGCTCGTGGCCTTCATCCGCGAGGACGGCGCGCTCCGCCAGGAGACGATCGGCCCCTGCCGGTTCGTGCCCCTGATCGGAGTCGAGGGCTTCAGCCCACCTGGTTCTGATGATGGGTAGGCTCGCCGGGTGAACTCCCTGTACGTCCTCAACTTCTATTCGCCGGTCTTCGTCGACCAGCTCCGCAGCGGCCGCAAGACCGCGACGATCCGTCTCGGCGACAAGTCGCGCAAGTACAAGCGGGGTCAGGTCGTCTGGATCACGATCGGCTATCGCCACCAGGCGCGCGAGAAGATCTTCGCCGCCGTCATCGACGACGTCGAGGTGAAGAAGGTCGCCGAGCTCTCGCCTCGCGACATCGAGCACGACAACCCGGAGTTCCGCCGCCGCGAGGAGACGGTGGACTTCCTGGAGACGATCTACACGCGCCCGGTGGGCGACGGCGACACCGTCACGGTGATCCGTTTCAGCCAGATCGTCGAAAGACCCAGCACGCAGTTCGGCAACGGCGAGACGCCGTCCCGGAACTGACCGAGCGTGGCTGAATATCGCTTCCTTACAACCTGGCTGCTGGCGGCTCCCATCGAGCGGGTCTGGGACGCCATCTACGAGTCCGAGCGCTGGCCCGAGTGGTGGAAGGGGGTGCTCGAGGCGGACAAGCTCGAGCAGGGGGACGAGGACGGCGTCGGCCAGTACGGGCGCTACGTCTGGAAGTCGAAGCTTCCCTACAAGCTCGAGTTCTTCGTCCGCACCACCAAGGTCGAGAAGCCGCATCTGCTGGAAGGCGACGCCTCGGGCGAGCTGACCGGACTCGGCCGCTGGCGCCTCTTCGACCAGGACGGGGTCACCGCGGCTCTCTATGAGTGGAACGTCACCACCACCCGCGCCTGGATGAACGCGCTCGCCCCGGTCGCGCGGCCGATCTTCGCGGTCAACCACGACTACGTGATGCGAAGCGGCGGCCACGGGCTCGCCCGGCTGCTCGGCGCGCCGCTGCTCGCGATTGACTAGCCGGTAACGAGCCGAGGCCGCGGTCTGGCTACAATCAGGCCGCTGGCTGGCACTCTCACATGGAGAGTGCCAAATCCCGCCTCAGACTTAGAACCACCCACCCGAGCTAGGAGGAATGCCGATGAAGTTGAAGCCGCTAGGCGACCGCCTGATCGTTCAGGCAGTCGAGGAGGAGGAGACGACCGCAAGCGGGATCGTTCTCCCCGATACAGCCAAGGAAAAGCCGCAGAAGGGCAAGGTGCTCGCTGTCGGCGACGGTGCGATCCAGGAGGACGGCAGTCGCCGCCCCCTGGACGTTGGTGAGGGCGACGAGGTCCTCTACTCCAAGTACGGAGGCACCGAAATTACTGTCGACGGCGACGAGCTGCTGGTCCTGCGTGAGTCTGACGTGCTCGCCAAGGTCGGCTGACGAGGAACTTAGGAAGGAGGAAGCACACATATGGCTCCCAAAGAGCTGAAGTACGACGAGGAAGCGCGTGGCGCCCTGCAGGACGGGGTCGATGCCGTGGCCAATGCGGTCAAGGTGACGCTCGGTCCGAAGGGTCGCTACGTCGTCCTCGACAAGAAGTTCGGAGCGCCCACCATCACGAACGACGGCGTCACCATCGCCCGCGAGATCGAGGTGGAGGACGTCTTCCAGAACCAGGGTGCCCAGCTGGTGCGTGAGGTGGCCACGGCCACCAATGACGTGGCCGGCGACGGAACCACCACGGCGACGCTGCTGGCACAGACGATCGTCCGTCATGGCCTCAAGAACGTTGCGGCCGGAGCGAATCCGCTCGGGCTGCGCAGCGGCATCGAGAAGGCCGTCAATCAGGTGGTCGACGACCTCCGCGAGAAGCAGTCGAAGGACATCGCGGGCAAGGAGCAGATCGCCCGAGTCGCGGCCATCTCGGCCGCCGACGACGAGATCGGCAACATCATCGCCGACGCCATCGACAAGGTGGGGAAGGACGGCGTGGTGAACGTCGAGGAGGGTCAGACCTTCGGTATGGAGCTGGAGTTCACCGAGGGCATGCAGTTCGACAAGGGCTACATCTCGCCCTACATGGTCACCGACCAAGACCGCATGGAGGCCGTGCTCGATGACGCCTACATCCTGATCGCCAACCAGAAGATCGGCTCGGTGCGCGACATCCTGCCGGTCCTGGAGCAGGTGATGCAGGGTGGCAAGTCGCTGCTGATCATCGCCGAGGACGTCGAGGGCGAGACCCTCGCGACCCTGGTGGTGAACAAGCTCCGCGGCACCTTCACCGGCGTGGCCGTCAAGGCACCCGGATTCGGTGACCGCCGCAAGCGGATGCTCGAGGACATCGGCATTCTCACCGGCGGCGAGGTGATCACCGAGGAGATGGGCCTGAAGCTGGAGAACACCCAGCTCGACCAGCTCGGCAAGGCGCGTCGCGTCGTGGTCGGCAAGGACAACACCACGATCATCGACGGCGCCGGCGACTCCGAGCAGATCAAGGGCCGCATCAAGCAGATCAAGTCCGAGGTCGAGACGACCGACTCCGACTTCGACCGCGAGAAGCTGCAGGAGCGGCTGGCCAAGCTGGCCGGCGGCGTCGCGGTCGTCAAGGTCGGTGCGGCCACCGAGACCGAGATGAAGGAGAAGAAGCACCGCGTCGAGGACGCCCTGCAGGCGACCCGTGCGGCGCTCGAGGAGGGCATCGTCCCGGGCGGCGGCGTCGCGCTGCTGAACGCCCAGGACGCGATCAAGCTCGACTCCTACAAGGACGACGACGAGCGGACTGGCGCTTCGATCATCCAGCGCTCGCTCGAGGCACCGATCCGGCAGATTGCCGAGAACTCGGGCTTCGAGGCCTCCGTCGTGGTCGAGAAGGTCCGTGGCCTGAAGGCCGGCGAGGGCCTGAACGCATCCGATGGCGAGTACGGCGATCTGATCGCCGCCGGCGTCATCGACCCGACGATGGTCACGCGCTCGGCGCTGCAGAACGCCGCGTCGATCGCGAAGAACATCCTCACCACCGAGGCCATCGTGGCCGAGCCGCCCGAGAAGGACGGCGCCGGCGCAATGCCCGGTGGAGGCATGCCCGACATGGGCGGGATGATGTAGCGACTACGCTAGCCGCAACAGGCGAGTGTGTTCAAGTGTTTCGAGAGGCCCGGCTCACGCCGGGCCTCTTGCTTTTCTGGGGCGGTGACGAACCTCCGGATCGCGGGCCTGCTGCTCATCCTCGGCTCGGCGATCACACTGGGACTGCACGCCGTCGAGGCCCCCGTGGAGCTCTACCGCTGGCTCTATCACCATGTTCTCTCCGGCCTCGACGTGCCGAAGGAGCCCTCTCACGGCACGGTCCAGGCCGTCAGCGACGTCTCGCTGATCGGCGGGATCCTGGAGCTGGTCGCCGGGATCGCGCTGCTCGTCGCCGACCGGGTCCGGTCCGGCTAGCCCTGGGTGCCCAGCACCGCGCTCATCGGGCGCGGCTCGACCCCGAGCGACTCGGCGTCGGCGGTGCCGCGCTCGCTCGTCATCGGCACCTCCATCAGCTCGGCCTCCTCCCAGGTTGCGAACACCGAGGGCCCCGCGAGCAGCTCGAGCGCGCGCAGTCCTCCGCGGACGAGCGGTACCGGAACGTGCACGAGCGGCCGGCTCCGGCCGCTGGCCTCGAGGACGCGCTCGACGATGTCGTCATAGGAGAGGACCTGGGGGCCGGCGAGCTCGAAGCGGCGCTCGGAGCCCCCGCCCGATCCGTTCAGCGATGAGGCCACGCACCGCGCGACGTCGCGCGCCCAGATCGGCTGGTAGCGCGCGTGCCCCTCACCGGAGACCGGCACGGCCGGGAGGATCGAGAGACGCTGCAGCAGGGTGATCCAGGGGTTCCCGGGCCGGTAGACGATCGACGGGGCGAAGACGGTGGTGTCCAATGGGGACTCGCCGACGACGCGCTCGGCGATCGCCTTGGAGCGGAAGAAGCGCGTCCGCTGAAACGGGGTCGCGCCCATCGCCGAGAAGAAGAGAAACCGCTTGACGCCGGCGCGCTCCGCCAGCCGCAGCAGGCGAACTGTGGCGAGGCCGTTGAGCTCCTCGATCGTGCCCCCGGGCTGGTCACGGATCGTCGCCGCCAGGTGGATGACGGTCTCGACACCCCGCATCGCGTGCCGGATCGAGAGGGGGTCGCGCAGATCGCCGAGGGTGATCTGGACGTCGACGCGATGCTCGCCGAGCTTCTTCGGATCCCTGACGAGCACGCGGACCCGCTCCCCCGCATCGAGCAATTGCGGCAGCAGCTCTCCCCCGACGACGCCGGTCGCTCCCGTTAGCAGAATCATTCCGCCACCTTAGCCACGTGCAGGCACGCGTCGAGGCGTCGCCTTGCCTAGAATGTCGCCTCCCGCGGCGCCCGATGGGCGCTGCGATCGCAACCGAGACTTGGGAAAGGAATAGACGCCTGTGGCATACGTCATCGCAGAGCCGTGCATCGGCGAGAAGGACAACTCCTGCGTAGAGGTCTGCCCCGTCGACTGCATCCACCCGACTCCGGACGAACCCGACTACGACAGCGTCCAGCAGCTCTTCATCGATCCGGATGAGTGCATCGACTGCGACGCCTGCGTCGAGGCCTGTCCCGTCGATGCGTGCTTCGCCGAGGACCAGCTCCCCGAGGAGTGGCAGAAGTACACGCAGATCAACCTCGACTACTACAAGTCGAAGGCCTAGCCGCTCCCGCCGAGCGGTACCCACTTTTCCAACATCCGGCTAAACACACCCGAATATTTGGGTGTTTGACCGTGCCCGCCGATTCGGCGGGTGATGGGACTGTGGATCCGAAACTCCCTACTCGCGGTCATGGCGGTCGCCGCCCTCGCCCTCCCCGCGACGGCCAGCGCCTCCGACCCCTATGCCGGCCTGCTCGCGCCGGAGTCGGCGTGCCCCGGGCAGTCGGACTCCTCACTCCCAGCCGCCACTCAGGAGCAGTCGATGGTCTGCCTGTCCCGCTGGGCCCGCAACCACGAGCACCTCTCTGGCCTGAGCGTGTCGAAGAAGCTGCGTGCGTCGTCGGCCCATAAGGCGCGCGACATCAGGCGATGCGGCGACTTCAGCCACTACGCCTGCGGGCGCGACGCCTTCTACTGGGAGCAGCGGGTGGGCTTCTTCCGAGGCACCTACGGCGCCGGCGAGAACCTGGCCCTGACCTACGGGGCGGACACCTCTCCCCGCGGGACCATGGATCTCTGGCTCAACTCACCCGAGCACCGCAGCTTGCTGCTCAGCCCGCGGTTCAGGAACATCGGGATGACGCTCGTCACCGGCCGGTTCGACGGCAACGACGGCGCGCACATCTGGGTCGCCCAGTTCGGGTACCACCACTAGCCGGCACCGGCGCAGGCGTTCGCGGCCGGGACTCCGGCCGGCTCAGGGCCATCCCTCAGAATCGGCGCGGCGACGACGCACAGATAGACCAGCAGCAGCGCGTTCCTTGCCACCAGTGGCCAGACGAAGGCGCCGGTGAGGCCGTCCACCCCGTCGTAGTTCTGGAGGACGATCTGCGTGAGCACGATCACGGCGAGGAGAAGCAGGTTCTCCTTCCCGAGCCCGTAGGCGCAGGCTGACACCGGCAGGATCCAGAACAGGAACTGCGGCGAGAGAACCGGCGCGAAGACGACCATCACCGTGAGCAGCGCGGTCACCAGCTCGAGGTTGGAGACCCTTGACCGCCATCCGGCGACCGCGATCCACAGATAGCCGGCCGCGCCGAGCGCCACCGAGATCCAGCGCGCCGCGCCCGCACCGGATGCGTGGATCTCGAAGCCGCCGTGGCCAACCACCGAGGAGATCCCGGGAGAGCCCAGCACGTGCGCGACCTCGAACGGGCCGGACGCGAGGCTCTCGATCTGGGGCAGTCTCTGGGTCTGGTATGTGATCGCCGAGGTGAACTCGTCGCCCGTGACCAGGACGGCGAGCGCGCACAGCACTATCGGGATCGCTCCGGCGACGACGACGCGGCGCAGGTTGCGCTCCCGTCTGAGCAGCGCCGGGTAGAGAAAGAGCGGGAAGGCCTTGATGGCCACGCCGATCGACAGCAGCCCTGACCAGGCTGCCGACCGCCCGCGGTCACGCGCCAGGATCGACGCCAGGACGAAGAGCGCCGGTACGAGATCGAACCGGTTGAGCGCCAGCGGGCCGGTGTCGATCAGGGAGGGGTCGAAGACCACACCCGAGAGCGTCACCACGCCGGCCGTGTAGATCCCGAGCGCCGAGAGGACGCGCTTCTCGTCGCCGGGCAGGCCGAAGCCGATCAGCAACACCATCGCCAGATCCAAGACGAGCATCTCCCACATGAAGCCGTCGACGAAGTCCTGCGTGCTGTCGCCGAGATAGATCGGGGCGATCAGGACCGGGACCGAAAGGGGCGGGTACTCGATGTCCTGGTCGCGATACGGCAGGTCGCCGTGCTTGATCGCCCGCGCCTGCGGCGCGAAGTCGTTGACCAGGACCGAGGACCAGTCCCCGATCGTCGGGACGAAGACGGCCATGTGGAGAGCGCAGACCAGTGCCGCGGCGGTCGCCCGCCAGCGGGTCGGCATTCGCCCTACGGGACCATCGGCAGCTCAGTGCCGCTGATCCCGCCGCCGTTCGGGGCTGGGGCGGGGGACGCCTGCGCGCCCTGCAGGAGGGGAAGCTCGACCGGAGTCGCCGCGACGATGCCACGGGCGGCCTCGCGGATCATCTGAGAAGCCGGTGCATCGGGGTCCTCGACCACCAGGGGCCTGCCCTCATCGGCGTGCTCGCGGAGCTCGCTCGACAGCGGCACCTTCGCGAGCAGGGGCACGTCGAGCTCGTCGGCGAGCAGCTGGCCGCCGCCCTCACCGAAGATCGCCACGCGCTCACCGTCGGGGCCCGTGAAGGCGGACATGTTCTCGATCACGCCCAGCACCTCGAGGTCGACCTTGGCGGCCATCTCGGCGGAGCGCCGGGCGACGCTCTGAGCGGCGGGCTGTGGTGTCGTGACGATCGCGATCTTGGCCTGCGGGATCAGCTGGGCAAGGGTCATGGAGACGTCGCCGGTGCCCGGAGGCAGGTCGAGCAACAGATAGTCGAGCTCGTCCCAGGCAACATCCTCGAGGAACTGCTGGATCGCCTTGTGGAGCATGGGGCCGCGCCAGACGACCGCGGCGTTCTCCTCGACGAAGAAGCCGATCGACATCACCGAGGGGCCGGAGGGCGAGACGGGCGGGATGATCTTCCGTTCCGGCGAGACGTCCGGCTTCTGGTTGATGCCGAGCATCCGCGGAATGGAATAGCCGTAGACGTCGCAGTCGAGGGCGCCGGCCTTGTGGCCCTCCGCGTGCAGCGCCGCGGCGAGGTTCGCGGTCATCGTCGACTTGCCGACGCCGCCCTTTCCGGACGCGATGCAGATCACGTTCTTCACCTGGGCGAGGGCGCCCTCCGGCAGCTTGGGCCGGCCGAGCTTCTGCTGGAGGTCGGACTTCTCGCCATCGGAGAGAACGTCGAAGCCGACGGCGACGGTGTTGACGCCCTCCAGCTCCGAGACGTGCTGGACCACCGCGTTCTGGAAATGGGAGCGGATCGGGCATCCCGGAGTCGTCAGCGAGACGACCACGTCGACGCGGCCGTCTTCGTGGATGTCGATGGAGCGCACCATCCCGAGCTCGACTATGGAACGCCGCAGCTCCGGGTCGATGACCTGGGTGAGCTTCTCGGTGATCTGGTCCTTGGTCGGCACGGTCGCCCATTGTAGGCGGGGGCACGCGGCGACTCCGCCCCGGAACGTGAAAACCGGGCCACTGGGGCCCGGTTTTCGAGGGAGGAGAGGTTGCTGCTTCCCGCCGACATCAACGGCCGCCACAAAAACCGCGGCCGCATCAAGTGCCGGCAGGCTTCTCCGGGCGCGCCACCTCTCGAGGGCGGCCCGGGCTAAGCGACTAGATGCGCTCGCGCACCTTCTTCACGGTCGGCTCGACGCGGTCCCGGTAGATGGGCTCCACGCGCTCCTTGACGACCGGCTCGACGCGCTCGCGATAGACGGGCTCGACGCGCTCCTTGACGACGGGCTGGACCCGGTCGCGGTAGACGGGCTCGACGCGCTCGCGCGCCTTGCGGGCCTGGCCGATCAGCTGCTCAGTGACCTGACGGCGGACGTCGCCGCCCTTGGTCTCGGCCTTCTGGAGCTCGGTGCTGAGGCGCTCCCGGAGCGACTCGAGCTCGGCGTTCCTGGTCTCAGCGTCGCGGAAGCTCTGGACGCGCTTCTGCAGCGTCTCGATCTCCTGCGAACGGGTCTCGGAGTTGGTCCAGGTCTCGGCGGTCGTGCGAACCGTCTCGGCGACCGTCGGTGCGGCGCCGATGGCGACATCGACAGCACGGGTGGCCTGCTCGGACGGCTTGCGGCCGTTGCTGATGACTTCAGGGGTCTGCTCTTCGGTCTTCTTGGTCTTGCTGGTGGTCTTGGCGGCCATCTCGGCTCTCAATCCCTTCGGCTGGCTTTCGTCGGTCTTATTAGTTCTAAGGTTGTTCGGAGCTTAGCACCGAACACATGTTTTGGCGAACACACGTTTGTAACCCTCCCGGAGGGGCGAGTTACACCGTTTCTCCGATCTGCGCCTAACGAAACAGGGAGAGGAAGCGGTGCTCCCGGGCGACGCCCACGCGCTCCACCCATTCGGCGGGGGTGTCCAGCTCCTCGGGCCTCGGTAGAGCGTCGGGCTCGCTCCAGGCGCGGTTCAGGGTGCGGATGCCGTGCGCGTGGACCACCTCGTCGGCGAACGCCTTGCCACGACGGTACTGCGCCAGCTTCATGTCGAGGCCGAGCACCTTGGAGACGATCGAGTCGAGCAGGCCCCTCCGCTCGCGGTCTCGGTCGAGAGCGCGGCGCAGGACAGTGTACCCGGGGTCGAGCTGGTCACCGACGGCGTCCATGACGTGCTCGGCGTAGCCCTCGACGAGGGTCATCGTCGCCGTCAGCTTCTCCACCAGGCGGCGCTGCGGCTCGGGCCACAGCAGGGTCGCGAGCTCGCCGTTGGTCGCCGAGCGGACCAGCTCGCGGGGATTCGTCCTGGCGAGCTTGCCGAGCAGCTCACCGGGCTTCACCTCGATCGCGGCCTTCTCGAAGAGCTCCTCGGCGATCCCGCCGATGTGCTCACGGAGCCAGGGGACCGCCGAGAAGTGGACCGCGTGCGTGGTCTCGTGGAGCGCGATCCAGCGAAGGAAAAGGTCGCGGTCAACGTCGAGGCGGGATCGAGCGGCGGAGAGATTCGGGCCCACGAAGAGCAGCCTCGGCGCCCGTGCAGGGCCGATCAGGGCAACGTCGTACTGGCCGACCACGCGCTGCGAGAGGTAGCCGACCGCAAGGCCGATCTCCGCGCCCGTGGCGGCGCCGACGATGGTCCGCTGCAGGCCCCCGCCCTTCCCGTTCGAGTCCTTCATTCGGTCCTCCAGGTGGCCCTCCACACGGGTCGAGAGCTCGCGGAAGGTCTCCAGGTTGACCTCGGCCCATTCCGCCCGGTCGACCAGTTCCGCGGGCGGGACCGTCCCCTTCGGCTTCAAGCCCGTGTACCGGCGGACAAGCTCCGCCGCCCGGTCCGACTCCGAGCGAAGCTCGTCCTCGCTTCCGTCCCAGCGCGGCCCTGAGCCGGAGAGCGCCCGGGCAACGCGCTCGGCCATGTTCCAATCGACCAATCCGTCAGGCATGGACGGCCGCCTGCGCCTCTCGGAGGATGGCCAGATCGCCCCGGGTGCGAGCGGCCGCGAGGTCATATCGGGCGCTGAGGTCGAGCGGGGCGTCGTCCAGGCCGTTATCCCCGAAGTCGAGTGAAGCGCCCGCGACCCGCGCGATCAGCTGACCCGCGGCGGCATCCACGGAACGGCAGCCGCGCGTGGTAATCATGCCGTCGAAGCGCCCGCAGGCCACGTAGCAGAGGTCCACGGCGATGGATCCCGGCGAGCGGAGCCGGTAGGCACGGTCCCGCAGGACCTCCGCGGCCCTCACGACCCTCTCCGGCTTCGAGGCCTCGAGGGCGACGAGCTCGAGCCCGTCGCCCTCCGGGACGCTGATCTCGCTGCCGTCGAGCTCCGCATGGCCGTCCCGGGTGGCGATGAACTCCTCCCTGGCGCCGAACTCGTAGATGTAGCCGAGGATGACGTCGTCCATGGAGTCGCCCTCGGCGACCGCGATGCTGACGCTGTGCAGCGGGATCGTCCGGCGTGCGTTCAGCGAGCCATCGATCGGGTCGATCACGACCCGCAGCGAGCCCCCGTCGCCGAAGTTGACCGACCCTCGCTCCTCCGACACGGCACTGAACTCATGCCCATCGCGGTGCAGGGCCTCGAGCTCGGTGAAGATCGCGTCCTCGCAAAGCCGGTCGATGACCAGGGTGTTGTCGCCGCCCTCGCCGACGCCCTCGTACTGCGTGCGAGCCTCGATCCCCTGGTGCTCGGAGAAGACGCGCTTCTGCACCTCGACGGCCCGGCGGCAGGCGGCAATCCACTCGTCGCTGGTCGGGCCGGCCACGCGGGCCAGGTTAGCGAGGGTTTCAGCGCGGCCAGCGGGGAACCCGGTAGGCGGTGGCGGAGGCGTCGGTTAGCCTGAAATCGATGGTTGAGGAGAACGATCGCGGCGGCCAGGTGCCGACGGAGCAACAGGAGGCGGTGGTCGCTCACGTGAGCGGGACCGTGCTCGTCCTGGGCGCGGCGGGGTCCGGGCGGACCGAGGCGATCGCCCGCCGGCTGAGCCGCCTGGTCAGCGAGGGGCGAAGCCCGCTGGTTCTCTCGCGGTCGGCCGCCGCGGCAGACCGAATCCGGGTCCGCGCCGAGGAGCTGATCGAGACTCCATACGAGGAGCTCGTGGTCCACACCCATCCCGTCGCCGCGGCGCGGATCCTGCGCGAGCACGCCACCGAGGCCGAGATCGACCCATTCTTCGAGTCCCTCAGCCCCGCTGAGCGCCTGGCGATGCTGCTCGACCGGATCGACGAGCTGCCGCTGCGGCGGCACGAGATCCGGGGAAATCCCGCGGGCCTGCTCGCCCGCATAGTCGACCGCATCGACGCCCTGAAGTCGGCCGGCGTGACCGCCGAGCGATTCCGGCGCTGGGTCGATCAGCAGGCGGGCGCCTCCTCCTCCGAGCGGGAATCGGCCGCCAGGGAGCGGGAATTCGCCGAGCTCTACGAGCTGCACGACTCGATGCTCCGGGCCGCGGGCGCAATGGACGAGGTCGATGCCGTGATCGAGCTCACCCGCCTGCTTGATGAGAAGCCGGCGCTCGCGGAGGCGGTCTCGGACCGGTTCCCCGACCTGATCGCCGATGAGGGCGAGGACGCCTGCCCCGCGGAGCGCTCGCTGATCGAGGCTCTCGTTCGCGGCGCCGAGACGACGGTGATCTCATGCGACGACGAGCAGGCTCGGGCGCCGTGCCGGGCCGCCTCGGCCTGGGTGCGCCAGGCCTTCTCGCCGACCGAGGTGACCCTCGAGCCCAGCTGGCGCTACGGCGGCGACCTGCTCGATGCCGCCCACGCGGTGGTGGCGCCCGCGGACCGCGGCGCAGAGGTCGAGCGGCGGGCGGCCGGCCCGCCGACGCGAGTTCGCTTCTGGTGCGGAGTCAACGAGCGCGCGGAGGCCCAGGCGGTCGCGCGCGATATCGAGTCGGCCCTCGCCGCCGGCGAGGTGAAGATGGAGGAGGTCTGCGTCGCGGTGCCCAGAGGCGGCGGCAGGGCGCGCGCGATCGCGGCCGCCCTCGAGGAGCGGCGCGTGCCGTACCGCGTGACCGGCCCCGGAGCGTTCTTCCAGCGACCGGAGGTACGCGACGTGATCGCCTGGCTGCGCCTCCTCGCGGATCCGACCGACGCGGCGGCCGCCGTGCGGGCGCTCAGCCGCCCGCCTGTGGAGCTCAGGTCGGTCGACCTGGCCCGCTGCACAACGATCGCCCGCCGGCGCAAGCTCGACATGGTCTCGGCGCTCGAAGCGTCGCTGGAGAGCCCGCAGATCCCTCCCGAGGCCCGGGATCGAATCCGCGAGTTCCTCCAGCTGCACAGGGCCGCCGCCCGTGCCATGGGGGAGATGCGCGCCGACGTCTTCGTCCGGCGGCTGATCGAGAGGATCGGATTCCGCCGCCACCGGCTCTTCGCCGCGCACCCCGAGGCCGCCGAGCGGCTTCGGAATCTCTCGCGGCTCGGAGAGCTGGCGGCCGCCTGGACCCGCCGTGAGCCGACCGGGTCGAACCGCGATTTCGTGCGCTACCTCGTCGCGGTCTCGGAGGCGGGCGTCCCGCCGGTCGATGAGCCGAGCGAGCCGACGGCTGATGCCGTCCGACTGATGTCGCTGGAGCGCACCAAGGGACTCGAGTTCTCCCGCGTCTACGTGGTGGGGCTGCATGCCGGTGCCGTCCCGGGAGCGACACCCGCCGGCGCCCCCGTCGTGCCAACCCGGGTTGGGGCCGGGGGACCCTCCCACGAGGACGAGCAGAGGCGCCTTCTTTACGTGGCGATGACCCGGGCCCGGGACGAGCTCGTCCTCTCGCGGCCGGCGGCGACCGAGGGCGGCAACGTCCGGCCCTCGCCGTTCTACGACGACGCGCGCGCGGTCCTCGACGCGACCGAGCAGGAACACGGTGAGGAGCTGTTCGGGCCCGCCGAGGGCCTGCAGGCGACCTACCGGATGATTCAGGACGAAGTGCTCGAGGAGGCCTGGCGGGCAGGCGGGAAGCTGCGCGAGCCTCGCCTGGACACCTATGTGGACGTGACCAGGGCGGTCGCGCGGTTTCTCGAGCTGGTCAAGCTTGCCGGGCTGATCCAGGGATCCAGCGAGGAGCCGGCGGCCGATGCCCTCGCTGCGATCAACGACCTGCTCGACCACGCGATCTCCTCCGAGCAGCGCACTGCGCTCCATGACTCGGGCCTCGACGCCTACCTGCTCGACGAGGAGGGGGCGGCCAAGCGCCGCCGCGAGCTGATCGAGCAGCGCGACGAGCCCTCGCTCGAGGCATTCCTGCCGCGGCGCGGCGAGGGGCTGGCTCTCTCCGCCACCGACATCACGCTGTACCGAACCTGCCCACTCAAGTACAAGTTCGCGCGCGTCTTCGGCATCCCCCAGGAGACGACCATCAACCAGCGCTTCGGGATCGTCATCCACCAGGTCCTCGAGCGCTTCCATGGGCAGCAGGCGGCCGAGGCGGGCGAGGCCGGGGCGGGGAGCCTGGAGCGCCTGATGGCGCTGTTCGCCACGGCCTGGAGGCGCTCCGGCTTCGGCGAGTCGGACGACGAGCTCCAGTTCCGCGAGAAGGCGATCGAGGCCCTGCACCGCTACCACGCGCGAGAGGTGGCGAGCGGGTCACATCCGCGCTGGGTCGAGCGGAAGTTCGACTTCCGGATCGGCCCCCACCATCTGCGCGGACGCGTCGACCGGGTGGACCAGCTGCCCAGCGGGAGCTACGAGCTGATCGACTACAAGACCGGCGATCCGAAGCCGGCGCGCGAGCTCGAATCAGACGTGCAGCTCGCCATCTATCGCCTTGCGGCGCGTGAGGCGTGGCGGCTGGAGGGCGCAGCGGGGAGCTATTGGTACGTGCTCGCCGACGAGAAGGTCGCGGTCGGCGGGTCAGCGGACGACCTCGAGCGTGTCGAGGGAGTCGTGCTCGAGGTCGGCGAGGGGATCCTCGGCCAGGACTTCGAGCCGCGGCCATCGCCGGAGATCTGCTCCTGGTGCGACTTCAGGCTGATCTGTCCGGCCTCTGAAGCCTGATCCCCCCCCCATCTGTACATATGTACAGCTTTCTGGTACATTTGTACAACTATGTTGGCCTGGATCTATCTCTCCGCAGCGATCGCCACCGAGGTGGTCGGCACCATCTTCCTTCGGTTCACCGACGGCTTCACGAAGCCGGCCCCCTCTGCCGTCGTCATCGTCACCTACGTCATCTCGCTCTGGCTCACCGCCCTGGCCCTCAAGGGCCTCGAGATCAGCCTGGCGTATGCGGTCTGGGCCGGCGTGGGCACGGCCGCGATCGCGGTCATCGGGATGACGGCGATGGGCGAGACCGTCAACGGGCTCAAGCTCGCGAGCATCGCCCTCGTTATCGGCGGGGTCGTCGGCCTCAACCTCTCCGGCGCCAACTAGCCTGCGATGTACATGGCGACGGCTGAGACGGCGACGCGCGACAGGCGCGAGGAGATCCTGGAGGCGACTCTCCGGGTGATCGGCCGGGAAGGTCGCCAGGCCGTCACCCACCGGGCCGTCGCCGAGGAGGCCGGGGTCCCGCTCGGCTCCACCACCTACTACTTCGATTCGCGAGACGACCTGCTCGGCCAAGCGCTCGAGCACGTGGCGCGCAAGGAGATCGAGCGGCACCGGATGCTCGGCGAGGAGCTGCGCAGGGCGAAGACGCCGCGCCAGCTGGCCGATCTCCTTCTCAACGAGCTCATCTTCGAGGCCGAGGACCGGGACGCCTACATCGCCGAGTACGAGCTATGGCTCGAGGCCGGACGCCGGCCCGACCTGCGCGAGGCGGCGACGGAATGGTGCGACGCCGTGCAGCTCGCCGTGTCGGGAGCGATGGAGAAGCTGGGAAGCACCGATCCGGGCACCGATGCGAGTCTGATCGTCGCGGCGATCGACGGACTGGGCGAGCGTGCGCTCGGCCGCGAGGAGGATGCCGCCCAGGCGATCGCCCAGTTCCGGCCGCAGCTCCGGCGGCTCATCGAGCGGCTGCTCGCCTAAGCGGCCTGGTGGCCGCTAGTTCTCCGGGCCGCCGCCCTGCTGGCGCAGGTAGCGCTCGAAGTCCCGGGCGAGGGATTCGCCCGAGGGAACGTCCTCATCGACGTCGAGGCGGTCGGCCTGCTCGGCCTCAAGCCGCTGGACGAGCTCCTCGATCTCCGGATTGGCGGCGACCGCGCGGGTTACCTGGCTCTCGTACGAATCGGATTCCTCCTCGAGCCCGGATGCCTCCACGGCGACTCCGACGAGACCCTCGAGCCTGCGAAGCAGCGCCAGGGCCGCCTTCGGGTTGGGAACCGCCGCGACGTAGTGCGGCACGGCCGCCCAGAGGCTCGCGGACGGGATCCCGCGGCGGCGGCAGGCGTCGTGGAGCACACCGACGACGCCGGTCGGCCCCTCGTAGCTCGAACGGGCGAGGTCGAGACGCTCCACGAGATCCTCGTCCGAGGCGAGGCCCGTGATCGGGACGGGGAGGGTGTGAGCGACGTCGGCGATCAGGGCGCCCAGCGTGACCACCATCTCCACGCCGAGCATCTCGGCGGCATCCGCGATCCCGTCGGAGAACGTCCTCCAGCGCAGGTTCGGCTCGGTGCCGGCGAGGAGAACCAGGTCACGTTCCGCGCCCTCGGGTGTCGCGGCGAGCATGACGTTCCCGGGCCACTCGATCTCGCGGCTCTGTCCTTCGGTGAGGCTGATCGTCGGCCGGTTCGCCTGAAAGTCGAAGAAATCCTCGGGATCGATCTGAGCGATCAGCTCGGCGTCGAGGGACTCGGCCGCGGTGGTAAGTGCCGTCGTCGCCGAGCCGGCCGCGTCGTTCCAACCCGCGAAAGCGCATACGAGAACCGGGGATCGAAGCTGCGGAGGCTCGGCCTCCCAAGCGAGCGCGTCCATTGGGCGAGACTAGCCAATCGGGGCACGCGTGCACCCCGGTTCGGGCCTCTGATGTCCGGTCGAGTTTGGACACTCAGGGAGTGGAGGCCGCCACCCAACCACCGCATGTCGCCGAGCTGCGTCCTGGGCAGCGATTTCGCGGTGTCTTCGCTTGCGTGCGCAAGGACCGGCTCTCCGCACGCAACGGCTCCATCTACCTCTCGCTCGAGCTGCGCGACCGAACCGGCGCGATCCCGGCCCGCGTGTTCAGGGAGGTGGACCGCCTTACCGGCCGCTTCGAGCGAGGTGACGCGATTCATGTCTCCGGCAAGGTGGAGCGCTTCCGGGGCGAGCTGGTCGCCGAGGTCGACGACATCCAGCCCGTCGCCGAGGGCGAGCTCGATCCATCCGAGTTCCTGCCCGCCGCCTACCGGAACGCCGAGGAGCTCGAGGGGTTTCTCGAGCACCTGACGCGGGAGGTCCACGACGAGCCCCTCCGGCGGGTCGTCGAGCTGGTTCTCTTCACCGAGCCCATCGCGGCCGAGTTCCGCCGGGCCCCGTGTACCCGGGCCGGCCACCACGCGTATGTGGGCGGCCTGATCGAGCACACGGTCGCCGTCGGCACCCTCGTCGGCGAGGTCTGCCAGCTTCACCCGCGACTGGATTCGGACCTGCTGATGGCCGCCACGCTCGTCCACGACGTGGGCAAGACGCGCGAGTTCAGCTACGGGGCGGAGTTCGGGATCACCGAGGAGGGCCGGCTGATCGGTCACCTGGCACTGGGGGCCGAGATCGTCGGCGGTGCTGCGGGAGGACTGCCGCCCGATCGCCGGGCGGCACTGCTCCACTGTGTGCTCTCACACCACGGGGCCGACGGGAACCGCTCCGCGCGCGGCTTCGGGACACCCGAGGCGCTAGCGCTCTATCGCCTCAATGCCCTCGATGCCGGGATCAAGGGCGCCCTGGAGCACGGGCTCCAGTAGGCCTACTTGCCGTGAGAGCCGCCGGAATTGCCCGTACTGCTCGAGTTGCCGGGAGATTCGCTGCTCCCGCCCGAGTGATGGCCGCCGCCGGAGCCGCCGCTGCCGTGAGGTGAGAGGAGCCGGTCGCCGCGACAGATGAGTGCGAGGACGAGGATGAGGAGCCGCCCGACGGCGACTCGCCGGACTGCCAGGGATTAGTCGGAGTAGTCCGGAGGCGGTTCCTCTGGCTGCCGAAGGGCCCGGATGAGCAGCTGGGCCGCGATCAGGAGCGCGAGCCCGGCGAAGGTGAGCTCCAGCGCCCGCTCAGGGACGGCGTTGGAGGTCACGACTCCGACCAGCACCCCCAGGGGCGAGAGTGCGCCGATCACGAGCCCCTCGCGCACGCGGACGTTCCCGTACCCGAGCTGGCGCCAGACGGCGACGAGGGCAACTGGGACGATCGCCAGCAGCGAGGTCGCCTCCGCGTGGACCTGGGACTCGTCCATGAAGATCGCGAGCGCCGGGACGAACAGAATGCCGCCGCCCACCCCGAGCAGGCCGCCGACCAGCCCGCCCGCGAAGCCCATGAGTGCCGCGGCGACCGAGCTCACGAGATGATCAGCTTCGCCGCGATGATTACGAGGAGACCCGCAAAGAGAAGGGAGATCGTGCGCTCGGGGATGCGCTGCTGGAGCGCGGTCCCGGCGATCGCCCCGCCGATTGCGGGCACGCCGACCAGCGCGGCGTTCGGCGGATCGACGTTGCCGTAGAAAGACTGCAGGGTGACGGCGATGGTCGCGATCACCACGATGGCCATCATGCTGGTCCCGGTCGCCTCCCTGGCCCCGTAACCGAGCCAGACGATCAGCAGCGGAACGATCACGCTGCCGCCCCCCACCCCGAGCAGGCCGCTGAACGCACCGCCCGCCGTGCCGATCGCCGCCAGCTTCAGAGTTCGTGACTCGAGCATGGCGGGCGATACTACGGCGATGCCAGACGTGGAGCGACAGGACGGCGCGCTCGAGCCGCTGCTCGCGCCGTTCACCCAGGACCCAGGCCGCTCCGCCGTCCTTACGGATGTCGACGGCACGATCGCGCCGATCGTCCAGCGGCCCGAGGACGCCGCGGTGCCCGAGCCGACGCGAGATCTGCTGCGAGGGCTGGCAGAGCGCTACGCCCTGGTCGGTTGCCTGAGCGGCCGTCGGGCGCTGGAGGCGCGGCGCATCGTGGGACTGGACGAGCTCGCCTACTCCGGCAATCACGGCTTCGAGCTGTTGCTGCCCGGCGACGACCAGGTGCGTCCCGACCCCTCTCTCGACGGGCACGAGGGAGATGCGCCGCGGTTCGCCGAGGGACTCGACCGGTCCGAGCTCGACCGGGTGGGGATCCGGACCGAGGACAAGGGCGCGATCGTCGCCCTCCACTGGCGCGGAGCCGACAACGAGGGAGCCGCCGAATCCGTCGCCCACGAGATCGCCAGCACGGCCGAGTGGCAGGGCCTCGTCTCGCACCGGGGGCGGAAGGTGCTCGAAATCAGGCCGGACGTCGCAATCAACAAGGGGATCGCCGTTGCGGCCCTGCTCGCCTCCACGCCGGTCGCGAACTCCCTCTACGGCGGCGACGATCGAACCGACGTCGACGCATTCACTGCGCTGAGAACGCTGCGAGACGACGGCGAGCTGGAGGCGATCGCCTGCATCGCCGTCGCCTCGGACGAGTCGCCGCCGGAGGTTGCCCGAGAAGCTGATCTGACAGTCGACGGGCCCAAGGGGTTCGCCCGCGCCCTCGAGGCGCTCCTCTAGATGGCCTTCTGCGACCTGCTCCGGACGACGGTCCTGCTGGCCGCCGGCGCCGCCACCGCACTCGCCGCGATCACGGTGATCACGGTCAGCGCCTCCGATGACACGCTGACGCTCTACGTCGCGGCGGTCTGGTGGGTCGTCGCACTGGTCGGCGGGATCATCCTTGGGAGCCCCGCCCGCGCCGCCGAGGCGATGCGCCCGGCGCTCACCGAGGCGCGAATGGCCACCGCGCTCCCCGACCTCGGCAACCCGACTCGGGCGGCGCTCGCCCGGCTCTGGCCCCTCGCGGCGTTCGCCGCGATCGCCGGCGGCGTCGGCCTGGTCTACTCAGGGGTCGCGGCCATCGGCACGGGCTTCGCGATCGGAGCGGCGCTGACCCTGCGCTCGAGGGAGGGCGCGGTGGCCGCGATCGAGGAGCGGGACGGCGTCCGCTTCTACGTCGAGCAAGGCTCGGCGCTGCAGCCGGTCAAGCTCGTGCGAACGCCGGGGCTGCGGCGCGACAGGCCCCCGCCCGGGAGCCAGCCGCCACCACCACCAGCGGCTGCCTAGCGGCCACCAGGCCGCTCAACTTTGGAGCGAAGGGCGAAGCCCGTAGCGACTCATGTGGGGCGGCCGCTTGTGGCCGCGATCTGATGGCGAAGCCGTCCTACGCCCCCGCGGGCGCCGCCTCAGCCTGACCCGCCTCGGCGTTCGACATCTCGACGTGCGCCTTGCTATCGCGGGTCCGGATCAGCACCAGGGTCGCGACGAAGCCGAGCGCCGCAATCACAGCACCGCCGAAGAACGCGCTCTGGAATCCCTCCGTGAGCCCGTTCGCAAGCGTCGAGTGACCGGTCGCCATCACGTCGCTCGTGCGCGTGGTGGCGATCGTGGAGAGCACCGCGAGCCCGAGCGCCCCGCCGATCTGCTGCGAGGTGTTGATCAGGCCGCTGGCGAGGCCCTGCTCACGCTGCTCGACACCGGATACGGCCGCGATCGTCGAGGTGACGAAGCCGAAGCCGAGTCCGATCGCCGCGAGCAGCGACG
Organism: uncultured Solirubrobacterales bacterium; assembly: GCA_963843085.1. Lineage (GTDB taxonomy): Bacteria > Actinomycetota > Thermoleophilia > Solirubrobacterales > 70-9 > DASUPK01. Next base: position 1,141,351 of record CAWJJG010000011.1, read on the forward strand.
CGCCGAGGATGTCGGTCAGGAAGCCGCCCCCGACCGAGACCTGGCTGAACCAGAGCAGCCCGGCGGAGACCGAAAGCATCCCGGCCGCGAGGATCGGCTTGAAGCCGAACCGCGTGACCAGCTGGCCGCCGACGCCGGCCGCGAGGATGATCGTCACAGCCAAGGGCAGGTACGAGAGCCCGGCGTGAATCGGGCTGTAGCCCAGGACCTGCTGCATGTACAGGGAGATGAAATAGAACATCGAGAACAGGGAGGCCCCAAGCAGGATCCCGACCACGTTGGCCCCCGTCAGGGTCCTCAGCCGGAAGATCCGGAAGGGCACCAGCGGCGCCTTCGACCGCTGCTCGATGAAGACGAAGGCCACGATCAGGGCCACCGAAAGGGCAAGCAGGCCGACGATCTTGGTCGACCCCCAGCCCGAGTTGCTCGCATCGAGCAGGGCATAGGCGAGCACCGACAGGCCCGCGGTGATGCTCACCGCGCCGGCCGCGTCGAAGTGCCTCGTCTCGGACTCCGAGCGGCTCTCCCCGATCAGCCCGGGAGTGAACGCGAGCGCGATGGCCGCCACCGGGACGTTGACCCAGAGGACCCACTCCCAGCCGAGTCCGTCGGTGAGGATGCCGCCGAGCAGGACCCCGGCCGCGCCGGCCGATCCCGCCACGGCGCCCCAGGCGCCGAGGGCCTTGTTCCGCTCAGCTCCGTCCTGGAAGAGGCCGGTCACGATCGAGAGTGCCGCGGGGGAGACGATCGCGGCGCCCAGGCCCTGAGCGGCGCGCGCCGCGATCAGCTGGCCCTGCGTGGCCGCGAATCCGGCCGCCAGAGAGGCGATGCCGACGACGGCCAGTCCGGTCATGAAGACGCGGCGCCGGCCGAGCAGGTCAGCCGCGCGGCCGCCGAGCAGCAGGAAGCCGCCGAAGGCGATCACGTAGGCATTGACCACCCAGGGAAGGTTCTCCTCCGAGAAGTGGAGCCCCTTGCCGATGCTCGGCAGGGCCACGTTGACGATCGATGCATCGAGGACCACGATGAACTGCGCGACGCAGAGCAGAATCAACGCGGTCCAGCGCTTCTCGAGATATTCCTGAGGTGTGGTCATCCCCCTGACTCCTTTCGCAACTCGGGGTGTTGTCGCTCTTTCACTCTTTAAGACGAACGAGATGGGCTGAATTGGACAGTTGAGTTATGCTTATGCGGAACCTGAGTTCCGGTTTCGCTTGGGACTATACGGAATTCAGATTCCGTTTGCGTGCAGGTAGTCACACAAGTGGGATTACGCCTCGACGCGCAGCTAGGCTCGATCCATGGCCGCCACCAAGACAAAGCCCGAGTCAGCCCCCGCACTGCGGGCCGATGCCCGGCGCAACCGGGAGTCGATCAAGCAGGCGGCCCGTGAAGGTTTCGCCGAGCACGGCTTCGACTGCCAGATGGAGGACATAGCCCGGACCGCCGGGGTCGGCGTCGGCACCGTCTATCGCCACTTCCCCAACAAGGAGGCCCTGCTCGACGCTCTCGTCGCGGACCGCTTCGAGCGGATGGCCGAGGAGACCGCGAGGGCGCTCGAGAAGGACGACCCGTGGGAGGCCTTCTGCGAGCTGATGCGCTGGTCGGCCCAGTACCAGGCCGAGGACCGCGGGCTCTCCGAGGTGCTCGGCTCGCGGCCGCTGGTCGGGGAGGCGGCAGCCGCGAAGTCCGGCCTGGTCGAGCTGAGCGGCAAGCTGATCCGAAATGCGCAGCGCGCGGGAAAGATGCGCAAGGACCTCCTGGTCGAGGACGTCCCGACGATGATCTGCGGCCTCAGCGCCGTCACCGGTTCGGCCGAGGGCAGCATGCCGGCGATGAACTGGGAGCGCTTCCTCGAGGTGATGCTCGATGGGATGAGCGCCCCGGGAAGCGCGAAGCTTCCCGCACCGAGGGCTCGCCTCAACCGGCCGCGCTAGTCAGGATCGCTTCGCCCGCTTGCGCAGCGGCGCGAACGAGCGCCAGGGCCGCGTATTGGCGATCTGCTTGGCGCTCAGCCAGGCACGCCGGGCGGTCGCAACCGAATACTTGATGTTGGAGAGTGTGTCGGTGCCGTGGGCGTCGGTGGTGCAGATGATCCAGGCGCCCGCTTCGGCCGCGAGCTTGGCGTGGCCCTCGTTCAGGTCGCGGCGGTTCGGGTTGCCGTTGATCTCGAGCATCGTCCCGCTGCGCGCCGCCGCCTCCGCCACCCGCTCGATGTCGATCCCGTAGGGCTCGCGGCGCAGCAGCAGTCGGCCCGTGAGGTGCCCGATGCAGTCGACCAGCGGGTGCTCCATGGCGGCCACCACTCGCTCGGTCATCGCCTTGGCCGAGATGTTGAACGAGGTGTGCACGCTGCAGATCACCCAGTCGAGCTCGGCGAGCAGCTCGTCGGGGTAGTCCGGCCGGCCCTTCGTGTCGATGTTGACCTCCGAGCCGGCGAGCAGGCGGAACCCCCGCGGGGCCTTCTCGTTCCAGGCGCGGATCTCCTCAATCCGCTTCGCCAGCTGTCTGGGCGTGACGTCGTTGCCGAACCCATGGGTCGCGGAGTGGTCGGTGACCGCCAGGTAGGCGTAGCCGCGACGGCGGGCGGCATCGGCCATCTCCTCCAGGGTTTGCCGTCCGTCCGAGAGCGTGGTGTGGCAGTGCAGATCCCCGCGGATGTCATCGGGGGTGACCAGGTCGGGCAGCTCGCCCGTGTCCCCGGCCTCGATCTCTCCCCTTCCCTCACGCAGCTCCGGCTCGATGTAGGGGAGGCCGAGCAGCTCGTAGACGCCCGCCTCGTCGGTGAACTTGTGCACCTTCTTCCCCTCCACCTCGGCCACCCCGTACTCGCTGACCGAGAGGCCGCGCGCCTGGGCCCGCTCGCGCAGCTGCACGTTGTGGGCGGCCGAGCCGGTGAAGTGCTGCAGCAGATCTCCGAACTCCTTCTCGGAACCGATCCGCAGGTCGACCTTCAGGCCGGCGTGGGTGAGCACGCTGGCCGCGGCGTCGCCGCCGCGCCGGGTCTCGGCCGAGAGGCCATGGGTGGCCAGGGCCTGCGCGAGCGCCGCCGGATCGTCGGTCGTCGCGATCAGGTCGAGGTCCTTGCAGGTCTCGGCCCAGCGGCGGGCGGATCCGGCCAGCTCGATCCGGTTCGCCACCCCCATCTCCGTCAGATCGCTGCAGATCTCGTCGGCGATCGGCAGCACGTGCGAGAGCAGCAGACGCTCGCCGATGCCGTCCTCGGTGACCCCCTCAAGCGACGAGAGGATGTTCTCCTCGGTCTTGGGCCCGAGGCCGCGAATCGTGGCGATCCTGCCCTGCTCGGCGGCCTGCTTGAGCTGAGTGAGGTCTTCGACCCCGACCTCGTCGTAGATGCGGCGGGCGGTCTTCGCGCCGAGGCCGGGGACGCGCGTCACCTCGACCAGCGTCGCGGGGAACTTCTGCTTGAGCTTGTCCGCCGACGGGATGCTGCCGGTCTCGATCAGGGTGTCGATCTTCTGGGCGAGGGTCTTGCCCACATTGGGCAGCTCGGTCAGCCGGCCCTCATCCGCGAGCTGCTCGATCGAGACCGGGCTCTGGGCGATCGTCCTGGCGGCCTCTCGGTACGCGAGCACCCTGAAGCGGTCGGCGCCGTCCAGCTCGTAGAGGATCCCCAGCTCCCGAAGTGCCGCTGCTATCTCGGCGTTGCGCATATCTCCAAATTAGTGGGGACGGCTATCTTGCCGCCGTGCCCGATGCCCCTCCCCAGGCGCCGAACGTCTGGGTCATCCTCCCGACCTACAACGAGGCCGAGAACCTCGAGCGGATCGTCGCCGCGGTGCTCGAGCAGTTGCCGGCGTCGCGGCGCGTGCTGATCGTCGACGACAACTCGCCTGACGGGACCGGCGAGATCGCCGATCGCCTCGCCGAGCAGAGCGACTCGATCGCGGTGCTCCATCGGGAGCGCAAGGAGGGCCTGGGGCCCGCCTACCTGGCCGGCTTCCGCGTGGCTCTCGAGGGAGGCGCCCAGCGGATCATCGAGATGGACGCCGACTTCTCGCACGACCCGAGCTATCTCCCGGCGCTGATCGACGCGACCGAGCACGCCGACCTCGCGATCGGCAGCCGCTACGTCCCGGGCGGCGGGATCACCGATTGGGGGCCGATGAGGAGGTTCATCAGCCGCGGCGGGAGCGCCTACGCACGAGCGGCGCTCGGGCTGCCGGTCAAGGACCTGACGGGCGGCTTCAAGTGCTTCCGCAGGCTCGTGCTCGAGACGATCAACCTCGACACGATCGAGGCGAGGGGCTACGCATTCCAGGTCGAGACGACCTATCGCGCTATCAGCGCCGGATTCCGGGTGGCCGAGGTCCCGATCGTGTTCAAGGACCGTGCGGACGGGACATCCAAGATGAGCAAGTCAATCGTCGCGGAGGCGATGTGGCGCGTACCCGCCATGCGCTTCCGGCGCTGGCAATAGTCGCTTCACTTTGTATAGTAACCGTGGACGCTCTGGCTAGACTGAACAGGACACCAGTCAAGACCACGACCTAGGAGACCACCGTGCCGGGCAAGCTCAACGATGTGACCGACGCCACTTTCCAGTCCGACGTGCTCGACGCAGAGGGCCCTGTGCTCGTCGACTTCTGGGCTCCCTGGTGCGGGCCGTGCCGCGTGGTCCATCCGGTGCTCGAGGAGATCGATTCCGAGCGCGAGGACCTCACCATCGTCAGCCTGAACACCGACGAGAACCCGCAGACGGCTGCGAAGTACGAGGTCCTCTCGATCCCGACGATGATCGTCTTCAAGGGCGGCGAGGTCGCCACCCGCCTGGTCGGCGCCCGGCCGAAGGCCCGGCTCGAGTCCGAGCTCGAGCCGGTTCTCGCCTAGCCGAGCTTCTTCTCGAAGCCGTCGAACAGGATCCTCAGACCGCGCTCGAAGCGACGGTCGTTCGCGCGGTCGCCGGAAAAGGTCTTCATTACGCGCTCCATCGCCTCGTGCAGGTCACCGCGAAATAGCTTGCTGGTGTTCGGGTAGTCGCCCGTGGCCAGCTGGGACTCGAAGAAGGCCATGCCCGACTCGGCCATGTTCGGATCGCCCTGGGCCTCGTACTTCTCCTGGAGGATCTCCCGCAGGGAAAATCCGAAGACGTAGTCGTCCACGAGGCCAACCAGTTCAAGCCGCTCTCGTTGGGGGACCCTCAGCCCGCTGACCGCTGCCAGGGACTGCTCGAAATGCTTCAAACCGCTCGGCCCGGATTGTGCAGGCTCGCCCATCGCCTCGAAGATCCAAGGGTGGTTCTTGAAGGCCCTGCGGGTCGCCCGCGCGATCTTGGTCAGTGCGTCACGCCAATTCCCCGACAGCTCGTCCTCGGGGACGATGAGCTCCCCGATCACGGTGTCCCACATCAAGGCGAGCAGCTCGTCCTTGCTGCGAACGTAGTGGTAGAGGCTCATCGTCCCGGCCCCGAGTTCCCGGGCGATCCGACGCATTGAGAGCTCGTCGAAGCCCTCGGTGTCGGCGATCTTCAGCGCCGCCACGCCGATCTGCTCGCGAGAGAGGCCGGCCCCCCTGGTGCCTGGCTCCTTGCGCATCCAGATCACCTCCTGCGGCTCCTCGCGCTTCGGGGGAGACCGGCGGGCGGCTCGTGGAGGGTCCTGCCTGGTTCGGGATCTTTCTGGACGAGATGACATTTCGTACAGCGTACTGCTACAGTGGTCGTACATTGTACGATTACAACGTACGGAGTACGACATGAAAGAACAGAACGCAATCGTCGCCAGGGGGCTGAGCAAGCGATACGACGAGCTCTGGGCCCTGCGCGATGTCGACTTTGCAGTTCCCGCCGGATCGGTGCTCGGCCTGCTGGGCCACAACGGCGCCGGCAAGACAACCGCGATCCGCATCCTCACCACGCTGGCGGAGCCGACCTCGGGCGAGGCCCGCGTCGCCGGCTTCGATGTGGCGACCGAGGGTGCGCGGGTGCGAGAGCGCATCGGCGTGGCGGGCCAGTCCGCGACGGTCGACGACCTGTTGACCGCGAGGGCGAACCTCGAGATGGTCGGCCGCCTCTACCACCTCCCCAGGCCGGAGGTGCGAAGCCGGGCGGACGAGTTGCTCCAGCGGCTCGGCCTCGCCGATGTGGGCGGCCGCCTGGTGAAGACCTTCTCCGGCGGGATGCGGCGCCGGCTCGACCTCGCGGCGAGCCTCGTCGCGGATCCACCGGTCCTCTTCCTCGATGAGCCGACCACCGGGCTCGACCCTGAGGCCCGGGTCGACCTCTGGGGCCTGCTGCGCGAGCTGGTGGGCGGTGGGACCACGTTGCTGCTCACCACCCAGTACCTGGACGAGGCGGATCAGCTTGCGGATTCCATCGTCGTCCTCGATCGAGGACGCGTCATCGAAGAGGGATCGCCGGCGGAGCTCAAGTCCAGGGTCGGCGGGGAGCGAGTGGTGATCAATGTATCCGGGACGCAGGAGATCGCGCCCACGTCGAACGCGCTGGCTCGCTTCGCCGACGGGCACATCGACAGCGACCCCGACGAGCTGCTGGTCACTGCACCAGTGCAGCGCGGAACTCGTCTGATCGAGGTGGTCCGAGCCCTGGATCAGGAGGGGATCGACGCGGCGGACATCCACCGGCGTGAGCCGACGCTCGACGACGTTTTCCTCACTCTGACCGGCACAAAGCGGGTCGCGCCGACCCCAACCGATGAGCATGAGCTCGAGGAGGTGGCAGCCTGATGCAAGAAACAACGATCACAGTCGATTCCGGAATTCATACCCGCGTGCGCTGGTTCATCTCCGACACGCTCGCCGTCGCAAGGCGCAGTGCGGCTCACATCCGGCAGACCCCGGAGAAGCTGCTCGACGTCACGATGCAGCCGCTGATGTTCGTGCTGCTGTTCGCCTTCGTCTTCGGAGGCGCGATCCATATCGCCGGCGGCAGCTATCGCGAATACATAGTCGGCGGGATCCTCGTCCAGACGATCTTCTTCGGAATGATCGGACCGGCGATCTCGATCGCGACGGACCTCAAGGAGGGTGTCCTCGAGCGGTTCCGCTCGCTGCCGATGTCGCGCTCCGCCTACCTGTTCGGACTCCTGACGGCGGAGTTCTCGGCGATGCTGCTGGCGATCGTGATCATGACCGTCAGCGGCTTGATCGTCGGTTGGGGAATCAGCGCGAGCATCGCCAGCGCGATCGCGGGCTTCGGCCTGCTCCTGCTGCTTGCCAGCCTGGCGATCTGGGTGGGAGCCCTGCTCGGTATCGCGGTGCGCTCGCCGGATGCGGTGATGGGACTGGCGTTCATCGTCATCTTTCCTCTCACCTTCATCTCGAGCGCCTTCGTCGGCACCGGCACGCTTCCCGACGGGCTGCGGCAGGTCGCGGAGTGGAACCCGATCAGCGCGGTGGCGGCTGCGGTGCGGACACTGTTCGGCAACCCGACGGCCGTGCCGAGCGACGCCGTCTGGCCGCTCGCACATCCGGTGCTGGCGTCGGTCATCTGGGTTGTCGCGAGCCTGGCGGTGGTGATCCCGCTGACGCTGCGGGTCTACCGGCGCAAGACCACCGGATAGCGATGTCGCGGCGGTCACGCGTGCCTAGGATGCGCGCGTGACCGCCGCACGTCAGCGCATCGCCTCAGGGTCGCCCTTCGAGGCGACCGTCGGCTTCTCGCGGGCCATGCGAGTCGGAGACCGAGTGGTCGTCTCCGGCACCGCCCCGATCTGGCCCGATGGCTCCTGCGAGGCGGACTTGGAGGTCCAGGCCGCTCGCTGCCTCGAGATCATCGGCGAGGCCCTTCGGGAGGCCGATGCCGGGTTCGAGCACGTCATCCGCACCCGAATGTTCATCACCGAGGCCGCGGACTCGCAGGCGGTCGGGCGGGCTCACTCCGCGATCCTTGGCGAGGTCCGGCCGGCAGCGTCAATGGTGGTCGTCGCAGGACTGCTCGACCCGCGCTGGAAGGTCGAAATCGAGGCCGAGGCGATCGTGGGCTAGAGGATCTGCTCGCTGACGAAGCCGGCAAGCAGGACTCCGAAGCCGCCGATCTCCACCACGATCAGGGCCCACATGAAGGGGTTGAGGCCCGGCAGACCATCCCCCTCGCGGAATCGGTTGTCGGTGTCGCGCGTGATCCCGTTGTAGATGTAGCCCGAGATCGCTCCGACGAAGAAGGCGATCACCGCGAAGGCCGCGATCAAGTTGACGGCGGCGCTCCAGCCCGAGAGCTCGACGAACACCGCGATCAGGAGGCTGGCGAACGAGTAGAGGAGGGCGGCCCGGTGCGCCACATCCACGTAGGGGTGCGCGAGCCCTTCCGGGCTGGCCGCCATCTGCCGGTACTTCCAGACGCCGAGCACCAGGGCGCCGAGGAAGATCAGACCCGCAGCGAGCAGAACCGCCTTCGTATCGCCCCCGAGCTCCATTCCCGGAGCCTATTCGCCGGGCCGTAGCCTCCGCACGGCCTCAATCTCGAGCTGAGTCAGCGAGGCGATTGTCTCGTCCGCAAGGCGGAGCACGTCGGCCTCGGGCGGGAAGTCCTGGTTCGGGACAGCGATCACGGCCATCTTGGCCGCGCGTGCCGAGCGGATTCCGTTGGTCGAGTCCTCGATTGCGACGCAGGCCGCCGGGTCCACGCCCAATCTCTTCGCGGCCTCGAGGTAGACGTCCGGCGCCGGCTTTCCAGCCCCCACCTCTTCCGAGGACACGGTCACCTGAAAGTCGTCGGAGATCCTCGCCAGCTCGAGAACCAGGTCGATTACGTGCCGGTTCGACGACGATGCGAGCCCGAGCGGCCACTCCGTCGCAAGCGATCTGACCGCTTCGACGGCGCCCGGCAGCAGTGGCAGCTTCTCCCGGTAGACGTCAGCCACGCCGTCGGCGACCTCGCGGGAGATCTCCTCGGGATCCATCTCCACTCCGAGCCGGTCCCGGACGTAGCGAGACCACTCAACCGAGCTCATTCCCATCATGTCCCGCTGGGCGCCGTCGTGCCAGTTCCCGCCCTGCTCCTCGACGAACCGCTTGCGCACCTCATCCCAGACGGCCTCAGAGTCGACCAGGACCCCGTCGAGATCGAAGATGACCGCGCCGGGCACTCAGCTCCTGCTGACGCCGATCCGCAGCTCCCGGCCCTCGATGGTCGCCTTCTCGCCCGCGCCGACGACGCTGTAGTCCACCGAGTCGGCGAGGGTCTCGCCGGCGATGTAGGCCTCGTGCTCGCGCGCGGCCGCCAGCAGCTCCTCGTCGCCGCCGAGGGCGAGCGCGATCCGGTCCGAGACCTCGAGGCCGGCCTGCTTCCGCGCCTCCTGAACGGCGCGGACCACCTCGCGCGCCAGGCCCTCGATGCGGAGCTCGTCATCGAGCTCTAGCTCGAGAGCGACCGCGTGGCCCGATTCGGCCTCCACCTGGTAGCCCTCGAGGGGCTCCATGACGAGGTTGACGTCGTCCGCCAACAGGGTGTGGTCCTTGCCGTCGATGCTGACGCCAACCTCCTCGCCGCGGTCGAGGGCGCTCGACACCGACGAGGCGTCGAGCGCCTCGACGGCGGCGGCCACCTGCGGCATGTCCTTGCCGAAACGGGGACCGAGCGAGCGATAATTGGGACGCACCCGGTAGGAGACGAGCTCGGCCTCCGTGTGGACGAAGTCGAGCTCCTTCACGTTGAGCTCGGAGGCGACCACCTCGGTGAGCCGCTCGACCGAGGCGCGCTCGGCGTCCGAGGCGACGACCACCGCCTTGCGGAGTGGCTGACGAAGCTTGACCTTCGCCTGGGAGCGAGCCGCACGTCCCAGCTCGACCGTGCGGCGGACGGCATCCATCCCGGCCTCGAGCTGATCGTCGATCAGGTCCTCGTCGACCTGCGGGTAGTCGCACAGGTGGACCGAGTCGCGGCCACCCTCGAATCCGTCCTCGTCGGCCCCCACCGCGAGGTTGGTGTAGATCTCATCCGCGACGAAGGGGATGAAGGGCGCGAGCAGCGTGACCAAGGTGGTCAGGCAGTGACGCAGCGTCGCGAAGGCGGCCTCGTCGCCATCCCAGAAGCGTCGGCGGCTGAGGCGCACGTACCAGTTGGAGAGCTCGTCGCTGTAGTCGGCGATCGCGCGAGCCGCGTGGGTGCAGTCGAAGCTCTCCATGTGCTCGCGCACCTCGGCAATCGTGCGCTGCAGCCGGGAGAGCGCCCAGCGGTCGAGCTCGCCGGCCGAACCCTCGCCCCACTTCCGGGAGCTCCAGGCCTCCGAGAGCGCTGAGGGCTCGAAGCCCTCGGCGTTCGCGTACAGGACCCAGAACGAGTAGGTGTTCCAGAGCGTCAGCAGGAAGTGCCGCACCGCATCGCCGACGGTGTCGAGCGAGAAGCGGTAACCCTCCCACGGCTCCTTGGAGGCGAAGTAGTACCAGCGGAAGGCGTCCGCGCCGTGGCGGTCGATCACGTCCCAGGGCGCGACCACGTTGCCGCGGCTCTTCGACATCTTCTGGCCCTCGGGATCGAGGATCAGGCCGAGGCAGACGACGTTGCGGTAGCTCGAGGTGTCGAAGAGGAGAACCGACTCGGCGAGCAGCGTGTAGAACCAGCCGCGGGTCTGGTCGATCGCCTCGCAGATGAAGTCCGCGGGGAAGCGCTCCTTGAAGATCTCCTCGTTCTCGAACGGGTAGTGGTACTGCGCCCAGGGCATCGAGCCGGAGTCGAACCAGGTGTCGATCACCGACGCGACCCGGCGCATCGTGCCGTCGCAGCCCTGCCGCTCGCAGGGATAGACGGCGTCGTCGATGTAGGGGCGATGGAGGTCGTCCGGAACCTCCGCGCCCTTCTCGCGCAGATCGGAGATCGACCCGGCGCAGAAGCGCTCCTCGCAATCCTCTTGGTCACACTCCCAGACCGGCAGCGGCGTGCCCCAGTAGCGATCGCGGGAGAGGGCCCAGTCGACGTTGCCCCCGAGCCACTTGCCGAAGCGGCCGTGCTTGATGTGCTCGGGATGCCAGCCGATCTCCTCGTTCGAGGCGAGCATCCGGTCGCGCACCTCGGTCGTCTTCACGTACCAGCTCGCCTTTGCGTAGTAGAGGAGCGGCGTGTCGCAGCGCCAGCAGTGCGGATAGGAGTGCAGGTAGGCCTCGGAGCGCAGGAGCCTGCCCTTCTTCTCCAGGGCCTCGACGATCGCCGGGTCGGCGTCCTTGACGAACTGGCCGGCGAAGTCGGTGATCCGCTCGTCGAATCGTCCCCTGAGGTCGACGGGGTTCTGCAGCTTGATCCCGTACTCCTCACCCAGCCTGAAGTCGTCCTCGCCGAAGGCGATCGCCGTGTGGACCAGGCCGGTTCCCTCATCGGTCGTGACGAAGCCCGCGAGCAGGACGGTGTGCCCGCGCGGCCCGTAGTCCGTGATGTAGTCGAACGGCGGCTCGTACGAGGTGCCCGCGATCGCCGCGCCGGTGAAGCTGCTCACGACCTCCGCCTCCTCGCCGAGGGCGTGCTCCACGCGGTCGCGCGCGAGCACGAAGACCTCCTCGCCGAGGCGCGCCCGGACGTATTCGATCTCGGCCCCGGCGGCCGCGGCGGCGTTCGTGATCAGGGTCCACGGCGTGGTCGTCCAGACGAGCAGCTGATCGCCGGGCTCCAACGGGCCCTTCGGGTCCCGGACGGGCAGCTTCACGTAGACGGCCGGGTCCTCGACGTCCTGATAGCCGAGGGCGACCTCATGGGAGGAGAGCGCGGTGCCGTCGCGCGGGCAGTACGGGACGACCTTGTAGTCCTCGTAGAGACGACCGTCGTCCCACATCCGACGCAGCGCCCACCAGACCGACTCGATGTAGTCGTTCGTCATCGTCACGTAGGGGTCGTCGAGGTCGAGCCAGAAGCCGATGCGCTCCGTCATCCGGTTCCAGTCCTCGACGTAGCGGAAGACCGACTCGCGGCAGCGGGCGTTGAACTCCGCGATGCCGAACTCCTCGATCTCGTCCTTCGAGGTGATGCCCAGCTCGCGCTCGACCTCGAGCTCGACCGGCAGGCCGTGACAGTCCCAGCCCGCCTTCCGCGGGACCTGATGGCCGGTCATCGTCTTGAAGCGCGGATAGATGTCCTTGAAGACCCGCGCGAGGACGTGATGGGAGCCCGGCCGGCCGTTGGCGGTCGGCGGCCCCTCGTAGAAGCTCCACAGCGGAGCGTCGGCGCGGTTGGTGAAGGAGCGCTGGAAGACGTCGCGCTCGCGCCAGCGCTCGAGGATCCGCTCCTCGAGCTCCGGGAAGGACTGCTTCGGGTCAACTGGTCTGAATCCGGCCATTGGGCGGGATTCTCGCAGTCAGTCCTTGCGAATCGTCAGCGCCCCGTCCTCCTCGATCGTCCACCCGGGGTGGTGCGCCACCTCCCAGGGGTGGCCGTCGGGGTCGATGAAGATTCCCGAGTAGCCGCCCCAGAAGGTCTCCGCGGGCTCGCGGCCGATGGTCGCGCCCGCCGTTCGGGCCTGCTCGATCACCTCGTCGACCTCGTCGGTCGAGCGGGTGTTGTACGCGAGGGTGATCCCTCCCCAGCCGGGGGAGTCGGCGACCGCGCTGTCCTCCGCGAGCTTGGCGCGCCCCCAGAGCGCGAGCACCATCCCGCCGGCCTGGAAGAAGACGACGTCATCCCCCTCCTCCGCCCCCGTCTTCCAGCCGAGGGCCTCGTAGAAACTGCGGGCGCGATCCAGATCCGAGATCCCGAGGGTGATCAGGCTGACTCTCTGCTCCATCTCCGCCTCCTTCGTCGATTGAGGCCGAAGCTACCCCGAGATGGCGCTTTCGCCTTGAACGTTTCGGACGTTCTCTAGGTTCCCGTCATGACGCCGTACCGCGAGTTCGCCCCGTCGGGCGACGTGTACTCGCTCGTCGCCTGTCGTTGGCTGCGTCAGACCGCCGAGGACGAATCGGGCGAGTCGGTCCTGGTCCTCCCCGACGGCTGCGTGGACCTGCTCTGGCGCGAGGGCGACGTCGTGGTTGCGGGGCTCGACCGAAACGCCAGGCCCAGCCGGATCACACCGGGCGAGAGGATCCTCGGACTCCGGCTCCGACCCGGCCTGGCGGGCGCATTGCTCGGCATGCCCGCCAGCGAGGTCCTCGACGTCCATGTCAGGCTGGAGGAGCTGCTCGGCCCAGCCGGCCGAGAGCTCGCGGAGCGCATCGGTGAGAGCGAAGGCGAGGAGGAGACGTTCCGCGTGCTCGCGTCGACCGGCTCGCCGAATCGCTCGGGATCAGCGACCGCCAGCTCCGGAGGCGGTTCCACCGGGCGGTCGGCTACGGGCCGAAGACGCTCGATCGGGTTCTGCCCTTCCGGCGCCTGGCCGCGCAGTCTGGCGCGATCGCGGCAGGCGAAAGCGATCTCGCTCGGGTGGCGGCCGAGCTTGGCTACGCCGACCAGGCCCACATGACGCGCGACTGCCTGCGGCTCTCGGGCCTGACCCCCCTCCGGCTGGCCGAGCTCTGGGACGGCTGACGCCGCCGGAGATGCGTCCAGCGTGGTTTCGGCCCTGCCGTCCGCGAGCAAGATCCAGTCATGACAATCGGGACATCACTCTTCCTGATCGCTGTGGGGGCGATCCTCCGCTATGCGGTCGAGGACAAATGGAAAGCCGTTGACATCCCGACGGTGGGGCTGATCTTGATGATCGTCGGCGCCGTCGGGTTCGTGATCGGCCTCTATCTGGCGTTCGTCCGCGGCAGGCCGGACCCGTCGCTCGGCGAGAACGACGTCGTGGTTCGACGTCGGCGGACGCGCTACTAGGCCGCGCGGTCCAGCTTGCGGCAGAGATCCGCGAGCTGGCGCTTCTCCGACTCGTCCAGCACGCCGAACGCCTCGCGCACCCGCTCGGCGTGGGCGGGGAACGCGTGCGTGACCAGGTTGTACCCGGCCTCCGTCAGGCCGACCGCGACCGCCCGCCGGTCACTCTCGAGACGGCTGCGGCCCACGAAGCCGCGCTTCTCGAGCGTGTCGAGAACCTCGGTCGCCGTCGCCTTCGATGCGCCGAGCCGGCGGCGCATCGTGCGCAGCTCGAGACGGCCGCCGGCGCTGGTGAGGAGGACCAGCATGGTGAAGCCCGTCGCCGAGACGCCGATCCTCTCGAGGTCCGCCGCCAGGCGGCGGGTGAGGTTCGCCTCGGCCCGCACCAGCGCCTCCAATGCTCGGTGCGCGAGCGGATCGATGGGCCGAAGGGGCGTCGCCTCGTCGGTCACGGGTGATCAAGTTATGGACCGCGGCGGACGTAGGATCAGTGACGTGCTTCGCGCGACCGCGATCGCCCTGCTGGCCGCCACGGCGATGGTGGCCCTGTCGGCCTGCGGGGCGAAGAAGAACGACCTCGCCCCGGCGGCGTGCCTGGTCACCAACCGCGGCTACCTGCGCGCCCTCGAAAGCGCTCCGGGTCCGGTGCGGCTGGCGGGGACGACGCCGATCTCGGACTGCCTCGTCCCCGAGCAGGACGCCGGCCAGCTGGCCAACGTCGGGCAGGCGATGATCGTCGCCGCCACCAAGCTGAACGCCGAGGCGCGAGTGGGCTCCCTGACCGCCGCCGTGCAGCTCGGCTACCTGATCGGGGCGGTCGCCAAGGGGGCCGATGCGATCCACACCGACCTGTCCAGGCGGCTCAACGCCGCCGCGCGGTTCAGCCAGACGGGCGGGGCGATGCCCGCGAGCTTCGAGCGCGCCTTCGGCCGGGGCTACGCCGCAGGCCACAGCTCGGGCTAGATAGCCTGAGTGGCGATGGAAGCCAAGACCGCTGATCAACTCTGGGGCGGCGAGACCGCGAAGGCGGTGGAGAACTTCCGGATCTCCGGCCAGCCGGTCCCGGCCCCGGTAATCCACTGGCTGGGGCGCCTCAAGGCCGCCGCCGCCCGCGCGAACGCCGAGCTCGGGAAGCTCGATTCCGACCTCGCGGAGAAGATCGCCAAGGCCGGCGACGAGGTTGCGAGCGGCGATCACGACGACCAGTTCCCGATCGACGTGTTCCAGACCGGATCCGGCACCTCGTCGAACATGAACGCGAACGAGGTGATCGCCGAGCTGGCCGGCGACGAGGCCCATCCCAACGACCACGTGAACATGGGCCAGTCCTCCAACGACGTCTTCCCGTCCGCCGTCCACCTGGCTGCCCTGGGCGAGGTCCACTCCGACCTGCTGCCTGCGCTGGATGAGCTCCGCGCAGTACTCGAGCGCAAGGCGGATGAATTCGCCGATCTCGTCAAGACCGGCCGGACCCACCTGATGGACGCAGTGCCCGTGACCCTCGGCCAGGAGTTCGCGGGGTACGCGGCCCAGATCAGGCTCGGCGCCGAGCGTGTCCGCTCGACGCTCGGGCGAGTCGGGCAGATCCCGCTGGGCGGGACCGCGACCGGCACGGGCCTCAACACGCATCCGGAGTTCGCCGCCAAGGTCCGGGAGCAACTCAGCGCCGACACGGGCCTCGACATCTCGGAGCCCGCCGACCCCTTCGAGGCTCAGGCGAACCGCGACGCCCTGGTGGAGCTTTCCGGCGCGCTGAAGACCGTCGCCGTCTCGATGCTGAAGATCGCCAACGACCTCGCCCTGATGGGCTCCGGGCCGCGGGCCGGTCTCGCCGAGCTGCGGCTGCCCGAGCTCCAGAAGGGCTCTTCGATCATGCCCGGCAAGGTCAACCCGGTGATCCCGGAGGTCGTCATCCAGGTCGCGGACCAGGTGGTCGGCAACGACGCCGCGATCACGATGGGCGGAAGCCAGGGCCAGTTCGAGCTCAACGTGCGGGTGCCGTTGATCGCCCGCAACCTGCTCGACTCGATCAAGCTGCTCGCCGCCGCCTCGCGGGCCCTCGACGAGAAGTGCGTCAGCGGGATCGAGCCCAACGAGGAGATGCTCGAGCGCCACCGCGAGTCGAACCTGATCGTCGCGACGGCCCTCAACCCGCACATCGGCTACGACAAGGCCGGCGAGATCGTCAAGGAGGCGGCCGCCTCCGACCGCTCAATCCGCGAGGTGGCGAAGGAGATGGGGGTCTCGGAGGAGATCCTCGACGAGGCCCTGGACCATCGCAAGATGGCCCACCCGAACGACTAGCGCGACGGAGCGATCGCACACATCCCGCGCCGCGCCTACGGCGTAAGGTCGGGTGTATTGGAGAAGCACGACGCAGTCATCGTCGGGGCGCGCTGCGCCGGGTCAACGCTGGCGACCGCGCTCGTCCAGCGCGACTGGGATGTCGTGATGGTCGACCGGGACACCTTCCCGAGCACGACCGTCTCGACCCACCTGCTCTATCCGAACACGCTCGCCCGTCTCGATCGGCTGGGCGTGCTGGACACGCTTCAGTCCCAGCACGAGCTTGCCTTCGCCTCGCACCGCCTCGTGGCCCTGGGGCACCAGGTGGCTGGCCGCTACACCCCGATCGAGGGCTTCGACCTCGGGCTAGCGCCACGCCGCATCGCGCTCGACAAGGCCGGAGTCGACACGGCTCTCGCCGCCGGCGCGACGGGGATCCTCGGCACGCGCGTGGTCGACCTGCTCGGCGGAGGCACCGACGAAGACCCGGTGCGGGGAATCAGGCTGGCGGATGGGCGCGAGATCGAGGCGACATGGGTATTCGGCGCCGACGGCCGGGGCTCGATGGTCGCCGGGAAGCTCGGCCTGGAGAAGGAGCGCACCCAGCGGGGGGAGCTCGCCTTCTCCTACTCCTACTGGAGCGGAATCCCGGTCGACGAGCCCGTTTCGACCCTGCAGATCAACCCCGACGAGATGCTCTACCACGGGCCCGTCGAGGACGGGCTCTATCTCGTGATCGCCAACGGCGTCCCGGATCTCGCGCAGGGGACGAAACCGGAGAGGGAGCGCAAGTACATGGAGGCGGTCCGCCGGTTCCCCGAGACCCTCGAACCGAAGCTGCTCGATGGCGCCGAGATGGTGACCGAGGTGACCGTGGCCCCGGAGTCCCTGATGCGCGGCTTCTACCGGCAGCCGACAGGGCCGGGCTGGGCGCTGGTCGGGGACGCTTGCTACTTCAAGCACCCGGGCACGGCCCAGGGGATTGGAGACGCCGTGGAGGCCGCGCTGTACGTGGCGGACACTCTCTCTGGCGGCGGCGATCTCGAGGGCTACGAAGAGTGGCGCGACGCCAAGTCGGCCGAGCACTACGACTGGTCCTTCGCCTGGGGCCGGTTCCCGAACCCGGAGACCGCGGACCCGCTCTTCCGCGGCTGGGCCTCGGACCCCGACGCCGGGCAGGACCTACGCGACTGCCTCGCCCGGACCGTGGAGCCCTCCCAGCTGATGAGCAAGGAGCGGCTCGAGCGCTGGTTCGCCCCCGCCTAGCGGCGCCCGGGCGTCAGCCCTGGAAGGTGACCAGGCGCTCCTCGGTGAGCTCTCGCACCGCGTAATGGGGGCCCTCGCGGGTGTTGCCCGAGTCCTTGACGCCGCCGTAGGGCATCTGGTCGGTTCGGAAGGTCGGGACCTCGTTGATCAGGACGCCGCCGAACTCGAGCGTCTGGCCGGCTTTGATGGCGTTGCCCACGTCCCGGGTGAAGACGCCGGCCTGCAGCCCATAGCGCGAGTCGTTCGCCATCTCCAGGCCCTCCTCGAAGCGCTTGAACGTGTGGATCGTGGCGACCGGCCCGAAGATCTCGTCCTTCCACGTGTGACACTCGCGGGGGTCGTCCCTGATCACGGTCGGCGCGATGCAGCGGTCCTCGTCGACCAGCTCGCCACCGGTCAGTATCCGCCCGCCCTTCGACGCCGCCTCGTCGATCCACTCCTTGACGCGGTCCTTGTCGCCAGGGGAGATCACGGGGCCCACGTCGGTGTTCTCGTCCATCGGATCGCCGACGACCAGCGACTCGACGTTCTTGACGAAACGCTCGGTGAACTGATCGGCGATCGACTCGTGGAGGAGGATCCGCTGAACCGAGATGCAGCTCTGACCGGCATGGGAGTAGGCGTGGATCTGGGCCTTGTCGGCCGCGGTCTCCCAGTCCCCGTCCTCGTTCACGATCAGCGGCGCATTGGACCCCAGTTCGAGATTGACCTTCTTGTGCGGGACCGCGGAGCGGATACCCCAGCCGACCTCGGCGGAGCCGGTGAAGGTGATGGCGTGGGTCCTGGAGCTTTCGACGATTGCATTGCCGACATCCGAGCCCGAGCCGCAGACGACCTGGAGCCAGTTCTCGGACAGCCCGGCGTCGTAGAGCACCTCCGCCAGCTTGATGGCTGAGATGGGCGTCTGCCCGGCGGGCTTCAGGACCACCGCGTTGCCCGCGGCGATCGCCGGGCCGAGCTTGTGGGCGACCAGGTTGAGGGGGAAGTTGAACGGGCTGATCGCGCCGACCACCCCGTAGGGAACGCGGATCACGATGCCGAGCTTGCCCTCACCGGCCGCGCCGGCGTCCATCGGGATCGTGTGGCCGGTGAGGCTGCGAGCCTCGACCGCGGCGAATTCGAACGTGCCGACGCAGCGCTGCGCCTCCACCCGGGCGGTCTTGACGGGCTTGCCGGCCTCGGCGGCGATCGTCATCGCGAGATCGTCCTCGCGCTCGGCGACCAGCTCCGCGGCCCGGTCGAGGACCGCCGCTCGCTTGTGCGCGGGGAATTCGTCCGCGAGAAACGCCTCGGCGGCCTCATCGGTCGCCTGGTCGACGAGGGCGGCATCCCCCTTCGGCACCCGGCCGATGACGGTTCCGTCATACGGGGACTTCACCTCGGACCACTCGCCGGTCTCGATCCACTCGCCGGCGACGTAGAGCTTGTGGTCTGTGGCCTGAATCGTCTCGGTCGCCATTGTCCTCTCCTTGGAACGGGTCTCTCTCCTCGGCTACCCACAAGCTAGCTCACGCACTCGGGCCGCCCGAGCGCCGTTCTGGCCACAGTGGGCGGGAGATCCGCTCCAAACCGCAACTTCCCGCCGCGCTACCCGTTATTCAGAGGCGATGCCCCGGGGGACCCGACTCCTGCTCTGCGCGCTTGCCTGCCTCCTCGCCCTGCCCGCGATGGCTTCGGCCAAGGTCTGGGTCGTCAAGGGCGCGGGCTTCGGGCACGGGGTCGGCATGAGCCAGTACGGCGCCTACGGCTATGCCAAGCACGGGTTCAGCTACGACCAGATCCTGACCCACTACTACACGGGCACCAACATCGGGTCGACGGCTGACCGGTCCGTGCGGGTCCTCCTGCGCGACTCCGTCGGCAGCGTCGCGTTCCACGGCGCGAACTCCGCCTGCGGCGTCGCCATCAACCCCCGCAAGGCTTACGTGGCGAAGCGGAAGGGCGCCGGCGTGGTGGTGCGCTTGAAGAAGAAGGGAAGGCGGATCGCGAAATGCGCGGTCATGACGACGACCGGCGCGCCGGTCGTCGCGGTGGCGGGCAAGGGCACCTACCGCGGCTCGCTCGAGGTCCGGCGCTCATCGAGCGGGCTCGACGCGATCAACGTGCTCGACGTCGAGGACTACGTGCGGGGCGTCGTCTCGAGGGAGTCACCGTCGTCGTGGCCGATCGAGGCGCTCAAGGCCCAGGCGGTCGCCGCGCGCTCGTACGTGCTCTCCACCGCATCCCACGGCGGGGCGTTCGACGTCTTCGATGACACCCGAAGTCAGGCCTACGGCGGGGTCGCCGCGGAGACGGCAAGGACCGACAAGGCCGTCGCCGCCACGCACCTGCAGGTCGTCCTCTACAAGGGCAAGGTCGCCCAGACCTTCTTCTTCTCGACCTCCGGCGGCCACACGGAGAACAACGAGTTCTCCTCCCTGGGATTCGGGCAGCCGGCCGTGCCGTACCTGCGAGGCGTCGACGACCCCTACGAGGCGGACGCAGGATCGCCGTACGAGCACTGGAAGCGGAAGTACTCGGTCGGGCGGATCAGCGGCGCGCTCCACGGCATCGGGCTGCGCGGCAAGCTGCGCAACATCGTGGTGACCCAGCGCGGCGCGTCGCCTCGCGTCGTGCACGCGAGCCTGGTCGGGAGCGGCGGGACCACGACGGTCAACGGCCCGCAGCTGGCGAGCGCGCTCGGGCTGCCCGACACCTGGGCGTTCTTCAAGAAGAAGAAGTAGCGGCGTCAGCTTTCTGACGTAGTCGCCGGGCGGGTCGAAACCGACGACGCAGCGGCTGGTTGAAGCCGATGTGACGCTTCTCCGCAGGACCGGCATCCGCCTCTCCATGGCCGCGGCGACGGCTGCCCTGGCTCTCGCTCTCAGCGCCGCCGGAGCGCCAGGGAAGACGATCTGGGTGGTCAAGGGCCACGGCTTCGGGCACGGGGTCGGGATGAGCCAGTGGGGCGCCTACGGGTTCGCCCGCCACGGCTACGACTACCGGCAGATACTCGGGCACTACTACTCGGGCACCACGATCGGCACCACGGTCGACCGCACCGTGCGGGTGCTGCTGCGCTCCGGGGTCTCGAGCGTCCGCTTCCGCGCAGCCTCGGCCTGCGGCCGATCCCTGTCGCCGGGAGCCGTCTACACGGCGCGACGGAGCGGCGGTGGGGTTCTGCTTCTCCATGGCCGGCGAACGCTCGCCGGCTGCGGCTCGGTGCTGCGGACCGAAGGCCGTACCGCCTCGGTGGTCGGCAAGGGCCCTTACAGGGGCGCGCTCGAGATCCGGAGCTACGGGGGAGGGCTCGCGGCCGTCAATGCCGTGCCCCTTGAGAGCTATGTGCGCGGGGTGATCGCGAAGGAGTCGCCGTCGTCATGGCCGATCGAGGCGCTCGAGGCTCAGGCCGTGGCGGCCCGCTCGTACGGAATCGCGACAGCGCACGGCGGCCTCTTCGACCAGTACGACGACACCCGCAGCCAGGTCTACGGCGGCATGCGGGCGCAGACCGTTCGGACGAATGCGGCGGCGCAGGCGACGAACGGAGAGGTGGTGCTCTATCGGGGGCGGGTCGCCCAGACCTACTTCTTCTCCACCTCGGGTGGCCACACCGAGAACAACGAGTTCTCAACGCTCGGATTCCGCGGAATGCCGATCCCGTATCTGCGCGGAGTCTCGGATCCCTTCGACTCCTACTCCCCGTACCACCGCTGGAAGCGCAAGTTCTCGGCCGGCTCGATACAGCGCCGACTGCGCGGCCTCGTGCGTGGGAGGCTCCGCAAGATCAGGGTGATCCGCACCGGCGCCTCACCGCGCATCGTGAAGGCGAAGCTGGTGGGCAGCCGCGGGCGGCGCCGGGTGAGCGGCCCCAAGCTGGCGAGGCGACTCGCGCTGCCGGACACCTGGGCCCGCTTCAAGCGGAAGCGGAGGTAGTTTCGAAGGGAGCGAGACGATGCATAAGGTGAGGGCGTGCCCACTCGACCCTCAACCGCCTCCCGGACGCTCAGCCTGGCCGGAGTCGAGGTCGCCCGCGTCGGCCTCGGGGCCAACCGGCTCACCTCGACGCCCGAGAACCACTCCTTCCTGCGCGAGGCCGTCGACGCCGGGCTCGGGCTGATCGACACCGCCCACGTCTACACCGGCGGCGACAGCGAGCGGGCTGTCGGCGAGGCGTTCTCGCCGAAGCCGGAGCAGGTCGTCGTCGCCACGAAGGGCGGCTACGGGGGAGGAGCCACCACCGATGAGCTGCGTGCGCAGATCGAGCAGAGCCTCGAGAGCCTGCAGATCGAGACGATCGATCTCTACTACCTGCACCGCATCGACCCGGAGACGCCCCTGGCCGACAGCCTCGGCACGATCGCCGAGTATCGCGACGCGGGGAAGATCGGGGAGATCGGAGTCTCGGCCGTCACCGTCGAGCAGATCGAGGACGCCAGGGAGATCGTCCCGATCACCGCGGTGCAGAACCACTACAACGTCGGCGAGCGCGGTCACGACGACGTCGTCGACTACTGCACCGAGAACGAGATCGTCTTCGTCCCGTACTACCCCGTGAAGGGAGACGCGCCCCCCGGCCTCGCGGAGATCGCGCAGAGCCACAACGCTTCACCGGAACAGATCGCGCTGGCGTGGCTGCTGCACCGCTCGCCGATGATGCTGCCGATCCCCGGCACGCTCTCGATCGAGCACCTGCGCGAGAACCTCGCCGCGCTCGACATCGAGCTCTCGGACGGCGAGTACGAGGCCATCTCCCGGGGCGCCTAGCCGTCGGGGTAGGGCTGCAAGGGGATGCCGTGATCGGTGTCCCGCGTGCCGAACTCGTAGGCGGCGGCGCCCCTGACGGTCAGGCGCTCGGCGGGTCCGCCATCGATCTCGACGTCGAGCTCCAGGTCGGAGATCGAGCAGTTGAGCGTGTTGTGCTCGGGCCCGACCGGATCGGCGTAGATCCAGGCGACGAAGTCCTTGGCGGCCGCGCGGACATCGCCGGCCACCCTGATCCTCTTTCCCCTGAGCTCGAAGCGCGCGCCCGTGGGAGACTCCTCGACCTCGGTGCTGCGGACCTGCCCGAAGCCGCCGAGCCGGTGCGGCTCGCCGTCGAGCATCAGCATCGCGTTGCCGACCCAAGGAGTCGTCCGCCCCGCCACCTTGATCCGGCCGACCGCCATGTCGAAATAGTCCTCCGGCGAGCGCCCCTCGAAGCCCGACCCCTGGATCCAGACCCAGCGCTCGGCATGCTCGGCGCCCCAGTTGTGGCCGATCATCCCGCGCCAGTCAGAGACGTCGATCCGCTCACCGCCCACCTCGAGCTCGCCGTTGAAGACGGCATCCGGGTAGGGGCTCAGGAACTTGGTCTTGGGCAGCTTCGAGCGGTAGAGGAACTCGCGAGGCAGGTGGTGGAAGGGCTCGTGAGAGTCGGCGAAGCGCAGGTCCCACTTCGCCGCCATCACGTCGGTCTCGACGCGCCCGACCGCGCGGCCGTCGGTGACCGACGCATCGGCGACGCGGATGTACGTGTCGGGCGAGTCGCTCAGCTCGTCCGCGCCGAACTGGCGCTTCGTCGCCCTGGGGCCGGCGGCGGAGGAGTCGAAGAGAACGAACCAGATCGCGCAGGTCGCTGCCTCCCCCGGCCGCTTGTGAACGGTGTGGCGGATCCAGGCTCCACGGCCGCCGCCAGGCTGGATGAGCTTCAGGTAGAAGCTCTCGTAGTGCCCTGCCTTGGCCGGGACATCGGGGAAGCGAGCCTTCGTTCTCACGCCGGGGACGCTATCGGCCGGTGAGCCTTCGGGCCCGGGAGCGGACCTCTGCCACGGCCTCATCCGCCTCTGGAACCCGTCGTTGGCGCATCAGGACCTCTCCGGCGACCACCGTGGTGTCGACGACGGATCCAGCGGCCGCGTAGACGAGGTCGGCGTCCAGATCGCCCGCCGAGAGCTCCGGATCGGAGGCCCGGAGCAGCAGGAAGTCGGCCGGCGCACCCGCCTCCAGCGGAGTGCCGCCCAGCACCGGCGAGCGCAGCCCGCGGGCGATCGCGAGCGCCTCGGTCGCTGGCAGCGTCGATGGATCGCCACTGGCGTGCTTCTGGCTGAGCGCGAACAGCTTCACCTCCTCGAAGGAGTCGAGGTTGGAATTCGAGGAGACGCCATCCGTCCCGAGGCCGAGCGCCACGCCCGCCGTCGCCGCCCGCGGATAGGGCAGCACCCCGCCGACCACGAGCTTCATGTTCGCCGCCGGGTTCGCGACCACCGTTGCCCCGCGCTCGGCGATCAGCTCCAGCTCCTCGTCGTCGAGCCAGACGCCGTGGGCGAGCACGGTCCGCTCGCCGAGGAAGCCGAGCTCGTCCAGGTAGGCGGCGGGCCGCTTGCCATGCACCTCGAGGCAGTCCGCCACCTCCTGCTCGGTCTCGGAGAGGTGGATGTGGAGCGGGAGCTCGCGCTCGGCAGCGAGCTCCGCGATCCAGCGCAGGGTCTCCGCGCTGACCGTGTAGATCGCGTGCGGGCCGAGGCTCGGTTGAACGAGCGCTCCGGCCTCGCCGAGGCGATCCAGGACATCGAGCACCTCCGGCCGCAGAGCCTCGCCCTTCGCCGGGTCGAGCTGATCGATGATCACGCTGCTGGCCACGGCGCGAACACCGGCCTCGCGGACCGCTGCCGCGACCTCGGTGCCGTGCCAGTACATGTCGACGAACTTCGTCGTCCCCGCGCGGATCATCTCGGCGCAGGCGAGCCGCGTCCCCCAGTAGACGTCCTCGGGCTCGAGCTTCGCCTCGGCCGGCCAGATCCTCGTCTTCAGCCACTCCATCAGCGGCATGTCGTCGCCGAAGCCGCGGAACAGGGTCATTGCGGCGTGGGTGTGCCCGTTCACCATCGGCGGGCAGAGAAGGAGCCCCGCCGCATCGATCACCTCATCGCCGGGACTGGCCTCGACGTCTGCCCCGAGCTCGGCGATCAACCCATCTTCGGCGCGGAGCCCGACGATCTCGCCGTCCAGCGTCCCGCCGGTGACGGCGAGGCTCAACTGCCCGGCAGGCCCTTGGCGAGCGCCGGCAGGACGAATTCCAGGTCCGCCGCGAGCGTCCTGGCGGTCCGATCGCGGCCGCGTCGGTACTCGTCCACGGTGAGGGCCTTGTCCTCGATCCCGTTCGCCAGGTTGTCGACGGTGCAGACCACCGCGTAGGCCAGCGCCGCCTCGCCGGCGAGGATCGCCTCCGCCGCGACGGTCATCCCGACCATGTCGGCCACCTCGGCCAGCGCGCGCACCTCGGCGGGCGTCTCAAAACGCGGCCCAATCGTCTGCGCGTAGGTGCCGCCCACCTCCAGGTCGGTGTCGGTGAGAGAGGCCCAAGCGCTGATCACGACGTCGCGCCAGTCCCGATCGAAACCCGGCACCGAGTGACCCCGTGGGTCGCGGTAGAAGCTCGGGGCGATCTCCGGGGCGTAGAAGTCCTCGGGGCAGCTCAGCATCCCGACCTTCAGGTCCTTGTCGAGGCTGCCCACGGACGCAAGCGCCAGCACCCGGTTGCAGCCGAGCTCGCAGGCGGCGCGGATGTTGGCCCGGTGGTCGACCAGGTGGGCGGGAATCGAGCGGTCGAAGCCGTGCCGTGGGATGCCGACGATGTCCCCGCCGTCCGTCGCCTCCACCGGCAACGCACCGCCGACGTTGAGCTCGATGCGCTCGCCGTCGATCGGATCGGCGCCCTCGGGGAGGCTGTTGCCGTGGATGACGCAGAGCCGTTCCCCCGTCGGACGCGGTGCGGTCATGCAGGCACTGTAGTCGCGCTATTTCATGCTCATGCAGAGCGCGTACGCGATTGCTGTCGTATTGCCGCTGTTCCCGGCCGGGTTGGCGTAATCGACCTGCATGGCGGTGGGCGTGGCGCCGTCCGGCGCGTTCGCGCCGCCGGCCAGCACTGGGCGCAGGCTCATGAACTGGATGTCCGACGTTTGATCCGAGGTCAGCCCGCCGCCACCCACGGCCACCTCTCCGGGATGACAGTCTGCCCGCGGGATCGCGTTGCTTCCGTCGTTCAGCGGCAGGGAGGCTGACCGCACGACCACCGTCGGTGTCCTTACCGCTCCGGCGGCGAGCTTGGAGGCGCTCACCGCGGCGTTTGCGAGCTTCGCCTCGGTGACGGCACCGTTCTTGATGTTTCTGGTCTTCACCGCGTTCTTGCCGAGATGGAACGCGTAGGCGCTGCCGCCCAGGGCAACGAAGAGCGCCAGCAGCGCCACCACGTTGGCGAACGTGAGCTTGCCTTGGATGAACCGCATGAGAACCTCCCTGGAGTCGAGTACGAAGGTGCTCCCACCCTATCCGGGGCCTAGGTCCTGATGTGGATCACGTCGCCATCGGCGACGACGTAGTCGCGGCCCTCGATCCGCAGCGTGCCCCGTTCCCGGGCGGCCGCATAGCCGCCGGCGTCGAGCAGCTCGTCCCACGCGATCACCTCCGCGCGAACGAACGCCTTCTGGATGTCCCCGTGGACGCGGCCGGCCGCGTCCCATGCGCTCCCGCCACGATTCAGCGTGTGCGCCTGGGCGGGCTTGTCCGTGTCAGCCGTGAAGAAGCTCTCCAGCTGAAGCAGCTCGAAGGCGGCGCGAATCAGGCGCTCGAGGCCTGACCGCTCGATCCCCAGCTCGCTCCGCATCTCCTCCGCCTCCTGATCATCGAGCTCGCGGAGATCCGCTTCGATCCGAGCCGAGATCACGACCACCTGCGCGTCCATCCCCTCCGCGTGCGCTAGCAGCTCCGGGGGCGCCTCCGTCTCGCCCTCGTCCACGTTCACGACGTAGAGCGTGGGCTTGCCGGTCAGCGGCGAGAGGTTCCGCAGCGCATCGGGGGCGGCGTCGGGCACCGGAATCTCGCGCGCGGGCCGGCCGCCCTCGAGCGCCGCCACCACCTGCTCGAGCCACTCGCGCTCGGCGATCACCGCCGCCGCGCCGCCCCGGGCCTGTTTGGTGACCCGCTCGAGGCGGCGCTCCGCGCTCTCCAGGTCGGCGGCGAGCAGCTCGGTCTCGATCAGCTCGGCGTCGGCGACGGGATCGACGCGCCCCTCGGGGTGGGCGACGGCGCTCGAGCCGTGCGCACGAATCACGTGGCAGATCGCGTCGGTCTCCCGGATCGAAGCGAGGAACTGATTGCCCAGGCCCTCGCCCTGCGAAGCGCCCTTGACCAGGCCGGCGATGTCGTGGAAGTCGATGGTCTCGTGAACCGTCTCCGAGGCGCCAAGCATCTCCGCGATCCGGTCCAGCCGCTCGTCCGGGACGCCGACCACCGCGACGTTCGGCTCCACCGTCGTGAACGGATAGTCGCCCGTCTCGGCGCCGGCGGCGGTCAGCGCGTTGAACAGCGTCGACTTGCCCGCATTGGGCATTCCCACGATCCCGATCTTCATCGAGGGAGCACTTAGAGAGGAACGATCAGGCCCAGGCCGACGCCGATGATGGCGCCGGCGAGCACGTCGGAGGGATAGTGCATGCCGAGATAGGGACGACAGACCGCGATCGCCCCGGCCAGGACGAAGAGGAACGCCGCCTCCGGCGCGATCCTGGTCATCGCCGTCGCGCAGGCGAACGAGGAGGTGGCGTGCGCCGAGGGGAAGCTGAGCGAGCTGGGGGCCCCTCCCAGCGGCGGGAGGCCCTCGAGCACCGGCCGCTGCCGGCGGACGACCAGCTTGATCGCGAAGTTGAGGCCGATCGCGACCGGGCCGAGGAATCCCGCGACGACCCAGTCCTCGCCGTTGTCAGGGTCGATGAAGGCCATCGCGACCCCGATCGCGAACCAGACCGCGCCGTACTCGCCGAGCTTGCCCAGCGCCCTGCCGACCGCCTCGGCCGGCGGGTTGTGAAAGCGGGTGCGCATCCCGTAGAGGACTCGGCTGTCGAGGCGCTGGAACACCGGCGCAGAATACGGTTCGGCGATGCGCTCCGGACGCCGAGCCGCTCCGCACCTCCGGGAGAATCGGGCGAGTGGCTGAGACTGCGAACAGGGTGATGGTCCCCGGCTACCGGCACGTGCCGGGGCACCACTGCGGGTCGACGGCGCTCCGGAACCTGCTCGGCTTCCACGGAGTCGAGATCTCCGAGGAGATGGCGTTCGGATTGGGCGCGGGCGCCTGCTTCTACTACGTGGTCCTGGACGAGCACTCACCCACCCGCTTCACCAACGGCCGGGCCGCCCGGCTGGAGGAGAACTTCCTGGAGCTGACCGAGGTGCCGCTGCGGCTGCGGACCCAGAAGGACCCCGAGGCCTCCTGGGCGATGGCGAAGGAGGACGTCAATGCCGGCCGCCCGGCACTGCTGCTCACTGACCTCTACTACCTCGACCACTACGGGCGCTCGGCCCACTTCCCGGGACACGCGGTGGTCCTGGCCGGCTACGACGACGAGCTCGCCTGGCTCTCCGACACCTCCTTCGAGGACCTGCAGACCACCTCGCTCGAGAGCCTGAGGGAGGCGCGACACTCCCAGCAGCCGATCTTCCCGCTGGAGGGTCACGCAATCGACCTGCCCGAGGGAGTCGAGCTCAGCCGCGACGACCTGCTCGCCCACGCGCCGAAGGCGATCGCCCGGGCCGCCGGCCAGATGCTGGAGCCGCCGCTGGGCGACTTCGAGGGCCTGCCGGCGCTCCGGAAGTTCGCGGCCGAGGTCGGCGACTGGCCTGAGACCGCCGAGGATTGGCAGTGGTGTGCGCGATTCCTGTACCAGGTGATCGAGCGCCGCGGGACCGGCGGCGGCAACTTCCGGAAGATGTACTCGCGCTTCCTCGAGGAGGCCGGCTGCGCAGAGGCGGCAATGGCCCGCGAGGCTTCGGACGCTTGGAGCGATCTCGCGATCTCAGCGCGGACGGCGAGTGAGCCCGAGGACGCCGACCCGGAGCAGTGGCGCGCACTGTCGGCCGAGGCGGTCAGGGTGCTCGAGGCCGAGGAGCGACTCTGGGCCGCTCTCGCGAATTCGTAGACGCAGATCAATTCGGTGGTCCACACGGGTGTGTGCAGGGAGTCCGTTTGGCACGCTCGGATCGATGGACTTGCGTGTTCGAGAGGCGATGAAGCGTTCGCTGGCCGTCCCGCTCGGTTTGCTGCTCGCCGTAGTGCTGGTCGCTGTGACCCATGCGGCCGACCAGAGAACTGCCGGCGCACGGGCGGACACGGCGACGCCCGGCGAGTTCCTGGTGACCGGCCAATCAGCGATCTTCGATCCCGGCACGGGACAGGTCTCGTTCAAGCTGATCTTCAACCGGCCGCCGGACTTCCAGACGGTCGACTCGATCGGACGCCCGGCGGATGCGTTCCAGTACCAGGTCATCGGCAATCCGGGCCTGCTCTATCCGCGCAACTACGACTCGATCATCCGCGGCGATGAGCTCAGTCTCGACCCGAGCATGCTGCGGATCAGGAACGCGTACCCCTCGGATCCGAGCGATCCGGACGCCCACGGATGGGGAAGCATCCGCGGAAAGGTGCCCTACCAGCTCGACGGGAACGTGCTCACGTTCTCCACGCCCCTCGGCATGATCAGCGACCACAGCACCGACGGCCTCTTCTCCTATCTACTCGACATCGTTCAGTACGGCGGGTCCACGCAGATCTTCAACCCGCTGCAGTCCATCATTAGACCGGACTGCCTGGGGCAGCCGGCGACGATCGTCGGGACCGACAGCCACGCTCACACCCCGCCCGCCTTCAATGACGAGCTCAGCGGGGATGACCAGCTCACCGGGACGCCCGGTCGGGACGTGATCGTCGGGCTCGGGGGCAAGGATCGGATCGCCGGCCTGGGCGGGAACGACTTGATCTGCAGTGGGGCGGGCAAGGACGACGTACAGGGCGGGAAGGGCAACGACACCCTGAAGGGACGCAAGGGCAAGGACGTGCTGCACGGCCAGTCGGGGAACGACGTCCTCAAGGGCGGTGACGGCGCCGACGTCCTCAAGGGCGGCAAGGGCAAGGACAGGCTCTACGGCGAGAAGGGGAACGACAAGCTCAACGGCGGCCCCGGGAAGGACAAGCTCAACGGCGGCCCCGGGAAGGACAAGCTCAACGGCGGCCCCGGGAAGGACAAGCTCAACGGCGGCCCCGGGAAGGACACTGTCGCAAAGTAGGCGGCGAGTGCGGCCGAGCTAGCCGCCGAAGCCGATCTTTGACGGCGTGGTGGCGCTGCGGATGAAGACGACCTGGCGCAGGTCGATCGAGACCATGCCCTCCTCGGCGTCGAGGTCGAGCCAGCCATCCGCCTTCTCCAGCGCCTTGCGCAGGTCCTTGAGCTTGCCGTCGTCGATCCTGACCTCGACGACCTGTCCTCCCGAGAACCCGATCGAAACTCGCTCTGCCGATGTCATCAATGCTCCTTGGCCGGTTCGACGATTTCTGTCAGCACCCCGCCGGTCGAGCGCGGGTGCAGAAACGCAACGCGAGAGTTGCGGATACCCACTCTAGCCTCTGAGTCGATCAGCTCGACTCCCGCCTCCTTGAGCTGGCCGAGCACCTTGTCGATGTCGTCGACGGCGTAGGCGACGTGGTGCAGGCCGGGCCCGCGCTTCTCCAGATACTTGCCCACCGGCGTCTCCGGCCCGAGGGGGCGCAGCAGCTCGACGTGACCGTCGCCGACGTCGAGCAGCGCCGCCTCGACGCCCTGGGACTCCACCGTTTCGCGGTGCGCCAGCGGCATGCCGAGGGTGTTCTCGTAGAGCGCGAGGGCTCCCTCGAGGTCGTCGGTCGCTACGCCGATGTGGTCGATCCTGCCGAGCACGGGCGCTGCAGTCTACGTAGCGGGGAGCGGATCCTCCGGCCTGGCCTCGCCGTCGGCCTCCTGTTCGACACGCAGGATCTCGCGCAGTGCCGTGACGCTGACCTCGAGCTGCTCGGGCGTCGGCTCCTTGGTGGCGATCAGGCGCTGGATCTCGTGGCCGGGCCGATGGAAGGCGCGGGCTGCCGCGCTCGACGGGTTGCGCTCGCTCCAGGCGAACATCTCCGCGGCCAGCGAGGCGCTCGCGACGCCCACAGCCGCGCGGGCCACCGGGCCCGGGTTCTCGAGAGCTCGCTCTAGCAGCAGCTGCCCGGCGGCCGACAGCACGAGCATGGGCGCGACCAGGTTGGAGCCGCAGCGCTCGTGCTCCTTGGTGGCTGACGCCGGGTCATCGGACCCGGCCTCATAGGCGCCGATCGCCTTGTGCTCGGCGCCGTGGTAGGCGGCGAGGTTGCGGTCGCTGAGCGCGACCATCGCGGGGGCGAGTCCCAGGGCAGCCTGGACCAGCTCCGCCGAGGCACTCGCCTTCCGCCGCCGCAGGGCTCGGCTGGCGCTGGAGGCGATGAACATCGCGGCGATCACCCGAACGTCCTCGAAGGGCAGCCGCGCGGCGCGGAGCTTCAGGCGGACAGTGGGGATGAGCAGGAAGGCCTCGGCGAGCCGCAGCGGCCCGCGCAGCAGCGGCACCCGGACGGCCAGCTCCGGCGCCAGAGCGGGCTTCGGACCGGAGGCGACTTGGATCTCGCCGTTCTGGTCCCGCGCGGCCGCCGCCCAGGAGGTCGGGCCGTGGATCAGCAGCCCGTTCCGCAGGGCCATCCCGCCGAGGCGGAGGACGTATTCCTCCTCCGGCGGCTGGGCAGCCGCCCGGTTGCCGTTCGTCTCGCTCATCCGAGCATCCTCTGCGGCAGGTCGTAGAAGAAGCCGGCCGACAGCTCGACGTCCGCGACCGGGATGCGCTCGTCGGCACCGTGGATCAGCGGGGCGGCGCGCAGCAGGTCGATCTCCCGATGCGGGCAGAAGCCGTAGACGACGGCATCCGGGAAGGCGGCGCGGAAGGGATTGCTGTCGCTGAAGCCGGGCATCACAGTCGGCGCAATCCCGGCGCCCGGATCGGCGTCGGCGAGCCAGCCGCGGATCGCGTCGGACAGCGGGGTGTCCATGGGCGAGCTCGAGCCGACCACCGCCTCGCTGAACTCGACCTCGTAGTCGCCCTCTCCGATCAGGGCGGCCAGTTGGCGAAGGGCGTCGTCCTTGCCCTGGCCGGGCGGCACGCGGCAGTCGATCAGGGCCTCCGCCTCGGAGGGGATCACGTTCGCCTTCTTGCCGGCCTGCGCCCTGGTGGGCGTGAGCGTGACGCCGAGCATCGGCTCGACCAGGAAGTCGGCAAGCAGCGGCTGCTCGGCGCGCAGGCGCTCGAGCCCAGCCCGCACGCCCTCCTCCCCGGGGAACGGCTCGCCGAAGAGAGCCTCGAGCATCGCCTCCCCGACATCGGTCGGCTCTGGCGGCGGCTGCTCGGAGAGCGCGGCGAGATAACCGGAGAGCTTGAGCAGCGCGTTGTCGCCGATCCGCGGCAGGGACGCGTGCCCCGCCTCGCCGCTCGTTCGCAGCTTCATCCGGAAGATCCCCTTCTCGCCGACGCTGAGCGTGTAGAGCCGCCGGCCGGCGAACTCCACCACGTTGCCGCCGCCCTCGTTGACGACGAAGTCGCTGCGCACCTTGTCCGGGTGCTGCTCGCAGAGCCAGAACGCGCCGAGGCCGCCTCCGACCTCCTCGTCGGCGGTGATCACCAGCTGCAGATCGCCAGACGAGGGCCGCCAGCCGGTCTCGGCCAGCGTGGC
Organism: uncultured Solirubrobacterales bacterium; assembly: GCA_963843085.1. Taxonomy (GTDB): domain Bacteria; phylum Actinomycetota; class Thermoleophilia; order Solirubrobacterales; family 70-9; genus DASUPK01. The sequence goes on from CAWJJG010000011.1 coordinate 1,173,174, forward strand.
GGCGGCGGCGACTTCGGCCGCGACCTGCCCCTTCATGTCAAGAGCGCCGCGTCCGCGCACCCAGCCCTCCGCGACGTCGCCGGCCCAGGGATCGAAGCTCCACTCCTCCGGGTCGGCGCGAACCGTGTCGACGTGTCCGAGGAAGGTGAGAGTGGGCCCGTCGCCAGCCCCTCGCAGCCGGGCGACCAGGTTGGGTCGGCCGGGTTCCGCGGAGAGCTGCTCGCACTCGAATCCGGCATCGGTCAGGACCGCGTGCAGGTGATCCTGGACCGGTCCCTCGTTGCCCGGCGGGTTGACGGTGTCGGTCTGGATCAGCCGGCCGAGCAGCTCGACCGCCCGAGGGCCGAGGCCCTGGGGCACGGCGGCCGTTGCGGTGCCCTCCTCCATCCGTTCAGCCTAGCTAGGGGAGTGGTGCACCGAGCAAAGCGAGTGCGGCGCCCACGCCGGCGGAGGCGACCAGCGTCTCGACCACGCCCCGGCGAGCGATCAGCAGGCTGGCCGCCGCGGCCGCGAGCACCGGGATCTGCCAGGTCTCGTCGATGCCGCCGGCCAGCGTCACCGCCGAGCCGAGGATCGCGCCGATCGCCGCGGGGCCGGCACCGTCCAGGAACGCACGGGCGCGGTCGTTCCGGCGAAACCGCTCGAAGCGCCCGCCGCCGAGGAGGATGAAGGTGAAGCTCGGGACGAACGCGACCGCCGCCGCGAGCAGCGCGCCGCCCACGCCGTGCGCCGCGTAGCCGACAGCCGCCACCGTCGCGACCACCGGCCCCGGGGTGACCTGCCCCAGGGCCACCGCGTTCAGGAACTGCGCGTCCGTCATCCAGTGGTAGACGTGGACGGCGTCCTGCTGCATCAGCGGGATGATCACGAAGCCCCCTCCGAAGGAGAGGGCACCGACCTTGAACGCAGTCCAGGCGAGCGCGCCTATCCCACCGGTCGAGGCGGTTGCCAGCGGGAGTGGCCACCAGAAACCGGCGGTCTCGGCCGGGCGTCGGCGCCGCAAGACCTCGAGCAGGCCGCAGGCGACCAGGACGAGGACGAGATAGGGGCCGATCGCGATCGCCGCCGCGACGCCTGCGAGCAGGTAGGCGAGCCAGCGAACCCGGTGCCCATGCCCCTCCATCGCGTGGCGGTAGCTCGGACCGAGCAGCTCGCTGCCGGCCCGAACGGCGACTGCTGCGACGGCGGCGCCCGCACCGGCCCCGGCGCCGCGGACCCAGTCCGGGGGCGCCGAGGAGAGAAAGAGGATCGACAGCGCGATCACCATCACGACCGCCGGGACGACGAACCCGAGCCCACCGACCACAGCGCCGAGCGGGCCGGCCACCCGGTAGGCGCAGAAGATCGAGAGCTGGGTCGACGAGGGGCCGGGCAGCAGCGAGCAGGCGGCGTTGGCGTCCTCGAACGCGCGCGCGTCCATCCATCCGTTCTTCGCGACCACCAGCCGCCGCAGCAGGGTGACGTGCGCAGGCGGGCCCCCGAAGCCGGTCAATCCGATCCGCAGCCACTCCCTCGCGATCGTCCCGAGCGGCGCGGTGGGGCAGTTCATACTGCGGCAGCATGCCGGACCCGGGTGATCAGCTCTTCCAGACGGGCGACGAGAGCCCTCGGGCGGAGGCCCACCCGCAGGGTGCGCCGCTCGCCGCCCGCATGCGCCCGCGGGATCTCGACGAGCTCGCCGGCCAGACGCACCTGCTCGAGCCGGGGTCCGCGCTGCGGACCGCCATCGAGTCGGGTGAGCCTCACAGCGCGATCTTCTACGGGCCGCCCGGCAGCGGCAAGACGACCGTGGCTCGGATCATCGCCGCCAGGGCGAAGGGCGCCTTCGAGGAGCTCTCGGCGGTGAACGCCGGCCGTCCCGAGGTTCGCGAGGTGATCGCGCGGGCCCGCGAGCGCCGCGCCGCCGGTCGCAGGACGATCTTCTTCCTCGACGAGATACACCGCTTCAACAAGGGGCAGCAGGACGCGCTGCTGCCGGCGGTCGAGGAGGGCCTGATCACGCTGATCGGGGCCACCACCGAGAACCCGTACTTCGAGGTCAACTCGGCGCTGCTCTCCCGCTCGCAGATCTACGAGTTCCGCCCGCTCAGCGCGATCGAGGTCGAGGAGCTCGTCCTTCGGGCACTCGGCGACGACCGGGGAATCCCCGATCCGCCGGGCATCGTTCCGGCCGCGCTGAAGATGCTGGCCGTCAGGGCCGGCGGCGACGGCCGGGTGGCGCTGGCTGCGCTGGAGCGGGCGGTGGAGGCGACCCGCGTCGCCGAACGGAACGAGATCCGGGTGGGGGAGGTCGAGGACGCCCTCCAGCGCAAGGCCCTGCTCTACGACCGCGAGGGAGACCGGCACTACGACTACATCTCGGCCTGGATCAAGGCGACGCGCGGGTCCGACGTGGACGCCTCGATCTACTACCTCGCGGTCATGCTCGAGGGCGGTGAGGACCCGCGCTTCATCGCGCGCCGGATGGTGATCTTCGCCTCCGAGGACATCGGCAACGCCGATCCGCAGGCGCTTGTGATTGCGACCGCCGCGGGCCAGGCCGTCGACCGCGTTGGGCTCCCCGAGTGCGCCCTCAACCTCGCCCAGGCCGCCGCCTACCTCGCCTTGGCGCCGAAGTCGAACGCCTCGACCAGGGCGATCTCGAAGGCGAGCGCCCATGTCCGCCAGCACGGCGCCGCCGCTCCCCCGCCCTACCTGCAGGACGCCCACTACCCGGGAGCGAAGGAGCTCGGCCGCGGCGAGGGCTACCGCTATCCGCACGACGAGCCGGACGCCGTCACCGACCAGCCGCTGGGACCGGAGGCAGTGCGCGGCGAGCGCTTCTACGAGCCCACCGACCGCGGCGCCGAGGCCGAGCTGAGCGAGCGCCTCGAGCGCCTGCGCGCGCGGTTCGGGAAATAGGGGCCTGGTCTCTGCGTTAGCGCAGCGTTAAGGCGATTCGCCGAAGCTTCGCGCCGCAACTTTCCCCGGCGATCTCTGTTTTTGACCGTGTCTGACGCTCCGGAGCAGTGCGGATTCGCCGGAGCCCGCGCGTAAAAGCCGGGGAGTGGACAACGAAGGCCGGGAGCTCGGGGATTGCTCCCGGCCTTCAACTTTCATCAGACGACGTGCAGGGAAGTTGGGAGGGAGCGGCCTCGGCGGGAGGTCGCTGCCTGGATTCGGATCGAGACGGCACGGGAATGAGTCGCGCGTAGAATCGCTCCGGACGAGCCCACGCGACGAGAGGACGCATCGATGGAGGCGAGCCGCACCCGCAAGACCGGCGCCAACCGGAAGTCCGGCCCCAACGGCAAGGGGAGCACCAAGTCCTCCGCGAAGCGGACCAAGGCCAAGCCGAAGCCCGCGCTCGAGTCCTTCAATCCCGCGACCGGGGAGCTGGTCGGGACCGTCGAGACGATCACCCCCGCGAAGGTGCAGGGGATCGTCGACGACGTCGCCGAGGTGCAGCCGTTCTGGGCCGCCCTCTCCCTCGAGGATCGCGCCCGCTACATGCGGCGGGCGATCGACGTTCTGCTCACCGACCTCGACGAGATCGCTGAGCTGCTCACCAGCGAGCAGGGCAAGCCGCGGGTCGAGAGCTACACGATGGAGCTGCTCCCGACGGTCGACTCGCTCAAGTGGATCGCTGACAACGGCCCTCAGATCCTCTCCGACGAGAAGCTCTCGATGCCGATCATCCTGAAGTCGAAGAGCGCCAAGTTCACCTACGAGCCGATCGGTGTCGTCGGGGTGATCGCGCCGTGGAACTACCCCTGGTCGATCCCCTTCGGGGAGGTGGCGATCGCGCTGATGTGCGGGAACGGCGTGGTGCTCAAGCCCGCCAGCCTGACGCCGCTGATCGGGGAGCGAATCCGCCAGACCTTCGAGAAGGCCGGGCTGCCCGAGGGCCTGATCCGCACCGTCCACGGCGGCGGTCGGATCGGCGATGCCCTCGTCAAGTCGACCGCGGGGAAGATCTTCTTCACGGGGTCCGTCGAGGTCGGCCGCAAGGTCGGCGTTGAGTGCGCCAAGCGGATGAAGGGCTCAGTCCTGGAGCTCGGCGGCAAGGACCCGCAGATCGTCTGCGCCGACGCCGACCTCGCCAACGCCGTCTCCGGCGCGGTCTGGGGCGGCTTCGCCAACGCCGGCCAGACCTGCTCCGGAATCGAGCGAGTCTACGTCGTCGACGAGGTCGCCGATCGGTTCCTCGAGGGCGTGGTTCGCGAGACCGAGCGCCTGACGGTCGGCGACCCGCGCGAGTGGACCACCGAGATCGGCCCGATGGTCTCCGACGAGCAGGCCGCGATCGTCACCGAGCTGGTCGACGACGCGGTCAAGAGCGGCGCGACCAAGCTCACGGGCGGCCCGACCAAGATCAAGGGGATGAAGGGCAGCTTCATCGCCCCGGTCGTGCTGGCCGACGTCACGCACGACATGCGGATCATGAACGAGGAGATCTTCGGCCCGGTTCTGCCGGTGATTAGGGTCTCCTCCGAGGAGGAGGCGCTCGAGCGCGCCAACGACTCGCAGTTCGGGCTCGGCGCATCCGTCTGGACCAAGGACCGGGCCAAGGGCGAGCGCATGGCGCACCAGATCGAGTCCGGAATGGTCTGGGTGAACGACCACTCCTTCTCGCACGGCGCCTGCCAGTGCGCCTGGGGCGGCGTCAAGGACTCCGGCCTGGGCCGCTCGCACTCCAAGTTCGGCTTCTACGAGTGCGTCAACATCAAGCAGCTCGCCTGGGAGCCCGGCTGGGCACGGGACATGTGGTGGCAACCCTACGACCGCAAGCTCGGCGATGCGCTCCGCTCCTCCGCGAAGCTGCTCTATAGCCGCAACGGCGACCGGTTGGCGGCACTGCGCGAGGGCTTCCGGCCGCTCGTCGAGGTCACCCGGCGGACGATGCGCAAGGGCCGGTAGCCGCCTCGTTCGCGCCCGCGACGAGCGGGCGGGGATTAGAAATCTGAAACCGCGGTAACCCGTAGGGGGTGACGGGACGCGGCCAAATCGCAGGGGAATCGCCCTGTTGGCCGCCCTGGTCCTGACCGCGGCCGCCGTCGCGTACCTGGCGGTCCAGTTGATCGGTGGGGCCGGCGCCCGCGTCTGATGGCCTACGTGATGCCTACGTGATATTCGTACCGGCGTCTTCGACAGGGGGATGTCGATTCCGAAGCGCGGGATCTCGCTCGGTGCGGGGCTGCTGCTCATTGCGGCGGTCATCGCCGTGCTCGTTCCGGGCCTCGCCCCGGCGAAGAAGAAGACGAAGGTCCGGAACCCCGGGCACCTCGTAACCGCGAGGCAGGCCTACCACCTCGACCAGGTCGACGAGCGCACCCGGATGACCGTGTCCTGCCCCGGGTCGAAGGAGCCCTACGGCGGCGGCTTCCTGACCAATCCGCCCCCCGCCCTCGGCCACGGCGTGTACCCGAACTCCTACGAGCGCCTCGGCCGGCAGGGCGGCTACCACATCACCGGAAACCTGATCAATCCCACCGGGACACCGGTCGTCCCCAAGGACGTGACCCTCCAGGTGATCTGCGGCAAGAAGATCGGGCCGCTCAGCTCGCCGCATTCGTTCAAGCAGCTCGGGCCGGGCGACGGGCCCAGCACCGTGACCGCCAAGTGCCCGAAGAAGCAGTCGCTGATCGGGGGCGGCTACCAGCAGACCAACGGCATCACCGATGCAGGAGTGATCGCGACCGAGTCCCATCGCATCTCTTCCAGGGCGTGGCGGGTCGTGGCGCACGATCCGGGGGGATTCGCCGGAACGGCGGTCTCCATCGGCTACTGCATCAGAAGCAGGAAGCCCAGGATCACGGAGGTCTCCGGATCGGTGACGATCCCCCAGCGAGGCACCGCCACCGCCACCACGCCTCCCTGCCCGAGAGGCCGGCAGCTCGTGTTCTCCGGCTTCAGCGCCCCTCCGGACGGAAGCATTCGCTTCCTCGGCGAGGGGTTCAACCCGGACGGCAGCACCTCGGCGACCGGGTTCAACTCGGGGCCACCGGCGACTCTGATCGCCTACGGCTACTGCCTCAGGGTTTAGCCATTTCTTTACCGGGCTTGACCGGGACTATCGGTCTGCCGATGGGTTATCCGTGGTGATGCATTCGAACGTCACGGAAGCCAGGCGCGGGCGGGGGGCGATCGCGCTCGTGCTGGCGCTTGCAGGCATCCCGCTGCTCGCTCAGCTCGCCGGCGCCCAGCCTGCGGGCGCGAAGGCCGTGACCTATGTGCACCGGAGCTTCCAGCTCAGCGGGGCGAACCAGAAGCGCCGGCTGTCGGTCAGATGTCCACGCCGGCTGAACCCGCTCGGCGGCGGGGTGGCGAGCTCTCCCTCGCCGGCCGATGACGGGGAGGGCGTCTACCCGCACTCGTTCGAGCGCCTCGGCGTCCAGAACGGGTTCCACAGCACGGTGGTGCTCTTCGACCCATCGGGGCGCGAGACAACCGCGCGCAACGTGACCCTGGCCGTGGCCTGCCGTCACGGCCACAGGAAGGTGACCCCGCCTCACACGACCGTCTACGTCAACCCCGGCCAGACCAAGACCGCCGTCGCGACCTGCCCCGGCAGGCGCCATCTCTTCGGCGGCGGATTTCAGCGCACGGACTTCGTCGCCCGAGGCGGCGACTACGTCACCGAATCGCGAGCGATCTCCAGCAAGTCCTGGAGCGTGACGGGGCATGCCTTCGGCGGCTTCGGCGGCGAGCTCACGGCGATCGCCTACTGCTGGCGCAGCAAGAAGCCACTGCTCACCGAGGTCTCCGCCTCGACGACGATCCAAGCGGGGGCTTTCGGAGGGGTTACGACCCCATCCTGCCCTCGAGGTCATCTGGTCTACGGCGGCTTCAGCAGCTCCCCGGCGGGCTCGCTCCTGCTGGCCGACGGCACGTTCAGCTCCAACGGCGGCTGGATGTCGTCGGCCAGGAACCAGTTCGGCCCAACGGCAACTTTCACGGCGTACGGGTACTGCCTGAAGCTCTAGATTCGCTCGAATGGAGCGGACCCTGGCCGTGGAAAGCGGCCCCGCCACGAGCACCAGCACGCCGGCCCTCGAGATGCGCGGCCTTCGTCGCGATTTCGGCGAGCGAACCGCCCTCGGCGGGATCACCGCCCGGCTCGAGCCGGGCGAGAGCCTTGCGGTGCTCGGACGAAACGGCTCCGGGAAGTCGACGCTCTTGAGGATCCTGGCCGGGCTCCTGCGCCCGAGCGGCGGCGAGGTCAGCGTGCTCGGCTGCTCGCTTCCGAAGGAGACCCACCGGATCCGGGGCCGGATCGGCTATCTCGGACACGACCCCCTGCTCTACCGCGACCTGACGGTCCGGGAGAACCTCGAGCTGGTGGCCAGCCTGCACCGGCTCGACCCGGAGCCGGCGGACATCCGAATCCAGGCTCTGCTCGAAGACACCGGTATGTCCCACCGGGCGCATGACAGGGTCGCCGAGCTGTCCGCCGGGATGAAGCAGCGCGTTGACATCTGCCGCGCCGTCCTCCCGAGCCCCGCGCTGCTGCTCCTCGACGAGCCAGATGCTCATTTGGATGCCGAGGCGCGCGGACGGGTGCAACCCCTGATCTCGGCCGGGGAGGGGCGAGCCCGGGTTCTGGTCAGCCATGACCGCGAGGCGGCGACGGCCAATGCCGACCTCGTGCTGGAGCTCGGATGAGCGCGTTCGGCGCACTGCTTCGGAAGGACCTGCGGGTTGAGCTCCGAACGCTGCGCTCACTGCCCGCGATGGCGCTGTTCGCCGTCAGCGCGTTCGTGATCTTTCGCTTCGGGCTCGACCGCACGACGCTGGAGGCGGATCTGGCGGCAGGGGTCCTCGTGCCGACCCTCCTCTTCGCAGCCCTGCTCGCGATCAACCGGCTGTTCGTGGCCGAGCGCGAGGAGGGCGGGTTCGACCTGATCCGACTGGCCCCGCTCGACCGGACCGTGCTGTTCGCCGCCAAGGCAAGCGCCCTGGTGATCTACCTGGTGATCCTGGAGCTCATCGCGGTGCCGATCTTTGCCCTCTTCTTCCTCCAATCGGTCTCCGGGCTGATCCCGTTCGCGCTGATCCTGCTCCTGATGAACATCGGACTGGCGGCGACCGGGACGCTGATCTCCACGATCGCCACCATGTCGAGCGCCCGTGACCTGCTGGCCCCGCTGATCCTTCTCCCGCTGCTCATCCCGCTCGTGATCGCGGCCGCGGGCGCGGGAGAGCACCTCCTCGCGAGCGGGGGCCCCGACTACGGCGGCTTCGGCAAGTGGCTGGCACTGCTCGGCCTCTACGATCTGATCTTCCTCTTGGTGGGTTACGCAACCTTCGACTTCCTGCTCGAGGACTGACATCCATGGCCAGGACGCTCAGCTCGATAACGCTTCGCCGCCTCGCGATCGCGACCGTCCTGGTGATGGGCGCCGGCTACGGGCTCGCCTTCCTCTACGCACCCGAGGACGCCGATCAGGGCTTCATCCAGAAGATCTTCTACCTGCACGTGCCGCTCGCCATCGTCGCCCTCGTCGGCTTCATCGTCGCCGGGCTGCTCGCGATCCAGCACCTCCGGACCGGGGAGTCGAAGTGGGACGCGCGCTCCTATGTCTCGATCCACCTCTCGGTGATCTTCGGCGTCGCCGTGCTGCTCACCGGCGCGATCTGGGCAAAGGGGTCATGGGGAGTCTGGTGGGAGTGGCGGGAGCCGACGCTGGTCAGCTTCCTGATCGTCTTCCTGCTGTACGCCACCTACTACCCCCTGCGCTACGCGATCGAGGACCGCGATCGCCAGGCCCGCTACGCCTCGGTCTTCGCGATCACGGCCGGCGCCTTCGTGCCGCTCAACTTCGCTGCGGTGCGCGCCGCCCAGCCGCTGGTCCATCCCAGGACCTTCTCCGACGCCGGCGGCCTGCCCGGATCCATGCTGCTCGCCTTCCTCGTCTGCCTGGTGGGGGTCGCCCTGCTCTGGGTGACCCTGGTTCGGTTCGAGCTGGCCTCCAAGCGCGCCTCGGGGGACCTGAAGCGGATCCGCAGGGCTCTCGGCGAGGGCGACGGACCGCCGCAGCCGGCCCGCTCGATCGCCCCCGTCGCGACCTCGGCGATGAGCTCGATGCGCGCGGAGGACGGCCGATGATCCCGCTCGCGATCGAGAACGCCGACCGCTACGTCGGCGGCGCCTACCTCGTCCTCCTCTTGCTGCTTCTCATCTACGTGGCGATCATGGCCGCCAAGCTCCAGCGCATCCAGCGAGACCTCGGCTCCCTCGCCGAGCTTGCCGAGCAGTCGCCCGGCAGGGGCAGCCGTGACGTCGGGCAGATCCGCGACCGCGAGCAGGAGATCCAGGCCGTGCGCCAGGGGGATCGCGGATGAGCGGCCTGCTTGCGCTCGGCGTCTCTCACCGCACCGCCCCGCTGGCGCTCCGTGAGCAGCTGGCCCTGACCGAGGGCCGCGCCGCGGGAGTCCTCAACGCACTCGTCTCCGAGGAGCCGATCAGCGAGGCGGTCACCCTCTCCACCTGCAACCGGACCGAGCTCTACCTGGTGGCCACGGACTCCGTCGAGGCCGAGGCGGCGGGCCTGGGAGTTCTCGCGCGCGAGGCCGGGATCCGGCCGACCGAGTTGCTCGGACCGCTCTATTCGCTCCGCGGCGCGGAGGCGGCCCGCCACCTCTACCGGGTCACCGCGGGACTCGACTCGAAGATCGTCGGAGAGGCCGAGATCCAGGGGCAGGTGAAGCGCGCCTACGAGCTCGCGCTCGTCGAGGGCGCTCCGGGGCCGATCCTGAACCGGATGTTCCGCGGCGCCCTGACGTCCGGGAAGCGCGCCCGGACCGAGACCGCGGTCGGCGAGAAGGGCGTCTCCATCCCCTCGGTCGCCGTCGAGCTGGCCCAGCGGAATCTCGGCGATCTCTCCGAGCGGCGCGTCCTGCTGATCGGCGCGGGCGAGACCTCCGAGCTCACCGCCCGCGCGCTCGCCGCCCGCGGCTCCGACGCCGTCTTCATCGCCAACCGCGGCTACAACCGCGCGATCTCGCTCGCGGAGCGCTTCGCCGGCAGGGCCGTCCGGATCGACGACCTCCCGGCGCAGCTCGCCGACGCCGACATCGTCGTGTCGGCGACGAACTCGCCTCACCACCTGATCGAGCGCTCGGAGCTCTCGCTGATCATGGGCGAGCGCGAGGGCAGGCCGCTGCTGCTGATCGACCTCGCCGTGCCGCGCGACATCGACCCCGAGATCCGGGAGCTCGAGGGCGTGAGCCTCTACGACGTCGACGAGGTCCAGGCGATCGTCGAGCAAAACGCCTCCGGGCGCGAGGCCGAGGCCCGCCGCGCGAGCGGCATCCTCGATGCCGAGCTCGGGCGTTTCGAGCGCTGGCTCGGCGCCCAGGAGGTGATGCCGACGGTCGTCGCGCTGCGCGAGCGCGCCGACACCATCGTTTCCCAGGTCCTCTCCGAGAATGCGACCCGCTGGGAGAGCCTCTCGGCGACCGATCGCGAGCGAATCGAGCAGATGGCGCGGGCGATCGCCAGCCGGCTCCTGCACGAGCCGACGGTGAGGGTCAAGGGAATGGCCGACCGCGAGGACGCGTACCTCCAGGTGAGCGTCCTGCGGGAGCTGTTCGGGCTCGATGCGGGCACGGAGCCCGGAGACGCCGAGGGCGCCGACATCGCCTCCCTCGACGAGCGGCGGCGACGCAGCGAACGCAGCTGAGGCCGCGGTGACGGAGTCATCGCTTCGGCTCGGCACGCGGGGCAGCACGCTGGCGCTCGCACAGGCGAAGGCCGTCGCGAAGCAGCTCAGGGACGCCGAGATCGTGCCGATCAAGACCGCCGACACGGACGTCGGGGACAAGGCGCGCTTCGTCAAGGCGATCGAGCAGGCCCTGCTGGACGGGGAGATCGACCTGGCCGTGCATTCCGCGAAGGACCTGCCGAGCGAGCTGCCCGAGGGATTGGAGATCGCCGGGGTCCCCGGTCGCGAGGACGCGCGGGACGCCTACGTGGGCAGCGTGAGTTCCCTCGGCAAGGTGCCGGAGGGGTCACGGATCGGCACCTCCAGCCTGCGGCGCCGCGCCCAGATCCTGGCGCTGCGGCCCGATCTCGAGGTGATGGAGGTCCGCGGCAACGTCGACACGAGGCTTCGGAAGCTCGAGGCGGGCGAGTACGACGGCCTGGTCCTGGCGGCGGCCGGTCTGCAGCGACTCGGCCGAGCGGAGGAGATCTCCTTCCGGCTGGAGCTCGAAGAGCTGGTCCCCTCCCCCGGCCAGGGCGCGCTGGCGATCGAGGCGTCCCATGCCGAGGACCGCCCCGTGACCGCCGCCGAGTCCATCACGGACCGAGGCGCTCTCGGGACGCTGAGCGCCGAGCGCGCGCTGGTGGCTGCACTCGACGCCAGCTGCAACACGCCGCTCGGGGCCCACGCCACCCTCGAGACCGGCGGGCTGATGAAGCTCCGCGCCTTCTGCGGCCTTCCGGATGGCAGCGAGTGGATCCGGGACGAGCTGGAGATGGACACCTCGAACCCCGAGGCGCTCGGGACGGCCCTGGCGGAGCGGATCAAGTCGGCGGGCGCTGAGGATCTCCTCGCCCGTGCCGAATCGATGGCGGTAGGGACATGAGCACCGCGCCCGGAATCGTCTATCTGGTCGGCGCCGGGCCCGGCGATCCGGGCCTGATGACCACCCGCTCGCTCGAGCTGATCGTGGCGGCCGACGTGATCGTCCACGACAGGCTCATTCCGCGCGAGGCGCTCGCACCGGCCCGCCCGGACGCCGAGCTGATCTACGTCGGCAAGGAGCCGGGCTCGGCGAGCGTCCCGCAGGAGGGGATCGCCGAGCTGCTGATCGACCGAGCGCGCGAGGGCAAGCTCGTCGTGCGCCTGAAGGGCGGCGATCCGTTCGTCTTCGGGCGCGGCGGCGAGGAGGCCGAGGCCCTGGCGGACGCGGAGATCCCGTTCGAGATCGTCCCCGGGATCACCGCCGGCATCGCGGCGCCCGAGTACGCGGGGATCCCGGTCACGCACCGCGACGACGCCTCGGCGGTGGCCTTCGTCACGGGCCACGAGGACCCGGGGAAGGAGGACTCCGTTCTCGACTACGAGGCGCTCGCCCGCTTTCCGGGGACGCTGGTCTTCTACATGGGCGTGAAGGCGCTGCCGCGGATCGCCGAGGCGCTGATTGCCGCGGGACGGAGCGGCACGGAGCCGGCGGCCGTGGTGGAGCGCGGCACGCTCCCCGGCCAGCGGACCGTGACCTCGACGCTGGAGGGAATCGCCGCCGCCGCTCGGGAGGCGGGCATCCAGCCGCCCTCGGTGACGATCGTCGGCCCGGTCGCCGCCCGCCGCGAGCGGATCGCCTGGCTGGAGCGCCGCCCGCTGCACGGCAAGAAGGTCGTCGTCACCCGGGCGCGCGCCCAGGCGAGCGAGCTGGCGCGTCAGCTCGAAGCCCTCGGAGCCGAGCCGGTCGAGCTGCCCGCCATCCGGATCGAGCCGCGAATCGACTCCGAGGAGGTCCAGCGCGCGATCGCGAGCCTCCACACCTACGCCCTGATCTGCGTCACCAGCCCCAACGGCGCCCGCCTGCTCTTCGAAGCGATGGCGGCCCAGGGCCGGGACTCGCGCGCCCTCGCCAACGCGAGCGTCGCGGCAATCGGCTCCGGCACCGAGACGGCCCTGGCGGCGGGCGGCATCATGGCCGACATCGTCCCGGAGCGGTTCGTGGCCGAGGAGCTGGTCGAGAAGCTCAAGCAACTGGAGCTCCAGGGCAAGCCGGTGCTGATCGCGCGAGCCGCCGAGGCGAGAGAGCTCCTGCCGGAGGCGCTGCGCAAGCGAGGCGCTGAGGTCGACGAGGTGGCCCTCTACGAGACCGTGGCGGAGACGCCGGACCCGGAGGAGATCGAGCGCGCCCGCGGAGCGGACCTCATCACGTTCACCTCGTCCTCCACGGTGCGCAACTTCATGGCGGCCAGTCCCGACGGGATTCCCGAGGGGGCGAAGGTCGTCTCGATCGGCCCGATCACGAGCGAGGCAATCCGCGAGGCGGGGCTCGCCGTGGACGTGGAGGCCGACCGCCACGACATCGGCGGGCTTCTCGAGGCACTGCTTGTGGCCGTCGCCCCGTAGGGTTCGGCCGTGGCTACGCCTCGACCGATCACCTTCCTCTCGGACTACGGCTACGACGATGAATTCGCCGGCGTCTGCCGGGCGGTGATCTCACAGATCGCCCCCGGTGCGCCGCTGATCGATCTCACCCACGGGATCTCCCGCCAGGACGTCCGGCAGGGCGCGATTGCTCTCGGCAATGCCGTCCCCTCCTGCCCACCGGGAGTTCATCTCGCGGTCGTGGACCCCGGGGTGGGCAGCGAGCGTCGCGCTGTCGCCGTGGCGGGTGCCGAGGGACGCTTCCTGGTCGGCCCCGACAACGGGCTGCTCTCCCGGGCGGTGGACCGCCTGGGCGGAGCGGTGGACGCAGTGGAGATCTCACGCTCTCCGTTCCGGCTCGAGCCCGTCTCAGCGACCTTTCACGGCCGGGACCTGTTCGCCCCCGTGGCGGCACACCTCTCGCTGGGAGCGCGGCTCGAGGAGGCGGGAGAGTCGATCGATCCGGGCTCGCTCCTCGCGCTCGACCTCCCCACCCCTGCGGTCAGCGACACCGAGGTCGTGGCGCACGCCATCCACGCCGACGGCTACGGGAACGTCACCCTCGATCTCGACGCGGCGACGCTCTCCGATGGCCCGATCCGCCAAGGGGACGCGCTCGAGGTGCTGGCGCCGGACGGTCGCTTCGAGGCGCGCTGGGCGCGCACCTTCGCCGACGTCGGCCCTGCCGATGTCCTCCTCTTCGAGGACTCGTCGGGCGCAGTCGCCCTCGCCGTCAGCGGCGGGAGCGCGGCCGGCCTGATGAACCTGGATCGGGACGCCGAGGTCACGCTCCGACCCTTCAAGTGATGGCCGCCCTCGGCCGCCCGCACCGCCACTTCCGCCGCACCGACTCGACCAACGAACGGGCCAAGGAGCTGGCGATGGCCGGGGCGCCGGGCGGGGTGGTGGTCACCGCCGACGAGCAGACCGCCGGCCGGGGGCGCCGAGGCAACGCCTGGTTCGCGCCGCCCGGGTCGTGCCTCCTCTACTCGGCACTCGTCCGCCCCTTCGCCGCGGACACCTCATCGCTCCTGCCGCTCGCCGTTCCGCTGGCCGTCTGCGAGGCGGTCGAGCGGGTCGCGCCCGTCCGCTGCCGGGTCAAGTGGCCGAACGACGTCTGGATCGATGAGCGCAAGGTCTCCGGCGTGCTCGTCGAGGCCCGCCCTGACGAGGGCTGGGCGGTCATCGGTGTCGGCCTCAACGTGGCGATCGCCGAAGACGAGCTCCCATCGGAGCTGCGCGGAAGTGCCGTGTCCCTGCTCCCCACCGAGGCCGAGGGCGGCCGTCCGCCCGGGGGGCGCCGGGGGTGAAGCGATCGTTCGACGCTCTCAACGAGGCGCTCGGCCGCTGGCTCGCAGCTCCGGACGACGAGGTTCTCAGCGCATTCCGGACGCGCGACGCCCTGGCCGGGAAGCGGATCTCCTGGGAGGGCGGCGCGGGCGTCGCCAAGGAGGTCGACGAGCGGGGCCACCTGGTGGTGGAGCAGCCGGGCGGAGAGCGGCTGGCGCTCGGCGCCGGCGAGGTCCACCTGGCGCTCGAGAGCTAGTTCAGCTCACCGGGCGCCGGATGATCGCCGTCGCCGTCGCGGTTGCGACCAGTTCGTCTTCGGGGTCCCGCAGCTCTCCAGCCAGGTAGGCGACATCCCTGCCACGCCGCACGATCCTCGCACTGCCGCGCAACTCGCCGGGCTTTGCCGGCTTCATGAACTGCACGTTCAGGCTCGCGGTCGGCGCCCACTCGCCGTCGCCAAGCGTCGCGACCAGGGCGGGCCCGAGAGTGTCGTCGAGCATCGCGGCGAGGAATCCGCCCTGGACCGTCCCTGCGGGATTGAGGAACTTGTCGGTCGCGGTGAAAGCGACCTCGATCGTTCCCTCGTCAGGATCGATCTCGATGAGCTTCCAGCCGAGCAGCTCGGCGGCCGGCGGTGGGTCCGCCCGGCCCTCCATCACGTCCCAGAACGGGCCCTCGCGAGCCAAGGCCTAGGACTCGTCGGCGGCCTCGAGCGCCTCTTCGGCCTCGAGCTCGGCGCCGTTCTCCTCGTCGGAGATCTCGAGCTCCTCGAGGTCCTGCTCGTCAGCGTGGTCGTCCGGCTGCTTGCCGTTCTTCTTGGCGGCGGCGCCGTTTTTCTTCGAGGCGCCTCCGTCCTTCGCGCCACCCTTGCGCTTGCGTCGGCGTCGCTTGCCACCGGACTTCGGGAAGTTGCGGAGCAGCTCGCGCGCGACGGCTGAGGGCTTGCGGGCGGCGCGCATCCGGGCCCCGCGCAGGACCTCCTCGCCCTCAGGGGTGTGGGCGACACTGGCGGCGAGGAGCGCCGCGGCGAGGCGGCGATCCTGGTTGCGGGAGGCGTGCACGAGCCGGCGGGCGTTCCGCCCGTGGGCCCGGCCCGATGAGTTGACGAGGAGCCCGAGCAGGCGCTTGGTCTCGGGCCAGCGCTGGACCGCGTACTCCTCGTGCAGGTCGCGCGTGTAGTCGGCGAGACGCCAGACCCAGGCCTGAGCCTGGTCGCGACGGCCGATCCGCCGCTCGGCCAGCGCTTCGAGCATGACCTTGGTGCCTGCACGACGATCGTCGCGGGCCCAGGTTCCGATCGTGTCGATCGCGTCGTCGAACGCATCGGCGTCGCGCAGGGCGGCGATCTCTACCAGCGCCTTCAGCCGGAGCTGCTGGTTGCGGTTGCGCTGGACGCAGGTGAGCAGGAAGCGGCGGCGGAGCTCCTTGGTCTGGTCGTTCTGGAGCATCGCCTTGGCGCGGCGCCAGCCGGAGGGGCTCACCCGCGCGCCGGCGAGAGCGGCCCAGACGTGCTGCTCGGAGTGGTTCAGGTTCTCGACGGCGATTCTCCAGAGCTCGCGCTCCAGCACGCGCAGACGGCTCTCGGACTTGTCGGACACCGGCACCACGCGCTTCTCAACGCGCACGCGGCGGCCGCGGCCGCGGCGCACGGGCCCGACGACGATCGCGCCGCCGCGGTAGACGTCGCGGTCGAGCAGGCTGTGGAGGGTGACGATGGTCTCGTCGTGGGTGGTGGCCGGGTGGACAAGATCGATCACCAGGCCGGCCTCCTTGCCCGGGTTCCGACGGGTGACTCGCCCCACCCGCTGCTGGTAGACGCGGCGGGATGCGGTCGGCGCCAGGTGCATGCAGATCGTCGCGCGGGGGGAGTTCCAGCCCTCGGCGAGCAGCATCGCGTTACAGAGCACGTCGACCTCGCCTCGCTCGAACCCGGCCAGGATCTCGGCGAGCTCGCGCTTCGGGGTCTCGCCCGATACGGCGCGGGCGTTGATGCCGGCGTCCTGGAAGGCCTTGGCGACGTTCTTGGCGTGCTTGACGCCGGCCGTATAGACGACGCCGGGGACCCGGCGGAAGCGGGAGCGGTAGAGGTCGGCGATCGCGACGTTGAAGGGCGCCTGGTCGAGCAGCTTGGCGAGCTCCTCCTGGTCGAAGTCCTGATCGACCTCGCCCTTCCGCAAGGGCACCTTGGCGATCGTGCGGACGCCGGGGCCCGGCGGGATGCGGACGCAGCGCAGCGGCGCGATCACGCCGCGGCGGGCGGCCTGCGCGAGATCGAAGCGTGAGGTCTGGGTCGGGAAGAGATCCGCGACGTGCCGGGCGATCAGCGCGCCCGTCGCGGTCATCCCGATGAACACCGGGCCGTCCCAGGCGCGGATGCAGCCGCTGGTCTTCTCGCCGAGGGCGGTGTGGGCCTCGTCGCAGATCACGATCGAGTACGCGTCCGAGATGCGGCCCGCATTGCGGACGAACCATTGATAGGTCTCGACGGTGACCGGCCCGTAGGGGTTGTCCTTGCCGTCGAGCAGCGGCGGCGAGAGACGATCCTTGTAGCCGCGGTCGGAGATCTCGCCGATGAACTGATCGACCAGGTTGCGGCGGTGGGTGAGGATCAGGATCCCGCCGGTGCGCGAGGCCTCGATGAAGCCCACGGCGGCGACGGTCTTGCCGGCCCCGGTCGCGTGCTCGAACCAGAAGCGGCGGCTGGCCCCGGGGTCGTCCGGAGCCTCCTCGACGACCTCCTCGTCCTCGTCCTCGACCCAGTCCTCGGCCTCCTCCTCCTCGGTGGCCTCCTCTTCCTCCTCTTCCTCCTCTTTCTCCTCGAGGGCCTCCTCGGCGGTATCGGCGGCGGCGCCGTTGCCGGAGGAGGCCTCCTCCTTCACGGCCGGCGCGCCCCCGTTCCCGTTGCCGGTCCAGGCGTGGCCGTTGAGGCGCTCCTGGACGTCGGCGATCATGGCGGCGAGCGTCCCGGAGAGCGCGTCGACCTGGTGGGCGTTGAGCTCGGCGCCGTCGGCGAGATGGGGCTCGTCTTCGGAGAGCAGGCGCTCGAGGCCCACCATGAGCGAGAAGTCCCGGCGCCACTCCATCGACGGCGCCTCGCGGCCCTCGTCGATCTCGGCGAGCGCCGCGTCCAGGGCTCGCCGGCGCGGCGTTCCAGCGGCTAGGTCCTTGGGCTTCTCGCCTTCGAGCAGGAAGGGCTCACGCGCGAAGTCATATGCACGTTCGATGTCGGCGCTCGTAGGCGCCTTTGCCGCTTTGGCGGCCGGCTTGGTCTCTTCAGCCAATCTGAGGCTCTCTTGATCCGCCGCTCCCCGCCAACCGCAAAGATGGCGAGGCGCATGTGGCCTGATCACGGAAAACACCCGAGATACGGCTGTCCGCTCCGGGCTCTCCCTTGGTCCAGGAACTCAATGGACCGGTAGGAATTAAAGCACTCTTGATCGACGACTCGTATTCCCTGAGCATGAAACCGAACCCAGCCCCCCGCCGACTCGCCCTCGCGGCCCTCGCCGCCTGCCTGATCGCAGCCGTCGTGGCAGGCTGCGGCAGCAATTCGGGCAACCCCGATACCCGCCTCTCGCTCGAGCAGGCGACCCAGCCGCTCACCGGCGCGCCGCCCCAGCTCGCGGAGATCCGCAGCCAGGCCAACCAGCTGCTCGACGGCGGCAAGGACGCGTTCGACCAGCGCATCGCTGCGCTGAAGGGCCACCCGATCGTCGTCAACGACTGGGCCTCGTGGTGCGGCCCCTGCCGCTTCGAGTTCCCGTTCCTGCAGTCCCAGGCCTCCAAGCGCGCCAAGGACGTCGCCTTCATCGGCGTGGACTCCGACGACTCGAGCGGCTCGGCCAAGACCTTCCTCGGCGAGCTGCCGCTCCCCTACCCCTCCTACAGCGACCCCGACAAGTCGATCCGCCAGGAGCTCCACGGCATCGGCTATCCGGCGACGATCTTCTACGACCGCAACGGCAACGCCGTCTACACCCACCAGGGCGTGTACCAGAGCGAGGACCAACTCGCCGCGGATATCCAGAGATACGCGCTGAACAGCGGATAATGAACCCATGACCGAGCTCGCCATCGCTCTGCTGGTCGTGGCCGTGCTTCTGTTCATCGCCGAGGCGCACGCTCCCACGACGGTGCTGGGGCTGCTGGGGGTCGCCGCACTCGTCGGAGCCGGGTTCGCCTGGCGGGACGCGGGTCACGATCTGCCCGTCGCGGCGATCGTGATCGCCGGCGTGATCCTTGCGGGCTTCATCGTCTTCGCCTCCCGCAAGGCGCTCGCCGCGCATCGCGATCAACCGGTGAGGACTGGCTGGGAGCAGCTGGTGGGCGAGATCGGCGAGGTGCGGGAGCCGCTCGACCCGGAGGGCCAGGTCTTCATCGATGGAGCCCTGTGGCGCGCCCGAGTCTCAAGCCGCGGAAGCCGGATCGACGTAGGCAATAGAGTGCGGGTGAAGTTGGTCGACGGCCTGACACTGGAGGTCGACCCCGCTCCCGACCGAGACCCGGCAAGCGTCCAGAAAGGGACCTGACCCATGGCGATAGCGATCGGCGTCCTCGTTGTCCTCGTCTTCTTCGTCCTGATCTTCCTCGGCGCGTCGGTCCGGGTCCTGAGGGAGTACGAGCGCGGCGTGATCTTCCGGCTCGGCCGTCTGATCGCCCAGAAGGGGCCCGGCCTGATCCTGCTGGTCCCGGTGATCGACCGGATGGTCCGGGTGGACCTGCGGACGGTCACGCTCAACATCCCGCCGCAGGAGGTCATCACTCGCGACAACGTCCCGGCCCGCGTCAACGCGGTCTGCTACTTCCGGGTGATCGACCCCAACAAGTCGATCGTCGAGGTCGAGAACTTCCTGCTCGCCACCTCGCAGATCGCCCAGACCACGCTTCGTTCCGTGCTCGGCAAGGCCGACCTCGACCAGCTGCTCTCCGAGCGGGAGCGACTCAACGAGGACCTGCAGAAGATCATCGACGAGCAGACCGAGCCCTGGGGCGTGAAGGTCAGCACGGTCGAGATCAAGGACGTCGAGATCCCCGAGCAGATGCAGAGGGCGATGGCGCGGCAGGCGGAGGCGGAGAGGGAGCGGCGCGCGAAGATCATCAACTCCGAGGGTGAGTACCAGGCCGCCGAGAAGCTCGCTCAGGCCGCCGACATCATCTCCAAGAACCCGGCCACCCTCCAGCTGCGCTACCTGCAGACGCTGCTCGAGATGGGCGTCAACCAGAACACTACGATCGTCTTCCCCTTGCCCATCGACCTGATCGAGGCGTTCACGGCGATGGCCAAGAAGAACGCCGGCGAGTGAGCGGCAGCGGAAACCGCTCCGTTCTGACGCACGCTTGAGCGCAGACTGCCGGTTGACCGTCACCGTCCGTAAGGCCCGCGATGCCGCGGAGGTTCAGGCCGCAAGGGACCTGCGGATCCGTGTCTTCTGCGACGAGCAGGGCGTCGACCCTGAGCTGGAGGTGGATGGGCTCGACGACGATGCGACCCAGGTCGTCGCGCTGGACGAGTCGGGGATCGTCGCAACGTGTCGGTTGCGGTACCCCGAATCCGGCGTCTGCAAGCTCGAGCGGATGGTCGTCGACGCTGGCCGTCGAAAGCTGGGAGTGGGCGGCCGGCTGCTCGAATGGTCCGAGGAGGAGGGACGCGCCGCCGGCGCGACGACGATGGTGCTCAATTCCCAGCTGCGCGCCCAGGACTTCTACGGCTTCCACGGCTACGAGCCCGAGGGAGAGACCTTCATGGACGTGGACATCGAGCACATCCGGATGACCAAGGCGCTCTGATGGCCGAGGAGAAGCCGACACCCGAGATCCGGCTCGACCAGCTCACCGGACTGCGGACGATCCTCTCGCCCGCCCGGGCGGACCGCCCTTTCGACTTCGGCGGTGTCCCCGACGAGGAGAACAGCGAGGCCGCCGAGAAATGCCCCTTCTGCGAGGGCCGGGAGGACCGAACACCGCCGGAGACTTGGGCGGACCGGCCGGGCGGAGGACCTGCGAACAGTCCCGGCTGGCGGGTGCGCGCCGTCCCCAACCTCTATCCGGCGCTCGCGCAGACTGAGGCGGGCGGCGAGGTCGGAGCGGACGAGGGAGTGACTCCCGCGGGCGACCCGCTGCGTGCCGTCTCGCGCGGGCGGGAGCCGGACCTCTTCAAGGCGACCGTCGCGACCGGGTTCCACGAGGTGATCGTCAACTCGCCGCGCCATCACACCTCGCTCGGGCAACTCGACGACTCGGAGCTTGACGCCGCCGTGGCCGGGTGGCGAACCCGGATGAGCGTGCACGCCGAGCGCCCGGCCTACGTCCAGCTGATCATCAACGAGGGCAGGGAGGCGGGGGCCTCGCTCGAGCACAGCCACGCGCAGCTCTACGCGCTGGGCTTCGTGCCCGCGCAGGTGGCGCGGGAGCGGGAGCGGTTCATCTCCTACAACCAGCACACGATGGGCGGCGACCTGCTCGCCGAGATCGCCTCGGAGGAGGTCCGCCGCCGCGAGCGGCTGGTGGCGATCGACGACGACGCGCTGCTGATCTGTCCCTGGGCCTCGCGCTCGCCGTTCGAGCTGAGGATCGTTCCCCGTCGGCCCGCGCCCGGCTTCGAGAGCGACGGCGAGGTCGGCGTCGGGATGCTCCGCACGGCGCTGCGGGCGCTGGAGGCCCGTTTCGACCGGGTCCCGCAGTTGAACGCCTGGACGATCACCGCCCCCCGCGGTGCCGAGGAGTTCCACTGGCACCTCGACATCGCGCCGCGGATCGGGATCAGGGCGGGATTCGAGATGTCCACCGGAGTCGAGCTCAACGTCTTCCCGCCGGAGCGCGCTGCGGCCGAGCTGCGCGAGGCGCTCGGGTAGGGTCCCGCCCCCGTGCCGCCCGTCCGCCGACCCATTCCCCGCTTCGTCGCGGACGCCAGCGCCGAGGGGTTGCCCTATGGGCGCTGGGGCGCCCGGCTGCGCGACGAGTTCGCCAAGGCCTGCGAGCCGCACATCGCCGAGGCGGGCGGGCCACCGGGCGAGGTGACCTGGTTCCCCGAGCGGGGCTGGGGAGGCCGCATCTACGTGCCGGGCGTCGCGCCCGTGGAGGGCGCCCAGGAGCCGAGCGAGTACTTCGGCCTCGTCTCCTTCGTGCGCCCGGAGGGCGGCGAAGCCGGCGCCTTCGAGGCCACCGCCGACTTCACCGACGTGACCGCCGATCAGAACCCCGACTGGATGATCGACCTGAACGAGGAGGTGATCGGCTCCTGGCGCGGCGAGAGCGAGCGCCGCGGCGACGTCACCCTCGTCTGGGGGACGCCGCTCGTGCGCGGCGCCAAGGCAGCGACCGCCGAGCTGGACGCCGAGGTGGTCGACCAGACCCCGGTCACCGACGAGCGCTTCACGCTGGTGGCGCTCGACGCCGTCAAGGGCTTCCCCGACGACCTCTTTCTGGAGGTCAAGATCTGGAGCGACCAGGGCCAGGAGCTGGCCGCGGAGAGCCTCTACGACGAGCCGGAGTAGCCCGCTGACCTGAGCGACTCATCGATTTTGCGGAAGCCCCGGCCTGGCGCTGTCCCGTACGGTCCCGGCCAATGCCTGGGGGAGGGAGTCGCGCCAGGGGGGTGCTGGCTGTGATGGTCGTTTTCGGCTGCCTGGCGGCGGCTCCGGCCGCCCACGCGGCCGGTCCGCTCACTGTCAACACGGCCATCGACTACCCCCTTCCGGCGCCCGGATCGCCCGGGGATGGCCTCTGCACCCTGCGCGAGGCGATCTACGACGCCAGCTTCGACACCTCATTCGACTACCCGGACTGCGCCGGCGCAACGTCCGGGACGAGCGAGATCCAGATCCCGGCCGACATCCCCAGCGTCACCCTGGACACGACCACCAACAACGAGGACCAGAACGTGAGCGGGGACCTGGATGTGATCTACGGCCCGCTCACGATCACCGGCCTGGCCCCGGGCGGGAACACGATCACCGCGGGACCTGGCGCCACCGACCGCGTGCTCGACGTGACCCAGGTCGGAGTGGACCTGACGCTCGACAACCTGGTGATCACGGGCGGCAACCTGACCACCCCTCCGTACTCGAACAACCTCCCCGGAGGGGGCATTCGCCTCGCTGGGGGCGGCACGCTGACGCTCGATGGGACGAACGTGACCGACAACTCCGCCGTCGGCACCACCGGCCAACACGGGGAGGGCGGGGGGATCTGCGCGGGCTTCGAGAACGGGAGCAGCTCGACCCTGATCATCAAGGGCGGCAGCGTGATCAGCCGCAATCGGGCCGGTGGCGGCGGGCTGGCGGCCGAGGACGGTGAGGGCGGAGGGATCTACCTGGTGGGCGGCGGCTCCACAATCGACATGACCGGCGGAGAGATCAGCGACAACAGCGCTGGGGGCGGCGGCGACGGAACCAATTCCAACTCACCGGGCAGGGGCGGCGGGATCGCGGTGCTCTCGAACTTCGCAGACGGGGCGAATACGGTGACACTCGACGGCGTCGACGTCCAGGGGAACAGCGCCGGCGGCCGGGGCAGTTCGAGCCAGGGCCAGGGAGGCGGCATCGAGATAGACCAGCACGCCACGACGCTCACCGTGAAGGGGGGAACGACCATCAGCGGCAACACGGCCGGTGGCGGCTCCGGCAACGCCCCCGGTTACGGCGGCGGCGTGGACGTCCAGATCGACACCAGCAACTCCTTCAGCGAGAATTCGCAGGTGACGAACAACGACGCGGGCGGCGCCGGCGGGACGGGCGCGGGCCAGGGGGGCGGGATCTGGTCCCACGACGAGGTCAGCATCGAGGACTCGACGTTCTCCAACAACCGGGCGAGCTCCAACGCCACGGGGACGGTCGGCGGCGTCGGTGCCGGCGGGGGCATCTACATGACGGATTGGCTCGGCGAGCCCCTGACGATCACCGACAGCACGATCAACGGCAACCGCGCCGGCGTCACCGCGAGCGGCTCGGGCGGCGGGGGCGTCGCCGACCTGGACACCGGCCTGCTGACGATCAGCGGCGGCCAGATCAGGGGAAACACGGCCGCCAATCGAGGTGGGGGCATCTACCGGAGCATGACGGCGAACGACACGACGGGCGGAACGGACAAGATCGAGACCAGCCTGATCAGCGACAACACGGCCAGGGACGGCGGCGGCGTCTGGTCGGAGATCAGCCGCTCGATGGCGCTCACGCAGAGCACCGTCGCCGGAAACACCGCCAGGGGCACCACCGGGAGCACGGCCCTCGGCGGCGGACTCGCCCTGAGCAGCCTCAACGACACCATCGGCGAGACCACTCGGGCCAATTACCTCGTCGAGAACTCCACCATCGCCGACAACACCGCGAACACCGCCGGGGACGCGACGCCCGGTGGCGACGGCGGCGGGATCGCCACCCAGGCCTCGGGCGGAAGCGCGACGCTCCTGGCGCCGAACCTGACGCTTCTGTTTGCGACCGTCGGGGGGAACGCCGCGGTCCGGGGCTCCTCCGAGGGCGGACAGGGCGGGAACCTCTTCCTCAACGACGTCGACGCAGGTGACGTCGACCTCCAAGGGTCGGTCATCTCGGACGGATCGGGGGCCAGCGGCGCGGAGAACTGCGAGACCGACACCGGCACGATCGCCTCCGGCGATGGCAACGTCGAGGGGCCGTCGAGTGCGGGCGGCGCCGCGACCAACCAGTGCAACCTGACCGGGATACACGACGTTCGCGCCGACCCTTTGCTCGGGCCGCTCCTCGACAACGGCGGACCGGACATCGGCAATTCCAGCGGAACCCTGTTGCCCTTGACGAGTCGCCTGCCCAGCCCGGCCGGCCCCGCGTTCGATCGGGCCCCAGGCGGAGTCTGCGACCTCGTCACCGTCGACGAATACGACAACTCGCGCGGATCGAGCGGCGAGACCTGCGACGCCGGCGCCATCGAGCTCGGCACGAAGATTCTCACCGTGGATCCTCCGACCAACGGCTCGATCACCGGCACCGGCATCAACTGCCCAGGCGACTGCACCGAGGCCATCACCCAGGGGAGCACGGTGGCCCTCACCGCGGTCCCGTCGAACGGCTTCGTCCTCGACGCCTGGACCGGCGCCTGCAGCGGCAGCGGCGCCTGCAACGCCTACCTCAACGTCGACAAGACCGTCGGCGCCACCTTCGTCGTCGCTCCGCCTCCACCGCCGCCTGGCGACACCGAGACTCCCCCGACAGCGAGCCCGACGACCCAGCCGAGCAAGCCGAAGTGCAAGAAGAAGGAGAAGAAGAAGCGGTCACGCAGCGCCGTGGCGGCGAAGAAGTGCAAGAAGAAGCGCAAGTAGTCGGACTAACCTCCCAGCCGAGCCCCGATAGCTCAGCTGGATAGAGCGACTCCCTCCTAAGGAGTAGGCCCCAGGTTCGAATCCTGGTCGGGGCGTTGCCTTGCAGGCCGGTGGGCCCTTCTTCGGCAATTCGTCCAAATGGCCGCGCAGGTTCGGATTCGGAACCGGTCTTGGACGAAGCTGTGCGCATGAGGCATGCCTTGACTCGGCTGAGCTGCCTGCTCCGGGGACACGAGTGGCGGATGAACAGCACCCCCCGCGGTCACTTCGAGCTCTGCTACCAGTGCCAGGCCAGCAGAGCGGTCAAGAGCAAGCCCGCGCAGCCCGCCTGATCGCCGCTCTGCAACTCGCCGCCCGGGGCTGGTCAAGCTGCCGCACGCTTGCTTCCATTCACTGGAGGAAGCTCGGTGTCAGCGAAGAGCGCCAATCGCCTGCCCTACATGCCCGGTCTGGATGGCCTGCGTGCCATCGCCGTGCTGGCCGTGTTCGTCTACCACTTCCACAACGGAGGGGGCTGGCTGCCGGGCGGGTTCCTCGGCGTCGACGTCTTCTTCGTGATCAGCGGGTACCTGATCACCTCCCTGCTGCTCAGCGAGTTCCGCAAGGAGGGGCGCATCGACCTCGTCGCCTTCTGGCTGCGGCGGGCGCGGCGGCTGCTGCCGGCGGTCGGGGTCCTGATCGCCGTGGTGATGGTGGCCGGCGCCTTCTTCGACCTCGGGCAGATCTCGAACCTGCGCGGCCAGGCCCTGGCTTCGATGGCCTACGTGACGAACTGGGACCTGATCCTCTCCCACCAGTCCTACTTCGAGCAGTTCGCGCGGCCCTCGCTCTTCCGGCACCTCTGGTCCCTCGCGGTGGAGGAGCAGTTCTATCTGCTCTGGCCGATCGCCTTCGCGTTCTTCATGACGCGCTTCGGGCACCGTCGAGTGGTGATCGGCGTGATCGCCGGGGCGATCGCCTCCAGCCTGCTGATGGCGATCCTGTTCGACCCGGTCAACCCGAACCGCGTCTTCTACGGGACTGATACCCGTGCGACGCCGCTGCTGATCGGCGTGGCGCTCGCCTTCTTCTGGCACCCCGAGCGCCTCAAGCCGAAGACCGGAACGCTGGCGCCCGTCGCCTTGAACGCGATGGGGGCGATCGGACTGTCGATGGTCGTGATCACGTTCATGACCGTCCACGACTACGACATCTCGCTCTACCACGGCGGCTTCCTGCTGCTCTCGATCTGGACGGCGATGCTGATCGCAGCGCTCGCCCATCCGGCGGCCTCGATCGGCCGGACGCTGGGAAATCCGGGAATGCGCTGGCTCGGTCTCCGCAGCTACAGCTTCTACCTCTGGCACTGGCCGGTGCTCGAGCTGATGCGACCGGGCATCGACGTGCCGCTCCACGGGCCGGTCCTGTTCGCACTGCAGCTCGGCACCACGCTGGCGCTCTCCGATCTCTCCTACCGCTGCGTCGAGCAGCCCTTCCGCCACTCCACCAGCTGGCAGCGGCCGGACTGGACACGCATCGGCCGGATGGGCATCGCGGTCGGTGTCACCACGGTGGTGCTCGTCGTCGGCTGGAGCGGGATCGTGCCCAAGGGGCATCCCGGACAGCTGCACGTCGCCTCGGCGGAGATCACGCCGAAGGCGAAGTACGTCGCTCATCCGATCTCGGTCACCCGAGCGGTCTCCGAGGCATCTGGGGGTCGCGTCCCGGTCAAGGCGAGCGCCGCCACAGGCCGCAGGGCCAAGGCGCTTCCCGTGCTCGCCCTGGGCGACTCGGTGATGGTCGATGCGCGCAACGGACTCGCGCGGCTGCTCGGGCCGCGGCTCACCCTGAACGCCCATGTCGGCCGCCAGGCAAGCGGGATCATCGACCTGCTCCACCGGTACCGGGCGCACGGCGGGCTCCCGGACTTCATCGTGCTGCAGATCGGCAACAACGGCCCGCTCTACAGCGACGATCTCGAGCGGCTCCATGAAGCCCTGAGGGGGGTGCTGCACGTCCTCTTGGTCAACGTCGAGGTGCCGCGCAGCTGGCAGGGCGAGGCCAACTCGGCTCTGTCGGAGGCCGCGGACAGCTGGAGGCAGGCTCAGCTGGTCGACTGGCACGCGGTCGCGGATTCCCACGGTGGCATCACCACGGACGGGATCCACCTCACCGAGAAGGGGGTCGAGCTCTACTCGCGGCTCGTCGCTGCGTCGGTTCGGACGGCCGCCGGCAGGGTCCCGTAGGCGCTGCCTCGAGCGGTCGCGATCGCGGGCGGGACCGATCAGCCGCGGGTGAAGTGTCCGCTGGCTGACGCCGGCCATCGAGTGCCCGCGTCGATGTGTCGCCGTCGGGGTTCGTACCGATACCGACGATGATCCACTCGCTCGACACGCTGGGCCTTCCCTTCCCCCTTGGTCGTGCCGAGCCGATCGTCGGTCAGCGGTCGGCTCTCCCCGTCTGCACGATCCGGGTTGAACACCACTCCGACTGGATCGCCGTGCTGCTGCGGGGAGAGCTCGACCGCCTATCCGCCGAGGAGCTGCGCGCGGCGGTCTCGGACGCGCTGCTCGAGGCGAAACCGGTCATCGTCGAGCTCGCCGGCGTTGACTTCTGCGACGTCGCGGGGGCTCGCGCTCTCGTGGAGGTCGTCAGGGACGGCGACCGCTGCCGGGGCAGCGTGGGCGTGGAGGTTCACGGCGCCCGGGGACAGGTCGCGACCCTGATCAAGCTGCTCGGATTCGACGCGTTCCTGTTCGCGCCTCGATAGCCGGGAGGCGTCAGGGGCCCGGGGCCGGCGGATCAGTCAGCAGCAGCCAGCCCTCGTCCACTCGCTCGATGCTCCCGTCGCGCTCCAGCTGGGCGATCGCGGTGCTGACCGAGGGGCGCCTCGCCCCGATCAGATCCGCCATCAGCTCGTGCGTAAGTCGAAAGGGAACGAGAGTGCCTTCAGGCGTCACCCTTCCCCAGTTTCCGGCGAGATGCCAGAGCAGGAGCATCAACCTTCCCTCGACTCCCCTCAGGGTTGCGATGGCGAGCAGGACCGAGAGCCAGCGCGACCTGCGCGTGACTCGATGAAGGATCTCGTCCCCGAGCTCTGGCCAGCGCGCGCCGAGGAGCCTCCAGCGCCGGTCGAGCAGAACCACATTCAGCGGCTCGATCACCGTCCAGCTCGTCTCCGCCGGGATCGGATCCAGAGCGGTCGTGTCGTCCCAGGGGCGGATGATGTCCCCCGCACCGAGCGGCTCGCGCGAGTCCGTGCCGGCGATCGAGACGTTCCTCGTCACCAGCCCCGTGAGAACGAGAAGCCCGACCGCGCCAGGCTCATGCTCGGTCTCGGGGGCCCATGCCCCGCGAGGCACCGAGGTGGCCCGAGCGACGAGCCTCGCACGGGCGGCGTCCCGTTCGTCCTCCGGAACGGCCACGAGGAGATCCGGGTCCCAATCCAGGACCTTGACCCATTCCTCCGTGTTTGCCACTGCTGCCTCCACGTCGTGAAACCCAATATGGGAACACGGGACGCTCGCAGAAGACGCGGTCGTCCCTTCGCTCGAAGCGAGTAGCCCGCGGTGGGCCCGGCAAGGCACGTTCGGCCCGTTCCTCCCAGGCTGCCAGGTTTCGGCGGACCGAGATCAGGACCCCGACCCCAGGCTCAGGGATTCCCAGTCGTGTCCGCCGGCTGACATCCGCAGAAGGGAGCGCGCGACCTTCACTGCTGGATCGGTTTCAGCCGGCAACAAGACCTAGCTGAACCGCCGGCGTCCTCGCCGGCGGCCGGGGGACCCAAGTCCCTGGGGCGAATCGCCGCCGGAGCCGGCGGCGTAACGCGACTCCCCTCGCGTGAGCCCGGCAGCTAACCCCGGAAGCCCGACAGGAGAGAGGTCAATCGATGCGTTCACCCAATCCAAGCGGAATGGTTCCCCGCCGCGCCCGGGCGCTGGGATTGCTCTGTGCGCTCGCGGCCGTCCTGGCCTGCGCCACCGCCGCGCAGGCCGTCCAGGGCGACTACCAACGCTTGCCCTTCGGCGCCAGGGCGCTCCATCTCGGCGACCGCGGCACGGACGTGAAGACCCTCAACTGGGGGCTTCGCGCCGAGGGACTCAGAGCTCCCTACGCGGGTGACTTCGGGAGGCAGACGGACTCGTCCGTCCGCGAACTGCAGAGTGGGGCAAGCCTCGCCCCCGACGGGATGGTGGACCGGCAGACGATGAAAGCGATCGCGGCTCGGATCCCGGCAGGTCGCGCGAGCTGGTACGGGCCGGGGCTGTGGGGGCGACGAACGGCATGTGGGATCCCCCTGAAGAAGAACACGATCGGCGTGGCACACCGCTCACTGCCGTGCGGCGCGCGGGTGGTCGTGGCGCATGCCGGCCACTGGCGGCGGGCACGGGTCATCGATCGCGGTCCCTATCGGCGCGGCTACGCGCTCGACCTCACCAGGAAGCTCGCCAAGCAGCTCGGGATGCTCGCGCTCGGCAAGGCGAAGGTGAAACTGGCGGTGGTCCCTTGACGCCGCGCGCCCGTCGCTTCGCGCGGCTCCCCATCACCGCTCTTGTCGTCTGTCTGGCCGGAGCATTCCCCGCTTCCGCCGGGGCCGTCAAGCTCGGTCAGCGTGCCCTCCGGCCGCACATGCGAGGTGGCGACGTCCGGGCGCTGCAGCGCGATCTCACGAGGCTGAAGCTCCCGACCGCCGCGGACGGCGCATACGGCAAGCTCACCTGGAAGAACGTCCGAGCGCTCGAGCGGCGCCGGAGGTGGCGGGTGGACGGGGTCGTCCAGCGAGGGCAGGCGAAGCACATCAGGGAGATGATCGCCGAGCAGCGCGCGCGCAAGCAGACCAGGAAGCGCTCGGCGCCCGGCAACTACGATTTCCCGGTCGCGGGACCGCACAGCTTCGGCGGGCCCTCGAATCGGTTCGGGGCGGCTCGGTCCGGTCATGCCCACCAGGGACAGGACATCCTGGCGGCGTGCGGCACGCCGCTCGTCGCGGCCTCGGCGGGAACGCTGAAGGTGAACGCGTACCAGGCGGGCGGCGCCGGCTATTACCTCGTCATTCACGGCGCGGACGGCACCGACACCGTGTACATGCATCTGAAGAAGCCCTCCTGGGTACCGGTAGGAGGAGTGCTTTATCCCGGCGAGCAGATGGGCCGGGTCGGCGAGACGGGTGACGCCACCGGATGCCACCTGCACTTCGAGCATTGGACCGCTCCCGGTTGGTACTCCGGCGGGCACCCGTTCGACCCGCTGCCGGAGCTGCTCGCCTGGGATGCGTACTCGTGACGGATCCGCGAGAGGAGGTCGAGAATGAACATCGAGGAAGAGCTGCTCGCGATCGAGCACGAGCTGGCCGCCGGCCGCGGCGATGAGTACCGGCGGCGCCTCGCCGACAGCGCCGTGGTGATCATCCCCGGCCAGGCGCTCGACAAGGACCAGACCGCGGCGGCGATGGACGCCAGCCCGGGCTGGGACGAGTTCGGGATCGTCGACGCGCGGGTGCTCGAGCTCGACCGCAATGCGGCGGTGCTGACGTATCGGTTCGATGGCCGCCGGCGAGCGGGCGACTCATACAGCGCGCTGATGAGCAGCGCCTACTCGCTGACGGACGACGGGTGGCGGCTGGTCCTGCACCAGCAGACCCCGATCGAGCCGCCGGGGGGATGAAATCACCGCGATGGGCGCGGCGGGGGGCGAAGAGCCAGGTGCCAGAAGAGGACGTGCAGCCGGCGATCCTGCAGGCGAGTCCCGGGCTGCCGCCCGGGCCTCGCTGTGCAACCCGTCAGCCCGCCAGGGTGCGGGTCCCAGTGCTGACGTGCCGTTGATGGATGACTTCATCCGGGGCCGGCGCGATCGAGAGTCGAATCTAGGAAGCGGCGCGACTCAGCCGGTTAAGGAGCTGGTCCCCGCGCGTATCAATGCTGTGAATCGGCGGCGCGCATGAACGCCTCGAGGCACTCGTTGTACGGAGTGCCGGTCGAGGGCACGGTGTGGCCGCGGCCCTCGATCAGCTCCCGCTCGGCCGAAAGCCTCTGCGCCAGGGAGTCGCAGACGGCCTCGAATGCCGGCGAGTGCCCGCCGGAGAGGACGAGCACCGGGAAGCCCGCGGTGGCCAGCCGGTCAAGCGGGACCTCCGCCTCCCAGGAGGGCCGCTCGCGCTTGAGCAGTTCGACGCCATGCAGGAGCTCGGCGGGCAGGTCGTCCGGGGTCCCGTAGGCGGACCCGGCGCCGCCACGGAAGAGTCGCAGGAAGTCCTCCGATGGGATCTCCGGCGCGTGCGCGAAAAGGCGCTCCCCGTTGGAGATCATCTCGTCGACCTCGGGGACACCCGCGGCCACGCGCAGGCAGCCGGGCTCCGACACGGTGAGCGAGCGAACCGCATCGGGCCGGAGAGCCGCGGCGAGGAGAGCGATCACCGCCCCATAGGAATGGCCGACGAGGTGCGCTCCATCGCCGAGCAGCTCGGCGAACATCGGCGCCTCGGCCTCGAAGTCGTTTCGCTCCAAGGGGGGACTGTCGCCGAACCCCGGACGGCTGGGGATCGCGAGGCTCCAGCGCGTGGCCAGCTCTCGCTGCTTCCGCCAGGTGAGCTCCGGTCCGACGATGTCGCCGTGAATGAAGAGGACGGGCGGCCCGGAGCCCAGCCGCTCAACCGCGAGCATGGCGCCTCAGCTCGAGCAGGTGGTTGCGGAATCCGATCCCGAACCCGGTCGGCTTGCCGCGATAGTTCTGGATCAGGCTCGGTCCGGCATGGCAGGTCCAACCGCCCTTGGCGTCCCAGGCCCAGCCGATGTAGGAGATGCCGAGGCGGTCCGCCCAGCGCATCCACTTGTCGATGTAGTCGTGGCGGCAGTCGGTCTGGCCGAGCTCGCCGACCACCACGGGGACGCGCGCGGCGGTCGCGGCGATGGCCGCCTTGCAGCCGCGGAGGCAGGGAGCGAGATGGTGGCCGTAGTTGTGCTCGGAGGCCACCAGCTGGCCGAGCGGATCGGTCGGCTCGTGCGCGAGCCAGCCCGAGAGATCGCGGGCGTAGTCGATGCCCCCCAGCATCAGCGGCTGCGTGGCCCCGGTCGCCCGCACGGCGTCGACGAGCTGCTGCATCCCGGCAGCCGGATAAGCACCGTGGCGCTCGGAGAAACGGCCGCCGGCTGGGATCTCGCAGCCGGCCAGCCAGCAGTCCCAGCCGATGTCGTGCGGCTCGTTGTAGAGATCGAAGACCAGCGAGTGATTGGAGGCGAAGTGGGATGCGACCGAGCTCCAGAACGCGGGAGAGGAGTCCACGTCGGGCATCGGAATGATCCCAAGCGCCCGCTGGCCATCGGGCGCGGCGACGTGCTCGTCGATCACCACGTAGAGGCCGGCGGCGTTCAGGCGAGCCACGAACCCGTCGATCGCGGCCCGGTACGCCGGTCCGCTGAGGCTCGGCTTCACCCCGTCGATCCCCAGCCAGCAGTCCGGGTTGAGGGGCAGGCGAACCGCGTTGACCCCCCACTTCTTCATCGCCCGGATGCTGCGCGCGCCGGTCGGGCCGTCGAAGAACCCGAATCCTTCGGCGCAGGCGTACTCGGAGCCGCTGCGGCTTACGCCCAGGAGCCTGATCGGCTGGCCGGAGCCGTCGACCAGACGCTTCCCGGACACGCTCAACCCCAGCGCCGAAGGCGACGAAATGGCGCTCAGGCACAGCGCCAGCGTGACGATCCGTAGGACCCGCGTCATCTCCGAACAAACCCTACGATCAGCACGATGAAGCTCGTCATCCAGATTCCCTGTCTGAACGAGGAAGAGTCACTCCCGCGCCTCTTCTCGGAGCTCCCCCGCGAGGTTCCCGGCTTCGACCAGGTCGAGTGGCTGGTGATCGACGACGGCTCCACGGACGGCACCGCCGAGATCGCCAAGCGTCACGGCGTCGACCATCTGGTCCGTCTGACCAGCCACCGGGGTCTCGCCACCGCCTTCCAGTCCGGCCTCGACGCCGCGCTCAAGCTGGGCGCCGACGTGATCGTCAACACCGACGCCGACGGCCAGTACAGCTCCGCCGACATTCCCCGCCTGGTCGAGCCGATCACGGCCCGTCGTGCCGACATGGTCGTGGGAGACCGCCGGGTGCAGGACGTCGACCACTTCTCCTTCACGAAGAAGCTCCTGCAGAAGCTCGGCAGCTGGGTGGTGCGCCGGGCTTCCGGCACCAACGTGCCCGACACGACCTCCGGCTTCCGCGCCTACAACCGGGAGGCCGCTCTCCAGCTGATCGTGGTCTCGCGCTACACGTACACGCTCGAGAGCCTGATCCAAGCGGGCAAGATGTCAGTCGCGATCGAGGACGTCCCGATCTCGCCGAACGAGACCGAGCGGGAGTCGCGACTCGTCGGCTCCACTTCGTCGTATGTGAGGCGGAACGCGTTCGCGATCTTCCGCGCCTACACGCTCTATGAGCCGCTGCGCGTCTTTCTGGGCCTGACGATCGCCTTCACGGTGCTGGCGCTGGCGGCGTGGTCGCCATGGCTGCTCGACTGGATCCTGAACGGCGACCGCTCCGGCCACATCCAGTCCCTGATCCTGGGGGCCGTGCTGATGCTGGCCGCGGTCCAGATGTTTGCGCTCGGGATCATCGGCGACGCACTCGCCGGGCAGCGCGTGATCCAGCAGCGCGTCTACGAGCGGGTCCGCCGCCTCGAGCTCGAGGCGGGAGTCCGGCCCTCGAACTACGAGCGCGGCGACGTCGAGCCGCCCCGGCCACTGACCGTGGAGACGATCCGGACCACCGCGGCCAGGTGAGCGTGGAAACCGCCGAGACCGGCGGGAATGTCTACGACAAGTACGGCAGCTCGAACCCGATCGAGCGGCGTCTGATGGGCGGGTTCATGGCTCAGCTCGATGAGCTCGTGGAGCGCACCGGAGCGAAGGAGGGCCACGAGGTCGGCTGCGGCGAGGGCGAGCTCTCGATCCGGCTGGCGCAGCGAGGCATCTCGATGCGCGGGACCGACGCCTTCCCGCGGGTCCTGGCGGAGGCTCGGCGGCGCGCGGAGGCCGCCGGCGTGGAGATCGACTTCGAGGCCACGCCCGTCGAGGAGCTCGGCCCCGAGCGTCACGCCGCCGAGCTGATCGTCTGCTGCGAGGTGCTCGAGCACCTCGCCGACCCCGAGCGTGCCCTGGACGTCCTCGCGGGGCTGGCGCGGCCGTGGCTGATCGCGAGCGTCCCGCGTGAACCCCTCTGGCGCGCGCTCAACCTGGCGCGGCTCTCCTACGTCGGGGACCTCGGCAACACGCCCGGGCACCTGAACCACTGGTCCAGGCGTGAGTTCGTGCGGTTTCTCACACGGCGCTTCGCGGTAACCGAGGTGAGAAGCCCCACCCCCTGGAGCATGGTTCTCTGCCGCGTACAATCGCCGCCTTCATGAGCCGCCTTCGACGGTCGCTACGACCGCTCTTCTCCCGGCCCGGCGTCGCAGCCGTGGTCACCCTGGGTGTCGCCTGGGGCCTCGTCATGCACCAGGTCGGCTGGGCGCAGCTCGCCCACTTCGACCAGGTGCAGGCCTTCTCGAAAGGGCAGGCGCAGATCGACCAGTGGCACTGGAACACCAACGACAAGGGTTGGGTGGACGGGCACTACTACTCCGTGAAGAGTCCAGGCATGGCCGCCGTCAGCACGCCGCTCTACGACGCGATCGAGGGGCTGGGCGGGAACAAGCTGGCCCGTGCCGCGGCGGCCAACGTCGACCACACCGCGCATCCGAAGTGGGGCTACAACGGCGTCATCCCCATCGAGAACTTCGGCTACGACGTCGAGCGCGGACAGCGAGTCCAGGCGTCGATCAAGCAGCTGACGCCGCTGATCTGGGCCCTCACCCTGCTGGCGGCGGTGATCCCGGGAGTCCTGCTGCTGCTCGCAGTGCGCTGGGCGGCCGATCGGTTCGTCCCGGGCTACGGCACCGCCGCCGCGATCACACTCGGTCTGGCGACGGTGGTGATGACCTTCGCCGCGGAGTACTTCTCCCACGTGATCTCGGCAGGGATCGCCTTTGCGGCCTTCTGCCTGCTGATCAAGGAGAGGGAGAGGCCGCCGAGCCTCGGCCTGGTGGCGCTCGCCGGCCTGCTCGGGGGGCTCGCCGTCACCTTCGAGTTCCAGACGGGATTGGTCGGGGTCGTCCTGTTCGGGTACGCGCTGAGCCGAAGCAACCAGCCTGAATCGGGTCGCGCTGGCGCGCGCCCTCTCATCAGGCGCGGAACCGCCTACGGGGCCGGTGCGGTTGCCGGCGCGCTGCCGACGCTCGCCTTCAACTACTGGGCCTTCGGCAACCCGCTCAAGCTCGCGTACGGCTACGCCGTGGACTTCCCCGGTGCGAGCGGCCACGACGTGCTCGGCCTGAACAGCGCGGGGTTCTTCGGCATCACGATGCCGCGCTTCGAGAGCGCCGTCGACCTGCTGTTCGCCGGGCGAGGCCTCCTGATCCTCACCCCGATCCTGATCATGGGCGTCATCGGCACCTTCATGATGCGCCGGGACGGCCACCGCGCGGAGGCCAACACGATCCTCGCCGTCGCCGCCGTCTACTTCCTCTACAACAGCGGCTACTGGCTCCCCTTCGGCGGCGGCACGCCGGGCCCCCGGTTCCTGATCCCGGCGATGCCCTTCGTCGCGATCGGCCTCGCGTACGCGTACAAGCGCCTGCCCGCGGTCACCCTGGGGCTCGCGATCCCGTCCGGGCTGATGATGCTCGCCGCGACGCTGACCTACCCGCTGCTCGGCAGGCAGGGCACCGGCACCTGGGCGGACTGGCTCATGCAGGGCAGGCTCGAGCACACCGTCCTGACCGCCTTCGGCGTCACCAATGCCTGGCTCGCCATCGCGCCGTTCGTCGCCGCGCTGCTCACGGCGATTGTGCTGGCGGTTCGGGCCACTCCATCGACATCGCTCTCCGACTACCGCTATGCGGCGCCCGCCGTCGTCGCCTGGGCGTGCGTGTCGCTGCTCGGCCCGACCCTCAGCTCCGAGGAGATGACCCCGTTCAACCGCGGAAACGTCTCCGTCGTCTGGCTGATCGCGTCGGCGCTGCTGCTCTCGCTCGCCACCCTGACCATCGTCCGGGTCCGGGAGCGACGTGCTCAGTCCGGGCCGGAGGCCCCGGCGCGGGATCGCGCGCTCGCTCGCGGGCTGGCGCTCGAGGACAGCACCTCGTAGAAGACCAGCCCCGGGCGGTCAGGCAACCGGTAGCGCCTCAGCGGCAGCCCCGTGATCGGCCTGCGAACGGCACCCGCCTGCGGAGTCCCATTCGTGAGGCCCGGGTGGATGATCACGGTTCCTATCCCGTAGTCCTGCAGCTCCCTGACTGTCGCGGCGTCGGGGAAGGTCGCCATGTGCTTGACCAGGTCGAGGACGATCGCCGGGTTGGTGCTCGCCCGGCCGTTGACGATCTCGGGGAAGCCCTCGGTCGACTCGAGCTGGAAGGCGCGGTTCTCCTTCGCCGTCAGGGCGGGGAGATGCAGCTGGGGCTGGGGGATGTCCGCGGTTGAGGCCAGCGACGGCGGCACCTCCGGCTCGGCCTGGCTGTCGAAGGGGTCAAACGGAATGCTGCGGCCCTCGGTGACGATGGCCAGCGCGAGCACCCCCGTGATCGCGACCGCCGACCACGGCGGCCAGCGATGGCGCCGGGCGGCTCGGATCGCGGACTCAGCGCCCCCCGCCGCGAGCAGGGCGAGCGCGAGCGAGGTGAAGGTCGCCATGCGCCCCGGAGTGCGGATTCCATTCCAGCCGGGAAGCGCCTCGTAGAGGACGCGATAGGGCCAGAGCAGGCCGCCCTGCTCCCGGAAGCCGAGGGAGAGGATCGCCAACGCCAGCGCCGCGATCCCGAGCCCGATGCGCCAGCGCTTGCTGAGGCTGCTCGACCAGAGCCCGGCGATCGCCAAGACCAGGATCCCCACCCCCGGGAAGAGCGTCTTCTCCTGCCAGGTGGTGAGGGTGTCGCGGATCCCGGCGGTGGCGTGACCCCAGACGAAGTTCTCCTCGGGCGCGGTGAGGAAGACCTTGAGCGGGCCCGAGAAGGCAGCCACTTCGTGCGGGCTGCGTTTCGACGCCGGGAAGTGGTCCCCGATGTAGAGGTAGGCGTGCGCGATCCAGTACGAGAACAGCAGGAAGACGACGCCGCCGCCCACTCCGGCGACGATCATCCGGCGCGGGACGGGCGGCCGCCCGCAGGCGAGCCAGGCGATCACCCCGATCAACACGGCTCCGGCGATCCCGTACGCGAACGGAAGGCCGAGCGCCCAGCCGATCGAGAGCTGCCAGGCCGCCGCGATCCAGGCCCAGAAGATCCACCAGTGGCTGCGCAGCCGGACGCCGCGCACAGCGAAGGCGATGGCCAGCGGGATGCCGCCGCTCGAGATCACCTGGAGGTGACCATCCTGCTCCAGCCGATAGGGCGCGTAGGCGAAGGCCGCGCCGGCGATCACGGCGCCCACCGGGCCGAGGCCGAGCTCGCGGGCCAACAGGTAGGCCCCGAAGAAGGCGAGTGCGTAGGCGAAGATGAAGAGCAGGTCGTAGCGGACCATCGCCGCGTGCGGGCCGGTGCCGATCAGCCCGGAGGGCGCGTAGCCGATCAGCGCATCACCGAAGGCGAGCGAGTGCGTAGTCGGCCAGAAGCGGTTGGCGTCGAAGAAGTGGAGCGGCTGGTGGAGCAGCGCGTGCCCGCCCCAGGCAGGCTGCCAGGCCTCGGCGAGCGGATCGCCGATGTCGCGCGGGACGGTCGACCCCAGA
Organism: uncultured Solirubrobacterales bacterium; assembly: GCA_963843085.1. Classification (GTDB taxonomy): domain Bacteria; phylum Actinomycetota; class Thermoleophilia; order Solirubrobacterales; family 70-9; genus DASUPK01. The sequence continues at coordinate 1,210,573 of CAWJJG010000011.1, forward strand.
TGCAGGATCAGGGGCCAGGTCATCGCGATCGCGAGCAGCACGGCTCCCAGCGCGGCGAGCCCCACCTCCCGCCGTGTCATCTCTCTCGGCGACATCTGAGCGGGGCATCCTCGCAATTCGGGATGCCATCGTGCGCTCCCGTTGAAATGCTGCCGGCATGCGTGATCGCCCTGATCGCCCTCGACGTGATCGCCTTCCTGGCGATCGACGCCTACGTCATCGACCGCGTCTTCGCCTCGCGGGCGAGCTCCGACGACTTCGGGAGGTTCATGGTCCCCGGCGAGAGCACCGTGACCGTGCCGGCCGGAAAGCTCAAGGTCTCCTACCAGGAGGAGTACAAGGCCAAGAGCGACGAGGGCACGATCTACTTCGGCGTCCCCGACCAGCTGAAGGTCACCGTGACCAAGGACGCGACCGGCGAGCCGATGGAGATCAAGGGACCCGGCTTCCATGGCCAGGCCGAACCGGCCATCGAGACCGGCGTCGAGCCGAAGATCCTGATCGGCAAGTAGAGACGCGCTAGCGGTCCGGGCGCTCTGGGTAGAGCTCGTCGATCGTGACGAGCGGTCGGTAGGGCGCGCCGCCGGACGCCTCCTGGATCGCCTCCCCGCCGCCCGCCAGGCGGTCCACCACCGAGACGACGCCGGCGATCTCGTGTCCCTCCTCGAGGATCCGCTCGATCGCGCGAATGGTGGAGCCGCCCGTGGTGACGACGTCCTCCACCACCAGGCAGCGGGTGCCGGGCTCGAGCACCGGCCCCTCGATCCAGCGCTGCAGGCCGTACTCCTTCTTCTCCTTGCGGACGAAGAAGGCGATCAGCCCGTCGCCGCCCTCGGCCCCGATCGCCGCGCCGGCGAGCGGGTCGGCACCCATGGTCATCCCGCCGACCGCGATGGCCCCGCGTTCGCTCGCCTCGGCCGCGATCAGCTCGCCCACCGCACGGAAGGCGCGGGGCCGCAGGATCGCCCGCTTGGCGTCGACGTAGTACTGCGCCTTCTGGCCGCTGGAGAGCGTCACCTCGCCGATGACCAGGGCGTACTCACGCAGCTCGGCGAGCAGGGTCTCCCGCGCTCCGTCCAGGTCCGTCGGCATCGGGGCATCCTAGGATGCGGCCGATGCGCACGGGGTACCGGCTCGCGATCGGCGTCGCGGCGATCACGATCGTGGTCGCCGTCGTCCTCTTCATCGCCCAAGCCTTCGGGTCGACCCGGGACGCGACCGCCTACGGCCAGGTCGGCGTTCCCGGCCGGGAGTCGGTCAACCTCCCCGCGGGGGACTTGATCATCTTCTACGGAGAGGTTCCAACGACCGGCGCCGACCTCTCCCTGCGAGTCCCGGCGAGCCTCAAGCTCAGCATCCGCACCACGAACGGGCAGCTGCTGCTCGGATCGACCCCCTTCATCACCGGAGGGTTCACGGATGGCGACTATCGGCGACGCGCGATCGCGAAGCTGCGAGTTCCGGAGGCGGGCGACTACGAGGCGGTCGCATCTGCTCGGAACATGGTCCCCGCTGCGCGGGCCACGATCAGCTTCGGGCACAACGGCACCAGGGACTTCGGCTACGTCCTCTTCGTCCTGGCGGGCGGGGGCCTGCTCGCAGCGATCCTCGGGATCGGCGCCGCGATCGTCGCGCGCCTCGAGAGCGACTAGCCGAGCGCTTCCCGGAAGCCCTGCCGCCAGCTCGGGTAGGAGGGTTGCCAATCGAGCTCCCGCTTCGCCTTCTCGTTTGAAGCGCCCTCGAGCCGCGTGGCCAGCGTGGCCGCCTGCTTCCCCACGGCCAGCTTGGCGAGCCATACGGGGACGCGGCGCGGAGGCTTGGCCCCGATCGCCTCGGCGTAGGCCGGCAACCACTCCGCCTGGGGAGCGGGCTCGTCGTCGCAGACGTTGTAGATCCCGGCGCCGCGATCGAGCGCCGCGATCGTCGCGGCCGCGGCGTCATCGGTGTGCACCAGCGAGAAGACACCGGTCCCCACGCCGAGTATCGGCGCGCGGCGGCGCCGGACATCGCTGCGATCGAAGCCTCCCGGCACCATCTCGACCTCGGGGCCGTAGAAGTACCCGTACCGGAGGACGACGCCCTCGAGCCCCGGGGTCTCGAGAGCTGATCGCTCCATTGACTCGAGTGCCACGAGGCCCTGGCCAGTCGGAGCGTCAGGTGGAAGATCGAGCAGGGGGTCGTCCTCGCTGTGCGCCCGCTTGCCGGTCGAGGCGTAGAAGAAGCAGACGCTCTGGGTGATCAGCCGGAGCGCGCCGGCTTCGGCCGCCGCCCCGGCGAGCGCGGGACCGACCGTTCCCCGAAGCTCATTGGTGGGCCCGAACGTCTCCTCCGCCCGGCGGAAGTTCATCTTGTTGGGCAGGTTGGTGAGTTGGTTGATCACCGCCTCGGGCGCCGCCTCCATCACGGCGCCACGAAGAGCGTCCGTGTCGCGGGCGTCGACGATCGCCGGCCTGACCCCCAGCTCGCGAAGGCCTTCAGCCCGCTCGGGCGAGCGGGTCGTCCCGGTGACCTCGTGGCCCGCCTGGAGCAGGCCCTTCGTAAGCGGCCTGCCGATCACCCCGGTCGCTCCCGCGAGGAAAACCCTCATCGATCTAGCTAATCAAACGGCGTCCGACACAAAAGCCAACAAGCGGGCGATCTGCGACCTAGAGATAGATGTGAATCGCGTCCCCGAGGTTGATCCAGTTGTAGATGTAGTGCGAGAACGGGATCGGGTTGCGGACGCAGCCGTGGCTCGCCGCCTCGTGCATGGGGACGGGGTTGTAGCCGTGAGTCGCGTAGCCCCGGATGAAGTAGACGGAGTAGTACATCCCCTCCGAGTTGTAGCCCGGGTCCTTGCGATAGAAGTGGTAGGTGCCTCGCACCGTCGGGGTGGAGGGCTTGCCGGTCGAGACGTGGACGGTCGCCACCACATCGTCGCCGTTGACGAGGGCCATGACCTGGCGGGAGATGTCGACCTCGACATGGTGGCCCGAGTGGTAGCGGGGCCGGAAGCCGCCCTTCCCCTGGAGCAGCTTCTCGAAGATCACCGGCTTGTACTGGTAGTTCCGGGCCATGTTGTTGACCTTGCGGAACGCCAAGGTCGCGAGCTGCGAGCCGTGGTTGAACTTGCCGCTGACGTGTCCGCCGGTGTAGTAGCCCTCGTTGACCAGCGCCTGGTTGTAGAGGTGGGAGATCGCGCCCTTGCGCAGGTGCTTCGGCACGCGGACCCTGAAGCGCTGCGGCTGGGAGGTCTGCCCGCCACTGGTGGCGGTCACCTGGTAGTTGCAGCAGGCGTCGACGACGAAGGGGAAGGAGAACTTCCCGTCTGCGCCGACGGTGAGCTGCTTCTTCTCGACGGTGTTGCCGCTGGCGTCGACCTGGACGGTGACGTTCTGGCCGCCGGTCGCGCCCGGCAGGTTGCCGACGGCCGTGACCTTGTCGAGGAGGCCGGGGCTCTTGGGGCCGTTCAGGTCGAGGGTCGGAGGACCGGTCGCCGCGTTCGCGGAGACGACGGACAGAAGCACGGCCAGGGCCGCCACGGCGGCCACGAGCAGTGCAAAGGTCTTCCCTCCCCGAATCACGAGGCGGCATTGTGCAACATCCGGCGGCCGAATGCATTTGCGCAGGCAAGAAAAATGCCGATGATTCCGGTCTTCTTGCTGGCTACCTTCGGTCGATGCGCAGGGATTCGCGACTCTGATCGCCACGGTCGTCTTCGGGCTGGCTGCGGCCGCCGCCCGGACGCGCATCTCCATCACTGCGCCGCAGAACTGAAGACGGCGTAGTAGCCCGGTACTTTCTGGCCTAGGCGGTTTCCTGGAGACCCGCGGCCGCAAGCGCCTGCGAGCGGTCCATGAAGAACTGAACTCGGACGACCTTCCCCTGGCTGATCGTCCAGTTCTGGGCGTAGGAATTCCACTCCTGCTCGATGCCGCTCATGCGCCCACGCATTCGCTGGTTGAGGACGCTGACGACCGTGTCGCCCGCATCGATGAACTCCACGTATTCGAAGCTGAACACCTCCCAGGCCTCCGCCCAGGTCCGCCAGAACCTGCGGACGCCCTCATGGCCGCGGTAAACGGGCTCGAAATCCGTGAACTCCGTTCGTACGTCGCTGATACTCCACTCGATCTCAGGGTCGTACCCGCCAAAGACCTCGTCCATCTCACCGCGCTCCGATGCGTCGATCAGCCTCTTGACGAGATCGATGTTCTCCTGCGACATGCCGCTACGCCACCAGCTTCTTCCGCAGCGCCCGCACCGGGATCGTGAAGAGCAGCAGGGTGAGGACGGCGAGCCAGGCGGCGTTGCCGACAACCGACCAGAGCTCGGGGCTCGTGGCGAGCCCGCGCGTGATCTGGACGAGGTGGTAGAGCGGCATGAACCAGGCCACGACGTGGACCCAGTCCGGCAGCTTGCTGAACGGGAAGAAGAGCCCCGAGAACAGGAACATCGGGGTGATCCCGAGGGTGAAGAAGTACGAGTAGAGATCGATCTTGGGAATCAGCGTGGTGAACGTGTAGCCGATCACCGAGAAGCAGAGCCCGCCCAGGAAGACGAACGGCGGGATCGCGAGTGCCCACCAGGAAGAGACCAGGCCGAAGCCCGAGATGACCGCGAGCACCACGCAGCCGTAGACGGTGGCCCTGCTGGCGCTCCAGGCGAGGTCGCCGGCGACGACGTCCTGGACCTCGACCGGCGTCGACAGGACGTTGTCGTAGAGCCGCAGCTCGTTCATCCGGAAGTAGACGTTGTAGGTCGTCTCGAAGGCCGAGGACCACATCGCCGCCGAGGCGATCAGGCCCGGTGCGATGAACTCCTTGTAGGGAATGCCGTTGATGTGGGCGACGTAGGTGCCGAGGCCGAAGCCCATCGCCAGCAGGTAGAGGAACGGGTCCAGGAAGGTCGGCAGCAGAGCGCCCCGCCAGAGCTTCGAGAAGACACGCGCGTTCCGGAGCCATACTGCGGCGGCCAGGCGCGGGATGGGGATGTACGGCTTCGCCATCACCCCGCATGTCCTCCGCTTCGCGTCCGGGCATGCGGGGCTACGACGCCGGCCACATGGCAATCCTGGCTACTCACGCAGGGATCGGCCGGTGAGTCGCAGGAAGACGTCCTCGAGGGTCGCGCGCCGGACCAGTGCGGCCTCGGTCGGGAAGGCGTCGTGGTCGAGTTCCTCCAGTACCTTCTCGGCGTTATCGGCGTAGAGCATGAGCGTCTGCTCGTTCAGGTCGTGACCCTGGATCCGCCCGTCCAGAGAGTCGACCAGCCGCTTGGGGTCGCAGCCCTCATCCAGCCGCAGCTCGAGAACCTCCCGTCCGACGTGCTGGAGCACCAGGTCCGAGGGCTTGCCGTCGGTGACGATCCTCCCCTCGTCCATGATCACCAGCCGGTCGCAGAGACGCTCGGCCTCCTCCATGTAGTGCGTGGTCAGGAGCAGCGTGACGCCGCGGCGGCGCAGCCGGTCGAGCGCATTCCAGACCGCCAGGCGCGCCTGCGGGTCGAGGCCGGTGGTCGGCTCATCCAGCACGACCAGCTCCGGGTCGCCCATCAGGGCCCGCGAGATCAACAGGCGACGCTTCATCCCGCCGGAGAGGCTGTGGATGCGCTCGTCCGCGCGGTCGGTCAGCAGCGAGAACTCGAGCAGCTCCGTGGCTCGCCCGCCCGCCTTCTGCGCGTCGATCCCGAAGTAGCGGGCCTGCTGGAGCAGGTTCTCCCGGACGGTCAGATCCCCGTCGAGGTTCGTCTCCTGCGGGACGACCCCGATCCGGCTCTTGATCTTGCGACGCTCCCGGTTGGCATCCATGCCGAGGACCCGAAGCTCGCCGCCGTCGACGGTCGCGAGGCCGTAGATCGTCTTCATCGTCGTGGTCTTACCCGCCCCGTTGGGGCCGAGGAAGCCGAAGCAGACGCCCGGGTCCACCTCGAAGTCGATGCCCGCGACGGCGACGCGGTCGCCATAGGACTTGCTCAGGGCGTGTGCGCTGACGGCAGACGGGGGCTCGCCGTTCAGCACTGGCCGAGAACCACGGCGATCGCGATCGCGTTGTTCAGGAAGTGGGTGAGCATGCTCGGGTAGATCGACCCCGTCTTGTTGTACAGCCACGCCAGGCCCACCCCCAGGCCGGCGAGGGGGATCGCGGCGGTTGGCCCGGTGGGCGCGTGGACGAGGCCGAAGATCGCCCCGGAGAGAAGCGCCGAGGGCCAGAGCGACCAGCGCGTCCGCAGGCCGGCGAAGAAGAAGCCGCGGAAGAAGATCTCCTCGGCGATCGGCGCCAGCACGACGATCGCCACCACCGCGAAGATCGCGATCCCGATTCCTGGGTTGCAGACGCCGAGCTCCTTGCCGATGTCCTCCTGCTTCGGCTGCAGCACGATCGCCGAGAAGGCGATCACCCCCGCGTAGTAGATGCCGAGCACGGCGAACATCCAGCCGAAGGCGGATGGCTCGAAGCGCCGCAGCCCGAGCCGCCTCAGGGCGTCCTTCAGGCTGAAGCGCCAGCTCGATGCCATCCCGATCGCAACGGCAATCAGCATCCCGTCGAAGAGCGCCTGCGTCGCCAGGATCCCCGCATCGCTCGCCTTGTCCGGGTCGCCGATGTTCGGATCGAACGGAAGGACGAGGAGCGGCGGAACGATCACCACCAGCAGCAGGCCGCCGAGCAGTCCCCAGATCGACCCCCCGAATCCCCAGGGCACGTCCATCCGGTCGGGCCTGACTGGCTTGGGCGGCGCCGGCGGCGCCTGCGGGGGCGGCGGATAGACCGGTCCGGCTCCGCCGACGATCGCCGGTGCCTGCGGGGGCGGCGGTGCCTGCGGGGGCGGCGGTGCCTGCGGGGGCGGCGGATTGGCCGGGGCGGCTCTGGTCAGCTTGAGCTTGCGGCGCACCACGATGGTCTTCGCGGCCCTGTCCCCGAGGCGCTGCTTGCGCGCGGACGAGGCGATCATCAGCTCGCCGATCAGCCAGAAGTCGACGAGCCGGAGCAGGTTCCGGATGCTCGCCTGCCCGTAGGTGAGCCGCTCGGCGCCGTCCAACGAGCGCACCTGGATCCCGGCGGCGTTCTTGCCGACGGTGTGTCCCCAGCGCCACTCGCAGAAGGCGAAGTAGTTGAACCAGAAGGACACGACCACGAGCAGGGCGATCCCGGCGGCGAGGTCGGAGACGTCGCCGGAGTCGATCGGGAGCCAGCGGAGGACCAGCAAGACCGTGACCAGCCAGGTGGCGTTGTCGATGAAGATCGCGAGCGCGCGCGACCAGAATCCGGCGAACTGGGGTTCCTCCATCTCAGAGATGCTGATCGATCTCCCCGAGGGAGGCGATGTCGCCGTCGCCACCGTCGCGGTCGATCAGCAGCGAGCGGATCCCCGCGGCCCCCGCTCCGGCCACGTCCTCATCCGCGGTGTCGCCCACGTGCAGCGCCTCATCCGCCCGACAGCCCGCGAGCTCGAGGGCGCGTTCGAAGATCGCCGGATCCGGCTTGCGGGCGCCCGCCTCAGCGGAGGTGATCGTCCCGTCCACCATCTCCCCGAGCCCGCATCCATCGAGCACTCGGGGCAGCGAGCAGTCCCAGTTCGACACGACCAGCAGCCGCAGGCCCCGGTCATGGAGGTTCCTCAGCGCCGGGACGGCGTCCGGATAGGCGGAGAAGCGGATCGCCGCGACCAGCTCGTCCACGCCGACATCCATCCCGAGCTTCTGCGAGACGAGCGCCGCGCAGCGCTCCCGCAGCTCCGTGAGGGAGGCCTCGTCGCGGCCCTCGTGCGCGTGCTCCTTGTAGTACGCCATCTCGGCCTTCAGCGCCTCGACCAGTTGCTCGTCCGAGATCTCCGCCGGCACCAGGCCGCGCAGGGAGATCCACGGGGGCTCGAGCTCCACGAGCGTGCCGAGGGCGTCCAGGAAGACAGCGCGGGTCACAGTCGAAATACTCCCCCACTGATGCTGGCGGCCGCGGACCAGACCTTCTGGCAGGCGCACGGGGACGAGATCTCCGCTGCGATCACGATCGTCGTCGCCGTTCTGGTCGCGATCATCGTCGACCGCCTTCTGATCGGCCGCGCCGTCCATGCCGCCACACGCCTCGAGACCGGAGAGCTCTCCCGCGAGGCGCGCACGCGGCTCCGCCTGATCCGCCGCCTGCTCTTCCTGGCGATCATCCTGATCGGGATCGCGCTGGCGCTCAGCCAGTTCACCTCGATCAAGCGCTTCGCGACCGGCATCCTCGCCTCGACGGCGGTGCTCGGGATCATCATCGGGTTCGCCGGGCGCCAGGTGATCGCGAACCTGGTCTCCGGAATCTTGCTGGCGATCACGCAGCCGATCCGGATCGGCGACCTGGTCTCGATCGGCGACGAGGTCCACGGACGGGTCACGGACATCGCGCTCACCTACACGAGCGTCGATGCCGGCGACGGCAGCCTGATCGTCGTCCCGAACGAGAAGGTCGCCACCGACGTCGTGATCAACCACTCGGCCGGCAACAACGCCGCCCCGGTCACCGTCGACATCTGGTTACGCCCGGACGCCGACGTCGAGGCCGCACGCAAGGCGCTCGAACACGGCGAGGTCACCTCCGCGCACCTGATGGAGGTGACGCCGGAGGGCGCCCGGCTGCAGGTGAAGGCCGCGATCGACGCCGGGGCCGACCGCGAGGCACACGAGACGGACCTGCGCGAGCGGACGCAAGGCGTCCTGCGGGAGGAGGGGTTACTTAAATCCCCCTGACCCGGCGCTGAGTACCCTTTTCAGGCCATGTCGCAGCGAGCCCGCAGACGGCGCCGGCGTCTCCAGGACTCGGGCAGGAAGAAACTCCTGCTCGGCGTCGGCATTCCCCTGGCCGCGATCCTCGCCGGGCTCCTCGCCGGCGGCATCTGGCTGCTGAGCATCTACAACTCGGCGCCGTCGCTGGCCTCGCTCAGGCCGATCACGAAGGGAGCCGTGTCCAAGGTCTACGCTGCGGACGGCTCCCTGATCGGGGTGATCCACTCCGACACGATCCGCCAGCCCGTCCCGAGCAGCAAGATCCCGCAGGACATGAAGGACGCGACCGTGGCGATCGAGGACCGCCGCTTCTACGAGCACGGCGGCATCGATCCCTCCGCGATCGTCCGCGCCGGATGGTCGGACCTCACGGCCGGTGGGAAGGCCGTGCAGGGCGGTTCGACGATCACCCAGCAGCTCGTCCGGAACCTCTACATCCAGGACCCCCAGGACACCCTGAAGCGGAAGATCATTGAGGCCCACCTCGCCAACGAGGAGGAGGATGCGCACTCGAAGGACTGGATCCTCACCAAGTACCTGAACACCGCCCCGTACGGGACCAATTACGGCGCCACCGCGATCGGCGTCGAGGCGGCCGCCCAGACCTACTACTCGGAGCACGCCGAGGACCTGACGCTGCCCCAGGCGGCCGTGATCGCAGGCCTCCCCCAGGCTCCCTCGCAGTACAACCCCTTCCTCAACCCGCGGGCGGCCCTGGCCCGCCGGAACGAGGTGCTCCAGGCGATGAGGCAGCAGGGCAAGATCACCGACAGCGAGTACTCGGAGGCCACCAGTCAGGGCCTCGACCTCAATCCGGGGAACAAGTACAACCGGATCCGCCAGCCCTACATCTTCGACCTGGTGAAGCAGGAGCTCGAGGACCGCTACGGCGTCAACACGATCCAGAACGGCGGGCTGAAGGTCTATACGACGATCGATCCGCGCCTTCAGGACGCCGCGCAGAGCGCCGTCGACTCCTGCTCGGTCTGTTATTCGGGCGGCGGGCCCGCGTCGGCGCTCGCCTCGGTCGACCCCTCGAACGGGCACATCGTCGCGCTCGCATCCACCCAGCGCTATTCGATCTCGAGCCAGTTCAATTTCGCCGCCCACGCCCAGCGCCAGCCGGGGTCCTCGTTCAAGGCCTACGACCTGACCACCGCGATCAAGCAGGGCATCGATCCCGATACGACCTACTACGACGGCTCCTCACCGGCGAACCTGACCATCCCGGGAGGCGGCAGCTGGGAGGTCAACAACGCGGAGCCGGGCGGCGGGACGATGCCGCTCAACGTTGCGACCTGGGACTCGGTCAACGTGATCTTCGCCAAGCTCGGCCTCGATCTCGGCCCGGAGAACATCGCCAGGACCGCCTACGACATGGGGATCACCTCGCCGCTCGGGATCAAGGGGGCACGCGAGATCCCCTGCAAGCTGGGCCCGAACTGCTTCATCCCCCCGGCCGACGCGATCGGCGGCCTCAGCGTCGGCGTCACCCCGCTCGAGCAGGCCGACGCCTACGCCACCCTCGCCAACGGCGGTGTCCATCACGACGCGACCGCGATCGACAGGGTCGTCTTCCCCGGCGGGAAGGTCGACGAGTCCGGCACCAACGATGGCAAGCGGGTCCTCACCCCCGGTCAGGCCTACGAGGTGACGAAGGTGCTCGAGGGAGTGATCACCTCCGGCACGGGCGCCGGCTACACCTCGATCGGCTGCTCCTCGGAGGCCGGCAAGACCGGCACCAGTGAGGGGCTCTCGGATGCGTGGTTCGTCGGCTACACGCCGCTGTATTCGACCGCCGTCTGGACCGGACACCCGCTCTCGCGCGACTACACCGGCTACGGCGGCCCGACCTCCGGGCCGATCTGGCGCTCCTTCATGGAGTCCGCCCAGGGGAGCGAGTGCCCGGACTTCACGGTCCCCTCGAGCCTCCCGGAGCTGTCCTCGTACCACGGTGAGCACACTTCCTCCAGCTCGAGCTCCTGCTACTCGGGCTCCAGCTCCACCAGCTCGAGCTCCTGCTCGTCCTCATACACGCAGACCACCACGACGACCGACTCCGGCAACAACAACGGCAACGGCAACCAGGGCGCCTACGCCCCGGGCGTCGGCCAGAAGCCAGCCCCCACGCCGAAGCCCAAGCCGACGCCTGCGCCTCCCTCGCCGCCTCCGCCCAGCGGCGGCGTCGTCACCCCGTAAGGCGCCGTAGCTCCTCGGGCCCCGCATCGTCGATCTCGATCCGCTTGCGCCTGGCGCGAGCGCCGCTCGCGATCCTGACCCGGCTTCTCGCCACGCCGGCGCGCTTGGCGATCAGCTTGACGACGACCTTGTTCGCGGCGTCGTCCACCGGCGCGGCCGTGACGCGCACGGCGAGCACTCCGTCGCGCATGCCCGCGATCTCATTGCGGCTCGCACGCGCCGTCACCTTCACGTCGATCGTCAACACGAGCCTTAGCCTAGGTCCATGCCCGCAAGCGAGTTCGACCTGATCGCCGCGATCAACGACTGCCTACCGCTCCGTAGCGAGCGGATGCGAATCTCTAGCGGAGACGACGCGGCCGTGGTCGAGCCGCTCGGAGCCAGCGCCGTGTCGGTCGACGCGGTGGTCGACGGGGTCCACTTCAGGCTCGAGAGCTTCGGGCCGCGGGCGGTCGGCCGCAAGGCCCTCGCGGCGGCGCTCTCCGATCTCGCCGCGATGGGGGCGACCCCGGGAGAGGCCTACGTCTCGCTGGGGGCCCCACCCGAGATGGAGGACGCGGTCCTGCTCGGGATCGCCGACGGCCTCGCCGAGGTGGCGAACCGGGAGTCGGTCGTGATCGGCGGCGGCGACCTGGTGCGCTCACCGACGCTCTTCGTCTCGGTCACCGCGATGGGCTACGAGACGGGGGTGGGAGCGCTGGTTGGCCGAACGGGAGCGAAGCCCGGGGACCTGATCGCGGTGACCGGCGAGCTCGGTGGCGCGGCCGCCGCCCTGCGGCTGCTCGAGCCAGGGGGGCCCGAAGCCAAGATTTCGCCCGAGATTCGCGAGCGGCTGGTCGCCAGGCAGCTCGATCCCAATCCGCGGCTGGACGAGGGGCACGGGCTGGCCGAGGCCGGCATCTCCGCCATGATCGACATCAGCGACGGGCTGGGCGCGGACGCGGGTCACCTGGCGAGCGCGAGCGTCTGCCGAATCGAGATTGACGTCCGGAAGATTCCCCTCGCCGAGGGGATCGCCGAGGTCGCGGGCGGCGAGGATGCCGCGCTGGAGCTCGCCAGCGGCGGAGGCGAGGACTACGAGCTGCTGGCCGCCATTCCCGAGGAGGCGTTCGTTCGGGCCACCGCGGCGGTCCGCGATGCCGGGGGCGAGCTGACGGAGATCGGCTACGTCACCGACGGCCAGGGTGTGGCCCTGAAGCTCCCGGACGGCCGTGAGCTCGAGCCCCGCGGCTTCGACCAGAGGCGCGGGTCCCTCTCCGGCTCGGGCTGAGCCTGCTCCGGCGCCCCCTCGGGCTCCGGTGCCTCTTCCTCGACCGGGGGCTCCTCGTCGACCGGCTCGAGATCGGCCGGCGGTGCCTGGCGCCGAACCGAGATCTCGCCGTCGATCGGCGGCACCCCTGACGCGCGCTGGAGCGTCCTGCCCAGGGCCAGGATTGCCACGCCGGAACCGGCGAACAGACAGCCGAGCAGCGCGAGCGAGGCGCCGCTCTGACCGTCGGCGAGCATCAGCAGCAGGTCGTGCCAAACGCCGAGGCCGGCATCGAAGCGGCTTGCGAGGTTCGCGACGAGCGCGACCAGAGGCAGCAGGCCGAGGAGGAGGAGACCCGCCACCGCGGGGGGGCCAGCCGGCCGGGTCGCGGCGAAGAGCCAGGCGTGCAGGCCGAGCGCCACCAGCACGGCCAGATAGGGATTCACCAGCCAGACGCCGAGCGTCGCCACGCAGGCGATCAGGACGGCAGCGGGGGCGGCGGTCCCGGCGGCTCTCGGGGGCGGCGGCCGCAGCGGCCGCATGAAGAACGCGGTCGCGCAGTAGGCGAGGAGGGCGACGACCACGGAGACGACCCCGCCCAGCCCAAGCGACTCGGCTCGCGGATCGAAGGGGAAGTCGGGGCTCGGCATCAGCCCGACGAGGGTCGCGGCCCCCCCGACCAGCAGCGCGCCGAGGAAGGGAACCGCGCGCAGCCCGGCCCAGAAGAAGCCGTGCCCGGCCTCGATCGGGCTCCGCGCCGAGCTCGCCAATCCGGACCCGGCACCGAGCGCGACGGGCGCGAGCAGCGCCAGGGCGAGGACCGCGATCGTCCAGCCGGGGAGCAGGTTCCCCGCCAGCCCGATGTAGCCGTTCGGGCCGTGCTGCACTGCCTCCCGGGAGGCGTCGAGAGCCAGGATCAGGGCGAGGGACGCGCGTCCGAAGCGCGAGAAGGTGTCAATGTTGAAGTTGTCCGGAGTGTCCCTGCCGGGGTCGAGGGGGAGCTCGCCGTCGGAGGAGAGCCGTACCGCCGGAAGACCGGCCTGGACCAGGGGTCCCTGATCGCCGAGGCCCGCCGGGAGGGCCAGCCTGAACAAGTCAGAGAGCGGCCCCTCGTCGCCGGCGGGAGTGCCAGTCTCCTTGGAGACGATGGAACTCGCGGTTTCGTCGATCTGGCTTGCGGTGCTCTGATCTCCGGTCGACCACGGGATCACCAGCGGCGCCACCGGGTCCCGCACGGCAGGCTGAGTGAGGACGATGGCGGCGTCGAGCAGCCCGGCGTCGCTGTAGTCGCGGATGAAGCGCTTCGCCCCCTGCGCACCGATGCTGGATCCGTCGGTGGAGACGAAGACGAGCGTCCTCCGATGAGAGGAGCCGGAGAAGCTGTCGGCGATCTGCAGCATGGCGGCCGTGGCCGCGGCGGTGGTGACCGCTCCGCTGCCCTGAGCGACGTCGCGGGGCGCGATCAGGGCGATCTGCCGGTCCGACTCGCCGGGCAGGGTCGCGATCAGGTTGCGGAGATCGACGTCGTTCCCGTGGAAGGTGCCGCCGAAGCGCTGCTCGGCGACGGTGACGCCGTCGATCGCGGCGAAGTGCTGCTTGACCTGCTCGGCCATCGCCTCGTCGGCGGCCGAGCCGGGGGTCGGGTAGGGCGCGGCATCGGTGAGCTCCTTGGCGAGGGGCGCCGCGGTCGCCGGGTCGAAGGCGTCGGGGGGGACGCCGCCGGAGATCGGGGACGGCACCGACTGCAGCGAGAACATCGCGATCACCGCGGCCAGGGGCACGGCGAGCAGGGCGAATCTGTAGATACGCAAGTCGATCATCAGCGGAGCACAGGCGTCCTTCTAACCTTCAGGGCATGGCGCCAGGACAGGCGCGGATCCTGCTCGTGGACGATGAGCAGGCCGTGCAGACGCTGCTCACCTACCCGCTCCGCAAGGAAGGTTATGAGGTGGTGGGGGCGATGGATGGGCAGGAGGCACTGGATCGCTTCGGCGAGGAGAGATTCGATCTCGTGGTCCTCGACATCATGCTCCCGAAGCTGGATGGGATCGAGGTCTGCAGGCGGCTCCGCACCCGCAGCCAGGTGCCGATCATCATGCTGACCGCCAAGGGGGACGAGGTCGACAAGATCACCGGCCTCGAGATGGGCGCCGACGACTACATCACGAAGCCCTTCTCGGTTCGGGAGTTCCGGAGCCGCGTCAAGGCCGCCCTCCGACGCGGCGGCATGACCGGTCAGCAGCTCAGCGCCAACGAGCCGATCCGTGCGGGAGACCTCGAGATCGACTTCGAGCGTCGCGCCGTCTCCCTGGGGTCGAAGCCCGTGCAGCTCACCTACGTCGAGTTCGAGATCCTCGCCGCGCTCGCCGCTTCCCCCGGTCGCGTCTACACCCGCGAGATGCTGCTGGAGCACATCTGGGGGGACTCCACCTATCGCGATCCCCGCACGGTCGACGTCCACATCCGCCACCTGCGAGAGAAGCTCGAGTCCGACGCCAAGGATCCGGAGTACCTGTTCACGGTGCGCGGCGTCGGCTACCGGTTTCGCGACTCCGACCGCGATTGAGGCTCAACACCCTCCGCAACCGGCTGGTCGCGCTGATCACGCTGATCACGGCGGCGGCGATCGGGTTCGTCTACCTCTACGTGGTGCCTCAGCTCGAATCGAGCCTGAACGCGGAGAAGCTGCGGCGACTCGAGAGGCTCGGGGTCGAGCAGACCCCCCGCCTCGCGCAGGCACTCGAATCCGGCGCCTCCCAGCAGCAGATCGAGGAGGTGGTTCGCACCACGGCGCAGTCGACGGAGAGCCGGGTGACCCTGCTAGCCGTGCGCGACGAGTCCGGAGCCCCCGCGCCCGCCTTCGTCGTCGCGGACTCCCAGGCGGAGGCGACCGCGATCCAGAGCCGCTATCTGACCGCGGACGCTGCGATCGACGACCAGCACGTGGCCTCGGGAGTCGAGCGCGTCGCGGGCACCCGCGTGGGGACCTCGGCGGTTCCGATCCAGGTCGACGGCCAGACGCGCTGGGTGGCGGTCCTCTCCACCCCCCTCGCGGAGGTGAACGACGACGTTGCCCTCGTCCGCCGTCAGATCCTGATCGCGGGACTGATCGCCCTGATCGCGGCGTCCCTGATCGGCTTCTGGGCCTCCGGCGCGGTCTCGCGGCGGCTGCGGCGGATGCGCGAGGCGGCCGAGACGGTGGCCGAGGGGCACTTCGACCAGGCGATCCCGGTCGACTCCTCCGACGAGCTCGGCCAGCTCGCTCGGAGCTTCAACGACATGCAGCGCCGCCTGGCGCGCCTCGACAGCTCCAGGAAGGAGTTCATCGCCAATGCCTCGCACGAGCTGCGCACCCCGATCTTCTCGCTCGGCGGTTTCGTCGAGCTGCTGGAGACCGAGAAGCTGACCGCGGCCGAGCGGCGCTCGTTCGTCGCCGAGATGCGCGCCCAGATCGAGCGGCTGCAGAAGCTCACCATCGACCTACTCGACCTCTCGCGGCTCGATGCAGACGTGATCGAGATCCAGCGGGAGGACGTGGACCTGAAGGAGGCGGCCCGTGCGGTCGCCGACGAATTCCGTCCCGCGGCGAGTACGCACGGCTCCTCGCTCCAGGTTCGCGGGCGCGGCGAGGCCGTCGCGCTCGCCGACCTAAACCGGGTCTCACAAATCATCCGTATTCTCATCGACAATGCCATCACGCATACGCCGCAGGGAACGAACGTGACGGTCACCGCAGTCCGCGGGCGAGGAGCCGCGGAGCTGATCGTGGGGGACGACGCCAAGAAGGGCATCGACCCCCGCGCGATCGACAAGGTCTTCGACCGCTTCTACACGGGCGACACGGCGACGGGCTCGGGACTGGGCCTGGCGATCGCCGACGAGCTGGCGCTGCGCATGAACGGCCAGCTGGCGGTTGTCTCCCGCCGCGGCCACACCGCCTTCACCCTGCGCCTGCCTCTCGCCAAGCAGCGGGGACGGCAGCGCGAACCCGCCGGAGCCGCCCCATGAGGCGGCTGACCACGATCCTGGCCGTCGGCTTGGCCTCTGCGCTGATCGCCGCGGGCTGCGGCGGCGGGGGCGACACGACGATCACCGAGGGCAACGGCGCGGGAAGCGCCCAGCAGGTCGTCATCCAGTCGAGCGGGGGCAGCTTCAATCCCGCCCAGATCTACAAGGACGTCTCCCCGGGAGTGGTGACGATCATCTCGGTCTTCGACTCGAGCGGCAATTCGCTCCTCGGAGGTGGCGGTGGCTCGGCCGGGCAGGGCTCCGGCTTCGTGGTCGACAAGAACGGCGACATCGTCACCAACGCCCACGTGGTCACCAGCGGCGGGCGCCTGAACGGCGGCGGGACGCCGCGGGCCGCCAAGCAGGTCTTCGTGGAGTTCGGCGATCGGAACCGCGTCCCGGCCCAGATCGTCGGTTTCGACGCGGACGCCGATGTCGCGCTGATCAAGGTCGACCCCGGCGGGCTCGACCTGAAGCCGGTCCCGCTGTCGGACCGCTCGGCGTTCGCCGTCGGCGAGCCGGTCGCCGCGATCGGCAGTCCCTTCGGCGAGACCCAGTCGCTGTCGGTCGGGGTCATCTCCGCGACCAACCGAACGGTCGAGGGCCTCACCAACTTCGGCATCGACAACGCCATCCAGACGGACGCCTCCATCAACCCGGGAAACTCCGGCGGACCGCTGCTCGACGCGAAGGGCGAGGTGATCGGCATCAACGAGCAGATCGCCTCCAGCTCCGGCTCCAACTCGGGCGTCGGCTTCGCGATCCCCGTCACCTCGGTGCGCTACTCGCTCGACCAGCTGCGCAACGGCGGCAAGGTCGAATACGCGTTCCTCGGCGTCACCAGCGAGTCCCTCTACCCGCAGCTCGCCGAGCACCTCGGGCTCGACACCAAGAGCGGCGCGCTGATCACCGACGTGGTCAGCGGGAGCCCGGCGGACAAGGCCGGCCTGAAGGGATCGACCGGCGAGACCACCTTCCAGCTCCAGCACGTCAAGACCGGCGGCGACGTCGTGATCGCGGTCGACGGCAAGCCGGTCTTCCAGAACAACGACCTCTCCGAGTTGGTCGCGCTCCACAAATCCGGCGACACGGTCACGCTCGACATCCTTCGCGGCGCCCAACACGCCACCGTCGACGTGACGCTCGGCTCGCGTCCGTCGGACGTCCAGCAGTAGCGGCTGCCAGGCTGCTCCATCTTGGAGCGAAGGGCGAAGCCCGTAGCGACTTATGCTGGGCAGCCGCTTGCAGCCGCGGCTATATGGCGAAGCCGTCCATCACAACCCTCGTAGTAGACCTCGCGTCCACCCTGCGCGAGGAGGTCCTTCCCCGTCTCGGCGCCCACGCAGGGCGCGCGCACTCCGGATCCGCCGAGGGCGGCGACGTCACCTTCGAGATCGACGAGCACGCCGAGCGGCGGATGGAGGCGTTCCTCGCCGAGCGTGCGCCCGAGGTCTCCTTCTACTCCGAGGACCGGGGCTTGGTCTCGCCGGCGGGCGACCGGGCCGAGTGGGTCCTGATCGTCGACCCGATCGACGGCACCCGCCCCGCCCTCGCCGGGCTCGAGTCGAGCTGTGTATCGGTCGCCGCCGCGCGCCTCGACGGCGAGCCGACGATGGCCGACGTCCAGGTCGGCTGCGTCCTGGAGCTGAAGTCGGGCGCCTCCTTCGTCGCCGAGCGGGGCGCGGGCCTCGAGCCGGCGCCCCGCCTGTCCGAGAACCGCTCGCTGGAGCGGATGTTCTGGACCTACGGCTTCCGCGGCCGCCCGGCGCGCGCGCTCGTCGAGGTGCTCGCGGAGCTGATCGACCGCTCCTCCGTCGGAGGCGGCACCTTCGACCTGGGCTCGGCCACGTTCGACATGACTCGAGTGGTAACGGGCCAGCTGGACGCCTACATCGAGCCGGGCCCGCGGATGATCGACGACGTGCCGGCGATCCGCGCCGAGTTCGAGCGCGTCGGGGGCGGCGCCGTCCTCAACAACTCGCCCTATGACCTCGCGGCCGCGACGATCTGCCTGCAGGAGGGCGGAGCCATCGTCACGGATGCCTACGGACAATCGCTGGCGAAGCGGCAACTGCTCGGCTCGACCCACGAGTTCCAGATGTCCTGCGTCGCCGCTGCGAACGCCGAGCTGCACGCGGCGATCTGCTCCGAGCTCGACGCGGGCATCGAGCGGCTCCGCCACCGGCACTAGTCGGGTTGCGCTAACGCGCACCCTCCCATCAACCGAGTACTTTTCCGCCCTTGCGCAATCAACTTCATCCTGAAGCTGGCGGGGGGATCTCGTGCTTCAAGAGGTAGCGCTGGGGTCGAAGTCCCTGGCTGACTACACGCACCTGGCCGGCCGCGGCCTGGTCGACGAGATCCGCGAGCTCGCGGAGAACCTGCAGGGCAAGCGGGTCCTGCACGTGAGCGCGACCGCCTTCGGCGGCGGCGTCTCGGAGATCCTCTACACGCTCGTGCCGCTGATGCGGGACGTGGGCCTCGACACCCACTGGCAGATCATCATGGGCCGCGAGGAGTTCTTCAACGCGACGAAGCTCCTCCACAACTCGCTGCAGGGGGATCCGAACACGCTCAGCCCCAACCAGTGGGAGCTGTTCGACCACTACAACAAGATGAACGCCGACTCGCTCGAGGGCGAGTGGGACGTGGTCATCGTCCATGACCCGCAGCCGGTCGGCATGCGCCACGACGCGAAGGACCGCTCGAAGAACTGGGTCTGGCGCTGCCACATCGACCTCTCGGAGCCGAACCCCGAGCCGATCACGCGGATGCTGCCGCTGATCTCCGAGTACGACATCACCGTCTGGCACATGGAGCAGTACGTGCCGAAGGGACTCGACGGGCACGGCGGCGTGCGGATCGTCCCGCCGGCGATCGACCCCCTCTCCCCAAAGAACATGGCGCTCTCCCCCGACGACGCGTCCTTCGTCTGTAACCAGTTCGGCATCGACGTCGACCGGCCCCTGATCACCCAGGTCTCCCGGTTCGACCCCTGGAAGGACCCGATCGGCGTGATCGACGCCTACCGCCGGGTCACCAAGGAGATCCCGGAGGTGCAGCTCGCGCTGGTCGGCTCGATGGCCACCGACGACCCGGAGGGCTGGGAGTTCTTCCACCGCACCTTCGAGTACGCCGGCTCGGACCCCGACATCAAGATCCTCAACAACCTGAACAACGTCGGCGCGATCGAGGTGAACGCCTTCCAGTCGCAGTCCGACCTCGTCATGCAGAAATCGATCCGCGAGGGCTTCGGACTGACGGTCGCCGAGTCGCTCTGGAAGGGCAGGCCGACGATCGGCGGCGACGTGGGCGGCATCCCGCTGCAGATCGTCGACGGCGAGGACGGCTACCTGGTCTCCTCACCCGCCGAGGCCGCGAAGCGGTCGATCGAGATCCTCCAGGACCCCGAGCTGGGCCGCCGCCTGGGACGCGCCGGGAAGGAACGCACCCGCGAGCGCTTCCTGACCCCGCGGCTGCTGCTCGACTGGCTGCGGATCTTCACCGACCTGGATGCGTAACGGCCACCAGGCGCTCCACCTCGGAGCGAAGGGCGAAGCCCGTAGCGACTTATGTTGGGCGGTCGCTTCTGGCCGCGATCTGATGGCGAGCCCTGCAGGGGCTCGAGGCGCGCCGACTAAAGTGGGGCGCGTGCCGGATACCCACCCTCTGACGATCGTCTCGAACCGCGGGCCTGCGGAGTTCGGTGTGGATGGCAGCGGCAATCGCATCGTCCACCGCGGCGGCGGCGGCCTCGTCACGGCCCTCTCGGGGCTCGTGTCCCACCGCAACGCGCTCTGGATCGCCTCCGCAATGACGGAGGAGGACGTGGTCGTCGCCAGCGAGAACGACGGGCCGACGCAGATCGAGCTGGACGGGATCTCCTACGACGTGCAGATGGTCGCCTCGAACCCGGCTGCCTACGACCGCTTCTACAACGTGATCGCGAACCCGATCCTCTGGTTCATCCAGCACTACCTCTGGGACCTCTCGAACGCCCCGGACATCCGGCAGGCCGAGGTGGACGCGTGGGAGGAGGGCTACAAGGTCGTCAACGACGACATCGCCGACTGCGTGATCCGGGCGATCGAGGGCCAGGAGAGCCCGGTGGTGATGCTCCACGACTACCACCTCTACACCTGCCCCGGCCTGGTCCGGAAGGCGCGCCCCGACGCCTTCCTCCATTACTTCGTCCACATCCCGTGGTCCCAGCCGGACTCATGGCGGATCCTCCCCAACCGCTGGCGGGAGGAGATCTACCTGAGCATGCTCTCCAACGACATCATCGGCTTCCACACGACGGCTTACTGCCGCAACTTCCTCCAGTGCTGCCGGGAGCTGATGGAGCTCGAGACGGACTACGAGCGCATGTCGGTCACCTACGAGGGACGCGAGATCTGGGTCCGTGCCTACCCGCTCTCGATCGACACCCAGCGGCTCTACCGCGCGGCCGAGTCCGCGGACGTGGCTTTCTACGAGAAGGAGCTGCTGCGCCGCCGGCGCGACCACCTGATCATCCGGGTGGACCGCGCAGACCTCTCGAAGAACGTCCTGCGCGGTTTCACCGCCTTCGACGTCTTCCTGGAGCAGCACCCCGAGTTCCGCGAGAAGGTCACCTTCATCGCCCACCTGCAGCCCTCACGTCAGGACGTGCCCGAGTACGCCGAGTACCTGGAGCGGATCGAGGCACTGGTCGCGGTCGTCAACCACCGCCACGGCACGACCGACTGGATGCCGATCGACCTGCGCATCTACGAGAACTTCCACGAGGCCGTCGCCCGCTACAAGCACTTCGACCTCCTGATGGTGAACTCGCTCTTCGACGGGATGAACCTCGTCGCCAAGGAGGCACCGGCGGTCAACACCCGCGATGGAGTCGTGATGCTCTCCGAGAACACGGGCGCGCACGAGGAGCTCGGCGACTGCGCCCTCTCGGTCAACCCGTTCGACATCCAGGAGCAGGCCGACCAGATCCACCGCGCGCTCACCATGAATCCCGAAGAGCGCGCGCTCAGGGCCCGCCGGCTCAAGGAGATCATCACGGAGCGCGACCCGGGCGACTGGGTCGACGAGCAGCTCGCCGACATCCGCGCGAAGCGGGCGCCGGCCGAGGTTTCCCCATAGCCGCGACCGCAGACGCTCGCTAGCGCTCGAAGCCGAACCGCTCAGCGCTGGGCGGCGCATACAAGGCCGGCGGCACGTACACCGGCGATGAAGGAGTCGAGGTGGGCGGACCGCTCGGTGTGCCGGGATTGTGCCGTCGGTGGGCGGTGTGCCGGTGTTTCGTGGCCATCGTCGCCCGGCGGGGCTGGTTCTTTCCGCCATGCGAAAACAACTCGCCCGGACGGCCTGGGTCGGCCTTCGGTGGGGGGTTCGGAGGGGCTGACTCCGCAGTCGTCTCGACCCCCGCCGGGCGAGGCGGAAGGCCGACGTCCGCGGGTACGGGAGGCGGCTTGTCCGAGCCGAGCAGCGCGGGCAGCGCGGCGATTCCGGCAATCGCCGCGGCCGCGATTGCGACGGCCTTCCCCACGCTCGCCCACCTGATCTGCCTGCCGGACACCCCGCCTTGAGGGCACGCAGGCGAACGTTCTCCCCTATAGTCGCCCGCCGTGAACCGCCACTACGAACTCGTACTGATGCTCGACCCCGAGGCCGCCGACGAGGCCCGCGAGAAGGTCGCGGGCGACGTCAAGCAGGCGATCGAGGGCGCGGGCACGCTGGACAAGGCCGACGTCTGGGGCCTGCGCAAGCTCGCGTACGAAATCAAGCGGCGCAACGAAGCCGACTACCGCTTCTTCCGCTTCCAGGGCGAGCCGCAGCTGCTCGAGCGGCTCGATCACAACCTGAAGATCACCGACGGCGTCCTGCGCTTTCGGATCTTCAAGGTCGATCCCGACTCGCCGGCGAACCCGCCGCCCGCCATTGAGCGGCCCATGGCGATCGAGGGTGCTCGCCCCGACCGCGAAGACCGTCCGCGCCGTGGGCGCCGCGACGAGTAGCGGCGCCCCTCGTTCCGCAGTTTCCGGCCTTTCTTCCCGACCGGGGGGAGAACCGACCGTGCGGCGACCTAAGATCGATGTTCAGGAATCGATAGAGAAGAGGAGTTGATCCAGTGGCGGGTTCGAACATCAACACGGTCGTAATCACCGGAAACCTCACCAAGGATCCCGAGCTGCGCTCGACGCCCGGCGGGACCTCCGTCTGCAAGCTTCGCGTGGCCGTCAACAGCCGCCGCAAGGACGGGCAGAGCGGCGAGTGGGTCGACAAGCCGAACTACTTCGACGTCACCGTCTGGGGCGCGCAGGGCGAGAACTGCGCCAACTACCTCTCCAAGGGCCGCCCGGTCGCCGTCGAGGGACGGCTCGACTGGCGCGAGTGGGAGGCGCAGGACGGCTCCAAGCGCCAGGCGGTCGAGATCATCGCCAACAGCGTCCAGTTCCTGGGGTCGCGCTCGGACAACGCCGCCGGCGGTGGCGGCAACGGAACGTTCCAGCCGAGCTCAGACGTGCCGGCCGACACCTCGGACTTCGAGGGCGCGACCGTGAGCGCGGGCGGCGGCTCCGACGACGACATCCCCTTCTAGCGGCCACCAGGCCGCTCTCCTTCGGAGCGAAGGGCGAAGCCCGTAGCGACTTAAGGTGGGCGGCCGCTTGTGGCCGCGACCTAATGGCGAAGCCGGATCGCTATCCTCCGCCGACTTCATGGCTCGTCAGCAGAGACAGCAGACCCCGACCGGCAACCGCAGGCGCCGCGGCCCGGCAGATCGTGGTCGCCCGCGGAAGTACACGCGCCTCAACGTCGAGGCGATCGACTACAAGGACCTGAACCTGCTGCGGCGATTCATCTCCGATCGCGGCAAGACCCGCTCCCGTCGTGTCACCGGTCTCTCCCGGAAGCACCAGCAGCAGCTCACGCTGGCCGTGAAGCGCGCCCGTGAGCTCGCCATGCTGCCCTACGTCGGCGAGCGTTAGGCCGATGGCCCAGGCGGTCCTGCTCAAGGATGTCGAGGGACTCGGCGAGGCCGGCACGGCCATCGACGTCTCTCCCGGCTACCTGCGCAACTACCTCGTGCCCCGCAAGCTGGCCCAGCCGGCGACGAAGGGCGCCCTCGAGGAGGCCCAGCGGAGGCGGGAGCGTGAGGAGCTGGCCGAGAAGCAGGCCGCCGAGCGCGCCGGCGAGACTTCCGCGTTGCTCTCGAAGACCGTCCTGACGATCAACCACCGCGCCGGGGAGGACGGCAAGCTCTTCGGCTCCGTCACCTCGGCCGAGATCGCCGAGGCGATCCAGGCCGCGCGGAGCCTCAAGATCGACCGCAAGAAGATCCGCCTCGAGGAGCCGATCCGCGAGACCGGCACCTACATGGTCGAGGTCGAGGTCGGCGGT
The DNA here is from genome assembly GCA_963843085.1 of uncultured Solirubrobacterales bacterium. GTDB lineage: Bacteria > Actinomycetota > Thermoleophilia > Solirubrobacterales > 70-9 > DASUPK01. The sequence continues at coordinate 1,234,152 of CAWJJG010000011.1, forward strand.
GGAGCCACCGCCTCGGTGAAGACGATCGTCGCGGAAGCGAAGGAGTAGGGCGCAAAAACCGTCCTTCTTCGCCAGGCACGATTCGTGCCTGGAATACGGCGACCGCAAATAGCCACAACTTGCGTGCGGGCGCTCGCCGCCTGTGATTTTCTAGCCAGGCTCGTGCGGATCTAGTTCCAGATGGGGCACACGGGAATCCGCCGGGCCCGTATCCAGACTGGAGAGAGTCTCGGCCGCCAGGTCGAGCGATCGCCTGCGCAAACCGAGGAGCACTTGGCCACCAACGGAACACCGACCATCGTCCCGCCCCAGAACCTGGAGGCCGAGGAGTCCGTTCTGGGCGCGATGCTGGTCTCAGAGTCGACGATCGAGCCGGTCATGCTCGACGTCCATCTGCGCGCCGACGACTTCTACCGCGACCGCCACCGGACCATCTACGAGGCCATCATCGGCCTCAACGAGAACGCGGAGCCGGTCGACGTCCTGACGGTCTCGGAGGCGCTCGCGCAGCGCGGCCAGCTGGATGCGATCGGCGGCCGCGACGTGGTCGCCAGCCTGGCGGCCAAGGTCCCGGCCCCGGGCAGCGCCAAGCACTACGCGCAGATCGTCAAGCAGAACTCGCTGATGCGCCGCCTCGACCTGGCGGCGAAGCGGATCCAGCAATCGATCATCGAGCGGGATGGCGAGCCCAGGGCGCTGGTCGAGAACGCCGAGCGGCTGCTCTTCCAGGTCGCCAACGAGCAGCAGGCCGACGACTTCCGCCAGATCAGCGAGATCCTCCACGACGAGATCGACAAGCTCGAGAAGCTCGCGAGCGGCGACTCCGAGATCACCGGCACGCCCTCGGGCTTCCGCGACCTCGACGACAAGACCGGCGGTTTCCAGCCCGGCAACCTGATCGTGATCGCGGCCCGGCCGGCGATGGGCAAGTCGACCCTCGTCTGCGACTTCGCGCAGAACATCGCGATGAAGCACAACAAGCCGGTCGCCCTCTTCTCGCTGGAGATGTCGGAGATGGAGCTCGCCCACCGCTTCATCGGCTCCCAGTCGCGGATTTCCTCGGACCGTCTCCGCAAGGGCAAGGTCGCGCAGAAGGACTGGCCGAAGGTCGTCAAGGCCTGCAACCAGCTCGAGTCGGCGCCGCTCTGGATCGACGACTCCTCGGACCTCGGCCTGCTCGAGCTGCGCGCCAAGGCCCGCCGCCTCCATGCCCAGGAGCGCGGCCGCGGCCACGACGGGCTCGGCCTCGTGATCGTCGACTACATGCAGCTGATGCGAAGCGATGACTCTCACGCCAATCGCGTCGAGCAGGTCGCGCAGTTCAGCCGCGGGCTGAAGATCCTCGCCCGCGAGCTCGCCGTTCCCGTGATCGCCATCTCCCAGCTCTCCCGCGCTCCCGAGCAGCGCCCCGACAAGCGGCCGATCCTCTCCGACCTGCGCGAGTCCGGCGCGATCGAGCAGGACGCGGACCTCGTCGGCTTCCTCTACCGCGATGACTACTACAACGCCGACTCCGAGGATCCCGGCGGAGCCGAGCTGATCCTCGCCAAGCACCGCAACGGGCCCGTCGGCACCGTCCGGCTGGTCTTCCTGGAGCATTACCCGAAGTTCGCCGACCGGGCGCGCGAGGACCGCCCGGTCGAGCAGCCCGCGGGGGCTGCGCCGCCGGTCACGGACATCGGCACAGAGGGCGATCAGTTCGCGGACGCCGAGGAGCTCTAGGTGGCGATCAACTCTCCCTCGAGCGACCGCGAGCCCTGCCGCCTCGGCATCTGCGACGGCTCCGGCTGGATCCTCGGACCCGAGGACGTGGCCCGTCCCTGCGACTGCCGCTCGAAGATGGTCGCGAAGGCCCGCCTGCGCGGAATCGACTCGGTGATCCCCGCCAAGTACCGGGGCGTCTCCTTCGACCGGCCACCTGTGACGAAGATCGATGAGTTCGTGGTCAGGCGTGTCCGCAACTTCTGCGAGGAGATCGACGAGAACCTCGACACCGGGCGCGGAATGTGGTTCTTCGGAAGTTCCGGGACCGGCAAGACGACCCTCGCGATGCTGATCTCGCGCATAGCTCTCGACGCGGGGCGCTCCGTCGCCATCTACTCGCTCCCCAAGCTCTTGAGCCGAATTCGCCAGACCTACGATGCCGAGGCCGGAGAGCAGTCCTACTCGCAGCTCTTCGAAAGGCTCGCGACGGTCGACCTGCTCCATCTCGACGATCTCGGGACAGAGAAGCAGACGGACTGGGTGCTCGAGCAGCTCTATGCCCTGATCAACGAGCGCTACGAGCGCCAGCACTCCTTGATCGTCACGAGCAACTTCGAGGACGACGAGCTGGAGAAGCAGCTCGGCACCCGGATCGTCTCCCGACTGATCGAGATGTGCGGAGACCCGGTCCTCCTCTTCGACGAGGATCGCCGCATGCGCGTCTCCGCGGACGTCCCCGGCTCACTCGGGGACAGCGCCGTCGGTGGCGGCGGGATCGCGGGCAGGCTCGGCCCGCTCGACCACTAGCCGCCACCAGGTCGATGGCGAAGCGGGATCGCCGCCAACCTCCTCATAATCCTTGTCATGCCAGGTCTCGTCATAGTCGGTGCCCAGTGGGGCGACGAAGGGAAGGGAAAGGTCACGGACCTGCTCGCCGAGCAGGCTGACGTCGTGATCCGCTTCCAGGGCGGCAACAACGCCGGCCACACGATCATCCGAGACGGCGAGACCTTCAAGTTCCACCTGATCCCGTCCGGAATCCTCTATCCGGGCAAGATCTGCGCGATCGGCAACGGCGTGGTGATCGACCCCGGCGTCCTCACCGGCGAGATCGAGGGCCTGCGCCACCGGGGCATCGACGTAAGTGGCCTGCGGATCTCGGCCAACGCCCACGTGATCATGCCGTACCACGTGAAGCTCGACACGGCCGGGGAGCTGAAGCTCGGCAAGCTCGAGATCGGCACCACCAGGCGCGGGATCGGGCCGGCCTATGCGGACAAGGCTTCCCGCCTCGGCATCCGGGTGCAGGACCTGCTCGACGCGAAGATCCTCCGCAAGAAGATCACGACCGCGATGGACCCGAAGCAGCAGATGCTCCGGCCCTTCGCCAAGGACCCCGAGCTAGATCTGCACACGATGGTCGAGGACTACCTCGCCTACGGGCAGCGGCTCGCCCCGCATATCGCCGACACCGCCAAGCTCTGCTGGGAGGCCCTCGACGCCGACCACACCGTCCTCTTCGAGGGCGCGCAGGGCATCATGCTCGACCTCGACCACGGCACCTATCCCTTCGTCACCTCGTCGAACCCCGTCGCCGGCGCGGCCTGCATCGGCGCCGGAGTCGGCCCGCGCGACATCGACGAGATCTGGGGCATCGCCAAGGCCTACGCGACGCGTGTCGGCGCGGGCCCCTTCCCGTCGGAGCTCGAGGACGATCTCGGCGACCTGCTCAGGGAGCGGGGCGGCGAGCTGGGGACGACCACCGGACGCCCAAGGCGCTGCGGCTGGCTCGACCTGGTCGCGCTGCGCTACGCGGTGCGCCTCAACACCATGAGCGCGCTCGCCGTCACCAAGCTGGACGTGCTCTCCGGAATAGACCCGATCCGCGTCTGCACCCGCTACCGCCATCCCGACGGCGCAGTCTTCGACGAGTTCCCCTACCACCAGTCCATCATCCACGGCGTGGAACCCGAGTACGAGGAGCTGCCGGGGTTCGAGGGGGACATCGGCGAGTGCCGCCGCGAGGAGGACCTGCCCAGGGAGGCACGCGACTACCTGGCGGCGATCTCCGATCACATGGGCATCCCCGTGCGCCTGGTCGGCGTCGGCCCGGGCCGAGACCAGGTGATCTGGATGGGCCAGGAAGCAGAGCCCCACCTCCGCGCCGCCGCCTAGGCCAGCGCGCCGGTGCTGGCGATCTCGTGCGTATCCAGCTGGGGGATCAGGCCCTCGGCGACGCCCCGCTCCTCGCCGCGGCGGAGCATGCGCATGCCGAGGATCGTCGCGGCCAGAGTGGCCGTGACACCGAGGCTCACCTGCACGCTGAGCAGACCCTGGCGGGTCCAGTAGACGTCCCGGAGGTCGAGCAGCAGAGCGGCCTCGTCCATGGTGAGCCCCATGCCGACGCCGAACGGAACCGCCAGCGCGGACTCGACACGCTCGTTCCGGGTGGTGAGCGCACCGATCCCAGAGCCGAAGGCGAGCACGATGCCGGGGACGAAGTGGTGGATGTGCCGGCCACTGACGTGGATGTCCCCCGCGGGCCACCAGGACTGGCGAATCCCCCAGGTCGCCAGCCGTGCGAAGGCGAACGCCCCCAGGAATCCCTGGAGGATGTTGAAGAGGATCGTCTCGTGGTGGGGGGTCGCGATGATTCCGCGCCGCGCCACGGCGAGGGTGTCCCGGGTCGCCTGTCCGGCGGCGTCAACCAGCGTCTCGGGGGTCTCCGCGTCCCTGCTCTCGCGCCGCCGACGGGCCATCCGCAGCGCCTCGCCGCTGACGAGCGTCCCGAGCGCTCCGGCGGCGAACACCGCCAGGCCCACCGTTACCCGGTCCGCCCGGCGCTCGCCTCGCCTCCTTCTGGTCAGCCTTCGCACGCTGGGGGATGCTAGCCCGGTCAGGCTCGGCACCTCGGAAATAGGGCAGGAATGCCGCTTGTGAAGCCAGATCAGCAGTTTCCACTGACACGTGGATCCACCCCGCGCAATAGAGTGCCCTTCATGCGGAGGCTGCTCACTTCCCCCGTGAACGTCGGCGTCAGCGCCGCCCGGCACGTGCTCTGGTACCTGAGCTACCACGCAGGTCCCCGCCAGCCCTAGATGGGAATCATCGCCTGGATCATCCTGGGACTCTTCGCGGGCACGATCGCGCGCGCCGTGATTCCCGGGCGGACCGAGCCAGGTGGCTGCGTCGGCACAACGGCCGTCGGCATCCTCGGCGCCCTGCTCGGCGGCTTCCTGGCGAGCGCCCTCAACGTCGGCCACATCCACGACTTCTTCGATCTCGGAACCTGGCTGATCGCGATCGCCGGGTCGGTCATCCTGCTGCTGATCATCCGCGCGATCGCTCGCTGAGCACAGTAGCTCGAGCGCGAAGCCAATCGTCTGACTCGTTCTCCTCGGCGCGGCCTGCCCTTCGCACCTTTACCCCATCGGCCGGGTTACAAGCTGTACCAAGAATCGGAAGCGCAAGAGAAAGCGCAAGACAAGGAGTGACTATGCGCAAGAGCAAGTATCTGATTGGAGCCACACTTGGCGTTCTCGGAGCACTCGCCTTCTCGGGAACCGCCATGGCAGGCGTTCCAACCGGCCAGACGTTGCAGGCGACTATCGCGCCCAAGAAGCTCGACAAGAAGCAGTTCAGGGCCGCCTCGCTGCACAACATCATCGCGACGACCTACAGCGATTTCAACGGGTCGCCGGCGGCGAAGGAGACGATCTTCCACCTGGATCATCAGATCAAGTTCGTCAACGGCAAGCTGCCCGCCTGTCCGCAGGCGACCCTCAATGCAGCCACCACCACGACCGCGGTTCAGTCCGCCTGTGGCGGAAGCATCGTGGGTACGGGCACCAACGAGGTCAACAACAAGACCGGGTTCTTCACCCAGCCGAACCCGGTTCTGCTCGTCAGCGGCGGTCCGACGACTCTGTTCGTCTGGACCCGCATCGCCAACTCGCTGACCCTGGTCCTGAACGGCCAGTACGCAAAAGGCCCGAACACCCTCGACGTGACGGGTCTCCCGAACACGCCGGGCACCGACCTGACGCTGTTCGACACGACGCAGACCAAGGTCAAGACCGCTGGAAAGGGCAAGAAGAAGAAGTTCTACGTCATGGCCCGTTGCAAGAGCAAGAAGCACAAGATGGTCAGCAGCGAGACGACCACCTTCTGGGACGGCAGCTCGCAGACCGCCGTCTCCAGGCAGAAGTGCAAGGCGAAGAAGTCCAAGAAGAAGAAGTAACCCGTCCATCGCCGGAGGGGCGTGAGGGCGGTCCGTTGTCTGGGCCGCCCTCACCCTTCCCGCGCCCCTAGAGCCCGGCTCAGGGCGAGCAGCTTTTCAGCCGGTCGGTGGCGCCGGTGCCCGGGCAGCGGTCCCTGCCCTGGCCGCCGCGGATGCGATCAGCGCCGCGACCGCCGACCAGGGTGTCCCGGCCGGGTCCTCCGTTGATCACGTCCCTGCCCGGACCGGCGCAGATGCGGTCGTTCCCCCTCCCCCCGATGACGCGGTCACGTCCGCCCAGACTCGCGATCACGTCAGGGCCGACGCTGCCGCGCAGCTCGTCGCGGCCCGGCGTCCCCACGACGGTCGCGATCCGGCCGGCGCAACGGATCCGCTTCGGCCGGTCGGTGCCGATCCCGCCGACCTGCGAGCGGAACGTGGCGAAGGCGGGCTTCTCCGAGTAGTCGTCGCGCAGCAGCCCGACGGCGTCGAAGAGGTCCGTGCCGTTCGAGACGTTGTCGCGCAGGTTGAACCAGCGGTAGTCGGTCACCCCGAGAGTTCCGGAGTAGCGGTGCACCGCGTCCAGGGTCGACCTGAGAGCCAGGTCCTGGGTGCCCTCCGAACGCCCCAGATTGGTCGGGTAGCCGTTCTCCGTCACCCAGAGGTCGACGTTGCGGCCGAACCCGCCCAGGGGCAGGTAGCAGTCGCGCAGCAGCGTGAGGGCCTCGACGGTGTCGCTTCCGGCCGCCTGCGGCGTCGAGACCGGCGGGAAGACGAGCCCCGGATAGATCTGCAGCCCGACGTAGTCGAGCGCCCGCCGGAACTCAGGCGTCGCCAGACCGCCCAGCTGCTGCCAGAAGCTCGCATCCGACGTCGGCGACCAGCGCCAGGCGTACGAGAAGCCGAGCTCGACATCCGGTCGACCGATCCGGTCGAGTTCCCGCCGGGCGATGCTCACGCCGGTGACGATCGCCTGCATCACGCCGGGATAGCTCCCATCGGAGGTGTTCGGCGAGACCGGAAAGTTGGCCTCGTTGGTGATCGTCAGCGCCTTCACCGACGGTCGCTTGCCCAGAATGCGTGCTGCGGTCCTCACGTAGCCGGTCCAGGCCGCCATGTCACCCTCCTGGTCGGCCGGTGGGTGGTAACGGACCTGAAGCTCAGAGTCGAAACCGGCCTTCGCGTATTGGTCGACGAGGGCGGCGTAGTGCCGGATCCCGTCCACGCCGTCGGACATCAGCATCCGGTTCAGATGAAGGACCAGCTGCCGTCTACCCGGGCGGAGACGGCCCAGAGCGGCCTGGGCGGCCGCCGGATCCTCCGGCTTCGGCTGCCCCTGAGAGATACCGGCGCTTCCGGCAGCGAGCGGCGTGATGCCGAAGCGGACGCGCTGCGCCGGCACGCTCACGGGCGGCGCTGGGGCCGTGAGGCAGAGATCTGCGGGCAGCTGGGCCCCGGCGGCGGGTGGACCGCCCGGGCCACCCGCCGCGAGAGTGACGGCGGCCAGCGCAAGGACGAGGACCAGTGGCCTCGCCGTGCTCAGCCTGCCGCGCACTTCTCCCGCCGACATCGTGATGGGCCGTACAGGGATCGAACCTGTGACCTTGAGATTAAGAGTCTCCTGCTCTACCAGCTGAGCTAACGGCCCTGGTGGAGGGCGGCATTATAGGAAGCGCCGCGAAGAAGCTAGAGTCCGCCGGTGCCGAGACCGTTGAGCGGGTTGGCGCCGCCCGTTCCTCCGGTCCCGCCCGTTCCTCCGGTGGCACCGCCCGTGCCCTGCGTCTGCTGTTGCTGCCTCGTGAGTTGCTTGATCGCGGCCTGGAGCTGCTGGCCGAGCTGCTTGAACTGGGTGACCTGGCTGGTCTGCGCCGAGGTGCCGCCCTTCGCGGTCTTCGCCTGAGCCGCCGCCTGATCGCCGCCCTTCGTGTCGCCGGCGAGGTAGAGGTACTGGGCGAGGGTCAGGTAGGAGTTGGCGTTGACGGTCTTCGGCTGCTTCTGCATCCGGATCTGCTGCGCCTGGGCGGCGCTCTTCCAGTCGTCCACGGCAGCGTTCACGTCGGTGAGCGCCTCGGTCTGGCTGGTGTCCGACCTGGCTTGCGAGAAGTCGATTCGCGCGAGCAGGTCGAACACGTTGAGCGCGTAGACCGCGGTCGAGACGGCGACGTCGCCCTTGCTCGCCTTCACATACTTGTTCCAGGCGTCCGCGGCCTCGCGGAGATGCTGCACGCCGTCGCTGGTGGGGACGCCGTTGCTGTCGGTGTTGGAGTTGGCGGCGGAGTAGTGCAGCCGCACCAGATCCGCCATAGCGGCCGTGTCGTTCGGATTGGCCGCGAGCTTCGCCTGGGCGGTGTTGATGTCGCCGTCAAAGGCCGTCGAGGTGCTCCCGCCGCCGCCGCCGAAGAGGTCACTGAAGCTGAATCCGCCACCCCCGGTGCCCACGCCGAGGAAGACGAAGCTGATCGCGAAGATCAGCGCCAGGCCGCCGAACACCACGCGAACGACGCGGCGGCGACGGGGCGATTGCAGGTCGAAGAGCACGGCGGAAGCCTAGATGAACGCGGTTCGGCGCCTAGGCCGCCCCGCTGGGCGGCGGGTCGGAGATCGTGATGTCGTGTTCGGTGGCGTCCTCGGCCGGTCTGCCGACCATCTTGGCCAGCATGACGCTGAGCTCGTAGAGAACGATCAGGGGAGCGGCCTCGATCAGCATGGTCACCGGGTCGGTGCCTGGGAGGAGCATTGCCACGACAAGTAGTACGACGTAGGCGTATCGGCGGTTTGAGGTCAGCTGCTCCGGGGTGACGATGCCGAGCTTGGTGATCGCCAGGATGCCGATCGGCAACTGGAAGATCAGGCCCATCACGCCGAGCGTCAGGGTGAAGAAGCTGTAGTAGTCCTTCGCGCGGATCTGGATGTTGAACTGCTGGTCGTTGAAGTTGAGGAGGAACTTGGTCGCCGCCGGCAGGACGACGAAGTAGCCGAAGACGACGCCGGCGACGAAGAGCAGGGGAACGCCCATCAGGAAGGGGACGACCACGCGCCTCTCGCGCGTCGTCAGCGCCGGCAGGACGAACGCGTAGGCCTGGTAGAGGATCACCGGAAGCGAGATCACGATCGCCGCGTACGCCGCAATCGTGACCGTCGTCGTGAACGGCTCAGCGACGCCGAAGGTGAGTGGAGTCTTGTCGCCTGGCAGCGGTGCGTTTGCGATGTCCAGCAGACGATCGTTCTGCCAGAAGCACAGGCCGAAGGCGACCGAGTAGGCGACAATCGCAATGACGATGCGTGACCGGAGCTCGTCGAGATGCTCGACGAGAGTGAGCCGGTCCTCGAAGTCGACCGGCCGCAGCCGGGCCATTGCCTAGGCCTTGTTCTCGGAGACGATCTCGCCCTCGACTGGCTCCGCTGGGGTCGGCGTAACCGCCTCGGGCGGCTGGGGCTGGCTCATCTGAGCCTGCTGACTCGCCTCAAGGGCCCGCTTCTTCTCCTCGGGCGAATCCTGGTCGCTTTCCCCGGAGAGGGAGTTCTTGAACTCGCGGATGCCATGTCCCATCGACTTGCCGAGCTCCGGAAGGCGCTTCGGCCCGAAGATGATCAGAACGATGATGAGAACGACTGCTATCTCGAGAGGTCCAACGTTGGGAAGCATTGCGCGGATGTTAGCCGTTGGTGGCCGCGCGGCCACCAACGCTTACCCAACCGCTATTTCTCGACGTGCTCGGGGAAGTTGAGGTAGAAGCGGCTGGCCGTCGGCTCCGCCTGGCCCTGGTACTTGCTTCCCGCCTCCTGGGCGCCGTAGGCGTGCTCGACCGGGGCGTCCATGCGCATGAACGAGATCTGCCCGATCGGCATGCCGTGGTAGATCGTGATCGGCAGGGTGGCGAGGTTGGAGAGCTCGAGCGTGAGGTTGCCCTCGAACCCCGGGTCGACGAACCCAGCCGTCGAATGGATCACCAGGCCGAGGCGGCCGAGAGAGCTCTTTCCCTCCAGCCGGGCGACGAGGTCGTCGGGCAGGCGCACCCGCTCGAGCGTCTGACCGAGCACGAACTCGCCGGGATGCAGCACGAACGGCTCCTCGTCCTCGACCGTGACCAGCTCGGTCAGGTTCTCCATCGGCTCCCGGACGTCTATGTAGGGGTAGCGGGAGTTGTTGAAGACGCGGAAGCTGCGGTCGACGCGCATGTCGACGCTGGAGGGCTGCACGAGGGTCTCGTCGTAGGGGTCGAAGACAAGCCGGCCGGCTGCCACCTCCTCCTTGATCGTGCGATCGCTCAGTACCACGGGGGCAGTCTATTCCGCACGCTCAAAGAAACTCACTTTTGGCCTAAAGATCCTGCCCGCGCCTCCCGATATGTCCAGCACGATGGAAACACCGAAGCGGACACACACCGAGCCCCGGATCGAGACCGGCCGCAAGTCCGCCGAGGGGATGCACGCCTGCCCCAGCTGCTCCTCCATCCTGGTCCAGCCGGTCAACTGGCACGAGCAGGGCGACGGGTCCTGGAGCGTCGAGCTTCGCTGCCCCGAGTGCGAATGGTGGGGCCGGGACACTTACAGCCAGGCCGAGGTCGATCACTACGACGAGGAGCTGGATCGAGGGGGCCAGGAGCTGATCGAGGACCTCCGCTCGCTCACCCGGGCGAACATGGAGGACGAGGCCGACCGGTTCGCGACGGCGCTGGCGAGCGACTGCATCCTCCCTGAAGACTTCTAGCGCGAGACACCACAAGTAGCACCACTCCACAACGAGTCACCTCCCTGCAGTCAACGGCCCCGGAAGGGGTCGTTGACTTTCAGGCGTAGCGCTCGACGACGCCGTCGGCGATCATGCCGAGTAGGTCGCGCTCCTCATCGGTGAAGTCAGGCGCGTCGAGGATCTCCTTCGCGCGCCTGATTCCCTCCTTCGCGCGCTCGCGGACCTCGTCGAGGGCGGCCGTGGCGGCGATCCGGTCGCAGAGCGCCTCCGCGGCATCCTGATCGAGTCCCCGCAGCTCGACCTCGCTGAGCCCTGGGTCGAGCCGGCGCGCCAGGATGAGCGGCAGGGTCACGGTGCCGTCGAGCAGGTCGGTGCCGCGCGCTTTCCCGGTGCGCTCCGGCGGCCCGGTCACGTCGAGGACGTCATCCAGCAGCTGGAAGGCCAGGCCGATCTCCCGGCCGAACGAGGCAAGCTCCTCGGTGCCGGGGCGTCCCGAGGAGATCCGGCCGAGGCGGCAGGCCGATTCGAACAGCCTCGCCGTCTTCAGCGAGCAACGCTCCAGGTAGCGCTCCTCGCTGACCTGTGTGTCGAAGGCGTCATGACGCTGGGCGAGCTCCCCGAGCGCCAGGGCGACCGACGCCGAGCTCAGCTCCGCGACCTCGTCCTCGCCGCCATCGACCGCGAGCTCCGCGAACGCACGCGAGAAGAGCAGGTCGCCGACCCCAACCGCCCGATCCCGTCCCGAGCGGGCAACGACGGTGGGGCGTCCGCGCCGTACTGGGGCGCCGTCGAGGACATCGTCATGAACGAGGGTCGCCATGTGGACCATCTCCACGGCTGTGGCCACCCGCACGGCTCGATCCCCCGCACCGTCCCCGGCGGCCATCAGGACCAGCAGCGGGCGCATCCGCTTGCCGCCCGCCGTCAGGGTCGCCTCCGCCTCCTCGCCAAGCCGCGGTCCGTAGCCCCCTGATAGCTCCGCCAGCCGGCTCTCCACCGCGGCCATCCGAGCGGGCAGCCAGGCGCTCGCGGCGTCCATCACGGCGGTCACGGGAGGAGGTACGGAGGAGCGGGTCATCCGGACTTGGTGGCGCTGTGGATCGCGATGATGCCGCCGGCCAGCAGTAGCCAGCGGATCTCGGTGAAGCCGGCACCATCGATCATCGAGGCCAGCCGCTGCGGGTCCGGGAAGCTGCGGACCGAGTTGGGCAGGTAGCTGTATGCGTCCGAGTCGCCGGCGAGCGAGCCGATCACCGGAACGATCCGGTCGAACCAGAGCGAATAGAAACTCGAGAGCGGCTCCCGCTGGGGGCGCGTGATCTCGAGGATCACCAGCCTGCCCTCGGGACGGAGCACACGGGCCATCTCGGAGAGCCCCCTCTTCAGGTCGGCGAGGTTGCGGGCGCCGAAGCCGACCGTGACCGCGTCGAAGCTCGCATCGCCGTAGGGGAGCTCGAGCGCGTCCGCCCAGCCGAATTCGACCGGGACCCCCTCCTCCACGCTCTTGCGTCCTGCCAGCTCGAGCATGGCCTCGGAGAAGTCACTGCCGACCACGCGCCCATCGGGGCCGATTCGCCTCCTCAGCGCCAGCGCCAGGTCGCCGGTGCCGGTGCACAGATCCAGTGCGTCCGATCCGGGGCCGACCTGAGCCCGGTCGACGGCGCGCTCGCGCCACTCATGGTGGAGGCCGGCGCTCATCGCCGAATTCATCAGGTCATAGACACCGGCGATCCGGTCGAACATCCCGCGGACCTCCGTCGCGAATTCCTCGGAATCCCGGGTCGGGGCAGACGAGACGCTCATTGCCGCGAGATTAGGCGATCAGGGTCGCCAAGCCAGCCGCGCCCTGGCCCCGTGTGCCCGGACGCGAAGCGGGGGACATGCGGGTGTGTATGGAGCGCCGTTTAGTTGAGCGAGGCGAGGTAGGCCGTCAGCGCCTGGAACTTGGCCGGCGGGAGGCCCGCGTAGGACGGCATGATGCTCGGCCCGACCTGCAGCGATCGCGCGATCGCGTTTCTCGGGATGCGCGCGCCGATCTGGGTCAGCTCCGGGCCGGGCCCGTCGTTGCCGTTGTCGCCGAGCTTGTGGCAGGCGAGGCAGCCCGATTGGGCGACGACCTCCTTGCCCGGCTCCAACGCCGCTGAGGTCTTCAGGTCGATCTGGCTCGGAGGACCGGCGGTGGCGCCCAGGAAGGTCAGATACGCCATCGCGATGATCACCAGGATGCCGGTCGTGGTCGCGATTGGCCTGCGCTCTGGCCGTCTCTCGGCATTGCGGTCGTAGAACGGCAGGAGCAGGAGGAGCACCATCGCGATCGTCGGGATCCCGATCGTCGCGATCGGCACCGCCCACGGCGGCTTGATCACCCGGAGCAACTCGAAGAGGAAGAAGAAGTACCACTCTGGTCGCGGCGTGTAGGTGGTCGTGGTCGGATCCACCTTCGGACCCTGCTCGGCGCCGAGCAGAATCGACAGGCCCACGATGACGAGCGCGACGACCAGCATCATCACCGTGTCCTTCATCACCGCGTACGGGAAGAACGGCTTGCCCTTCTTCTTCAGGGCCTCGTAGCCGCGGAGGTACTCCTCCTTCTCCCGCCTGTTCAACCCACTTCCTCCTTGGGCACCGCGGGCTTGGGCTTCTCGGCCTTCATCCACGGCGGCGCCGTGGTGCCCAGCTTGACCACGAGATAGAGGTGGGCCCCGATCAGGGCGATGATCAACCCGGGCACCAAGAGCATGTGGATCGCGTAGAAGCGCGACAGGGTGGTGGCGCCGATCTCAGGGCCGGCACGGAGGAAGTCGGCGAGGTACGGCCCGAGGACGGGCCCGGTCCCGGTGATGTTGTTGGCGACGATGGTCGCCCAGTAGGAGCGCTGGTCGAAGGGCAGCAGATATCCGGTCAGCCCCATCACCATGGTGAGGATGATCAGCACCACTCCGATCACCCAGTTGAGCTCCCGCGGGTACTTGTAGGCGCCGAAGAAGAAGGTGCGCCCCATGTGCAGGAAGATGCAGATGATCATCACCGAGGCGCCCCATTTGTGCATGCCCCGGACGAACTCGCCCATCCAGACGTCGTTCGTCAGATGGGTGATCGAGCCGTAGGCCTGCGTCGGGGACGGCGTGTAGTACATCGCCAGGAAGACGCCGGTCAGGGCCTGGAAGGTGAAGGCGAAAAGGGTCGCCGAGCCGAGCGTGTAGAACCAGTTGGTCCCCTTCGGGACCTTCCGATAGAGCATCCCGGTGAGGAAGCTCGAGCCGCCGGTGCGCTCGTCGATCCAGCCCAGGGTGTCGGCGCCGGCCTCCTTGGCGACGTCGGCGGGACCGGCGCCGTTGCCGTTCGCGCCGTTGGTCCGCTGTCCCGGAGGGGCCGGGCGGCTCAGTGGTCCTGGCTTCGGAAGCTTCGGCACTCGTCTCTCCTACGGCGGCGGCGGCACCGAGGGCCGCGGCGGGTAGAGGTAGTTCCAGACGCCGCCGGTGAACTCGCCAGGATCCCGGGCGCGCACCGGATCGAAGCTGTTGGTGACGCTGTAGCGCGGACCGACCTCGACCTGGCCGTTGGTCACCCGGGTCTGAAAGCGATCCAGCGGCCGGACCGGCGGGCCGCCGATCCGCTCGCCGAGGAATCCGTAGACGCCGCCATGACACGGGCAGATGAAGTTCCCGGCGGCCTGGACGAAGCGAACGGGGCAGCCGAGGTGGGCGCAGCGCGTCGTGATCGCGATGTACTCGTTCGAGGTCTCCTTCTGGTATCCCGACGGCAGGCCGGTCAGCGTGGGGTCTCCCTGCCGAACGTAGACGGTGGTCTTGCCCGTCTCGCCGATGCCCTCGACGGCGGTGATGGTCACGGGGCGATACGTGTCGGCGGTGAAGTTCGAGGCCGGGCCGACGGCCTGCCACGGCTCGTCCTCCTGCTCGAACAGCGGCGCGGCGGCGAAGCCGATGGCGGGCAACACGATCGCGGCGCCGGCGAGCCCGCCCACCGCCTGCACGGCGACCGTGAAGGCGGTGCGCCGGTTCATCGACTCGCCCTCGAAGTAGCCCGCAGGGTCCGGGCTCGGAAGCCCGTTTGGCACCCCCTGCTGCTTGTTGTTTCCCTCTTCAGCCACTGTCGGAGACGTCTTCGGCGAAGCCTATCGAGTCGGCTGCAACGGCCAGCGCATCGCTCATGCCCGCCTCGCGCGCGGTTTTGGTAGCGCTTCGCATCAGCAGCTCCGCCGCGGCCGGCTCGGAGCGGCGGAGCGCCTCCTTCGCCAGCTCGTGCTCCTCGGTCGCTCCGGCCCCGACCGCGACGGCCGCGGCGAGCCAGAGCGCGCGGGCGTCGCCCACACGGTCGCCGTTCTCCGCGTGCACCTGGGCGGACAGGCTGATCAGGTCGGCCAGCTCCCTGACCGCGGCGAGATCGCCGCGCGCGGCGAGTCTCTCGAGGCCGAGGGCATAGAGATAGTCGCCGGCCAGGAGGCGGAGATCGCCGTCGGCTCCCTGGATCAGCCTCGGCTCCTCGTAGTGGAGGAGATAGCCCTCCCTGATCGCCTCCACCAGCACGATGTACTCGTCCGCGGCCCCTTGGGCGCGCGGGCCGGAGGCGACCAACTCGCCCAGGGCCGGCTCATCGTCGACGTCCCGAACGTAGGGCGTGATCACGTTCTCACCGTCGCGGAGGAGCGCTGACAGGGTGGCGAGCGAAGTCGAGGTCGTGGCCATGCGTCGTTTCGAGATTAGAGCGACGCGTCAGGAGATGGCCTCGCGGAACGCCTCGGCGGCGGCCGCGATCGTCTCGTCGATCGAGGCCTCGTCGTGGGCGAGCGAGGGAAACCACGCCTCGAACTGGGAGGCGGGCGGATAGACACCGCGGTCGAGCATGGCCCGGCAGAAGCGCCCGTACGCATCGGCGTCGCAGGCCTGGGCTCCGGCGAAGTCCCGCACCGGGTCGGCACTGAAGAAGACGGTGAGCAGCCCGGGGACGCTGGCCACCTGGATGGGGAGGTCGCCCGCGGCACGCCGCAGGCCGGTGGCGAGGCGGGTGGTGACTGACTCGATTCCGACGTAGGCGGCGCCGTCCAGCTTGCGCAGTGTGGCGAGGCCGGCGGCCACCGCGAGCGGGTTCCCGGAGAGGGTGCCCGCCTGGTAGACGTCGCCGGCCGGAGCGATCCGCTCCATCAGCTCCCGGCTCCCGCCGTAGGCGGCGGCCGGCAGGCCTCCGCCGATCACCTTCCCCATCACCGTCAGGTCCGCATCGATCCCGAGCAGCTCCTGCGCCCCGCCGCGGGCGACGCGGAAGCCGGTGATCACCTCGTCGAGGATCAAGAGCGAGCCCACCTCCGCCGTCGCGTCCCTGATCGCCTCGAGGAGGCCGGGGTCGGGCGGGACGACGCCCATGTTCGCGGGTATCGCCTCGGCGATCACGGCGGCCGGGCGGCCTCGCGTGATCGCTTCGACCACCGCGTCGGTGTCGTTCCACGGGACGATGACGGTGTCGGACGCCTGGGCCTCGGTGACACCCGGGCTCGCCGGGACGCCCGCGGTGGCGAGTCCGGAGCCGCCCTCAGCCAGCAGACCGTCGACGTGGCCGTGGTAGGCGCCGGCGAACTTCATCACCGTGGTCCTCCCGGTCACGGCGCGCGCGAGCCGCAGAGCGGACATCGTCGCCTCCGTGCCCGAGCTGGTCATGCGGATCATCTCGACGCTCGCGAAGCGATCGACCACCTCGGCCGCGAGGTCGACCTCGCCGGCCGTCGGAGCTCCATAGCTCGTGCCCCGCCCGGCTGCGTCCCGAATCGCCTGTACGACGAGCGGGTCCGCGTGCCCGAGAATCAGGGGGCCCCACGAGGAGACCCAGTCGACGTAGCGGTTGCCGTCGACGTCCCAGATGTAGGGCCCCTCCCCATGGTCAACGAAGATCGGGTCGCGGCCGATCGACCGCATCGCCCGCACCGGGGAGTTCACGCCGCCGGGCAGCACCTCCAGGGCTCGCCGGTACAGCTCGTCCGACTTGCTTATGAGTTCTCCGCCTCCCAGCGGGCGTAGTCGTCAGTGAAGTAGTGGAGGCGGATCTTCTTGAACTCGGTCGAGGAATAGAGGACGGCTCGGTCCTCACCGTGCAGGCCGTGCTCCTCGGCGATCCCGTCGAGGACCGCGTCGCATTCCTCCTTCGAGCGGCCGTGGGCCATCGTGAAGACGCTGTAGGGCCAGTCCGCGTAGGTGGGACGCTGATAGCAGTGGGAGACGCCGCGGACGGCGGCCATCCGGGCGCCGACCTCGAGGATCTGGTCCTCCGGAACGCGCCAGACGCCCATCCCGTTGGCGGAGAACCCCGCTCGGCGGTGGTAGAGGATCGCCGCGACCCGACGGAGGATCTTGCGGTCGACCATCCCTCGGAGGTGATCGAGGAAGGCGTCGGTGCTCATGCCGACCTCGGCGGCCGGAGCGTTGTAGGGCCGGTCGGTGACCTCCATCGGGCCCTGGAGCGCCCGGATCACTGCGACATCGGTCTCGTCGTAGGGCTGGCGCTCGAGCTCGCGAGGCGGAGCGGCCTCGACGGCTGCGGAGAGCTCCTCGGTGCCTCCCTCCATCTCCAGGTTCATGTTGATCTTGAACAGCTGGAGCGTCGGCAGCTGGCGGATCGACTCCGCGCCGGTGAGGCGCTGCAGCACGTCGAGCGTGCCCTGCAGCCCGAGCTCGGAGTCAGGCGGGGTGGCGATCGTGAACCAGAGGTTGAACTCGTGGGTCCGGAGGTAGTTGTGGGAGACGCCAGGGTGGGCGTTGATGATCTTGGCGGCCCGCTGCGGGTTCTCGGTATCGACCTTCGCGGCAACCAGCATCGAGCTGTAGCCGAGCGCCCTGGTGTCGAAGATCGGAGTGATCTCGCGGATGATCCGGCCGTCGAGGAGGCGCTGGGTCCGCTGCTTGACGTCGCCCGGATCGAGCTTCGCCTGGGCGGCGATCAGCTCGAAGGGCTCCGGCTCGAGCGGATAGCTCGACTGGAGCAGGTTCATCAGATGCTTGTCGGTGTCGTCCAGAGGGATCGCGGCGCCGCCGGCGCGCGAACGGAGCTTCGGCTTCGCCGCGGCGGTGGTGATCCCGTCCGCCGGGCGGTTCATCGACGGACCGCCTCAGTCGAGAGCCAGGCGGCGGCGTCCTTGGCGAAGTAGGTGATGATCATGTCGGCTCCGGCCCGGCGGATCGCCGTCAGCGACTCCATCGCGGCGGCTCGCTCGTCGATCCAGCCGTTGGCGGCGGCGGCCTTCAGCATCGAGTACTCGCCGCCCACGTGGTAGGCGGCAACGGGCGCCCCGGTCGCGTCCTTCACCCGGCGGACCACGTCGAGATAGGGAAGCGCCGGCTTGACCATGACCACGTCGGCGCCCTCCTCAAGGTCGAGCCTGGCCTCGCGAACAGCCTCCTCGGCGTTCGCCGGATCCATCTGATAGCCGCGGCGGTCTCCGAACTCCGGAGTGGAGCCGGCGGCCTCGCGGAACGGCCCGTAGAAGGCAGACGCGTACTTCGCGCTGTAGGCGATGATCGGAACGTCGGAGTGGCCGTCCTCGTCGAGCTGGTTGCGGATCGCGCCGATGCGCCCGTCCATCATGTCGCTGGGCGCCACGGCGTCTGCGCCCGCGGCGGCGTGGGAGATCGCCGTCTTGGCGAGCAGCTCGACCGTGAGATCGTTGTCCACCTCTCCTCCGCGGACGATGCCGCAATGGCCGTGCGAGGTGTATTCGCAGAGGCAGACGTCGGTGATCACCACGACGTCCGGATGCGCCTCCTTGAGCGCGCGGACGGCCATCTGGACGACGCCCTCGTCGTCGTAGGCCTCGGAGCCGACCTCGTCCTTGCTGGCCGGGATGCCGAAGAGGATGACCGCTCTCACCCCCGCCGCCGCGATCTCGGTGACCTCGGCGACCGCCTCGGAGATGGAGAGTCGCTCCATGCCCGGCATGGTCTCGATCGGCTCGCGGACGCCCTCGCCCGCGGTGATGAAGAGCGGCTGGACCAGATGGTCCGCCGTCAGGTCCGTCTCCCGGACCAGGTCGCGAAGGGGCTCGGTGCGGCGCAGGCGGCGAAGTCGGGTGGCTGGAAAGCTCACTGGGTTGATTCTAGGGCGGTCCACGTGGCGGTCGGCGGGCGGGTCCTGTCGCCCCGCCCGACCATCCGTCAGGCGAAACGCCGCAAGGCCAAGCGGGCGAGGATCAGATACCCGATGGTCAGCAGGGCCAGGTGGAGCAGCGGGAGTCCCAGGCTCGGGCCCGATGCGGACAGCGCTCCCGAGAGGGCGTCCACGGCTGGGCGGAAGGGGAAGGCTCCGGCGATCACGTGGATCACGTCGAGCAGGCCCTTGCTGACGGTGCCCGACGGCACCAGGGAGATGAAGGCCACGGGCAGCGCAAGCGCGAAGGCGAGCAGGGCGCTCGCGCGCACCTCGCGGGCCGCCGCGCCGATCGCCAGACCCAGGCCGGATGAGGCCGCGCCCGCGAGCAGGATCGCCGGGATGATCAGGTAGATCCGGCTCCACGAGATCGATTCGAAGGGCGTGATCGCGAGGAGCATGAGCAGGGTCACCACCAGGGCCGCGGCGGTGCCGAGGGTCGCCTTCTCGACCAGCAGGCCGGTGCGGCTGACCAGGCCGCGCGTGAGCCGCGTGAAGGTGTTCTCCTCCCGTTCCAGGGCGAGCGAGCCGGAGACCAGCAGCACGGTGACGAAGAGCAGGGTGATCGCGGCGGCCACGGCGACCGCGAAGGTGTCGAGGGGGGGAACGCTGCCCGCGATCACGTCCTTGTTCACGGCGATCGGCTGGCGGACGGAGGCCAGGAGGCTGTTCGCGAGCGCCAGGTTCTGGCGGGCGAGCCTGGCGAAGTCGCTGACCTGCGCCACCTTGGCGCGCTGGTCAGGTGGCAGGCTCGACTCGACCTGATTGAGGACCTCCTCGGCCTTCCTCAGGCCGAGGATGTGGACCGTCTGGTTGATGAACGGGATCTCGAACGACCCGCCGTTGGCGAGGATCTGCTCGTAGTCCCCCGCGACTCCTGCGATCTTCTCCGAGACGAGCAGGTTGGCCTGGGTGAGCAGCGCGCGGATCCGGTCGTCGACGACCTGCGCCTTGAGAGGATCGTCGTTGTTGACGATCACGTCGACGGTCGCCGGCTCGCTGGAGTTGGTGCTGAGCTCCCCCTGCAGCTTGCTGATGAAGTCCGGCGGCAGGATGAGGCCGCCGAGAACGTCGCCGTCCTTCACCTTCTGCTCGACCTCCGCGCGGCTCGAGACGTCGACGCACTCGATCTTGGCGCATAGCTGTCGCCGGGCCTCGTTCTGGCTGAATCCGCCGGTGCCGAGCTGGAGGCCGGTCCCTTGAGGTATCTGGTTCAGGAAGGCGACCCGCGGCTTCTCCGGGCTCCGGGAGATGGCCAGCCCGAT
Organism: uncultured Solirubrobacterales bacterium; assembly: GCA_963843085.1. Classification (GTDB taxonomy): domain Bacteria; phylum Actinomycetota; class Thermoleophilia; order Solirubrobacterales; family 70-9; genus DASUPK01. The sequence continues at coordinate 1,254,181 of CAWJJG010000011.1, forward strand.
CAGGACCGCGAGGACGATCGGATAGACGACCAGCAGCCCGGTGATCAGGGGCGAGCGGCGGAGCAGCTGCAGGTCCTTGATCAGCAGCCAGCGCATCAGTGGCCCCTCTTCTTCAGGAAGCGCACGAAGTCGTTCTCCGGGTCGACCGCTGTCCCCTTGGGCCGCGGGCCCGCGGCCCGGCGCATCTGGGCGAAGCTGCCGTCGAAGATCGTCTCGCCGTCGGCGAGGACCACCAGCCGGTTCCCGTAGTGGCTTGCCTCCTCGATCTGGTGAGTCGAGTAGATCACCGTCGTCCCCTGCTTCGCGAGGCCCGCGACGAACTCCCAGAGCCGCACGCGCTGGCTCGGGTCGAGGCCGGAGCTGGGCTCATCGAGGAGCAGCACCGAGGGATCGCCGAGCAGGCCGATCGCGATGTTGATGCGCTGCTGGTTGCCGCCCGACAGCGACGAGACCTGGTCGTGACGGCGCTCCTCGAGCCCGGTCTGGGCGAGCATGCGCTCGACGGTCCCTTCGACATCCTCGGACGCCTCCATGCGCGCAAAGAGCCGCAGGTTCTCCTCGACGGTCAGCCGGCGATAGAGAGCTGCCTGCTGAGGGACCCAGCCGACCTCGCCGTTCGAGGAGTCGATCCGGCCCGAGTCGGGCCTGGCGATGCCGGCGAGGATGGAGAGAAGGGTTGTCTTGCCCGCGCCGTTCGGCCCCAGGACGGCCAAGAGCTCGCCGCGATCGACAGCGAAGCTGACGTCCCGCAGGGCTACGCGCGCGCCGAACGACTTGGAGAGGCCCTCGACCTCGAGGACGGGGGCGGCCTGGCTCATCGCGCGAAAGCTAGCGGGATGGGCGGAGCGGCATCTCGTCTACGCTCCCCCGCCTGATGAGGCTCCTCTTCATAGGGGACGTCGTCGGCAAGCCAGGCCGGGAGGGGCTGGCGGCGGCGATGCCCGAGCTTCGCGCCGAGCGGATGCCCGACCTCGTGGTGGTCAACGGCGAGAACGCCGCCGGTGGCGTCGGCATCACGGCGGAGACCGCGGGACAGATCTTCGACGCGGGCGCCGACGTGATCACCCTCGGCAATCACACCTACCGCCACAAGGACGTCTATCCGTACCTCGATTCCGAGACGCGGATCATCCGTCCCGCCAACTTCTCCGCCGGGAATCCCGGACGGGGCCACACGATCACCGAGGCCGCCGGCATGCGGGTCGCCGTGATCAACCTGAGCGGCCAGATGCACCTCCAGGTGGAGCGCAACCCCTTCGTCGCGATCGACGAGCTGCTCGACTCGCTCGCCGGCGCGGCCGACGCGATCATTGTCGACTTCCACGCCGAGCTGACCAGCGAGAAGGTGGCCATGGGCTGGCATCTGGACGGCAGGGTGGCGGCGGTGCTGGGCACCCACACCCACGTGCCGACGGCCGACCTCCGGGTCCTGCCCAGCGGAACCGCTCACATCTCCGACGTCGGCATGACCGGATCCCGGTCCGGTGTGATCGGCGTGAAGCGCGAGCAGGCGCTACGCGCCTTCAGGACGCAGATGCCGGTTCGCTTCGACGGGGCGGACGAGGACGTCTGGGTCATGGGCGTCGCGGTCGAGATCGGCGACGACGGGCTCGCTCGCGGGATCGACCAGATCCTCCTCCCCGTCTCCACTTAGCGGCGGCACCGTCCCGACGGTCAGCAGCGCGATCAGCAGGAACGGCAGGAACCAGGGGATGTAGAGGTAGAACCAGTGGTCGATCGTCAGCTCCATGCCGATCATCACGGCCGCGCCGAGCGCGGCGACGGTGATGTGGTCGCGGCGGCGCGGGCGGAAGGCCACCAGCAGCGACAGCCCGACGACCGCCGCCTTGACCACCGCCTGCAGCCAGCCGAGTGAGTGATCCTGCCCCCAGATGCTGAAGGGTGAGTCGCGGCCGCCCTGCTCGGCGATCGTGCGGTGCCAGAAGGTCGAGAGGCCCGGATCCTCCAGCGCCTGGAAGGAGACGGCGAAGATCGTCAGAGCGAATCCGATGGTGAAGGGAACGACCACCTTTGCGTACCGCCGAAACCCGCCCCTGACCGTCGCCCCATAGGTTGCGAAGAGCGGCCCGAGCGCCAGCGGCGCGAACTTGGTCATCGAGGTGAGGCCCAGCGTGATGCCGCGCGGGCTCGGAGAGGTCAGGCAGAGCAGGCTCGCGGCGAGCCCGAGTGCGACCAACGAATCGTTGGTGTTCGACTCCAGCGCGTAGGCGGTGTACGGAAAGGCCGCCCAGGCGAAGCAGAGCAGGATCCCGAGCTCCTTCCCGCGCCGGCCGCGACGGAAGCGCATGCCGAGGAGGAAGAGCACTCCCATCGTCGCCAGGTCGAAGAAGATCGAAGCGGCGTGCGCGGCCGGCAGGTCGTCCCAGGTCCCGCTCCAGGGCAGCACCTGCTCGAAGGGGACGTAGGCGTAGTAGGCCACGGGCCCGTAGGTGTCCCCCGACTGGTCGTCGGAGGGGAAGTTGTCGTAGATCGGCTTGCGGTCGGCGATCCGGTCGGCGCCGATCACCCCCGAGTACCCGACGTCGATCACGTTGGAGTCGACCACGTTCAGGGTGATCCGGCCCGCGATCAGGGCGACCGTCATCACGGCGAGGACCGCGATCGGCATCGTCGGTCGCAGGCCCGAGCCCTGCTTGCGCCGGAAGCCGAGCCAGAGTGCCCGCCCGAGCAGATAGAGCAGGGGCGGATAGGCGAGCGGGACCGACAGGCCGATGTTTCCCCTGTTGAAGAGGTAGTGGGAGAGCCCGAAGCCGCCGACGAGGACGAGGAGGTCCAGGTGGGCGAGGCGGAACGGCCGGCGCCAGTCGAGCAGCCCCAGGATGAAGATCCCGCAGAGGGGCAGCCAGATGTAGGGCGCGTTCACAATCCGCCCGAACGCGCCAGGGTAGCCGCGCGCCATGCGCCAGGCGACCTGGTAGCCCGTCCAGGACTCGAGCACCTCCCCCGTGGCCGGGTCGATCACCACCTGGACGACCTCGTCCGATCCACTGAAGAACCCGACCTCCCAGAGGCCGGTCGACTGGTTGCGGCTGGCCGACGACGTCAGGTTGGGATGCTGCTCGCGGGCAGCGGCGGCCTTGGGGTCCAGCTTGGCGATCCGGATCGCCTTCTCCTTGCTGATCTGGTGAGGCTCGGCGGCGCCGGCCGGCCCGGGCGAGAGCAGCGCTGCCGCGAGGAGTCCGAGGAGGAAGAGGAGAACGGGCTTCGCCATCAGACGGCGGCGCATGCGCCCCCTAGCCGTCGAAGGTCCACAGCTTGTTGCCGATGAAATTGAACGGCATCGCGATGGCCACCGAGATCGCCTGGGCAGGCAGCTCGCTCATCCCCCCTCCCACCAGGAGCTTGAGCGCGATCAGGTTGACGACCAGCGCGAGCACGCTGACGGTGAAGAAGCGCGCGGCCTGGAAACCGGCGTGGCCGTGCCTCGCGTCGAAGGTCCAGTGGCGGTTCCACCAGAAGTTGCTGGTGACGGCGACGCAGAAGGCGACGATCGCCGCGGCGATGTAGTGGACGTCCAGAGCGCCGTTGACCACCGCGAACACCACCAGGTTGATCAGATAGCCCGAGGCGCCGACGATGCCGAACTGGAAGAGCTGCAGCCAGTTGCCCGGTTTGAGGGTGCCCCGTCCGATCCGCTTCGCGGTCTCGACCGGCGGTGTCATCCTTGTGGCCTTCCGCCGCTCACCCCGAAGTGCTCGAGGATCACCGGTGCGAGGTCTCGCAGTGCCCATTGCGGCCGCTGACCCGGGTCCTCCGGGCCGCAACCGACGAAGACCGCCGGTCCGAGCGAGTCGCCTCGCCCGAGCGAGCCGTGGCTGCCTCCGCCGGCGTGGCTGATGCCGCCCCAATCGACGCACTCGTAGCCCTCGGTGGCGGAGATCAGGACGTCGCCGGCATGCGGCGAGGTCAGCGCGGACCAAAGGCGGGCGAGGGCGTCCGGGTATTCCTCCGACTCGAACCTGCCACGCGTGATGTCCGCGTCGAGCGCCTCGGGCTCGCCGCTGATCGACCAGCCGTTCCCGCGCAGGTCCCGGAGCTGTCCCCCGGGGCGGAAGCGGAACTCGCGGCCGTTGCGCTCGACCACCGCCTCGGCGGCGGAGGCGTCATTCAGGCCGACCCCCTTGCGCAGCACCGGAGTGCCGTCCTCCCGTGCGAGCCAGGTGACCAGGTCGACGCCGGTGAGCTCTCGGAGACGAAGCCGGGCGCGCTCATGGGTGGCTGCGTGGCGGCGCCCCGTGTCGAGGATGTAGACGGCGCCGGCCCGCGAGGTCGGGCTGACCGCGATCTCGGCCTCCTCGGGCCGATCCGTGTTCGGCTGCAGCACGGCCCAATCGTCCGCGAGCTCATCCGCCAGCGCAAGACCATGCTCGACGGCCGTCTGCGCGTGATCGGCGGTCAGAATCACCGCGTGCTCATCCAGGAAGGCGTCGAGACCACCCCCGGCGTCGACGATCCGGGTGAACATCGCGTCGGCCTTGGCGATCGATTCGACCTGTGCCTCCGGCCCGTGGCGGTGCGAGTGGAAGTCGTTGTCCGGGAGGCTGAAGAGGAGGAACTCGTAGGCGCCCTCGGCGACGAGGTTCTCCGCGACACATGCGGAGTACTCGTCCCGGGTCCCCGGCCGAGTGAAGCTCGGGCCACAACCCGTGGGACGGCTGGCATAGAGATCTCCGTAGAAGAACTCGTCGGGACCCCAGACCGCGTGCCGGAAGTTGATCGCCTCGGCGGCGCGCTTCACCAGGCCCTCGAGGCCGAGCTGATGGCGCTGTCGCCCCCGGTAGATCAGGAACGGGGTCGCGGCGGTGCGGATCCCCGCGTCGCCGAGCCGCTCGAAGACCGTCTGCGCCTGCCAGCTCAGGTGGTCGAGGTTCATGTTGTAGACGAGGTCGTACATCGCCCGGAAGAGGCCGAAGGTCCGGGTCGCCTCGAAGGAGGAGCCGTACTCGATGTAGCGGCGCTCCAGCCGGTGATACCAGTTCATCCCCATGACCCAGTGACCGGCCGGGCCGAGGCCGGTCATCATCTCCGAGCTCGCCACCGGGGTCACCGAGGGGAAGCTGGACACGACATCCGTGACGGTCTTGCCGCGCTCGACCAGGGCGGCGAAGGTCGGAGCGAGATCCTCGTCGATCGCGCGCATCAACATCTCGGGGTGCATCGCATCGACTACGACGAGGACGAGCTTCCGCGGCACGGCTAGGAGAGAGGGCCGGTTGTGGGCTTCATCTAGCGGAGGACCCGCAGGCCCTCGTGTTTGCGCTCGGCCTGGCGGCGGCGCGAGATCCAGAGTCCGGTCAGCGCGACCAGGACGAGCAGCGAGAACGGCTTGAGGACGAGACTCACTCCGGCGACCACCACGGCGGCGATCACGACGATCGCCGTGACCCCGCTCGGTGCCTGCGCCTGGGTCTGGGCCGCCAGCCCGCCCTGCTGCCGGCGGGCCGCACCGGAGACGACATCGCGGGTGACGACCGCGGCCAGGCCGGCGCCGATCACGCCGACGGGCAGGGCGGGCCAGAGGGCCTCGTCCGCGCCGTTCAGCGCGGCACCTGCGGCGAGCACCCCGAGGGGCGCTGCGCCCGCGACGGCCCCCCAGGCGGGCATGATCGCCGGCACGACTACGCCGATGATCAAACCGACTGCGATGGCCAGGCCGAGTCCCTGGCAGATGGCGAGGAACATGATCGGGCCGCAGGCTACAGGGACTCACTGCGCGCCAGTTGATCTTCACCTCCGCACAGCGGAGTCCGTAACACTGTCTCGCGATGACCGAGCCGTCCGAGCAGCCGCGGCGCCAGGGCGAGGCCCCGCGCAGGCGCCGCGCCCACACGACCTCGCGCGACCTGGAGCGCTACGCGGGCCTGTTCGCACGTCGCACCCAGGTGATGCGCTCGTCGGCGATGCGGGACCTGATGGCGATCACCGCGAGGCCCGAGGTGATCTCCCTGGCGGGGGGCCTGCCGGACACCTCCACCTTCCCATCCGACAGCTTCGCCGCGCAGATGACCCGCATCGCGCACGAGTCGTCCGCCGAGGCCCTCCAGTACGGGCCCACGGAGGGATTCCAGGAGACCAAGGAGTGCCTCCTCGAGGTGATGGGCGCCGAGGGGATGACCCCCGACCCGGACGACCTGATCGTCACCACCGGCGGGCAGCAGGCCATTGACCTGATCACCAAGACGCTGGTCAACCCGGGTGACCCGGTGATCTGCGAGGCCCCCACCTATCCCGGAGCCGTGCCGACCTTCTGCAGCTACGAGGCCGACGTTCACCAGGTGAGCACGGACGACGAGGGCATGCGGATCGACGAGCTCGAGGAGCTGCTCACCGCGCTCGCGGTCGCGGGCCGGCGGCCGAAGTTCATCTACTCCGTGCCGAGCTTTCAGAACCCCGCAGGGGTGACCATGTCGGGCGAGCGGCGGCGGCGCCTGGTCGAGCTGGCCCGGGAGCACGAGGTCCTGATCTGCGAGGACAACCCGTACGGCCTGCTGCGATTCGAGGGCGAGCCGGTGCCCACCCTCTACAGCCTGGACGGCGGCGACTACGTCCTCTACCTCGGAACCCTCTCCAAGATCCTCTCTCCCGGCATCCGGATCGGCTGGGTCGCCGCGCCTCCGCCGATCCTGGAGAAGATCGGCCTCGGCAAGCAGGCGGCCGACCTCTGCACGTCCACCCTGACCCAGTACTTCGTGCGCGAATATTTCGCCGAGGGCCGCTGGCGCGAGTACATCGACGATCTGATCGGGATCTACCGCAACCGCCGTGACGCGATGCTCGACGCCCTCGAGCGGCACTTCCCCGAGCAGGCGGTGTGGTCACGCCCCGAGGGCGGTCTCTTCCTCTGGGCGACGCTCCCCGACTACATCGACACGACCGATCTGCTTGCGAAAGCCTTGCGGCAGAACGTCGCTTTCGTGCCTGGGCGCGCCGCCTACGTCGACGGGCGAGGGGGCTCATCGATGCGCCTCAACTTCTCGGCGTCGGGCGAGGACGAGCTGCGGGAGGGGATCAGGCGGATCGGCGGCGTGGTGCAGGAGCAGGTCGCCCTCTACGAGACGATCACCGGCGAACATCGCGTGGAGCCGGAGCCGGACGACGAGGAGCCCGGCGGCGACGTCGTCCCGTTGCCGAGGCGATGAAGGTCGCCGTCCTCAAGGGCGGCAGCTCGCTGGAGCGCGGCGTGTCGCTCCGGTCGGCGGCGCGGGTCGAGGACGCCGTCGCGGCCCTGGGTCACGAAGCGATCGGCATCGACGTCGGAGCGGAGCTGGTCAGCCGGCTGCGCGAGGAGCGTCCCGATGTCGTCTTCATCGCGCTGCACGGTCCGGGCGGTGAGGACGGCACCGTTCAGGAGCTGCTCGAGATCCTCGACCTCCCCTACACCGGTCCCGGGGTAGCCGCCTGCGCTCTCTGCATGGACAAGGTCGCCGCCAAGCATGAGATGCTGGCGGCGGGGATCCCCACTCCGGACTGGGCGGCCTTCAACGCCACGGCGTTCCGGGAGCTCGGTGCCGCCGACACCCTCGAGGAGATCGAGGACAAGCTCGGCTTTCCGCTGGTCGTGAAGCCGGCGAGCCAGGGGTCCTCGCTTGGGGTTGAGTTCGCCTCCTCGCGCGACGAAGTCCCGCAGGCGCTGATCGCCGCCTTCAGCTACGACGACCGGGTTCTCCTGGAGCGCTACGTGAAGGGCCGCGAGCTCGCCGTCAGCGTGCTCGGCTCCGACCCGCTGCCGATCGTCGAGGCCATCCCCCGCGAGGAGGACTTCTTCAACTTCGAGGCCCGCTACGAGATCGGCCGGACCGAGTACGTCTGCCCGGCCGAACTCGACGACGCAAAAACCCGGCGCGTCCGGGAGCTGGCGAGGGAGACGTACGAGACGCTCGGCTGCTCGGGCTTCGCGCGAGTCGACCTGATCCTGGGAGACGAGGGGCCGCAGGTCCTCGAGGTGAACGCGATCCCGGGGCTCACCGACACGAGCCTCTTCCCGATGGCCGCCGAGGCGGCGGGGATCGACTTCACCGCGCTCGTTGAGCGAATCCTGGATTCCGCACGGCTTCGCCACAAGGTCGCGGCCACAAGCGGCCGTCCATCTTAAGTCGCTTCGGGCTTCGCCCTTCGCTCCAAGGTGGTGCGGCCTGGTGGCCGCTTAGATCTCGCCCTCGCCCGAGGCGAAGTCCTCGGGGGTGACGTTGTCGAGGAAGTCCTTGAACTTCTCGACGACCTGCTCCTGGTCCTCGACCTCCTCGCCCTCGAACTCGATCGCGGACTCCTCGATCACCTCGTCGGCGGCGAAGATCGGCGCCGATGTGCGAACTGCGAGGGCGAGTGCGTCGGAGGGACGCGAGTCGATCTCCATCTCCGATCCGTTTATCGAGATCGTGATCGAGGCGAAGAAGGTGTTGTCCCGCAGCTCGGTGACAGAGACCTTCTCGCACTTGGCCTCCATCTGATCGAGGACGTCGGAGAGGAGATCGTGCGTCATCGGGCGGGGGGTCGAGGCGCCCTGCAGCTTCATCAGGATCGCCGCGGCCTCGGGATGGCCGATCCAGATCGGCAGGAACTTGTTGCCATCCACGGTCTTCAGCAACACGATCGGCTGCTTGCCGACCATGTCGAAGCTGACTCCATAGATGCTCATCCTCTGCACTCGGGTCCTCCTCGGGCGTCTCGCACGAAGTATAGGAGCGGCCCGACGGCCTCCTCGGCGCGTGGAACAATCGAGCCGATGCCCGAGTGCCGCCAGCAGGCCTTCATCGACGCGCCGATCGAGGTGGTGTGGGAGCTGGCGTCCGACCCGGACCGCCAGACCGAATGGTGGCCCGACACGATCACCTTCGAGTGCATCGATGGCGACTTCGAGCAGGGCTGCCACGTCCGCAACGTCCAGAAGCGGCCCTGGCCGATGTCGGATCTCGAGACCACCCTGGAGGTCGATCGGATGGTTCCCGGCAAGGAGCTCACGATCCGCTGCATGGACACGGGCACCTACACGCGATCGGTCCTCACCGAGGGACAGGGCGGCACCTTCGTCGAGATGGAGGCCGGCAGCGACCCGACGAACCTCGGTGTCCGCGTCCAGTCGGCCATGGCCGGGACGCGGATGTTCCGCCGCTGGGTCGAGCACGCACTGGAGGGAATCAGGGACGCCGCGGAGGGCGAGCGAGCGGCGAGTTGAGTGGGCGATCCTGGACTCGAACCAGGGACCTCGTCCTTATCAGAGACGCGCTCTAACCAACTGAGCTAATCGCCCGGGATCGCGCAGTTTAGCCACGCTTCCGCAGCCGTCTAGCGAGGGATTCGAGCTCCCCGAGATCGTCGAAGTGGAGCTCGGCCTTGACGCCGCTTCCTGCCCGCCGCACCTTGACGTCCCGGCCGAGTGCGGAGCCGAGGGTGTCCTCCGCATCCGACATCGCGGCGCGCTCCTCGGCGGAGATCCTCCCGCCGGCAGGCGCCTTCCTCCGGCTCGGGCCCTGGCCGGCGTGGCGCTCGGTTTCGCGGACCGACCATCCCTCGGAGGCTGCCTGCTTGGCGAGGCGCGTGCGCTTCTCCTGGTCGGAGACCTGAAGGATCGCCCGGCCGTGCCCCTCGCTCAGCTCCTGGCGCTCGAGCAGCGAGAGAACCGGGTCGGGGAGGTCGAGCAGGCGGATCAGATTGGAGATCGCGGCGCGGCTGCGGCCCACCCGCCGAGCGAGCTCCTCCTTCGAGATCCCCAGGTCGTCGACCAGGGCGGCGCAGGCGCGCGCCTCCTCGATCGGGTTGAGGTCCTCGCGGACCATGTTCTCGATCAGGGCCGCCTGCAGGCGCTCGTCCTCCGGGGAGGTCCTGACGACCGCCGGGACGCGGTCGATGCCTGCCTTCTGCGCGGCACGCCAGCGGCGCTCGCCCGCGACGAGCTCGTAGCGGCCATCGTCGAGGGGCCGGACGATCAGCGGCTGCAGGAGGCCGACCGAGCCAATGGACCCGGCGAGCGCGTCGAGCGCTGCAGCGTCGAACTTGGCGCGCGGCTGGTCCGGGTTGGGCTCGATCTGGGTGACGTCGAGCTCGCGCAGCTCGGGTCCGCCCTCGGCGGTCTCAGGCAGGATCGCGGCAAGCCCCCTCCCCATTCCGCGCTTGCGCTCAGCCATCCGCCACTCCCAGGGCGAGGACCTCGTCGGCGAGGGCGCGGTAGGCCTTTGACCCGGAGGACCTCGGGTCGTGCTGGGAGACGGGGATGCCGTAGCTCGGCGCCTCGGCGACCCGGACGCTGCGCGGGACGACGGTCTTGAAGACTCTGGCCGGCAGATGCTCCCGCAGCTCACGCTCGACGTCCTGCGAGAGCCTGGTGCGGTCGTCGTGCATGGTGATCAGGACGCCCGCGAGCTCGAGGTTCGGGTTGAGCTCGCGGCGAACGAGCTTCAGCGTGTCGAGGAACTGGACCAGGCCCTCGAGGGCCAGGTACTCGGCCTGCACCGGGACGATCACCTTGTCGGCGGCGACCAGGGCGTTGACGGCGACCGGGCCGAGGGAGGGCGGGCAGTCGAGGAGCGTGTAGGAGAAGCGCGAGCGGACCGGGCCGAGACCATCGCGGAGCCGGGTCTCATACCCGGAGAAGCGCGGCAGCTCCACGGCGGCGCCGGCCAGGTCCACATGCGCCGGAACCACCCACAGGTTGTCGGGGCCCGCCGGCCTAGCGGCCTCCGCGACCGAGACCTCACCGGTGAGGCAGTCGTATGAGGACGGCGTCGAGTCCTTCGGCAGGCCGAGCGCGACCGTCGCGTTGCACTGGGCATCGAGGTCGACGATCAGCGTCTGCCGGCCGTCGCTCGCCACGAAGGCGCCCATGTTCACCGCGGTCGTCGTCTTGCCGACGCCGCCCTTCTGGTTCGCGATCGCGTAGACGGTTCCCATTCGAGGTCGAATCGTTCGGGTCAGTGCTGTTCGGAGCCGAACGGGCGCTTCGCCGCCATCCCGGGCCGGCGCGGCAATCCGTTCGGAGTCGGTCCATTCTTGCGAAGGAGGTGGATGTGTCTGTCGCGGCTGCCCGGATAAGGCCGCACGCTCCGGACCTCGAGCGGCTCCATGGCGAGCCGCCCGGCCGCGCGAGCAAGCTCCGCCTCCTCCGCGGAGGAGCGCGCTCCCTTCCAGGCGACCAGGACGCCACCCTCGCTGAGCAGCGGGGAGGCGAGCTCTGCGAGCGTGGAGAGTGAGCCGACGGCCCGGACGGTCACGGCGTCGTAGGCCTCGCGGCCCTCGCCCGCCGCCCGTTCCTCGGAGCGCTCGCAGACCACCGTCACGTTGCCGGTCCCCATCCGGTCGGCGGCGCCCCGGAGGAACTCGCACTTGCGGCCGGCCGACTCGATCAGGTCGACGCGGGCCTCGGGCAGGCAGGCGGCCAGCACGAGGCCGGGCAGCCCGGCGCCGCTGCCGAGGTCGGCGATCCGGGCCGCGCGGGCGAGCTCATCGACCTCGAGCCCGCTCACCGAATCGGCGACGTGCACCTGCCGGGCTCTCTCGACGGTCGAGGCCGCGATCGGCGCGCGCGGGTCCGCCAGCAGCTCGAGCAGGATCTCGAGCGCCGGCTCCGCCTCGGTTGGCGGGGAGCTCAATCGGAGACGAGGGGCGCGACGACCACGCAGCGGTTGGGCTCGTCGCCCTCGCTGTAGGTCTCGATCTCGGGGCGGTCGCGCAGGTGCTCGTGGACGACCCGCCGCTCGTTCGATCCCATCGGGTCCATCTCCACGGCCTCCCCGTGCGAGAGCGCATCCTCGGCGGCCATGTCGGCACGCCGCCGCAGCGACTCCCCCTGGCGCCGCCGGTATCCCGCGGCATCGACGGTGACACGCTTCCGGTCCTGCCGCCCGCGGTAGGCGGCCTGGTAGGAGAGCAGCTGGATCGCATCGATCGTCTGCCCGTGCCGCCCGATCAGCAGCCCGACGTCCTCCCCCTCGATATCCGCATGAATCTCCTCGTCCCCCTCCTCGACGATCACCGACGCCTCGAGCCCGAGCTCCTCGAGAATCCGCTCGAGCATCACCCGAACCCGCTCTGCGGGCTGCTCGGGCAGCACAGAAGCCGCCGCCCCATCTGCTCCTCCATTTGCCACGCGGGCAGTCTAGTTCCGGCGGCTGGGGTCGGGGGGCTGACGATGCAGCATCAAAACGGGGTCAGTGTTGCAGCGGCAGCCCGACGACCCCGGCCGCCCGTCCCTGACTACTTGCGCCGCTTGCGCTTACGAGGCGGAGGAGGCGGCGCCTTCTCGGAGCGGACCTCCTCCGGCGTCGGCACCGCGGGCAGCGGCCAGACGAAGTGGATCACGCTCTGCTGCATGACCTGCCAGAGCCCGCTGGCAATGAAATAGACGGCGATCCCGGCCGGCGCGTTGGGGATCAGGAAGACGGTCACCAGCGAGAAGATCCCGGCCATCATGTAGCGCTGGGCGTTGCCGCCGGTCGTCGGCGAAGGGTTGAAGAAGAGGAGGGCGAAGGTCCCGGCGACGGCGAGGATGACGAGCACGACCGCCTCGGTGCCGGTCGGGTGGGCGGTCAGGTCGGAGACGAACAGCCACCCCGCATTGCCGACCTCGTCCTTGAAGGTGCTCGAGCGGAGCAGCGCGTAGAGAGCGATGAAGACCGGGAACTGGAAGACCAGCGGCAGGCAGGCCGACAGCGGGTTGACGCCGTGCTCCTTGAAGAGCGCCATCTGCTCGCGCTGCATACGCTCGCGGTCGTCCTTGTACTTCTCCTGGATCTCCTTCAGGTACGGCTGGAGCGCCTGCATCTCGCGCATGCCGTGCATCGACTTGAGCGTGAACGGCAGCACGACCGCCCGCGAGAGCCAGGTGATCAGGACGATCCCCAGTCCCCAGGCGAGGCCGACGTCGTTGTGCAACCACGTCAGGACGTCGTTGAAGAGGTTGATGATCGGCTGGAGGATGTGGGCTTCGAGGAACATGACCGGGGAGTTCTACGTCAGATCGGCTCCGTTAGATCCGTGGGGGGCCGGAAGGGCCGGCCGCGCGGCTCGCTCCGAGCGCGTCGGGGTGCTCCGGAAGAGCGCTCGATCGGAGAGCTCGTCGACCCCGCCGTCGCTCCAGGGGTTGCAGCGCAGAACCCGCCAGCCGGCCAGGATCATGCCGCGGATCGGACCGAGCTCGCGGATCGCCTGCACGGCGTAGCTGGAGCAGCTCGGGTAGTAGCGGCAGCGCGGTGCGATCGCCGGGGAGATCAGCCGCTGGTAGAGGTGGATCGGCGCGACCAGCAGTGCCGACAGCCACCGTTTCACGACAAACGCTCCTCGCCTGAGTCGTTGACCAGCTCGGCCAGTGAGGAGCGGAGCGCCTCCTGCCCATCGCGCTCCAGCAGGCCCTCCACCCCGGGGCGGGCGACGATGACGTAGTCGTCCCCCGTCTCGAGGCCTTCGGAGAGCTCCCAGAAAGCCTCGCGGATCGCGCGCTTCACCTTGTTCCGGGTCACGGCCTTGCCGATCTTGCGGCCGACCGAGAGGCCGAGGCGGGCGCCGTCGCGCGAGTCGTCCTCGCGACGCGCGAACGAGTAGAGCACCAGAAAGCGGTTGCCCCGCGAGTTGCCCTCGCGATAGACGCGGTCGAAGTCGCCGCTCCGCGAGAGCCGGCGGCGACGGGCGTCCGGACGGCCCCCGGAGGCCAACGTCAGGGCGTCAGCCGCTTGCGGCCCTTCTGACGCCGGCGCCGGAGAATGGCGCGGCCGGAGCGGGTCGAGCTCCTGGCCCGGAAGCCATGCGTCCGGGCTCGCTTGCGCTTCTTCGGCTGGTAGGTCCGCTTCATAGGAGGGCCCCTGGAGGGAGGGGCGAGGGCAGGGCAGTATAGGGCGTGGGTCCGGCCGGGAAACCCCCCACGGTTTTAGCCGCGTTTTGCACGGAGGCTGCCCCGCGGGCCTTCCCGGCCGCGGGAGCCGAGCCTATGATCGCCAACCTGAGACGGGTTGCTCGGAGCGGAGCTTCCTCGCCTTGAGCCCACCGTACGCACGACGATCAGAGAGGAGCACCAAGTTCCGGGGCAGGTACGTGACGTCCGCCAGGATCTCGAGGATCCCTGGCGCGAGATCCAGCGAGAGCTGGCCGCCTCGGTGCACGAGGACACCTACCGCCTCTGGTTCTCTCCCCTCACCCCGGTCTCCCGCCGGGGCGCCACCCTCTATCTGACCGGTCCGAAGCGCGTCGTCCGCTGGGTCAGCCGGCGCTATATGGAGCTGCTGCGCGCGGCGGCGCACCGCGCGGTCGAGGGGCTCCGCGAGATCGAGCTCGTCGCTCCCGAGGACGCCGACGCCGTCTCCCCCGCCTCGACCGAGGCGGCCTCCCAGGTCGCCCTCAACCCCGACTACATCTTCGAGCGCTTCGTGATCGGCCCCGCGAACCAGCTCGCGCATGCCGCCGCTCTCGCGATCGCCGAGGCGCCCGGCGAGGCGTACAACCCCCTCTTCCTCCACGGGCCTCCCGGGCTCGGGAAGACCCACCTGCTCGGCGCGATCGCCAACTACCTCCACCGCCACAGCCCGCAGCTCGCGGTCCACTACACGACCGCCGAGTCCTTCACCAACGAGTTCGTCTCCTCGCTGCAGGGCGCCGGCATCGACGGCTTCAAGGAGCGCTACCGCCGGGCCGACGTCCTGCTGATCGACGACGTCCAGTTCCTCCAGGGCAAGGCCCGCACCGCGGACGAGTTCTTCCACACCTTCAACGCCCTGTATGAAGGCGGCGCCCAGATCGTCCTCACCGCGGATTGCGTCCCCGCCGAGCTCTCGGCGCTCTCCGACCGACTCCGTGACCGCTTCGAGTGGGGCCTGACGGTCCCCGTCGAGCCGCCCGACCTCGCCACCCGCCTCGTCTTCCTCGGCAACCTGGCCCGGGAGCAGACCGAGCAGCTCCCACCCGACGCGCTCCGGGCGCTCGCTTCCAAGGCCTCCGCCAACCTCCGCGTCTTGAAGGGCGCGCTCACTCGCGTGGTCGCCCTCTCCTCCCTGACCGCCTCGGCCGTGACGCCGGACTCCGTCAACCGCGCCCTGCCCGGCACCGCCATCGCCGAGACGGCCACCGACGACCTCGAGCCGCGTCAGGTTCAGGAGGCCGTCGCCGCCCGTCTCGGGCTGAGCGTCGATCAGATCCTCTCCCCCACCCGCAGCGCTTCGGTCGCCCGCGCCCGCCAGCTCGCCATGTACCTCACCCGCGAACTCACCGACCTCTCGCTGCCGGCCATCGCGGAGGCCTTCAACCGCCGCGACCACACCACCGTCATCCACGCCATCCGCAGGGTCGAGAAGGGCGCCCTCGAGGACGCCACCCTCTCTCGCGCCGTCGAGGAGCTCACCACCGAGCTTCAATCCGAGGCCGGGATGGATCGTGACCGAACCGATTGAAAGAATCGACCGAGGAGGTTGTCCACATATCCACGCCATCCACAACCCTTACTACTCCTAGGGAAGCCGAAGACCAACAGGCCATGAAGATCAACACCACAAGGCAGGCACTGCTCGACGCTCTTCTCGTCGTCTCCCGGGCCGTCTCGGCCCGGGCGGCGCTGCAGGCTCTCTCGGGCATCCTGATCACCACCGACGGTGGAGCCCGGCTACGCGCGACGGACATGGAGCTGGGCCTCGAGGTCGGCCTCGACGGCGAGGTGGAGGGCGGCGGGTCGGTGGTCCTGCCGGGACGACTCCTGGTGGAGGTCGCTCGCTCGCTTCCGGATGGTCCCGTCAGCCTCAGCCTGCGTGAGGCCGAGCGCGACATCGAGATCAGCGCCGGCTCCTCGCGCTTCCACCTGCGGACGCTGCCCGCCGATGACTTCCCGCGCTTCCCCGAGACGGAGGGCGATCCCGCGGCGCTGCCGGCGGCCCCGCTCCGAGAGACGATCAACCGCGTGGCCCGCGCTGCGTCGCGGGACGAGGCAAGGCCGGTCCTCACCGGTGTCCTGGTGACGGTGGAGGGCGACGAGATGACGATGGTGGCGACGGACTCCTACCGGCTCGCCGTCAAGAAGACGAAGCTGGCGGCATCGGTGCCCGAGCGCCTCGAGGCCAACGTCCCGGCGCGCGCTCTTCGCGAGCTCGCACGGCTGATCGAGGCCGGCGGGGAGGACACGCTGAGCGTGTGGCTGACTCGCAACCAGGCTGTCTTCCGGGTGGGCCCGACGTCGCTGAGCTCCCGCTTGATCGACGGTCAGTTCCCGAACCATTCCCAGCTGCTGCCCGAGTCCTACGAGCATGAGGTGAAGCTGCCGCGGGCCGACCTGCTCGAGGTGACCAGGCGCGTCTCCCAGCTGGCACAACGGAACGCGGCGCTGCGGCTCTCCTTCTCGGACGGCGAGCTCGTCGTTTCAGCCGAGACGCCCGACCTGGGGGATGCCCGCGAGGCCCTGCCGGCACCGTACTCGGGCGAGCTGCTGGAGATCGGGTTCAATCCTGAGTTCGTCCGGGACGGACTCGAGTCGATCGAGTCGGACGAGGTGCTCCTCAAGCTGATCTCGCCGCTTCGGCCGGGACTGCTGGAGCCGTCGGGCGATGACGACTTCAGGTACCTGGTGATGCCGATTCGCCTGAACGTGTGAGGCCATGGTCATTCGCGCCGTCGAGTGCCGCGGCTTTCGCAACCTCGCCGACGGGGGCACGGACGTCGGCGGCGGGGTGGTGGTCGTCCACGGGCCCAACGGCGCCGGCAAGACCAATCTGATCGAGGCGCTCTACTTCGGGCTGACGGGTCGCTCGTTTCGCACCGGGAACGACCGCGACCTGATCCGCTACGGGGAGGAAGGGGCCCGGGTCGAGCTCGAGCTGGCCGAAGGGGGCTCGCTCCTCGCCGCCCTCGATCGCTCCGGGGAACGCCGCCACCTGCTCTCCGGGCGCCCCCTAGCCGGCTCGGGGGAGCGACCGCTGGTGAGCGTCTTCCACCCCGATCGATTGGCGCTCGTCAAGGGCGCGCCGGCTCACCGCCGCGCTCACCTCGATCGGCTCTGCGGCGCGCTGTGGCCCGCCCGCGCCGATCTGCGCACCCGCTTCGGCAGGACGCTTTCGCAGCGAAACGCGCTGGTCGCGAGGATCCGGGCGGGGCTCGGCAACACGGAGTCCCTGCCCTCCTGGGACGAGCGTCTGGCGGAGGAGGCGGCACCGCTGATCGAGGCCCGCTCGGAGGCAGTCGAAGCGCTGAGGACCGGGTTCACCGCGCTCGCCGCCAAGCTCGGGCTCGAGGACGCGGAGATCTCCTACCGGCCCAGGGCCTCGCGCGGCGGCGAGGACCTGGCGGCGGAGCTCGCCCGGCGCCGTGCCGAGGACCTCGGGCGCGCCTACACCTCCTACGGCCCGCAGCTCGACGAGATCGAGCTGCGGCTGGCCGGCCGCGCCCTGCGGCGCTTCGCCTCGCAGGGCCAGCAGCGGCTCTCGCTTCTTGCCCTGCTCTTCGCGGAGCGCGAGGCCCTGCTCGCCGCCGAACGCACCGCTCCGCTGATGCTGCTCGACGACGTGATGAGCGAGCTCGACGCGGATCATCGCCAGCTGCTGGTTTCGCTGCTGGAGGGCACGGGCCAGTCGGTGATCAGCGCGACCGAGACCGCGCACGTGCCGTCGGCCGCCGCGCTCCGCATCGAGGTCAACGCCGGCTCCCTCTCCCACGCGGCGGCCCTGAAGGCCGCCTGATGCGCCGCCGCACCCCACGCCCGATCGGAGCGGCCCTCGAGACGGTCCTGCAGGGGGCCGAGCCCGCGACTCTCCTGGCGGCGGTCCAGAGCGCCTGGCCAGGGGCGGTGGGGGAGGCGGTGGTGCGCGAGGCGAGCCCCGTCGCGGAGCGCAACGGGGTGGTCACCGTGGCCTGCCGGTCGGCCACCTGGGCCCAGGAGCTCGACCTGTTGAGCGGTCAGATCCTCGAGCAGCTGAGGGAAAATCTGCCCGAATGGGCCGAGCTCGGGGCTATTCGCTTCACCGCCTCCGGGACCTCCGAGTAAGTTTCTTTTCATACGTAATTTGCAGGGCTTTTGTGGCTGTTCCGCGGAATTTCCGGCGCTTTCGACTGGTAGACTTATGTCTACTTGTGTGAAGCCCCGACCCTCCTGTCCGCGAGGACCCTCCGAGCCGGATCACGAAGGTCGAGGCATCCCCTGATGGAACTGAAAGGAAGCTGAGTGGCGAACACCGCTGCGAAGAAGAAGCCGGCAACCAAGGCCTCAACCTATGGCGCCAAGGACATCACCGTCCTCGAGGGCCTCGAGGCCGTTCGCAAGCGCCCCGGCATGTACATCGGCTCGACCGGCCCCCGCGGATTGCACCACCTCGTCTACGAGGTTGTGGACAACTCCGTGGACGAGGCCATCGCCGGCCATGCCAAGCGCGTCACCGTGACGCTGCATCCCGACAACAGCTGCACCGTGGTCGACGACGGCCGCGGAATTCCCGTGGACAAGATGAAGAAGGCCAAGAACAAGCCCGCCGCGGAGGTCGTCCTGACCACGCTCCATGCCGGCGGCAAGTTCGGCGACGGCGGCGGCTACAAGGTCTCAGGTGGGCTGCACGGGGTCGGCGTCTCGGTCGTCAACGCCCTCTCGGAGAGGCTCGACCTGGAGATCTGGCGCGACGGCGCGGTCTGGACGCAGAGCTACGAGCGCGGCAAGCCTCTCGCGAAGCTCAAGAAGGGCCGTGCGGTGAAGACAACCGGGACGACCATCACCTTCGTCCCGGACACCGAGATCTTCGAGGACATCGAGTTCGACTTCGACATCCTCGCCGAGCGGCTCCGGGAGACCGCATTCCTGACCCGCGGCCTGAAGGTCGAGCTGGTCGACGAACGAGGCGCCGGCCGCAAGGTCGAGTTCCTCTACAAGGGCGGCATCGCGGACTTCGTCAAGCACCTGAACGAGACGAAGGACCCGCTCCACCGCAAGATCATCTTCTTCGAGGGCGAGAACAAGGATGGTCAGGTCGAGGTCGCGCTGCAGTGGAACTCCTCCTATCAGGAATCCACGTTCAGCTTCGCCAACAACATCAACACCCACGAGGGTGGCACGCACCTCTCCGGCTTCCGGTCGGCCCTGACCAGGACGCTCAACGCGATCGCGCGCAACCGCAACCTGCTCAAGGAGAAGGACGACAACCTCTCCGGCGAGGACGTACGCGAGGGGTTGACCGCGGTGGTCTCGGTGAAGCTCGCTGATCCTCAATTTGAGGGTCAAACGAAGGGCAAGCTCGGCAACCCTCCGATCGAGGGCCTGGTCAAGGAGGTCGTCAATCGCCAGCTCGGGGACTTCCTCGAAGAGCACCCCGCCGATGCTCGCCGGATCCTGATCAAGGCCGTGGAGGCGGCGCGGGCTCGCGATGCGGCGCGCAAGGCGCGGGATCTGACGCGGCGCAAGTCCGCCCTGGAGAACTCCACGCTGCCGGGCAAGCTCGCTGACTGCTCGGTGAAGGACCCCGCTCTGGCGGAGCTGTTCATCGTCGAGGGTGACTCGGCCGGCGGCTCCGCCAAGCAGGGACGCGACAGGAACACGCAGGCCGTGCTGCCCCTCCGCGGCAAGATCATCAACGTCGAGAAGAGCCGGATCGACAAGGTCCTCTCAAACAACGAAATCCAGGCGCTGATCACCGCCATCGGGACCGGGCTGCAGGACGAGTTCAAGGTCGAGGACCTCCGGTACCACAAGATCGTGCTGATGACGGATGCGGACGTCGACGGGGCCCATATCCGGACCCTGGTCCTCACGTTCCTCTACCGCCAGATGAAGGAACTGATCGACGGGGGATTCGTCTATATCGCGAAGCCGCCGCTCTACAAGGTGAAGAACGGCTCTGGCGAAATCTACGTCGAGCGCGAGGGTGAGCTCGAAGAGCTCCTGCTCGCCGACAAGCTCGAGGAGTTCACCGTCGTGGACTCGACCGGCAAGGAGAGAAAGCTCTCCAAGCGCCGCTGGCAGGACTTCAAGCGCCACTTCAAGGCGGTGGAGGGCTGGTCATCGACGCTGCGGGCCGAGTTCGGGCACGAGACGATCGACTTCATCTCCGACGCCCAGCTCCTCCAGACCGGCGCCAAGACGATGGCGGCCGCGGCCAAGCTCTTCAAGGCCAGGGATCTGAAGGACGCTCTCTACGAGACGAAGCTGCTGGACCAGAAGACCACCGGCCTGACCGTCAAGGGCATCCACCGCCGTAGCGGTCTGGCGATCGAGCACAAGCTCTCCAAGGCGATGTTCGACTCACAGCCCTACAAGGAGCTGGTCGACGCCTACAGCAAGGTGGTCGCCGAGATGGGCAAGCCGCCGTTCGTGGTCTCGCTCGGCGAAAAGGAGGCCGAGGCCGAGAACTTCTCGGAGCTCCGCCGCGAGGTCCTCGAGCTCGCTCGCCAGGGCGTCACGCTCTCCCGCTTCAAGGGACTCGGCGAGATGAACTCCGAGCAGCTCCGCGAGACCACCATGGACCCGGAGACCCGGACGCTCCAGCAGGTCTCGATCGACGAGGCGGCCGCGAGTGGCCTGGAGCAGACTTTCTCCGACCTGATGGGTGACAAGGTTGAGCCCCGGAAGGCGTTCATCGAAAGACATGCCCGTGACGTCCGCTTCCTGGACGTCTGAGGAGGTGATCGCTGATGGCTGACGGAGACCAGAACACCTTGGACGGCGCCCTCCACGGCAAGATCGAGGAGCGCGAGCTCGAGAAGGAGATGCGCTCCTCGTATCTCGATTACGCGATGAGCGTGATCGTGGGGCGCGCGCTCCCCGATGTCCGCGACGGCCTGAAGCCGGTGCACCGGCGCGTCCTCTACGCGATGCACGACCTCGGGCTGCAGCCGAACCGGGCGTACCGGAAGTGCGCCTTCATCGTCGGCGAGGTGATGGGCAAGTACCACCCGCACGGCGACTCGGCGATCTACGAGACGCTGGTGCGAATGGCGCAGGATTTCGCGCTGCGCTACCCGCTCGTCGACGGGCAGGGCAACTTCGGCTCGATCGACGATGACCCGCCCGCCGCAATGCGGTACACGGAGGCGAGACTCGACTCCCTGGCCACTGAGATGCTCCGCGACATCGACGCCGACACCGTCGATTTCGGCCCGAACTACGACGAGTCGACGCGCGAGCCCGTGCTGCTGCCGGCCCGCTTCCCGAACCTGCTGGTCAACGGCGCGACCGGGATCGCCGTCGGCATGGCGACCAACATCCCCCCGCACAACCTGCGCGAGGTGATCGGGGCCGTCAACGCGTACATCGAGGACCCCGAGGTCGACATGAAGGGCCTGATGAAGCACGTCAAGGGGCCGGACTTCCCTGGGGGCGGCACGATCATGGGCACGCAGGGCATCCGTGACGCGTACCGGTCGGGCCGCGGGTCGGTCAAGGTGCGCGCGAAGGCCCATGTCGAGCCGCTCAAGGGCGGCAAGGACGCGATCATCGTCACCGAGCTGCCCTTCATGGTGAAGAAGGGTGGGGAGGGTGGCCTGATCACCAAGATCGCCGACCTCGTCCGCGACAAGAAGATCACCGGCATCTCCGACCTGCGCGACGAATCGGACCGCAACGGCATGCGCCTGGTGATCGAGCTGAAGCGGGGCGGCGACCCCGCTCAGGTGGTCCTCAATCAGCTCTACAAGCGCACCGCCATGCAGCAGGCCTTCGGCATCAACATGGTCGCGCTGGTCGACGGCGTGCCGAAGACCCTCAGCCTCCGCGAGCTGGTCGAGCAATACGTCGGCCACCAGAAGGAGGTCATCACCCGGCGCACGCAGCATCAGCTTGCCCGGGCGGAGGCGCGCGCTCACATCCTCGAGGGGCTGTTGATCGCGCTCAAGAACCTGGATGCCGTGATCAAGCTGATCCGCTCCTCGAAGGACCCCGAGACCGCCCGCGACGGCCTGATCAAGAAGTTCAAGCTCAGTCGCGCTCAGGCACAGGCGATTCTCGACATGCGCCTGCAGCGCCTCACCGCGCTCGAGGCCGACAAGATCAAGACCGAGCACGCCGAGCTCACGAAGCTGATCAAGGAGCTCCGCGCGATCCTGGCCGATGAGAAGAAGGTCCTCGCCTTGGTGAAGAAGGAGCTCTCCGAGGTCGGCGACCGTTACGGCGACGACCGCCGGACCGAGATCACCGCGTCCGAGGGCGACCTCGACATCGAGGACGTGATCGCCGACCAGCAGATGGTGGTCTCGATCACCGCCTCCGGCTACGCGAAGCGCACGCCGCTGGTGACCTACCGCCAGCAGCGCCGCGGTGGCCGCGGGGTCATGGGGATGAACATGAAGGAGGGGGACTACATCGAGCACCTGCACGTCTGCTCGACGCACGATTACCTCCTCTTCTTCACCAATCAGGGGAAGGTCTACCGGGTGAAGGTCTACGAGCTGCCGGAGGGCAGCCGCGCCTCCCGCGGCCGTGCCCTGGCGAACTTCCTGCCGCTCAAGGAGAGGGAGAAGGTGATGTCGGTGATCCCGACCCGCGACTTCTCCGAGGACAAGTACCTCGTCTTCGCGACCTCGCAGGGCATGGTCAAGAAGACGCTGTTCAAGGACTACGACACGCCGATCCGCGCGGACGGGATCATCGCGATCAACATCAAGAAGGGCGATGAGCTGGTCCGGGTGCGGATGAGCTCCGGCAAGGACGACCTGATCATGGTCTCCAAGTCCGGCCACGCGATCCGCTTCAACGAGAAGCTCGCGCGCCCGATGGGACGAGGTACCGCCGGCGTCAAGGGGATGAACGTCGCCGCCAAGGGCAACGAGGTCCTCTCACTCGACGTGGTGGACCATCAGGACAGGAAGGGCGAGCTGCTGGTCGTCACCGAGAACGGCTACGGCAAGCGGACCTCGATCTCCGAGTATCCGATCAAGGGACGCGGCGGCAAGGGCGTCCTCACCGCGAAGCTGACCGCCAAGAAGGGCGGGCTCGCCGGCGCGCGGGTGGTGCGCGAGGGCCAGGAGCTGATTTTCATCTCCCAGACCGGGATGGTGCAGCGCAACGCGGTGTCCGGCATCTCGCGGATGGGCCGGCCGACCCAGGGCGTGCGGGTCATGAACCTGAAGAAGGGCGACCGCGTCAGCGCCGTCGCCCTCGTCGTGGAGTCGGAGGCCAACGGCAACGGAAACGGCGCCGCCGCAACCGGCGCTCGGGTGGAGGATGAGGCTCCGACGGCTGAGAACCTGGCCGAGGAGGCCGCTGCGGCCGAAGCCTCCGGCAACGGAGAGGCCAAGGTCACGAAGAGCTCCGGATCGAGCGCGACTGCCCCCAAAGCCAGGCCGAAGTCGAAGCAGGCCACCAAGCCGAGGACGAAGCAGGTCGCCAAGCCGAGGAGCAAGGCCCCCGCCGTGAAGCCCAAGTCGAAACCGGCACCGAAGAAGCGGAGCTCGTCGGGCGGAGGTTCCGCCGCGAAGCCGAAGGTGAAGCCGAAGCACACCGCGACGGCGAAACAGCGGGCTGAGAGCGCACGCAAGCGAAAGCGGTAGACGGCTTCGCCATCAGAACGCGGCGACAGGCGGCCGCCCCACATAAGTCGCTACGGGCTTCGCCCTCCGCTCCGAAGTGGAGCGCCTTGGTCGCCGCTAGGCGGTCAAGAGGTAAGGCTCCCACGCCTCCGGCGTCCGGGGCGCGGCGATGCGGATGAAGACCGTGGGGCCGGGCGGACGCGGGTTCCGCTTCGGATGCATGCGGATCTCGTGGGGGAGGCGGTTGCCCTTCTTGCGGTTGCAGGGGGCGCAGGAGGCGACGATGTTCTCCCAGACCGACTGGCCGCCGCGGCTCCGGGGGATGACATGGTCGACGGTCAGCGCCGGCTTCTCGGAGCCGCAGTACTGGCAGGTCCAGCCGTCGCGGGCCAGGACCGCCTTGCGGGTGATGCGTCGGCGATGGATGTCGCGGGGGACGCGGACGAAGCTGACCAACCGGATCACCTCCGGGCGGTCGACCCGCATCTTCTCCGAGCGCAGCACGTCCGCGCCGTGCTCGAGGACCTCGGCCTTCTCCTTGAGCAACAGGACGAGCGCGCGTCGGACGGTGCAGACGTTGAGGGGCTCGTAGCTCGCGTTCAGAACCAGCACCCGCCCGCGGGTCAGGCGGCGGGCTGCGGATACCGCTACCTCGGGGTCGGCATCTCCATTCTGGGCGGCCTCGTGGCCGTTCTCGTGGGCGGCCTCATGGCCGTTGACCGCAACCCGCTGTGCGGTGGCCCCGTTGCCCATGCTGGGCGCGATTGTAATGCAGGGCCTACTCGGCTCCGGGAACTCCGGGCGGGGCCGCGATGGGCCAGCTGCCCAGCACGCGCACGTTCTCGGCCTTCGAGCGAAGCACGTCGATCGCCCCTGAGAGTGGGTCCTCGGCCACCGTTCCCTCGACATCGAGGAAGAACTGGTAGCGCCCGAGCCCCCTGCGCAGCGGCCGCGACTCGATCCGGCTGAGGTTGATCTCCCGGTCCGAGAAGACCTGGAGCGCGTCGACCAGCGCCCCGGGGTGGTCCTCACCGAGCTCCGAGAAGACCAGTGAGGTGCGCCACGGCCCCGAGCCGGACGGCACTGTCCCGTCGGGCGCGACCCAGACGAAGCGGGTGATGTTGTCGGGCTCGTCCTCGACACCCTGACGGAGGACGGCGGCGCCGTAGAGCTTCGCGGCCGACTCGGCTCCGAGTGCCGCCCAGGGCTGGTCCGCCTCGGCGACGGTGCGCACCGCCTCGGCCGTGCTCGGCGCGGCACGCACCTCGGCCTGAGGCAGATTCTCCCGGATGAACCGGGCACACTGCGCACTCGGCTGCGGATGGGAGATGACGGCCTCGATCCGCTCCAGCGGCATATCCTCGCGCGCGATCAGGCAGTGGCGGATCGGCAGGTCGTACTCGCCGACGAGGGTGACCCCGTCGGCGTCGAAGGCGAGGGCGTCCAGGGTCGCCGTGACGGCCCCTTCGATCGAGTTCTCGAACGGGACCAGCGCCCGGCCGGCCTCGCCCTCACGCACCGCCAGGATCGCGTCGTAGACACTCGCCGAGGGCACGGGATCCACCTCCGCATCGCCGATTGCGGAGTTCAGGGCGTCCTCGCTGAAGGTTCCCCGCGGCCCGAGGTACGCGATTCGCATGGCTGGCGTCGGGGTCCTCGCCCCCGGTCAGGAGCCGAAGACGACGGTGTACGTCGACGAGTTGTTGTCGGTGAGCTGCTCGCTAGGCACGGGCTCGACGACGACCTCCAACTGAGTGGGCGTGCCCGGCGTCGGCTTCGCGGTCAGCGGGATCTTGATCGTTCCCGACTGGCCGGCGCTGAGCGAGGGGAGCTGGCCGGTGAGGGTGGTGCCTCCCAGCTGGACGTTGACCTTGATCCCGGATTCGTCGCTGTCGCCTGAGTTGGTCACGCCGATGTCGATCTCGGTCGAGTCGCTCGGAACCGTGGTCGTCGTGTCCGGCGAGAGCTGCGTGCTGCCGATCGTGGTGGAGTCGAGGGAGAGGCCGTGGACGCCGCCGGTCGTCGCAGTGTTGCCGGTAATCGCGTTCAGCTTGGTGACCAGGTTGGTCTGATCGAGATAGTCCGTCGCGTTCGCCGGCATGAAGTTCCCCGGCGGCAGAGGCTGCCCCTCGACGCCCTCGTCCTTCAGCACCTTCTGGATGTCGGGCTTGCCGATCTGCGTCCAGAGGATGTCGCTGGCGTAGAGGGAGCCCATCGCGTTGGAGATCGTCGTGATCGCATCCGCTGTCTGGCTGCGTGCGGCAGCCTGGGTCACGTTGGACGCGATGGCGGTGAGCGCATCCCGCCGCAGCGTCAGGGTCTGCTCCACGGCCGCCTGGGCGTCGTGCATCTGACCCGGCACGCTCAGGCTGTCGGCGCGGTCGAGCAGGCTGGTGGAGGCGTCTCGCTGGGCGAGCACCTGGTTCTGCACGTCGACCGAGCTGGAGGCGCCGCTCGGGGAGTTGAGCAGCTGGAAGAAGCCGGTCCCGCTCTGCTGGGATTGCTGCATGATCGTCGCGACATTCGAGTCGTAGTTGCGGAGGGCGCGGTCGGACCGGGCCTTCAGGCAGCCCCTGAATCCGATCACGACCAGGATCAGGAAGGCGAGACCCACCCCGACGCCGATCAGGCGGCGGACCAGGTACTGCTGGCGTCGCCGTTGGGGCCCCCCGACCCTGCGCCTCGGGCGGTCCGGCTCGTCGGCGACGACCACGTCGTCTTGTTCCTCGTCGAGGAATGCCAAACCGCCGCTCAGTATGAACAGGGGGCGCGACGCATGTAATCCAGGCCGTTTTGGGGCGCGGTGGCGCGCAGGAAGAGACGCTTCGCCACCGAACTTGGAGAAGCCATGGTGGGCGAGCAGATCCTGGGCAGATTCCGCATCGAGGAGCGGATCGGGAGCGGTGGCTTCGGCACCGTCTATCGCGCCTGGGACGAGCGCCTGCAGCGCCCGGTCGCCGTCAAGGTGATCGACCGCGACCACGGCGCCCCTCGGGTGATGCGCGAGGCCCAGGCGGTCGCGCGCCTGGCGCACCGCAACATCGCGACGCTGTACGAGCTCGCCAGCGACGGCGAGCGTGCCTTCCTGGTCTCCGAGTTGATCGAGGGCGAGACCCTCCGGGCGCTCGGCAGGCGCGGTGAGCTCACCGACCGGCTCGTCGCAGGAGTCGGCGCGGATTCCGCGGCTGCGCTGATGGCTGCTCATCGGGCGGGAGTCGTCCACCGCGATGTGAAGCCCGAGAACATCCTGGTTGTACGCGAGGGCGCGCGTCAGCGCGACCCGTTTCATGTCGAGGCGAAGCTGGTCGACTTCGGCATCGCCCGGATCGCCGGCGAGCGCAGCCTGACCGCCACCGGAGCGGTGCTCGGGACCCTGGCCTACATGGCCCCCGAGCAGGCGGACGGGCTGCGGCCGGGTCCGTCGGCCGACGTCTACTCCCTCGCGCTGACCCTGTACGAATGCTTCAGCGGGGAGCACCCGCTCGTCCGCGAGAGCCCTGCGGCGACCGCCAGGGCGATCGGCTCGCCGATCGCCCTCCTTTCGGCGGTCCGGCCGGATCTGCCCGAGGGGATGACGGACGCGATCGACGCCGCGCTCGACCCCGATGGGGAGGTGCGGCCGCTCGCCTCCGAGCTGGAGGCGGCTCTTGCGGCCCACATCAACGAGCTCGATGGCGACCCCCTGCCGGCGGTCGAGGGGCTCCAGGGCTTCGACGAGGACGAGCGGCTGCCCCGTTCACTGCCCGGCCTGGCGAGATTCCTTCCCGGGGCAGGGGTGGCCGCACTCGGCATGGCCGCCCTGATCGTCACCGGCGCTCCCGCTCCGGTCGTCCTGGCAGCTCTCGTCCCCGGGGCGCTCGCCCTGGGCCGACCCCGTCCCGCGTATGCGCTGCAGCTTGCCCTCGTCTTCCTCTGGACCCTGATCGGCGCGGGCGATCCGGGGGTCGCGGCCGTCGTCCTCGCGCTGGGCGCACCGCTCCTGGCTCCGGCGATCGACCCGGACGCCATCCCGCTTCCCGGCGCCGCCCCGATCCTGGGCCTGATCGGCCTCGGCCCGGTCTATCCGGCTCTTGCCGGACTGACCCGGGGCGCCGCCGGTCGGGCGCTCCTGGGAGGAATCGGATACCTCTGGATCGCGGCGTGGGAGGAGCTCGCCCACCGCACCCTGCTGCTCGGCCCGGTCGCGGACCCGCCGGCGCACTGGAAGGGATCGGCAGGCAGCGCGATCTCGGACATCCTGATGCCCCTGATCGACGGCTCGGTGCTGGCGGCCGCCGGAATCTTCGCGGCCGCGGCGCTCGTTCTCCCCGTCCTCGTGCGTGGACGCACGCCGCTGCTCGACGCCGTGGGCGCCTTGATCTGGGCGGCCGGCCTGATCACGACCCTGAAGCTGGTCGCCGGGGGCAGCACGCCGCCCGGCCTGCTCTTCGGGACTCTCCTGGCCGCGGTGATTGCCGCCGTGCTCGCCCGGAGAATGGGCCCGCCGGCGCATTACACGAGTGCCTCCCTCGAGGGGCCGCCGCCCGATGCGCTCGCGTAGCTTCACGCACTAGCATTTCGCCCCGGCCTGCGTTGCCGCTGGCCGTCCCACCGATCCCAGGAGCCTGTCATCAGCGTTCTGCGCAACCTTGAAGCTCGCATCGAGGGCCTCGTCGAGGGCGTTTTCAGCCGTGCCTTCAGCTCCGGCGTGCAGCCGGTGGAGATCGCCCGCAAGCTCGCCAAGGAGATGGATGCCCACAAGACGGCCTCCGTCCAGCGGGTCTACGTGCCCAACGAGTACACGGTCTGGCTCTGCCCGGACGACTACGAGCGCTTCAAGGACTACGAGGCCTCACTCGCTCAGGAGCTGAGCGGCCACCTGCTGGAGCATGCTCGCCACCACGACTACGATCTGCTCACCAGGCCCGTCGTGAACCTCGACCAGGACGAGCGACTCCGGCTCGGCGAGTTCGGGATCCAGACCCGTCTGGTCCGCCCGCCGCAACGACAGGGCGCCGACCCGGAGCAGGGGGAGCACGGCCACACCATGGTCTACTCGGCGACGCAGGCGGACAAGGCGAAGTCGAAGCGCCGCCCGGACGCCGCCTACTCGGAGACCAGGGCGATCGTCACGGTCGACGATCGCCGCTATGTCCTCGACGGCCCGACGGCGACGCTCGGGCGCTCCAAGGAGGCCGATTGCATCATCGATGACCCCAACATCTCTCGCCGGCATGCGGAGCTGCGCCGGTCGAGCGTCGGGGATTGGCAGATCGTCGACCTCAACTCGACCAACGGTGTGAAGGTCAACGGCCGCCGCGTCGCGAACGCCCGACTGTCGCCGGGGGATGAGATCACGCTAGGGACCAAGGTCTTCGGTTTCGACATCGAGCAGTGAACGACCTCGAGCCGCTAGCCGTAGCGCTCAAGTTCGGCTTCCTGGCCGTCCTCTATCTCTTCTTGCTCTGGGTCACCCGCATGGCGCTGCGCGACCTGCGGGGCACGGCGTCGCCTGGGTTCGAGACCGGCTACCACGACGTGCTCGGGGGCGAGGCCGAGGCGACTGACGCCTTCCTCGTCGTCCAGGAGGGCGGCGGCCTCAACAAGGGCGATCACTTCGACCTCTTCGGCGGTATATCCCTGGGCCGCTCCGCGGACGCCGATGTGAGGCTCGACGACCGGTACGCATCCGGCTTCCACGCCCGGGTGTTCAACCGCGGCGGCAACTACTTCGTCGAGGACCTGAACTCCACCAACGGCACGCTGCTCAACTCGCAGGAGCTGCACGGAGAGGCCGAGCTCCGGCCCGGTGACGTGATTCGGATCGGGGACACTGAGTTGCGCTTCGAGGTCTCCTGATGCTGACCGTCGCCGAAGAAGCCCACAAGACCGATACCGGTCGCCAGCGCCACGCGAACGAGGACTCCTACTTCGCGCGAGCACCGCTGTTCGCCGTCGCGGACGGGATGGGCGGGGCCCAGGCCGGCGAGGTCGCCTCGCGGATCGCCGCCAGCGCCTTCGAGCGGCGCGGCCAGCTCACTGAAGAGGAGCCGGCCGAGGGCCAGCTCGAGCAGATCGCGCAGTCGGCGAACCGCGAGATTCACCAACTGGCCCAGGAGGATTCCTCGCGAGCCGGCATGGGGACCACACTGACCGCCGCGATGCTGCGGGGGAACGAGGTGGCGTTCGGCCACGTCGGCGACAGTCGCGCCTACGTGCTGCGCGACGGGCAGCTCAAGCGGCTCACCAAGGACCACTCGCTGGTCGAGGAGCTCCGCCGCCAGGGCCGGCTGACCGAGGAGGAGGCTGAGGAGCATCCCCAGCGCTCGATCATCACCCGCGCCCTCGGTCCCGAGCCGAACGTGAATGTCGACACCATGACCTTCCCGGCCAAGGACGGCGACGTCTTCCTGCTCTGCAGCGACGGCCTCACGACGATGGTCTCGGACGACGAGATCCGCCAGATCCTGCTCTCCTCGCGAAGCCTGCGCGGCGCGGTCAAGGAGCTCGTCGACGCGGCCAACCGCGGCGGAGGCCGGGACAACATCACCGCCGTCGCGTTTCGTGTGGCCGATGCGGACGCGCGAGAGGGCGAGGAGAGCGCGACGCTGATCTCCAGGACCGCCGAGCAGGCCGGCCTCACCGGCGAGCGGATGCGCGCCGCGTCCGATCGTATGCGGGGTCGCGGCCCACTGCCCGCCCCGCCGCGCCGCCGCCGCCGCTTCCTCGGCTGGGCCGCGGCCATCCTCGTGGTGATCGTGGTGATCGGCGGCGGCTTCCTGTTTGCTCGCTCCGTCTACTTCCTCGGCACCGACGAGGGCGGCAACGTCGCCCTCTATCGCGGCCTGCCCTACAGCCTCCCGCTCGGCATCAGCCTCTACTCGAAGCAGTACTCGGTCCCGGTCCAGGAGGGGACCCTCTCCGAGGACCGCCAGCGCGCAGTCACCGGGCACACCCTGCGCGGCAAGGGTGACGCGACCGACCTGATCGACGACATCCAGGCGAGACCCACCGAGGGCCTGCCGCCACCGCCGGCTCCGCCGCCGTCCAAGAAGAAGAAGTCTGGGGCCAACTCGAACGGCCAGCAGGCCAAGAAGAGTTGAGCGCCCGCACCCGCGAGCTCTTTGCCTTGATCCCGGTCGCGCTGCTGGTCACGGCCGGGTTCACGGCCGTGCTCATCACCAACTCGGATCAGCTCAACGCGAGCGTCTTCTACGGCGCCTACTTCCTGGCGGTCTGCGTCGCCACCCACTTAGTCATCCGCGTCCGCCTGCCCGACGCCGATCCCTTCCTCTTCCCGCTGGTGGCGCTCCTGGCGGCCTTCGGGCTGGTGATGCTCTACCGGCTCGACCAGGGCCTGGCGAGAGACCAGGCCAATTGGTTCGTGCTCGGCCTGGTCCTCTTCTCGGGGACGATCATCTTCCTGCGGGACTACGAGGCGCTCGAGCGCTACCGCTACCTGATCGCGCTCGCCGGGATCGTCCTGCTGATCCTGCCCCGTTTCCTGGGGCATGCGACGAACGACGCGTATCTCGCAGTCAACTTCGGGCCCGTCACCTTCCAGCCGACCGAGCTGGCGAAGATCTGCATCGTCGTCTTCCTCGCCAGCTACCTGAACGAGCGCCGGGAGGTGCTCGTGGTGGGGGCACGGCGGTTCATGGGGCTGGTGCTGCCCCCGCTCAAGCATCTGGGGCCCTTGCTCGTCGTCTGGGGCGCGGCGATGGTCCTGCTGGTCTTCATCCGGGACCTGGGAAGCTCGGTGATGTTCTTCGGGGCGTTCCTCGCGCTGATCTACGTCGCGACCGGGCGGCTTTCGTTCGTGATCATCGGCCTGCTCATGTTCGTACTGGGCGCCTACTTCTTCGCCCACACTGCTCCGCACATCCAGCAGCGCTTCGACATCTGGCTCGACCCGTTCCACGACTCGAGCGGCAGCGGCTACCAGCTCTCGCAGTCGATCTTCGCCCAGGCGGACGGTGGTCTCTTCGGGAAGGGCCTGGGTGATTCGCTCGTCCAGCTGCCGGCCTGCCACGGGGACTTCCCGGACCGCTGCGCGATCCTCCCCGCGCCCCACACCGACTTCATCTACGCCGTGATCGTCGATGAGCTCGGCCTGTTCGGCGGCGCCGCGGTGGTCCTGATCTACGCGCTGATCGCCGAGCGAGGCTTCAAGACCGCGATCCTGGCTGAGGACGGGTTCTCAAAGCTGCTCGCCACCGGCCTGACCACGATCTTCGCCCTGCAGGCCTTCGTGATCATCGGCGGCGTCACCAGGGTGATCCCGCTGACGGGCGTGACCCTGCCCTTCATCAGCTACGGCGGCAGCTCGATCGTCGCCAACTTCATCCTGCTCGCACTCTTATTGATGGTCTCCGACAAGTCCCGCCGCCGGGTGCGGCTGCAGAACCAGGGGGCGCCCCAGTGAACCGGCAGATCGTCAAGCTCTTCGGCCTGATCCTGGTGCTCTACGCGCTGCTCTTCGGCTTCACTTCGTACTGGTCGGTCTTCGACTCGAGCTCTCTGAAGGCGAACACCGCGAACCGCAGGCCGCTGCTCGAGGAGCAACAGATCAAGCGCGGCGACATCGTCGCCGACGACGGGACCGTGATCGCGCACTCGCGAGCGGTCGGCAAGGGCAACAACAAGACCTATGTCCGGCACTACCCGCTCGGCTCCCTGTTCGGCAACCCGATCGGGTACAGCTACGTCGACCGCGGCAGGGTCAGCTTCGAGCTCTCCCACAACGACGAGCTGGTCGGCAACAAGACCGAGTTCCTCTCGGTGCTCGATGAGCTCCAGGGTCACGCGCAGCAGGGCGACAAGGTCCAGTCCGCGCTCAACGTGAACGCACAGCAAGCCGCCGTGAACGGCCTCGCCGGGCGCCGCGGCTCCGTCGTTGCGATCGTGCCGTCGACCGGGGAGGTCAAGGCGATGGTGAGCATCCCCGAGTACGACCCGAACCAGGTCGAGCGGGCGAGCACCTTCAGGCACCTCAACACCGACACGAGCGCCCCGCTGCTGAACCGGGCCACTCAGGGCGGCTATCCACCGGGCTCGACGATGAAGGTAGTGACCGCGACGGCGGCGCTGGACAGCGGCGACCTCAGCCCCAACTCCGTCCTCAGCGGCCGGTCGCCGATCCCGATCGAGGGCGTGCCGCTCGCGAACTCCGGAGGGGAGCAGTTCGGCGACATCGACATGACCACCGCGTTGACCAACTCCGTCAACACCTGGTGGGCACAGGCCGGGGAGAAGATCGGCAAGGACACGTTGTTCAAGTACATGGACCGCTACGGCTTCAATGCGAAGCCGCGCCTCGATTATCCGAACTTCCAGCTCTTCGCGAGCGGCGTCTACGACGGGAACAAGCTGCTCAACGCCTCCGACTCGATCGACATCGGCCGCGTCGCGATCGGCCAGGAGCGGCTGCGCGTCACGCCTCTCCAGATGGCCGAGGTGGCCTCCGCCGTCGCGAACAAGGGCGAGCTGATGGAGCCGCGCCTCTGGTCGAAGGTGATCGATCCGGATGGCCGTGAGACGAAGCTCGACCCCGCCCGTCAGAGCAGGGTGATGAGCGAGGACACCGCGTCCCAGCTCAACGACATGATGCAGAGCGTCGTGAACGAGGGAACCGGGACGGCTGCGGCACTCTCGGGCGTCGACGTCGCGGGCAAGACGGGGACGGCCGAGATCTCACCAGGCGTCAACGACGCCTGGTTCATCGGCTTCGCGCCCGCCAACGACCCGAAGATCGCGATCTCCTGCATCGTGGAGCACACCAGCGGTTTCGGCGGCCCGACCTGCGGCCCGATCTTCAGCGCAGTCGCGGAATCGCTGCTGGGGAGCGGTGCCTAGTGGCGAGCTCACGCAAGGGGACGATGGTCGACGAGCGCTACCGGCTGGACCGGAAGATCGGCTCGGGCGGAATGGCGGACGTCTGGCTCGCCGAGGACACCGAGCTCGATCGCAACGTCGCGATTAAGATCCTCCACGACCGCTTCGCCCAGGACGGCGAGTTCGTGCAGCGCTTCCAGCGCGAGGCCCAGTCGGCCGCCGGCCTGCAGCACCCGAACGTGGTCGGCGTGTTCGACCGGGGCACCTTTCGCGATTCGTACTTCATCGCCATGGAGTACGTGGACGGCCCCTCGCTCAAGGACCTGGTCGCGGGCGGGATGGGGACGAAGGACGCCATCGACTTCACGCGGCAGATCCTGAAGGCCGCCCGCTTCGCCCACCGCAAGGGGATCATCCACCGCGACCTGAAGCCGCAGAATGTCCTGATCGACGACGAGGGTCGCGCCCGTGTCGCCGACTTCGGGATCGCGCGCGGCGGCGAGAACTCGGACATCACCGCCACCGGCTCGGTGATGGGAACGGCCCAGTATCTCTCGCCGGAGCAGGCGCAGGGCAAGCCGACCACCCCGAGCTCCGACATCTATTCGATCGGGGTGATCCTCTACGAGGCGCTGACCGGCCGGGTGCCCTTCGAGGGGGACAGCGCCGTCGCGGTCGCCCTGAAGCAGGTCTCCGAGACGCCCAGGAGACCCAGCGCCATCAAGCCCGACATCCCACCGGCCCTGGACGCCGTCGTCATGCGGGCCCTCGCCAAGGACCCGGAGGCCCGCTTCAAGGACGCCGACGCGTTCCTGAAGGCTCTCGACGCCGCGGAGAAGGCGCCGGATTCGCCGCGCCCCCAGGACACGGCCGCCTATGCTGCCGTGTCCCCGGAGGGGGAGACCGACCTTCCCGTCGAGGAGGAGGTCTACGAGGAGTACGACCCGGACCGGCGTCGCCGCTGGCGCTGGCTCGTGCTCGCCCTGCTCGCTTGCGGCGTGGCGGCGCTCGTCGCCTACGCCCTCACCCGCCCGCAGCAGGTCGGAATCCCCGACGTGATCGGCAAGAACTCCGATCAGGCAACTCAGATCCTCGACAGCGCCGGCTTCAAGGTCGCGATCAAGGCCGTGCCGAGCGCCGTGCCGAGGGATCAGGTCGTCGAGCAGGACCCCATCCCCACCGACCGCGGCGGCGGCAAGGTCGAGGAGGGCTCCACTGTCACCCTGAGCGTCAGCTCCGGTCCGGCGATCCGGGCCGTTCCCTCCATCGTTGGCCTGAGCGAGGCCGATGCGACCAAACGCCTGGAAAAGAACGGTTTCAAGGTCAACGTCATGCAGCAATACTCGAAGTCCGTCCCCAGGGGCTCGGTGATCGGCACCTCGCCGGCGGCCGGCACCCAGCTCTCGACCCTGCAGCCCGTGACGCTGCTGGTCTCGCGCGGCGCGAACACCGTCGTCGTTCCCAACGTCGTCGGCCTGAACGACCAGCAGGCGCTGGCCACGCTGTCGAATGCCGGGCTCTCGGGCACCGAGGTCCAGAAGGACTCAACCGAGCCACAGGGCAAGGTCCTGAGCCAGAGCCCCGGTTCCGGCAAGCGTGTCCCGCGCGGCTCCCAGGTCACGATCTTCGCCTCGACGGGCGCGATCACCGTCCCCGACGTCACGGGCCTGCTGCGGAAGGACGCGGTCAACACCCTGAAGAAGGCGGGCTTC
Organism: uncultured Solirubrobacterales bacterium; assembly: GCA_963843085.1. Classification (GTDB taxonomy): domain Bacteria; phylum Actinomycetota; class Thermoleophilia; order Solirubrobacterales; family 70-9; genus DASUPK01. The sequence goes on from CAWJJG010000011.1 coordinate 1,289,124, forward strand.
ACCCCGGCCGTGACCGAGCAGACCACCAGCGATCCGAATGAGGTCGGCGTCGTTATCTCCGAGTTCCCACCGGGCGGCTCCCGGGGGCAGCGGGGCGACACGGTGACGATCTCGGTCGGGATCGCCGCGCCGACCGCCACGACGCCATGAGGGTCGCGGTGCTGGGCGGTGGGACCTCATCGGAGCACGAGGTCTCGCTGCGCTCTGCCGCCTCCGTCGCGGGTGGCCTGCGCGCCGCCGGACACGAGACCGTCGAGGTGACGATCGGACGCGATGGCCGCTGGTCGGCCGAGGATGAGGAGGTCCGCTTTGCGCCCGCCACCGGCCTGCTGGGCTGCGACGTCGCCTTTCCGGTCCTGCACGGCCCCGGTGGGGAGGACGGCAGCATCCAGGGCCTGCTCGAGGTCCTCGGCATCCCCTACGCGGGGTCCGACGTCGAAGCCTCGGCGATCTGCATGGACAAGCTCGTCTTCAAGGACCTGTTGACCCGGCGAGGAATCCCTCAGGTCGACTACTGCCGGGTAGGCGAGCCGGAGTGGAAGGCGATCGCCTCGGGGTTCGCGAAGCCGGTCTGGGTGAAGCCGGCCCGGCTCGGCTCGAGCGTGGGGATCTCGCCCGCCTCGGGCACCGAGGAGCTCGATCGAGCCGTCGAGGAGGCCGGTCGGCACGATCCGCGGGTGATCGTCGAGGCGCCCGCCGCCGGCAAGGAGGTCGAGTGCTCGCTGCTCGGCAACGACGACCCGGTCGCCTCACCGCCCGGCGAGATCGACACCAAGGGGCACGATTGGTACGACTACGAGGCCAAGTACGCCGAGGGCGGCATGGAGCTGGTCATCCCGGCCAGGATCTCCGAGGTGGCGACCGAGACGCTCCGTTCTCTCGCCCGCCAGGTGTTCACGCTCTGCGGCTGCAGCGGCCTGGCCCGTTGCGACTTCTTCGTTGACGGGGACGACGTGCTCGTCAACGAGCTCAACACCATCCCCGGCTTCACCGAGACCAGCGTCTACGGCAAGCTCTTCGAGGCCGATGGGATCGCCTATCCCGAGCTCTGCGACCGGCTGGTGAAGCTGGCGATCGAGCGCCACGAGCAGGCGCGCAGCTACGAGTTCTAACCCGCCTTCAAGAGGCGAACGTCCGAGATCTCCATCTGGTACCGGCCAGGGTCGTCCTTGGCGGACGGAAGCTTGGTGACCCAGATCAGGAAGGACCGGGCCGGCTTGCCCGGCAGTGAGACGGTCTCGTTCCCTCCACCGCCCGACACGGTGGCCACGGGCTGGCCCCAGCCGGAGAGATCGCTCGGTGGTGGGCCGGCCGATTCGTAGATCTCGGCGTCGTAGCCGGGCGTCGGCGACTTGATCGCGATGGACTTCGCGGTCACCGTGCTCCCGGCGTCGATTGCGAGACCGACGCCGCCCTTGAGACCGCCGAAATCCGGTGTGTCGTAGTGCTCGCTCGACCAGGCGGTTCCGGTCGGGTTCGAGTCGACCGCCAGGCCCTCGGTGCCCGTTTCGTGCTGGTCTCCCTCGGGATCGAACTCGCTTGCCGCTTCCGGGGAGAGGCGGATCTCGGAGCTGCCACCACCCGCCGAGCCGTTGCCGCCGAGGTCGAGATGCCGGCCGCCGAAGATGACGGCTGCGGCGATCAGCCCGATGCCGATCAGCCCCATCACGATCCCGATCCACGGCCGGCGGCGGCCACCGAGGCGGCGACGGGCCTTGGGCACCGAGTCGAGCACGCTGGTCGCCTCCCCGCTGGTGCCTCCGTGGCGGGCGGCCTCGACCTCGAGCGTCTGCTCCAGGTCGCGGACCATCTCGGCGACGGTGTTGTAGCGGTCACGCGGGTCCTTGGTGGTCGCCCGGTCGACCACGGACGCGACCACGGCGGACACCTCCGGCCGCTTCGCCTGCACGTCCGGCATCGGCTCGTTGACGTGCTTCATCGCCACGCCGACCTGCGTCTCGGCCTGGAAGGGGACGTCCCCCGTCAGCATCTCGTAGAGGACGACGCCCAGCGAGTAGACGTCGGATCGCTCGTCGACGTCCTCGCCCATCGCCTGCTCGGGGGAGACGTAGTCGGTCGTGCCGAGGACCCGGCCCGTCGCGGTCATCCCCTTCTGCTCCAACGACCGGGCGATGCCGAAGTCGGTGACCTTCGCCCGGCCGTCGGGATCGATCAGGACGTTCTGGGGCTTCACGTCGCGGTGGACGAGCTTGCGGGCGTGCGCGGCGGTCAGGCCCCGGCCGATCTCGATCCCGTAGGCGACCGCCTCGTCCACCGGCAGCGGGCCGTCGTCCTGGATACGGCGCTTCAGGGTGCGGCCGTCGATGTACTCGAAGACGATGTAGGGACGGCCGTCGTCCTCGCCCGCGTCGATGACGCCCACCAAGTTGGGGTGGGAGAGGCGGGCCGCGGTCCGGGCCTCACGACGAAAGCGCTCGAGCTGGTCGGCCTCTTCGGAGATCTCGCGGTGCAGTAGCTTGACCGCCACCGGGCGGTCGAGGACCTCGTCGTTGGCTAGGTAGACCGTCGACATGCCGCCCGAGCCCAGCTTCGACTCGAGCCGGTACCGGCCCGAGAGTACGGTGGAGCTCAAGCGTTCCAATCGTCTTGCCTTTGCATCGCGCTGTATTTTCGCCCCCCGCCGCCCTCGCCGCTGAGAGCCTGCGCCCGAACGAATGATGACTGTCCAGGTCCGCTTCTACACCGATCCCATCTGTCCCTGGTCCTGGGCCGCCGAGCCGGCCCTCAGGCGGCTGATGTGGGAGTTCGACGGCGAGCTCGAGTTCGTCTGGGTGATGGGCGGGCTGGCCCGTCGCTACGGCCGCGAGTACCGCGACGAGCAGGGACGGATCGGATACGGGCCGGATTGCAACGCCGACCTGATCTCACATTGGCTTCAGGTGGCCGCCGATGGCCTGATGCCGACCGATCCCAGGATTTGGACTGAGAGCCCGCTGACCTCGACGTACCCCTCCTGCCAGGCGGTGAAGGCGGCCTCCGAGCAGGGCTGGGAGGCCGGCTACCGGTACCTGCGCGCCGTGCGGGAGGGGGTCATGTTCGAGCGCCAGAAGCTCGATCGCCCCGAGTCCCTGCTCGCAGCCGCCAGGGGCACCCACATCGACCGGGCGCGCTTCGAGATAGACCTGTTCTCGGAGGCGATCACGGAGGCCTTCGCCGCCGACCTCGACGAGGTGCGCGATCCTTCCAAGGAGGCACGCGACGCCGGCGCCGTCGGCAGGACCGAGGGCAGGGATCGTGTCAGCTTTCCCTCCGCCCTCTTCATCGGCGAGGACGGACGGTGCCACGGCGTCTGGGGGCAGGCCCGGTCTCACCCCGCGCTTCGCGACGCGGCGCTGGGGGCAGGAGCGAAACAGCGTAATGAAGGTGCCCTGGAGCCGGCACAGGCGATTCAGCGCTTCGGCCGTTGCGCGACGCGGGAGCTGGAGGTGCTGGCCGAGAAGCCCCTGCCGGTCCTCGAAGCCGAGCTCTGGGAGATGGCGCGGGACTGGAAGCTGAAGCCGATCCGGGCGCTGACCGGAACGCTCTGGGAGCCGGCCTGAGCGACGCCCCGGGCGACTTCCTTCCGCCGGGCGGAAAGAACTCGCCCGGCCGACAGCTAAGACCTCTGAACGCTCGGTGAACCCTCGATCGCCCGGCCGATCCGCTTCGCCGATGGGTAATGAGCCCGCAGCTCTTTCAGTGCCGCGTCTTCATCCGCCTGGGCCACCACGACGCAGAACCCGCAACCCATGTTGAAGACCTCGTGCATCTCCTCGTCGCCGACGCCGCCAAGCTCCTGGATCAACTGGAAGACCGGCGGAGCCGGCAACGGGTCGTCGATCTCGTAGGCGACCTCCGCCTCGAGGCGAAGCAGGTTGTCGAGGCCGCTGGAGGTGATGTGGGCGAGCCCGCGCACGTCGACGTGGGAGCGCAGCAGCTCCACCACCGGCTTGACGTAGATCTCGGTCGGCTCGAGCAGGACATCGCCAAGCGGGCGATCAAGGCGCTCGTCGTCGAGCGGGATGTCAGCCAGCGCCTTGCGGGCCAGCGTGTAGCCGTTGGAGTGCAGGCCCGAGGAGGGAAGCCCGATGACCGCGTCTCCGGGCTCGATCGCGGCCCCGGTGACGAGGGAATCGAGCTCCACGACCCCGAAGCAGGCCCCGGCCAGATCGAGGCCGTTGATCAGCTCCCCCAGCTGGGCGAGCTCGCCGCCGACGATCTCGATCCCGGCCAGCTCGGCGCCGCGCGCGAGGCCGACGCCGATCGCCCCGGCGATCTCCGGGTCGGCGCGATCGACGGCCAGGTAGTCGACCATCGCCAGCGGCTTGGCGCCGACGCAGATCACGTCGTTGACGTTCATCGCGATGCAGTCGATTCCGACGGTGTTCCATCGACCGAGCTGCTCGGCGAGGACCAGCTTGGTGCCGACGCCGTCGGTGCTCAGCGCAATCCCGGTCTCCTCGTTGAGCCGGACGACGTTCGCGTAGTGGCCGCTGGCGAGGACCTGGCGGCTCTCAGCGGGCGCGGAGGCGGCGAGCGCGGCCACCAGCGAGGCGACGGCGGCGTCGGCGTCCCCCTGGCTCACCCCCGCCTGGGCGTAGGCATCCTCGCTCACGCGGGGATCTCCTCCTTCGGGGGAGTGGGCGAGTAGCCCTCGGGCCGGCCGTTGCCCGAGACGAAGCGGGGACTGGGGGCCCGCCGCCGGCGCCACAGGTTCGCCAGGACCGTTCCCGCGAGAGCCGCGCGGTAAGCGGCGTAGGGCCAGAGCGCGCTGTCGCGCTCCACCACGCGGATCAGCTCCTGAGAGGCGAGGGTGGAGGCGAAGGAGGTCGCGGTGCCCGCCGCGAACCCGGCGCGGGCCTCGCGGGGAAGCCCCCGGCGCCGCAGCCGGACGCCCTTGAGGACGGCCGCGCCGACGATGACCGGCAGCGCCACCGTCCGGGAGAGCATGTTCGAATGTTGGCGGGTGAAGCCGCGCCAGCGCGCGGCGGTCAGGGTGGCGCCGTTCCGCGAGATGCCCGGCGCCAGAGCGGCGGCCTGGGCGAGGCCGAGGGCGAGGCCATCGGCGGCCGTCGCGGTGCCCCGATCCCTCACCTGGGGTCGCCGATCCGCGACAACCATGCCGGCGGCGCCCGCCAGCAGCCCGGCGGCGGTCGCGACCGGGCCGCCGAGTCGCCGCTCGATCGGCTTCTCGAGCAGCACGCCGAGCAGGGCCGGAGGCAGAAAGGAGAGCGCGATCACCGAGGCCTTGCGGCGGTCGAATGACCGAAGCTCCTCGGCGATCACGCGCCGCTGGCCCAGCAGGAGCGCGGCAGCCGCGCCGGCGTGGAGCGCGACCTCGAAGCTCTTCTGCAGCTCGGGGTCACGGCCGTCCTCGTCCCAGCCCGCGAGCCAGGGGATCAGGGTGAGATGGGCGGAGCTCGAGACCGGGAGCAGCTCGGTCGGCCCCTGAACAGCGCCGAGGACGACCGCCCTCGACCGCCTCATCATGAAACGGGTGGCGCCTCGGCTTCGCCTGCGCCGCCCCCTCGCGCTACGGGTGGCGCCTCGGCTTCGCCTGCGCCGCCCCCTCGCGTACCCGGCTGCTCCTCGACGTCCCCCGTCGGCCCTCCGGGCCCACGGCGGCGCTTGATCAGGAGATAGGCGACCGCGGCGATCGCTGCGGCGACGACCACGTAGTCGAGGAAGGCGAGCTTCCGGTGCAGGTCCTCCCAGTTGTCGCCGACCGCCCGGCCGATCAGCGTCAGGCTCGAGAGCCAGATCACCGAGCCGGCCAGGGTGAGCGGGATGAAGCGGCGCAGCGGCATCTCGGCGACGCCCGCGGGAAGGGAGACGAAGGCGCGCACGAGGGGCAGCAGCCTGCCCACGAATACGGTGATGTCGCCGCGGCGCTGGAACCAGCCATCGACCCAGTCGAGGCGCTTGCGGTCGATGTGGATCAGCTTGTTTCGCTCGAGCAGGTCGATGCGCCCGTAGTAGCCCGCCGCGTAGGCGATCAGGCAGCCGATCAGCTCACCGGTGACGCCGGCGGCGATCACGCCGAACAGGCTGAGGTCGCCGTCGCTCACCTTGAAGCCGGCGAACAGCATCGTCGCCTCGCTCGGAATCGGAATGCAGGCACTGCCGAGCAGGGTGAGGATGAAGACGCCGGCGTAGCCCACACTTCCGATGAAATCGGTGCAAAGGTTGACGACCGGATCGAGGAGGGCGGCGATAGGCATGGAATTCGGCGCGGCTGGGCGGCCTGCCCCGCGCGGCGCCACATGGTAGGCGGTTGCAGAATGGCTCGCGGGGATCCTCGTTTTTCCCCGGATTCGAGCTGCCCCCACTAGACTCGCTGCTCGCGTGGAGCGGCTCAAGCACCCCGTCTACAGGCATCGCCTGATCCAGCTCGCCGCAGACGCAGTCCTCATTGCGGCCGCCTACTACCTGGCCTTCAGGTTGCGATTCCTCGATGCCTCGGGCGGGATCCCCGACCGCTACGACCATATGCTCGGCCACACGATCGGCTTCGTCGTGGCCGGCCAGCTGATCGTCTTCTACGCCTTCGGCCTCTACGAGAAGTGGTGGCGCTACTTCCGCCTTCCGGACATGATCGCGGTGCTGCGCGCCTGCGCGGGCTCGACGGCGATCCTGGCCATCGCCTTCCTGCTGCTGAAGCCGTTCAACGACCAGATTCCGCGCTCGGTCGTGGTCAGCTACTTCCTGCTCACGGTCTTCCTCGTCGGGGGCGCGAGGCTTCTGGCCCGAATGCTGCTGGTCGAGCGGATGGCACGCCGCGAGGTGCGCGGCGCCCGCCGCGTGCTCGTGATCGGCGCCGGCTCGGGCGGCCAGATGGTGGTCCGCGAGATGCAGCTCAACCCGAACCTCGGCTCGCGAGCCATCGGTTTCCTCGATGACGACCCTCGCAAGCGCGGAATGCGGCTGCACGGCATCAACGTGGTCGGCACCACCGAGGAGGTGGGCGGGGTCCTCGACGAGTTCAACCCCGACGAGGTGATCATCGCGATCCCCTCGGCGCCGGGCGTGCTGCGCGGCCGCGTGGTGACTGCCTGCCGCGAGCGGGACGTACCGGTACGGACCCTGCCGACCGTCTTCGAGCTGCTCCGCGGGGGAGTCCAGCTGACCAGGCAGCTGCGCGAGGTCCAGGTCGAGGACGTCCTCGGCCGCGAGCCGGTGAAGATGGAGCTCGACCGCGTCGGTGCGTACGTCCAGGACAAGGTCGTCCTGGTCACCGGGGCCGGCGGCTCGATCGGCTCGGAGCTCGTTCGCCAGATCGCCCGGGTCCGCCCGAAGCTGCTCGTGATCCTCGACCACGCCGAGGACAACCTCTTCCGCATCGACCGGGAGATGATCGAGGAGCGCCATTTCACCCGGGTCGAGTCCGTCCTCGCGGACTGCAAGGAGGGCGACCGGATGCTCGAGGTGATGCAGCGCTTCAAGCCCGAGATCGTCTTCCACGCAGCCGCGTACAAGCACGTGCCCCTGATGGAGGCGAACCCCCTCGAGGCGATCCGGAACAACGCGATGGCGACCAAGGTCACCGCCGAGACCGCCGTGGCATCCGGTTGCGAGCGCTTCGTCCTGATCTCGACCGACAAGGCCGTCAACCCGCGCACCGTGATGGGCGCCTCCAAGGCGATGGCCGAGTGGATCGTCGAGGCCGCAGGGCGTAAGCATCCACAGACGAAGTTCGTCTCGGTCCGCTTCGGCAACGTCCTGGCCTCGTCCGGAAGCGTGGTGCCGATCTTCCGCAACCAGATCGAGCGCGGCGGGCCGGTCACGGTGACCGACCCTGAGATGACGCGCTACTTCATGACCATTCCGGAGGCGGTGCAGCTGGTGATCCGCTCCGGCGACCTGGGCGGCGCCAGCGGCGAGGTCTTCGTGCTGGAGATGGGCGAGCCGGTGAAGATCGTCGACTTGGCACACAACATGATCAGGCTCGCCGGCTACGAGCCGGAGGTCGACATCGCGATCGAGGTCGTCGGCGCGAGGCCCGGCGAGAAGCTGCACGAGGAGCTCTTCAACTCGGATGAGCGCCCGCAGCCGACGGCGTCCGACAGGATCGTCCGCGCCCTCCGCAGTGCGCCGCTGGATCCCGAGTGGGTGAACGGCACTCTGACCCGCCTGGAGACGCTGATCAAGGAAGGCGACGAGGCGCACCTGGCCGCGCGGACCGTCGAGCTCGTCTCGAAGCGCCGGGCAGACGATCTGGCGGTCGAGGATCTGACTGGCTGAACCAATCGGGTCGCGCCGTCGCGCGCCCTCGCGTTAAGAAGCCCCCTAACATCCCGCGCCGCGGCCATGAGCGGTCTTCTGAAGGACGTCGGAGCAGTTGCGGGCATCGCCTCGTTCCTGGGGTTGGCCCTGCTCGCCCTGCTCTATTTCGCCCAGGCGCGTGACGTCCGTCGCCTGCGCGAGCAGGCGAGCTTTCTGGTCGAGGGTTCCGACGATGGAGAGACGGTCGCGCCCGCCGAACGGACCGCCACGGCGGTCGCCTCGACCACGAAGGAGCCCGAGAAGGCAGCCGCGGCAGCGGCCGCGACGGCGCCCAACGACGCTGAGGCCTTCCGGCGGGCGGAGCTCGCCAGGCAGGCCGCGGAGCGCCGCCAGCGCTTCGAGCAGCGCCGACAGCCGGGAAATGGGCGAGAGCGCCCGGGCTGGATGTCGGAGCCGCTGTCCCTGGCCGTGATCGTGGCGGGGGCCATCCTGCTCGTGGCGGGGATCGCCTTCGGCGTCACGCACCTGACCGGCGGATCGTCCGGCTCAACGACCGCGGGCGGCGGCAAGAAGAGCAAGGGACCGTGCCCGCCGAGCCAGACGAAGGTCGCCGTCCTCAACGGGACCGCCACGCCCGGCCTCGCTGCCGAGTCCGCCAGCCAGCTCAAGCAGAAGCAGTACAAGGTGGGGCCGGTCGGAAACACCTCGACTCCGTTCTCGACGAGTGTGGTCATGCTCGATCCAGGTGCGGACCCCCAGTGCGCGTCGGTGATTGGCCAGATCGTCGGCATCCCGAAGTCGCAGCCGATGAGCAACGAGGTCCGGCCGGATGCAGAAGGGGACCCCGTCGCGGTCGTCCTCGGGGACGACAAGGCGGGGACGTCCAGCAGCACCGGCGTCAGCGACACGACCGGCTCGGGTCTCTGAGCCAAGCAGCAAGCCCGATCGCCCTGTGAGCGAGCGCAGCCGATCGGCCGTCCTGATCTCCGTCCTCGTGGTCTCGCTGCTGATGGCGGCGACAGCGGGCGCGATCGTCTACACCCAGCACCTGCGCGACGAGGGCCCTGTGGTCAGCACGATCCACTGGAAGACTCGTCCGGGCCCGCGCTACCGGATCTGCTTCCTGCTGACGCGTGACGACCACGTGAAGGTCGCCGTGGTCGACTTCGACGACCGGCAGGTGCGAACCCTGGCCGACCAGGAGCTCCAGGGCGGAGACACCCCTCACTGCTTCGACTGGGACGCGCGCACCTCCTCGGGTGAGCCCGCCCCGCCGGGCCCGTACCACCTCCAGCTGACCCTCGAGCGCGCGGACCGGACCGCGGTCTCGGGTGAGCACATCACGATCCACTCCGGCGGAGGAAAGCAATGACCGAGGTGCTGGAGGTCGCCGGCTGCCTGGCCGCCGCCGCGGCGCTGGCCGCCTCGTTCCTCACCTCCGATCCGCGCCTCCGAGCGGCGGGCCTGTTGCTGGCCGGCGGGTTGGCGGTGGCCCTGATCGGCGGTCAGGGATGGGATGAGCTCCGGAACCTCCGCGACCATCCGCCCGAATTCGCCGTGGTGGTCCTGGCCGTGATCGTCGCCCTCGTGATCTGCGCGGCGGCGATGCTGCGCTGGCCGATCCTGCTGCCGCTGCTGCTGATTGCGGCGCTGCCTTTTCGCGTGCGCCTGCACGTGGCCGGTGGACAGGCGGTGAACCTGCTGGTGCCGCTCTACGTCGTGATCGGCTCGGGGGTGCTGGCGACGGCGGTGGACACGGTCCGCGGTCGGACGAACCTCCGCACGCTGCCCAAGCCGCTGGTGGTCACCCTGGTGGCGGTCGTCTGCCTCTACGCGCTGCAGACCATCTACTCGCCCGACAGAGCGTTCGCCGCCCGCAACATCGGGTTCTTCCTGGTCCCCTTCGCCATCCTCTTCTCCCTCCTGTCCGAGGCGACCTGGGATCGGCGGTTGCTGCGGCTCGCCCTCGCGGTGCTCGTGGCCGAGGGACTGATCCTGGCTGGGATCGGGATCGGCCAGTTCGCGACCGAGCACATCTTCTGGAACGGCAAGCTGGACGCCTCGAACGACTTCCACTTCTACTTCCGGGTCAACTCGCTGTTCTGGGACCCGAACATCTACGGCCGCTATCTCGTCCTGACGATACTGCTCGCCACGACCACGCTCCTCTGGGCGGCCAATCGGCTGCTCGCCTTCGCGCTCACGGCTGCCGTGGCGATCGCCTTCGCCGGCCTCTTCTTCGCGTTCTCGCAGACGAGCTTCCTCGCCCTCTTCGCGGGGCTGTTGCTGCTCGTCGCGCTCCGCTGGAGCTTTCGCTGGACGGCAATCGCGACAGTCGTCGCGGTGATCCTGATCGGAGGCGGGCTGCTCGTCCGCCACGCATCCAACGACTCGAACTCCATCAACACCGAGGGGCACGGGACGCTGGTCTCGGGCGGGTTGAAGCTCGCCCGACAGCGCCCGCTCTACGGGTACGGCTCGGCCTCCTTCTCCAAGGAGTTCGCTCGTGAGGAGAACGTTCCGGCGGGCGAGACCACGATCTCCCACAGCGAGCCCGTGACGGTTGCGGCGGAGCAGGGGGCGATCGGGGTGCTCGCCTATCTCGCGCTGATCGTCGCGGCGGCGTGGACGATGCTGGCCGGGATGCGGCGGATGGCTCCGGGCCTGGGGGCGTCGTTCCGCTCCCTCGCAGACGGGGATCGAGCTGAGCTCGTGCCGGCGCGGATCGCGATCGCGGTGGCCTTCGGCGCGCTGCTCGTGCACACGATCGGATACGCGGCGTACCTGACCGATCCGCTCACCTGGGCCCTGCTTGCCGCCGGTGGCGTGCTCGCCGCCGAGGCCGGCGTCGGTGAATGGCCCGGGAGGGGCGGCGACTCCTCCGCTTCGCGTCCGGGGGCGCCTTGACGCTGCACTGATGACCGGATACCTGCGCCGCCTGGCGACCACGGGGGCCGCCTACACGGCCTCCAGCGTGATCTCGAAGCTGATCGCGGTCGCGCTGCTGCCGCTCTACACGCGGTATCTGACGCCCGCCGACTACGGCGCCGCCGAGGTGCTGGTCACCGGGGTGATCGCGGCGAGCATCGTGATCCGCCTCGGGATCATCGAGGCGCTCCTGCGCTTCTACTACCAAACGGACGAGGTCCCGGACCAGGTGGTGAAGACCGCCTTCGCGTCGCTGCTCTGGACCACGACCATCGGCCTGGCGATTGCACTGCCGCTCGCCGAGCCGCTGTCCCGGCTCCTCCTCGACCACTCCGATCCGGGCCTGATGCGGATCGCGATCTTCGGCCTCTGGGTCTTCACGATGTTCGAGTTCCTGACCGCGCTCTTCCGCCTCGACGAGCGCGCGAAGGCCTATTTCGCCTTCACCGTCGCGAACGTGCTGGTGACGATTCCCGTGACCGTCTGGCTGGTCGTCGGTCAGGGGAGGGGCGCAAGCGGCCTCCTCTGGGGCCAGTACGCGACGGGGGCCGTCTTCCTCGCCGGCCTGATCGTCGCGCAGCGCCGCCGCCTCGCCCTGATCCCCGACTTCCCGCTCTGGCGGCGGATGCTGCGCTGGGGGCTGCCGACGATGCCCGCCGAGCTCTCGCTCTATTCGCTCAACTTCATCGACCGGGTGCTGATCGTCCGGCTGGTCGGCCTCGGCCCTGCGGGCCTCTACAGCCTCTCGGTCAAGTTCGCGCAGGCCGTCAACGTCCTCGTCAAGGGCTTCCAGCTCGCCTGGCCGCCGCTGGCGTACTCCATCACCGACGACGACGAGGCGCGTGGGGCGTACGCCGTGATCGTCACCTGGTTCGTCTCCGTGACCACCTTCTTCGTCGCCGGCATGTGGCTGCTCTCACGCTGGATCGTCCGGCTCCTGGCAGCTCCGGAGTTCTTCGACTCCTACAAGACGATCGGCCTGATCTCCACCGGGGTGATGCTCTACGCGCTCTACCTCGTCCTGGTGATCATCCTCGGCCGGACCGGGCGGACGGAGTACAACTTCCCGGCGACCGGGGCGGGGACCGTGGTCAACATCGCGCTCAACCTGATCCTGCTGCCGTCCATGGGAATCGTTGGCGCGGGCATCTCGCTCGTGGCCTCCTACGCGGTCGTGCTGGTCCTGATGTACGTCTTCACGCAGCGGCTCTTCAAGGTCCCCTACGAGTGGCTGCGCCTCGCCCAGGCCGCCGGGCTCGCAGTGGCGCTGGTGCTCGTGGGCGAGCTCCTGCTGCCGACCAGCGGCTTCTGGGGATTGGCCGGCCGGACCGCCCTCTGGCTCGCCTACCCGCTGCTGCTCTGGGTGACGGGCTTCCTCAACGAAGAGGAGCGCGAGGCGGCCGGACGCGTGATGAGCCCCGCGTACGTGAAGGCGGCGCTGACCAGCCTGCGCGAGGCACCGTCGCCCGAGCCGGAGGACGAGGAGGATGAGAAGAAGCCGGAGGAAACGCGCGGTCACGGACCGCGTCTCACGCGCGAGACGCTCGAGGCCGAGCAGCGAGACGAGGACGCGATCCGCTAGTCCCCTACAGGGCGGCGCGCTCCAGAACGGCGGACATCCTGGACGCCATCGCCTTCACGTCGTGAGCCTTGGCGGCTTCACGCGCCGCATCGTTCGGGGACGGCAGGGCGGAGGCGCGGTCGAGCGCTGCGGCGAGCGCATCGGTGTCATCCGGGTCGACCAGGACTCCAGCCTCGGGCGTGACGAACTCGGGCGGGCCGCCCACCGTCGTCGCGACGACGCTCCGCTCCATCGCCATCGCCTCCAGGGTCGCCTGGCCGAAGGGCTCCGCGAGGGAGGGTTGGCAGAGGACGTCACAGGCGGCGACCCACTGGGGAACGTCCTGTTGCGGGATTCGCCCCGCCAAGGTGACGCCCGCCTGACCCTCGAGCCGGTCCCGCAGGGGGCCGTCACCGACGAAGGCGAGACGGCCGCGACCGAGCGCCGCGAATGCATCCGCCAGGCGCTCGGTGTTCTTGCGCTCGATCAGCGAGCCGACGCAGAGGAAGGCAGGGCCCTCGCCATCCCAGCCGAGCGCTTGCCGGGCAGGCGCAGCCGGCTGCGGCGAGAAGGCTTCGAGGTCCACGCCGCAGTCTGCGATCTCGATCTTGTGCTCGGCCGAGGGGATGCGATCGGTGAGCCGGCGGGCGAGCCAGCGAGAGTTCGCGATCACGGCCGAGGAGCGGCGCAGCACCCAGCGCGTCGCTGCCTGAACCCCGGGAATCCGGCCCAGATTGGCGACGTCCTGTCCGTGGGCCATGACGACGAGGGGTGCGCCGGCCGCCCGCGCCGCGAGAGCTCCGGCGGCGCCCGAGGGGAAGAGGAAGTGGGCGAAGACGACGTCGGGCTCAAAGCGGCGAGCCGCGGCGCGGGACTCCTGGACCAGCCGGAGGTACTTGGAGCGCGAGCCACCGCGCTGGCTGATCGACGACACCTCAACCTCGTGTCCGAGCGCCTCCAGTTCGCGCGTCAGCGGCACCAGGAAGCTGCCGAGGTCCGGCTGCTCGGGGCTCGGCCACATCTGGGTCACCTCGAGGATCCGCATGGCTACGACCCTAAGGCCCGGTTGTACGCCTCGGCGGCCTCGCGGATCCCCTCGCCGCGGTTCGGCAGCAGGGCCTGGCGGGCGTGGAGCCAGTAGCGGCGCGGCGTGTGGCCGGGCATGAACAACGCGGCCACTGCGCGGACGAGGTGAGGACAGGCGAGCAGCGGACGCATCAGGAACGCCTCCACCCGGCCCAGGTGCTTGCGCAGGTAGCGGTTCTGGTTGCGGTGGAATTCGACGATCCGACGCTCGGCACCGGCGGCGTCCTGGGCCATCTGGTCGTGGTGCACGGCGCGAGCCGCGGGGACGTAGAGGATCTTCCAGCCGGCGCCCTGGAGCCGCTTGCAGAAGTCGGTCTCGTCGGAGTAGACGAAGAACTCCGGGTCGAGCCAGCCGACGTGCTCTGCCGCCGCCCGCCGGACCATCATCGCGCTCGACTGCACCCAGCCGACCGGCCTGGTCCCGGTGCCGCCGCTCTCGACCGTGTACCGCCGGTGCATGAAGAAGACGCCCGCCAGGACCGTCTCCGCGCTCGGCAGCCGCCAGGCGCAGGGAACCTCGCGGCCGTCCTGCGCCAGCAGCTGCGCGCCCGCCGCGGCCGCGTCGCGATCGGACTGCATCGCGCCGAGCAGGGCGGCCACAGCGCCGGGCTGGAGCTCGGAGTCCTCGTTGAGCAGCAGGCAGAACTCGCCGTGCGCCTCCTGCAGCAGGTGGCTGTCGTTGACCGCCTTGCCGGTTCGGCGATCGAGTGCGATCAGGCGGATGTCGCGGTCCAGCGCTCGCACCGCCTCGGCCGAGCCATCGTCGGATGCGTTGTCGAGGACTAGGATCTCGTGCTCGAGATCGGACGGCGTCGTCCGCTCGATTGCATCGAGGCAGGCGAGCAACAGCTCCCGCCCGTTGGTGTTCACCACGCAATAGGAGACCAGCACGGCGACAATGCTCGCCCATGCGCGTCCAGATCGTCGATCCGGCGGCCTACACGCCACCGTACGACCACGCCCTCTCGGGCGCGCTCGCCCGTGCCGGCCTCGATGTCGAGCTGATCACGGCCCGCTTCCCCTACGGACCCGTCCCCGTCGAGCCGGGGTACGAGGTCCGCGAGCACTTCTACCGGCGCGGGTCGCGTGAGGGAATCGGACCGAGGCGCCGGCGGTTTCTCCGCGCCGCCGAGCACATCCCCGACATGCTCCGCTACAGGCGCATTGCGGAAGGTGCCGATCTCGTCCACTACATGTGGCTACCGATCCCGGCGCTCGACCGTCGTCTGCTGGCGCCGAAGCGCCCGCGGGTCTACACGATGCACTGGCGCCTCCCGGAGACCGATTCGAGGGTCGGGCGCTCGCTCAGGAAGCTCCTCGCGAAGATGGACGCGGTCGTCGTCCATTCCGAGCATGGGGCCGGGCGCCTTCGGGCGGACTTCGGCGTTCCTGCGGACCGGCTGCGCGTTATCCCGCACGGCGCCTTCGACTACCTCACCCGGCAGCCCGACGAGCAGCCGCTGCCCGAGGAGCTGCGCGACGTCAGGGGGCCGGTGATCCTCGCCTTCGGCCTGCTCCGCCCCTACAAGGGGACGGACGTCCTGCTCCGGGCCTTCTCCCAGATCCACGGAGCAGAGCTCTGGATCGTCGGCATGCCGCGGATGCCGATGGATGAGCTCCGCGAGCTCGCCGATCGCGCGCCCGGCAGGGTTCGGTTCGTCGATCGCTTCCTCCCGGACAACGAGATCCCGGCCTTCATGCGCCGGGCCGACCTGGTCGTGCTGCCCTACCGGAACATCGAGCAGTCAGGGGTCCTCTACACGGCGCTCGCGTTCGGGCGGCCGCTCATCCTGAGCGCGGTCGGGGGGTTCTCCGAGATCGCCGAGCGTGGCGCGGCGCGGCTGGTCGCTCCCGAGGATCCGGACGTCCTGGCCGAGGCGATGAAGGAGCTGATCACCGACCGCGACACCGCCGCCTCGCTCGCTGCGGGCGCCGAGCGAGAGGCGGCGAACGTCTCCTCGTGGGAGCGGATCGCGGAGTCGACGGTGGCCCTCTACCGCGATCTGCTCCACAACCGATAATCCCCCGCTCATGGCGCTCGAGATCGTCTTCTGGGCCGCGCTGGGCCTGATCGTCTACGCCCACCTGGGCTATCCACTGCTGCTCTGGGCCCTGTCCCGAGCCTTCGGCGAGGGCCCGCCATCCTCGGATCTGGCGGGCGAGCTTCCCGCGGTCACCCTGGTCATCCCCGCCTACGACGAGGAGCAGGTGATCGAGCGGAAGATCGCCAACGCCCGAGAGCTCGACTACCCAACCGACCGCCTCGAGATCGTCGTGGCCTCCGACGGCTCCATGGACCGGACGGTCGAGCTCGCCCGGGCGGCGGGGGCCGACAGGGTGCTCGAGCTGCCCCGCGGCGGCAAGGTCGCCGCGCTCAACCAGGCCGTCCGGGAGGCCAACGGAGCGATCCTCGCCTTCTCCGACGCCAACAGCTACTGGCGCCCGGACGCGCTCAGGCGGCTCGTCGCCCGTTTTGCCGACGAGCGCATCGGCTACGCCTGCGGCCAGGTCCGTTTCTCGGGAGGGGAGGGGGGCAACCAGGAGGGGATCTATTGGCGCTACGAGATGGCGGTGCGCTCGATGGAGACGCGGCTCGCGGGAATCACGGCGGGCAACGGCGCGATCTACGCCGTCCGCCGGGAGGCCTACATCGATCTCGACCCGAGCCGCGGGCAGGACATCGGCTTCCCCTTCGAGCTCACCAAGAGGGGCTGGCGGGCCGTCTACGAGCCCGCCGCCGTCGCCGAGGAGAAGATGGCCCCGACCGTCGAGGGAGAGTTCCGCCGCAAGCGCAGGATGATGTGGGGGCTCTGGGACGTGATGCTGCGGTGGGGCATGCTCGATCCACGCGGCTACGGGCCCGGCTATGCCCTCGAGATCTACTCCCACCGCCTGCTGCGCTACCTGACTCCCTGGCTTCATCTGATCGCCTTCGGCGCGAACGTCGCCCTGCTCGGCGACGGCTCGCTCTACGTCGTCACGATGGCGCTGCAGCTGGCCCTGCTGCTCGGCGCCCTGCTCGGGCGCTTCATCCCCGCCCTCCCGTTCCGGATCGCCTACTACTACGTGACCGTGACCGCCTCGATCGCCGTGGGACTCTGGGATCGCCTCCGCGCCGGCTCCGTGCCGATCGGCTGGGAGAAGGTCGAGGGGACGCGGTGAGCGGCTCGAACGGCCCCAAGCCGGACGCGGCGCAGCAGCGCCTGAACGTCCCGCCACCCGCCACCCGCCCCAAGCAGGGTCTGCCTCGCTGGGCCGACCTTGCGATCGCTCTGGTCTCCCTGGTCCTGGTCTCCCCGGCCCTGCTCGTGGCGGCGATCGCGATCAAGCTCACCTCGCGCGGCCCGGTGATCTATCGCCAGCGGCGGGTGGGCCGCGACGGGGTGATCTTCGAGATGTTCAAGCTCCGGACGATGAAGCAGGGCGCCGATCCCGTCGGAGTCGGCACTGCGGTCACCGCCGAGGATTCGCGCGTCACGGGGGTCGGTCGCCTCCTGAGGCGCTTCTCCCTCGACGAGCTTCCCAACCTCTTCAACGTGCTCCGCGGAGACATGCGGATCGTCGGCCCGCGCGCCACGCTGCCCGCCCAGGTCGAGCTCTACACGCCGCGGCAGCTCCGCCGCCTGGACCTGCGGCCGGGCGTCACCGGGTGGGCCCAGATCCACGGCCGGGCGGGGATCCCCTGGGAGGAGCGGATCGAGCTGGACGTCTGGTACGTCGAGCATCGCTCGCTGCGCCTCGACCTGAAGATCCTCACCCGCACTCCGGGAGCACTGATCGGCGGCGCGGGAAACGTGGCGGTGGACGAGTACGCAGGGTCTTCGCCCGACTCGCCGCTGCGCAAGGCCGCCGAGCGCGAGAGGGCGAGGGAGCGCTAGTGGCTCGCGGCATCTCACTCAGGGACTTCAGGCTGGAGGACGCTGAGGCCGTTCAGCGCTGGTTCAACTCGCCGGCGGCGACGGCCAACCTGCTCGAGCACCGCGACGGTGAGTTCACCGAGGAGGACGCGAAGCGCTGGGTGCAGCGTGCGATCGACCAGGCCTCCGATCCGAACTCGGAGGACCGCAAGTGGGCCGTGGAGGTCGAGGGCATCGACGACCCGGTCGGCTTCACGGCCCTCTATGGCCTCAACCGCCAGACCGCCCCCGAGCTGGGCGCGATCATGGGCGACGAGCGGGTACGCGGCCGCGGTGTCGGCCGCGAGGCGGAGCGGCTCACCAACATGAAGGCCTTCGAGGAGTTCGGGGCGCACAAGGTCTATGGCCGGATCCCCGCGACGAACGAGGCCGCGAAGAAGGCCGTCATCTACAACGGCTGGAAGCAGGAGGGCCTCCTGCGCAGGCAGGTGCGCCATGGCGACGAGCTGCTCGACGTCGAGCTCTGGGGCGGCTTCCGCGAGGACCTGCCCGAGCCGCCCGAAGAATGAAGGCCACGCTGATCGCGGACGGCGGCGCGGCCGCCTCCGAGGACGACAACTTCTTCCGCTCCTCGCCGTTCCTGGAGGCCGAGGGCGCGACCCACACGATCGATGTGGCCGACGGGGCAATGCGGCTCCCCGTGATCGCCCGCTCCATCGAGGGCGGCGAGCTGGTGGATGCGATCTCGCCGTACGGCTATCCGGGGGCCTCGGGGAGCTACGCCGAGCCGATCGATCCGGGCGCCGTCGACTGGTCGGAAACCGGCCTGGTGAGCGCTTTCGTGCGCGACCGGATCGGGAGCCCGGCGCTCTCGGGCGGCACCGTCCGCAACCACGTCCGCGTCGCCGAGGGAGATTCGGGCATTCGCAAGCGCCTCCGCGAGCAGATCCGTCGCAACGAGCGCCGCGGCTGGGAGGTCGAGACGATCGGCGGGCCCGAGGCCGATGGGGCGACGAGAGCCGCTTTCGAACGTGCCTACGCCGAGACGATGGCCCGCACGGGCGCCGCCGAGCGCTACCTCTATCCGAGCGAGTACTTCGAGACCCTCCTGCAGAGCGCCCGGAGCTGGCTCGTTCTCGCCGCCCGGAAGGGAGAGCGCCTGGCGGGAGCCATAGCCGTCGCCAGCGACGGCTATCTCCACTACTACCTGGGAGGAACCCTGGACGAGGCACTCGGCGATTCGCCGATGAAGAACCTGTTCGCGGCGATGATCTCGCTCGGCGCTGAGCTGGGGCTGCCGCTCAGCCTCGGCGGCGGCCTCACTCCGGGCGACTCCCTCGACGAGTTCAAGCGGGGCTTCGCCAATGGCCAGGCGCCCTTCCACACCCACGAGCTGGTCTGCGACCCGGCCGTCTACGAGGAGCTTGTGGCGCGCTCGGAACCGGCGCCCGAGGGGTTCTTCCCCGCCTATCGGGGTTGAGGCACCGCTTCGCCACCACAC
Organism: uncultured Solirubrobacterales bacterium; assembly: GCA_963843085.1. Taxonomy (GTDB): domain Bacteria; phylum Actinomycetota; class Thermoleophilia; order Solirubrobacterales; family 70-9; genus DASUPK01. The sequence goes on from CAWJJG010000011.1 coordinate 1,308,280, forward strand.
GCGCGCGCTACCCGCAGGGCTCAGGCGTGTCGATGCTTCTTGCGTCGCGCGCGCTTTGCGAAGTGCTTGATCCGCTTCTGCACGGCGGCCTGGATCTGGGGGACGAGCGGGATCAGCGCTCCGCCCGGACAGGCGGTCAGGCCGAGCGTCGTATGGCCGAGGACCCGCGGAACGGTGATCACCGTTCCGGCCGGGTAGCGGCTCTCCGATCCGCCCGCCGAGGTCAGCTGGACGGTTCCCGTCGCCGGGGTCGCGCGGTTCACCCCCAGCTTCCAGGCGAGGAACCGGATGATCGAGCGCTGCGCCTCGCGCGTCGGCGCCTCGCTCGTGTGGTCCCCGATCGACGCGATCGAGGTCGTCTGGGAGTTGAATCCCTGCGCCTGCGCGCCCACCACCGGCCGCTTGAGACCCCCGGCGCGCCCCTCGTAGAGCGTCCCGTAGCGGTCGACCAGCGCGTTGTAGCCGATGTCGTTCCAGCCATTGCCGTAGACGTGGAAGCGGCAGATGCCCAGCACGATCGAGGGGGCCTCGGCGGCCGTGTAGTCGTTGGCGTTGACGGTGTGGTGGATCACCGCCGCGCGGACGGTGCCGTACTCGGCCGGCCCGCGTGGGGGACAACCTCCCTCCGCAAGGTCGGCTCCCCAGGCGGCGCGGCTGACGACGGCCGGCTTCGGGGAGAGCTTGAGGGCCTGTGCGACCGGCGTGGAGGCGACCGAGATCACCGCCGTGTTGATCGCATGGCGGGCTGAGTCGACGAGCCGGTCGGCGAAGCTGCCCGCGGTGCCGGAGACGTTCACGAAGTGCAGGGGGCCATGTGGCCGGAAGGCCGCTCGAACCTGGGCGACGTCAGCGCCGCCGACGTAGATCGGCGTCCCGTCCTCCTGGTCGACCCACTCGCTCCAGCGACCGCCGTCGTCCCGAACCCGGATCTGCACGGTTCGCATCTCGCGTGCGACGCCGACCAGGTCGAAGCGGTGAGGAGCCTGCACCGGCGGTGAGATCCAGCGCGGAGACTTCCCGGCCGAGCGGGCTGAGGCGATCGCGACGGGAGTCATCCGCTTGGCCACCGGGAGAGCGCGCTCGAAGTCCACCGCGCCTGACATGTAGGGGCGCAGCGAGAGAGCGGGTGCCGCGACCCAGGCGAGCGCGGTGATCAGCGACAGGGTGACCCCAAGCACGACCTTCTTGCGCATGCCCTACATCTAACCCGGCCCCGCCGCGCGGGATGCGGGAGTCATGGCAGAACGATCGGGATGCCCTGCTCTGGCCCGTTGCCGCGGTAGGTATCGCGGAAGTTCCGGATCACGTCGAGGACGCCCTCGTTGTAGTGCGGGCAGACGACTTCGTTGGTCCAGGCCGTGACGGCGACGTCGTAGGGCATCGCCGGGTCGGGAAAGAGCAGCATCCCGTCGGGATCGGCGTCGAAGACGCCCTTGAGGGCGAGCTGCTGATCCTCCGGCAGGCTCGGCTTGTAGTGGATCTCGATTCGCCCGTGCTCCATCGCGTGCACCATGTCGCGGATGTTCATCCCGGGCGTATCCGGATTGCTGCTCACCGGGGTCTTGTAGGCGCCGTCGTCGATCGGAACCGGGTTGTGGTTGCCCGAGGTGGGCGGGACGGTCCCGTACTTGACGGGGGTCGAGTTCGGCACGTGCGTATTACCCTCGTTCGGCAGGTCGAGCTTCACCTCGCAGCCGGCCTTCTGCGCCGAGATCGTCAGATCGGCCACCTGGATGGGCGGCGGAGTGGTTCCGGTCCGGCAGTCCGGTTCGAGGCCCTTGGTGCTGCCGCCCGAGTTCTTGATGTGAGCCTCGGAGCAGGCGTCGGTTCCACCACCGCCACCACCCCCGCTCGCGATCACCGCCACCAGTCCTGCGACAACGGCCACCGTGAGGATGCCCGCGACGACGTAGCCGGCCACCAGGCGATGGCGCCCGCCGGACTGGGATGCACGCTCGGCGGCGAGCCGCTGCGCGCGAAGTCGTTCCTTCTCTTCCTTGCGAGAAGCCATGAGAGGCGAAGAGGCTAGCGGAGGGCGTTCAAGCTTCGCTTAGCGCGGTCTCGGGCTCGCGCGTGACTCCCCAGACCTCGTCCAGGAAGAAGGCCAGCTCCTGGTCCAGGCGCTCGGGCGCGATCCGCCATTCGAGGATCGAGTTGGCCTCGATCAGGCGAGAGTTCGGCAGCTCCTCGGCGAGCATCCCCGAGTCAGAGAACGGATGAAGGGGATCGGCGTGGTGCCCGATCACCAGGGTCGGCTGGGTCATCTCCACCCGGAACTGCTTATGCGGCGCAGAGGAGCCGAGGAAGAGGCCCTCGAGGACGGCCGAGGAGGGCGCCGGGTCCTGCCGGACCATGTCCAGTCCAAGGTCCAGCAGTGGATTGGTCCGTGGAATCCGGCGCGCGAGCTCCGCCACCCGCCGCAGCAGGGGCTCCCCGGCCCGCAGCCCGACCATGATCGGAGTGAAGATCAGGGCGGCGGCGAGCAGGGCGTTGTCGAGCACCGGCATCTCGATCATCATCGCCCGGATCCGCTGCGGCGAGATGTGATTGAACTCGAGCGTCGTGTTCGCTCCCAGGGAGGTGCCGCCGACGACCGCCTGAGCGATCTCGAGGTGGTCCATCAGCGCCTCGACCTGACGCGCGAAGAAGGTCATCGAGTAGTTCGACATCTGCGGCGGTCGGTCGGAGCGGCCGTGGCCGAGCAGGTCGATGGCAATGACGCGGTTCCCGAGCGCCGCCATCTCCGGCCCCAGCCGGTCAAACATCCTTCGGCTGAGGAGAAGGCCGTGGATCAGGATCAGCGGCCGGTCGCCCTCCCCATACTCGTCGTATGAGATCGAGTGGCCGTTGTAGTCGAACTCGGGCATCGGGGGGAGTCTAGGCCCAGCCTCAGGTGGCTCCAGCGGTGGCGCCCTCGCGGTCCTCCCAGGGCTTGGAGGCGTGCAGCGCTCCCAGGATCGCCCGAGATGCCGGCGAGCGGTTGAGTGCGTACAGGTGGATCCCCGGCGCGCCCCGCCGGAGCAGATCGGCGCACTGCTGCGTCGCATAGGCGACACCCAGTTCGAACTCCGCCCGCTCGTCTCCGTCAAGCGACTCCATCGCCGAGGCGAGGGGGTCGGGAATCGAGGCCTCGCAGAGCTCCGAGATCCGCGCGATCTGCTTGAAACCAGTTATCGGCATGATCCCGGGGATGATCGGCACGTCGATCCCGGCCGCCCTCGCAGCGGGGACGAAGTCGAAGTAGAGCTGGTTGTCGTAGAAGAGCTGCGTGATCAGGAAGCTCACTCCGTTGTCGACCTTGGTCTTCAGGTAGGCGAGGTCGGCCTCCAGGCTGGAGGCCTCGGGATGGACCTCGGGGAAGCACGCGCCGCCGATCGCGATCTCCGGATGGGTCTCGTGGATCAGCGCCGCCAGCTCGGAGGCGCTGCCCAGCCCGCCCTCCGGCTGCTCGAAGTCCTTCTGGCCGCGCGGCGGGTCACCGCGCAAAGCGAGGATGTTCTCGATCCCGGCAGCCGCGATCCGGTCGATTATCTCCTGGAGGCTCTCGACAGACTCGCCGACGCAGCTGAGATGCGCCATCGCCTCGGAGTCGTACTGGTCGCGGATGGCCCTGGTCACCTCGAGGGTCCCCTCGCGGGTTGCGCCGCCCGCTCCGTAGGTCACCGAGAAGAAGTGCGGATCCTGCCTGCGGAGCACCTCAACGGTTTCGAACAGGGTCTGGCGGCCCTCGTCGGTCTTGGGAGGGAAGAACTCGACCGAGAAGACGGGGCGGCTCGAATTGAGCATTTCGTCGATGCGCATCACCGCAAGGGTATTGAGCGCGCCGTAGCATCGAGGCAGTGCCCTTTCACGTCGAGATCTCGAGCGGCTTCCGGCAGCGGGCTCGCGCCTTCAACCTGGACGAGGCGGAGCTGCGCGCCACCGTGCTCGAGCCCTGGGTGCGGGGACGCAGGGTCCATCTCGGGGACAAGGACTTCGAGCCGAGGGACTCCAGGCTGGTGGTCCTGGAGGGCTCCGAGCTCGCCGACGTTGACCTCTCGATGGGGCGGGGATGGGCAAACGCGGAGAAAGCCTCCGAGAACGTCACCCGGAGGCTGGTCGAGTCCGCCTCCGCTCCCACCAAGCCCGCGGTGGCGATCCTTGCCGATGAGGACGCGATGCGGGTCGAGGTGACCGGGATGCTCGCGCGCCTCGAGCTGGAGCTCGCCCCCTGGGAGCAGCTTCGCTCTCTGATCCTGGGGACTGCGGCTCCCCCCGGCGGCCCAGGGCACGCGGCGGTCCTCGCGCTCGGGGCTGGCCCGCCCTCCTCTTCCTGGCTGTTCGATGCCGGTCTCGCCCGCGGCGCGCTCGGTGGGAGGGCGGTGGTGGTCCAGCTCGGCGACGTGGTGATCCCCGCGCAACTCGTCGGAGTCGAAGTCGTGCGCCTCGAACCGGGGGAGGAATCGTCGGTCCGGGCGCTCGGGAACCGACTAGTCGGCTGACGGCTTCGCCATCGGAACGCGGCTGCGAGCGGCCGCCCCACATAAGTCGCTCCGGGCTTTGCCCTTCGCTCCAAAGTGGAGCGGCCTGGCAGCCGCTTGTTCAGACCTTCGCCGCGACCCGCTTGACGATGCCGGGCTTCGAGAACCTGATCTCGGTGCCGCGGGCGACTGCGATCACCGGGGCATTCGAGATCTCGATCGCGTAGCCGGCCCGGGCGCTCAGGTTCACGTGGCCCTTCGGGGACGCCGGCGAGGATCCGACGACGATCAGGTCGGCCTCGGTATGGCGCTCGACGACGCTCACGCCGAGCGCATCGGCGAGGCTCTTCGCGGTCTCGATCGCGCTCCGATCTCCGTCGTCCTCGACCAGCACGCCGACGCTCTGAATCTCGTGATCGTGGTTCCGGTAGCCGGCCGGGGCGATCGCAACGGCGGCGGGGCCCCCGGTCAGCATCCGTTGCGCGGACGTGCCCGGCATCACTGCGCCCTGGGCTGTCCGGTAATCGGAGCCGAACACGATCAGCTCGGCCTTCTCGCTCTCGGCCAGCTCCCAGAGGCCGGCGCCGGTCGAGGCGTGGACGACAACGTGCTGAGGGATCTTCTCGTCGCCGAGCGCCAGCGCGCCGCTGGCGAGCAGCTCCTCGGCCTCCTTCTCCTCGAGGGCCTCACGGGCCTGGTCGGGCTGCTGCGTGTGACGCACGTAAGCGAGCGAGACGTCGCCGCCGAACTGGGCCAGCTGGCCCCCGAGCGCGAGCGCGTCCCGGTCGTTGTCGGTGCCGTCGTAGGAAACGATGATCTTGGCCATTGGGGTCTCCTCGGGTCGAAGACTTGGTCGGTTCGAAGTTCACCGCCATGTTGCCGAGCCCCTGGCATTAGCACAAGTACTGTTGATAATCTCTAGAATTAGAAGCACTAATGCTGAACGTGCAGCGACTCAGGGTGCTTCGTGAGGTTCTGGCTCAGGGGTCCTTCTCGGAGGCGGCGAGCGCGCTCAACTACACCCAATCCGCCGTCTCCCAGGCGATTGCCACGCTGGAGGCAGAGGCGGGGGTCTCGCTGCTTGAGCGCGATCGCCGCGGGGTGCGCCCCACCAGCGCGGGCGAGCGCCTCAACGAGCATGGGATGCGCATCCTGACGCAGCTCGATGCCGCCGAGGCAGAGCTGGGCGCGATCGCCGGCGTCAGGGGCGGAGAGCTTCGGATGGCCTCGTTTCCGACCGCCGGGGCAACCCTGATGCCCCTCGCGATCGCGTCCTTCCGCAGCACCCACCCCGACGTTGCGCTGAGTCTGGTGGAGGGGGAGCCGGAGGAGCTCATCCCCAGGCTCCGCGAGGGAGAATTCGACCTCGGTCTGATCTTCGAGTTCGAGGGAAGGGGTGAGCTCGGCCCGGGTCTGCGCGGCACGCCCCTCTTCGAGGACCCGATGAAGCTCGCCCTGCCGAAGGGTCACCATCTGGCCGGCAAGGACCAGATCTCCCTGGTGGACGTGTCGGAAGACGCTTGGGTGCAGACTTCCGATGCCAGCGCGTGCGCACGTCATGTCGTCCGGATCTGCCGCGCCGCAGGGTTCGAGCCACGGGTCTCGTTTGAGTCGGACGATTACCTGACCGTCCAGGGACTGGTCGCGGCCGGCGTGGGGGTGGCCCTGATCCCGGAGCTCGCCCTCTCGCAGACGGTCAGCTACGACATCGCAGTCACGGAGCTCCATCCCACTGCGCCGTTGCGGCACATCGTCGCCGCGACGCGCGGCTCGGCGGTCTCCCTGCCGGCGGCAGCGGCGATGCTGGACATCCTCAAGGACGAATCCCGCCGCTACCAACCTGAATGACCCGACAAACGACCGCCGCCCCCACCTTGCGGCGGGGGCGGCGGATACAACGCGAGGCACTCCGTGGGAGCGACCCGCTATATGGCGATGCGGAGCAGCACTACCCGCTCTGCGCCCCGGAGGGGAATGCGAGCGAGGGCACATCGGAGGGGTAGACCTCGTGGCCGTGGACGGCCAGGTCGCCCTCTTCCATTTCCTCCTCGGTCATCCGGAGCGAAACGAACAACCCGATCAGCTTGAGCAGGATGAACGTTCCGATTGCCGAGAACGCGATCACCCAGAGCGCCGTCAGCGCCTGCCACTTGAGCAGATCCCAGCTGCCGGACACGATGCCCGGAGCAGCGCCCATCGCCTCGTTGGCGAAGACGCCTGTCAACAGACCGCCCGCGAGGCCGGCGAAACCGTGGGTGTAGACCACGCCCAGGGTGTCATCGACCTTACGGAACGGAGCTGCCCGGCTCAGGTAGTTGAGCGCGAAGTAGACGATCAGTGCAGCGATCACCCCTATCGCCATCGCGCCCCAGCCGTTCACGAACCCGGCACCGGGCGTAATCGCAACGAGCCCGGTGATCATCCCGTTGACGCTCGAGATCAGGCTGGGCTTGTGCCCGGTCGCATAGTCGCAACCGACCCAGACCAGCAGGGCCACCGCGGTACACAGGTTCGTGTTCAGAACGGCCGCGGAGGCAATGTCGTTCGCCAGGTATGGGTCACCCCCGTTGAAGCCGTTCCAGCCGAGCCACAGAAGGCCCGCTCCGGTGGCGACCATCAACAGGTTGTTCGGAGCATCGATCTCACGATCCCGCTGCAGCCTGGGACCGATCACTGCGGCAGCGACGAAGCCCGAGACACCCGCGGCGAGGTGGATCACGTAACCGCCGGAGAAGTCGAGCGCGCCATGCTGGGCGAAGTAACCGCCGCCCCAGATGAGGAAAGCGTTGATCGTGTAGATGATGCTCGACCACACGAGCACGAACGGGATCCAGGCCCGGAAGTTGATCCGGCCCAGGACCGATCCGAGCATCAGGATCGGGGTGATGGCCGCAAAGACGAACTGGAAATAAGCCAGTGTCGACTGCGGAAACACCACGTCTCCGACGAGCGGAATGTTGCCCTGCTTCAGCAGGTCATCGCTGTTCAGGATCGCTCCAGGCTTACCCCACAGGTTTCCGAAGAATCCGTGGTCGGCCCCGAAAATGTGCATCGGCGCACCGAACGCGAACTTGTACGCGTAGAGCACCCAGACAATCAGCACCAGAGCGAACGCGATGAAGGCCATCATCATCGAGTTCACCGACCAGCGCTTCTGCATCACGCCGCCATAGAGGACGACGAGCCCGGGCACGCTCATCAGCCCGACGAGCGTCGACGCTGTCATCTGCCAAGCGTTGTCGCCCGGACTCAACCAATTCAAATCCATGCGCGATGTTTCCTTTCTCATTGACGGGCAGAGCCGGGCGCCCCTGAAACGCAGAAACGCCCCTCGTAGAAGGGACCTGCCCAATGGCAGCCGGAAGCGTGCCTGGGCGAGACCTCTGCCGGTACATACACGGGTCCAAAGATCCGGCGCCGACGTTCGCCACCTTGTCGGAATCGCGCCCGAGCGGTCTCGCTAACCTGGCCCGCGCCATGCCGATGCAGGGACACTGGGACCGCGTCAACACGCCGTTGCGCAAGCTCACGCGCCGGGAGCGCAACGTCGCGATCGGTGCGGTCGTGCTGAGCCTGGCCGCGATCCTCGCCGTCATCCTCGCGACGGTGGGCAACTCGGAGCCGAAGGCGGGCCCCGGGTGTATCTACGCGATCATCCCCGGGGTGATGGGCGCGGAGCCGGTCGACGCCTGCGGTACGCAGGCGCAATTCGTCTGCGCGAAGCATGCGACGGGAACGGCTCCTGGGTCCGAGACGATCAGGACGGCCTGCCGGGAGGCTCACATCGTCGTCTCCCCCGCGATCGCCAAGGAGGCGCGGGACCCCGCCAGGATTCCTCACCGCAGCACGTCCACTGGTCTCTGACGCCGAGCCGCGCATGGCGGACGTAGCCCGAGGGATCCTCACCGAAGCTCAACTCAACCGGGCGCTACTCGCGCGGCAGCTCTTGCTCGAGCGCGTCAAGGCGCCCCTCCCGAAGGTTCTCGAGCGGATGGGCACCCTGCAGGCGCAGTATGCGCCCTCGATGTACATCGGCCTCTGGTCGCGAATCGCGCAGTTCGAGCGGGATCAGCTCGACCGCGCGCTCGAGCGGCGCAGCGTCGCTCAGGGGACGCTGATGCGCTCGACCATCCACCTCGTCTCGAAGGCCGACTACTGGCCGGCGGCGACCGCGGTGCGGCGGGCCCGACGCGAGTCCTGGCTCAAATACGGGCCCCGCCGTGCCTACAGCGCCGCGCAGATGTCCTCCGCCGCACGCAAGCTGCGCAAGGAGCTGGGCGACGGCAGGATGAGCCGGAAGGAGATCCACGAGCTGCTCGGATCCGACAGCGTCGTCACAAACGGCGTGAACATGTGGATCGACCTGGTCAGGGTGCCTCCATCCGGGACGTGGGAGCGGCGGCGGGCCGACCTCTATGCGGCCGCGGAGCCTTGGCTGGGCGCCGCGGCGAAGGGCACGGACGAGTCGTCGGGGATCGAGCTCCTCGTTCGCCGGTACCTGACCGGCTTCGGGCCGGCGCCGGTGGCGGACATCGGCAACTGGGCGGGTCTTCATCCGAAGTGGATTGCCCCGGCGATCGACTCGATGAACCTGCGCTCCTTCCGAGATGAGGGCGGGCAGGAGCTCGTCGACTTGCCGCGGGCGCCGCTGCCCGACCCGGAGACTCCGGCGCCGGTCCGCTTCCTCGGGGCCTGGGACGCGATGCTGCTCACCCACGCCCGCCGAACCGGCGTGCTCCCCGAGGAGCACCGCCCGAAGGTCTTCAACACCCGCACCCCTCAGTCGATGCCCACCTTCCTGGTCGACGGCCGTGTCGCCGGCAGCTGGAAGTTCGATCAGGGGAAGGTGAAGCTCGATCCGTTCGAGCGGCTCGACGCCGAGACGAAGCGCGAGCTCGGCGCCGAGGCCGACCGGCTGGCAGATCTACACGCCTAGAGCGACAGCCTCGCCAGCCACCGCCCGACGGCTTCGGCGATCGCCTCCGGATCCGACTTGAGGCCGTGGTCGCCTCGCGCTTTGACCACCTCCCGGCGGGGTCCCTCGGGGGGCATGCCGAAGCGGTCGCTCTCTCCCTGGACCACCAGCACGGGCACGGTCACCGCCTCCAGCTCCGGCAGCCGGCTCTCTTGTGGTTTGTCGCCGCGGCGCGGTGGCAGCAGCGGGAAGGCGAGACAGAGCACGGCGGACGCCCCCGTCTCTGGGAGGGTCCGGCATGCGACCCGTCCACCGAGCGAGCGCCCACCGGCCACGACCGGCAGCCCGGCGAGTTCGTTCCCACTGAGATGCCTGACCACCGCGACCCACGCCTCGTCCAGCCGCTTGGCGGGCGCTGGCGCCCGTCTGCCGGCGACGCGGTAGGGCTGCTCGACCAGGGCGACGCTGTATGCCTCGGCGATGGCCGCGTCACGTGCCGCGATCAGGTCGGGCGCTCCGATCCCACCGCCTGCCCCGTGGCCGAGGACGAGCGCAGCTCGGGCGCCCTCCGCGCGGTGCAGGTGCACCCGGCCTGGTCCGGAAGGAGTTTCGATCTCGGTTCCCGCCACGCCGCCGACTCTAGCCCCGGGAAGGTAGGTTCTTGCCTCCGATGCCTCGGCTACTGATCAGCGATGGCTGACCGGGCCCGCGAATGGCGTCAGGCGGGCGGATTCCTCGATTGGGGTGAGCTGAGCATCTTCCACGCCCAGTTCGGCGACCCCGATGCTCCGCTGCTGCTGCTGGTGCACGGCTTTCCGACCAGCAGCATCGATTGGTACGACGTGGTCGATGCGCTGAGCGAAGAGCGCAGGGTGTGCGTCCTGGACTTCCCCGGCTACGGGTTCTCCGACAAGCCGAAGGAGGGGCCCTACTCGCTGGAGCGTGACTGTGAGCTGCTCGATTTCTACGCCCGCGAGATCCTCGAGGCCGACGAAGGCGCCGTGGTCGCGCATGACCGCGGCGACAGCGTGGCGCTGGCCTTCGCAGCGCGATGCGCCGCAGGCGAGACGCCTTTCAGGCTGACCAACCTCGTGATCAGCAACGGCAACATGTTCCTGCCGCTGTCGAACCTCACGGCCTTCCAGAGGCTCGTCTTGGATGAGGCCACCGCGTCGCAGACCCTCGAGCAGCTCAATCCGGAGGTGCTGGCGGCCGGACTCGGCCAGACCACCTTCACGCCCGTTCGTGAGCTCGCGGACCCTGCGATCAAGGCGCTCGCCGACACCTTCGAGGTGAATACCGGCGTGGCGGTGCTCCACGACACGATCCAGTATCTGGTCGAGCGCTCCGAGAACGAGGAGCGGTGGCTGGAGGCTCTCGGCCGATCGTCCGTGCCGACCGCGCTGGTCTGGGGGATCTACGACACGGTCTCCCCGCCGAGGGTCGCCGCCTACATCTGGAACGAATATCTCTCGACCAAGCCCGGTGCGAACTCGTTTTGGTTTCTGCCCAGCGCGAACCACTACCTACAGCACGATCAGCCCGAGGCTTTTGTCGAGGTGGTCACCGCGGCTCTGGCGGCCAAGACCCCAGAGGCTCCGGGCCCGCTCGGGGATACGCCCGGCGCGGCGCTACTGGTCGACGAGTCGCGAGCGAAGCTGCCGACGGCCAGAGAAACTCTCGCGGGCGGTTGATAGCCGGAGCTATTGCTTGGAGCCGAGCCGCTCCGCGAGCTCGACGATGACCCCTTCGGGACCGCGGACGTAGGTGAGCAGGAACATGTCCTCGTAGTTCACGACCTCGCCGATCGTCTCGATGCCCCTCTCCCGCAGTCGCTCGACGATCGTGTTCAGGTCGTCGACGACCAGGGCGACGTGGCGGAGGCCCAGCCGGTTGGCCGCCGCAGGCTCTGCGCCGTCCGCGTCTGCCGGACTGTGGAACTTGATGAGCTCGAGCTTGCCGCCGCCGCCCGGCGTCTTCACCATGACGAACTCCACGTGCACCTCTTCGAGGCCGATGATCCTCTCGACCCACTCGCCCTCCGCTGAGCCGGCTCCCTCGCGCTCGAGCCCCAGGTCGAGGAAGAACTCGGTTGCGGCCTCGAGGTCCTCGAAGACGACGCCGACATGATCGAGGCTCTTTACGCCCATCGGCTCTCGACTGGGCGACACGTGAACAGGTTCATGGACATGGAGCTAGCCGGACTCGAACCGGCGACCTCCTGGGTGCGATCCAGGCGCTCTCCCAACTGAGCTATAGCCCCGGGTGGGATCTACCGATAACTATGAGGCCCACGGCCGATTCAGCCAGCGTGCCGAGGGCAAGGATACTCGTGACCATGAACTTCGGACGCCGCCTGGGACTGTTCTTCCTCTTGATCGCGATCGTGCCGACCGCGGCACTGATCGGCATTCTGATCTTCGTCAGCCAGGACTCGCAGCAGGGCAAGGCCGACGCTCGCCTGGCAGCCGGCGTCCAGACGGCGGTCTCGCTCTTCAACGAACGAACGGCGACCGCGGGCGGCCACGCGCGACCGCTCGCGGCCAGTCCCGGCCTGGCCATCGCGCTCAAGTCCGGGGACGGGACGGCTCTTCGCACCTTCACGCGGCGGGCGGCGAGCGAGCCGGGCGTGGTCCGGGTCGAGATTCTCGACAACGCCTCGCGCCGGATGGCGGCGAGTGGGCCACCCGATGCGGTCGCCTTTGCGCGGGTGGGACTGACCGAGCAGGCTCGCCCCGTGGGTGCGCTTCGCGTGTCCACGACCACGGCGCAGGCGTACGCGGCCGCGGTTCATCGCCTCACGGGACACCAGGTCGTACTTCGCCGGGCGGGAACGACCCTCGCCTCGACGGTGGCGGCCCCGTCCAAGACGCTGGACCCGGATGAGACCGCCGATCTGAGCGCCGGCGGCGAGAGCTACAGGGCCCACGCGACCACGCTCGACGCGAGCGATGGCCTGACGCTGGTCATGCTCGGTCCGCCGAAGTCCGGTGGATTCCTCGGCATCACGGCACCCGAGCTGGCGATCCTGGTGCTGTTCCTGATGCTCGGCGTCGCGCTCGCCTGGACGCTGGCCCGCACCCTGACTCGCCTCCACCGACGGGTCTCCGAGCAGGCCATGACGGATCCTCTCACCGGTCTGGCCAACCGCCGCCACATGTCGGAGACGCTGGAGCGAGAGGTGGCTCGCGCCGGGCGATTCGGTCACCCGATCTCGCTGATCATCATCGACGTCGACGACTTCAAGCAGATCAACGATCGCGAGGGGCACCTCCAGGGGGACGTCGTGCTCGAGACGGTGGCCGACCAGATCCGGGAGGGCACGAGGTCGATCGACGTCCCAGCGCGCTACGGCGGGGATGAGCTCGCCGTGATCCTGGTCGAGACCGACCGCGAGGGAGCGCTCATCGTCGGCGAGCGCCTGGCCGACCGGATGCGAAGCGTGGACGTGCGGCTGAGAGCGGGTGGGACGATGGCCGTCACGATCAGCCTGGGCGTGGCGACGATCCCGGACTCGGCAAACGACCTCGATTCACTGGTCGATTCCGCCGACAGGGCGTTGCTGCGCGCGAAACGGGCGGGCAAGAACCAGATTCGGGCGGCTCCCGCGACGCGGCCTGGAGACCACGCCGATGACGACGTGCCTGGTCGCGGTGGGCGCCGATTCGCCCCCGAGCATGGGGCGCCGGGCAAACAGCCGTAAATTGGTCGCTCGGGTGCAGGGTCCAGGGGCCGATCCGGGTATCACATATGCCCTGCAGCGCCTAAGCTTTGAACCCTCGAGGCGGTCAGACCGCGCATCATGGGAATACTCGACGACGCGATTCGCGAACACCTCGATCTGAAGCGCAAGCACGGCGCCCACGACGCCGACCTGCGCGAGATCGAGGACGAGGCGTTCGGCTCAGCCGACCGCCCGGATCCGTTCGCGGCGAATGAGCTCTTCAACGAGGTTTCCTCTCCGGGGGAGGCCTCGCCGCAGTCGCCCACGGCGACGCCGGATGAGCCGACCGGTTTGAGCGAGATCGAGGCTCCCGGCGACCTGGGTGACCTCGAGGCACCCGGGGGCCTGAGCGATCCCGATGTCGGCGGGGAGGATCCGACGCGCCTGGTCGAGCCCGAGGCGCTGCGTCCCTCTGAGCCCGGCTTCGAGGAGCCCCCGGCCGAGCCCGCGAGCCCTCCCGAGGGCGTCTCGCAGATCCCGGGCCAGGTCGAGCTTCCGGGTCAGGACGAGATACCCGGTCAGGAGACGTTCGAGGAGCCAGTCGAGAGCTATCAGCCGTCCGAGCCCACCGCGAGTCCCGAGACCGAGACCGGTGAGCCCGAGGCCCCAGCGGAGCCTTCCTCGCCCTCGGAGTCACTCGAGGACCTGATCGCCGAGGAGGAGCCATTCCCCGAGGACGCGGCCGCGGAGCCGACCGCCGGGCCGCCCGATCTGCCGTTTGACCCGGAGGCCCCGCCGCCCGCCGCAGAGCAGGCCGCCCCGGAGGCGGAGCTTGAGCCGGAGCCCGAGCCGGACCTCAAGCCGGAGCCGGAAGCTGCGTCCGATCGGCCGCTTGAGCCGGAGGGCTCCGTGCCGGAGCCCCCTCCGCCGCCACCGGCCGCAGGCACGGAGCCCCCCGGGAGGGCACGGGGCCGTATCGACGTGCCCACCCAGGAGCATCCGCCGCCCGGGGACACCGGAGGGCTGCCGCCGCTGCCCCCCGAGGAGCCGCTGGATGAGCCGCCCTCGGCGGAGGAGCCGCTGCCGGAGCCGTACACCGAGGAGCCGCCTTCCGACTCCGCGGCGCCGGCGCTCTACGACTTCGAGACGGATGAGGACCCCGTGGGCGGCGCGGCTGCCCCGGCCGACGACGATGACTTCGAAGCTCTCGGTCCCGCGGAGGAGGAAGCCCCATACCTCGAGGAGGAGGAGCCCTACGCGGAGGAGCCCGTCTCGGGCACCGAGCTGCCAGTCGAGGAGCCGGGCACGGAGGTCCGTCCCGCGCTCGAGGACGACGAGGTGTACGAGGGCGGCGCACTCGACCCCGAGGAGTCCTACGAGGAGGAAGAGGGGGAGGAGGGCCTCTGGTTCGAGAAGGGGCCCCCGAAGGACTTCGACTTCGACGACTAGGCCGGCTCAGACGTAGCCGCGCGTGCGGCTCGCCTCGACCACTCGCTCGATTCCGACCAGATACGCGGCCTCCCGCAGGGAGAGGCGCTCTTCCTTCGACCGAGCCGAGACGTCGCGGTAGGCGCGCCGCATGATGCCGCCGAGCTTGTCGTTCACCTCGCGCTCGGACCAGCGGAAGTGCTGGAGGTTCTGCACCCACTCGAAGTAGGAGCAGACGACACCGCCGGCGTTGGCCATCACGTCCGGGATCACGTGGACGCCTTTGTCGTGGAGGATCTGGTCAGCCGCCGGTGTCGTGGGCGAGTTGGCGCCCTCGATGATCATCTTGGTGTTGATCCGGTCGGCGTTGTGCTCGTGGATCATGCCGCCGAGGGCCGCGGGAATGAGGACGTCGCACTCGATGGCGAGCAGGTCGTCCGGGCTGATCACGTCGGCGCCGGGAAACTCGGTGAGCTCGCCGCCATCCCGGATGTGGGCGGCGAGGTCGTCGGCGTCGATGCCCTCCTCGCTGTGGATGGCTCCCGTCGCGTCGGAGGTGCCGATCATCTTGGCGCCGAGCTGCTGGAGGATTCGCGACGCCCAGGAGCCGACGTTGCCGTAGCCCTGGACCACGAAGGTGCAGTCCGCGGGCGTCATCCCGATCTGGGGGGCGGCCTCACGGAACATGTAGATGCAGCCGCGGCCCGTTGCCTGCTCACGTCCGTATGACCCCTCGAGCGCGATCGGCTTGCCGGTGCAGATCGCCGGCGTGTGGCCGTGGAGCTTGCCGTACTCGTCCATCATCCAGGCCATCACCTGGGCGTTGGTGTTGACGTCGGGGGCGGGGATGTCGCGTGTGGGACCCAGGACCTTCTGGATCTTGTCCATGAAGGAGCGGGTGATCGCCTGGAGCTCGTCGCTGCTGAGCTCGGTGGCCGGGCAGTTGACGCCGCCCTTGGCGCCGCCGAAGGGGATGTTGGCGACGGCGGTCTTCCAGGTCATCAGCGACGCCAGGGCCCGGACCTCGTCGACGTCGACCTCCGGGTGGTATCTGATGCCGCCCTTGTAGGGGCCACGAGCGCCGTTGTGCTGGATCCGGTAGCCGGAGAACGTGTGGACCTTGCCGTCGGCGAGCTTCACCGGGATCTGGACGGTGACCTCGCGGTATGGGGTCCAGAAGACGGTGCGGATGTCGTCGGGGAGCTCGAGCCGCTCGACGGCGCGGTCGAAGTAGAAACGGACGATGTCGAGGTTCGAGACCTCGGCGCGCTGGGCCGGCTTCGCCTCTCCGGCCGCCGCCTTGCGCTCCTTGTGCTCGTCCACGGCGGTCGGGGACTTGTCCGTCTTCTCCCGGTGGCCGCCCGTCTGCGGGTCCTTGGTCTTGGTTGCCATTACCCCTCCTGGGGGGTTCGCCAGTCGGGCCAGTCTCTCACAGCGGCTTTCACGGGATGCGCAATACCCGTCCTACAATCGTTCTCCCACGGGGCCATAGCTCAGTTGGGAGAGCGCCGGCTTTGCAAGCCGGAGGTCGCCGGTTCGAACCCGGCTGGCTCCATCGCTGAACGGCGAGCTGCTTCTTCTTCGGCTTCGGGCCCAGCTTCAGAGCGACCACGGCCTGATCCGCGAGCGCGGTCCCCGGGGGCCTCAGCGCTCCCATCCCGCCCCGCCGGATCGCTCTCGGCCCCCCGAAGTGTCCTCGATCACCTTGCGCTCGATCTTCTCCAGCTCTACGTCGAGCTCGCGGTCGGCCAGCATGCCCCGCAGCGCGCCGGTCATCGTCCTGGCCCACATCCGCCGTGCCACCGCGACCTCGGTGTGGCCCGCCGGGTCGTGGCCGTACTCGGTCCACTCGACGCAGACCTGCCGCTCGCCCGCCGGCGCGTCGTCGGGCAGAGGAGCCCCGTCCCCGTAGAGCATGATCCGGGCGGCCCAGCCGTCGGGACACAGCTCATGCATCCGCTCGCGGGCTTGCCACTCGCGCACCATCATCGCGTCCCGTCGCCGCTTGTAGCGCGACAGGAACAGCACCGTCGCGGTCAGCAGCGCGCAGGCCACGACGGTCGCCACCACGATCTCGACAGACACCCCGAGGCCCCCGCCCTTCTGCTGCGGTGTGTTCTGGAGAGCCAGGATGTGAAGCGCTTCGATCATCGCCCCAAAGTCATATACCCCCGATGACGGTTTGCAAAGGGGGTGGGGCCGCGATCAGGAGAACGCGCAGGTGCTCACCAGGACGAGGAGCAGCGCGACCGGACAGCCGACCAGGGCGATCAGCGCCGCGATCCACCTGCGCAGAACCAGGGCCCCGATCCCCGCGGTCATTCCGGCGATCGCGGCGACGGCGGTGACCGCGTCGATCGGATCCGTCCAATGCGGTGGTCCGCCTCCTCCGCCGCACCCGGGCTGCGCCAGCACGAAGATGATCGCCAACACGCAGGTGATCGCCGTGAGCCCCAGCGCCGCATTGGCCAGCCAGCGCGCCAGTTCCTCCAGCCGCGACCGCCTGATCTGCCCCCGTGTCCCGATGTGGATGACCAGCTTGCCGAGATGGAGCACCCGGTCCCGCACGTCGTCGGCCTGGCTCCGCACGGCCCAGCCCTCGGACCGACCGATCAGCGTCCCGGCGGCCGCCGCGACGAGCAGCACAACCGGCAGCATCAGCAGGGGAGCCGCCGCGGGAGTCACGGCATCACCGTCGGTGGCCACGAGGACGACGATCACCCCGATTCCGGCCCAGACCCCGATGACCCCCAGGTTGGTGAAGATCCGCAGCCACTCCGTGCGCGGATTGACGCGCATGCTCCACGCCGTCGCCACCGCCACGACGGCGAGGATCGCGAACGCGTAGAGCCACGCGCGGGAGTCGTATTCGCGCTGCAGCGGCTCCGCGGCCCTCCCCCGGGCCACGCCCTCGCTGAGCTGGGCGTTGAAGCAGCTCGCCTGGTTGGCCTGGCAGTAGCGTGAGGGGTAGTCCGGCAGGCGGGACTCGGTGTGGGCGAGGTCTACGGCGGCCACCACCAGGATGAAGGCGCAGATCGCCGCGCACGCCTGAATCGGACGGGTCGGCAGCTCCCACCTCACCTTCATCCGCCTATCCGCCCGGCGGCGGCTTGGGCTTGGTCGGGGGCGGAGCGGGAGCCACCACGCCCTCCTGCACGAACCCGGCGCGCAGCAGCGCCGGGACCTGCGTGATCGGGTTCGGCGAGTGGATCAGCACGACGCCCAGCTGATGCCCACCCACCCGCGCGGTGGTCACGTAGCAGCGTCCCGCCGGGTCCGTGAACCCGGTCTTCAGCCCGGTGACCTGCGCCTGCGGCAGGCCGGACAGGCCGTGCTGGAGGAAGTAGTGGTTGTTGTAGAGGTAGAGGTGTTTCCCCTTGATCGGGAAGCGCGGCTGCGCTGAGCGCGTCTGCGCGATCTGAGCGATGCGCGGGTTCGCCAGATCCGCGCGCGCGAGCTCGGCGAGGTCGTCGGGGCAGGAGTAGTTGTTGCGGTCGCGCAGGCCGTTCGGCGTCGAGTAGTGGGTGCACTCGAGCCCCATCGACTTCGCCTGCGCGTTCATCTCCTTGACGAACCGCGCCACGCTCCCGCCGTCGTGCTCGGCCAGGGCGACGGCCGCGTCGTTCGCCGAGATCATGATCAGCGCCTGGAGCAGGGGCTCGAGCGGCACCTTCTTGCCACGGGGCAGCAGCCCGGTCGCCGAGCCCGGCGTCTGCGACGCCTTCCGGCTCACCAGCACATGCTCCCCGGGCCGGTTCTCGTCCGCCACGATCAGCGCGGTCATCATCTTGGTCAGGCTCGCGATGGGGTGCTGGAGCCGCGGGTTGCGCTGCCAGAGGACCGCGCCCGACTTCACGTCGAAGAGGATCCCCGCGACCGGAGGATGTTTGAAGCGGTAGTGGACCGGGAGCTGCCCGGTGACCGGAAGGAGCGCGAAATGGGAGACGGCGATGGTCCTCTTGATCGCCGAGACGTCGGGAGCGGTCACGGATGGCGGCACCACGGCGCGGGTGGTGAGCTCCGAGTCCCGGTTTCCCGCCCGGTCCGGCCAGATCGCGAACGCGGCCACGGCAGCCACGCCGAAGACGAGCACCACCCCGACGATGATCGCGATTCGCTTAGTCATCGGGTGGGTTCCGGAGAGCGCCGATCAGGCCGGCGGCGATCATCCCGACGATTCCCAGCGAGACCGCGTACAGCGCGATCGCGCCGATGTCCCCGTAGGTCCGCAGGCGCAACCCGGTGTCCACGATCACGTAGATCGTGACCGCGGCGAAGAACCCGCAGAAGACCAGGCCGAGCAGCAGCAGTCCGTTCCGAAGGTCGGGGTCCATATTTGGCTCAGATGGTCGGTAAGCGAGGTTCGGGTCTGCGTCTTCGCATCACGGAGAGCATCGCGCCCGCCACCGCCAGGCCGAAGACGAAGCCGCCCACGTGCGCGAAATAGGCGACCCCCTGGTCGCCCCCCGAACCGACCGCGACCTGCCCGAGGGCTGGGACGAACTGCAGGATGAACCAGAGAGCGAGCAGGATCAACGCCGGGATCTCGACCAGCGTGACGAAGAAGATGATGAAGATCAGGGTCAGCACCCTCGCGCGCGGATAGAAGAGCGCGTATGCGCCGAGCACTCCCGCGATCGCCCCGCTGGCGCCGATCGTCGGTGCCGTGGAGGACGGGTCGATCAGCGCCTGCGTATAGACCGCGATCAGCCCGGCCAGGATGTAGAAGAGCAGGAACCCGGCGCGCCCCAGTCGCTCCTCGACGTTGTTGCCGAAGACCCAGAGGAAGAGCATGTTGCCGATGATGTGCAGCCAGCCGCCGTGCATGAACATCGACGTGAAGAGCGTCTCGTACCACGGTTTCTGGTCGATCTGGAACGGGCCCAGGTCGGCCCCGGGGTTGGCCCGGCTGCGAGCGACGGCCTCGTCGTAGTCCTTGGTCCCCGGACAGACCACTCCCGCCTCGAACTGGCCGGGGGCGACCTCGCTCACCGCCCCGATGTCGCATTTGCCGGTGCTCGTATGGGTGATCCGGTACGGGATCGCTCCGTATTCGAGCGAGCTCTGGTCGATATGGCCGAACCCGGCCTCGCTGAGCCGCTGGTTCTCCGGGAAGTTGAGCTGCCAGAAGAACACCAGGACGCAGGTGACGATCAGGCCGACCGTGACCACGGGGAAGCGCGAGGTCGGGTTGTTGTCCTTCAGCGGCAGCACCTGGCGCCGCAGAGCCTACGTGTCGAGACGAACGACTAGCCGCGCTTCGCGGGAGGCGGGATCTCGTCCCGGATCGCCGGCAGCTTCGCCGACTTCGGCGGGGCGAGAGCCGCCCGACCGGACGCCTTCGCCGGCACCGCTCCCCCGCCGCTCACCCAGCGGACCGGGAGCGGCTTGTTCTGGAGCAGCGGCCCCCATGTCGGCACGTCGAGGTTGCCCGTCTGGGAGAGCCCATGGTCTCGCTGGAACGCGATCACGGCCGCCTGGGTCGAGCCCTGGTAGTAGCCGCTCACCGGCACGGTGTAGCCGCCGCCGGCGAGAAGCTGCTGCGCCCACGCGACGAAGTCGCCCTTGGAGCCGAGGTGCAGGAAGGGATAGCTCGGATAGGGCCCGGTGGACGCGGCCGAGACCGGCTGGCGGAGCGCCTTCCACTGCCGCTTTCCCGCCTCCTGCCAGTCCCACCAGCTGACGCCGTCGAACCCGTGTGACATGGCCAGCGCGCGGAATCGCTTGATCTGCCCGGCCTTGGGCCGGCTGTAGACCTGACCGAGGGGATCGATCTGGCGGCCATAGATCCGGTTCCACACCCAGGTGTGGATGTACCCGGTGTCCACCGTCGTGCCGATGTCCTTCCAATAGAGCTGCGGGACGTTGTACTGCGCACCCCCCGGCCCGAGGAAGACCGAGTAGGGCAGCGCCGGGTGGTAGTCGACGTACGGGAAGCTGGCGAGGCCCACCGGGTAGTCCGGTCCGACCCGGGAGCGCAGGCTCGACATGAAGTAGGACGCCTGGGGATACTTGCCCTCGTACTGGCCCTCGACGTCGAGGACCAGGCAGTCGGCGCCGTTGGCGACGGCGGCGGCGCCCACCTTCGCCTCCTTGCCGGGCTTGTCGCCGTAGATGAACTGCCAGGCGCAGACATCGAGTCCCCGGGCGTGCAGCCCGTTCACCACGCGCGGCGAGAACTGGCTCCAGTAGTGCGTCCCGTCCCCCGACTTGATCAGCACGGTGTCGATGTGGTTGGCGTGCGCCTTCTTCGCGATCTTCCGGAGTTTGCCGTGAGAGGAGCGGCTCAGGTACCAGATCCACATTCCGTTGCCGGACAGCGGGCTCTGCCCGGCGCTGGCGCCGCTCGTCTCGGACGAGGCACCGCCCGCGAACGGTCCGGCCGCCAGCGCGAGCAGGGCTGCGCAGGCGATCAGGGCAAGAGTCGTTGAGCGTTGACGGGCACGCATGAATTCGAGGGCACGCATGAATTCGAGGCTACGGGTCCCGAAACACGCCCTTGCAGGGAAAGCTGCGTCGGGCTCTTGTTAAGCCGTGGCCGTCGCGGGCAGTTGCTCGTCCGCGTGGTAGGAGCTCCGCACCAGCGGGCCGGCCGCGACGGACTCGAAGCCGAGCTCGAGGGCCGCCTTCTCGAGCGCCTCGAACTCCTCGGGGTGCCAGTAGCGGTCGACGGGCAGGTGCCTCTCAGTGGGGCGCAGGTATTGGCCCACGGTGAGGATCTGAACGCCGTGGTCGCGCAGGATCGAGAACGTCTCGACCATCTCGTCGAGCCCCTCGCCCAGCCCCACCATCAGGCCGGACTTGGTGAGGACCTCGTCGCCGCCCATCTCCTTCGCCATGCGAAGGACGCGCGCGGAACGCAGGAAGTCGGATCCCCGGCGCGCCATCGGGTAGAGACGCGGCACGGTCTCGACGTTGTGGTTGAAGACGTCCGGGCGCTCGGCGATCACCTTGGCGAGCGGCATCTCCTGGCCGCGGAAGTCCGGGGTCAGCACCTCGACCTTGCATGACGGGGCCATGCGGCGAATCGAGCGGATCACGCCGACGAAGGCGCCGGCGCCGTAGTCGGGCAGGTCGTCGCGGTCGACCGAGGTGATCACCGCGTGCCGCAGGCCCATCCGTTTCACCTGATTCGCGACGCGAAGTGGCTCGAGTGGGTCGTTCCAGCTCGGCTTGCCGGTCTGCACGTTGCAGAAGCCGCAGCGGCGGGTGCAGACGTCGCCGAGGATCATGAAGGTGGCCGTGCCGCGCTCCCAGCACTCGCCGACGTTCGGGCAGTTGGCCTCCTCGCAGACCGTATGCAGGTTGTCCTGCTCGATCGAGCGCTTCAGCCGCCGGTACGTCGGCCCGCCGGGCGCGGGAACCTTGAGCCACGGTGGCTTGCGCGAGCGGAAGGGGACCTTGCCCTCATCGTCGGTCACGTGCCCCCCGGGGTTGGCCCGGGAGCGGGTCACATGGATTCGGTCCGTGATCGATTCAGACATCGGATCTACCGTACCGGGGCCGGTTCGCCGAGCAGCTCGGTCAGCGCCTGCGGCGCGGTGACGACCGGCTCGCGGCCGTAGATCTCACTGAAGCGCTCGGTGATGAGGTCCATGCAGGCGTCCATGTCGACCTCCGAGCCGAGCTCGCGGCAGAGCGAGGTCATCCGGACCCCCTCGATCCCGCACGGGACCACCCATTCGAAGGGCTGCAGGTCGTTGTTGACGTTGACGGCGAAGCCGTGCGTCGTGACCCCGCGGCTGACGTGCACGCCGATCGAGCCGATCTTCCGGCCCTCCGGCGGGCCGCCGCCGACCCAGACTCCGGTGAGGTCCTCGATCACCTCGGCATCCACCCCGTAGGCGCCGAGTGCGCCGGTCATCAGCTCCTCCAGTCCGCGGACGTACTCGTGCACGTTGTCCCCGTACGGCTTCAGGGAGACGATCGGATAGCCGACCAGCTGCCCGGGGCCGTGGTAGGTGACCGCCCCGCCGCGATTGGTCTCGCAGACCTCGATCCCCTGCATCCGGTACCAGTCCTCGCCCATGGCGAGCTCGCTCGGCTGGGTGCGTCGCCCCTTCGTGTAGACCGGGTAGTGCTCGAGCAGCAGCAGGACGTCGGGCACCTCATTGGCCTGCCGGGCCGCCTCGATCCGCTTCTGCAGTCGCTCGGCCTCCTCGTAGGGGAGGAGCCCGCAGCGCACGGTCAGCACCTCGTCCACGGCCCGATTGTCCCATGCCTCAGGCACCGGCCGCCGGCGCTCCCTCCTGACCCGGCGGCCAGAAGGGCCACTCCTCGAAATGCGAGCAGCGGCCGGCGTCGTTCAGACGGACGACCCAGAGGTCGCGGTATTCCTTCTGCTGGCGGTGAACCCGCCCCTCCTTGTCCGCCGCCCTCTTGTAGTCGACGGTCACCCGCGCGACCCCGGTGTCGCCCTCGACCGCGAGCACCTCGCTGGTCATCTCGAACGCCTCATCCGGCCCGAGCCGCTCCGCCTCCCACATCTCCGCGATCGCCTCGAGGCCCACATGCCGCGTCTCGTACGGCGCCGTGGAGTAGCTGGCGTCCTTCGTGAACAGCTCGGCCAGGACCTCGGTGCCGGGCGTGCGCCAAGCACGCTCGTAGGCCGCGATCCAGTCCGTGAGCTGAGTCCGGTCCACTGGCGGCGCTTGGTCTAGAGCGCGAGCCCGAGCGGCGATTCCAGCAGCTCGCGGACCCGGGCCAGGAACTGAGCGCCGTCGGCGCCGTAGAGGATGCGGTGGTCGCAGGCGAGGGTGACGCCCATGAGCTGCCGGGCCACGATCTCGCCGGAGTCGGCCACCACCGGCTTCGCCCTGAGCTCGCCCACGGCGATGATGCCTGCCTGAGGCGTGTTGATCACCGCGTGGAAGTTCGAGATCCCGTACATGCCGAGATTGGAGACGGTGAAGGTGCCGCCGGAGAGCTCCGGCGGCGTGATCGACCCGTCCCGGACCCGCGCGGCAAGCGCTCGCGTCTCGGTGGAGATCTGCCGCAATCCCTTGCGGTCGGCGTCGAAGACGGTGGGAACGACCAGCGCGTCCTGGGCGGCAACCGCCACGCCGACGTTGATCCGCGAATACAGCTCGATCCTCCCGTCGCGGTAGGCGCCGTTGGCTCGGGGGAACTCGCCCAGGGCCAGCGCGCAGGCCTTGACGACCATGTCGTTGAAGGTCGGGACCGGGTCGCCCTCCTTGGCCTGCGCCTTCAGCGCCGCTCGTCCCTCGACCGCTGCGCTCATGTCGATCTCAGCCTGCAGGTAGAAGTGCGGCGCGGTCGCCTTCGACTCGGCCATCCGGCGCGCGACCGTCTGCTGCAGCTTGGTGAGCTCGAGCACCTGCACCTGCCCCTTGGCCGTCTCGGGCCTCTCGGCGACGCCGGGCGTCGGTCCGGCCGGGGCGGCGACGGTAGCGGCTGGCGCCGGAGCGGCGGGAGCCGCGACGCCGGAGGCAACCGCCCGCTCGACGTCCGCCTTGACGATCCGCCCGCCGGGCCCCGAGCCGGAGAGCCCATGCAGATCAAGCCCCTTGTCGCGAGCGATGCGCTTGGCGATGGGAGAGGCCTTGACGCGCCCGTCGCCCCCGACAGCGGCTGGGGAAGGAGGTGTGACGGCCGGTCCCGGCGAGCCCGGTGGTGGTGGCGGGGCAGCGGCCCCAGCGGGCTCCCGCAGTCCGATGGCCGGCTGATCCGCGCTGGAGTCCTTCGCGGTGGTTTCGTCGCCGGCCCTGCCCGCTGGGGACGCTGCCCCGGCGCCGCCGCCGTTGCCCGAGACCACCTCACTCGCATCCCCAACGCGTGCGATCGGTTCGCCGACCGGCAAGGTGTCCCCCTCCTGAGCAAGGACCTCGGTCAGGGTCCCGGCCGCATCGGCCTCGTAGACCATGTTCGCCTTGTCGGTCTCGATCTCGACGAGCTCCTCGCCGACCTCGACCGAGTCCCCGACGCCCTTGAGCCAGCGCAGCACCGTTCCCTCCTCCATGGAGTCGGACAGCCTCGGCATGACGATGTCGACGGCCATCAGAGGCTCCCCTCCAGCGTCTGAAGGGCGGCGCTGACGATGTGCTCGACGTGCGGTATCGCCGCCTGCTCCATCCGCTTCGAGTAGGGCATCGGGACGTCCGCACCGGTGACCCGCTCGATCGGCGCGTCGAGATGGTCGAAAGCCTGCCCCTGGATCAGGGCGGCCAGATTCGCCCCGACGCCGCCGTGCGGCCAACCCTCCTCGACGATCACGACGCGGTTCGTCTTGCGGACGGACTCGACGATCGTGTCGAGGTCGAGGGGACGCAGCGTGCGGGGATCGATCACCTCGGCCTCGACGCCATGCTCCTCGGAGAGCGTCTTGGCGGCCTGCTGGGCCACCTCGACCATCCGCAGGATGGCGACGATCGTCACGTCCGAGCCCTCGCGCCGGATCGCGGCCTCGCCGAAGTTGACGACGCCGTCGCCGTCCCCGTTCTCGGGAACCTCGCCGCGCAGGCCATAGAGCGATTCGTGCTCGATGAAGATCACCGGGTTGTCGTCGCGGATTGCCGCCTTGAGCAAGCCCTTGCCGTCGGCCGGAGTGGAGGGGCAGGCGACGAGCAGTCCCGGGATCTGCAGGAACATCGCCTCGAAGCTGTGTGAGTGGGTCGGCCCGAGCTGGTGACCGCCGCCCCCCGGCATCCGGACGACCAGCGGCACCCGAACCTGGCCGCCGAACATGTAGGGAATCGCGGCGGCGTGGTTGACGATCTGGTCCATCGCCAGCAGCGCGAAGTTGACGGTCATGATCTCGACGATCGGCCGCAGGCCTCCCATCCCAGCGCCGACACCCATGCCGACGATGGTGTTCTCGGAGATCGGGGTGTCGCGGACACGCTTCTCGCCGAACTCGTCGAGCAGGCCCTCGGTTACCTTGAAGGAACCCTGGAACACCGCGACGTCCTCCCCCATCACGAAGACGCTCTCGTTGCGGCGCATCTCCTCGGCCATCGCGTCCCGCAGGGCCTCGCGCATCCGCATCACGGCCATCAGTGCACGTCCTCAGGCCGCGTGTCCGGTTGGACGCCCTCGGCCTCGAGCAGCTCCTCGTCCTCGGCGTACTCCGCGCCGCGCTCGGCGAGCTTGCGGGCGCGCTCGGTCGCGTCGCGCTCCTCCTCCGCCGCGTGCGAGTCGGGCGAGCGCTCGTCGACCCCGTACCAGCCGGGAACCTGGTCGCCGAGGACGTAGAGGTGGTCGTAGAGGGAGTCGAGGGGCGGCTCCGGGGAGTTGTCGGCGAATTCGACCGCGTCGGTCACGACCCGGTCGGCCTCCTCGCGGATCTCGTCCACGTCGGCCGCGGTGAGCACCTTCTCTTTGACCAGCCGCTTCGAGAAGCTCTCGATCGGGTCCTTGTGCTGCCACTCCTCGACCTCCTCCTTGGTCCGGTAGACCTCGGGGTCGGCGGCGGAATGACCGCGGTAGCGGTAGGTGAAGGCCTCGACCAGGGTGGGCCGGCGGTCCTCGCGCGCCAGGCGGATGTGTTCGGCGACGGTTTCGCGGACCGCCATCACGTCCATGCCGTCGACCCTCACGCCGGGGACGCCCATGCCCTCCGCCTTGTGGGAGAGATCGGTGGCGGCCGAGTGCCGCTCGAGCGAGGTGCCCATGCCGTAGAGGTTGTTCTCGACAAGGAAGACGACGGGCAGGCTCCAGAGCGCCGCCAGGTTCATCGTCTCGCCGAAGTTGCCGGTGTTCGAGGCGCCGTCGCCGAACATGCAGACGGTCACCTCGTCGGTCCCGCGGTAGTCGGAGGAGAGCGCCAGGCCCGCCGCGAGCGGCAGGTTCCCGCCGACGATCCCGTAGCCGCCCATGAAGCGATGCTCGAGGTCGAAGATGTGCATCGAGCCGCCCCGGCCGCCGGAGGTTCCGTCCACGCGGCCGAACAGCTCCGCCATCACCCGCTTCGGGTCGGTGCCCCGCGCGATCGCGTGCCCGTGGGTCCGGTAGGTCCCGATCAGGTAGTCGTCCGGGCGCATCACGGAAGTGGTGCCGACGATCGTGGCCTCTTCGCCGACCGCCAGGTGGAGGAAGCCGCCGGCCTTGGCGCGCTGGTACTGGCGCCCCGCCTCCTCCTCGAAGCGCCGGATCAGGGCCATCTGGGAGAGCAGCTCGCGGCAGGTGGCCTCGTCGGGGAGCTTGGGCTTGGCGGCGGCCTTGCCCTTGCCGTCGGACGATCCGGTCGACCGCCGACCCGACTTGGTCTTGCTCTCTGCCACTGAGCTCAGCCTACTCCCGCCGTAGCGCCGCCACCGCCTCTTCGATTCTGTCGTCACCCCAGAAGAGCTCGTCCCCGACGGCGACCGTCGGAATCCCCTCGACGCCGCGCTCGATCGCCTCGTCGGTCGCTGCCCGCAGCTTGTCCTTGACCGACTTCGTCTCGATGCCTTTCGTCACCGCGTTCGGATGGAGCTCGCAGGCGGCTGCCGCGACCAGGACGTTGTCGAGGTCGCTCATGTCGCGGCCGGCCGCGAAGACCTGGCGGAAGCAGGCGAGGGAGAACGAGACGACGCGCCCGGACTCCTTCGCGTAGACCGCCGCCCGCACCGGATTGAGGCTGTAGTTCTCGATCGGCCAGCCCTCGGGGTAGACGACCTTGGGAAGGCCACGCTCGTCCGCTCGCCGCTCGACCTCCGCCAGGTGGTCGGGATCCGGGCCTTCCGGTGGCAGGGACCAGGGCCACCTGCCTGTCGTCCGCAGCAGATGGCCGAATGAGATCGGCTGCCACTCGGGCTGCTCGAGCTCTGCCTCCGCGAACAGGCCGCTGATTCGCTCGGCCGCCAGATAGGAGTAGGGCGAGTTGAAGTCGTAGTAGAAGGTCGCCCGCTCGCTCATCCGTCGGGACTCCGCATTCCGGCGACCATGTAGTAGACCGCCAGGGCGCCGATGATCACCAGCACCGCGACCGGGCTGATGAACGCGACCAGCACGGCGACCAGGTAGAACGGGTTGCCGATCTGGAAGGCGAGCGATCTGCGGCGAACCTCCTCGTCGGTCAACTCGACGCCGAGCTTCTCGCGGTGGCGGGTGATGTATTCCCAGAGCACGCTGAAGGCGACGGCCATCAGGACGAAGGACGCGGCGTAGACGGCAGCGGCGACATGCTCACCCTCGGTGGACTTGAGGTGCTCGGCCATCAGCGCGGTGGCGAACGGGATCAGGACCACCGACATCAGGACGAGCAGGTTGAGATAGAGGACGCCCCGGTCCGCGCGCTTCAGGTGGTCGATCACCCCGTGGTGGTTCACCCAGATGATTCCGATCACCCAGAAGCTGACCAAGAACGAGGCGAAAGAGGGCCACTCGTCTCCGAGCTTGTGCCAGAGGTCGTTCCCCTTCGGCACAGCGATGTCGAGCACCAGCAGGGTGATCGCAACCGCGAAGACTCCGTCTGAGAACGCTTCGAGCCGGTTCTTGGTCAAGCGTGAATGGCCCAGCCGTCCACGGCCCGGGCGCCGTCGAGGATCGCCTCCGACATCGTCGGATGCGGGTGGATGATGCGCTGCAGCTCCGGATAGCCGCCCTCGAGCGCCATCACGTTGCAGATCTCGCTGATCATGTCGCAGGCGATGTTCCCGACGATGTGGGCGCCGAGGATCTCGCCGTACTCGGGATCGCCGACGATCTTCACGAGCCCGGCGCGGTCGTCGTAGACGACCGAGGCGCCGGCCCCGCCCAGCTTGAACTTGCCGACCTTGATCTGCCGGCCGGCCTCCTTCGCCTGTTCCTCGGTCAGGCCGACGCTCGCCACCTGAGGGTGGGTGAAGGTGGCGCCGGGGATCAGGTCGACGTTGATGGGCTCGGTCTCGTGGCCCGCCGCAACCTCGACGGCCACCACGCCCTCCTCCTCGGCCTTGTGGGCGAGCGCGGGGCCCCGGACGAGGTCGCCGATCGCGAAGACGCCGTCGGCCGAGGTCCGCTGGAGCTCGTCGATCTCGATCTGCCCCCGATCGTTGGTCTTGACGCCGGCCGCGTCGAGGTTGAGTGGATCCGTGTCGGGCTTCCGCCCGCCCGCGATGACCAGGTAGTCGGCCTTGATCTCCGCCTCGCCGGCCTTGACCTTGACGCCGCTCTTCTGCTCCTCGACGCTCTCGACCTTGGTGCCGGTCAGCACCTCCATCCCGTCCTTCTTGAACTGGCGCTCGACGACGCGGGCCATGTCCTTGTCCTCCAGCGGCAGGATCTGGTCGAGCATCTCGATCAGGGTCACCTCGACGCCCATGCGGGAATAGGCGGAGGCGATCTCCGAGCCGGAGGCCCCGGCCCCGGCGACCACCAGCGACTTGGGCATCGTCTCGAGCGAGTAGGCGCCCCAGGTGTCGATCACGCGGTCGGAGAAGTCAGCTCCGGGGATGGGCATCGCGACGGAGCCTGTGGCGAGCACGATCGCCTTCGCCTGGTGCTCGTCATCGCCCACCTTCACCTTGCCTCCTCCGGCAAGAGACGCCTCGCCGTGCAGGAACTCGGCCTTGTTCTTGTTCCAGAGGAACTCGACGCCGTCCTCGAGGGTCTTCGAGACCTTGGTCCGGCGCTCCTGGAGCGCCTTCCAGTCGATCGAGGTGTTCCCGGCCTTGATGCCGAGCTCGCCGCCATCCGCGCTGACGGTGTGGAAGATCTCCGCGGTGTGGAGGACCGTCTTCGCCGGGATGCAGGCGTAGTTGAGGCAGCGGCCGCCGGCCTTGTCGCGCTCGACCACAGCCGTCTTCTGCCCGAGCTGAGCAGCTCGGATGGCGGCGACATAACCCCCGGGGCCGCCTCCGATCACGATCACGTCGTAGTCAGCCATCGGCCTTCGACTCTATAGGAGCAGGCGTTTCGGTCCTGCTGGTCCTACTGCTCTTGCGCGTCGACCAGCGAGCCGAAAAGCAGGTCATAGAGCGGAACGTAGAACTCCAGCGGGACCTGCTCCGGGTCGACCAGGTGCTGCACCGCAAGGCCGACATCGAGCGCGATCATCGCGGTTGCGATCTGCTCCGGCGGCAGGGGGGGCTTGCGCCCGACCTCCTTGAAGGTGGCCTTGGTCTGCCCAGCCACGAGCGCCCGGTTGCCGCTCCAGAAGCTCGCCGCGAGCTTCCGGAAGTCCTCATCCCGTGCAGCTTGAGTCAGACACTCGAGCCAGAGCCGGAAGAGCCAGGAACCGGCCTCGTCCTTCTGGACGTCGCGGAGGCGCTCGGCCCCCCACCGGAGGCGCTCCCGCGGGCTGCCCGGTCGAGCCCCGGTCTCCTTCGCCAGTTCGGAATAACGCTCGTAGACGCGGGCCTGCAGCAATTCGACGAAGAGCTCGTCCTTGCTGTTGAAGTTGGAGTAGAAGGCGCCCCGTGTGAAGCCGGCCTCCGCGGCGATCTCCTCGACGCTCGATCCCTGGAGCCCGCGCCGCAGGAAGACGCGCTCGGCCGCGGCGAGGAGGCGCTCGCGAGTCTGGGCCTGCTTCTCCTTGCGACTGAGGCGTCTCGGCGGCTTGTGGCCTGGTGTGGCGGTCTCAGCCATCGCGACTCACGGAGGAGGTCAGAAGGCGGGCTGGCTCGGGAGCGGATCGCCGGCAAAGAAGAAGAACCAGACCTCGAAGGCGATGACCGCCACTACCCCGACGACTATGAAGAGACGTTCGATGGGATCGATGCTTTGATCGTCAGGCCGCGGAGCATCGCTGAAGCTGCGGTTCCAGGAGCGTCGTCTCATCCGGTCGCGCTCCTTGGCCGGATCGATCGACCTGCCTCGGATCCATGTGCCCAGGAGGAGCGCCAGCCAATACGAGACGACGATCCCGGTGGCGATGAAGATGGCGAGCGAGGGTGTCAGCTCCTTCTTCGTGCCTGCGAGCTTCGACGCGAACCAGACCCACGCGAGCGGGATTCCGGCCGCTGCCACGATCGCGATGGCGGTTCCCCACACTGAGCCCACTCCGATGACGATTCGCCGAACGCGGTGGTGCTCATTCCTGGCCATGACGACCGCATACACTAGCGTATTCAAATACAGGTATGTATCTGATCCTCCGCTAGATGTCGCCGGGTGGGGATGGCATCTGGATGCGAGCCATCGCCCGGATCATGAAGTAGAAGAGCGCCCCCGATCCGGCCAGGAGAAGCGTCGTCCCGACCGCCTGGAGCACCGAGCTGACCACGACCAGCCCGAACGCGCTGGCGAGCATGACGAGGAGCAGCACGGTCTGGAAGCCCAAGACCGCCCAGTAGCGCGCTCGCCACATGCCGACGGTCATCGCCCAGAGGACGATGCCGAAGACGATGATCGGAACCGGCTTGATGTGCCGCCCGCCGGCATCCACGCCCGCGATGGCGAGGCCGGCGGAGACGGTGAAGACGATCGCCAGCACAGCGGAGGCGATTGCGCCCACCGTGACCGCGGTCGGCCGTTCGCCCTCGTCGAGCGGCTCGAGCTTCGCGCGAGCCTCGTCGTTGCGCTCCTCGTAGCGCCGGGACATCTTCTCCTGGAAGGTCTCCGTCGGCTCGGGGGTGGTTGCGGTGGCGGCGTCGCCGTTGGTCCCGCCGGTGCGCTCGGCGACTCGGCGCTTTCGCTTCTGTCGCTCCGCTCGCTTGCGCTCCCGGTCGCTCATTCGCGCTCCCGGCGGGCCGCCGGGTCGACCGCGTCGAACAGTCCCGTCGCCGCGGCCCGTGGATCGGCCGCGTCGCGGATCGACCTGACGACGCAGATCCGCTCCGCGCCGGAGGAGACGACCTCGTCCACGTTCCCGGCGTCGATCCCGCCGATCGCGAACCAGGGGCGCTCGGCGATCCCGGCGGCTTCGCGGATCAACTCGAGGCCGGTGGCCGGACGACCCTCCTTGGTGGGGGTCTCCCAGATCGGTCCGACGCTGATGTAGTCGATGGGTTCCTTCGCGGCCGCCTCGATCTGCTCCCGGCTGTGAGTGGAGAGCCCGATGATCGCGTCGGGGCCCATGATCCGGCGGGCCTCCGCAGGGTCCATGTCGTCCTGGCCCACGTGCACGCCGTCGGCTCGCAGCTCCAGCGCCAGGTGGGGGTCGTCGTTGACGATGAACAGGGCCGCGTAGGTGTTGGCCAGCCGCCGGAAGGTGTGGCCCGAGCGCTCGATCGCGCTGCGGGGCAGCTCGCGGTCGCGCAGCTCGATCATCCCCACGCCCGCGCCCATCGCCGCATTCAGCAGGCGCTCCGGGTCCTGGCCGTGCGGACGCCCCTCGCAGACGAGGTAGAGACGGGCCCAGCGCAGACGCTGGCGTCGCAGCTCCCCGATGGCCTCGGGGGGAGCCAGATGAGTCGGGCCGGACGCGTCGTCGATCACTGCATGGGCAAGGGTACGATGAACGTGCAACGGGAGCCCACCAAAGGGCTGAGAGGGCGGCTGAAGCGCCGCCGACCGTCCGAACCTGATCCGGGTAATGCCGGCGCAGGGAGGTTGGAGCGCCTCGGCCGCCCAGATCGGAAGCGGCAGTGAGAGACGAAACGAACAGCGGATTCGATGCGATCTTCGTCGGCGGCGGCGTGATCGGCCTGGCCTCGGCCTGGCGGACCGCGCAGAGCGGGGCCCGTGTCTGCGTCCTGGAGGCGGAGCGGCCGGCCGCGGGCGCGACGGGTGTCGCCGCGGGGATGCTGGCCCCGGCGGGCGAGGCGTCCTGGGGCGAGGAGCGACTGCTCGCCCTCAATCTGGCGTCGCTCGGCCTCTGGCCCGGCTTCGCCGAGGAGCTGGAGCGCCTCTCCGGGATCGAAACCGGGTTCGCGCGGCGGGGCGCCCTGCACGTTGCGCTCGACCGGGACGAGGCCGAGAGCCTGCGTCGCCGGTACGACCTCCAGCGGAAGCTTGGCCTCGACTCCGAGTGGCTGTCCGGCGGAGCGTGCAGGAAGCTCGAGCCCGGGTTGGCCACCGCGGTCCGCGGTGGGGCCCATGTACCGGGCGATGCGACCGTCGACCCGCGTCGCGTGGCGGCGGCTCTCCTGGCTGCCCTCGACTCGACCGGGGTGACGGTGCACGCCGGCGTGCGGGTCGTCTCCGCCGAGCGACGCGAGGGCTGGCGGCTCACGGCCGCGGACGGCCGGGCCTTTGCCGGCGCCTCCCTCGTGTTGGCGGCCGGCTGCTGGTCCGGCCGCCTGGAGTGGGTCCCGGCCGAGTCGAGGCCGCCTGTCCGCCCGGTGAAGGGGGAGATCGTGACGCTGCGCGGACCGGCCGATGAGCCCGTCACCGAGCGGATCGTCGCCGGGGACCGCGTGTACACGGTCCCTCGAGCCGATGGCAGGCTGATCGTCGGCGCGACCGTGGAGGAGCGAGGGTTCGACATGACCGTCACCGCGGGAGGCGTTCACGAGCTGCTCAGAGAGGCGTATCGGCTGCTTCCGGAGATCGCCGAGCTCGAGCTGGCCGAGACGGCCGCCGGCCTGCGCCCGGGCAGCCCCGACAATGCGCCGATGATCGGAGAGAGCGCAACCGAGAGCCTGCTCGTCGCCACGGGGCACTTCCGCAACGGGGTGCTTCAGGCGCCACTCACGGCCGAATGTGTCGCCGCGCTGCTCGGGGGCGAGCCGCCTCCCATCGACCTGACGCCCTTCTCGCCGCTTCGATTCGCGGGCGAGCGGGCCGAGGCGGCTGAGGTCGCATGAACGTCGAGCTGAACGGCGAGATCGTCAGGCTCCCCGATGGCGCGACCGTGGCCACGGCGATCGAAACCTCCGGAGCCGCCACCGAGCGTGGCGTCGCAGTCGCGCTCGACGGCGACGTGGTTCCGCGCAGCGAGTGGGAGAAGACCTCCCTCTCCGATGGGCAGAAGGTGGAGGTGCTCGCGGCGATCCAGGGTGGCGCCGACGGCGGCCTCGAGCTCGGCGACCGGACCTGGGGCTCGCGCCTGATCGTCGGCACCGGCGGGTTTCGCTCCCTCGAGCAGATGGAGGAGGCGCTGATCGCCTCCGGCACGGAGATCGTCACGGTCGCCCTGCGCAGGGTGGACCCGGCATCGCAGGGCTCGGTCCTCGACGTGATCCGCCGGCTCGGCCTGTTCGCGCTGCCGAACACAGCCGGCTGCTACACGGCGCGCGACGCCGTGCGGACGGCGAAGCTCGCGCGCGAGGCATTCGAGACCGACTGGGTGAAGCTGGAGGTGATCGGCGACGATCGCACCCTCTTCCCCGATGCAGTCGAGCTGCTCGACGCGGCTGAGCAGCTCGTCGACGACGGCTTCACGGTTCTCCCCTACACCAACGACGACCCGATTCTGGCCCGGCGGCTCGAGGAGGCTGGCTGTGCGTCCGTGATGCCGCTCGGCTCGCCGATCGGCTCGGGGATGGGGATTCGAAATCCCTACAACGTGCGAATCATCGCCGAGCGAGCGAGCGTCCCGGTGATCCTGGACGCCGGGATCGGCACCGCCTCCGATGCCGCTCTCGCGATGGAGCTGGGCTGCGACGCGGTGCTGCTGGCGAGCGCGGTCTCGCGGGCCGAGGACCCGGCCGGGATGGGCGCGGCGATGCGTTCGGCGGTCGAGGCGGGCTGGGCCGCGAGGCAGGCAGGGCGGATCCCGCGCCAGCTGCACGCCGAGGCATCGACCCCGCTCGAGGGAACCCCGGAGCTCTCCTAGCGACGCCGGAGCCGGCCGGCTATCTGGTCGACGCCCTCGCCGAACGCGCCGAACGTCCAGCCCACGCCGTGGGCCGCCTTGTTGAACACGGTGTCGGAGACCGGCGCGGCGGCGCGGTCAGGATCCCTGCCGAGCTCGACGGACGCCTGGCGAACAGCGTCCAGATGTGGCTCGAAGCGCACGGCCCAGTCCTCGCAGAACCCGGCCATGTCGCGGTCGTCGCGGGCTCGTGCCAGCTCCGCGAGCTGCCGGAGCAGCGTCGTCAGGTGCTCGCCGTCGAGGACCGAGAACCGCGCCACCATGCCGGCGTCGCCGCCGCGGTCCGCGATGCCCGTCCGCAGGTCGGCGAGCCTCGCGCCGAGGTTCTGGGCCATCGGACTGCCGTAGAGGCTGTATGCCTCGGTGCGCGGCCGCAACTCCTCCAGGAGCCGGTCCGCCTCGGCGGCCCCCCGCTGGAGCTTCTCGCCGATCGGGATGTCCTCCAGCAGCGTCCCGATCCGCGCCCAGCGATGGGTCAGGTGGCGCGTCGAGACGTAGAGCTCCCGGTAGGCGCGGTGCTCGGCGGGGTGGAGCTTCGGGTTCTCCTCGGTCATGCGGGATGCAGGATCACAGAAGCGGCAGGGCCGGCGTTGAACGGTTGGACGCCGTGTTCACGGTATGCGAACATACGTTCGTATTCGGATCCCGGACTTGTAAGGACTGGAGAGCGATGCGCTGGGACGCACAGAGGGTCGACAGAGAGAAGGGAAGGAGCCTTCCCGGCCTCGACGTCGAGCGGGTTAGGACCTTCGACGCTCCCGAGGCCCTCGGCATCAACTTCCACGAGGTCCGGGCGAAGTCGGCCCTCAACAAGGTGCCGGGCGACTACCTGCCGTTCAACTGGACGGTCAACACCTTCAGGGGCTGCAGTCATGCGTGCGTTTTTTGCTTCGCTCGCAACACGCACACCTATCTGGACCTCGATGCAGGCCCGGACTTCGAGCGCGAGATCGTCGTCAAGACCAACGTCCCGGAATTGCTGCGGGCCGAGCTGGCGAGGCCGAGCTGGAAGCGCGAGCTGGTCGCGATCGGGACGAACACCGACCCGTACCAGTGGGCCGAGGGGAAATACCGCCTGATGCCTCCGATCATCGAGGCGTTGCGGGACTTCGAGACGCCGCTGTCGGTGCTGAGCAAATCCCCTCTGCCGCTGCGCGACCTCGACCTATACCTCGAGCTCGCGGAGGTGGCGGACGTCTCGGTCAACTTCTCCGTCCCGACGCTCGACGAGAAGATCTGGCGGCAGACCGAGCCGCACACACCCCATCCGCGCAAGCGCCTCGAGGCGGTCGCGGCGTTCAACGAGGCGGGGATTCCCTCCGGGGTCCTGGTCGCCCCGCTGATGCCGGGCATCAACGACTCCCCCGAGCTGGTGGAGGAGATCGTCTCGATCGCCGAGGAGGCCGGCGCCACCTTCGTCAACGGGATCGCCCTGCACCTGCGGCCCGGGGTGAAGGAGGTGTTCATGTCGTGGCTCTCCGCGGCCCGCCCGGATCTGCTGCCGAGGTACGAGGACCTCTATCAGGACCGTGCCTACGCGCCGAGTGCCGAGCGCAAGCGGATCGGCTCGCTGGTGCGCGCGCCGAATCTCTCCCATGACCCGCGGTACAGCCGGCGGGCGGGGCTCGAGGCGCTCCGCAAGAGGCGAGCTGCTGAGCGGTTGGAGCCCGAGGTCGTCCAGACGAAGCTCTTCTAGCTGACTACCCCTGACTTCGTCTTTGTCCGCGCCACGAGGCGCGACCCGTTTCATGTCGGACGGCTAGCGCTGACTCCAGGCTTCCGCCGGCTCGCTCAGTTCACGGACCTCGGAGGGCAGCTTGCCGTCGACGACGTCGGCGAGTGAGGTGTCCTCCATCACCTCGCGGATGTTGGCGCGGAGAGCGATCCATACCTTCTGAAGTGGCTCGGCCTGGCCCGTGTACCTGAGGGTCTCGGGGCCCTGGCCGCGGACGGTCGCCAGCGGCCCCTCGACGGCCCTCACGATGTCCGCCAGGCTGACCTCGCCGGCGTCCTTGGCGAGCCAATAGCCGCCCTGGGCGCCTCGCCGGCTGGCGACGATCCCGGTGTGCTTGAGCTCGCCGAGGATGTTCTCCAGAAACTTCAGCGGGATGCCCTGGGCATCGGCGATCGCCTCGCCCTTGACCGGGTCGCCGCCCGCAGCGGCGAGCTCAACAGCCGCGCGAACGGCGTAGTCGACCTTGGCGGAGATCCTCATCCCTGGGGGACTCTAGTGCTCACGGAGGCGATGCCTAGACTTGCCCGGCCCCCTTAAGTCAACTGGTCTAGACGGCGAGACTTTTAATCTCGTAATCCGGGTTCGAGTCCCGGAGGGGGCACTCTGTTCCCGATTTGCAGGCCTTTTGCCTTGCTTTCCAGGCCAGGATCTTCTCGTGGCGAGCGGGAAAGACATCGACCGGGATTTGGCGGCGCCGGTTCCGCTCGTGAAGAACCGTGGAAGGCCACCCGACCCGCGCCGACGGTGCGCGGTCGAGATGCGTATGTGCCGGCGCCATGGAATGACCGAGTTCGCCTTCTACAGCCGCGGACCGGGACTGGGCAGGAAGTGGTCCTGCAAACGGTGTGTGGGCGAGGCGGTGACGCGCCGGAAGCAGAAGCTCAAGCGGCTGCTCGTCGCGGAGGCGGGCGGGCAATGCGCCATTTGCGGCTACGACCGCTGCATCATCAATCTCACCTTCCATCACGTCGATCCGACCAGGAAGTCGTTCGCAATGTCGATGGCAGTGGGCCGTTCCGTCTCGGCATTTCGAGAGGAGGCCAAGAAGTGCGTCCTCGTCTGCGCCAATTGACACGGGGAGATCGAGGCGGGACTGATCGAGAGCTCGCCGGCTGGTGCGAAGTACCGAGGGCGCTCGAGGGTGGCCTGATCCGGCCTAATGCCGGAAGTGGCGGCGCTTCGTGAAGACCATCGCCACGCCGGCCGCGTCGCACGCCTCGATCACCTCGGCGTCCCGCTTTGAGCCGCCCGGCTGGATCACGGCGACCGCTCCGGCCTCGATCGCGGCCTGAGGCCCATCCGCAAAGGGGAAGAACGCATCCGACGCGACCACCGAGCCGGCCAGCAGAGTCTCGGCGTCAGGGCCGTGCGCCTCCCTCGCCTTCTCGATCGACAGCCGGACGGAGTCCACCCGGCTCATCTGACCCGCACCGATGCCGAGGGTGGCCCGGTCCCGGGCCAGCACGATCGCGTTCGACTTCACGTGACGGCAGACTCGCCACGCGAACAGCAGGTCCTCCCACTGCTCATCGGTCGGCTGCGTCTTGGTCGCGACCTCCATCAGCTCGCGCGGCTCGGGTGAGCCGTCGGGATCCTGGACCAGGATCCCGCCACGCACCCGCTTGATGTCCGGCTCGATCTGGTGGGTGCGGCGCTCTGTGTCCTCGAGGATCCGGATCGCCTCCTTCTGCTGGAGGATCTCCATCGCGTCCTCGTCGTAGCCGGGCGCGATCAGGACCTCCACGAACTGGCTGTTCAGCCGCTCCGCGAGCGCCGCATCGACGGGCCGGTTGAGCGCGATCACGCCGCCGAACGCCGACATCGGGTCACAGGCGAAGGCCTTCTCGTAGGCCGTGCCGATCTGATCGGCCTCGGCCACCCCGCATGGGTTGTTGTGCTTGACGATCACGCATCCCGGCCCCTCCAGGTCCCCCAGCAGCGTGCGCGCCGAGTTCAGGTCGAGCACGTTGTTGAACGAGAGCGGCTTTCCGTGCAGCTTCGCCACCATGGAAAGCACGTGCGAGCGCGCCCTCGGCTCGGTGTAGAGCGCGGCGCGCTGGTGCGGGTTCTCGCCGTAGGAGAGGTCGAGCTCCTTCTCCCAGGCCGTCACCCAGTAGGTCGGAAGCTGCTCGTAGCGCCGCCCGAACCAGCGGCTGATCGCCGCGTCGTAGCGGGCCGTGTAGGCGAACGCCTCGTTCGCCAGCCAATGCCGCGTGGCGGCCGACAGCTCGCCCGTCTCCTCGAGCTCGTCCAACACGGCGTCATAGCTCTCCGGCCGGACCACCACCGCCACGAACCGATGGTTCTTCGCTGCGGCCCTGATCATGGTGGGCCCGCCGATGTCGATGTTCTCGATCGCCTCCTCCTCGGGCACGTCGCGGCGGGCCACGGTGCGCTCGAACGGATAGAGGTTCACGCAGACCAGGTCGATCTCCTCGATCTCCCGCTCCCTCAGGGTCTCGGCGTGCTCGGGGTTGTCCCGGACGGCCAGCAGCGCCGCGTGCAGGTGTGGATGAAGCGTCTTCACTCGCCCGTCGAGGATCTCCGGGAATCCGGTGAAGTCCTCGACCGGCCGCGCCTCGACCCCCGCTTCCCGCAGGACGGACAGCGTGCCCCCGGTCGAGATCACCTCCACCCCCTGCTTGGCCAGGCCCGCCGCGAACTCCGCGACCCCGGTCTTGTCCGCCACCGAGATCAGCGCGCGGCGGACCGGCAGCGACTCGCCCGCGGGCTCTGGAGCGATTTCGGAGGAGGGAGTCGACATGAGAGCGAGTCTATTCCGGATCGATATGGACCAGACGCGGGTTCTGATCGTCGATTCGCACCCGTCCGGCGGCGAGCATCCGGATGGCCTCCGGCAGGAGCGCGTGCTCGGTTGCGTGGATCGCCCTCTCGGTCTCGTCCCAGTCGCGGCTGGGGGCCACCGGGACCGGCCGCTGCATGATGATCGGCCCCGAGTCGACGCCCTCGTCGACGAAGTGAACGGTCACCCCGGTGATCTTCGAGCCATGGTCGATCGCCTGCTGCACGGCATTGATCCCCGGGAACGCCGGCAGCAGGGCCGGATGGACGTTGATGACCCGGTTGGGAAACCGGCCCACGAACTCGGGTGAGAGCAGCTGCATGTAGCCCGCCAGCACGACCAGGTCCGGCTCTCTGGACTCGATCCAGTCGCCGAGCGCCCGGTCGCGCTCCTCGCGATCCGAGTAGTCGGCGACGGGAAACACCCCCGTCCCGACCCCCGCCTTGTCGGCCCGCTCGAGCGCCATCGCATTGGGCTTGTCCGAGCCGACGCCGACGACCTCGACCCCCTCCTCCCCACCATGGAGCTGGTCGAGGATCGCCTGCAGGTTCGTTCCCCCACCCGAGGCGAGCACCACTATCCGGAACGTGCCCACTCGCGTCTAGCGACTCGCGGGGACGACGGCGATGTCCTCGAGCGCGAACTTGCCGTTCGCGCCCTCGGGGTCGCCCAGCGGATACTCGCCCGTGAAGCAGGCATCGCAATGCTTCTCGCGCGGCGTGCCGACCGCCTCGTAGACGGCGTCCATCGACAGATAGGCGAGGGAATCCGCGCCGAGCTCCTCGGCGATCTCCTCGATCGACCGGTCGTGGGCGATCATCTCCTCACGGGTCGACATGTCGATTCCGTAGTGGCAGGGATGGCGGATCGGTGGCGCCGAGATCCGCAGGTGCACCTCCTTCGCGCCCGCGTCCTTGAGCATCGCGACGATCTGCCGCGTGGTGTTGCCGCGCACGATCGAGTCGTCCACGACCACCACCCGCTTGCCCGCGACGATCTCCGGCAGCGGATTGAACTTCATGCGCAGCCCGTGCTTGCGCAGCTCCTGACCGGGCTGGATGAACGTCCTCGCCACGTAGCGGTTCTTGATCAGCCCGTCGTCCTTCGGCAGCCCCGTGGCCCGCGCGAACCCGTTGGCCATCGGATTGCCCGAGTCGGGCACGGAGATGACCAGGTCGGCGTCCACCGGAGCTTCCTCGGCCAGCAGCTCGCCCATCCGCCCGCGCACCTCCTGGAGCACCCGGTTCTCCAGCCGGGTGTCCGGACGCGAGAAGTAGATGTGCTCGAACACGCACTGGGCCTGCCGCTTCCCGGTGACCACCGGCTTCAGCTCCAGGCCCTTCGCCGTCAGCGAGACCATCTCGCCGGGCTGGACCTCGCGGATCATCTGCGCGCCGATGATGTCGAACGCGCAGCTCTCGGAGGCGACCACGAAGCATTCGGGAGAGCCGTCACTGGGCTTCATCTTGCCGAGGGCCAGTGGCCGCACGCCGTGCGGATCGCGGAACGCGACCACGGCGTGCTTGGTCATCACCACGGTCGAATAGGCGCCCTCGAGCCGCGGCATGACCTCGGCGACGGCGTCCTCGATCCACTCGTCGCCCTCGCCGGCGGTGCGCGAGAGCAGGGCGGCCATGATCTCCGAGTCCGACGTGCCGCGAAGCTGGAGCCCCGCCTCGGTGAGCTCGTTGTAGAGCTCTACCGCGTTGGTCAGGTTGCCGTTGTGGGCGAGCGCGAGCTCACGACCGTCGTCGCGCCAGACCGGCTGGGCGTTGTCCCAGGCGCCGCCGCCGGTGGTCGAGTAGCGCACGTGCCCGATCGCCATGTCGCCGGCGAGCGCACGGAGCTTCTCCTCGTCGAAGACCTGGCTGACCAGGCCCAGCTCGCGCAGCGTCGTGATGTGGCCGCCCTCGCAGGTGGCGATCCCCGCCGACTCCTGGCCGCGGTGCTGCAGGGCGTAGAGGCCGAAGTAGGAGAGGCGGGCGACGTCGCGCCCGGGCGCGTACACGCCGAAGACCCCGCACTCATCGCGCGGACCATCGCGATCGGGAACGTCGAAGCGCGCGTGAGTCACGTCTGTGGAGGTGTCTCAACCTCTGGAGTCGAAGTGGAGGGCTCAAGAACAGCCCGCATCCGGAGGGTAGCAGCGGCCACGGAGGGGCCAGAGGGCTCAAACCGCCCCAAACCGCCGGTTTTGCGGCTACTTCTTCTTCTTGCCCTGCCTGATCAGGGTGATGGTGACCGGCTTCGTGTTGGGCACGCCGGCCACTCCCGCCGGAACGAAGTGG
Source organism: uncultured Solirubrobacterales bacterium (assembly GCA_963843085.1). Lineage (GTDB taxonomy): Bacteria > Actinomycetota > Thermoleophilia > Solirubrobacterales > 70-9 > DASUPK01. The sequence goes on from CAWJJG010000011.1 coordinate 1,349,191, forward strand.
ATGAAGACCTTCACCTTGACCTTCCCCTTGCCCTTCTTCTTCACCTGCTTCTTGAGCTTCTTCGCCGTCTTGCCCTTGGGCTTGACGGCCAGCTTGAACGAGCCGGCCGCGGTCAGGGTCAGCCCCTGCTGCTTGACGGCCGATGCGACGGCGTTGGTGTCGGGGGGTGTGCTGACCTGATTCAGCGTCACCTGGCCAGGGCCGGGCACCTTCGCGCCGACCGTCGCCGTGCCCTTTTTCTTCTTCTTCGTGATCGAGGTGACCGTGATCTTGTTCGCCGGCGCAGCTGCGGGCAGGCACGGGTCGGTCGGCCCTGCGATCAGGCTCGGGTTGGACGATCCTCCGCCCAGGTTCGACCTTCCGATGAAGTCGCTGGCCCCGCTGTTCCCCCAGAAGATGTACTGGGAGTTGATCGCGACCCCGCAGACCGCATTCGCGACCGGCACGGCGCTGGGGACGAAGTTGTTGTTCGCGGTGCCGCCGCCGACCGGGGCTCGTCCTATCGCCTTCGTGCTCGAGCCCCAGTAGAGGGTGTTCGAGTCGGCGGCGAGCCCGCACGAGCCCGTGGCGCCGTTGATGTAGTTCGTCTGCTTGTCGCCGCCGTTGACCGTCGCCCGGCTGACGCTCTGCGCGAGACCGACGTCGAGCCAGTAGACGAAGTTCTGGTCCGCCGCGACCCCGCAGGCCGGTTCGGTGGTCCCCACCAAGGTCCCGGTTGGTGAGCTGCCGTCGATATTTGCCTTGCCGATGAACCCGCTGCCAGTGTTGTCCCAGAAGATGCTGGAGGAGTTCACCGCGATCCCGGCATGCGCGGGCGGATTATCGAAGTCCTGCACCCCGGCGGCGTGCGGGATGAAGTTGGGATCGACGCCGGTGCCGTCGAGGTTGGCCCGGCCGATCGTGCTCGTGGCCCCCTGCCCTTGCGTCCAGTAGATGTACCTGGAGTCGATCGCGACGCCGCCGACGTTGCTGAGCCCCGAGATGAAGGCGTTGTTCATGCCCGAGCCGTTCAGCTTCGCCCGCCCGATCGTCGTCTGGCCGCCACTCGCCCAGTAGACGAAGTTCGCGCTCGCCAGCGATGGGAGCGCGAGCAGCGCGATGAGGGCGAGCAGCATCGCCGCCATCAGCGGCTTCCCTCTCCGGTGTGGACGAGCGGCCGGCATTTCTACCCGGCAGAACACGCAAGGAAGCCTACCCGGAGCGGTTCGTTCCGTTCAGATGCGCTCGGCGAGGGAGCGCCAGGAACGCTCGGCATCGTCGAGGGACACCGAGACGTCCCGCTCGGCGGCCGCGATCTCGATGCGGTCTCCCTGGGCGGCGCCGAGTTCCACGGCCTCGACTCCCGCCGCCTTCGCACGCTCCAGCAGGCCCGTCGGATCGCTGGCGGCGAGCACGATCCCGCCGGGTCCCTCGCCGAAGAGGTTGGTCTCGCCGGAGCCTCCCCGCAGCTCGACGAGCGGGTCGAGGTCGACGCCAATTCCCAAAGCGGCCGCGATCGCCATCTCCGCCAGCGCACACGCGAGACCGCCGTCGCTGACGTCGTGCGCGGCGGTGACCAGGCCCTCGCGCACGAGGTCCCTGACGAGCCGAAGGGCGGCATCGACCTCGTCCACCGGTATCTGAGGCAGGCCCCGGTCGAGCTCACCGCGCTGCTTCGCCAGCTCGGAGCCGGCCAGCGACGGGGAGAAGGGTCCGACGAGCACGAGACCGTCTTCTTCGCGCGGCGCCAGGCCCGGCACGGCGGCCGGGTCCGGCAGCTCACCCACCATCCCGACGACCGGCGTCGGGTAGATCGGGCCATGCTCGGTCTCGTTGTAGAGGGAGACGTTCCCGCCGACCACGGGCACCCGCAGGGCGACGCAGGCGTCGGCGAGGCCGAGCACCGCGCGGTCGAGCTGCCAGGCGACATTGGGCTTCTCGGGATTGCCGAAGTTGAGGCAGTTGGTGAGGCCGAGCGGCTCGGCGCCCACGCAGGCCAGGTTCTGGGCGCACTCGAGTACCGCCTCGATCGCGCCCGCATACGGATCGCAGGCGACCCTGCGGCCGTTGCCGTCGATTGCCACCGCGATCGCCCGCTCGGACTCGGGGATCATCAGGACGGCCGCATCCGCGGATCCCGGCCGCTGCGCCGTGCGGGACCCGACGACCGAGTCGTACTGCTCGAACGCCCACCGCTTCGAGGCCACGTTCGGCGAGCCGAGCAGGGCGCAGAGGATCTCTGACGGATCTTCCGTCTGGATCGTCCTCTGGTTGGCGTACATCCAGCAGGCCGGCTCACCGGGCTCGAGGTCGTACAGCGGGCACTCGTCGACCAGCGCGGAGACCGGCACGTCGCCGACCTCGACACCGTCGTCCAGCACCCGCATGCGACCGCTGTCCGTGATCTCGCCGATTGCCGCCGCGCCGGTCTGCCAGCGCTCGCAGGTGGCGACGACCTCGTCGAGCCGCGACTGCTCGACCACGGCCAGCATCCGCTCCTGGGACTCGGAGACCATCACCTCGAAGGGCTCCATGTCCTCCTCCCGCAGCGGCACCCGGCGCACGTCGATGTCGATCCCGACGCCGCCCTTCGACGCCATCTCCCCCGCCGAGGAGGTCAGGCCAGCCGCGCCCAGGTCCTGCAGCGAGACGAGCAGGTCGCGGTCGAGTAGCTCCAGGCAGCACTCGAGCACCTTCGACTCCTCGAACGGGTCGCCGATCTGGACGCTCGGCCGCTTGGAGTCGTCGCCCGCCTCGAGCTCGGCGGACGCGAGCACCGAGGCGCCGCCGATTCCGTCGCGCCCGGTCGATGCGCCCATGATCACGAGCAGGTTCCCCGGTCCCGCGGCGGCTGAGCGGATCATCGCGTCCGTCTTCGCGAGCCCGACGCACATCGCGTTCACGAGGCAGTTGTGCTCGTACGGCGGCTCGAAGTAGACCTCCCCGCCGACGTTCGGCACCCCGATCGAGTTGCCGTAGTGGCCGATGCCGGCGACCGCGCCCTCGAACAGGTAGCGGGACCGCTCGTCCGACGGCTCACCGAACCGAAGGGAGTCGAGCACGGCGATCGGCCTCGCGCCGATCGCAAAGACGTCCCGCAGGATCCCGCCGACGCCGGTGGCGGCGCCCTGAAACGGCTCGACGGCGCTCGGGTGGTTGTGTGACTCGACCTTGAAGGCGATCGAGTACCCATTGCCGATGTCGACCGCGCCGGCGTTCTCCCCCGGGCCCATCACCACCCGCTCGCCCTCGGTCGGCAGCCGCCCGAGCAGCTTTCGCGAGTGCTTGTAGGCGCAATGCTCCGACCAGAGCAGCGAGAACATCGCCAGCTCGACGCCATTCGGGTCACGGCCCAGCAGCTCGACGATCCGCTCGTGTTCCTGGTCGGTGAGCCCGAGCTCGACCCACTTACCGCGCGCCTCCTCCGCTTCGCGTCCGGTGGCGCTGGGGCTCTCGGAGACCCCGGCGCTCACGCGGCTGCGGCCTGGGGGCTTCCGGCCAGCGCACGGAACAGGACGAGCCCGTCGTCGGAGCCGGTCAGCGGGTCGACCGCATGCTCGGGATGCGGCATCAGCCCGATCACGTTCCTCTGCTCGTTGACCACCCCGGCGATGTCGCGGACGCTGCCGTTCGGGTTCTGGCCGGGTGCGTAGCGGAAGGCGATCCGTTCCTCGGACTCCAGCCGGTCGAGCTGATCGTCGGGCGCGAAGTAGCGGCCGCTCATGTGCTTGACCGGGATTGACAGGTGCGAGCCGGCATCGATTGTCTCACCGAACGGCCCCGAGAAATCCTCGGCGACCAGCTCGACCTGGCGGCAGATGAAGCGCAGTCCCTCGTTGGGCAGCAGCGCACCCGGCAGGAGCCCCGCCTCGCAGAGGACCTGAAAGCCGTTGCAGATTCCGAGCACAGGCCCTCCATCGGCCGCGAACCGCGCCACCGCATCCATTGCCGGCGAGAAGCGGGCGATCGCCCCGGCTCGCAGATAGTCGCCGTAGGAGAAGCCGCCCGGGACGACGATGCCGTCGAGTCCCGAGAGATCAGTTTCCTCGTGCCAGACGAGCCTTCCGTCCCCGACTCGCTGCACGGCGGCGACGGCATCACGCTCGTCGCACGACCCCGGGAACTGGATGACCCCGATCACTGCTCGAGCTCCACCTCGAAGTCCTCGATCAGCGGATTCGCGAGCAGCTTCTCGCTGAGCGACTCGAGCTTCGCCGGGTCATCGACCTCGAGCTCGACCAATCGCCCGACGCGAACGTCGTGAATGCCCTCAAATCCGAGCGCCGGCAGCGCCCGCTCCACCGCCTTCCCCTGCGGGTCGAGGATGCCCTCCTTCGGCCTGATCAGCACCTTCGCCTTCACCAGGCCAGCGTACCTGCGGGCCCGGCTCAACCACCCGTGTCGTTAGCCCAGTTTGCGGCCGGTGATCTTCTCGTAGGCCTCGACGTACTTGGCCCGGGTGTTCTGGACGACCTCGTCGGGCAGCTCGGGGCCGGGGTCTGTGTGGTCCCAGCCGACGGAGTTCGAGTAGTCGCGCACGTACTGCTTGTCGAACGAGGGCTGGGCCCCGCCGGGCGCGTAGGTGTCCGCCGGCCAGAACCGTGAAGAATCCGGGGTGAGCACCTCGTCGGCGAGGACCACGTCCGCGCCGGCCGAGCGGCCGAACTCGAACTTGGTGTCGGCCAGGATGATCCCCCGCTCCGCGGCATGGTCCGCGCCGCGCTGGTAGATCTCGATCGAGACTCGGCGAAGCTCCTCCATCAGGGGCCGGTCGCCGATCAGCTCGGCGGCGCGGTCGAAGTCGATGTTCTCGTCGTGCTCGCCGAGTTCCGCCTTCGTCGCCGGAGTGAAGATCGGCTCGGGCAGCTTGTCGGACTCGGTCAACCCCTCCGGCAGCTCGATGCCGCAGACCGCGCCCGACTCGCGGTACTCCTTCCAGCCGGAGCCGGAGAGGTAGCCCCGCACGACGCATTCGACCGGGAACATCTCGAGCTTCTTCACCCGCATTCCGCGGCCGGCGGCCTCCGGCGGGACGTCCTCGGAGATGAAGTGGTTCGGGACGATCTCCTGGGTGAGCTCGAACCAGAAGAGCGACATCTGGGTCAGGACCTTGCCCTTGTCGGGGATTTCGGTCGGCAGGATCACGTCATAGACCGAGATCCGGTCGGACGCGACCATGATCAGCTCGTCGCCGTCCTCGTAGATCTCACGGACCTTGCCCGAGCCGTGCAGCTTCAATTCCGCCAAAGAACCGCTCATCCGCCTCCCACCTCCGGTTGCACCGTCGGATGGGCCTTCGCCCATTCCATGATCTTGTCCGAGCCCACGATCGACCTGCCCTCGTCGAGAGCGAGAACGGGCAGGTTGATCTGGCCGGTGAGCCTCTTCACCTCGTCGCGACCGTTGCGCCGCCGCCCCCAGGTCCAGGGCACCATCCGGTAGCCGGGCAAGTCGCGGATCTCGTACTCGTAGCCGGCCTCATCCAGCGCCCTGGCGGCCCGTCCGCACGCGTGGCCGACCACGGCATGCTTCTCCCTCTGGCCGCAGGTGTAGAGGATCACGCCTCAAGCCTATCCAGGCGACTCATCACCTCGGGGACGTGGTTCAGGTACGCCTGGTAGTCGAAGACCCGGTCGAGATCGAGCTGCGGGGCGGCCTTGCCGATCAGCTCCCGGAAGTCGGTCTCCTCGTCCCACGCGCGCTGGGCGTTCTCCTGGACGAGGCGGTAGGCGTCGTCGCGGGTCATTCCCGACTCGACCAGCGCAGTCAGGGCCCGCTGGCTGAACAGGGCGCCATGGGTGAGCTCGATGTTCTTCCGCATCCGTTCGGTGTGGACGGTCATCCCGTCCACGATCCGGGTGGCGATGTGCTGCATGTAGTCGAGGGCGATCGTCGCGTCCGGAAGGACGACCCGCTCGGCGCCGGAATGCGAGATGTCCCTCTCGTGCCACAGCGCGATGTTCTCCATCCCGACCTGGGAGTAACCGCGGAGCACCCGGGCGAGGCCGCAGAGCCGCTCGGCCAGAATCGGATTGCGCTTGTGGGGCATCGCCGACGAGCCCTTCTGCCCGGAGCCGAACGGCTCCTCGACCTCTCTCACCTCGGTGCGCTGCAGGTTGCGGATCTCCGTCGCGAATCGCTCCAGGCCGGCGCCGGCGATCGCGATCCGGGCGAGGACGACGGCGTGACGGTCCCGCGGGACGACCTGGGTGGAGACATCCTCCGCCCGCAGGCCGACCGCCTGCATCACGCATGCCTCGACGCTCGGGGGGACTGAGGCATAGGTGCCGACCGCACCCGACAGGGCGCCCACCGCGGCCTGTTCGAAGGCATCCGTCAGGCGCTGGAGGTTGCGGTCGGCCTCGAAGGCGAAGCTCGCCAGCCGCAGGCCGAAGGTCGACGGCTCGGCGTGGACGCCGTGAGTGCGGCCGACGCAGAGCGTCTCGGCGAACTCCTTCGCCCGCACGACGAGGGCGTCCCGGTAGGCGCGGGCCCCACGCAACACGATCTCGCCGGCCTCGGAGAGTTGCAGCGCCAGGGCGGTGTCGAGGACGTCAGAGGAGGTCAGGCCGTAGTGGATCCACCGCCCCTCCTCCCCGATCGAGCCGGAGACGACGTCGACGAAGGCCGCCACGTCGTGGCCGGTCGTGCGCTCCCGCTCCTCGACCGCATCGACGGTGAAGGAGGCCCGCTCGCTGCAGGCTCGCGCGGCCTCCTCGGGGACGGCGCCCTCGGCCGCCCACGCCTCCGTCGCCGCGAGCTCGACCCTGAGCCACGTCTCCATCCGGCGTTGCTGGGTCCAGACGGCGCCGATCTCCTCGCGTGTGTAGCGGGGAATCACGTATTGATTCTGACCGGCCCGGGTCGCCTAGGCGTTCAGGATGCGGACGGCGAGGAGCCCGGCGTTCTTCGCGCCGTCGATCGCGACGCAGGCGACCGGCACCCCGGGCGGCATCTGCACCGCCGAGAGGAGGGCGTCCAGGCCGCCCAGGTTCTTGCCTCCGATCGGCACGCCGATCACGGGCAGCTCGGTCTTCGAGGCCGCGAAGCCCGGTAGGGCGGCCGACATCCCGGCCCCGGCGATGATCACCTTCAGCCCGCGCATCTTCGCGTTGGTGCAGTACTCGCTTGTCTCCTCGGGCTGGCGGTGCGCGCTCAGGACCCTGACCTCGTACCGGATGCCGTGTTCCTGGAGAGCCTGCCCGGCCGGCTGCATCTTGGGCTTGTCGTTCTTCGACCCCATGATGATCCCGACGAGCGGGGCATCGACCTCGATCTCCTCGAATGCCTCCTCGACTTCCGGCATCGTCTCCGCGGCAACCTCGCCCTCAGGCATCAGCTCCTCCATTCGTAGTCGTCTTTCAAGTTCGTCCTACGCCGCCGCGGCCCGGTCCACCGCTCTGGCGGCGATGTCGGTCCGCAGCTGCTTTCCATCGAAGTCGATCAGCTCGGCCGCCTCGTAGGCGCGGCGCCGCGCCTCGGCTGCCGTAGGCCCGAGGCCGGTCACGCCCAGGACGCGGCCGCCCGCCGTGACGATCTCCCCATCGCGCTCGCCGGTTCCCGCGTGGTAAATCTCGACGCCCTCGGCGGCCGCCGCGCGATCGAGGCCGGAGATCACGTCTCCCTTGGAGGAGGAGGCCGGATACCCGGCCGAGGCGAGCACCACCGTCACAGCCCAATCGTCTCCGAACCGCGCCTCGGCTCCCGCGAGCGCGCCCGGCTCCCGCGAGGCGAGGAAGAGCTGGAGCGGGTCGCTCTGCAGCCGAGGCATCACGGCCTGGGTCTCGGGATCGCCGAAGCGGCAATTGAACTCGAGCACCTTCGGGCCGTCGGCGGTCATCATCAGCCCGGCGTAGAGGACGCCGTGAAACGGGGTGCCGCGCCGCCTCATCGCGTCGACCACGGGCCGGTGCACGAGATCGGCGATGCGCTCGGTCTCGGCCGAGTCGAAGCCGGGGACCGGCGAATAGCTCCCCATGCCACCGGTGTTCGGCCCCTCGTCGCCGTCTCCGATCCGCTTGTAGTCCTGGGCCGGAGCGAGAGGCAGGACGTTCTCGCCGTCGCAGAGCGCGAGCAGCGACAGCTCCTCGCCCTCCAGAAACTCCTCCATCACCACCCGCGTCTCGCCGAAGCGCTGCTCCTGGAAGAAGACGTCGATCGCCTCGCGCGCCTCGCTCTCGGTGGCGCAGATGATCACCCCCTTGCCCGCGGCCAGGCCGTCGGCCTTGAGGACGAGCGGATATGCGGCGCCCGCAATCCGCTCGACGGCCTCGTCGTGGCTGCTCAGCACCGTGTGTCCGGCGGTGGGGACTCCCGCCTCCTCCATCAGCTCCTTCGCATGGAGCTTCGAGCCCTCGAGCCGGGCGGCCTCCCGGCTGGGCCCGAAGGCCGGGATGCCCTCCTCCTCGAGCCGGTCGACGAGGCCGGCCACGAGCGGAGCCTCGGGGCCGACGACGACGAGGCCGACCTCCTCGTCGCGCGCGGCGGCGACCAGCGCGTCGAGGTCCTCCGCGCCGGCTTCGAGGCAGCGAGCCTCCGCCGCGATCCCGGCGTTGCCGGGCGCACAGAGCAGCTCGGGCTTCCGCGGGGAGCGAGAGAGAGCGCGCACGATCGCGTGCTCGCGCCCCCCTCCTCCGACGACCAGAACCCTCAAAGGGCGCTCGCCAGCTCCTCGGCGGGGATCGCGGCGAGCGTCTGGCTGCTCATCGTGCCGCGCGAGCCCAGCTCGACCGAGACCTTGGCCATCGTCTTCTCGTCGGGCGCCTCGACGATCGTGATGAAGTCGTACTGGCCGAGCGTCGCCCACTGCTCCTTGACCTTGACGCCGAGCTGCTCGACCTCCTTGTTGACCTCCTGGACCCGGCTCGGGTTGTTCTTGAGCGTCTGAACGCCCTCGGAGGTCAGATTGGTGAGCATTACGTATGTCGGCATGCTGTTCTCCTCTCCTGTGACTTGCCCCGTTGACCCCCTTTCTTTCACTTTCCGCGGCGGCGTGCAATCTCGCCGCGCCTGTCCGAAGGGGACGGGATCATTCGGGCGATGAGTGGGCACCCGATCGTCGCTCGCTTCTACGACCGTCTGACGGGCGGCACCGAGCATGCAGGGCTGGGCGAGATGCGCCGGGAGCTGCTCGCCACGGCACGGGGCCGGGTGCTCGAGCTGGGGGCCGGCACCGGCCACAACCTCCCGTACTACGCCTCCGGGGTCACGGAGCTCGTGATGATCGAGCCCGACCCTCACATGGGCGCCCGGCTCCGCGAAAAGCTGGCCGAGGAGGGGACGGGGGCCGGCAAGCCGTCGGTGGTCTCCTCGCCGGCCGAGGACCTGCCCTTCGACGACGACAGCTTCGACACGGTGGTCGCCACGCTCGTGCTCTGCACCGTCGATGACCCCCAGCGGGCGCTGGCCGAGGCCCGCCGGGTGCTGGTCGAGGGCGGCAGGCTGCTCTTCATAGAGCACGTCCGGAGCATGTCCCCCCGGCGCGCCTGGTGGCAGGATCGCATGGAGCGCCCCTGGGGCTTCTTCGCCGGGGGTTGCCACCCCAATCGCGCGACCGACCAGCTGCTGGCGGACGCGGGTTTCTGGATCGACAGCATCGAGCGCACCAGGCTGCCGAAGGCCCCGCCGATCGTGCGGCCGCTGATCCGCGGCGTCGCGCAGCGGCCGAGCGGAGTCAGCTCCGCCTAGCCCGCGGTGCCGTCCTGCCAGGGGGCGAGGTCCTCGGCGGTCGCCCACGGCGATTTTCCCCCGTCCGCCACCTGGCGGGCCATCGTGGCCATCTTCTCCTGCGAGGACTCGGTCGCCGAGGAGACCATGAACCACTTGCGCTCGACCGCGAGCCCCTGGGCGAGCGGGAGGGAGCCTCCCTCGTAGACGGCACGCTTCAGAGAGCGGATCGACTCGGGAGAGCGGCGCGCCAGGCGCTCACCCACGTGGATGGCCGCCTCCTTCACCTGCGTCGCCGGAACCACGGCGCCGACCAGGCCGTGGTCGAGTGCCTCGCGCGGGCTCAACGTCCTGCCCTCGAGCATCATCTGCAGCGCTCGGCCCACACCGACCACCCGGGGCAGGCGCTGGGTTCCGCCGGCGCCCGGGTTGAAGTCGATCGTCATCTCCGGCAGGCCGATGGCGATGTCGCTGTCGGCCATCACCCGCACATCGCAGGCGAGCGAGATCTCGCAGCCACCCCCGGTCGCCGGGCCGTTGATTGCGGCGATGAAGACCTTGTCAGACCGGTTCATCGCCAGGAAGAGGTCATGGATCCGGTAGAGCTCGAAGACGGCAGCCAGCGGGGTTCGCTCGGCGAGGTCGCGGAGCACCGGGATCCGCCGCACGCCACCGGCGATCCTGAGCACGATGGACGTGAGCCACGGCGGCGCCGCGATCCCCGCCCGCCGGACGCTGGCCAGGATCTCCCCCACGTCGTAGTGGGTGATGTAGAGGTCGTCGGGTTTGCCGGTGATCACAACGGTGCCCACCGAGCGGTCGCCGTTGAGCGAGCGCACCAGGCGATCGAGCTCGCGGACCATCTCCGCGGTCATGAAGTTGTGCGGCGGGTGATCGACGCGGACCACGAGGACCCGCCCGCGCCGCTCGAGATTGAGCATCGACATGGGGATGAACCCTACGCCGGTCGGTCAGCGGTTACGCGTCGAAGCCGACGTGGACGTGGTCGCAGTGATCGGCCTGCGCGAAGCCGTTCGGGTTCGCGGGGCCGTCCGGGTCCCAGCAGTAGATGAGCTCGGTCGGCTCCTGGCCGGGTGGCAGGGCGCCGATCTGGCGGGCGATCGTGCCGCAGGGCCCGTCGGGCGAGACGTCGGTGCACGGCACGCCGTCGATCGCGGCGATGTCCATGGCTCGCCCGTAGTAATGGTTGGAGACGTTGCCGCTCGAGGCGTACTTGGAGTGGTCGGAGCGAAGCGCCGAGATCCGGATCGTGTGCTCCTGGCTGATCGCGCCCAGGATGCCGAGGATCCGCGGGTCGATCGCACCGGACTGGATGTCGACCATCTCGAGCTGATTCGAGAGCTCGACGTTCTTCCAGTTGATCGGCGCGTTCGTCGGGCCTGGCAGGGCGACGGAGTAGGCCACGGTCTTGACCTGGCAACTGCCCGCCATCGATTCGGCGTCCTGCAGCACGGCGTCGACGTACCACTCGGCGTGGTTGTGCTCGAAGAGCCCGGCGCGCAGGTCGCCCGCCGCCCAGATCATCCGGGCCAGCGTCGCGGCGGAGTCCGCGGGACTCTCCCGCCTGATCTTGCCGTCGGCGTCGCCGTCCACCGCGTACTGCTTCCAGTGGTCCGCGGTGATGCCGAGCGGACCGACCGAGGAGAGCTGCTCGCGGCTCATGCCCTTGCCGAAATCCGACTCGATCCGCGCGACGGCGGCCAGCGCCCAGACGCCACCCTGCCCGAGGTCGTAGCGGCCGGCGGCGTCCTGGAAGGCCTTCATGTAGTCGTCTGGAACGGACTCGCGTGAGCCGTCCGCGGGAGAGCAGACCAGCTCCTGGCGCTTCGGGATCAGGGAGAGACCGCCGAGGGACCCGTTGCCGATCCCGCTGAAGCAGGCGGCCCTGGCCATGACCTCGGAGACGTACCAGTCGGCGTGGTTGTAGGCGAACACGGCGCCCTCGGGGTCCTCCGGCATGCCGGCCGCGCGCAGGTAGCGAGCGGCGGCGAAGATCGCGTCGTTCGGGTTGTTCGGGTCCTTGGTGCCGTCGTGGTCGGCGTCGACGCCGTAGGTGGCCCAGGTCGAGGGCATGAACTGCATCCAGCCCTCGGCGCCCGCGGAGGATGGGCCGAGGTTCTGCCCGAAGCCGCTCTCGATCTCGTTGATGGCGGCGAGGATCGAGGGGCCCGCCGGCCCGAGGTCATAGGCCTGTGCCGCGGCCTGGTAGATCGGGCCGAGGTAGGCGGGGATCGCGACGGGACCGCAGGCGGTCGGCGTGAGGGGGCCCGGGGGCGGCGGCGCGGTGCCGCCCACCTTCGCGGCGCCCTTCTCGTTCTCGCCGCCCTTCGGCCCCTTGGTGCCGCCGTTGCTCGGAGGCTTCGGCGTGGGCTTCTGAGTCTTCGGCTGCTTGACGATCGGCTTCGCCGGGGGCAGCAGGGTGACCGGCGGTTGCGGCTGGCTGGGCGGCTCAGGCGGATCGGCGGTCGTCGTCGTGGTTCCGGGGTCGGTCGTGGTCTGCGCGCCGGCTCCGGGAGCCGCGATTGCCGCGCCCACGACCGTCGCCGCGATTGCCGATCTGACGCGTCCCATCAGCCAAGGACCTGAGCGACTCGCCACGCGTCACCGGTCTTCGTCAGGGTCAGCCGCAGCTCGCCGATCGCCCGCAGGCGCACCAGCGAGACGCTGGCGGTCACCTGCTTCTTGGAGGCGGCGCCGAGGATGACGTTGAGAACGCGGGCCTGCGGCACCTTGCCGTTCGAGGGGAGCCGCGGTGGGTCGGCTGCCAGCGACTTGACCAGCGGCTTGGTGGCGGTGGCGGTGAAGGCGTCGTCGGTCTTCTTGCTCGACTTGCCGACCTCATAGCCCACGAAGGCTTGCGCGAACCGCCACGCGACTTGGACCGGCGGCGCCGAGGTCTTGGTGGGCGCCTGCACGGGCGCCGGAGCGGCATGCCCCGGCTGGATCTGCGGCGTGATGCCCTGGAGGGTCGCGAGATGGGCGCTGTGTGGCGCCACCGCGATCGCTGAGGCGGCGACGTGCTGCCCGACGGGCGTGGCGGGATGATCGCTCGCGCTGATCGCGCCTCCCAAGGCCGACGCGATCGCCACGCTCGCCGCGCCGGCGGCGATCGCCACCTTCGCGCGGCGGCTGCGGTGGCTCAGCGCGTCTCCGACCGGCCAGGTGAGCCGGGTCTGGATCAGCCGCTGGAGCGGCAGCAGTCTGCGCCCGACCCGCTCCACGGCGTCGCGGGTGGCGTCGCTGCCTCGCCAGAGCACGTTCTCCTCGATGCCCCAGGCGGCCTCGCGAACAGACCAGGCGGCATCGTCAGCTGATAGTGAGAGGGCGCGCCGAAAGGGGCGACCCGATTGACTTTGGTTCATCTCTCACCTATTCGTCCAGGCGAGGGGGAAGCCAGATACCGAGAAGTGGGTTCTTTACGCAGCTGCCAGGCGTCGTGCACCCGGCTTGGCCTTCTTGAAGACGAGCTCACCGTCGACCGCGTCGACCTCGACCGCGTCGCCCTCGGCGAAGTCGCCCTCGAGCAGCCGCAGCGCGAGCTTGTCGATCAGCTGCTTCTGGATCACCCGCTTGAGCGGCCGGGCGCCGTAAGTGGGATCAAATCCGAGGTTGCCGAGCAACTCTCGCGCCTGGTCGGTGAGATCGATCTCGATTCCGCGCTCGCTGACGCGCTGCGCGAGCTGGGCGACCTGGATGTCCACGATCTTGCCGAGGTCGGCCTTGCTGAGGCGATGGAAGATGACGACGTCGTCGATCCGGTTGAGGAACTCCGGCGGGAAGGTCTGGGTGAGCGCCTCCTCCACCTGCCGGCGCCCCTCCTCCTCGACCTTCTCGGCGGCGATGTACTGGGAGCCGACGTTCGAGGTCATGATCAGGACAGTGTTCTTGAAGTCCACGGTGCGGCCCTGGCCATCGGTGAGACGGCCGTCGTCCATGATCTGGAGCAGGACGTTGAAGACGTCGGGGTGGGCCTTCTCGATCTCGTCGAGCAGGATCACCGAGTAGGGCCGGCGGCGGACGGCCTCCGTGAGCTGCCCGCCCTCCTCGTAGCCGACGTAGCCGGGCGGCGCCCCGATCAGGCGGGCGACCGCGTGCCTCTCCATGTACTCGGACATGTCGATGCGAACGATCGCCTGCTCCGAGTCGAACATCAGCGAGGCCAATGCTTTGGCCAGCTCGGTCTTGCCGACGCCGGTGGGGCCGAGGAAGAGGAAGCTGCCGATCGGCCGGTCCGGGTCGGAGAGCCCGGCGCGTGAGCGGCGCAGCGCGCCGGAGACGGCCTCGACCGCCTCGTCCTGACCGATCACCCGCTCGTGCAGGCGATCCTCCATGTGGATCAGCTTCTCGACCTCGCCCTCCATCAAGCGGGAGACGGGGATGCCGGTCCACTTGGCGACGACCTCGGCGATGTCCTCCTCGGTGACCTCCTCGGTCAGCATCGAGCCGCCGTCGCGATGGAGCTCGCCGAGCTTCGCCTCGCCGTCGGTGACCTTCTTCTCGAGCTCGGGGATGCGCCCGTAGCGCAGCTCCGCCGCCCGCTCGAGGTCCGCGTCGCGCTCCGCGCGCTCGGCATCGCGCTGAACCTCCTCGAGCTCCGCCTTGGCCGACTTGATCTCGTCGATGGCGCCCTTCTCGTTCTGCCAGCGCGCCTTCATCTCGGAGGAGCGCTCGCGCAGGTCGGCGAGCTCGGCCTCGATCGCGTCGAGGCGCTCCTTCGAGGCCTCGTCCTTCTCCTTCTTGAGGGCCTCGCGCTCGATCTCGAGCTGCTGGATGCGGCGCTCCACCTCGTCGATCTCGGTCGGCATCGAGTCGATCTCGATCTTCAGCCGCGAGGCCGCCTCGTCGATCAGGTCGATCGCCTTGTCCGGCAGGAAGCGGTCGGCGATGTAGCGGTCGGAGAGCGTTGCCGCGGCGACGATCGCGGCGTCCGTGATGCGAACGCCGTGATGGACCTCGTAGCGCTCCTTGAGGCCACGCAGGATCGCGATGGTGTCGGCAGCGTCAGGCTCTCCGACGAGGACCGGCTGGAAGCGCCGCTCGAGTGCCGCGTCCTTCTCGATGTGCTTGCGGTACTCGTCGAGGGTGGTGGCGCCGACAGCGCGCAGCTCGCCGCGGGCGAGCATCGGCTTCAAGAGGTTGGACGCGTCGACGGCGCCCTCGGCCGCGCCGGCTCCGACGATCGTGTGGAGCTCGTCCATGAAGAGGACGATCTGGCCCTCGGCGGCCTGGATCTCCTTGAGGACGGCCTTGAGCCGCTCCTCGAACTCGCCGCGGTACTTGGAGCCCGCGAGCAGGGAGCCGATGTCCAGCGAGATCACCCGGCGGTCGCGCAGCGACTCGGGGATGTCGCCGGAGACGATCCGCTGTGCGAGCCCCTCGACGATCGCGGTCTTGCCGACACCCGGATCGCCGATCAGGACCGGGTTGTTCTTGGTGCGGCGGGAGAGAACCTGGATGACGCGGCGGATCTCCTCGTCGCGGCCGATGACCGGGTCGAGCTTGCCCGCCTCCGCCTCGGCCGTCAGGTCGCGCCCGTACTTGTCGAGGGCGCCGAAGGTGTCCTCGGGGTTGGGTGAGGTGACGCGGTGTGGCCCGCGCACCTCCGAGATCGCCTGCACCAGCTCCTTGCGGGCGGGAAGAAGGTCGGACACGCCGGACTCCGGCTCGGTCAGCGCGAGCAGGACGTGCTCGGTCGAGATGTACTCGTCGCCGAGGCCGGTCGACTCCTTCTCCGCCTGCTGCAGCACCCAGACGAACTCGCTCGACGGGCGGACGTCGGGGACGGTGTTGCCGCTCAGGCTGGGGAGCTTGCCGATCGCCTCCCGCGCGCGGGCGCGGGCATCCTGTGCGTCGACGCCGAGCCGCTGCAGGACCGGCACGACGACGCCCTCCTCCTGCTCGAGCAGGGCGAGGAGGAGATGGGGCGGCGCGACCTCCGGGTTGGAGGCCTCGGACGCGAGCCGCTGGGCCGCCGCGACGGCCTCCTGGGACTTCACGGTGAATCGGTCAGGCTGCATGTGCAGACATGGTATCGCCTTTAGTGGGAAAAGTAAAGAAATCTATGTCAAGATGACTTAGATCCATGCGTGCCCACGATTTGGGCGATTGGGGGGTTTACACGGCTTGCGCGCCCCGCATAGGATCCACTCAGCGACCGCTTCGGTCAAGGACGACATGGCGAGCAACGTCGAGACCTATCAGCACATCCTCGAGACCTTCAACCGGGAGGGCGTCGACGGAGTGGTGCCCTTCTTCACTGATGACGTCGAGGTCTATGACCCCGACCTGCCCGAGGGGCCCTACCGGGGCCCCGAGGCGGCCCGGCACGTCGCCGAGCTGCTGATGAGCGGCTTCGAGAACGTGGAGATCAAGGACTTCAGGCTGCTGTCGGCGGGAGACCGGGTGGTCGCCCTGCTGCACACTCACGCCAAGGGAGGGCAGGATGACCTCGAGGTGGAGCAGCGGGACGCTCACACCATCACCTTCCGCGACGGCAAGATCGCCTACTGGCGGCTGTACCTGGACCAGGTCGAGGCCCTCACGGACGCGGGACTCGATCCCGAGCTGGCGAGCGCCAAGAGCAGCACGCCGTCCTAGTGGGGGCGCCGGCGGACAGGGATCCGCGTGGATCCCTGATCCGAGCCCATGCTCCGGGGCTCATACGCTCCGTAAGGCACCAGCTCTCCCCCGATCGACTTGCGTAGCCGCTCGAGCTCCCTCGTCATCCGAGTCTCCATCTCGGCCGCACGCTTGCGCATCTTCGCCATCTCTCCGCGCATGCGCTCGACCTGACGCTCGAGCTCGAGGACGGTCTCGACCCCGGCGAGGTTGAGTCCCTCCTCGCTCGTCATCTGCTGGATCCGGCGGAGCCGCTCGACATCGGACTGCGAGTAGAGACGGGTGTTCTTCGGCGATCGCTTCGGCGTGATCAGGCCGCGTGCCTCGTACATCCGCAGGGTCTGGGGATGCATCTCCGCAAGCTCAGCCGCGACCGAGATCATGAAGACCCCGCGGTCCTGATCCAGCCTCCGTCCGCCATCGCTCCTCTTCCTCGGTCCGCCGTCAGCCATCGGTCCTCACTCTCCCCTCTTCACCGGATCGACCCGCACCTCCGAGCAGGGAGGCGCGCGGGTTCTGGCCGTTCAGCGCCTCGGCCAGCTTCGCGACGGCCTCAAGCTGCTCATCGGAAAGCTCCTTCGGCACGTCGATCCGGATCCGGTAGTGGATGTCACCGTTCCCGGAGCCGCTTGTTCGCGGAGGTCCTTCCCCCCGCAGTCGCTGGACGGAGCCATGCTGCGTGCCCGCCGGAATGCGGATCGTCTTCGAGCCGTTGATGGTCGGGACCTCGATCGCCGCTCCTTGGATCGCCTCCGCGATCGTGACCGGCAGGTCTACCTCGAGGTTCCCGTCGGGACGCTGCTTGAAGACCGGTGAAGGCGCGACGCGCGTGGTCACGTAGAGATCGCCGCGCGGCCCGCCTCGGAACCCGGCCTCGCCCTTGCCCGCCAGCCTGATCCTGCTGCCGTCGTGGACGCCAGCCGGGATGTTCACGCGGTAGCGCTTGGTCTCCTGGGTGATGCCCTGGCCGCCGCAGGTCGGGCAGGGGTCGTCGATCACGCTGCCCTGGCCGCCGCACTCCGGGCAGGGCTGCGAGATCGAGAAGAGTCCCTGGCCCTGCGCATCGATGCCGGTGCCCTCGCAGCGCGGGCAGGTGCGCGGTGACGTGCCGGGCTTCGCCCCGCTGCCGTGGCAGTTCGGGCACTCCCCGGTGGTCGGGATCGAGACCGCGATCTGGGTGCCGTGCATCGCCTGGTCGAAAGAGAGGTGAACCTCCGTCTCGAGATCGCGGCCGGGCTGCTCGCGCGGGCCCTGCGGGCCTCGGCCCTGGAAGAAGGTGGAGAAGATGTCGCCCAGGTTCGAGGCGAAGCCGCCGCCGGGGAACCCACCGCCCGCGCCGCCGGGAAAGCCGCCCGCGCCGAAGCCGCCGAAGCGCCCGCCGACGTCGTACTGTTTGCGCTTCTCCGGATCGGACAGGGTGTCGTACGCCTGCTGGATCTCCTTGAAGCGTTCCTCCGCGTCCGCGTCATCCGGATTGCGATCCGGATGCCACTTGCGCGCCAGCTCCCGGTAGGCCTTCTTGAGCTCGTCCTGCGAGGCGGACTTGGAGACGCCCAGGACCTCGTAGAAGTCGCGCGGGGGGGTGGCCATCACTTGCTCACCACCACCTTGGCCGGTCGCAGGACCTGGCCGTTCAGGCGATAGCCCTTCTGCATGGTCTCCAGGACGATGCCCGCCTCGGCTCCCTCGGCCGGCTGGGTCGAGAGCGCCTCGTGGAGCTGCGGGTCGAACTTCTCGCCCTTCGGGTCGAAGGACTCCACGCCGGCGTTGCCGAGTCTGCCCCGCAGTTCCTCGAGCACCAGACCGACGCCCTCGACCAACGCTCCGTGCGCCGCAGGGTCTGAGCTCGAGGCGAGCGCCCGCTCGAGGTTGTCGATCACGGGAAGAAGCTCGCGAGCCAGCTCCGTCTTGCCGCGGGCGAGGGCGTTGGAGGTCTCTTTTGCCACGCGCTTGCGGTAGTTCTCGAAGTCGGCCCGGGTGCGCTGCGCGAGTTCGAGGTATTCATCGCGTTCCCGCTTTAGATCCGGCGGCGGTGTTTGTGGCCGCCGTTCATCCAATTCGTCGAGATCGCGCTCGACCTGATCCGCCGCCTCGTTGCCGTCTGCCGCCGCGGCGGAGGAGTCGTCGACGATCTCGGCGTCGACGATCTCCTCGCCGTTCGTGTGGCCCTCTTCAGTCACCGGGCCCCCTTACGAGGTCTTCTCGTCGTCGACGACCTCGGCGTCCACGACCTCCTCCTCGGCGGCGCCGTTCTGCGAGGCGCCGTCCGATGAGGTCGAGGCCTGTTCCTCGGCCGCCTGCGAGTAGATCTGCTCGGAGACCTTCTGGAAGCCCGCCTGCAGCGCATCCGACTTCGAGCGGATCTCGCCGGCGTCCTCCGAGGTGAGCGAGTCGCGCACGTCCTTGATCGCCGCCTCGATCTCCTCCTTCGAGGAGGAATCGACCTTGTCGCCCAGCTCGCCGAGCTGCTTCTCCGCCTGGTAGGCGGCGTTCTCGGCGACGTTGCGTGCCTCGGCCAGCTCGCGCTGGCGGCGGTCCTCGTCGGCGTGCGACTCGGCGTCCTTGATCATCTGATCCACCTCGGTGTCGTCGAGGCCGGAGCCGCCCTTGATCTCGATCTTCTGCTCCTTGCCGGTGCCGAGATCCTTGGCGGAGACGTTCAGGATGCCGTTGGCATCGATGTCGAACGTGACCTCGATCTGGGGCATGCCACGCGGCGCGGGCGGAATCCCGGTGAGCTGGAACTTGCCCAGGCTCTTGTTGCCGGAAGCCATCTCGCGCTCGCCCTGGAGCACGTGCACCTCGACCGAGGGCTGGTTGTCCTCCGCAGTCGAGAAGATCTCCGACTTCTTCGTCGGGATCGTCGTGTTGCGCTCGATCAGCTTCGTCATCACGCCGCCCTTGGTCTCGATGCCGAGGGTGAGTGGGGTGACGTCGAGGAGCAGCACATCCTTGACGTCGCCGGCCAGGACGCCCGCCTGAATCGCGGCGCCGATCGCCACGACCTCGTCGGGGTTGACGCCCTTGTGGGGCTCCTTGCCGGTCAGCTCCTTGACCTTCTCCTGCACGGTCGGCATGCGGGTCATCCCGCCGACCAGGACCACGTGGTCCACGTCGGTGCCGGCGTCGGAGAGGGCCTGCTTGACGGGCCCGACCACTCGCTCGAGCAGATCCGAGGTGAGCTCAGTGAGCTTCGCCCGGGTCAGCTTGATGTCGAGGTGCTTCGGCCCCGCGTCGGTCGCGGTGATGAAGGGCAGGTTGATCTGCGTCTCCTGCGTGGTCGAGAGCTCGATCTTTGCCTTCTCCGCGGCCTCGTAGAGGCGCTGCAGGGAGTTCTTGTCGGCGGAGAGGTCGACGCCCTGGTCGCGCTTGAACTCGGCGACCAGCCACTCGACGATCGCCTTGTCCCAGTTGTCGCCACCGAGGTGGTTGTCACCCGAGGTGGCCTTTACCTCGAAGACGCCGTCGCCGATCTCCAGGACCGAGACGTCGAAGGTGCCGCCGCCCAGGTCGAAGACGAGGATGGTCTGGTCGGACTCCTCCTTGTCGAGCCCGTACGCGAGTGCGGCCGCCGTCGGTTCGTTGATGATCCGCTTGACGTCGAGTCCGGCGACCTTGCCGGCGTCCTTGGTCGCCTGGCGCTGGTCGTCGTTGAAGTAGGCCGGGACGGTGATCACGGCCGAGTCGACGGGCTCGCCGAGCTTGGCCTCTGCGTCGGCCTTGAGCTTCTGCAGGATCATCGCCGAGATCTCCGGCGGGGAGTACTGCTTGCCGCCCACGTCGATGCGGACGTCGCCGTTTGGTCCGGAGACGACCTCGTACGGGACGATGGTCTCCTCCTCCTTGACCTCGGCCTCCTTGCGGCCCATGAAGCGCTTGATCGAGAAGATCGTCTTCTCGGGGTTCATCACGGCCTGGCGCTTGGCGACGGTTCCCACCAGGCGCTCGCCGGAGTCGGTGAAGGCGACGACGGACGGGGTCGTCCTGCCACCCTCCGCGTTCTCGATGATCTCCGGCTCGCCGCCCTCCATGGCCGCCATGGCCGAGTTCGTCGTGCCGAGATCGATTCCGATCGTCTTTGCCACTTTCATTCCTCCAAAGCTTGGATTGGTTCGTCCTGCCGAGCTTAGCGACTCTGATCAGCCAGCTGCAAGAAATCTAAGTGGCAGTGTGGCAGATGTGTGCGTAGTGCGCAAGTGGTGCGAAAAAAAGAGGCCGGGGCGTGCGCCCCGGCCTCTTGGTCCTTCGCTGAGCTATCCGGCCTACTTGACCTGGAGACGGCTCCAGACGCCGAAGTGGTCGGAAGACCACAGTCCGTTCGCGTAGGTGGTGGTCAGCCCACCCTTCTTGAACTTCACCTTCTTGCTGTTGGACATGATGTGATCGACCCGGTGAGTGATCCCGGTGGTGCTGGGGTCGCTCAGATTCGGGTCCTGGAGGCAGCAGCCGAACGGGGGCGGCGTGAACGCCCGCTCGCTCCAGCCGCCGGCGAGCAGCGCCCGGTAGGCCAGCGCGTCACCCGGGTCGACCTGGTCGCCGTGCACCGGCGAGTCGGAGTTGAAGTCTCCGACCAGCACCGTCGGCAGCTTGGAGACCGCCGGGCCGGCGGGCCCGATGAGCTCCTTCGCCTGGGCCTCGCGAATCCCACCCTTCGGGTAGGTCTTGCCGTCGCTCGCGTTGTTGCTGGAAGCGCTGTCGAACGCCTCCAGGTGGCTGTCGACAACGTGGACCTTGCGGCCGTCCTTCTTCACGTTGACGGCCGCCCAGCCGCGCGTCACGTCGACGTCGATCGCTCCGCCGACCTTCACGCGGAGCAGGGTGTTGAAGTGACCGCCCTGCGCGTTGCTGAGCTTGATGCCGGCGCCCTTGCGGACGAGGACCGCGTCACGCATCGTGAGGCGCTCGTTATGGCACTGAGCTGGGCACACGGTCAGGCCGCCCGAGCCCTGGTTGACCGGCAGCTCGAAGTCGAACTCCTGCTCGACGCTGGCGATCTTGTAGCGGATCGGCTTGCGCTTCTTGCCGCTCTTGCCCTTCTTGGCCTGCTTCTTCCCCAGCTTGTTGAGCTTCGCCAGCAGGTCGCTGAGGAAATCGCCGCCCGCCGGATCGGTCACGGTCGCCTTCGGACCGCTCGTCACCGCGCCCAGGTCATAGGGCCCGGTACGCCACCAGGCGGCCTCCTGGAGGCCGACGACGTCGGGCGTCACCTTGAGGATCTCCTTGGCGAGCGATTTGGCGCGGACCGAGGGGAAGCTGGTCCGGTGCACCTGCTGCTCGATCTGGTACGCCGCATCGACCGCGGCGTTGACGTTCGTGGCCCCGAGGGCCGGGCTCAGATCGGCCCCGAGATACAGGTTGCGGGACATCACCGTGAGCTGATGGCCCTTCTTCTTTCCCTTGGCGTCGGCGGTGCCGGGAAGCAGCGTCAGACCGAGGGCCATGATCAGCCCGAGGATCGCCGCAACGCCCAAGCGCCCCCGCCTGCCCTGGGTGGGGTGTGCGTGACTCAAAGGATCTCCTTTCTCGGAGGGCCGGCAGCGCTGAACGCGCGCGGGTCCCTCGATTCCTCTCTGCCCTGCTAACAGGGGAATTTCGCACAGAGTTGCGGCGAAACCAAGAAACCTAGAAGAACTCGGTAGGAGCTAGGGCCCCTGCCCGGCGACCTGGGAGACGAAGGTCGCCACCTCGTCCGCCTGCTGGCCGGAGAGGACGCCCTTCGGCATCCGGCCGTTCACCCCGTTGTTGATCGCGCTGAGCACCCGTGGCTTGATCGTCGCGGGATCGGGAGCGCTGGCGCTCGGCGGGGCGAGCAGCTGGTCGAGGTTCGGGCCGATGACGCCGTCGGTGCCGGCCTTGGCGAGGGTGTGGCAGGCGCCGCAATTCGTGACGAACAGGTCCTTGCCCCCCTGCAGGCTCGACGAGACCTCCTCGGGGGAGGCGCTCTGGGAGCCCTCATGGGTGATGGCCCAGGCGGGCACGCCGACTCCGAGGAGCAGGACCACCAAGCCGAACATGACGAAGGTGCTTCGCTTCATTTCGCGGGCGGGAGCATATTGCTCTTGTAGTACGGGCACATCCGCCGCAGGCCGCACTCGCCGCAGCGCGGCTTCGGCCGGCAGACCGCCCGGCCGTGCTGGATCAGGTTGACGTGGAGCTCGTAGGCGTCCTCGGGCGCCGTGATGGCGAGCATCTCGTCGTGGGCCTCCTCGAAGGGAGCGCCCTGCCGGAAGAGACCGAGGCGGCCGCCGACCCGGTGGACGTGGGTGTCGACGGGGATCTCGGGGCGGCCGAAGGCGAAGATCATCACGCAGGCCGCGGTCTTGCGGCCGACGCCGGGCAGGTCGTCGAGATAGGAGAGGGCCTCCTCCCGCGGGGCCTCCGCCAGCCAATTGAGGTCGGGATGGTCGCCGAGACGGCCGAGGATCTCCTGGATGCGCGGAGCCTTGGTGAGGCTCAGCCCACCCGGCTTGATGGCGGCCTCCACCTCCTCGGTCGGGGCGTCGCGGACCTCCTCCCAGGTCGGGAAGCGCTCGCGGAGCCGGTCATACGCGACGTCGCGGTTGCGATCGTTCGTGTTCTGGGAGAGGACCGTGCGGACCAGCTCGGCGATCGGGTGACCGTGCGGCCGGCTCACGGGCTGTCCGTAGAGCTCGCGGAGCCGATCGCGGATCGCAAGGACGCGGCGCCGCGACGGGCGGCGCCATTCCGGATCGCGCTTGGGGATGCGTGGGGGCGGGCTCGAGGGAAGCTCGGCGGTCTTCCCGTCGGCCAGCACGACCTTGCTCGGCAACGGCACGAACCGAGGATATTGTCCGCGCCCACCGTGACCGAGATCGAGACCGGGACAGTGATGGTCGACGGCGTCTCCACCTTCTTCCGCCGCGTCAAGGGGGACGGCCCGCCCGCCGTGTTCGTGCACGGCAACCCGACGCATTCCGAGGACTGGCAGCCCTTCCTCGAGCGAATGCCCACCCCCGCCCTCGCCTTCGACCTTCCCGGCTGGGGCCGATCCGACCGCCCGCCGCCGGCCGAATTCGACTACTCGATGGACGGGCTCGCCAGGTTCACCGGGCGCTTCCTGCAGCGGATGGCCGTCGAGGACCATTCGCTGGTGGTCCACGACTGGGGGGCCGTGGGCTTGATTGCGGCCCAGAAGGACCCCGAAAGGATCCGGCGGCTGGTGATCATCAACGCGGTCGCCCTGCTGCCCGGGTACCGCTGGCACCGCACCGCGCGCGTCTGGAGGACCCGCGGGCTGGGCGAGCTCTCGAACAGGATCTGGTCGCGGCGCCTGCTCGACCTGGGGCTCCGCGAGTCGCGCGGCGACTGGAGCAGGCACGACCCCGAGTTCGTCGACATGGCCTGGGACCACCTTGATCGCGGCACGTTCGAGGCGATCCTGCGGCTGTACCGCTCGGCGCCGTCCGACCGTCTGGCGGAGGCGGGTGAGCGCCTCGGGGCCATCCGGGCCCCGACACTCGTGATCTGGGGCGGACGCGATCGCTACATCCCGGCTCGCTTCGGGCCTGCGTACGCTGCCCGCCTGCCCGATGCACAGCTGATCGAGCTGCCAGAGGCGGGACACTGGCCCTGGATCGACGCTCCAGAGGTCGTCGACAAGGTGATCCGATTCCTCGCAACCGACGAAGAGTTCCGCAATTCCTGACGAAGGTGTTATCGCCGCGTAACCACGCGCGGCCTGATGACTAGAATCTTCCGGTCATGCGTGTCCTGATCGACAAAATCGGCAACTGGCTGCCCCAGGGATACGGGGATGCGGCCAGACAGCTCAGCCTGTTCGTGGTCGCGGAGCTCTGCTACGAGGCGGTCCGCGGCGTTGCCGACGGACAGCGCGCAACGGCCATCGCCAATGGCCAGAACGTGATCGATTTCGAGAAGAGCACGCACACCTTCTTCGAGCCCAACCTGCAGTCGGTGTTCATCCACCAGCGGTGGATGATCGACTTCGCCAACTTCATGTACCTGAACAGCCACTTCGTGGTGACCACGGCGTTCCTGGTCTGGCTGTACATGTTCAGGAACCAGAATTTTTACTTCGTGCGCAACATGTTCATGGTTGCTATGGGGTTGGCGGTGGTGGGCTACGCCCTTCTGCCGACCGCACCGCCGCGGCTCTTTCCCGGCGACGGTCTTGTCGACACGATCACCCAGTACGCCCAAGTCAACCATGACTCCGGCCTCGTGAAGCTCTTCATCAATCCCTACGCGGCGATCCCCAGCATGCACGTCGCCTTCTCGACGATGATCGGCGTCACGGGCGTATTGATCTCCAGGCACCGGATCACCAAGGTCATCTGGGCCGCCTATCCGGTCTTGGTGTTCTGGGTCGTGATCGTCACGGCGAATCACTTCTGGGTCGACGGCGCCTTCGGCCTGACCGTGGCAGCACTTTCGGCCGTCACCGCCCTACAGATCCTGGCCCGCGTCCGGCCGGCCGTCTGGTCCTGGCGGCCAGCAACAGCTTGAGCGCGCGAGAGTCGCTCCGCCGCTACGGCGAGCCGGGGCTGGTGGCGGCTGCCCTCGGGGCCGCCTATCTGATCATCCAGCCGGACAGCGCGGACCACGCGGCGCAGGTCTTTCGCTCGGGGATCTTCGAACACCAGGGGCTCGTCACCTGGGACAACTTCTGGTTCGGAGGCCATCACCTGCCCGGCTACGGGATCCTCCTGCCGATTCTGAGCGCCCTGGTCGGCCCGCGGCTCGTCGGCGTGCTGGCCACGATCGCCGCGGCGATGCTCTTCTCGGCAATCGCCTATCGCCGGTTCGGCGATCGGGCGCGACTCGGAGTGGCCTGGTTCGCGACGGCGACCGCGATCAGCCTTTTCACCGGCCGACTCACGTTCGCCCTCGGAGTCGCCGTCGCGCTCTGCGCGGTGTTTGCGGCGCAGCGAGGTCATCGAATCGCCGCGATCTGGTTCGCGGCGCTGACGCCCCTCGCAAGCCCGGTGGCCGCCCTCTTCCTCGCCTGCGGCGTGGTCGCCTACGCGATCTCGGAGCGCAGCCGACGGGGGCTCGAGCTTGCTGTGGTCACGGTCGGAGTGGCGGTGCTGATCTCGGCCGCGTTCCCCGAGGGGGGTACCGAGCCGTTCGACTTCTCCAGCTTCGAGCCGGCGATCCTCGTCGCGATAGCCGTCTTCGTGGCCCTGCCTCCGGAGGAGCGCCTGCTCCGCTACGGAGTGGCGGTGTACGGCGCCGCCCTGGCCGCGGCCTTCCTGGTCCAGACGCCGATGGGCGGCAACGCCACCCGAATGGGCTCCCTGCTGCTCGGCCCGATTCTCGCCTTCGGGCTCTGGCGGCGCCAGAGGTTCGCACTCGTCCTCCTGATCCCGGTGCTGATCTACTGGCAGTGGTCTCCGGTCGTCCGCGACCTCGAGGAGGTCAGCGCCCAACCGTCGGTCAGTGCCGGCTACTACGCGCCGCTGATCGACTTCCTGCGCGGGCAGCCTCACCGGGATTCGCAGCGCGTCGAGGTGCTGCCGGAGGCTCACCACTGGGAGTCCGCCTACGTGCCCGATGGCCTCTACATCGCCCGTGGTTGGGAGCGCCAGCTCGACCGCAAGCTGAATCCGCTCTTCTACCAAGCCTCCCCGATCACCGGGCGCGAGTACCGCAGCTGGCTGGATGACCTCGGAGTGGGCTACGTCGCGGTGCCTCGCGCGCCCCTCGACTACGCGGGCCTCGGGGAGAAGCGGATGCTGAAGAAGGGCCCGCCGTCCTACCTCCAGAAGGTCTTCCACAGCAAGAACTGGACCGTCTACGCGGTCCACCATCCATCCTCACTCGCCATTGGGGGCAAGATGGTCAAGTTGACTCCGCAGGGCTTCGTGGTCGACGCCAGCGCCCCCGGCACGGTCCTGGTGCGCGTGCACTGGACTTCCTACTGGTCGATCGAGCAGGGAACGGGGTGCGTCGAGCAGGCGCCCGGCGGCTACACGATGATCGACGTGACGACGCCCGGCCGCTTCCGGGTCGGCATCGACTTCTCGCCGGTGCGCGCCGTGAGCTCCGGCCCGCGTTGCCACCAGGAGCCGGTGATCCAGTACGGCACGGCCCAGTCCTCGGCCGCGCGCGCGGCCAGGATCTCCCGTATGGGTGGCAACCCGTGAGTCCGGCGAAACTCCGTAGCTTCAGGTTCCTGCCGCGCGGGCCGCTCGACCTAGTCATCCAGCTGCTGCTGCTCGCGGCCGCCTATTGGTTGTGGAGGCACGGCCGGGGCGCCGTTGCCTCGGGTATGGGGATCTCGTTCTCCCACGCCAGGGACATCGTCAGCGCCGAGCGCTCGCTGGGGCTCCTGATCGAGCCGAGCGTCCAGCACTGGACGGTCAGCGCAGGCTGGCCCGCGGAGTTCGCCCGCTGGGGCTATGCGAATCTCCACTTCAAGGGCAGCTGCCTGATGCTCGCGATCCTCTACTTCCGCTACCGGAGGAGCTTCGGCTTCGTCCGCAACGCGGTGTTCGCGGCGATGGCGATCTCCGTGATCGGGTACGCGCTCTTCCCGACCGCCCCGCCGCGCTTCCTGCCTGAGCTGGGACTCGACCCCTCGACCTCGGTCACCGGCAACAATCCCCTCCTTTCGAATCCGGGAGACGCGCTCTTCAATCCGTTCGCCGCTATGCCATCGATGCACGTCGGCCTGTCGGTGATCCTCGCCTGGTCACTGGCAATGCTGGTGCGAACGAGGGTGTTGCGCGGGTTGCTCTTCGCCTATCCGCTGCTCATGACCTTCGTCGTGGTTGCCAGCGGCAACCACTTCTGGCTCGATGCGGTCTTCGGGCTCGTGACCGCGGCGCTGGCCACCGGCGTGGCGCTGCTGCTCGCCCGCCTGAACCCCGACTGGTCGTTCGCTCCCTTTGGGTCGCAGAAGCCAACCGGGGAGCTCGACCCGCGGCCCGAGCCCGAGGCCGCGCCAGCATAGATGGAGTTCTCGGCGGCGGTTCGCAATCGCCTGATCGAGTCGCGTCTCACCCCGAACGCCATCTCGATGGTGGGGCTGGTCGGCAACCTGGCGGCCGCCGTCCTGATCTGGCAGGGCCTCTACTTCCTCGGCGGGGTCGCCTTCATCATCGGCTCGGTGATGGACACGCTCGACGGCCGCTACGCGCGCGTGTCGGGCAAGGGGACGCTGTTCGGGGCCTTTCTGGACTCCACCCTCGACCGCGTCGAGGAGGGGATCGTGCTCACCGCCGTGGCCTATCGGTTCGCGCTCAGTGGCGACGAGTTCGCCGCCGCGATGTGCGTGGTGGTCGTGCTCGGCTCGCTGATGGTGAGCTACACGCGCGCACGCGCCGAGGCGCTGGGGGTCGAGTGCAAGGTCGGGTTGGCCACACGCCCCGTGCGAGTGGTCATACTCTCGATTGGCCTCGTCTTCGCGAAGGGCGCCGGTGTCTTCGATGCAGATCTCTTGGCTCCGGCCATCTACGCTATGGCGGCGCTGACGGCTTTCACCGTGGTACAGCGCGTTTGGCACGTGAGGAATGCGCTCACCGAGCGTGGCGCGGAACCGCAGCAGGCGCCCGCCGAGCCCCCGGTCCCAGCCGACGACGTGTAACCACCCTCGAGCGCAAGTGTCGTTTCAAGGCTGAGTTTCTTTATCTAGGAGGATTTCCCAAAGATGAGCACCGTGAATGGAAGAGCCAATGGCGCCCGGCGCAACGGCGCTCGCGACGACAAGGTTCGTGTCGCGATAGTCGGTGTCGGCAACTGCGCGAGCTCTTTCGTGCAGGGCATCGAGTACTACAAGGACGCGGACCCGGACGAGCGTGTTCCCGGCCTGATGCACGTGGACCTTGGCGGCTACCACGTGCGCGACATCGAGTTCACCGCCGCCTTCGACATCGACGCAGAGAAGGTCGGGAAGGATCTCTCAGAGGCGATCTTCTCCGGCCAGAACAACACCTACAAGTTCTCCGAGGTCCCAAACCTCGGGGTCAAGGTCCATCGCGGCATGACCCACGACGGGCTCGGCAAGTATCTGAAGGAGAAGATCACCAAGGCCCCGGGCGAGACGGCGGACATCGTCGGGATCCTGCAGGACACCCAGACGGACGTCCTCGTCTGCTACCTGCCGGTGGGCTCCGAGCAGGCGACCAAGTGGTACGTCGAGCAGGCTCTGGCCGCGGGCGTCGGCTTCGTCAACTGCCTGCCGGTCTTCATCGCGCGTGAGGACTACTGGGACCGGCGCTTCGAGGAGGCCGGCCTGCCGATCATCGGTGACGACATCAAGAGCCAGGTCGGGGCGACGATCGTGCACCGCAGCCTGGCGAGGCTGTTCGCCGACCGGGGCGTGAGCATGGAGCGCACGAGCCAGCTCAACGTCGGCGGGAACATGGACTTCTACAACATGCTCGAGCGCGAGCGGCTGGAGTCCAAGAAGATCTCGAAGACGAACGCGGTCACCTCGATCATGGATCACGAGCTGCCCGCCGAGGATGTCCACGTCGGTCCCTCGGACTACGTGCCGTGGCTCACCGATCGCAAGTGGGCGCACATCAGGGTCGAGGGCAGGACGTTCGGCGACGTACCCCTGAACGTCGAGCTGAAGCTCGAGGTCTGGGACTCACCGAACTCGGCCGGCATCGTGATCGACGCGGTCCGGACCGTGAAGCTGGCGCTCAACAACGGGATCTCCGGCCAGCTCGATGGTCCCTCCAGCTACCTGATGAAGTCGCCGCACCACCAGCGACCTGACTCGCTGGCCCGGGAGATGACCGAGGAGTTCATCGCCAAGTACGCCAAGCAGCGCGGCCTGCCCGAGGGCAAGGAAGAGAAGAAGGGCAAGAAGGGCAAAAAGGCCAAGGCGAAGGCCAAGTAGCTCCAGGCACAGAGAAGCTGTGAGAAGCGGGCCCCTCGGGGCCCGTTCTCGTTCTGGCACGTTCCACGACGGTCCATCGGCGAGCACCGATCCGGGGACGGAGTTAGCGGGTTAGCGTGATTCGTATGGGAAAGCTCGCCACCAGGCTCACGTTGCTGCTCGCTGCCGCAGTGCTGCTGCTGCCGGCACCCGCTGTCCTGGCTGCCTCGAAGAACCGCGGGGCGGTGCTCGTCAAGGACATCAATCCGGCCCGGAAAGGCCCACGGCCTGGCCGTCTCGGCGCCAACGGGAGCGACCCATCCGGACTCACAAACGTGAACGGCATTCTCTACTTCGACGCCCGTGATCGCAGGCACGGTGACGAGTTGTGGCGCAGCGACGGTACGCGACGGGGCACGAGGATGGTCAAGGACATCAGCCCCGGCCGGCCTGGCAGCCACCCCGACCAGCTCACCGCCGTGGGCAGGACCCTCTACTTCACGGCCCGCGACGGCGTCCATGGCCCCGAGCTCTGGCGGAGCAACGGAACTGCGCGGGGAACCAGGCTCGTCAAGGACATCGTCCCAGGGCAGGGCGCCTATAGCCTCGGATCGTTCAGGAACGCGGCGGGCACCCTCTTCTTCGTCGCCACCGAAGCGCCCCAGAGCGGGACCGCCCAGATCGGGCTGTGGAAGAGCAACGGCACCGCAGCGGGGACAGGGCTGGTCAAGGGCCTGACGCACATCGACTATCCCACCGCCGTAGGCAACATCCTCTACCTAGCCGCCAGCGACGGCGCCCACGCCGGGCTCTGGAGGAGCGACGGCACGATGGCCGGAACCACGCTGGTCAAGGAACTGGACGGCACGAACATCTGTGGCTCCGCTTCCTGCTACCTCACCAACGTCGCGGGGACGCTCTACTTCGCCGCCATGCATGGCACCGACCTCAGCCTTTGGCGGAGCGACGGGACCGATGCGGGCACCATCCCGGTCAAGGACGGGGTGTCGGCGTACGAGCTGACCGCGGTCGGCAGGACCCTCTACTTCGCCACACGTGACTACAGCGACAGCTGGCTGTACCGAAGCGATGGGACCCAGGCGGGGACCGTCCCGATCGTCTCCCTCGGCCCCACCCCAGAGGGCTGCAACTGCGGCCTCGAGATCACGGGCTTTCCCCTCCTCACCAACGTCGCCGGCACCGTCTTCTTCAACGGGCTCGGCGGGCTGGCGCGCACAGATGGCACCCCGAACGGAACCAACGCGGTGCACAGCAATCTCCACGCCGATTTGCTGACCGCCGCGGGACGCACGCTCTACTTCGGAGGCACCGACGAGCGGCACGGCCAGGAGCTCTGGCGCAGCGACGGCACTCGCAGGGGGACGCGGATGGTCAGGGACATCCGGCGCGGCAAGCAGAGCAGCGCCATCGGGGAGCTCACCGCGGTCGGCAAGACGATCTTCTTCAGAGCTGACGACGGGAGACATGGCCAGGAGCTCTGGCGAGCCGGCCCGAAGCCGAAGCGCTAGATCAGGGTCCGCCGAGATAGGCGCGGCCGCCCGTATGCTGCGCCCGTGGGCGCCGGCTCCCTATCGATCGCGCAGGTGAGTCCCCATCCGTGGGGCTCGCGGCACGAGATCAACGAGTTCGTCGCGCGGACCTCGGAGGAGCTCGCCGAGCGCGGTCATCGAGTTCTGATCGCGGCCCCGTCCGAGTCCCGGACGGCGATCCGCGACAGCAGGAAGCTGATTCGCCAGGCCGGGGACAACCCGCGTACCCTGCTGACCGGCGAGAACCCTCGCGTGCTCGCCATCGGCCAGAGCATCCCCCTGCCCAGCGGGCCCCGACGCAGGCCGGCCCCGCTGCCGCTCGACATCAGCGGCGCCCTCGAGCGCCTCCTTGGCGCCGTGCCCCTCGACCTCCTGCATGTCCACGAGCCCTTCGCCCCCAGCACCGGCTCTGCGGCGCTGCGCCATTCCCAGTCGCTCAACGTCGCCTCCTTCCACGAGCCGGTCGAGCGGGTTCTCTCCACCCAGGTGGCCCGGATGCTGGTCGAGGTCTTCTTCGGCCGGATCGACGAGCGCACGGCGAGCAATGAGGCCACCGGCGAGCTCCTGAAGCGCTTCTTCCCCGGCAACTACCAGCTGGTCAGGCCGGGGGCGGACCGCGCGGAGCCGGTCCTCGATCCTCCCCCTGCAGGGCGAGTCCGGATCGTGCACTGCGCCGAGGAGGAGCGCGGTGCCCTTCGCCTCCTGCTCCGGGCGCTGCGCAGGCTGCCGGATGACCTCGACTGGGAGGGCGTGATCTGGTTCGACGGGCCCACGGACCCCCTCGCTCGGGTCAGCCGACGGCTGCGTGAGCGCCTCCGCGTGGTGCGCCCGCGCGACGGCGAGCCGGCCGAGTTCCTGGCGGGCGCGGACATCGCCTGCCTTGCGTCCGGCGGCGTGCGCGCCGCCCCGGGCCTGATCCGAAAAGCGATTGCAGCCGGGGCAGTCCCGATCGTCTCGGACCTGGAGCTCTATCGGGAGCTGGTCGGAGAGGGGGAGCGCGGGCTGCTCTTCCCGCTCGGCGACGTCCTGACCTTGACGGCCCAGCTCGAGCGGCTCTGCCGCGATGCCACGCTGAGGGACGAGCTCCGTGCGGCGGCCAGAGGTTCCGGCGAGGCACGGCCCTGGGCCGAGGTCGCCGATGACGTGGAGGCCGTCTACCGGCGGTTGGTGGACCGGCGCCAGGATCCGGATGGAAATCCCGAGATCCGCCGGCGCCTGCGGGACCGCGACTACGTCCACGTCGACCTGCACATGCACACCGACCACTCTCCGGACTGCGCTACCCCCGCGGAGCTGCTGCTCGAGACCGCCAAGGAGCGCGGTCTAGGCGCGATCGCGATCACCGACCACAACGAGATCTCCGGGGCCCTCGAGGCGCGGGAGATCGCGGAGCGGATCGGCGGGATCAGGGTGATCGTCGCGGAGGAGGTGAAGACGGCGCACGAGGGTGAGGTCATCGGCCTGTTTCTCAGCGAGAGGATCGAGCGCGGCATGTCGATGGCGGAGACGATCGCCGAGATCCGCCGCCAGGGGGGACTCGTCTACGTCCCGCATCCGTTCGATCGCCTGCACTCCGTCCCCGACTACGAGCACCTGCTCGAGATCGTCGACCAGATCGACATTCTCGAGGTCTTCAACCCGCGCGTGACGCTCTCCGCCTTCAACGAGGAGGCCGTCCGCTTCGCCCGCAAGTACTCGATCGTGCCGGGAGCCGGCTCCGACAGTCACGTGGCGCAGGGCCTGGGCAGCGTCAAGATCCGCCTGCGGGACTTCGACGGGCCCCAGGAGTTCCTGGAGTCGATGAGGGAGGCGGACATCGTCCGCAAGCACAAGAACCTCGTCTACGTCCAGGCGCTCAAGTTTCTGCAGACCAGCGGCGGGCGCGGGGGCCGCTCGCTGGCTGAACGGGATGGGAGGAAGACGCGGTCCAGTCGTCGCAGCGCGAGCAAGAGTTGATGCACCCGCAAGGGGCCGGGCCGGGGCCGAAGAAGAGGCAAGGCGCCGTGTCATCCATAACCGACGACGAGATCCGCGAGAAGTACCTCGAGCGCGCGATCCGGGAACTGAACGACCTGGGACGGGAGCTCGCCGCCTGCCAGGACTGCCCCCGGGGGAGCGTGATGCCGGTGCAGGGCTCCGGGCACCCGCAGGCCGACATCATGATGTTGAAGCGCTCTGCGACCGCCTCGGAGATCGAGGAGGGCGTCGCCTTCTACGGCCGCGCCGGGAACGCGCTGATGAAGAGCTTCAAGCGCCTGGCGATCGACCCGATCGTGGTCTTCGGGACCCTCTGCGTGAAGTGCCCGCTGACCGATCCCACCCACGCCTCCGAAGCGTGCGTCGCACGGGTCGCCGAGGAGATCGCGATCGTCCAGCCCAGGATCGTCGTGGTGATGGGCGACGAGGCCCTCGACACGCTGAACGAGCTCGAGTTGCCGCTGTCGGAGCGCATCGAGCCGATCGAGGGCGAGGTGCAGCGCCTCACCCCGACGGTGGACGCGCTGTACGTGCCCGACATCGACGACTCACTCGACACCGAGGATGCGAAGCAGCGCTTCTGGTCCTCTTTCCGGGTGCTCGGCGAGTGGTACGACCGTTTGCCGCCCTACTAGGTCTCGCTCTCCGGCCTAGACTGAAGCCATGGAGCTCGAGGATCGAACCATCGAGCAGCTGCCCGACCGGTGCCAGAACTGCGGCGCCACGCTGACCGACGCGGAGAAGGAGACGGCGCTCACGGATGGGCCGCCGAGCGGCCTGGTGCTGTGCGCGACCTGCGCTTCCGAGGTCGTCCCGGTCGAAGAGGCCGACGACGCCGAGGCCGAGGCCTAGCCCCGGCGCTTCCTGCGCTTCGCGGTCACGCGACAGCCGGTGTGGTTGCGCCCCGCCCGGGGCACGACCGTGACGCTCACCTTGGACTTGCGAGGGCAGGCGACGATTCGCAGGAGGCTCGCGTTGGACTTCGACGCGATCCCGCCACCACGGACCGTGACCGTGTAGCCCGCCGGGTAGTGGTCACGCGGCAGGGAGATCTGCGTCTGGTGGAACTTCGTCTTCGCCCGCCTGTGTGAGTGCCGCTTGCGAAGCCGGGTCGCGAACTTCTTGCCCGAAGGCCCCTTCGTCGAGTAGGCGAGGCTGAACCGGCGCGTCGAGGGGTCGAACCCGAAGCTCGTCGGGGTGCCGGCCACGACCTGCGGATAGGGCTCGGAGAGCACGTCCAGCTTCGACTGCTTGACGTTCGCCCCGGCCGGCGGTTGGTTCGGGTCGATCACGATCGCCTGCGTGCCGGAACCCGACGTCGTCGGATCGAGGCACTCGCAGTAGTGCCAGTACTCCCAGGAGACCATGTGCTGGTCGGCCTCGCTGACATTCCGGCGGATAGTGCCCAGGTCGTCGGTGGCGCCGAACTCGCTCAGCATCAGCGCATCTCCGGTCGTCTGCGCGTGCTGGTCCGCGTTCTGAAGCGTGTGCTGATCTAGAGCGGCGCAGTTCTCCAGGCCGTAGGGGGGCACGGCGAGCCCCGGCGTGCAGTAGACGTGGAAGGTGAAGCCGCCGGCGCTCGCGCCGAGCGCGTCGATGCTGGACTTCGCGCCGAAGTTGAAGAGGACGTTCGGCTCGTACCAGATCAGCTTCTGCCGCTCGACGCTGCGGATTTGAGCGATCACGCGGCGGTAGAACGGCTCCATGGTGCCGGTGTCGAATGCCGCGCAGCCGTCCTGCGTGAAGCAGGTGGACCAGAGGGTGCCGGGCCACGGCTCGTTCATCACGTCGAAGCCGAGGGTGTGCGAGGCGGGCGCGAACCGCGCGGCGACGTGTCCCCAGGCCGCGGCATAGCGGTCCTGGAGCCCGACCCCTCCCGGGCCGGGGGAATTGGCCCAGAAGTGATCGAAGGCTCGGATCAGCGCGGGCATCCCGAAGTAGTTCGCTGGGAAGCCCAGCTGGGGGGTGTTGGGCAGGCCATCATCTTGGACCGCCCAATCCGGCCAGCCCTCGCCCTGGAACCGCTCGTTGTACATGTCCTGGTGGAAGTCGAGCTGGCTGAAGATGCCGTGAGCGGCGAGGTTCGCCTCGGTGGCGGCGATGTCGTTCAGATAGGAATCGTCGTAGTTGCCCGGCGAGGGCTCGACGGCCTTGTAGATCAGGCCGAGTCGGACGGTGTCGAACCCGTTCCGCTGGAGGAAGGCGGCGTCGTCGTCCCCGAAGCCCTGAGCCGAGGGCGCGTACGGCGGCTGCTTGTTGACCATATTGACCCCGTGCAGGATCGCCACGCGGCCCTTCGCGTCCGTGATCCAGCGGCCGGAGTGGCTGAGTGGGGCTGTGGGCCCGGCGTCAGCCGCGGGAGCGAAGGAGATCGCTCCCAAGGCCGCGCCGGCGGCGATCGCCATGGCTCTCCTCGCCCAGCGCATGGCGCCAGTATGGCGGGGCCGGCTCGGCTAGGCCGTCTCGCCCAGCGTGTCGGCGAGCACCGACACGTGGGTGGGTTGCGCCTCGGACTGCGCCTTGCGGCCGGCGTCCGTGACACAGGCGAAGACGCCGCGGCGATCGTGATCGCAGACGTTTCGGCAGACGTAGCCGTCGTCCTCGAGGCGCTGGACCAGGCGCGACAGCGCGCTCTGGCTGAGGTGGATCTCCTCGGCGAGCTCCTGGATGCGGCGATGGCCCTCGGGGGAGTCGGAGAGCCGCCGGAGGACCTCGTACTCGGTGAGGGAGAGGCGATGCTCTCGCTGGAGGGCGTGTTCGAGCGCCTCTCGCACCCGGGCGTGCTCCGCCTCCAGCTCACCCCACCGGTCTAGAAGCTGATCTCTCTCTGCTGCTGCGTTCGCGGGCATCTCGCCTCACTCTCCTAGCCCCTGTGGCGCGGCATTATAGCAAAAGTTGCTTGCACATAACTTGTTGACACATTGCATGCGTATGCATATACTACCCGCCTCACGAGTACAGCCCTTGGACCGTTTGGGAGGTAGCAATGGAGCAGGCAACACTGACTTCACCGGCAACTCGATTCGATTCCCGCCTCTGGGGACTTCTGCTGCTCCTCTGCGGCGTCCTCTTCCTGGACGGGATGGACGTCTCCATGGTGGCCGTCGCGCTGCCGAACATCGGGCATGAGCTCGGTCTCGAGCCCAGCTCGCTGCAGTGGATCGTCAGCGGATACGTCCTCGGATACGGCGGGCTGCTGCTGCTCGGCGGCCGTGCGGCCGATCTGATCGGCCGCCGCAAGGTGCTGCTCGCCGGCCTGGCCGTCTTCGTGGTCGCGTCGTTCATCGGCGGCATCGCGAACGACGGCACGACCCTGATCGCCACCAGGTTCATCAAGGGCGCATCCGCCGCCTTCACGGCGCCGGCCGGGCTCTCGATCATCACCACGAAGTTCGCCGAGGGTCCCGCTCGCAACAAGGCCCTCAGCGTCTACACGGCGACGGGCGCGAGTGGATGGTCCGCCGGCCTGATCTTCGGCGGGGTGCTCACCGAGCTCGGCTGGCGGTGGACGTTCTTCATGCCGGTGCCGATTGCGGCCGGCATCCTGTTCCTGCTGCCGCGCTACCTCGATCGCGATCAGGGCGCGGGCTTCTCGTTTCGGAAGCTCGACTTCGCGGGGACCGCGACCCTGGCGGCGGCGATGCTGGGCCTCGTCTACACCGTGGTCGAGGCTCCGGACGTCGGCTGGGGCTCGGCGCGCACGCTGCTTTCGTTCATCGGCGTTGGCGCGTTGCTCAGCGCCTTCATCCTGATCGAGCAGCACAGCCCGAATCCCCTCGTTCGCCTCGGCATCCTGCGCTCGCCGCAACTGCGACGGGCCAACTTCGGCGCCATGGCGCTGCTCGGCAGTTGGTTCGGCTTCCAGTTCATGGGCACCCTGTACATGCAGGACCTGAGGGACTGGTCGGCGGTCGAGATGGCCCTGGCCTTCCTGCCGACCGGGCTGATCGTGGCGACCGGGTCGCCGAACATCGGCCGCTTGGTCAACCGGGTGGGGACGACCATCCCGGTCGCGCTCGGGCTGACCAGCCTGGCGGCCTCGTACGTGCTGTTCCTCAACATCGGGGCGAGCACCGACTACCTGACCGGGATGCTGCCGACGTTCATCCTGGCCGGGATCGGATTCATGCTCACCTTCGGGCCACTGAACATGGCCGCGACCGGTGGCGTGGCGCCTGAGGAGCAGGGGCTGGCATCCGGGCTGGTCTACACCTCATTCCAGGTCGGCGGGGCGATCGGACTCGCGATCGCCACGGCCGTGATCGACGCCGGCACGGCCGCGTCCAGCTCGCCCGCCGGGAGTGCCGCGGCGCTGCTCGACGGATTCCATCCGGCGATCCTGACCTCGCTGGCCATTGCGGTGATCGGCATCGGCATCACCGTGGTGCCTCTGTTGCGGGAGCGTTTTCAGCCGCAGCTCGCGCACGCAGCGGCTGGCGAGCATCAGGAGTAGGTCTCCCCTAGGGCCGATTCCCACGGGCGGGGCGTCTTCCCGGGCGCCCCGCCCGAGCCCTGCCTAATCGCCCGGCGCCGCCGTTTCCGCCAGCTCGCCCATGCTCTCGATGTTGGCGCTGGCGAGGGCCCTGACCACGGTCACGTCGAGTGCCCTGAAGCGCCCGAGCCCGGCCTGTACGTCGCTCTCATTCTCACCGGCGACCCCCACGGTTCCCTCCGGCGCTCCCTGGCGGTCGAAGTGGTTCCGGTAGGCGGCATGGAGGTCTCGATAGAAGGACTCGTCCTTGGCCAGCCGTTCCTCGGCGTCGTCGCCGACGGCGGTCCGGACGTAGCCGAAGACCGTGGGCGGCTCGCGGCCCGCATCGCTCGCCCCCTGCTCGACCCAGCCGCGGGCCTGCTGCGCGAACTCCGGCGTCATCCAGTTGAAGAAGACCCCATCCCATTCGGCCCCGGCGAAGGCGCACATCTTCGGCCCCATCGCTGCCAAGACGAGCCTCACGCCCGGAAGCGCCTCGCGCAGCCCGGGGAGCGCCTCGCGCATGGTGGTCAGCGTCCTCTCGGTGAAGCCGGCGCCGAGGCCGAGCCAAAGGCGACCCACATCGATCCC
Organism: uncultured Solirubrobacterales bacterium; assembly: GCA_963843085.1. Lineage (GTDB taxonomy): Bacteria > Actinomycetota > Thermoleophilia > Solirubrobacterales > 70-9 > DASUPK01. Next base: position 1,386,875 of record CAWJJG010000011.1, read on the forward strand.
GAAGCGGTCGATGTCGGCGGCGATCTCAGCCGGCGACTGGCGGTCGAGGGCGATGACCGCGATGCCGAGGTCGATGCGGTCAGCCCCCTTCGCGTACTCGGCGATTGTCTCCATTCCCTTTGCGCCCGGGTGATCGTTGGACCAAATCGAGTGGTAGCCGAGCTCCTGGCAGCGGGCGGCCAGGGGACTGGCGACGTCACGGTCGAGACCCGCGGTGACTCCGAAGGCGCGGCTCACGCCTTCTCCAGCAGCGCCACGCACTCGATGTGCGGGGTCTGGGGGAACATGTCCACCGGCCTCACGCGCCGCAGCCTATAGCCGGCCTCCGCGAGCTGAGCCGCGTTGGGGGCCAGAGTCGTCGGATTGCACGAGACGTAGACGATCCGCCGCGCCTCGCACTCGATCAGCCGCCGCACGATCTTCTTCGACAGTCCGGCCCGTGGCGGGTCGACGACGACCACGTCGGGCCGCCCGGCCTCCTCGAGCAACGGGCGGATCTCCTTGCGCGCGTCCCCCGCGCGAAAGCACGCGTTCTCGACTTCGTTTCGGCGAGCGTTCTCCTCGGCGTCGACGATCGCCTCCGAGACGATCTCGATCCCCCAGATCTCGTCGGCATTCTTGGCCATGGTCAGGCCGAGGGTCCCGATCCCGCAGAAGAGGTCGAAGACGCGCTCGGCGCCGGTCAGCCCGGCGAACTCCGTCGCCAGGCCGTAGAGCCGCTCCGCCATCTCGGTGTTGGTCTGGAAGAAGGCACGGTGGGAGATCCGGAAGCGCAGTCCGCAGAGCTCCTCCTCCAGGTACTCCCCGCCCAGGGCGCCGGTCGGGCCGTCCGTCGTGCTCCCGGGTCCTTCGACGATCGTGTGCAGGTCGACGGGCGGGCGGGGGATCTCGGCTGCAGAGGTGACCAGACGGCTCTGCAGCTGGCCGGTGCGCCGGCCCTCGCGGATCACCAGGTTGCGGAAGACGCCCTCCCGGGCCCTCGCGTCCCAGGCGGGCAGGCCGGCGGAGCGGGCCCAGTCACGCAGCTCGTTGCGGCGGGCGTTGTTGCGCTCGGAGGCGAGCTGGCAGTCCTCGGCGTCGACGATCAGGTCCCAGCGGCCACGGGCGTGGAAGCCGAGAACGAGTTCGCCGTCCCGATCGCCGAACGAGTACTCGAGCTTGTTCCGGTAGCGCCAGCGCTCGAGGGCCGGCTCGATCGGCTCGAGCTCGAAGCCCTCCAGGCCACCGAGCCGCACCAGGGCGTCCTCCACCTGTGACTGCTTGTGGCGGAGCTGCTCCTCGTAGGCGAGACCCTGCCAGGGAGCGCCGGGACAGGGCTCGCCGCCGTGGTCGCAGCGGGAGGGGACGCGATCGGGTGACTCGCGCACGATCTCCTTCGCCTGGGCCTCGGCGTAGCCGCGCTTCGCCTTGGTGACCTCCGCGGTGACCCGGTCCCCGGGGAGCGCTCCGGCGACGAAGACGACGTAGCCGTTGCGCCGCGCGATGCCATTGCCTCCGTAGGCCAGCGAATCCACGTCGAGCGTGAGCAGCTCGCCGCGAGCCGGCCGCTCCGGGGTGATCGTGCCGTCGGTCATCGTCGCCCCATCGTTGCAGCCGCCGCGGTATAGGCTTGCGCGGAATTTGCGGAAAGAGTCCCCACAGGAGGTTCAAGTGGAATCAAGCGAGAGCAGTGGCGTCAAGGATCAGGTCCAGAAGGCGATCGACGATCTTCGGGCAGCCGGCGAGAAGGCGACGGGCGACGTCCGCTCGAGCATCGACTCGGCCGTCTCGCGGCTTCGCGATGTCTCCGGCGACGCGACCGGCAAGGCGTCCGATCAGGTCTCGAACTGGCGCGACACGCTGGACAAGGCCACCGAGGACGTGCGCAAGGAGCTCGGCAAGCTCGCCGTCCGGGCGCAGAGCTCGGTCGAGGCACTCGACGAGATCGCCAAAGAGCTCGACGAGAGGCGCAAGAGCCTCAAGTAATCAGGGCTGAAGCTTGCGGTCCAGGGCCCGCAGGAGGCCCTTGCGGGCCTTGTTCTCGCGCTCGTAGTCGCGGACCCTCCGCAGCTCCTGCCGGCTGAGCTCCTGCAGCCGCCGATCGATCTGCCGGATCGAGAGCTGGTCGTATGCCGTGATCGGAAAGCCGGGGACGCGGGCACCCCGGCGGACGCGGTCGACGCTCGCCAGAGGCTTGTCCACAGCGGCGACGGTCTTCTTCCTCGCCTGCTCCGCCCGCCCGCCGACCTCCTGCTTCGCGCGGTCGGGCACTTCGCGGACCTGGGAGAGCACGCCGTCGAGCTGGGAGAGAAGGTCCTCGGCCTGCTCGCGGCCTCGGGTGGCGAGCCGCCCGACCATCTCCTCTGCGTCACCCCGCGTCATCCGGCCGCGGCGCACGGCGTCGTCGACGACCTCCTGCAGGCGGTCGCGCGAGATCGTGATGCTCTTCTCCAGCGCGTCGCGGAACGCCTGCACGCTCTGCTCGGCGCGGGATCTCTCCTCCTCCGTGGGCGCGCTTGCCATCGATCGCACTATCCCACAGTGGCGAACTTTCCAATCACGGGGTTGTGATCGGCGAGCCGGATCTTCTTCCCGGTCTCGGGGTCGACCCGGTCCCGCGCCTCGGGCGGCCACGCCGCGGGGTGCTCCACCACCTCCAGGCCGCGCACCAGCAGGTGGCTGAGACGGTCGGGGGCCGTCCGGGGCGCCAGGCCGAACCGCTCCTCGAGCTGGTCGAAGACACCGCTCGCCTTGGGCCGGACGTTGAAGTCCCCGCCGAAGATCAGGGGATCGGAGCCGGCGAAGGCGATGGCACGCTCCGCGCCGTCGAGCAGCTCGCGTTCGGCGGAGGACGGCTTGGTGCTGACGTGGAGGTTCGCGACGCACGGCCCGGCCTCGAGCCGGGTCAGGGCCATGACCCGGAGCTCGGGTCTTCGGGTCAGGACCTCCCGCCTGCGCTCCGCGATTGGGCCGGCGGCACCACGGACGAGCGTCGTGTCGGAGCCGCCCTCCCAGGCGCCGAGCAGGTCGGGCCGCCAGCGCCCGATCATCGAGGTGCACGGCTGCAGCCAGTTCCGGCCGCTGAGCGCGCGGTGTGCCTGCGCGCCGCAGACCTCGGCGAGCCGGGTCTTCCAGCTGGGCGGGAATTCCTGGAACAGGGCCACGTCCCAGTCGACCGAGTCGATCAACGTGGCGAATTCGTCGAACAGGTCCCAGTTGGTCTGCTCGTACTCTGCGCCGAGGCGCGGCCCGCGCCTGAAGTTGCCCTTGTGGGCTCGGACCTGGAGCTCAGGCTCGGGAGGCCAATCGCGGCCGTGGAACAAGTTCCATGTCATTGCGGTGAGCTGCACGGCCCTAGTATCGATGGCGTGATGCATTCACCGACCGCACACCGCCCGGCGAGCGACTTCCTGACCGGCGAGGAGCTCGATCGCGGCGAGCTGCTGGCCCTGCTCGAGCGCGCCGAGGAGCTCAAGCGTCGCAGGGCTCGGGGCGATGGCAGCGACTCTCTCGAGGGGCTGTCAGTGGCGCTGGTCTTCGAGAAGCCGTCGACGCGGACGCGCATCTCGTTCGAGGTCGGCGTCGCCGAGCTTGGCGCGACGCCGATCGTGCTTCGCGGAGACGAGCTGCAGCTCACGCGCGGCGAGTCGTTCGGCGACACGGGCCGCATCCTGTCCGGCTACCTGCACGGCATCGTGATCCGCTCGGGGTCCGACGAGAGGGTTCGCGAGCTGGCCGATGGCGCGAGCGTCCCCGTGGTCAACGGCCTGACGCCGGGACATCACCCCTGCCAGGCCCTCGCCGACCTGCTCACCCTGAAGGAGCGCTTCGGCGACCTCGAGGGGCTGCGGCTCGCTTACGTCGGGGACGGCAACAACGTGGCTCGCTCGCTCGCCATCCTCGGCCGGATCGCCGGGGTCGAGGTGGTCGTCGCCAGTCCCGAGGGCTACCGGCTCGAGGAGGGCTTGGCCGAGCTGGTCGGCGATCCGAAGGCTGCCGTTGCCGGCGCCGACGCCGTCTACACCGACGTCTGGGTGAGCATGGGAGACGAGGAGACCGCGGATCAGAGGCGAGCGGACCTCGCGCCCTACCAGGTGAACGACGAGCTGCTCGCCGCGGCCTCCCACCGCGCGATCGCGCTGCACTGCCTCCCCGCCCATCCGGGAGAGGAGATCACGGCCGAGGTGCTCTACGGAGAGCGCTCCGCGGTCTGGGACGAGGCGGAGAACCGCCTGCACGCCCAGAAGGCGCTGCTCGAGCGGCTGCTCGGCTAGCTCGGCTCGCAGACGACCACCGGGATGCGGCGGCCGGCCGCGTCGGCGCGCTCCTGGTAGTCGTCGTAGCCGGGATACAGCAGGGTCGCCTGCTTCCAGAGGCGCTCGCGCTCTGGGCCCTCGGCCTCGCGTGCCCGATAGGCGCCACCCCGCCCGCGAGCCCAGAGCTCGATCTCGGGGTTGGCCGTGACGTTGTGGAACCAGGCCGGGTGTCGCGGCTTGCCCGTCTGCGAGGCGATCAGGATCACGTCGTCGCCGTCCGTGAAGTAGACGAGCGGCGTCGTCCGCTCCTTGCCGCTCTTGGCGCCCGTGTGGGTGAGGAGGACGGTCGGAACCCCGCTTGGGATCTTGACCAGGCCGCGTGTGGCCCGCATCAGGTGCGGGTCGACCTTGTTGGCGACATTCAGCGCCATCCACCCGCCGAACTTGCCCTTGGCCGTCCAGCGCAGAGCGCGCTGCATGGGATTGCGCGGCTTGGCCGGATCGAAATCAGGGACCCGTCCCATGACCGCAGCCTAGACTGGCCCCAGGCCCCGTGGTGTAACGGTTAGCACGCGAGGTTTTCAACCTCGTAGCGCGGGTTCGACTCCCGCCGGGGCTACTCAGTGGAATACCCCTAGGCCGGTTCTGGGGGCAGGGCTGAGGTGGGGGCGAGCTGCGGGTGCCAGGCTTGGTGCATGGCGAATTCTCGAGTCCTGATCCTCGGCGGCGGCTTCGGTGGCCTGGAGACAGCGTTCGACCTTCGCCGGCTCGTCGGAGACCGCGCCGAGATCACGCTCGTCTCCGACCAGGACCACTTCCTCTTCAAGCCGAACTCGATCTACGTCCCCTTCGGACTCGATCCGGAGCGCCTCAAGGTGGGGCTCGCCAAGCCGGCTGCGAAGCGGGGAATCAGACTGGTCCACGGACATGCGCACGAGATCGACGCCGACGCGCGGCGCGTCGCGGTCGACGAGCAGAGCCTTGACTACGACCAGCTCGTGATCGCGACCGGCTCGGGGATGCGGCCAAGCGAGATACCGGGACTGAGCGAGCACGCGATCAGCATGTGGACTCCGGAGGAGATGCTGGAGCTGCGAGCGGGTTTCGAGCGGACGCTCGAGGCGGCGAAGACCGGCAATCGCCAGCGGGTCCTGTTCCTGATTCCACCGAACAACAAGTGCGCCGGCCCGCTCTACGAGATCGTTCTGATGTTCGAGACCTGGCTTCGGCGCAAGGGAGGTCGCGACGCGACCTCGATCACCTGGGCGACCTACGAGGACGGCTACATCCAGGCGTTCGGGCCTCGCCTGCATCACCTCGTCACCGGTGAGTTCCTGCGCCGCGGGATCGAGGGTCACACCGATTGGGTGGTCGACAGCGTCGACTCCAAGGGAGTCGAGTTCCACAACGGCGAGCGGCTCGAGCACGATCTGCTGGTCGCGTTCCCTCCCTACGTCGCCTCGACGCCCTTCCCCGGACTGGAGGCGGACGACCGCGGCTTCCTGGCAACGGACCTGGCCACGCGCCGACTCGAGCGCCATCCCGAGATCTACGCCGTGGGCGACGCCGGCGACTTCCCGGTCAAGCAGGCGTTCCTCGCCTTCCTGCAAGCCGATGCCGCCGCTTCGCAGATCGCCTCGGTGATCCTCGGAACCGAGCCGAAGCTGAGCTTCGATCCGGTCAGCATGTGCATCATGGAGCAGTTCGACAAGGCGACCTTCGCCAAGGTCCCGCTGCGCCTCACCGGCGATCCAGCTCACCCGATCGAGGTTCGTCCGGACGCCAACGGCGACTATCGGGTGGGGTCCAACCGGGTCTGGCGGATTGGGAAGAAGATGCTGGGCACCTCGGTTCCCTGGCGCTTCCGCCACGGCAAGCCGTTTCACGCGGGCGCCTTCTGGAGCGGCATGGACGTCGGCCTGAAGGCGATGTCCGGCGTCCTCTCCGACTGACCGCCCCGTTTAGGGGGCTCGACTAGCCTCCCCGCGGTGCTGCCTGAGATCCACCTCGGACCGCTCACCCTCCAGACCTTCGGGATCTGCTTCGCGGTCGCATTCATCGCGGCCGGGGCCGTGATCTGGCGGCGCTTCGGTGAGCTCGGCAAGCCGGCCGACTGGGCGTATGAGATGGGCTTCGCGGCCCTCATCGGCGGACTGGTCGGGTCGCGCCTCGACTTCATCATCGAGAACTACAGCGACGTCAAGGGGGACCTGCTGGGGAACATCGTCTCCGGGTCCGGCCTGGTCTGGTACGGCGGGGCCATCGGCGGAACCGTGGCAGTCTTGATCTGGGCCCGGTGGCGAGGATTCCTCAATCTCACCCTGCTCGACGTCGCGGCCCCGGCGCTCGCGCTCGGATACGCGATCGGCCGCTGCGGCTGCCAGCTCTCCGGCGACGGCGACTACGGCAAGGCCTGGGACGGGCCGTGGGCGATGTCCTATCCCGACGGGACGAAACCGACCCATCAGACCGTCCACCCGACGCCGGTCTACGAGACCCTGGTGATGGGCCTGGTGGCGCTGGTGCTCTGGCGGCTCCGCGACCGCCTCACCAACGGACTCCTGTTCGCGCTCTATCTGGTGCTGGCGGGGGCGGAGCGGTTCCTGATCGAGTTCATCCGCCGGAACGACGATCTGGCGCTCGGCCTCACACTGGCCCAGCTGCTCAGCGTGGCGATGATGCTGATCGGCGGGATCTGGCTCCTGCTCGCCTTCCGCCGCGCTCCCAGGCCAGCCACCGCCTGAGTTCCACCGCCTTGAGCTAGACCGACCGGAGCAGGCCGCCGTCGAGCGGGATCACCGCTCCCGTGAGATAGGCGGCCCGCTCCGAGCACAGGAAGGCGACCAGGTCGCCGTATTCGTCGGGGTGGCCGAGCCGCTTGGCCGGGATCCGCTCCTTCGCGGCGGCCTCGGCGCTCTCGAGAGACCCGTCGTGGTCGGCGAGCCGGTCTGTGGCGAACATCCCGGTCGCGACCGTGTTGACGGTGATGCCGTCGCCCGCGACCTCGTCGGCGAGCGTCTCGAGCAGCCCGAGCGCGGCCAGGCGGTTCGCGTTCGAGAGGGTCAGATAGGGGATGGGCTCGCGGATCGAGCTCGAGGAGACGTTGACGATTCGCCCCCAGCCGCGTTCCCGCATGCCGGGAAGCACCCCCTCGACCAGCAGCCGGGTGGCCAGCACCAGCGTGCGGAAGGCCTCCTCCCACTCCTCGAGCGAGTTGTCGAGCGCGCCGCCACCGGGGGGCCCTCCCGTGTTGGCCACGAGGATGTCGATCGGCCCGACGGCCTCGGCGACCTCGCCCGGGAGCTCGCGGACCCGGTCCAGATCGGCGGTGTCGGCGGGGAAGACGTGGACCTCGCCCTCTATCTCGTCGGCCGCGGCTCGCAGGGAGTCCTCGCCTCGGCTCGAGATCGCGACCCGGGCACCCTCCCGCGCCAGGGCCCCGGCGATCCCCCGGCCGATGCCGCGGCTGGCGCCCATCACCAGCGCGGTGCGGCCCTCGATTCCTAGGTCCACAGCGCGCCTCCCGGCCGCCGCGCCAGCCAGGCGCACCAGGCGGCGAAGGCGGCGACGGCGATCGCAACCCCGAGCCAGTGGACCCCGGCGATGACCGCAAGGGCGCTCGGGATCCCGGCCAGGACGGCGCCCAGCAGCACGCCCCGGGTATCGAGATGGAGTATCCAGGCCGTCAGCGCCGCGCACCCGAGCCAGGCGAGCGGTCCGGTGAGCCAGCCCCAGTCCTCGAAGAAGGAGTGCGGGAGGGCCACCGCGAGGATCAGCGACACGGCCGCGACGGCCACGACCTGCGCGACGGCGGCTCGCCAGAGGATCGAGCGGTCCATCACCCGGTCAGCTTGGCGAGGTACGCCGCGTCGTCGGGAGGCAGGCCCGGAATGGACTGGCCGTCCCAGGTGATTCCATCGGACATCGCAACGAAGAGCTGCTCGCGCTGGCGCAGGCTGAGCTTCTCGAACCGCGCCAGGGCGAGGAACGAATAGAGCTTCGGCATCGCGTCCCGCCAGCCGTGGTCGGTGCCGTGGACCTTCGCGAGGTCGTGGATCGTCTTGGGCGCATCCTTCAGCGGCTCCCTGAAGATCTGCGCGAAGACGGCGAAGTCGAGCTGCTCCATGCGGCCCTCCGGCACGAGCAGGGCCTCGTCTGTGGGCGCGACCAGCCCGCGCTCGAGCTCCTCGGCGGTCATCAGCAGGACGCCGTCGGTCGGCCGCGGATTGCACTCGATCATCACGAGCCCGTCGTCGGTCTCGATGAAGTCGAGCGACATCTGCCCGTCCCAGCTCAGGTCGCTGCCGAGCTTCTCGACGGTGGGCAGCGTGTCCGAGGGGTCGACCGAGAGGAACTGGATCCCCGTCGAATGCTCCCACTGGCGGGGCGCCCGGTAGGACATGTGGGTCGCGACCCTGCCGTCGTGAAGCGCCGAGTACGTGCAGTGCATCGGCCCGTCGACGAACTCCTGCACCAGCCAGGGGTTCGCCTCCGTCGGCTGGCAGGCGTCGACCGAGAGGTGGCCGGCCAGCGGGCCGGTGTTGGTGAGCAGGCCGACGCCTCCGCGCGAGAAGGCGGCGCGGGCGAAGTAACGCGGATAGCTCTCGATCGCCTTGTTCAGCTCATCCGGGCTGTGGGCGAGCGTGGTGTGCGGCGTGCGGATCTCGAGCCGGTCGCAGAGCTCCTGGAAGGTGCCCTTGTCGTGCACCTGCGCCAGGGTGCGGAAGGACGGCGCGTAGAGCTTCGTCACGGCGGAGAGACGCTCATGCTGCGCGGCGAGGTAGAAGACCTCCTCGAACATCGGGATGATGACCTCGATCTCGTTGACCTCCGCGATCCGCTCGACGTCGGAGGCGAACTGCGCCGGGTCGGCAGTCGCCGAGGCCGTGGTGAAGTGGCCGGACAGGTACTTGGAGTGGCTGCCCGGGGAGGCCTCGTAGCTGTCGCAGGCGAAGACCTCGTGTCCGCGCTCCCCGAGCTTGCGGATCACGTCGAGCGCGAACGGCATCCGGGAGCTGGTGATCAGGAGCCTCACGGCCCTAACCCTAGAGGCGCGGCTAGTGGCGGTGCTTGCGCTTCCGGTGCTTCTTGCGGTGCTTCTTGCGGTGCTTCGCCTTCACATCCGCGGAGCCGCTGACTGGATCGCCGAGCGGCAGCGAGACATCGATGCCGTCGAAGGTGACGGCACCGGCCGAACGCTGCAGGTCGTAGAGGGAGGAGGAGGCGGTGAGCTGAAGCCTGTAGCCACCGCCCGCCGGCGCCCTGGCGGCGATCATCTCCAGATCGCGGGAGATCGAGTGTTGCTGGCCGTCGAGGGTCAGCGGGATCGGAGTCGCGATGTTGCCGAGCACGGCCCCGTTGCGCGGATTCACGAACTGGGCGTAGATCCAGGTCTTCTGCGGGACGGCGGTTCCCTGGTAGGCCAGGTCGAGATGCGGCGCCCCGACCACGTCTGCATCCGCCGCCGGTCCGGGGATCGAGACGTTGACCGCATCGAGAGCCTGCGTGGCGAAGATCAGTGCACCGCTTCCCTGCCCGGGGACGATCGGGAGCGTGCCGGAGCCGGACGCCCTGAGCTGCCCGGCCGGCTTGAGCGGATACGCGTCGCTGGTGTGGAGCTGGGCGTCGTCGGCGATCCAGGCGAACTTGGGCCCGGTGTCCGTGTCCTGCTTGCCGCGCAGGTAGCGGTCGAACCAGGAGAGCTGGCGCTGGTCGAGATAGTTCGAGCCGGGACCGGCTCCCGTCAGGCAGACTCCGTGACCGCCGCAGAACCAGATCATCTTCACGGGGACGTTCTGGGTCGCCGAGGCGGGGCCCTTGCGCTTCCTCCTCTTGCCCTTCCTGCGCTTCTTGTGCCTCGCCTTGATCGCGGCGGTGCGCAGGGTGTTGTCCCCGATGTCCTGGAAGTTGGTGACCCCCTCGTCGAGCGGGAAGAGCGTGTCGACTGTCCCCTGCATGATCAGCGTCGGCACGTGGATCCTCTCGACAAGGTCGCCGGGGCCGTGTGCGGCCATCCAGGCGAGGTCGTCCTGGGTCGTGGTGCCGGTGGCCACTCCATTGGCGAGCACCGAATAGAAGTGTGGGTCCTGGCGCCCGGCCGCGGTCGCCGGCGAATTGAGGCCGCCCGGCAGGGACCCCTCGACTCCCAGGGCGATCAGCAGTGAGCCCCAGCCGAACTTGATGTTCTGCTCCGGGAAGAGGCTGGTCAGCAAGGAGTGCCAGGCGATCGTCGGCGCTATCGCGTCGATTCGCCGATCGAGTGCGGCCGCCACCAGCTGGATGCCGCCGCCGTAGCTCGCTCCCGCCATCCCGATCGTCGGGTCGTCGGGGCTGGTCGCGCACGTGACGCGGCTCTTCGAGCGGCGCCTGCGGTGCTTGGCACGGCGCTTCCGCTTCGTCTGGGTGCAAGTCTGGTCCAGCTGTGCCTCGGACTGCTTGGCGACCCAGTCGATCAGGGCTTGGACGTCTCGGCCCTCGTATCGCGGGTCATCGATCTCGACGGTCCCTCCGGACTGCCCGAAGCCGCGCGGATCCCAGGTCAGGACGTTGTAGCCGTGGCTGACGAAGTTGCCGATGCCGGGGACTCCGAAGATCGCTCCCGCGCCGGAGCCGCCGCCCGCATTCGTGTCGCCGGGCTGGCTCCAGCCCGGTCCTTCGAGGATGGTCGGCGCCGGGTTCTGAGCGCTGACGCCCTTGCCGACGAACCAGTGGGCGGCGATCTTGGTCCCGTCGAACGAGGTGATCGTCACGTCCTTGGCGCCGGCCGCCGGTGCACATGCGAGAGCAGCCGCCAGGACGGCGGCGGTCAGAAGTCCCCCACGGACTCGCCTCCACATGGCGCGCGACGGTACCACCGCTTCCCGGGCGCCGCGCCGGTCATAATCCGGGACGAGCCCAGGGCGGTTAGCTCAGTTGGGAGAGCGCCTCGTTTACACCGAGGAGGTCGCTGGTTCGAGCCCGGCACCGCCCATTATTCCTCCCTCGCCCCTCTGGCTGACTGGCCAATCGGATTGGCCCACCCCGGTGCGGGTATACGAGCGCCGAGCAAGTCAGGCCAAGGAAGGAGGGAATGCTCATGTTGTGGTTAATCGCAGGCGTAGTTCTGCTGATCATCGCCATCGCGGGTGGGGCCATCATTCACCCCGTGCTGTTCGCGCTGGCAATCGTCGCGCTGCTGATCTTCTTCATGGGGCGCGGCGGCCGCACCCGCACCATCTGACCCCCGGCGCGCACCTTCAAGCCGGGTTCCGCGTAAGGCCCGCTGCCGCCTGAGTCAGGTACGGCAGCGGGCCAGAGCGCGGGAGTAGAAGCGCAGGTAGTCGCGCCAGTGCGTAGCGGATTGGCCGGTCTGCGATACAAGCGGCCGCATACGAGGTGCGACGCGGCTCGCCGGAGCTGACCGCCGCCTGAGGGCGGCTACTCGGCGGGCTGCTGGGGCTCGCCGGGCTTGGTGTGCTGCGGCATCAGGGCGCCGGTCGAGCCGGAGCGGTCCCTTTCGATCAGCCTTCGCGCCATCGACTCCCCGTCCTCGGGCAGGAAGGTGCGGCGGAGGTCGTGTGCGTCGAAGATCTCGTCGAGGTCCTCGCGCGTCAGGGTCTCGTGCTCGAGCGCGTTCGCGGCGAGGTCCTCGAGACAGCGGCGGTTCACCTTCATCAGCTGGCGCGCCCGCGCATAGGCCATGTGCGCGAGCTCCTGGGCGCTCTGGTCGACGTCGCGCCGGGTTTGGTCCGAGAGCGCGTAGTCACTGGTGGGCTGCGCCAGAGGGGCGCTGTCCGGGGGGCCGTGCGAGAGGGTCATGCCGAACTCCGTGACCATCTGCACGCAGATCTTCTGGACGCGGGCCAGGTCATCCGCCGCGCCGGAATAGGCCTCGTCGAAGACCTCCTCCTCCGCCGCCCGGCCGCCGAGCAGGATCACGATCTCGTCCATCAGGTCCTTGCGGGAGCGCAGGTAGCGGTCCTCGCTGGGGGAGTGGGCGACGAACCCGAGCGCGGGGCCGCGGGGGACGATGCTGAGGATCTCGGGTGGGTCAAGGCCGCAGAGGCGTCGGCAGAGGGCGTGACCCGCCTCGTGGTAGGCGACGATCTTGCGCTCCTTCTCGGTCAGCCGCCTTGTCTGCTGGGACCCGACGGACTGGCGCAGGAGCGCCTCGTCGAGGTCCTCCCGCGAGATCGCCATGTGCCCGGCTCGCCCGGCGATGATCGCGGCCTCGTTCAGCGCGTTGGCGAGCTGGGCCCCTGTGAGGCCGGTGGTCTTGCGGGCCACATCGGTGAGGTCGATCGTGTCCGCGAGCACCTTGCCTTTGGCGTGCGAGCGGAGAATCGCGTCGCGCCCGTCCCGGTCCGGAGGAGAGACCAGGACCTGACGGTCGAAGCGCCCGGGGCGCAGGAGCGCCTTGTCGAGTTTCTCGACGTTGTTGGAGGCGGCGAGGACGATCACCGTGCCTGGATCACGCTCGAAGCCGTCGAGCTCCACCAGCAGCTGGTTGAGAGCCTGCTCGGTTTCCTTGGTCCCGCCGTCCCCGCCGCCCGAGCCCCGGTGGCCGCCGACCGCGTCGAGCTCGTCGATGAAGATGACCGCCCGCCCGGAGCTGCGGGCCTCCTTGAAGAGACGCCGGATCCGGGCGGCGCCGCGCCCCACGAACATCTCGACGAAGCTCGAGCCGGAGGCGGCGAAGAAGTCAACGCCGGCGTGTGCGGCAACAGCGCGGGCCAGCATGGTCTTGCCGGTGCCGGGCGGCCCATAGAGCAGCACGCCACGCGGGGCCCGGGCGCCGAGTGCCTCGAATCGCTTGGGGTCCTTGAGCCACTCCGCGACGTCGACCAGTTCCTCCTTGGCCGCATCGACGCCCTGGACCTCGTCCCAGAGGACCGGGGCGATGCTGCTCGCCTTGACCGTCTGGGGGCGAGTCGTGCCCATCGTGCTCCGCAGGAAGATCACCAGGACGATCAGAATCCCGGCCGAGAACGCCACCCCGAAGACGGGGTACCACTCGAAGAAGAAGTCCTGGATGGATCCGAGCAGGGGCATATGCGGCGTCAACCCAACTTATCGGCAGGCGAGCAGCCTGCCTGCAGCGAAAATTGAGGCGATCGCTTCATGGCTTCGCCATCAAGTCGCGGCCACAAGCGGCCGCCCACCGCAAGTCGCTTCGGGCTTCGCCCTTCGCTCCCGGAGCGAGCGGCCTGGTGGCCGCTACGCCTCGCCGTAGAGCATGACCTTGCTCGTGTCGTCCGGATCGGCCTTGATCTGGAACTTCTTGCCGGGCTGGTAGGCGTTGACGGCGTCCTGGGTCAGGTACTGGTGGACGGTCGTGTCATAGCTCTGCCCGTTCTCGAGCTCGACGCTCACCGCGATGTCGTAGGCCTTGTTGACCGGATCCGACCCCTCGCCGGACTCGGTGACCGAGTTGATCGTGGCCGTGCCGGCCAGGCCGCTCTGGTTCAGCTTCATCGCCAGGTTGGCGTACTCGACGTCGCCGGCGGACGGGCTCATCTGCCCCGCTCCCCCTTGCATCGCCTGCTGAGCCTGTTCCTGAGCCTTCTTGATGTTGTCCATCAATCCCATCTGGACTCTCCTTCTCCCCGAGATGTGCGGTGGACGTCGCACTCTATCCGAGGTTCTTTCGGATACGGTCGGGCTATGGACGCAAGTCAGCTGAAGCGCATTCCGCTCTTCTCGGACGCGTCAGACGAGGAGCTCAAGCGGGTCGCCGCCTTCGCGCAGTCGAAGGAGATCCCGGAGGGCGAGGAGATCGTCTCGGAGGGCGGGTTCTCCCGCGAGCTGCTGGCGATCGAGGAGGGCACCGCGGAGGTGACCCGTGACGGCGAGCACCTCGCCGACCTCGGGCCGGGCGACGTCTTCGGCGAAGCGGGGATGCTGGACGACTCGATGCGGAGCGCAACGGTCACGTCGACGTCGCGAATGAGGCTGATCAGCCTCGGCCACTTCGAGGTGAAGCGCCTGAAGAAGGACGCCCCCGGCGTCTACCGCAGCATCGAGCAGCTCGTCGAGGAACGCTCCGAGTAGCTAGGCGATCTGGGTGCGAAGCTCGCCCAGGGTGGGGGAGCTGATCACGATCTCGTCTCCGGACTTGAGCCAGACGCGCGGCTCGCGCACGCTGCCGACGCCGGACGGCGTCCCGGTCGACACGATGTCCCCCGGCGCGAAGCTCATCCAGCGCGACAGCCGCGCCACCAGCTCGGCGACGGAGAAGACCAGGTCGGACGTCGAGGCGTCCTGCATCCGCTCGCCGTTCAGGTCGAGCGTGAAGGAGATCGAGTCCGGTTCTCCAGCCTCATCCGGAGTGACGAGCGCCGGGCCGCACGGCGCCGATCCGTCGAAGACCTTGCCGGGCATCCACTGCGGGGTGGCGAACTGCAGGTCCCGGGCGGAGAGATCGTCGAGCAGCATGTAGCCGGCGATCGCGTCGAGCGCCTGCTCCGGTTCGACGTCCTTGCACGGTTTGCCGATGACGAAGGCCACCTCCGCCTCGTAGTCGACCTTCTCGCTGGCGGCCGGGAGCTTGACGGTCGCATCCGGCGGCGCGAGGGCGTTCCGGAACTTGGCGAAGAAGGTCGGCTGCTCGGGAGGGTCGATGCCGGCCTCCGCGGCGTGGGATCGGTAGTTGAGGCCGATGCAGACGATCTTGTCCGGGTCCGGTATCGGGGGCAGCAGCTGGGGGTCGGCGACCGGATCGGGTCCGCCACCGTCGATTCCCTTCGAGAGCTCCTCGACGCGCTCGGTCTCGATCAGCTCCCTGACGGTGATGTGCTCGACGCCGAGCACCGGCGCCGCGTCGATCACGCCGCTCTCGGTCTGCACGCCGGCGCGAGGCCTGCCGCCGTCGCTGAACGTCACCACCCTCATGCGGCCACCCTAGTCCGTCTCCCCGGCATCGCGCGAGCGGGTTCGTTAGGTTCCCGCGCCATCGGAGGGGGGTCAATCCCCGGAAACAAGCAGTGTGCGAGGAGGCACGAATGGCAGAAGGCACCGTCAAGTGGTTCAGCAACGAGAAGGGTTATGGCTTCATCACGCCGGATGACGGCAGCAAGGACCTCTTCGTCCACTTCTCGAGCATCGACGGCGACGGCTACAAGTCGCTCGACGACGGCGCGCGGGTGAGCTACGAGTCCGAGGAGGGCCCGAAGGGCCCCGTCGCCACCAACGTTTCGCTGGTGAGCGGCTAGCCTGCAAGTCGCCCTCGGGGGCGTAGCTCAGTTGGTTAGAGCGCCGGCCTGTCACGCCGGAGGCCGCGGGTTCGAGTCCCGTCGCTCCCGTT